>NZ_CP136997.1:4800000-7656937 GCF_058344915.1 Streptomyces sp. PL-25
CTACTGGCTCGTGCTGGTCTCCCGGATCATGGTCGGGATCACGATCGGCGGCTTCTGGTCGATCGGGGCGGGACTGGCGGAACGGCTCGTGCCGCCCGCCTCGGCGGGCAGGGCGACCGCCGTGATCTTCTCCGCCGTCCCGCTGGGATCCGTCCTCGGCGTGCCCCTGGGCACCCTCGTCGGAGACCTCTTCGGATGGCGGACGGCCTTCACGGCCCTGGGCGTCCTGTCCGGCGGCGTCCTGCTGATGCTGCTCCTGCTCCTGCCGCCGCTCCCCCCGGCCGGGGCCACCCGGCTGCGCGTCCTCGGCGGCCTGTTCCGCGCCCCCGGCACCCGCCGCGCACTCCTGCTGACCTTCCTCGTCGTACTCGCCCACTTCGGCGCCTACACCTACGTGACCCCGTTCCTGCACCAGGTCACCCACGCCGCCGACGGCACGGTCACCGCGTTCCTGCTGCTCTACGGGGCCGCCGGCATCCTCGGCAACTTCCTCGGCGGCGCATGGGCACCCCGGCACCCCCGTGCCGTCCTCGGGGCCGCGGCCGCCCTGATCGCCGCGTCGACCCTCCTGCTGCCGCTCCTGGGCCACGGCGAAACGGGCGCCGTGCTCCTCCTCCTGACCTGGGGCATCGCCTACGGAGCCGTCCCCGTCGCCTCCCGGACCTGCTTCGCCGATGCCGCCCCGGACACGCCGGAGGCGGCATCGGTCCTCTTCACCGCCTCCTTCCAGGCGACGCTCTCCCTGGGCGCCCTGACCGGCGGAGCCACCCTCGACCGCACCTCCGCCTCCACGCTCATGCTGCTGGGCGGCTGCACGGCGTCTCTGGCGGCCATGGCGTCTCTGGCGGCGGGGACAGCGGGAGCGACCCGCACCCGGCGGCGCGGCTGAATCCGAATCACCGACACAGACGGCTCAGGTGTCGTACTCCCCGACCCAGGACCGGTCCAGCAGGGCCCGGGGGAGGTAATCGGACTCGACCTCCACGGTGAGGCCCTGGTCGTGGGCGAGGCAGGCCATGGCCAGGGGGCCGAGGGCGACGAGGCCGTCGGCGCTGGTGGCGCGGCCCTCGTCGGCGGTCCAGTAGGCCCTGTGCCGGCGCAGCGCGTCGGTGAGCGCCGTGCCGAACGCGGCGCTGTCGTGGCGGACGACGCGGTAGAGCAGCATCATCGGCGGATAGAGGAGCTGCGACACCAGGTCCGCGTCCGCGTCCGTGTGCCGCCGTACCTCCGGGGCGGTCTCGTCGACCGCGGCGACGAGCCGGTCGCCCAGGTCCCGGCGGCCGAGCCAGAAGCTCTGCAACGCGCCCACTCACGCGTAGACGTACTCGTCGAAGACTGCGCCGGACCCGCGCAGCAGGGAGACGGGCACCTCGGCCAGGCGGCGGAGGCGGTCGTTGGCGCGGCAGACCATCGCCAGGTAGAACGCGGTGACCCAGGTCCCCGCGTTCAGATGGGCCTCGGGACCCGTGGCGGGGACGACCCGTTCCCGGTCCTTGATCCGGCAGGTGACGCTGCCGCCCGCGGGCGCGGTCGCCGCGGCGAAGAGCGCGGACCCGGTCTGCATGGCGGTGACCCACGCCTCCCAGGTCGCGAACTCCGCGGCCCGCGGATCGAGCGCACAGCGCTGCTGCGCCAAGGCGAGTGTGGTGCTCAGTGCCTGCGGACGCAGCACGGGCGAGCCGGCGAACTCGTCGACGATCCAGTCCGCGGTCTCACCGAGCGCTTCGAGGGTGTCCGGCACATCGCCGGTCGGGTACTCGTGCCGGTCGACGTGGGCGGCGCGCGTGCGCATCTCGGTTCTCGGCCTCTCGCGGCTCAGGTGTCGTACTCGCCGACTCAGGACCGCCTCAGCAGGGCCCGGGGCAGGTACTCGGACTCGACCTCGACGGGCATGTCGGCGTCGTGGGCCATGCAGGCGACGGCGAGCGGGGCGAGGGCCACGAGCCCTTCGCCGCTCAGGGAACGGGCCTCGTTGGCCGTCCAGTACTCCTTGTGCCGGGTCAGGGCGTCGGCCAGCGCCGTGTTGAACTGCCCGGGTTCGCGGCGCAGATAGCGCTGGAACAGGTCGAGCGGCGGGTGGAGGATCTTCAGCATCAGCTCGGGACCGGCGATCGGGGCCCGTCGCGGGTCCGTCCCGTCGATCGCGGTGACGAGGGTGTCCCAGACGGCCGGGCGACCGAACCAGAGGTGCTGGAGGGTCTCCACCCAGGCATAGACGTACTCGTCGAACTCCGCGCCCGACGCGCGCAGGAAGGAGACCGGTACCCGGGCAAGCCGGTCGACCCGGCCGTTCTCCCGGCAGATCACCGCGAGGTAGAAGGCGGTCAGCCAGTTCCCGGCGTGCAGCTGGTCCTGCGGCCCGGTCGCGGGGAGCTGCTTGACCTCGTCCCTGCTGCCGATCCGGCACGGCACGGGCCCCTCCGCCGCCGTACCGGAGGCGAACAGCGCGCTGCCGACCTGCATCGCGGTGACCCACGCCTCCCAGCTCGGGAACTCGGCGGCCCGCGGATCGGTCAGGCACCGCCACTTCGCGAGGGTGAGGGTGCTCGGCAGGGCGTCGTAGCGGTCGTCCTCGGAGGTCTCGATGCCGTCGAGGATGTCCGCGGTGTTCTTGATGATCGGTGCGATGAGTTCCGCCGCGTTGTCGGTACGGAACTCATGGCGGTCGACACGGACGGCTCCGGACGTCATCCCCAAACCTCCGCCTCCCCCGGCCGCCCGCTCGCCGCCCTGAGGCCACCGACGAACGCGGCGAACGCGGTGGAGGGGAAGCTGAGGACGGCTCCGCCGGGGGTTTTGGAGTCGCGGACGGCTGTGCGGGCGGGGCGGGGGGAGATCTCCACGCAGGCGTTGCCGTCGCCGCTACCGGAGTGGGTGGACTTGCGCCAGTTCTCGACAGGTCCCATCAGAATCGCCTCACAGCTCCTTAGCCAGCCTGTGGATGAGGTCACGCGACCGCTCCGGGCCGAGTGAGACGGTCTCCACCCTACGGAAAAGCGCTCGGAAGACGGCAAGTTGGGCCTCGGAGTCGATGAAGAGCGCGCCGTGCGGACCATCCCGTACGACAGTGTCCAAGCGTGGCACCACACCGCCCGCGTACACCATGGCGGCGGTGACGTCGGCGAAGTCGTCCAGTTCGAAAGGAATCACCCGCACACTGACGTGGTCCGCCTCCGAGAGCTCAAGGATGCGGGCGAGTTGGACGCGCGAGGCTGCCCGGCCGCCGACCTTGATGCGCAACGCCGCCTCATGGACCAGTACGTCATACGGGACGGGCGATGGTTCCTCGATGATGACGCGGCGCCGCATTCGGTGTTCCACACGCAACTCCACCTCCTCGCCAGGCGGTTGTGGGACCCGGCAGGCGAAGAGCGCCCGCGCGTAGTCCTCCGTCTGGAGAAGCCCTGGTACGTGCAGGAAGTCCACGTCCCACCGGAAGGTGGCGTGGTGCTCCAGCTCGGACAGGTCCAGGAACGAGGTGGGCAGACGCCCGCGGTACTCCTCCCACCAGCCGCGCGTCCGGTCGGTCGCGAAGGCGGCCAACGCGTCGACGAGTGCCTGGTCCGTGCACGCGTAGTGGGCGGCGAGGCGCCGCAAGCGCTCCTCGCTCACGCCGGTGGTGCCCGCCTCGATCTGGCTGATCTGTACGGAGTTGACGCCTAGCAGCTTCGCGGCCTGGCGCGAGCTGAGGCCGGCCGCGTCCCGGAGTCGGCGCAACTCCGTCGCCAGACGTAGTTGGCGCGCCGTCGGTTCACGCCTGGTTCCCATCGACCTGCTCCTCGCCCAACCTGCCGGGAATCGCGACTCCTTCGGGTGTCAGGTTACGCGATCGGCTTGCCTCAGGTTAAAACTAATCTCTACCGTCGGTGATGCGACGCACACGCTGCGGAACCCCGGGTTACCGGAAGCGCACCGCTCCGTCCTGCCGCGACGGCTGCGACAGGCCACCGCCCGCCGACCGCACAGAACCCCATCCCCTCACGGAGTCGCCCCATGCCCGAAACCGGAACCGACATCACGGCAGCCACCACTCCCTGGGAGTACTGCCTCTACATCCCCAACGACCCGCGCGCGGTCACAGTCAGCCGCCGCACCCTGCGCCTGGCCCTCACCCTGCACGGCCTGATCCAGCTTGTGGACACCGCCGAACTCCTCGCCGCAGAGCTGGTCTCGAACGCCGTACGGCACACGAAGGGCCCGGCGGCGCTGCGCCTGCGCTGGGCGGTGGGCGTACTGCGGATCAGCGCGTGGGACACCGACCCCGCGCCCCCGGAGCCTCCCCTGCCACCGGACCGGGTGACAGACCTGGAGGGCGGTCGCGGCCTCGCCCTGGTCAAGGCGTGCGCCGACCTGTGGGGCTGGCAGCCTCTGGCTAGGGAGGGCAACCGGGGGAAGGTCGTCTGGTGCGAACTCTCCACCGCGGCTTAACCTCGCGCTTTCACGAGTTGGGCTGTCCAAGCATTGATCAGAAACACGGAAAGTGCCCTTGACCTGCAACGATGGGACTTGCTGAGGGTCCTGTTGGCTGCAAGGAAAAGAGCACTTCCCAGGTGAGAGAGCCTATCTCGTCGTACCCACGTGTCCGTGTCCAGGGAGACGGTCGGCAGGTGGTCTCGCAGGCCGGTGCGGTCCTGCTGCTGGAGACGGTCCGCAAGACGGGTCTTGACCAGGCGGTATCCGCAGCTCTGGCGCCGTGGCGGAAGCCGCGGGCCGTTCATGATCCCGGCAAGATCCTCCTGGATCTCGCTCTGGCGGTCGCATTGGGCGGGGACTGCCTCGCGGACGTCGCATGCTGCGGTGCGAGCCGGCCGTCTTCGGCCCGGTCGCCTCCGATCCGACCGTCTCCCGCCTGATCGACACCCTTGCCGCCTCCGGCGAGAAAGCCCTGCGAGCCGTCCGAAACGCGCGGTCAGAAGTCCGTGATCGTGCCTGGTCGTTGGCCGGTGAGAACGCCCCGGACTCCGATGGCCAGGTCACCGTCGACCTCGACGGCGTCCTGCTGATTGCGCACTCCGACAAGCAGGATGCGGCCGCGACCTGGAAGAAGACCTACGGCCATCACCCACTGACGGCCTTCGTCGACCACGGACCGGGCGGAACCGGCGAGCCCGTCGCCGCTCTTCTCCGGCCGGGCAACGCGGGCTCCAACACAGCCGCCGACCACATCACCACCGCACGGCTCGCCCTGGCACAGCTGCCGAAGAACCACCGGCGGGGACGGCAGACGCTGATCCGCACGGACTCCGCCGGCGGCACCCACGACTTCGTGTCCTGGCTCGCGAAGCGAGGCCGATGGCTGTCCTACTCGGTCGGCATGGTGATCACCGAGACCATCCACCAGCATGTGCTGAAGATCTCGGCCCTGACCTGGACCCCGGCCGTCGAGGCCGACGGCACGGTCCGTGACGGGGCCTGGGTCGCCGAGCTCACCGGCAGCCTGCTGGACGGCTGGCCGAAGGGCATGCGACTGATCGTCCGCAAGGAACGGCCGCATCCCGGGGCCCAGTTGCGGATTTACCGACGCGGACGGCATGCGGATCACGTGCTTCGCGACCAACACCCCGGACCGTCCCATCGCCGAACTCGAGCTCCGGCACCGGCTGCGGGCCCGCGCCGAGGACCGGATCCGGGCCGCCCGGTCCACCGGCCTGCGCAACCTGCCCCTTCACCACACCGCACAGAACAAGGTCTGGCTGGAGATCGTCCAGATCGCGCTCGACCTGCTGGCCTGGATGCCCATGCTCGCCCTGACCGGCCAGGCCCGTCTCTGGGAGCCCCGCCGCCTGCGGTTCCGCCTGCTCCCCACCGCCGCCCAGCTCATCACCACCGGCCGGCGCCGCATCCTCCGTCTCGCCCGCCACTGGCCCTGGACCGGTGAGGTCACAGGCGCCCTCGAACGGCTTGCACTCCTGCCGAACCCCGGCTGACCAGCACCCTTCCCGTCCCTACGAGAGAGCCGCCACAGACCGGAGCAGTGGAACCCGGCGTCCACCCGAGACGACACACGGGCCCTCGCAGTGCCCGCCATCAGCCATCGAAAGCGAAACGGTCCACCGACTCCGTCGGCGGACCGTCATGCAAGATCGAGGCTAAAGTCGCTCGAAGGGAGAGGAGCGCTAAATGACCGATCCACGTGCTGCGGCTGGGCGAATGCTGAGTTACGGCGAAGACGCGCGAGAACGGCGCGTAACGGGCCACACCGTCCACTCCGTTGTCACCTATGGAAATGAGGTGGCAGACGCGATCCAGATAGTTGAACGGGAAGGCTGGCGGCTCGATCACGTAAACGCCTACGGCCAAGGCCTTGGAATGAACTCATACGTGTTGCTGGTCTTCCGTAAGAACAATGCCTGAGCGGCTCTGTCGTAGTTGGCCAGCCAAGCGCGTGCATCGCAGGCGAGCCCCGCCGGGCACACCGACAACTCCGGCTGTCCAGTAGGAGTAACTGATCGTTTCAGAATGAGTTGAGCTGCGGGTCTTGTGTCCGACGATCTTGGTCGGCAGGGTGTCCGGGTGCGTGCTGATCTTGTTCCTGACCAGCTGTGAGAGCGGGTGGCCCCGCTGCTGCCGGCCGCCCCCGAACGGCGCCATCGCCACCCGGGACGGCTGCGCTTTCCCGACCGAGTGGCGCTCGCCGGCGTCATGTATGTGCTGCGGACCGGTGTCGCGTGGCGCGATGTCCCCACAGAGACCGTTGGCTGTTCCGGGGTTTGCTCGAACTGCCTGCAGCCTGATCTGCATCCGACGTCTATCCAGCAGTCCCAGAACGCTCGGCCAGGAATCCGAGCGCAGCCCCAGGGCGCTGTGCTGAATCAGCCCGGAGCATCGGAACTCGACTTCCGACGCGTCAACTCGACCAGCTTCGTACGGAGGTCTGTCGCCGACTCTCCAAGCACGATGGCGCTGATCACCAGCTCAAGCATGACGCAGTCGTAGGCATCGTCCGTTCCTCGGTAGCGTTCGGCGTCCCGTTCAACTACGGCACTGCTGATCCGCCATCCACCGCCATCGACAGGCGCGAAGGTCGCCGCGAAGGTTCCGATACCCGTCCAGCTTCGGTGCAGGAAGACGACCTTGCCTTCCGTGAAGACGTCCCACTTCTCGTCCATGTCCCGCGACGCATAGCCGAGCTGGATCCGCTTCCAGTCGTCATCTGACCAGATCCGCTGAGGCAGCTCCGGCATCGGCTGAGGAGCCGCTATGGGCTGGATACGACCGGAGAACGTGGACCGGGTTACGCGTTTGTCAGCAGGCATGGAGTGATCCTACGGACGAAGCCGGGCGTCCCGGCATCCCGTCTCTCACGGACCCCACCGCGAAACGATCAGTTAGACGCGGGTTCCGTACTCGGCTCGGTCTCTCAGTCGGAGTCCTTGGTCTCTCCCATGAGCTCCTCCAAAGACATCTCGGAGACTGCCAGTTCGTCCACCGTCGGCGTCAGACGCAGCACCGCTTCGGCGTTCGCGATCATCCGCACGATTTCGATGGGAAGGTGGTGGAACTCCTCCATCACCACGTCGTACGGCTCGACCCGGTAGTTCCTGCCGTCCAGACCTTTCGCCTCCACCATGTACCGGTAGCCCATGGGTGAGTTCGGGTCCTCGGTCTTCACCCAGCGCGCGGGGTACCGGCGGACGAGCAGGTCACCCAGGAACGACGTCAGGTCCGTGTGCAGCCCGATCCAGTCGGACTGCTCGAATTCGTTCAGCGGAAGTCGCTCGACGTAGCTCTGGAGGCCGGGCACGGTCAGCAAGGGATCCTCTGCGTAGCGGTCCGGGCTCACTCCGAGGCTGGACGCGAGCCCCGAAGCATTGCGGTGGGCGCCTTCGGCCCAGGCTTCCACTTCGGAAGCCGACCCATCCGGCGTCTGGTTCTGCATCGTCCTCAACCCTTCGATCGGCCAGCGAGCAGTCTACTTCTTCTTGGCCGGCAGGTCCCACTGGTCCTTTTTGGGTGCCGGACCGTATTCCAGGAATATGATCTTCGCCTTTTTGAGGTAGTTCCTCAGTTCGTCGGAAGGGCCGGCGTGGGTGAAGGACCACCGGGGATCATATCCAGGATTCATACGACGGAGCGCGACATCCTTGTGGATCTGCTCCTTGATGTGCTTACTGAGCGGCACTTCGTTCTTTATCGTCTCGTGTGTGCCGTCCTTCAACGTGATGGTCCGGTACTGCCCGTACGTCTTCACCTCGACGGCGACGGTGCGCCCGTCGGGCAAATCGACCGGAACGTCCACCTTGCGTCCGCCGGTGGCGGTCACGGGATACTTCGGATCGGTGTTCGTGGGAACCGGGTAATGGCGTTCGGGGTCGCCGTGCCACAATTGCCGGTGGTATTCCTCGCCCATTTCCCATCGATTGCGTACCACGCGTTCGTTGCGGACATCGCGCAGCGTAAGAGGGCCGTCGCCCGACAGAAGAGCAGGTCGTGAGTAATCCGGCTCGTGCCCGGAGTAGGGGTTCCCGTCCTTTTCATGAGCGGACTCATGCGCGGGAGTGTGATCGTCGGCGTCGTGTACGGGTTCGTCCGGGGAACCGGCGGCGGGATCGTCGCCCTCCTGCCCGTGTCCGTGCTCGTCCCCGTGGCCGTTCGGGTGCTCCTGCCCCTCGTGACGGGGCTCGTGCGTGCCGTGCTCGCCGGGAGGGGTGTGATCGTCGCCTGCGGGAGAGTGGTCGCCGCTCGCCGGCTCTCCGGGGCGCTCCGAGCGGAAGGGGGGAGCCTCCTGCTTCCCTCCCACAGGGCCGTCGTGCGACTGCGGATGAACGGTTTCCTGGTGGTGACCTCGCGGAAGGTCGTGACCCGGAGCGTGCACACCGTCGCCCGGATAAGTGCTCGGCAGATGATCGACGCTGTTGCTGACCACCGGGAGGTGGTCGCTGCCGGCGTGGATGGCGGGCGTGGTGGGTGTGTGGTCGCCGGTGCGGCCGAGGTCGCCGAGGTCGGTGTCGAGGCTGTTGCCGAGGTGGAGGTGTTCGCCGGTGTGGGCGGCGGTCTCTGTTGCGGTGTGGGGGGCGGCGCCGACGAGGGCGGGTTCCCGGGCGGGGCTGGGGGTGTGGGGCAGGTCGGAGCCCGCCGGGCCCGTACCCGCTCCGGTGGCGGGGGGTTTGTGGAGTTCGTCGGCGTGGATGAGGATCTTGCCGTTGCCGTCGACGATGTGGCCGTCGGGGTGTCCGTAGAGCGGGCCGGTGTCCTCGGGGGCGGGCAGGGGGTGGGCGCCGTCGTGGACGACGGGGACGTCGTCGGGGAGCTTGAAGGTGCCGTTCGGCAGTTTCGTGGCTCCCTCCGGGATGGGGGTGCCCTCGGGGAGGTGGAAGCTGCCGTCGGGGAGTCTGAGGGCGTCCTTGGGGAGGGTGATCGCGTTCTCGGGGAGGGCCGGGATGTCGATCTTGCCGATGCCCTTCAGGGCCTTGGTGATGTCCCCGATCTTCGACAGGCCCGCACCCGCACCCTTGGCCACATACGTCATCGGGTCGATGACCCTGCCCGCCTTGCCCGCCACCGACAGTGCCTTCGCGACCGCGCCGGCCTTGCCCGCACCCGACGCCGCACCCCCCGCACCACCCGTGAACACCGTGGTCAGCACGTTGAACGTGACCGCTCCGGCCGCGCGGGCGGGGTTCTTGCCCCACTCGTCCCACGCCACCAGCGCCTTCCCCGTCTCCTTCATCGCCGTGCGCGAATCACGGATCCAGGACGGCAGCTTGTCGTCCGGCAGCGCCCAGAACAGCGTGCCCAGACCCGGCATGGAGGTCAGGACCAGACCCGTCGCCAGCTGCGCGAGGCCCTTCCACGCCTGGCCCATCGCCTCCCAGCCACCGAAACCGACCAGCGTCCCCAGGCCCTTGATCGTGCCCCACACACCGTCCACGATCAGGCCGTCCCACACGAACGACTTGACCCAGTGACCCACCTCCCACACATGATGCTTCTCCTCCACCGGGTCACCCCAGGGAAGCTTCGCGTTCTTCAGATCATCCGCGTCGAACCCGTACTGGTCCTTCCGGTCCGAACCGTCCCCCGCGACCATCTGCGTACCGTGGAACAACGCGGTGATCTTGTTGTGACAGGTACGCTCCGCCGCCCAGAACGCCGCCACCGTCCGCGTGATCTCGTCCCGGATCCGGTTGTGCCGGCCGACCTTGTCACCGTCGTACTGCCAGTCGTCATCGTCCTTCACCGAATCGACGAACGTCGTCGCCTCGTCCTTCAGATCCTCCAGCTTCTTCACCAGCGGACGGATCTCCGTCGCATACCCCGACAACGCCCCCGACACCGACTCCAGCCCGGTCGCGAACGTGTCCGCACGATCCTTCACCGGCTTCGTCGACGCGAACAACTGCTCCGCCTCCGGAGCCCTGTAATACGCCGACAACCCCTGGAACCTGGTATGGACGTCCTGACCGGTCGAGCGGATGTGGCCCGCGTCCGTCTTCAGGTTCCCGTACGCCTTCTCCAGCAGTTCCAGATCACCCGTGAACTGCGGAATCTCCTCAGGCTTGATCACGATGCACTGCCCCCCGTTCGTCGGCCCCGTCCAAGCAGGCCGACTCGCGTCAAGATCTCATCATCATACAAATAAGGGTCACGGCGTGTCAGGAGCTGCGGCCGCCGACGTGACGCGCCCGTGTACGTGGCCCGCCGAAACTCGCGGGCGGGGCCGTGGGGGAGGGCCCGAGCAGGATGCCGCCGAGGACGGCACCGGCGGCGCCGGGAGTACCGGAGAAGCCGGGACCGCCTGTGGGGCTGCCGATGGCGTCAACGTCCGCGTCGGCGCAGGGATTTCCGTGGACGCGGACGTCCTGTTCGGCGCGTTCGCGTGCCGCGCGGGCGAGGGTGTCGGCGGACAGCAGGTCGGCGGTGGCTCCGGAGACGGCGAGCAGGCGTTCCGCCTCGGCCAGCGTCGTACGGGCCTCCGGGCCCACCGCGCCCCGGTGTGTCGTGACGAAGTCTGCCGCCCCGGCGACGGTGCTGCGGGCCACGAGCAGCGCGGCGGCCGACAGGACGCCTGTACGCCCCGCCCCCAGCGGAGTCGCCGCCGCGACGATCCGGCGCAGGGCGTCCAGCGGATCGTACGGCCGCCCGGACGCCAACTCCTGCCGCACCGAGGCCAGTACGCCATCCAGGTGCAGCACGCGGGAGCGCGTCTCACCGGCCGGTACGTCCGCCGGTACGTCCGCCGGGCCGGTCCGCGCCGCCGCCCGTTCCGCCTCCGCCCCGCTCAGCGCGGCCGGGACCAGGGCCGCTGCCTCGTCCAGCGCGGCGGCGAGACGTTCGATGCCGTCGAGGAACACCGCCGCCTGCGCCACCGCGCCCTCGGCGGCGCGCAGATGGGCGATGGCGGCGTCGCGTTCGTCCCGATCGGCGGACTGGCGTGCCTGGTTGAGGTGGACGGTGGCGAACATCAGGCGGTCCCTGGCCTGTTCGGCGTGGCCCGTCACCTGGTCCGACGCGGAGGGGGCGTAGCGGCGTGCGAGACCGGCCAGTACCGACTCCGCCGCCGCCGTGCGGCTCGTCAGCGCGCGGAAACGGGTCTCGGCGACCCGCACCGCCCCGCCGACCCCCCGGTCCAGGCCCCGCAGCGCGTCGAAGTCGCCCGCCGCCGCGTCCAGCACCCGGCCGGCCTCCTCGCAGCGTCCGATCACCCCGGCCCGCGCCTGCCGCAGCCCGTCCGGGTCCGTCGGAGCGGTCGGAGCGGTCGGAGCGGCCGGAGCGGCCGGAGCGGTCCGGTCGCCGCTCACCAGTCGCACGGCGAAGGCCGCCGCCAGCTCCGTCCCGGCCTCCCGCACGGCCGCGGCGAACGGCGCCACGGCCGCGCCGCCGAACCGCGCCTCGGCGAAGGCGAGTTCCTCACGGCTCGTGCGTACGCAGTCGTCGGCCACGACGAGTGACCGCCGCGCCCGCTCCTCGGCTTCGAGGGGTTCGTCGAGTCCGCGGGCCTCGGCGGGTTCGTCGTGGCCGCCGCCCGGTGTCGTACGGGTCCGGGCCCGCCGGGTGCGCCGTACGTACCCGTACCCGGCGCCCACCGCGACCGCGCCCACCGCGGCGAGCGGCAGGACGAGGTCGGCGCCCGACGTCTCGTCCTGCCCGGGTGCGGCGGCGGTGGGAGCCGCCGCCGGGCCGGGCCCGGAGCGCGGTGCCGCCGCAACCGCGGTGCCGTTGTTGATCGTCATCACCGGAAGCGCCAGCCACATCAGCCCCGCCGTGCCGCCCAGCACGGCCCGCGCCGCCCGCACGCACCGGTGCGGGATCGCGCGGCGGGGCAGGACCCCGCGGGCCGGGGATGACGTCACGTTCGGGAGCGTATGACCGCCGGCGCGGGCCCGCGACCGGGGCCGCGGCACCGGCGGGGACGGATACGGGCGGGCGGACACGGCAACGCGGAAGGGGTCGGAACAGCGCCATGGAGAACAGCACAGGCCACACCACGGGCGACAGCGACGGCGGCAGAGACGGCGACAGCGACGGCGGCAGAGACGACAGCGGCAGCAGGACGGCCGCCCGGCCGGAGAACACGACGGAGACCGCCACGGACACTCCCGCCCTCGCCCTCGCCCCCGACGAGCCCACCCCCCATGAGCCCACCCCCGACAAGAAGTCCCCCCACAAGCAAACCCCCCGCTCCCGCTCCCGCACCCCCCGCTCCCTCCGCCGCATCCGCCGCGCCCGCCGCACCTTCCTCGCCCTCGTCCTCGTCCTCCTCCTCCCGCTCCTCGCCGCCGAGGCCGCCCTGCGGGTGAACTACACGGGCGACCCGGCCGAGGGCACCCGCACCCGGGGCCAGGACGCGATCTGGCTGGGGCACGCCTGGGTGGACGGGCGGAAGAAGGACGCCGACATCGAGGCGCTGGCCGCGCGGCTGCGCGGGACCGGCATCCGCGACCTGTACGTGCACGCGGGCCCGCTGGAGCACGACGGGACGCTGCCCGCGTCGGCGTACCGGGACGCGGGCCGCCTGATACCGGCCGTGCACCGGGCGCTGCCCGGGGTGCGGGTGCAGGCGTGGCTGGGGGACGTGCTGGCCACCGAGAGCCCGGACGGGCTGCGGCTGGAGCGGGCGGCGACGCGCGCGGCGGTGGTCGAGTCGACCCGGGCGGTGCTGGCGGCCGGTTTCGAGGGCGCCCACTTCGATCTGGAGCCGCTGCACTCCGGCGACCGCGACTACCTCGGCCTCCTCGACGACCTGCGCGCCCTCACCCACGCGCGCGGCGCCGTCCTGTCGGTGGCCGCGCACCAGATCGACCCGCTCCCGGCCTTCCACTCCGTGTGGGGCACCCTCACCGGCCACCCCAAGTGGTGGTCGCAGGCGTACTTCGGCGAGGTCGCGCGCCGGGTCGACCAGATCGCGGTGATGTCGTACGACACCATGCAGCCGTCGCAGAGCCTGTACGGCGGCTATGTCGCCCAGCAGACCTCGCTCGCCCTGGAGGCCACCCCGCCCACCACCGATCTGCTGATGGGCCTGCCCTTCTTCCACGAGAACCGGTTCGGCCACTGGGACCACGCCGAGACCGTGCCCGCCGCCGTCCGGGGCGTCCGCCTCGGCCTGTCCCGTACGGACGCGGACCGCCTCCGCTTCGGTGTCGCGCTGTACGTCGACTTCGCGGCGACGGAGGCGGACTGGACCGCCTACCGCGAGGGCTGGGCCCGCACTGCTCCACCCGAGTGACCTTCCCCCGCCTTCCGCCGTGTCGCCGCCCGGGGGCGGACGCTTTCCTCTTCAGTGGGGCCATAGATCTGATCAGTTCCAAATATGCCCTACGCCACCTATACCGCCGAATGCGCACAAGCAGGACAGGGCCAGCAGGACAGGGCCTCACCGGGCACGAGCAGCACGCGGCCCGTGCCCACCGGCGGGAGCGGCTCCCCGGAGGTAGCACAGATGTCGTACGACGGTGTCGGGCCCCGCGCGGTCCTGCGCTCGGTCGCCTGCCTGACCGCGGGCGCCCTGGCGGTGCCCCTGCTGGCGGGCTGCGGCTCGGACGACGAGGGCAGCAGACCGCTGGCCGGGCAGGACATCGCCCCCGCGGCCCGCGCCCAGGTCACCGACGGCGGCACGCTGCGCTGGGCGGTGGACACGATGCCGGAGACGCTGAACACCTTCCAGGCGGACGCCGACGCGAGCACCACCCGGATCGCCCAGGCGGTCCTGCCGGCCATGTTCCGCCTCGACGCCGGCGGCCGGCCGCAGCGCGACGCGGACTACCTCGACTCCGCGCGGGTGGTCGAGACCGAGCCCAGGCAGGTCGTCGTCTACCGGCTGAACCAGCAGGCCGTCTGGAGCGACGGCCGGGAGATCGGCGCCGCCGACTTCGCCGCCCAGTGGCGCGCCCTGTCCGGCAAGGACTCCGCGTACTGGACCGCGCGCAACGCCGGCTACGACCGCATCGAGAAGGTCGAGCGCGGCGCCAACGACCTGGAGATCCGGGTCACCTTCGCCCGGCCCTACGCGGACTGGAAGTCGCTGTTCTCGCCGCTGTACCCCAAGGACGTCACCGGCACCGCCAACGACTTCAACGACGGGGCGCGCAAGAAGCTCAAGGTCAGCGCCGGGCCCTTCGCCGTGCAGAAGATCGACACCGCGGAGAAGGAGGTGGTCCTCGCCCGCAGCCCGCGCTGGTGGGGCCACCCGGCCAAGCTGAACGAGATCGTGCTGCACCAGGTGGCGCGCGACAAACGGGCCGCCGCGCTCGCCGACGGCACCGTGGACGTGGCCGACATCGACCCGGCCGACGCCGACCGGATCACCCTCGCCGACGGCGCCCGGGGCAGCTCGCCCTTCCAGGGCCCGGCCGGCGGGCGCACCGCCGCCAAGGCGCTGCGCTCCTGGGCGCTGGTGCACGGCTCCGACGAGAAGGCCGCCGGGCGCGAGCGCCGCGCCCTGGCCGCGGGCCGCGGCACGCTCACCACCTATCTCCGCCAGCAGGACGCGCTGCGCGGGGTGAAGGTGCGCAAGTCCCTGGAGCCCGCCTTCACCCAGCTCGCGCTGAACGGCGCCGGCGGCCCGCTCGCCGACGAGCGCGTCCGGCACGCCGTGGCGCACGCCCTGGACCGCAAGGAGCTCGCCGAGATCGTCCTCAAGCCGCTCGGCCTGCCCGCCACCCCGGTCGGCAGCCACCTCGCCCTGTCCGGGCAGGCCGCCTACGCCGACAGCAGCGACGCGCTCGGCGGCCAGGACACCGCCCAGGCCAAGGCGCTGCTCGCCGACGCCGGCTGGGTGGCCGGGACGGGCAAGGAGCAGGACAAGCAGAAGAAGGGCGAGAAGGCGGCCGGCGCCCAGGGGCACGAGGACGCGGGCGGCGGGGACGGCGACGGTACGTACATCGTCGGGGTGAACGACGACATCGAGCACAACGGCGACGGCAAGGGCAGGCCCCGCGACGAGGAGAGCGCCGAGAACGGTGCCAGGACGCGCCAGCTCGCCCAGGACGGCGCCCCCGGCGCGTACGCACCCCGGGGCACCGCCGCCCCGGCCGGCACGGTGGCCGGGCCGCTGGCCAAGGACGGCAAGCCGCTCACGCTCCGCTTCGTCCTGCCCTCCGGGCCGGGCTCGGAGACGCTGCGCAAGGTCGCCGACCGGATCACGGCCATGCTGGAGAAGGTGGGCATCGCCACGGACGTGACGAAGGTCCCGGACGAGAGCTACTTCCGCGACCACATCGCCGCCGGCCAGTACGACCTGGCCCTGTACTCCTGGCCGGCCTCCGCCTACCCGGCCACCGACGCCCGCCCGGTGTACGCCAAACCCGTCCCGGCCGCCGACGGCTCCCTGAACGTGCAGCAGAACTACACCCGGGTCGGCACCGACCAGGTCGACCAGCTCTTCGACCAGGCCCTGGCCACCCTGGACGAGGGGCGGGAGCGCGACCTGGTGCGCAAGGCCGACGCCCGGATCTGGGCGAGCGCCGGGTCCATCCCGCTCTACCAGCGGCCCCAGCTCGTCGCGGTCCGCGACACCCTGGCCAACGTGGGCGCCTTCGGCTTCCAGACCCCGGTCTACGAGGACATGGGCTACCTGAGGAAGGGCGCGAAGGGGCCGTCCGGAGCGTCCTCGTAGCGGCGTGCGGGTGCGGGCCGGGAGCGTCCCGCACCCGGCCGCGCAGGCCCCCGGGGCGGCGCACCCGTACGATGGGGTGAGGCCGTGGCGTGTTCAGCCCGGCAGGGCGCGTGTACCGAGGACGTACGCGCAGCCGTCCGCACACTCCGGGAGTACGCCTCACTATGGCCGTGTCCGCAACACGTCACGACATTCGAAACGTCGCCATCGTCGCCCACGTCGACCACGGCAAGACGACCATCGTCGACGGCATGCTGAAGCAGGCCGGTGCCTTCGCCGCCCATCAGCTCGACTCCGTCGACGACCGCATGATGGACTCGAACGACCTGGAGCGTGAGAAGGGCATCACGATCCTCGCCAAGAACACGGCGGTGAAGTATCACCCCAAGGACGGCGGGGACCCCATCACGATCAACATCATCGACACCCCCGGCCACGCCGACTTCGGCGGCGAGGTCGAGCGCGGTCTGTCGATGGTCGACGGTGTCGTGCTGCTCGTCGACGCCTCCGAGGGCCCGCTGCCGCAGACCCGCTTCGTGCTGCGCAAGGCGCTCCAGCAGCGCCTGCCCGTCATCCTGTGCATCAACAAGACGGACCGCCCGGACTCCCGGATCGACGAGGTCGTCAACGAGACGTACGACCTCTTCCTCGACCTGGACGCCGACGAGGAGCAGATCGAGTTCCCGATCGTCTACGCCTGCGGCCGTGACGGCATCGCCTCGCTGACCAAGCCGGCCGACGGCACGGTCCCGGGCGACTCCGACAGCCTGGAGCCGTTCTTCTCCACCATCCTGGAGCACATCCCGGCCCCCACCTACGACGAGGAGCTGCCGCTCCAGGCGCACGTCACCAACCTGGACGCGGACAACTTCCTCGGCCGTATCGCGCTGCTGCGCGTGGAGCAGGGCGAGCTGCGCAAGGGCCAGACGGTCGCGTGGATCAAGCGCGACGGCTCCGTGCAGAACGTGCGCATCTCCGAGCTGATGATGACCGAGGCGCTCACCCGCAAGCCCGCCGAGAAGGCGGGCCCCGGTGACATCTGCGCCGTCGCCGGTATCCCCGACATCATGATCGGCGAGACGCTGGCGGACCCGGAGAACCCGGTCCCGCTGCCACTGATCACGGTCGACGAGCCGGCGATCTCCATGACCATCGGCACCAACACCTCGCCGCTGGTCGGCCGCGGCGGCACCGGCAAGGGCGCCGACGCGAAGGCGGCCGTCAAGGACCGCAAGGTCACCGCCCGCCAGGTCAAGGACCGCCTGGACCGCGAACTGATCGGCAACGTCTCGCTGCGCGTGCTGGAGACCGAGCGCCCGGACGCCTGGGAGGTGCAGGGCCGCGGTGAGCTGGCGCTGGCCATCCTGGTGGAGACCATGCGCCGCGAGGGCTACGAGCTGACCGTCGGCAAGCCGCAGGTCGTCACCAAGGACGTCGACGGCAAGACGTACGAGCCGGTCGAGCGCATGACGGTCGACGTGCCCGAGGAGCACATGGGCGCGGTCACGCAGCTCATGGGTGTGCGCAAGGGCCGGATGGACAACATGTCCAACCACGGCTCTGGCTGGGTCCGCATGGAGTTCGTGGTGCCCTCGCGCGGTCTGATCGGTTTCCGTACCGAGTTCCTGACCCAGACCCGCGGCACCGGCATCGGCCACTCCATCCACGAGGGCTTCGAGCCCTGGTTCGGCACGCTGACCACCCGCAACAACGGTTCGCTGGTCGCCGACCGCTCCGGTGCCGTCACCGCCTTCGCGATGACCAACCTCCAGGAGCGCGGTGTGCTCTTCGTGGAGCCGGGCACCGAGGTGTACGAGGGCATGATCGTCGGTGAGAACTCCCGCGCCGACGACATGGACGTCAACATCACCAAGGAGAAGAAGCTCACCAACATGCGGTCCTCGACCGCCGATGTGACCGAGTCCATCGTCCCGCCGCGCAAGCTCTCCCTGGAGCAGTCCCTGGAGTTCTGCCGCGACGACGAGTGCGTCGAGGTGACCCCGGAGGCGGTCCGCATCCGCAAGGTGAGCCTGGACGCGCGCGACCGCGCCCGCGCCGCCAGCCGGGCCAAGCACGGCTGAGCCGCGGCCGGCCCCCGGCGGCCGGCCGCCCATGGCACCCAGGGCCCGCCCGGCAGCACGCCGGGCGGGCCCGCCGCGTTCGGCGCGGGGGCACTCCCGAGGGCCGTTCCACGGGCCGGTACCGGGGCCGGCGTGTCAGGTCCGTACAGGGTTTTCCCTACAACCGGGGCCGGTCTTTCCGGTGTCGCCTACGGCGGTTCGCGCCATTGTTAGAGTGACCGGAATCTACGGCTTGCCGAGTCATCGCGCCGGTCTGTCCTCGGCCCCCGGTCGGGCCGGGCCGCGGGCGTGCTCGCCCCGCCCTCCGGTGCAACCGGTTTTCCACCACACCTTGTCCGCTATGCGGACAGTCTCGCCCGATAGTTGTGTAACAAGTCCGTTTCGCAGGGATCTTTCACCAAACCCTTTGTCCGGATTTTGGAAGAAGTACACGGCAGGTGTGATCGAACCGAGACCTGGAAGGTGTGGTTCGGTACGGTTCGGATGGCAGATAGTTAGGCGCGTAGAGCTCGGATCAACGGGTCACGCGCTGATGGAGGCGCCGACTCACGAGCCAGGGGGCACCTGAGCATTTCAGGCACCGGTAACGGTGATGCGTCAAGTGCCCCTCCATGCGGTGAACCAATGGACTCATGAGGAGGAGCCCCATGCGTGGTGCCAAGAGCGCCAAGTGGGTTGCGATAGCCGCGGTTGTGGCGCTGGGCGCGACGGCCTGTGGCGGCGGTGGTGACAAGGGCGGCGACAGCAAGGCCGCGGCCGACCCCAACGGGAAGTTCTCCGTCGAGGTGGGCGAGCCGCAGCACCCGCTGCAGCCCGCGAACACCATGGAGTCCAACGGCAGCATCGTCATCAAGTCCATCTTCTCCGGGCTCGTCGACTACGACTCCAGCGGCAAGATCGTCATGGTGAACGCCCAGTCGGTGGACACCACGGACAACAAGACCTTCACGGTCAAGCTGAAGCCGGGCTGGAAGTTCCACGACGGCACCCCCGTCACCTCCACGTCCTACGTCAAGGCGTGGAACTGGGCCGCCAACCCGGCCAACAAGCAGACCAACAGCGCGTGGTTCGCCGACATCCAGGGTTACGACGACGTCGCCCCGGCCAGCGGCAAGCCGAAGGCCGAGCAGATGTCCGGTCTGAAGGTCGTCGACGACAACACCTTCACGATCACTCTGTCGAAGCCGATCCCGTACTACACGTACAAGCTCGGCTACGAGGTCTTCGACCCGCTGCCGGAGTCCTTCTACAAGGACCCGAAGGCGGCCGGCGAGCACCCGATCGGCAACGGCCCCTACAAGTTCGTGAGCTGGCGCCACAAGCAGTCGATCGAGGTCGCCAAGTACGACGACTACAAGGGTCCGAACGCCGCGAAGAACGGCGGTGTGGTCTTCAAGAACTACGCCAAGCTCGAGACCGCCTACCAGGACCTCAAGTCCGGCAACCTCGACGTGATGCGCCAGGTCGCCCCGCGTGACCTCCCGGTCTACAAGCAGGACCTCGGCGACCGCGCGGTGGACCAGTCGTACTCGGCGATCCAGA
Organism: Streptomyces sp. PL-25; assembly: GCF_058344915.1. Lineage (NCBI taxonomy): Bacteria > Bacillati > Actinomycetota > Actinomycetes > Kitasatosporales > Streptomycetaceae > Streptomyces > Streptomyces sp. PL-25. The sequence continues at coordinate 4,819,681 of NZ_CP136997.1, forward strand.
CCATCGCCGTGGCCTTCTACGCGCCGCAGTGGAAGAACGTCAACGTGAAGGTCCTCCAGGGCCTGTCGATGGCGATCGACCGCGACACCATCACCAAGACCGTCCTGCAGGGCACCCGTGAGCCGGCCACCGGCTGGGTCGCCAAGGGCGTCCTGGGCTACCAGCCGAACGCCGTCGGTGACATCACCAAGTACGACCCGGCCAAGGCGAAGCAGCTCATCCAGGAGGGTGGCGGCGTCCCGGGCAACAAGATCTCCATCCAGTACAACGCGGACGGCGGTCACAAGGAGTGGGTGGAGGCCGTCTGCGGCTCCATCACCAAGGCCACCGGCGTGGCGTGCACGGGCGACTCGAAGGCCGACTTCCAGGCCGACACCAACGCGCGTGACAACAAGCAGGTCAAGTCGCTCTACCGCTCCGGCTGGGTGCTCGACTACCCCTTCATCTCGAACTTCATCCGCGACCTGTTCGGCTCCAAGGCCGACGGCAACCAGGGTGGCTTCGCGAGCAAGGAGGTCGACGACCTGATCGCCAAGGCCGACGCCGCCAAGACGCTGGACGAGTCGGAGAAGCTCTACCAGCAGGTCGAGAAGCAGCTCCCGAACTACATGCCGAGCATCCCGCTCTGGTACTACAAGGTCAACGCGGGCTACTCCGAGAAGGTCGAGAACGTCAAGTACGACCAGCAGGGTGACCCCATCGTGACTGGCGTTGAGGTCAAGAAGTAACCGCTGACGACAACAGCGTGTGCCGTGCCGCACCCTTCAGCCGGGTGCGGCACGGCAGCGGCCGACGAACGGCCGGGGGGCCCTTTTCACCGCGTACGTACGGAATTCCTCGGGGAACCGCTCGTATGGGGCGAAAAGGGCCTGCCGCTGTGACTGACATGGAGGCACCATGGGGCGCTATGTCGCACGACGACTGCTCCAGATGATCCCGGTCTTCATCGGGACAACCCTGCTGATCTTCCTGATGGTCTACGCTCTGCCCGGCGACCCCGTGCGCGGGCTCTTCGGGGACAAGGCCACCACGCCGCAGGTGATCAACTCGCTGCGGCACGAGTACGGCCTCGACAAGCCGGTCCTGGTCCAGTACTGGGACTACATGCGGGGCATCGTCCTGCACGCCGACTTCGGTGACCAGATCGCCAGCGGCCGCCCGGTCACCGACATCCTCGGTGAGGCGTTCCCGGTGACGCTGCGGCTGGCCGGTCTCGCCTTCGCCATCGAGGCCGTCGTCGGCATCGTGCTCGGCGTCATCGCCGGCATGCGCGCGGGCAAGGCCGCCGACACCGTCATCCTCTTCGTGACGCTGCTGCTGATCTCGGTGCCGGTCTTCGTGCTCGGCTACATCCTCCAGACGGTGTTCGCGATCAACCTGGGCTGGCTGGAACCATCGGTCACCGACGAGACCGACCTCAACCAGTTCATCCTGCCCGCCATCGTGCTGGCCAGCGCCTCGCTCGCCTATGTGGCACGGCTGAGCCGCACGTCGGTCGCGGAGAACCTGCGCGCCGACTACATGCGCACCGCCGTCGCCAAGGGCCTGCCCAAGCGCCGGGTCATCGGCGTGCACCTGATGCGCAACTCGCTCATCCCGGTCGTCACCTTCCTCGGCACCGACCTCGGTGCCCTGATGGGCGGCGCGATCGTCACGGAGGGCATTTTCAACATCCACGGCGTGGGCGGCACCATCTACGACTCGATCGTGCGCCGAGAGGGCACCACGCTCGTCGGACTGGTCACCATCCTGGTCCTCGTGTACCTCTTCTGCAGCCTGATCGTCGACCTGCTCTACGCGGTTCTGGACCCGAGGATCCGTTATGCCTGAGCTGACCAAGTCCGCGGACGAAGCCCCCGGCGCCACCGCGACCGCAGCCGCGGGCGGCGAACTGCCGCAGCCCAAGGGGGAGAAGACCCGCAGCCTGTGGGGCGACGCCTGGCAGGACCTGCGCACCAACTGGGTGTTCATCGTCTCGGCCCTGCTGATCCTGCTGCTGCTCCTGATGGCCGCCTGGCCGGGGCTGTTCACCGACGGCGACCCGAACAACAAGGACCTGGCCGGGCACTACCTGGCGCACCCGCAGTACGGGAAGGTCTTCTCGGCCGACTGGCTGGGCTACGACGCCCAGGGCCGCAGCGTCTACGCCCGCGCCATCTACGGCGCCCGCGCCTCGCTGCTGGTCGGCGGCGGCACCACCCTCGCGGTGACCCTGCTCGGCGGTCTGATCGGCATGATCGCCGGTTACTTCGGCGGCTGGGTCGACGCGGTGCTGTCCCGGGTCACCGACATGTTCATGGGCATCCCGTTCCTGCTCGGCGCGCTCGTCCTGCTGAACGCCTTCACCGACCGCACCATCCCGGTCGTCATCCTGGCGCTGGCCTTCCTCGGCTGGACACAGACGGCCCGTGTGATGCGCGGTGCGGTCATCACGGTCAAGTCGACGGACTACGTGCAGGCGGCCAAGGCGCTCGGCGCCGGGACCAACCGCATCCTCTTCCGCCATGTGCTGCCCAACGCGGTGGCTCCGGTGATCGTCGTCGCCACCATCTCGCTCGGTGTCTACATCGGCGCCGAGGCCACGCTGTCGTTCCTGGGCCTCGGCCTGAACGGCGCCTCGTGGGGCAACGACATCTCCGACGGCGGCAACTCGATCCGCGTGGCCCAGTGGATCATGCTCTACCCGTCGATCCTGCTCAGCATCACGGTGCTGGCGTTCATCATGCTCGGTGAGGCCGTCCGCAACGCCCTCGACCCGAAGACACGCTGAGGGAGGCGTACGTGACCACCATCGAAGAAGTCACCCCGGTGCCGTCGCCACGCGACGGCGGGGCGGACGGCGGGCCACTGCTCGACGTGCGCGACCTGCACGTCGAGTTCCACACCCGTGAGGGTGTCGTGCGGGCCGTCAACGGCGTCAACTACAGCGTGAGCGCCGGTGAGACGCTGGCCGTGCTCGGCGAGTCCGGTTCCGGCAAGTCGGTGACCGCGCAGGCGATCATGGGCATCCTGGACATGCCGCCGGCGAAGATCCCGCAGGGCGAGATCCGCTTCCGCGGCCAGGACATGCTGACCATGGGCGCCGAGGAGCGCCGCAAGATCCGCGGCCGCCGGATCGCGATGATCTTCCAGGACGCGCTGTCCTCGCTGAACCCGGTGCTGACCGTCGGCTACCAGCTCGGCGAGATGTTCCGCGTCCACCAGGGCCTGTCCAAGAAGGACGCCAAGGCCAAGGCCATCGAGCTGATGGACCGGGTGAAGATCCCGGCCGCCGCGGCGCGCGTCAACGACTATCCGCACCAGTTCTCGGGCGGTATGCGCCAGCGCATCATGATCGCGATGGCGCTGGCCCTGGAGCCGGACCTGATCATCGCGGACGAGCCGACCACCGCGCTCGACGTGACGGTCCAGGCCCAGGTCATGGACCTGCTCGCGGAACTCCAGCGCGAGTACAACATGGGCCTCATCCTGATCACCCACGACCTCGGCGTGGTCGCCGACGTCGCGGACAAGATCGCGGTGATGTACGCGGGCCGGATCGTCGAGCAGGCGCCGGTGCGCGAGCTGTACAAGCGGCCCGCGCACCCGTACACGCGAGGTCTGCTGGACTCGATCCCGCGCCTGGACCAGAAGGGCCAGGAGCTGTACGCGATCAAGGGCCTGCCGCCCAACCTGCTGCGCGTACCGACCGGCTGCGCCTTCAACCCGCGCTGCCCCAAGGCCCAGGACATCTGCCGTACGGATGTCCCGGAGCTGCTGGCGGTCACCGAGCGCGACGGCGGCGAGCTGCCGGGCCGTGCCTCGGCCTGCCACTTCTGGAAGGAGACGATCCATGGCTGAGCTGAGCAAGAACGACGGGCAGCCGGACGCCACGCCGAACGTCTCCGAGGTGGACGTCGTCGCGGCCCGCAGCGAGGACGAGGCGGTCGACGCCATCGAGGCGCCGGTCCAGCACGGCGAGCCGATCCTCCAGGTGCGCAACCTGGTGAAGCACTTCCCGCTCACCCAGGGCATCCTGTTCAAGAAGCAGGTCGGCGCGGTCAAGGCCGTCGACGGCATCTCCTTCGACCTGTACCAGGGCGAGACCCTGGGCATCGTGGGCGAGTCCGGCTGCGGCAAGTCGACCGTGGCCAAGCTCCTGATGAACCTGGAGCGGGCGACCGCGGGCGAGATCTTCTACAAGGGCCAGGACATCACCAAGCTGTCCGGGCGCGCGCTGAAGGCGGTCCGCCGGAACATCCAGATGGTGTTCCAGGACCCGTACACCTCGCTGAACCCGCGGATGACGGTCGGTGACATCATCGGCGAGCCCTTCGACATCCATCCCGAGGTGGCCCCGAAGGGCGACCGGCGCCGCAAGGTGCAGGAGCTGCTGGACGTCGTGGGTCTCAACCCGGAGTACATCAACCGGTACCCGCACCAGTTCTCCGGCGGTCAGCGCCAGCGCATCGGCATCGCCCGCGGCCTCGCGCTCAACCCCGAGGTCATCATCTGCGACGAGCCCGTCTCGGCGCTGGACGTGTCGGTGCAGGCGCAGGTCATCAACCTGATGGAGCGCCTCCAGGACGAGTTCAACCTGTCCTACATCTTCATCGCGCACGACCTGTCCATCGTCCGGCACATCTCGGACCGCGTGGGCGTGATGTACCTGGGCAAGATGGCCGAGATCGGCTCGGACGAGCAGATCTACGACCACCCGACGCACCCGTACACGCAGGCGCTGCTGTCGGCGGTCCCCGTCCCGGACCCGGACGCCCGTGAGCACCGCGAGCGGATCATCCTCACCGGCGACGTGCCGTCCCCGGCCAACCCGCCCTCGGGCTGCCGCTTCCGCACCCGCTGCTGGAAGGCCCAGGACAAGTGCGCCGAGGAGGTCCCGCTGCTGGCGATCCCCGAGCGTTTCAAGGGCACGGACAGCCAGGCGGCCCACGAGTCGGCCTGCCACTTCGCCGAGGAGAAGGACATCGTCCACGCGGCGTAGCTCCCACCACGGCACCACCACCGGATCCCGGTACCCCCTCCAGGGTGCCGGGATCCGGCGTTTCCGCGCTTCGACGGGCGTGCATCCGGCTGGAGTCGGGCCGCTCGCGGTGAGGCATCCCGGATATATGCGGCTTATGTGCTGATATGTGTGCCGAGTCGTCGGCCGGACCGAGCCGTGTCCCGTACCCGAGGAGGCGCCCATGCGTGCAGGCACCCGTGTGCGGTGGGCCGGTGCGGCGCTGGCGGCGGCCGCCCTGCCGCTGGCCGCCGGGTGCGGCAGCACGACGGGCGCCGGGGCCGGGGTGCTCAGCTCCTCCTGGGGCGACCCGCAGAACCCGCTGGAGCCCGCCAACACCAACGAGGTGCAGGGCGGCAAGGTCCTCGACATGGTCTTCCGCGGGCTGAAGCGGTACAACCCGCGCACCGGCAAGGCCGAGAACATGCTCGCCGAGCGGATCGAGACCACCGACTCGCAGAACTACACGGTCACCGTCAGGCCCGGCTGGACGTTCAGCGACGGCGAGCCGGTCACCGCCCGCTCCTTCGTCGACGCCTGGAACTACGGCGCGAGCCTGCGCAACAACCAGAAGAACGCGTACTTCTTCGGCTACATCGACGGCTACGACCAGGTCCACCCCGACAGCGGCGGCCAGCGCGCCGACACCCTGTCCGGGCTGAAGGTGACCGGGCCGCGGACCTTCACCGTGCGCCTCAACCAGAAGTTCTCCACCTTCCCCGACACCCTCGGCTACGCCGCCTTCGCCCCGCTGCCCCGCACCTTCTTCACCGACCACAAGGGCTGGCTCGCCAAGCCCGTCGGCAACGGCCCGTACACCATCGCGTCCTACACCAAGGGCGCGCAGATGTACCTGAAGAAGTGGGCCGCCTACCCGGGGCCCGACAAGGCGCTGAACGAGGGTGTGACGCTGCTCGTCTACACCGACAACAACACCGCGTACACCGATGTGCTGGCCGGCAACCTCGACCTGGTCGACGACATCCCCGCCAGCCAGCTCAAGAACGTCACCAAGGACCTGGACGGCCGCTACATCAACACCCCGGCCGGCATCATCCAGACCCTCGCCTTCCCCTTCTACGACAAGGCGTGGAACACCGAGGGCGCCCGCAAGGTCCGCACCGGCCTGTCCATGGCCATCGACCGCGCGCAGATCACCAAGACCCTCTTCCGCGGCACCCGCACCCCCGCCACCGACTGGACCTCACCGGTGCTCGGCACCGACGGCGGCTTCCAGGCGGGGCTGTGCGGCCGGGCGTGCGCGTACGACCCGGCCACGGCCCGCAGGCTGGTCAAGGAGGGCGGCGGACTGCCCGGCGGCCAGGTGCGCATCACGTACAACGCGGACACGGGCTCGCACAAGGAATGGGTGGACGCCGTGTGCAACTCCATCAACAACGCGCTCGGCAACGACCGCGCGTGCGTCGGCAACCCGGTCGGCACCTTCGCCGACTTCCGCAACCAGATCTCCCAGCACCGGATGCCGGGCCCCTTCCGGGCCGGCTGGCAGATGGACTACCCGCTCATCCAGAACTTCCTCCAGCCGCTGTACTACACCGACGCCTCCTCCAACGACGGGAAGTGGTCGAACAAGGAGTTCGACCGACTCGTCGACCGGGCCAACGCGGAGAGCGGCAAGGGCGCCGCGATCAAGCTCTTCCAGCAGGCCGAGGGCGTCGTCCGGGACAACATGGCCGCCATCCCGCTGTGGTACCAGAACGGCAGCGCCGGCTACTCGGAGCGGCTGCACGACGTGGCGCTCAACCCGTTCAGCGTGCCCGTCTACAACGAGATCAAGGTCGGCTGACCCGCCATGGGACGCTATGTCGTCAGACGCCTGCTCCAGATGATCCCCGTCTTCATCGGGGCCACCCTGCTGATCTTCCTCATGGTCAACGTGATGGGCGACCCGGTCGCCGGACTGTGCGGCGAACGCGCCTGCGACACCGCCACGGCCGCCCAGCTCAAGCGGGAGTTCGGCCTCGACAAGCCGCTGTGGCAGCAGTACGCGACCTACATGGGCAACGTCTTCACCGGCGACTTCGGCACCGCCTTCAACGGCCAGCCCGTCACCGAACTGATGGGCGCCGCCTTTCCCGTGACGATCCGTCTGACGATCGTCGCCATCGTCTTCGAGATCGTCATCGGCATCTCCCTGGGCGTGGTCACCGGGCTGCGGCGCGGCCGGCCCGTCGACACCGGCGTGCTGCTGCTCACCCTCGTCGTGATCTCCGTGCCGACCTTCGTCACCGGTCTGCTCCTGCAACTGCTGCTCGGCGTCAAGTGGGGCTGGATCCGGCCGTCCGTGCCGCCCGAGGCGTCCTTCGACGAACTGATCGTGCCCGGCCTGGTCCTGGCCTCCGTCTCGCTGGCCTACGTCACCCGGCTGACCCGCACCTCCATCGCCGAGAACCGCCGCGCCGACTACGTCCGCACCGCCGTCGCCAAGGGCCTGCCCCGCCGCCGCGTCGTCGTACGGCACCTGCTGCGCAACTCCCTGATCCCCGTGGTCACCTTCATCGGCACCGACATCGGGGCGCTGATGGGCGGCGCCATCGTCACCGAGCGGATCTTCAACATCCACGGCGTGGGCTACCAGCTCTACCAGGGCATCCTGCGGCAGAACACCCAGACCGTGGTCGGCTTCGTCACCGTCCTGGTCCTGGTCTTCCTGGCCGCCAACCTGCTCGTGGACCTGCTGTACGCCGTACTCGACCCGAGGATCCGCTATGCCTGAGCAGCCGCCGCAGCCGCAGCCGTTCGAGCCCGAGGGCGCCGTCGCGGGGACCGGCATGGGCGGCGGGATGGACCTCGCGGCGAGCGAGGCGGCCACCCTGGCGCCGGGCCCGGACGGCGGCGCGGACGGCGCCGGACCGACGGAGCGGCCCCGCTCGCTGTGGTCCGACGCCTGGCGCGACCTGCGCCGCAACCCGGTCTTCCTGGTCTCCGCGCTGGTGATCTGCTTCCTGGCCCTCATCGCGGTGTGGCCCTCGCTGATCGCCCCCGGCAACCCCCTCGTCTGCGATCTGGCCAAGGCCCAGGACGGCCCCTCGGCCGGGCACCCCTTCGGCTTCGACGGCCAGGGCTGCGACGTCTACACGCGCACCGTGCACGGCGCCCGCGCCTCCGTCACCGTCGGTGTCTGCGCCACCCTCGGCGTCGCCCTGCTCGGCTCGGTGCTCGGCGCCCTCGGCGGCTACTTCGGCGGTGCCTGGGACGCGGTGCTCTCCCGCGTCACCGACATCTTCTTCGCCATCCCGGTCGTGCTCGGCGGCCTGGTCCTGCTGTCCGTGGTCACCAGCAACACCGTCTGGCCGGTCGTCGGCTTCATCGTGCTGCTGGGCTGGCCGCAGATCTACCGCATCGCCCGCGGCTCCGTCATCACCGCCAAACAGCACGACTACGTGCAGGCCGCCCGCGCGCTGGGCGCCTCCGACACGCGGATCCTGCTGCGGCACATCGTGCCCAACGCCGTCGCCCCGGTGATCGTGGTCGCCACCATCGCGCTGGGCACGTACATCGCCCTGGAGGCCACCCTGTCCTACCTGGGCGTCGGCCTGAAACCGCCCAGCGTGTCCTGGGGCATCGAGATCTCCGCCGCCTCCCCCTACGTCCGCAACGCCCCGCACGCCCTGCTGTGGCCCGCCGGCGCGCTGGCCGTGACCGTCCTGGCGTTCATCATGCTCGGCGACGCCGTCCGCGACGCCCTCGACCCGAAGCTGAGGTGACGGCCGCCATGCTGCTCGAAGTCCGCGATCTGCACGTGGAGTTCCGCACCCGGGACGGGATCGCGCACGCCGTCAACGGCGTCAGCTACGAGGTGGACGCGGGCCGGACCCTGGCCGTGCTCGGCGAGTCCGGCTCCGGCAAGTCGGTGACCGCGCAGGCGATCATGGGCATCCTCGACATGCCGCCCGGCCGCATCACCGGCGGCGAGATCCTCTTCCAGGGCCGCGACCTGCTGAAGCTCCCGGAGGAGGAGCGGCGCGCGGTCCGCGGCGCCAAGATCGCGATGATCTTCCAGGACGCGCTGTCCTCGCTGAACCCGGTGCTCACCGTGGGCGACCAGCTCGCCGAGATGTTCACCGTGCACCGGGGCCTGTCCCGCAGGCAGGCGCGGGCCAAGGCGGTGGAGCTGATGGACCGGGTGCGCATCCCGGCCCCCGCGCAGCGCGTACGCGACTATCCGCACCAGTTCTCGGGCGGTATGCGCCAGCGCATCATGATCGCGATGGCGCTGGCCCTGGAGCCGGACCTGATCATCGCGGACGAGCCGACCACCGCGCTCGACGTGACGGTCCAGGCCCAGGTCATGGACCTGCTCGCGGAGCTGCGGCGCGAGTTCGACATGGGCCTCATCCTGATCACCCACGACCTCGGGGTGGTGGCGGACGTCGCGGACGAGATCGCGGTCATGTACGCCGGGCGGATCGTGGAGCGGGCGCCCGTGCACGAGCTGTACAAGCGGCCCGCGCACCCGTACACGCGGGGTCTGCTGGAGTCGATCCCGCGCCTGGACCAGAAGGGCCGCGAGCTGTACGCGATCAAGGGCCTGCCGCCCAACCTCACGCGGATCCCCGCCGGTTGCGCCTTCCACCCGCGCTGCCCGATGGCCCGGGACGTGTGCCGCACCGACGTACCGCCGCTCTACGAGGTCGACGCCCGGCGCGGGTCCGCCTGCCACTTCTGGAGGGAGTGCCTGGATGCCTGAGCCGCTGCTGGAGGTCGCCGGGCTGGTCAAGCACTACCCGCTCACCCAGGGGATCCTGTTCAGGAAGCAGGTCGGCGCGGTCAAGGCCGTCGACGGCGTCGACTTCGCCCTCGGCCGGGGCGAGACGCTGGGCATCGTGGGGGAGTCCGGCTGCGGCAAGTCGACCGTGGCCAAGCTGCTGTGCCAGCTGGAGCGGCCCACGGCCGGGGCGATCCGCTACCGGGGCGAGGACATCACCAGGCTGTCCGGGCGTGCGCTGAAGGCGGTGCGCCGGAACATCCAGATGGTGTTCCAGGACCCGTACACCTCGCTGAACCCGCGGATGACGGTCGGTGACATCATCGGCGAGCCGTACGACATCCACCCCGAGGTGGCCCCGAAGGGGGACCGGCGCCGCAAGGTGCAGGAGCTGCTGGACGTCGTCGGGCTCAACCCGGAGTACATCAACCGCTATCCGCACCAGTTCTCCGGCGGTCAGCGCCAGCGCATCGGCATCGCCCGCGGCCTGGCCCTGCGCCCGGAGGTCATCGTCGCCGACGAACCGGTCTCCGCGCTGGACGTCTCCGTGCAGGCCCAGGTGATCAACCTGCTGGAACGCCTCCAGTCGGAGTTCGACCTCTCCTACGTCTTCATCGCGCACGACCTGTCCATCGTCCGGCACATCTCCGACCGGGTCGGGGTCATGTACCTGGGCCGGATCGTGGAGACCGGCACGGACGAGCAGATCTACGACCACGCGACCCACCCGTACACCCAGGCGCTGCTGTCGGCGGTCCCGGTGCCCGACCCGGAGGCCCGCGAGCGCCGCGAGCGGATCATCCTCACCGGCGACGTGCCGTCCCCGGCGGCCGTCCCCTCCGGCTGCCGCTTCCGCACCCGCTGCTTCAAGGCACGGGAGCGCTGCGCCCTGGAGGTCCCGCTGCTCGCGGTCCCCGCCGAGTTCCGCCACACCCCCGGCCCGGCCGCCCACGACTCGGCGTGCCACTTCGCGGCGGAGCGGCAGGGGGTGACGGGGTGAGCGGCGGGGGCGTTGATGCGGCGGCAACACCGCCGACCCGGGGGCGACACACGGGTGCGGGAGGCTGCCGGGGTACGGCCGTGCGGGTGCCGTGGGCGGGCCGGGTGCACCGTCCCCTGCGGGGGAGGCGCGCCCGGCCCGCCGCCTTGCCGGTCAGTCCAGGCCGAGCGACCGCTTGAGGAAGTCGACCTGGAGCAGCAGCAGGTTCTCCGCGACCTGTTCCTGCGGAGTCATGTGGGTGACCCCGGACAGCGGCAGCACCTCGTGCGGGCGGCCGGCGGCGAGCAGGGCGGAGGAGAGCCGCAGGGCGTGGGCGACCACCACGTTGTCGTCGGCGAGGCCGTGCACGATCATCAGCGGCCGGTGCTGCTCGGCGGGCGCGGTCAGGCCGTCGTCGGAGACGAGGGACGAGTGCGCGTACGGCGCCGGGTCCGCGGCCGGGTCGCCGAGGTACCGCTCGGTGTAGTGGGTGTCGTAGAGGCGCCAGTCGGTGACCGGGGCGCCCGCGATGCCCGCGTGGAAGACGTCCGGGCGGCGCAGCACGGCCAGCGCGGAGAGGTAGCCGCCGTAGGACCAGCCGCGGACGGCCACCCGGTCCAGGTCGAGCGGATGGGTCTTCGCGAGGTCCTGGAGGGCCTCGATCTGGTCGTCCAGGGTGACGGTGAAGTCGTGGTGGATCGCCTTCTCCCAGCCGGGGGAGCGGCCGGGGGTGCCGCGGCCGTCGGCGACGACCACAGCGAAACCCTGGTCGGCGAACCACTGGGAGGTGAGGTACGCGTTGTGCGCCGCCATCACTCGCTGCCCGTGCGGGCCGCCGTAGGGGTCGAGGAGGACGGGCAGGGGGGCGGCCGCGGCAGTGTCACGGGGGTAGTCCGTAGGCATAAGCACGGCGCACGGAATTCGGCGTGCGCCCCCCTCGGTGAGGGTCACGCGCGGGGAGATACCGGGCGTCTCGGCGTACGAGGCGATCTCGGCGACCTGTTCGCCGTCCCGCAGCACCCGGACCCGCGAACCCGGCCGGCGCAGCTCCGCCGACACCAGCACGGTCACGTCCCCCGAGCGCACGGCCGTGTGCACGCCGGGCTCCCGGCTGACACGCTCCAGGCCCAGCTCGTTGACCCGGTAGACATGGGTCTCGCCGATCTCCGGCTCGGCGGCCTCCTCGCCCGCCGAGGCGGAGACGAGCACCTCGTCCGCGGTGACGTCGAGAACCGCACGTACGTGCAACTGAGGCCCGGTGAGCGGGCGTTCGCCGACCGCGAGCACCCGCGCGCCCCCTTCGTCCGCGATCCGCACGAGCTGCCCGGACGGGCTCCAGCACGGCACACCGGGGAAAAGATCAAGCCAACTTGGGTCCTCGTCCGCGTGCACCATCCGGGTCGAGCCGGACTCCGGGTCGACGGCCAGATACACCTGACCGCGCTGGTCCCGCGCCTGCACGAGCAGCAGCGGCGCTCCCGCCGCTGACCAGTGCACACGTGCCAGGTACGGGTAGCGGGAGCGGTCCCAGGAGATCTCCGTGCGGGACCTGTCCAGGGTGATCACGAACAACCGTACGTCAGCGTTGGGGGTGCCCGCCGCGGGGTAGCGCACCCGGGCGGGCTCCCGGCCGGGGTGGGCCGGGTCGGAGATCCACCACTGCTGCACCGGCGCGTCGTCGGCGCGTGCCACCAGCAGCCGGTCCGACTCCGGGGACCACCAGAAGCCCCGGTGGCGGCCCATCTCCTCGGCCGCGGCGAACTCCGCCAGGCCGTAGGTCACCGTCTCCGACTCGGGCTCGGCGAGCGCCCGGTCGTCCTCGCCCCCGGCGCCCACCACGCGCAGCGCGCCCCCGGCGACGTAGGCGACGCGCCGTCCGTCCGGGGCGGGTCGGGGGTCGATCACCGGTCCCGGAACGGTCAGTTCACGCACCGAGCCCGTGCGCAGCCCGGCGGTGAACAGCCGTCCCGACAGGGCGAAGGAGGCCAGCTCCACGGCCTTGTCGGTGGCATATCCGACGATGCCGGCGCCGCCCTCGCGGGTGCGCTCACGGCGTGCGCGCTCCTCGGGCGAGAGGTGCTCCAGGGCGCCGCCGAGGAGGGCGCGGGGGTCGGCGGCCACGCGCTCGCCGGACCCGTCCAGGTCCAGGACCCGCAGCGAACTGGCGCGGTCCGTACCGGAGTCGGAGCGCAGGAAAACCACACGTGAGGCGTCGGGAGCGACGGTGAAGGCACGCGGCGCGCCGAGCGTGAACCGCTGGGTGCGCGCGTGCTGTCGGGGGAAGGAGTCAGGCTCGGTCGTCATGGAAAGACCATATTGGCCATGCGCCCCCTTGTGCGGCCGTGCGCCGACCGATGCGCGCGTGCGGATAGTTATGATCGTTAGCGCATAGTGGGTATGAACCTGCTGCCTGTTGTGTGGATTTATCTGCCCCCATAGTCCGACCCCCCGACACCCCCCGCGTCCTGGGATCTTTGGAGGTGAGCCGCCGTGGCACTCTCGATTTCGGCGGTGGTGCTGCTGGCGATCGTCGTCTTCTTGCTGATCAAGAAGTCAGGGTTGAAGGGAGGCCATGCGGTCGTGTGCGTCCTCCTGGGCTTCTACCTGGCCTCTTCGACAGTCGCTCCCACGATCAGCGAACTGACCACGAACATCGCGGGGATGATCGGCAGCCTCAAGTTCTGAGGCCGGGCCACTCTCCCCTGGCCCCGTGTTCCCCGCGTACCGGCGTGCACGCGTTCCTGTGTGCGCCGGAGGACTTCGGTCGGCGATCCGTCCGCCCGGCGCGCCGCCGTGCCGTTGTACCGCTGTGCCGTGACTCGGCCTGTTTCGGATGGAATTGTACCCATCTCGGTTGATACAAAGGTGCCTGGCGAAACGTATCAGCGCAGGGAGCGGGGGCTCGGGGATGACGGGGTGGGACATCAGTCCTGTGGGCGTGCAGGCGGCCCTCACGACGACCGGTGAGGCGGGTGGCGACCTGGACCGGGCGGCCACCACTCTCCTGAACGATCTGATGAGCGCGGCGAGTTCGGCGGGCACCGTCGTCCCGGGCGGGCAGTTCAGCGGTCCGCTGGTCGGACCGGTGGCGCCGGGCCGGTCACGGGTCCCGACCGGACCGGTGGCGGCGGCGCTCGCGCAGTACCTCTCCGAACGGCAGCAGAAACTGGCGTTCATGGCCCGCCGCACCGCCGAGTCGGTCCAGGGAGCCGCCGAGGCGACCCGCGCGTATGTCCACGGGGACCTGGAGATGGCCGCCGAGGCCCAGCGCAACGCGCTGAAGCCACCGAAGATCGACATGCCGGGGACCGGCGGGAAGAACGGCGGCGGGGCGTGAGCGGGCAGGCCGCCCTGGACCCCGAGGAGATACCCGAGTTCACCGGCGACCCCGAGCAGTTGGACAAGGACGTGTCGGCCATCGGCGCCGACGCGGCGTCCCTGTGGGACGTGGGCTCGCGGATCGACTCCGCCTTCAACTCCCTCTCGGCGTACTACAAGGCGCCGGAGGCGGAGCAGCTGTTCGCGACCACGAAGCCGGTGGCCGCGGCGGGCGACGAACTCCGCGGCGAACTGGAGAAGATATCGAGCGCGCTGGCCGCCTACGCGGACGAGATACGGCCGCTGGTGGCCACGCTGGACCGGCTGCGCGGCGAAGCCCGCACCTTCCGCGCCTCGGTCGCCCACGACGACGACTGGCAGGAGGACGGCGGCAAGGTCGACGAGAACAACGAACGCCGCCGCCAGGTCAACGCGGCCTGGGCCGCCTTCCAGGCCGCCGAACGCACCTGCCACGACAAGATCGTGAGGCTGGTCGGCGGCGCTCCGCTGACGGTCGACGACGGGTCGCACCAGAAGGGCATGTACGGCTACCGGGCCGAGGACCTCGACCAGGCGCAGGGACTGCCGTGGGGCGACCCGGTCGACGAGGAGACTCCCTGGTACCGGATCGACCAGCACGTCTGGAACTTCGCCAAGGGCTTCTTCGTGGACGGTGTCTGGGGCACCGTCCGGGGCCTGGGCACCCTCGTCGGCGTGGACGGCTGGGACGCGGCCGGACAGGCGTGGAAGGGCCTGGGGCAACTGCTGACGGGCGTCGCCCTCACCGTGGTCGCCCCGGCCGCCTACTGGACGGCCTCCGACGACCAGCTCCCGGCCTGGCTGCGTGACTCGCGCCGCGCGGTCAAGGAGACGGGCAAGGCCCTGCTTGCGTGGGACGAGTGGGGGAAGAACCCGGCCCGTGCGGCGGGCGCGGTCACCTTCAATGTCCTGACCACGGTCCTCACCGGCGGCGCCGGGACGGCCGCGAAGACCGGGAGCGTCGCCAAGGCCATCTCCCTCGCGGGCCGGGCGGGGCGCCTCGTCGACCCGATGACATACGTCGCGAGGACGGCGGGCGTCGGCCTGACCAGGGTCGGTGACGCGCTGGCGAGCCTGAGGGCGGTCACGAAGGGCACCTACGTCGAACTGGCCGGGCGGACGTACCGGATCACCGACCAGCCGCTGGCCCGGGAGGAACTGCCCGCCGGCCTGACCCCCGAGAACTCCGTCCGCATGGAACACGGCGGCCGGGTCGTCTACCTCGACACCCGGACGATGGTCGTCCGCGACGCCGACGGCACGGTCCGGCAGTCGCTGGAGGACATGGCCCGCGAGGGCACGGCGGAGGAGCGGGCGGCCACGGCCCACGACGGCACCACCAGCACACCGGAGCGACGGTCGGTCGGCGCACACGCGGGTGCGCATGCGGGTGCGCACGCGGGCGTGCACGGCGGGGACGGGCTTCCCGGGCATGGCCATGGTGGACCGCCGTCATCGCATCTGCCCCGACCTGCCGGCGGGTCGGACGACATAGGCCGCGCGGAGGACGGGCACGCCGAGGGCGGGCACCCTGAAGCGGCCGATCCACGCACGATCATGCGTCGCCATGTCGAACTCGCCAACACGGACAAGGCGTGGTTCAAGGAGCACTACCGGAAGAACGGCTACCGCAGGTACGCCAGCCGTGAGGTGATCGGCCAGCGGCTGCCCACCCTGGTCCGGGACCCCGCCCACCCCGGTCAGTGGATCGCCAAGAGTGATCTGCCGCCTGCGACACCGGCCAGGTACCTGCCTTCCGAGTCGCCCGGACCGGGCAGCGCCGCCGATATGCCGAAGAAGCTGCTGGGCCGGCTCAACGAGTGGGCTCACGCCCGTCATAAAGCCGTCGTGGCGGACACGGCTGCGGAAGCCCACCTCAGAGAAGCGGAACACGCGTACGCCGAGGACCCCACGCCCGAACGGGAAGCCGCCCGGGACGCCGCCGAGGAAGCGCATTCCCCCCTGCACGGCGACATGCTCAAGCAGAGCGAGATGTTCGGCGAGAACGTGGCCGAGTACCATGCCGTTCCGGATGCGTACCCGACTGCGAAGCGCATTGACAACAGGGAATTCGGGAACAACAGATTCGACCAGGTGTACCAGACCACGGACGGACGCTTCGTGGTCATCGAGGCAAAGGGATCGCTCAGGGCCCAACTGGGAGAACGCACGAGCCACTTCGGAAACCGGGTGCAGCAGGGTACGCGGGAATATTTCGACACCATTTTGCAGGAGATGGAAAAACGTGCGCTCAGGAAAAAGGATATGGATGAGCTGAATCTGGTCTCGGAGCTGGAAGCTGCGCTTTCTGAAGGGAAAGTGGACTATGTCCTGGTCAAGGCGGAGGCCACACCGGCTGGGAAATATGCCGGGTATGAGATGAAGCAGTTCGATATCGGTGACGTCGGGAGCAAGCGATGACCATCTACGTGTCCCGCGAGGACGATCCGCCCGGAGAGGATGCAGCAGACTTCATCGAAATGAGTGACCGACGGGCTCTCAAACGGTTCGAGGACCTTTCGCGACGGCCCGCCGCTTTCGGTATGACTTTCAGCAGTGCTCTGAGCACCGCCCAGTTGCACTGCCTGCACGACCCCACCGCCGACACCTCCGAGACGTGGGAGGCGTGGGTCGCCGCGATGCAGGTGGGGGCGGCCATGTTCGCCGCCGCCGTGGTCGAGCAGGGGACGGTCGAGTGCCGCATCGCCCATGAGATGCGGACCATCCCGGCGATCGGTGTCCGTCACTTCACCGACGCGGGCTCCTGGGTGACGGCGTTCTGGCTGGCGGTCGTCTGCCGGGACCAGAAGCGGATGACACAACTGGCCGAAGTGCCGGTGGACCTTCTGCGTGCCTCCGGGGCGGTGTACGACGAGTACATCTACCACTGGGTCGACACTCTTCAGACCTACTGGACCGAGCGGCCGGGGCTCGGCGAGAAGTTCACCGACGCGTTCCAGGGAACGGACCCGGAGGTGCTGCGGGTCGCCGACCGCGAGCTGATGCTGAAGCTGCTGTATCCGCCGCTCGAATTGTTCCTGCATTTTCTCCAGCGGGACGAGCGGGAGTTCAACGCGGCGCTCGTCCGGGCGTTGCAGTCCCACAAGGAGTACTGGACGGCGGGCGAGGACCGCCGACAGAGTACGGACGGTGCGGTCGCTCTGGGTCCGCTTGCCATGGCCTGCCTCGCCCATGATGTCGGGATGTCCATCGACGTGGAGTCCGAGTACTTGCCGGAACACCTTCTCAGGCGTTCCTGGCTCGGTGAGTTCGAGACGTGACGGTTGCGCGGAGGGGACCTTCTGGTGACTGGGCATATCGCCCGGCACGGGCTGTCGGCTGGGCCTGAGGCGGAGCGGTACTCGGAGCGGCTGGGTGAGTACTTGGCGCGGGAGGTCGAAGAACTCGAAGACTCTTCCGACCAGATCGATTCGACATTCAGCGGGTACCAACTGCTGTTGTCCGCCCGTTGTGTGGTCGATCCGTCGGCTGCGGCGGTGGAGACGTGGGAAGCGGCGGTCACCGCGATGCAGTTGGGTTCCGCGTTGTTCGCGGTGACCGGGGTGGACGAGGGGACCGTCCAGTGCCGGATTGACCGGAAGGTGCGGAGTCTTCCGGCCGTGGGGCCGTTGTCGAGTGCGGATGCGGGTTCGTGGCTGGCCGCGTTCTGGCTGGCCGTCATCTGCCGGGAGCGGCAGCGGATGACGGAGTTGTGCGAGATTCCGCTGGAGCGCTTGCGGGCGCCGGAGGGGCAGTACGACGAGTACGTCTACCACTGGGTGGACACGTTGCAGACGTACTGGCTGCGGCGGCCCGGTCTGGTGGAGAAGCTGACCGCCACTTTCGAGGCGTCGGATCCGGCGGTGGCCACGATCGCTCCGCGTGACCTGCTCCAGGGCATCCTGTATCCGCCGATCAACCTCTTCTACCACTTCGTCCGCAGGGACGAGGAGGGGTTCACGCCCGCCTGGCCTACGACGGCAAGATGCCCATGGTGCCGGGTCCGAGTACTTGCCCGAGCACCTGCTCCAGCACGACTGGTTGGGGGAGTCCCCCACCTGACCGACCCGGGCGAGCGCTACCTCGCCGCGTACGGGACGAAGTCCGCCCAGGCGGTCGCCGCGAAGGCCACCTGGGGGCCGCCGCCGGGGGTGTGCTTCGAGTCGCGTACGTGGATGTGGGCGGCGGCGGTGGCGATCTCCACGCAGGAGTCGCCCTCGTTGCCGTCGCTGTAACTGCTCTTGAACCAGTCCAGCGCTACTTCCACGCAGGAGTCGCCCTCACTGCTGCTGCTGTAGCTGCTCTTGAACCACGCCAGGCCGGAGGCGTCCACGGACGTGGTGTTGAGGATCATGTCTCCCCCAGCAGTTGTTCGATGAAGGCCATCGACTCACGGGGTGTGAGGGCCTGCGCCCGGATGATGCCATACCGGAGTTCCAGGATACGGAGCTGCTTCAGGTCGGAGACCGGGCGTCCGTTGGCGACCGCCGGTGAGCGGCCCACCGCGGTGCCGTCGGCGAACTTCAGCACTTCGATGCCACCGGCCAGACCGGCGTGTTCTTCGCGGTTCATCGGCATCACTTGCAGTTCGACGTTGCGCAGCTGACTCATGGTGAGCAGATGTTGCAACTGGCGGCGCAGGTACTCCTTGCCACCGAGAGGGCGTCGAAGGGTCCACTCTTCGAGAATGAAGCTGAGTTCGGGAGCCGGATCCCGCTCGAAGACGGATTTACGGGCCAGACGTGCGGTGATGTATCGCTCCAACTCGTCACTGGAGTAGGCGGGCCGTCGCATGAGGAGGAGCCCTCGGGCGTACTCCGGTGTCTGCAACAACCCATGGATGTTCAGAGGATCGTAGAGCTGGAGTTCCACCGCCCGAGCCTCCATCTGCGCCAGCGCCCGCACCTTCTTCGGGTACCGGACCTTGTTGACGTCCTCCTTCATCGCCGAGATGAGGCCGCCGGCCTTCAGGACCTCGTCCGCCGTGTCCAGATACTCGGGGCGGGGGATCCGCTTGCCGGACTCGATCTTGTAGACCAGGTCCTCGCCGTAGCCGACCGCCACCGCGAACTCGCCGACGCGCAGGCCCGCCGACTCCCGGCGCAGCTTCAACTGCCGTCCCACCGTGGCCACGACCGCGAGGGCCCAGTCGTCGTCCGGGTCCACCTCCCAGCCCGGCTCGTCCGTCTCCTCCACCACGCCGTCCACTGTCATCCGCGCCCCTCCTGGTGCCGCGCTCCTGTCCAGAAGAACGCCGTCTACAGCGTGGACAGCACCGGACAAGCCCTGGACAGTCGCTCTACGCAACGGGTCAAACACTCCACACGGTAGGTCGGGGCGGCCACGCTGAGTGACGTGAATCAGGCAATCATCGCTTCCCACCCCGAACTCGACGCCGCTGGACGGACGTTCGACGTGCTGCTCTCCTCGACCCCGCGCGGGGCCCGGCTCGCCCGGCTGCTCGCGGCCGACCAGCTCCGTGAGTGGGGCGTCCGGTGCGAGGCGGCGCGGCATGTCGTGGCGGAGCTGGCGGCGAACGCGGCGACGCACGGGCGGCTGCCGGGCCGCAGTTTCCGTCTCAGGCTCCAGGTGCTCGGCGGGACGCTGCGCATCGAGGTCAGCGACACGCGGGGCGACCGGTGGCCCGCGCCGCAGGAGCCGGACACCGTCGCGGAGTCGGGGCGGGGGCTGCTGCTGGTCGAGGCGTTCGCCGACCGGTGGGGTGTCACCGCCGGGCGGTTCCCGCTGAAGACCGTCTGGGCCGAGCTGCGGCTCGGGGCGCCGGGGTTCGGATCACCGGAACCCGGGACACCGTGCTCCGGTGCGGCCGGTGGCTGACAGACAAAGGACGTGCGGGGGAAAGGAATTCCGCCGAACCCCGCCTCGCCGCAGGCCGCCCGCCGTGTCCGCGCACGAGCCCGGGTGCGCTCACTCGGGCGGGTGAACATC
Source organism: Streptomyces sp. PL-25 (assembly GCF_058344915.1). Taxonomy (NCBI): domain Bacteria; kingdom Bacillati; phylum Actinomycetota; class Actinomycetes; order Kitasatosporales; family Streptomycetaceae; genus Streptomyces; species Streptomyces sp. PL-25. The sequence goes on from NZ_CP136997.1 coordinate 4,839,694, forward strand.
CCCGGATCGGCTGGATTTCGGAGCCCCACGCGGCTCTACGCTCAGCGCGACACAACCGCAGACATGAGACGGCCCCCGCCGGGACGGCAATCCCAGTGCGAGGGCCTGACCACCGAGGAAGAATCGAGCTTCCCGTGGGTATCCAGAACCCTAGCGTGCGCCCACACGCCCCGTCCCGCACTGCGGGCGACAAGCACCCGAACCGGCGTCGTCCCCGCACCGGCGGCGGCCTGGTGCACGACAACACCCGCCACACCACCCGCTTCACGGTGATCGGCAACCACCTCGCCCAGCACAGCGAGCTGTCCCTGCTCGCGATCGGGCTCGGCGTGCACCTCCAGTCGCTGCCCCGGGGCGCCCGCGCCGACATCAAGAGCCTCGCCGCGCGCTTCCCCGAGGGGACGACCCGGATCGCCGCCGCGCTGCGCGAGCTGGAGGCGCACGGATACCTGCGCCGCGTCCGCGAACGCGTCCCCGGCGGCCGTATCGTCACCCGCACGGTCTCCTGCAACCAGCCCGCTGCGGCGGGGACCGCCACAGGCACAGGCACAGGCACAGCCGCTGCCGTGGCCGTCCCACGCGAGCCCGAGCCGATGCCCGAGCCGATGCCCGAGCCGCAGCAGCGCGCTCCCCACCAGCCCCTCCCCGCCGTCCCCCGGCCCGCGTACCCCGCCCCCGCCCTGCTCCGGGCCGCCGCCGACCTCCTCGCGGGTCTGCGCCGCCACGACCCCCGACTGCTCCTCTCCGCCTGCGACACCGCCCATCTGGCCCCGGGCGTCGCCGCCTGGCTGGAGCGTGACGTCACGGCGGCCGCCGTACGCCACGCCCTGACCGCCGGCCTGCCGGCCGAGGGACTGCGACGGCCCGCCGCCCTCCTGGCGCACCGGCTGTCCGCCCAGCTGCCGCCCCCGCCGCCGTTCCGCCCCCCGGCCGCCCCACCGCCCGTACGCCTCCCGCTCCAGACCTGCGACGGCTGCGAACGGGCCTTCCGCGCCCCGGCCCCGGGCCGCTGCCGCGACTGCCGCACCGACCAGGAGGAGGCCGCCTAGCATGAACACCGTCGTTCGCGACAACGCGCGGCACGGTTCCTCCCACGTCTACCGGGCCATGCGCGACCTCGTTCGCACCTTGGACGACACCGTCCCGGGGAAATTCGAGGTCACCGCGAGCGGGATCGTCCACGACATCACGGCACCGATCGGACCGCACGAACTGACCGCCCTGCACCTGCGCAGACGCCTCGAAAAGCTCATGCCGGACGAGATCGTGGCGCACACCGGGGAGCCCGACGTCGAGGACGAGTCCCGGGGCATCATGCGCCGCCCGGACGTCATGGGTGATCGCCCTGGAGGACATGGACGTCCCGGGGTCCTTCGATCCCCGTACGGTGATCGCCGCCATCGAGATCGTCTCCCGTTCCAACCCGGAGAACGACTGGATCGGCAAGATGCGCGACTATCCCCTCCTCGGCATCCCCGTCTACGCCGTCTTCGATCCGCGTACCGGCACGGGTGCCGTGCTCACCGACATCCACCCGACTCCCGACGGTCCCCGCTACGCCACCCGCAAGGACTTCGTCTACGGCGAGGAGGTCACCATCGGAGACTGGACCATCCTCACCGAGGGTCTGCCCCGCTACCAGGACGGCGGGGCGCAGGGACCGGCCTCGTAGGGTGGGGGTATGACGGAACTGCCCGACCGGCGTCTGCTGCTGGTGCACGCGCATCCCGACGACGAGTCGATCAACAACGGCGCGACCATGGCCCGCTACGCGGCCGAGGGCGCGCTGGTGACGCTCGTGACCTGCACGCTGGGGGAGCGGGGTGAGGTCATCCCGCCGGAGCTGGGGCATCTGACCGGGGCCGCGCTCGGGGCGTACCGCAGGCAGGAGCTGGCCGCCGCGATGGGCGAGCTGGGGGTCGCGGACTTCCGGCTGCTGGGCGGCGCCGGGCGCTACCAGGACTCCGGGATGACAGGCCTCGCCGACAACGACGACCCGGACTGCTTCTGGCAGGCCGGGCCCGACGCGGCGGCGGCCCACCTCGTCGCCGTGATCCGCGAGGTGCGCCCGCAGGTCCTCGTCACCTACGACGACAACGGCGGCTACGGCCACCCCGACCACATCCAGGCCCACCGCGTCGCCATGCGCGCCCGCGAGCTGGCCGCCGACCCCGCCGTGCGCCCCGACCTGGGCGCGCCCTGGGAGATCGCCAGGACGTACTGGAACCGGGTGCCGCGCTCCGTCGCCGAGGCCGCCTTCGCGCGGCTGGACGGGGAGCTGCCCGGCCTGCCGTTCGAGAAGGCGGCGGGCATCGACGACGTGCCCGGTGTCGTCGACGACGAGCGGATCACCGTACGGATCGAGGGCGGCCCCGCCCACGCCGCCGCCAAGGCCGCCGCGATGCGCGCCCACACCACCCAGATCGAGGTGGCCGAGCCGTACTTCGCGCTCTCCAACCAGCTCGCCCAGCCCCTGTTCACCACCGAGTACTACGAGCTGGTGCGCGGGGAAGGAGCCGGTGCGGGCGCCGAGGGCGCCTCGACCGATCTGTTCGCCGGGATCGGCGTCGGTGAAAAGGACGAAGAAGGGGCGGGGGCGTGATGAGTACGTCCGGACGCGGAGCCGCGCGCAGCGGCGCGAGCGGCGGGAGCGGCGGAGGCGGTGGGGGTGCTGCCGGCGGGTCGATGCTGGCGCAGCCCCTTCGGCCGCCGTCCGCCGGGCGGGCCGCCGCCTACCTCGTGCTGTTCGTGCTCGGCGCGGTGGTCGGCATCGCCGGGTCGCTGGTGCAGTCGGCCTGGTTCCCGGGCGGGCTGCTGCTCGCCCTCGCCGGTGCGGCCGGGCTCTTCCTGGGCGGGGCACGGGCGCTGCGCGGGCGGGGCGGTGCCGTCGCGGGCGTGGTCGGCTGGCTGGTCGCCGTCGTGCTGCTCACCACCAGCCGCCCGGAGGGCGACTTCTTCTTCGCGGCGGGCGGCGGCTCCTATCTCTTCCTGCTCGGCGGCATGGCCGTGGCTGTGATCTGTGCCACCTGGGGCGCGGGCCGGGCAACCGGACGGCCGTGACGTCCGACTTGGCGAGTGACGTACCACTTCTTCCCGACGTCCCGGTGCGGGTCCGGTGGGGGTTTCCCCAGCGGTCCCGGGATGAGGGGCGGACGTGGCCAGTATGGTGGTGCGCGCCGCCGAGCCTCCCCCAAACGCTCGACTCCGCTCGCGCAGGGGGGACCCCCACGCGAAGTGAGGTCGTGTCGGGCGGCGGAGCCAACCGGGAGAACCTGCCTTGAGTCGTGAAACTGACACTCCGTCCTCCGGGCCCAACGGGCGCGGGGGTACCGCCTACCCTTCGGGGACCCCGCCGTACGGTGTGCCGGCGGTCTCCGACGACGGTGCGGACGCGGGCCGTTCGGCCGCGCAGCCGGAGGAACGCAAGACCGAGACCACGCTGACGACCCGGATCCGGATCAACATCCCCGGCTCCCGGCCGATTCCGCCGGTGGTCGTGCGCAAGCCCGTCGCCGACGGCGAAGCCGACACGGCCGGGACGCGGACCGAGGGCGCGGCCGGCCGGCCTTCCGCCGCCGGGTCCCGGCCGGGCGGCGGCAGCGACCCGGCGGCCGGTCCCGCCGGTCCCGCCGGAGGCACCGGCGACCCGCGGTCCCCGGGCGGTGGCGCCGGGAGCTCCGGCACCCAGAACTCCGGCGCCGCGAACTCCGGTGCCGAGACCGCCGCGTCCGGCGCGTCCGCCGCGTCCGGCGAGGACAAGCCGACCAGCGACTGGTTCGCGCCCCGCAAGTCCCCCGCGGCCAAGGGCGGTCCGGGTGGCGGCGGTACCAACGGCGCGGGCCTGCCGGGCGGTTCGGACGCGGGCGGCGGCTCCGCGAGCGGTACGGCCCCGGGCGGACCCGGTGGCGCCGCGCCCGGCCCGGACGCCCCCGGCGGCACGGTGCCGGGCGGCGGCGGACGCCCCGGCGGTGTGGTCGGCTCCATGCGGGCCCCCACCGGCTCCTCCCGTTCCGGTGGCGGCTCCGGGCTGCCCGGTGCCACCGGCGGCCCGGTCGCCCCGGGCCACGGCGGCGGCACGGGCTCCTTCGACGTCACCGAGGCGCTGGCCGCGGGACCGCTGTCCGGCGGTTCGCGGCCCGGCGGCCCCGGCTCCGGTTCCGGCGGCGGCGAGCCGCGCCGGGACGACCTGCCCTACTTCACCGGCAACGGCCAGGGCGCACCCGCCGACTACCCGGCCCAGGGCGGCCAAGGCGGCCAGGGAGGCCAGGGCGCACCCGGTGGTCCCGGCGGCCCCGGTGGTCCCGGCGGCTTCGACGGCGCGGGCGTCCCCGGCGGCCTCGGCGGACCGGGCGGTTCACCGGGCCCCACCGGACCGACCAGCGGCCCGATGACCGGCGACGCGTCCCTGCTGCCGCACGGCGGCGTACCGGGCGCGCCCCGCGCGGGCACCGGCGGCGCACCCGGTACGTCCGGTGCTCCCGGCGTACCCGGCGTACCCGGCACTCCCGGCATGCCCGGTGCACCCGGCGCGCTCTCCGCGCACCCGGGCGCGGGCACCTCCCTCCCCGGCGGCGGGCTGAGCGACGACACCGCGATCCTCACCCCGCAGAACTTCACCCCCGAGCCGGGCGCCCCGGGCCACGGCCCGCGGCCGGACAACGTCTCCGGACACACCGTCACCAGCGGCATGCCGGTGATCTCCCCCGACGGCACGGGCGGCCCCCGTACGGACCCGGCCGCCCCGGCGCCCGAGCCGGACCAGCGCAGCGCCCCGCCCGCCGGGAAGTCCGGCAAGGCCGCCAGGCCCAAGAAGAAGGGGCGCAGCAAGATCACGCTGCTCGGCGGTCTGGTGGTCGTGGCCGCTGGTGTCGCCTACGGCGCCGGGCTGCTGATGAACCACTCCGAGGTGCCCAAGGGCACCACCGTGCTCGGCGTCGACGTCGGCGGCGGCAGTCGCGACGACGCCGTCAAGAAGCTCGACGACGCCTTCGGCAAGCGGGAGAAGCAGCCGCTGAAGCTGAGCGTCGACGGCAGGACGGTCAGCCTCAGGCCCGACCAGGCCGGCCTCCAGCTCGACACCCAGGCGACGGCGAGCGCCGCGGCGCAGAGCGACTACAACCCCGTCTCCGTGATCGGCTCCCTGTTCGGCAACCACCGGGTGGTCGAGCCGCAGATGCCCGTCGACGAGGAGAAGCTCCAGGCCGCCCTGCAGAACGCGGCGGGCGGCGCGGGCTCCGCCACCGACGGCACCATCCGCTTCGAATCGGGCAAGGCCGTCGCCGTGTACGGCAAGACGGGCAAGGGCATCGACGCCGCCCGCTCCGTGCAGGCCGTCGAGCAGGCGTACCGCGCCCAGGTGGAGACGGGCAGCACCGCGCCCGTCCAGGTCCCGACCACCGTCCGGCAGCCGACCGTCTCCAACGCCGAGGTCGACCGGATGATGAAGGCGTTCGCCGAGCCGGCGATGTCGGCCAAGGTGACCGTGAGCGCGGGGCCGGGACACGCGCTCCTGATGAGCCCGGAGAAGTCCCTCTGGAAGTTCCTCGGGGTCAAGGCGGTCGACGGCAAGCTGGTCGAGTACTACGACCAGGCGAAGCTGAAGGACCTCTACGGCGGCATCTTCGACGGAGTGCTGATCACCCGCGGCAACGGGCAGAAGACCCCCGTCACCGTCACGGACGTGATCTCCGCGCTGCGTCCGGCGCTGGTGAGCAAGACGGACCGGGTCGGGGTCATCGACACCAACCCGAACTAGGGCCTGTCGTCAAATTCCCGTCGTCCGCCCGGAGGGCGGGCTTCGCGGCGTCAGGTGCGTGCTCTGGGGGTCCCCCCTGCTCGGAGAGCTCGGGGGAGTGCCGGGCCCTGGCCCGCGTACTGGACGTACTCGGGTCTGGGCCCGGTGCGGCGAGAGTGCGTGCATGGCGTCGCGGGGCAGGCGGGAATTTGACGACAGGCCCTAGGGCCTGTCCCGCGAGGGCCCCGGAGCGCGCCGCCCGCGCGCGCCGGGGCCCTGCGCATGTCGGCGCCTGTCATGCGCGGCCCATGACATCTGTCATCCCGCGCCCAGGACCGCCGACACTGCCGGACGGCCCCCGCCTCCGGCCACCATGGGGGCATGACGACGACAGCGGAGACCACCACCGCGCACGCGACCGCGGTGGTGGCGTTCGACCAGGTGACCAAGAGCTACGGGACCGTACGGGCCGTGGACGGGCTGAGCCTCGCCCTGTACCCGGGGGAGACCGTGGCCCTGCTCGGCCCGAACGGGGCGGGCAAGTCGACCACCCTCGATCTGCTGCTCGGGCTCAAGCAGCCCGACAGCGGCTCCCTGTCCGTCTTCGGGACCGGCCCGCGCGAGGCGATCGTCGCCGGGCGCGTCGGCGCCATGCTCCAGAGCGGCGGGCTGATGGACGAGGTCACCGTCGCCGAGCTGGTCAAGCTCGCCTGCGACCTGCACCCCAGGCCGTACAAGCCGGCCGACGTGCTGGCCCGCGCCGGGGTCACGCAGATCGCCGACCGCAAGGTCAACAAGCTCTCCGGCGGCCAGGAGCAGCGGGTGCGTTTTGCCCTCGCCACGGCCGGTGACAGCGACCTGATCGTCCTGGACGAGCCGACGACCGGCATGGACGTCTCCGCCCGGCAGGCGTTCTGGGCCACCATGCGCGAGCAGGCCGACCAGGGCCGCACGGTCCTGTTCGCGACGCACTACCTGGAGGAGGCCGACGCCATCGCCGACCGGGTGCTCGTGCTGCACCGGGGCCGGCTGCTGGCCGACGGCACCGCCGCCGAGATCAAGGCGAAGGCGGGCGCCCGCCGGATCGCCTTCGACCTGGAGGGCGTGATCGACGAGGCGGCGCTGCACGGTCTGCCCTTCCTCACCTCGCTGACCGTGTCGGGGCAGACCGTCCGCGCCCAGTCCACCGACGCCGACGCGACCGTCCACGCCCTGTACGGACTCGGCGTCTACCCCCGCAATCTCGAAGTCGCCGGGCTCGGTCTTGAGCAGGCGTTCGTCGCCATCACCGAGGCCGAGGAGGCCAAGCAGTCGTGAACAGTCTGATCAAGCTGGAACTCGCCCGCGCCCTGCGCAACCGCAAGTTCCTCTTCTTCTCCGTGCTCTACCCCTCGATCCTGTTCCTGATCATCGCGGGCCAGGCCGACGGCACGACGAAGGTCGACGGCACCGGGCTGACCCTGCCGACGTACATGATGGTCTCCATGGCCTCCTTCGGCGCGCTGACCGCCGTGCTCATGGGCAACAGCGAGCGGATCGCCAAGGAGCGCGAGAGCGGCTGGGTGCGGCAGCTGCGGCTGACCACCCTGCCGGGGCGCGGCTACGTCTTCGCGAAGACCGCCAGCGCGGCCGTGGTCAGCCTGCCGTCCATCGTGGTCGTCTTCGTGGTCGCCGCCGTCGTCAAGCAGGTCCGCCTGGACGCCTGGCAGTGGCTCGCCCTGACCGGCGCGATCTGGGCCGGCAGCCTGGTCTTCGCGGCGCTCGGCGTCGCCCTCGGCTACCTCGCCACCGGCGACGCGGTCCGCCCCATCACCATGATCGTCTACTTCGGTCTCTCCCTGCTGGGCGGCCTGTGGATGCCCGCGACCACCTTCCCGCAGTGGCTCCAGGACATCGCCAGGTGGCTGCCCACGCACGCGTACGCTGCTCTGGGGCAGGCCATCGAACAGAGCCAGGCCCCGCACGCCAAGGACATCGCCGTCCTGGTCGTCTTCTTCGCCCTGTTCGCGGGCGGCGCGGCCTGGCTGTACCGGAAGGACACGCTGAAGGCGTGAGCACCATGACGGACGAGCGCACCGAGCAGGGCCGCCAGGACCGGCTGCTGCGCATGGGCGAACCGCCGCGCACCCTGGGGGAGGCCTGGCGCAAGCTGGTGTGGATCCTGCCCTGGCTGGTCTTCCTCAGCTCGCCGGTGCACGACCTGGCCGCAGGCACCCACCAGCCGGCGGCCACCGCGGCCGGCTGGGCCGGGCTCGCCGCCTTCACCGGGACCTATCTGGCGCTGGTCTTCCGGAACATGGGCCGCCCCTTCTCCGAGCCGGTCGTCGCCTGCATGGTCGCCGTCCTCGGGGTCCTCGCCGTCGTCCTGACCCTGACCCTCGGCGGGGCCTGGATCGGCCTGTTCGTGTACGTCTCGGTGGTCTGCGGCACGACGTTCCCGCTGCGGGTGGCCTACGCGGCCATCCCGGCGACCACCGTGGTGATGGTGCTCGTGGGCCAGGCCGTCGGCGCGGGGGCGATGTGGACGCTGGTCCTGCTGGTGCTGCTCGTCGGGTTCGCCATGACGGGCGTACGGCAGCTGGTGCGCACCACAATCGAGCTGCGCCAGGCCCGCGCCACGGTCGCCCAGCTCGCCGCGAACGAGGAGCGGCTGCGCCTCGCCCGCGACCTGCACGACCTGCTCGGCCACTCGCTCTCCCTGATCACGCTGAAGAGCGAGCTGGCCGGGCGGATGCTGCCCGGCCACCCGGACAAGGCCGCCCAGCAGGTCGCCGACATCGAGCAGGTCAGCCGGCAGGCCCTGGTCGACGTGCGCGAGGCCGTCACCGGCTACCGGCGCCCGCGCCTGGCCGCCGAGCTGGCCGGTGCCCGGGTCGCCCTGACCGCGGCCGGGGTGAGCTGCGATCTGCCCGCCGAGCCCGCCCTCGACGGCGTCCCCGAGGAGAGCGAGTCCGCGCTCGCCTGGGCGCTGCGCGAGGCCGTCACCAACGTCGTACGGCACAGCGGTGCCCGGCGCTGCGCGGTCGAGGTGGTGCGCCGCCAGACCCTGGACGGGCCGCTGCTCGAACTGTGCGTGGAGGACGACGGCACGGGCGGCTCCGGCAGCGGCTCCGGCGGTGGTCCCGGGAACGGCCTGACCGGCCTTGCCGAACGGCTGGAGAAGGCGGGCGGCATGCTGGAGGCGGGCCGTCTCAAGCGTGGATTCCGGCTGGTCGCCCGGGTGCCGGCCGCCGCCGGGGGGAACGTAGGATCCCGGGCATGAGCAGCACGATCAAGGTCCTCCTCGCCGAGGACCAGTCGATGGTCCGCGAGGCGCTGGCCGCCCTGCTCGGCCTGGAGGACGACATCGAGGTCGTCGCGCAGGTGGCCCGCGGCGACGAGGTCGTGGCCGCCGCGCACGCCCACGGGATCGACGTGGCCCTGCTCGACATCGAGATGCCCGGCTGCACCGGCATCGAGGCCGCCGCCCGGCTCCACCGGGAGCTGCCGGACGTCCGGCTGGTGGTGCTCACCACCTTCGGCCGCCCCGGCTATCTGCGCAGCGCCATGGAGGCGGGCGCCGACGCCTTCCTCGTCAAGGACGCCCCGGCCGCCCAGCTCGCCGCGGCCGTGCGCAAGGTGCTGGCCGGGGAGCGGGTCATCGACCCCACGCTGGCCGCCGCCGCCCTCGCCGAGGGCGCCAACCCGCTCACCGACCGCGAACGCGAGGTGCTGCGCGCCGCCGCCGACGGCTCCACCAACGCCGAGCTGGCCGCGGCCCTGCACCTGTCCCAGGGCACCGTCCGCAACTACCTCTCCACGGCCATCCAGAAGCTCGCCGTCCGCAACAGGACGGAAGCGGTCCGCATCGCCCGCGAGAAGGGCTGGTTGTAGCACCACAGGGCGCGCGGGGAGCGCGGCGGGCTCAGTTCAGCCGGGCCCGCGCCGCCCGCGCCTGGGCGCGCACCTGCCCGGCGGCGTCCTCGTCCACGGCGGCCACCAGGTCCGCGTACTCCTCCAGCGCCCGCGCGCCCTCGGTGAACTCGCCCCGCTCCACCAGCAGCCGGGCCCGCTCGTGGCGCAGCCGCGCCGGGTGCGCGGGCAGCAGCAGCGACAGGTCGAGGGCCCACAGCGCCACGTCGGAGCGCTCGGGCCGCAGGGCCGCCCAGGCGCGGATGTTGTTCAGGATCCGCAGCACGACGTCCAGCGGCTCGGTCGGCACCGTCATCGACGGGTCCAGCGGGGCGCCCGTCGCCCCGGTCACCAGCAGCTCCGCGTCCGCCCCGGTGAGCACCCGGCCCCCGTCGAACGGATCGGCGAGCACCTGTTCGGCCGCCTCGCCGAACCCGACCACGAAGTGCCCCGGCAGCGCCACCCCGTACACCGGCGCCCCGGCCCGGCGCGCCACCTCCAGCCACACCACGGACAGCAGGATGGGCAGCCCGCGCCGCCGCCGCAGTACCGCGTGCAGCAGCGAGGAGTCCAGCCGCTGGTAGTCCGCGGCCGCGCCGCGGAACCCGTACCGTTCGCCCAGCAGGGCGCCCACGGCCCGCGCCCAGGCGAGCGGGGTGCCCGGCCGGTAGGGCAGCTGCCCGGCCAGCCGGTCCAGTTCGAGCTGGGCCGCGTCCAGCCCGTCCTCGTCCAGCGTGCCGTCGCCCACCGCGCCGGTCAGCAGGCACAGCGCCGCCAGGTCGGGCCGCTCGGCGCGCGCCTCCTCGGCGAAGCGCCGGCGCAGTTCGGCGGACCGGCCGGGCGGCGGGGGAGCGGGATGGCGCATGGCGGGCCAGTGCTCCCTCACGGCGACGCGGGGGAGGACGGCGGCCCGGCGGCGTCCCCGTCCGCCTGCGGCTCCGGCTCGCGGTAGTGGTGGTAGGCGTGGTGGGCCGTGAAGCCGAGTCCGGCGTACAGCGCCCGCGCGGCCGTGTTGTCGGTCTCCACCTGGAGCCAGGCGGCCGAGGCGCCCTCGTCGAGGGCGCGCCGGGCGAGCGCGGCCAGGACGGCGCCGGCCAGGCCCCGGCGGCGCAGCGCCGGATCCACCTCGACGGCGGCGAAGGAGGCCCACCGGCCGTCCACGACACACCGCCCGATCGCGGCGGGCGCGTCCCCGGCGTGCGCGCCCGGGACCGTCGCGAACCACACCGAGGGCCCGCCGCCCAGGACCTTCAGGGCCACCTCGCTCACCCCCTTGCGCTGGTAGCGCGCGAGCCACGCCTCGTCGGCCGTGCGCGACAGCCGTACCGCCGCGGCCGCGGCCGGGTCCGCCCGGTCGGCGACCGGCGCGAGCGCCCCGGTCCACAGCTCGGCGCTCACCTCGCGCGTCCAGCCGCGCCGCTCCAGCTCCGCGCCCAGCAGTTCCTGCGTGCCCTCGGCGCCGGTGGCGGTCTGCACGTACGCGGGCAGGCCGCGCTCCCGGTACCAGCGTCGTACGGCGGCCAGGGCCGCGTCGAGCGGAAGGCCGGGGGCGCCGAGCGGCAGCACGGAATTGGCGCGGCGGGTGAAGCCGGAGGCCGCCCGCAGCTCCCAGTCGCCGAGCCGCTCGCTCTCCACCGGCTGCCAGGCGCGGGCCGCGGCGCGCGCCAGCTCGGGGTAGGAGGCGGCGGGTCCCCGGCGGCGGGCCGGGGCCGGCGGAACCACCTTCCCGGCCACCATGGAGGACTCCGCGACACGCACGGTTTCACCGCTCTTGCGTGTGATCAGCAGCACACCGTTGTCCCATGATGTGAGAACTCCGACCGTGTCGGTGAACTTCTCACCCGTTCCCCGAGGTTCGCTCAAGCGCCGCACGGAGACCCGTTTGCCCACGTCAGCAGCGGTGATACGGACCACTGGCGGCCCTGGCGCCCAGATTTCCACAGGTCAGTTCACCCCTCCTGTATGGATCATGCCCCGGAACGGAGATACTAGGGGCGGGCATCGACGACGCCGCGCTCCCGCGCGCCAGGCGGCGGAGCCTGTGGAGGCCCGCCAGCGCCCTATCGAGGAGGAACGACAGCGTGACCTACGTCATCGCGCAGCCTTGTGTCGACGTGAAGGACAAGGCGTGCATCGAGGAGTGCCCGGTCGACTGCATCTACGAGGGCCAGCGGTCCTTGTACATCCACCCGGACGAATGCGTCGACTGTGGTGCCTGTGAGCCGGTCTGCCCGGTCGAGGCGATCTTCTACGAGGACGACGTGCCGGAGGAGTGGAAGGACTACTACAAGGCCAACGTCGAGTTCTTCGACGAGCTCGGCTCTCCGGGCGGCGCCAGCAAGCTGGGGCTGATCGAGCGTGACCACCCGTTCGTCGCCGCGCTGCCGCCGCAGGCCGAGTAACCGTCCGGTGGCCCCGCCGCCCCGGTCCCGTACGGCCTGACCGCCTCGAGCGTGTCGGCGGCCGTGCGGGACCGCGGCGTTTCCCGCACCAGAAAGTGAGCCTGATCCCGTGTCCGCAGTCTCCGACCGCCTTCCGGCCTTCCCCTGGGACAAGCTGGAGCCGTACAAGAAGACGGCCGCCGCCCACCCGGACGGCATCGTCGACCTGTCGGTCGGCACCCCGGTCGACCCGGTCCCCGAGCTGATCCAGAAGGCGCTGGTCGCCGCGGCCGACTCGCCGGGCTATCCGACGGTCTGGGGCACGCCCGAACTGCGCGACGCGATCACCGGCTGGACCGAGCGCCGCCTCGGCGCGCGCGGGATCACCCACCGGCACGTGCTGCCGATCGTCGGCTCCAAGGAACTGGTCGCCTGGCTCCCCACCCAGCTGGGCCTCGGCCCCGGCGACAAGGTCGCCTTCCCGCGCCTTGCCTACCCGACGTACGAGGTCGGCGCCCGGCTGGCCCGCGCCGAGTACGTGGCCTACGACGAGCCGACCGAGCTGGACCCGGCGGGCCTGAAGCTGCTGTGGCTGAACTCGCCCTCCAACCCCACCGGCAAGGTGCTGGGCAAGGAGGAGCTGACCCGGACCCTCGCCTGGGCCCGCGAGCACGGCGTCCTGGTCGTCTCCGACGAGTGCTACCTGGAGCTGGGCTGGGAGGCCGAGCCCGTCTCGGTGCTGCACCCCGAGGTGAACGGCGGCTCCCACGACGGCATCGTCGCCGTCCACTCCCTCTCCAAGCGCTCCAACCTGGCGGGCTACCGCGCCGCGTTCCTCGCGGGCGACCCGGCGGTCCTCGGTCCGCTGCTGGAGATCCGCAAGCACGGCGGCATGATGACCTCGGCGCCGACCCAGGCGGCGGTCGTGGCGGCGCTGGGCGACGACGTCCACGTCCACCAGCAGCGCGAGCGCTACGCCGCCCGCCGCGCCGCCCTGCGCGCGGCCCTGCTCGGCCACGGCTTCCGCATCGAGCACAGCGAGGCCAGCCTGTACCTGTGGGCGACCCGCGACGAGTCCTGCTGGGACACGGTGGCGCACCTGGCCGGTCTCGGCATCCTGGTCGCCCCCGGCGACTTCTACGGCCCGGCCGGCGACCGCTTCGTCCGGGTGGCCCTCACGGCGACCGACGAGCGGGTGGCGGCGGCCGTCGCCCGCCTCTGACCCGCCCGCAGACGCGTACGGAGGCGCGGGACAGGCGCGTACGAAGACGCAGGACGGCGGCGTGCACACGGCGAAGGGGCCCGGGAGGATTCCCGGGCCCCTTCGCCGTGTGCACGCACGGCTTCGGCAGGACGTGTCCCGCAGGACACGGGAGAGGGCGCTGCGGCCGGTGCTCAGCCGCCCAGCGGCAGGCCCTGCACCGGCAGGCCCTGGGTGGGCAGCCCGCCCTGGGTCGCGGTCTTCGCGGTGTCGCCGAGGAGGCCGCCGGCGGTCCCGGCCGCGTCGCCCGCCGCCTTCTGCGCCACCGGCGTCGTCTTCTTCACCAGGCCGCCGCCGGTCTTGCCCGCGGCGGGCACCGCCTGCTTGACCACCTTGCCGCCGGTGTCGCCCGCGACCCCGGTGACGTGCTGCGCCGCACCGTCCACGGTGTTGCCGACGCTCGCCGCGTCCAGGGCGGTGAGGCCGCCCAGGCTCGGGGTGGCCGGCAGCTGGGGCGCGGCACCGGCGGAGCCGGCCGCACCGACCCCGGCAGCCGCCCCGGCGGCGACGAGCAGCGCGGCGCGGGCGATACGGCGGGTCAGGGGGAGGGACATGTTGCTCCTTCGACGGGAGGGGAACCTTGAGGTATCGGACCGGGCCGGGCGCTTCCCGGAGGCCGTGCGGCCCCCGGCGGGCCGGGCTCGGACGCAGTGACTACCGCTCGAAGCGCGCGAAGGTTGCGGCGGAACAACGTAAAGAGTTGGTAATGCGTCGCATTATCAGGTGTGGATAAAAACGGGCAAAGGCCGACCGCCCGGAACGGCTGCTGAATCCTTCCGGCACTGTCTCCCCAAGGGCTGTGGCGATCCGCCCGCCGGCCCCCGCGAAAACCCGCCCCGGCCGTCGCCCCGACGCCTCGCCCACCACCCGGGAGAGTGAAGATCCGCACGGCTCCCCACCGCCGCGCACGGCCCGGCGAGCCGGACGGGAGGCGCTAACGGCCCGTCGTGATGCGGACCGTGGCCGCCGCACCCGCCGAACCCGCCGGGCCCTCGGATCGAGCGCCGTTCTTCCCGTCCACCGCGCGCCACTCGCCCTCGGTCACCCCGGCGGTCCACTCCCGCCCGGCGTACGCCACCCGCTCGATGTGCAGCGCGGAGGCGTTGGCCACCGCCCAGTGCGCCAGCTGCCAGCCGCGCTCGGCGGTGCTGCGCCCGTCACCGGAGCCGGTCCGCACCGGCAGCGTCACCGTGCGCCCGTCCGTGGCCGCCCCGGCGGCCGGTGCCGTGGGCGCGGCCGACGCGCCGCGGCCGCCGCCCGCCTCGGCCGCGGCCACCTGCACCACCTCGCGGCCGAAGTCCCGCACCAGCGCCGCCCGTACCGCGTCCGGACCCGTCGACGGGCTGATGCCCGGCCTGCCCTGGCAGGTCAGCGTGGCCGCGGCCCGTCCGGTCAGGGCGGCGGAGAGCAGCGCCGCGTCCGGCTCGTGCCGGGCGTACGCCTCCGGGAAGCCGCTGCGCTGCACGCGCTGCGCCGCCACGGTCACCGGCAGCCGCTGATACCCGTCCACCTTGTCCAGGTGCCGGTAGAACATCCCCGCCGAGTACGCCGGGTCCATGATCTCCTTCGCCGACCCCCAGCCCTGCGAGGGCCGTTGCTGGAACAGGCCGAGCGAGTCCCGGTCGCCGTGGTCCAGATTGCGCAGGTCCGACTCCTGGAGGGCGGTCGCCAGCGCGATCGTCACGGCCCGCTCGGGCATGCCGCGCCCGGTGCCGACGGCCGCGATGGTCGCCGCGTTCACCGCCTGCTCCGGGGTGAACTCGTAGGACCCGCCGTCCCGGCCGGCCGCCACGACCTCGCAGCCGGGGCCCGTACCGCCGGTCAGGTACTGCACCGTGAGATAGCCCGCGACCGCGAGCAGGACGCAGAGGGCCGCCCCCGACCTGAGGAGGCGGCCACGACGCTTCGGAGTGGGGGACGGCTCTGGCACGCGTACAAGGTACTGGAGACGGACACCGCCGCAGGAGCCGGTGACGGCGGACACGGCGGCGCGTGGCCGGAGCCGGGCGCTAAGGTCGCAGGCATGGCCGATACCCCGCTTGACCTCACGCTGGACGCCGCGCGACTCACCGCGCAGCTCGTGGACTTCCCCTCGGAGAGCGGCACCGAGAAGCCGCTCGCCGACGCGATCGAGGCCGCGCTGCGCGCCCTGCCGCACCTGACGGTGGACCGCATGGGCAACAACGTCGTCGCCCGCACGCACCTCGGGCACGACCAGCGGGTGATCCTGGCCGGACACATCGACACCGTCCCGATCGCGGACAACGTGCCGTCCCGGCTGGACGAGGACGGCGTGCTCTGGGGCTGCGGCACCTGCGACATGAAGGCGGGCGTGGCCGTGCAGCTGCGCATCGCCGCCACCGTCCCGGCCCCCAACCGCGACCTCACCTTCGTCTTCTACGACAACGAGGAGGTCGCCGCCGACCTGAACGGCCTCAAGCACGTCGCCGAGGCCCGTCCGGACTGGCTGGCGGGCGACTTCGCGATCCTCCTGGAGCCGTCCGACGGCCAGGTCGAGGGCGGCTGCCAGGGCACCCTGCGCGTCCTGCTGAAGACCAAGGGCGAGCGGGCGCACTCCGCGCGCGGCTGGATGGGCGCCAACGCCGTCCACGCCGCCGCGCCCATCCTGCGCAAGCTCGCCGAGTACCAGCCCCGTCACCCGGTCATCGACGGCCTGGAGTACCGCGAGGGCCTCAACGCGGTCGGCATCTCGGGCGGAGTCGCGGGCAACGTGATCCCCGACGAGTGCGTCGTCACCGTCAACTTCCGCTACGCGCCCGACCGCAGCGAGGAGGAGGCCGTCGCCCATGTCCGCGAGGTCTTCGCGGACTGCGGCGTCGAGGAGTTCGTGATCGACGACCACAGCGGCGGCGCGCTGCCCGGCCTCGACCACCCGGCCGCCGCCGCCTTCATCGAGGCGGTCGGCGGCATCCCGCTGCCCAAGTACGGCTGGACGGACGTCTCCCGCTTCTCCGCGCTCGGCGTCCCCGCCGTCAACTACGGCCCCGGCAACCCCCACCTGGCGCACAAGCGGGACGAACGGGTGGAGACCGCGAAGATCCTCACCGGCGAGGAGCGGCTGCGCGCCTGGCTGACGAGCTGACCTCGCGGCCACGCTCCGGACCCGCCGAGGGGCCCTAGGGTGGGGTGGAACGACCGCACGTGGAGGGAGCGCATATGCCTACAGGCAATCCCGAGGGCAAGAAGGTGCCACCGGAGGAGCAGCGCCTGGGCCCGGTGCTCCGGCGCCGGGGCCAGGTCCAGGCCAGCACCACGGACCAGCGGCTGCTGGACGAGCGCGCACCCACCGACTGGGTGCACACCGACCCGTGGCGGGTGCTGCGCATCCAGTCGGAGTTCATCGAGGGCTTCGGCACCCTGGCCGAACTCCCGCCCGCGATCAGCGTCTTCGGCTCGGCCCGCACCCGGGTGGACTCGCCGGAGTACGAGGCCGGGGTGCGGCTGGGGCGCGGTCTGGTCGAGGCGGGCTTCGCGGTGATCACCGGCGGCGGTCCCGGCGCGATGGAGGCGGCGAACAAGGGCGCCTGCGAGGCCGGGGGCACCTCGGTCGGCCTGGGCATCGAGCTGCCCTTCGAGCAGGGGCTCAACCCCTACGTCGACATCGGCCTCAACTTCCGCTACTTCTTCGTCCGCAAGATGATGTTCGTGAAGTACGCGCAGGGCTTCGTGGTCCTGCCCGGCGGCCTCGGCACCCTGGACGAGCTCTTCGAGGCGCTCACCCTCGTCCAGACCCAGAAGGTCACCCGCTTCCCCATCGTCCTGTTCGGCACCGCCTACTGGGGCGGCCTGGTCGACTGGCTGACCCACACCCTCATCGCCGAGGGCAAGGCCGCCGAGGCGGACCTGACCCTCTTCCACGTCACGGACGACGTGGAGGAGGCCGTGGCCCTGATGTCGAAGGAAGCGGGCAAGTAGCGAGGCGGCGAAGCGGCCGGGCGGCGGCCCGTGCGGCAGGCGGGGCGGCGCGGGCGCGGGAAGGACCGGCCCTACGCCAGTCCCCGCCGCGCCACGGCGGGCTCCCGGTGCCCCGCGACGGCCGCCACCATGTCCACCACCTGCCGGGTCTCGGCGACCTCGTGCACCCGGTAGACCTGCGCGCCCAGCCACGCCGAGACCGCGGTGGTGGCCAGCGTGCCCACCACCCGCTCCTTGACCGGCCGGTCCAGCGTCTCCCCGACGAAGTCCTTGTTGGACAGCGACACCAGCACCGGCCACCCGGTGGCGACCATCTCGCCCAGCCGCCGCGTCGCCTCCAGGCTGTGCCGCGTGTTCTTCCCGAAGTCGTGCCCGGGATCGATCAGCACCGACTCCCGCGGCACCCCGAGCGCCACCGCACGCTCGGCCAGCCCCACGGTCACCTCCAGGATGTCGGCCATCACGTCGTCGTACTCCACCCGGTGCGGCCGGGTCCGCGGCTGGGCGCCGCCCGCGTGCGTGCACACCAGGCCCACCCGGTGGCGCGCGGCGACCTCCGCGAGCCGCGGGTCCACCCCGCCCCACGCGTCGTTCAGCAGGTCCGCGCCCGCCTCGCACACCGCCTCGCCGACCTCGGCCCGCCAGGTGTCCACGCTGATGACCACGTCCGGGAAGCGCCGCCGCACCTCGGCGACGAAGCCGACGGTGCGCCGCGCCTCCTCCTCGGCCGTCACCTCCTCGCCGGGGCCCGCCTTCACCCCGCCGATGTCGACGATCGCGGCGCCCTCGGCCACGGCCTGCTCCACGCGCGCGAGGGCGGGCTCGTCGCGGAACGTCGCCCCCTGGTCGTAGAAGGAGTCCGGGGTCCGGTTGACGATCGCCATGATCACCGGCTCGTGCGCGTCGAATTCACGCCTGCCCAGCCTGAGCATCCCCTGTGACCTCTTCTCCCACGTCGCGGTCTTCGGCCGCCTGCGACCTTAACTGTCGGTGCCGCATGGCACGATCGGACCCTGGCACATACGCCAGACTCCAGATGGCACCAGATCCAGATCCAGATCCAGACCCAGACCCAGACTCCGGACTCCGTGGGGACCTCAGCGATGGTTATGTTCTTGTTCCTCGTCGTCGCGCTGGCGGTCGTGGTCGCCGCGGTGACCCTCGCGGTGGTGGGCGGCGGGGGCACCGGCCCGCTGCCCGAGGCCGTCCCCGACCGGCTGCACGACCCGCTGCCGGAGGACCGCCCGGTGGGGCCGGCCGACGTGGAGCAGCTGCGCCTGCCGCTCGCCGTGCGCGGCTACCGGATGGCCGACGTGGACGACGCGCTCGACCGGCTCGGCGCCGAGATCGCCGAGCGCGACGCCCGGATCGCCGACCTGGAGTCGGCCCTGGAGACCGCCCTGGCGGGGGCCCGCGACACCGGGGTCCGCGACACCGGGGCGCGGGTGCACCTGACCAAGCCCCGACCGGAGGACGAGCAGTGACCGAGGAAGCGGTGGAGAGCCCGGTGGCCGAGAGCCCGGTGCCGGAGAGCCCGGTGGCCGAGGCGGCGACGGCCGGCGCCGCCGTCGCGGGCCCGGACGGCGCCCGGCGCTGCCCGTGGGCGCTGTCGGCGCCCGAGTACGTGGCGTACCACGACGAGGAGTGGGGCCGGCCCGTCCACGGCGACGACGCCCTCTTCGAACGCCTCAGCCTGGAGGCGTTCCAGTCCGGTCTGTCGTGGATCACCATCCTGCGCCGCAGGCCCGGCTTCCGCGCGGCCTTCGCCGGCTTCAGGATCTCCGCGGTGGCGGAGTTCACCGACGCCGACCGCGAGCGCCTGCTCGCCGACGCCGGGATCATCCGCAACCGCGCCAAGATCGACGCGACCCTCGCCAACGCGCGCGAGCTGGCCGCGTGGTCCCCGGGCGAGCTGGACGCCCTCATCTGGTCCCACGCCCCCGCCCGGGGCGCCCGTACGGTCCCGGGGACCCTCGCCGACGTCCCGGCCGTCACCCCCGAGTCCACGGCCCTGTCCAAGGCGCTGAAGAAGCGCGGCCTGCGCTTCGTCGGCCCGACGACGGCGTACGCCCTGATGCAGGCGTGCGGACTGGTCGACGACCACCTCGCGGACTGTGTGGCCCGCCGTCCCTGACCCTGCCGTCCCTGACCCTGCCGTCCCTGACCCTGCCGTCCCTGACCCTGCCGTCCCTGACCCTGCCGCCCCCCGGCTCGCGGCCGTCGGCCGGGGGAGGGGCGGCGGGGCGGCGGCGCGCCGTGCCCGGTCAGCGGCCCAGGTACACCGGCTTCTCCTTGGCGACGAACGCCCGTACGGCGATGGCGTGGTCCTCGGACTGTCCCGCGCGCGTCTGGAGCTCGTCCTCCTTCTCCAGGGTCTGCGCCAGGGAGTGCGTCAGGCCGAAGGCCACCGACTCCTTGATCGCCGCGTAGGCCAGCGTCGGCCCGGCGGCCAGCTTCCGCGCGGTCTTCTCGGCCTCGGCGCGCAGCTCGGCCGCCGGGACGACCCGGTGGGCGATGCCCAGCTCGGCGGCCTCCTGGGCGGTGAGGGTGCGCGGGAAGAGCAGCAGGTCGGTGGCGCGGCTCGCGCCCACCGCGCGCGGCAGCGTCCAGGAGAGGCCGGAGTCCGCGCTGAGCGCGACGCCCGCGAAGGACGTGTTGAAGGACGCCGTGTCGGCCACGATCCGGTGGTCGGCGGCGAGCGCGAAGCCGAAGCCCGCACCGGCGGCGACGCCGTTCACCGCGGCGACGACGGGCTTGGCGGCCCCGGCCAGCGCCCGCACGATCGGGTTGTAGTGCTCCCGTACGGTGCTCATCGTCTGCCCCGACCCGCCCTCCCGGTCGGCGTTCAGCAGCCCGATGTGCTCCTTGAGGTCCTGGCCCACGCAGAACGCCCGGTCCCCGGCCGCGGTCAGCAGCACCGCCCGTACGGCGTCGTCGGCCGCGGCGGACTCGGCGGCCTCCCGGAGGGCGACCTTGGTGGCGATGTCGAGCGCGTTCATCGCCTCGGGGCGGTTCAGGGTGATCGTCGCGAGTCCGTCGCTCACTGTGTAGAGCACGGTGTCGGCCATGGGACTTCCCCTCCGGTGTCGGCTCCGACGTACCGTTCGGTACGTCCTGTGTCCGAGGGACAGCATGACGGAGATCACCGGCCGGAGCGGGCGGTGGACGTGTGACCTGCGTCAAAGAAATCCGGCGGCCGGGCCGCCGGGAGACCCGGGAGAGGGAGCGCAGTATCGCAGCCACATCCCCGAATTGAGTGGTTTTGCTCGCGCGCGTTGCCCAAGCGATGCCGACTGATGTTGGTCATCGGGTCCTGAGATGCGGGATAATGGCTGGGAAGCAATGTGTTCGATGCCGGTGCCGTGTGTCCTGCACCGTTCCGGGAGTGGACCGCGCGCGTGCCCTTCGGTGCGCCGTCGGCTTTGACGATGAGCTGGGTTTCAGGAAGGGGAACGAGCATGGCGGCCATGAAGCCGCGGACGGGTGATGGCCCGCTCGAGGTGACCAAGGAGGGGCGGGGCATCGTCATGCGAGTTCCGCTCGAAGGCGGCGGTCGGCTCGTCGTCGAGCTGACCCCTGACGAGGCCGACGCGCTCGGCGACGCCCTCAAGAAGGTCGTCGGCTGACGCGCGAGCGGATCACAGCCTTTTCGGTGGCCCCGGTACCGCATGCGGTACCGGGGTCGCTGTTTCCCCGCTCGGCTCGGCCGCCCTGCCCTTCCGCCCGGCGGACGGTTCAGCGTTTGACCGCGCACAGCAGGCCGTCGCCCACCGGCAGCAGCGACGGCACCAGGTCGGCGCTCTCGCGCACGGTGCGCAGCAGTTCGCGCAGCCGTACGACCTCGGCGGGCTGCGGCCCCGAGTCCACCGTCCGGCCGTGCGCGAACACGCCTTCGAAGACGACCAGTCCGCCCGGCCGCAGCAGCCGCAACGATTCGGCGAGATAGTCGGGGAACTCCTGCCGGTCGCCGTCGCAGAAGACCAGGTCGTACCCCGCGTCCGCGAGCCGCGGCAGGACCTCCAGGGCGCGGCCCGGGATGAAGCGGGCGCGGTTGCTGGCGAAGCCGGCGGCGCGGAACGCCTGCCGGGCGAACTGCTGGAGCTCCGGCTCGGGGTCGACCGTGGTCAGCACCCCGTCCGGGCGCATGCCGTACAGGAGGTGGATGCCGGAGACGCCGGTGCCGGTCCCGATCTCCGCGACCGCCTTCGCGTCCACGGTGGCGGCGAGCAACCGCAGCGCCGCGCCCGCGGCGGGGGTCACCGAGCGCACTCCTGCCTCGCCTGCCCGCTCCCGGGCCCAGCGCAGAGCGTCGTCCTCGGCGACATAGGCGTCGGCGAACGCCCAGCTCGTCTGCCGGTTGCCGGTAATGACCCTCTCCTGTCCCCTGGATGCCTGGGCGTGACTGTATCCGTTGGGGCCGGGAACCCGCAGATGGGACCGGTCGTTTGAAGGGGTGGGGAAGCACCGGGGGACGTGACCGGAGTCCGGACGGGGGGTATGGGATGGAACGGGACGGCGAGCAAGTGCTGACGCGGCCGCATCAGCCGTGGCAGGGCGTGTCAAATTCAAGTAAAACCGCTTATCCGGAGCTAACGGGCGAGGTGGTTATGGTAGGGGCTCCACTGGACACCACCAGAGCCGACAGGGGAGGTGCGGCTTCGCCTGTGGATCGGGGAGGAGTGCTCCGGCGCTTTCTCGGATCGGCGGGCAGGCCGAAATCCGTGAACGACACCGCAGCTGACCGTACCCACGCCGAGGGCACCGCCCCGGCCGCGACCGCGACCTTCTCCAGCGACGCGGACGGGCAGGCGTGGACTCCGCCCACCTGGGAGGAGATCGTCAGCACCCACAGCGGTCGTGTCTACCGCCTGGCCTACCGCCTCACCGGCAACCAGCACGACGCCGAGGACCTCACCCAGGAGGTCTTCGTCCGCGTCTTCCGCTCCCTGTCGACGTACACGCCGGGCACCTTCGAGGGCTGGCTGCACCGCATCACGACCAACCTCTTCCTGGACATGGTCCGCCGCAAGCAGCGCATCCGCTTCGACGCGCTCGGTGACGACGCGGCCGAGCGGCTGGCCAGCAAGGAGCCCACCCCGCAGCAGCTCTTCAACGACGCGCACTTCGACGCCGACGTCCAGCAGGCCCTGGACACGCTGGCGCCCGAGTTCCGCGCCGCGGTCGTCCTGTGCGACATCGAGGGACTGTCCTACGAGGAGATCGCCGCGACCCTCGGCGTCAAACTCGGCACGGTGCGCTCCCGTATCCACCGCGGCCGTTCGCAGCTGCGCAAGGCCCTGGCGCACCGTTCGCCCGAGGCCCGGCGGGCCGAGCGGCGCCGCTTCGTGCCCCGCGTCGCGGCGCTGGGAGGAGGGGGCGCGACCGCGTGAGTGGTTCCCGATCCAACCCCGCCGCGAGGGGGCTCGCGGAACAGCATCTGGGAGACCGACTCTCCGCCCTGGTGGACGGAGAGCTCGGTCATGAGACGCGCGAGCGCGTCCTGGCGCACGTGGCCACCTGCCCGAAGTGTAAGGCGGAGGTCGACGCACAGCGCCGCCTGAAGAACGTCTTCGCGGAGTCGGCCCCGCCGCCGCCCTCCGAGAGCTTCCTGGCCCGCCTCCAGGGGCTGCCCGGCGGCGACCCCGGCTCCGGCTCACCGCTGGGCGGTGCGGGGTTCCCGGGCGGCTTCCCGGCGTTCCCCGCGGACTCCGGGGACACCGGCATGTTCGGCGCCCGGCGCGGCGAGCAGTTCCCGTTCGGGTACGGGCCGGCCGGACCGTATCCGGGCGAGCCCGCGCCGGAGCGGTCGGAAGGCTTCCGGATCCATCACGTCAACCGCCCCGACAACGAGCGGTCGGCCTCGCGCGGGCGCCGGTTCGCGTTCGTCGCCGCCGGGGCGGTGTCGCTGGCCGCGGTCGCCCTCGGCGGTGTCACCACCGGCGCGGCGGGCGACACGGCGGCGGAGACCCGCGGCGGCGCGGGAGCGGGCAGCAATGTCACCCCGGCGCGCCCGGCGGGCACGGGCATCGCCACGGCGTCCGAGGCGTCCCGGCGCCGGAACACGGCCGGGGCCCTGCCCGTGCAGCGCTCGACCGGCACGGCACCACTGGCGCCGACCTCGCTGTCCGCGCCGCTGCTGCCCGGCGTGCCCACGCCGGCCGCCGCCCCGGCAGCGGACGCGGCGGCGCGCCCGCTGCCGCCGACACCGGTGGTCGCCGCCGGGGCCGCGCTGATGTCCCCGCTGATACGCCCGCTCGGCACCCGGCCGCTGATCTCCCTGACGTGGTCGGCGGACCCACAGCTCACGACAGCCGGTCTCCTCACCGCGCCCTCCCCCGGCCCGACGCCCGAACCGCCGTCGGCCGCCACCTCCCATCTGGCGCCCTGACCGGCGTCGGCCGGGCACTGCGCGGTGGCCCGTGAACCTGGTTGAATCCAGGAGGGCGCGCCCCTGACATCCGTCGGGGCGCGCAGTCGACGAAGCGCGGCCACCACCGACGAGCCGGGCCGCGGGCACCTGCCGGGGAGCACATGAACGAGGGCAAGCCCACGAGACCCACCCGCCCGAGATGGTGGAGCCGCCCCCGGCCGCCCGCGCCCACGGACGACGCGGTCGCCGCGCCCGTCCAGGACACCACCACGGACGACGAGGGCGACTTCCACCTCGCCCGCCCCGCCCAGCCCCCGGATCCGCAGAGCCTGAGCACGCCAAAGCCCGGGGACCGCCCCGAGGACCTGCCCGGGGGCCACGCGGACGCCGCTGGGCCCGCAGACGCCGCTGCGCCCGCCCCGGTGCCCGCTCCCCGGGACGCCCCCGCCGGTGCTCCCGCGCCCGTGCCCGGCCCCGAGCACGCCGCTGCGTCGTCCGGCGCTGAGGACGTGTGCGTGCCCGGTCCCGGGTCTGCGTCGGGAGCCGCGTCCGCTCCCGCTGTCGCCCCTGGTCCCGGGTACGGCTCCCTGTCCGCTCCCGGGCACCTCTCCGCCGACGGTTCGGCGTCCGCCTCCGCCGGGCCCGTGGCGGCGGCGCTCGACGCCGAGCGCAGGCCGGTGCACGCACCCGACCCCTACGGCACCCCGCCCTACGGCCAACCCGGACCCTGGGCCCCCGCGCCCCCGTTCCAGCACCCCGCCGTGGCACCGTCCCCCGCCGACCCGCTCGGCCCCCCGGCAGCGGCACTCGCACCGTCCGCGCCCACGCCCACGGCGTCCGGTGAGCAGCCCATGGCGCCCGGCGGCGCACCGGCCGCAGCCGCCCCGGCACCCCTGGGAGCCCACGGCGGTGCCCCCGCGCCCGGCAGCGAGGACCACCCACCGACCCCGGCCCCGCCATCCCCGGACCTGCCATCCCTGGCCCCGGCGTTCCCGCCGCCGCCCCCGCACGCCCCCGCGCACCTCCCTGACCCCGCCGCCCCCGCGGACCCCTGGCAGCGTTACGACCCCTGGGCCGCGCGGCCGCTCGCCGGGCCGCTCCAGGAGAGCGGGGCCGGGGTCGTCGGCGCGGAGCAGCGGCGCAGGCGGGTCCGGCGGGCGCTGGTCGGCGGGGCCGTGGCGCTGGCGCTCGTGGCCGGCGGGATCGGCGGCGTCGTGGGGGCGTATCTGGAACGCAACGGCGGCATCGGGACCGTGACGCTGCCGCAGGCCGGGAAGGAGCCCGCCGACCGCGCCCCGGACAGCGTCGCCGGGATCGCCGCCCGCGCCCTGCCCAGCGTCGTGACACTGCACGTGTCCGGGTCGGACGAGCAGGGCACCGGCACCGGCTTCGTGCTCGACGGCCGCGGCCACATCCTCACCAACAACCACGTCGTCGGGCCCGCGGCCGCCGGCGGCGACATATCGGTGACCTTCAGCGGCGGCCAGACCGCGCGCGGCACGATCGTCGGCCGCGACACCGGCTACGACCTCGCCGTGGTGCAGGTGCGCGGCGTGCGCGGGCTGACCCCGATGCCGCTGGGCAACTCCGACAACGTGCGGGTGGGCGACCCGGTCGTCGCGATCGGCGCCCCGTTCGACCTGGCCGGCACGGTCACCTCCGGCATCATCAGCGCCAAGGAGCGGCCCATCACGGCCGGCGGCGAGAAGGGCGACGGGAGCGACGTGTCGTACGTCGACGCGCTCCAGACCGACGCGCCCATCAACCCCGGCAACTCCGGCGGCCCGCTGCTGGACTCTTGGGGCCGGGTGGTGGGCATCAATTCGGCCATTCGCTCCGCCGACTCCGGGTCCGATCCGCAGCCGGGCCAGGCCGGATCCATCGGCCTCGGCTTCGCCATACCGGTCAACCAGGCCAAGCGGGTGGCCGAGGAACTGATCAACACCGGCCGGGCCAGCCACCCGGTGATCGGCGTCACGCTGGACATGGCCTACGAGGGCGACGGCGCCAAGGTCGGAGAGCGGGCGAGCGGCGGCGGTTCCCCGGTCACCCCGGGCGGTCCCGGCGCCGCGGCGGGCATCAGGGCCGGTGACGTCGTCACCGCGGTGGACGGCGTGCGCGTCCACTCGGGTGAGGAACTGATCGTCCGCACACGCGCCCACCGCCCCGGCGACCGGCTGGAGCTGACCGTCGAGCGGGGCGGCAAGCAGCGCAGGATCTCCCTGGTGCTCGGCTCCTCGGACAGCGGGTGACGGGCCCTCACCGGCGGCCCGCACGGCCCGCGCCGCGCCCCCGGAGCGCGCCGCCCGCCGCGCCCGAGGGCGACGCGGACGTTCCAGAAGGCGGACAAGCCGGAAAACTGGCCGTGTACACGGGCCCCGACACCTCGGGGCAGTACCGATCGGACACCTCGGCCGGGTACCGTGGAGCCGGCCCGGACCCCGGATAGACCCGCTCAGACCGGACCACCCGAGGGCCGAGGACCACGGACATCGCAAGGAGCTTCAGGTGTTCAACGACATAGGACTGCCCGAGCTGGCGACGCTCATCGTCCTGGCCATGCTCGTGTTCGGTCCGGACAAGCTCCCGAAGATGATCCAGGACGTGGTGCGCACGATCCGTAAGATCCGGGAGTTCTCGGAGAGCGCCAAGCAGGACATCCGCAAGGAGCTGGGCCCGGAGTTCAAGGACTTCGAGTTCGAGGACCTCAACCCCAAGACGTTCATCCGCAAGCAGCTGGACAACGACGACCTGGGGCTCAAGGAGATCCGCAACGGCTTCGACCTGAAGAAGGAGATGGCCGAGGTCACGGACGCGGTGAACGGCCGCGACTCCGAGGACGAGTCGGTCTCCGTACCGGCGGCGTCCCCCTCCGCCCAGTCCTCCGCGGGTGCGTCCGGCGGCCGGATCGACATGACCAAGAAGCCGGAGAGCGCCGAGCGGGACGACCGCCCGCCCTTCGACGCCGACGCCACCTGAGTGCACCGCCGCCCCGCCACGTACCGCCACGTCCCTCCCCGCCACGTCCGCCGCGCGCGTCACTCCTTCTCAGTGATCCCGTCTGCGCCAGGCGGCCCGATCCCGCCGCCTGCGCGGGCCACGCCCCGGGCGCGTTCCCGGCGCCCCGGTGCGGGGTGGATATGCTGCCGAGTTGTTGTGCGGACCGGACGAGTACGCCCGAAGGGGGGCGGGCCGCGCCGGTCCGACGAGAGCGAGGAGGCGTCCGGGCACATGGAGACGACAAGTAGGGCGGTCGCGCAGGCACCGGCCGCGGAGGGCGGAAGACCACTGCCCTCCGCCCGGCGCACGGTCGACGGCTACCTGCTGGCGCCCTTCCCGTGGTACGGCCTCGACGAGGCCTTCACGGGACAGCGCTGGCTGCTTCAGGTCGGCACCTCGGCCGACGGTTCGGTGGAACACGGTTCCATCGGGCACGGTGACGAACCCTCGGTGCGCAACGAGTTCGTGTCCGGCTCCCCGGACGACCCCAGGGAGAAGTTCGCGGTCGTCGTCACCGTCGCCGCCAGCCCCGAACGGCGTCTCGCCGACGGCACCGGCCAGCTGGAGGCCACCTCCGTCTCGTCGGCGGCCTGGCTCGCCGGGGTCGGCCTGCTGTCGGTCACCTGGCCCATGCAGATGGACCACGCGCTGCGCGACGACTGGCTGGACCAGCAGACCGAGACGGCGTGGGAGCTCGCCGACGACCTGTCCGGGCCGGACTGGTCGGCGCTGTCGCTGCCCGTGGACGGCGTCCCGACCTCGTTCCACTACCGCGAGTCCGAGTTCGGCTGGGTGCTCGCCGGGTCGACCCCGCAGGGCGTGCACGTGGGGGCGTACGGCCGGGGGATGAGCGCCTACGGGCTGGGCTTCTCCGTGGTCCAGGACATCACCGCGTACGCCTGACCGGGCCGCCCGCCGGGCATCCGTGCCGGGTACGCCGAGGGGCGCCGTCCGCGCGGACGGCGCCCCTCGGCGTCGTACGAGATCGTCGTACAGGAGTGCGGCGGTGCCTCAGAACTTGTTCTTCGGCGTGATGCCCAGGGAGAGCCCCGACAGGCCCCGCTGGCGGCCGCCGAGCTTGCCCGCGATGGCGCGCAGGGCCGAACCGGCCGGGGAGTCCGGGTCGGTCAGGACGACCGGCTTGCCCTCGTCGCCGCCCACGCGCAGCCGGACGTCGATCGGGATGGAGCCGAGCACCGGCACCGTGGCGCCGGTGGTGCGGGTCAGGCCGTCGGCGACGAGCTGGCCGCCGCCGGTGCCGAACACGTCGACCATCTCGCCGCAGTGCGGGCAGGGCAGCCCGGACATGTTCTCGACGACACCGACGATCTTCTGGTGGGTCTGCACGGCGATCGAGCCCGCCCGCTCGGCCACCTCGGCGGCGGCCTGCTGAGGCGTCGTCACCACCAGGATCTCGGCGTTCGGCACGAGCTGGGCGACGGAGATCGCGATGTCGCCGGTGCCGGGCGGCAGGTCGAGCAGCAGCACGTCCAGGTCGCCCCAGTACACGTCCGCCAGGAACTGCTGGAGCGCGCGGTGCAGCATCGGGCCGCGCCAGACGACCGGCGCGTTGCCCGGGGTGAACATGCCGATGGAAATGACCTTCACGCCGTTCGCCGACGGCGGCATGATCATGTTCTCGACCTGGGTGGGACGGCCGTCCGCACCCAGCATGCGCGGCACGCTGTGGCCGTAGATGTCGGCGTCGACCACGCCCACCTTGAGGCCGTCGGCGGCCATCGCCGCCGCCAGGTTCACCGTCACCGAGGACTTGCCGACGCCGCCCTTGCCGGAGGCGACCGCGTAGACCCGGGTCAGATTGCCCGGCCTGGCGAAGGGGACCTCGCGCTCGGTCTGGCCGCCGCGCAGGGCGCTCGCCAGCTCCTTGCGCTGCTCGTCGCTCATCACGTCCAGCGACACGTCGACCCGGGTGACCCCCTCGACCCGTGCGACCGCGTCGGTCACGCGCTGGGTGATCGTCTCGCGCATCGGGCAGCCGGAGACCGTCAGGTACACGGTGACCGCGACCGCGCCGTCCGCGCCGATCTCCACCGATTTGACCATGCCCAGTTCGGTGATGGGTCGGTGGATCTCGGGGTCGTCAACCGTCGCCAGCGCTGCGCGCACCGCGTCTTCCGTAGCCATAAGGACGATGGTACGGCGCCCGGCGGCGGCCCCGGGACCCCTGTCAGCGGTCGTCCACGTCACGTCCGCGCGGGTGATCCGCCGGGAATACCCCGGGCCGTTCCCGCCCGTCCCCGGCGCCACCGCGGTCCGGTTCCCTGACCAGTCTCTCCTCCAGTCTCTCCTCCAGTTCCTTGCCGAGGTCCTGGAGCTCGGAGCGGATCCAGTCGCGGGTCGCCACCTCGCCCAGACCCATCCGCAGCGCGGCGATCTCCCGGGTCAGGTACTCGGTGTCGGCGATCGACCGCTCGTTCTGCTTGCGGTCCTGTTCGAGGTTGACCCGGTCCCGGTCGTCCTGCCGGTTCTGCGCCAGCAGGATCAGCGGGGCGGCGTAGGACGCCTGGAGGGACAGCGCCAGCGTCAGGAAGATGAACGGGTACTCGTCGAAGCGCAGCCGGTGCGGCACGGACACGTTCCAGACCACCCAGAGGATGATCACCACCGTCATCCAGACGATGAACCGTCCGGTGCCCAGGAAGCGCGCGATGCGCTCGGACAGGCGGCCGAAGGCGTCCGGGTCCCACTCGGGCAGCAGCCGCCGCCGCAGCGGGCGCGGCTGGTCGAGCCGGGCCCGCGGCCGGCCGGCGGCGGTGGCCCCGGCCGGGTGCCGCTCGCGGGTGCTCTCGCGCTCAGCCGCCATGTCCGCCCGTCCCCTCGCCCGCGCCCTTGTCCGTGCCCCCGGCGGTCCCGGCCGCCGCCCCGGCCCCGTCGTCCAGGTGGAACTCCGTCTCCCGCCAGTCGTCCGGCAGCATGTGGTCCAGCACGTCGTCCACGGTGACCGCGCCCAGCAGCGCCCCCGCCTCGTCCACCACGGGCGCCGCGACCATGTCGTAGGCCGCGAAGAACCCGGCCACCACCGGCAGCTCGGCGTCCGGGGAGAGCGCCTGGAGGTCGTCGTCCAGGATCGAGCTGACGAGCGTGTACGGCGGGTCGCGCAGCAGCCGCTGGAAGTGGACCGTGCCCAGGTACTTGCCGGTCGGCGTCTCGTCGGGCGGCCGGCAGACGTAGACCTGGGCGGCGAGCGCGGGGGACAGGTCCGGGTTGCGGACCCGGGCGAGCGCGTCGGCGACGGTCGCGTCCGGGCGCAGCACGATCGGCTCGGTCGTCATCAGCCCGCCCGCGGTGTGCTCCTCGTACGACATCAGGCGCCGCATCTCGGCGGCGTCGGCCGGCTGCATCAGACCGAGCAGCCGCTCCTGCTCCTCCTCGGGCAGTTCGGCGAGCAGGTCGGCCGCGTCGTCGGGGTCCATCGCCTCCAGCACGTCGGCGGCGCGCTCGCCCTTCAGCTTGCCCAGGATCTCGATCTGGTCGTCCTCCGGCAGCTCCTCCAGGACGTCGGCGAGCCGGTCGTCGTCCAGGGCGGCGGCGACCTCCGCGCGCCGCTTGGGGGACAGGTGGTGCAGCACGTTGGCGAGGTCGGCGGGGCGCAGCTGCTCGAAGGTGGCGAGCAGGTTCTCGGCGCCCTGCCCGTGCTCCTCCAGGGAGAAGCCGGTGACCGCCGACCACTCCACGGTCAGCGTCTCGCCCCTGCTGCGCCGGAAGGCGCCGCCCTTGCGGCCCTTGCGCACGAAGACCCGGTCGATCTCCCAGTCCCGCCGGGCGGGCAGCTGGTGCACCGACAGGTCCAGCACGGTGGCCTCCTCGCCGCTCTCCACGAGCGTGACGCGGCGGTCCAGCAGCTCGCCGAAGACGAGCCGCTCGGTGGGCCGCTGCTCGAAGCGCCGGACGTTGAGCACACCGGTGGTGATGACCTGGCCGGACTCGATGCTGGTGACCCGGGTCATGGGCAGGAAGATGCGGCGCCGGGTGGAGAGTTCGACGACCAGGCCGAGCACCCGGGGCGGCTTGCGGCCGACCCGCAGCATGACGACCAGATCGCGCACCCGCCCCACCTGGTCGCCCGACGGGTCGAAGGCGGCGACACCGGCGAGATGCGACACGAAGATCCGGGGGGCGCCCGCTGCCATGACCGTGCCTCCTTCCTGGCGTCTTCCTGTCGCGCTGTCGCTGCCGTGCCGGGTGTGCCCGGTGTGTCCGGTGTCTTCTCGCCTGCCCGCTCAAGTGGGCTTCAGGCTAGCCCGTCCCGTTCGGATACGCCCTGGTGAGCGGAGCGGACGGACTGGCTCCGCCGGGCCGCGCCGCCCCCGGTACGCTGCCGTACGCCGCTACGGGTTCCCCAGCCCGTGGTGCCGTCCGCGTGCCGTGCCTCCCCTGTACGCCGTCACGCCGCGCGGCGCCCGCGGCCGCACCGCACCCGCCGCTCGCGAGCTGAAAGGCAGTGCCGCCTGTGACTGCGATTCCCCAGGGCCGCCGTACCCGCCGGGCCACGCTGACGAGTGCGCTGTGCGCGCTGGCCGTCGTCACCGGCACGGGCCTGACGGGCTGTTCCGGGGACGATCCGGACGCGGGCACCAACGGCGTCGGCAAGCTGCCGGCCGACCAGGTCCAGGCGCGGACCAAGGCCGCCGCCACGTCCGCCGGGGCCGTGCACCTGGCCGGTGACGTGGTCAGCAACGGCCGTACGTACCGGCTCGACATGCGGCTGAAGTCCGACGGCGGCACGGGCTCGGTCACCTCGCAGGGGGTGACGTTCGGGCTGCTGCGGGTCGGCGCGCAGCTGTATCTGAAGGCGGACGCCCAGTTCTGGAGCAACGCGGACGACGACGGCAAGGGCGGGAAGGGCGGCACGCACGGCACGAACGGAGGGGCGGCGGGCAAGCTCGACGGCAAGTACGTGAAGGTGCCCCAGCGCGACCCCGCGTACAAGCGGTTCAGCGGGTTCACGGACAAGGGCGTGCTCCTCGACAGCCTGCTGACGCTGCACGGCACGCTGGCGGCGGACGGCCACCACGAGCAGTCCGGCGTCCGCACCATCCGCATCACCGGCGGCGACGGCAGCGGCGGCACCCTGGACGTCTCCCTGGAGGGCGCCCCCTATCCGCTGCGGCTGGCCCGCGCGGGCGACGCGGGCACCCTGACCTTCACCGAGTGGGGCAAGGACTTCCCGCTGGCCGAGCCGGACGCGGACGACACCGTCGACTACGGCAGGCAGCTGCCGACGTCCTGACGGGCCGCCCGGCCGCCGCTACCGCCGCCGCTTCTTCCTCAGCAGCAGCCGGGGCAGCCCCGCCGGGACCGGCTGACGGGTCGTCGCGGGAGTGGGCAGCGGCGCCTCGGCCAGCGAGGTGCCGGGCAGCGGCTCCAGGGTGCCGGTCGGCTCCAGGCGCAGCACCCGGCACTCGCGGGCCCACCGCTCGGTCATGGTCTCCGCGTCCGGCGCGTTCAGGCGCTTGCCCTTCAGCTCGGCCACCGCCTCCTGCCACGCCTGCGAGCCGGGCGCGAGTTCCACGACGCGCGCCGCCCAGGTGACCAGACGGCCGCCCTTGTCCTTGCTGCGCACCGTCACCTCGGCGGTGACCCCGTCGGCCAGGCCGGGCAGCGGCTGCTCGCCGGGGCCGTCACCGACCAGGCAGGCCGCGCCCTCGTGCCAGACGTGCCACAGGGGGCGGGCCGGTCCGCCGGGGCCCGCGACCCAGACGAGGCCGGACTTCTTCGTGGCCTCCTCGACGAGGGCCCGGTCGAGCAGTGCGCTTGTCATGACAGCAGCGTAACGAGACCCGGCCGGGCACCGGCGGCGCTCACAGCCAGCCGTTGCGCTTGAGCGTGCGGTGGATGCCGAGGCAGATCGCGGCCGTGACCGCCATGACCACCGGGTAGCCGTACTTCCAGTGGGTCTCGGGCATGTACTTGAAGTTCATGCCGTAGACCCCGCAGACCATCGTCGGTACGGCGATGATCGCGGCCCACGCGGTGATCTTCCGCATGTCCTCGTTCTGCGCGACGGACGCCTGGGCGAGGTTGGCCTGGAGGATGGAGTTGAGCAGTTCGTCGAAGCCGATGACCTGCTCCTGGGCGCGGGCCAGGTGGTCGGCCACGTCGCGGAAGTACTTCTGGATGTCCGGGTCGATCAGCCGCATCGGGCGCTCGCTCAGCAGCTGCATGGGCCGCAGCAGCGGCGACACCGCGCGCTTGAACTCCATGACCTCGCGCTTGAGCTGGTAGATCCGCCCGGCGTCGGTGCCGCGCGGGGTGCGGCCGCGGCCCGGCGAGAACACCTCGGTCTCGACCTCGTCCACGTCGTCCTGGAGGGCGGAGGCGACCGCGATGTAGCCGTCGACCACATGGTCGGCGATGGCGTGCAGCACCGCCGAGGGGCCCTTGACCAGCAGCTCGGGGTCGTCCTGGAGCCGGTGGCGCAGCGCGCGCAGCGAACCCTGGCCGCCGTGCCGGACGGTGATGAAGAAGTCCCGTCCGGTGAAGCACATCACCTCGCCGGTCTCGACGACCTCGCTGTTGGCGGTGAGCTGGTCGTGGTCGACGTAGTGGATCGTCTTGAAGACGGTGAACAGCGAGTCGTCGTAGCGCTCCAGCTTGGGCCGCTGGTGGGCCTGGACCGCGTCCTCCACGGCCAGCGGGTGCAGTCCGAACTCCGAGGCGATGCCCGCGAATTCGGCCTCGGTGGGCTCGTGCAGCCCGATCCACACGAAGCCGCCGTCGCGCCGCACCAGGCGCATCGCCTCCTGCGGGGTGAGCGGGGCACGGGTCTCGACGCGGGCGCCGTCGCGGTAGACGGCGCAGTCGACGACGGCCGAGGGCGTCGCCGGGTCGCGGGTGGTGTCGTAGGTGCCGTTGTCCTTGCGCTGCGCCGGGCGGGACGGGCGGACCACGGCGCGCAGGTCACGGATCATCGACATGGCGGGACTCCTTCGTGACGAGCGACGAAGAGCGCCTACGGCGGTCGGAACTGCCCGGAATGAGGACGTCCGGCGTGCGGATGTTTCGCACGTCCACAAAGCGGGGAGCACCGCACCGACGCGGTGAGCGGGCTTCGTCACTGATTTCGATCGGTCAGATCGGACGATCAGGCAAACGAAACGAAGTGCTCTTCCGTACGACGCGCACAGGGGCACGAAGGCGAGAGGTGGCGGTCAGCCGGAGCCGGAACAGCTACATCAGCGGCGGGAAGAGCGGGTGCTACTGCACGGTCGACTTCGATCCATGACAGCCCCACCTCCTCCGGCCGGTCCCTCGTAAGGGAGTCCCATCGGCGTCGGGGCTTGATCGCGACGCTTCTGCGTGCTGCCCCGAACCACCGAGTCAGAGTATCAGTCGGCCGACGTGTCAAGGTGCCGCTTTGCCGGGTACTGACGAGTTCTATGCTCGCGACATGGCAGATGTTCTTCCTCTGGTCGAGGCCCGGTTGCGCTCGGCGCTGGGCGAGCCGGACGCGCGCGCGGCGGTCACCTTCCTCGGCACGGACCGGATCGAGGTGCTGCGCTTCCAGGAGGGGGACATCGTCCGCTACGCCACGCTCGGCATGTCGGCCCGGCCCATGGCGGACCCCACGGCGATGGTCGCCGACCCGGTCGCCGGGCCGCGCGCCGAACTGGTCCTCTCGGTGCGCACCGGCCGCGCCGACACCGACAAGGTGCTCCGCCCGCTCGCCGTCCTCGGCGCGTCCCCGCAGGTCGAGGGTGTGGTCGTGGCGCCCGGTGCCTCGCTCGACGTGGGGGAGGCGCTGTGGCCGGGCGCGCCCTTCACCTCGGTCCTGGTGGCCGAGCCGGGCGGCCTGGTGGAGGACCTGGAACTCGACGCGCCGCTGGATCCCGTGCGGTTCCTGCCGCTGCTGCCGATGACGCCGAACGAGGCCGCGTTCAAACGCGTGCACGGCGCGCAGGTGCTCCAGGAGCGCTGGCTGACGCACGGGACGGACCTGCGGGACCCGGCCCGCCGGTCCGTCCCGCTGGAGTGACCACCGCAGTGACCGATCTCACCCAAGCCGCGGATCGTGTACGTCAGTTGGCGAAAACCGTGACGCTGTCCTCGGTCGCGTGGCGCGGTTCCAGCTGCTCGGCCTCGTATGTGAGGGAGCGGCGCCGCACCAGGACCACCAGCGCGCCCAGCAGCGCGGTGGCACCCGCGACCACGAACGGGATGTGGAGGTCGCTCCACTCCTCGATCTTCGGGGCGAGATAAGGGGCCGCGGCGGCGGCGAACCAGCGCACGAAGTTGTAGCCGGCGCTCGCCACCGGGCGCGGCGCGTCCGACACCCCGAGCGCCAACTCGGTGTAGACGGTGTTGTTCACGCCGATGAAGGCGCCGGACAGCACGGTGCAGACGATCGCGGTGGTGTGGTCGCCGTAGCCGAGGACGACCACGTCGGCGGCGAGCAGCACCAGGGAGCCGCCGAGCACCTTCAGCGAGCCGAACCGCGCCTGCATGCGCGGCGCCACCAGCACGGAGAACACGGCGAGCAGCAGGCCCCAGACGAAGAACACCGCGCCCGACTTGTACGGCGTCATGTCCAGCACGAACGGCGTGAAGGCCAGCACGGTGAAGAACGTGTAGTTGTAGAAGAAGGCCGAGACCGCCGCCGAGGCGAGACCGCCGTGGCCCAGCGCCTTGAGCGGGTCGAGCAGTGAGGTCTTGCGGGCGGGCCTCGGCTGTTCCTTCAGGAACGCGGTGATGCACAGGAACCCGACGGCCATCAGGAACGCGGTGCCGAAGAACGGGTAGCGCCAGCTCGCGTTGCCGAGCAGGGCGCCCACCAGCGGGCCGCAGGCCATGCCGAGGCCGAGCGCGGACTCGTAGAGCAGGATGGCCGCCGCGCTGCCGCCCGCCGCCGCGCCGACGATGACCGCGAGCGCGGTGGAGACGAAGAGCGCGTTGCCGAGGCCCCAGCCGGCCCGGAAACCGACCAGTTGGGCGACGGATCCCGAGGTGCCGGCGAGCCCGGCGAAGACCACCACGAAGGCGAGGCCGAGCAGCAGCGTCTTCTTGCCGCCGATGCGGCTGGAGACGAAGCCGGTGACCAGCATCGCCACGGCGGTGATCAGGAAGTAGGAGGTGAAGAGCAGGGAGACCTGGCTGGCGGTGGCGTCCAGGCCCTTGGCGATGGAGGGCAGGATCGGGTCGACCAGACCGATGCCCATGAAGGCGACGACGGACGCTCCCGCCGTAGCCCAGACGGCCTTCGGCTGCCGCAGGATGCTGCCGGCGCCCGCGTCGAAGGGGTCCGCGGCCATGCGTGCTCCAATCCGGACGGTTGATGCTCGAACGATGGTTGGCTTATGCACATAGTAAGTTAGATCAGCTAATTAATGCAAGGTACATCTATTTGGTCCGAGGTGGACGGCCTCCCTCCGGACGGGTGATCGTCCTTGACGCGGCGCTGTCCGGGTAGGACCGTGGGGCTCTATGAGGGGCGAACCCAGTTGCCCGAAGTGCGGTGGCCGGGTCAGGGCTCCCGGCCTCTTCAGCGACACCTGGCAGTGCGCTGAGCACGGGACGGTGCATCCGGTGCAGCCCGTGACCCCGCCGAGCGTCGAAGGACTCGGCGTCGTCGTCAGCCGCACCCAGGTGCCCGTGTGGATGCCGTGGCCGCTGCCCGTGGGGTGGCTGTTCACCGGTGTGGCCGCCGCGGGCGACGACCGCAGCGGCGGCCGGGCGACCGCCGTGGCCTGCTCGGGCCCCGGACCGCTCGGCGGCATGGGCGAGCTGATCCTCGTCGCCGAGGAACTGGGTGTCGGCCTCGGCGCCCGCTACGCCGGCATCGAGGGCCCCGACCCCGGCCCCTGTCTGAACGTGGAGAAGCCACCGGACGCGAAGGTGCTGGCCGCGGGCCGCCCGACCCCCCTGTGGCACGTCGGCGGCGCCCCGGTCGACCGCGCCGTCTTCGCGGGCGAGGCCCTCGGGCTGTGGCTGTGGGCGGTGGTCTGGCCCGAGCAGTCCGGCCTGCTGATGTACGACGAACTGGTCCTGGCCGACCTGCGGGACGCGGGCGCCGAGGCCGAGCTGGTGCCGTGCGGGGCGCTGTCCCCGCGGCTGTTGCAGCCGTAGGCCCGCCCGTCCGGGCGTGTTGCGGGTGTGTTGCGGGCGCATGTAGGGGGCGAGGCGGGTGTGCGGGGGTGACAAGGCACCCCTTGTCTCCCGTTATCCTTGAGTGTCCCTTTCCGTCCCGTCACCGTCTGGAGTCCGTGTCGTGCGTATCGACCTGCACACCCACTCCGACGCGTCCGACGGCACGGACACCCCGGCCGAACTGGTGCGGAACGCCGCCGCGGCCGGACTGGACGTCGTCGCGCTGACCGACCACGACACCACCCGCGGCCACGCCGAGGCGATCGCCGCGCTGCCCGAGGGGCTGACCCTCGTCACCGGCGCCGAGCTGTCGTGCCGCGTCGACGGCGTCAGCATGCACATGCTGGCCTACCTCTTCGACCCCGAGGAGCCCGCCCTGCTCGCCGAGCGGGAGCTGGTCCGCGACGACCGGGTGCCCCGGGCCCAGGGCATGGTCGCCCGGCTCAACGCGCTCGGTGTGCCCGTCACCTGGGAACAGGTCGCGCGGATCGCGGGCGACGGCTCGGTCGGCCGCCCGCACGTCGCCTCCGCCCTCGTGGAGCTGGGCGTCGTACCGACCGTGAGCGACGCCTTCACCGACCAGTGGCTGGCCGACGGCGGCCGGGCCTGGGTCGCCAAGCACGAGACCGACCCGTTCGAGGCGATCCGCCTGGTCAAGGGTGCGGGCGGGGTCTGCGTCTTCGCACACCCGGCCGCCGCCAAGCGCGGGCGTACGGTCCCGGAGTCCACGATCGCCGAGCTGGCCGCCGCCGGTCTCGACGGCATCGAGGTCGACCACATGGACCACGACGCGCCGACCCGGGCCCGGCTGCGCGGTCTGGCCGGGGAGCTGGGCCTGCTGGTCACCGGCTCCAGCGACTACCACGGCGACCGCAAGGCCGTCGCCCTGGGCGAGTTCACCACGCACCCCGACGTGTACGGGGAGATCACGCGGCGGGCGACCGGAGCGTTCCCGGTGCCGGGCGCCGGCGGAGACGGCGCGGTCGCGGGCACGGCCTGAGGCCCCTGCCCCTTCCCGCGCGCGCCCGCACCCACCCCCGCCTTCCTTCCCCCCTTCCCTCCGCACGTACGCAAGGCCTGTTCAGACGATGTTCGACGCTGCCGTTTTCGGCTCCCTCTTCCTCACTCTCTTCGTGATCATGGATCCCCCCGGGATCACCCCGATCTTCCTCGCGCTGACCGCCGGGCGGCCCGCCAAGATCCAGAAGCGGATGGCCTTCCAGGCCGTCTGCGTGGCGGGCGGCGGCGTGATCGCCGTGTTCGGTGTCCTCGGCCACCAGATCCTCGACTACCTGCATGTCTCGGTCCCCGCGCTGATGATCGCGGGCGGACTGCTCCTGCTGCTGATCGCCCTGGACCTGCTCACCGGCAAGACCGACGAGCCCAAGGCGACCAAGGACGTCAACGTCGCCCTGGTCCCGCTGGGCATGCCGCTGCTGGCCGGACCCGGCGCGATCGTGTCCGTCATCCTGGCCGTGCAGAAGGCCGACAGCGTCGCCACCCAGGTCTCCGTCTGGTCGGCGATCGTCGCGATCCACGTGGTGCTCTGGCTCGTCATGCGCTACTCGCTGCTGATCATCCGCGTCATCAAGGACGGCGGTGTGGTCCTGGTGACCCGGCTGGCGGGCATGATGCTCTCCGCCATCGCCGTGCAGCAGATCATCAACGGCATCACCCAGGTGGTACGGGGCGGCGCCTGAGCCCCGGAGCCCGGGGAGTCTCCGGAGGACGCACGGAGCCCCCGCCCGGCCACGCTCACGCGTGCCGTGCGGGGGCTCCGAAGTGTGTAGACAGCCCCTGCTGTTACGAGGCCGGGGTGTCGGCCGGGCGGATCCAGAGGCGCTGCCCCACGGCGGCGGCCTGCTGAACGATCCGATTGACGGAGGCGGCGTCCACGACGGTGCTGTCCACGGTGGTCCCGTCGACCTCGTCGAGTCGCATGATCTCGAAGCGCACAGGCTTCTCCCTTCGTCTGGTCATCCTCCTGCGGAGAATTACTGGAGATGGATGGTGCTCGCGGCATCGGTGCCCCGTGCTCCGTATATCTGGTCAACGGTTCACCTGCCACGAACATTCCCTACGCTAAGGAAATTTTTCGAACGTCTAATTACTGATGTGTCACGGTCTCTCCGTCGACCGATCGGGACCGGTTGTGTTCGCTGCGTGACCACCGGGACAATGGAGGTGATGAACGAGGCCATGAACGAAGACCGCGCGGCGCTCGCCGCCCGCATCGACCACACGAACGAGCTACTGGAACGCATGCTCGCCGAGGTGGCCAAGACGCCCTCGACCCACGCGATCTTCGTAGACGCCGGCTATCTCTACGCCGCCGCGGGCCGCCTCGTCGCCGGCACCGAGGACCGCCGCGCCTTCGACCTGGACGCCGAGGGCCTCATCGACGCGCTCATCGACCGGGCCCGGACGGTCTTCGCCGACAGCAGGCTGCTGCGCGTCTACTGGTACGACGGCGCCCGGCGCCGGATCCACACCGCCGAGCAGCAGACCATCGCCGAACTGCCCGACGTGAAGGTCCGCCTCGGCAACCTCAACGCCAACAACCAGCAGAAGGGCGTCGACTCCCTGATCCGCTCGGACCTGGAGTCGCTGGCCCGGCACCGCGCCATCAGCGACGCCGCCCTGCTCGGCGGCGACGAGGACCTGGTCTCCGCGGTGGAGGCCGCCCAGGGCTACGGCGCCCGGGTCCACCTGTGGGGCATCGAGGCCCCCGAGGGCCGCAACCAGGCCGAGCCGCTGCTGTGGGAGGTCGACAGCCAGCGCACCCTCGACCTCGAGTTCTTCAAGCCCTACGTCTCCCGGCGCACCCCGGTCACCTACGACCCGACGGCCACCACCCGGCCGACCCGCGAGGACGTACGCTTCGTCGGCGCGCAGATCGCCGCCAAGTGGCTGGCGGCGCGCGGCCGGGACAGCGTGATGGAACTCCTGCCCGGCCACCCCTACCTGCCCGGCTCCGTCGACCAGGAACTCCTGGTCGAGGCCGAGGGCCTGCTCCAGTACTCGCTGCGCGGCCAGGCCGACCTGCGCCGCTCCCTCAGGGACGGCTTCTGGGACCACCTGCAGGCGCAGTACTGAAGCCCGGGGCGGTGTTCTGGCGGGTCGCCTCGTCCCAGAAGTCGGCGAGCGCCTGGGCGGTGGCGAGCGGCCGGTCCACATTGGGCGAGTGCTCGGCGCCCTCGACGACCGTGCGCCGGGCCCCGAGCCGTACGGCCATGGCGTCCAGCAGCGGCACCGGCCAGGCGTCGTCCCGGGCCCCCGACAGCACATGGAACGGCAGCGCGACGGCGGCCAGTTCGGCGGTCCGGTCCGGTTCCGCGCACAACTGGCGCCCGGTGGCCAGCAACTGCGCGGGCTGGGTGCCCAGCCAGCGGCGTCGCAGGTCGTCCCGGTCCTCGGCGCCCGAGTCCAGGGTGACGGACAGACCGCCGTCCTCGTCCGCGCCCCCGGCCGCCGCGGCCGCCTCCACGGCCTGGACGGCCTCCCACACCTCGGCCATCGACAGCGCCGCGAGCGCGTCCCGCAGCAGCTTCACGCGCTGCTGCTGGGAGGCGGAGACCTGCGCCGGCCCCGAGGACATCAGGGTGAGCGAGACGAAGGGGGAGCGGTCGAGCAGAACGGCCGCGCGGGCGATCTGCCCGCCGAGGGAGTGCCCGAGCAGATGCACCGGGACGGCGAGCGCGGCGGCCTGCGCGAGCACGTCCCGCGCGAGCTGCTCCTGGGCGTACGCGGACTCGTCGTGCTCGGGGCCGTCCGACTCGAACTGCCCGCGCCCGTCCACGGCCACGGTCCGGTAGCCGCGCGCCGCGAGCGGTGCGTGCAGCGCGTTGAAGTCCTCCTTGCTGCCGGTGAAGCCGGGCAGCAGCAGCGCCGTGCCCCGGGGCCCGGCACCGGCCGCGGCGGGCACGTCGACGACGGCGAACTCACCGCGCGCGGTACGCAGCCGGTAGCTCCGGGCGCCGGACGGCGGGACGAAGGAGAAGGGCCTGCTCATGGGGTGAGGCTATCGGGGAGCCTGCCGGGCGGAGGGGCGGAGGGGCGGAGGGGCGGAGGGGTGGAGGGGTGGAGGGGCGGAGGGGTGGAAGGGCGGAGGGTGGCCGGGTGGTACGGGCCGGTCCGCGGCCGGGCGCCGCGGCCGGGTGCGGTAACGGCCGACGGCCCGGCCCACGCGAGGTGGACCGGGCCGTCGGCCGTGCTGCCGGTGCGGGGCGGTGCCCGCTCAGAGCTCCGCGGATTCGACGGCCGCGGCCGCCTTGCGCGTACGCCGACGCGGAGCGGCGGCCGGCTCACCGGTCGACTGCGCCGGGATCTCCGCCCCGGGGGCCTCCGTCGCGGGTGCCTTGGCGGCGGCCTTGCGGGTCCGCTTGGGCTTGGCCTCGGCGGCCTCGCCCTCGGCGGCGTCGACGGGTGCCTTGGCGGCGGCCTTGCGGGTCCGCTTCGGCTTGGCCTCGGCGTCCGCGACGGCTTCCGGCGCCTCGGCGGCGACCGCCTTCTTGCGCGTGCGCTTCGGCTTCTCCTCGGCGTCCGCGACCGGCTCCGGTGCCTCGGCGGCGACCGCCTTCTTGCGGGTCCGCTTCGGCTTCTCCTCGGCGGGAGCGGCCTCCGCCCCGGCGGGCGCGGCGGTGGTCTCCACGGCGGGGGCCGCGGCCTTGCGGGTACGGCGCGGCTTGGCGGCCACGCCCTCCGCGGTGGCCGTCGCCTCGACCGCCTCGGCGGCCGGTGCCGCGTCGGTGGCTTCGGCGACCACGGCCTTGCGGGCGCGGGTGCGCTTCGGCTTGGCCTCGGTCTCCGCGACGGCCTCCGGCGCCTCGGCGGCGACGGCCTTCTTGCGGGTGCGCTTCGGCGCGGCCTCGGCGGGTGCCGTCGCGGCGGCCTCGGCCTCGGTCTCGGCGGCCGGTGCGGGCTGCGCGGCCTTGCGGGTCCGGCGGCGCGGCTCGGCCTTCGGCGCCTCCGCCGTGACCTCGGTCACGGCCTCGGCCTCGGCGGCCGGGGCCGCCTTCTTGCGGGTGCGGCGCGGGGCGGGGGCGACCGCCTCGGCGTCGGCCTCCGCCACGGCGGTCGCCGCGACGGCGGCCTGCGGCGCCTCGGGAGCGGGACTCACGGCCTCGGC
Organism: Streptomyces sp. PL-25; assembly: GCF_058344915.1. Taxonomy (NCBI): domain Bacteria; kingdom Bacillati; phylum Actinomycetota; class Actinomycetes; order Kitasatosporales; family Streptomycetaceae; genus Streptomyces; species Streptomyces sp. PL-25. The sequence continues at coordinate 4,881,499 of NZ_CP136997.1, forward strand.
GGCCGGAGCGGCCGTGCTCGCCACGGCCGGGGACTCCACCGAGCGGCGGGTCCGGCGGCGGCGCGGCCTGTCCGTCGCGTCGGCGGTGTCCAGCGCGGGGCTCTCCGCCGCCGTCACGGCCGCCTCGGCCGTCGCGGGGACGGCGGCAGCGGCGGACTGCTGGACCGGCTGCTGCTGGGCGCCCGCACCGGAGCGCGTCCGCCGGCGGCGGCGCGGGGTGCGGACAGCGGCGGCCTCGTCGGCGAGTGCCGCGGCGGCCGGGGCGGCCTCGGCCGCCGTACCGGTGCCCTGCGCGCCCGCTTCCACCGGCGCACCGCCGCGCGTGCGGCGGCGCCGGCGCGGAGTGCGCTCCGAGTGGTCGCGGTCGCGGTCTCGGTCGCGATCCCGGTCACGGTCGCGGTCGGCGGTGCGGCCCTCGGGGCGTCCGCCCCGGCCGCCGCGCCCGCGGGCACCGCGGCCACCGGTCTCGCCGAGGTCCTCCAGCTCCTCCGCGTCCAGCCCGGCGCGAGTGCGCTCCGAGCGCGGCAGGATGCCCTTCGTGCCCGCCGGGATGCCCAGGTCGGTGAAGAGGTGCGGGGAAGTGGAGTACGTCTCCGGCGGGTCGTTGAAGCCCAGCTCCAGCGCCTTGTTGATCAGCTGCCAGCGCGGGATGTCGTCCCAGTCGACGAGGGTGATCGCCGTACCCTTGGCGCCCGCGCGGCCGGTGCGGCCGATGCGGTGCAGGTACGTCTTCTCCTCTTCGGGCGACTGATAGTTGATGACGTGGGTCACGCCCTCGACGTCGATACCGCGGGCGGCGACGTCGGTGCAGACGAGCACGTCGACCTTGCCGTTGCGGAAGGCGCGCAGCGCCTGCTCGCGGGCGCCCTGGCCGAGGTCGCCGTGGACCGCGCCGGAGGCGAAACCGCGCTGCTTGAGCTGGTCGGCGAGGTCGGCCGCCGTGCGCTTGGTCCGGCAGAAGATCATCACCAGCCCGCGGCCCTCGGCCTGGAGGATGCGCGCGACCATCTCGGGCTTGTCCATGTTGTGCGCGCGGTAGATGAACTGGGTGGTGTTGGCCACCGTCGCGCCCTCGTCGTCCGGCGTGGTGGCGCGGATGTGCGTGGGCTGCGACATGTAGCGGCGGGCGAGACCGATGACCGCGCCCGGCATGGTGGCCGAGAACAGCATGGTCTGGCGCCGGGCCGGAAGCATGCCGATGATCTTCTCGACGTCGGGCAGGAAGCCCAGGTCGAGCATCTCGTCGGCCTCGTCGAGGACGAGGGCCTTGACGTGCTTGAGGTTCAGCTTCTTCTGGCCCGCGAGGTCCAGCAGGCGGCCCGGGGTGCCGACGATCACGTCGACGCCCTTCTTCAGGGCCTCGACCTGGGGCTCGTAGGCCCGGCCGCCGTAGATCGCGGTCACCCGCACATTGCGCACCTTGCCGGCGGTCAGCAGGTCGTTGGTCACCTGGACGCACAGCTCGCGCGTGGGGACGACGACGAGGGCCTGCGGGGCGTCGGTGAGGGCCTCGGGGGTGGCGCGTCCGGCCTCGACGTCGGCGGGGACGGTGACGCGCTCCAGGAGCGGGAGGCCGAAGCCGAGCGTCTTGCCGGTGCCGGTCTTGGCCTGGCCGATGACGTCCGTGCCCGACAGGGCCACGGGGAGCGTCATCTCCTGGATGGGGAACGGAGTGGTGATGCCGACGGCCTCCAGGGCCTCGGCGGTCTCGGGGAGGATCCCGAGGGATCGGAACGTCGTAGTCAGGGTGCTGCCTCTTCTGTGTGTGCGGCGCGAGGCGAGTGCGGGGGTCGTGTCGGACCGCACCGGGGACGACGGCGGCCGTGCGGTCTTGCCGCTCAGGCCGGCCGGGTGGCGCGGGACCTCTGCCGACGCTCTAGGGCCTGCCCACGGGGCCGGCCCAGCGCTCGTACCGCTGAGGGGGTCCCTCCGATCGTCGTACGCACTGTGCCGTACGGTCAGGGAGGGCTGTCGGGTCGGAGCCGATCGGGCCACCGACCGGGCATCCTCATGCGTGCGGCCTGTCGAAGCACGGCCGGGAACCCCGGCCCACCCAGCAGGCGCATTACCACCATACCCCGGAATCGCGCACACGCGATGGCCGATTTGGTCACGTAGCCGTCGTCACACTGGTCGGCAGGATCTCTCCAGGGCCCGGGGAGCGGGCTATTGTGCGCTTCATGACCAGCTCTGACAAGCCCGACCAGGCCCCCGACGCACCCGCCGAACGCACCGGGATCGCCGCCCAGGACTGGGCGACGGCCGCCGCCGACCCGCAGTACCGCGCCGCCGTGGTGGACCTGCTCGGCGCGCTCGCCTACGGGGAGCTCGCGGCGTTCGAACGGCTCGCGGAGGACGCCAAGCTGGCGCCCACCCTCGCGGACAAGGCCGAGCTGGCGAAGATGGCCTCGGCCGAGTTCCACCACTTCGAGCGGCTGCGCGACCGGCTCACGGAGATCGGCGCGGAGCCGACCGAGGCGATGGACCCGTTCGTCGCCGCGCTCGACGGTTTCCACCGGCAGACGGCGCCCTCGGACTGGCTGGAAGGGCTCGTCAAGGCGTACGTCGGCGACTCGATCGCCAGTGACTTCTACCGGGAGGTCGCGGCCCGGCTGGACTCCGACACCCGCGAACTGGTGCTGGCCGTCCTCGACGACACCGGGCACGCCGGTTTCGCGGTGGAGAAGGTGCGGGCGGCCATCGACGCGGACCCGCGGGTGGGCGGACGGCTCGCGCTGTGGGCGCGGCGCCTGATGGGCGAGGCCCTGTCGCAGTCGCAGCGGGTCGTCGCCGACCGCGACGCGCTGTCCACGATGCTCGTGGGCGGGGTCGCGGACGGCTTCGACCTCGCGGAGGTCGGCCGGATGTTCACCCGCATCACCGAGGCGCACACCAAGCGGATGGCCGCGCTGGGACTGGCCGCGTAGCACGGACGCGGGAGACCCGGCCGCCTGTCGTCGGGACGGCGTCGTCGGGACGGCCGGGACGCGCGTGGGGCCGGAAGGCCGGTCGGCCGACGGGCGGCCCCCGGCGGACGGCCCGGTCGGCTACGCCGTCAGGGATCGTCGGCGCAGGCGGCCGGCCGGGCGCAGCAGCAGGGAGACGGAGGCGGCCGAGACGACGGCCGCGCCGAGCAGACTGGACAGCACGGGGGCCGAGCCGAGCGCGCTGTGGGTGACGAAGTCACCGAGGAGGGCGCCCGCCACCCCCGTCGACAGGACCAGCGGTCGCGACGGCAGGCGGCGCGACAGGCGGTGGAAGACCGCCCAGGCGAGCAGCAGGCCGAGCACGGCGGAGCCCAGGGCCTCCAAGAACATCACAGTCCCTCCCACGAGCGGCCGGTGCTGACGGTCGTAGCTCCGTCATACCCCTGACCTGCGGAATGCAACCCTCCCTGTGAGCTGTTTGTGTGCGCTGAGTGAAGCACGCGAGGAGGGGCCGAGCGGGACGCGAGCGCGGGCCGGGCAGGGGACGGGCGGACGTGAGAGCCGGGGATGCGGGGGCGGGCCGGACACGAGAGAGCGGGCCCTGCGGTCAGTGACCGCCGGACCCGCTCGTCGTTCGTACGTGCCCTGCTACAGGGCCCCGAAGCCCACCTTGCGCGGGGCCGCCTCACCCAGCTCGACGTACGCGAGGCGCTCGGCCGGGACCAGCACCTTGCGACCGTGCTCGTCCACGAGGGTCAGCAGCTGCGACTTGCCGGCCAGTGCCTCGGCCACCGCCCGCTCGACCTCCTCGGGGCTCTGACCGCTCTCCAGAACGATCTCGCGGGGCGCGTGCTGCACGCCGATCTTGACCTCCACGGCTATGTCCCTCCGACGGTCAGTGAAGTGCGCGACCTTCCGCGCCGTACTCCGCACACATTAGCCCGGTGAGGGGACGGACACGCTCCGCCGGTGCACGCCAGGAGCGAACAGCGCACGGGAACAAGCGACCGGATCAGTGGTGCTGCTCGCTGCCGTGCAGCGGGAAACCGGCGATGCCGCGCCAGGCCAGCGACGTCAGCAGCTGGACCGCCTGGTCGCGCGGGACACTGCGGTCGCTGTGCAGCCACGAGCGGGCCACCACCTGGGCGAGGCCGCCCAGACCGGAGGCGAGCAGCATCGACTCGGCACGCGAGAGGCCGGTGTCCTCGGCGATGACCTCGCAGATCGCCTCGGCGCACTCGTTGGTGACCTTGTCCACGCGCTCGCGCACGGCGGGCTCGTTGGTCAGGTCCGACTCGAAGACCAGCCGGAAGGCGCCGCCGTCGTCCTCGACGTAGGCGAAGTAGGCGTCCATCGTGGCGCGGACGCGCTGCTTGTTGTCGGTGGTCGACGCCAGCGCGCTGCGCACCGACTGGATCAGCGCCTCGCAGTGCTGGTCGAGCAGGGCCAGATAGAGGTCGAGCTTGCCGGGGAAGTGCTGGTAGAGCACCGGCTTGCTGACCCCGGCCCGCTCGGCGATGTCGTCCATGGCCGCCGCGTGGTAGCCCTGCGCCACGAAGACTTCCTGGGCGGCGCCCAGCAGCTGGTTCCGCCGGGCACGGCGCGGCAGGCGCGTGCCCCGCGGGCGCGCTGCCTCTGTCTGCTCGATGGCTGTCACGCCGCCTCCCAAAGTCGTCCCTGTGCGGTGTGCGCCGCGCCGCCATCGTACTTTTCGGTAACCGTACTGTGCGCGGTGCGAGCGCAGAATTTCACGGACCGGACGGGGCGGAAACCGGCACAGAAGGTTTCCAACGGGCCCAGGCCGGGCATAGGCGAGCGCCGCCGCTGCTCAGCGGCGGTCCGTCGCCGCCACCGTCACCGGTAGTCGTCCTCATCAAGGGAGACGACCCGTGCCTGCTCGGCGAGGTCGGCCTCGTTCGCGCGGCCGGGATCCACGTCCGTCAGCGGATCGTCGCCCTCCGGCGCGATGTCGGCCTGCTGCTCGGCCGCGTCGTCCTCGGGCGCCTCGACGTCGATCTCCGTGCCGTCCTCGGCGGCGCCGTCGTCCTCGATGTCCTCGAACGTCCCGGGGTCGCTGGGATCGATTGCCATGGTGGGCTCCCTTCGGTGGACATCCCTGCGCATGTCCTTGTGTACGTCATGTACGTCCGTGTACGTGCCCGGCCGAAGCCGGGACTGTATGCGGGTGCCCTCGCTACGAGCGTAGGAGACACCCGATTCCCGCGCCATGCGATCCGGGACGGCTCTGCGCGCCGTCCGCGCAACGCCTCCCGCGCCTCGTCCTGTGACGGCGAACACATGAAGCGCGGCGTGATCGTCTCGTAACATTGCCGCATGTCTTCGACCGACCTGCCCGCCGTGCCGCCCGCGAACGTCCTTCCCAGGGTGGCGCCCGCCGGGTCCGGGGCCGGGGAAGCCGGGGAAGGGGAGCGGCTGCGCTCGGTCGAACTGCCGGGAATCACCCTGACGGTGCGTTCCCGGCCGCCCGCGCGCGAGGGCCTGCCGCGCGCGCTGTACGTGCACGGGCTCGGCGGTTCCTCGCAGAACTGGACGCCGCTGATGGCCCTCCTGGACACCGACGTGGACGGCGAGGCGCTCGACCTGCCGGGCTTCGGGGACTCCCCGCCGCCGGACGACGGCAACTACTCGGTCACCGCCCACGCGCGCGCGGTGATCCGCTACCTGGACACGGCGGGACAGGGCCCGGTCCATCTGCTCGGCAACTCCCTGGGCGGCGCCGTCTCCACGCGCGTCGCCGCGCTGCGACCCGACCTCGTCCGCACCCTCACCCTGGTCTCGCCCGCGCTGCCCGAACTGCGGGTGCAGCGCAGCGCCCTGCCGACCGGGCTGCTCGCGCTGCCCGGCGTCTGTGCGCTCTTCACCCGGCTGACCAGGGAGTGGACGGCCGAGCAGCGGGTCCGCGGCATGATGGCCCTCTGCTACGGCGACCCCGGCCGGGTCACCCCTGAGGGTCTCCGCGACGCCGTGCAGGAGATGGAACGGCGGCTGCGGCTGCCGTACTTCTGGGACGCGATGGCGCGTTCCGCGCGCGGGATCGTCGACGCGTACACCCTGGGCGGTCAGCACGGTCTGTGGCGGCAGGCCGAACGGGTCCTCGCGCCCACCCTGCTGGTCTACGGCGGCCGGGACCAGCTCGTCGGATACCGCATGGCCCAGCGCGCGGCACGGGCCTTCCGCGACTCCCGGCTCCTCACCCTGCCCGACGCGGGCCATGTGGCGATGATGGAGTATCCGGAGACCGTGGCGACCGCGTTCCGTGAACTCCTGGCCGAAACGCGGGAGTCGGGGTCGTGGGCGGCGCCGGGCGGGAAGGCCGTAGGCTCCCGGGGTGCGGTCGCCGACGAGGGCGCCCGCGACGCGGAAATGGGAGGCTGACGGACCAGGTGGGACGCCACAGCCGCCGCGGACCCGCCCCGAAGGGCGACAGCGCGGGCACAGCGGGCACGACAGCGAGTACGGACGCGGCCCGGCAGGGCCGGGACCGAGGAGGCCGCCGGGACGGCTTCGAGGGGCCGGCCGGACCGGTCCCCGGCGCCCGGCCGACCGGGCGGCCCGGTTCATCCGGCCAGTCCGGTTCACCTGATCAGCACGGCTCGCCCGGTCAGACCGCCGTACCGATGGCGTCGCCCGGACCGGCGGCGGGTCCCGCGCAGGCGCCGCCTCCACGACGGGGTCCGGGCGCCACCGCGCCGGGCCGGGGCCCCGGCCCCGCTCCCTGGCCGGGCTCCGGTCCCGCCGGTCCCGCCCCGGCTCCGGGCAGGCGCCCGGCGGGCCCACCGCGCTTCCCGGACGGCACTCCCGCACAGGGCGTACCCCGTCTGCCGGACGGCACTCCCGCACAGGGGTTCCCCCGCGTGCCCGCGCCGGACGGGACGCCTGCCCACGGCGTGCCGCGTTTCCCGGACGGGACACCGGCGCGCGGTGTGCCGCGTATGCCGGACGGGACGCCCGCTCACGGCGTGCCCCGCTTCCCCGAGGGAACTCCCGCTCACGGCGTGCCGCGTCTGCCGGACGGAACTCCCGCCCATGGCGTGCCCCGCATCCCCGGCGGGACACCCGCCCATGGTGTGCCGCAGGCTCGCGGTGCTCATCCCGAGCAGCGGGAAGCCGGGGGCGGCTGGGGGGAGTTCAGCCCCGGGGCCGGACGCTCCGGCGGAGGTGCGGGCGCGGCGCCCGGCGTCGGCGAGACCTCGGTGGCGGGTCCCGCGGTGCCCACCGGTGCAGCGGGCCCCGGCGTCCCCATCCCGCGGCAGCGGCGCGCGCAGTCGGCCCCGGGGGCCGGTCCCCGGCAGGACTACCTCGACGCGTTCCGGGACGGAGCGGCAGAAGAGGGCGGCAAGAGCGGCGACGGCGACGGCACGGAGAGCGGCGAGGACGGCGCGACCGGCGCCACCGCCCGCTCACGCGGCGCCTCCCGGGGCACGCTGCCCCGCCCGGTGCCGGTCCAGTTCGCCCCGCCCACGGGACCCACCGCCGCCGGTACCGGCACGAGCCCGGTCGCGGGCGCCGGACCGCGCGCGGGCAGCGGTGGCAGTGGCGGCCGTGGTGGCGACGGCGGTGACGGCGGTGACGGCTCCGTGCCGCCCGCCGCCGACGCGGCCCCCGACGGCAAGAGCGCCAAGGGCACCAAGGGCCGCACCTTCACCGGTATCGCCGCCGCGGCCGTCACCACCGTGCTCGCGGTCGTCGTCGCCGGGCAGGTCGCCGACGACCGCTCCGAGGCGGGAGCGGCGCAGACGGCCGGCGGCCAGGACGAGGGCGCCCGGACCGCGCTGGGCGGGGGCGTACAGGCGAGCCCGTCCCCCTCGCACAGCGCGGTCGCGCTGACGTACGAGCAGAAGATGAACCTCAAGTACCCGCTGAGCCCCGCGCTCAAGGGATCGGGCCGGTTCGACGTGGTCCCCGGTTTCGCCAAGGCGCCGGGGCGCGGGCGCAAGTTCACCTACCGGGTCGACGTGGAGCAGGGCCTCGGGCTCGACGGACGGCTCTTCGCGGACGCCGTGCAGAAGACGCTCAACGACGACCGCAGCTGGGCCCACGGCGGCGCGCGCACCTTCGAGCGGGTCTCCTCCGGCGAGAGCGACTTCGTGATCACGCTCGCCAGCCCCGGCACCACCGCCGTGTGGTGCGAGAAGTCGGGTCTGGACACCACCGAGGACAACGTCTCGTGCGACTCGGCCGCCACCCCGCGCGTGATGATCAACGCCTACCGCTGGGCGCAGGGCGCCAAGACCTACGGCGACCGGATCTACCCGTACCGGCAGATGCTGATCAACCACGAGGTCGGCCACCGTCTCGGCCACAACCACGTCACCTGCGAGAAGGACGGGGAACTGGCGCCGGTCATGCAGCAGCAGACGAAGTTCCTCGACCATGACGGAATTCACTGCCTGCCCAACTCCTGGCCCTATCCGAAGAGTTGACGGACGGTGTGCGGGGCGGCCGCGGGGGAGCCCCGCGCCGCCCTCCGATCATGTTGACATTGCGCCGAATGTTCGTTCATATTTCTGCGCATGTGGTCCCGTCACTCCGTCAGCAGCGCCGCCATCGAGATGGCGCTCCTCGGCGTGACCGCCCTCTGTGTGGCCGACATCCACTGTTGCTGACGCCCGCCCCCGGCGTGCGCGTCGCCCCGTTCTCCCCCTCGCCCTGACCTTCCGCGTCCTGGTGCGCTCCCGCCGAGCGCCGTCGCGCGGCAGTACGGTCCCCGGTGGTCCGACGACCCGTCGCCGAGGCAGACGTCTGTCCAGATTCGTCTCATTCCTCGTCCAACCGTCTCGCGATCCGAGACGTGTCCGGGACATCCTTTTCGAGAGGTCGTCATTCCGATGCGCCAACCGTCCGTTTCAGCCCGCCGCGTGGCCGCGGTATCCGTCAGCCTGGTCGTGGCAGCGGGCGCCGTCGCCTGCGGGCCGAAGGACGACGATGCCAAGAGCACCGGCGGCGACTCCCGGCCCCACAAGGGCGGCACCCTGAACGTCCTCAACGCCCAGCCCCAGCAGGACTTCGACCCGGCGCGCCTCTACACCTCCGGCGGCGGCAACGTCCCCTCCCTGGTCTTCCGCACCCTCACCACCCGCAACCGCGAGAACGGCGCCGCCGGTGCCGAGGTCGTCCCGGACCTCGCCACCGACACCGGGCGCCCCGGCAAGGACGCGACCGTCTGGACGTACACCCTCAAGGAGGGCCTGAAGTACGAGGACGGCACGCCGATCACCTCGGCCGACGTCAAGTACGGCATCGAGCGCTCCTTCGCCCCCGAACTCTCCGGCGGCGCCCCCTACCTGCGGGACTGGCTGGTCGGCGCGGCCGGCTACCAGGGGCCGTACAAGGACAAGAAGGGCCTCGCCGCGATCGAGACGCCGGACGCCCGGACGATCGTCTTCCATCTGAACAAGCCCGAGGGCGAGTTCCCGTACCTGGCCACGCAGACCCAGTTCACGCCGGTGCCCAAGGCCAAGGACACCGGCACCAGGTACGAGGAGCACCCGGTCTCGTCCGGCCCGTACAAGGTCGTCAAGAACGAGAACGACGGCGAGCACCTCGTCCTGGAGCGCAACCCGCACTGGTCCGCCGCCACCGACGCCGAGCGCAAGGCGTACCCGGACCGGATCGACGTACGGTCCGGGCTCGACTCGTCCGTCATCAACCAGCGGCTCTCCGCCTCCCAGGGCCCGGACGCCGCCGCCGTCACCACGGACACCAACCTCGGACCGGCCGAACTCGCCAAGGTCAGCGGCGACAAGGCGCTGGCCGCGCGCGTGGGCACCGGCCACTTCGGCTACACGAACTACCTGGCCTTCAACCCGAAGGTGAAGCCGTTCGACGACATCAAGGTGCGCCAGGCCGTCGCCTACGCCATCGACCGGTCCTCGGTCGTCAACGCGGCCGGCGGCAGCGCACTCGCCGAGCCCGCCACCACCTTCCTGCCGAACCAGAAGTCCTTCGGCCACACCCCCTACGACCTCTTCCCGGCGGGCACCTCGGGCGACCCGGCCAAGGCCAGGGAGCTGCTGAAGCAGGCCGGCCACCCCGACGGCATCACCGTCACCCTCACCCACTCCAACAGCAAGGACTTCGAGACCAGCCCGGAGATCGCCACCGCCGTCCAGGACGCGCTCAAGAAGGCCGGCATCACCGTCAGGCTCCAGGGCCTGGAGAAGAACGACTACTCCGACAAGACCCAGAACGTGAAGACCGAGCCGGGCCTCTTCCTCGCCCACTGGGGTGCCGACTGGCCCTCCGGCGGCCCGTTCCTGGCCCCGATCTTCGACGGCCGCCAGATCGTCGCGGACGGCGCCAACTTCAACAGCGGACAGCTCGACGACACGTCCGTCAACGACGAGATCGACGCGATCAACAAGCTGACCGACCTCGGCGCCGCCGCCGCCCGCTGGGGCGCCCTGGACAAGAAGATCGGCCAGCAGGCCCTGACCGTGCCGCTGTTCCACCCCGTCTACAAGCGCCTGTACGGCAAGGACGTCAAGAACATCGTGATCAGCGACTGGACCGGCGTGCTGGACATCTCCCAGGTCGCGGTGAAGTGACGCCGTGAGCGAGGCACTTGCCGCCTCCCCGGCCGCCGGGACGGACATCCCCGTCCCGGCGGCCGCGGGGGCCCACCGGTTCTGGCGGCGGCTGCGTGCGCAGCGCGCCGCCCTCGTCGCGGCGGCCGTCGTCGCACTGCTCGTCCTGGTCGCGCTCGCCGCGCCGCTGCTCACCGCGCTGGAGGGCCAGGACCCCACCACCTACCACCCCGGCCTGGTCGACTCCGCGCGCGGCGGCGTGCCCATCGGCACGTTCGGCGGCGCGGGCGCCGACCACTGGCTCGGCGTCGAACCGCAGACCGGCCGCGACCTGTTCGCCCGCCTCGTCTACGGCGCCCGGGTCTCGCTGGGCGTGGCGCTCGCCGCCACCCTCATCCAGATCGCCATCGGGGTCGCGGTCGGCGTCGCCGCCGCGCTCGGCAACCGCTGGGTCGACCAGCTGCTGAGCCGGGCCACCGACATCATCGTCTCGATGCCGCTGATGATCATGGCCCTCGCGCTGCTGGCCATCGTCCCGTCGAGCTTCCCGCGCCCGGTGCTGGTCACCCTGGTCATCGGCCTGATCGCCTGGGGCAACATGGCCAAGATCGTGCGCGCCCAGACCCTCACGCTCAAGGGCCTCGACCATGTCGCCGCCGCCCGGCTCAGCGGCTGGGGCACCGTGCGCGTCGTCCGCCGCGAACTGCTGCCCGGCCTCGCGGCCCCGGTCATCACCTACGCCGCCCTGCTCGTGCCCACCAACATCTCCGTCGAGGCGGCGCTGTCCTTCCTCGGCGTCGGCGTGAAGCCGCCCACCCCGTCCTGGGGGCAGATGCTCACCGCGGCCGACGTCTGGTACCAGGCGGCGCCGCAGTACCTGATGCTGCCCGCGGGCGCCCTCTTCGTGACCGTGGTCGCCCTGACCGTCCTCGGCGACGTCGTCCGCACCGCCCTCGACCCGCGCGCCGCCTCCCGCCTGCGCATCGGTACCGGCCGCAGGCGTGAGTCGGCGGCCGGTGCCGATGCGGAGACCGGTCCGGAGACCGGTCCGGAGACCGGGACGGAAGCTGGTGCGGAGTTCGGGACGGAAGCCGGTCCGGAGAGCGGTGCGGCGGCCGAGGGGCCGCCCCAGGCCCAGGCCAAGGCCCAGGCCCGAGAAGCACGCAAGGAGGCCACCGCGTGAGCGTCTTCGGCGGACTCGGAGGATTCGTGCTGCGCCGTGCCCTCGGCGCCCTGATCACCCTCCTCGCCATCTCGGTGATCGTCTACGTCGTCTTCTACGCCACCCCCGGCAACGTCGCCCAGATCAGCTGCGGCCCGCGCTGCTCGCCGGAGCAGGTGCACCAAGTCGCCCGGCAACTGCGCCTGGACGACCCGCTGTACCTGCGCTACTGGCACTTCCTCGAAGGACTCGTGGCCGGCCAGGACTACTCGACCGGCACCTCCGTGGAGCACTGCTCCGCGCCCTGCCTCGGGGTCTCCTACCAGTCCGGGCGGCAGGTCCTGAGCATCATCCTGACCAAGCTCCCCGTGAGCCTGTCCCTGGTGTTCGGCGCGATGGTGCTCTGGCTGATCCTCGGGGTGGGCACGGGCGTGCTCTCCGCCTGGCGGCGCGGCCGGATCTCCGAACGCGTCCTCACCGCCGTCACGCTCGCGGGCACCGCCACCCCCGTGTTCGTCATCGGCCTGGTCCTGCTGATCGTCGTCTGCGGCGAGTTCCAGTGGCTGCCCTTCCCGCAGTACGTGAGCCTCACCGACGACCCCGAGCAGTGGGCGTGGAACCTCGTCCTGCCGTGGCTCTCGCTGGCCCTGATCGAGGCCGCCGCCTTCGCCCGGATGACCAGGGCGTCGATGCTGGAGACCCTCGCCGAGGACCACATCCGCACCTTCCGCGCGTACGGAGTGGGGGAGCGGGCGATCGTCGGGCGGCACGCGCTGCGCGGCGCCCTCGCCCCCGTCATCGCGCTGAACGCCAACAACGTCGGCTCGGCGGTCGGCGGCGCGGTCCTCACCGAGACCCTGTTCGGCCTGCCCGGGATCGGCCAGGAACTGGTGCACGCGGTGAACGTCGTGGACCTGCCGGTGGTCGTCGGCATGGTCCTGGTCATCGGCTTCTTCGTGGTCATCGCCAACGCCGTCGCGGACGTGCTGTTCGCGGTGGCCGACCGACGGGTGGTACTCGCATGAGCCCGAAGAACCTGATGAATCCGACCGGTTCCGCCGCGTCGAGCCTCGTCGAGGTGGCGGACCTGACCGTCGCGTTCGGGGCGCTGCGCGCCGTGGACGGACTCTCCTTCCGGCTCGCGCCCGGCGGCGCGCTCGCCCTCGTCGGCGAGTCCGGCTCGGGCAAGTCCACGGTCGCCTCCGCCCTGCTGGGGCTGCACCGCGGCACCGGCGCGCGGGAGGGCGGTACGGTCCGGGTGGCCGGCACCGATGTGCGGTCCGCCTCCGAGGAGGAGCTGCGGCGGCTGCGCGGCGGGACGGCCGCCATGGTCTTCCAGGACCCGCTGTCCTCCCTCGACCCGTACTACGCCGTCGGCGACCAGATCGCCGAGGTGTACCGCACGCACACGCGTGCCTCGCGCCGGGCGGCACGCGCGCGTGCCGTGGAGGTGCTGGACCGGGTAGGGATCCCCGACGCGGCACGGCGCTCCCGGTCCCGGCCGCACGAGTTCAGCGGCGGCATGCGCCAGCGCGCCCTGATCGCCATGGCGCTCGCGTGCGCCCCCGACCTGCTGATCGCCGACGAACCGACCACCGCGCTCGACGTGACCGTCCAGGCCCAGATCCTCGACCTGCTGCACACGCTGCGCGAGGAGACAGGGATGGGACTGCTGCTGGTCACCCATGACGTGGGTGTCGCCGCCGAGAGCGTCGACGAGGTGCTGGTCATGCGGCACGGCCGTGCCGTCGAACACGGTCCCGTCGCCGACGTGCTGGGCAGGCCCGGAGCGGCGTACACCAGGCAACTGCTGGCGGCGGTGCCGCGACTGGAACGCCCGCGGACGGTGACCGACGGGTCCGGGGACGTGCCGGAGGCGCCGGTGCGGGAGGAGGCATCGGAGGGCCGCGGGTCCTCACGGACCGGCTCGCGGACCGGCTCGCGGACCGGCTCCGGCTCCGGCTCCGGGGCCGGGACCGGGGCCGAGGTCGTCCTGGAGGCGACCGGGCTGCGGCGCGAGTTCGGGCGCGGCCGGCGGGCGCTGGCGGCCGTGGACGGCGTCTCGCTGACCGTGCGGCGCGGCGAGACCCTGGGGATCGTGGGCGAGTCCGGCAGCGGCAAGACCACGCTGGGCCGGATGCTGGTCGGGCTGCTGGAGCCGACCGCGGGCGAGGTGCGCTTCGAGGGCCGGGCCAGGGCCGGGGTGGATCCGGCCGTGCAGATGGTCTTCCAGGACCCGGTCTCCTCCCTCAACCCGCGCCGCAGCGTGGGGGAGTCCATCGCGGATCCGCTGCGGGCGCGCGGCGAACGGAGCGAGGAGCGCATCCGGGAGCGCGTGGGCGGACTGCTGGAGCGCGTCGGGCTCGAACGCGCGCAGTACGACCGCTATCCGCACGAGTTCAGCGGCGGGCAGCGTCAGCGCGTGGGCATCGCGCGGGCGCTCGCCGCCGACCCGCGGGTGATCGTCTGCGACGAGCCCGTCTCCGCGCTCGACGTCACCACGCAGGCTCAGGTGGTGGCCCTGCTCGGCGAGTTGCAGCGGGACCTCGGCATCGCCCTGGTCTTCGTCGCCCACGACCTCGCGGTGGTACGCCAGGTCAGCGACCGGGTCGCGGTGATGCGCCGGGGCCGGATCGTCGAGGAGGGCCCGGCCGCCGAGGTGTACGACGCGCCCCGGGACCCCTACACCAGGCAGCTCCTGGCCGCCGTACCGGCGCTCGACCCGGAGGCCGCCGCCCGGCGCCGCGCCGCCCGCCGAGAGCTGGCCATGGCCTGACACCGCGTAGCCGAGTGATCCCCCGGTGCGACAGAACGCCGTCCGCCCGGGAAAGTTACGCCCGTTCACCCCTTCCGGTGGCGCGACGGACAACCGTCCGTCGCGCCACCGGCCTGTCCGCATACGTTCTTCCCGCTGCGAGCCGCCGGTGCGACGGCGGCTCTCCACACGGGAGAGAACGGGGGTGCACGCGTGCGCATCGGACTGGTGACGGAGGGCGGCTACCCGTATGCGAGCGGGGACGGCACGCTCTGGTGCGAACGGCTCGTGCGCGGGCTCGGGCAGCACGAGTTCGACCTCTACGCGCTCAGCCGCAGCCGACGGCAGGAGGAGGACGGCTGGGTCCCGCTGCCCCGGCAGGTCGGCCGGGTCCGTACGGCGCCCCTGTGGGGGGCCGAGGACACCGGCGCGCGCCACGGACGCCGGGCGCGCCGCCGCTTCGCCGAGTACTACGGGGAACTGGCGGCCGTGCTGTGCGCGACGGGGACGGCCGGGCAGACAGGGCGGGCCGGGCAGACCGGGCGGACCGGGCAGGGCGCATCGGCCGCATGGGGTGCGCGGGGCGGCCGAGCGGTGTGGGCCGGACAGGACGGGACGGGTCCGGCCGGTCGCTCGGACGACGAGGCGGACCGTTTCGCCTACGCGCTGTACGGCCTCGCGGAACTCGCCCGCGACACGGGCGGCGGCCTGGCGGGCGCGCTGCGCTCGGAGAGCGCTGTCCGCGCGCTGGAACACGCCTGCCGCGCGCCCGGCGCCCACCGCGAGGCGCGTGAGGCGCGCGTACCGGATCTCCTCGGTGTGGCCGTGCACCTGGAACACGCCCTGCGCCCCCTGACCCTGGACTGGTACGGGGACGACGGCCTCGGTGCCGCCGACCTCTGCCACACCGCGGGCGGCGGCACCGCGGCCCTGCCCGGACTGCTCGCGCGCCACTTCTGCGACGTCCCCCTCCTGGTCACCGAGTACGGCGCGCCGCTGCGGGCGCACCACCTGGCCGCCACCGCCGCCCGCACCGCCCCGGCCGTGCGGTCCCTGCTCGCCGCCTTCCACGCCCGGCTCGCCGCCGAGGTCTACCGGCAGGCCGCCGTCATCACCCACGGCAACGCCCACACCCGCCGCTGGCAGGAGCGCTGCGGCGCCGACCGCGCCAGGCTGCGCACCGTCCCTCCCGGCATGGACGCCACGCCGTTCGCCGAGGCGGGCGAGGCCGGTGGGGGCGCAGGGGCCAGTGGGGCCAGTGGGGCTCGTGGGGTTGGTGGGACCGGCGGGAGCGGAGGCGCCGAGGCTCGCACGCGGGCGCACGGCGCGGACACGCTGGTGTGGACCGGCCGTGTCGAACCGGCCAAGGACCTGGTGTCCCTGCTGCACGCCTTCACGGAGGTCCGCTGGGAGCACCCGGGGGCGCGGCTGAGGATCGTGGCCACGGCGGCGCCGGACGGTCACGAGGCCGCCGACTACCTGGCCCACTGCAAGGCGCTGGCGGCCCAGCTCTTCCCGGACGAGGCCGAGGGCCCGCACACCGTCGGCGAGAACCCGGTCGCCTTCGAGGAGGTGGGCGGCCCCGAGGTGCCTGCCCTCGCCGATGCCTACGCCTCGGGCGCCGTGGTGGTCCTGTCGAGCGTGGTCGAGGGCTTCCCGTCCGGCCTGGTGGAGGCGATGTTCTCCGGGTGCGCGACCGTCTCCACGGACGTCGGCGCGGTCGTCGAGGTCATCGGCGGTACGGGACTCGTCGTGCCGCCGCGCAATCCGCGGGCGCTCGGTGAGGCGTGCGTGGCGCTGCTGCGCGACCCCGAGCGCCGTGCGCGCCTGGGCGCCGCCGCCCGCGCCCGCGCACTCGAACTGTTCACCGTCGAGCGGAACATCGCGGCATTTCACAGCATTTACCTGGAGGTCGTCTCCCGGTGCCCGGTCCGGCGCGTGGTCCTGGACGACTCCGGCGCGCCCCTTCCGTTCGCCGCCCCGGCCGAGTCCCACCTCGCCGGGCCGCCCGGATTCCCCGGCCCGCCCGACCGCCGGACCGGCCCGGCCGCCCGGCACCCGGGCACCGCCGCCCCGGGCCCCTCCGTCGCCGCACCGGCCCGCACCGCCCCCAGCTGGGCGGCCGCCGCCCCCGGCCGCACCCCGACCCGCCGTCCGGCCACGGAGGCCGCCCCATGACCACCCCGAGAGAATCCGACCACCCGAGGACCCCGACCAGCCCCGGCGCCTGGGGCGCGGGCCCGGCGGAGCGGCCGGCGGCGGCCGACGGCACCGGCGGGCGCGACGGGGCGCGCGGACGCGGCACCGTGCTCGACCGGGCCCGCGCCACCGCACCGCGCCGAGGCGCGGCCGACCCGGTCACCTCCCTGCTGCACCGCCATCGCGAACTGTGCGAACGCGCGGTCGACCCCCTGGAGATCGCCGCGGCTCTGGAGGCGCACGGCGTCACCGACCGCACCGCCGCCCGCTACCGCCACCGCGACGTCTTCTCCCTGGCGGAGGAGATGTACGCCCGCGTCGCACGCGACACCGCCACACCCGTGCCGCCCCGGGACGCCACCGCGCCCCGCGCGCGTGCCGGCTGGATCCTGCTCGGCCTGCTGCCCGGCGTCCTGTGCGCGGCGACGGCCGCCGGAGTGCGCCTGACCACGGGCCCGGTCCGTCCGGCGGTGGCGGCGGTCGGTCTGCCGACCCTGGCCCTGGCCGTGCACGCCCTGCTCCGCCGCGGCCCGCTCGGCAGCCGCGAGCAGCCCCGGGGCGGCCCGCGCACCCCCGGTACCCGTGCCTGGACGTACTGGCTCCTCGCCTACGCCGTCCTCGGTGACGGCCTGCTCGGCGCGGCGGTCCCGGGCGGCCCCGACGGACTGCCCGACGGCACCCGGACCGGCCCCTGGCCGCTGGCGACCGTCCCCGTGCTGGCGCTCGCGCTCGCCTGCGCACCGGCGTGCTGGGCCGCCCACCTCTTCGCGGTGCGCGCCCGGCGCGCGCTGACGGCCAGCCGCGGCCTGCACGAGTTCGCCGCCTCCGTACGGCCCCTGCTCCTCGCCGTGTTCACCCTCTTCCTGGGCGCTCTCGCCGCCCTGCTCACCGCCTGCGGCAGGGTCCTGCACGAGCCCGCCGCAATCGTCCAGACCCTCGCGCTCGGCGCCCTGCTGCTGCTCGCCCGGCTGCTCACCGCGCACGGCTCCACCCACGCCCCGGCCGCCGCGCTCGCCACCGCGGCCACGGTGGAGGCGACGGCCCAGGCGAGCGTCTTCGCTGCCCGCCTCCCCGGCTGCGACCCGCTCGCCGTCCCGGTCGACACCCTTGTGACCGCCTGGGGGCCGGGCAGCATCCCCGCCCTCGCCTGCGGAGCCGCCGCCCTCGCCCTCCTCATCCACGCGGCCCGCACCCTGACCAGGGCCTCGGCCTACGCGCAGGCGGAGAAGCAGCCGTGACGGACACCCGCCGCCCCGGGCCACGGACCGCCGGGCGGCCCTCGCCCTGCCGCGGCCACCGCCACCACCTGAGCCCCGGCGAACCCGCGCCCGGTACGCGGAAACCCGGCGAGCCCGCACCCGGCGAGCCCGCGCGCGGCGAGCGGGCCCCGGGCGTGCGGTCCTCGGACGAACAGGCTCCCGGTGGGCGGGCCATCGGCGCCGTACGCCACCGGCGCGCCCCCACACGCGACCGCCCCGGGCCGGAGCCGCAGGCGGATCCGGTCCCGCGCGGACCACGGGCCTTCGGCCCCGCCGCCGGAGCCCACCGCACCACCCCCCTGAAGGAGAACACCAGATGACCACCGCCCGATCCGGAGCGTCCGGAGCTTCCGGAGCCACCGGAGCGCACACCCCGGGAGCCGCCCGATGAGGGTTCTGCTGATCGGAGCAGGCGGATACCTCGGCCGCTTCGTCGCCGACCGCCTGCTCGCCGACCCGGCCGTCCAGCTCACCGCACTCGGCCGCGGCGACGACGCCGACGTCCGCTTCGACCTCGCCACGGGCAGCCCGGGAGCGCTCACCCGCTTCCTCGACGCCGTCCACCCGGGCGTCGTCGTCAACTGCGCGGGCGCCACCCGGGGCGGTGCCCGCGAACTCACCCGGCACAACACCGTCGCGGTCGCCACCGTCTGCGAGGCGCTGCGCCGCAGCGGGTGCGGGGCCCGTCTGGTGCAGATCGGCTGCGGCGCCGAGTACGGCCCCAGCCAGCCCGGTTCCTCCACCGCCGAGGACGCCGTCCCCCGCCCCGGCGGCCCGTACGGGGTCAGCAAACTCGCCGCGACCGAACTCGTCCTCGGCTCCGGTCTGGACGCCGTGGTGCTCCGCGTCTTCTCGCCCGCCGGTCCCGGCACACCGGCGGGCTCGCCGCTCGGCCGGCTCGCCGAGGCCATGCGCCGCGCCATGCAGTCCGGCGACGGCGACCTCAAGCTCGCGGGCCTCGGCGCCCAGCGCGACTTCGTCGACGTCCGCGACGTGGCCCGCGCCGTGCACGCCGCCTCCCTCTCGGCCGCCCAGGGCGTCATCAACATCGGCTCCGGCCGCGCGGTCCGGCTGCGCGACGCCGCGTCGGTCCTGGCACGCGTGGCCGGATACGGCGGCGCCCTCCACGAACTCGACGGCCCGCCCGCCGGCCACCTGCGGCCCACCATCGGCCACCCGCGCAGCGACCCCGACCACCCCGCGCCGGTCGCGTACCCGTACCCCGACGGCTGCGGCGGCTGGCAGCAGGCCGATGTGCGCACCGCGCGCGACCGGCTCGGCTGGCGCCCCCGGATCAGCCTGGAGGAGTCGCTGGCCGACATCTGGATGGAGGCCGCATGCCGTATCTGACCGGCACCGCGGCAGGCGGCTCCCGGACCGCCGTCCGCGCAGGACTCGGCGTCCCCGGCTGTGCGCACCCCCTGCTCGCCCCCGCCGAGTGGAACGCGCTCACCCGGCCCGGGACGCCCCTGCACTGGACGGTCCTCGATGTCGCCGACGGCCCCGGCGTCCGGCCCGACCCGCGCTGCCTGGAGGCGGCCGGGCGGCTGCGCAACGCGGGCGTCCGGGTCCTCGGCCGCCTCGACCTGCTCCGGGGCACCCGGGCCCGGGGGGAACTGATCACCGACGCGCACCGGTACCTGGAGTGGTACCAGGTCGACGGCTTCCTCCTGGACCGCTGCCCCGCGAGCCGCGCGGGGCTGCCCGAGACCCGCCGCACGATCACCTCGCTGCGGGCCCTGCGCGCCGACGCCCATCTCGTCCTCGGGCACGGCACCCCGCCGTACCCCGGATACGCCGAGTGCGCCGAGCAGTTGGTGACCTTCGACGGGCCGTGGAGCGACTACCGCTTCTCGCAGACCGCCGAGTGGACCGCGGACCATCCGCCCGAGCGTTTCTGCCACTTCGTGCACGGTGTCCCGCGCGGCCATCTCGACGAGGCGCTGCGCGTCGCCCGCTGGCAGGGCGCGGCCACGATCTGGTTCACCGACCGCACGGACCACGGCGGCCGGAGGGCCCCCTGGGAGGGCCTGCCCGGCTACTGGGACGATATTGTCTCGCTGGTCGGAACAGGTGTCTCGGAATGAAGAAGGCCGTGGCAGTGTTACGGGGAGAACAACCGTAGTGATTGACCGACCAACGGAGTCCCCGTGTCGCTGCCACCCCTGGTCGAGCCAGCTCCTGAGCTCACCGTAGACGAGGTCCGCAGGTACTCCCGCCACCTGATCATCCCCGATGTGGGGATGGACGGGCAGAAGCGGCTGAAGAACGCCAAGGTGCTCTGTGTGGGCGCCGGCGGCCTGGGCTCGCCGGCGCTGATGTACATGGCCGCCGCGGGCGTCGGCACGCTCGGCATCGTGGAGTTCGACGAGGTCGACGAGTCGAACCTGCAACGCCAGGTCATCCACAGCCAGGCCGACATCGGCCGCTCCAAGGCAGAGTCCGCGCGCGACACCGTCAAGGGCATCAACCCGTACGTGAACGTGGTCCTTCACCAGGAGCGGCTCGAGGCCGACAACGTGATGGACATCTTCAGCCAGTACGACCTGATCGTCGACGGCACGGACAACTTCGCGACCCGCTACCTGGTCAACGACGCGTGCGTGCTGCTCAACAAGCCGTACGTGTGGGGTTCGATCTACCGCTTCGACGGCCAGGCCTCGGTGTTCTGGTCCGAGCACGGTCCCTGCTACCGCTGCCTCTACCCGGAGCCCCCGCCCCCCGGCATGGTCCCCTCCTGCGCCGAGGGCGGCGTGCTGGGCGTGCTGTGCGCGTCCATCGGCTCCATCCAGGTCAACGAGGCCATCAAGCTCCTCGCCGGCATCGGTGAGCCGCTGGTCGGCCGTCTGATGATCTACGACGCCCTGGAGATGCAGTACCGCCAGGTCAAGGTCCGCAAGGACCCCGACTGCGCGGTCTGCGGCGAGAACCCGACCGTCACGGAACTCATCGACTACGAGGCCTTCTGCGGCGTCGTCTCCGAGGAGGCCCAGGCGGCGGCGGCCGACTCCACGATCACTCCCAAGCAGCTCAAGGAGTGGATCGACGACGGCGAGAACATCGAGATCATCGATGTGCGCGAGCCGAACGAGTTCGAGATCGTCTCCATCCCGGGTGCCCGGCTGATCCCGAAGAACGAGTTCCTCATGGGAACCGCCCTGGAGGGTCTGCCGCAGGACAAGAAGATCGTCCTGAACTGCAAGACGGGTGTCCGCAGTGCGGAAGTCCTCGCCGTGCTGAAGTCCGCGGGCTTCTCGGATGCCGTGCACGTCGGCGGCGGCGTGATCGGCTGGGTCAACCAGATCGAACCGAGCAAGCCGGTCTACTGAGCCGGACTCCGGGCGACCGGACCGGCAGTACGAGCCCATGGCCCCCGCCCACGGCGGGCGCCATGGGCTCGTGCCGTTCCACCCGGCCGCCCGTCCCGCCGCCTGTCCCGCAGTCCAGCCCGCCGTCCGCCCTGCTGACCGCCCGGCCGACCGGGCGATCAGGAGCAGACCTTGCCGTCCCTCGGTACCGTGCCGTCCAGCAGATAGGCGTCGACCGTCGAGTCCACGCAGTCGCTGCCACTGCCGTACGCGCCGTGGCCCTCGCCCTTCCAGGTCAGCTCCACGCCGACGCCCTTGCCGAGTCCGTCCGCCATCTTGCGGGCGCCCTCGTACGGGGTCGCCGGGTCGCCGGTGTTGCCGACCACGAGGATCGGCGCCGCGCCCGGCGCATCGACCCGCGGGGTGTCGTACTGCCCGGCCACCGGCCAGTCGTGGCACCAGCCCGCCGTGTCCCAGCTCATGAAGGCACCGAACACCGGGGAGATCCGCTCGAACTCGGGCAGCCGCCGCTTCGCCTCCTCCGGCGTGGGCCGCTGCCTGTCGTCCAGGCACGATATGACCCGTTGCGCATGGGTCGTCGTGCCGTAGTGCCCCGAGGCGTCGCGGTCGTTGTAGGCGTCGGCCGACGCCAGCAGCCCCGTCCCGTCGCCCCGCCGCGCGGCGGCGAGGGCAGCGGTCAGTCTCGGCCAGCTGTCCCTGCTGTACAGCGGCAGGACGATGCCGGTCAGGGCGAGCGTCTGCGTCAGCTTGCGTCCCGAGGCGGTGGGCAGCGGCTTCGCGTCGATCCGCGTCAGCAGGTCCGCGATCTGGCGTGAGCCGTTCGCGGGGTCCTGGCCGGTGGACTTCAGATAGTCGTCCAGCGCCCGCTGGAAGCCCCGGGTCTGGTTCAGCGCGTGGCCCATCGTGTCGGCCGTCGGGTCGACCACCGCGTCCAGCACGAGCCGACCGACGTGCCCGGGGAACAGATGGGCGTAGACGCCGCCCAGCTCGGTGCCGTAGGAGATGCCGAAATAGTGCATCCGGCGGTCGCCGAGGACCTGGCGCATCAGGTCCATGTCGCGGGCCGTGTCGGTCGTCGAGACATGCGCGAGGAGCTTTCCGGCGGCCTTGGCGCAGCCCCGGGCGAAGTCGGCCGCGTCCCGCAGGTACGCCTGTTCCTCCGCCGGGGTGTCGGGCGTCGTGTCGATGGCCTCGGCGGCCTGGATCCCGCGGTCGTCGCGGCAGCGGACGCCCTCGCTGGCGCCGACCCCGCGCGGGTCCCAGCTCACCAGGTCGTACCGCTGGCGGAGGGTGCTCACCGCGGAGGCGTACGCCGGGAGCGTCTGTACGCCCGAGCCGCCGGGGCCGCCGAAGTTGAACAGCAGGGAGCCGGTGCGCTCGCCGGTGGCCCCGGCGCGGATCAGGGCGAGGCCGATGGTCTCGCCGCCGGGGCGGGACCAGTCCAGCGGCGCCCTCAGTGTGGCGCACTGCCAGTCGCGGCCCGGCGCCGGGGAGCCGGCGGCGGCCCCGCAGCGGCCCCAGGCGAGTTGCTGGGACGTCAGGGAGGCGGGCAGCGCCGAGGAGTCCCCGGCCGCGCCCGGCGACGGGGCCGCGCCCGGCGGTGACGCGGTGCCCGGTGACGAGGCGCCGGCCGACGGATCCGACCGCCCCCTGCCCGTGTCCCCGCCCGTGCCGTCCGGTCCGCCGCACCCGGCCAGCAGCGCCGCGGCGGCGACCGCCGCCGCCCACCGTGCCAGACGTCCCATGCCGCATCCCCCCTCATGCGCACCCATGCGCTCCCACGCACTCCCGCGGATCGGCCCGCGGGAAGCAGTCAGGCCATGGTAGGCGGATCGCGATCAACCGGGAGAAGCCTGTGGATAACGCTCTGACCTGGGGATTTCCTGCCTGGAGGTCCAGGGTTCTCTGGGCCGGGGCCGGGGCCGGGGGCTAAGCGCAGACCGTTCCGGCCGCCGGTGCCCTGCCGTCGAGCAGGTAGCCGTTCACCGCGCTCTGCACGCACTTGTCGCCGCTGTTGTAGGCGCCGTGGCCCTGACCCTTGTAGGTCAGTTCCACGCCGACGCCCCGCCCCAGCGCCTCCACCATCTTCCGCGCGCCCTCGTACGGCGTGGCCGGGTCGCCGGTGTTGCCCACGACCAGGATCGGCGCCGAGCCGGGCGCGCTCACGTCCGGGTGGTCGGCCGCGCCGGGCACCGGCCAGTCGGCGCAACTGAGCATGCCCCAGGCCAGGAAGTCCCCGAACAGCGGGGAGGCGGCCCGGAACTCGGGCAGCTTGCGCTGCACGTACGACGTGTCGTAGCGCTGCTTCTCGTCGGAGCAGTTGATGGCCACGTTCGCGGCGGTGAGATTGCTGTACTCGCCGTTCTCGGTGCGGCCGTTCATCGCGTCGGACAGCAGCATGAGAATCCTGCCGTCACCGGCGTAGGCCTGCTCCAGGGCCTCGGTGAGCGGCCCCCACAGGTCCTTGGAGTACAGGGCCTGGGCGATGCCGTTGGTCGCGGCCGTCTGGGTCAGCAGCCGGGGGAAGACGCCGGGGATCGGCTTGGCGTCGAGGTTCTTGAGCAGGGCGGCGACGCGGTTCTCGACGTCCTGGGCGGTGGTGCCGATGGGGCACTTGGACTTCGTGACGCAGTCGTGCGCGAAGTTGTCCATGGCCAGTTGGAACCCCTTGGCCTGCCCGAGCGAACTCTGCTCGGGCGTCTGCGTCGGGTCGACGACCGCGTCGAGGACGGCCCGGCCCACGTGCCCGGGGAAGAGGTGGGCGTAGACGCCGCCCAGTTCGGTGCCGTAGGAGATGCCGAAGTAGTGCAGCCGGGCATCGCCCAGGACCTGCCGCATGAGGTCCATGTCGCGGGCCGCGTCGGTCGTGCGCACATGCGGCAGGACCCGCGCGGAGTTCTTCTCGCACGCCGCGTTGAACTGCTCGGTGTTCTTCAGGAACGTGGCGCGCTCGGCGGCGTCGTCGGGTGTCGCGTCCTGCTGGAAGTACCGGTCGAGCTGGGCGTCGCTCTCGCATCGGACACCCGCGCTGCGCCCCACCCCGCGCGGGTCGAAGCTGACCAGGTCGTATCGCGTGCGCAGGGGGGCGTAGTCCTGCGCGAACGAGGGCAGGGTGCTCACCCCGGAGCCGCCGGGGCCACCGAAGTTGAAGATCAGTGAGCCGATGCGCTGGCCCGGTCCGGCCGCCCGCGCGCGGATCAGCGCGATGCCGATCGTGTCCCCCCGGGGCCTGCTCCAGTCCAGCGGTGCCTTCATGGTGGCGCACTGCCAGGTGCCGCCGTCCGGCAGCGGGGAGGGTGCCGTGCCGCCGCCCTCGGACACGGACGGGGCCGGACAGTCCGTCCAGTCCAGCTTCTGGGCGGTCAGGTCCCCGCTCCCGGGACTCTCGTCGCCGCATCCCGCCATCAGAGCGGCCAGCAGCACTGCGGTTGCGGTCAGGGCGGCAGCACGCGGCCCGCGCGGGTTCGGCATGGCTCCATCCTCATGCCGCGGGCGCACTCCCGCGCGGGGCGTGTGCCGTCCGGGGTATGTGCGGCCCACACACCGGAGGAAGTCCTTCCGTGACGGCGGAACCCACTCTTCTCCGGGGCCCCGCCGCACCGCCGCACACCCCTGGGGCCGCGACCCGCCGTATCCCTACAGGGTGCCTTTGCGCGTCATCCCTACAGGGCGCCCTTGCGCGTCAGATGGTTGAAGGCCAGCCACCCCGGCAGCACCGGCAGCCACAGCGTCAGCAGCCGGAACATCAGCACTGCCGGCGCGGCCACCTCCTTGGGCAGCCCCACCGCGATCAGGCCGACGGTGAGCGTGGCCTCGACCGCGCCCACCCCGCCGGGCGTCGGGGCGGCGGAGCCGAGGGCGTTGCCGGCGAGGAAGACCACGGCCACACTCGCGATGCTGAGCGAGGTCGACTCGTCGCCGAACGCCCGGATGGAGGCGTCCAGGCACATCACGAAGCAGGCGGTGAGCAGCAGCATGCCGCCGATGCCGGTGACGAGCTTCTGCGGGCGCTGGAGCACGTCCAGCATGCGCGGCACGACCCCCGCGAAGAGCGACCGCACGCGCGTGGCCACGAACTTCCGCAGGAACGGCACCGAGGTGACCACCAGTACGAGCACCGCGACCGTCAGCAGCCCGGCGATCACCGTCCGGGACGGCGACAGCGACGGCGTCTTCTCCGTACCGGTCAGATAACCGAAGGACAGCAGCATCAGGATGTGGCAGCCGAGCCCGAACAGCTGGGACGCGCCCACACTCGCCACCGCGAGCCCCGGGCGCACGCCCGCGCGTTGCAAGAAGCGCGTGTTGAGCGCCACACCGCCCACCGCGGCCGGTGCCACGATCTTCACGAACGACCCGGCGACCTGGGCGGCCACCGTCCGTACGAACGGCACTCGCTCCGGCACGAACCCCAGCAGCGCCATCGCCGCCGCCACATAGCTGAGCGCCGAGAACGCCACCGCCGCCGCCAGCCAGCCCCACTGGGCATGGGCGAAGAGCGTGTTGAACTCGATGTGCGTGAGCTGCGTCAGCAGGTAGTACGCGCCGATGGCACCGGCGATGAAGCTGATCAGGGTGCGCGGCCGTACGCGCTCCAGCCGGGCCGGCTCCACCGGGGCCTGTGGCCTGATGCGCAGCACCTGGTGGCGGATCTGGGTCAGCAGGTCGTCCTCGCGGGCCCCGTCTATGGCCTCCTCGATGGCCCGCTTCTCCGCCCGTGCCTCGGCACGCTCGGCCTTCTTGCCCTGCTTGTCCTGCTTCTTGTCCGGCCTGTTCCGGTCCGCCGTCTCCGGCTTGTCCAGGACGACGCCGGGCGGGGTACCGGCGTCAGCGCCGATGTCAGCGCTCTGCGCGGCGTGCTCCAGGCGGGTCTGCTTGGCCTGCCGGGACGCCTCCAGGACCGCGTCGCGCTCCCGCTGCGCGCGCTCCCGCGCGAGCCGGCGCAAGGTGGCACGGGTGGAGCGGGTCAGGGCGATGGGCTGGAGCATGGGCAGGCAGTCGGCGACCGCGTCCGGCCCCAGCACGTCCACCGCGGAGGCGACGGCGCGTTCGGCGCCCACCCGCAGGCCGAGCGTCGTCACCAACTGGGCGACGTCCATGCGCAGCAGCAGATCGCCCGCGGCGATCTCCCCGCCGCGCAGGTCGGTCAGGATCACCTTGCCGGAACGATCCACCACGATCGCGTCACCCGACAGCCTGCGGTGCGCGATGCGGCGGGACTGCAGCGCCCGCACCTGCTGCCAGGCGAGGCGCAGCAGCTCGTCGGTGATCTCCTCGTCGGGCAGCGAGTCGAGGGTGCGGCCGCCGGTGTGCTCGTAGACGAGCATCACGGCGTCGGGGCCCAGCTCGGACGTCGCGATCAGCTTGGGCGCGTTGGCGCCGGCCGCGATGGCCGCGTAGGCGAGGAGCGCCTCCTGCTCCAGCGCCTGGCGCAGCGACTGGAGGCTGCTGCGGGTCGCGAATCCGCGCAGGGTGATGTTGCGCCACAGCCGGTAGAAGAAGCCCTGCGCCTGCTGTTCGCGGTCGACGACCGTGACGTCCAGCGGCGGGCCGTCCTCCAGGGTGACGAAGTAGCGCCGGCCGCGGTCGCCGCTGTCCGCGGTCGTCTCCGCCGCCTCCTGGCGAGCCGCGCTCACCGGGTGGAAGCCGACGGTCTGGAGCCCCGCCATCAGGGTCCGTCCGGTGGGGCGGACGTTCGGCGAGCCGACCGCGTACAGGGTGCCGTAGGCGATGGACCAGCCGATCAGCACCGTCAGGGTGATCGAGAACGGTGTCGTGTACCCGGTGACCAGCATGGAGAAGGCGTCGAGCAGCAGCACGATCCACAGCACCGAACGCCAGCGCGGCCTGCGGGACATGCCGACCGCCGTCATGTACGCGATGACCGGGGCAAGATAGCCGTGGACCGGGTCGGTCAGCGCGTGCAGATTGCCGGGGGAGGGCTGGGTGAGGGCGTCCTGGATCGAACCCGGGGCGGCCTTGGCCACCCACAGGTCGGTGGCGAGCGTCACCCCGTGTGCCAGGACCGCCGCGAGGACGCCGTCCGCGATCCGCAGCCCGTCGCGTTTGATCAGCCGTTCGATCGCGAAGGCGACCGGGACCAGCAGGATCGCGATGCTGGACACCAGCCCGGCGATCTTGATGAGCAGGTCGGGCGCCTGGCCCGTGCCCTTGTTGATGTCCTGTTCGAGGCCGGAGGTGGTGCCGTGCGCGAACGCGGCGACGGCGAGCAGGACCGCGATGGCGAGCACGCCCACGAGCAGCCGCATCAGGTCCGAAGGACGGTGCACGCGCGCGGGGAGCAGCGGCTCGTCACCCTCCAGTTCGTCGATGTGGGCCACGTCGGCGCTCTCGTCGGGCCGCTCCTGCGCCGCGTCCGCCCCCTTCGCGGGGTCCTCGGCGGAGCCCTTGTGGTCGGCGTGGTCGGCGTGGTCGGCGTGACTGGCGTGGTCGGCGCTGTCGGCGTCCGGGCGCGACGAGACCCCAGAGGTGCCCTCCGCGTCGTCGGGGTGCACACCCTGCTGTTTCATCGTCTCTTCTTGGTCTCGTATCACCGGTCACCGCCCGCACGATGGTGGCATGCCCCACCGACACACGGGGGCGTCAGGGTGCATATGCGGGTCCGACAGTCTGCCCCACGCGCCGCCCGCGAGCGAGGCGGGCGGTTCGCGGAGACCCCGCCGCGCTGTCGGTGGTGTGCGGCAGGATGGCTGGGATGAGCGAAGTGAGCTTTCCCGGCGGCGAGGGGTCCGACGGCCCGCAGGAACTGCCCGAGTACGCCGAGCGGGTCCTGGAGGTGGCCGAGGGGATCCCGGCGGGCCGGGTCATGACGTACGGGGACGTCGCCGAGTGGCTGGAGGAGGGCGGACCCCGCCAGGTGGGACGCGTCATGGCGCTCTACGGCGGCGCCGTCCCCTGGTGGCGGGTCGTCCGCGCGGACGGCACCCTGCTCCCGGGCCACGAACTGCGCGCGCTCGCCCACTACCGCTCCGAGGGCACACCGCTGCGGGAGGCGGGCCGGGCGGCCGAGGGCCACCTGCCCCGGCTCGACATGAGGCGGGCCCGCTGGGACGGCGACAGCGGCGGACGTGCGCAGGGTCACACCTGACAGCTTCCGCCATCCGGCACGCCCGTGGGGAGCCCGGAACCCGTACGGGCGAATCCGGGCACCGGCGGGCAATGCCGTACGTTCGTGCAGTGGGGGACACCCGTGACGGCGGTGCCCGCGGTGCCCGGAGAGGCGTACGGGGAGAAACGGAAGCCCGGCCTCCAGGGCGGCGGCGGGCGTAGCGTCGCCCCAGCGCGTCCCCCTCACCCCGAGGCCACCGCCCGCCACGACCGGCGGGCCGCACCCGCGGCCACGGCGCCCCGCGCCGTCCGCGACACCACCCAGCACACCCACCAGGACCGGCGAACCACGTGAGCTCCTCTTCCTCCACCAGGCGCCTGCCGCACCCCCAGGTGCGGCAGGGGAACCGTGGCGCTCACCGACTGGTGCGTACCCCGCCCACGCGACCGGATCCCCCTCGTCTGGACGCCGCCCAGCGTGCCGTGGTTGACCACGGGAGCGGCCCGCTGCTCGTCCTGGCCGGCCCGGGTACCGGCAAGACCACCACCCTGGTGGAGTCCGTCGCCGCGCGGATCGCCCGCGGCCAGGACCCCGAACGCGTCCTGGTCCTGACCTTCAGCCGCAAGGCCGCCGTGGAACTGCGCGACCGCATGGCGCAGCGCACCGGAGCCGCCCGCGCGCCCCGGGCGACGACCTTCCACTCGTTCTGCTACGCCCTCGTCCGCGCCCACCAGGACAGCGATCTGTTCGCCGAGCCGCTGCGGCTGCTGTCCGGACCCGAGCAGGACGTGACCGTTCGCGACCTCCTGGCCGGACAGGTCGACCTGGAGCGGCTGGGCCTCGCCCATGTGCGCTGGCCCGACGAACTGCGCGCCTGCCTGACCACCCGCGGGTTCGCCGACGAGGTCCGCGCCGTCCTCGCCCGCAGCCGCGAACTGGGCCTCGGCCCCGACGCCCTGGCGGCGTTCGCGCGCCGCACCGGCCGCCCCGACTGGCAGGCCGCGGCCGCCTTCCTCGCCGAGTACCTCGACGTCCTCGACCTCCAGGGCGTCCTCGACTACGCCGAACTCGTCCACCGCGCGGTCCTCCTCGCCGGCCGCCCCGACGTCGCCGGGCAGCTCGCCGGCCAGTACGACGTCGTCTACGTCGACGAGTACCAGGACACCGATCCGGCCCAGGTGCGGCTGCTGCACGCCCTGGCGGGGGGCGGCCGGACCCTGCTCGCCTTCGGCGACCCCGACCAGTCGATCTACGCGTTCCGCGGCGCCGACGTGAACGGCATCCTCGACTTCCCCGACACCTTCCCGCGCGCGGACGGCAGCCCGGCGCCCGTCGCCGTGCTGCGCACCTCCCGCCGCTCCGCCGACGCGCTGCTCACCGCGACCCGCCTGCTCACCCGCCGTATGCCCCTCACCCGGCTCCCCGCCGACAAGGTCCGCGCCCACCGGGAACTGATCCCCGTCCACGAGGGCGGGCGCGTCGAGGTCCACACGTACCCGACCGCGGGCACCGAGGTGGACAACATCGCCGACATCCTGCGCCGCGCCCACCTGGAGGACGGCGTCCCGTGGAGCGACATGGCCGTCCTCGTACGCGCCGGCGCCCGCGCCATACCGACCCTGCGCCGCGCCCTGACGGCCGCCGGTGTGCCCCTGGAGGTCGACGGCGACGACCTCCCGCTGCGCCATGAACCGGCGGTCGCCCCGCTGCTCACCGCACTGCGCGCGGTGGCGACGGCCGAGGCGGCGACCCGCCCGGACCCGGCCCGGCCAGAGCCCGGCCGCGCCCCGGCAGGGGAGCACGACCGGGCCCGGGACGGCGAGCGGAGCCGGGCGGACGGCGAGCAGGACGAGGACGGTCCGGGGCCCTGCTGGCTGGATACCGAGACCGCGCTGACCCTGCTCGCCTCGCCGCTCGCCGGCATGGACACCGCCGACCTGCGCCGCCTCGGCCGCGCGCTGCGCGACGAGGAACGGGCCGCAGGCCACCACCTGCCGCCGCCCTCCGACGAACTGCTCGCCCGCGCCCTGGCCGAACCGGAGCGCCTGGTGACGCACGACCCCGCGTACGCGCGTGGCGCCCAGCGCCTGGGCGCGCTGCTCAGGAAGGCCAGGGAGCGCCTCGCAGGCGGCGGCACCGCCGAGGAGGCCCTGTGGGACCTGTGGGAGGGCACACCGTGGCCTACGCGGCTGGAGCGGGCCGCCCGGCGCGGCGGCGCCGCGGGACGCAACGCCGACCGGGACCTGGACGCCGTCTGCGCGCTGTTCGCGACCGCCGCGCGCGCGGAGGAGCGCACCGGCGGCCGGGGCGCGCTGAACTTCCTGGAGGAGATCGACGCCCAGGACATCGCCGCCGACACGCTCACCCGGCGTGCCGTACGCCCCGACGCGGTGCGTCTGATGACGGCGCACCGCTCCAAGGGCCTCCAGTGGCGTCTGGTCGTCGTCGCGGGTGTCCAGGAGGGGCTGTGGCCGGACCTGCGGCGCCGCGGCTCCCTGCTGGAGGCCGACCGCATCGGGCGCGACGGCCTCGCCGCGCCGCTTCCCCCAGGCGCCCTGCTGGCGGAGGAGCGCCGCCTCTTCTACGTGGCCGCCACGCGCGCGCGTGAACGGCTCGTGGTGACCGCGGTGAAGGCACCCGCCGACGACGGCGACCAGCCCTCCCGCTTCCTGACCGAACTCGGCGTGGAACCCAAGGACGTCACCGGCCGCCCCCGCCGCCCCCTTTCCGTGGCGGCCCTGGTCGCCGAACTGCGCGCCACCACCGTCGACCCGCGCGTGTCCGACGCCCTCAGGGAGGCCGCCGCGCACCGCCTGGCCCGGCTCGCCGCCCTCAGCGACGAGGACGGCCGCCCGCTGGTCCCCTCCGCGCACCCCTACCGCTGGTGGGGCATGGCCGAGCCGACCGCGAGCAAGGTGCCGCTGCGCGACCGCGACCAGCCGGTCGTGCTCTCCGGCAGCGCCCTCGACCAGCTTGCCAACACCTGCGCCCTCCAGTGGTTCCTGGGCCGCGAGGTGAAGGCCGACGCGCCGGCCAGCGCCGCCCAGGGATTCGGCAACGTCGTGCACGTCCTGGCCGACGAGGTCGCCTCCGGCCGCACGCCCGCCGACCTCGCCGTCCTGATGGAACGCCTGGAGACCGTCTGGGACGCCCTCGCCTTCGACGCCCCCTGGAAGTCGCAGCAGGAACGCGACAACGCGCGCGTGGCGCTCGAACGCTTCCTGAGGTGGCACGTCCTGGACCGCGCCGGACGCACCCCGGTGGCCAGTGAGCACGGTTTCGACGTGATGCTCGGCGCGGGCGACCACCAGGTGCGCATCCGCGGCTCCATGGACCGGGTGGAGGCCGACCGGGACGGCCGTGCCTACGTCGTCGACTTCAAGACCGGCAAGCAGGCGCCCACCGGAGCCGAGGTGGCCCGCCACCCCCAGCTCGCCGTCTACCAGCTCGCCGTCCGCGAGGGCGCCGTGGACGACGCCTTCGACGGCACCCGGCCCGAGCCCGGCGGCGCCGAACTGGTCCAGCTGCGCCAGGGCGCGGCCAAGCGGGACGGCGGGGAGACCCTGCCCAAGGTGCAGGCCCAGGAGCCGCTGGAGGGGGAGTGGGTCGGCGACCTGCTGGCCACCGCCGCCGGGAAGGTGCTCGACGAGCGCTTCACCCCGACGACCGGCCAGCACTGCGCGCACTGCGCCTTCCGGGCCTCGTGCAGCGCCCGCCCGGAGGGCCGCCACGTCGTCGAGTGAGCCGGACGACCCGCCCGCCCGGCGCACCTCGCTCGCTCGACGCACCGCGCCTGCCCGGTGCTTCCCGCCCGGCCGACATGTTCCCCCGCGCCCGGGTGACGTATCGCACCACCGGGTCCGACCTGCGGTTCTCCTGCCCGTGAAGGCGGCCGCGGCCACGATTGTCAGTGGCCGCCGCTAGCCTCTTCGACGTGCCCGCCCGAATCACCGATCCCGAGCAGCTCAAGGAACTCCTCGGGATCCCCTTCACCCCGGAGCAGACGGCCTGCGTCATCGCGCCGCCCGCCCCGCAGGTGATCGTGGCCGGAGCCGGATCGGGCAAGACCACCGTCATGGCCGCCCGCGTGGTCTGGCTGGTGGGCACCGGCCAGGTCGCCCCCGAACAGGTGCTCGGCCTCACCTTCACCAACAAGGCCGCCGGCGAGCTGGCCGAGCGCGTCCGCAAGGCACTCGTCCGGGCCGGTGTCACCGACCCCGACACCATCGACCCGGACCACCCGCCGGGCGAACCGGTGATCTCCACCTACCATGCCTTCGCCGGCCGCCTCCTGACCGACCACGGCCTGCGCATCGGCCTGGAGCCCACCACACGCCTGCTCGCCGACGCCGGCCGCTTCCAGCTCGCCGCCCGGGTGCTGCGCGAGGCGTCCGGCCCCTATCCGGCCCTGACCCGCTCCTTCCCCGACCTGGTGGGAGACCTCCTCGCCCTCGACGGCGAGCTGGCCGAACACCTCGTACGCCCCGAGGACCTGCGCGCCTGGGACGCGGAGCTGCTGCACACCCTCCAGGACACCAGGCTCACCAACGCCGACCTGCGCAAGGTCCCCGAGACCGCCGCGGCCCGCCGCGACCTGGCCGAGCTGGTGGGGCGCTACCGGGCCGCCAAACGCGAGCGCGACCTGCTCGACTTCGGCGACCAGATCGCCCTGGCCGCGCGGCTCGCCGGCCTCCCGGAGGTCGGCCGGGCCCTGCGCGAGGAGTTCCGGGTGGTCCTCCTGGACGAGTACCAGGACACCTCGGTCGCCCAGCGCATCCTGCTGGCCGGCCTGTTCGGCGAGGGCACCGGCCACCCCGTGACCGCCGTCGGCGACCCCTGCCAGGCGATCTACGGCTGGCGCGGAGCCTCCGTCGCCAACCTCGACGACTTCCCCGAGCACTTCACCCGCGCCGACGGCCGGCCCGCCGCCCGGCAGGCCCTCAGCGAGAACCGGCGCAGCGGCGGACGCCTCCTCGACCTCGCCAACGGCCTCGCCGCGCCCCTGCGCGCCATGCACGCGGGCGTGGAAGCCCTCCGCCCGGCCCCCGGCGCCGAACGCGACGGTCTGGTCCGCTGCGCCCTGCTGGCCACCCACGCCGAGGAGATCGCCTGGCTCGCCGACTCGATCGCCCATCTGGTGCGCACCGGTAAGGCCCCCGGCGAGATCGCCGTGCTGTGCCGTACGGCCACCGACTTCGCCGAGATCCAGGGCGCCCTGGTCGCCCGCGACGTCCCGGTCGAGGTGGTCGGCCTGTCCGGGCTGCTTCATCTGCCCGAGATCGCCGACCTCGTCGCCGTGTGCGAAGTGCTCCAGGACCCGGGGGCCAACGCCTCCCTGGTGCGGCTGCTGACCGGCCCGCGCTGGCGGATCGGCCCGCGCGACCTCGCCCTCCTCGGCCGCCGGGCGAGGCTGCTCGTCGCCCACGCGCGCGGGGACGCCGACGACGACCCGGACCGCAGGCTCGCCGAGGCGGTCGAAGGCGTCGACCCGGCCGAGGTGGTCTCCCTGGCCGACGCCCTCGACACGTTCCTGGAGGGCTCCCCGGACGGCCGGGACGACGGGCTGCCGTTCTCGCCGGACGCGCGCGTGCGCTTCGCCCGGCTCGCCGCCGAACTGCGCGACCTGCGCCGCTCCCTGTCCGACCCGCTGATGGACGTCCTGCACCGGGTGCTGGCCGTCACCGGCCTGGAGGTGGAGCTGTCGGCGTCCCCGCACGCGTTGGCCGCCCGCCGCCGCGAGACCCTCTCGAACTTCCTGGACGTCGCCGCCTCCTTCGCCGCGCAGGAGAGCGAGGCCACCCTGCTGGCCTTCCTCGGCTTCCTGCGCACCGCCGCCCAGTACGAGAAGGGCCTCGACAACACGCTGCCCGGCGGCGAGAACACCGTCAAAGTGCTCACCGCCCACCGGTCCAAGGGCCTGGAGTGGGACGTCGTGGCGGTCCCCGGCCTGGTCACCGGCGCCTTCCCCAGCAGCCAGGGCCGGGAGAAGTGGACCAGCCAGGGCAAGGTGCTGCCGCACGCCCTGCGCGGCGACGCCGCCACCCTGCCCGACGTGGACGACTGGGACGCGCGGTCCATGAAGTCCTTCCACGAGGCCATGAAGGACCACCAGCACACCGAGGAGCTGCGCCTCGGCTACGTCACCTTCACGCGGCCCCGCTCCCTGCTGCTCGGCTCCGGCCACTGGTGGGGCCCGAGCCAGAAGAAGCCCCGCGGTCCCTCCGCTTTCCTGGAGGCGCTGTACGACCACTGCGCGGCCGGGCATGGCGAGATCGAGGTCTGGGCGGAGAAGCCGGGGGAGGACGAGGAGAACCCCGCGCTGCACCAGGGTGGTGCCGACCAGGCATGGCCCCTGCCGCTGGACGAGACGGCCCTGGCCCGCCGCCGGGCCGCCGCGGCGACCGTACTGGCCCACTTGGAGGGTCTCGCCGGCCTCGCCGCCGCGGACGGCCCCCGCACGGACGGTGCCCACGGCGGGCCGGCCCTCACGCCCGCCGCCGTACACGATCCGGACTCCCACGACGACCCGGACTGGCCCCCACCCCCGGACGACGACGAACCGCCCTACGACGACGAACCGCCCTACGACGAACCGTCCTACGAGGAGGACGTGCCCACGGCGGACGCCCCCGGCGGCCACGGGCTGCCCGGGGACCCCAGCGATCCCGGCGACACCGGTGACACCGGTGACACCGGTGACCGGGACTCCTGGAGCACGGCCCGCCCCACCGTCCCGCACCAGGTCACACCGGTGGACGGGCACATCGCCGCACCGCCGTCGCCCCCGCGGCCGGCCGCCGCACCGGCCCCCGAAGCCCTCCCGGGCCAGGGGAGCCACCCGCAGCCCCGGCGCCTCACCCCGGAGGAGGCCCGCACCCTCGCCTCCTGGGACCGCGACCTCGACGCGCTCGCCGGAGAGCTGCGGCGTTCCCGGCAGAGCGTCACCGACGTCCTCCTGCCGACGACCCTGACCGCCACACAGCTGCTGCGCCTGGCGGCCGACCCGGACGCCTTCGCGGCGGAACTCGCGCGCCCCATGCCGCGCCCCCCGCAACCCGCCGCACGCCGGGGCACCCGCTTCCACGCGTGGATCGAGACCCGCTTCGAAGCGCTCACGCTGCCCCTGCTGGAGCCCGAGGAACTGCCCGGCGCGGACGACGCCGAGATCGCCGACGAACACGATCTGGAAGCCCTCAAGGAGGCCTTCGAGCGCACCGAGTACGCCCACCGCACCCCTCATCGTGTCGAGGCACCCTTCCAGCTGGAGATAGCCGGCCGGGTCGTCCGCGGCCGGATCGACGCCGTCTACAAGGAGGGCGACGGCGAGGCGACGGCGTACGAGATCGTGGACTGGAAGACGCACCACTCGCACACCGCGGACCCGCTCCAGCTCGCC
Source organism: Streptomyces sp. PL-25 (assembly GCF_058344915.1). Lineage (NCBI taxonomy): Bacteria > Bacillati > Actinomycetota > Actinomycetes > Kitasatosporales > Streptomycetaceae > Streptomyces > Streptomyces sp. PL-25. The sequence continues at coordinate 4,917,142 of NZ_CP136997.1, forward strand.
GTGTACCGGCTGGCCTGGGCCGAGCGGCACGGCCTGCCGCTGGAGCGGGTCGGCGCCGCGTTCGTGTACGTCCGCAGCGGCGAGGTGGTCAGACCGCGGAACCTGCCGGACCGGGCCGCGCTGGAACGGCTCCTGCTGGACGAGCCCGCGAACGGGTAGGCGGACGGCTGCGAGGACGGGCAGGCGCACCGGCACCGGGGCCCCGGCGCAGTGTGACGAACCGCCCGAACGGGATGTCACCGCGTGCCGATAGGCTCGGGAGCATGAGCCAGACCCCGGACAGCGTCGTCCGTACGTACATCGAGCAGCACCGCACCGCCTTCCTCGACGACCTCGCCGAGTGGCTGCGCATCCCCTCCGTGTCGGCCCAGCCCGACCACGCGCCCGATGTACGGCGCAGCGCCGACTGGCTCGCCGCCAAGCTCCGGGACACCGGCTTCCCCACCGCCGAGGTCTGGCCGACACCGGGTGCCCCGGCCGTCTTCGCCGAGTGGCCCGCCGCCGACCCCGGCGCTCCCACGGTCCTGGTCTACGGACACCACGACGTACAGCCCGCCGCCCGCGAGGACGGCTGGCACAGCGAGCCCTTCGAGCCGGTCGTCCGGGACAACCGGCTCTACGCGCGCGGGGCGGCCGACGACAAGGGCCAGGTGTTCTTCCACACACTCGGGGTGCGCGCCCACCTCGCGGCCACCGGCGCCACCGCCCCGGCCGTCCACCTCAAGCTGCTGATCGAGGGCGAGGAGGAGTCCGGCTCCCCGCACTTCCGGGCACTGGTCGAGGAGCGGGCCGACCGGCTCGCCGCCGACACCGTGATCGTCTCCGACACCGGCATGTGGTCCGAGGACACGCCCACGGTGTGCACCGGCATGCGTGGGCTCGCCGAGTGCGAGATCCGGCTCTACGGCCCGGACCAGGACATCCACTCCGGTTCCTTCGGCGGCGCCGTGCCGAACCCGGCGACCGCCGCCGCCCGTCTCGTGGCCGCCCTGCACGACGAGCACGCGCGCGTGGCCGTCCCCGGCTTCTACGACGGCGTGGTCGAGCTGACCGACCGCGAACGCGAACTCTTCGCCGAGCTGCCCTTCGACGAGGAGCGGTGGCTGCGCACCGCCAAGTCGTACGCCACCCACGGCGAGGCCGGGCACACCACGCTGGAGCGCATCTGGGCCCGCCCCACCGCCGAGGTCAACGGCATCGGCGGCGGCTACCAGGGCCCCGGCAGCAAGACGGTCATCCCGTCCGACGCGATGGTGAAGCTGTCGTTCCGCCTGGTCGCCGGGCAGGACCCCGACCACGTCGAGAAGGCCGTCCGCGCCTGGATCGGCGAACAGGTGCCCGAGGGGATCCGGCACGAGACGGTGTTCGGCGCGGCCACGCGTCCCTGTCTGACCCCGCTGGACCACCCGGCCCTGAGGTCCGTCGTCCGCGCCATGGAGCGGGCCTTCGGCACCCCGGTCCGCTTCACCCGCGAGGGCGGCTCGGGACCGGCTGCCGACCTCCAGGAGGTGCTCGGCGCACCCGTCCTCTTCCTGGGCATCTCCGTCCCGTCCGACGGCTGGCACGCCCCCGACGAGAAGGTCGAGCTCGACCTCCTGTTCAAGGGCGTCGAGACCAGCGCGTATCTGTGGGGCGACCTCGCCGAGCACTGGCGCGATGTGCCCTGACCTGCCGCCGCCGTCCGGCACCTCGCCGCGCGCGGGGCACACTGGAAGCGCCGCCCCGCGCTCCGAGGGCCCCGCCGGACCGGTCCCCTCCTGCCGTCCGTCCCGCTGAACCGCCGCCGAATCAACCGTTGCACCGGGGGAGTTGGAAGCACCCGTGACCACCTGGACCGACCACACCGCAGACCGACCCATCTCGCTCACCGCGCCCAGCGGCATCGACCGGGCCGCCCACCACCGGCTCGACGAGGCATGGCTCGCCGCGGCGTGGAGCCACCCCACGACCCGCTGCTTCGTGGTCTCCGGCGGTCAGGCGCTGATCGACGAGACGCCCGACGGCCGCACCGAGCTGGTGATGACCCCGTCCTTCGAGGCCCCCCTCACCGAGGCGCACCGCTACTTCCTCGGCACCGACGAGGACGGCGTCAGCTACTTCGCCCTCCAGAAGGACTCGCTGCCCGGTCGCATGGACCAGTCCGCGCGCCCTGCGGGCCTGCGCGAGGCGGGCCTGCTGCTGTCGCCCCGGGACGCCGGCCTGCTGGTGCACGCGGTGGCCCTGGAGAACTGGCAGCGGCTGCACCGCTTCTGCTCCCGCTGCGGGGAGCGCACCGTGATCGCCGCGGCCGGCCACATCCGCCGCTGCCCGGCCTGCGGCGCCGAGCACTACCCGCGCACCGACCCGGCGGTGATCATGGCGGTCACCGACGACGAGGACCGCATCCTCCTCGGCCGCCAGGTGCACTGGCCCGAGGGCCGCTTCTCGACGCTCGCCGGGTTCGTCGAGCCAGGCGAGTCCATCGAGCAGTCGGTGCGCCGCGAGGTCCACGAGGAGGTCGGCGTCGCCGTCGGCCAGGTCGAGTACGTCGCCAGCCAGCCGTGGCCCTTCCCCTCCAGCCTCATGCTGGGCTTCATGGCCCACGCCACCTCGACCGAGATCGATGTCGACGGCGAGGAGATCCACGAGGCCCGCTGGTTCTCCCGCGAGGAGCTGCGCACGGCCTTCGAGTCCGGCGAGGTCCTGCCGCCCTACGGCATCTCCATCGCGGCCCGCCTCATCGAACTCTGGTACGGCAAGCCCCTGCCGACCAGGAGCGTCGTCTGACCGCGGGCACCGCGCGAAATACGAGAAGGCGGCCCCCGACGAACTCGGGGACCGCCTTCCGGCGCGCTCGTGCGCTCCGGCTCCGCGCCCGGCAGGCGCAGGGAACACCGACCGGGCTCAGACGCCGATCTTCTGCTTGACCTGCGCCAGCGACGGATTCGTCAGCGTCGAGCCGTCCTCGAAGAGCACGGTCGGCACCGTCTGGTTGCCGCCGTTCGCCTTCTCGACGAAGGCCGCGGACTCCGGGTCCTGCTCGATGTTGATCTCGGTGTACGCGATGCCTTCGCGGTCCATCTGGCCCTTCAGACGGCGGCAGTAGCCGCACCACGTGGTGCTGTACATCGTCACAGTGCCCGGCATGTCTCTCGTGCTCCTTCGGCGGGTCGGGGACGTCATCGTCGCAGTGGGGGAACGCGCGCCGCACACCGGGCATTCCCACCGGGGGTATCGGGACGGAGCGCGCGGCGCCTCGGCGTGACACCGGTCGCAGCAGGGTGACACCGGTCGCATCAGTACGACTGCAAGGGGTTGCCTGTGGACAACCGGCTCACCCGTCTCCCGCGACCTGGCAGCATGGCGGTGTGACAGCAGCAACGCACTCCACCCTCTTCCCGCAGGTACCGGACTCTGCCGACGCGGTGCTCGAAGGGCTCGACCCCGAGCAGCGCGAGGTGGCCACCGCGCTGCACGGTCCGGTGTGCGTACTGGCGGGCGCCGGCACCGGAAAGACCCGGGCGATCACCCACCGGATCGCCTACGGGGTGCGCGCGGGCATCCTCCAGCCCTCGACCGTGCTCGCCGTCACCTTCACCAACCGCGCCGCGGGTGAGATGCGCGGCCGGCTCCGCCAGCTCGGCGCCCAGGGCGTCCAGGCGCGCACCTTCCACTCCGCCGCGCTGCGGCAGTTGCAGTACTTCTGGCCGAAAGCGATCGGCGGCAGCATGCCCCGCCTCGTCGACCGCAAGATCCAGCTCGTCGCGGACGCGGCCGCCGCCTGCCGCGTCCGGCTGGACCGGGGCGAGCTGCGCGACGCCGCCGCGGAGATCGAATGGGCCAAGGTCACCCAGACCGTCCCGGCCGACTACGCCCTCGCAGCCGCGAAGGCCGGCCGCGACACCCCGCGCGACGCCGCCGAGCTCGCCCAGCTGTACTCGGTCTACGAGGACCTCAAGCGCGACCGCTCGGTCATCGACTTCGAGGACGTCCTGCTGCTCACCGTCGCCATCCTCCAGGACCGGCGTGACGTCGCCGAACAGATCCGCGCCCAGTACCAGCACTTCGTGGTGGACGAGTACCAGGACGTCAGCCCGCTCCAGCAGCGCCTGCTGGAGCTGTGGCTGGGGGAGCGGGACAGCCTGTGCGTCGTCGGCGACGCCAGCCAGACGATTTATTCGTTCACGGGAGCAACCCCCGACCATCTGCTCGACTTCCGTGTCCGTCACCCCGGCGCCACCGTCGTCAAACTGGTCCGCGACTACCGCTCCACCCCCCAGGTGGTCCACCTCGCCAACGGACTGCTGGCGCTGGCCCGGGGCCGCGCCGCCGACCACCGGCTGGAACTGGTCTCACAGCGTCCCGCGGGCCCCGAGCCGGAGTACACGGCGTACGCGGACGAGCCCGCCGAGGCCGAGGGCGCGGCCCGCCGCATCCGCGACCTCATCGCCTCCGGCGTCCCGGCGAGCGGGATCGCGATCCTCTTCCGTACGAACGCTCAGTCGGAGACATACGAGCAGGCCCTCGCGGACGCCGGGGTGCCCTACCAGCTGCGCGGTGCCGAGCGCTTCTTCGACCGCCCCGAGGTGCGCAAGGCCGGTATCGCCCTGCGGGCCGCCGCCCGCTTCGGCGGCAACGACGCCCTCCTCGACGACACCGTCGACCTGCCCTCGCAGGTGCGGGCCGTGCTGTCCGGGGAGGGCTGGACCCCGCAGCCCCCGGCCGGCTCGGGCGCCGTCAGGGAGAGCTGGGAGTCGCTGGCCGCGCTGGTGAACCTCGCGCGGGACTTCGCCGCGGCCCGCCCCGGCGCCACCCTGAGCGACCTGGTGGCCGAGCTGGACGAGCGCGCCAACGCCCAGCACGCCCCCACCGTCGAGGGCGTCACCCTGGCCTCCCTGCACTCGGCCAAGGGCCTGGAGTGGGACGCCGTCTTCCTGGTCGGCGTCGCCGAGGGCATGATGCCGATCACCTACGCCAGAACCGACGAGCAGATCGAGGAGGAGCGCCGGCTGCTCTACGTGGGCGTCACCCGCGCCCGCGAGCGGCTGTTCGTCTCCTGGTCGCTGACCCGCACACCCGGCGGGCGCCCCAGCCGCCGCCCGAGCCGCTTCCTGGACGGACTGCGTCCGGGCACGGCCGGCGCGACCGGGCAGGGCGCCGCGGGCGCCGTCGGGGGGATCGAGCGGGGGACCGCCCCCGCCGCGGGTGCGGCCCGTACGGCGGGCGCCGTCCTCCGGCGCACCCAGCGCGTCCCGGCCCGGTGCCGGGTCTGCGGCCGCACCCTCACCGACGCCGGCGAGATGAAGCTGATGCGCTGCGACGACTGCCCCTCCGACATGGACGAGGGCCTGTACGAGCGGCTGCGCGAGTGGCGGGAGGAGCAGGCTCGGCTCAGCGGGCAGCCCGCCTTCTGCGTCTTCACCGACCGGACGCTGATGGCGATCGCCGAGACCGCGCCCGAGGACGCGCGCGAGCTGGCACGCATCCCCGGCGTCGGCACGCGCAAGCTGCGGCGCCACGGGGCCGATGTTCTCGCCATCTGCGCAGGCCAGGAGCCTCCGGACGAAGAGATCGACAACTGATGCGAACTCGTCGAAAAAATAGTTTGCGCATGCCCCGGCAATCCCCATAGGTTCTTGGTCACGGGGACAGCGGCCTTCCTGAGGCCCTGATTCCGTGTTGTACTTGCATATCCGTACGGACTGGTTCACCCCAGTCCCCCAGACGCCGAGAGGAGGCGAGCCCAGTGATCAGCATCAAGAGCAGCTTCTTCAGCACCGCCAAAATGACCGATCGCTCGGTCGCTTCCCTGTGCATGCTCGGCGTCTCGGACCAGGGCACCGGTGTGTCCGGCGTTCGCGCCGCGCGTCCGGCGTCCTCCCTGTCTCTCGCGGGCCTCCCTGTCCGCGAGGGCAATGAGCGACCGACCGAGGCACTGGAAGCAGTAGTGGCACAGGCCCGCGCCTATGCCTTTACGGCGGCCGGTGCCGGTATCCGGAAGCAGACGACGCACCACCACCAGATGTGGGCCTTCCGTGGGCCAGAACCCTGGAGTGATCCAGCCTGATCGTCGATCAGGCCGGCGCCTTCAGGGCCGCGGAACCCCACCCGGGATCCGCGGCCCTTCTGTTTTCCCCGAACGGGGACGACGGACCGAAGGGGCCTCGGGACAAGAAAAGAACCCGGTACCCAGCCGACACCCGGCCGACCCGGCCGGACCGACCAGACGAGGAAACACCAGCCGTGCAACTCGAAGCGCACGCCCCGTCCGTACCGCCTTCCGACACGATCCCCAAGCCCGGTCTCACGGAGGACCCCGCCTTGATCCCCCTCACCGCGCTCACCGCGCTCGACGACGCCATCGAGAACCTCGGCGTGCCCGTCCCCTGCCGCTCCTACGACCCGGAGGTCTTCTTCGCCGAGTCGCCGGCGGACGTGGAGTACGCCAAGTCCCTGTGCCGCACCTGCCCGTTGATGGAAGCCTGCCTCGCGGGCGCCAAGGAGCGGCGCGAGCCCTGGGGTGTCTGGGGCGGAGAGCTGTTCGTCCAGGGTGTCGTCGTCGCCCGGAAGCGGCCCCGTGGCCGTCCGCGCAAGAACCCGGTTGCGGCATGAACATCCCAGGAACGATCGATCGCCCCCTCACGCACGACCCCCAGAAGCAGGCCCCGATGAAGCCGTCCGTCCCCAGCGAGCCCGCAGGCTCCGCCACCGAAGACGTCACCACCACCGGCGCGAACGACTCGCGTCAGAACAGGACCCGCGAGATGCAACTCATCCCAGAAGCCATGGCTCGTGCGCATATGCAGGAGCGGCTGCACGAGGCGGACCGCGAGCGCCACGCTCTGCGCGTGGTGGCCGCCCGCCGGATGCAGCGCCGCGCCGAGCGCGCCTCACGGCGTGCCCGCCGCGCGCTCGCCATGGCGGTCATGCACTGAGCCGCCCACACCGCTCGGCGGTGACCTCCCGGCCGGGAGGTGAGCTCGATGCTCGCGGGGGCCGGTCCGTCCGCACGGACCGGCCCCCGCGGTGCGTTGTCCCCGCGCCCTGTCGGGCCGGAGGTATCGTCGCCGGGTGACGCGTCCTCCCGGAGACCTTGACCACGGCGGCGACGGCGCACCGCGCCCGTCCGTGAGCTGTGCGCACTGCGGCGCCCCGGCGGACGGAGCGCCTCCCACCTGGACCTGCTCCGTCGAGGACGGTGTCCGCCGCTACTTCTGCGACACCTGCTCCCGCGCACACCTCAGATCGATCGAGGGACGGCTCGACTCCGCCTGGTGGTGACCGCGGGCACCGGCCGCCCTTCCGCGCGGGCCTGACCCGGGTCTGCCGGGCCCTGGCCGGTCACACCTCGGCGGCGGCCTCCTCGTCCTCCACCGCGGTGACGAAGCCAGGCAGCCACTCCTCCAGCTCGTCCCGCAGCCGCACGGTGGCGCCCAGCTGGCACAGCACCCCGATCGTGCTGAGCGTGACCCGGTGGATCAGCAGGTAGGACGGGGGCAGGTTGAGCCGCTTGCCCAACTGGTAGGCGGGCGAGCGGATGTCGGCGATACGGGCCGCCTGGCTGCGCATCCAGCCGCGGGTGAAGGTGAACTCCTCCGCCTGGGCCGGCTCGATGATCGGCAGGAGGTAGTCGAGCACGGCGTCCGGATCCAGATCGACCGTCTCCTTGACGAAGCCCTCCGCGCGCAGCATGTCGTAGACGGCTTCGGCCTCGCCGTCCAGGGTCATCCGCAGGGAGGCGCCGATCGGCTCCGGCAGGCCGCCGGGCAGCCGGTCGACGGTGCCGAAGTCCAGCACGCCGAGCCGCCAGTCGTCCTCGCCGTCCGGGCCGCCGGGGAGCAGGCGGAAGTTGCCCGGATGCGGGTCGGCGTGCAGCAGGCCGGTGCGGGCCGGGCCGGAGAACAGGAAACGGGCGAGCAGCTGTCCGGCGCGGTCGCGCTGCTCCTGGGTGCCGTCCGCGATCACCTCGGCCAGCGGGACACCGTCGATCCACTCGGTGACCAGGACCTGCTCGCACTGGTGGATCACCGCCGGGACCAGGACGTCGGGATCCTGCGCGAACTCCTCCGCGTGCGCCTGCTGGGCCTGGGCCTCCAGGCCGTAGTCCAGTTCCTCGGAGACGCGGTCGCGCAGTTCGGTGATCAGGGGCTTGATGTCCATGCCGGGGATCAGCGGTCCCAGCAGCCGGGCGAACCTGCTCAGCTGGCCCAGGTCGGACAGGAGGGCCTCGCCCGCGCCCGGATACTGCACCTTGACCGCCACCTCGCGGCCGTCGTGCCACACCGCCCGGTGCACCTGCCCGATGGACGCCGCAGCGGCCGGCTTGTCCTCGAACTCCTCGAACAGCGCACGCCAGTCCGCGCCGAGCCGCTCCTCCAGCACCGCGTGCACGGTGCGCGTCGGCATCGGCGGGGCGGCTTCCTGGAGCTTGGTCAGCGCCGCCCGGTAGGGACCCGCGACCTCCTCGGGCAGGGCGGACTCGAAGACGGACAGGGCCTGCCCGAACTTCATGGCCCCGCCCTTCAGCTCCCCGAGCACCTTGAACAGCTGATCGGCGGTGCGCTGCTGGAGCTCCCGGCCGACGATCTCGGCGGACTCGCCGACGATCCGTTTGCCGAGTCCCCAGGTCGCCCTCCCGGCGAAACCGAGCGGGAGCGCGGCGAGCTTGGCGGTCCGGGTGACCGCCTTCCGGGGAAGATCAGACATGCGCCCTCCAAGTCCCAGCAGGCCGCGTCGCTTCCGCCTGACGGCGAGGTACGGACGACGGCCGTTGCCCAGCCATTGTCGCGCGTGCGCCGCCCTCCTTTGAGGTGTCTTCCACCACGGATTTGCGCGCCGCCCCGCACGGACAGTCCGGATGCGGCCACACCGGGCGCCCGTGCCAGTTCAGCGCGGGTGCGGACACCTCCCAGCGGGCACCGGTGCTGGAGGGTGTCTCCCCGTCCAGGAAGGCGAGCGCATGGGCCGCCGCCAGCCCGGCCACGGTGGTGGCGAGGGCCAGGTCGCAGGGGCGCACCCGGCGCTGCCGCCCGGACCGCCACTGCGCCACCAGGCGCGGCCAGGTCTCGTCCCGGTCGGTGCGCCCGTGGTGCAGGCACTCGGCGCAGCCGGTCTGTCCGGGCAGGACCAGCGGGCCGACGACTCCCGTGGCCTCCACGACCCCGGCGTACAGATGAGGAGTGCCCGACGCGATCAGCGGAGCCGCCACGGCCGGGTCCGGCGCGTGCACGGCGATGTCGTCGCGCGGGGCGATGACGACCAGCGCGTGCCCGGTCTCGTCCGCCCCGGACGGCGTCCCGGCGGTGCGGCGCTCCGGGCGGGCGGGGGCGGCGCGGCGCACGGCACGTCGGGCGGCGGCGTCCCGGCGCTCACCGACGGCCTCGGCGGGCAGCCCGCCCGGGGCCACGTCCCACGGCTCCACGCATCCTCCGTCCAGCACCTCGACCTCGCCGACCCCCGCGCCGGACAGCAGCGCGGCCAGCACGGCGCCCACCCGGCCGGCGCCGCGTACCCGCACCCGCATACCGCGCCGGGCGGCCAGCCGCTCGATCGCCCCGTCCGGCTCGCGGTTCACCACGGACAGCGCGGCGAGATCGGGAGCCAGCCGGTCCATGACCTCCTTCTTCGCCCGCAGCTCCGCGGCCGCCGCGCCGCCGCCCCGGGCGTCGTCCAGCAGGCCCGCGCGGGACAGCCGCCGCACGAGGAGGTCGACGTGCCCCTCGGGCAGGTCCATGCGGTGGGCCTCCTCCCGCAGCAGCGGCAGCCCCCGGCTGCCGTTGAGCAGTTCGAGGAAGCTGCCCGTCGCCGTGTCGACCGGCCCCAGGGTCAGCGCGTGCGCGGGTGTCATCCCGAACTGCACGGTGTTGAGATCACGCCAGCCGCGCCGCAGCGCGGGTTTCACCATCGGATGCATGAGCGGCCCCCGTAGCCGGATGGACAAGAGCGAACGAGTACGACGAGAAAGCAGCTACGACGAGAAAGCAGCTGAGTCGGTGGAGCCGGTCGGTGCTCCGTCGACGCATGCCAGCATGCCCGGTCCGGCCGGGCGGTGCGGAAAGTTGTCCACAGGCAGGGGGTATTCGTCACATGAATCGGACCGTCGGTGGGGGATCGGCGCGGAACCGTCCCGGACCCGGGACTTCCGCCGTGCGCACCCGGTAACGTCGGGGCGTGTCCGCCGACCCACTGCACCGTGCCGGAGCGCCGCAGCGCAGCAAGACGAGCCCGCCGCCGAGCGGCTCGGCGGCGAGTCCGATCGAGGTCCGCAGGAGCGCCCGCCGCCGCCGGACCGTCTCCGCGTACCGCGAGGGCGACCGCACCGTCGTGCTCATCCCCGCCCGGATGTCCGAGGCGGAGGAGCGGCGCTGGGTGAACGTCATGCTCGACAAGCTGGCCGCCCAGGAGAGCCGCCGCTCGCTCGGCGACACCGAGCTGGCCGAGCGCGCCGAGCGGCTCTCGGCCCAGTACTACGACGGCCGGGCCCGGCCGGTCTCGGTCCGCTGGGTCACCAACCAGAACACCCGCTGGGGCTCGTGCACCCCGGCGGAGGGCAGCATCCGGCTCTCGCACCGCCTCCAGGGGATGCCCGAGTACGTCGTCGACTACGTGCTGCTGCACGAGCTGGCTCATCTGCTGGTGCCGGGCCACGGCCCCGACTTCTGGCGGCTCCTGGACGCCTACCCGCGCACCGAGCGGGCCCGCGGCTACCTGGAGGGGGTCGTCGCGGCGGGCCGCCTGCCGCACCCGCCGGGCGACCGCGACGACTGACCGGCCGCCCCGCCGGGCGCGCGGCACGTGACCCCCTCGGGCGGCGCGGCACCGTGCGCCACGGCCGGGCGGGGATTGTGTACCGGGTCTGTACCGGCTTGGTCGGGTGTCGGAGTTTGCCGTTAGCCTGGCGCGACGCACTCGCACTCGGGATGGGGGACGGTCGTTACGTATGCCCAGGGAATTCCAACGCGGCCACAAGGCCAGGATCAGTGACCTGACCGCGGGCACGGATCTGTACGTGGGCGTACAGATCTCCGGCCCCGGACTGACCTTCGACATCAGCTGCTTCGGCCTCGACGCCGAGGAGAGGCTCTCGGACGACCGGTACTTCGTCTTCTTCAACCAGCCGAAGTCCCCGGAGGAGGCCATCCAGCTGCTGGGCGCGCAGGCCGGCGACACGGAGTCCTTCAGGGTCACGCTCGACCGGATCCCGCCGGGGATCCAGAAGCTGTCCTTCACGGCGACCCTCGACGGCGCCGGGCAGATGTCGCAGGTGGGCCCCGGCTACCTGCGCATCGTCGCGGGCGGCGAGGAGGTGGCCCGGTACTCCTTCACCGGTGCCGAGTTCTCCACCGAGCGGGCCGTGATGCTGGGCGACATCTACCTCAAGGACGTCTGGCGGTTCGCCGCGGTCGGACAGGGATTCGACGGCGGCCTGGAAGCGCTGCTGAAGAACTTCGGCGGCGAGGTGCTGGAGGAGGAGGCACCCGCTCCGGCACCGGCTCCGCAGCAGGCGCAGCCGGGCGCGGTCCCGGGCTTCGCCCCGCCCGCCCGGTCCGCCGCCCCGCCCGCCTTCGGAGCCCCCGGCGCGGCACCGGCACCCGCGATACCCGCACCCGCACCAGCGGCACCCGCACCCGCCGCACCGGTGCCCGCTCCGGCCCCCGTGCCGCAGCCCGCCGCCCAGGGCTTCGCGCCGCCCCCGGGCTCGCCCCCGCCGCCCCCCGGTCCCCCGGCTCCGGCGCCCACTCCCTCGGTGCACGCCGCGCCGACCATCATCGCGCCCATGGCCCCGCCCGGAGGCACTGTCCCGCCGCCGGCCCCGGCCCCCGCGCCCTACGGGCACCCCGGCCAGCCCCCGGCCGCCCATGCGCCGGTCGCGCCGCCCGGCTACGGCCAGCCCCCGATGCCGCCCGGCTACGGGCAGCAGCCGCCCTACGGACAGCAGCCGCCGTTCGGGCAGGCGCCCGGCCAGCCCGCGCCCTACGGCGCGCCGCAGGCCGCCGCGCAGGCTCCGCAGGGCGCCGGGGTGGCCGCCGCGCTCCAGCAGTTCAAGGAGACGCCCACCGGCCAGCGCTGGACCCTCCAGAACGGCAAGCTGATCCGCGCCGACCTCGGCACGGGCGGCCAGCCCGTCCTGGCCCGGCAGGGCAGCATGGTCCTCTACCAGGGCAAGGTCGACTTCAGCTACAAGGGCGCGGGCTTCGCGGGCCGTGTCGTCGGCAACGCCACCGGCCAGGAGATGCAGCTCATGCGCTGCACCGGCCAAGGACAGGTGTTCCTCGCCGAGAACTCCGCCCATCTGCACCCGGTCGAACTCCAGGGCGACGCGATCTGCGTCTCCGCGGAGAACGTCCTCGCCTTCGACGAGAGCCTCCAGTACGAGGTCCGCCGCATCGAAGGGCACGGCATCCCCGGCGGCGCCCTGTTCACCATGCAGTTCCAGGGCACCGGCACGGTGGTCGTCAAGACGCACGGTACGCCGGTCGTCCTGCCGGTCACCCCCACGACGTTCGTCGACTCCAATGCCGTCGTCGCCTGGTCCGCCGCCGCGCAGGTGATCGTCTCCAGCCAGGTGCGCATGCGCCGCAACGCCTACCCGGGCCACACCGGGGAGGGCGTCAACCTCCAGTTCCGGGCCGCGCCCGGCAACTTCGTCGTCGTCCAGCCCTACGAGGTCTGAGGGAGCCCGTCATGAACCAGCCGCTCGCGGGCTACGCCCCCGCACCCGTCACCGCCCGCATGGAGAACCACGGCAGCCACATGCTGAAGGTCGCCATGCAGACCGGCAACGACCTCTTCGCGCGCGTGGGCTCGATGGTCGCCTACGAGGGCTTCGTGCAGTACGAGCCCAACCCGCCGGCCGTGCGCCAGATCGCCCGTGACTGGATCACCGGCGAGGGCGCGCCCCTGATGAAGTGCACCGGCGACGGTCTGCTCTACCTCGCCGACTACGGCGCCGACGTCGTCGTCATCAACCTGGGCGGTGACGCGATCTCCGTCAACGCCACCAACCTGCTCGCCTTCGACGCGCACCTCCAGTGGGGCGTCGAGCGGGTCAAGGGGCTGGCGAAGTTCGCCGGACAGGGCCTGTGGAACACCAAGATCTCCGGGCAGGGCTGGGTCGCGCTGACCTCCCGGGGCAAGCCGATCGTCGTCGACTGCGGCGGCGGGGAGAACGAGACCTACGTCGACCCGGACGCCCTGGTCGCCTGGTCGCCGAACCTCAAGGTGAAGGGCAAGCGCAGCTTCAAGGCGCAGTCCCTGATCGGACGGGGCAGCGGCGAGGCGTACCAGATGGCGTTCTCCGGGCAGGGCATCGTCGTCGTGCAGCCCAGCGAGGACAGCACCGACCGCCTCCGGGTCCGGGGCTGAGGGGGAGAGAAGGACAATGCAGAGCCCGCTTTTCGCCTTCAACGACGTCCAGACCCAGGACCGCTGGGGCCTCCAGAACAAGCAGATGCTGCGCGTCGTCATGGAGGGCCACGACGACATCCTCGCCCGCAAGGGCACGATGGTCGCCTACCAGGGCATGGTCGAGTTCGACGCCGAGTACCAGAGCGGCAACCAGGGGCACGCGCGTGCCTACACGGGCGAGGGCCTCGACCTGATGCGCTGCCACGGGCAGGGCACCGTCTACCTCGCCAACCTCGGCCAGTACGTGCACATCATGGACATCGAGCAGGACGGCCTCACCGTCGACAGCAGCTATGTCCTGGCGATGGACTCCTCGCTGCACCACGAGGTGATCGCCGTCGACAGCATGTACGGCATCTCCGGCTCCGGGAAGTACCAGCTGAACATCACCGGACACGGCAAGGTGGCCCTGATGACCTCCGGGGCGCCGCTGATGATGCAGGTGACGCCCGACAAGTACGTCAACTGCGACGCCGACGCGATCGTCGCCTGGTCCACCGGGCTGCGCGTGCAGATGCAGGCCCAGACGCACTCCTCGGGGGTGTGGCGGCGCCGCGGCAACACCGGCGAGGGCTGGGAGCTGAGCTTCATGGGCAGCGGCTACGCGCTCGTCCAGCCCAGTGAGCTGCTGCCGCCGCAGAACGCGGCGATCGGGCAGGGCCTCGCCGCGCAGTTCGGCATGGGGCAGCAGGGCGCCCGGGGACAGAACCAGGGCAACGCCTGGAGCTGAGCCGCGGCCCGAGCCTCGGACGGAAAGGAGCAGAGGTAAGGGGCGACCGCCCAAGCGGTCGCCCCTTACCTCCGTCTCTGCCTCAGAGCCGGTCGCGCGTGGCCTCCAGCAGCCGGACGACCGAGTCGTCCGCGACGCCGCCCACCTCCTCGTAGGCGAACCAGCGCAGATCCAGCGATTCGTCGCTGATCGCCTCGACGGCCCCGGGCGGGGCGATCGCGGCGTACTGGACGTCGAGGTGCCAGGCGCAGGGAGTGAGGTGCCGGTCCAGCCGGACCGGGCCGCCGGGCAGCAGGGAGAGCCCCGGGATGCCCGACTCCTCGGTCCCCTCCCGCAGAGCCGCCTGTGCCAGGGTGGCGTCCTCCGGCTCGCAGTGGCCGCCCATCTGGAGCCACATGCGCAGCTTCTTGTGCAGGGTCAGCAGCACCCGGCCGTGCTCCGGGTCGACCACCAGCGCGCTCGCCGTGATGTGCCCGTCCCCGCACGCCTTCCACAGGCCGTCCGGGTGAGCGGCCAGATGGTCCAGATAGACCTGGCGCAGCTCCGTCTGGTCCTCGTAGCCCTTCAGCACGAGGACCGTGTCGTCGAAGAGGCTCACTCGGTGCCGTTGTCCTTGCCGTCGTCGGCGCCGTCCTCGGGGGCCCCGCCCTCGCCCGGGTCCTTCTTGTGCAGGTCGGGCTTGCCGCTCGCCGCCTCGCCGAGCATCTTGTCCAGCTCGGAGAAGTCCAGCTGCTCGCGGTGCACGAAGCCGTCCGGGTCGTCCAGGTCGGCGGCGGTCGGGAGCATGTCCGGGTGGGCCCACAGGGCGTCCCGGCCCTCGACCCCCCGCGCGTCCGTGAGCGAGGCCCACAGGCGGGAGGCGTCGCGCAGGCGGCGCGGACGCAGTTCGAGACCGATCAGCGTGGCGAACGTCTGTTCGGCGGGGCCGCCCGAGGCGCGGCGGCGGCGCAGCGTCTCGCGCAGCGCGTCCGCGGACGACAGCCGGGGCTTGGCGGCGGCGTGCACCACCGCGTCCACCCAGCCCTCCACGAGCGCCAGAGCGGTCTCCAGACGCGCCAGGGCGGCCTTCTGCTCCGGCGTGTCCTCCGGCTGGAACATGCCCTGCTGGAGGGCGTCCTGCAACTGCTCCGGGTTCTGCGGGTCGAACTGGCCGACCACGTCCTCCAGCTTGGCGGTGTCGACCTTGATCCCGCGCGCGTACCCGTCGACCGCGCCGAACAGGTGCGAGCGCAGCCACGGCACGTGCGCGAACAGGCGCTGGTGGGCGGCCTCGCGCAGCGCCAGGTACAGGCGCACCTCCTCCTGGGGCACGCCGAGGTCCTTGCCGAACTTCTCGACGTTCACCGGGAGCAGCGCGGCCTTGCCGGCCGGGGCGAGCGGCAGACCGATGTCGGTCGAGCCGACGACCTCGCCGGCCAGCACGCCCACCGCCTGCCCGATCTGCGTACCGAACATGGCGCCGCCCATGGAGCGCATCATGCCGATCAGCGGGCCGGCCATGGCCTGCATCTCCTCGGGCAGCACATCGCCCATGGCGTTGCCGACGCGCTCGGCGACCGGGTCGACCAGCTCCTGCCACGCCGGGAGGGTCGCCTCGACCCACTCCGCGCGGGACCAGGCAACCGTGGCGGCGGCGCCGGAGGGCAGGGAGGTGGCGTCGTCCAGCCACAGGTCGGCCAGGCGGACGGCCTCCTGGACGGCGGTGCGCTCGGCGGGGCCGACGCTGGCGTCCTTGGTGCCGTCCGAGGTGCCCTGGGCGACCGTCTGGCGGGCGATCTGCTTGGCCATGTCCCAGTTCACCGGGCCGCCCTCGTAGGAGAGCATCTGGCCGAGCTGCTGGAAGGCGGCGCCCAGGTCGGTGGGGTTCAGCGACCCGAACATCGCCGCGAGCGGATTGTCGGCGCCGGGCCCGCCAAAGCCTCCGGCTCCGGGCAGCCCGAAACCGAACGGGTTGGCCGGTCCCTGCCCACCACCGCTCTCCTGGTCCTTCTTCTTGCCCTCGTCGCCGTCGTCCGGCTCCTCCGGCGGAAGGCCGAATCCGAATGGGGTGTCACTCACGGGGTTCCTCGGCTGGTAAGGCCACCGGTTCTCTCCGGCGGCGCGGCTGCCCGACAACACCACCCAGCCTAGACACCGCGAGCGGTTCGGGCCTCGGTGCTTCGCCGACAGAACGCCTGCGGCAGGATGGATGCCACCTGGTACGTACGCGTCATTCGCGCCCGTATGGAAGACAACCGCTGGAGACGCCCGGTGAGTTCCCCAGATCCACAGGTTCGCGCAGCGCGAAACCATGAAAACACGCCCGCCGCGCGCGGGCCCGTCGTCGCGGTCACCGGAGCCGCGAGCGGTGTCGGCGCCCTGCTCACCGAGCGGCTGGCCGCCTCCGCCGAGGTCCGGCAGGTCATCGCCATCGACGAACGGCGCGGGGAGTGCGCGCAGGCGCAGTGGCACGTCCTGGACGTGCGCGACCCCGCCATCGCGGAGCGGCTGCGCGGCGCCGACGTCGTGGTGCACCTGGCGCTCGACCTCGATCTGGAGAGCGACCCCGCCGCCCGCAGCGCCTACAACGTCCGGGGCACGCAGACGGTGCTGACGGCCGCGGCGGCGGCCGGGGTGCACCGGGTGGTGCTGTGCACCTCCGCGATGGTCTACGGGGCGCTGCCGGAGAACGAGCTGCCGCTGTCCGAGGACGCCGAGCTGCGGGCGACCGCCGAGGCCACCGGTGTCGGTGACCTGCTGGAGATCGAGCGGCTGGCCCGGCGCGCTCCCCGCGCGCACCCCGGCCTCAATGTGACCGTGATGCGCCCCGCCGTCCTGGTCGGCGGCACCGACACCGCGCTGACCAGGTACTTCGAGTCGCCGCGGCTGCTGGTGGTGGCCGGGTCCCGGCCGGCCTGGCAGTTCTGCCATGTCGAGGACCTGTGCGGCGCGCTGGAGTACGCCGTGCTGGAGAAGGCCGACGGCGAGCTGGCCGTCGGCTGCGACGGCTGGCTGGAGCAGGAGGAGGTCGAGGAGCTGAGCGGGATCCGGCGCATGGAGCTGCCGTCGGCGGTCGCGCTGGGCGCGGCGGCCCGGCTGCACCGGATCGGGCTCACCCCGTCCCCGGCCGGGGACCTGGCGTACACGATGTACCCCTGGGTGGTGAGCGGCAGCCGGCTGCACGACGCCGGATGGCGGCCCAAGTGGACCAACGAGGAGGTCCTCGCCGAGCTGCTGGAGGAGGTCGCCGGGCGGCACACGGTGGCCGGGCGGCGGCTCGGGCGCAAGGACGCGACGGCGGCCGGGGCCGCGGGCGCGACGGTCGCGTTGCTGGGCGCCGCGGCGGTGGTGCGGCGGGCGCGCAAGGCCCGCCGCCGCATCTGAGCGACCCGCGCCCGGCCGGGCGGGCCGTCGGCCGGTCGTAGGAGGCTCCAACCCCCACGCGCGCGTGCCGGGCGATCACGCTATTCCGCGTCCTCGCGCGCGTGCGGCACGATGGAGGACATGGCACCCACCACCGATCACCCCGGCGAGCACACCGCCGACGATCCCATCAAGCTCATCGGCGTCCGGGACACCGCGCTCTCCCTGGACGAGGTCTTCCGGGCGCTGGGCGACGCCGCGGCCGGGGGCACGGCGCTGTTCGTGGGGACCGTGCGCAACCACGACGGGGGCGCCGACGTCGACGGGCTGGGGTACTCCTGCCACCCCAGCGCCGAGGAGGAGATCCGGCGCGTCGCCGAGAAGGTGGTGGCCGAGTACCCGGTGCGGGCCCTGGCCGCCGTGCACCGGGTGGGGGATCTGGGGATCGGGGACCTCGCCGTGGTCGTCGGCGTGTCGTGCCCGCACCGCGCCGAGGCGTTCGCCGCCTGCCGGAAGCTGATCGACGACCTCAAGCACGAGGTGCCGATCTGGAAGCACCAGCGGTTCTCCGACGGCACCGAGGAATGGGTCGGCGCCTGCTGAACCCAGAGCGCCGCCCCGAAGAGCCGTACCCCGGCTCCGGTGTCGCTCCCGCGCCCGGCCCCGGTTGCGTAACCGGCCCCCTGGCCCGAGCGTTGTCAGTGCGGATGGTTAATCTGCTGATCAGTCGGTCGGGGTCGGTCGATCGGGGTAGGGAGGTCGGCGTGGGAGCACTCGCCTGGTTGCTGATACCGGTGGTGGCGGGGATAGTCGCCGGGCTGTGGGGGAGCTGGGCGAACCGGACCCGCAGAATCCGCAGCGACGGGCCCGAACTGGACGGCTACGCCCGGTTCCGCGAGGCCATGGAGCGGTCCACCTCCGGCACCTGACCGGATCCCCGCGGCGGCCCTGACGGTGCGCCGACAGGCCGGTCCCGTACTGTCGACTCATGCCACGCCGCACCGCGACGATGCTCGCCTCCACCCTGATGCTGATCGCGCTCCTGTGCGCGGGAGTCTTCCTCCGGGTGCCGTACTCGGAGATGTCACCGGGACCGACGGTCAACACCCTCAGCGACCACGACGGCGAGCCGGTGCTGCAGATCGACGGGCACAAGACGTACCCGACCGACGGCCACCTCAACATGACGACCGTGCGGGTCACCAGCCCGGACTACCGGATGAACCTCGTGGAGGCCGTCTACGGCTGGCTCGCCCACGACAACAGGATCGTCCCGCACGACACGCTCTACCCGGACGGCAAGACGGAGGAGCAGTCGACCCAGGAGAACGCCGAGGAGTTCAGCCAGTCCCAGGAGAGCGCCAAGGTCGCCGCCCTGAAGGAGCTCGGCATCCCGGTGCAGAGCTGGGTGATCGTGTCCACCGTGGTCAAGGACAGCCCGGCGCAGGGCAGGCTGCACGCCGGTGACGTCATCAAGGCGGTGGACGGCACCCCCGTCAAGCAGCCCTCCGACGTGGCGGGGCTGGTTACCAAGCACAAGCCGGGCGAGAAGACCGTCTTCACCATCGTGCCCGCCAAGGACCAGGCCGCCGCCGAGAAGGCGCACAAGGCGGCGACGGTCACCAAGGACGTGACGATCACGACCGCGCGGTCCCACGACGGGGGCGCCCAGCGCGCCGTCGTCGGCATCTCGCCGGGGACCGACCACACCTTCCCGTTCACGATCGACATCAAGCTCGCGGACGTCGGCGGACCCAGCGCGGGTCTGATGTTCGCCCTCGGCATCTACGACAAGCTCACCCCGGGCAGCCTCACCGGCGGGAAGTTCGTGGCCGGGACCGGGACGATCGACGACGACGGCAAGGTGGGCCCGATCGGCGGCATCGAGCTGAAGACCATCGGCGCGCGCGACAAGGGCGCCCAGTACTTCCTGACGCCCGCCGACAACTGCGCGGCGGCGGCCGCGGACACCCCCTCCGGGCTGACCCTCGTCAAGGTCGGCACCATCCGCGACGCCCTCGCCGCGCTCAAGGACATCCGCTCCGGGAAGACCGCCGGTCTGCCGACCTGCTCGGCCAAGGGCTGAGCGGACCGCCCCCGCGCCTCAAGGGCCGCTCCCTCCGGAGCGGCCCCTCGGGCACTCACTCCTCGAACGTGGCCGCCAGCGCCTCCGCCAGCCCGGGGACCAGCTCCGAGCCGGTGAGGACGTCCGTGGCGGAGTCCTTCTCCCGCAGGCGCAGCGCCGACTCGCGCGCGCCGTCGCGCAGCACCGCGACCGTCATACGGACCTCCTGGCGCTCGGGGTGGGCGGCCACCCACCGGGCGAGCTTGGCATCGTCGAGGCCCTGCGGGACCTGCGCCTCGGCGGACGGCGGCAGCATCAGGCGCTCCACGGTGAGCGCGCAGCCGGCCACCGCGCCCGGCCAGGCGATGGTGGCGAGGAACTCGTCGAGCGGCCGGTCAGCGGGGACCTCGTCCTGCTCGATCGGGGTGAGACCGGAGGTCTCCTGCTCGTCCTGGAGACCGAGCTGCGCGGCGAGGGCGGGTTCCTCGGACCGCAGCCGCGCGGTGTCGACGAGGGCGAAGAGGCGAGCGGGCTGGTCCCAGCCGAGCCCGGAGGCGTACTCGTCGATCTCGAGGACGGCCCGGGTGAGGGGGTTCGCTGCCATGGGAGTGTTGGACATGGTCACAATCCTGCCTCGTTCCCGGCCGGAATCGGGAACCGAATAAACGGTGAGTAAGTTGCATAGGTGGGCGCCCGTGACCGCGGGCGCTCCGTACGGTCCGCGGACACGGGGGCCAGACGCAACGACAGCGAACCACCAGCGAACTTCGAGGTGCGCACCTTGGCTTTCCAGATGCCGGACCGCGGCGGAGGCCCGTCCGGGCCGCGGATCAGAGTCGGCCGCCCGTCCCGGCGAGCCCGGACCCTGCTGATCGTCCTGGGCGTCCTTGCCGCTCTCGGCATCGC
Source organism: Streptomyces sp. PL-25 (assembly GCF_058344915.1). Classification (NCBI taxonomy): domain Bacteria; kingdom Bacillati; phylum Actinomycetota; class Actinomycetes; order Kitasatosporales; family Streptomycetaceae; genus Streptomyces; species Streptomyces sp. PL-25. The sequence goes on from NZ_CP136997.1 coordinate 4,937,571, forward strand.
GTTCACGATGTTCGCGGGCTTCTGGACGGACTGGCTGTGGTACCGGTCGGTGCACTATTCGTCCGTGTTCACCACCACGCTGTGGACCAAGATCGGGCTGTTCCTGGTGTTCGGCCTGCTGATGGCGGCGGCCGTCGGGTTCAACGTCTGGCTGGCGCACCGGCTGCGGCCCCCGCTGAGCGCCATGTCGATGGAGCAGCAGAACCTCGACCGCTACCGGATGGGCATCGCGCCGTACAAGAAGTGGCTGCTGTGCGGGATCACCGCCGTGGTCGGGCTGATCGCGGGGGCCTCCGCCGCGGGCCAGTGGCGCACCTGGCTGCTGTGGGTCAACGGCGTGCCGTTCCACCGGACGGACCCGCAGTTCCACCTCGACATCTCCTTCTACACGTTCGACCTGCCCTGGTACCGCTTCCTGCTGGGCTTCGGCTTCGCCGCCGCGATCCTGTCCCTGATCGCCGCGGTGCTGACCCACTACCTGTACGGCGGGCTGCGGATCACCAGCCCCGGCGCGCGGGCCACGGCCGCGGCCACCGGGCACCTGTCCGTGCTGCTCGGCGTGTTCGTCGCGCTGAAGGCGGTCGCGTACTGGCTCGACCGGTACGGGCTGGCGGTCAAGTCCAGCGACTTCAAGGCCACCGACAACTGGACGGGCCTGCGCTACGTCGACGCCAACGCCTATCTGCCGGCCAAGACGATCCTGTTCTGCATCGCGGTGATCTGCGCGCTGCTGTTCTTCGCCACGCTGTGGCGGCGCACCTGGCAGCTCCCCGTGATCGGCTTCGGTCTGATGGTGCTCTCGGCCGTCCTCATCGGCGGCCTGTACCCGGCGATCGTGCAGAAGTTCCAGGTCCAGCCCAACGAGCAGGCCAAGGAGGCGCCGTACGTCGCCAAGAACATCAAGGCGACGCGTGAGGCGTACGGCATCGACCACACCGACGTCTCGGACTACGACGGCACGAGCAGCACCGAGGACAAGTCGACGCTGCGCGGCCAGGTGGACAAGACGGCGAGCGTGCGCATCCTCGACCCGAACATCGTCTCGCCCACGTTCCAGCAGATCCAGCAGATCCGCGGTTTCTACGCGTTCCCGAACAATCTGGACGTCGACCGGTATCCCACCAAGGACGGCAAGGTCCAGGACACGGTCGTCGGTCTGCGCGAGCTGAACTTCGACAGCATCAAGAAGAACTGGATCAACAGCCACTTCCGGTACACCCACGGCTACGGCCTCGTCGCCGCCAAGGGCACCGAGGCCAGCAACGGCGAGCCGGTCTTCACCGAGAAGAACCTGCCCGCCACCGGCGACCTCGGCACGTACGAGCAGCGCGTCTACTACGGCGAGAAGACCACCACGTACTCGATCGTCGGCGGTCCCCAGAAGGAGATCGACTACTCCAACAACGACGGCGAGACGACCACCAGCTACCAGGGCAAGAGCGGTGTCAGCCTGTCCAGCCCGGTCAACCGGGCCGCGTACGCGCTGGCGTTCGGCGAGCCGCAGATCCTGTACTCCGGCGCCATCGGGGACGGTTCGCGGATCCTGTACAACCGCACGCCCAAGGAGCGCGTCGAGGCGGTGGCGCCCTGGCTGACCATCGACGGCGACGCGTATCCGGCGGTGGTGAACGGCGAGATCCAGTGGATCGTCGACGCGTACACGACGACCAACGGCTATCCGTACGCCTCGCGCACGACGCTGGGCGACACCACGGCCGACTCGCTGACGTACAACAACAACCAGCGCGCGGTGGTGGCCCAGCAGAACCAGGTCAACTACATCCGCAACTCGGTGAAGGCGACCGTCGACGCCTACACCGGCGAGGTGAAGCTGTACCAGTGGGACACCGAGGACCCGGTCCTGAAGACCTGGATGAAGGCGTTCCCGGGGACGGTGCAGCCGAAGGCGGCCATCTCGCCGGAGCTGATGGACCACCTCCGCTATCCGCAGGACCTGTTCAAGGTGCAGCGCGAACTGCTCACCCGGTACCACGTCCAGGACGCGCAGACCTTCCTCAGCAGCAGCGAGGTGTGGCAGGTGCCCGACGATCCGACCAACAAGTCGGGCAACGCGGTGCCGCCGTACTACCTGACGATGAAGATGCCCGGCCAGGACTCCCAGGCGTTCTCACTCACCACGACGTTCACGCCGAGCGGCCGGGACAACCTGAGCGCGTTCATGGCGGTCGACTCGCAGGCGGGCACGCCCGACTACGGCAAGATCAGAATCCTGAAGCCGAAGAGCACGACGGTCGGCGGCCCCAAACAGGTGCAGAGCCAGTTCAACTCCAACTCCTCGCAGAACATCGCCGAGTTCGTGAAACTCATCAGAGGCGGTGACTCGGAGATCGAGTACGGCAATCTGCTGACCATCCCGCTCGACGGCGGATTCCTCTACGTCGAACCGGTCTATGTGCGCGGCGGTCAGCTCAAGTACCCGCTGATGCGCAAGGTCCTGGTGACCTACGGCGGGGCCACCGCGTTCGAGGACACCCTCGACCAGGCGCTGGACAAGGTCTTCGGGACCAGCGGGGCCGCGAACCCGCCGGACAAGGGCAGCGGCACCAAACCGCCGGCCGCGGGCAACCCGACGGTCCAGAAGGCCCTGGAGGCGGCCCAGAAGGCGTTCGACGAGGGCCAGACGGCGCTGAACAAGAAGCCGACCGACTGGGAGGCCTACGGCAAGGCGCAGAAGGACCTCCAGAAGGCGCTCCAGCAGGCCGAGGACGCGCAGGAGGCGGCCCGCAAGCAGGGCAACGGCAAGAACGGGAGCTGAATTTCCCGAACGAGTCGAAGGCCCGGATCCCTCGACGGATCCGGGCCTTCGCGCTGCGCGGACTCAAGACGCGTGTCCCACGACCGCCGTGCCGCCGTGGGGAGTTGGGCGATCTGTGTTTGACTTGTCTCTCTGTGGGCATGTCGACAAAACGCTGAAGTGACCTCACTGGCTGCGGTATACCAGGTGTACCCGGGTTGCGGGTGGTGCGACGATGGACGTTATGGGGGACAAGGTAACTCTGTTCGAGACAGGGCGATTTGTGCAGACTTCCGACCCCGGGCCGACCCAGGGGCCCGAGGAGTCCGGCAGCGCGGACCGGTACCGGACCGGTACCCGCGTCCCCGGTGCGGAGGTGACGGGCACGGACGGGACCGAGGACGGGACCAGGGACCGGACGGCAGCGCGGGAGACCGCGGCGGACGAGACCGGGGCCGCCGCCGAGGAGGTCGCCGAGCTGGCACGCCGCCGGCTCGCCGCCGAGTCCGGCGACACCGAGGCGATGAGCGTCCTCGGCGCCATGCTGCTGCGCCGGGGCGACCTGGACGGCGCCGAACCCCATCTGCGGGCCGCCACCGCGGCCGGTGACCGGGCCGCGGCCAACAACCTGGGCGTCCTCCTCCAGCAGCGCGGCTACCCCGAGGAGGCGGCCGGCTGGTGGCGCATCGCCGCCGTCGCCGGTTCCGCCCCGGCCGCGCACGCGCTCGGCCGCCACCACCGCGAGCGCGGCGACGAGCCCGCCGCCGAGTACTGGCTGCGCCAGTCCGCCGAACAGGGCCATGTCCTGGGCGCCTACGCCCTCGCCGACCTGCTGGAGCACCGCGCCGACGCGGACGCCGAGCGCTGGATGCGGGTGGCCGCCGAACGCGGGCACCGGGAGGCGGCGTACCGCCTGGCCAGGGCGGTGGACCGGCGGTCCGCGCCGGACCCGGCGGCGGACGGCGCCGCCCCCTCCGCGGAGGCCGAGCAGTGGTACCGGCAGGCCGCGGCCCGCGGCCACCGCCGCGCCGCACTGCACCTCGGGGCGATCCTGGAGAAGCGGGGCGAGCTGAGGGAGGCCGGCCGCTGGTACCTGACGTCCGCCAAGGACGGCGAGGCGCGCGCCGCCTGCGCCCTCGGGTTCCTGCTGCGCGACGCCGGGGACACCGAGAGCGCGGCCGTGTGGTGGCTGCGGGCCGCGCAGGACGGCGACGGCAACGCGGCCAACGCGCTGGGCGCGCTGCACGCCGAGCGCGGCGAGACGCAGACCGCCGAGCGCTGGTACCGCGCGGCGATGAACGCCGGGGACGTCAACGGCGCCTACAACCTCGCCCTGCTCTGCGCCGAGCAGGGCCGCACCCCGCAGGCCGAGCAGTGGTACCGCAGCGCGGCCTACGCGGGCCACCGCGAGGCCGCGAACGCGCTGGCGGTCCTGCTGCTCCAGGGCGGGGACACGGCCGGCGCCGAGCCGTGGTTCTCCAAGGCGGCCGAGGCCGGCAGCGTGGACGCCGCCTTCAACCTGGGCATCCTCTACGCCGGGCGCGGCCTGGAACGGGACGCCCTGCGCTGGTACGAGCAGGCGGCGGCGGCCGGGCACAGCGAGGCGGCCCTCCAGGTGGGCATGGCCCGGCTGCGCGCGGGCGACGAGCGGGCGGCCGAGCGGCATCTGCGCTGCGCGGCCGGCGGCGGCAGCGCGGAGGGCGCCTACCGGCTGGCGAGCGTGCTCGACGCGCGCCGCCCCCCGCCGCCCGCGCACGAACTGGGGGAACCGGCGGTCCACGAGAAGACCGAGTGCGAGGAGTGGTACGAGCGGGCGGCCTCCCAGGGGCACCGCCGGGCTCAGGTGCGGGTGGGCATGCTGGCCGCGGCGCGCGGCGATGTCGTCGAGGCGGCGCGCTGGTACCGCGAGGCCGCGGAGGCCGGGTCCCGCAACGGCGCGTTCAACCTCGGTCTGCTGCTGGCCCGCGAGGGCAGCGAGCCCGAGGCGGTCGTGTGGTGGACGCGGGCGGCGGAGGCCGGGCACGGGCGCGCGGCGCTGCGGCTGGCGCTGGTCTGCGCGCGGCGCGGCGAGCTGGCCGAGGGCCAGCGGTGGGCCGACCGGGCGGTGGCGCTGGGGCCGCGCGAGGTCGCCCAGCGGGCGGCGCGGCTGCGGGACGCGCTGCGCGAGGAGCTGTCGGCGTGACGCTCGGCGAGGTACCGCCGGCCCGCGCGGCCGGCTCGCACCGGCCGGCTCGCACCGCCGGCCCGCGCGGCCGGACGCGCGCCGGACGGCCCCGCGGGGCGGCGGAGGACCGCGAGGTCGCGCGGCTTCGCGGGGCGGGTGGGGCCGCGGGGAAGCGATTTGCTTCTTCTCCCCCCGGTCACGTAGTGTTCTATTCATCGACGCGGGGTGGAGCAGCTCGGTAGCTCGCTGGGCTCATAACCCAGAGGTCGCAGGTTCAAATCCTGTCCCCGCTACTGAAGGTCGAGGGCCGGAATCCGATCAGGGTTCCGGCCCTCGGTGCGTTCCGGTGCGTTCCGGTGCGGTGAGGCGTCCCGGTGGGACGGCTTCCGGGCGGAACGGCTTCCGGGCGGGTACGGCGAAGGCCCCGGCACCTCTCGGGTGCCGGGGCCTTCGCCGTGTTCCGTGTGCGGGGCGCGTCAGGCCGACGCGCAGTTCGGGCAGAGCCCGCGGTACGTCACCTCGACGTCGGAGACCGTGAAGCCGAAGCGCTCCGAGTCCGGGAGGTCGGCCAGCGGGTTGCCGCTCGGGTGGACGTCGCGGATCGCGCCGCAGCCGGCGCAGACCAGGTGGTGGTGCGGCTGGTGCGCGTTGGGGTCGTACCGCTTGGCGCGCTTGTCGGTGCTGACCTCCAGCACCTCGCCCAGCGTGACCAGCTCGCCCAGCGTGTTGTAGACGGTCGCCCGGGAGATCTCGGGGAGCCTCGTCACGGCTCGGGCGTGCACCTCGTCGGCCGTCAGATGGACGTGCTCGCCGTCCAGGACCTCGGCCACGACGCGCCGCTGCGCGGTCATGCGCCACCCGCGTCCCCGCAGCCGTTCCAGAAGGTCACTCATACACACCAGCCTAACAGCAGCGAGAACAGATCCCGAACAAGTGTGACTTTGGAGTTCTACTTGACTTAGACTTTGTCCATTGTAGGATCGGGACTGGCTTCGGCCAAGCGACAGGTACGACAGAAATTGCCGCAGGAGGCGACGTGACCCAGGGGCCGCTCACCACGGAGGCCGGTGCTCCGGTAGCCGACAACCAGAACAGCGAGACCGCGGGCGTCGGCGGCCCGGTTCTCGTCCAGGACCAGCTCCTGCTGGAGAAGCTGGCGCACTTCAACCGCGAGCGCATCCCGGAGCGCGTGGTGCACGCGCGGGGCGCGGGCGCCTACGGCACGTTCACGGTCACCGCCGATGTCACCGCGTACACCCGTGCCGCGTTCCTCTCCGAGGTCGGCAAGGAGACGGAGACCTTCCTCCGCTTCTCCACGGTGGCGGGCAACCTGGGCGCGGCGGACGCGGTGCGCGACCCGCGCGGTTTCGCGCTGAAGTTCTACACCGAGGAGGGCAACTACGACCTCGTCGGCAACAACACCCCGGTGTTCTTCATCAAGGACGCCATCAAGTTCCCCGACTTCATCCACACCCAGAAGCGCGACCCGTACACGGGCAGCCAGGAGCCGGACAACGTCTGGGACTTCTGGAGCCTGTCCCCGGAGAGCACGCACCAGGTGACCTGGCTCTTCGGCGACCGCGGCATCCCGGCCTCCTACCGCCACATGGACGGCTTCGGCTCGCACACCTACCAGTGGAACAACGAGGCCGGCGAGTCCTTCTGGGTCAAGTACCACTTCAAGACGGACCAGGGCATCAAGTGCCTGACCGCCGAGGAGGCCGACGTCCTGGCGGGCAAGGACCCCGACTCGCACCAGCGCGACCTGCGCGAGGCGATCGAGCGCGGCGAGTTCCCGTCCTGGACGGTGTACGTGCAGATCATGCCGGTGGCCGAGGCGGCGGGGTACCGCTTCAACCCGTTCGACCTGACCAAGGTGTGGCCGCACGCGGACTACCCGCTGATCGAGTTCGGCAAGCTGGAGCTGAACCGCAACCCGGAGAACGTCTTCGCCGAGGTCGAGCAGTCGATCTTCACCCCGGCCAACTTCGTGCCCGGCATCGGCCCGTCCCCGGACAAGATGCTCCAGGGCCGGCTGTTCGCGTACGGCGACGCCCACCGCTACCGTGTCGGCATCAACGCCGGGCACCTGCCGGTGAACCGCCCGCACGCGACCGAGGCCCGCTCCCACGCCCGTGACGGCTTCCTGTACGACGGCCGGCACAAGGGCGCGAAGAACTACGAGCCGAACAGCTTCGGCGGCCCGTTCCAGACGGACCGGCCGCTGTGGCAGCCCGTCGCGGTCACCGGGGCCACCGGCGACCACGCGGCCCCGGCACACGCCGAGGACAACGACTTCGTCCAGGCGGGCGACCTCTACCGGCTGATGACGGACGAGGAGAAGGACCGGCTGATCGGCAACCTCGCCGGTGCGATCTCCCAGGTCTCGCGCGAGGACATCGTCGAGCGCGCGGTCGACAACTTCCGTCGGGCCGACGGGGACTTCGGCAAGCGGCTGGAGGCCGCCGTGCGAGCACTGCGCGGCTGACTCCGGCACTGGACCGTTTGCCGGACGGGCGGGCCGGGTTCCTTCGGGGACCCGGCCCGTCGCCGTACGTCCGCGATCGTCGCCGTACGTCCGCGATCGTCGCCGTACGTCCGCGATCGTCGCCGTACGTCCGTCGCCGTACGTCCGCGTCCGTGGCGCGGGCTCAGACGGGCACCCGGGCCGGGTGCCGCCGCACCGGCGCCCAGCAGCGGATGATGTCGCGGACCGAGACCACACCGGCCGGCTCGCCGCCGTCCAGGACGATGAGATGGCGGAAGCCGCCGCCTGCCATGGCCCGCGCCGCCTCCTCCAGGGTCCAGGCGGGGGCCGCGAAGACCACGTCGGTGGTGGTGTGGGCGTGGGCGTGCTCGGAGTCCGGGTTCTGGCCCAGGCCGACGGAGTTGAGGATGTCGCGTTCGGTGAGGATGCCGATGCCGCCGGCGTCGGGGTCGTGCACGACGGCGGCGCCGACACCGCGGGCGGACATCAGGACGGCGGCCTCGCGCAGGGTGTGGGCGGGACCGATGGTGAGGACCACCGTGCTCATGGCGTCACGGACGAGCAGGGGAGGGACGGGCATGGGGCGGAGCCACCTCCTCAAGGAATCCACGCGCAGCACGCTCCTGTACGGGAGGCGCGGAGTGCGCGCACCCGTGCGGGAGCGGCCCGCGTGAGGGTGGGATTCACTTGTTCACAAGTGAGGGGGCTCCCAGAGTCGCAGGCCGGACGGGGTGCAACAAGAGGGCGTGCGCGGCCGGGCGGGGGCGCGCACGGGCGTCCGCCGCGATCCGGCCGCGCCGGTCGTGATTCAGCCGCGCCGGTTGAGATACCCCAGCATCTCGTCGTGCAGCAGGCCGTTGGAGGCCGCCGCGTTGCCGCTGTGCGGTCCCGGGCGGCCGTCGAGGCCGGTGAAGGTGCCGCCGGCCTCGGTGACGACGATCGCGTTCGCGGCCATGTCCCACAGCGACAGCTCGGGCTCGGCGCAGATGTCCACCGCGCCCTCGGCGACCAGCATGTACGGCCAGAAGTCGCCGTACGCGCGCGTGCGCCACACCTCGCGGGTCAGGTCGAGGAAGCCGTCCAGCCGCCCCTGCTCCTCCCAGCCGCCGAGCGAGGAGTACGCGAAGGAGGCGTCCGGCAGTGAGGAGACCCGGGAGACCTGGAGGCGGGAGGCCTGCGACAGGCTGCGCCCGGTGAACGCGCCGTGTCCCTTCGCCGCCCACCAGCGGCGGCCCAGCGCGGGCGCGGAGACGAGGCCGACGACCGGCTGGTAGCCGCCCTCGCCCGCCTCGGTCAGGGCGATCAGCGTGGCCCAGACGGGAACACCGCGCACATAGTTCTTGGTGCCGTCGATCGGGTCGACGACCCAGCGCCGGGGGCCCGTGCCCTCGACGCCGTACTCCTCGCCGAGGACCGCGTCGCGCGGCCGGGCGCGCTGGAGCTGACCGCGGATCAGCTCCTCGGCGGCCTTGTCCGCTTCGCTGACCGGGGTCATGTCGGGCTTCGTCTCGACCTTGAGGTCGAGGGCCTTGAAGCGGTCCATCGTGGCGGCGTCCGCCGCGTCCGCGAGAACGTGGGCCAGGCGCAGATCGTCGAGATAGTCGGGCATGCGGGGAACGGTATCCGGCCGAGGTGACGCAATGCCACAGGGGAAGCTGAACGCGGGGTGTCCGCCGGATGCCGTCGGGGAGTCTTGACAGTGCCCTCTTCCGCGCCAAACCTGTGGTCCCAGAGCCGTCGTACGGGACCCGCACGCGTCCCCGGGAGGCGATGATGCCGGCAGCGCGGGAATCCTTGCTGGACGCCGCGCGTACGGCGCTGGCCCGGCGGCCGTGGTCCGCGGTGCGGATGGTGGACGTGGCCGCCGCGGCGGGCGTGTCGCGGCAGACGCTCTACAACGAGTTCGGCGGCAAGGACGGTCTGGCGCGGGCCCTGGTCAGGAGCGAGGCGGACGGCTATCTCGCCGGGGTGGAACGCGCCTTGGCGGGCGCCGGTGATCCGGTACGGCGCCTGACGGCCGTGGCCGAGTGGACCGCGTCGGCCGCCCACGGCAACGCGGTGGTGCGGGCCATGCTGACCGGGTGCTGGGACGAACGGCTGCCCGTGCCGAGGCTGTCGGCGGCCGCACCCTTCGGTGCCGGCCCGGCCCGGCGCGGGGCGCTGCCCTCGCCCGCCGATCTGCTCACGACCGTCCGCGACCGGGCCGTGGCCGCGCTGTCCGACCCGCAGGGCCGGGACGGGCCGGGACGAGCGGATGTGCCGGGCGGAGCGGATGTGCCGTGCGCGCCGGGCGTGTCGCGCACCCCCGCGGCGCCGGAGCCGCCTGAGCCGTCAAGTCCACCGGACTCACCAACCCCACCTGGCTCACGGACCCCACCTGACTCTCCGACCCCACCTGGCTCACCGGCCCTGTCGGCCCCGCGGGCCGCCGCGGACGGTGCCGAACTCGCGGACGTCTGCGAACTGGTGTTCAGGCTGGCGCTGTCCTGCGTGGCCGCGCCGCCGGAAGAGGCCGGCGTCGCCGCGCTGGTGAGCGGAGTGCTGCGCCGCCACCCCCTGTGATGCAGCCCCCTGTGGTGCCGCCCCCTGTGGTGCCGCCCCCTGTGGTGCCGCCCCCGCGACCGCGCGGCGGCTCAGTGCGAGGAGCCGGAGAGCTGGAGTCCGATCACGCCGAAGATGACCAGGCTGATCGAGACGATCTTCAGCGTCGACACCAGGTCGCCGAGGAAGATCATCCCGTAGATCGCGGTGCCCGCCGCGCCGATGCCGGTCCACACCGCGTAGGCGGGCCCCACGTCCAGCTTGCGCAGCGACAGGGTGAGCAGACCGAAGCTGCCGAGGGCGAAGCAGGCGAAGGCGATGGTGGGCCACAGCCGGGTGAAGCCGTGCGAGAGTTTCAGACAGACGGCGAAGCCGGTCTCGAGCAGTCCCGCGACGATGACCAGCAGCCACGCCATGTGCTGTCCTCCCGTGTGTGCGCGTTCCGTGGCCGCTCCGGCTCGGTGCGATTATGCACTTACCTGCCCGCGGGGCTGCCAAACAACGCGGGCGCCCCGGCCCGGTTCAGTCGCCCTCGGTCCGCTCCCGGGTGGCCAGCAGCCGGCGCAGCGAGTACAGCCGGGCCGGATCGGCGTGGCCGTCCGCCACCCAGGCGTCCAGCGCGCAGTCCGGCTCGTCGTGGCTGCACGCGCGCGGGCAGCCCTCGGTGCCCGGCTCCAGGTCGGGGAAGGCGAGGATGACCCGGGACGGGTCGATGTGGGCGAGCCCGAAGGACCGTACGCCCGGGGTGTCGACGACCCAGCCCGTGTCGCCCGCCAGCGGCAGCGCCAGCGCCGAGGTGGTGGTGTGCCGGCCCCGGCCGGTCACCGCGTTCACATGCCCCGTGGTGCGCCGGCGCTCCTCGGGGACCAGGGCGTTGACGAGCGTGGTCTTGCCGACGCCGGAGTGCCCGACGAACGCCGTGACCCGGCCGCCCAGATGCGCGCGCACCCGGTCCGCCGCGCCGCCGCTCTCCAGCTCCTCCCGGCTGGTGACGACATGGGGGATGTCCAGCGCCCCGTACAGCTCCAGGAGCTTGTCCGGCGGCGCCAGGTCCGACTTGGTCATCACCAGCAGCGGGGTCAGACCCGCGTCGTACGCCGCCACCAGGCAGCGGTCGATCAGCCGCGGGCGCGGCTCGGGGTCGGCCAGCGCGGTGACGATGGCCAGTTGGTCGGCGTTGGCGACGACCACGCGCTCGTAGGGGTCGTCGTCGTCGGCCGTGCGGCGCAGGACGGAGGAGCGCTCCTCGATGCGGACGATGCGCGCGAGGGTGTCCTTCTGGCCGGTCAGATCACCGACCAGGGCCACCTGGTCGCCCACGACCGCGGCCTTGCGGCCCAGCTCGCGGGCCTTCATCGCGACGACCGTGCGCCCGTCGACCAGGCAGGTCAGCCGCCCCCGGTCGACGGTGAGCACCATGCCCTCGGCGGCGTCCTCGTGCTTGGGGCGGATGTGGGTGCGCGGCCGGTTGCCCTTGCGGTTGGGCCGGGAGCGGATGTCGTCCTCGTCGGTGTGCTTGCCGTAGCGGCGCATGACGTGTTCCTTGCGCCCTACGACCCGAGCATCCCGGTCCACAGCTCGGGGAAGTCCGGGAGGGTCTTCGCCGTCGTCGCCACGTTCTCGATCTGCACGCCCTCGACCGCCAGGCCGATGATCGCACCGGCCGTCGCCATGCGGTGGTCCTCGTAGGTGTGGAAGACCCCGCCGTGCAGCCGCCGCGGGCGGATGTGCAGTCCGTCGGTGGTCTCGGTCACATCGCCGCCGAGTTCGTTGATCTCCTTGGTGAGCGCGGCCAGCCGGTCCGTCTCGTGCAGCCGCAGATGCGCCACGCCCCGCAGCGTCGAGGGGGAGTCGGCGAGCGCGGCGACCGCCGCGATGCCGGGGGTCAGCTCGCCGACCTCGCCCAGGTCCACGTCGATGCCGTGCACCGCGCCCGATCCGGTGAACACCAGACCGTAGTCGGACAGTTCGCAGGAGCCGCCCATCTCGGTGAAGATCTCCCGCAGCCGGTCGCCGGGCTGGGTCGTCCGCTGCGGCCAGTCGGGGATGACGACCTTGCCGCCGGTCACCAGCGCCGCCGCCAGGAACGGCTGCGCGTTCGACAGGTCCGGCTCGACGGTCAGGTCGCGGCCGAGCAGCGCGCCCGGGGTGACCCGCCACACGTTCGGCTCGCCGCCCGACTCCGGGGTGTCCACCTGGGCGCCGACCGCGCGCAGCATGTCCACCGTCATCCGGATGTGCGGCATCGACGGCAGCGTCGCCCCGGTGTGGCGGACCTCGACGCCCTGGTTGAAGCGCGGTCCGGACAGCAGCAGGGCGCTGACGAACTGGGAGGACGAGGAGGCGTCGATCTCCACCGGGCCGCCGTCCAGGGCCCCGCCGCCGTGCACGGTCAGCGGCAGTGCGCCGCGGCCGTCGTCGTCGATCCGGGCGCCGAGGGCGCGCAGCGCGTCGATCACGCCGTGCAGTGGGCGCTCGTAGGAGCGCGGGTCGCCGTCGAAGCGGATGGGGCCGTCGGCGAGCGCGGCGACCGGCGGCAGGAAGCGCATCACGGTGCCGGCGTTGCCCACGTCGACCGTGGCGGGGCCGTGCAGTCCGGCGGGGATCACCCGCCACGCCTCGCCGGAGCCGCCCGCGCCCGAGGTGCTGGACGACACCGTCTCCTCGATGCCGACGCCCATCTCCCGCAGCGCGCCGGCCATCAGCAGGGTGTCCCGGGAGCGCAGCGGGCGGCGCAGCCAGCCCGGTTCGGAGGCCAGGGCGGCCAGGACCAGGGCGCGGTTGGTGACCGACTTGGACCCGGGCACGTGGACCGTCGCGTCGACGGCTCCGCTCGCGTGCGGGGCGGGCCAGAGGGCGGTGTGGGCGGGGTTCGGGGCCATGCGCCCACTCTATAAGGAGGGCGTCGCCCCGGCCCTCCTCACGGTGCTGCGGGCGATCACATCCCGAGCAGCCAGCGGCCCCCGCCCATCAGCGAGCACAGCGACACCGCGTGGAAGAGGAACAGCCACAGGGCCGCCGGGACGTGCGTCAGCCGGGACAGCTGGTCCGCGTCCGAGTCGCCGGCGCCCCCGCGCGAGCGCTTGACCTGGAGCTCGAAGGCCGGGCGCACCCCGCCCAGCAGCAGGAACCACACCACGGCGTACGCGAACGCGGCCTGCACCTGCGGTCCCGCCAGCCAGGACACCAGCAGGAACGTGCCGCCGGTGAGGACGACGGTCAGCACCCCGTACGCGTTGCGGATCATCACCAGCATCGCCACCAGCAGTGCCGTGGCCACCCACAGCAGCAGCGTGACGTGCCCGGCGGCCAGCAGGGCGGCGCCGCCGAGCCCCAGCAGCGGGGGAGCGGTGTAGCCGGACGCGGCCGTGAGGATCATGCCGAGGCCGTACGGCTTGCCGCGGCTGACGGTGAGGCCGCTGGTGTCGGAGTGCAGCCGGATCCCGGTCAGCGTGCGGCCGGTGAGCAGGGCGACCAGACCGTGGCCGCCCTCGTGGGCGATGGTGATGGCGTTGCGGGATATCCGCCACAGGGTGTGCGGGGCCACCACCACGAGGGCGGCGGCAGCGGTGGCGAGCACCACCCACAGGTCCGGGTCGGGCTGGGTGCCGACGAGCCGGTCCCAGAGGGCGGGCAGCGCGACGGCGGCGAGGCTGTCCATTCCTGAGGGGCTCCCTGTCGTCGTTCGGAGTCTGGCAGTGTGGCATGTATGTGCGGACGGTATGCAGCGAGCCGGGGGCCGGGGGATCTCGCCCAGATCTTCGGGATCGAGAACATCGAGAACATCGAGAACATCGAGAACATCGAGAACGTCGAGAACGTCGAGAAAGGGGACGAGCCCGAGGAGACCCTGGCGGCCGACTACAACGTGGCCCCCACCAAGGAGGTCCCCGTCGTCCTCGACCGCCCTTTGAAGGACGCCGGGGACGGGCGTCCGGTTCGGCAGCTGCGCAAGCTGAGGTGGGGACTGGTGCCGTCCTGGGCGAAGAGCCCCGAGGGCGCCGCCCGGATGATCAACGCCCGCGCGGAGACCGTGCACGAGAAGCCGTCCTACCGCCGCGCCTTCGCCGTCCGGCGCTGCATCGTGCCCGCCGACGGCTACTACGAGTGGGTCACCGGCACCGAGGAGCGCGACCTGGAGGTCGAGGGCAGGCGCAAACGCCCGCGCAAGCAGCCGTACTTCGTCACCCCGGCGGACGGCTCGGTGTTCGCGATGGCGGGCCTGTACGAGTTCTGGCGGGACCGCACGCTGCCCGACGACCACCCGCAGGCGTGGTGGGTGACCTGCTCGGTGATCACCACCGAGGCCGAGACGGCGCCGCTGGCGGTGGGCCCGGCCGAGGGGCCGCGGTCGCTGGCCGACATCCATCCGCGGATGCCGCTGATGCTCACCCCGGACCGCTGGGACGCCTGGCTGGACCCGGCCCGCATGGACCCCGCCGGCCTGCGCGCGCTGCTGGCGCCGCCGCCCGAGGGCCTGATGCGCGCCTACCCGGTGTCCACCGCGGTGAGCAACGTCCGCAACAACGGGCCGGAACTGCTGAAGGAACTGGAGGCCCCGGAGGAGGGCACCCTCTTCTGACCGTGCCGGGGGCGCGCGGGCGGGCCGTCTTCTGACCGTGCCGGGGATGCGCGGGCGGGCCGCCGGGCCGCCCTTCTGACATCCTCTCCGGGGTGAGCCCTGACACCTCCGAGACCGTCGAGACGGACGCGGGTACCGCCCGCGTCACCTGGCACCGGGCCGCACGGCCGCGTCTCGTCCTCGCCGTGAGCCACGGCGCGGGCGGCGGCATCGAGGCCCGCGACCTGAAGGCCCTGGCCGCCGCGCTCCCCGGGCACGGGGTGAGCGTGGCGCTGGTGGAGCAGCCCTGGCGGGTGGCGGGCAAGAAGGTGGCGCCCGCGCCGAAGACCCTGGACACCGGCTGGCGCGGCGTCTGGCCCGCGCTCACCGCCCCGGGCCTGCCCGTCGTCGCGGGCGGGCGCAGCGCGGGCGCGCGCGTGGCCTGCCGTACGGCGGCCCCGCTGGGCGCGCACGCGGTCCTCGCCCTCAGCTTCCCGCTGCACCCGCCGGGCCGCCCGGAGAAGTCCCGGGCCGGTGAACTGCTCGGCGCCGGGGTCCCCACCCTCGTGGTCCAGGGCGGCAACGACCCCTTCGGGAAGCCCGGGGAGTTCCCCGAGGGCCCCTACGAGCTGATCACCGTCCCGTACGGCGACCACGGCTTCGCGGTGCCGAAACGGTCGGGCACCACCGAGGAGCAGGCGCTGGCCGTCCTCACCGAGGGTGTCGTGCGGTGGTGCGGCTCACTCGGGTGACGGCCCGGGAATGCGGGCCCGGTGCGCACTGTTGAGGCGGACAGAAGTGCTGATGTCCCGGCGCCGACGCCACACGAGAGGAAGTCCGCCGCATGGGTTCCACCATCTGCCCGGCCGTCACCCGCCGCGACCTTGCGGACGGGCTGCGACCGGCGGTGTCCGACACCGGACGCGCAGGCCGCACCGGCCGAGCCGACCTCGACTGGTCGGTGCTGCACGCGGCCAGGACCGCCCCTATTCGGGCGGCGGGCGGACCGGATCGTCGTCTATCCTCCGAAACGAGCGGGGCCGCCTTCGGTCTCGCGACGTCGCTTGAGGAGGTGGGTCCGGTTCCCGGTACCGACGCAGGGACCGACAACGGCCAGGCGGAGCTGCCCGAGGGCCGGGGCGCGCGTGCGGACGCGGCCGCGGAGTCGACCGCCCAGCGCAGCGCGCGCTTCGAGCGGGACGCCCTGGAGTTCCTGGACCAGATGTACTCGGCGGCGCTGCGCATGACGCGCAACCCGGCCGACGCCGAGGACCTGGTGCAGGAGACCTACGCCAAGGCGTACGCGTCCTTCCACCAGTTCCGCGAGGGCACCAACCTCAAGGCGTGGCTGTACCGGATTCTGACCAACACCTTCATCAACTCCTACCGCAAGAAGCAGCGCGAGCCCCAGCGCAGCGCCGCGGAGGAGATCGAGGACTGGCAGCTCGCCCGCGCCGAGTCGCACATGTCGACGGGTCTGCGCTCCGCGGAGTCGCAGGCGCTCGACCACCTGCCCGACTCGGACGTGAAGGAAGCGCTCCAGGCGATCCCCGAGGAATTCCGCATCGCCGTCTATCTCGCGGATGTCGAGGGCTTTGCGTACAAGGAGATCGCGGACATCATGGGGACACCCATCGGTACGGTGATGTCCCGGCTGCACCGGGGCCGTCGTCAACTGCGCGGCATGCTCGAGGACTACGCCCGAGAGCGCGGACTGGTCCCGGCCGGCGCCGGAGAGTCGAACGAAGCGAAAGGCTCGGGCTCATGAGCTGCGGAGAGCCGCACGAAACGGACTGCAGTGAGGTACTCGACCACCTGTACGAGTTCCTCGACAGCGAGATGCCGGACGTCGACCGCGACAAGTTCCGGCAGCACTTCGACGAGTGCTCACCGTGCCTGGAGAAGTACGGCCTGGAGCAGGCCGTGAAGAAGCTGGTCAAGCGGTGCTGCGGCCATGACGACGTGCCCGCGGACCTGCGCGCCAAGGTCATGGGCCGGCTCGACCTGATCCGCTCGGGGCAGCCCGTCTCCGACCGTCCCGTCGTCGCCGACCGCGATGTGGCCACGGCACCGGTGACCCCCCGGGAGTCCTGAACCCCGGCGCTCCCTCCGGCCCCGGCTTCACCCGTACGTGCTAATCCGCGGGTTATCGGCCCGCGGACCCCCCTCCCGCCGCCCTAGGCTCGGCCCACTGGCCGGGGACAGGCACGACCGGGGAGGGGCGTCATGGAGGCGGTTCCGCCGCTGGCCCGCGCGTACGCCGCCTGTGTCGCCCTCGCCGCCCTGTCCTGTCTGCTGCCGCTGCCGGGCATGCCCGTGCCCTGGTGGGCCGTCCTGGCGCTCGCCGCGGTCGCGGCGGCCTGCGACGGGCTCGTGCGGCGGCGCTCCGCCGGGCCGTTCTACCCCGTCCTGCTGGCCGCGGCCTTCCTGCTGCCGCCGCCCGCCGCCGCGCTCGTCCCGCTGCCCGGCGCCCTGCTCACCCGGGCCGGACAGCGCCCCGAGGCGCTGCGCCGGATCTGGCGGGCCGCCCAGCTCGCCCTCGCCGGATGGGCCGCCGCCCGCGTGCACTGGGACCTGGGCGGCCGGGACGCGGTCGTCGGCCGCGACTTCCCCTACGCCCTGCTGCCCGCCGCCGCGGCCGTGACGGCGTTCTGCCTGGTGCTGACCGTGCTCGACGGCGGGATCCGGCGGCTCGCGGCCGGCGCCCCGCCCGGCGGACGCCCGCGCGGCGCCGCGGCCCGGCACGCCCGGTGCGGCCGGTTCGCCCGCTCGCTCGCGCCGATCGCCGTGCACGGGCTCGGCGGACTGATGATGGCCGTCCTGTGGCGCAGCCGGTACGGGCCGGTGGCCGCCCTCCTCGTGCTGCTGCCCATGTGCGTCTCCTGGTGGGTCTACGCCCAGTACCACCGCGAGCGCGCCGCGCACCGGGCGACCGTCAGGGCCCTGGTGCAGGCCGTCGACCTCAAGGACGGGTACACGCGCGGCCACAGCGAGCGGGTCGGCCGCGCCTCCGTGCTGATCGCCCGGGAACTGGGCCTGGACGACGAACGCGTCGAGACGCTGCGCTTCGCCGGGATCCTGCACGACGTCGGCAAGCTCGGCGTCCCCACCCGGCTGCTGCGCAAGGACGGCCCGCTCACCCCCGAGGAGCGCCGCGTCATCGAACTGCACCCCGAGTACGGCCACGAGATGGTGCGCGGCATCTCCTTCCTCGGCGAGGCCAGGTCCGCGATCCTGCACCACCACGAACGCCTCGACGGCAGCGGCTACCCCTACGGCCTGTGCGGCGCCCAGATCCCCGAGTGCGCCCGGGTGGTCGCCGTCGCCGACGCCTTCGACGCGATGACGTCCACCCGCTCCTACCGGCGGGCCCGGCCGGTAGGCGCCGCCCTGGGCGAGCTGGAGCGCTGCGCCGGGACCCAGTTCGACCCGCGGATGGTCGCCGCCCTGGTGCGGGCCCTGGACCGGCACGGCTGGCACCCGGCGGTCACCGCCGACGAGAACACCCCGAAGACCCCGAACACCCCGGCCCCCGTGCCTGAGCCCCCCGCCCCTCCCGGGGCCCCACCGGAGCGGACCGTGCCGGGCCCGCCCGGCGACGCCGCCGCGCGGGCCCGGCACGGCGGCCCGCCCCGATGAGCCCGCTGCGCGGCGCCGCCCTCCTCGTGGCCGCGCTCTGCCTGGCGGTCACCCTGTGGACCGGTCTGGAGGAGCGCGGCGCCGCCCTCGCCTTCGGGGTGCTGATCCTGGCCGGGGAACTCACCCGCCGACCCGGGAGCGAACTGCGCGAGGCCGCGCCCCTCGGGGCCGCCGGTGCGCTGGCGTACGCGCTGCTGGGCGAGGTCGCCGGTCACCACAGCGGGCACGGCACCTGCCAGGTCGTGGCCGTGGTGCTGGCCGCCGCCCTGCTCGGCGGCGTCCCGCACATCGCCCGCGGCCGGGGCGGCACCCTCGACCACCTCACCCGCCGTGTCCTGACCGTCGCCTTCGCCGCCGTCTGCTTCCAACCCCTGTACAACGAGGGCGCCTTCCGGTCGCTGAGCGGCCCCGCGTACGCGCTGCTGCTGGTCGCCCTGCTGGTGCTCACCTCGCTGTGCGGCGCGGTGCTCGCCGCGGCGTCCGCGCACCGCCGCACCCGGTGGCCGTTCGGCCCGCTGCTGCGCGAGGAGCTGCGCGGTCTGCTCGGGATCGGCTCGGCGGTGTGCGCCACGGGCGCGGTGATGGCCCTGGGAGTGGCGGTGGCCGGGCTGTGGGCGCTGCCGGTCTTCTGTGTGCCGCTGCTGCTCACCCAGCTGTCCCTGCGCCGGTACGCGGCCGTGCGCGCCGTCTACCGGCAGACCATCGCCTCGCTGGCCCGCGCCACCGAGGTCGCCGGGTACACCCCGCACGGACATGCCCGGCGGGTGGCCGCGCTGTGCCGGGCCGTGGGCCGGGACCTGGGCCTGACGGAACCCGAGCTGACCGTGCTGGAGCACGCCGCGCTCATGCACGACATCGGCCAGCTCAGTCTGGTCGACCCGGTGCCCGCGGGCGCCACGGCGGACCTGCCCGCTGAACGGCGGCGGCGGATCGCGCTGCTCGGCGGTGCCGTGGTCCGGCAGGCCGGGGTGGACCGGGAGGTCGCGGTGGTCGTGGAGCGGCAGGCCGACCCGTGCGCCGAGCAGCCGCGGGCCGCGCGGATCGTGCGGGCCGTCAACGCCTACGACGAGAAGGCGCGGGCAGGCGGACCCCATGGCCCGCTGCGGGCGCTGGAGGAACTGCGGCTGGCCACCGCGGACGCCTACGCGGCCGAGGTGGTGGAATCCCTGGCCCGTGTGCTGGCCCGGGACGGTCTGACTCCTCCCGCAGCGGGGTAACCCATGGGTAATGAGCGCCCCTCAAGCCGTACGTGGTTGGATGCGAAGGAAAGGGTGTCCGGGGGCAGAGCCAGCCCATACGACGGAACTGGCAGGCGGGAATCGTGAGGATCTTCGGCAAGGGACGGCACCGGCCCTCCGCCTCCTGGCGGCAGGCCACCGACCGCGCGTTCACCCTGATCGGCGACGGCCGGTACGAGGACGCGGGCGCGCTGCTGACGCGCGCCGCCGATCTGGAGCCCTGGCTGTCGGAGTCCTGGTTCAACCTCGCCCTGCTGCACAAGTTCCGGCACGACTGGGAGCAGGCGCGGGCCGCGGGCCTGCGGGCGGTGGCCCTGCTGGAGCGGGAGAGCGGGGCGCCCGACTGGTGGAACGTGGGGATCGCCGCCACCGCGCTCCAGGACTGGCCGCTGGCCCGGCGCTCCTGGCAGGCGTACGGCCTGAAGGTGCCCGGCGGCGCGACCGCCGCGGGCGAGCCGGTCGGCATGGAGCTGGGCAGCGCCGCGGTGCGGCTGTCGCCGGAGGGCGAGGCCGAGGTGGTCTGGGGGCGCCGGCTCGACCCGGCCCGGATCGAGGTGCTGTCCATCCCGCTGCCCTCCTCCGGGCGGCGCTGGGGCGAGGTCGTGCTGCACGACGGGGTGCCGCACGGCGAGCGGACCACCGCGGCCGGGCACAGCTTCCCCGTCTTCGACGAGATCGAGCTGTGGGCGCCCTCGCCGGTGCCCACCTGGGTGGTCCTGCTGGAGGCCGCCACCGAGGCCGACCGGGACGCCCTGGAGCAGCTCGCCGCCGACGCGGGCTTCGCCGCCGAGGACTGGTCCTCCTCGGTGCGGCTGCTCTGCCGCACCTGCTCGGAGTCGCGGATGCCCTCCGACGAGGGCGACGGCGAGCACCTGGACCCGCACGACCACAGCGAGCCGGGGCACCCGGGACCGCTGGGCCACCGCACCGACGGGCAGCTGTGGGTGCCGGAGCGGGAGTGCGGGGTGGCGGCCCCGGCCTCGCTGGTGCGCGGGCTGCTGGACGGCTGGGTCGCGGACAGCCCCGACTCCCGTGACTGGCGGGATCTCGAAGAGGTCTGCTGAACCACGGGCGCGCCCCGGTCCCCGTAGGCTGTACGGGCAGAACTTCTCAGGCTTGCAGGAAGGCGTACGTCGGTCATGGCGCAGCAGGACACCGATCAGCAGCACGCGGGCGTGCTCCCCGTCGACGACGAGGGCTATGTCGTGGACACGGAGGACTGCGAGGCGCGCGAGGCGGCCTGGCGTGAGCGGGGCACCTCGCGGCCGATCACGGTCGTCGGCAACCCGGTGCTGCACAGGGAGTGCGCGGACGTCACCGACTTCGGCGATGAGCTCCAGCAACTGGTCGCGGACATGTTCGCCAGCCAGCGCACCGCCGAGGGAGTGGGCCTGGCCGCCAACCAGATCGGTGTCGGCAGGAAGGTCTTCGTCTACGACTGCCCGGACGACGAGGGGGTCCGGCACGTCGGCGTCCTGTGCAACCCGAAGCTCGTCGAGCTGCCCGCGGACCGGCGCCGGCTGGACGACAGCAACGAGGGCTGCCTGTCCGTGCCGACCGCCTACGCGCCGCTGGCCCGCCCCGACTACGCCGAGGTGACCGGCCAGGACGAGCGGGGCAACCAGGTCAAGGTGCGCGGCACCGGCTACTTCGCACGCTGTTTGCAGCACGAGACCGACCACCTCTACGGCTACCTCTACATCGACCGGCTCTCCAAGCGGGAGCGCAAGGACGCGCTGCGGCAGATGGCCGAGAACGAGCCGCGCTACCCCGTGGTCGCCAACGACTGACCGCACTCCCGGCACCCGGGGCCCGAGCGCCCCGTACGGCACACGGCGCCCGACCGTCCTACCGGTCGGGCGCCGTCCCTGTGTCCGCACCCGGCCCCTCGCGCATTCGATCCTTTGTGCGCATCTGTTGAATCAGAATCAGTCACACAAGGGGATATTCGCGGCATCCCAGATGGCGAGTGAAGCAAATCCGTTCCCAGAACGGTCAGTTGTGGTGCTGAATGGGAGAGCGGGGATGCGCGACGGCGTGCGCCGGGCACAGCGGAAGGGGCGGACGCCACCGGCGGCTGAGAGGGGTTGTTCGTGCCGGCTTTCCCATACAGCACCACATCGACATCCACATCCATACCCACGGTGACGGTGGCGGCGGTACCGCCGTCGCTCGCCCTCCCGGTGATCGAGGCCGCGTTTCCCAGGCAGTTGCACGCCTATTGGCCCGAACTCCAGGAGAAGACCCGCGGCTGGCTGCTGGAAAAGCGGCTCATGCCCGCGGACAAGGTGGAGCAGCACGCCGACGGCCTGCGCTACACCGACCTCATGGCGGGGTACTACCTCGGCGCCCCGGACGAGGTGCTCCAGGCGATCGCGGACTACAGCGCCTGGTTCTTCCTCTGGGACGACCGCCACGACCGGGACATCGTCCACGGGCGGCCGGGCGCCTGGCGCAGGCTGCGCCGCGCGCTGCACACGGCGCTGGACGCCCCCCGGGACCATCTGCGCCACCCGGACGTGCTGGTGGCGGGGTTCGCGGACAGCGTGCTGCGGCTGTACGCGTTCCTGCCAGACACCTGGAACGCCCGCTTCGCCCGGCACTTCCACGCGGTGATCGACGCCTACGACCGGGAGTTCCACAACCGCGCCCAGGGAGTCGTCCCCACGGTCGAGGAGTACCTCGCCCTGCGCCGGCTCACCTTCGCCCACTGGATCTGGACGGATCTGCTGGAACCGAGCGCGGGGACCGAACTCCCGGATTCCGTCCGCAGGCATCCCGCATACCGGCGTCCGGCCCTGCTGAGCCAGGAATTCGCCGCCTGGTACAACGATCTGTGTTCACTGCCCAAGGAGATCGCGGGTGACGAGGTGCACAACCTCGGGATAAGTCTTGTCAAACACGAGGGACTGAGTCTTGAGGAAGCCATAGCGGAAATCCGCCGCCGGGTGGAGGAGTGCATTGACGAATTCCTGGTCGCGGAGCAGGAGGGATTACGGTTCGCCGACGGCCTCGCGGACGGAACGGTGCGGGGAAAGGAACTTGCTTCCGCCGTCAGGGCCTGCCTGGGAAATATGCGCAACTGGTTCAGTTCCGTCTACTGGTTCCACCACGAGTCCGGCCGTTACATGGTCGACAGCTGGGACGACCGGTCCACGCCCCCGTACGTCAACAATGAAGCGGCAGGTGAGAAATGACCGTCGAGTCGGTGAAGCCCGAGGACAGGTCGCAGGCGGGTCGGCAGACAGGTGCGCGGACAGGCCGGCTGCCGGGGGAGCCGCCACTGGCCGGCGGCGCCGTGCCGCTCCTCGGCCACGGGCTGCGGCTGGCCCGCGACCCGCTGGCCTTCCTGAGCGGGCTGCGCGACCACGGCGAGGTGGTCCGGCTCAGGCTCGGCCCCAAGACGGTGTACGCCGTCACCGCGCCCGACCTCACCGGGGCGCTGGCGCTCAGCCCCGACTACATCATCGCCGGGCCGCTGTGGGAGTCGCTGGAGAGCCTGCTCGGCAAGGAGGGCGTGGCCACCGCCAACGGGCCGCTGCACCGGCGCCAGCGGCGCACCATCCAGCCCGCCTTCCGGCTCGACGTGCTCCCCGAGTACGGGCCGATCATGACCGAGGAGGCGCACGCCCTCGTCGAGCGGTGGCGCTCGGGGCAGGTGCTCGACGTGACCGCGGAGTCCTTCCGGGTCGCCGTGCGCGTCGCCGCGCGGTGCCTGATGCGCGGCAGCTACATGGACGCCCGCGCCGAGCGCATCTGCGCGGCCCTGGCCACCCTGTTCAGCGGCATGTACCAGCGCATGGTGGTGCCGCTGGGCCCCCTCTACAAGGTGCCGGTCAGGTCCAACCGCGAATTCAACCGCGCATTGGCCGATTTGCATCTCCTGGTCGATGAGATCGTCGCGGACCGGAGGGCAGGCGGTCAAAAACCGGACGATTTGCTGACGGCTTTGCTGGAGGCGAAGGACGAGAATGGCGAGCCTATTGGGGAGCAGGAGATCCATGATCAGGTGATCGCGATACTCACCCCGGGCAGCGAAACCGTCGGCTCCATGATCATGTCGCTGCTTCTCGTTCTCACCGAGCGCCCGGATCTCGGCGACAAGATCCGCGACGAGGTGAAAACCGTGGTGGGTGACCGCCCCGTCGCATTCGAGGACGTCCGAGAACTGCGGTACACGGCGAATGTCGTCACGGAGACACTGCGCCTCTATCCGGCCGTCTGGATTCTGACCCGCCGCACGGTCGCCGACACCGAACTGGGCGGCTACCGCATTCCGGCCGGCGCGGACGTCATCTACAGCCCCTACGCCATCCAGCGCGACCACCGCTCCTACGGGCGGCACGAGGACTTCGATCCGGACCGCTGGCTCCCGGAGCGCTCCAAGGAGGTCCCCAAGTACGCGATGAGCCCGTTCAGCGTGGGCAACCGCAAGTGCCCGAGCGACCACTTCTCGATGGCCGAACTCACCCTGCTCACCGCCGCGATCGCCGGCGCCTACCGCTTCGAGCAGGCGCCCGGCTCCGACCCCAGGCCGCGCATCGGGATCACGCTGCGCCCGCGCCGCCTGCTGCTGCGGGCGCTGCCCCGCTGACCCCGCCGCCGCCCGGTGGGCGCGCGTTCAGGCGGCCTGCGGGCCCCTGAACGCGCGCCGGTAGGCGTTCGGCGTGGTGCCCAGCGCGCGGACGAACTGGTGGCGCAGGGCCGCCGCGGTCCCGAAACCGGTGCGGTCGGCGATCGCGTCCATCGTCTCGTCCGTGCCCTCCAGCAGGCGCTGTGCCAGCAGCACCCGCTGGCGCAGGATCCAGCGGTACGGCGTGGTGCCCGTCTCCTGCTGGAACCGGCGGGCGAAGGTGCGCGGGGACATGTGGGCGCGGGCGGCGAGCTGCTCGACGGTGACCTCCTCGTCGAGGTGCCGCTCCATCCAGACCAGCACCTCGCCCACGGTGTCGCAGCGGGACCTCGGCAGCGGCCGCTCGATGTACTGCGCCTGGCCGCCGTCCCGGTGCGGCGGCACCACCATCCGCCGGGCGATCTTGTTGGCGACCTCGGGACCCTGCTCCTTGCGCACGATGTGCAGACAGGCGTCGATACCGGCCGCCGTGCCGGCCGAGGTGATCACCGGGTCCGCGTCGACGTAGAGCACGTCCGCCTCGACGGTGGCGTGCGGATACTGCCGGACCAGCTCGGCCGCGTGGTGCCAGTGCACCGCGCAGCGCCGCCCCTCCAGCAGCCCGGCGGCGCCCAGCACGAACACGCCGGAGCACACGCTGAGCACCCGCGCGCCCCGGTCGACGGCCCGTCGGAGGGCGGCCAGCAGCTCGGGCGGGTAGACCCGGGTGGCGAAGTCGTTCCCGGCGGGCACGGCGATCAGATCGGCCTCGTCGAGCCGGTCCAGCCCGTACGGCGTGGTGATGCCCAGGCCGCCGACATGGGTGCCCAGCGAGGGCCCCTCGGCGGAGACCACCGCGAAGTCGTACCGGGGCAGCCCGTCGTCGCTGCGGTCGATGCCGAAGACCTCGCAGACCACACCCAGCTCGAAGGGGTGCACGCCGTCCAGCAGGACGGCGGCCACGTTCTGCAACATGCCACCAGTGTGCCGCACCGATGGCAGGAATTTGAAGGTCTACGGCAGTCCTGCCACTCACGGTCAGGAGTGTCCGGCGCGACAGTGGTGTGCATGAACGCAGACCAGACAGAAGCCCTGATCGGAATGCTCTTCACCTTCGGACTCCTGGTCCTGATGGCGCTGCCCTCGGTGCTCGGCATCCTGCGCGACCGGCGCATCGACCGCAGCATCAGGGAGGCACAGCAGGCCCACCGGGACCAGGAGTCCGCGACACGTGAACCGGAGGCTCAGAAGTCCTCGTCCAGGTCGACGGTGCCCTCCACCGCGACCTGGTACGCGGACGGACGCCGCTCGAAGAAGTTGGTCAGCTCCTGAACACCCTGGAGCTCCATGAAGGAGAAGGGGTTCTCGGAGCCGTAGACCGGAGCGAAGCCCAGGCGGGTCAGCCGCTGGTCGGCCACGCACTCCAGGTACTGCCGCATCGACTCGGTGTTCATCCCCGGGAGGCCGTCACCGCACAGGTCGCGCGCGAACTGCAACTCGGCCTCGACGGCCTCCCGCAGCATGTCGGTGACCTGCTGCTCCAGCTGGTCGTCGAAGAGGTCCGGCTCCTCCTTGCGCACGGTGTCCACCACGTCGAACGCGAACGACATGTGCATCGTCTCGTCCCGGAACACCCAGTTGGTGCCCGTGGCGAGACCGTGCAGCAGACCGCGGCTGCGGAACCAGTAGACGTATGCGAAGGCGCCGTAGAAGAACAGGCCCTCGATGCAGGCGGCGAAGCAGATCAGGTTGAGCAGGAAGCGCCGGCGGTCCGACCTGCTCTCCAGCCGGTCCAGCTTCTCGACCGAGTCCATCCACTTGAAGCAGAACTCCGCCTTCTCGCGGATGGAGGGGATGTTCTCCACCGCCGCGAAGGCCGCCGCCCGGTCCTCCGGGTCGGGCAGGTAGGTGTCCAGCAGCGTCAGATAGAACTGGACGTGCACGGCCTCCTCGAACAGCTGGCGCGACAGGTACAGACGCGCCTCCGGGGAGTTGATGTGCTTGTAGAGCGTGAGCACCAGGTTGTTGGCGACGATCGAGTCACCGGTGGCGAAGAACGCCACCAGGCGGCCGATGAGGTGCTGTTCGCTCGGGATGAGCTTGGCGAGGTCGGCGACGTCCGAGTGGAGGTCGACCTCCTCCACGTGCCAGGTGTTCTTGATGGCGTCCCGGTAGCGGTCGTAGAAGTCCGGGTACCGCATGGGACGCAGGGTCAGTTCGAAGCCCGGGTCGAGCAGGTTCTTGTCACGGGTGGTGCTGGTCATCACTGGCAGGCCTCGCAGGACTCGGGGTTCTCAAGGGAGCAGGCGACCGCGTCGGGGTCGGCCACCTGCTGGGCGGGGACGGCGGCGCGGGTCTGCGCCTGGGCGGCGCGGGCGATCCGGGTCGCCGGACGGGAGCGCAGGTAGTAGGTGGTCTTCAGACCCTGCTTCCAGGCGTAGGCGTACATCGAGGAGAGCTTGCCGATGGTCGGCGTCTCCAGGAACAGGTTGAGCGACTGCGCCTGGTCGAGGAACGGGGTGCGGGCCGCGGCCATGTCGATCAGAGAGCGCTGCCCGATCTCCCACGCCGTGCGGTACAGCCGCCGTACGTCCTCCGGGATCCACGCGAGGTCCTGCACCGAGCCGTTGGACTCGCGCAGCGCCTCGCGGGTACGGGCGTCCCAGACGCCGAGCGTCTTGAGGTCGCGCACCAGGTAGGAGTTGACCTGGAGGAACTCACCCGAGAGCGTCTCGCGCTTGAACAGGTTGGAGACCTGCGGCTCGATGCACTCGTAGACGCCCGCGATGGAGGCGATGGTGGCGGTCGGCGCGATGGCCAGCAGCAGCGAGTTGCGCATGCCGACGGCGGCGATCCGCTCGCGCAGGGCCGCCCAGCGCTCGGGCCAGGTCAGCTCCACGTCGTAGTGGTCGGGGTGCAGCACGCCCCGGGCGGCGCGGGTCTTCTCCCAGGCGGGCAGGGGCGTGTTGCGCTCGGCGAGGTCGGTGGACGCCTCGTAGGCGGCCAGCATGATCCGCTCGGCGATGCGGGTCGACAGGGCCTTCGCCTCGGGGGACTCGAACGGCAGCCGCAGCTTGAAGAAGACGTCCTGGAGGCCCATCGCGCCCAGGCCGACCGGCCGCCAGCGGGAGTTGGAGCGGCCCGCCTGCTCGGTCGGGTAGAAGTTGATGTCGACGACCCGGTCCAGGAAGGTGACGGCGGTGCGGACCGTCTCGTCCAGCCGCTCCCAGTCCAGGTCACCCGTCTCGGGGTCGGCGAAGGCGCCGAGGTTGACCGAGCCGAGGTTGCAGACCGCCGTCTCCCCGTCGTCGGTGACCTCCAGGATCTCCGTGCACAGGTTCGAGGAGTGGATGACGTGGCCGGGCTCCGCCGTCTGGTTGGCGGTGCGGTTGGCGGCGTCCTTGAAGGTCATCCAGCCGTTGCCGGTCTGCGCCAGGGTGCGCATCATCCGGCCGTACAGCTCGCGGGCGGGCATCGTCTTCTGCGCGAGCCCGGCCTCCTCGGCCCTGCGGTAGGCCGCGTCGAACTCGTCGCCCCACAGGTCCACCAGCTCCGGCACGTCCGCCGGGGAGAACAGCGACCATTGCGCGTCGGCGTTGACCCGGCGCATGAACTCGTCCGGTACCCAGTGCGCCAGGTTGAGGTTGTGGGTGCGGCGCGCGTCCTCACCGGTGTTGTCGCGCAGCTCCAGGAACTCCTCGATGTCGGAGTGCCAGGTCTCCAGGTAGACGGCCGCCGCGCCCTTGCGCCGCCCGCCCTGGTTCACCGCGGCCACCGAGGCGTCGAGGGTCTTCAGGAACGGCACGATGCCGTTGGAGTGCCCGTTGGTGCCGCGGATCAGCGAACCGCGCGAGCGGATGCGGGAGTAGGCCAGCCCGATGCCGCCCGCGTGCTTGGAGAGCCGGGCGACCTGGTGGTAGCGGTCGTAGATGCTGTCCAGCTCGTCCTTGGGGGAGTCGAGCAGATAGCAGGAGGACATCTGCGGGTGGCGGGTGCCGGAGTTGAAGAGCGTGGGGGAGGAGGGGAGGTAGTCCAGGCGGCTCATCAGCCCGTAGAGCGCGGCGACCTCGTCGACGGCCCGGGGGCTGTCGTCCTCGGCGAGGCCGGCGGCCACCCGCAGCATGAAGTGCTGGGGCGTCTCGATCACCTTGCGGGTGATCGGGTGCCGCAGCAGGTAGCGGCTGTGCACGGTGCGCAGGCCGAAGTAGCCGAAGCGGTCGTCGGCGGACGGGTCGGCCAGCGCGTCCAGACGGGCCGCGTGCAGCCGGGTGAACGCGGCGGTCCGGTCGGCGATCAGTCCCTCCCGGTGGCCCACGGCGACGGACTCGGTGAAGGAGGTGACGCCCTGGGAGGCGGCCTCGGACCGGATGGAGAGCGTCAGCAGGCGGGCGGCGAGCCGGGAGTAGGCGGGGTCCTCGGAGATGAGCCCGGCCGCGGCCTCGGTGGCCAGCTCCCGCAGCTCCGCCTCGTCCGCGCGGGCCGAACGGCCGCGCAGCGCGGCGGCGGCGACCCGGCCGGGGTCGGCGTCGGGGAGGTCGGCGGTCAGCTCGGTCAGGGTCCGCAGCAGCGCGGCACCGGGACCGTCGTTCTCCAGGCGGCCCTCGGCTGAGACCGGATCGGCGGGCGCGATGGTCACGTGTGGCTCTCCCTCGCTCGGCACGGAGCCTCGGCGAGGGCAGGGAGCGGCAGCACGAGCGCGCACGGCGCCGCGTCCACCGGCCCATTCCGCGAGGCCCGGACGTCAGACACCCGGACCGGACGGCCGGGCGCACTGTTGGCAGGTCCTCGGACTGACGCTCGTATGCGGCCTCAAGGGCATGTGCGTACGAGTACACCGTTGCGGGACAGTTCCGGATTCGCACCGGATTCCCCTGCGACGACAGCGAGCATGAGCATACATCTTGTGCCGGGTGTGGAAGCCACCCCCATATGTTGTGTCGCGTCGACTGCGGAGGGTGTCAGAGGGTCAACGCGTAGGTGAGCAGCCTGGTGTCGGCCAGGTGGGGCAAGGGGTTCCAGTCGCGCCGCGGGGTGCGGACGAAGCCCAGGCGCTCGTAGAGGCGGTGCGCGCTGTGCATGGCGCGCTGGGTGGACAGCACCAGGCGGACACAGCCCGCGGTGGCCCGCGCCCGGTCCGCGCAGGCCCGCACCAGGGCCTCGCGCCCGCGCCCCGGCCGCGTGCCGCGCGGTCGACCGCGAGCATGCGCATCTCGGCCTCGCCGGGACCCGCGATGTCCGCCATGGGGCCGCCGGACGGCACGAAGGCGACCCCGCCCGAGCACCTCGTCCCGCGCCACGGCCACCAGCACCTCGCAGGCCGCCGCCCGTCCGGCGACGTCCCGCAGCACGTCCAGATACGGGTCGTCGGCTCCGAAGTCCAGCAGACCGTCCCGGAGGTACGCCTGGGCGGTGATCTCGCCCAGGGGGGCGTACTCGCCGGGCAGCGCCGGCCTGATCACGAGGTCCATGGCCCCGAGTGTGCCGCACGGACACGGCGACGGGCCGCCGGATTCTCCCGGCGGCCCGTCGGCCCGGTCGAGGGCGTCGGCCTCCTCGAAGGGGGCGTCCGCTCAGTGGGCGCTGCCCGCGGTGGCGGGCGGCAGCTCGACGGAGACACCGGCGTCCCCGGCGTCGGCCGTGTAGTCTTCCGGGCGGGTCTCGTCGACGCCGTCGGGGGCTTTCAGGGCCTTGAGGACGAAGGTCAGGACCACGGCGACGGCCACGTTCAGCACGAACGCCGTCATGCCGATGTAGCCGATCTCGCCGATGCCCGGGATCTCCTTGGCCGAGCCGCCGAAGTGCTTCTGCGTCGGCGAGGCGACCCCGTAGGCCGCGACCGTGCCGTAGACCATGCCGACCGCCCAGCCGGCCAGCAGCGCCCAGCGGTGGAACCAGCGGGTGAACAGGCCGCCGACCAGGGCCGGGAAGGTCTGCAGGATCCAGATCCCGCCGAGCAGCTGGAAGTTGATGGCCACGGTCTTGTCCATGGTCAGCACGAAGACCAGCGCGCCCACCTTCACCAGCAGCGAGACCAGCTTGGAGACCCGGGTCTCCTCCTTGGGCGTCGCGTCCGGCTTGATGAAGTCCTTGTAGATGTTGCGGGTGAACAGGTTCGCGGCCGCGATCGACATGATCGCCGCCGGCACCAGCGCGCCGATGCCGATGGCCGCGAAGGCGATGCCCGTGAACCAGTCCGGGAACATGTCCTCGAACAGCTGCGGGATGGCCAGCTGGCCGTTCTGCACCTTCACGCCCGCCGCGATCGCCATGAAGCCGAGCAGCGCCAGCAGGCCCAGCATCAGCGAGTACAGCGGCAGGATCGTGGTGTTGCGGCGGATCACCTCGCGGCTGCGCGAGGACAGCGTGGCGGTGATCGAGTGCGGATACATGAACAGCGCCAGCGCGGAGCCCAGCGCCAGGGTGGCGTACGTCCACTGGCCGCCCGGGGCCGGTGCCAGTCCGCCCGCCCCCGCCTTGCTGTACTTCTCGGAGGCCGCCGCGAAGATGTCGTCGAACCCGCCCAGCTTGATCGGGATGTAGATGATCGCGACCGCGATGACGATGTAGATGAGCGCGTCCTTCACGAACGCGATCAGCGCGGGCGCGCGCAGCCCCGAGGAGTACGTGTACGCCGCCAGCACGCCGAAGGCGATCAGCAGCGGCAGGTCCTTCACGAACCAGTTGGTGTTCTCGCCGCCGCCCACGCCCATCACGTCCAGCACCGCCTGGATGCCGACGAGCTGGAGCGCGATGTACGGCATGGTGGCGAGGATGCCGGTGAGCGCCACCGCCAGCGACAGGCCCTTGGAGCCGAACCGCCCGCGCACGAAGTCGGACGTCGTCACGTACCCGTGCTTGTGCGAGACCGACCAGAGCCGGGGCAGGAAGGTGAAGATCAGCGGGTAGACCAGGATCGTGTACGGCACCGCGAAGAACCCGGCGGCCCCGGTCGCGTAGATCGCCGCGGGCACCGCCACGAACGTGTAGGCGGTGTACAGGTCGCCGCCGAGCAGGAACCAGGTGATCCAGGTGCCGAAGGACCGGCCGCCCAGGCCCCACTCGTCCAGGCTGTGCTCGTTGTCCGCCCGGCGCCAGCGCGCTGCCAGGAAGCCCATGACGGTGACGAGCAGGAAGAAGAAGATGAAGACGCCGAGCGCGACGCCGTTGACGCCGTCCTTCACCGGGCCGCACCGCCCTTCGCGGACGCGGAGTCACCGGTGCGGCGCCCGCGCTGGTCGTGCTGCCAGAGCCGGTAGGCGATCACCGTGAGGACCGTGGAGATGATCACCCACAGCATCTGGTACCAGTAGAAGAACGGGATGCCGATGAACGTGGGGTCGGTCTTCGCGTACGAACCGACCCACAGCATCGCCACGAACGGCGCGACGAGGCAGAGGCCGATGACCACCCGCAGGGGTGTCACCACCCCTTTGCCCACTCCTGGCCCATCTGACATGTGCGGCTCCGTTCCTGTGCTGGTCACCGGTGCGATGCGCAGGCAATCTAGGTCACGGTGACAAGCGAACGGAACCCCTTGTCCGCATACCGGTTCCGCGGACACCGTCCGGGGACCGGGCGCAGGGGCACGGCGGGGCAGGGCGGGATCAGTCCATCGGCCTCTTCAGGCGCGCCACGAACTTGTAGCGGTCGCCGCGGTAGACCGAGCGCACCCACTCCACGGGCTGGCCGGTGCGGTCCTGGGAGTGCCGGGAGAGCAGCAGCATGGGCAGGCCGACATCGGTGCCGAGCAGCCCGGCCTCGCGGGGGGTGGCCAGCGAGGTCTCGATGGTCTCCTCGGCCTCGGCGAGATGGACGTCGTAGACCTCGGCGAGGGCGGTGTAGAGCGAGGTGTACTTGACCAGGCTGCGGCGCAGCGCGGGGAAGCGCTTGGCCGAGAGGTGCGTGGTCTCGATGGCCATGGGCTCGCCGTTGGCCATGCGCAGCCGCTCGATGCGCAGCACCCGGCCGCCCGCGGTGATGTCGAGCAGGGCGGCGAGCCGGTCGTCGGCGGTGATGTACCCGATGTCCAGCAGCTGAGAGGTCGGTTCCAGTCCTTGGGCGCGCATGTCCTCGGTGTAGGAGGTCAGTTGCAGCGCCTGGGAGACCTTCGGCTTGGCGACGAAGGTGCCTTTGCCCTGGATGCGTTCGAGCCGGCCCTCGACGACGAGTTCCTGGAGCGCCTGGCGCACGGTCGTGCGGGAGGTGTCGAACTCGGCGGCCAGGGTCCGCTCGGGCGGCACGGGCGTGCCGGGCGCCTGCGTCTGGGTCATGTCGAGCAGGTGCTTCTTCAGGCGGTAGTACTTGGGCACGCGCGCGGTACGGACGGTCGCCCCACCCTCGTTCTCCGCACTGCTGACGTCGGTGCTCATGCTCTGCCTTCCCGGCTCCAGTGCCGAAGCGACCGACTCCCGTCGGCCACGGCTCACATCGTGGCACGGCTTCTTGTGACGGGTGGCACCCGCACGCTCCGTGATCTCCTCTGTATACCGCCGTGACCCCCGCTGGTCTAGTCCATCGCCCGTCCCCGGCCCGGGTGGTCCACGCGAACAGGCGCGCGACCGGGGGGAAGTGACGGCCGGTGGTCCAGTGGAGCGGGGACGTCCGTTTGACCGCATGAGCAATGAAAGGTCCCTGCATATCGCGGTCCCATAACGGAGCACCTGAGCAGGTCGGCGCACCCTTGACAGCCCTATTGGTCTGGGCCAAGCTCCCCGTACTGGTCTACACCATTGGTCCAGGTCCCGGCCCCATGGGCGGTGTGCGCTGACGCTTCCAACTGTCGCTCAACCGCGGGGAGGCAGGGGGGTTTGTGGCATCCCTGAGGAGGGTGGCGTGAAGCGCAAGCTTGTTGCCGCGATCGGTATCGCGGGAATGATGGTCTCCATCGCGGCCTGTGGCGGCAGTGACGACGACAAGGGGGGCTCGAACGGTGCGGACGCCAAGGAGCTGACCGTCTGGCTCACCGTCGACGCGCAGAACAACTGGCCGGACCTGGTCAAGGCCGCCGACGACGCGGTGGTGAAGAAGCACCCGGGGCTGAAGGTCAAGCACGAGTACTACGGCTGGCCGGACAAGAACACCAAGCTCGACGCGGTGCTCGCCACCGACAAGGCCCCCGACGTGGTCGAGATGGGCAACACCGAGATGCTCGGCTACATGGTCAAGGGCGCCTTCGCTCCGCTGGACGCGTCGAAGTTCGACAACTCCTCCGGGTGGCTGGACGGCCTCAAGGCCTCCGTGACGTACGAGGGCAAGACCTACGGTGTGCCCTACTACGCCGGTGGCCGCGTGGCCAACTGGCGCAAGGACATCTTCGCGCAGTCCGATGTGAAGACCACGCCGAAGACCTACCAGGAACTGATCGCCGACCTGGACAAGGTGCAGCAGAAGCAGGGCGACAAGTTCAGCGCCTGGTACCAGCCCAGCCGTGACTGGTACGCCGCCATGTCCTTCGTCTACGACGCCGGCGGCTCCATCGCCAAGGAGGACGGCGGCCAGTGGAAGGCCAACCTCTCCTCGCCGGAGTCCCTGAAGGGCCTGAACGACTACAAGGCCGTCCTGGACAAGTACATGCACGGTGACAAGACCAAGGACGAGGCCGACCGGCCCATCGTCTACGGCCAGGGCAAGTCCGGCATGATCTTCGCCGCCGCCTGGGAGGGCGCGACCGCCGCCGACCCGAAGAACGACAAGGTCGGCAAGCTCGCCGACAAGGTCGAGAACTTCGTGATGCCCGGCCCGTCCGGCAAGAACATGCCGGTCTTCCTCGGCGGTTCGGACCTCGCCGTCCCGGTCAAGTCCAAGGCGCAGGCCGTCGCCGCCGAGTGGATCAACGCCTTCACCGGCACCGCCGGTCAGAAGGGCCTGATCGCCAAGGGCAACCTGCCCAACAACAAGACCGACCTCGCGACGCTGAAGAGCGACCCGAAGACGGCGGTCCCGGCCACCGCGGCCGAGTCCAGCTGGTTCGTCCCGATGGCGCCGGGCTGGGGCCAGGTCGAGAAGGCCCAGGTGCTGCAGACCATGCTGCAGAGCATCGGCACCGGCAAGAAGTCGGTCGAGGACGCCGCCAAGGAGGCGGACGCCGCGATCGACAAGGTCATCAACACCAAGTGACCTGAGCGCAGGGCCCTGCCGCGGGCGGGGCCCTGCTTCTCGCACGGCCGTCTCACGGGGCCCGCTCCCCGTACGGCCGTGCCGGGCTTTGCCTTGCTTCGCCTTCGTACCACCTGACGGCCGCTGAGGAGCGCGCGATGAGTGCCGCAGACACGACCACCCCTGCCAAGGTGCCGCCACCGCGGCAGGCGCCGCCACCCGCCGCCGCGGACCGGCCGCGCAGAAACCGGGCGTCGGGCGGCGCGACGACCCCATGGCTGCTGCTCGCCCCCTGCCTGCTGATCCTGGCCCTGGTCATGGCCTACCCGCTGGTGCGGCTGGTCACGCTGTCCTTCCAGAAGTTCCAGCAGCCGCAGCTGTGGGGCTTCCAGAAGGCCGACTGGGTCGGGTTCTCCAACTTCACCAAGGTGCTCAGCGACGACGAGTTCTGGTCGGTCGTCGTGCGCACCATCGTCTTCGCCGCCGGCTGCGTGATCCTCACCATGGTCATCGGCATGGCGCTCGCCCTGCTCCAGCAGCGGGTCTCCGGCTGGGTCAAGACGCTGATCAACATCGCGCTGGTGGCCAGTTGGGGCATGCCCGTCATCGTGGCCACCACCGTCTTCAAGTGGCTCTTCGACTCCGACTACGGCATCCTCAACGCGCTGCTGAGCAAGCTGCCCGGAGTCGAGCTGATCGGCCACAACTGGTTCGCCAGCGGCCCCCAGGGGCTCGCGGTGATCATGCTCCTCGTGGTCTGGGGCGCCGTGCCCTTCGTCGTCATCACGCTCAGCGCCGGTCTGACGCAGGTGCCCAAGGAGATGGAGGAGGCGGCCCGGCTCGACGGCGCCGGCGCCTGGGGTGTCTTCCGCTATGTCACCCTGCCCATCCTCAAGCCGGTCCTCGTGATGCTCACGACCCTGTCGGTCATCTGGGACATGGGCGTCTTCCCGCAGGTGTTCGTCATGCGCGGCGGCCACCCCGAGGCCGAGTTCCAGATCCTCAACACCTACTCCTACGACCGCGCCTTCGTGGTCAACGACTACGCGCAGGGCTCGGCGATCGCCCTGATCACCGTGCTGCTGCTGCTGGGCGTGGTCGCCGTGTACATGCGCCAGATGCTGAAGATCGGAGAGGTCGAATGAGCACCCTGAGCGGCACGAGCACCGCCGCCCCCGCGGTCCGCCGCCGCCGGGCGCCGAAGCTCGGCTGGAACCTGCTCGGCCTCCTGGTCTTCGTCGTCCTGGGCTTCCCGCTCTACTGGATGCTCAACACCGCGTTCAAGCCGGCCAAGGACGCCATCGACCCGGACCCGAGCCTGCTGCCCACCGGCTTCACCACGGCCAACTTCAAGCGCGCCCTGGAGGTCTCCGACTTCTGGGGCCCGGTCGGGCGCAGCCTGATCGTGTCCCTGGTCGTCGTGGGCGTCGGCATCGTCGTCGGCACGCTGGCCGCGCTCGCCATCTCCCGGTTCGCCTTCCGGGGCCGCAAGATCGTGATCGTGGGCATTCTCGCGGTGCAGATGGTGCCGCTGGTCGCCATGATCATCCCGATCTTCCTGCTGCTGAACGACCTGGGTCAGTACGACAAGCTGACCGGCCTGATCATCACGTATCTGACCTTCGTGCTCCCCTTCACGGTGTGGACGCTGCGCGGTTTCATCGTCAACATCCCCAAGGAACTCGAAGAAGCCGCCATGGTCGACGGCTGCACCCGCACCGGCGCCTTCGTCCGCGTGGTCTTCCCGCTGCTCGCCCCCGGCATGGTCGCCACCTCGGTCTACGGCTTCATCCAGGCCTGGAACGAGTACCTCTACGCCCTGATGCTGATGAGCCAGCAGAACCAGACCGCCACGGTCTGGCTCGGCAACTTCACCACCAAGAACGGCACCGAATACGCCCCGATGATGGCCGGAGCCACCATGATGGCGGTGCCCATCGTCGTTCTGTTCCTCCTCGTACAGCGCAAGATGGCCGCGGGCCTGACCGCGGGCGCCGTGAAGGGATAACGCCACCCGATGACGACATTCGCCGGCGGTGCCACCGCCTCCGACGCGGCGAGCGACCGGCTCGCCCGCGACGCGCTGACCGTCCTCCAGCCCGGCTTCACCGGGACCACGGCCCCCGACTGGCTGCTGCGCCGGCTCGGCGAAGGACTGGCCTCGGTCGGTCTGTTCGGCCGCAACGTCGCCACCGCGGAGCAGCTGACCGCCCTCACCGCCCGGTTGCGCGCCGAGCGCGAGGACGTCCTCGTCGCCATCGACGAGGAGGGCGGCGACGTCACGCGCCTGGAGGTGCGCACCGGCTCCAGCTTCCCCGGCAACCACGCGCTCGGCGCGGTGGACGACGTGCAGCTGACCGAGGACGTCGCCCGCGAACTCGGCCGGCGGCTCGCCGAGTGCGGCGTCAACTTCGACTGGGCGCCCTCAGCGGACGTCAACTCCAACCCGGGCAACCCGGTCATCGGCGTCCGCTCCTTCGGCGCCTCCACCGACCTGGTCGCCCGGCACACCGCCGCCTATGTCCGCGGGCTCCAGGCGGCGGGCGTCGCCGCCTGCACCAAGCACTTCCCCGGGCACGGCGACACCGCGGTCGACTCGCACCACGCGCTGCCCCGCATCGACGTGGACGCCGATGTGCTCCAGGCCCGCGACCTGGTGCCGTTCCGCGCGGCCGTGGCCGCCGGGACCAAGGCCGTGATGAGCGCGCACATCCTGGTGCCGGCCCTGGAGCCGGACCTTCCGGCAACGTTGTCCAGGCGGGTGCTCACCGAACTGCTGCGCGGCGAACTGGGCTACGACGGCCTGATCGTCACCGACGCCGTGGAGATGAAGGCCATCGCCGACACCTACGGCATCGAGCGGGGCAGTGTCCTCGCCGTCGCCGCGGGTGCCGACGCGATCTGCGTGGGCGGCGGCCTCGCGGACGAGGGGACCGTCGACCGGCTGCGGGACGCCCTGGTCGGCGCGGTCCGCTCCGGCGACCTGCCCGAGGAGCGGCTCGCCGACGCCGCCGAACGGGTCCGCGCCCTCGCCCGCTGGACCGCCGAGGCGGCGGCCACCGGCACCGGTGTCGTCGCCGACCCCGAGGTCGGTCTGCGCGCGGCCCGCCGGGCCCAGCGGGTCACCGTCGCGGAAACGTTCACTCCGCTCGACCGCGCGCCCTACGTCGCCGCCCTCACCCCGGTCGCCAACATCGCGGTCGGCGACGAGACGCCCTGGGGCGTGGCCGCCGAACTGTCCCGGCTCCTGCCCGGCACGGAGACCGGCAGCTTCAGCGGCGACGACGCCGGACAGGCGGCCCTGCGGGCGGCCGGCGACCGGCGCGTGGTGGCGGTCGTCCGCGACGAGCACCGCCATCCCTGGATGGCCGCCGCCCTGGACACGCTGATCGCGGCCCGCCCCGACACGATCGTCGTCGAGATGGGCGTCCCCCAGGCCACCCCCCGGGGCGCCCTCCACATCGCCACCCACGGCGCCGCCCGCGTCTGCGGCCTGGCGGCGGCGGAGATCATCGCCGGGAAGTAGCCCAGCCCGCACCCGCACCCGCACAGGCGTCGGTCACCCCTCGGGGGACCGGCGCCTTCGGGCATCCCGCCCGGCACGGGAGACGTCGACACGCTCGACACCGTCGACGCAGGGGACACCGAGGCGGCCCGGGACATGGCACCGGCGCGGGTACGGCAGAGGCGCCGGTCCCCCTCACCGGGCGCCGGCGCCTCGCGCGCATCTCCTCCGCGCACGGCCGGACCGGGCCGCGCGGGACGGAGGGGGAAGAGGGAGGAGAGGCCCTAGATCCCCTGCCAGTCCGGCTTGTTGGCGTAGGTGTGGCGGAAGTAGTCGGCGAGCTTCAGCTTGGCGGCGGCGGCCTCGTCGACGACCACGGTGGCGTGCGGGTGGAGCTGCAGTGCCGAGGCCGGGCAGACCGCGGCGACCGGGCCCTCGACGGTCGCGGCGACCGCGTCCGCCTTGCCCTCCCCGGTGGCCAGCAGCACCAGGTGCCGGGCCTCCAGGATCGTGCCGATGCCCTGGGTGATGACGTGGTGCGGGACCTGCTCGACGTCGCCGTCGAAGAAGCGCGCGTTGTCCACTCGGGTCTGCTCGGTCAGCGTCTTGATGCGTGTCCGCGAGGCGAGCGAGGAGCACGGCTCGTTGAACCCGATGTGCCCGTCCGTGCCGATGCCCAGCAACTGGAGGTCCACCCCTCCGGCCTCGGCCAGCGCACCGTCGTACGCCTCGCAGGCCCCCTGCACGTCCTCGGCGGTGCCGTCCGGGCCGAGGAACGCCTCCATGCCGATCCCCAGCGGCTCCAGCACCTCCCGGCGCAGGACGGACCGGTAGGACTCCGGGTGGTCGGCGGGCAGCCCCACGTACTCGTCGAGCTGTGCGATCCGTGCCCGGGAGGTGTCCGCGGCGCCGGAAGCGACCTTGGCCGCCAGCGCCTCGTAGATGGGCAGCGGAGTAGAACCCGTGGCCACGCCGAGCAGGGCGTCGGGCTTCCGCCGCAGCAGCTGCGCCATGGCCTCGGCGATGAGCTCGCCGCCCGCCCTGGCATCCGGAACGATGACAACTTCCACGCTGGGCCTGCCGATCTGAGGAGAGCCGAGAAGGGGACCGGACCCGGAAAGGAGGGGTCGTGTGGTTTAGACCAATCTAGCAGAATCGGGTTCCCGGGACCCGTCCCGCGCGATCATCGGCCCTTCACCGCGGACCCCGCACCGACGCACCCGCCACCACCCCGCGAACCGCCCCCCGGCAGCCTCGTCGCCCGCCTCCTCTCTACCTCTCCGCCCCCCTGTCCCGCCACCCCCTGCGCCCCCTTCCGTCGCCCCCTGTCTCCTTCTCTCCTGTGCGTCCCCGCTCTCCTCGCCCCCCCTGAGCTTCCCGGGCTCCCCGTCGTCCCCTCATGTGAGCGACCCCCCTGTCGCGTCCACCCAGCTCCCCGTCACCCACCGTCCGGCGTCCGAGACGAGGAAGGCCACCACGTCCGCCACGTCCGCCGGTGCGCCGACCCGGCCGAGCGCGGATATCGCCGCCGCCCGGTCCCAGCCGCCCGGTGTGCCGTGCAGCAGGCCGGCCGTGTTGTCGGTGTCGATGATCCCGGGCGCGACCGAGTTGACCGTGATGCCGCGGGGGCCCAGCAGCTTGGACAGATCCCGGGTGAACACGTCCAGCGCGGCCTTGGTCATGGCGTAGGCCACCTTGTCCGGCATCACCGCCGTACGCGCGAGGCCGGAGGAGACGTTGACGATCCGGCCGCCGTCGCGCAGCCGGTGGAGGCCGTGGCGGACGAGGAAGAACGGAGCCTTGGTGTTCACCGCGAAGACCTGGTCGTACTCCTTCTCCTCGATCGCCTCCAGCGGCTGCGACGTGCCGACCCCGGCGTTGTTCACCAGGATGTCCAGGCCGTCCGCGTGCCGGTCGAACTCGGCCCACAGCGCCTCGGCGTCGCCGGGCCCGCCCAGCTCGGCGCCGATCGCGAACGCCGATCCGCCAGCCGCCTCGATCGCCGCGACCGTGTCCTCGGCCGCCGTCGCGCTCCTGCCGTAGTGCACCGCGACGCGTGCGCCGTCCCGGGCCAGCCGCTCGGCCACGCCCCGACCGATGCCTCTGCCGGCCCCGGTGACCAGCGCGGTGCGGCCCGCGAGCACGCCCGTCCGTCCGGTCGCACCTGTCCGCTCGTCCGTTCCCATGACGCCCATGTCAGGCCCCCTCGCATTTCCCTAGCGGTCGCTACAGAAAGACCGTACAACAGCCCGCTGACAGTTCTCTAGTGGCCGCTATAAAATCACTCCATGGAGGCACAGCAGGAGAAAGAAGCGCAGGTCGGCGGGGAGCGGGAGCGCGCGCCCGCCGCCAGGCGCCGCGGCCGGCCGCGTTCGTTCGACCGGGCGACCGCCCTGGAGAAGGCGGTCCTCGCCTTCTGGGAGAACGGGTACGAGGGCACCTCCGTCTCCGATCTCACCCGGGTCATGGGCATCGGCGCCCCCAGCCTGTACGCGGCCTTCGGCGACAAGCAGGCGCTCTTCGCCGAAGTGGTGCGCGACTACGGCGAGCGGTACGGCTCCTTCGGCGAACGCGCCCTGGCCGAGGAGCCCACGGCGCGTGCCGCCGTCGAGCGGATGCTGCGCGAGGCGGCGGCCGAGTACACCGCGCCGGGCCGCCCGCACGGCTGCCTGGTCATCCACGCGGCCGCGAACTGCACGACCCCGGAGGTGGAGGAGTCCCTGCGGGCCCGGCGCAACGAGAACATCGCCGCGTTCGAGAGCCGGATACGCGCCGATGTCGCCGCCGGGGAGCTGCCGGCGGACACCGACACCGGCGCACTCGCCCGGTACGTCGGCGCACTGGTCCAGGGCATGTCCCAGCAGGCGCGCGACGGCGCGCGCCGCGAGGAGCTGGAGGCGGTCGCGGAAATTGCCCTGGCCGTCTGGCCCCGCCGCTGAGCCGCGCGGGCTAGGCTGCTGCCTGGTGAGCGCCCGGTGCCCGGCGGGGCCGGCCGGTCCTGTACGACCGTCCGATCACGCCGTTCGATGAAGAAAGCACAACGAACAGCTGCCCGCTCATGGACAGGCCCAAGTGGTCTAGTCCACAATCGAGGGGGATCCCGGACGCGGACCGCGCGACCCGTCCGTGCACACGAGGTGAACACACGAACCTCCGTTCTCCCCGCACAGGAGGACGGACCGAGGAACCGGTGCTCTCTGCCCTGACTGCTCCGGCTCCTCATCCTTCGGCCGACCGGGACCGCACACCCCACGGCCGATATTGCTCCGGGCTGCGGTGCCGGGAGGGCTGAGGGTCCCTCCCAGGCGCCGCGGCCCGCGGGTGTGTTCGGGCCCGGACCGGCGAACTCCTCCGCCCCGGCCGCACCCCGGCCCGCCTCGCCCCGCCGGGTGTTTCAGAACCGTACAAACGCCCGGGTACGCTCGCAGGCGTGCCCTCCATGAACGAACTCGTACGCCAGCACACCGCCCTCGACGACTCCGATCTCGAATGGCTCCATCTGCTGGTCTCGGAGTGGCAGCTGCTCTCCGACCTCTCCTTCGCCGACCTGGTGCTGTGGGTCCCGACGCTGGACGGCACCCGCTATGTGTCCGTCGCCCAGATGCGCCCCAACACCGGGCCGACCTCGTACCAGGACGACATGGTCGGCCACCTCGTGCCGCGCGGCCGCCGCCCGATGCTGGACGCGGCGCTCGACGAGGGGCGCATCGTCCGCGAGGGCGATCCGGAGTGGCGCGAGGAGGTGCCCGTGCGCGTCGAGTCCATCCCGGTGCGGCGCGAGGGGCGCGTCCTCGGTGTCATCGCGCGCAACACCAACCTGCTCACCGTGCGCACCCCGAGCCGGCTCGAACTGACGTATCTCCAGAGCGCCTCCGACCTGGCCCAGATGATCGCGGCGGGCTCCTTCCCCTTCCCCGACCAGCAGGTCGACATGGACGCCTCGCCGCGCGTGGGGGACGGGCTGATCCGGCTGGACGCGGACGGCGTGGTCACCTACGCCTCGCCGAACGCGCTGTCCGCCTACCACCGCCTCGGTCTCGCCGCCGACCTCGTCGGCCACCACCTCGGCGAGGCCACCGCCGAACTCGCCCCGTCCCGCGCGCCGGTGGACGAGGCGCTGGTGAAACTGGCGAGCGGCTGGGCCCCGCGCGAGTTCGAGATCGAGGCCAGCGACGGGGTGATCCAGTTCCGGGCCATTCCGCTCAAACCCAAGAGCACCCGCATCGGTTCCCTGGTCCTGTGCCGCGACGTCACCGAACTGCGCCGCCGCGAACGCGAGTTGATCACCAAGGACGCGACGATCCGGGAGATCCACCACCGGGTCAAGAACAATCTCCAGACGGTGGCGGCGCTGCTGCGGCTCCAGGCCCGGCGCATCGACTCCGAGCGCGGCCGGGAGGCCCTGGAGGAGGCGGTCCGCCGGGTCGGCTCGATCGCCATCGTGCATGAGACGCTGTCTCAGAACCTGGACGAACGGGTGGAGTTCGACGAGATCGCCGACCGGGTGCTGGCGATGGTCGCCGAGATCTCGCCCGGCAAGGTCACCGGTCGGCGCAGCGGGCGGTTCGGGATCCTGGACGCCGAGGTCGCCACCCCGCTCTCGATGGTGCTGACCGAAGTCCTCCAGAACGCGCTGGAGCACGGGTTCCGCCAGGACGACACCGGCACCGTCGAGGTCTCCGCGGTCCGCGGCGGCAGCACGCGCGAGGGCCGGCTGCTGGTGACGGTCCAGGACGACGGCGTGGGGCTGCCCGAGGGGTTCGACCCGCACCGTTCCGGAAACCTCGGTCTCCAGATCGTGCGCACCCTGGTCGAGGGCGAGTTGGGCGGCACCTTCGACATGGTCCCGGCCCCGGAGCGCGGCACGCGCGTCCTGCTCGACATCCCGGTCGGCACCGCCAAGTAGGAGTCGTAGCCGTCACGGTGACGGCGTCCGGGTCCCCGGCACGGCGGTGCGGGTCCTCGGCGCAGCAAAGAGCCCCGGACCGTGATCGGTCCGGGGCCAGTCGCTCGTTGCTGCCCCATCGGGTGGGGTACCCCTGCTCGAAGAGCTCGGGGAGCATCGGTGGTACTGCGCGCTGCGGCTCGGGTGCGGGGGATGCGTACGCGCTGTACGCGCCGCCAAGCTCAGGCTGTCAGCGGGGTGGCTGTGGTCAGGCGGAGGCCTGACGGGCCCGGTTGCGAGCGGCGCGGCGCTTCATCGCGCGGCGCTCGTCCTCGCTGAGACCACCCCAGACGCCGGAGTCCTGGCCGGACTCGAGCGCCCACTGCAGGCACTGCTCCATAACCGGGCAGCGACGGCAGACGGCCTTGGCTTCCTCGATCTGCAGCAGCGCAGGACCGGTGTTGCCGATGGGGAAGAAGAGCTCGGGGTCTTCCTCGCGGCAAACGGCGTTGTGACGCCAGTCCATGGCTGCTACCTCTCCTTGGTATTACGTGCAAGTTGCTTGTGAATGTGAACGCTTTCACGAATCCCTCAACAAGTGAAGGGCCGACCGTCAGGTTTCCCTGGCGTGGTCCTGTGGATTGAAGAGGGGTTCCGGCGATCTCCGGGGCCCGGTGTGTTGGGCCGTCCCGATCGCCATGTAGAGATTCGCAAACCTCGGCGGCGGATACAACCCCTTCCGGAAACTTTTTTTGGATTCCTCGGTGTCGACTAGGTCACAGCCGTACTTCCATGGGGTGGATCCTGGCCTAAACGTTCGAGTGAAAGGACTTTGGGCCCTTCCACTCACACAATCACACGCAGTGCACGGCGTACGCCTGTGAACGTCACGCTCGTACGCAGCCCCAGATGGTCACCGTCCATCTGGAGGGGGAGCGGAGCCTTCGAATGCAAGGTGAAGCTGCTCAGGTCGTGCAGTGACAGGGCGTGCCTGCCCTGCGGTCCGCGCTCGGGGGACGAAGTGAGCAACTGGGTGCCGTACCGGGCCACCGCTGCCGTGGACAGCCGGCTGAGTCCGAGCACGTCGAGGCCGGTGTCGAAGGACGCCCGGGGCGAGGTGTACATCGGGCGATT
Source organism: Streptomyces sp. PL-25 (assembly GCF_058344915.1). NCBI lineage: Bacteria > Bacillati > Actinomycetota > Actinomycetes > Kitasatosporales > Streptomycetaceae > Streptomyces > Streptomyces sp. PL-25. The sequence continues at coordinate 4,981,188 of NZ_CP136997.1, forward strand.
GCCCAGGTAGGTCCACGGCGAGGTGTTCGACACTATCGCCACCACCAGATCGGCGACCGGGTCCTCGCCGGGCCGCTCCAGGGTGATCGCGCCGTGCCGCCGGTTCGGCTCGCCGAAGAACTGGCGCAGCACCTGCCGTACGTACAGCGCGTGCGTCGATTTTTTGCCGCGCTCGCGCTGCTGTTCGACGCGTCCGACCACGCCCGCGTCGAAGCCCAGTCCGGCGTTGAAGGTGAACCAGCGCTCGGGGACCGCCGCGTCGTCGGTGCCCGGCGTCCCGGAGGCCAGTCCCAGCCCGACCGTGCGTTCGCTGCCCTCGCGCAGGGCGTCCAGGATCGCGCCGGTCGCCTCCACGGCGTCGTTGGGCAGCCCCAGGGCGCGGGCGAAGACATTGGTGGACCCGCCGGGCACCACCGCGAGGCGGGGCAGGCGCTCGGGGTCGGGGCCCCGGTGCAGCAGCCCGTTCACGACCTCGTTGACGGTGCCGTCGCCGCCCAGGGAGACGACCAGGTCGATGTCCTCGCTGTCCGCCGCCTGCCGGCCCAGGTCGCGGGCGTGGCCGCGGTACTCGGTGGTGACCGCGTCCAGTTTCATCTCGCTGGCGAGCGCGTGGATCAGGACGTCGCGCGTACGTGCGCTTGTGGTGGTAGCCGCCGGATTGACCACGAGAAGTGCACGCATGGTCAGCAGCGTACCTACTGAGGAGTACTCGGCCCAGGCCGAGGTAGGGATCGGGTAAGAGGGGAGGGCGTGAGCCTGGACACGGTCCGGTGCACGGCGCGGGCTACCCTTCTGGGGTGAGCAGCGAGCAGAACCCCTCCACCGGCACCACGGACGCACCCTCCGGCCCGCGCCCGCGACGGCTGACCGCCGCGGCGGCGCTGTGCGCGCTGGAGGGGCTGGCCCTGCTCGCCGGCGGCGTCTGGATGCTGGTCCTCGGCCTCACGGGCGGACACGACCGGCAGCAGGCCGTCACGGGCGGGATCACCGTCCTGGCGCTCGCGCTGCTGCCGCTGCTGGCGGCCCGCGGGCTGCTGCTGCGGCGCAGCTGGAGCCGGGGGCCCGCGCTCATCACCCAGATCATGGCGCTGCCCGTCGCCTACAGCCTGCTCCAGGCCGACAGCGTGGCCGTCCCGGCGGGCGTCGCCCTCGCCGCCGTGGCCGTGGCGTCCCTGGTCCTGCTGGTCCACCCGGCGACGACCCGGGCCCTCGGCATCAGGGGACCGGGCCGTGCCCAGGAGACCGGCCAGCGGTAACCGCGCGCCCCGGGGGGCCGCACCGGCGAGGTCCGGTCACTCCTCCACCAGCAGCTTCTCCCGGAGCTGGGCCAGCGTGCGGGCCAGCAGCCGCGAGACGTGCATCTGCGAGATGCCGACCTCCTGCGCGATCTGCGACTGGGTCATGTTGCCGAAGAAGCGCAGCAGCAGGATGCGCTTCTCACGCGGCGGGAGGTCCTCCAGCAGCGGCTTCAGCGACTCGCGGTACTCCACGCCCTCCAGCGCCTCGTCCTCGGCGCCCAGGGTGTCGGCGACCGCCGGGGACTCGTCGTCGGTGTCGGGGACGTCCAGGGACAGCGTGGAGTAGGCGTTGGCCGACTCCAGGCCCTCCAGGACCTCCTCCTCGGAGATGGCCAGCTTCTCGGCCAGCTCGTGCACCGTGGGGGAGCGGCCGTGCAGCTGGGACAGCTCGGCCGTCGCCGTGGTGAGCGAGAGCCGCAGCTCCTGGAGCCGGCGCGGCACGCGCACCGCCCAGCCCTTGTCCCGGAAGTGCCGTTTGATCTCGCCGACGACCGTCGGGGTCGCGTACGTGGAGAACTCCACGCCGCGGTCCGGGTCGAACCGGTCGACCGACTTGATCAGTCCGATCGTGGCGACCTGGGTGAGGTCGTCCAGCGGCTCGCCGCGGTTGCGGAAGCGGCGCGCGAGGTGCTCGACGAGGGGCAGGTGCATCCGGACCAGCTGGTTGCGCAGCTCCGCGTACTGCGGGCTGCCGTCCGGCAGCGCGCGCAGCTCGACGAACATCGCGCGTGCGCCGCTGCGGTCGTGCGGGTCGTGCTGCGCGCCGCGCACGCGCGGGGCGCTCTGCGCGGTGTCCTCGGAGTCCCGCTCGTGCTCGCTCATCGTCCCGCCCGTCGCCCTTCCCCGAGCCCTTGCCTCCTCTCCCGCCCTCGGCCGCTGCGACCGGGCGGACCGGGCGGACGGGTCCCCGCGCCCGTCGGCGGTGTCGCCCCGCGCGGCGCCGTCCCGCTCCCGCGGCTCCGCGCCCAGGGCGCCGGACTCCGCGGTGTCGTCCTCCGGATGCGGCCTGGCCTGCTCGGGGATGCCGTCGATGCCGCCCGCCGGCCGTGCGGGCTCCGCCGGAGCGCCCTGGACACCCTGGGCGCTCCTGTTGGGCTTTCCGGCCGCGTCGGCGCGAGGCGGGGTCCCGCCCTCGGTCGGCAGCTCCCGTGTGCCGCGTTCTTCGTCCCGCACCGGCCCGTCCCCGTTCCTCACGCCGGCCCGGGTCCCGCGCCGCGCTGTTTGTAGAGGCTGATCGAAACGGTCTTGTCCTCGTCCACGGCGGAGGAGACCTTGCCCGCCAGGGCCGACAGGACGGTCCAGGCGAAGGTGTCCCGCGAGGGGGCGTGACCGTCCGTGGTCGGGGCCGAGACGGTGACCTCCAGCGAGTCGTCGACCAGCCGGAAGACGCAGCTGAGCACCGAGCCGGGCACGGCCTGCTGGAGCAGGATCGCGCAGGCCTCGTCCACCGCGATGCGCAGGTCCTCGATCTCGTCGAGGGTGAAGTCCAAACGGGCCGCCAGGCCGGCCGTGGCCGTCCGCAGCACCGACAGGTAGGCACCCGCAGCCGGCAGCCGGACTTCCACGAAGTCCTGGTTCGCCGCGGGCTCGCCTGCGATCTGGGACACCCTCACCTCCAAGGTGGTACAAGCTCTCTAGGGCCGAGGGTCGCCCCCCGGGGCACACGATTCATGGTCCAGCGGTGACGCTACCGCGCTCACGCCACTCGTGTTCCGGGACCCCGACCCCTTCCTGTCACTCATAGTAAACCTACGGATACGCTCCGTGGCTAGGGGTTGGGCGGATCCAAATAGGAACAACGCGCGCCGGGTTGACGTACCCACACGTCAGACGGTCGAACCGTCGGGAAACCCGGTCACACCAGGACGTGGTCCACGAAGCACCAGCGCCAGTCCTCCCCGGGCTCGAAGGTCCGCATCACCGGGTGCCCGGTGTCCTTGTGGTGCGTCGTGGCGTGCTGGCCCGGCGACGAGTCGCAGCATCCCACGTGGCCACAGGTCAGGCAGAGCCGCAACTGCACCGGGTGTGTGCCGTCCCGCAGGCACTCCGGGCACGTCTCGCTTCGGGGCTCGGGCTCCGGATACGGCAGCGCGTCGGCGTGCGTGCACTGTTTCATGATTGCCAGATTACGACTTCCGCGCGGAGGACCGCGCGGAAAAGCCGGGCGGGACGACACGATGGGCGGGCGAGGACGATGGACGTGATGCCGCTGCTTCTGCTGGTGGCGGGCAGCGCCGCGGTGGCCGGGGCCGCCCGGCGCACCCCGGTGCCGGCTCCGCTGCTGCTCGTCGCCGCGGGACTTGCGATCTCCTACGTGCCCGGCGTGCCGGACTACACGCTCGACCCGGAGGTGGTCCTGCCGCTGCTGCTGCCCCCGCTGCTGTACACGTCCGCGGCGGACAGCTCCTACCTGGACCTGCGGGCGCAGCTGAGACCGGTGGCCCTGCTCTCGGTCGGCTACGTGCTCTTCGCGACCTTCGTGGTCGGCTGGGCCGCCTACCGGATCGTGCCGGGGCTGCCGCTGACGGCCGCGCTGGTGCTGGGTGCCGTGGTGGCCCCGCCGGACGCGGTCGCGGCGACGGCGGTGGCCCGCCGCGTCGGGCTGCCCTCCCGGATCACCACCATCCTCCAGGGCGAGTCCCTGCTCAACGACGCCACCGCGATCACCGCCTACAAGGTGGCCCTCGCCGCGGCCGTCGGCGAGGGCGCGACCTGGTCGGGCGGGACGGAGGAGTTCCTCGTGGCGGCGGTCGGCGGGGTCGGCATCGGACTGGTGCTGATGGCACCGCTGCACTGGCTGCGCACCCACCTGAAGGAGGCGCTGCTCCAGAACACCCTCTCGCTGCTGATCCCGTTCGTCGCCTACGGCGTCGCCGAGCAGGTGCACGCCTCCGGTGTCCTCGCGGTGGTCACCGTCGCCCTCTACCTCGGCCACCGTGCCTGGGAGGTCGACTTCGCGACCCGCCTCCAGGAGGAGGCCGTGTGGAAGATGGTCGCCTTCGTCCTGGAGTCGGCGGTGTTCGCCCTCATCGGACTGCAACTGCCCGTCGTCCTGCGCGGCCTGGAGAAGTACTCCGGGGCCGAGGCCGCCTGGTACGCGATCGCCGTGTTCCTGGTGGTGGTGGCCGCCCGGTTCGTCTGGGTGTTCCCGGCGACGTTCCTGCCGAGGCTGCTGTCCCGGCGGGTGCACGAGCGGGAGGAGAATCCCACCTGGAAGGGCGCGGTGATCACCTCCTGGGCCGGGATGCGGGGCGTGGTGTCCCTGGCCATCGCCTTCTCCGTCCCCCTCACGGTGCACGGCGGCGAGCCCTTCCCGCAGCGGAACCTGCTGCTCTTCCTGACCTTCACGACGGTCATCGGCACCCTGGTGGTGCAGGGCCTGACCCTGCCGCCGCTCATCCACCTGCTGAAGTTCCCCGGCCCCGACCCGCAGGCCGCCACCCTCGCCGAGGCGAACGCCCAGGCCCAGGCGTCCCGGGTCGCCGAGGAACGCCTGGAGGAACTGCTCGCCGACGAGCGCAACGTCCTGCCGCCGCCCCTCGCCGACCGGCTCCGCTCGGTCCTGGAACGCCGCCGCAACGCCGTGTGGGAGCGCCTCGGCCAGACCAACCCGGTCACCGGTGAATCGGTCGACGACACCTACCGCAGGCTCTCCCGGGACATGATCGGCGCCGAGCGCGCCGTCTTCGTGCACCTGCGCGACGGCCGCTACATCGACGACGAGATGCTGCGCACCCTGCTGCGCAGGCTGGACCTGGAGGAGGCCGCCGCCTACCGGGAGGCCGCGTAGCGGCGGGGAGCGCGCCCCGGGGCGGTGCCCTGGTGCGGACCGGCCGCTCCGCTACGGCGGGAACGGCCGCCCCGTCACCACGGCCGCGATCGTCGTCCCGCGCGCGAAGGCGCCCTCCTCGGCCAGGGCCACCAGGGCGTAGAGCAGCTTGGCGACGTACAGGCGCTCCACGGGGACGCCGTGCCGACCGGTGAAGTCCTCGGCGAAGGCGTCGAGTTCAGGGGTGGTGCGGGCGTAGCCGCCGAAGTGGAAGCGGTCGTCGAGGGACCAGGTGCCGCGACGGCCGCCGAAGGCCCTCTCCTGGAGGCCGAGCACCTCGGCGGCCAGGAAACCGCCCTTGAGGACCGGTATCCCCAGCGCCCGGCAGCCGCCGGGCAGTCCGGCGGCGAGTCCGGCCAGGGTGCCCCCGGTGCCGCAGGCCACACCGACGACATCGGCCCGGCCCGCCAGCTCCGCGCCCAGAGCGGTGCAGCCGCGCACCGCCAGGGTGTTGCTGCCGCCCTCGGGCACCACATGGGCGTCCTCGGCACCGGCCGCGCGGAGCACGGCCGCGAGCGTTTCGGGTTCCGCCTTGCTCCGGTACGTGGACCGCTCGACGAAGTGCAGCCGCATGCCGTCGGCGGCGCACCGGGCCAGGGAGTCGTTGAGCGGCCGGTCCGCCAGCTCCTGGCCGCGCACCACGCCCACCGTGGGCACGCCCAGCAGCCGTCCGGCCGCCGCGGTCGCCCGCAGATGGTTGGACCAGGCGCCGCCGAAGGTCACGATCGTCCGGCCCGCTGCCGCGCGCAAATTCGGCGCGAGCTTGCGCCACTTGTTGCCGGTCAGCTCCGGGTGGATCAGATCGTCGCGCTTGAGCAGCAGGCGCAGTCCGCGCCGGCCGAACCGCTCGTCGCTCAGCTCCTGCAAGGGGGACGGGAGGACGGGGGAGAGGGAGGGGGAGAGTGCGGTGGGACCGGTGGGACCGGGGGAGGCGGTGGGACCGATGGGGCCGGTGGAGGCGGTGGGACCGATGGGATCGGGGACGGCGGAGCTGGTCACCGGACCATTGTCCCCGCGTCCGCCCGGACCGGGAGAAAGGCCCGTGCCGTACGGAATTCCGGTACGCGCGCCGGACGGGATCCCCATGTGTGCCCGGCCCGGAGGTGATCCATTCCCGCTCTTTCGTGTAATAGCACGGCCACGTTACGTGATGGAAGGCTGGGCCCTGCAAATCGATGCCCGGCGCCGATCGCACCGGGCATGACCGGGAGGGCAATTCTCTATGTCGGTAGGCGATGAGGTCCGCACGGAGCAGGACCGGCCGCAGCAGAGCCTCGGCACCGCGGCCGCGCGGAACCTGGCCACCACCACCAAGTCCGTACCCCAGATGCAGGAGATCAGCTCGCGCTGGCTCCTGCGCATGCTGCCGTGGGTGGATGTGCAGGGCGGCACGTACCGGGTGAACCGGCGGCTCACGTACGCCGTCGGCGACGGACGGATCACCTTCGTGAAGACGGGCGACCGCGTCGAGGTGATCCCCGCCGAACTCGGCGAACTGCCCGCCCTGCGGGGGTACGAGGACACCGACGTGCTCTCCGAGCTGGCCCAGCGCTGCCGGCAGCGGGAGATCGCCGCAGGCCAGGTCATCGCCTCCTTCGGCAACCAGTCCGAGGACGTCTACCTGCTCGCGCACGGCAGGGCCGAGAAGGTCGGCACCGGCCCGTACGGCGACGACCAGGTCCTCGGCGTCCTCGCCGACGGCGCCTACTTCGGCGAGCAGGCACTGCTGGACCCGGACGCCATCTGGGACTACACGGTCCGCGCCGACACCACGTGCACCGTCCTCGTCCTGTCCCGGCACGACTTCGAGCAGGTCGCCGAGCGCGCCGACTCGCTCCGCGCCCACCTGCGGCAGCTGCGCTCGATCCCGGGCCAGCGCACCAACAGGTACGGCGAGAAGGAGGTCGACCTCGCCGTCGGGCACAGCGGCGAGCCGGACATCCCGCACACCTTCGTCGACTACGAGGCCAGCCCCCGCGAGTACGAGCTGAGCATCGCCCAGACCGTGCTGCGCATCCACACCCGCGTGGCCGACCTCTACAACCAGCCGATGAACCAGACGGAGCAGCAGCTCCGGCTCACCGTCGAGGCGTTGAAGGAGCGCCAGGAGCACGAGCTGGTCAACAACCGCGACTTCGGCCTGCTCCACAACTGCGAGTACGACCAGCGGATCCAGCCGCACGACGGCGCGCCCAGCCCCGACGACATGGACGAACTGCTCAGCAGGCGCCGCGGCACCAAGCTGTTCCTCGCCCACCCGCGTGCGATCGCCGCGTTCGGCCGCGAGCTGAACCGGCGGGGACTGGTCCCCGAGACGATCGACATGGGCGGCAACCGCATCCCCACCTGGCGCGGGGTGCCGGTCTTCCCGTGCAACAAGATCCCGGTCAGCGAGGCCCGGACCAGCTCGATCATCGCGCTGCGCACCGGCGAGGAGGACCAGGGCGTCATCGGGCTGCGCGCGAAGGGCATCCCGGACGAGATCGAGCCGAGCCTGTCCGTGCGGTTCATGGGCATCAACGAACAGGCCATCGTCAAGTACCTGGTGACGGCCTACTACTCGGCGGCCGTGCTGGTACCGGACGCGGTCGGTGTCCTGGAGAACGTCGAGGTCGGCCGTTGGTACTGAGCCGCATCGCCGGCTCGCGGTGTCCGCGCCCGCGGGCCCGGGTAGTACACCCCGGCCGGCACCCGGGCGGACGTCCCGCGCCGGACGCGCAGGCGCCACTGTTCGCGGACTCACCGAGGGGGAGCGGATGGCCGAGATCATGACGGGGACGACACCGCGCCCGCCGGGTGCCCGCAGTGGCGCGGCGACGGCGCGGCAGGCGGGGGCGGCCTCCGTGGCGGCGCTGCCGCGGCCCGCCGGTGCGGACGAGGGCGGCGGTCCCGAGGGCTCGCCCGACGGGCAGGACGCGGCGGTGATCCTGGAGCGGGCCCGGACGTCGTTCGATCCCGAACTGCGTTCGGCGGTAGCCTCGTTGCCCGCCTCCATGCGTCGCATCGCCAGTTACCACTTCGGCTGGGAGCACGCGGACGGCACACCGGCCGCCGGGCACGCGGGCAAGGCGATCCGCCCGGCACTGGTCCTCACCGCGGCCGAGGCACTCGGCGGCCCGCGGGCGCGCGCGAGCGCCGCGCGGGCCGCGGCGGCGGTGGAACTGGTCCACAACTTCACGCTGCTGCACGACGACGTGATGGACCGGGACACCACCCGCCGCCACCGGCCCACGGCCTGGACGGTGTTCGGCGACACCGATGCCATCCTCGCCGGGGACGCCCTCCAGGCACTGGCCCTGGGGATGCTCGCCGAGGACCCGCATCCGGCGTCCCGGGCGGTCGCCGCCCGGCTCGCGTCCTGCGTCGTCGAACTGTGCGCGGGCCAGCACGCGGACAGCGCACTGGAGCAGCGCCCGCCCTGCGAGGTGACGCTGCCCGAGGTGCTCGCCATGGCCGAGGCCAAGACGGGAGCGCTGATCGGCTGCGCCTGCGCCGCCGGAGCGCTGTACGCGGGAGCGGCCGAGGAGGAGGTGGAGGCGCTGGACGCGTTCGGCAGACAGGCGGGACTGGCGTTCCAGCTCATCGACGACGTGATCGGCATATGGGGCGACCCCGGCCGTACGGGCAAGCCGGCCGGTGCCGACCTCGCCGCCCGCAAGAAGTCGCTGCCCGTGGTCGCCGCGCTCACCTCCGGCACCCCGGCCGCCCGGGAGCTGGCCGAGCTCTACGCCCGGCCCCACCAGGAAGGGGAGGAGGAGCGCGCCGCGCTGATGGTGGAGCGGGCCGGCGGCCGGGACTGGGCCCAGTCCCAGGCGGCCGACCGGATGGCCCAGGCCGTCCAGGAACTCTCCCGTGCCGTCCCGGACCCCGCCGACGCGGGAGGTCTGCTGGCGCTGGCCGAGTTCGTGACCCGCCGCACCAGCTGAGGCGCGCGCTCAGGTTCCGGAGCCCCCGGGCCCGTACGGTTCCTGACCCCGTACGGCGGCCGGGGCTCCGGTTCGGCGGGTCCCGCACTGCCCCACGGTGTGCGGGGCCCGCCCCGCACCGTCCCGGCAAGCGCCCGGTACGCTCGGCGCCCGTACCGGCACTGCTTGTCGAGGTGAGGGGCGGACGATGGGCGTGGCGATCCGGGCGGCCGGGGAAGACGACCGGGAACTGGTCGTGCGGCTGCTGGACGAGTCCTTCCGGGACGACCCCGTGAGCAGCTGGGTCTTCCCGGACGCGGAGTACCGCCGCCGGACTCACCACCGGCTGATGGGCGCCTTCACGGACGTGGTGCTCGCCGACGGCCGTATCGACCTGACCGAGGACGGCGCGGCCTGCGCGCTGTGGCTGTCGATGCCCGCGTCCGCCGCCGACACCCACGGCTCCGCCGGTCCCGCCGGTCCTGACGGTTCCGCTACTCCCGACGGTTCTGGCGGTCGTGGCGGGGAACCGGCCGACCCGGCGGTGTGGATGCGCGAGACGGTCGATCCGGCGAACCCGAGGGTGGAGGAGATCGTCCGGCTCCTGGACGCGACGCATCCTGCGGGCCGGGCCCACGAGTACCTCTGGATGATCGCCGTCGCCCCGGACCGGCAGGGCGCGGGCCTGGGCGGCGCGCTCGTCCGGCACGTCCTGGACCGCTGCGACCGCGAGGGTCTGCCCGCCTATCTGGAGGCCAGCAGTCCGCGCAGCACCAGGCTCTACGAACGCCTGGGGTTCGCGTACACCGGTACCACGGTCGACCTGCCGGACGGCCCGCGGATGTGGCCGATGTGGCGCGAACCCGGCACCGGCGGCCGGACCGCCGAAAAGCGCTAAGCCTCTTCGGTCTCCGGTACGAGAGCCGCGACGACGCGGTCCACCAGGCCGTCGGGCACGCTCACTCCGGGCAGGACGCCGTCCAGGACGTCCGGCAGGGTCAGGTGTTCGAGGAGCAGGCCGAGCATGGCGAGGTAGAGGACGGTCACGGTCTCGTCGCCGCCGGGCAGCGCGGCCGCCCGGTGGAACTCCAGGGCCTGTTCCAGATCACCGCGCACCGACCGGGTGTAGGAGGCGCGCAGCGCGGGGCGCCGGGTGGCTTCGAGGCGCATCTCCAGCAGCGCCAGGTAACCGCTGCGGTCCCGGGTCGCGCGGTGCAGCAGGTCGTGCATGAACGCGGTGACCAGGGCGCGGTCCCTGGGGCGGTCCATCAGATGGGCGACCACCTCCGGGTCGGGCGCCAGACGGATGTGCAGCCGGGCGTCGATCTGGCGCAGCAGGTCGTCGCGGCCGGTGAAGTAGTTGGACGCGGTGCCCACCGGCACCCCCGCTTCGGCGTCGACCGCGCGGAAGGTCAGCCCGCGGGCGCCTTCCCGCGCGAGTACCTCGACCCCCGCGTCGACCAGCGCCGCCCGCCGCTCCGGATTCCCGGCCATACGGAACCCCTTCTCTCACTTGCTTGGTGATGCCGTGATCCCTTGCAACCACTACGCTTGAAGTACTACAACTGAAGCACTACAAGCGCAGTGGTTCGCCGCGCAGCCTACGGAAAGAGTCCGGATTGCGAAAGCTCACCTACTTCATCGCCTGCTCGATCGACGGCTTCATCGGGGCCCCTGACGGCGACGCGCAGATGTTCTTCGCCTACCTCGACCAGGAGTTCCTCGGCTTCCTGACGGAGGAGTACCCGGAGACCGCGGCCACCCAGGGCCGCCGCGCGCTCGGCATCGACCACCTGGAGAACAAGCGCTTCGACACGCTGATCCAGGGCCGGGTCAGCTACGACCTCGCCCTCAAGGAGGGCATCACCAGCCCGTACGCCCATCTGCGCCAGTACGTCGCCTCGCGCACGCTGGGGCAGTCGCCCGACCCGGACGTGGAGGTCATCTCCACCGGCCTGGTGGAGCGGGTGCGCGCACTGAAGGCGGAGGAGAGCGAGTTCGGCATCTATCTGTGCGGCGGCTCGCGGCTCGCCGGGGAACTCGCCGACGAGATCGACGAGATCGTCGTCAAGACCTACCCGGTCGTCCTCGGCTCGGGCCTGCCGATGTTCGCGTCGGGCTTCTCCGTCACGCCGTTCACCCTCGACGAGGTGCGCACCTTCGCCAACGGGGTGCTGGTGCGGACGTACCGGAGGGCATGAGGGGCCGTCCTACGAAGCCGCCCGGGGCAGGCCGCCCGTCTCCGGGTCCCGGCCGGTCAGGCAGTACAGACCGCCGGCCGGGTCGCGCATGACCGTCCAGTGCGGGTGGTCGGCCACCCGGGTCGCGCCCCGTTCCTCGTGCCGGGCACGGGTGGCGGCGATGTCCGCGCAGGCCAGGTCCGGGTGGGCGGCGGCGGCCCGCTCCTCGTCCAGGCGCTGGAGCAGGATCCGCACCGGCAGACCGGCCGGCGGCGCGATCGTGTGGAACTCGGGCAGCGCGCCGGGCCGCGACGTCCAGCCCTCCAGCAGCCCGCTCCAGAAGGCGACCTCCGCGCGGAAGGCGGACGGCGGCACATCCAGACACACCTGGTCCAGTCGGCTGCCGCGCACGACGGGCGGACGCACCGACTCCCCGGCCCAGGGCACCGCACAGAACAACAGCCCCGCCGGTGACCGCAGTACGGCCCATCCCTCGTGCTCGGCGGCAACCGAGCCCCCGAGCCGTACGGTCGCCGCCGCCAGCCCCGGCACATCGTCGACCGCCAGGTCCAGATGCGCGCCCCCGCCCCCGGAACCGACCGCCTGCACCTTCCCGCAGGCGTCCCCGCTCTCCGGCACCAGAGTGGCGAACTCTCCGTTCTCGCCCCGCACCTGCGACGCCCGGCTGTCCGTGACGGCGGCCCAGAACTCCAGGGCCCGCCCGAAACTCTCCACGGGCCGGTCGACGAAGGCGTACGTCCAGCGGATCTCCATGGGGCCGATGGTACGAGTACCCGGGCTCCACCAAGGGGCCGGTGCCCGGAGCCGGACCGCGGCCGGGCCGGACCGCCGCCCCGCCGGACCAGGACCGCCGGACCGCCGCACCGCTCAGTCCACGCGGTGCGGCCGGTGGCGGACGACGCGCATGCGGACCTCGGTGGGCGTCGGCGGGGAGCCGGTGGACCGGTGCGCGGTGCGGAGCGGTCCTTCGCAGAGGGCACCGAGTGCGGCGCCGGGCGCGCCCTCGGGGGTGAGGATGAGCCCGACGCGCGTGCGGGGGCAGGCGGCCCGGCCGGTGATGCGTACGGTCGCCTGGTCGACCCCCGGCAGGGCGCCGGCCTCGGCCGCGACCGCGTCGGCGAGTGCGCTGTCACGCAGTTCGACGCCCTCCTGCGGAGGTGCGCCGCCGACGGGCAGAGTGCCGGGGCGGCGGCGGCTCAGCTGGGTGAGCAGCCACCACAGGGCGAGCAGGAAGGCGAGGGCGAGGGCGGCGATGACCGCGGGCCACCACCACCAGCCCTGGCTGCTCCAGCGCTTCCGGTCGGCGGAGCCGAGCAGCACGTCGCCGGGGGCCGTCAGGGGCCAGCCGCCGGGCGGGACCAGATCGTGCGGCCGGTAGACGTCGAGCCCGGCGAAGAGGATCAGCAGTCCGCCGCCGAGCAGGACCAGTCCGGCGAGGGCCAGCAGGCTGCGGTTGAGTACGGATCTCGGCGTCATGGTTCGGGCTCCCGATGCTGCGGGTTTCCGGTCGGTACGGGTTCCGGTCGGTCGGTGCGGATCTCCGGTCAGTGGGCGCGCCGTCGCACGCGTACGACGATGCGGGGCGGGCGGGCGAGGGCCAGCCAGCCGCATTCCTCGTCGAGGACCGCGGTGAGGTCGTCCTTCACCTGCCGGGAATCGCGGAAGCGGACGTCCGCGCGGGCTCTGACGCGGTGGCGGCGGACCCGCACGCGCGCCGCGCCGACCCCGGGCACCCGCATCGCGGCGTCCCGCAGCAGGCCGGCGGCCCCGTCGCGGTCCAGGGAGGCCCGCAGCCAGGGGCAGTCGGCGGGCGAGCGCAGGGGCAGCCAGTGGCGCAGGCCGGGGGTGAGAGCCAGGAGGATCAGCCAGACCCCGAGGGCGGCGGCCACGGCGGCTCCCGTGAGCATCCACACGTCGTCCACCGGGCGGGTGGCCAGTTCGTCGGTCAGGTGCCGCCGCCAGGCCGCCGCCGGACGCCCCGCCCGTACGGCGACCACGTCCACCAGCGCCGCGACCGCTGCCACGAGCAGCACCAGGGCGACCACCGCCGCCGGGACGCGGCGCGCGGACCACGGCCGGCGGGTCCGGTGCCCGCTGCCGCCGTCCCCGGACCCGCGCCCGGACCCGCGCTCACGGCCGGACATGTCACGACCGGGCGGATCGGGCTCCTTCGCCGCAGACTCCTCCACCGCGGACTCCTTCGCCGACGGCACCATGGCGGCGCGGTGCCCGGACGACGGAGCGGAGCGGCCCGGAAGGCCGGGTTCGGATGTCATCGGATCACCCCTTTCCGCACGGCACGCCCGGCGCGCCGCAGGTCATACGCGGGTGCGCCGCACGGCACGCCCGGTGCGCGGGGCCGCTGCGCGCCGGTCACCGGACCCGCCCCCGGCTCGCTCCGGCGGCTGTCACCAGCCGGCGGACGGTGAGGGTCACCTCGCCCACCCGCAGGCCGGTCAGCGTGGCCACCCGTTCGGCGACGTCCTGCCGGATCCGCTCGCAGGCTTCGGGGATGTCGGTGGGGTAGGGCAGGTCGAGGGCCAGATGCAGGCGCACCGATCCGGAACGGACGGCGGCGGAGGCGCCGGGCGCCGTCGGCCCGCCCCGGTCCGGCGGTACGGCGGCGCGTCCGGTCTGGGACGTGCGCGTGGCCTGTGCGGCGATACGCTCGACCACCCTGTCCGGGATGACGGTGGCGCCCCGCTCCGCCGGGGGCGGCAGGCCCGCGGGCGGAGCCGGTGCGCCCGGCCCCTCGCGGGGCGGACCGGGCCGGGTCCTCACCGCGGCCTCCGGGTCCGGACGTCGAGGTCGCCCTGCACGGCGAGGCCGACGACCAGCCCCACCGCGCCCAGGACCAGTACCAGCAGAAACGCCCAGAAGCCGCCGAAGTACCCGGCGAAGCCCAGCGCCATGCCCGCCACGAGGCCTGTCGTTGCCGCGTTCATCATGCACTCACCCGTCTCACGAACGTACGTGGCTTTCCCCGGTCACCCGCTCTTCCCCGCTCACGCCCCCAGGGCGCGGCGGCGGCTCACCGCACGCGGCCCTCGTCCGGCTGGTCCTCGTCCTCCTCGTCGGGGAGGTGGACGTCGTCGACGGTGATGTTCACCTCGACGACCTCCAGCCCGGTCATCCGTTCCACGGCGCTGATGACATTGGCGCGGGCGCCGCCGGCGACGTCGACGATGGAGACGCCGTACTCGACGACGACATCCACGTCCACCGCGGCCTGGCGCTCGCCGACCTCGACCTTCACTCCTCGTGTGAGGCCGCCTCCGCCGCCGCCCGGCACCCGCTCCCGCACGGCGCCGAGAGCACGGGCCATGCCCGCGCCCAGGCTGTGGATGCCCGGCGACTCGCGGGTGGCCATGCCCGCGATCTTCGCCACCACGCCGTCCGCGATGGTGGTCTTCCCCCGTGTCTCGGCCGGTGCCCCGGCCCCGGTGCGGCCCTTGAGCGCGCTCACACCCGCCTCGGGCCGGCTGCCCCCGCCGACGCTGGTGATGTTGTCCGTCATGGCGGTCGCCTCGATCGGTCGGTCGGACACCGGTGTTGGTGCCCCTCACAAGGTTGGACATATCGGACGGGGCATCTCTCACGCGCGAAGGCTGTGACGTGCATCACAAGGCGCTCTCCGGGTACGCGGCGGTGGTCCGAGTCTTCGTACGGGAACGCCATGATCGAACGCACTGTGTCCCCACCGCCGGAAGGCGACCTGCGGGAATGTGACCTGCCGGACGGGCTGCTGGCCGTACGGGCGGCAGAGGGGGACGACGACTCCTTCGCCGCTCTCGTCCGGCGGCACGGCTCGTCCCTGCTCGCCCTGGCCCGCTGCATGCTCGGCAACCCCCAGGACGCCGAGGACGCCGTCCAGGACGCCTTCGTCAGTGCCTGGCGGCGGCTGCCGGAGTACCGGCACAGCGCGGAGTTCCGTACCTGGATGTACCGGATCACCGTCAACCGCTGCCTGACCATGCGACGGCGCAGACCGCCGCCCCTCTCCCTGGACGCCGTCGTCGAGCCCGCGGCGGGCGACGCCTGGAGCCAGCCCGCCCGGTCCGCCGAGCAGGACGCGGCCACCGCCGCCCTCTCCCGCGCGCTCGCCGGACTGGACGCCGGGCAGCGGCTGTGCTGGATCCTCCGGGAGGTGCAGGGCCTGTCCTACAAGGAGATCGCCCACGTGACCCGGACCAGCGAACAGACGGCGCGCGGACGGCTGTTCCGGGCCCGCCGATCCCTTCAGGAGGCGATGGGCCCATGGCGCTAGACGCCCCGCACGCACGGCCTTCCGGACCGCCCGGGGCCGACGGGCCCCCGTTCGAAGGCGATGAGGTGCTGCCCTGCGGCCGCCTGCTCAGCCAGGTGTGGGAGCGGGCGCGGGACACGGCCGCGGACCCGCACACCGCCTCCTGTCCGTACTGCCGCGAGGCCGTCGAGGGGCTGGCGGCGCTGACCGAGGCCACCCGGGCGCTGTGCGCCACCGAGGACACCTCCGCCCTCCGGGCGCTCACCGAGCGTGTCATGGACGTCGTCAGGGCAGAGGTACGGCTCGGACGGCTGCTGCCCCTGGCCGATCCGGAACGGGACCTGCGGATCGCCGAGAGCGCCGCGGCGAAGGTGCTGCGGCGGGCCGCGGACACGGTGCCCGGCGCCAGGGCGGCGGCCTGTCGGCTCCGGCCCGAGGGGGAGGGCGCGGACGTCCGCGTCACCCTGACCCTGGCCGCCGCGCTCGACCGCCCGCTGCCCGACCGGGTCCGCCAGGTGCGCCGGTCCGTCCTCCACTCGGCCCGGCACGACCTGGGCCTCGCCGTGACGGCCGTCGACATCACCGTGACCGGCGTCCTGGAACCGGAACAGCCCCCGGAGCCCGGCCCCGTGACCGGCGGCGGCGCGTGATGACCGCCGTCCCCGCGGCCACGGCGCTGCCCGGCGTCGCCTCCGAGGCGGCCCTCGCGGTGCCCGGTGTGGCGGCCCTGGACCCCCGCCTCACCCGCCGTCTCGCGGCAGCCGCCGCGCCCGCCCGGCCGGACGCCACCCCGCGACGGGCGCCGCCCGAGGCGGCCGTCCGGGCCGGCCGGCCGCCCGACGGCACGGGGTGGCACATCGAGGTGCGCTGCGTCCTGTCCGGGCGGCGGCGGGCGCTGGACGTCGCCCGTGACGTCCACGACCGGGTGGCGGCCGCCGCCGTCGCGCACCTCACCATGCTCGGCGCCGTGGAGCCGGTCACCGTCGAGGTCGTCGTGACCGGTGTCGTCGCCCGGCGGCCCGACGCGGCGTGAGGCGCGGCTGCGCGTCCGCGGCCGGAGCGGTGAAGGCCGGGGTCGGAGCGAGGAAGGCCGGAGCCGGGGCCGGGCGAAAAAGACCGCACCCGGACCGGCACGGCCGCCGTTGTCGGCGGCCTGCGGTCCGGGTGCGGGCAGGAGACTCTGCGTTCAGAGAAACCGCAGGTCGCAAGGCTCAAGCGAAGATCAGGCCTTCTTGGTCTCCCAGAAGATCTTGTCGATCTGGGCGATGTAGTCCAGCGCCTTCTGGCCCGTCGCCGGGTCGGTGGAGGCCTTGGCGGCGGAGAGGGCCTTCAGCGTGTCGTTGACCAGCTGGTGCAGTTCGGGGTACTTCTCGAAGTGCGGGGCCTTGAAGTAGTCGCTCCAGAGCACGGAGACGTGGTGCTTGGCCAGCTCGGCGCGCTGCTCCTTGATGACCGTGGCGCGGGCCTGGTAGTGCGGGTCGTCGTTGCCGGCCATCTTCTCCTGGACGGCCTTCACCGACTCCGCCTCGATGCGGGCCTGGGCGGGGTCGTACACACCGCAGGGCAGGTCGCAGTGCGCGCTGACCTTGACCTTGGGGGCAAACAGGCGGGAAAGCATGGAGCATTCCTTCCTCGTGATCGTCTTCTCAGGGGGGACATTACTCCCTGCAAAGCCTGTTTTCGCGGGTGCCCCCAGGGGCTTAGGACAAAAGTCCAGGGTCAGACTGGGACTGGTGGAGGAACGGACCGGGGAGGTGCCGGGGATGCCGGAGCTGTTGCAGGAGACCGAGCGCAGAGGCGCTCTGCTGCCCTTCGGGCTGGCCGAGGTGACCGGTCCGTCCATGGTGCCCACGCTGCACCAGGGGGACCGGCTGGTGGTGCAGTACGGGGCCCGGGTCCGCGCGGGGGAGGTGATCGTGCTGCGCCATCCGTTCCAGCAGGACCTGCTCGTCGTCAAGCGGGCGGCGGAGCGCCGCGAGGGCGGCTGGTGGGTGCTGGGCGACAACGCGTACGCGGGCGGGGACAGCACCGACTACGGCACGGTGCCGGAGGACCTGGTGCTGGGCAGGGTGTGGCTGCGCTACCGGCCGCGCCGGGACGGTCAGCGCTCGCCGCTGGCGCTGGTGCGCTGGGCGCTGTCGGCGGTCAGGCCCGTGCTCGCCGACCGGTCGGCCTCCAGGCGCTTGCGGGCCCGGTAGGCGGCCACGTTGGCGCGGGTGGCGCAGCGGTCGGAGCAGTAGCGGCGGGAGCGGTTGGTCGAGGTGTCCAGGTAGGCGTTGCGGCAGGGCGCGGCCTCGCACAGGCCGAGGCGGTCCACGCCGTACGCGGTGAGGTGGAAGGCCAGGCCCATGGCCGCGATCGCCGCGTAGCCGGCGGTGGCGTTGGACGGGTGGTCGGCCAGGTGCATGTGCCACAGCGGCCGGCCGTCCTCGTCGCGGTGGTCGTGCCCGGAGATCTGCGGGCTCACCGGGAACTCCAGCAGCAGCGAGTTCAGCAGGGCCACCGCCAGGGTCTCGTCGCCCTGGTCGGCCGCCTCGAAGACCGACCGCAGCCGCCCCCGGACCGAGCGGAAGCGGGTGACGTCGGCCTCGGTGGCGCGCCGGGCCGCCGAGCCGTTGGCGCCGAACAGGTCGCGGACCGCCTCCACCGAGGTCAGGACGTCTTTGCCGCGCCCCGGTTCCTCGCTGTTGACGAGACGTACGGCGTAGTCCGAGTAATAGGCCAGTTCCACTTGTAGTCCTTACGAGGGCGCTCTATGGTCGTGGGTGCGGTCGGTAACAGCCGGTCGTGGTTCCAGGGTATTACGACGCGACCTGAGTGAGGGAGACGGCGATGACCGGCACGGGCAGGGACGTCACGACGGCGGGCACCGACTGGCGGGCCTGGCAGGAGAGCTGGGACCGGCAGCAGGAGTGGTACATGCCCGACCGGGAGGACCGCTTCCGCATCATGCTCGACATGGTGGAGGCCCTGGTCGGCGCCGCGCCGCGGGTCCTGGACCTGGCCTGCGGCACCGGAACCATCACCGCCCGCCTGCTCGACCGCTTCCCGGGGGCCACCAGCACGGGCGTCGACCTCGACCCGGCGCTCCTGGCCATCGCCGAGGGCACCTTCGCGGGTGACGAGCGGGTCTCCTTCGTGACCGCCGATCTGAAGGACCCCGACTGGACGGCGAAGCTGCCGTACGCCTCCTACGACGCCGTCCTGACCGCCACGGCCCTGCACTGGCTGCACAGCGAACCCCTCGCCGCCCTCTACGGTCAGGTCGCGGGACTCGTCCGCGACGGTGGTGTCTTCATGAACGCGGACCACATGATCGACGAGTCGACGCCCCGGATCAACGCGGCCGAGCGCGCCCAGCGCCACGAGCGCATGGAACGGGCCAAGGAGGAGGGCGCCCTGGACTGGGCCGCCTGGTGGCAGGTGGCCGCGAAGGACCCGGTGCTGGCCGGGCCGACCGCCCGCCGCTTCGAGATCTACGGGGAGCACGCCGACGGCGACATGCCCTCCGCCGCCTGGCACGCGCGCGTGCTGCGCGAGAAGGGCTTCGCCGAGGCCCGCCCGGTGTGGTGCTCGCCGTCGGACACCCTGCTGCTGGCCCTGAAGTAGCGCGGGCCGCGGCGCGCACATGTGTGAGGGGCGGTACGGGACGAACCCGTACCGCCCCTCACACATGCCCGCCGTACGGCGGGGCTACAGCACCTTCGACAGGAACGAGCGCGTGCGCTCGTGCTGCGGGTCGGTCAGCACCTCGCGCGGGTGGCCGGACTCGACCACCACGCCCTCGTCCATGAAGACCAGGCTGTCGCCGACCTCGCGGGCGAAGCCCATCTCGTGGGTGACGACGACCATCGTCATCCCGGACTCGGCGAGGTCGCGCATGACGTCGAGGACGTCGCCGACCAGCTCGGGGTCGAGCGCCGAGGTCGGCTCGTCGAACAGCATCAGCTTGGGGTCCATGGCCAGCGCGCGGGCGATGGCCACGCGCTGCTGCTGGCCGCCGGAGAGCTGCGAGGGGTAGTGCCCCGCGCGGTCGGCCAGGCCCACCCGCTCCAACAGCTGCATCGCGCGGTCCCGGGCCTCGCCCCGGTTCACGCCCCTGACCTGGACCGGCGCCTCGATGACGTTCTCCAGGGCGGTCATGTGCGGGAACAGGTTGAAGCGCTGGAAGACCATGCCGATGTCGCGGCGCTTCATGGCGACCTCGCGGTCGCGCAGCTCGTAGAGCCTGTCGCCGTGCTGGCGGTAGCCGACCAGCTCGCCGTCGACCCAGAGCCGGCCCGCGTTGATCTTCTCCAGGTGGTTGATGCAGCGCAGGAACGTCGACTTGCCGGAGCCGGAGGGGCCGATGAGGCAGAACACCTCGCCCGACCTGACCTCCAGGTCGATGCCCTTGAGCACCTCGACCTGGCCGAAGGACTTGTGCACGCCCTCGGCCTTCACCATCGCCACGCCGGTGCCGGGCGCGGCCTGGTCCCGCTTGGTGAGCTTGTCGGTCATGCCGTGACCTTCCTGCTGGAGAAGGACGTCAGATGTGCTCGGACCTTCTGCCAGGGCGTGGCCGGCAGGCTGCGGCTGGAGCCGCGGGCGTAGTACCGCTCGATGTAGTACTGGCCCACGCTCAGCACCGAGGTCATGATCAGGTACCAGGCGGCGGCGAGGAAGTACATCTCCACCGGGGCGCCGGAGACCTGTCCGATGTCCTGGGCGTAGCGGAACAGCTCCGGATACTGGACGGCCGCCACCAGGGAGGTCGTCTTCAGCATGTTGATGACCTCGTTGCCGGTCGGCGGCACGATCACCCGCATCGCCTGCGGGATGATGATGCGCCGCAGGGTCCTGCCGTGGCTCATGCCCAGCGCGTGGGCGGCCTCGGTCTGGCCCTCGTCGACGGCGAGCAGGCCGGCGCGGCAGATCTCCGCCATGTACGCCGCCTCGTTCAGACCCAGGCCGAGCAGCGCCGTCAGCAGCGGCGTCATGAAGTTCGACCAGTAGTCCTTGTAGAACGGCATCAGGTTGACGTACTCGAAGACCAGGCCGAGGTTGAACCAGAGGAACAGCTGGACCAGGACCGGGGTGCCGCGGAAGAACCAGATGTAGAACCAGGCGATCGCCGAGGTCACCGGGTTCTTCGACAGGCGCATCACCGCGAGGACGATGCCGCCGACGATGCCGATCAGCATCGACAGGACCGTCAGCAGGAGGGTCTTGCCGACGCCGGTGGTGATCCGGTCGTCGAAGAAGTAGTCCGGCACGGCGTGCCAGTTGATCTTGCCCTGGCCGAACGCGTAGATGATCGCGGCCAGGGCGGCGATCGCGACGAGCGCGGTGACGTAGCGCCCGTAGTGCCGGACGGGGATGGCCTTGA
Organism: Streptomyces sp. PL-25; assembly: GCF_058344915.1. Taxonomy (NCBI): domain Bacteria; kingdom Bacillati; phylum Actinomycetota; class Actinomycetes; order Kitasatosporales; family Streptomycetaceae; genus Streptomyces; species Streptomyces sp. PL-25. The sequence goes on from NZ_CP136997.1 coordinate 5,002,035, forward strand.
CGGCCTGGGGGCCGGTGGCGGGCGCGTCGCCGGGCCCGGCCGTCTTGTCGATGTCAGCAGTCACGGATGTCGCCTCTCAGCGGCCGCTCGGCGCGGTCACTTGCCGCCGTTGACGACGGACTCCTTGACGGCGCCGTCCTGGGCGCCCCACTTCTCCAGGATCTTCTGGTACTCGCCGCTCTTGATGATCGCGTTCATCGCGGCCTGGAGGGCGTCGCGCAGCTGGGTGTTGCTCTTGCCGACGGCGATGCCGTACGGGGCCGCCTCGACCTGCTCGCCGACGACCTGGAAGTCCTTGCCGCCGCCGGAGGTCTTCACCGCGTACGCGGCGACCGGGAAGTCGGAGGAGGCCGCGTCCACGCCGCCCGAGCGCAGGCGGGTCTGGGCCTGCTGGTCGTCGTCGAACGCCTCGATGGTGAGCTTCTTGCCGCTCGGACACTTCTTCGCCTCGGCCTTGGCGAGGTCCTGCGAGACGGTGCCGCGCTCCAGCGCGATCTTCTTGCCGCACAGGTCGGACCAGGAGGTGATGTTCTCCGTGTCGCCCTTACGCGTGTAGATGGAGACGCCGGCGGTCAGGTAGTCGACGAAGTCGACCCCCTCACCGACCTTCTTGCCCGTGGTCGGGTCGACACCGTCCTGGCGGCTCTTGTTGTCCGTCATCGCCGACATCGCGATGTCGTAGCGGCTGGAGCGGATGCCGGTGAGCAGGGCGTCGAAGGTGCCGTTCTCGAACTGGAAGGTCACGCCGAGCTGCTTGCCGAGCGCCGCGGCGACATCGGGGTCGAGCCCGGCGACCGCGCCGGACTTGTCCTTGAACTCGACCGGCGCGTAGGCGATGTCCGAACCGACCTTGACGACACCCTTGTCGCGGATCGCCGCCGGGAGCTTGCCGGCGAGCGGCGCGGAGTTCGCGGAGGAGGAGTTCCCCGAGGACGTGTCCTTGTCCTTGTCCTTGGTCTGGTCACCGCAGCCGGTGAGCAGCAGGGCGCCTGCGACCGCGATCGCGCCCGCCGCGGCCAGACGGGAGTGCGCGGCGGTCGTACGACGGGTGGAGCGTGCGGTCATGGTGGGTTCCTCCGGCGGATGGGTGGAGATGCCGATGGGTCGACGAGAACACACACCTTCGGGTGTTGCGACCTCGTGTGATTGACGCATCTTGCCATTCGGACTGCGCCGTTCAGGGCAATCCCGATGTCAAAATCGGATAACGGGTGATCCGCGGAGCCCGACCGGCCGATCCGCTGGACCGGACCTTCGACGGGAATGACTTCTTCCGGCCGGAGAATCTCCTGCCCGGCCCGGCCCGCACCGCGGCGGCGGACGGCTTATGGGCGAATTCGAGGTCTTGTCAAGGGTTCGGCAAGGACTTGTCCCCATATTGGGCCACGTGTCACGCCGTCGTCATGTGACCTTGGCGTTATGGACTCGTCGCCGACGCCATCCGTCCGGTAAGAAGGTTCTCTACACCCCTCATCCGGGGCTCAGGGCGCGTGTGCGGCGCGCCCGTCGCGTACGGCACGCACGCATCACTCACGGGCTGTGCGCGGTCCCGCCCACCCCTCACCAGGAGTGGCCACCCTCAAACCATGAACAATTAAGGGGTAAAACCAAGTGGCAGCGGAGATCGTCAATCCTCGCAGCGACAGCAGTACGGATCAGGACGGCGGGGCAGAGCCGCTGGATTCCTTCGACCCGGCTTTCGCGCTGCACCGGGGCGGGAAGATGGCCGTGCAGGCTACCGTTCCCGTCCGTGACAAGGACGACCTGTCCCTGGCTTACACGCCCGGCGTGGCGCGGGTGTGCACCGCCATCGCCGAGCAGCCGGAACTGGTCCACGACTACACGTGGAAATCGTCCGTGGTCGCCGTCGTGACCGACGGCACGGCCGTGCTCGGTCTCGGGGACATCGGCCCCGAAGCCTCCCTTCCGGTGATGGAGGGGAAGGCGATCCTGTTCAAGCAGTTCGGCGGCGTGGACGCGGTGCCGATCGCCCTGGACTGCACCGACGCCGACGAGATCGTCGAGACCGTGGCGCGCCTCGCGCCCTCCTTCGGCGGGGTGAACCTGGAGGACATCTCGGCGCCCCGGTGCTTCGAGATCGAGCGCAAGCTCCAGGAGCGCCTGGACATCCCGGTCTTCCACGACGACCAGCACGGCACCGCGGTCGTCACGCTGGCCGCGCTGCGCAACGCGGCCCGGCTCAGCGGCCGGGGCATCGGTGAGCTGCGCGCCGTCATCTCGGGCGCGGGCGCGGCCGGTGTCGCCATCGCCAAGATGCTGGTCGAGGCCGGCATCGGCGATGTCGCGGTGGCCGACCGCAAGGGCATCGTCTCCGCGGACCGGGCGGGCCTCACCCCGGTCAAGCGGGAGCTGGCCGAGTTCACCAACAAGGCGGGCCTCAGCGGCTCCCTGGAGGACGCGCTGTCCGGCGCCGACGTCTTCATCGGCGTCTCCGGCGGCACGGTGCCCGAGACCGCGGTGGCCTCGATGGCGAAGGGCGCCTTCGTCTTCGCCATGGCCAACCCGAACCCGGAGGTCCACCCGGACGTCGCGAGCAAGTACGCGGCGGTCGTGGCCACCGGGCGGTCCGACTTCCCCAACCAGATCAACAACGTCCTGGCGTTCCCCGGCATCTTCGCCGGTGCGCTCCAGGTGCGGGCGTCGCGGATCACCGAGGGCATGAAGATCGCGGCGGCCGAGGCGCTGGCCGGGGTCGTCGGCGACGACCTCGCCGCTGACTACGTGATCCCCTCGCCGTTCGACGAGCGGGTCGCCCCGGCCGTGACGGCGGCCGTCGCGGCGGCGGCGCGCGCGGAGGGCGTGGCCCGGCGCTGAGCCGGGCCGGTGCTCCGGCTCGGGCGCCGGGTCCGGCGTGATGTGAGCGGCCCTGCCCCTTTCGGGCGGGGCCGCTTCGCGTTCCCGTGTGCGCGCGGGTGTCCGCCGACCGGCGGCGCCCGTTGGCAAGAGGGCGTGTGTCACAGCACCGCGTGGTTCCGCCGGCCCCGGGCCGCCCCTATCGTCGGGGTCATGTTCGCTGTCTACGCCGCCCGAATCGACCGCGACCGGCCGCTGAACGGTCTGGAGACGGGGGAGCGCCCGGCCCCCGAGGCCCGCCCCGGCTGGAGCACCGTCGACGTCAGGGCCGCCTCCCTGAATCATCACGACCTCTGGTCGCTCAAGGGCGTGGGCCTGTCCGAGGACAGGCTGCCCATGATCCTCGGCTGCGACGCCGCCGGGGTCGACGCGGACGGCAACGAGGTCGTCCTGCACTCCGTGATCGGACAGAGCGGGCACGGCGTCGGTCCGGCCGAGCCCCGGTCGATCCTGACCGAGCGCTACCCGGGCACCTTCGCCGAGCAGGTCTCCGTGCCCACCTGGAACCTGCTGCCCAAGCCCAGGGGGCTCTCCTTCGAGGAGGCCGCCTGCCTGCCCACGGCCTGGCTCACCGCGTACCGGATGCTCTTCACCAACGCCGGGGTGCGGCCCGGGGACTCCGTGCTGGTGCAGGGCGCCGGCGGCGGGGTCGCCACGGCCGCGATCGTGCTCGGCCGGGCGGCCGGGCTCAAGGTCTTCGCGACCAGCCGCGACGAGGGCAAGCGCGAGCGGGCGCTGGAACTCGGTGCCGTGGAGGCGCTGGAGCCGGGCGCCCGGCTGCCGCAGCGGGTGGACGCGGTGATCGAGACCGTCGGCGCGGCCACCTGGTCCCACTCGGTGAAGTCGCTGCGGCCCGGCGGCACCCTCGTCATCTCCGGTGCCACCAGCGGCGACCGGCCCTCGCACGCCGAGCTGACCCGCATCTTCTTCCTGGAGCTGAAGGTGGTCGGCTCGACCATGGGCACCAAGGACGAGCTGGAGGACCTGCTCTCCTTCTGCGCCACCACCGGCGTGCGCCCGGTCATCGACGAGGTGCTTCCGCTGGAGCGGGCCCGCGAGGGCTTCGAACGGATGGAGTCCGGCGGGCAGTTCGGCAAGATCGTGCTCACCACGTCCTGAGCTCCTTCCGCAGTTCCTTCGCCGCCCCGGGGCGGCATGGCGGCGGGTCCGGTTTCCGGGCCCGCCGTCCGTATGCCCCGACCCGCTGTGTCAACTGTGGTTGACATGACGGGCTTGTCAACGTACGTTGACAGCATGACCGAAGCAACGGATCTCGCCGAACGCGCCGGTGACCGCGATCCGCGGGTCGGCCTGCGGGCCGTCGCCGCGCTGCGCCGGCTGCTGGAGCAGCTGGAGGCGGTGCAGGTGCGCGGCGCGCGCGACCAGGGCTGGTCGTGGCAGGAGATCGCCGCCGAACTCGGCGTCAGCAGGCAGGCCGTGCACAAGAAGTACGGGAGGCAGTGATGTTCGAACGGTTCACCGAGGACGCCCGCGCCGTCGTGCGAGGGGCGGTCGGACACGCCGAGAGCGGCGGCGCGCGGTCCGTGGACGCCGAGCATCTGCTGCTCGCCCTGCTGGACCGCGAGGGAAGCCGCGCCTCCTTCGCCCTGGCCGCGCTCGGCCTGGACGCGCACAAGGAGGACGTACGCCGGGAACTGGGCGAGGCCCGGCGGCGCGCCGGTCTCTCCCGTGCCGACGCCGACGCCCTCGCCGACCTCGGCGTCGACGTCCTGGCGATCGTCTCCAGAGTGGAGGAGGCGCACGGCGTCGGGGCCATGTCGGGGGACCGGGAGGACAAGGGCGGGTGGCCGGGGCGCCGCCCCTTCGGCCGCGACGCCAGGAGAGTCCTGGAGAAGGCGCTGCGCATGGCGGTGGCCCGCCGCGACCGGCGCATCGGCGATGAGCACCTCCTGCTCGCCCTGGCCGTCCGCCCCGGAGTGCCCTGCGAGGTCCTCGCCGACCACGGCGTGACCTGCACGGCGCTGACCCGGGTGCTGTACGGCGAGGGCGAGGGCGAGGGGGCGGGCGACGCGCGGGCGGCCGGCTGACCGCGCCGCGCGCCCGCCGCCCGCGCGTCGCCCCCACGGCACGGCCGCGCCCGGTGCCTCAGACCTTCGGGCCGCGCAGCACCGCCCCGATGTGCGCCGCCGCCGCCGACAGATGGCGGCGGGCGGCGTCGACCTGGTCGGTGCTGACGCCGTGGTCGCGGGCCGCGTCCCGGATGTCGTCGCGGAAGCGGTCCAGGAGCCGGTCCAGGTCACGGGCCGGATCGCCCGTGGAGTGGTCGTGCGCCCAGGACGGCTCGTAGACGGCGGGGAACTCCTTCGGGGTCTCGGAGTACTCGGGGCGGTGCGCCGGGCCGCCCCCGGCCGGGGCGCCGAAACCGAAGTCCTTGGCCAGCCCCTTGCCGAACTCCTTGCCGAAGTCGCCGAACTCCTTGGTCAGCTCGGTCAGGCCCTCGCGCACCCCGGTCGGCCAGTCGCCGCGAGCGAAGTGGTCCTGCACCTGGTCCTGGACCCGGCGGGCGATGCGCTGGAACTCCTCCTGCGCCTGCTCCCGCGCCCGCTCCTGGGCCTCCTTGGCCTGGCGCCTGGCCCGCTGCGCCTCCTCGCGCGCCCGCCGGCTCTCGTCCTTGGCACGCCGTGCCTGCTCCTTCCACTCCTGCTTGACCCGGCGCATCTCCTCCTTGGCGGCGCGCCAGGACTCCTTGTCGTCCGCCGCGCTGTCGCCGCCCGCGGCGCCCGCGCCGCCTGCCGAGCCCTGCCGGGCCTGGGAGGCGGCCGCGCGCATCTCGCGCCGCAGATCGCCCGCGGCACCGCGCACATCGGCCCGGATCTCGGCGGCCAGCTCGGCGACCGACTCGCGGATCTCCAGCTCCAGGTCGGCCAGCTCGCCGCTGCGGTCGGCCAGCTCGGCGCGGCCCGCGTCGGTGATCGCGTACACCTTCCGGCCGCCCTCGGTGGTGTGGGTGACCAGGCCCTCCGCCTCCAGCTTGGCCAGCCGGGGGTAGACGGTGCCCGCCGAGGGCGCGTACAGCCCCTGGAAGCGCTCCTCCAGGAGGCGGATCACCTCGTATCCATGGCGGGGGGCCTCGTCGAGAAGCTTGAGCAGATACAGGCGAAGGCGGCCGTGGGCGAAGACGGGAGGCATGTCAGAGCACCTTCTTGTCGGTCGGTCCGTCGGTCGGGCCGGGGTTCGGGCCGGGGTTCGGGCCGTCGGGTGTGCCGCCGTCGCCGGGCTCGGGGTCCCAGGCGCCGTCCTCGGCGGGCGGGCGGCGCAGCAGGGCGATGGAACCGGAGACGGTGGTCGCCTTCAGCCGGCCCCGGCCCGTGCCCAGCGTGCCGGTGATCCGCTTGGCACCCCACTGGCCGCTGACGCGCAGGTCCTCGAAGGCGTTGGAGACCGCGCCGCTCGCGGTGTTGGCCTCCACCTCCGCGTCCGCAGGATGGGGGAGGCGGATCGCGATCTCACCCGAGACGTTGGTCAGGCTGATGTCCGTCGGAGAGGCCACCCGGTCGAGGTCGACGATCATCGACCCGCTCACCGAGTCCGCCCGGACCGAGGAGCCGGAGCCCTCGACCAGGGTGAGGTCGCCGGAGACCGACTTGAAGCGGAGGTCGCCGGAGAGTGCCTGCGCCTCCACGTTCCCCGAGACGGTGTCCGCGCGGACCGGGCCGGTGACGCCGACCAGCGTGGTGTCGCCGGTGACGCCCTTCACCTCGGTGAGCCCGTCGATGCCGGAGACCATGGCGGCGGCGCCGACCACGCCGACCTCGACCCGGGTGCTCGCCGGCACGGCCAGGGAGATCTCGGCGCTGCGCTGCCAGCCCTTGCGGTCGAGCCACTTGAGGAAGCCCTTCCAGGGCAGGTCCTCGTAGGCCACGGTCAGGGTGCTGCCGCGCTGGGTGACGATCAGGGGCGGTCCCTCGATCCGGGACACCTCCAGGCGGGCGGAACCGTCGTCCGTGCCCACGACGTTGACCGTTCCGTGGACGATGCGGACGTTCAGCTCGGTCGGGGGCTCGTCGAAGGTGAGCTTGGTGGGCTCGCCCACGGACCACTCGGACATGGTGCAGACCTCCTGGGACGGACCGGACCACGCGGGACGGCAGGACCGGAGACGGGACCGAAACGACGACGTGACTGACGCGACGGACATGACTGGCGCGATGGATGACTGACGCGACTCGCGACACGCCATATCGCGTCCTTCCCTAGACACGATATATCGCGGACACGGAAAGTCAAGACACACCGTGAAACGCGACGGGGCACCTCTCCGAAACGCGACAGGGCGCCTCCCGGAAACGCGGAAGGCGCCCCCGAAGGGGCGCCCGTCCTGTCTGTCCGGCCGCAGCCGGTCCCTGCTCGAAAGCCTGTGCCTACAAGGCAGGCTGTGCGCCTACTCGTCGTCCTCGTCGTCGTCCAGCCGCGCCAGCCAGGTAGCCAGCCGCTCGACCGGGACCTCGAAGTCCGGGTTGAGGTCGACGAAGGTCCGCAGCTGCTCGGCGAGCCACTCGAAGGTGACCTCCTCCTCGCCCCGCCTCTTCTCCAGCTCTTCGATGCCACGGTCGGTGAAGTACATGAGGTCAAGGATAGGGGCGCCGCGGGGCCGCCGAAACGGCCGGGCCGCACCCCCGGCGAGGGGATGCGGCCCGGTCAGGCACTCAGGCACTCAGGCGCGGCCCGCGGGGCGGCGGAGCCCCGCGGACACGCTCACGCGCTCACGCCTCGAACACCTCGCGCACCAGCTGCTCCTGCTCGGCCTGGTGCCGCTTGGCGGAGCCCACGGCCGGAGAGGAGGAGTGCGGACGCGAGATGCGGCGCAGCCGCTCGCTGTGCGGCACGTCCGCGCCGACCGCCAGGTCCAGGTGGTCGATCAGGTTGAGCGCGATGAACGGCCAGGCACCCTGGTTCGCCGGCTCCTCCTGCGTCCACAGGTACTTCTCGGCGTTCGGGTACTTCTTGATCTCCGCCTGGAGCTCGGCACCCGGCAGCGGGTACAGGCGCTCGATGCGGATGATCGCGGTGTCCGTCGCGCCGCGCTTCTTCCGCTCGGCGTCGAGGTCGTAGTAGACCTTGCCCGCGCAGAAGACGACCTTCTTCACGGCGCTCGGGTCGACCGAGTCGTCGCCGATGACCGGGCGGAACTCGCCCGTCGTGAACTCCTCCGTCTTCGAGGCGGCGGCCTTCAGACGCAGCATCGACTTCGGGGTGAAGACCACCAGCGGCTTGTGGTGCGGGTTGTGCACCTGCCACCGCAGGAGGTGGAAGTAGTTCGACGGCAGGGTCGGCATCGCGACCGTCATGTTGTTCTGCGCGCACAGCTGGAGGTAGCGCTCGATGCGGGCCGAGGAGTGGTCCGGGCCCTGGCCCTCGTAGCCGTGCGGCAGCAGCAGCGTGACGCCGGAGGTCTGGCCCCACTTCTGCTCGGCGGCCGAGATGTACTCGTCGATGACCGACTGGGCGCCGTTGGCGAAGTCGCCGAACTGGGCCTCCCACATCACCAGCGCGTCCGGGCGGGTCAGCGAGTAGCCGTACTCGAAGCCCATGACCGCGTACTCGGAGAGCAGCGAGTCGTAGACGTTGTAGCGGGCCTGCTCGTCGGCCAGGTACAGCAGCGGGGTGTAGTCCTCGCCGGTCTCGCGGTCGATCAGCACCGCGTGGCGCTGGCCGAAGGTGCCGCGGCGGGAGTCCTGGCCGGACAGCCGGACCGGGACGCCCTCCAGCAGCAGCGAGCCGATGGCCAGGGTCTCGCCCATGCCCCAGTCGATGGTGCCGTCCTCGACCATCGCCGCCCTGCGCTGGAGCTGCGGCAGCAGGCGCGGGTGGACGGTGAAGTGGTCGGGGATGTTGACCTGGGACTCGGCGATCCGCTTGACGACCTCGGCGGAGATCGCGGTGCTCACCCGCACCGGGAAGCCGGCCTGCGGGTCCGGGGACTGCGGGACGGCCGGCTGCGAGGTGGCCTCGCGGACCTCGGTGAAGACCTTCTCCAGCTGCCCCTGGTAGTCCTGGAGCGCCTGCTCGGCCTCTTCCAGGGTGATGTCGCCGCGACCGATCAGGGACTCGGTGTAGAGCTTGCGCACCGAGCGCTTCTTGTCGATCAGGTCGTACATCAGCGGCTGGGTGAAGGCCGGGTTGTCCGACTCGTTGTGACCGCGGCGGCGGTAGCAGATGAGGTCGATCACCACGTCCTTGTTGAACGCCTGGCGGAACTCGAAGGCGAGCCGCGCCACGCGCACGACGGCCTCGGGGTCGTCGCCGTTGACGTGGAAGATCGGGGCCTCGATCATGCGGGCCACGTCGGTGGCGTACATCGAGGAGCGCGAGGACTCGGGCGCCGCGGTGAAGCCGACCTGGTTGTTGATGACGATGTGGACCGTGCCGCCGGTGCGGTAGCCGCGCAGCTGCGACATGTTCAGAGTCTCGGCCACCACGCCCTGGCCCGCGAAGGCCGCGTCGCCGTGGATCGCCACCGGCAGCACGGTGAAGTCCGTGCCGCCCTTGTTGATGATGTCCTGCTTGGCGCGGGAGATGCCCTCGATGACCGGGTCGACCGTCTCCAGGTGGGAGGGGTTCGCGGCCAGCGAGACCTTGATCTGCTCGCCGTCCAGGCCCGTGAAGGTGCCCCCGGCGCCCAGGTGGTACTTCACGTCGCCGGAGCCGTGCATCGACTTCGGGTCGAGGTTGCCCTCGAACTCGCGGAAGATCTGCGCGTACGACTTGCCGACGATGTTGGCGAGCACGTTCAGCCGGCCGCGGTGGGCCATGCCGATGACGACCTCGTCCAGGCGCGACTCGGCGGCCGAGTCGAGGACCGCGTCGAGCAGCGGGATGACGGACTCGCCGCCCTCCAGGGAGAAGCGCTTCTGGCCGACGTACTTCGTCTGCAGGAAGGTCTCGAAGGCCTCAGCGGCGTTCAGCCGGCGCAGGATGCGCAGCTGCTCCTCGCGCTCCGGCTTGGAGTGCGGGCGCTCCACGCGGTCCTGGATCCACTTGCGCTGCTTGGGGTCCTGGATGTGCATGAACTCGATGCCGACCGTGCGGCAGTACGAGTCGCGCAGCACGCCGAGGATGTCGCGCAGCTTCATCATCGACTTGCCGGCGAAGCCGCCGACGGCGAACTCGCGCTCCAGGTCCCACAGGGTGAGCCCGTGCTCGGTGATGTCCAGGTCGGGGTGCTTGCGCTGCTGGTACTCCAGCGGGTCGGTGTCGGCCATGACGTGGCCGCGGACCCGGTAGGAGTGGATCAGCTCGAAGACGCGGGCGGCCTTGGTGACGTCGTCGTCGTGGCTGGCGTCGATGTCCTTGAGCCAGCGGACCGGCTCGTAGGGGATGCGCAGCGCCTCGAAGATCTCGTCGTAGAAGCCGTTCTCGCCGAGCAGCAGGTTGGCGACGACGCGCAGGAACTCGCCGGAGGCGGCGCCCTGGATCACCCGGTGGTCGTAGGTCGACGTGAGCGTCATGACCTTGGAGATGCCGAGCTTGTTCAGGGTGTCCTGGCTGGTGCCCTGGAACTCCGCCGGGTAGTCCATGGAGCCGACGCCCATGATCACCGACTGGCCGGGCATCAGACGCGGCACGGAGTGGACCGTGCCGAGGCCGCCGGGGTTGGTGAGGGAGACGGTGACGCCGGTGAAGTCGTCCATCGTCAGCTTGCCGTCGCGGGCGCGGCGGACGATGTCCTCGTAGGCCTGCCAGAACTCGAAGAAGTTCAGCGTCTCGGCCTTCTTGATCGCCGCGACGACGAGCTGGCGGTCGCCGTTGGGCTTGACCAGGTCGATGGCGAGACCGAGGTTGATGTGGTCCGGCTTGACCAGGGTCGGCTTGCCGTCCTTCTCGGCGAACGAGTTGTTCATCGAGGGCATGGCCTTGATGGCCTGGACCATCGCGTAGCCGATGAGGTGCGTGAAGGAGATCTTCCCGCCGCGGGCCCGCTTGAGGTGGTTGTTGATGACGATGCGGTTGTCGAACAGCAGCTTCACCGGGACGGCGCGCACGGACGTGGCCGTGGGCAGCTCCAGGGAGGCGTTCATGTTCTTGGCGACCGCGGCGGAGGGACCGCGCAGCGTCACGAACTCGGGACCGGCCGGTGCCTCGGCGGCGGGCTCCGCCTTGGCGGGCGCCGGCTTCGCGGCGGCCGGGGCGGCCTTCGCGGGGGCCGGGGCCTGCGCGGGGGCCGGGGCCTGCGCGGCGGGCTTCGCCGGGGCGGGGGCCGGGGCGGGCCGCGCCGGAGCGGCGGGCTGTGCGGCGGCGGGCGCGGCCGGGGCCTGCGCGGGCTGCGCCGGGGCCGCCGGGGCGGCGGGCGCCGCCTGGGGCGCCGTGGTGGTGCCCGCGGCCCCCGCGGCCGCGGTACCCGCCGGAGCCGTGGAGGCAGCGGCGGCGGCTCCCGGCTTGTAATCGGCGAAGAAGTCCCACCAGGCACGGTCTACCGAGTTCGGGTCCTGGAGGTACTGCTGATAGATCTCGTCGACGAGCCACTCGTTGGCACCGAAAGCGGCCGCGGGGTTCTTCCCGGCTTGGTCGGTCTCGGTGGAGATGCTCGAGTTACTGGGGGACTGTGGCGACACGGCGGCAACCGCCCTCTTCCGCTTCACAAGGTGATGGACAGCGGGAATAAAGGCTACGCCTCCAAGACCGTGAAGGTCAGGTCGAGCCGGTTCATCGTCGCGTAAGTCACATCGAAAGCTGTGTTTCGGGGCTTGAAATGGCGGGAAACAAGCGTGGTTCGCCTGTCGTGGGCAAGGGGCCATCCGGGCCTGACCCGGCGCGGAGGCAGGCCCCTGCCTGATCACACGTGTCCGGCTGGGCGGATGCTCGTGGATCTTGGGGTTCCGGCTCCGACTTTACGTCAACTTGGCAGAGAGGGAAGCCCGGGAAGAGTGATGCGGATCCGGCAACCGCGCTCGGATTCGGCCACCCCGATCCGGCCGCCGTGCAGATCCACCGCCCAGCGGGCGATCGCCAGGCCGAGCCCGGTCCCGCCGTCGCTCCCCGGGCCGTGCGGCCGGCTCACCGCGCCCCGGTTGAAACGCTCGAAGACGCGGTGCCACTCGGAGCGGGGGATGCCCGGCCCCTCGTCGATGACCTCCAGGTCCAGCGACTGGGGCTGCGCCCCGCGCCGCGCCTTGACCGTCACCCGGCCGTGCGGCGGGCTGTGCTTGACCGCGTTGTCGATCAGGTTGGCGACCACCTGGTGGATCCGCTCCGGGTCCGCGTGCGCGGTCAGGTCCAGCGGGGACACGTCGAGCCGCAGATGGACGTCGGTACGGGTGTGGCTGCCCGAGCCGGAGGCCATGCCCGCGCGCGCGGAGGCCACCATGTTGGCCTCCTTCAGCACGCCCGACAGATACGGCCACACCTCGAAGCGCCGCTTCTTCAGCGGCACCACGCCGTTGTCCAGACGGGACAGGTCCAGCAGGGTCTCCACCAGGCGGCCCAGCCGCTCGGTCTGCTTCAAGGCCGTGCGCATGGTCTCGGCGTCGGCCTCGGTGACCCCGTCGACGATGTTCTCCAGCACCGCGCGCAGGCCCGCGATCGGCGTGCGCAGCTCGTGCGAGACATTCGCCACCAGCTCCTTGCGCTGGCGGTCCTGGGCGGCCAGCTCGTCCGCCATGCGGTTGATCGTCTGCGCCAGGTCGCCCAGCTCGTCGCGGCGGTTCTCGCGCACCCGGCGCGTGTAGTCGCCGTGCGAGATGGACCGGGCCACCGCGTTCATCTCGTCCAGCGGGGCGGTCAGCGAGTGCGCCACGAACTGGGTGATCAGCAGCGTGGCGATCATGGAGAAGACCATGATGAAGCGCAGCTCGGTCTTGGTGTGCACCGCGATCATCGACAGGCCGGTGGTGATCAGCACCGCGATGACGACCAGCGCGCCCAGCTTGGTCTTGACCGAGAAGGGATGGCGGACCCGCCCGCCACCGCCCCAGGGGTCCCGCTGGTCCGCGTGCGCCGCCGGCCCGCCGCTCATGGGGTGGGCGTCTCCAGCGCGTAGCCCACGCCGTGCACGGTGCGGATCCGCTCGGCGCCGATCTTCCGGCGCAGCGCCTTGATGTGGCTGTCGACGGTCCGGGTGCCCGAGGCGTCCGCCCAGTCCCACACCTCCGCCAGCAGCTGCTCGCGGGAGAGCACCGCGCGCGGGGTGTTGGCCAGGCACACCAGCAGGTCGAACTCGGTCGGCGTGAGGTGGACGTCCTCGCTGCGCACCCGGACCCTGCGCTGCGCGTGGTCGATCTCCAGCTCGCCCAGGCGCAGGATGCCGCTGCGCGGGGTCGCCGCGGCCAGCGCCGCCCGCTCCACCCGGCGCAGCAGGACGTGCACGCGGGCGGCCAGCTCCCGCATCGAGAACGGCTTGGTCATGTAGTCGTCGGCGCCGACCCCGAGCCCGACCAGCATGTCGGTCTCGTCGTCGCGCGCGGTGAGCATCAGCACCGGCACCGGCCGCTGGGCCTGCACCCGGCGGCAGACCTCCAGGCCGTCGAAGCCGGGCAGCATGATGTCGAGGATCAGCAGGTCGGGCTGCCATGCCTCGGCGGTGTCGACCGCGCTCGGCCCGTCGCCCGCGGTCTGCACCAGGAAACCCTCGGCGCGCAGACGGGTGGCGATGGCGTCCATGATGGTCTGGTCGTCCTCGACCACCAGGACCCGGCGCTGGGCTCCCGGCCCGGCCGTCGTGCCGCCCTGCGCGGTGTGTGTCTGCTCCATCGCCCGCCCCTGAGGTGTGCTTTCCGGAATCATGTGGGGTGATTCCATGACTGCGCGTGGTCGCGATCGACGCTTGAATGATCGGCGTCAGGGAAGCAGCGTACGGGGAGTCACGGTGCCTTTGCTATCCAGCCCGGACGGCGAGGTGCACGACGTCCGGTACGCCCCGGGCAACCGGGATCTCTTCGGTGCGCACCTGCTGGAACCCGACATTCCACAAGGTTCCTTCAAATTCCGGAGAGGGCTTCGCCGACCACACCGCGAGGACGCCGCCGGGTCTCAACACCCGTGCGCAGCTTGCCAGTCCGGACGGTGCGTACAGCTCGCCGTTGCCCTCGGTGACGGTCCAGCCGGGGCCGTTGTCGATGTCCAGGCAGAGCGCGTCGAACGTGGCGGAAGTCTCATTGACGTAGGTGACGAGATCCGTCTCCACGATCTCGGTGCGTTCGTCGGCCAGGGCCCGCGCGGTGAGCGCGGCGAGCGGCCCCTCGCGGTGCCAGCCGACGATCGCGGACTCCCGCTCGACGACCGTGATCCGGCCCCAGCGCGGCTCGGCCGCGGCGTGCGCGAGTGAGAAGCCGACGCCCAGCCCGCCGATCAGCACGCGCGGTGCCGGGCGGCCGTCCAGCGCGGCGAGGGCGGCGTCCACGAGCAGCCGTTCGGAACGGCCGTCGGAGGTGTCCATCAGGAAGCAGCCGTTGGCGATGATCTGAAGCAACTCGCCGTGCCGGCGCAGCACGACCTCTCCGTGGGGCCCCTCGCGGCGGTCCAGCACCACGGGAGTCTCGTACGAGGCGTTCATGAGGTCATCCTGCCCGAACAGGGGCTTGCCGCCACCTGGATTACGGGTGACATGGATCGAACACCGTACGAGGACGGGCCGTTCGCGCACCGGCCGGGAACAGAACCATGCACAGGAGGAAGTTAATAGGTTGCTGTGAATCGGCTGCCCGGTGGCGCCGGTCATGGACAGCCGCTCCCGGGACGCGAAGGGTTGGGGGCACGACGGAAGGAGCGCCACCGTGGAACGGACTGCGGACCCCGGGGCCGCGGCCCCGCCCCGCCCGGACGGCGCACCGCGTCCTCTGGAGGGCGTGCCGCGGCAACGGCCCCGGCCGGCGGCGGCACCCGCGGACGCGCCGGCGGCCCCGCCGCCGCTCGTGGGCCCGGGTGCCGCCGCCGCTGCCCTGGGCGTGCGGTGGGGCGACCGGCTCCGCCGGGTCCTGCCCGGCCCCCGCCGTACGCCCTTCACGTTCTGGTACGCGCTCGTGCTGGTCCTCACCTCGCTCGTCACCGAGTACGCCCCCGCCTCCGTGGTGGACGCGCTGTACCGCAGTTCCAGCACGGACGTCGCGCACCTCGTGCGGGACCCGGTGCGGGTGCTGGCCGGGAGCGCGCTGTGGATCGCGGGCGGGGTCGTGTCGGCGTACTCCCTGTGCTTCCTGCTGGTGCTCACCGCGCTGGAGCTCAGGACCGGCGCGCGGCGCACCGCCGGGGTGTTCCTGCTCGGGCATGTGGTCGCCACCCTGGCCACCGAGGTGCCGGTCGGGCTCGCGGTGCTGGCCGGGCGGCTCCCGGCCGGGTCGCTGCACCGCCTGGACTACGGGATCAGCTTCGGTGTCGCCGCCAGCGTCGGCGCGCTCTGCGGCCTGCTGCGCCCCTGGCTGCGCTGGCCCGCGCTGACGGTGTTCGCCGGGATGCTGCTGGACGACCTGGCGTCCTTCACCGACCCGATGACCTCCTGCGGCCACCTCATCGCGCTGGCGGTGGGGGTGGGCTGCTGGCCGGTGCTGCGGCGCGGCCCGGGGCTCTGGAGCGATGACAGGTAGCAGCCCGCGGTTGCGTAGTGTGATCATCATGCGACCGAAGATTGTCATCATCCTGTCCGTGGCCGGTCTGCTGGTCACGGGATGCGGCGGGAACGGGAAGTCCGGTCCGGGGGACGCCGGTGCCGAGGCATCGGCGTCGTCGCCCGGCCCGGCGGCGATGGCGCAGCGGCTGGCGCGGCCGGGCGAGAGCCCGGACCCGGAGCCGTCCCCCTCGCCCGCCGCGGGTGCGCCGTTCGCCGAGCAGCTCGCGTACGAACTGCGCTCCAGGACACTCGAGATGGCCGCCGCCCCCGGCAGCACGACCGGGAAGTGCCCGAGGACCGCGGTCTCGAAGAAGGGCGCGAAGGTCACGTGCACCACCACCTACGAGGGCCTGGAGGTCCGCTGGGACGTGACCCTCGGCGACAAGGCCCCCTGGTCGGTCTCCGGTGACTACGTGTCCTACAAGGCCGTTCCCGACCGGGGGATCCTCACCCGGGACGGGGTGGCCCGTCTCTTCTACGGCAACTTCAGCCCCGAGTACCTGCTGTGCAACGACATCCCCAGGGCCGTCCTCGCACCGCTGAACGCCAAGTCCGCCTACACCTGCGAGCCGGTCGACAAGGGGAAGAAGCCGCTCGGGTACGGCACCCCGGTCCGCGCCACCGAGAACGGACCCCGCGCCTACTGACCGGCGATCCGCTCCGTCCGGGGCGCCGGGCCGGTCAGGCCGGGGTGGGCCGGTCCGCCGCGGGGTGGGCCGCGAGGGCGGCGCGGAGCTGGTCCATGGCCGCCTTCCAGGGGGCGCTGTCCGACTCTGCCCACAGTTCGAGGAGTTCGGACTCCTCGGTGAGGACGCGGTCCAGGGCGCGCAGGGCGGGGGCGCGCAGGCCGGTGAGGTCGGGGAGGGGCTGCCGGGGGCCGTAGGCGGAGGCGGCGGGGGCGCCGCCGGGGCACTGGGCGGCGACCAGGGCCGCCGCCGCGACGGCTTCCTCGCCGATCTCCGAGTCGAGGAAGCCGGTCGTGTCGGCCGCGCGGGTCAGCGCGGCGAGGACCAGGTCCCGCCGCGCGTCGGCGGAGGCGTCGTCCAGGGCGCCGCTCCAGTCCGCCGCGGTGTCGTTGTCGAAGGGTCCGATGTCCCAGGTGCCCATGTGTCTCTCCCGGCTGTGGTGATGTCCGGGCAGCGTGACAGGTGCCACTGACATCGGGCCCGCCGTGCGTGACATCGGGCCCGCCGTGCGGGATCTCCCTGGTCCGGCGCCTGCGCACCGGCCCGCGCCGCGCCGCGCGGAATATCCCGCTGCCCGTGATCGCTGACGGCGAACAAGCACCGGGGAACAATCGCCCGCTCCCAAGCATTGAGTCGGCATAGCTCAACTTGACTGCCGAAGGGGAGATCATGGCTGCTGAGTCCACGGCGTTCACACCGCTCACTCTGCCTGTGCTGCCGCTCGATGACGAGGTCGTGCTGCCCGGCATGGTGGTTCCGCTGGACCTGAGTGATGCCGAGGTGCGGGCCGCGGTGGAGGCCGCGCAGGCCGCCGCCCGGTCCGAGCCCGGCAAGCCCAGGGTGCTGCTGGTGCCGCGCATCGAGGGGACGTACGCCAAGACCGGTGTGCTGGGCACCGTCGAGCAGGTCGGACGGCTGGCCGACGGCGACCCGGGAGCGCTGATCCGCGGCCGGGGCCGGGTGAGCATCGGCGCCGGGACCACCGGGCCGGGCGCCGCGCTGTGGGTCGAGGGCACCCGGATCGACGAGACCGTCCCGGAGCCGCTGCCCGGCCAGGTCGCGGAGCTGGTGAAGGAGTACAAGGCCCTCGCCACCGCCTGGCTGCGCAAGCGCGGCGCCTGGCAGGTGGTCGACCGGGTCCAGGCCATCGACGACGTCTCCGCGCTCGCCGACAACTCCGGCTACTCGCCGTTCCTCACCACCGAACAGAAGATCGAACTGCTGGAGACCGCCGAGCCGGTGGCCCGGCTGCGGCTCGCCACCCGGCAGCTGCGCGACCACCTCGCCGAGCAGGACGTCGCCGAGACCATCGCCAAGGACGTCCAGGAGGGCGTCGACAAGCAGCAGCGCGAGTTCCTGCTGCGCCGTCAGCTCGAAGCCGTCCGCAAGGAGCTGCGCGAGCTGAACGGCGAGAGCGGCGGCGAGGGCGAGGAGTCCGACGACTACCGCGCCCGCGTCGAGGCCGCCGACCTGCCCGAGAAGGTGCGCGAGGCGGCGCTCAAGGAGGTCGACAAGCTGGAGCGCGCCTCCGACCAGTCGCCCGAGGGCTCCTGGATCCGCACCTGGCTCGACACGGTCCTGGAGATGCCGTGGAACGAGCGGACCGAGGACGCCTACGACATCCAGGGCGCCAAGGACGTCCTGGACGCCGAGCACGCGGGCCTGAAGGACGTGAAGGAGCGCATCACCGAGTACCTGGCGGTGCGCAAGCGGCGCGACGACCGCGGCCTCGGCGTGATCGGCGGGCGGCGCGGCGGTGCCGTGCTCGCGCTCGTCGGCCCGCCCGGGGTCGGCAAGACCAGCCTGGGCGAGTCCGTGGCGCACGCGATGGGCCGCAAGTTCGTCCGCGTCGCCCTCGGCGGCGTCCGCGACGAGGCGGAGATCCGCGGCCACCGGCGCACCTACGTCGGCGCGCTGCCCGGCCGGATCGTGCGGGCCGTCAAGGAGGCCGGTTCGATGAACCCGGTGGTCCTGCTCGACGAGATCGACAAGGTCGGCTCCGACTACCGCGGCGACCCGGCGGCGGCCCTGCTGGAGGTCCTGGACCCGGCGCAGAACCACACCTTCCGGGACCACTACCTGGAGGTCGAGCTGGACCTGTCGGACGTGGTCTTCCTGGCCACGGCGAACGTCCTGGAGGCGATCCCGGAGGCGCTGGCCGACCGGATGGAGATCGTGCGCCTGGACGGCTACACCGAGGACGAGAAGGTCGTCATCGCCCGCGACCACCTGCTCCCGCGCCAGCTGGAGCGGGCCGGTCTCGGCGCCGACGAGGTCACCATCGAGGAGGGCGCGCTGCGCAGGCTGGCGGGCGAGTACACCCGCGAGGCGGGCGTGCGCACCCTGGAGCGCTCGGTGGCGCGGCTGCTGCGCAAGATCGCCGCCCAGCACGAACTGGGCGAGCGGGAGCTGCCGTTCACCGTCACCGCCGACTCCCTGCGGGCCCTGATCGGCCGGCCGCACCACGTACCGGAGTCCGCCCAGGACCCGGCCGAGCGCCGTACGGCCGTGCCGGGCGTGGCGACCGGCCTCGCGGTCACCGGCGCCGGCGGCGACGTGCTCTACGTCGAGGCGTCCCTCGCCGACCCCGAGACGGGCGCGTCGGGCCTGACGCTGACCGGTCAGCTCGGCGACGTCATGAAGGAGTCCGCGCAGATCGCGCTGAGCTTCCTGCGCAGCCACGGCGCCGAGCTGGAGCTGCCGGTGGGCGATCTGAAGGACCGGGGCGCGCACATCCACTTCCCGGCGGGCGCGGTCCCCAAGGACGGCCCGAGCGCCGGTGTCACGATGACGACGGCGCTGGCCTCGCTGCTGTCGGGCCGCCTGGTGCGCACCGACGTGGCGATGACCGGCGAGGTGTCGCTGACCGGACGGGTGCTGCCCATCGGCGGGGTGAAGCAGAAGCTGCTCGCCGCGCACCGGGCGGGCGTGACCACCGTGATCATCCCCAAGCGCAACGAGCCCGACCTGGACGACGTCCCGGCGGAGGTGCTGGACAAGCTCGATGTGCACGCCGTCACCGATGTCCGCCAGGTGCTGGAACTGGCCCTGGCGCCCGCGGTGAGCGGCGCGGAGGAGGAGGTTCCGGCGGCGGCGTGACGGGCGCCGCCGGACGAAAGGGGGAAGGCCCGGTCCTCCTCGGGGAGGACCGGGCCTTCGCCGTACGCGCCCGCGTACGCGTACGGATCAGCCGTTGGCCAGGGCCTTGACCCGGTCCAGCGCGCCGTTGAACTTGTCGTGGTCGCCCACCGTCGGGCCGGACGAGGTGTACTGCCACATCGTGTAGAAGCCCCAGCCCGCCGGCAGTGTCCCCACGGTCGAGGCGTACCGCGCGATCCACAGCGGGTTCTTGGCGGCGAAGCCGCCGTAGTTCCCGGTGCACTGGGTCCACCAGGAGGTGGCCGTGTAGATCACGGCGTCCCGGCCGGTGCGCGCCTTGTAGGTGTTGAGGAAGTCGGCGATCCAGCTGACCATCGCGCTCGCGGACTTGCCGTAGCAGGCGGCGCCGTAGGGGTTCCACTCGATGTCGAGGGCGCCCGGCAGGGTCTTGCCGTCCTTGGACCAGCCGCCGCCGTGGTCGACGAAGTAGTTGGCCTGGGCGGCGCCGCTGGTGGTGTCCGGGGTCGCGAAGTGGTACGAGCCGCGGATCATGCCCACGTTGTAGGAGCCGTTGTACTGCTGGGTGAAGGAGGGGTTCGTGTAGTACGTCCCCTCGGTCGCCTTGGTGTAGGCCCAGCGGACGCCGCTGTTCCACAGGGTGGACCAGGCGACGTTGCCCTGGTAGCCGCTGACGTCGACGCCCTCGGTCTGGGTGGCGTCAGCGGAGGTGGGCGTGCCGCTGCGGCCGTCGTGGGCCGCCACGCCGATGCCCATGTAGGCGGAGCCGCGGGCGGGCGGGGTGGCGGCGGCACCGGCGTCGGCACCTGTGTCGGTGTCGGCGGAGGAGGGCGTGGTGAGGAAGAAGGAGAACGCCGCGAGCAGGACTCCCGCGGCGGTCAGCCGCCGCTTGCGGGCCGTTCCGGATCTGTGCACGGGCATGACGTGCCTCCGAAGTTCGGTGGTGCTCGGTGGGGGGAAACGCGGGCATGGCCCACGGTCGCACGAGGGGGGCGCGGGCCTGGGGAGACCCGCCGGGAACGACCATGGCGTGGGCATGCCATTGATTGCCTGCCGCAGAAGCTACGCGCGTGGACCGTCGGTGGGAAGAGGGGCCGGAGGCTGCCGTTGGTCTACGCCTGCGAAATACTGACCAAGCTGCGGCGATGGCGGCGCCCGGCGGTAACTTTCAGGACCGGCAACACTCCAGGGCAGGGGCTGACGTGCACGAAGACGCAAGGGGCGAGGGCCACGGAACGGTGGCGGACACAGCGTCGCGCGGTGGTGTGGACCGGGAGTTTCTTTCCCTGGAACGGGAGATGACCGTCCTGCTGCGACGCGCCCGCGCCAGCCAGGCGGAGATGGCCCGCGAGGTGCACCCGGGCCTGGAGTCCTCGGCGTACGGGCTGCTGGTGCGGCTGGACGAGTGCGGCAGCCAGCGCGCCACCGCCCTCGCCGCCTACATCGGCGTCGGCAAGGCCACCATGTCCCGCCAGTTGCGCGCCCTGGAGGAACTGGGCCTCGTCGCCCGCGAACCGGACCCCGCCGACGGCCGGGCCTGGCTGGTGGCCCTCACCGACGACGGGCGCCGCCGGGTCGGGCAGGTGCGCGACGCCCGCCGGGCCCGCTACGTCCGCCAGCTCGACCACTGGGACCGCGGCGAGGTCGCCGAACTGGCCCGGCTGCTGCACGAGCTGAACGGCGTCATGGAGAAGCACGAGCGGTGACGGCGGGGCGGGCGCCCGAGGCGCGCCGCGCCCGCGGACGGCGACCGCCCCGCCCCGCTCACAGCCGGACGAACACCGCCGTCGCGTCGTCGTGCGTCTTGCTCCGCCCGAGGTACCGGCGCTCCTCCCGATCGGCGCGCTCCAGTTCCCGCACCCGGTCCACCAGCGCGCCCGCGCCCTCCTTGCGCAGCAGCCCGAAGCACTGCGCCCAGTCGCCCTCGTGGAACTTCTCCACCCAGCGCGTCGCCCCGTCGGTCAGCGCGGCCAGCGCGCGCACCTCCTCGACGGGCACGCTGCCGGTCACCGCGCGCTCCGCGGCCGAGGGGTCCGCCGCCGCCGTGAAGAAGCCGCCCTCCTTGTTGCGCAGGGTGCTGTCGACCAGCGCCTCCGTCGCGAGCGCGGCGCGCGGCAGCCGGTCCAGCCGGTCGTCCAGGACCGGGGTGACCAGGCCGTCGGGCGACTCCAGCAGCAGCGCCGAGTCCGACAGGACCAGATAGTCGAGCGACAGGGCGGACCAGCGTGCGAGCACCACGGTTGCCTGCGGCGTGCGCGGGTGAGAAAGGTCACAGGTGTGCGCGTGCTCCTCCGCGGTGCCGCTGATCGTCCGCGCGAGCATCTCCCGCAGCGTCAGATCGGGTCGCGAAACGGTCAGTTCGGTCAGCGCCCCGCCGAGCCGTGCGGTGAACCAGGGGACGGAATGCAGACAGCCTGTCTCCGTCGCGGGCGGCGTCACCCCGTCGAGGACCACCACGGCGCCGCCCTGCCCGCAGGCGGGCAGTCCGACGGCGGCGAAGTCCTCGTTCGCACGATCCGGGCGGCCGGGCTCCGAAACAACCTCAGTTCGCATCCGGCCAGTCTGCACCAGCCCTTCACATGGTCCGCCAAAGGGTGCTATCGACCTTGGAATTGATGCGCGGACGCCCGTCAGGCGCCTGATTTGGCATGAATTGGCGGGCCCCGGGAAGACGTGGCGGCGAATACTGCCAAAGCCTGCCGCCGACGTCCAACCGGCCCGCCGTACGAGCCCCGGGCACGCGCCGGAGGAACTTGCCCGCCAACTCCCCTCCGATGTTCACTCCTTCGGGTGGCCGGTCGGACGATGCGGGACCACTGCCCACCGGCACTGGGAGGGTCGGAATCCGATGCAGGCCCCCTGCGCGCGCCAAGCCGACGACGGCGCGAGCCCGGGGGAGGGTGGACGTATGCGTCGCACCAGCTGACGAGCCGCCACCCGGGCCCACGAGTACACGAGTACAGGAATGCGAGCACCGGTGCAGAAGAAGCGGCCTCGGCGCACAGGCAAGCAGACGGCCACCGCGAAGGGACCCGAGCACACACCCGGCACGCCCTCCGCGCCCCCTGTGGGCAAGGGCCGCCCCAAGCACGTACGCAACCGCCTCGTCCTCGCCGTCGCCGTGGTCGCCGCCGCCGTGGCCGGTGCGGGCGCGCCCTCCGTGCTCGACGCCTCCGGCCGGGTCGGCGACTCCCAGGACCTGGTCACCCTCGCCGGACAGACCCAGGACGCCCTGGCCCTCGCCCACGCCCTCGCCGACGAACGCGACGAGGTCACCGCCTACGCCGCCGCCGGCCGCCCCCGCTCCAAGGCGCCCTCCGCCCAGCGCGGCGCCCGCGTCGACCGCCGGGCGGACGACCTGCGCGCCGCCACCGGCACACCGGGCTGGCTGCGCACCGACCTCGACGGCATCGCCGCCGTCCGCCGCTCGGCGCTCACCGGGAAGAGCACCGCGCTCCAGACCCACCAGGCGTACTCCGCCGTCATCGCCGATCTGCACCGGCTCGCCGGACAACTGGCCGAGCAGATGCCCGCGCGGGCCGGCTCGGGGGCGCACGCCCTCGCCGAGCTGGACACCGCCGTCCAGCAGGCCGCCGCCGCCCGCGGACTGCTGGCCGCCGCCCTCGCCGTGCCGTACAGCACGCGGACCGTCTACGACCCGGTCACCGGCGCGCCCACCGAGACCACGGACTCCTCCAAGGCCGCCGCCAAGGAGCGCGACGCCCTCAGCGCCGCCGCCCAGCAGGCCCGGATCCGCTCCGACGCCGCACTCGCCGCGTTCCGCGAGACCGCGCCCGAGGCCGCCCGCGCCGCCTACGACTCCACCGTCACCGGACCCGAGGTGAACTCCGCGGCTGGCTATCTGACCAGGCTCACCGACGAGTCCTCGCTCTCCGACGCCGACCTCACCGTCGGCGCCGCCAAGGTCGACGCGGCCCTCACCGCCCGGCTCGACCTGATGCGCGGCGCCGAGTCCTCCCTGTACGACCACCGCACCAAGGACCTGGAGCGGCTGCGCGACGACGACGTCACCGCGCTGGAGCTGCGCGTCGCCCTGCTGGGCGCCCTGCTCCTGGTCGCGATCGGCATCGCCACCGCCCTGGCCCGCACCCTCACCCGCCCGCTCGCCGTGCTGCGCCGGGGCTCCGCCCGCCTGGCCGGGGCCGAGGACCCGGCGGCCGAGGAACCGATCAGCTTCACCGGCCGCAACGACGAGTACGCCGAGGTCATCCGCTCCGTCAACGCCCTGCACACCCAGGCCGCCGCCCTCGCCGAACGGGTCGCCACCCTGGAGACCGACCGCAAGCACCTGGTCGGGCAGCGGCAGAAGATGGCCGACGCCCGCGAGGAACTGCGCGCCGAACTCGCCGAGGCGGCCGCCCGCCTGGAGCGCACGCGCGCCGGCATCGGCTCCACCTTCGTCAACCTGGCGCTGCGCACCCTGGGCCTGGTCGAGCGGCAGCTCACCGTCATCGAGGGCCTGGAGGAGCGCGAGCAGGACCCCGACCGCCTCGCCACCCTCTTCAAGCTCGACCACTTCGCCACGGTCATGCGCCGGCACAGCGAGAACCTCCTCGTGCTGGCCGGTACCGAGCACGTCCAGCAGCACGCCGGGCCGGTCCCGCTGGTCGACGTGGTGCGCGCCGCGGTCAGCGAGATCGAGCGCTACGAGCGGGTGCGCATCGCCGCGCTGCCGCCGCACGCGCACGTGGCCGGCTTCGCCGCCGACGACCTCTCCCACCTGCTGGCCGAACTCATGGAGAACGCCACCTCGTTCTCCCCGCCCGAGCGGCCCGTCGAGGTCTCCGGGTGGCTCCTGGAGAACGGCGAGATCATGCTCTCCGTCCAGGACGAGGGCATCGGCGTCGACGGCGAGCGGCTGACCCGGCTCAACGCCCGCCTCGCCGACTTCGACCCGGACGCCCCCTACACCCAGGGCGCCGAGGAAGGTCTCGGCCTCGGCCTGTACGTGGTGGCCCGGCTCGGGCACCGGCACGGGGTGCGGGTGCAGCTGCGCGCGCAGAAGCAAGGCGGTACGGCGGCGGTCGTCGTCGTGCCCCAGCCGCTGCTGGCGCCCGCCCCCGGCACCGCCGCCCCGGCCGCCGGCACCGTCTCCCTGCCCGGCGCCGAGGCCGAGGCCGGTTCCCACGTCCTGCCCGCCCGCACCCCCGACGGCACCGACCCCCTCATCGCCCTCGCCCAGAAGGCCGTACGGCAGTCCGAGGCGGCCCGCGAGAAGGCGTCAGCGGAGTCCGAGGAGGCGCACGGCAAGACCCCCGCGCCCGCCGGAGAGACCCGGGAACGGACCTCCCCGCCCCCCGGCGGGGCCCGCGAGGAGGCGCCCGCGCGCTCCGAGGCGGCCCCCGCGCGGACGTTCCCGGAGGAGTCCCCGTCCGAGACGACGATGGAACTCTTCCTGCCGCCCGCGCCGGACACGCCCGCGCCGGACACCTCCACGGCGGACGGCCCCGCCGCGCCCGGCCAGGGGTCCGCACCCGGTGGGCCCGCGGTGCCCGCCCCCGCGTCGGAGACGGTCTCGACGTCGGGCACCGGCCTCGTGACCGGAGCGGCCGCCGAGCCCCGTCCCGGAGCGGACCACGAGCCCGGCACCCGCGCGCACGCCGACGCGAGCCGTGAGCCCGACACCCACGCGCACCCCGGCGCACACCCCGCGCCCGGCACACACTCCGTACCCTCCGCTCCGGCCGGAGCACCGCCCGCCGCCCCGGCGGCCCCCGTGCCGGGGCCGGCCGTCTCGCCCGAGGGGGCGGCGGAGCACAGCCGGGCGGGGGACGACGGGGAGCCCCTGACCGACAAGGGGCTGCCCAAGCGGACCCCGAGGATCACCACACCCGCCCATGCCCCGCGCCGGTCCGCCGGTTCGGTGGACGCCGAGGCTCTCCGCCGCCGCCTGGGCGGCTTCCGCCGCGGAGCCCAGGCGGGCTACCGCGACGTGGAGGCGGAGATCGCGGAACAGACGGCCCAGCACCACCGGCCGGCACCGGCCACCCGCGCGCAAGCCGGGGAGTCCACGGGGGGCACAGTCGAGGAGGCAAGCAGTTGACAGCGCCCACCACCTTCGGACTGAGCAGCGAGGCCCGCAACCTGCACTGGCTGCTGACCAACCTGGTCGAGGAGGTGCCCGGCATCCAATCGGTCGCCGTGGTCTCCTCCGACGGCCTGCTGCTCCTCTCCTCCGACCCCGAGCACGCCGGGGAGGCCCGCCGGGCCCGCGCGGACACGCCCGCCGGGCCGCGCGGCTCGGCCGCCGATCTCGCCACCATCGTGTCCGGCATCGGCAGCCTCACCATCGGCGCGGCCCGGCTGATGGACTCCGGAGCGGTCCGGCACACGATGGTCGCCATGGACGAGGGCAGCCTGTTCGTGATGTCGATCAGCGACGGCTCGCTGCTCGGCGTGCACGGCTCCGCGGAGTGCGACATGAGCGTGGTGGCGTACCACATGGCGCTCTTCGTCGGCCGCGCCGGACACGTCCTGACGCCCGAACTCCGCAGCGAGCTGCGCAAGTCCATGGAGGCCGAGCCGGCGGAGAACACCCGATGAGCGCGGCGGCGAGCGGTCCGGCCGGCGGTGTCCCCCGGCGGCAGCTGCCCGTCCGCGGCGGCGAGCGCAGGAAGCCCGCCCGGGTCCGCCCCTACTCGCTCACCGGCGGACGCACCCGCTTCGGGCACGTCCTGCTGGTGGAGACGTTCGTCGCCAGCACCGCCGCGCTGGACGCCGCCGACGAGCGCAAGGAGCTGTCGAGCGCCCCGCTGTCGCGGGTGATGCCGGAGATGCGGGCCATCGTCGAACTGTGCCGCCGGATGCGTACGGTGGCCGAGATCGCCGCGCTGCTGAAGATGCCGCTCGGTGTGGTCCGCGTGCTCCTGAGCGACCTGGCGGACCAGGGAAAGATCCGTGTGTACGGCACCGGGACCGGTCACGGCACCGGCCGCCCGGACCGCGCTCTGCTGGAAAGGGTGCTGAATGGACTCCGCCGTCTCTGATTCCGCCGTCGCCCCGTTCGCGGCCGGTCCCGCCGCGTTCGACGAGTCCGACGAGACGCTGCTGCCCTGGCAGCGGGACCGCACCCGGGCCCCGATCGCCACGAAGATCGTGGTGGCCGGCGGCTTCGGCGTGGGCAAGACCACGCTGGTCACCGCCGTCTCGGAGATCACGCCGCTGCAGACCGAGGCGCTGATGACCGAGGCGAGCGCCGAGACCGACGATCTCAGCGCGACGCCCGGCAAGGTGACGACGACCGTCGCCATGGACTTCGGCCGGATCACGCTCGACGACGACCTGGTGCTCTATCTGTTCGGCACCCCGGGCCAGCAGCGGTTCTGGTTCATGTGGGACGACCTGGTGCGCGGCGCGATCGGCGCGGTGGTCATGGCCGACACCCGCCGGCTGAAGGACTGCTTCCCGGCGCTCGACTACTTCGAGAGCTGCGGGCTGCCGTACGTCGTGGCCGTCAACCACTTCGACGGCAGCGAGCTGTTCGAGCCGGAGGACGTCCGCGAGGCGCTCACGGTCCCGGCGCACATACCCGTCCTGATCATGGACGCGCGGCGCCGGGCCTCGGCCGTCGAGACCCTGCTGGCTCTCGTGGCGCACACCCTCGAGGAAACCCCCGAATGATCCATCGGGCCGTCCAGAAGTCGCAGGAGGTAGCACCCGCATGAGAAAGATACTCGTCGTGGGGGCCGGCCAGTCCGGTCTCCAGCTCGCCCTCGGCCTCCAGTCGCACGGGTACGAGGTCACCCTCATGTCCAACCGGACCGCGGACGAGATCCGCTCCGGCCGGGTCATGTCGACCCAGTGCATGTTCCACACCGCGCTCCAGCACGAGCGGGACGTCCAGGTGAACTTCTGGGAGTCCCAGGCCCCCAGGATCGAGGGCCTCGGCCTCTCGGTCGCCGCGCCCGGCTCCCACGACCCCGGTCCCACCCAGCGGGCGATCGACTGGCTGGGCCGGCTCGACGGGTACGCGCAGTCGGTCGACCAGCGGGTCAAGATGGCCGGCTGGATGGAGACCTTCGCGCAGCGCGGCGGCCAGCTCGTCATCCACGGCGCCGCCGTCGGCGACCTCGACTACTTCTCCCGCGCCTACGACCTCGTCCTCGTCTCGGCGGGCAAGGGCGAGCTGGTGTCGATGTTCGAGCGGGACGCGGAGCGCTCGCCCTACAGCGAGCCGCAGCGCGCGCTGGCGGTGGCGTACGTGCACGGGCTCGGCCCGCGCCCGGAGCACCCGGACCTCGACGCGGTCCGCTGCAACGTGGTGCCCGGGGTCGGCGAGCTGTTCGTCATGCCGACCCTCACCCTCTCGGGCCGCGCCGACATCCTGTTCTGGGAGGGCATACCCGGCGGGCCCCTGGACGTCTTCAAGGGCGTCAAGGACCCGGCCCGGCATCTGGCCCTGACGCTGGACCTGATGCGGACGTTCACGCCGTGGGAGTACGCGCGCGCCACGGAGGTGGAGCTGACCGACGCGGGCGGCACCCTGGCCGGCCGCTACGCGCCCACCGTGCGCAAGCCGGTCGGGCGGCTGCCCGGCGGCGGCCTGGTGCTGGGCGTCGCGGACGTCGTCGTCGCCAACGACCCGATCACCGGCCAGGGTTCGAACTCGGCGTCCAAGTGCGCCGCCGCCTATCTCGCCTCGATCCTCGAACACGGCGACAAGCCGTTCGACGAGGAGTGGATGCGGCAGACGTTCGACCGCTACTGGGACACCGCCCGGCACGTCACCAAGTGGACGAACGCCATGCTCGCCCCGCCGCCGGAGCACGTCCTGAACCTCTTCGGTGCCGCCGGTCAGCTCCCGCCCATCGCCGACCGCATCGCCAACGGCTTCAACGACCCGGCCGACTTCGAGCACTTCTTCTACGAGCCGGACAAGGCCGAGGCGTACGTGGCCGAGGTCGCGGGCGCCGCGCCCGCCGCCTGACGTCACCGCTTCGCCCGGCGTCACAGCTTCGGCGGTGCCGCGTCCGCCCCGGCCGCCGCGCCCGGCGGGAGCGCGGGCGGGGCGTACCGGGGCAGCGGCCTGCCGCCCGGGTCGGGGCGCACCGCGCCGAGCACCGGGTTGGCGGTGAGCGGGGAGACCTTCACCTTCGTCCCGGGCCGGGGTGCCTGCACCACCATGCCGTCCCCGAGGTAGAGGGCGACATGGGTGGCCTTGGGGAAGTAGACCACCAGGTCGCCCGGCCGCAGCTGGGCCAGCGGGACGTGCGGCAGCCGGGCCCACTGCTCCTGGCTGGTGCGCGGAATGGGCGTACCGGCCTGGCCCCAGGCCCGCGAGGTCAGGCCCGAGCAGTCGTAGGCCGCCGGTCCTGTGGCGCCCCACCGGTAGGGCTTGCCGAGCTGGCGCACCGCGTAGCGCACGGCCGCCTCGCCCTTGGGCGTGGGCGGCCTGGCGGCGCCCAGCGCGCCGGAGGCGAGCAGCGCGGTGCGCGCCTGGTCGGTGCCGTTCTTCTCGACGGCGGCGAGCGCGGTGAGCTGCGCCGGGCTGAGCGAGGCGAGCAGTTTCTCGATGGCGTGCAGCTTCTCCCGTACGGCGTCGCGGTCCCGCTGCTGCCGCCGGGCCAGGGCGAGCCGGGCGTCGTAGGCGGTGCGGGCGGCGCGTGCCAGCCGGTCCGCCGTCCGCTCGCCGGCCGTCAGCCGGGCCACCGCCTCGGCGCGCTGCCGGGCCAGTTGCCCGATGACATGGCCCTGCTCCAGGGCGTGCTGCGGGTCGCGGGCGAGCAGCAGCCGCAGATAGGGGGAGAAGTCGCTGGTGCCCTGGTACTCCTGGCGGGCGAGCCGGCCCGCCGCCGCCTTTCCGGCGGCCAGGTCCTGCCGGGCCCGGCCGAGGGCGGCGGCCAGCCGGTCGGTCTCGGCGCGCTGCCGCTCCAGCCGCTCGGCGGTGGCGCCGTAGACCGCGGTGGCCTGTTCGGACTGCCGGTACAGGGACTGAAGGTCCGTCAGCAGCGCGGCCGTGGACGGCTGTCCGGGCGCCGCGGGCCATGGATCGGCCGTGGCGGTCGCCGGGACGAGGGCGGCCTGCGCCGCCACCGCCGCCGTGCACACCAGGCGCAGTGTCCTGCCTGACACGACATCACCTCCGGTGCGGGGCGGTCCCTCCGCTCCACACCGTGAGGATTGGACGTATGAGCCGATTTGTGTGCCGGTCGTGCGCCGTCCGGCGCAACCAGGTCACCCGCCGGTGTCACCCGGCTTGCCCTCGTCCGTGTTCCGGGGTGCCGGGCGGGACCACGGCCACCTCGGTCCGGTGCCGCGCCGGCCCTCCGGGTCGAAGGTGTACTTCCAGCCCTGCGGCAGCCCGAGCCGTTTGCTGTGCCCGCGCGGCTGCCGCCGGTAGACGAGCACGGTGGGCGGGCCGCCGGCCGGGTCCGGGACCGGGATGCGGTACGTCTTCGGGGGGTTCCCGGTGGGGCCCACCAGCACGGGCAGCACCCGGCCGTCCATGGGCCCGCCCTCGAAGGGGGTGTCTTCGCTCTTCACGGCACCAGTGTCAGTCATCCGCCGCGGACAGGCGCCGGACCAGCTCGGCGGTCTGGGGGTCGCGGGCCGCGGTCACCGTCAGCACGGCCGCGAACTGCTCGACCAGCCAGTCCCGCAGCTCCCCGACGGGCGGCTGCTTGTCCTCGTCGAGCCAGATGAGCGAGGCGGCCTCCACGGCGGTGATCCACATCCGTACGGTCATCCGCAGCCGCGGCCCGGGGCCGTCGACCCGGAGGTGGCTGAGGATGTGCTCGGCGGCGGCCCGGCGCACCCCGTCCACGATGGCGGTGGTGCGGGAGGTCTCCACCACGCTGCCGCCCTGGAGCAGCGCGCTGAACCCGGTGTCGTGCTGGTCGACGAAGGCCAGGTAGCGGTCGAGGGCGCGGGCCAGGCGGGGCAGCAGCGGGCCGGTGCGCGGCTCGTCGAAGCAGTGCCGCAGCTCCTCGGCGGCGGAGCGCAGCGCGGCCTCGTACAGCTGCTGCTTGCCGCCGGGGAAGTACCGGTACACCAGCGGCCGTGACACCCCGGCGGCCTCCGCCACGTCGTCCAGCGAGACCTCCTCGGGCGCCCGGTGCGCGAAGAGGGACAGGGCCGCTTCGAGCAGTTGGGCGCGCCGTTCCTCGACGCTGAGGCGGCGATACGCGGGGGTCGGGGCGGCGGGGCTCATGACCAGCAGCGTAATCGGTGGCGGCCCGTCCCGGCCGTCCCGATCGGGCCGCTCACGCGCCCGCTCCCGCGCGTCGCCGCGGCCGGTCACGCCAGCAGGCCCGAGGACCGCCACAGCTGCCGCCCGACGCCCCGCAGCACCCCGATGTCGTCGAGGAAGTCGGTGAGCCGCCCGGCGCCCGTCCGCATGATCTCGCGCCGGTGCCCGCTGGCCTTCACCTGGGCCATGGCCTCGCGCTTGTCCAGGCCCACGTTCGGATAGACCTCGGGGTTGACGAAGGCGAGCGAGAAGACCCGGGCGAACTCGCCGGAGGTGACCCGGGTGAACTCCCTGGACCACTTCGGCGCGGTCACCATCTGGCGGCGCAGCTCCTCACGGGCGTAGCGCACGTGCCGGGCCTCCTCGACGACGTGGATACGGGTGACCCCGCGCACCAGCGGCTGTATCCGCTCGTCCGGGAAGGTCAGGCGCTGCATCCAGTCGAGCACCTCCTCGCCGAGCAGGGTGGCGGTGAAGGAGCCGGGGGTGGTGGAGACGGTCTTGAAGAGCCGGCCGAGGTGCTGGTGGACCGGGCTCACCGGGTACCAGGGGGTGCCGCCGCGGGTGATCATGCGGGCGAACATCTTCGAGTGCCGGCACTCGTCCTCGATCTCGGTCAGGGCGTAGCGCACGTGCGCGCTGGTGACCGCCTTGTCGTAGACGTGCCGCACGAGCAGCTGCATCAGGATCAGCTCGAACCAGATGCCGAGGGAGGCGAGCGCGGCGGCCTCGTGCCGGGAGAGCAGGATCCGCTGCTCCTCGCTCATCCGCTTCCACAGCGGGGTGTCGTACAGCGAGACCAGCTCCGGCGGCCAGAACCACTTGCCCTCCTCGAAGGGCGCCTCCCAGTCCAGCTCCTTGTCCGGGTCGAAGGAGTGCTTGGCGGAAGAGTCGAGCAGCCGCTCGGCCACCTGCTCCCGGTCCTTGAGCAGGCCGAGCGCGTCGCGCAGTCCGGCGAGCGCCTCGGCTTCCGTCACGGTCGTCATGGCTGTCCACCTCGTCGTACGGGAATGCGGCTGGGCCGACTGGTTACTCGGCAGTCAGTTCCTTCGCCTCTTATGAGACTGCGTGTCAGCAAGCCCGTCAATCCCTCGCGCACGACGTATCGGCCCGGTGCCTACGACTCCGGCGCCGCCGGTGTCCGCAGCACCGCCTCCATCACCGCCTTCGCGATCGGCGCCGCCGTACCGCCACCGCTGATGTCACCGCGCCGCGCCGAGGCGTCCTCCACCACCACGGCCACCGCCACCCGCGGATCCAGGTCCTCCGAGCCCTGCGCCCAGGAGACGAACCAGGCGTACGGCGTGCCCGCGTTGCCCACCCCGTGCTGCGCGGTGCCCGTCTTGCCGCCCACCACGGCGCCCGGGATCGCCGCGTTGCGGCCGGTGCCGTAGCTCACCACGTCGCACATCAGCTCCCGCAGCCGCTCCGCCGTCGTCGCCCGCATCACCTGCCGCACCGGCCGCGACCCGGCCGCCGACACCGTCGCCCCGCCGCTGCGCGTGGTCCGCTCCACGAGATACGGCACCCGCACCTGGCCGCCGTTCGCGACCGCCGCCGCCACCATCGCCATCTGCAACGGCGTGGCCCGTGTGTTGTACTGCCCGATGGACGACAGCGCGAGCTGCGCCCGGTCGGCGGGCGCGTCGAACGTGCTCGGCGCCACCGCGAAGGGCACCTTCAGATCCGGGTCGTCGAAACCGAAGCCCCGCGCCGCCTCCCGCATCCCCCGCGCGCCGACGTCCACGCCGAGCTTGGCGAACACCGTGTTGCACGACCAGGCGAAGGCGAAGCGCAGCGAGGCGTCCTCGCAGTCGTCGGCCTCGTTGACCAGCCGCGTGGTGCTGCCCGGCAGCCGGTAGGGGTCCGGCGAGTCGGTCGGCGCGTCCAGGTCCGTCACGACCCCCGAGTCCAGCGCCGCCGCCGCGGTCACCACCTTGAACGTCGAACCCGGCGGATACGTCTGCCGCACCGCCCGGTTGAGCATCGGCTGCTCCGGATCGTCGTTCAGCCGCGCCCAGGCCGCCTCGGTCGCGGGCCCGTTCCCGGACAGCTCCGCCGGGTCGTACGACGGGGTCGACACCAGCGCCAGGATCCGGCCCGTGGCCGGTTCCACCGCCGCCACTGCCCCCTTGCGCGCCCCCAGCCCCTCGAAGGCCGCCCGCTGCGCCGCCGCGTTCAGCGTCGTCACCACGTCGCCGCCCGCGGGCTGCCCGCGCGTGAAGTCGTTCCACAGCGGGAACCCCGCCAGCATCGGATCGGTCCCCGCCAGCACCCGGTCCTCGGAGCGCTCCAGATACGTGGTGCCGTACAGCTGCGAGGCGAAGCCGGTGACCGGGGCGTACAACGGGCCGTCGGCGTACGTGCGTTCGTAGCGGAGCTGCTCGCCGGTGTCCCGGGAGCCGGTCACCGCCCGCCCGCCGACCAGGATGTCGCCGCGCGGCTGCTGGTAACGGGCGATGGCCGGGCGGCGGTTGGCCGGGTTGCCGCCGTAGGACCGGCCCTGGAGCACCTGGAGCCAGGCCGTGTTCACCAGCAGTGCCACCAGCAGGACCAGGCAGAAAACGGCGGCGTGCCGGATGTGCCGGGTCACCGCGGGCCTCCCCGCCCGGACCGGTCGCGGACCACGGTGAGGCCGCCGCCCCTCCGACCGCCCCGCGCACGGCGGGCGGAGGCGGGCCGTCGGCTGGGCCGGGGGCGGCTCGTGGTGGTGGACGCAGGGTCTGTCCGGGGGCGGCTCGCGGCGGGGGCCGGCCGGGTCGGTCGGGTGCCGGTCATGGGGCCACCGTCCCGTCGTACTGGCGCCGGGCCACGTGGCTGACGCGGATCAGGAGGGCCACGATCGCCCAGTTGGTGACCACCGAGGAGCCGCCCTGGGCCAGGAAGGGCATCGCCATGCCGGTCAGCGGGATCAGGCCGGTCACCCCGCCCGCGATCACGAACACCTGGAGCGCCACGATCGAGGCGAGCCCCACCGCCAGCAGCCGCCCGAAGGGGTCGCGCAGGGCGAGGCCGGCCCGGTAGCCGCGCTCGACGAGCAGGGCGTACAGCAGGAAGACCGCGGACAGCCCGGCCAGACCCAGTTCCTCCCCGGCGGTGGCCAGGATGAAGTCCGACTTGGCCGCGAAGCCGACCAGGATCGAGTGGCCGAGCCCGAGGCCGGTGCCGAGCACCCCGCCCGCCGCGAACGAGAACAGCGACTGGGCGACCTGGCCGGGGCCCCGCCCCGCCTCGATCGTCGCGAACGGGTGCAGCCACTCCGCGACCCGGCTGTGCACATGCGGCTCCAGCCAGCCGACGGCGAACGCCCCGGCCGTGGCGAGCAGCAGCCCGAGCGCGATCCAGCCGGTGCGGCCGGTGGCGATGTACAGCATCACCACGAACAGCCCGAAGAACAGCAGCGAGGTCCCCAGGTCCCGCTCCAGCACCAGCACCCCGACGCTCAGCAGCCAGATCGCGACCACCGGCCCCAGCACCCGCCCGGTGGGCAGCTGCACCCGCCACACCCGGCGGCCGGTGTAGGCCAGTGCGCTGCGGTTGGCGGCGAGGTACGCGGCGAAGAACACCGCGAGCAGCACCTTGGCGAACTCGCCCGGCTGGAAGGAGAACCCGCCGAAGCGGATCCAGATGCGGGCGCCGTTCACCGCCGGGAAGAGGATGGGCAGCGTGAGCAGCCCGAGCGCGGCCACCACGCAGACGTACGCGTACCGCTGGAGCCAGCGGTGGTCGCGCAGCACGAACACGACCAGGGTGAACAGCGCCACGCCCAGCGTCGACCACACCAGTTGCACCGGCGCCGCCCGCTCGCCCGGCGTCTCCAGGTCCAGCCGGTAGATCAGCACCAGGCCGAGCCCGTTCAGCAGCACACCGATGGGCAGCAGCAGCGGGTCGGCGTACGGCGCCCGCAGCCGCACCGCGCCGTGCGCGAGCAGCGCCAGCACGCCGAGCCCGGCGCCGTAACCGGCGGCGCCGGGCGGGATCGTGCCGTGCCTGGCCAGGCCGACGGCGCAGTAGCCGTACACGGACAGCAGGACGGCGAGGACGATCAGGGCGAGTTCGACACCGCGCCGCCGGGGCAGGCGCGGCGCGCCCGGCGCGGACGGGTCCGCCGCCGCGGTGGCTCCCGTGGCTCCGGCGGTTCCCGTGGTTCCGGTGGTCCCGGTCATTCCGGCCTCGGTCATGCCGGGAATCTACCGAAAAGATGCATATCGGACGTCGTGCGGGTCAGCACCAGCGTGGCGCGGGCCCGACGTTGTCGATGTAGCGGGCCGAACCCCAGGCCCAGGTGCCGTCCGCGAGGAGGTACCACAGGTGGTTGCCGTCCACGTTCGCGCCGTTCGTCTTGCAGTAGATCCAGACCGTCTCGCCCTGGCGGGCCACCCGGAGGACCTGGCTGCCCCGGTCCGGCCGCGAGCGCAGGGCGAGCCCGCCCCGGGCGGTGACCCGGCCCCGGTAGAAGCGGGTGGCGCTGTCCGGCGTGCCGCTCTGCGCGGGGGGCGTGGCGCTGGACGTGGGGGAGGCCGCGGGTGCGGGCGAGGTGGTGGACGTGGGCGAGGCGGCCGGTGCGGGGGCGGTGGCGGCCGCGGGGCCGGGGGTGCCCGCCGGGGTGGCGCGGCCGTCCTCGTCCGCGACGGCGGGCGCGACGGCGGCGGCCAGCAGCACACCGGCGGCGGCCGTCACGGCGAGCCGGGCGAGCGCGGTGCGCGGGGAGCGGGGGGAGTGGGGCGAGTGCGGGGAACGCGAGGACACGGACGACCTCCAGTGGGGCGGCGAAGTCCAGGAAAGCGGACTTGTCTGACTTACCGTCACCTTAGGAGCGCATCGGCCGGGGTCGTCCCGCCACGCTGCGGAGGCGGGGAGGACGTCACCTGAAATGCCGTCAGGCGGGGTCGCCCGGCGCTTCCGTGCCTGCTTCCGGCCCTCCGGCCGCCGCCGGGGCCCCGGGGACCTCCGGCGGGCTCTGCGGCAGCGTCAGGGTCGCCACCGCCCCGCCGTCCGCCGCGTCGGCGAACTCCAGCCGGGCGCCCAGCACCTCCGCCTGGCCGCGCGCGATCGTCAGCCCGAGCCCGTGCCCCGTCGCGCCGCCCTCGGTGCGGAACCGCTGCGGCCCGTGCTCCAGCAGATACGCGGGGAAGCCGTCGCCGTAGTCGCGCACGGTCACCACCGGACCGTCCACGGTCAGCACCACCGGCGGCCGGCCGTGCCGGTGCGCGTTGGCCACCAGATTGCCCAGCACCCGTTCCAGCCGCCGCCGGTCCGTCTCCACGTACACGTCCCGTACGACCCTGACCCGCGTGCCGTCCCCGGCCGCCGCGTCCGCCGCGCGCACCGCCCGCCGCGCCACCGTGCTCAGGTGCTCGGCGTCCAGGGCGGCCCGCTCCCGCCCGGTGTCGAGGCGGGAGATCTCCAGCAGGTCCTCGGTGAGCGTGCGCAGCGCCGCCACCCGGTCGCGCACCAGCTCCGTGGGGCGGCCCGGCGGCAGCAGCTCGGCCGCCGCGTGCAGCCCGGTCAGCGGAGTGCGCAGCTCGTGCGCCACGTCCGCGGTGAAGCGCTGCTCGGCCAGCAGCTTGCCCTGGAGCGAGGCGGCCATCGAGTCCAGCGCGGCGGCGACCGCGGCCACCTCGTCCTGCGGGCGCGAGCGGTCGCGGGTCAGCGGGTCGTTCACCCGCGCGTCCAGGTCGCCGGTGCTGATCCGGCGGGCCACCAGCGCCGTCGCGTGCAGGCGCCGGGTCACCCGGGTCACCGCGAACGCGCCCACCAGCAGCGTCGCCCCGATCGCCAGACCGGACGACCACAGGATGGCGTTGTCCAGACCGGCGATGGTGTGCGCCTGCTGCGAGTAGTCGACCTCGACGGCCAGCACCCGCCCGTGGTCGGCGGGGCCGGCCGCCCACATCGTGGGCCGCCCGTGGTGCCGTCCGACCACCGTGCCGCGCTGTCCGCTCGCGGCCAGCCGGCGCAGCGACGGCGGCAGCCCCTCGGGGTCGACGCCCGCGCCGGGCAGCGGGGTGTCCCCGGACTCGAACGCGCTCGTGGCGTCCTTCAGCCGGGTCAGCGCCAGCTCACGGGCCTGGCCGACGGTCTGGTCGGTCACCGAGACATGCACGAGGATGCCGAGCAGCGCGGCGAGCGCGCAGCACATCACCGTGATGAAGGCCGCGGCCTTCGCGCCCAGCGACCCGGCCCACCGGGGCAGCGTCACCCTCATCGGCCGCTCTCGCCCGGCAGCGCGGACGGGGTGAGGCCGGGGGCCGGAGCCGGGGTCTCGGTGGGGGCGGGCCGGGGCACGGGCGACGGCGGGGCGGTGGGCGCCGGGGTGCGCGCCCGCGTCGGCTTGTGCGGCCCGGTGCGCAGGAACTCGTCCCGGGTGAACACCATCGCCCGCTGGTCCGCGTCCCAGGACCAGCTGGTGCGGTACTCGTACCCGGCGATCCCCGCGGGCGAGCGGATGATCACGGCCCGCCCGGCCAGTTCCACGCCGATCACCGCGTCGTCGTTGGCGAACACCTGGACGAGCCGGTGCCC
Organism: Streptomyces sp. PL-25; assembly: GCF_058344915.1. Classification (NCBI taxonomy): domain Bacteria; kingdom Bacillati; phylum Actinomycetota; class Actinomycetes; order Kitasatosporales; family Streptomycetaceae; genus Streptomyces; species Streptomyces sp. PL-25. The sequence continues at coordinate 5,039,005 of NZ_CP136997.1, forward strand.
CTCGAAGGTGTAGACGCGCACGGCCGTCTGGTTGGTGGGATAGAGGCGGAAGCCCAGCGTCAGGTCGTCGCGTCCGTCACCGGTCAGGTCGCGGTAGTACGGCCGCAGCACGGGGCAGTCGCCGTGGCCGGGCCCCGCCCCGCACGCGGCCAGCCGGGCGCCGGTGTCCCGGTACGGGGCCTTGGCGCCCTTGTAGTCGCTCGGATGCGCGGCGATCTCGGCGCGCACGACGGCCACCGGGTCGACCTCGCGGATGTCGTCGCCGGGGGCGGTGATCCCCTTGACCGTCTCGATCTGCACCTCGTCGTACGGCCAGGCGGGGCTGGCGGCCGGGCGCAGCGAGGGCCACAGCCGGGCCGGGCTGACGGCGGTCTCGGTGCTGCCAGCGGCCCGCAGTCCGCCCGCGTCGCCGCAGCCCGCCGCCGTGGCCAGCAGCAGGGCGACGACGGCGGTGACGCGGGCGGGACGCTTGCGGAACACTGTTCTCCGAAGGGGGGGGCGGGGGTCGGGGCGGCGCCGGGACGGTGGCCCGCCCGGAGACGGGACCCGCGCCTCCGGGCCTCGTCCACCATATTCGTATTATTCGTACGGACGTCCTTTTTGCGGAGCGGACGGTCCCTGGGCCTGCTCGGCCTGCTCCGCTTTGCGGGGCGGGCGGCTACTCGGCCGGTTCCCCCAGTTCCTCCAGCAGCCGGACCGTCGCCAGCCCCGCCCGCAGATAGTCGGCGAACAGCTCGTTGTGCAGCGCCCACGGCGAGCGGCGGGCGCGGATCAGCCCGATCGCCTCGTCTGCCCCGCTGCCCCGGAGCATCAGCGCGTGCCCGACGACCAGGCCCGAGCGGTTGTACCCGGACCAGCAGCGCACCAGGACCCGCCGGCCCTCGTCCAGCGCGGCGCAGGCGGCCTCGGCGAGCCGCATCACCCCGGCCAGCTGCGTGGCGTCCAGCGGTCCGTCCGGGATCGGCCACACCTGGTGGGGGACCCCGGTCCCCGGACCGTGGCCGGGCAGCCTGAGCAGCGTCTGCACCAGGTCGAACTCGTCGCGCACGACGACCGGAGCCGACCGCCCTGAGTCGTCCCGCACCTCGTGTCCGCCCATCCACAGGCCGGGCACGATCTCGTTCCACGGGCTCTCCGGAGCCGGCACCAAGGGTTGTGTTCCACCGGTCGGCAACGGCGCACCTCCCCAACTCCCCGCCCACGGCTCCTCAAAGGTAGCCGCGTTCTTGCCCCGGGAGCACCCCGCCTGTTCCCATGGTCGTAGGGGTGATGGTGGATGAGCGCACCACGTCGAGAGCCCGGACAGCCCGGACAGCCCGAACGGATCGGACAGCCCGGACAACCCGGCGGGAGCGGCCCGGGGCGCCTGCGGGTCGTACCGGGCGGCCGTCACGAGCCGGACCGGCTCCACGTCTGCGCGGGCGACGGCCGTACCGCAGCCTGGTACGACCGGGACGCGGCCCGGGTGCACCTGCTGGCCGAGGACGCCCGGGAGGACGTGCTGGAGGCGCTCGGCCCCTTCCTCGCCGGGCCGGTCGCGGTGGGTCCGCCGCCCGTCCCCACCCGCGCCGACCTGGCCCGGCTGAGCCTGCACCCCGACGACGACCTGGCACCCAACCGCCCCGGCGAGGCCCTGCTCGTCGCCCTCGAACGGGACCCGGCCCCCGCCCACCGCCTGCGCGCCGACCCGCGCCGCCGGGCGCTCGCGGCGGAGCGCGCGGCGGGCGAGGCGCTGGACCGGCTGGAGGGCGCCGGCTGGCGTGTCCTGCACTCCGTGCCGCTGCCCGGAGGCGACCGCATCCACCATCTGGCGATCGGCCCCGGCGGGCTGTTCGCCGTGCACAGCGTGTACGCCCGCAAGCAGCGCGTCCGGGTGGCCGACCCGGCGGTCGCGCTGGGCCGCCACGAGCCGCAGCCCCTGATCCGGCGCGTCCGCGCCGCCGCGGACCGGGCCTCCTTCGCCCTCACCGCCGAGGTGCACCCGCTGCTGGCCCTGGCCGCCCCCGCCGACCTCAGGGTCACCGCCCCGCCGCGCGGGGTGCGCGTGCTGCGGGACGCGGACCTGGAGAGCCTGGCCCGCCTGGGCGGCGTCCTGAAACCGGCGGACGTGGAGGCCCTGCACGCGATGGCCCGGGACCGCGCCACGTGGACCCGGGTCTGACCCGGGTCTGATCCGGGTCTGATCCGGGTCTGATCCGGGCCCGAACGGCGCTTGCCGGGGCTACGGCACCGCGTGCGCCCGCGCCGGGTCCAGCAGCGGGGCCAGCAGGTCCCCGTGGTCGCGGACCCGGTCCGCGATGTCCCCGGCCTCGAAGCGGAGCTGCCGGGGCGCCCGGCACCCGGCGACCTCCTCCCAGGTCACCGGGGTGGAGACGGTGGGATGCGCCCGCGCGCGCAGGGTGTAGGGCGCGGCGGTCGTCTTGCGCGCCGCGTTCTGGCTCCAGTCGACGAAGACCTTGCCCGGCCGCAGCTTGCGCGTCATGCGGTGCAGCACCAGATGCGGCATCGCCCGCTCCGCCTCCACGGCCAGCTCCTTGGCGTACGCGGAGGTCCGCTCGCCGGAGGCGCCGCGCACGGCGGCCAGCAGGTGCAGCCCCTTGGACCCGGAGGTCTTCGCGTACGCCTCGATCCCGTCCGCGGCCAGCCGCTCGCGCAGCCAGAGCGCCACCTCGCAGCAGTCGGCCACGGTCGCGGGCGGCCCCGGATCGAGGTCGAACACGATCCGGTCCGCCTCCTCCGGGGCCCCGGCCCGCCACTGCGGGGTGTGGAACTCCGTCACCAGGTTGGCGGCCCACATCAGGCTCGGCAGATCCTGCACGAGCACCATCCGGGCCGGCCCCGCCGTGCGCGGCACCTCGGCCGTCGTCACCCACTCGGGCGTACCGGGCGGCACGTTCTTGGTGAAGAAGACCTGGCCGTCGGGGCCGTCCGGATACCGCAGGAAGGACACCGGCCGGTCCCGCAGATGGGGGAGCAGCACCTCGGCGACGGTCGCGTAGTAGTGCAGCACCTCGCCCTTGGTGAACCCGGTCGCGGGATACAGCACCTTGTCCAGATTGCTGAGCGCGAGCCGGCGGCCCTCCACGTCCGTGATCGGCGCCATACGATAAGAAAAGCATGTACTTCAGATGAAACCGAACACATCCGGCCCGGAAGGTGCTGCACGTGCGATCCATCTGGAACGGCGCCATCTCGTTCGGCCTGGTCAGCATCCCGATCAAGCTGGTGAACGCCACCGAGAACCACACCATCTCCTTCCGCCAGATCCACACGGAGGACGGCGGCCGGATCCGCTACCGCAAGGTGTGCGAACTGGAGGACCGCGAGGTCGGCCAGGGGGAGATCGGCAAGGGGTACGAGGACGCGGACGGCAGCATCATCCCGATCACCGACGAGGACCTGGCCCATCTGCCGCTGCCGACCGCGCGGACGATCGACATCGTGGCGTTCGTCCCGGCGGACCGGATCGACCCGCTCCGGCTGGAGCACTCCTACTACCTGGCGGCGGGCGGGGCCCCGGCCGCCAAGCCGTACACGCTGCTGCGCGAGGCGCTCAAGCGCAGCAAGCGGGTGGCCGTCGCGAAGTTCGCACTGCGCGGGCGCGAGCGGCTGGGCATGCTGCGGGTGGTGGACGACGTCATCGTCATGCACGGCCTGCTCTGGCCGGACGAGATCCGCGCCCCGCAGGGCGTGGCCCCGGAGACCGACGTCACCGTCCGGGACAAGGAACTGGACCTCGCGGACGCCCTGATGGACACCCTCGGCGAGGTCGACCTGGAGGACCTGCACGACGAGTACCGCGAGGCGCTGGAGGAGGTCGTCGCGGCGAAGGCGGCCGGCGAGGCGCCGCCCGAGACCCCCGGACCGGCCCCCGGCGGCAAGGTGCTCGACCTGATGGCCGCCCTGGAGAACAGCGTGCGGGCGGCCAAGCGGTCCCGGGGCGAGGAAGCGGGGGAGGACGCGGAGGAGGAGGCCGCGGACGGGGGCGGCCAGGAGGCGGAGGCCGAGGTCACGCACCTCCCCCGGCGCAAGAGCACCCGCGGCGCCCCGAAGAAGGCGGCGGCCGGGAAGGCGTCCGGGTCGCGTACCGGGAAGTCCGCGTCCCCGGCGAAGGAGACGGCTTCCGGCGGGAAGAAGACGGCCGCCAAGACCGCGTCCGGAGCGAAGGCGGGACGGTCGGACACCAAGACGGGCCAGGCGAAGAAGACGTCCTCCTCCGCCGGGACGGCCGCCAAGAAGAGCCCGGCGAAGAAGACGGCGGCCCGCAAGCGCACGGCCTAGCGCGCACGGCCTAGCGCACCGCCGTCTCCCGCTGCCTCCTGCCCCGCTCACGCGCTCACGCGCTCCGGGGAAGGCGCCGCAGCGCCAGTACGGCGTTGTGGCCGCCGAACCCGAACGAGTTGCTGAGCACGAGGTCGCCGCGCTCCGGCAGGGCGCGCGGGGCCCCGGTCACCACGTCGAGGTCGATCTCCTCGTCCAGCCGGGCGCAGCCCACGGTGGGCGGCACGACCCCGTTGTGCAGGGTGAGCACCGCGGCGACGGCCTCGACCCCGCCCGCGGCACCCTGGAGGTGCCCGAGGTGTCCCTTGAGCGCGGTGACCGGCACCTCGCCGCCGCCCGCTCCGAGCACCGCCCGCAGCGCCCCGGCCTCGGCGAGGTCGCCCTCGGCGGTGGCGGTGGCGTGGGCGTTGACATGGACGACGTCGACGAGGTGCGCGCCGGCGTCCCGGACGGCCCGGCGCAGCGCGAGGGCGACGCCGCTGCCCGAGGGGTCGGGCGCGGCCATGTGGTGGGCGTCGGCGGAGAGTCCCCAGCCGGCGGCCTCGCAGTAGATCCGGGCGCCCCGGGCGCGGGCGTGCTCCTCCGCCTCCAGGACCAGGATCCCGGCGCCCTCGCCGTTGACGAACCCGGCCCGGTCCGCGGCGAACGGCCGCGAGGGCGAGGTCCCGTCCTCCAGGCCCAGGTCGGACAGGGCGCGCATGGCGGCGAAGGAGGCCATGATCGCCGGGGTGACGACCGCTTCGGCGCCGCCGGCCAGGGCCACGTCGACGCGGCCGTACCGTATCCGGTCGATGGCCTGCCCGATCGCCTCGGTGCCGGAGGCGCAGGCGCTGGTCACGGTGCGGGCCTCGCCGGTGATGTGCAGGTCGAGGGAGACCTGTGAGGCGGCCTGCGAGGGCACGGTCATGGGGGTGGTGAGCGGGGAGACGGCGCGCGGGCCCTTGTCGCGCAGCTTGCGGTCGCCGCCGACGAGGACGGAGGCGTCGCCGAGGATCGCGCCGAGGCTGACGCCGACCCGCTCCGGGTCGAGTCCGCTCTCGCGGGTGCCGCCCTCGGTGAACCCGGCGTCGCCCCATGCCTCGCGCGCGGCGAGCACGGCGAACTGGGCGGCCCGGTTCATCCGCCGGGCCGCGGCCCGGGGCAGCAGTCCGGCCGGGTCCACGGGCACGACACCCGCGGTGCGCACCGGCAGCTCGGCGAACTCCTCGTCCGGCAGTTCCCGTATCCCGTGCCGCCCGTCGAGCAGCCCCTGCCACAGCTCGCCCGTCCCGGTGCCCAGGGGGGTCATGGCACCGAGACCGGTCACGACGACCCGCCGCGGCCCGGCCTCCGAGGGACGGCGGGCCGGCCGCGCGTGATGGCGTACGACGTATCCGGCGTGGTCGGCGTCGGCGGCCCAGCCGCGCACGGCGTCGTCGGTCACGGTCTCCGTGGTCCGGGAGTCCAGGTCGCGGTGCCAGCGGCCCCACCGCCGCTGGTACGTCACCTCGACGCCCTCCGGGTCGACGGCGCGCAGCCGGGTGACGGTGTCGCCGTCCCGGAACTCGACGGCGTCCAGCCGCGGCGAGGACACGGCGGGCACGGCCGCGGCATCCACCCGCCGCCCGGCGACGACCACCTCCTGCCCCCGCGCCAGGACCTCTTCCCGGTCCGGACCGCCCAGCGGCGGGCGCAGCGTCACCCGGATCGTCTCCGGTGATTCGGGCAGCGTGTGCAGCACGGCACACCACTGCCGCCGTTCGGCCTCGTCCCGCGAGAGGGCGACCAGATCACCGGGGACGACCTCGGCGGCGGTCACTGCGTGGGGGGTGAGGGGGACTTCTGGCATCTCGGACGAATGGGACATAAGTGCACTGCTTCCTGTGACCCGAGGTGTCATTCGGTGGACCATTCGAGTGAAAGGGACAAACAGCCGAAAAACTACGGAAATAGACGTGGGTCCCAAACAGGACGGATGTGCGAATACCCACAACCCCCATGAACACCCCAGGAGTTGCCCGCCCACCGCACCCCCGCCTGTGCGCCAGGTCACTGCCGCACGCCGGGGCGAGGTGATGCCGTGTGACCTACGGCACGTCAGATGCGTCGGGGAGGCCGGAGACGGCCGTGGCGGAGAAAACCGGATGAGGACTCGGCTCCCCACGGGCTACGTTGATCGGGCTCGAAGGGGGAACCGTGACCAAGCTGAATCAGATCATCGCCGTGGAGAAGGGCGTCAAGAGCAAAGCGCTCCAGGACAGTGCGGCGGCGCACCAGAAGGTGCAGAAGCCGGTGCTGCTCGCCGGGATCTCGCGGACGTACCAGCCGAAGGACGAGGAGGGCGAGCAGTTGCCGCCCGAGTCCTCGCGGGTGCAGGTGAAGGCCGAGGAGATCCTGCGGGACATGTCGGCGTCCCTGACCCGGCTGTTCGACGTGACCGCGACGAAGGACTGGGCGAACCGCACGGCGTGCGCGGACGTCACGGTGGACGGCCGGACGATCCTCGCCGAGGTCCCGGTCAGCTACCTCCTCTTCCTGGAGAAGCAGCTCACCGAGCTGCACGCCTTCGTCAAGAAGCTACCGGTGCTGGACGCGGCCGAGTCCTGGTCGCTGGACCCGTCGACGGACTGGTGGAAGACCGACCCGGTCCGCACGATCCGCACGAAGAAGGTGCCGCGCAACCACGTCAAGGCGGAGGCCACCGAGAAGCACCCGGCCCAGGTCGAGGTGTACTACGAGGACGTGCCGATCGGTTACTGGACCACGGTGAAGTTCTCCGGCGCCCTGCCCGCCCGCCGGGTGAACGAGCTGCTGGAGCGGGTGGAGAAGCTCCAGCAGGCGGTGAAGTTCGCCCGCGAGGAGGCCAACGGCACGGAGATCACCGACCAGCGGACCGGGGAGGCGGTGTTCGGCTACCTGTTCGCCTGACCGGGCGACGGGCAGCCCCATGATCGCCCCCGCGTGCGAGCGCGGGGGTGCGTGAAGGGCGCGGACCGGATCGAGGACCGGTGCGCGCCATGAGCGCAAGCTGAAACTGACGTTCAGCCTGACTCGCACGGCCGCGGCGAAGACCGTGACCGTGCTCAGCCTCAGACTCTCGCTCCAGCTTCAGCATTCGCCACCGATCGCCGGTGGGACCGAGTACGGACGACCGTCGCCGGATGCGAGTTCGAATCTCGCCTGCACTTCTCCGCGGTGCGGTAGTTCAAAGGAAGAACACGGAGGCTTGAACCCGATCCGTACTCTTCAAACGCCATCGGCGTGCGCATGGGGTGGCATCCCCAGGGGCCCGGGAGCTGGATACGTCTCCCGGGCCCCGCCGCGCTTCCGGGTCCCGCCGTGCTTCCGGGTCCCGCCGTGCTTCCGGGGCCTGTCGCGTTTCCGTGGGCTGTCGCGTTTCCGTGGGCTGTGGCGTTCCGGCCCGCCGTCCGTTCCGGCCCGCCGTCCGTTCTGCCGACCGTCCGTCTGCCCGCCGCGCGCTCACACGAGGCGGGCCACCAGCGGGCCCGTGTCCTCGCCGCGCTCGCGGGCGTCACGCCGGGCCAGCCCGGGGGACGCCCCGGCCCCGACCACCCGCCCTTCGCACAGTACGACCCAACTGCCCGCCGGAAGATCCTCGTTCAGCCCGCCCGCCGGTCCCGTCGGCAGCGTCGCGGCGACCGCCGCGGCCAGCGCGGCGTCCGGTTCCGCACCGGCGGCGTTCGCCCGCCGGGCCGGGCCCGCGGCACCGGCCCGCCACTCGGCGGTGGTCCGCTCACCGCCCGCCCGCCGCGACCACACCAGGTGCTGCACCACGATCAGCGGCCCCAGCGCGGTCAGCAGCGGAAAGCCCTCCGTCAGCGCGCCCACCGCGAACAGCACGCTGATCGCACTGGTGACGACGACCCCGACGGCCCCCGCCAGCAGCGCCGCCGGGCGCCCGTACGCCTTCGCCGCGACCAGTGGGAACAGCACGAGCAGCAGCAGGTCCCCGAGACCGACCGCGACCGGATGCGCGCCGCCGGTGAGCGCGAGCAGCGGGGCGAACGGCCGCCCGCGCACCTGCGCGAAGAAGTCGCCGGTGACATCCGTCAGCGTGGTGGCGACCAGGTCGTAGCAGGTCAACGCGGCTGCCAGCGCCGCGACATGGGCTGAGCGCATCCCGCTCTGCGCCCACAGGTTCGCCACCCCCACCACCGCCACGGCCAGCACCACATCGGTCCCGGCGCGCACCCCGGCCGACAGGTCCGCGACGGCGGCCCCCGCGGTCAGCGCGGTCGCCGCCAGGGCCAGGCACCACGCCCAGCGCCCCGAGCACAGCGGCGCCAGCGTGAACTGCACGGCCACGCAGAACACCAGCCCGAACAGCGCCGACACCCACGCGCCCGGCAGCGCGCCGTACAGCAGCGGGGCCACGACCACCCCGACGCACAGCACGGCGACGTCCGCCGGGGCGTACACCCCGACCGGCGGCCTGGGCATCGCGACCTTGGCCAGATAGCCGCCGGCCACCGCCATCAGCAGGGCCACACAGCAGCTCAGCGCCACCAGGGCGGTTCCGCTCACGCGCCGCTCCCCTCCTCGGCGGCCGGTGCGCCGCCGCGCGCGGCCACGGCCGGGGTGCGCGCCGCCCGGTCCGCGCCGCCGGACGGCCGGGCCGCCGTCTCGAAGCTGTGCTCGCGCAGATCAGCGCGCAGCGGAGCGGTGGGCGGCATCGCCGACCGGTCGTCGTACAGCACCAGGCCCGCCAGCGGCAGTCCCGCCGCCGCCGCGCGCTCCTCCAGCCGGGCGCGCAGCGCGGCCGCGGGCAGGGACGGCACGAGCAGGTGCAACAGCGCGCCGCCGTCCGCCTGTTCGGTCAGCGCATAGCGGGCGGGCAGCGGCACCTCGGGCTCCGCCTCGATGAGGTCGAGCAGGTCGCGGGTGGTGACGGCGGCGCTGAGCGGGCCGGTCCAGCGGCCCAGGATCTCCGAGGTGGCGGGCAGATGGGCGAGCGCGCAGCCGGGCGCGGCGGCGGGCAGGCGGACCAGGTCGCCGGTGGCGTAGCGCAGCAGCAGGGTGCACTCCCGGTAGGGGACGTAGGGGGTGTGCACGATCACGCCGGTGCCGCCGGGCGGGGTCGGCTCCCAGGTCAGCGGGTTGAGCACCTCCAGATGCCCGAACTCGGCGGTGTGGTGCAGATGCCCCTGGTCGCACGGCGTGCCCCCGGAGGGCAGCGTCTCGGTCATCAGGTACGAGGTCGCGACGGACGCCCCGAACACGGCCTCGGCGCGCTCGCGCAGCGGCCGGGACAGCACCTCGCCGCCCACCCCGATGCTGCGCAGCCCGAAGTCGGCGGGCCGCCAGCCGTCCCGCTCGGCCCGGTGCACCAGCGCGGAGAGATACGAGGCCGAGGTGCTGAGATGGCTGATCTGCCCGTGCTTGCCCGGCAGCCCGAGCGGCGCGGCGAGCCGGTCCAGCGCCTGCGCCGCCTCCAGCGTGCCGAACTGGACGAAGGAGGCGCCGACCCGGGTCGTGGACTCCTCGGCGTTGAGCAGCGGCAGCGTGGCGCGCGAACAGCCGGCGTAGGCGAGCGTGTCCCGCGGGCCCAGGCCCATGCCGAGGGCGGCCGAGATGGTGCTGAGCGCGATGGTGATGTCGAGTTCGGCCCGTGAGTACCAGACCGCGGTGGGTGTGCCGCTGGTCCCGGTGGTCAGCGCCATCAGCGCGGGCCGCGCCGCGGCCGAGACGAAGGCGCCCGGCATGCCGCGCAGCGCCTTCTTGGGAGTGACGGGCACCCGCGACCAACTGCCGGACCCGGAGCCGTCGTCACCGTACGGGTCGAGTGTGCCGGGATCGATGCCGAGTTCCCCGAACAGGTGCCGGTAGTAGGCGGTGTGCTCCGCCGCCGCCCGCGCGGTGGCCCGCAGGCTCCGCCGGGTGACCGTGCGCCGCACCTCGGGGTCGATCTGCCCCGCCTGCCCCGGCAGCAGCGCCGAGTCGGCGCCCGGCGCGCCGAACTCCTCCAGGGTGGCGACCAGATCACGGGCGATCCGCTCCAGGTCCCCGGGCCGGATCCGGCTGTTGCGCAGTACGGCCATGCCGTACCGGAGCTGACTGAGGGCGGTGCCGAACAAGGAGAGCCCTCCTGACGGGCCGACGGGCGACGGGCCGACCTGCCGGTCGCGGTGGACGGACGGAGAACCGGACACCGGGCGCGCACCGCGCCCGCCGCCACCTCGTCCCCGTCCGTACCGGGCCGGAATCAGGCCATGTGCGCGAACATCGCGGCGGACAGGGTGCTCAGGGCGTACTTCACGTAGTGCTTCACCATGGTCGGAACCTCCTCGCGGGGCGCCACCGGTCGGGCGGCGCGTGCCTGTTGACGAACGAGCAGCCGAACGCACTGCCGACCGGATCCGGCCGGAAGCAGCCGCAGTCTAGAAACGTTCATGAGTCCCGCACCAGACGTGATGCGCGGATAAATCGCCTGAACACTCGATTATTTATGGAACCTCTGAGTCCGTATGCGGCCATGGGTGAGAATGGCCGCCATCGCCGTCGACCCCGGTCACGGTGACGATCGTGCGACGTGTTCTCGTCGCGTCGCACGGTGGGCGTGAAGGCAGGGGGCCGGCACGCCAGACTCGTTCCAGTGGGGGGTAATTCCGTGCAAGAGATGATCAAGGGCGCGAACGTGTCGCTGGCGGCCCTGAGCGAGGACATCAGCTCCGTGATCGTCGGTCTGGGCTGGGGGAGCCCGACCGGCGAGGGCGACGCGGACGTCTCGGTCCTGCTGCTCGACGCGAACGGCAAGGTCCGCAGCGACGCCGACTTCTACTTCTACAACAACCCGGTGGCCGCCGACGGAAGCGTGCAGCTGCTGGGCAAGACCCCGACCGCCGACGGCAGCGAGGACCGGATCAGCTTCGACCTGTCCGCCGTCCCGGCTGAGGTCGACCGCGTGGTCGTGGCGGCGAGCCGGTACGGCCGGGCCCGCTTCGGCGAACTCGAAGGCGTACGTCTGACCCTGGCGGACGGCTCCGGCGAGGAGCTGCTCCGCTTCGCGGTCGACGGCGTCGACTCGGTGAGCGCGCTCATCTTCGGCGAGCTGTACCGCCGGGGAGAGGACTGGAAGTTCCGCGCGGTCGGCCAGGGGTACGACAGCGGACTCGCCGGTCTGGCCACGGACTTCGGGGTCGACATCGACGACGACGCCGACGCGGTGGAGGCGCAGGAGGCCCAGGCGGCCCAGGCGGCCCAGGAGTCTCAGGAGGCGCAGGAGGCCGTCGAGAACATGCCGGGGGGCGGGGCTGCCGAGGCCGCCGTAGGGGCCGAGGACGCCGTAGGGATCGAGGACGCCGGGAGCGGCCGGGGCGGGGAGAACGGCCGGGGCGGGGAGAGCGCGGCCGCGAGCACCGAGGCCCCGGCCCCGGCCACGGGCCCGGTCCCCGCTCCGGCTCCGTCTCCGGCTCCGGCCTCGGCCTCCGCGGAGCCGCTGGCAGCCGTCCCGGCCCCGCGCCGGCCGGATGACGCCGTGCCGGACGCGTCCGGCACCCGCGCCCCGGCCTCCGCCCGGCCGCGCACGGCGAAGAAGAAGGTCACCCTGCCCAAGGTGGTCAGGAAGTCCCTCGCCGAGAACGACTCCTGGCGGGGCGCCCGGCTCTTCCCGGTGTCCGCGCTCAAGAGCGACCGCGACCGCGAGACGCGCGCCACCTCGGTGCTGCTGTCGGTGATGGCCCAGGTGCCGGAGTTCGGCAGACGGCTCACCGCGGGGTTCGGCGCCCCGGCGGGCCGGATGGAGACCTTCACCGAGGTCACGCTGCCGCACGGCGACTCACCGCGCCGCCCCGACGGCGTCGTCCGGGTCGAGCGGGCCGGCAAGCTGTGGACGGCGCTGGTGGAGACCAAGACCAACGGCAACGCCCTCAGGGCCGAGCAGGTCCAGGCGTACATGGACATCGCCGCCCGGCGCGGCTACGAGGCCGTGATCACCCTCTCCAACGACGTGGCCCTGGAGGGCAGTCCGCTCGTCGACGTGAAGATCGACCGGCGCCGCAAGCACAAGGTGGCGCTCAGGCACCTGTCCTGGGCGGAGGTCACCCACCACGCCCAACTGCTCATCCGGCACGAGGGCGTCGGCAACGCCGCCCACGCCTGGCTCCTCCAGGAACTGCTGCACTACCTCCAGCACGAGAACTCCGGCTGCCACGGCTTCCAGAACATGGGCCCCGCCTGGGTCCCCGTACGCAACGGCATCGACGACGAGACCCTGTGCCACGGCGACCCGCGCGCCCTGGAGGTGGTGGAGAGCTGGGAGCGGCTGATCCGGCAGGTGTGCCTCGGACTGGGCGGCGAACTCGGGCACAAGGTGCTGCCCGTCCAGCGGACCGGGCGCGGCACGGACCCGGGGGAGCGGCGCGGCGCCCTCGCCGACCGGCTCTGCCGGGACGGGCGGCTCCGGGCGGAGCTGCGCATCGAGGGGACGCCCGGTGTCCTCGCCGTCACCGCCGACCTGCGCACCGGAAAGCTGCGTACGTCCATCGAGCTGCCGGCCCCCGAGCAGGGCTACCCGCTGTCCTGGGCGAAGCGGCTCGTGCGGTGCCTGGCCGACGCACCGGCCGACCTCCATGTCGAGACCCTCGTCGAGGGGCAGTCGGGCGGCGGTCCCCGGGGCACGCTGGAGCGGCTGCGGCCCGAACCCGCCGACCTGCTGCCGAAGGACAGCGGCAGCCGCATCACCGGCTTCCGGCTCTCCCTGCTCAAGAGCATGGGCAGCACGCGCGGCAACGCCGAGTCCGGCTTCATCCGCAGCGTCGACGACGCGGTGCACCGCTTCTACACCACCGTGGTCGTGCACGTGGAGCGGGCGGTTCCGCGCCAGGGCGCCGTTGCCGCCCGGAAGGCGACGGCCGCGACGACGGCTACGACAGCGGCCACGACGGCGGCCGGCTGACCGCGCCCGGCTCCTCCCGGCTCCTCCCGGCCCCTTCGCCGGGGGGCGCCCGGATAGGGAAACCCCTCTCCCTCGTCGCAGTGCCTGGCCGCCCCCCTCGCCGGATCCCGACACTCGTGCGTCGGCTCCGCTCCGCCGAGGGGCGGGACCGACAGCACCCGCAGGTGCCCGCCGCCGCCGTACTCACCGCCGCACGCCCCGGCGGCGGGCACCCCCTGCACGAGGCGAAAGGAACCCCCCGTCCTATGGACATACGAAGAGCCGCGCGACTTCTCACGGTCACTCTGGCCTGCGTGTCCGCGTCCGCCATCGCCCTGCCCGCCGCCCTGGCGGCCCCGGGGTCGCAGCCGCATCCGCATCCCTCCGCCCCGGCCGCCGGGCCGGGCGCCTTCGCCGCGGCCCCGTTCACGGCCGACCCGGCACCCGCCGTCCGCAGCCGCGTCGAGGACAACGCCCGCAAGGTCCTCGCGGACCACGCGGGCGCCGCCCACCGCGCCGCCGGGGACGCCTTCTCGGTCCGCAACCTGGTGGTGGACCGGGACGGTTCCGCCACCGTCCGCTTCGACCGTACGTACAAGGGGCTGCCGACCTACGGCGGCGACGTCGTCGTGCACCTGAAGAAGGACGGCACCTACGCGTCGCTGGCCACCGGCGCGCAGACGTCCCCGACGGTGTCCACCGAGCCCGAACTGCCCGCCTCCCGCGCCGCGAAGGTGTCGAGGGCGGCGTTCGAGGGCCGCGTCGACTCGGTTTCCGCCTCGCACCTCGCGGTGCGCATGCAGGGCGGCGACGCCGCCCTCGTCTGGGAGACCGTCGTCAGCGGCGTACGCCAGGACCAGACGCCGAGCCGGCTGCACGTCCTGGTGGACGCCCGCACCGGCAAGGTCGTACGGACCAGCGACGAGGTCGACACCTTCGCCGCCCGGCAGACCGCCGGACCGGCGGGTACGGCCCGCGCGACGGGGTCCGCCCCCGCGCAGGCCGGCGCCGCCGCGGCCACCGCCACCGGCCGGTCGATCTACAGCGGCCAGGTCTCCCTGGACGTCAGCCAGTCCGGCAGCGGTTACTCCATGCAGGACCCGGTGCACGGCAACGGCTACACGACCAACCTCAACCACGCGACCAGCGGCACGGGTTCGGTCTTCACCAGCTCCAGCGGCACCTTCGGCAACGGCACCAACAGCGACCCCGCCTCGGCCGGCGTGGACGCGCACTACGGCGCCGCGAAGACGTTCGACTACTACAAGAACGTCCAGGGCCGCAACGGCATCTTCGGCGACGGCCGGGGCGTACCGTCGCGCACGCACTACGGCAACGCCTACGTGAACGCCTTCTGGGACGGCTCCCAGATGACGTACGGCGACGGCCAGGGCAACTCCCGCCCGCTGGTCGAACTCGACGTCGCCGGCCACGAGATGAGCCACGGCGTCAGCGGCGCGCTCACCGGCTGGGACGAGACCGGTGAGACCGGCGGCATGAACGAGGGCACCAGCGACATCTTCGGCACCATGGTCGAGTTCTACGCCGACAACCCGGTGGACACGCCCGACTACACCATGGGCGAGCTCATCAACATCAGCGGCGACAACCGCCCGCTGCGCTACATGTACAACCCGTCCCTGGACGGCCAGTCGCCCAACTGCTGGAACAGCAGCAACGGCAGCCTGGACCCGCACTACTCGATGGGCCCGCTCAACCACTGGTTCTTCCTGCTGGCCGTCGGCAGCGGCGACCACGGCTACGGCAACAGCCCGACCTGCAACAGCTCCACGGTGGCCGGCATCGGCAACGACAAGGCCGCCAAGATCTGGTACAAGGCGCTGGCCTCCTACGCCAACAGCAGCGAGAACTACCACCAGGCCCGGATCGACTCGCTGAAGGCCGCCGCCGACCTGTACGGCGCGCACTGCACCGAGTACAACACCGTCGAGGCCGCCTGGGCGGCGGTCAGCGTCACCGGCGCCGACCCGGTCCCCGGTCCCGGCAACTGCGGCGGCCAGCCCGGCTCGCCGACGGTGACCAGCCCCGGCAACCAGAACGGCACGGTGGGCACCGCGGTCTCCCTCCAGATCCAGGCGAGCGACCCCGGCGGCAAGACGCTCAGCTACAGCGCCACGGGCCTGCCCGCGGGGCTGTCGATCGACTCCTCCACCGGCAGCATCACCGGCACGCCGACCACCGCCGGCACCTTCTCGGTGACCGTCACGGCGAAGAACACCGACAACGCCACCGGCTCGGCCTCCTTCACCTGGACCATCACCGGCGGCGGCACCCCGCCGCAGGGCTGCGGCAACCTGCCGGCCTGGAGCGCGACCACCGCCTACGCACCGGGCGACCAGGTCTCGTACAACGGCCACAAGTGGTCCTCGCAGTGGTACTCGACCGGCGCCGAACCGGGCGCGCCCGGCTCCTGGGCCGTCTGGACGGACCAGGGCGCCTGCTGACCCGTACCGGACAGTGAACGAGCAACACCCTTGCCCGGCCGGGCCGTTGGTCTCCCCACCAGCGGCCCGGCCGCATGTCCGGCCGCACCCCTGCCCGGCCCACTCCGCCTCCCTCATTGGTCTTGACCTTTCACCGGGAGCGGTCCTACATTCGGCGCGGTGTGAATGGCAGGTCCATGATCAGCAACGGCGCGTGTACCCGCACCCGTACGCGCTCCGGTGCAGGCGCCCGTACGCGCACGCGTCACCAGACCCGCGCCCGTACCCGCTCCTGACGTACCTGAGTCATGGACGAGGCTGTGTCCGGAAGGGCTTGCGGATGACCGAGCCGACCACCCTGCCGACGGACGGCCCGGCACGACGGCGGCCGCCCGCCGTCGCCCGCGGCGCCCTCTGCGACACCGTCCGGGCCCAGCTGACCGACCGCGGCGGCGTGCTCCTCACCGGACCCGCGGGCATCGGCCGCACCACCGTCGTCACCGAACTGGTCACCGAGGCGTGCGCCCGAGGCCACCGGGTCCTGCGCTGCTCACCGTCCCCGGCCGAGCGGCACAGCCCCTACCTCGGCCTCATCGACCTGCTGTCCCCGCTGGACGACGACGCCCTCGGCGGACTCGCCCCCCACGAGCGGACCGTGCTCGAAGCGGCGCTGCTGCGCAGTGCGCCGGGCGCGCCGGACCCGGGGGACCCTGGGGGCCCGGGGGGCTACCCCGGCGGCGGGAGCGGCCTCGTGGCGGGGACGGGCCTCGCGGCGGGGACGGGGCTGGTCGCGGGGGCAGGAGCAGGAGCAGGGGCGGGGCTGGTCGGGAGGTCCGCTGCGGCGGCGGGGATCCTTCCACCCGCCATGGTCCTCCCGCCCGCCATGGTCCGTCCGTCCGCCATGGTCCTTCCGTCCGGCGTGGCCCTCCCGTCCCCGATGACCCGTCGGGCCACCGAGGCCGGCCCGGCCACCGCGACCGCTCCGGCCACCGACCGCGACGCGCTCGTCCTGCGCATCGCCGTCCGCAAGGCCCTCACCCGGCTGAGCGCCGACGGGCCGCTCCTGCTGGTCGTCGACGACGCGCAGTGGCTGGACGCGCCGACCGCCGACATCCTCCGGTTCCTCGCCCGGCGCTGCGGCCCCGGCCCCGACCCGCGCCCCCGTGTCCTCGTCGCCCTGCGCACGGGCATGTCAGGGGACGGCCCCGGACACCCCGGCGACCGCGCGGACGGCACCGGGAGCGCGCGCGAGGCACAGGAGCTGTGCCCGCCGCCGGCCCGCAGGATCCCCGTACCGCCGCTCACCGCCCACGAGACCGCCGAACTGCTCGACGCGCACGACCAGCCCTCCTGGCCGCGACCGCTCCTCGCCCGCCTGCACCGGGCCAGCGGCGGCAACCCCCGTACCGCCCTGGAGCTGAGCGCCGCCCTCGACGAACACGTGCGCATCCACGGCGCCGACCTGCCAGGGCCCACCGACCCGCTGCCCGTCCCGGACTCCCTGCGCCGCCCGCTCCTGGACCGGATCGACGCCCTGCCCGCCGGCGCCCGGCGCACCCTGGTCACCGCAGGCGCCGCCGTCCGCCCCACCGTGGAACTGCTGCGCCGCGCCGGGCGCCCGCACGCCGAGTCCGACGTGGACACCTGCGTACGCCACGGCCTGCTGGACCTCCCGCGGACCTCCGACCACGGCGCCCTCAGGTTCCTGGACCCGCTGACCCCCGTGGTGCTCCGCACGGTGACCCCCTACGACCAGCTGAAGAAGACGCACCGGGCGCTTGCCGACGCCTCCGACGACCCCGTCGAACGCGCCCACCACATCGCCTGGCTCGCGGCGGGGCCCGACCCGGCCGTGGCCGCGGGCCTGGACGCCGCCGCCCGCACCGCCCGCCGCCGCGGCGCACCCAGGACCGCGGCGCGACTCGGCCGGATGGCCGCCGAGTACACGCCCGCCGGCCAGACAGGCGTCGACATCGACCGCCGCCTGACCGCCGCCGAGGACGGCATCGAGGCCGGCGACTTCGACTTCGCCCGCCAGCTCGCCTACGAGGTCCTGGGCGAGGCGGACCGCCCCGCCGACCGGGTACGCGCCTGGAACGTGGTCATCGACTCCTGCGGCCAGGCGATGGCCGAGATCGCCGACGTCTTCCCGGAGGCCGTATGCGACGCGGGACGCGACCCCGGTCTGCTCGCCCAGCTCCACTACCGGATGAGCTGGCGCGCCTGGATGGTCGGCGGCTGCGCGGCCCGCGCCCGGGAGCACGCCGTACGCGCCGCCGAACTCGCCGCCCGCACCGGCGACCGCCGCACCGAACTCATGGCCCTCACCCAGCAGGCCGCCCTGGAACTCTTCCTCGGCCTGCCCCAGGCCGAGGCCACCCTCGTCGCCGCCCTGGCCGCACCGCACGACGTGCACGCCATGACCCACCACAACGGCCCCGTCTATCTCAAACACCGCTTCCACCTGGTACGCGACGAACTGGACGAGGCCCGCACCGAACTGCGCACCCTCGTCTACACGCTGCGCCAGCGCGGCTCGGCCGACAGCCTCAGCCAGTGCCTCAACGGCCTCGCCCAGGTCGAACTGCTGCGCGGCCGCTGCCGACCGGCCCTCGCCCTCGCCCGGCAGAGCCTGCGCATCACCGAGGAGGCCGGGCTCAGCCAGGGCCCCGCCTGGTACACGCTCGCGCTCGCCGAGACCGCGGGCGGCACCCTCGGCCAGGCCCTCGCCGCGGCCGAGACCGCCCGCCGGCACAGCGAGGACGACGACGACCGGCTCTTCCTGCCCCGCGCCCTGCACGCCGAGGGCCGGATCAGGCTCTTCGGCGGCCAGCCCCACCAGGCGGCCGAACTCCTCGCCCGCACCGGCTCGCTGGAGACCGCCCAGGGCCAGCGCGACCCCGCCACCCGGCGCTGGCACGCCGACCTCGCCGAGGCCCTGGCCCTCACCGGCGCCACCGACGAGGCCCGCGCGGTCATTGCCCGCGCCCGCCGCCAGGCCGAACGCCTCGGCCGCCCCGGCGTCCTCGCCACCCTCGACCGCGCCGCCGCCACCGTCGACGCCGCCCGCGGCGACCTCGACCGCGCGGTCACCGGCCACGAGGGGGCCGCCGCCCGCCTCCACGCCGCCGGCTACCCCCTCGAAGAGGCCCGCACCCGCCTCGCCCTCGCCCGCCTCCACCGCCGCCGCGCCGACGAACCCGCCGCCCGCACCGCCTTCGCCGACGCCCTGCGCGTCTTCACCCGCGCCGGCGCCCGCTCCTGGGTCACCCTCACCCGCACCGAACGCGACCGCCCGGCCCCCACCCCCCTCCCCGAGACCCCCTCCTGGTCCGAACACCTCACCTCCACCGAACGCAACGTCGTCACCCGAGCCGCCCAGGGCGCCACCAACCGCCAGATAGCCACGGGCCTGGCCCTCAGCGTCAAGACAGTGGAAGCAGCCCTGACCCGCGCCTACCGGAAACTGGGCGCGCGGTCGCGGGTGGAGATCACTCGGATCATCTTGGGCGGGGCCGGGGGATAGAAGACGAACCACCACCGGCAAGAGTCCGGCCCGCGCCCGGCGTCGGCGAGCCGGGCTGTGCAAGCGACGGTGATCTCTCTACGGTTGGGGTCCGACTGTGTCATGAGGCGGGTACGGCTAAGGGGACTGTGTGGAAGCCGAGTTGGCGGCTCTTGCCGCGTCAGGGGCGACGACGCTGGTCGGCCTGATGGTTTCGGAGTCATGGGAGCGCGCGAAGAGCGGCGTGGCCAGGTTCTTCGGACGGCGCGGCGCGGGCCGGAACGCCGAGGACGAGCTGCGGGCCGCCCGGGCGGAGCTGGAGCGCGCGCGGGCGACGGGTGACGCGGGGGCTCAGGCGGCTGTCCAGGCCCAGGTGCGGCAGCGTCTGGAAGAGGTCTTCCGGGCGGATCCCCAGGCCGCGGAGGAACTGGGACGCCTGTTGTCCGACCTGGCACCGGAAGCCGCGCGCACCTACCTCCACCTGGTCTCCGGCGGGGTGTACCACGGCCCGGTCTTCCAGGGATCCCACATCCACGGCGGCATCACCTTCCAGGTCCCGCCGGCACCGGATCGCGCGGGCGCCTCCTCCGCCAGACCCGATCAAGTCCCGGCCGTGACAGTGCCGTTCAGCAACCGGACGGCGGAGCTGGCCGTGCTCGACGAGGCTCTCGGCGCTCGGGCGGCCGTCGGCTCCCGCCCCGGCTCCGTCGACATCGGCGTACTGGACGGACTTCCCGGCGTCGGCAAGACGACCATGGCCTGGCAGTGGGCGGCACGGGTCCGGGACACCTTCCCCGACGGGCAGCTGTACGTCGACTTCGCGGCACTGCGGGACAGGGCCGCGCCGGAGACCGCCGCGGGCGCGGACGTCTCGGAAGCCCTCGCCATGTGCCTGAGATCGCTGCCGGGCGGCGACGACGGCATTCCGGGCTCGCTCGCGGAACGGACGAACCTCTTCCGGTCGCGTTCGGCCGATCTGCGCCTCCTGCTGGTGCTGGACGACGTCAGCCAGCCCGCACAGGTCCGCGCCCTGATCCCCAAGGGCCCGGGCAGCGCCGTCCTGGTCACCAGTCGGCACCGGCTGGGTGAACTCGCCCTGGACGGGGCACGGTTGATCTATGTCAGGCCGCTGGACGAGCATGGCGGTCTGGCGCTGCTGAGGGACCGGTGCGGCGCGGAGGCGACCGAAGCCGAACCGGACGCCGCGAAACGTCTCGTGGCACTGTGCGGCGGTCTGCCGGTGGCCCTGCAGATCGCCGCGGCGCGGCTGGCCGCCGACGAGGGCCTGACCATGACCGCACTGGCCGCCGAACTGGACGACGAGGCCGGGCGGCTCGCCGGCCTGGCACTGGACGGAGATGAGTTGTCGGTGTCCGCTGTTCTCGGCCCCTCCTACCGGTTGCTGCCGCCGGACGCGGCCCGGCTCTACCGCCTGCTCGGATGGCTGCCGTCCCGTGTCTTCGACAGCGGTGTGGCCGCCGTCGCCGCGGGCATCGCCACCAGCGACGCGACCCGCCTGCTGCGCCGTCTCGCCAAGGCGAGCCTGGTGGAGGCCGTCGGCGACGGGCGCTTCCGCATGCACGGCCTCGTCCGGCTGCACGCGCGCGAGTGCGCGGCACAGGAGGAGGCGGAGACCGAGCAGCGGGCCCTCGTCGAACGGGTGGGCACCCACTACCTCGTTCTCACCGCGTGCGCCGACCGCGCGCTCCGGCGGGACCGGCTGCGGATCGTCGATCTGCCCGGTCTGCTGCGCACCGCCGTGGATCCCTTCGCCGCCGCGGACGGCCCGGCTCCGCTGGAGTGGCTGGACACCGAGCGCTCAGCGGTCCTCGCGGTACTGCGCGCGGCGGTACGCCAAGGACTGCACACGCTGGCCTGGCAGTTGGCCGAGGTCTTCACGGTCCTCTTCCTGTACCGCCGCTACTCAGGGGCCTGGAAGGAATCGCTGGAACTCGGCGCCGAGGCCGCCGCGGCCGCCACCGCGACGGCGGACACGGCGGGGCAGGTCGCGCAGGCCACGGCGGCCGAGGCACGGCTGCGCAGCCTGCTCTCGCGCCCGTTGCTCGACCTCGGTGAGAACGACCGCGCGGGAGCGGAACTGGAGCGGGCCGTGGCCCTGGCCGACGCTTCCGGCCACCCTGTTCTGCGCGCCTCCGTCCAGGAGTTCCTGGGACGGTACAGGGACCTCTTCGAGCCGACCCGCGCCGCAGAGGCGTACCGGCGCTCCCTCGAACTCAACGAACTCGCCGGTGAGACGCGCGGAGCTGCCATCGCCGCGTACTTCCTCGGGTGCGCGCAGGACGCCCAGGGAGATCACGAGGAGGCCCTGGCCACGCTGCGGAGGGCACGTGGTGAGCTGGAGAACCGAGAGGAACCCGACCTGCGTATGGCGGCCCGGGTGACCCTGGCGATCGGTGTCGTGCACGATCACCTCGGCGACACCGGGGAGGCGGTCCGTGAACTGCGTGAGGCCGCACGGGCCCTGGGGGAGGTGGGGGCCGCGCACTACGAGGCGCAGGCCCTGGTGCACCTCGCCGACATCGCCGGCCGGACGGGCGGCCGCGAGGACCTGGTCCGCGCCTGGCTGAGCCGGGCCGCCGAGATCCACGAGGCGGCGGGCAGCGGGCTGGCGGAGGGTCTGCGGCTGCGCCTGGAGAACCTCGGCGGCTGAGCCGGCCCCGGCGCGGCCGGGACTCCCGGCCCCGGCGCGGCGCGCGGGGTGGGACGGTCCCGCCGCCGTCAGGCCGGCGGAGCACCGGCACGCGCGGGACGGAGACGCAGGACGGCGTCCTCCTCCCGGCTCCCACCGGTCCGCAGCGTCACCTCGGCTCCGTCCAGCGGATGACCCACCCGGAGCAGGCCGTACACCAGCGCGGCGTGCAGTCCCGGATCGAGCACTGGCCCGGTGACCGCCACCTCCACGGTCCTGCCGTCCCTGAGCCCGGCCAGACAGCAGCCCCCGCGTACGGCCGACACCGCGAGGAGGCTGCCCGGCAGCCGGGCGAGTGTTTCCTCGATCCAGGTCAGTGCCGCTACCGAGGTCGGGGCGGGGCCGCGCCGCACGAGCACGGAGGCGCTCTCGGCCAGCCGGTGGTCCCGCTCGTCGTCCCCGCACGCCAGGTGTGTGAAAGAGGCAGGCCCGTCCGTACGTGGTTCGCCGTACGCGGCCACGGAGGCCGGGAAGCGGCGCACGGTGACCGTCGGAACCCCGCCGGCCCCGCCTCCGCCTCCGGCTCCGGTGACATCGGTGATCACGTGCCACGAGGTGACCGGTGAGGCGGGTGACCGCGGTATCGGCAGCATCGTCGGGGACGGCGGCGGGGAGGACGGCTCGGGAAGTTCCAGAAGCCGGTAGAGAGCGGAGCGGAGCCGGGCGACGGCATGCCCCGGGTCGGCGAACGCCTGCCGGGCGAGGCCGTCGTACCTCCCCGGTGTGTGCCGGTCCACGGCGTCCTCCACCTGCCGGAGCAGATCACCACGGAGATCGAGCCGGGGTGCGAGGGCCGCCATCTCGTGCGCGGCGGTTCCGGGTACGGCGTCGTCGCCGAACGCGGCCAGCAGCAGCGGCGTACCGGCCGAGGCCCCGTACAGCGTCACCGAGCCGTGGTCGCCCAGGAGCACGTCCGCGGCGACGAGCGCGGGCCGCCAGGCGTGGACGGTCGGCATCAGCAGCAGACCCGCCTCCAGCGCGGCGGACTGAAGAGTACGGAGCTGCCAGGCACCGTGCGCCGACCATATGTTGGGGTGGGTGATCGCGCCGACCCGGTACTCGTCGGCGGGCAGCCGGGCGAGGAGACGCGGAAGCAGCTCCGGGTGACGGCCCAGCAACGACGTGGGACCCCAGGTGGAGCTGATCACGACCAGGCGCTGGTGCTCGTCGACACCGAGCGCCTCCCGGTACGCCCCTCTGCGCGGGCGGCTGCCCACGAGTTCGTCGAAGCACGGATCGCCGACCAGCAGTGTGCGCCCAGCGGTTTCGGGGCGGGCGGCGAGCAACTGCCGCTCCTGCGCCGGATGCGAGACCGCCAGCCAGGCACGCCCCGATTCCAGCAGCGAGTCCGGCACCACCCCGGAGAGCCTGCTCTCCGGGCTCCGCGAGTCCGGCACCAGCTTCTGGAAGCCGACACCGTGCGGCAGCACCAGCACCGGGCAGTCGCCGTCCGGCACATCGATGTTCTCGCTCGCGGAAAGGATCAGATCGGGCTCGATGTCCCCCAGCTGCTCCCAGGGCATGACCCGGCACCCCTCGGCCTGGAGGAGGTCGAGGACTCCGTCGTTGAAGGCGGAGGAGGGATCGTAGGCGAAGACGACGGTCACCCGGTGGTCGTCGCGCAGGAGCGAGGGCAGCGTCTCCAGGACCCGCACCGTCGAGGTGACCGTCCGGGCCGCGACGACCACCGTGCGCTCACCGTGAAAGGTGCTCCAGCGAGGGGCGTCCCGCCCCACCGGCACCCGAATCGGCCGACCGCCGAAACAGCTCGCGGCTCGCGGCTCGCGGCTCGCGGCTCGCGGCTCGCGGCTCGCGGCTCGCGGCTCGCGGCTATTATCCGATTTCAAGCTGCTTAGCAATCCTTTGGGTGAGCCTTGTAACAGTCGGACTCGGTGAACTCGCGATACACGGTAGCGAATCGCCCGGCCCCCCTGGCCTCATTGGCCTCATTCCGCATTCCGCCCCCCGGGGCCACGGTCCTCCATGACTCGCTAGCCTGACGCCCGCCCGTGCCTGCACGGCCCGGACCGGGAATCGCGGCAGAGCCCGGGCTGTCCGACACCTCACGGAGTGACCATGGATGACGAGATCCAGCTGATCAGGGACGGCGACGACCTGGCGGTTGTCGGGGACGAGGCGACGGTCGAACGCTTCCTGGTCGCCGAGGGACTGCCTTCGCAGGCCCTGCGAACGCGCCCGTTCCGGTCCGTCCTCGGTGACGCGGCCGGAGTCGCGCAGGCGGGTTCCGACCTGGCCGCCCACTCGGGCCGCTGGGTGAAGCTCACCAAGGAGTCCGCGCAGCGTGTCGACGAGCTCGGGCTGAGGAAGAGCGCCAGGACCGGTCTCAGCACAGGGGTGCTGAAGGGACCCAAGGGCCAGAGCAAGGGATTCGTCGAGTTCGCGAAGGGACCGGGTCCCCTGCGGGGCAACCCGGCACAGCTGGCCAATGTCGCGGCGGTCATGGCCCAGCTCGCGATGCGGCAGGCCATGGACGAAATCACCGAGTACCTCGCCAAGATCGACGAGAAACTCGACGACGTGCTCCGTGCCCAGCAGGACGCCGAGCTGGCGAAGATGACCGGTGCGGAGCTGGTGATCGACGAGGCCATGTCGATCCGGAACGAGGTGGGCCGGGTCTCCGACATCACGTGGTCGAAGGTGCAGGCCACGCCGGAGACGATCGCGACCGTCCAGGTGTACGCGCTCCGCCGGCTCGACGCGCTCGCGGAGAAGATGGAGCACAAGGCCAAGATCGGTGAACTCGCCGCAGCGGCCGAGGAAGCCGAGTCCAAGGCCAAGCAGTGGCTCACCGTCCTCGCTCGTTGCTTCCAGCTCCAGGACGCGATAGCCGTACTCGAACTCGACCGGGTGCTGGACGCGGCTCCGGAGGAGCTGGACCGGCATCGCGAAGGGATCCGGATCGCCCGGCGGAACCGGCGAGCGCTCATCTCACGGAGCACCGAGCGCCTGGTGGCCCGGATGAACGCGGCCGCCGACGAGGCCAATGCCAAGGTGCTGCTGCATCCGGCCAAGTCCCCGGCCGTGGTCCGGTCGGCCAACGAGGTCGTGACCGGCGTCGACGATTTCCACGGGGTGCTCGGGATCGAGTCCGATCGTCAGCCGTCCGAGACCAGACGGTGGGCGGCCGCGGCGGCCGAGGCGAGGGACAAGGCGCTGGAGACCGGAGCGAAGGGCGTGGACGCCGCCAGAAACTTCGGCAGCGAGACCCTCGACCGGGCCGGTTCGGTCAAGGACAAGCTCGCCGAACGAGCCCGCCGCCTCCGCGGGCAGACGGACGCGGCCGAGGCGGAAAGCGCCCCGGAGCGCTGACCGGCCGACGCCGACCGCCGACCGATTCCGGGCACCACCTCACCTGCCCGCCTGGAACTCCTCCACCGTGAACGCCACGAACCGCGCCCACCCTTCGCAGCCGACCGCGAAGGGCCGGCGCCCCACGTCCTTGGAGTCCCGGATGTGGACGGCGCACGGGGTGACGGCGACCTCGACGCAGTCGTCGCCCTGGCTGCCGCTGTAGCTGGACTTGAACCAGGCGAGTTCGGACGTGCTCATAGCTCTCCTCGCAGACGCTCCAACAGACCCCGGGACTCCTTGGGGTTGAGGGCCTGTGAGCGCAGTGTGTCATAGCGCTGGTGGAGGAGGCGCATCTCTTTCGGGTCGGTGATCAGTCGCCCGTTCTGCTGCCCTTCGGAGTATCCGAGCCGCCGCCCATCCTGAGTCTCCAGGAGCCGCACCGGCCCATCCAGGCAGGCATGCAACCCCGCGTCCACCGGTACGACCTGTAGCGTCACATTGCGCGGAGCACTGGCCTCCAGCACGTGGTCCAGCAGCTCCCGCATCTCCTCTGCGTCACCGAACCGGCGCCGGAAGACATGCTCCTCCACGATGAAGCTGAACGGCACGGTTGGCCGCTCCCGCAGCATCTTCTGGCGCTTCTGCCGCGCGGTGAGCTGCTCCTCCAGCTTCCGGTCGGTCAGCAGCGGGATGGTGCCCTCGAACACAGCTCGGGCGTACGCCTCCGACTGCAACAGCCCCGGCACCAGCCTGCACTCGTACGTGCACAGGCTCACCGCCACCTTCTCCAGCCGTGCCCACCGCCGGAACCACACGGCGAGACCGGCTTCGGCGCGGGTCAGGAACGGCGCGGACCTCCGCAGCGCCCCGGTGTTCCCCAGGGCCGCGTCCCCCCGGTCGACGAACGTCTCGTCCGGCATCCGCCGGCCCAACTCAACCGACTCCACCGTGTGTTTGGAGAACCGGACGATCTCCCCGAACTCGGCCCTGCTGAGCCCTGCGTGTTCCCGCAGGGCCTGGACTACGGCTCCGAAGGTCCGCAGACTGTCGGACGGATCGGGTTCACGCCCCTGCTCGTCCGCCGCATCCGCGCCCTCCGCGCTGTCCGCCTCATCCGCTACGCCCTCGACGCCCTCTGCCATCCGCGGCCACCTCCTGACGCGCCCGTACTCCGACCGTCGTTCAAGCGATCGGCGGTGCTCAGAGTGACGCGTACGGACCCGTACCGTCCACCGAAAGTGCCCGTACGCTGACGCAGCGTACGGGCCTCGCCTCTGGAACGGGACCTCGCACCCTCGTCACGCTGGCCCCATGCACACGACCTCCCCCCACCAGCCCCGCACCGCAGGGGCGTTCGCCCAGCAGCTGTCCTCCACCCCTCGGGGCGCCCGCCTTGCCCGCCTGCTCGTCGCCGAACGGCTGACCGCCTGGAAGGTGTCACCCGGGGTGGCCGAACGGGCGGTGCAGATCACCGCCGAACTCGCGGCCAACGCCGGTGCGCCATGAGGCGCTCTGTTGTATCCCCGGTTCAACCGGGAGGAACTGAAGGGAGGTTTCTGGGTCTGATGGCTTACTTGGAACCGAAAGGTGAAGGGGACAGCAGCATGCCAGGAAATCAGTGCTCGTGTTCACGTGTGGAAGCGAGGCACTGAGGGACCCGCGCGATATGGCGAAAGCTGTACTGCCTGAACTCCAATCTCCAAAGGATGAAATGGACTGCATCCGCCGGAAAGCCACACGTGACACCGGCGCCGCACCCTGCGGTGGAGTAACTGCGTATCCATCGCACCCTTCGGGTCGCGGAATGATTCCCAGTGAGGGAATTCAAGGGGATGAGTGGGGCGCCTAACTCGCGCTAGACACGTACAACAGAGACGAACATGGGATCACCTAAAAGGCGCGAGCCTCAAGGTGACGGAGGCCCCGTAGTAGTCGTAGGAGTAACGACCTGCCAAGGAGGACGGGAAAGCCGTCCACAGGGCGAAGGGGGCCAGGTGATTCGGACATCACGATGCTGGGAGGTATGCGTAATGCAGAACGCCGAAACGGTGCTTGATGTCCTGCGTGAACGCGGCAGGCGAAGCCTGCCGTGTGATGAACTGTATCGACAGTTGTTCAATCCAAGCCTGTATCTACTGGCCTACGGGCGCATCTACGCCAACCACGGCGCGATGACACCCGGAGTCTGCGGGGAAACCGCTGACGGCATGTCCGAAGCCAAGATCGGACACATCATCGAAGCCATGCGTCATGAGCGCTATCGCTTCCGCCCGGTGCGGCGCGTCCACATTCCGAAATCCAACGGAAAGACGCGCCCGCTCGGCCTGCCGTCCTGGTCGGACAAACTCGTCGGTGAAGTGATACGCCTTCTTCTGGAAACGTATTACGAGCCGCGTTTCTCCAGCCGCTCTCACGGTTTCCGCCCCGGCCGGGGCTGTCACACGGCACTGTCCGAAGTGACATACAACTGGACCGGGACAACCTGGTTCATCGAAGGAGACATCTCCGACTGCTTCGGCTCGCTGGATCATGAGATTCTGCTGGCCATTCTATCGGAGAAGATCCACGATAACCGGTTCCTCCGCCTCATCCGACAGATGCTGAAGGCGGGATACCTGGAGGACTGGAGATGGCACGCCACCCTGTCGGGCTCCCCGCAAGGCGGTGTGCTCTCCCCACTCCTGTCCAACATCTACATGGACCGGTTGGACACATTCGTCGAGACAGTTCTCATCCCGGAATTCACCCGAGGAGCAGCTCGCCGCAAGAATCCGGCCTATAAGGAGCTGGAGAACGCAATCGGCACTGCCCGGAAGCGACTCGCCTACAGGAAGGAGAATACCGAGTCCGCTCAAGTCCGCCAATGGCGAAAGGAGTTGCGCCCCATCCGGTCGGTGATCCGCATGATCCCGGCTACCGGCGGCTACGCTACATCCGCTACGCGGACGATCATCTCCTCGGGTTCATCGGACCCAAGGCCGAAGCCGAGACGATCAAACAGCGCCTGGCCGCATTCCTCCGCGACGACCTCAAGCTGGAACTCAACCAGGGCAAAACGCTGATCACCCATGGCCGCACCCAAGCGGCCCGCTTCCTCGGCTACGAGATCACCGTCCAGCACGCAGATGAAAAGGTCTCCAGGGGCGGCCGCATCAATCGCGGTCTCCGCTCCATCAACGGGAAGATCCAACTCCGCGTACCCAAAGGTGTGATCAAGGCCAAATGCGCCCCGTTCCTCCACCGTGGCAAACCCACACACCTGCTCCCGCTGACGAGTTGCACACCCTTCGACATCATCGGCATTTACGGAGCGCAGTACCGGGGCATCGTTCAGTACTACCTGCTGGCCGGCGATGTCTGGAAACTCGACCGGCTCAAGGGGGTCATGCTGACCTCCATGCTCAAGACCCTGGCCGCCAGGCATCGGTCACGGGTGACCGCGATGGCCAACAAGTACAAAACAACCATCCGGACACCCGTCGGACCACGCAGATGTTTTGAGGCCAGGATCAAACGTGAGGGCAGGAAACCGCTGATCGCACGGTTCGGTGGTATTCCCCTGATCCGGCAGCGGAAAGCCGTCATTGACGACCTTCCGCCTACTCAATTCACTCCCCGCAGCCGCCCGCGCGGAAGCCAGCTCATCGACCGGCTCCGCAAAGGACGGTGCGAACTCTGCAACAAGCGAACAGCCGTGCAAGTCCACCAAGTTCGCCACCTTGCAGAGCTCCAGGCGCGGAAAGAGCAGCCTCCGTGGATGCAGCTAATGGTCAAGAAGCGACGCAGAACCCTGGTGGTCTGTCCGCCCTGCCATGAAAACATCCACGCATAACCGGGCCCAGGATCACGCAGTAATCGCTGGAGAGCCCGCTGCACCGAAAGGTGCACGGCGGGTTCGGGCCGGGGGCCACAGGAAAAGGAGCTGCCGCGGCAGCCACCTCGCCTGTGGCCTACCGGTACTCTTCCACGGCCGCGTCCGGGGCCGTGACTTCCGGGTCACCCTCACCCGCACGCCCGGATCCGGCGGTGTCCGTATCGAGATCACCGACGCGCGCGGCGAACGGCTCCCCGCCACGCCGCCGTACCCCGAAGAGCCGTCGGCTGAGGCGGAGTCGGGCCGGGGCCTCCTCCTGGTCGAGTCCCTCGCGGACCGCTGGGGCGTTGAGCCATACCCACCGGGCGGCAAGACGGTGTGGGCGGAGATCGAGCCGACCCACTCCGTACGCCGTCCCGCGCCGGGACGACCCTCTCCATGACGGTCTCTGTCGTACCCCGGCTACCTGGGCGTGTGGCGGCGGTACTGCGATGTCAGGCGGTCGGTCTACTCTCCGTTCCGTGCCGAATACGCGGTCGCTCCGGTCGCCCACCCGATAGGTTCCTCTCATGCCCAGCCGCCTCCTCGAACTGCACGTCGAGAACTTCCGAAGCCTGCGCGATGTGACCGTCCCACTCGGTCCGCTGACGGTGCTGGTGGGACCGAACGGTGTGGGCAAGTCGAACGTGCTGAAGGTCTTCGACTTCCTGGCCGACATCATTCGTACGGACCTCCAGCCCGCGCTCGACAGCAGAGGAGGGTTCGACGAGGTCGCCTTCTGGGGCGGGGCGAAACCTCCGACATTCATGCGCGTCCATTTGAAGGCCACCTGGACCAGCAATTCCACTCTCAACGCGCCCGACGAGTACAGCCTCACGATCCGGCGCCGGTCCCTTCCGTCGAACCGGGACAGGGCTCGGGCGGCCTACGCGCTTTCCCGGGAGGAAAGCTTCCAGTTCGAGCGGAAGCAGGGGAGGGGACGGCGGATCACCATCTCCGGCGAAGAGGCGCGTGTGCTCGACAGACGGGCCGGCAAGGAGCAGGACAGCGGCAGCTTCGGCATTCGCAGGCTGAGCAGCGGCCTGTCGACACTGCCCAGACTCGGTCCCGCGGACGGCGGTGACGAGGTGACCCGCGTCGCGGACCGCCTCTCCTCCTTCCGGGTCTTCGACGTGGATGTGGCCGCGGCGCGCATGCCCACGCGACTGCGTGTCGCCGACCTCGCCACACTGGCTCCGCACGCCGAGAACCTCGCTGCGTTCCTGATCCACCTCAGCGGACGGGAGGAGATCTGGGAGAACCTCGTCGAGGACGCCCGTCAGGTCCTTCCACAGCTGGAGAACATCGAGTTTGAGGAAGTGGGCGGTTCGAGCGATCAGCTGACCGTCGTCCTGCGCGAACGTGGCCTGCGCCGCCTGACACCACTGGCCGACGCCTCCTACGGGACCGTCCGCCTGCTCGGTCTGCTCGTCCTCCTCTACGATCCCCGTCCGCCCGCCTTCACCTGCATCGAGGAGATCGACCACGGGCTGCACCCGCAGGCACTGGAGCTGGTCGTGCAGCGGCTGCGGGAAGCCTCAGGCCGTACCCAGTTCATCGTCGCCACCCACTCGCCCGCTCTCGTGAACCGGCTCCGCCCCGACGAGTTCGTGGTCTGCGACCGGGACGAGGAGGGGGCGTCGATCATCCCCGCCCTGACGGTGAGGGAGGTGGAGGAGATCGTCGAGGAATCGGGGGACCAGCCGCTCGGTGAGCTGTGGTTCTCGGGCGTGCTCGGCGGCGACCTCACCGGAGGTGAACTGTGAGTGGGGGAGGCCGGCGCACAAACTCTCAGGGGCGCGTCATCGTTCTCGCCGGTGAGGATCAGAACGACTGCGAGATCATGGCGGCCCTGATACGTGCGCACCGGCCCGATCTCGGTGCGACGGCCAAGCTGGTCCGCATCAACGACCCTGTGCGGCTGCGGAGGAAGTCCGGCCCTGATCTGGCCGCGGCGGTGAAGGTGCTCGTAGGGAAGGCTCGCGCCAAGGCGGTTCAGCGCAAGGCGCAGCTCGTGGGGTTCGCCGTCCACGAGGATCTGGACGGCTTCACCGACTCGGACTACGGCAGGGTGCGCGCGGCGGTCGCGGACGAACTCGCTCGCCAGTGCGCCGGCCTCCACACCGCGCTCGCGCTCGCCGCCTGGGAATCGGAAGGCTGGCTGCTCCTCTTCCCCGACGCCTTCCCCCGCGTGCGCCCGAAGTGGAAGGTCCCCGCACAACTGCGGGGAAAGGACTCAGGGCGAATCAAGGAACCCAAGGAAGAACTCAAGCGACGACTCGGTTCACCCACCTTCCGCGAGAGCGACGGCCCCCTCGTCGCCTGCGAGGCCCTCACCCACGGCCTGATCACCGCCCCGGAAGGCCGGAACGACTCGTACAGCGACTTCGTCCGAGACCTCGCCGACTGGGCGTGACATCCGGCGGGCTCTCAGAGCCTGTGCGCTCTGCCCATCGGCCGAAACCCAATCGTCGTCAGGCCGGGGGCGGGCCTGCCATACCTGCGGTGATACCTGAAGATCCCGTCCACGGCCTGGACCACAGCCCCCGACATGCACCCGCACGGGGCGGCACCGCCTACACAAACGCGAAGACCCCAACTTCATGCTCTCACAGATGTCGGGGTCTTCAGGCACCTCATACTGGGTGCCCCCGGCAGGATTCGAACCTGCCCACGCGGCTCCGGAGGGGCTGCGAGAACCGTCGAATGTTGCTGGTCACAGTAACGTTAGCCACCCCTGAGATGTTGCCGGTCCACGGGTCGTCCACGGCCCTTCAGCTCCCATGGGAAGACTCGTTGGGGCCAGACTGCGAAGCCTTACGCCCTCCACCCGACAGTACAAGCCGCAGAATCAGCACGAACACATACGCCGATGCAGCGCTCGGTGGGAACCCTGGCGTCAACTCGTGTACCAGTCATCTGGCTGGCACGACCGCTTCGGCGTGCGCCTCAGGGACGGTTCTTGTGCCGTGGCTGCCGCGACTCCTTACTTCGTCAGCCGTAGCACACCCTCTAGCCTAGGCGACCTCACCCTTGCATCCAGTGACCGCGGGTTGGGGACAAGAGGCCAGACGAACAGTCACTCCTGCCAAGGTCAAGTAATATGCGCCTAGTTGACCCGGCTGAGGGGGGATGGGTCCCATGGCAGGTGCGTCGGACAGCAGCATCAAGGCACAGGAGCGGTATCGTCTCGATGCTCGAACACTGGGGCACGGGAGCTATGCCCAGGTATTCCCTGCCGTGCACAAGGAAACGGGCGAAGAGGTAGCGCTCAAACGCGCCTACAACCGCCAGGATGCTCAGGACAGGATCAAGCGGGAGATTCAGGACCAGAAGCGGCTAGCCCACCCCAATATCATGCCGATTCTGGATCACGATCCAGGCTTCACGTGGTACACGATGCCTCGCGCGGTCGGCAATCTCAAAGACCTTCGCCAAGGGCCGGACGAAGAGGAGCTGGCGTCCATCCTCCTTGCTATCGGTGAAGCCCTGGATGTGGCTCATCAACTCGGGCTGGTTCATCGTGATATCTCTCCGCAAAATATCCTTGCTCTCTCTGGCGACAGCGGGGCAAGATACCGGTGGGTGGTAGCGGATTGGGGCATGGTTCGTCGTCCGCCTGAAGAGGCTTCCCGAATTCTCACCCGCACCGGCCAGGGGATGGGCACGCCAGGATTCGATGCCCCTGAACTGAGTGTGGACCCCCGTAAAGCCACGCCAGCGGCGGATGTGTACAGTCTCGGACGCGTTGCTGCTTGGTACCTCACCGGGACGTCTCCTGCAAGCGGAGTGCGGCTGCTCCCTGACGGCGAGTTCCTGCATTGGCGACTATTTGTCAACGCATGTACGCGGCAAGAGACTTCGTTGAGGACGCAGACCATGTCTGAGTTGCGGGACATGGTACAGGTGGTACTTAACGACCGTGATGAGCCTGTACTAACGAAGGCCCGCAGGCTGGTGGAAGGGATCACGCTCGCACAGGAGGGAAGCCTAGAGGCGCTAGTCCGACTGGTTGACGCTCATCAAGACGACGCTAGCCTGTATTTCGATTACTTCGCGCAGATATCCACTGGGCCTACACGTGCTTGGTGCCACTCTGACCCCGAGCGAGCCGCTTTGTTGGCAGGTGTTCTGGCAAAGCACCTTGTTGCTGGCTCCTGGGGTGATCGAGATAGGGAGTACATAAGTACACCGCTGGCCTTCCTGCTCACGGTCCTCCAGGCGTTGGTCGCTAACAACAACCTCGGACACGCCCAAGATCTCGCGCCAGACTTCTTCGCTGCCGAACTCCACTGGCAGGATCAAGACCAACGCAGACGGACTCTAGAGTGGTTGGGCGACCTCCAGGCACCGGCTGACCGTGCGCTCGCACCGGTCTTGGGCGCGCGACAGGACGTCGTGGAGTACTACAGAGAGCCTGGTTGGCGAGCGCGCAGTGTCGTGCTGGCCACCATCCTCGGCGCCAGCTGAATCCGATCCCGCATCACCGTGGTGGTGACGGCTATCACCGTGGTCCAATGGGCGAGTGTTGATGAGCGATAACCACAGGCCGATGCCGGAGGGCCCGGTCCCCCAGGAAGAGTCACCAGTGTTTGAGCCCAGCTCAGGACGAGGACGCCGGCACGGCACCAGCCGAAGTGAGCCGTTCGATCGCTGGTTTCGCTACCCAGCAGGCTTCGCGTCCGACTATGCCTCCCTGCTCCTGCAGCAGTTGCGGCTGCCCACCGCAGGACTTGTAGTTGATCCCTTCACCGGGTCAGGCGTTGCAGGTACCGCGGCTAGGCGAGCTGGTCACGCCTTCTACGGAGTTGAGGCCCATCCGCTCATAGCGGAGCTTGCAGCTCTGAAACTCGATCGCACCTCAGAGGACCCGAATGGGCTCCTTGCGACTGCCCGCGAGCTCACGCTACAAGCTATAACGACGAGGGCAGACATTGACATCAGCGGCGAAGCCGACCTGACACTTCGCAGTTTTGATCCCGAAACGCTCGCCACTTTGGTGAGCTTGCGCGATTTGATTCGAGCAATGCAAGCGCATGAGTGGCACTTGCATTTGAAATGGGCGTTGCTAGCGACACTAAGAGATGTTGCATCAGTGCGTGTCGGTTGGCCATACCAAAGACCCGGAAGTCAACGGCAGCCGACATTCGCCGACCCCTTGACTCGCTTCCTTCAGCGTATCGGGTGGATGGTCGAGGATATTCGGGAGTTTGAGGCCGACTATTCTTCCTCGCCAGCATGCCGAGTAAGACAGGGCGACTCCCGGGAGGCTATGAACTGGAGTGAACTGGGGCATGGCACTGCGCACGGGTGTGTCACCTCACCGCCGTATCTAAACAATTTCGATTACGCTGACGCGACGCGGTTGGAACTCTACTTCTGGGGTGACGTTACCAGCTGGTCGCAAATGTGTGCCGAGGTGCGTTCTGACATGCTTACGGCTACCACTCAGCAGAGCAGCGTAGGCGCAGCAAGCGATGCCAGGACCCTTTTGCAGGCGTACGGGACGGTCGGAACCGAGATCAGTGAAATTGCCGATCGACTCCAGAAAGAAAGAGGAAATCGATCGAGGGGAAAAGAGTATGATCGTGTAGTTCCCGACTACTTTGTAGCGATCGCACGAATTATGGAAAATCTTTTCACGGTGCTGACCTCGGGAGCACCCGCGGTCTTGCTAGTTGGTGACAGCGCGCCATATGGGGTCTACGTTGACACGCCCGGATTGATTGCCAAGCTGGCGAAATGTCAAGGGTTCACCCTGAAGGAGGATGTAATCCTTCGTCACCGGGGACAGCGATGGGCAAGCAATGCCACCCGGCATAATGTGCAACTCGCAGAGCGGCTGGTATTGCTTCGCCGTGATTGAAAGGGTCCGGCGTCTTCCTCGAACACAAGCTCTTATGAGCCCGCGAGGAAGAGCGCCAGCCTTACAATCAAGGTGCAGAATCACAAATTTATGGATGCTGCGCCGTTGAGAACTCTCGTAGTAGTTCTTCCTTAAGGGAGCGAGTGTCCGTAGATCGCTCAAAGACCATGCCGCGATGAGCTAGCTGGCCAGCGGCGCCGCGATAGGCACTCACCAGTGCATCAAAAGCTGAGGCAAGGACAGCCTGTGTAAGCCTCGGGCGCCTGGCGAGATCTCGACCAAGGAACGCGATAACTTCCGTCCTGTGTCGAGCGGGGATATACAGGAGCTCGCCGCCATCTTTTCCGTTAGGGGCTACGACGAGCTGGTTAGCCAAACGCCGACGCGCCTCACTAAGAGCGTAGCCGCCTTTAAGGCGTTGCTCTCCGGCAGCGCGGCTGCTTCGGTTCCGGGACACTTCAGCAGCGAATGCCTCAGCTCCGGCGAAGATGGCACTGTCCACCTGTTGACCATCCGCTGTCGAGTGATGCCACCTGACTACGGCCCTATCCTCAGTATCCGACCTGTTGACGAGAAGTGCGATTACGACCCCTACAGCGATCGCCTGCATTACTTCGCTTCCTTGCCCTCTTCTGAGGGCGACTACCTGGTTTAGCCGCGCCATCGACCATGCCCTGTAGAGTTCCATAGCACGGCGTTCTGCTGATTCGATGTCAGCCAGCGTCAGCACCAGGTGGTCATCATCCGCGTACTGCTCCTCCAGCAATTCCAACATGAGTCGCGCCTCGATACCCACGAGCGATACATTGTCGCCCACTTGAGTTACCAGCGGTTCCCCGTACTGGCCGGTGCGACGCAACAAGTCAGCTGGGGTGGGTGGAAGCTTGCCCAATCGATCACGCAGGGAATGGCCACGTGCAACAGGGTCGAAAAAGCGTTTACACATGGCTAGGTCGGCTTCCAATGCGCCCGGCGCCTTGTCATACGAAAGGTGCCAGAGTTGAGTGAGGTCGCGAATCAGCGCTACGCACTCGTCACCCGTCAAGATGGCGGGAACCCCGAACACTCGCTGCACGCTCGTACTCATAGTTGAAAGGCCTCTGCGAAGTATCCGCGCTGTCTAAGCGCGTTAACTCGCTCGTTCGTAGTTCCGTTTGATGACGCTATCGCCGGAGAAACTTCAAGCGGAAGGACCACTAGGACTTGATCGTGGGGTGCTTGTGCCTGCCGTCCCCGAAGATACGAGGCTAGGGCTGACATGTTTTTGGCGTCAATGAATGAGCCAAACTCATCGAGGGCGATAAGCCGGTTGGTAGCGGCGTTATCGTCCCGGTCCAGACGAGCGACCTGCGCCTGCGTGTAGGCGAACGCTTGCTCTCCACTGGAGAATGCCGCGAGTGGGCGTTCGTTAGTCTGCCCGTCCGCAGCGGTCCATGAAAGCTGCAGACTGTCGGGATCCAACTCGACGTTGGTACCTCCGTTGAACAGCGCCGTTCTTACGACTTCGCTCTCGAACCACTGGCGAACCTCATCCGCTAGCCAGCGCTTGGCTGCCCTATCGGACGCAGTCTCGGTGCCCGTTTCTCCGCTGTTTTGGCGAATGCGCGACTCCAGTCGCCCGAGTGCTGTTTCCATTCCGCGCAGTGATGAATAGGTGGACCCTAGGGAGTCACGAGCCTTGTCGATTGCAGAGGCCACCTGTGTCAACGCTTGCGCTTGGTCGGCAATGTTGAGCCCGGGCAGGGAGGAGATCTGCGGGAATGCCCTCCTTAGCCAAGAAAGTTCAGGATTCTGACTCAGGAAGCGCGCAGTCGTTGTGACCCTGGAAATGCGGTTCCCGGAATTGCGGTGAGCAAGAGCGGCTTGCTGGGCGGCCTGGGCTTCTCGGCGAGTCAGCTCCTCGAACTCAGCCTGCTCTTTCTCACGATGCTTTCTAAGGCGCGCAACCTCTACATTGGCTTCGCGGCATAGCTGCACCAATTCCGCCGCTAGAGCATCCTCGGTTTTTCCACCACCGAGTAGTTCTCGGGCATGAGCCAGCCTGGCGTGATCTGCTTGAACAGTACGAGCCTCTTGGTCCAGTCTTGCGCGGTTTGACATCAGGTCTTCAAGGTTGCGCGCTGTTTGCTCAGGGAGCCCCTTCGTCGCCTTTAGTAGGCGGCCCTCGGCCTTTTCGAGGGCTGTCTGGGCGGCTTCCACTTCTCGCAATGCAGCTTCTGTTTGCGCGATTGCTCCGAGCCGGCCTCGCGTTTCCTCGATCTCCTGCGTCAACTGTTCGGCGTCAGCTGAAGGTGCTTCTTCGCGGAGGACAGCCTCATGGTGCTGAAGCGCCTCCCTCAAAGCAGTGACAGTCCAATCAGTGCCCCCTTGACTAGAAGAGATCAGGAGCTCGTTGCCTAGATGCTCTGCTTGCTCTGCGTTCTCCAAGCTGGAAGTTAGGCTGCTGATCAGACCCAACAACATCGGAGTGGCGTTAACGCGAGGCTGTCGCTCGAGCAGTCTATTCAGATGCTGACTGGTGTCACGGCGTGCTGCTGCGAGAGCATCCTCAGTCGGCTCCACTCCTACAGCTGCCGCGAGGTTCTGGAGATGGCTTTGTATGGTTCGCAGCGCCTTGTCTCGACGAACTAGATGTCTTTGGGCGTTCTCGAACTCGTTCTCGGCTTTCTCGTTCTGGTGCTTTTGAGCGCTCGCATTTTTGATCTGCCTATCGAGCTTTTGGCGCTGTTGATCGAGATCAGCAAGGTGGGCCGCTAGCTCTTCAATTTTTTCATCCATTTCAGGTCCGCGTCCTCGAACCTGCGTGAGCTGCGCGGAGATCTCGACGGCTCTATCCAGCCGCTCGACGCGTTCACGTGCGAGCTTCAGTTGACTGGCCAGGCTAATCGCGATTTTCTCGGCCTCGGATGTAATTGTGAGCTCGCGTGACAACTGTGATGGTGCACAATCAGTGATCTTGTTTTGCAGGTCTCCCAGGGCGAGCTCTATCTCTTCTTGGCGCTGCCTTCCAACTTCGGCGTCCCACTCCTGGATTCGCTTTTGTGCACTGCTGAGTCTTTCGGATAGGACGCTTACGGGCGTATCGGCGGCCATGACATGGTGCACGCTCAGAAGGGTCGTGATGTCTCGTGGTCGAGCGGATCGTCCGTCGATTCTAATCTCACCGATTAGATCGCCTAGTGGTTCGGCAACTTGAGGCCAGCGACTTGGATCGAGTGCCCACTCCAATG
Source organism: Streptomyces sp. PL-25 (assembly GCF_058344915.1). Classification (NCBI taxonomy): domain Bacteria; kingdom Bacillati; phylum Actinomycetota; class Actinomycetes; order Kitasatosporales; family Streptomycetaceae; genus Streptomyces; species Streptomyces sp. PL-25. The sequence goes on from NZ_CP136997.1 coordinate 5,077,078, forward strand.
TCTGCGCCCCGTGCAGGTCGGTAACTGAAACCCGCGCGCTCTTCAGCTGATTTCGGAAGGTTCTCCAGGAATGATCGTTGCCTGTAAAGGGTTGGTCTCCCGTGCACAGCCTGAGAAGCTTAATGGCGTTTGTTTTACCGATGCCGTTGTAGCCTTCGATTCTACAGAGTGGAATGCTGGGAATCTCGCCGATGATGCGGAGGCCGCGGCGGGTTTCAGCTTCAATCCTGATGTGCATCTGCGATCAACCTTTCGAGGACCAAGTGAGGGCCGAACGGTTCTGATGCGAGCAGGGTCAAAAGTGAAAGATCTACCCCGTGCGCGGTGCTCTGGTCGGCAGTCGAGCGGGAGTTCCCAGGCGCTCGAATCGCTGAGTCTATTTCTCGAACCACTGTCATCATTTGTTGGCCGACATCTGACACTGCAGTCCCCCCTGTCTGTCGCGACAGGCCATATCCATCAGACCTGATGCTGCCACAGTTGCGGCGTAGGTAAGCCTACTTAAGGCGGAGCGGGTTTGGCCGGTGTCCTGCCCGGTCTGGGGTCGAGCATGGCCAGGGGGCCGTACGCTGGCTGGCAACTCGGGCAGGCTTTGGACCTGACCGCAATGTGCACGAGTAGCCCCCTGGTCTTGCTCGACGCGGGGCCCGGACCGGGGAGGTGGCTAAAGCCGTGGAGCCGACCGCCCCAGCCACAGCGTCTCCCTTCTCTTGCATCAGGCGGCTGATTGCTATGAGCGCGGCTCGGGCGCCGGCCGGGCTGAGCGGGGCGGAGACAGGAGCGCAGGCCCGGCCGGGGGCCGGGCCGCGAGCGGTGAGCGGAGGGAGCCGCCTTTAACTAGAACTAGTAGAGAAAGTTCTAACTCACTCTGTTGGATGGGGCTTGAAGGCCTGCGCGCAGGCCGGGAGTTCGGCGCCTTGTCGGTGCATGAGTGGCAGGAAGAGCACCGGACGGATCGTCCACGTGATCCACGTGCTGGCGTGGGTCACTGACACCGTGCACGACTCGGATCGCAGTAGAGCTCGTCGGGTTTCGATGCGGCCCTCGTACAGCCACTCCCAAGCCTCGTCGGACGCGTCCGCGTCCGGGGCCGGTGAGATCGTTCGCAGCGTGACCGCCACCCAACGGTCCGCCTGCGGTGCCGAGTAGGCGTCGAACGCTGCCAGCAGTGCCGGTTGCCAGCCATCGGCCAGGTCCTCGGTCCAGCATTCGCACCAGTAGCCCCACTGTGGTGGCTTCATCAGCACAGGCGGCCTCTCCACCGTGCGTCCGCGTACAGCTCCGCGATGACCGTGTGCCCCTGGTCGCTGTCATGGACGACGACTCGGTGAGCGATCGCGCTGACCATGCCCAGTCCCCGGCCGTGCTCGGCCTCCTGGTCCCGGTGCTCGACCTTGGGCGCTGTGCTGGCGCCTCCGTCGTCCGTGACCGATAGGGCTACCACCTGCGCCGAGACCGCGACGGCCAGGTGGAAGCTGCCGTACGCTTGGTCGCTGGCCGTGTGGAGGATCGCGTTCGCGCTCAGCTCGCTCACGATCAGCTCGGCGTCCTCGGCTCAAGGCGGCGGTGCCTGGCGCCGGTGGCAGCCTCGCCCTTCCATGGACCTCACCTGCGGCGATGCCCCAAGATCCCGTCCCCGGACCCAGGCATACGGCCGCTCCAGGCCGCACACGCCTGCACAAACGCGAAAACCCCAACCTCAGCGTCTCCACTGATGTCGGGGTCTTCAGGCACCTCATACTGGGTGCCCCCGGCAGGATTCGAACCTGCGCACACGGCTCCGGAGGCCGTTGCTCTATCCCCTGAGCTACGGGGGCGTGTCGGCTGCGCTTCCTGCGCGGCGACGGGTAGAACACTACCAGCTCCAGGGGGGTGGTCATGAACGTTTTGGTGGGGGCGGGGGCGTCCACCTGGGAGTGGGGGGTCCCCCGGACGGGGTGGAAGTGGGGAAAACCCGGACGCGGTGGCCGGGGGCGACCTACTCTCGAGTTGTGCCAGGGGCTTCCGGCCGGGTGCTTGTTGTGGACGACAACAAGGTCATCCGGCAGCTGATCAGGGTCAATCTCGAGCTAGAGGGTCTCGAGGTCGTGACCGCGGCCGACGGTGCCGAGTGTCTGGATGTCGTCCATCAGGTGCGGCCCGATGTGATCACGCTCGATGTCGTCATGCCCCGGCTCGACGGGCTCACGACCGCCGCGCGGCTCCGCGCCGACCCCCGCCCCGTGACCTTCCGCTCGCCATCGTCAGCGCCTGCTCCCGGGGTGAGGTCGAGGCCGGAGTCGACGCCGGTGTCGATGCCTTCCTCTCCAAGCCCTTCGAGCCGTCCGAACTCGTGCGGGTCGTGCTCCAGTTGGTCCATGGGCGCGGGAGAGGGCAGCAGCCCGGCAGTGCCGGGGACGAGGGGGCCGGGCCCGGCGGCGGCGCGGACGGGGACGCCGAGCGTGCCGGGCGTCGGCGTAGTTAGGACGAGGACGAGGAGCAGGGGGCGCGCCGTCGTTCAGCTCCCGACCGTGCGGTCCTCGCCGTCCGCCCCTTGAGCTGGAAGCGGGGCACTTCGTCCCCCTTCCGCCCCGCATGACCATTCCGGCGTCCACATCGCGATACCCCGCGCAAACCGGCTCGCCTACCCACCCCCTTCCTCCCCTACGCTTGTCCCGTGACCCCCGTCGAGCTCTCCCGCACCGTGTTGCACGCGGTGCGTCGTGCTGTCGACGCGGGGGAGCTGAGCGTGAGCGTCCCGGAGCGGGTTGTCGTCAAGCCGCCGGGGCCGGGCGGGTGCGGGGACTACGCCACCACCGTCGCGCTCCAGCTCGCCCGGCCCGCCGGACAGAGCGCCCTGCGCGTCGCCGGAGTGCTGCGCGACCGGCTCGTCCTCGTCGACGGCATCCGGGACGTCTCCGTGACCGGGCCCGGGTTCCTCAACATCAGCCTCCGCGAGGACCGGGCCGGGGCCGCCTCCGTCCGCCTCGTGTCCGACATCCTCCGCAGCGGTCCGTCGTACAGGTACGGGGAGGGGGAGAGCACCCGTTCCTCCCGTGTCCTGCTGCGGTGCGCCGCCGAGCCGCGTGCCCTCGTCGTCGGTGAGGTGCTGGTCCGGCTGCTGGCGGCCCAGGGGAGCCAGGCCCGCATCGAGATCGCGGACGAGGGGGAGGGCCAGGGCGATCGGCGCGTTCCCGTCCCGGGCGCCGACGACCGCGTCATCGACGTACGGCCCCTCCCCGTCGCCCCCGCCGACCGCGACGCGCTCCTCTCGCTCGGGCACGACGCCGGGCGCTGGGCGCTGTTGTATCCTGCCGGGCGCGACCGGGTCCGGGTCGGGGACGAGCACCTCGCGCAGCGCGAGAGCAACCCGCTCTTCCGGGTGCGTTACGCCCACGCCCGCACCCGCGCCCTCCTGCGCAACGCAGCCGACCTCGGCTTCGCCCCCGAACCCGGACACACCGACATCACCGGACACACCGACACCACCGGACACACCGACATCACCGGCCGCACCCGCACGGCGGACTCCCTCCTCACCGCCCTCGCCGACCACCCCCGCGTCCTAGCCCAGGCCGCCGCGCACCGTGCCCCGGACCGGCTGGCCCGGCAGCTCGTGGCCGTCGCCGACGGGCTGTGGCCGCTGCTGCCGACGGTGCTGCCGGTCGGGGAGGAGAAACCCTCGGCCGCCCACCGTGCCCGGCTCGCCCTCGCCGAAGCCGCCGGGACGGTGCTGGCCGGTGGCCTGTCCCTGCTCGGCATCGACGCACCCGATCACCTCTGAGTGAGTAGTCAGAGAAGCCAGAGAGAACTGACCGACATGAGCCGTTCCGCACACCCCGCCGGGCCCCGTCACGCCGATGTCCTGTCCGAGGGGCACTACGCCGCCCCGCCGGCCGATCTCAACAGCCTCGACCCCAAGGTCTGGGCGCAGACCGTCATGCGGGACGCGGACGGGGCGGTGACCGTCGGCGGGGTGTCCGTCACCCGGCTCGCCGAGGAGTTCGGCACGCCCGCCTACGTACTCGACGAGGCCGACTTCCGGGCGCGGGCGCGCGCCTGGCGCACCGCCTTCGGGCAGGACGCCGACGTGTTCTACGCCGGGAAGGCGTTCCTGTCGCGGGCCGTCGTGCGCTGGCTGGCGGAGGAGGGGCTGAACCTGGACGTCTGCTCCGGCACCGAACTGGCCACCGCCCTGTCGGCGGGGATGCCGGCGGACCGGATCGCCTTCCACGGGAACAACAAGTCCGCGGCGGAGATCGAGCGGGCCGTGGGCGCCGGGGTCGGGCGGATCGTGCTCGACTCGTTCCAGGAGATCGCGCGGGTCGCGCACATCGCGCAGTCGCTGGGCAGGCGGCAGCGGGTGCAGATCCGGGTCACCGTGGGTGTCGAGGCGCACACCCACGAGTTCATCGCCACCGCGCACGAGGACCAGAAGTTCGGCATCCCGCTCGCCGGGGGGCAGGCCGCCGAGGCGGTGCGGCGGGCGCTGAAGCTCGACGGGCTCGAACTGATCGGCATCCACAGCCACATCGGCTCGCAGATCTTCGACATGTCCGGCTTCGAGGTCGCCGCGCACCGCGTGGTCGGGCTGCTCCGGGAGATCCGCGACGAGCACGGGGTGGAGCTGCCCGAGATCGACCTCGGCGGCGGCCTCGGCATCGCGTACACCAGCGACGACGACCCGCGCGAGCCGCACGAGATCGCCAAGGCGCTCACCGAGATCGTCACCCGCGAGTGCGAGGCCGCGCGGCTGCGCACGCCCCGGATCTCCGTCGAGCCGGGCCGCGCCATCGTCGGCCCGACCGCCTTCACCCTCTACGAGGTCGGCACGATCAAGCCGCTGGAGGGGCTGCGCACCTATGTGTCCGTCGACGGCGGCATGTCCGACAACATCCGTACGGCGCTGTACGACGCCGAGTACAGCGTCGCCCTCGTGTCGCGGACGAGCGACGCCGAGCCCCTGCTGGTCCGGGTCGTCGGCAAGCACTGCGAGAGCGGGGACATCGTGGTCAAGGACGCGTTCCTGCCGGCTGACCTCGCGCCCGGCGACCTGATCGCCGTGCCCGCCACCGGCGCGTACTGCCGCTCGATGGCCAGCAACTACAACCACGCCCTGCGCCCGCCGGTCGTCGCCGTCGGGGACGGCGCGGCGCGGGTCATCGTCCGCCGGGAGACGGAGGACGACCTCCTCCGCCTCGACGTCGGATGAGGCGCCCGCGCGGGTGCCCCGAGTTCCGTCGGCCGGGGAAGGCGCCGGAAGATCTCCGTCGTCCGGCCGCGCGAAAATGAAATATACGTCTCACGATCCGGACAAATGGCAGAAACTCCGGTCCGGTGAGTGAGACTGGTCCAACCGTAGACGGTATGAGGAAACGAGGTCGGATGATGCGTACGCGTCCGCTGAAGGTGGCGCTGCTGGGCTGTGGGGTTGTCGGCTCAGAGGTGGCGCGCATCATGACGACGCACGCCGACGACCTCGCGGCCCGGATCGGGGCCCCGGTGGAGCTGGCCGGGGTCGCCGTCCGGCGCCCCTCCAAGGTGCGCGAGGGCATCGACCCCGCCCTCATCACCACCGACGCCACCGCCCTCGTCAAACGCGGCGACATCGACGTGGTCATCGAGGTCATCGGCGGGATCGAGCCCGCCCGCTCCCTGATCACCACCGCGTTCGAGCACGGCGCCTCCGTCGTCTCCGCGAACAAGGCCCTCCTCGCCCAGGACGGCGCCGCCCTGCACGCCGCCGCCGAGACGCACGGCCGCGACCTGTACTACGAGGCCGCCGTCGCCGGCGCCATCCCGCTGATCCGCCCGCTGCGCGAGTCCCTCGCCGGGGACAAGGTCAACCGGGTGCTCGGCATCGTCAACGGCACCACGAACTTCATCCTCGACAAGATGGACTCGACCGGCGCCGGCTACCAGGAGGCCCTGGACGAGGCGACCGCGCTCGGCTACGCGGAGGCCGACCCGACCGCCGACGTCGAGGGCTTCGACGCCGCGGCCAAGGCCGCCATCCTCGCCGGGATCGCCTTCCACACGCGCGTACGGCTCGACGACGTGTACCGCGAGGGCATGACCGAGGTCACCGCCGCCGACTTCGCCTCCGCCAAGGAGATGGGCTGCACCATCAAGCTGCTCGCCATCTGCGAGCGGGCGGCCGACGGAGCCTCCGTCACCGCGCGCGTGCACCCCGCGATGATCCCGCTCAGCCACCCGCTGGCCTCGGTGCGCGGCGCGTACAACGCGGTGTTCGTCGAGTCGGAGGCCGCCGGGCAGCTGATGTTCTACGGGCCCGGCGCGGGCGGCGCGCCCACCGCCTCCGCGGTCCTCGGCGACCTCGTCGCCGTCTGCCGCAACCTGCGCGGCGGGGCCACCGGGCCCGGCGAGTCCGCGTACGCCGCGCTGCCCGTCTCGCCCATGGGCGAGGTCGTCACGCGGTACCACATCAGCCTGGACGTCGCCGACAAACCGGGCGTCCTCGCCCAGGTCGCCACCGTGTTCGCCGAGCACGGGGTGTCGATCGACACCGTCCGGCAGCAGGGCAGAAATCAAGGCAGCGGCGACGCGGTCGCCGTCGTTCAGGGCGGTGGTGGGCGACGGGAGGGCGGCGAGGCGTCCCTCGTCGTCGTCACCCATCGAGCGTCCGATGCCGCCCTCACCGGCACCGTCGCGGCGCTGCGCAGCCTCGACACCGTGCGGGGCGTCGCCAGCATCATGCGGGTTGAAGGAGAGTAACCAGCAATGACCCACCAGTGGCGCGGAATCATCGAGGAGTACCGGGACCGGCTGCCGGTGTCCGACAGCACGCCCGTCGTGACGCTCCGTGAGGGCGGTACGCCGCTCGTGCCCGCGCAGGTGCTCTCCGAGCGCACCGGCTGCGAGGTGCACCTCAAGGTCGAGGGCGCGAACCCGACCGGGTCCTTCAAGGACCGCGGCATGACCATGGCCATCTCCAAGGCGAAGGAGGAGGGCGCCAAGGCGGTCATCTGCGCCTCCACCGGCAACACCTCCGCCTCCGCCGCCGCGTACGCGGTGCGGGCCAAGATGGTCTCCGCCGTGCTCGTGCCCCAGGGCAAGATCGCGCTCGGCAAGATGGGCCAGGCGCTGGTGCACGGCGCCCAGATCCTCCAGGTCGACGGGAACTTCGACGACTGTCTGACGCTGGCCCGCGAGCTGAGCGACAACTACCCGGTGGCGCTGGTCAATTCGGTCAACCCGGTACGTATCGAGGGGCAGAAGACCGCCGCCTTCGAGATCGTCGACATGCTCGGCGACGCCCCCGACATCCATGTCCTGCCGGTCGGCAACGCGGGCAACATCACCGCGTACTGGAAGGGCTACCGGGAGTACGCCGCCGACAAGGTCTCGACGAGGACCCCGCGCATGTGGGGCTTCCAGGCGTCCGGCAGCGCGCCGATCGTGCGCGGCGAGGTCGTCAAGGACCCCTCCACGATCGCCACCGCCATCCGGATCGGCAACCCGGCCTCCTGGTCGTACGCGCTGGCCGCGCGCGACGAGTCCGGCGGCGCCATCGACGAGGTGACGGACCGTGAGATCCTGCGCGCCTACCGGCTGTTGGCCGCGCAGGAGGGCGTCTTCGTGGAGCCCGCGTCCGCCGCGTCCGTCGCCGGTCTGCTGAAGGCCGCCGAGCAGGGCAAGGTGGACCCGGGGCAGCGGATCGTCTGCACGGTCACCGGCAACGGGCTCAAGGACCCGGACTGGGCCGTCGCCGGCGCCCCGCAGCCGGTCACCGTCCCGGTCGACGCGGCCACGGCCGCCGAGCGGCTGGGCCTCGCCTGACCCTCGGGGACGTCCCGTTGCCCGGCCCCCGGAGGTGGTGTCGGGCGGCCCGCGCGGCGTACGCGCCGCGCGGGCGGCACGCGGGGCTCGCGGGGGAGGTGCGCGCGGTACGTGCGCGGGTCCGCCCGGCCGCCCTCGGGCGCCCGCGCGGGCGACGCCCGCCTCTGCCGGGCCGCGCAACCCCGTGACCTCCCGGCGCGTCCTCACCCGGGAGCCCCTGGCAGGGGGCACGGGAAGGCTCGCGACACGCATCGTGCGCCTCCTGTGCGCCCTATGTCGCCACTGAACCTTCCTTCGATAGGCTGTGAGGAACCCGCCCACCGCATATGCCCTCGCATGACGCGGTGCCGTGCCGTTCCCCGCGGCCCCGGGGGTCCCTTCGGGTCCGTCCCGTGTCCGTCTCGTGTCCGTCGAAACGCGGTCGAATGTCACTCGACCAGCACGCAGCTCAAGGAGAGTCAACGAGCGATGGCCGGTCCAGCGTTCCGCGCCGCCGCCGTCCGGGTGCGCGTCCCCGCCACCAGCGCCAACCTCGGGCCGGGCTTCGACGCCCTCGGCCTCGCGCTGGGGCTCTACGACGACGTCGTGGTGCGGGTGGCCGACTCCGGGCTGCACATCGACATCGCGGGTGAGGGCGGCGAGACCCTGCCCCGGGACGAGAAACACCTGCTCGTACGGTCGCTGCGCACCGCCTTCGACGTGCTCGGCGGGCAGCCGCGCGGCCTGGAGATCGTCTGCGCCAACCGCATCCCGCACGGCCGCGGCCTGGGCTCCTCCTCCGCCGCCATCTGCGCCGGCATCGTCGCCGCCCGCGCCGTGACCATAGGCGGCGAGGCCCGCCTCGACAACGCGGCGCTGCTGGAGCTGGCCACCGAGATCGAGGGCCACCCGGACAATGTGGCGGCCTGTCTGCTCGGCGGGTTCACGCTGTCCTGGATGGAGTCCGGCGCCGCCCGCGCGATCAGGATGGAGCCCTCCGATTCCATCGTTCCGGTGGTTTTCGTGCCCGCGAAACCCGTCCTGACCGAGACCGCGCGCGGCCTGCTGCCGCGCACCGTGCCGCATGTCGACGCGGCCGTCAACGCGGGCCGTGCCGCCCTGCTCGTGGAGGCCCTGACCCGGCGCCCCGAGCTGCTGCTGCCCGCCACCGAGGACCGCCTCCACCAGGAGTACCGCGCGCCGGCCATGCCGGAGAGCACGGCGCTGGTGGAGCGGCTGCGCGGGGACGGCGTCCCCGCGGTCATCTCCGGCGCCGGGCCCACGGTGATGGCGATGGCCGACGTGGACACCGCCGACAAGGTGGAACGCCTGGCGGGCACCGGCTGGGCCGCCAACCGGCTGAGTCTCGACCTGACCGGCGCCTGTGTGCTCCCGCTGGCGGGCTGACACGCGATTGCCGGATGTGGAGAGGGGGAATGTTTGTTGGATCCGGTAGTGTTAATCTCAAGTCTGCACCCGACCCCACCATGGCGAGGTGCTTCGTGTCCCCGTTCGGGACCAACCTTCTTCCGGGAGCTCCCCAAGCCACTCTGTGTTCCGTACGCCGTACCCGGGCAGTACGCCGTACGCGGACGCTGAGCGGTCCACAGGGCACGCTCCGGAAACGGTGCTACCACGCCACGTGACGCCGTGACACCAGGTGCCACGTCCTGTCGCGGCAGCGCCACTCATCTGATATCTCTTCCGCCGCTTTGGCGGACCACCGCCCCGGCACGGTCCACACAGCAAGGACCGAAGCCGGACAGCACAACCGGTCGCCGAGCCAGACAGGCCGACGTCCGCTCCAGGGAAGGACCCTTCGTGAGCGACACCACCGATCTGATGGGCGCACGTGTCGAGGAGACCGCTGCCGCGCCCGCCACGGACGCCTCCGCGCCTGCCACCGGTGCCGGCTCCCGGCGTCGCCGTGGCACCGGCCTCGAGGGCATGGTGCTGGCCGAGCTTCAGCAGGTCGCCTCGGGCCTCGGCATCAGGGGCACCGCGCGGATGCGCAAGAGCCAGCTGATCGAGGTCATCAAGGAGGCGCAGGCCCAGGGGGGCGCCCCCGCGAAGGCCGCGCCCGCCGCCGGTGAGGCCACCGAGACCAAGCCGAAGCGCCGCGCGACCTCCCGCACCCGTACGGGCGACGACAGCGCCGCCGCGGGCAAGAAGGCCGCCGAGGCGCCCGCCGAGAAGGCCGTGGCGCAGCAGCAGATCGAGATTCCTGGCCAGCCCGCCAGCGATGACGCCCCCGCTGAGCGGCGTAGGCGCCGTGCGACCGCCGAGGCGGGCAGCCCGGAGACGGTCACCGCCGAGGCGAAGAGCGAGCCGAAGGCCGACGCCAAGGCCGACGCCTCCGCCCAGCAGTCGCAGCAGGCCCAGGGCCAGCAGGGCGACGCCAAGGGCGACGCGGGCGAGGGCGGCGAGAACCGCCGCCGCGACCGCCGCGAGCGCGGTCGTGACCGCGACCGCGACCGTGACCGTGACCGGCGCAAGGGCGACGACCAGCAGGGCCAGCGTCAGCAGGGCCAGCAGCAGGGCGGCGGCCGCCAGGACCGGCAGGACCGCCAGGACCGTCAGGACCGGAACAACGGCCCGCAGGACGACGACGACTTCGAGGGCGGCCGTCGCGGCCGCCGTGGCCGCTACCGCGACCGCCGTGGCCGTCGCGGGCGCGACGACGTGCAGGAGCCGCAGATCGCCGAGGACGACGTCCTGATCCCGGTCGCGGGCATCCTGGACATCCTCGACAACTACGCGTTCATCCGGACCTCCGGCTATCTGCCCGGCCCGAACGACGTGTATGTCTCCCTCGCCCAGGTCCGCAAGAACGGCCTGCGCAAGGGCGACCACGTCACCGGTGCCGTGCGCCAGCCCAAGGACGGCGAGCGCCGCGAGAAGTTCAACGCGCTGGTCCGCCTCGACTCCGTCAACGGCATGGCGCCCGAACACGGCCGCGGCCGCCCGGAGTTCAACAAGCTGACCCCGCTCTACCCGCAGGACCGGCTCCGCCTGGAGACCGAGGCGGGCGTGCTGACGACCCGGATCATCGACCTGGTGTCGCCGATCGGCAAGGGCCAGCGCGGTCTGATCGTGGCCCCGCCGAAGACCGGCAAGACCATGATCATGCAGGCGGTCGCCAACGCGATCACGCACAACAACCCCGAGTGCCACCTGATGGTCGTCCTCGTCGACGAGCGTCCGGAAGAGGTCACCGACATGCAGCGGTCGGTGAAGGGCGAGGTCATCTCCTCGACCTTCGACCGCCCGGCCGAGGACCACACCACGGTCGCCGAGCTGGCCATCGAGCGCGCCAAGCGCCTGGTGGAGCTGGGCCACGACGTGGTCGTCCTGCTGGACTCGATCACCCGCCTGGGCCGTGCGTACAACCTCGCCGCCCCGGCGTCGGGCCGCATCCTCTCCGGTGGTGTCGACTCGACCGCGCTGTACCCGCCCAAGCGCTTCTTCGGCGCCGCGCGCAACATCGAGGACGGCGGTTCGCTGACCATCCTCGCGACCGCGCTGGTGGACACCGGGTCCCGCATGGACGAGGTGATCTTCGAGGAGTTCAAGGGCACCGGCAACATGGAGCTCAAGCTCGACCGGAAGCTCGCCGACAAGCGCATCTTCCCGGCGGTGGACGTGGACGCGTCCGGCACCCGCAAGGAGGAGATCCTGCTGAACTCCGAGGAGCTGGGCATCGTCTGGAAGCTGCGCCGGGTGCTGCACGCGCTCGACCAGCAGCAGGCGATCGAGCTGCTCCTCGACAAGATGAAGCAGACCAAGTCGAACGTCGAGTTCCTGATGCAGATCCAGAAGACGACGCCGACCCCCGGCAACGGCGACTGATCCGCGTCCGCCGCGACCGACGACGAAGGGCCGCTCCCCGCAAGGGGGCGGCCCTTCGCCGCGTCGCGACGGACCGGGGCCGCCCTCGGGGCTGCGCCCGGCTTTCCGGGCTGCGCTCCGCTTTCCGGGCTGCGCCCGGCCTTCCGGGGCTGGGGCGGCACCCCGGCTGCCGCGCCGTGGCTTCTGGTACGGGCGCACAGCGGCCCCGCCCGCCCGTGGCGAAGCCCTCGGATTCGACCGGTGGCCCCGGCCACGCGCGCGGGCCGGGAGCCAGGTGCGCGGGCCGGGTGTACGGACCATGGCCGGGGCCCGAGGTGCCGGCCATGGTCACGGCAGCCGGGCACAGCCTGGGGTCGGGCGTCTCGCGCTCCGCGACCCTCGGCCGCCGCCCCGCGACACCCGGCTGCACCGTCCCACGAGCCCTGGCCGCCCCGCACCCCGCGACCCCCGGGCGTACCGTCCTCCGCGACACCGGGCCGTGCCGCGCAGCGAGTCCCAGCCGTGCCGCACCGCGCGATCAGGTCGCCCCGCACCCCCGCGCCCCGACCATGCGACACCCCCCTCAGGACAAGAACCGCACTGCCCGAGCCCCGTCCAGCGCCCCTCCCCAGAGGACCTTCACTCCGCAGACAGCCCTCTCCCGAAGCCCCGCCCCGAGACCTTCCCCACAGGTTCAGGTGCAACCTTTGCCCCGGTTACCTCGTCTGACCGGGAAGAGCGACGATGGTGCGGTACGGGCGCATTCGGCCGGGCCGGGCCTGACCCTGGCGACGAGGGGTAACCGACCCGAGACGAGAGCTGAGGAGCACATGTCCGCCCAGAGCACGCCGGGCCCCGGTATACCGGGGAAGAGGCCCGGGACCGACAGCCCCCGCCGCAAGGGCGCCGGAGGCCGCCGCCGCAAGCCGCCCGCGGGGCGCCGCAGGGGGCTGCTGGTCGTGGCCTGGACCACCGCGGGGATCGTGGTGCTCGGCGGCACCGGAGCCGGCTATCTGTACCTCAAGCTCAACGGCAACCTGAAGACGGTCGACATCAACCAGGCCCTCGGCGCCGACCGGCCCTCCAAGGCCGACAACGGCTCGGAGAACATCCTGGTCCTCGGCTCGGACACCCGCGCGGGCGGCAACAAGAAGCTGGGCGGCGGTACGGACGACGGCAGCGCCCGCTCGGACACCGCGATGATCGTGCACGTGTACGAGGGCCACAAGCGGGCCAGCGTGGTCTCCATACCCCGCGACACCCTCGTGGACCGTCCCGAATGCACCGACACCCGGGGCACCACGCACCCGGCCGCACACCGTGCGATGTTCAACGAGTCGTACGGCACCGGCGGCTCCGCCTGCGCGGTGAAGACCGTGGAGTCGCTGACCGGGCTGCGGATGGACCACTACCTGGAGGTCGACTTCAGCGGCTTCCAGAAGCTCATCGACGACCTCGGCGGGGTCCGGGTCACCACCACGAAGGCCATCGACGACCCCAACAGCCACCTGAAGCTCACCGCGGGCACCCACACCCTCGACGGGCGGCAGGCGCTCGGTCTGGTCCGCACCCGGCACGGCGTCGGCGACGGCTCCGACCTGGGCCGCATCCAGCTCCAGCAGGCGTTCGTGAAGGCGCTGATCGACCAGGTCAAGCACGTCGGGGTGTTCACCAGCCCCAAGAAGCTCTACGACCTCGCCGACACCGCGACCAAGGCGGTCACCGCCGACTCCGACCTCGGCTCGGTGAACTCGCTGATCTCCTTCGCCGACGGCCTCAAGGGCATCAGCTCCAGCCGTATGGCGATGGTCACCATGCCGGTGCGGTACGACCCGGCCGACCCCAACCGCGTGCTCATCGAGGAGAGCAAGGCCCAGCAGGTCTGGACGGCCCTCAAGGCCGACCGGCCGATCCCCCGCGCGGCCACCGAGGGCACGGCGACCGGCGAGGCCAAGGGCGTCGTCAGCGGCTCCTGAGGACCGCCCCCGCGGCCAGGGGCGAGCCGCCCCCGCCGCCGGGAACAAATGGCCGCACCCCCCGGTTTGGGGAGATGGCACCAGTCCTGGCAGACTGGTACGTCGGCTCCGGTTCACGCCCCCCGCACCCCGCGGCGGCGACCCGGCGCCCTCCCGAACATAGGAGACACCTTGAAGCGCGACATCCACCCCGAGTACGTCGAGACGCAGGTCAGCTGCACCTGCGGCGCGTCGTTCACGACCCGCAGCACCATCGACTCCGGCACCATCCGGGCCGAGGTCTGCTCCGAGTGCCACCCGTTCTACACGGGCAAGCAGAAGATCCTCGACACCGGTGGCCGTGTGGCCCGCTTCGAGGCCCGCTTCGGCAAGGCTGCCGCCGGCTCCAAGAAGTAGCGAGCCCCAATCCGCCGGTCCACGGCCGCACCCCCTCACCGGGGCGCGCCCGGGACCGGCGTTTTTGGTCGCCCGCCCTTCCCCTCCCCACGCAGTAGCAGGAGCCCAAGATGTTCGAGGCCGTCGAGGAGCTCGTCGTCGAGCACGCCGACCTGGAGAAGAAGCTCGCCGACCCGTCGGTCCACGCCGACCAGGCGAACGCGCGCAAGCTCAACAAGCGTTACGCCGAGCTGACGCCCATCGTCGCCACGTACCGCTCCTGGAAGCAGACCGGCGACGACATCGAGACCGCGCGCGAACTGGCCGCCGACGACCCGGACTTCGCCGCCGAGGTCAAGGAGCTGGACAAGCAGCGCGAGGCACTGACCGAGAAGCTGCGCCTGCTGCTCGTGCCGCGCGACCCCAGCGACGACAAGGACGTCATCCTGGAGATCAAGGCCGGCGCGGGCGGCGACGAGTCGGCGCTGTTCGCCGGCGACCTGCTGCGCATGTACCTGCGCTACGCCGAGCGCGTCGGCTGGAAGACCGAGATCATCGACGCCACCGAGTCCGAGCTGGGCGGCTACAAGGACGTCCAGGTCGCGGTGAAGACCAAGGGCGGCCAGGGCGCCACCGAGCCCGGCCAGGGCGTGTGGGCCCGGCTGAAGTACGAGGGCGGTGTGCACCGGGTGCAGCGGGTGCCGGCCACCGAGTCCCAGGGCCGTATCCACACCTCCGCGGCGGGTGTCCTGGTGACCCCCGAGGCCGAGGAGGTCGACGTCGAGATCAACCCGAACGACCTGCGCATCGACGTCTACCGCTCCTCGGGGCCGGGTGGCCAGTCCGTCAACACGACCGACTCCGCGGTGCGCATCACGCACCTGCCCACCGGGGTCGTCGCCTCCTGCCAGAACGAGAAGAGCCAGCTCCAGAACAAGGAGCAGGCGATGCGTATCCTGCGCTCCAGGCTGCTCGCCGCGGCGCAGGAGGAGGCGGAGCGGGAGGCCGCGGACGCCCGCCGCAGCCAGGTCCGCACCGTCGACCGCTCCGAGAAGATCCGCACCTACAACTTCCCGGAGAACCGCATCTCGGACCACCGGGTCGGCTTCAAGGCGTACAACCTGGACCAGGTCCTCGACGGCGACCTGGCCGCGGTGATCCAGGCCTGCGTCGACGCGGACTCGGCCGCCAAGCTCGCGGCCGCCTGAGGCACACCCGGCCGCGGCGGCGCCCGGAGCACCACGGCAGGGACGTACGGACGTACGGACGAACCACCAAGCACGGAGGACCAGCGTGCAGCAAGAATCCGGGGGGCGACCCCCAGGCCCCCGCAGCGTGCTGCTCGCGGAGGTGGCGCAGGCCACCCAGCGGCTGGCCGACGCCGGTGTGCCCTCGCCGCGCAACGACGCCGAGGAGCTCGCCGCGTTCGTGCACGGCGTCAAGCGCGGCCAGCTGCACACCGTGCGGGACGCCGACTTCGACGCCCGGTACTGGGAGGTCGTCGCCCGGCGCGAGCAGCGCGAGCCGCTCCAGCACATCACCGGACGCGCCTACTTCCGCTATCTGGAGCTCCAGGTGGGCCCCGGTGTCTTCGTGCCGAGGCCGGAGACCGAGTCCGTGGTCGGCTGGGCGATAGACGCGGTACGGGCCATGGACGTGGTCGAGCCGTGCATCGTCGACCTGTGCACCGGCTCGGGCGCCATCGCGCTGGCGCTCGCCCAGGAGGTGCCGCGCTCGCGCGTGCACGCCGTGGAGCTGAGCGAGGACGCGCTGACCTGGACCCGCAAGAACGTGCGGGGCTCCCGCGTCGACCTGCGCCAGGGCGACGCCCTGGCCGCCTTCCCCGACCTGGACGGCCAGGTCGACCTGGTCATCTCCAACCCGCCGTACATCCCGCTCACCGAATGGGAGTACGTCGCCCCCGAGGCCCGCGACTACGACCCCGAGCTGGCGTTGTTCTCCGGTGAGGACGGTCTCGACCTGATCCGCGGCATCGAGCGCACCGCGCACCGGCTGCTGCGTCCCGGCGGGGTCGTCGTGATCGAGCACGCCGACACCCAGGGCGGGCAGGTGCCGTGGATCTTCACCGAGGAGCGGGGCTGGGCCGACGCCGCCGACCACCCCGACCTCAACAACCGGCCGAGGTTCGCCACCGCCCGCAAGGCGCTGCCATGAGCCGCGCGCAGCCCACCCCCAGGACGCCAGACCAGCAGTACGTGTACGAGGAGGCCCGCTGACAATGGCACGGCGATACGACACCAACGACGCGACCGACCGCGCGACGGGTCTGCGCGAGGCCGCGTCCGCCGTCCGCCGGGGCGAACTCGTGGTGCTGCCGACCGACACGGTCTACGGCATCGGCGCCGACGCGTTCTCCTCCGAGGGCGTCAGCGACCTGCTCGCCGCCAAGGGCCGCGGCCGCGCCATGCCCACGCCCGTGCTCATCGGCTCCCCGAACACGCTGCACGGCCTGGTCACGGACTTCTCGGAGATGGCCTGGGAGCTGGTGGACGCGTTCTGGCCCGGCGCCCTCACGCTCATCGCCCGGCACCAGCCGTCCCTCCAGTGGGACCTGGGCGACACCCGGGGCACGGTCGCCGTGCGCATGCCGCTGCACCCGGTCGCCATCGAACTGCTCACCGAGTTCGGCCCGATGGCCGTCTCCTCGGCGAACCTCACCGGCCACCCCGCGCCGGAGACCTGCGACGCCGCGCAGGAGATGCTCGGCGACTCCGTCTCCGTCTACCTGGACGGCGGCCCCACCCCCCGGCAATGTGCCGTCGTCCATCGTCGACGTCAGCCGCGAGGTGCCCGTGCTGCTGCGCGCGGGCGCGCTGTCGGCCGAGGAGCTGCGCAAGGTGGTACCCGACCTCGAGGTGGCGAATTGACGGCCCCCCGCTTCCCCGAGCCCCCGGTGCCCGTCCCGGCCCCGGCCGTGTCCGGACGGGGCCGTCCCCGCGCACAGGGGGGACCCCCATGCGTGGCATAGGCGTGGCGGACGAGGCGGGGTTCCCGGCGCGGCCGGAACCGGCCCCCGACACCTTCCGCATCCTCCACGTCAGCACCGGCAACGTGTGCCGCTCGCCCATCACCGAGCGGCTGACCCGGCATTTCGTGGCGGACCGGCTGGGCGAGGCGGCCGGCGGCGCGGGCTGATCGTGGAGAGCGCGGGCACCTGGGGCCACGAGGGCGCCCCGATGGAGACCAACGCCGAGACGGTGCTGGCCGACTTCGGCGCGGACGCCTCCGGCTTCACCGGCCGGGAACTGCTGGACGAGCATGTGATCCGCGCCGACCTGGTGCTCACCGCGACCCGCGACCACCGGGCGCAGGTCATCTCCATGGGGCACTCGGCCGGGCTGCGCACCTTCACGCTCAAGGAGTTCACCCGCCTGGTGAAGGCGATCGACCCGGCCACGCTGCCGCCGCTGGAGGACGGCGTGGTCGAGCGCGCCCGCGCGCTGGTGCGGGCCGCCGCCGCGCTGCGCGGCTGGCTGCTGGCGCCGAGCGTGGAGGCCGACGAGGTCTACGACCCCTATGGCGCCCCGCTGCCGTTCTTCCGCTCGATCGGCGACGAGATACACGAGGCGCTGGACCCGGTCGTGACGGCGCTGACGGGGGTCGCCGCGCGGGCCTGACGGGCCGCACGGGCCCCGGCCGGGGCCCGACGGCGCCCCCGGGCCCCGGCCGTCCCCGCGACGGCTCAGCGGCCGCGCGCAGCGGCCCCGGCGGGCCTACATTGGACGTACGCACTGGACGTACGTCACCGTCGACCGCCCGGAGTCCGCCATGCCGGTCATGCCCGCCCTGGAGACCGATGTCCTGCGGCGGCAGGACCCGCAGGCGGCCGACCTCGTGCTGGGCGAGCTGGCCCGGCAGTCCACCACGCTCCAGCTGATCGCGGCGGAGAACTTCACCTCGCCCGCGGTGCTCGCCGCGCTCGGCTCGCCGCTCGCCAACAAGTACGCCGAGGGCTACCCGGGCGCCCGCCACCACGGCGGCTGCGAGATCGTGGACGCCGCCGAACGGCTCGCGATCGAGCGCGCCAAGGCGCTGTTCGGCGCCGAGCACGCCAACGTCCAGCCGCACTCGGGCTCCTCCGCCGTGCTGGCCGCCTACGCGGCGCTGCTGCGGCCCGGCGACACCGTGCTCGCCCTCGGCCTGCCGGACGGCGGGCACCTCACCCACGGCTCGCCCGCGAACTTCTCCGGCCGCTGGTTCGACTTCGTCGGCTACGGCGTCGACGCCGAGAGCGGCCTCATCGACCACGAGCAGGTGCGCGCCCTGGCCCGTACGCACCGCCCCAAGGCGATCGTGTGCGGCTCGATCGCCTACCCGCGCCACATCGACCACGCGTTCTTCCGCGAGGTCGCCGACGAGGTGGGCGCCTATCTGATCGCCGACGCCGCGCACCCGATCGGCCTGGTGGCCGGGGGAGCGGCGCCCAGCCCGGTGCCGTACGCCGACGTGGTGTGCGCCACCACGCACAAGGTGCTGCGCGGGCCGCGCGGCGGGATGATCCTGTGCGGGAGCGAGCTGGCGGAGCGGGTGGACCGGGCGGTGTTCCCGTTCACCCAGGGCGGCGCCCAGATGCACACCGTCGCGGCGAAGGCGGTGGCGTTCGGCGAGGCGGCGCGGCCGGAATTCGCGGCCTACGCCCACCAGGTGGTCGCCAACGCGCGGGTGCTGGCCGCGTACCTGGCGGCGGAGGGCCTGGCCGTGACCACCGGCGGCACCGACACCCATCTGATCACCATGGACCCGGCGCCGCTCGGCATCGAGGGGCGCACCGCGCGCGGGCGCCTGGCCGCCGCCGGGATGGTCCTGGACTGCTGCGCGCTGCCGCACTCCGGTGCCCGCGGGCTGCGCCTGGGCACGGCCGCGGTGACCACCCAGGGCATGCGGGAGGAGGAGATGGCGCGGATCGCGGTGCTGCTGGGCAAGGTGCTGCGCGGTGAGCTGGACGCGGCGCGGGCCCGGGACGACGTGCGCGCGCTGACCGCCGCGTTCCCGCCGTATCCGTCCTGAACCGGGCGGAAGCGGCCTGGGCGGGCCGGTGCCGGGTAGGCGCGAGGAGCGGGTCCGGGCCCGCGCTGCGGCGGGAGTGCAACCAACGTCGCTACCCGGAAGTCCCCATACATATGCTCGCGTCGCTAGGGTGTGAGGCTGAGATGGCCAGCGAGACCTGTGGGGAAGCCTGTGCGTGAATACCTGCTGACGCTCTGCATCACGGCCGCGGTGACGTACCTGCTGACCGGGCCGGTGCGCAAGTTCGCGATCGTGGCGGGGGCGATGCCGGAGATCCGGGCGCGTGACGTGCACCGGGAACCCACTCCGCGGCTCGGCGGTATCGCGATGTTCTTCGGGATGTGCGCCGGACTGCTGGTCGCCGACCACCTCACCAACCTCAACGAGGTCTTCGAGAAGTCGAACGAGCCGCGCGCGCTGCTCTCCGGGGCCGCGCTGATCTGGCTGATCGGTGTCCTGGACGACAAGTTCGAGATCGACGCCCTGATCAAGCTGGGCGGCCAGATGATCGCCGCCGGTGTGATGGTCATGCAGGGTCTGACGATCCTGTGGCTGCCGGTCCCGGGTGTCGGCACGGTCGCGCTGACCCAGTGGCAGGGCACCCTGCTGACGGTGGCGCTGGTCGTCATCACCATCAACGCGGTCAACTTCGTCGACGGCCTGGACGGTCTGGCGGCCGGCATGGTGTGCATCGCCGCCGCCGCGTTCTTCATGTACGCCTACCGGATCTGGTACTCGTACGGCATCGAGGCCGCCGCCCCGGCCACCCTGTTCGCGGCCGTGCTGATGGGCATGTGCCTGGGATTCCTGCCGCACAACATGCACCCGGCGCGGATCTTCATGGGCGACTCGGGCTCGATGCTGATCGGCCTGGTGCTCGCGGCCGGCGCGATCTCGGTGACCGGGCAGGTCGACCCGGACGTGATGAAACTGTTCTCGGGGTCCGAGCGCAACGCGGTGCACCAGATGGTGCCGGTCTACATCCCGCTGCTGATGCCGCTGACCATCATCGCGATCCCGGCCTCCGACTTCGTCTTCGCGGTGGTGCGCCGCACCTGGCGCGGGCAGTCGCCGTTCGCCGCGGACCGCGGCCATCTGCACCACCGGCTGCTCCAGATCGGCCACTCGCACAGCCGGGCCGTGCTGATCATGTACTTCTGGGCGGCGCTGATCGGCTTCGGGGCGCTCGGCTACTCGGTCAACTCGGCCTCCATGTGGATCGTGCTGGGCATCGTGCTGCTCAGCTTCTTCGGGCTGGTGCTCCTGCTGCTGCCGCGGTTCACGCCGCGCGCCCCGCGCTGGGCCGAGCAGTTCGTGCCGCCGCGCTACCGCCGCCGGGCGGCGGTCCAGGCCCCGGCCGCGGAGGCGCGCACGGAGGCGTCCGCCTCCGCCGCCGAGGCGGCCGCGACCGGTGGGGCGCACGCGTCCTCCGGTGCGCAGGAGGCGCCCGTACGTCCGGCGCCGGTCGGTGCCACGGCGGCCCGGGTCAACGGAGCGACCGCCGTGGGACCCCGATCGCGTGTTCTCGACGGACGCAATGCCGGAACGTCACGCTGACGCCCAAGGTAAGAATCTGACTAAAGCGTTGCCTGTTCATGGGTGACCAAAGCGGCTTAATACCAGACACATCGCCCTGGATTTTGCACAGACGGGCGGTGTCACTCTCATGTGTGACAGCCAGCACACCTACTTGGTAAAGACCGCATCAAATAGTTTGTGATACCGTTCACGAGAACCCCGGACAGAGCCGAAGGACCCGGATGCATGGGCCCCTTGGCGATGAGGTTCCTCTCTCGGACCGGGGACTACGCTCGTCCATGACGACACCCTGCCCCCCTGTGAAAGCGGAGTTGCCGCCATGCCGTCCAATGACGTCCGGAACCTACTGCACACCGCCGTGCCCACCGCCGCCGTCGGTGTGGTCGCTGTGGCGGTCAGTGGTGCGGTCGCCGGAGGCAAGGGCGCGATCGGGGCGCTTGTCGGGGTGGTGCTCGCCATCCTCTACATGGGGATCGGTCTCCATGTGCTCCAGTGGACGGCGAAAACGCTTCCGCAGCTCTTCCAGGCCATGGGCCTCATGCTCTATGTCGCCCAACTGCTGCTGCTCTTGATCTTCTTGGCCCTCTTCAAGGGCACCTCGCTGTTCAATGCGAAGGCGTTCGCGTTCTCGCTCGTCGTCGCGACCGTCGTATGGATGGCCGCACAGGCGCGCGCGCACATGAAGGCCAAGATCTTCTACGTCGAACCGGACTCCGAGAAGAGCGAGAAGTCCGAGAAGACCGGGTCTTCGTCGTGAGGGGTAGGCCCGGGATAAAGGCGTGTGAGATCTCCTGCTATCGTCCGGTGCCAACTGCGGCATCGCGGGCGCGGGCATCTGAGCTGACGCCTGCTCGATCGCGGGGCTCGATGCCCGCCGGCCGCCACCACATCCGTCACACCAGTCCGGTGCCGACCCGCGGCTGCCCGCCGCGCCGACACAACGAGGTTGCCGTACCCATGCGCCACGCTGAAGGAGCCCGCGGTGAGTGCTGAACAGACCACGCTCGCCTTCGACTGGAGTTGCCGCGTCTTCGCCGACAACGGCTGCGGCTTTCCGTCGCCGGGCCTCCACTCCTTCCTCTTCAAGCCGATGTTCTCGGTCGGCGGCTACGACTTCGACAAGCCGATGCTGCTCGCCATCATCACCTCGCTCGTGGTGGTCGGCTTCTTCTGGGCGGCCTTCAGTAAGGCCAAGGTGGTGCCCGGCAAGCTCCAGATGGTCGGTGAGGCCGGCTACGACTTCGTGCGCCGCGGCATCGTCTACGAGACGCTCGGCAAGCGCGAGGGCGAGAAGTACGTGCCCTTCATGGTCTCGCTGTTCTTCTTCATCTGGATCATGAACCTGTGGTCGATCATCCCGGTCGCCCAGTTCCCGGTGACGTCGATCATCGCCTACCCGGCCGCCCTCGCCCTGTGCGTGTACGTGACCTGGATGGTCCTGACCTTCAAGAAGCACGGCTTCGCCGGCGGCTTCAAGAACCTCACCGGCTACGACAAGTCGCTCGGCCCGGTGCTGCCGCTCGTCGTGGTCATCGAGTTCTTCTCGAACGTCCTGGTCCGCCCGTTCACCCACGCGGTGCGACTGTTCGCCAACATGTTCGCCGGCCACCTGCTGCTCGTGATGTTCACCGTCGCCAGCTGGTACCTGATGAACAGCTGGCTGATCGCGGCCGGCGCCGTCTCGTTCGTCATGGCGATGGTCATGATCCTGTTCGAGCTCTTCGTCCAGGCCGTCCAGGCGTATGTCTTCGTCCTCCTGGCCTGCTCCTACGTTCAGGGCGCTCTCGCCGAGCACCACTGAGCCACCCCGCACCGCCCCCGTCACAGACGTCCGGTGGCCAACCCCCACCGGTCCTTGAAAGAGAAGGAAGAATCAGCATGGCTGCCACTGAGACCCTTGCCGCCGTCACCGGCTCCATCGCCTCCGTCGGCTACGGCCTCGCCGCCATCGGTCCCGGCATCGGCATCGGCATCATCTTCGGCAACGGCACCCAGGCGCTCGCCCGCCAGCCCGAGGCCGCCGGTCTGATCCGTGCCAACCAGATCCTGGGCTTCGCCTTCTGTGAGGCGCTCGCCCTCATCGGCATCGTCATGCCGTTCGTTTACACCTACAAGTAAACCGCGGCGGACGACCCACCCCATTAGGGAAAGGCACTGATGACATGCAGCTGACACAGCAGCTGGTGCAGCTGGCGGCGGAGGAGCAGCAGAACCCTCTCATCCCGCCCGGCCCCGAGCTGGTCATCGGCCTCGTCACCTTCGCCATCGTCTTCTTCTTCCTCGGGAAGAAGCTCCTGCCGAACATCAACAAGGTTCTGGAGGAGCGCCGCGCGGCGATCGAAGGCGGTATCGAAGAGGCCGAGGCCATGAAGGTCGAGGCCCAGAGCGTCCTCGAGCAGTACAAGGCCCAGCTCGCCGAGGCCCGGCACGAAGCCGCGCGCCTGCGCCAGGAGGCGCAGGAGCAGGGTGCCGCGCTCATCGCCGAGATGCGGGCCGAGGGCCAGCGCCAGCGCGAGGAGATCGTCGCCGCCGGCCACGCCCAGATCGAGGCCGACCGCAAGGCCGCCGCTTCCGTGCTCCGCCAGGACGTCGGCAAGCTCGCCACCGAGCTGGCCGGCAAGCTCGTCGGCGAGTCCCTCGAGGACCACGCCCGGCAGAGCCGCGTGATCGACCGCTTCCTCGACGGGCTCGACGAGGCCGCTTCCACGGCCGAGGCGGCTCGATGACAGCGCACGGAGCGAGCCGTGAGGCTCTGAGCGCCGCGCGTGAGCGTCTCGACGCGCTGACGGACTCCACGTCCGCCGACTCCGTGCGCCTCGCCGACGAGCTGGCCGCGGTCACCGCGCTGCTCCACCGCGAGGTCGGCCTGCGCCGGGCCCTCACCGACCCGGCGCAGTCCGCGGACGCCAAGGCCGCGCTGGTCCAGCGCCTGCTCGGCGGCCAGGTCGGCGGCGCGACCGTGGATCTGGTGTCCGGCATGGTGCGCTCGCGCTGGTCGCAGTCGCGGGACCTGGTCGACGCGCTGGAGGAGCTGGCGGACATCGCCGACCTCACCACCGCGCAGCGGGGCGGCACGCTGGACGACGTGGAGGACGAGCTGTTCCGGTTCGGCCGGATCGTCTCCTCCAGCACCGAACTGCGCGCCGCGCTGACCGACCGGGCCGCGGGCCCCTCGGCCAAGACCGAGCTGCTGCACCGGCTGCTCGGCGGCCGGGCGAAGCCGGTCACCGAGCGTCTGGTCACGCGCCTGGTGAGCGCCCCGCGGGGACGTAGCCTGGAAGCGGGCCTCGAGTCCCTGTCCAAGCTCGCCGCGGAGCGGCGCGACCGCATGGTCGCCGTCGTCACCTCGGCGGTCCCGCTGAGCGACGGCCAGAAGCAGCGCCTCGGCGCCGCCCTCGGCCGCCTCTACGGCCGCCAGATGCACCTGAACCTCGACGTGGACCCCGAGCTGGTCGGCGGAATCCGGGTGCAGGTCGGCGACGAGATCATCAACGGCTCGCTCGCGGACCGGCTGGAGGACGCCGCCCGCCGCATGGCGAGCTAGCAGCACCGCAACACGCAAGACGTACACGACGGCCCTGGTTGGGCCGTGCAGAGGATTCACCTCTTATCGGGGGGAGTCCCGAACTCGTGGCACACCCCCCAAGTGAAACTTCGGGCCCAACAAGGAGAGCAGGGAACCCAGATGGCGGAGCTCACGATCCGGCCGGAGGAGATCCGGGACGCGCTGGAGAACTTCGTCCAGTCGTACAAGCCGGACGCGGCCTCGCGCGAGGAGGTCGGTACGGTCACCCTTGCCGGCGACGGCATCGCGAAGGTCGAGGGCCTGCCCTCGGCCATGGCCAACGAGCTGCTGAAGTTCGAGGACGGCACCCTCGGCCTCGCCCTCAACCTCGAGGAGCGCGAGATCGGTGCCATCGTCCTCGGTGAGTTCAGCGGCATCGAGGAGGGCCAGCCGGTCACCCGCACCGGCGAGGTCCTGTCGGTCGCCGTGGGCGAGGGCTACCTCGGCCGCGTGGTCGACCCCCTCGGCACCCCGATCGACGGCCTCGGCGAGATCGAGACCGAAGGCCGCCGCGCCCTCGAACTGCAGGCCCCCACGGTCATGCAGCGCAAGTCGGTGCACGAGCCGATG
This sequence comes from Streptomyces sp. PL-25, assembly GCF_058344915.1. Lineage (NCBI taxonomy): Bacteria > Bacillati > Actinomycetota > Actinomycetes > Kitasatosporales > Streptomycetaceae > Streptomyces > Streptomyces sp. PL-25. The sequence continues at coordinate 5,101,717 of NZ_CP136997.1, forward strand.
GAGACGGGCTACAAGGCCGTCGACGCGATGACCCCGATCGGCCGCGGCCAGCGCCAGCTGATCATCGGCGACCGCCAGACCGGCAAGACCGCCCTGGCCGTCGACACGATCATCAACCAGCGCGACAACTGGCGCACCGGCGACCCGAACAAGCAGGTTCGCTGCATCTACGTCGCCATCGGCCAGAAGGGCTCCACCATCGCGTCGGTCCGCCGCGCGCTGGAGGAGAACGGCGCGCTGGAGTACACGACCATCGTCGCGGCCCCGGCCTCCGACCCGGCCGGCTTCAAGTACCTGGCGCCCTACACCGGCTCCGCCATCGGCCAGCACTGGATGTACCAGGGCAAGCACGTCCTGATCATCTTCGACGACCTGTCGAAGCAGGCCGACGCCTACCGTGCCGTCTCCCTGCTGCTGCGCCGCCCGCCGGGCCGCGAGGCCTACCCGGGTGACGTCTTCTACCTGCACTCCCGTCTGCTGGAGCGCTGCGCCAAGCTCTCCGACGACATGGGCGCCGGTTCGATGACCGGTCTGCCGATCGTCGAGACCAAGGCCAACGACGTCTCGGCGTTCATCCCGACCAACGTCATCTCCATCACCGACGGCCAGTGCTTCCTGGAGTCCGACCTGTTCAACGCCGGCCAGCGGCCCGCGCTGAACGTCGGTATCTCCGTCTCCCGAGTCGGTGGCTCCGCCCAGCACAAGGCGATGCGCCAGGTCTCCGGCCGACTGCGCGTGGACCTCGCCCAGTTCCGTGAGCTGGAGGCGTTCGCCGCCTTCGGTTCCGACCTGGACGCGGCCTCCAAGGCCCAGCTGGAGCGCGGTCAGCGCATGGTCGAGCTGCTGAAGCAGAACCAGTACCAGCCGATGGCCACCGAGGACCAGGTCGTCTCCGTGTGGGCCGGCACCAACGGCCGTATGGACGACGTCCCCGTCGCCGACATCAGCCGCTTCGAGAAGGAGCTGCTGGAGTACCTGCACCGCAAGGAGCAGGGCCTGATGACCTCCATCAAGGAGGGCGCCAAGATGTCGAACGACACGATCCAGGCGATCGACGACGCCGTCGCCGAGTTCAAGAAGCAGTTCGAGACCTCGGACGGCAAGCTGCTCGGCGACGACACTCCGGCCGCTGCCGCCAAGTGACGTAAGGAAGGGACCTGACTCATGGGAGCCCAGCTCCGGGTCTACAAGCGTCGCATCCGATCCGTCACCGCGACCAAGAAGATCACCAAGGCGATGGAGATGATCGCCGCCTCGCGCGTCGTCAAGGCGCAGCGCAAGGTGGCCGCCTCCACGCCGTACGCGCAGGAACTGACCCGCGCGGTCACGGCGGTCGGCACCGGTTCGAACACCAGGCACCCGCTGACCACGGAGGCGGAGAACCCGGCCCGTGCCGCGGTCCTGCTGCTGACCAGCGACCGCGGTCTGGCCGGCGCCTTCAACTCCAACGCCATCAAGGCGGCGGAGCAGCTCACCGAGCGCCTGGAGCGCGAGGGCAAGCAGGTCGTCACGTACATCGTCGGCCGCCGCGGTGTCGCTCACTACAACTTCCGCGAGCGCACCATCGCGCAGTCGTTCACGGGCTTCACCGACGAGCCGTCCTACGCGGACGCCAAGACGGTGGCGGCGCCGCTGATCGAGGCGATCGAGAAGGACACGGCCGACGGTGGTGTGGACGAACTCCACATCGTCTACACCGAGTTCGTCTCGATGATGACGCAGACGGCGGTCGGCCCCCGGCTGCTTCCGCTGCGCCTCGACGAGGTCGCGGCCGAGGCGGCGCCCAAGGGCGAGATCCTGCCGCTCTACGACTTCGAGCCCTCGGCGGAGGACGTCCTCGACGCCCTGCTGCCGCGCTACGTGGAGAGCCGGATCTACAACGCGCTGCTCCAGTCGGCCGCTTCCAAGCACGCCGCCACGCGGCGCGCGATGAAGTCGGCCACCGACAACGCGGGCGAGCTGATCAACACGCTCTCCCGTCTTGCCAACGCGGCCCGCCAGGCCGAAATCACCCAGGAAATCAGCGAGATCGTCGGTGGCGCGAGCGCCCTGGCCGACGCGACCGCGGGGAGTGACAACTAATGACCACCACTGTTGAGCCGACCGCTGCGGCGGGCGTGGCCACCGGCCGCGTCGCGCGGGTCATCGGCCCGGTCGTCGACGTGGAGTTCCCCGTCGACGCGATGCCGGACATCTACAACGCCCTGCACGTCGAGGTCTCCGACCCGGCGAACGCGGGCGAGAAGAAGATCCTGACCCTGGAGGTCGCCCAGCACCTGGGTGACGGCCTGGTCCGCACGATCTCCATGCAGCCCACCGACGGCCTGGTCCGCCAGGCCCCGGTCACCGACACCGGCGACGGCATCACCGTCCCGGTCGGCGACTTCACCAAGGGCAAGGTGTTCAACACCCTCGGTGAGGTGCTGAACGTCGACGAGCAGTACACGGGCGAGCGCTGGTCCATCCACCGCAAGGCCCCGCGCTTCGACGAGCTCGAGTCGAAGACCGAGATGTTCGAGACCGGCGTCAAGGTCATCGACCTGCTGACCCCGTACGTCAAGGGCGGCAAGATCGGTCTGTTCGGTGGTGCCGGTGTCGGCAAGACGGTGCTCATCCAGGAGATGATCTACCGTGTCGCCAACAACCACGACGGTGTCTCCGTGTTCGCCGGTGTCGGCGAGCGCACCCGTGAGGGCAACGACCTCATCGACGAGATGAGCGACTCGGGCGTCATCGACAAGACCGCGCTGGTCTTCGGTCAGATGGACGAGCCCCCGGGCACCCGTCTGCGCGTCGCGCTGGCCGGCCTGACCATGGCCGAGTACTTCCGTGACGTCCAGAAGCAGGACGTGCTGTTCTTCATCGACAACATCTTCCGCTTCACGCAGGCCGGTTCCGAGGTCTCCACGCTGCTCGGCCGCATGCCGTCCGCGGTGGGCTACCAGCCGAACCTGGCCGACGAGATGGGCCTCCTCCAGGAGCGCATCACCTCGACCCGCGGTCACTCGATCACCTCGATGCAGGCGATCTACGTCCCCGCGGACGACCTGACCGACCCGGCCCCGGCCACCACCTTCGCCCACCTCGACGCGACGACGGTGCTCTCCCGTCCGATCTCCGAGAAGGGCATCTACCCGGCCGTGGACCCGCTGGACTCGACGTCCCGCATCCTCGACCCGCGGTACATCGCGGCGGACCACTACAACGCCGCGATGCGCGTGAAGAACATCCTGCAGAAGTACAAGGACCTCCAGGACATCATCGCGATCCTCGGTATCGACGAGCTGGGCGAAGAGGACAAGCTCGTCGTCCAGCGCGCCCGCCGCGTGGAGCGCTTCCTGTCCCAGAACACCCACGTCGCCAAGCAGTTCACCGGCGTCGACGGGTCGGACGTCCCGCTGGACGAGTCGATCGCGGCCTTCAACGCGATCTGCGACGGCGAGTACGACCACTTCCCGGAGCAGGCCTTCTTCATGTGCGGTGGTATCGAGGACCTGAAGAAGAACGCCAAGGAGCTGGGCGTCTCCTGAACTCGTTGAGTTCGTGTGAGGGGGCGGGCGCGTCCCGCCCCCTCACGCACGCCCACTAGACTTGTTTCCAACACCCGGTGATCCCACCGGGTGGTGACCCGAGGAGCCACCCTTGGCTGCTGAGCTGCATGTCGAGCTGGTCGCCGCCGACCGTCAGGTCTGGTCCGGCGAGGCCACCCTGGTCGTCGCGCGCACCACGTCCGGCGACATCGGCGTCATGCCCGGTCACCAGCCGCTGCTCGGTGTGCTGGAGTCGGGCCCGGTGACCATTCGTACGAGTGAAGGCGCGACGGTCGTCGCCGCGGTGCACGGCGGTTTCGTCTCGTTCGCCGACAACAAGCTGTCGCTGCTGGCTGAGATCGCCGAGCTGTCCGACGAGATCGACGTCCAGCGCGTGGAGCGGGAGCTCGAGCGCGCGAAGGCGGAGGGCGATGCCACCGCCGAGCGCCGCGCGGACGTCCGCCTGCGAGCGGCGACGGCGGTGCGCTGAACCAGCGACACCATGTGATGACACCACTCAGCCGCGGCCGGTACCGGAGCAATCCGGGACCGGCCGCGGCTGAGGTGGATGCGGGTGTTTTTTCCGTTCCATTACCTAGGAGACGAGGAGGTCGGTGCCGATGGTCCTCGCTCTGACTGTGTGCTCGGTCGTGGTCGCGCTCGTGGTGGTGGGACTGTTCGTCTTCGGTCTGCGGCGCAGACTGATCCAGCGCTCCGGCGGCACCTTCGACTGCTCTCTGCGCTGGGACGTGCCGGAGGAGCCCGACACCAGTGGCAAGGGCTGGAGCTACGGTGTGGCCCGCTACAACGGCGACCGCGTGGAGTGGTACCGGGTCTTCTCCTACGCGCCCCGCCCGCGGCGCACGCTGGAGCGGGCGTCCATCGAGGTGGCCGGCCGCCGGCGGCCCGAGGGCGAGGAGGAACTCGCCCTGCTGTCCGACGCGGTGATCCTCACCTGTCTGCACCAGGGCACCCGGGTCGAACTGGCCATGAGTGAGGACGCGCTCACCGGCTTCCTGGCCTGGCTGGAGGCGGCCCCGCCCGGCCAGAGGGTGAACGTCGCGTAGAGCGACGTTCAGGGCCCCGCTGGATGGGGGTCCCCCGCGAAGAGGCAGGCATGAAGAAGCTCCCCCCGGTCCGCCGTCCGGGGGGAGCTTCGGTGTGTCACAGGGGCTGCGGGCTTGTGCCTACAGGCCGCTGCTGAGGGCGCTCACCAGTTCACCGTTGCTGGTGTCACCGCTGAACTCCCAGAAGAAGGCGCCGCCGAGGCCCTGGCTGTTGGCCCAGGCCATCTTCGACTTGATGGTCGCCGGGGTGTCGTACGACCACCAGTTGCTGCCGCAGTGGGCGTAGGCCGTACCGGCGATGGTGCCGGTGGTCGGGCAGCTGGTCTTGAGGACCTTGTAGTCCTCGATGCCGGCCTCGTAGGTGCCGGGCGCCGCTCCGGTCGCCGTGCCGCCCGGGGCGTCCTGGGTGACACCGGTCCAGCCGCGGCCGTAGAAGCCGATGCCGAGCAGCAGCTTCTTCGCGGGCACGCCCTGGGCCTTGAACTTGGCGATCGCGTCGGCGGTGTTGAAGCCGTCCTTCGGGATGCCCGAGTACGAGGTGAGCGGGGAGTGCGGAGCCGTCGGGCCCTTCGCGTCCCAGGCGCCGAAGAAGTCGTACGTCATCACGTTGTACCAGTCGAGGTACTGCGAGGCGCCGGCGTAGTCGGCGGCGTCGATCTTGCCGCCGTCCGAGCCGTCCGCGGTGACGGCGGCGGTGACCAGTTCCTTGCCGAACTTGGCGCGCAGTGCCGACACCAGGTTCTTCAGGGCGGCCGGGCCGCTGGTGTCACAGGTCAGACCGCAGGCGTTCGGGTACTCCCAGTCGATGTCGATGCCGTCGAAGACATCGGACCAGCGCGGGTCGTGCACCAGGTCGTAGCAGGACTGGGCGAAGGCGGCCGGGTTCTTGGCCGCGTCACCGAAGCCGCCGGACCAGGTCCAGCCGCCGAAGGAGTAGAGCACCTTGATGTTCGGGTACTTGGCCTTCAGCTGGCGCAGCTGGTTGAAGTTGCCGCGCAGCGGCTGGTCCCAGTTGTCGGCGACGCCGCTGACCGACTGGTCGGCGGTGAACGCCTTGTCGTAGTCGGCGTAGGAGTCGCCGATCGCGCACTTGCCGCCGGTGACGTTGCCGAAGGCGTAGTTGATGTGCGTGATCTTGGACGCGGAGCCGGACGTCACCAGGTTCTTGACGTTGTAGTTGCGCCCGTAGATGCCCCACTCGGTGAAGTAGCCGAGCTTGACCTTGTCGCCGGTGGGCGGGGTGCCGCCGCCGCCTCCGGTGGTGTGCACGGCGACCGGGGCGCTGACCGGACCGGTCTGGTCGGCGGTGTCACGGGCCTGGACGCTGTAGGAGTAGTCGGTGCCCGCGGTCAGACCGTTGTCCGTGTAGGACGTGGTCGTGACGGTGGCGACCTTCTTGCCGTCGCGCAGGACGTCGTAGTTCTTGACGCCCTTGTCGTCGGTGGCGGCGCCCCAGGAGAGCTTCACCGAGGTGTCGGTGACCCCGGAGGCGGTGGGGGTGCCCGGCGCCGAGGGCGGGTTGTCGCCCGGGACGCTGGGGCCGCCGTCGCAGCTGCCGCCGTTGAGCGTGCAGTTGGAGGGGGAGCCGGGGCCGGTGCCGTTGAAGCCGAAGGAGACCGACGCCCCGGGGGCGATGGCGCCGTTCCAGCCGACGTTCTTGGCGGTCCAGTGGTTGCCGGAGTTGGTGACCGTGGCGTCCCAGGCGGAGCCGACCTTGGTGTCGGACGGGAAGTCCCACTCCACGGTCCAGGAGCTGATCGCCGAGGCGCCGGTGTTCTTGACGGTCCAGTTGCCGCCGAAGCCGTTGCCCCAGTCACCGGTCTTGGTGAAGGTGGCGGTGGCCGTGGGCGCCGCCTCGGCGGACGCCTGGGCGTGGCCCGAGAGGCCGACGATTCCGGCGAGGGGGAGCACGAGGGTCGCGAACCCCGCCGCGGCTCTGTGTCTGAAGCGCATGCGCGCCTCCTTGTCGGGGGAAGAATGTCAGGGGCATGACTGAGCCTTCACGCCCCGCGGTGCTGCGAGAGTAGAAAGGTCTGGACCAGAGGTCAATAGGTCTGGACCAATGCACCGCCGGTTCGACTAGATACCCAACTCCTGCGCGAGAACGGCGGCTTGAACCCGACTCCGCAGCCCGAGCTTGCCCAGCAGACGGCTGACGTGCGTCTTCACCGTCGCCTCCGCCATCGAGAGGCGCAGCGCGATCTCGGCGTTGGACAGCCCCTCCCCGAGACACGAGAGCACCTCGCGCTCCCGGCGCGTCAGCGACTCCAGCGCCGCCGGAGGCTCGGTCGGCCCGGCCGGCGCCCGCGCCGCGAACTCGGCGATCAGCCGCCGGGTGACCGCCGGCGCGATCAGCCCCTCGCCGCGTGCCACCGTCCGCACCGCGGTCAGCAGGTCCCGCGCCTCGGTGTCCTTCAGCAGGAACGCGGCGGCCCCGGCCCGCAGCGCCCCGAACACATACGCGTCGAGGTCGAAGGTGGTCAGCACCAGCACGTCCGCCAGCCCCTCGCCGGTCACCAGCGCGGTCGCCGACACCCCGTCGAGGCGCGGCATCTGCACATCCATCAGCACCAGGTCGGGCCGCAGCTCCCGGGCCAGCTCGACCGCCCGCTCGCCGTCCGCCGCCTCGCCCACCACCTCGATGTCGGGCGCGCTGCGCAGGATCAGCACGAGCCCGGCCCGTACGGCGGACTGGTCCTCGGCGACGACGACACGGATCACGCGGAGCCTCCTTGGGACCCGGACAGCGGCAGCACGGCCCGCACGGTCCACCGCTCGTCCTCCGGGCCGGCGCCGAACGTGCCGCCCAGCAGCACGGCCCGCTCCCGCATCCCGATCAGACCGGTGCCCGAACCCGGCGCGCGCGGGGCCTCCCGGCCGGTGTACGGGCTGCTGACCTCGATGCGCAGGGCGTCGTCCCGCTCCCGGACGCTCACCCGCACGGGCCCCTCGCCGCCGTGTTTGAGCGCGTTGGTCAGCGACTCCTGCACGATCCGGTACGCGGCCAGTTCCACCGGGGCGGGCACCTTCCCGTGGCCGGCGCCGAGGGCGACGTCCAGACCGCCGGCGCGGGCGGAGGCGACCAGCGCGGCGAGGCCGTCCAGGGTGGGGACCGCCGCCGGGGCGTCCCCGTCCGGGCCCTCGCGCAGCAGCCCGATGAGCCGCCGCATCTCCGTGAGCCCGTCGACGCTGTTCTCCCGGATGACGGCGAGGGCGTCCCGGCTGGTGGCCGGGTCGTCCAGGGAGAGCGCGGCGGTGGAGTGGATGGCGATGGCCGACAGATGCCCCGCGACCATGTCGTGCAGCTCCCGCGCCATCCGCGCCCGCTCGGCCGCGACCGCCTGGACGCGGTCCGTCTCGGCGAGCAGCGCGGTCTGCTCGGCGCGCAGCCGGGCGGCCTCGGCCGCCTCCCGGTGATTGCGCACGCTCCAGCCGGTGGCGGCCGGGCCGAACGTCACGATGCCGGTGACGACCCCGATCAGCAGGGCCTCGGGGACCCGCCACACCGCGAGCGGCACCAGCGTGGCGGCCACCGTGACCAGACCGGTGATCCACAGCACCCGCCGGGCCCAGGCCGCGGCGGAGTAGAGCACGCCCGCGTACACGAGGTCGGTGAACATCACCAGGGTGGCCAGGCTGCCCTGGGTGACCGTGTCGCAGGCCACCGCGGCGGTGCCGGTCAGCAGGGCCGTGCGCGGGCGGGTGCGGCGCAGCACCTCGCAGCCCGCGGTCACCGCCAGCGGCAGCAGCACCGGCAGGCGCCCGGCCCACAGCACGAGCGGGTCGCCCGGGGTGCGCACGCCCAGGCCCAGGCCCCACAGCAGCAGTCCGCCGAGCAGCCCGGCCAGCGCGATCGCGAGGTCGTCGCGGTGCGGGCGGGCGGGTCCGAGGGCCATGCGTCCATCCAACACGGCCCGGCGGCCGGGCGCCTGGTCCCGCGGAACGGTCCGCGCGTACATCGAAGGATGCAGTCGCACCTCGTCACCGCCGACGACGCACGGGCCCCGGCAGGCGGCGACGCTGGTGGGGAGTGAGAGGAGCAATCGTGATCGTCGGACTGATCGTCGCCTGCGAGGCCGGCTTCTGGGTCCTGCTGGCCGCGGGCCTGGCCGTCCGCTACCTGCTGAAGCGGCGCCGGCTGAGTGTGGCACTGCTGCTGGCCGAGCCGCTGCTGGAGGTGGTGCTGTTCGCCGTCACCGCCGTCGACCTCAAAAACGGCGCCGAGCCGGGCTGGGAGCACGGTCTGGCCGCGCTGTACATCGGCTTCACCGTCGCCTACGGGCACTCCACGGTCCGCTGGCTCGACGGCCACGCCGCCCACCGCCTCGGCGGCGCGCCCCGGCCGCCGAAGCCGCCCCGGTACGGTCTGGCGCGCGCCCGCCACGAGGGGCGGCTGTGGCTGCGCACCCTGCTCGCCTCGGCGGTCGCCCTCGCCCTGCTCCAGGCGGCGATCCGGTACGTCGGCGACGGCGCGGGCACCGATCCGCTGCGCGCCTGGCAGACGACCGTGCTGCGGATCCTCGTGATCCACGGCCTGATCGCCCTGACCTACCTGGTCTTCCCGAAGAAGGGCCCGAAGAAGGGCCCGAAGACCCCGGAGGCGGTGCCGGGGGAGTCCCCGGAGGGGGAGCCCTCGGAGGGGGAGCCCTCGAAGGGTGAGTCCCCGGCAGGGGAGGGGACCGGCTCCCTCAGCGCTCGCCACCCGGCACCCACAGCACGTCACCGGTCTCCTTGTTCGCCGTCCGGGCGAGAATGAACAGCAGGTCGGAGAGGCGGTTGAGGTAGGTCGCGGTGAGCGGGTTCATCGTCTCGCCGTGCACCTCCAGCGCGGCCCAGGTGGACCGCTCGGCCCGGCGGACCACCGTGCACGCCTGGTGCAGCAGGGCCGCGCCGGGGGTGCCGCCGGGCAGGATGAAGGAGCGGAGCTTGTCCAGCTCCGCGTTGAAGCGGTCGCAGTCCTCCTCCAGCCGGTCGATGTAGAACTGCTCGACCCGCAGCGGCGGGTACTGCGGGTTCTCCACGACCGGGGTGGACAGGTCGGCGCCCACGTCGAACAGGTCGTTCTGCACCCGGGTGAGCACCTCGGCCACGGGGGCGTCCAGGGCGCCGAGCGCGAGGGCGGTGCCGATCACGGCGTTCGCCTCGTTGGCGTCGGCGTACGCCGAGATCCGCAGGTCGGTCTTGGCGGTCCGGCTCATGTCGCCGAGGGCGGTGGTGCCCTGGTCGCCGGTCCTGGTGTAGATGCGCGTCAGATTGACCATGACGCCAGCGTAGTTACGCCCCGGCGGTACGGAACACCCGAGTGCCCGCCGTCACGGACAGCGCGGCGAAGCCCACGGCCACCAGGACCCCGTACAGCATGTGCGCACCGGTGTACTCGCCGACGTAGGCGTCGCGCACCGCGTCCACCAGATAGCGGAACGGGACGAAGTGCGAGAGGACGTCCAGCCAGGCGGGGGCCAGGCTCATCGGGAGCATCAGGCCGGACAGCAGCATCGACGGCATGGACACGGCGTTGATCAGCGGGCCGAACTGCTGCGGGGTGCTGACCTTCATCGCCACCGCGTAGGACAGCGAGGCGAGCGCGACGGTGAGCAGGGCGACGAAGCCGAAGCCGATCAGGACGCCGGCCAGCGGCGCCCGCAGGCCCATCACCAGCGCGGCCAGCACCAGCAGCACGGCCTGGAAGAGGAAGACGGTGGTGTCCCGCAGCACCCGGCCGAGCAGCAGCGCGAGCCGGCTGACCGGGGTCACCCGCATCCGCTCCACCACCCCCTGCCCCTTCTCGATGATGATCATGAATCCGGCGAACAGGGCGCCGAACAGCCCCAGTTGGAGCAGCAGTCCGGGGACGAGCACCTGCCAGGAGCTGCCGCCGCCGCCCAGCGGCAGCCCGGTGAGCAGCGGTCCGAAGAAGAGCAGGTAGAGCAGCGGGGTGAGGACGCCGAAGAGGAGCGCGAAGCGGGAGCGCAGGGACTGGCGCAGATAGCGGCCGTAGACGAGGGCCGTGTCGTGGAGCAGCATGAGGGATGTCCTGGGTGGGTGCGTGGGCCGTCGGGGGCCGGGCGGTCAGACGGCGACGGGGGCGGTGCCTGCGGCCGGGGCGGGGCTGCGGCCGGTGACGGCGAGGAAGGTGTCCTGGAGCGAGGCGTCGATCGAACCGCCGTACTCCAGCTTGAGCGCGCTCGGTGTGCCCTCCGCGACGACCCGGCCCCCGTCGACGACGACCAGCCGGTCGGAGAGGGCGTCCGCCTCGTCGAGGTAGTGGGTGGTCAGGAAGACGGTCGTGCCGTGCTCGTCGCGCAGCCGCCGGACCAGGTCCCACAGGTCGGCGCGGCTGCCCGGGTCCAGGCCGGTGGTCGGCTCGTCGAGGAAGAGCACGCGCGGGCGGTGGGTGAGGGCCATCGCGATGTCGAGCCGGCGGCGCTGGCCACCGGAGAGCGCGGAGGTCTTGCGGTCGAGCAGTTCGGTGAGGTCCAGGTCGCGGGCCAGTTCCGCGGTCCGCTCGACGGCCCGTGCCTTGGGCAGGCGGTACATCCGGCCCTGGGTGACCAGCTCCTCCCGCACGGTGATCTGGCCGTCGACCCCGCCGGACTGCGCGACATAGCCGCAGGCGAGCCGGACCCCGGCCGGGTCGGTGGCCAGGTCGTGGCCCGCGACGACGGCGGTGCCGCCGGTCGGCGCGAGCAGGGTGGTGAGCATCCGCAGGGTGGTCGTCTTGCCCGCGCCGTTGGGCCCGAGGAAGCCGAGGATCTCGCCCTGCCGGACGGTGAGGTCGATTCCGCGCACGGCCTCGACCGGGCCGCGCTTGGTCTGGAAGGTGCGGGCCAGTCCGGCCGCGCTGATGACTGCTGGTGGCATGCCTCCAGAAAAACAGGGTCTCTGAAATTTTGCAACGCCACCAAAATTTCAGGTCCACCAAGAACGGCTCCGGGGAGGATAGGATCCGGCCATGGCAGAGGGGCTCAGGGAGCGGAAGAAGCGGCAGACCAGGCAGTACATCTCGGACGTGGCCACGGGGCTGTTCCTGGAGCGCGGCTTCGACGCCGTCACGGTCGCCGAGATCGCCGAGGCGGCGAACGTCTCCGTCAACACCGTCTACAACTACTTCCCCGCCAAGGAGGACCTCTTCCTCGACCGCGCCGCCGGGGTGACCGACCGGCTGGCCCGCTGGGTGCGCGGCCGGGACGAGGGGGAGTCGGCCGCGCGGGCCGTGCTGCGCGAACTGCGCGCGGAGGTCGAGGCGGTCTCGCCGCGCATCGGCCTCTTCACCGGGTACGCCCCCTTCATGCGGGTGATCGAGGACGCGCCCGCGCTGCGCTCCCGGCTCTGGGCGGTCGGCCAGGAGGTGCAGGCCACCCTGGAACAGGCCCTGCGCGAGGAGACCGGAGCCCCTGCGGACGACCCGCTGCCCGGCCTGATGTCCGGTCAGATCGGCTGGGTGCACGCCACCGTGATGGCGGCCGTCGGCCGCGAGATGCTCGCGGGCCGCGCCCCCCGGGAGGTGTCCCGCGAGGTGCTGGACCTCCTCGACGAGATCGAGGACGTGTTGAGCGAGAAGGTGCTCAACTACGCCGTCCGGGGCGCCCAGTGACCCCTGCCGGTGTGATGTCCGTCAATTGAGACGTGACGCGCGTTACTTACCGGTCACACAGCGCCGCGCGGGCGCTAGTGTCCGCCGAGAGGCATAGACGCAAAGAGCGTGAAAGCCGTCCTTCAGCCGCGCGCAGGCGCCTGCGCAGTCGTTCACCAGGGGAGTCTCAGTGGCACGCAAGCTCGCCGTCATCGGAGCCGGTCTCATGGGGTCCGGCATCGCCCAGGTCTCCGCGCAGGCGGGCTGGGACGTCGTCCTGCGGGACGTCACCGACGAGGCGCTCACGCGTGGCACCGACGGCATCAAGGCGTCGTACGACAAGTTCGTGGGCAAGGGCAAGCTGGCCGCCGAGGACGCCGAGGCCGCCCTCGGCCGGATCACCACCACCACCGACCTGGACGCCGCAGCGGACGCCGACGTCGTCGTCGAGGCCGTCTTCGAGAAGCTCGACGTCAAGCACGAGATCTTCCGCACCCTCGACAAGCTGGTCCGCGAGGACACCGTCCTCGCCTCCAACACCTCCGCCATCCCGATCACCAAGATCGCGGCCGTCACGGAGCGCCCCGAACGGGTCGTCGGCGTGCACTTCTTCTCCCCGGTGCCGATGATGCGCCTCGTCGAACTCGTCCGCGGCCACAAGACCAGCGACGAAGCCCTCGCCACCGCGCGGGAGTTCGCCGAGTCGGTCGGCAAGACCTGCATCGTCGTCAACCGCGACGTGGCCGGCTTCGTGACCACCCGTCTCATCACCGCCCTCGTCGTCGAGGCGGCCAAGCTCTACGAGTCGGGCGTCGCCACCGCCGAGGACATCGACCTGGCCTGCAAGCTGGGCTTCGGCCACGCCATGGGCCCGCTCGCCACCGCCGACCTCACCGGCGTCGACATCCTGCTGCACGCCGCGGGCAACATCTACACCGAGACCCAGGACGAGAAGTTCGCCGCGCCGGAACTGATGCGCCGGATGGTTGACGCCGGTGACATCGGGCGCAAGAGCGGGCAGGGCTTCTACAAGCACTGAGACCGCTCCGGGGGCAGCCGTATCACCCTTCGGGGTGAATTCGGTATCGGTTCGCCCACAGACAGCAACCGCATCGCCACACACGCAGTCAGACGTTGCACAGTCACCGTCACACGGAGCACGCCACCGCATTCACGGGGAGCGCATATGTACATCAGGGGCGACCACACCGAGGTGGTCGTCGGGGGCCGGCTCGACGTCCGCAGCGCGGCGGACGCCCGTACGGCCCTGCACTCGGCCGTGGACGACGGTGTCGGCGACCTGGTCCTCGACCTGTCCGGGCTCGACTCCTGGGACGCCACCGGACTCGGTGTGATCATGGGCGCGCACCGGCGCGCGGGCCGCTGCGGCCGGCGCCTGGTCCTGCGCGGCGTACCGGCCCAGATGCAGCGCCTGCTGGTCGCCACCCGGCTGCACCGCATCCTCGCCATCGAGGGCGGCATCGGCGTGGAGTCCCTGCCCCGCGTGTGACCTCCCGCGGGCGGCGGACCGGCCGCGGACGGGGCCCGGCCGGACGGCACGGAACGTGACGTCGGCCCCAATCCTCACGAGACCGTGACCTCTCGGGCTCCGCGGTACCCCGCCCTGTCGGCGATACTGTGCGAAGGTTTAGGGTTCGGTCGCCCGCTGCCTCGCCACCCTCGAGCGGGCCCGGACCAGAGCGACAGCGCGCAGTGCGGCACACGGCCGGGAGGGCTGGACCAGCAGCACACGACGCCTCTGGGGAGCTTGCACGCAATGGAACCCATGGACCCGAACACCCGGGAGCCCGAGGACATGGGCCAGGACGGCGACGGCCACACGCCCGGCCGGCGCCATCCCGGCACGTCCCGCGCCGCCGACTTCCCGCCGCCCGCCGCCGCACCGGCCCGTACCGTGCGCCTGGTCACCGGCGACTTCCTGCTCACCGTGAACCCCGTCGACGGCAGCGAGATCGAGGTCTGCCCGCCCGCCGACGTACCCGGCCGCCCGCGCCCGCGCACGGCCGCCGAACGCACCGAGGCCGACCGCGCGGCGAAGCCGCCCGTCCCGTCCGGTCCCGCGCCCTCGCCCGAACCCCTCCTGGAACGCCAGGAGGAGCGCGAGCGGCTGGTCCGGCTGCTGGCCCGCGGCCGCTCCGTACGCCTCACCGGCCCCGGCGGCTCCGGCCGCACCAGCCTCCTCGACCTGGTCGCCCAGGACTGCGCCGGGCTCGCCCCGGACGGCGTCGTCCGGCTCAACGGCCACCGCCGCACCGCGGGCGACCTGCTGCACGAGCTCTTCCACGCCGTACGGCACGCCCCGCTGCACCGGCCGGACCGCGACGAACTCCTGGAGCACCTGCGCGAGATCGGCGCCGTCGTCGTCCTGGACGACATCGAGTTCGGCGGCACCGCGCTCGACGAACTCCTCGACGCGACACCCGAGTGCGCCTTCCTGATCGCCGCCACCCCGGACGTGCCCGCGCCCTCGGCCGACTCCGCCGTCGAAGAGGTCTTCCTCGGCGGCCTCGACCGGGCCGGCGGCGTCGAACTCATCGAGCGCGGCGCCGGCCGGATCCTCACCGAGGAGGAGGCCAACTGGGCCGGCGACCTCTGGTTCGAGTCCGAGGGCCTGCCGCTGCGCTTCGTCCAGGCCGGCGCCCTGCTGCGCCAGCGCGACCGGCTGCGGGCCGGCACCAGCGCCGTGGAGGAGTTCGGCGTCTTCGCCGACACCCCGCCCGAGGACGCCCCCTTCGAGGGCGGCGACGGCGACGACGTGCCCCTGCCCTCGCTCGGCGAGGCCGCCGCGCCCGCCCCGCTGCTCGCCTCCCGGCTCAGCGACTCGGCCCGCGCCACCCTGCGCTTCGCCGTCGCGCTCGGCGGCGAGGTGCCCCACCAGGCCCATCTGCCCGCCCTGATCGGCGACACCCACGCCGACGCCGCCCTCGGCGAACTGGCGAGCTGCGGCCTGGTCTCCCCGGTCGGCTCCCGCCACCGGCTCGCCGCCGGCGTCCTCACCCAGCTGGAGGCCGCCGGATACGGCGACGACGCGGCCGAGCGGGCCGACAGCGCCGCCCGGCACTACGCCTGGTGGGCCGCGCACCCCTCGGTGACGCCCGAGCGGGTCACCGCCGAGGCGGACGCCGTGCTCGCCGCCCTCGCCGTGCTCGTACCGCTCACCGCGCCGCCCGCCGAGGGCGAGGAGAGCACCGCCGTCCACCTCGCCCGCGCCGCGGCGCCCGCGTTCGCCGCCGGACTCGGCTGGAGCGCCTGGGAACGCGCGCTGCGCTTCGGCACCGAGGCGTCCCGGCTCGCCGGACAGGTCGCCGAGCAGGCGTACTTCCACCACGAGCTGGGCATCCTCGCGCTCTGCGGCGGCCTGCTGGACCGGGCCCGCGCCGAGCTGGAGGCCTCCATCGGCCTGCGCGGCGCGCTCTCCGACCGGCGCGGCACCGTCGCCGGACGCCGTGCGCTCGCCCTGGTCGCGGACCGCTCGGGCACCGCGCCGGGGCTCGGCGCGATGGCCGCCCTCGGCCCGGGGGAGGGCACGCCGTACCTCCCGGAGGAGCCGGTGTCGCCGCCCAGCGGTGTTCCCGCGCCCTTCCCGGCGCTGCGGCCGCCCGCCGAGGAGACGTCCGGCACGCTGGTCACCTACCAGCCCTCGGACAGCGGTGCGCCGACCGTCCCCCACGGACCGTCCGTGCCGCCCTCCCACGCCCCGGCCAGGCACCGCGCCGGGCTGAAGGGCTTCGCCCGGCGCAACCTGGTGGCGGCGGGCGCGGGCGCGCTCCTCGCGGCCGTCCTCGGCACGGTGGTGACGCTGGGGGCCACCTCCCACAAGGACACCGACGATCCCTCAGGGAAGGTCGGCGGCAACCCGTCCGCGAGCCAGGACGCCGGCGACGGCGACCCGGCCGCCGACAGCCCGCAGGACGGCGGCAGCGGCAGCGGCGGTGACGGGGGCGCCCCGGACACCGGGGGTGCCTCGGCGACCGTCGCGCCCAGCGGGCGGCCCACGGACCCGGGACCCGACGGCACCCCCGGCACCTCGGACGACCCGGTGCCTCCGGGCGCCTCGGGCAAGCCTTCTCCGGGCTCCAGCTCCACCAAGGGGACGGGGACGGGCGGCAGCACGGGTGGCGGCGGTACGCCGAAGCCGTCCGGCACAGCCGGTCAGCCGCCCTCGGAGAGCACGTCGCCGTCGCAGAGTTCGACCCCGTCCCACTCGACGCCCCCGCCGTCGCAGTCCACCTCTCCGGCGCCGACGGGCACGGACACCACCAGCCCGTCCAGCACCGTCACCAGCAGCCTGTCGGCCCCGGCCACGGCGAGCAGTTCCGCGACGGCGCCCGAGAGCGGCGAGGGCGGCGACGGCGGCACCGCCGGTCCGGACGCCGGGACGGTCTGAGCCGTCCGAGCCGGGGCGACGGCCCGGGGCGCGTGCCCCGGGCCCGCGGGGGTCAGAACAGCCGCAGCTTGTCGTCCTCGATACCGCGCAGGGCGTCGTAGTCCAGGATCTGGCAGCCGATGCCGCGGTCGGTGGCGAGGACGCGGGCCTGGGGCTTGATCTCCTGGGCGGCGAAGATGCCGCGCACCGGAGCCAGGTGCGGGTCGCGGTTCAACAGCTCCAGATAGCGCGTGAGTTGCTCGACCCCGTCGATCTCGCCGCGCCGCTTGATCTCGATCGCGACGGTCTGCCCCTCGCCGTCCCGGCACAGGATGTCCACCGGGCCGATCGCCGTCATGTATTCACGCCGGATCAGCGTGTAGCCCTCGCCGAGGGTGTCGATGCGGTCCGCGAGGAGCTCCTGGAGGTGTGCTTCCACGCCGTCCTTGATCAGCCCGGGATCGACGCCGAGTTCGTGCGAGGAGTCGTGGAGGATCTCCTCCATCGTGATGATGAGCTTCTCGCCCGCCTTGTTGACGACGGTCCAGACCCCTTCCTCCTCGCCCGCGCCCTCCTTGAGGGCGCACGGCGGCGACATCCAGTTCAGGGGCTTGTAGGCGCGGTCGTCCGCGTGGATCGAGACGCTGCCGTCGGCCTTGACCAGGATCAGACGGGGTGCCGAGGGAAGGTGGGCGGTGAGCCGGCCCGCGTAGTCGACGGAGCACCGGGCGATGACGAGACGCATGGTCGGCAACGCTACTCGACACACGGCGCCGTACGCGATTCGCCCGTCCTGCTCCGCTCGCGCCCGGTGGCCGCCCCGCGCGGAACCGCCCCATTTTTCCCTGGATCACCCGTGTTCACTTGTGGCCGATTGTGTTCCCAACTCGACCGGCGGGTACGCGCATTCGCCTGGTAAGCCCTCGTTTCGTTGCCTACCGTAGGAACGGGAGGTCGCGATGTGTGTACTCACCGTGTTCGGTATCACGAACTCCCTCATCTGTCCGGCAACCCCTGCTGGTCGGGGGTGCGAGAGGAGAACCCATGTCGCTCGACGTCTCACCGGCCCTACTCGAACAGGCCGAGCGAGGCGAGGTCGACGAAGCTGCCTTCGTCGACTGCGTCCGGACCTCCCTGCCCTATGCGTGGGAGATGATCAGCTCCCTGGTGGCCCAGCTGAAGGTCGACGGCGGAGACTTCGCCGACAACCAGACGCCTCCGCCGGACGAGCAGGCACGCGGCCAGCTGCTGCGTGCACTCGCGAGCGACGCGATACGCGGCGCGCTGCAGCGGCACTTCGGTGTGCGGCTGGCCTTCCAGAACTGCCACCGCGTGGCGGTGTTCCCGCTGGACGGCTCGGTCGATGAGCGGCTGGCCCGGTTCACTTCGGTGCGCAGCCAGGTGCTCAACCAGTCGCCGGAGTTCAGGGACTGCTGAGGGGGCAGTGGTCGTCGGCTTGCCGCCCCGCCCGCGGGAGAATCATGGAGGCCGGGGCGGCAGGCCCTCCGGCGGCGGCCCGCCGCCGGTCCGGCCCGGCCGGTCCGCCGCCGACCCCGTGCGGCCGGTCCGGCACGTCCGGTCCGCCGCTGATCCGGCCCGGCCGGTCCGGCACGTCCGGTTCAGCGCAGCCGGGGGAGCACCTCGGCGCCCAGCCGGCGTACGGTCTCCTCGGTCGCGGCCAGCTCGCCGGAGCCCTCGACGAGCAGGGCGAAGCGGGAGATGCCGGTGCGCTCGGCGGTCGCCGCCAGACGGTCGGCGCACCGCTGCGGGCTGCCCACCGGGTGCAGGGCGCAGAGCATCTCCGTGTAGGCCAGCGGATCACGCATCCGGCGGCTGCGGCCGTCCACGGTCACATGCGCGTCCAGTCCCTGTTTCAGCCATCCCGGCATGGCCTTCAGCAGGGTCTCCGCGGCGTCGGCGTCGCGGTCCGCGATGTGGCAGACGCCCGCCGAGACATGGCCCGCGTCCGCGATCCGCTCCTCCGGACGCCCGGCGGCCCGCGCGCAGCGCCGCCACAGCGCGACCATCTCCGCCTTCTCCTCGTCGCCCGCGTGCATCCCGAGCAGCATCGGCAGCCCGCGCTCGGCGGCCAGCCGCACGCTCGCCGGGGAGGTGCAGGCGACGACGACCTCGGGCCCCGGGGTCTCGGTCAGCGCCTCGTCCGGCCGGGGCACCACGGCCACCTCCCGGAAGGCGAACCGCTCCCCGTCGGCCGCCACCGACGGCTCGCGCAGCCAGCGCAGCAGCAGGTCCAGCGACTCCGGGAACCCCGACTCGTACGCCGCGAGGCCCGCCCCGAAGACCTCCAGGTCCACCCAGGGCCCGCCGCGGCCCACGCCCAGCGAGAACCGCCCGCCGCTCGTCAGATGCAGCAGCGCGGCCTGCTCGCCGAGCGCGACCGGATGGACGGTGGGCAGCACGCTCACCGCGGTCCCGACGCGCAGCCGACGGGTGCGGCCGAGCAGCAGCGCGGCCAGGGTGATGGCCGACGGGCACGTCCCGTACGGTACGAAGTGGTGCTCGGCGAGCCAGACCGCGTCCAGGCCGGCCTCCTCGGCGACCTCGGCGGTGCGGACCGCGCGGTGCAGCGCCTCCCCCTGGCCCTGCCCGGGGAACTGGGCCGCCAACACGAAACTTCCTACGCGCATCGCTCTTCCTGCTTCCTCGGCTCCGACGCGGAGCTCCCCCACGCGGCATAACCGTCCGACACGTGCCCAGGACACGGCTTGGCGGAGGGATTTCCGGATTGTCTGCGGAATTGACCGTTCCGGAGAGCGACTTGGGCGGTTCGGCGGGCAATCCGGTTCTTTGCGTGTCCGCTCGGCGGCGCCGCGTACGCTGGAGTCATCCCGTTCCCTTCGCAGAACCCGGTGAGGTGTCCCGTGTCCCCGCGTCGCAACCGTCCCAAAGGTCCTGGCTCCCCGGGCCGGAGCGCCGAGGACGACGCGGCGAGCCGCTACGGGGGCTGGCAGTCCACCGAGAGCTGGCAGGGCGAGGAGTGGTGCGTACGCCATGTCGCGGGCGCCGGCACGGCCGGCAAGACCTACCGCTGCCCGGGGTGCGACCAGCTGATCGGCCCCGGCGTCCCGCACGTGGTCGCCTGGCCCGAGTACGCGGGCGTGGACGACCGCCGCCACTGGCACAAGGCCTGCTGGAACGCGAAGGACCGCCGCACCACGCGGGTGCGGCGGTCCCGGGACGCGCCGAGGTTCTGAGGCCCAGAGGGATCCCGTACGGGCTTGCTACACGTCCCGCTCCCGCAGCAGCGCCCAGGCGCCGGCGCCGACCACGGCGGTCACCCCGAGGATGATCCACAGCGGATCCCAGCCCGCCGGGCCGGAATCGCTCAGCGAGCTGGAGTAGAAGACGCCGAGCTGGTTCGGGATGGAGTACTCGAACAGCGCGTTGCGCACCGACTCCAGCGAGCGCGTGAACATGAACAGCGCGATGACCAGCGGCGCCAGCACCACCCCGATCATGATGGTGATGCCGCCCGCCGAGTGCCGCAGCACCGAGCCGATGAGCAGCGAGACCAGCCCCAGCAGCGCCAGGTAGAAGCTGACGCCGACCGTGGCCTTGAACCACTCCCCGCCGGTCGGCCGGCGCGCGCCGCTGCCGTCCAGCATCGCCGTCTGGGCGACCGCGACCAGCGCGGTGCACACCAGCGTGATGACGAAGGAGAGCAGGAAGAACACCAGGGCCTTCGCCACCAGCACCCGGCCCCGGCTGGGGCAGGCGGTCATGGTGGTGCGGATCATGCCGGTGCCGTACTCGGAGGCGGTGGTCAGCACGCCGAGCGTGATGATGCAGATGCTGCCCAGGAGCACCCCGATGAAGCCCAGCGTCAGTACGTTGTCGTCGCCGGACATGTCCGCGGAGGAGTGCGCGACGACCGCGCCGACCAGCAGCCCGACGCCGACCACCAGCACGATGAACACACCCAGCGTCCACATCGTGGAGCGCACCGACTTGATCTTCGTCCACTCCGAGGCGAGCGCGTGCCCCAGATGCGTCCGCACGACCGGGATCGGCGAGGTGTAACCGGGCTGGACGGACGGTGCGGAGGGTGCCCCCGCCTGCCAGGCGGGCTGCGGAGTCGGCGGCATCGGAGTCTGCGGCGTGCTCATCGGGCGTCCTCGGACTGGGTGACGTCTGCTGCGGGTGCGGGTGCGGGTGCGGGTGCGGGTGCGGGTGCGGGAGCCGGTGCGGGTGCCGGTGCCGGTGCGGCGGCCGGTGCCGTGGCGGGCGGGGCCGGGGCCTGGGCCGCACCCGCGTACGGGTTCGGCGCCCCCGCGCCCGCGTACGGCCGGGGCGGGCCGCCGTAGGGGCCCGCGGCGGGCTGCGCCTGGGGCGGCGGCGGGGCGTACCAGCCGGGCTGGCCCTGGCCCGGCACCGGCACCGGCGGCTGCGCGCCGGGCGGCAGGGGCTGCATCAGACCGGACTTGGCGTCGGTCGTCGAGCGGTAGTCGACCACCGACTGCGTCATCCGCATGTACGCCTCCTCCAGGGAGGCCTGGTGCGGGGACAGCTCCCAAAGCCGGACGCCGGCCTCGTGCGCGAGGTCGCTGATGCGGGACAGCGCCAGCCCCGTCACCCGCAGCGCGCCGTCCTGCTCGGGCAGCACCTGCCCGCCCGCGCCGGTCAGCGCGGACGACAGCTTCTCCCGCTGCCGCGGCTCGGCGTCGGGGACACGGACCCGGGCGAAGTCGGCGGAGTTCGCGGAGATGAAGTCCGTCACACTCATGTCGGCGAGGAGCTGCCCACGCCCGATGACGATCAGATGGTCCGCGGTCAGCGCCATCTCGCTCATCAGATGCGAGGAGACGAACACCGTCCGGCCCTCGGCGGCCAGCGACTTCATCAGATTGCGCACCCAGAGGATGCCCTCCGGGTCGAGGCCGTTGACCGGCTCGTCGAAGAGCAGCACCTGTGGATCGCCCAGCAGCGCCGCCGCGATGCCGAGCCGCTGCCCCATGCCGAGCGAGAAGCCCTTGGAGCGTCGGCGGGCCACCTCCTGGAGACCGACCACGCCCAGCACCTCGTCCACCCGGCGGGCCGGGATGCCCGACAGCTGCGCCAGCGACAGCAGGTGGTTGCGGGCGGTCCGGCCGCCGTGCACCGCCTTGGCGTCCAGCAGGGCGCCCACCTGGCGCGGAGCGTTGGGCAGCCGCCGGTAGGGATAGCCGCCGATCGTCACCGAGCCCGCGGTCGGGTTGTCCAGGCCGAGGATCATCCGCATGGTCGTCGACTTGCCCGAGCCGTTCGGCCCGAGGAAGCCGGTGACGGCACCGGGCCGTACCTGGAAGGAGAGGTTGGATACGGCGGTCTTGGCGCCGTAGCGCTTGGTCAGGCCGACTGCCTCGATCATGCTCCGGTCCCATCGGAAGGTTGCTGCCCCAGGTTCAGGACAGCGGGGCACACGTCCCCGTAAGGCTTAGGAGCTTATCCGGGCGCTGACGGTTCCGGCCAAAAGAAGGTAAAGCCAGGGCGGCCCGGTACGTCAGGATCTGCGGTGTTCCGTCCTCAGGCGTCCCGCCTGCGCAGCAGCGCGTAGCCGGCCGCGAGCGCCGCGATCACCCACAGCGCCATGATGCCGAGACCGCCCCAGGGACCGTAGGGGGTGTCGTCGCCGACCCGGGGGAGGACCCGCAGGATGCGGCTGCCCGCCTGGTCCGGCAGGTACTGGCCGACCTTCTTCGTCGCCGAGACATTGCCCAGGATGTTGGAGATCAGGAAGAAGAACGGCATCAGGATGCCCAGCGACAGCAGCGGGGAGCGCAGCATCACCGCGACCGCCATCGAGAACACCGCGATCAGCGTCATGTAGAGGCCGCCGCCGATGACCGCGCCCAGCACACCGGGCGCGGTGATCGAGGTCCGCAGCGGGCCGAGCATCGCCTGCCCGAGGAAGAACGCGGCGAAGCTGGTGGCCATGCCGACCAGCAGCGCCAGGGCCGCGGCGACGGCCACCTTGCTCGCCAGGAACGCCCCGCGCCGCGGCACCGCGGCCAGTGAGGTGCGGATCATGCCGGTGCTGTACTCGTTGGACACCACCAGCACCCCGAACACGATCATCGCGAGCTGTCCGATGGTCATGCCCGCGAAGCTGACGAAGGTCGGGTCGAAGGAGAGCCGCTCCCGCGCGGGCATGTTCCCGAACTCGTTGCGCGAGAGTGCCGAGATCAGCATGCCGAGCGCGAGGGTGACGACCACGGCGAGGGACAGCGTCCACACCGTCGACGCCACCGACCGGATCTTCGTCCACTCCGAGCGGATCACCTGGGTCGCCGCCATGTCTCAGCCCTCCACCGTCGTCGGCGCCGCGTCCCGTACGGTCCCCTCGGGCGGCGGCCCGGTCCGCGTGCTCCAGTCCGCGCCCCACGGCCGCTCGGCCGGCTCCGCGTGCGCGTGGTACTCCACCGACGAGGCGGTCAGCCGCATGAACGCCTCCTCCAGCGAGGACTGCCGGCTGCTCAGCTCGTGCAGCACCACCTGGTGGCGGGCGGCCAGCTCACCGATCTCCTCCGACCGGCCGCCGTCCACCTCCAGCGCCCCGTCACCGCCCTGCACGGCCTGGATCCCGGCCCGGTGCAGCGCGTCCAGCAGCCGTTCCCGGTCGGGGGTGCGGACCCGGACGTGGGAGCGCGAGTTGCGCGCGATGAAGTCCGCCATGGAGGTGTCCGCCAGCAGCCGCCCCTGCCCGATGACCACGAGGTGGTCGGCGGTCAGCGCCATCTCGCTCATCAGGTGCGAGGAGACGAAGACCGTACGGCCCTCGGTGGCCAGCGACCGCATCAGAGAGCGGATCCAGTGGATGCCCTCCGGGTCCAGCCCGTTGACCGGCTCGTCGAACATCAGGATCCGCGGATCGCCCAGCAGCGCGCCCGCGATGCCCAGGCGCTGGCTCATGCCGAGCGAGAACCCCTTCGCCTTCTTCCTGGCCACCGCCGCCAGACCCACCGTCTCCAGCACCTCGTGCACCCGGCGCTCGGGGATGCCGTTGCTCTGCGCCAGGCACAGCAGATGGTGGTAGGCGCTGCGCCCGCCGTGCACGGCCTTGGCGTCCAGCAGGGCGCCGATGTACGTCAGCGGGTCCTTCAGCTCGTGGTAGTGCCGGCCGTCGATGCGCACGTCTCCGCCGGTGGGGTGATCGAGACCCAGGATCATCCGCATGGTCGTCGACTTCCCGGCCCCGTTGGGCCCCAGGAAACCGGTGACGGTGCCCGGCCGCACCGTGAACGTGAGGTCGTCGACCGCCACCTTCTCGCCGTAGCGCTTGGTCAGCCCCGCCAGTTCGATCATGCGGCCACGCTAAGGGCGCGCCGAGCCCCCCGCCACCGGAAGGCGACGGGGGGCTCGACGGCGACCGGCCCCGCGACGGAGGGCGGCCGAGCCGCCGCCCCGGTCCACCGGGTCTGCCTCTGTGCCTACCGGGTCTGCTGGGCGGGGACCCCGCGGGAGACCGGCTCGTCCTCGGCGGGGGTGCCCGCCGCGGCCACCGCGGCACCGGTCAGCGTCGCCAGCATCTCGCGGACGTTCGTCAGCTGGGCGTTGATCGAGTCGCGGCGGTTGGTCAGCGCCGCGAGCTCGCGCTCGGACTCCGAACGGATCCGGTCCGCCTTGGCGTTGGCGTCGGCCACGATGTCCTCGGCCTGGCGCTGCGCCGTCTCCACGGTCTGCCGGGCCCGGCGCTCGGCGTCGGTGCGCAGCTTCTCCGCCTCCAGACGCAGCTGCTCCGCGCGGTGCTCGATCTCCGCGAGGCGCTTCTCCGCCTTCTGCTGACGCGACGCCAGGTCGCGCTCGGACTGCTCGCGGCGCTTGGCGAGGTTCGTCTCGAAGTCGGCGGCGGCCTGCGCGGCCTTGGCGCGGGTCTCCTCGAAGAGGGCGTCCGCCTCCTCGCGCTTGGACTGCGCGTCCTTCTGCGCCTCGCTGCGCAGCTGCGAGGCGTCGCTCTTGGCCTTCTCGACGATCCGGACGCCCTCGTCCTCGGCCTTGGCCTTGCGCTCGGAGGCGAAGGACTCGGCGTCGTTGCGGACCTGCTGGGCCGCCGACTCGGCCAGCTCGCGGTGCTGCTCGGCCGCGCGCCGTGCCTCCTCGCGCAGATCCTTGGCCTCCTCCTCGGCGAGGCGGAGGATCTTCTCGACGCGCGCGCCCAGACCGGCGTACGACGGCTCGGCGTCGGTGATCTGGGCCTGGGCGTTCTGCGTCTCTAGGTGGAGCTCCTCGATGCGCTTCTCCAGTGTGGTGACACGGGAGAGAGCCCTGTCGTGGTCGGAGACCAGCTTGGCGATGTAATCGTCCACCTGAGCGCGGTCGTACCCACGCCGCACATGCTCGAAGCCGTAGGGGGAAGTGTCGCTCATGGGGTTCCTGTCGAATGAGACCGGTGAGGTGATAGGTCGAATCCTAGGGGCCGAAGCGGTGTGTCATCGAGCGGATACGTGTTTGATCTGGAGAATGACACCTCTTTTGAGTGGCTGACCGCCGCAGCGCTTGCCAATTACCACGGCGCAGCCTTCGGAAGCTCCCCCGTGAGGCCCCGAATTCACCCTAAAGGCTAACCTTCTGACTACCCCTCTGACGACTTCTCCCCGGAACGGGGTGCTCCGACCGTCGCGCCCGCCCGGACCCCGGCGTCCTTCCCGGACCCCGGCGCCTCGAAGGACTCCAGCGCCTCCAGCACGTCCTGCACCCGGGAGATCTCGGCGTTGATGTCCTCGCGCCTGCGCACCAGGGTCTCCAGCTCGCGCTTGCCCTCCTCGACCGTGCGCCGCGCCTCCCGGACCGCCTCGGCCTTCAGCTCCTCGGCCTCCTTGGAGAGCTTGGCCTTCTTCTGCTCGGCCTCCTTGAGCAGCCCCTCGGCCTTCTTGACCGCGGCGATACGCACCTTGCCCGCCTCGGAGTTGGCGTCCGAGACGATCTCCTTGGCCTTCGCCTGCGCCTTCGCCAACTGCTCCTCGGCCGCCTTGATCAGCGCGTCGCAGCGGTCCCCGGCCGACTTCATCGTGTCGGCCGCCTCCCGGCGGGCCCGCTCGTGCAGCTCCTCGATCTCCGAGGTGAGGCGCGTCCGCAGCTCCTCGGCGCGCTCCCGGATCTGGGTGGCGTCCCGGCGGGCCCCGACCAGCAGCTCGTCCGCGTCCGTACGGGCCTTCTCCACCGCGCTGTTGCCCTGGACCGTCGCCTCGGACAGGATCCGCTCGGCCTCCTGGCGGGCCGCGCCCACCATCGTGTCGGCCTGCGCCTCCGCGTCCGCCTTGGACTTGACCGCGCTCGCCTGTGCCTCGGTGAGCAGCTTGTCGGCCTCCGCCGTGGTCTCGTTGATGAGCTTGTCGACCTGCTCGGCCGCCTCCGAACGCCGCTTGTTGGCGTCCTTGCGGGCCTCGTCCAGGGTCCGCTCGGCCTCCTCGCGGGCGGCCGTCACCAGCCGCTCGGCCTCCGCCGCCGCCTCCGCCTTCACCCGCTCGGAATCGGTACGGATCCGCTCGGCCCGCGACTGCGCGGAGCCCACCGTCTCGGCGGCCTCGGCCCGCAGCCGCTCCGCGTCCCCGGTGGCGTCCGAGATCAGCTTCTCCGCCTTGGCGACGGACTCGGCCCGCACCCGGTCGGCCTCGGCCAGCGCCTCGGTGCGCACCCGCTCGGCCTCGGCCGCCGTCTCCGTGCGCAGCCGGTCGGCCTCGGCGACCGTGCCGGCCCGCAACTGGTCCGTCTCGGCGATCGTCTCCGTACGCAGCCGCTCGGCCTCGGCGATCGTCTCCGTCTGGAGCCGCTCGGCCTCCGCGCGCGCCTCGGAGATCAGCGTGTCCGCCTGCGTCGCCGCGTCCGAACGGATCCGGTTCGCGTCGTCCCGGGCGTCCGCACGCGTGCGCGTGGCGTCCTGCTCGGCCTGCGCGATCGTGTCCGACGCCTCGGTACGCACCCGCTGCGCGTGCTCGGAGACATCCGCGCGGACCCGCTCGGCCTCCGCGATGGCCTCGGACACCGTGCGCTCGGCGAGCGCCTTGGCGGCCTCCGTCTCCTCGCCCGCCTCGCGCCGCAGCCGGGCCGCGTCCTCGCTGGCCCGCTCCCGCTCGGCGTAGGCGTCGGCGCGGACCCGGTCCGCCTCCTCCTCGGCCTCCCGGCGCGTACGGTCCGCCGCGTGCTCGGCGGCCGAACGCAGCCCGGTGATCTCCTCCTGCGCCTGCTCGTGCAGCCCGGCCACGGAGTCCCGTACCTGCTGCGCGTGCGTCTCGGCGGCCGACATCATCTCGGTGGCCCGCCGGTCGGCCTCCTCCACCAGACGGGTGGCCTCGGCCTGCGCCTCCTCCACCCGGCGGCGCGCCGACGCCAGCAGTTCCTCGGTCTGCTCGCGCGCCCGCTCCCGCTCCTGGTCGGCCTCCTGGCGGGCCGAACCGAGCAGTTCCTCGGCCTCGCGGCGGCGCCGGGCGGACTCCTCCTGCGCGGCGGCCAGCGCCTCGGACGCCTCCGCGCCCAGCCGCTCGGCGGCGGCCTGTGCCTCGGCGCGGACCCGGTCCGCGGTGTCCTGGGCCTCCGCCTTCAGCCGCTCGGCCTCCGCCGCGGCCTCCGAACGCAGCCGCACGGCCACGTTCTCGCCCTCGGCGCGGGACGCGGACGCGTCCGCCGCGGCCTCGTCGCGCAGCCGCTCGGCCTCCGTCTCGGCCTGCTCGCGCAGCGCCCGGATCCGCTCGGCCGCCTCGGTGCGCAGCCGCTCGGCCTCCTCGGCGGCCTCCCGGCGCAGCCGCTCGCCCTCCGCGCGGGCGTCGGTGAGCGCCTGCTCGGCGGCGGCGTGGCGCTCCTCGGCCTCGGTGTGCAGCCGGGTCAGCTCCTCGGTGGCCTCGGCCTGCCGGGCCGCGAGCGCCCGCTCGGTCTCCTCGCGCAGCCCGGTCGCGGCCCGCTCGGCGTCCGCCTTCACCGACTCCGCGTGCTCGTCGGCCTCCGCGCGCAGCCGCTCGGCCTCCGCGCGGGCGCGCTCCAGCGTCTCCTCGGCCTGCCGGCGCAGCACCGTGGCGCGCTCGATGGCCTCGGTGCGGACCTTCTCGCTGTCCGCGCTCGCGCCGGCGCGCAGCTCGTCGGCGTCCGCCTTGGCCTTGGCGAGCAGCTCCTCGGCGGACTTCGCCGCCTCCTCGATCTGCGCCACGGCCTCGCGCCGGGCCTCGGCGCGGATCTTCTCGCCCTCGGCGACCGCGTCGGAACGCAGCTGCTCGGCCTCGCCGCGCAGCCGCCGCGCCTCCTCCTGGAGCTCGACGGTCTTGGCGCGGTACTCCTTGGTGTCGTCCTTCGCCGCGCCCTTGAGCTCCTCGGCGATGTCGTGCGCCTCGGCGCGCAGCCGGTCCGCCTCGGCCTCCGCCTCGCCGCGGATCCGCTCGGCCTCCTCGGCGGCCGCCCTGGTGGTCCGCTTGGCGTTCTCGGACGCCTTGTCCAGCACCTCCTCGGCGGTCTTCGCCGCCTTGGACAGCTGGGTGGCGGTCTCCTCGGCGGTGGCCGTACGGGCCTTCTCCGCGGCCTCGGCGAGGATCTTCTCCGCCTCGGCGCGGGCGTCGGCCACCAGCTGCTCGGCCTCGGACCGGGTGGACTCGGCCTCCTTGGTGGCCTCCTCGACCAGCCGGGCGACCTGCTCCTTGGCGGTGCGCGTGCGCTGCTCGTTGGCCGACTCGGCGCCGGCCAGCGTCCTGGCCGCGCTCTCCTTGGCCTCGGTGACCAGCTTCTCGGCCTCGGTCTGCGCCTTGCGCAGCGCCTCCTCGGCCTCCGTCATCCGCTGCTCGGCGGCCCGGCTCAGCTCGGTGGCCTGGCGGCGGGCGGCCTCCGACTCGCTCGCCGTGCTGCTGCGCAGCCGCTCGGCGTGGTCGGTGGCCTCCTGCGCCTGGCTGGAGGCGGCGCCCAGCATCCGCTCGGCGTCGGCGCGGGCCCGGCGCAGCAGCTGCTCGGCCTCCGCGCGCGCCGACTCGGCCTCGGCGCGCAGCCGCTGCCGGGCCTCGGCGGTCAGCCGCTCGGCCTCGGCGCGCGCGGCGGACATCGCCTGCTCGGCCTCGGCGCGGGACTCGTCCAGCAGCCGGCGGGCCTGCTGCTCCGTACGGGCGCGCAACTGCTCGGCCCAGGCCACGTTCTCGTTGACGTGGGACTCGACGGTCTGGCGGCGCTCGGCCAGCTCCTGGTCGAGCTGCTGGCGCCGGTTCACCGCCTCCTGGTGCAGCTCCGCCTGGAGCCTGGCGGCCTCCTCGGCGTGCTCCTGGAGGATGCGCTGGGTCTGCGCCCGCGCCTGGCTCAGCTCGCGCTCGGCGTCGGCGCGGATCTGCTCGGCCTGCACCTGCGCCTGCCGCAGCAACTGCTCGGCCTGGTAACCGATGTCGGCGCTGTCGTAGGCGGGCCGGGTCATGATGGTGCGGCGCGCCTCGTGCAGCTTGGCGCGCAGCACCTCGACCTGGTAGCCGAGGTCCTCGGCGTGCTGGATCGCCTTCTCCCGCTCGGTCTTCAGCCGATCCATCTCGGCCTCGAACCGAGAGAGGTGGTCGACGTCAGCCGCCGGCTCTCGCTCCTGGCGTTCGTAGCCCCGCACTGCGCGGTCCCATCCGTCCCCTGGTCGCAAGCCTGTCCAAACGAGCTCCGTCCATCCGCCGGACGGGGCCCCCGGGGAATGGTGTCAGATCAACGGCGGAGCATGGGCTGCTGCCCCGTCGTCCGTCCCCCGAAACGTGGACCCCGGAAAGCGATCGGCCCGCTGAGCGGACGATCGCCCCCAACCCTACCGGCCCTTATGTACGTCGGTCAGTGCTCGGCCGTCCCAACGGGCGCCGAAGTGACGAGTTCTGTGAGGACGCCATGGCAGTCCTTGGGGTGCAGGAAGGTGATCCGTGACCCCATGGAGCCGCGTCGCGGCTCCTCGTAGAGGACCCGCACGCCCTTGTCGCGGATACCGGCGGCGTCCGCGTCGACGTCCGCGGTGCCGAAGGCGATGTGGTGCACGCCCTCGCCGTTCTTCGCGAGCCACTTCCCGACGGCGGAGTCCTCGCGGGTCGGTTCCAGGAGCTGGAGGTAGGAGGCGCCGCCGTCGGACGTCTCGTTGATCTTGAGCATGGCCTCGCGCACGCCCTGCTCGTCGTTGACCTCGGTGTGGAACACCTCGAAGCCGTACGTCGCCCGGTAGAACTCGACGGTCGCGTCGAGGTCGTGGCAGGCGATCCCGATGTGGTCGATTCGCGTCAGCATGGACTCAGTGCAGCGCCGATCGGATGGTTACGCAACGTGCGCGCGATCACACCGACGGCCCGATGACGCGGCCGACCGCCGCTCAGTACATTCGAAGTAAACCCTCGTTCACTCCTCGGCTGTGCAGGCCGGTAAGGGGAATCGCAGCTCATGGCTTCTGGAAACTCCGGTACGACCGGTTCGGTGATCGTCGCGGGCGCCCGTACGCCCATGGGCCGGCTGCTCGGCTCGCTCAAGTCGTTCTCCGGCGCGGATCTGGGCGCGTTCGCGATCAAGGCGGCCCTGGACCGCGCGGGCATCGGGGGTGACCAGGTCCAGTACGTGATCATGGGCCAGGTGCTCCAGGCCGGCGCGGGCCAGATCCCCGCCCGGCAGGCCGCGGTGAAGGCGGGCATCCCGATGAGCGTGCCCGCGCTCACCGTCAACAAGGTGTGCCTCTCGGGCCTGGACGCCATCGCGCTGGCCGACCAGCTCATCCGCGCGGGCGAGTTCGACATCGTCGTGGCCGGCGGCCAGGAGTCCATGACCAACGCCCCCCACCTGCTGCCCAAGTCCCGCGAGGGCTTCAAGTACGGCGCGGTGGAGATGCTCGACGCGATGGCCCACGACGGTCTGACCGACCCCTGGGAGACCATCCCGATGGGCGAGTCGACCGAGAAGCACAACACCCGCCTGGGCATCGGCCGCGCCGAGCAGGACGAGATCGCCGCCCTGTCCCACCAGCGCGCCGCCGCCGCCCAGAAGAACGGCGTCTTCGAGGCCGAGATCACCCCCGTGGAGATCCCGCAGCGCAAGGGCGACCCGGTGCTCTTCAGCAAGGACGAGGGCATCCGCGGCGACACCACCGCCGAGTCGCTGGCCCGGCTGCGCCCCGCCTTCGCCAAGGACGGCACGATCACCGCCGGTTCCTCCTCGCAGATCTCCGACGGCGCCGCCGCCGTGGTCGTGATGAGCAGGGCCAAGGCCGAGGAACTGGGCCTGGAGTGGATCGCCGAGATCGGCGCCCACGGCAATGTGGCCGGTCCGGACAACTCCCTCCAGTCCCAGCCGTCCAACGCGATCCTGCACGCCCTGCGCAAGGAGGGCCTGGAGGTCTCCGACCTCGATCTGATCGAGATCAACGAGGCGTTCGCCGCGGTGGCCGTGCAGTCAATGAAGGACCTCGGCGTGTCCACGGAAAGGGTGAACGTGAACGGCGGCGCCATCGCCCTCGGTCACCCGATCGGGATGTCCGGCGCCCGTCTCGTGCTGCACCTGGCGCTGGAGCTCAAGCGCCGCGGCGGCGGCGTGGGCGCGGCGGCGCTGTGCGGCGGCGGCGGCCAGGGCGACGCGCTGATCGTCAAGGTGCCCGGGGCCTGAGGGCCGCCCGGCGCCTGAGGGCCGCCCCGGCCCGGTGCGCGGCCGGACCCGGACCCCCGGTGAGCGGGGTGTCCGGGGTATCCCCCCGACCGATCCTCCGCGTACGTTCGTGAGATCGGCGCGGAACACGTGAACGGAGCTGTGATGCAGGACGTCTCCTCTCTGGTGGCCCAGGCCAGGGACGGCCGGCCGCGGGCCGTGGCCCGGCTGATCTCCCTGGTGGAGGGGGCGTCACCGCAGCTCAGGGAGGTCATGGCGGCGCTCGCGCCGCTGACCGGCAACGCCTATGTGGTCGGTCTGACCGGCTCGCCCGGGGTCGGCAAGTCGACCTCCACCTCGGCGCTGGTGACGGCCTACCGCAAGCAGGGCCGGCGGGTCGGCGTGCTCGCCGTCGACCCGTCCTCCCCGTTCTCCGGCGGCGCGCTGCTCGGCGACCGGGTCCGCATGTCGGAGCACGCCTCGGACCCCGGTGTGTACATCCGCTCGATGGCGACCCGCGGCCATCTGGGCGGCCTGGCCTGGGCCGCGCCGCAGGCGATCCGGGTGCTGGACGCGGCCGGCTGCGACGTGGTCCTGGTGGAGACGGTCGGCGTCGGCCAGTCGGAGGTCGAGATCGCCTCCCAGGCGGACACCAGCGTGGTGCTGCTGGCGCCCGGGATGGGCGACGGCATCCAGGCGGCCAAGGCCGGGATCCTGGAGATCGGCGACGTCTACGTCGTCAACAAGGCCGACCGGGACGGCGCGGACGCCACCGCCCGCGAGCTGAACCACATGCTGGGCCTGGGCGAGGCCCGCGGCCCCGGCGACTGGCGGCCGCCCATCGTCAAGACGGTGGCCGCCCGCGGCGAGGGCGTCGACGAGGTCGTCGAGGCCCTGGAGAAGCACCGGGCGTGGATGGAGGAGCGCGGCGTCCTCGCCGAGCGGCGTCGTGCCCGCGCGGCCCGCGAGGTCGAGACGATCGCCGTCACGGCCCTGCGCGAACGCATCGGCGACCTGCACGGCGACCGCCGCCTCAGCGCCCTCGCCGAACGCATCGTCATCGGCGACCTCGACCCGTACCGCGCGGCGGACGAACTGGTCGCGGGCCTGACCCAGGGGTAGGGCCCGGCCCAGGGGTAGGGCCCGGCCCGGCGGGAGAGCCTGGTCCACGGCCTACGGCCGCGGGACGGGGCCCGCCTCCGCGCACTCCGGGTGCGCGCCCGCCAGGAAGAGTGGGGCCGTCCTCATACGGGTCCGCGCCTGGCGGGCGAAGCCGCCTTCGCGCGCTCCTTGCCTGGCAGACCGGGCCCGCCCGGACCGCTCCGGTGCGGTGGATCGCACCCGCCGGGCCGGGCGCGGGCCTCTTCCGGGCCGCCGGGCCGGCCTGCGCCGGGACCG
Organism: Streptomyces sp. PL-25; assembly: GCF_058344915.1. Lineage (NCBI taxonomy): Bacteria > Bacillati > Actinomycetota > Actinomycetes > Kitasatosporales > Streptomycetaceae > Streptomyces > Streptomyces sp. PL-25. Next base: position 5,134,210 of record NZ_CP136997.1, read on the forward strand.
AACCCGGTACGGCGGCCGCGCCACGCCGCACGGTCCGCGGGCCCGGCACGGCGTGCTCGTCCTGCACGGCCTCGGGACCGGCGCGCCGCCCCTGGCTGTGTCGGCCCCGGTCCGGCGGGACGGGGCAGTGCCCTGGATCCGGCGAGGCGGGCCCGCCCGGACCGCTCCGGTGCGGCGGACCGGACCGGAGCGTCCCGGTCTCCGGCGCCCCGCGCCGGTCCGTGACCGTCAGGCGGGTGGGCGGCGCGGCAGCTGCCTGCCGGGGCCCGATCGCGAGCCGTCGGGCGGCGCCGGCCCCGGGTGCCGGTTCGCGTACGGGGCCCCGGGGCCGGGAGCGCGGGCCGGGTCAGGGCTGCGGGCCGGGCAGGGCCGGAGCGCGGGCCCCGCCCCGGTTACGGGCGGCCCCGCTGGCCGCGCAGGTGCTCCGCGATGGGCTTGAGCGCCTTGCTCAGCTCCGTCAGGGCCTCCGGGTCCAGCAGATCGATGAAGTGCCGCCGCACGGACGCCACATGGTGCGGGGCGACCTTCTGCATGGTCTCCATGCCGTGCTCGGTGAGGACGGCGAACAGCCCGCGCCGGTCGGACTCGCAGTTCTCGCGGCGCACCAGGTTCGCGTTCTCCATGCGGGTGATCTGGTGCGAGAGGCGGCTCTTGGACTGGAGGGTGGCGGAGGCGAGGTCGCTCATCCGCATCCGCACGTCCTCCGACTCGGAGAGATTCACCAGGATCTCGTAGTCGTTCAACGTCAGACCGAAGGGCTGGAGGTCTCTTTCGAGCTGGTACGTCAACAGCCTGTTGACCTCCAGGTGGGTGCGCCAGGCGCACTGCTCCGCATTGGTCAGCCAGCGCGTGGCCGTGTCGGTCTCCATGAATGAAGTCTACCTAAGAAGTTGAAAGGCGAACTAATGGGGGGTCGCATGACGGCGCGCACGCGTTCGAGCCGTCACACTCCGCAGACTACCGCTCACAGCCCGAAGCGACGCTGGAGGTCTCCCAGCTGTCCGGGAAGGCGCGGTGCGCCCGCCTGCTGTCCCTGCTGTCCATGACCGGCCGGACCGGTCCCGCCGGGCACCCCGGGCTCGGCCGGGGGCGCCCCCACAGCCTGCTCCGCCATCAGGGCCTCCGACGACTGGAGCAGCACCGTACCGGCCCCGACGAACTCGAACTGGTGCTCCTCGCCGGAGGCCCCGCCGAGCCCTGTCATCGCACGTAGGCCGCCCAGTACGCCCGTCAGATAGCCGTGGTCGTAGTGATGGCACGGGGAGGGGCAGTCGGCCCAGCCGACCAGCGCCTGCGGGTCCACCCGGATCGGCGGTTCCATGAAGACCACCGGGCCGTTCGACGCGGCCACGAATTTTCCGGTTCCGATCAGCGTGAGGAAGCCCGGAACGATCGACTGCTTCAGCGCGAGACTTGGCTCAAAAGCAAGCAAGTTGCCCGAGCGAATGGTCAGGTTGCCGTCCTCCAGGTCGTACGAGTTCACATCGAAGGCCCGGTCGGCGAGGAGCATCTTCCCCGAACCCTCCGCCACCACCCAGTCCGCGGCGTGCAGAGGCGAATGGAACGAGGTGCGCAACAGCCGGTCCAGACGCCCGTGTCCAAAGCCGTTGAACTCGATCGCCCCGTAATAGGCGATCATCTTTCCCTTCTGGAGGAACCACTGGCTTCCCTTCAGCTCCACACAGAAGGTGTAGTGGTTGACGTTGTCGTCGGCCGGCAGCGTCATCGGGTCGTACACCACGGGCCCGGCGCCGGGCGTTCCGTACGCGCTCACAGCTTCTCCTCCGACGCCTGGACGTAGACCATGCCGCTGCCGCTCAGCTCCAGCTGGAACGCCTCGCCCGAACCCCGGCCCACCATGTCCCGCCAGCCCAGCGCGGTCGACAGCTTGTTGCGGACGTCGCCGTGGTGGGCGACGTAGGCCTGCGGGTCGACATGGACGGGCCGCTGCGGGGTGACCGGGATCTCCAGCACCCCGCCGTGCGCCATCACCGCCACCGCGCCGTACCCCTTGAGGGTGGTCGTGAACAGTCCCTGGCCGGTCACCTGGCCGCGCACCATGCCCATGATCCCGCCCTGCGAGCCCATGAACATCGTGCCCTGCTGGAGCGTGCCCTCGAAGGCGAGCAGGCGGTCGGCCTCCACGTACAGCGTGTCGCCGGACAGCCCGATCACCTGGATGTGGTGGCCGCCGTGCCCGAAGAAGACCGTGCCGCTGCCCTCCACCGTCATCAGGGGGGTGGCCTCGCCCGCGACGCGGCGCCCGATCATGGACATCACCCCGCCCTGACCGCCCTGGATGTTCGGGGTGAACGACACGTCGCCCCGGTACGCCAGCATCGCGCCCCGCTGACTGAACAGCCGCTGCCCCGGCACCAGCGTGGCCTCGACCATCTTCGAGTTGATCTCCCGGAAGGTCATCTCACGCGTCCCCCGCGATCGTGTTCCGCTCGCTCGGCTGGACGTAGACCAGGCCGTCCCCCTCGAAGCGGATCTGGAACGCCTCGCCGCCGCCCTCCCCGAGGAATGTGCGGAAGGTCACCCCGGACTGGAACGTCTGCCGCAGATCTCCCTGGTGCGCGATATAGGCGCCCGGGTCGACGGTCAGCGGGTACTGCGCGCTCACCCGGAGCACCACGGCGGGGCCGTCCGACATGATCGCCGCCTGGCCGCTGCCCTCGACGGTGGTCGTGAACAGCCCGTTGCCCTGCGAGGCGCCGCGCAGCCCGGTGAACGTCGTGCCCGTCCTCAGTCCCGCGTCCGTCGCCAGCAGATTGCTCGACTCGACATACAGCTTCTCCCCCTGGAGGCGGACGAGATTGATCTCGGACGCCCGGTCCGCGAACCAGCAGGTCCCCTGCCCCCGCACCTCCATCACCGTCATCTGCTCACCGGTGATCCGCCGCGTCACCATCCCCCGCAGCCCCTCACCGCCACCCGTCAGCTTCTTGAAGGCCATCTGACCGTCGTACGCGACCATCGAGCCGTTCTTCGCCTTCACGGCATCCCCGGTCATGTCGACGGCGAGCACCTTGCTGCCTTGCAGTCGGAACATCGCCACGGAGTGAAGGTAGCGGCGAACGGCCCGCCGACGACAGCACCCACGGACGGAGATCGCCCCCCGCTCCGGGTGGAGAAATCCCCGACCTCCACCCCTAGGGGCCGACCACCCCCGGCGGTTTGCCACAATGGACGGAACTTTGTGCCTGCGTTCACAAACCCGGCCGCAGCTCCCGGCCGTCTTCCGCCGCATCCCGCCGAATCCCCCCGAAGGTGACCCGTGGACATCAAGACCGCCACCGCCCTCCGACGCCTCCGCCTGGTCTCCGCCCCCGAGGCGGTCAGCTTCCTGCTCCTGCTGGTCTGCTCGGTCCTGAAGCGGACCACCGACTTCAACGCGGTCCCCGCGATGGGCGCGATCCACGGCATCCTCTTCGTCCTCTACGTGCTCTTCTGGGCCGACGCCTGGAACCGCACCAAGTGGCCGCTGAAGACCGCCGCCCTCTACTTCGTGCTCTCGGTCCTGCCCACCGGCGGCTTCTTCGCCGAGCGCAAGCTCAAGCGCGAGGCCGAGGACGCGGTCATCGCCTCCCGCGCCCGCCGCGAGGGAGTGGTGAACGCGTGATCGTCGCCTTCTCCGTCACCCCGCTGGGCGTCGGCGAGGACGTGGGCGAGTACGTCGCCGACGCCGTCCGGGTCGTGCGCGAGTCCGGCCTGCCGAACCGCACCGACGCCATGTTCACCTCCGTCGAGGGCGAGTGGGACGAGGTCATGGACGTGGTCCGGCGCGCCGTGGCCGCGGTGGAGGCTCGCGCCCCGCGCGTCTCCCTCGTCCTCAAGGCCGACATCCGCCCCGGCGTCACCGACGGCCTCACCGCCAAGGTGGAGACGGTCGAACGGCACCTGGCGGGGGAGTAGCCCGAACCGGCTCCGCCTGCGCGGGCGCGCACCCGGCGGTCCGACCGCGCGCCCGCGCACGCCTCAGCCCCCGGACACGCACCCTGGGGCGGCCCCGGACGCGCACCCCCGCGGCCCCGGACGCCCACCGCCGGGCGGCCCGGACCCTCACCCTCCGGACGCCGCCAGCGCCATCCCCAGCGGTGTCCGCTCGTACAGCACCCGGTGCCCATAGCGCCGCGAGGTCAGCAGCCCCGCGTCCCGCAGCACCGCCAGATGCGCGGACACCGACGAGGGGGCCAGCCGCAGCCGGTGCGCCAGGTCCGATGTCGTCGCCGGGTCGGCCAGCGCGGCCAGCACCGCGGCCCGTCCGCGCCCCAGCAGCCGTACCAGCGCCTGCGCGCCGGCGGCACCCGGCTCCGTCCACAGCCCCGCGAGGCCGCGGGCCGGATAGACCAGCGTCGGCTGCCACGGCGGCTCGAAGCCGCTGATCACGTCCGGCCACGAGAACACGCTCGGCATCAGCACCAGACCCTGGCCGCCCAGTTCGCGCCCGTACTCGCCGTGCCAGTCCACGGTCAGCGTCCGCCCGTCCCAGGACAGCCGCCGGTCCAGCTCCGGCAGCAGCGCCTCCAGGCCCACCTCGGCCAGCCGCCGCGAGTGGAAGGCGATGTCGGCCTCCAGCAGCGCCCGCAGCCGCGGCCACTCCGGCTCCACCAGCACATGCCAGGCGGCCTCCAGCAGATCGGCCAGCTCCCGCACCGCGCGCGCCGGATCGGCCAGCAGCGCCTGCCCGCCCCGCGAGCGCGGCGCACCCGGCGTGTCCGCCAGGGAGCGCGCCAGATCCTCCCGGGCCGCCACCGGATCGGCCGCCCGCACCGCCGCGATCTCCTCCTCGAACGTCGCGGCCGGGCCCAGCGGCGGCGGCCCCAGGAAATCCGGGCTGTGCCCCCGGCGCGGCATCACCAGTCGCAGCAGGCCCAGGTCAAGACCCCGCGCCGCCTCCCCGATGCTCCGCAGCCAGTGCGGGTGGTAACCCAGCCGGTCCGGGCGCCCCAGCGTGCGCACCGCCTCCTGCGTCTCCCACAGCGGCGACAGCGCGAAGCGGCACCGCAGCAGATCGTCGTCACCGAAACGCAGCCGGAACGGCACCCGGCACCACCCCGCCCTCCCCTGGAAGATTCGGCTGTCGCCGAAACACTAGGGCGCACGGCCGGGCGGCCGCACGCTGCCGTCCATGCAGCAGCGCTACACCCAGGTCTTCGCCGTCCCCGAGTTCCGGGCCGTCTTCGCCGCCCACGCCCTCTCCCTGCTCGGCGTGATCGTCAGCGAGATCGCCCTCTCCGTCCTCGTCTACGACCTCACCGCCTCGCCCCTGCTCAGCGCCCTCACCTTCGCGCTCGGCTTCCTCCCGTACGTCGTCGGCGGCACCCTCCTGGCCGGGCTCGCCGACCGCTTCCCGGCCCGCCGGGTGCTGGTCGTCTGCGACCTGGTGTGCGCGGCGTGCGTGGCGGGCATGGTCGCGCCCGGGGCGCACATCGGCGTCCTGCTCGCGCTCCGATGCGCCCTCGCCCTGGTCTCACCGGTCTTCCAGGGCACCCGCATGGCCACGCTCGCCGACATCCTCGGCGACGGCGACCTGTTCGTCCTCGGCCGCTCCCTGCTGCGGATCGTCTCGCAGAGCGCGCTGCTCGTCGGCTACGGGCTCGGCGGGCTGCTGCTCACCGTGGTCAGCCCCCGGCACGCCCTGCTGATCACCGTGGCCACCTTCCTGGCCTCCGCCGCCCTGCTCCGCCTCGGCACCCGCCCCCGGCCCGCGCGCGGCGGCAGCGGCGGCGCCCTGGTCGGCGACTCGCTGCGCGGCGCCCGGCAGGTGCTCGCCGACCGCAGGACGCGCGTCCTGCTGCTGCTGTTCTGGGTGCCGCCGATGTTCGCCGTGGTGCCCGAGGCCCTGGCCGCCCCGTACGCCGCCGCGCTCGGCACCGGGTCCACCGGGCTCGGCCTGCTGATGTGCGCGCTGCCCGTGGGCACCGTGGCGGGCGAGCTGTACGCCGGCTCCCGGCTGTCGCCCGCCGCCCGCGAACGCGTCGCCCTGCCGCTGGTGAGCCTCGCCCTGCTGCCGTACCTCGGCTACGCCCTCCACCCGGGCCTGCCCCTCTCGCTGCTCCTGCTGCTGGTCTCCGGCGCCGGATCGGCCTACACCCTGGGCCTGGACCAGTGGTTCGTCGCCGCCGTGCCCGAGGAGCTGCGCGGCCGGGCGATGACCCTGCTCACCGCCGGTCTGATGACCCTCCAGGGCGTGGGCATGGCCCTGGCGGGCGTCGCGGCCGAGTTCGCCGGCGCACGGGTCACCGTCGCGGGCGCCGGGGTCCTGGGCACCGTCTGCTGCGTCCTGCTGGCGGGCGCCGCCCGGCGGACGTCCGCGCGGACACCGGGGGAGCGCCGGACGACCGCCGGGCGAGCACCGGGCGACCGAAAGGCGAGACGGGGCTGACCACGATATGACCGGCGGGTAGGGTCTGATGCCGTGCCGAAGCCCCTCAGTCTCCCGTTCGACCCCATCGCCCGCGCCGACGAGCTCTGGAAGCAGCGCTGGGGAAGCGTGCCGTCCATGGCGGCGATCACGTCCATCATGCGCGCCCACCAGATCCTGCTGGCCGAGGTCGACGCCGTGGTCAAGCCGTACGGACTGACGTTCGCGCGCTACGAGGCCCTGGTGCTGCTCACCTTCTCCAAGGCCGGCGAGCTGCCGATGTCCAAGATCGGCGAGCGGCTGATGGTGCATCCCACCTCCGTGACCAACACGGTGGACCGCCTGGTCAGGTCCGGCCTGGTGGCCAAGCGCCCCAACCCCAACGACGGCCGCGGCACCCTCGCCGTCATCACAGACAAGGGCCGCGAGGCCGTCGACGCCGCCACCCGCGACCTGATGGCGATGGACTTCGGCCTGGGCGCGTACGACGCCGAGGAGTGCGCGGAGATCTTCGCGATGCTGCGGCCGCTGCGGGTGGCGGCGCACGACTTCGACGAGGGCTGAGAGGGCCGCCGACCCCGCGAGGCCCGTCTCAGGTCTTCAACAGGGCCCAGACCGTCTTGCCGACCGGGCGTCGGATCACGCCCCAGTCCGCAGCGAGGGACTCGACAAGCATCAGACCGCGGCCACCGGTGTCATTCTCGTCCGGCGCGCACTTCGCCGGACGGATCACGGAACGGTCGGAGACCCCGATCAGAACCGCGTCCGGAGCAGGGCGTTCCAAAGACATGCGGCAATGACCGGGTTCGCGGGCATTGCGCAGGCGGGCATGGCGAACCGCGTTGGTGACCAGTTCGCAAGCGACCAGTTCGGCATCAGCCGTCAGGTCCTCGGGCAGGCCCCAGCACCTCATCGTGGTCCGTGTCGCCCGGCGTGTCATGGCCGCGCTCTCGGGCAGGAGGGCGAGGGAAACGTCATCACCCGGATATCCGGTCCCATGGGCATGCAACTGGGGAGCGGCGGGTGCTGATCGTCCTGTCGTCACACTGGTCATCGTGGCCTCACGCTTGGGCGGTTGGGTGGGTGGGGTGGTCACCCCTGAGAGCGGAGGGCGATCACCAGGTTCAGAACGGCCCGCAGGGGCTCGTTGCTGTCCTGGCAGCCAGTCAACGGTTACTCACCGCTGTGGCACCATCACAGATGCGGCGCTCGCATACGGGTATGAGCCGAGCGGGTACGAGCAGGGGCTCGGCGCTGTGGGGACTCGTAACGTGGGGGTGCCGCGATGTAGCAGATGACAGCGGTCCGGGAGGCCTCCCGGACCGGGGACGCAACTGGGCGGGGCGATCGGTCTTTCACAGTCGGCGGTCTCCCGGCTGGAGAAGCGCGGAGCGCGTACCTACAGCACGGACATCCTGGCGGCTGCTGCTGCGCACCTGGGCATTCCACCGGCACTGGTGGGGCTCGCGGACAGGCGCCCCCAGGGGAATGCGAACGGTGATGACAACGTGGACCGACGACAATTCCTCGGCGGTGTCGCGGCGACAGCGGCGACGCCGGTACTGGCTGCCGCATCGCCCGACAAAGCCGGTCCGGGGAGCGAGCAGGCCGCAGCGCTGAGGTTGTCCACATCTGCGTACCGGAGGCTCGACGGCTCCACGCCGTCCCGTGATCTCTCCGAGGCCGTGAAATCACACATGAGGCTGATCCAGGGCATCACCAACGCAGCAGGTGACACGGACCGCAGCCGCCTCGCCGCGGTGGGCAGCGAGGTGGCGAGCCTCGCCGGATGGCTGGCCTGGGACATGGGCGACAACGGGTCGGCGCGCACCTGGTACGGCTCGGCCGTCAAGGCGGCGCGATCGTCCGGAGACCGGCTTCTCACGGCCTACCAGGTCGGCAGTCTGGCTCAGTTCGAGGCACACTCGGGGAACGGCACCGAAGCCCTGAATGTGACCGGACGGGCATGGCGAGCGCTCGGCGACTGTCGACCTCCGGTCGCGGAGGCATGGCTGTCGTCCGTGGAAGCCCTGGCCCATGCCGTCGGTGGTGACCGTCGGGCGGCGGACAGGGCGCTGACCGAGAGCCGTGCGGCAGCCGAGGCGCTGCCCGAGGACCCGCCCCCCTGGCCCTGGGTGTTCGCGTTCGGCCCGGAGAAGGTGGCTGCGTGCCGCGTGACCTGCGGGGCACGACTCGGTCTGGCGGGCTGGGTGCTTTCGGACGATGCCGAAGCCCTGGCCACTGGTCACGCGAAGCAGCGCGCACTGCTGGTGCTCGACATCGCCGCCGGGCACCTCGCCGGTGGACGCGTGGAGTCGGCGTTCGCCCTCGCCCAGCGGGCCCTCGACACCGGGCTGACGTACAAGTCCGGCCGCATCGTGGAACGCGTCCGGGCCCTGCGCCGTACCCTCACGACCAGTGCACCGCCCAAGGTGGTGCGCGATGTGGATGAGCGGTTGCACGGCGTCTATCTGTGAAGGAGCGGGCATGTGGGTGGGGATCACCGGTCATCGCGGACTCGGCGCGGACGTGGAAAGGCGCGTGCGGGTGTTGCTCGATGCGGCGGTGGGCGCCTACGACGTCGCTGATCTCGTCGGCGTTTCGTGCATCGCGGACGGCCCCGACGCCTGGTTCGCCGAAGCCGTGGTGAGGCGCGGCGGGCGACTCGAGGTGGTCGTTCCGGCGGCCGACTACCGCAATGCCCTCCCTCAGTGGCATCACGCGGCCTACGACACCCTCCTGGGCCGGGCGTCCTGCGTTCACGAGACCGGCATGACGGAGTCGACGTCCGAGGCGCACATGGCAGGATCGGAAATCCTGGTGGACCGGTCCGAGGAGCTCCTCGCCGTGTGGGACGGCCGGCCCGCCAGAGGGCTCGGCGGTACCGCGGACGTGGTCTCGTACGCCGAGCGGAGGGGTACTCCGGTCCGGATCCTGTGGCCGCGGGGGGCCACCCGCTGATCACTACCGTGCCCCGGCGCGAGGGTCACGCCGGGCCCACCCGGCCCAAGATCTCCCGGAACGGGCCGTTACGCTCGACTCCATGAAGAAAAGCGTGCTGACCCGCTACCGCGTCATGGCCTACGTCACCGGCGTGCTGCTGGTCCTGCTGACCCTCGGCGTGATCGCCAAGTACGGTTTCCAGCTCGACGGGGCGGCGAAGTTCACCACCGTCATCGGCATCGCGCACGGCTGGCTGTACGTGCTCTACCTGGTCGTCGCCTTCGACCTGGGCTCCAAGGCGAAACTGCCGGTCGGGCGCCAGCTGTGGGTGCTCCTGGCAGGCACGATCCCCACCGCCGCCTTCTTCGTCGAGCGCCGGATCAGCCGCGAGCTGGAGGCCAAGGTCACGGCCCCCGTACCGGCCGCCGCCGAGGCGTAACCGCACCGCCGCGCCGCCGTACCGCACGCGTACGGCGGTCAGCCGTCGACATTTACTAGGACGTCCTAGTAAATTTGAAGCATGGACGCTGACGCCATCGCAGAGGGCCGCCGACGCTGGCAGGCCCGGTACGACGCCGCACGCAAGCGCGACGCGGACTTCACCACGCTCTCCGGAGACCCCGTGGAGCCGGTGTACGGGCCCCGCGCGGGCGACGAGTACGAGGGCTTCGAGCGGATCGGCTGGCCCGGCGAGTACCCCTTCACCCGCGGGCTGTACCCGACCGGCTACCGCGGGCGGACCTGGACCATCCGCCAGTTCGCCGGCTTCGGCAACGCCGAGCAGACCAACGAGCGCTACAAGATGATCCTCGCCGCGGGCGGCGGCGGGCTCTCGGTCGCCTTCGACATGCCCACCCTGATGGGCCGCGACTCCGACGACCCGCGCTCCCTGGGCGAGGTCGGCCACTGCGGGGTGGCCATCGACTCCGCCGCCGACATGGAGGTCCTGTTCCGGGACATCCCGCTCGGCGACGTCACCACCTCGATGACGATCAGCGGGCCCGCCGTGCCCGTCTTCTGCATGTACCTGGTCGCCGCGGAACGCCAGGGCGTGGACCCCGCCGTCCTCAACGGCACGCTCCAGACGGACATCTTCAAGGAGTACATCGCCCAGAAGGAGTGGCTCTTCCAGCCCGAGCCGCACCTGCGCCTCATCGGCGACCTGATGGAGCACTGCGCGACCAAGATCCCCGCCTACAAGCCGCTGTCCGTCTCCGGCTACCACATCCGCGAGGCCGGGGCCACGGCGGCGCAGGAGCTGGCGTACACGCTCGCGGACGGCTTCGGCTACGTCGAGCTGGGCCTGAGCCGCGGCCTGGACGTGGACGTCTTCGCGCCCGGCCTGTCCTTCTTCTTCGACGCGCACGTCGACTTCTTCGAGGAGATCGCCAAGTTCCGCGCCGCCCGCCGCATCTGGGCGCGCTGGATGCGGGACGTGTACGGCGCGGGCACCGACAAGGCGCAGTGGCTGCGCTTCCACACGCAGACCGCCGGTGTCTCGCTCACCGCCCAGCAGCCGTACAACAACGTCGTGCGCACCGCCGTGGAGGCGCTCGCCGCGGTGCTCGGCGGCACCAACTCGCTGCACACCAACGCCCTGGACGAGACCCTGGCGCTGCCCAGCGAACAGGCCGCCGAGATCGCGCTGCGCACCCAGCAGGTGCTGATGGAGGAGACCGGCGTCGCCAACGTCGCCGACCCGCTGGGCGGTTCCTGGTACGTCGAGCAGCTGACGGACCGGATCGAGGCGGACGCCGAGAAGATCTTCGACCAGATCAAGGAGCGCGGGCTGCGCGCGCACCCGGACGGGCAGCACCCGATCGGACCGGTGACCTCCGGCATCCTGCGCGGCATCGAGGACGGCTGGTTCACCGGTGAGATCGCCGAGTCCGCGTTCCGCTACCAGCAGGCGCTGGAGAAGGGGGACAAGCGGGTCGTCGGCGTCAACACGGCCACCGGGTCCGTCACCGGCGACCTGGAGATCCTGCGCGTCAGCCACGAGGTGGAGCGCGAGCAGGTGCGCGCGCTCGGGGCGCGCAAGGGCGCACGGGACGACGCGGCGGTGCGCGCCTCGCTGGACGCCATGCTGGAGGCCGCGCGCTCGGGCGCCAACATGATCGAGTCGATGCTGTCCGCGGTGCGCGCCGAGGCGACGCTCGGGGAGATCTGCGGGGTGCTGCGCGAGGAGTGGGGGGTGTACACGGAGCCGGCGGGCTTCTGAGAGCCGCCCGCCTGACTCCGGTGACTGCGGCAGGAGTGCGGACCGGCGGCTACGGGGCCGCCGGGGGCACCTGCGAGGCGGAGCCCAGCCCGAGGAGGAGTACGCCCGTGAAGCTCCGCACCCATTCCTCGTCGGCGGGCTCCGCGCTGACCAGGGTGCGGTGGACGACCGCGCCCGCGACGATGTCGAAGATCAGGTCGGCGGTGCGGGCGGCCTCCGCCGGGTCCGTCTCCGGGGGGAGTTCGCCGCGCTCCTGCGCCCGGGTGCGGCCCTCCAGGACGAGCCGCTTCTGACGCTCCACGATCGAGCCGCGGATGCGTTCGCGCAGGGCGTCGTCGCGGGTGGACTCGGCGACGACGGCCATCAGGCCGCTCTTGGCCTCGGGGCGGGCCAGGATCGCCGCGAACTGGAGGACCACGCCCTCGATGTCGGCCGCGAGGCTGCCGAGGTCGGGCAGCCGCAGTTCGTCGAAGAGTTCGGCGACGGCGTCGACGACCAGTTCGTTCTTCCCCGCCCAGCGGCGGTACAGCGTGGTCTTGGCGACCCCGGCGCGCATGGCCACGTCGCCCAGCGTGAGCTTCGACCAGCCCAGCTCCACCAGGGCCGCCCGGGTGGCGGCCAGGATCGCCGTGTCCGCCGCGGCGCTGCGCGGGCGGCCGGCGCGGAGGGGCGGCGTGCGGCTCTGCATCCCCTGACCATAACCGTGCGTCCCCTGACCATGTCCGTACGGGATTCGAGCGGTTCCTGTGCGGCCGTGAGGGAGATCACGAGGAGACGGTTCCGCGGAGGCACCCCGTGCCATTACGCTACGGGTCGTAGCGAAAGCGCGGACGCACCCGCGCGAGCGACAACCACACAGCAGCATCACGCATCCAGCACGCTCGTCAACCACGCACGTACGACACGCGGTACGGACCGCGGAACCCGGCGCCCGGTGGGGACCAGGCGCCCGGCGCGGTCCGGTCCGGTCAGCGGTTTTCACTCCGGCACGCGGAACGGGGGAGGATAGACGCATGCAGCCACGGAACATGTCCATGAGCGGAGTCGTCGACCTCGCCGCGGTGAAGGCGGCCCAGGAGGCCAAGGCGAAGGCGGAGCAGGCGCGCGCCCAGGCCGCCCGCGAGGGCGGGGTGGGGGCGGTGTCGCCCGCCGACCTCGTCATCGACGTCGACGAGGCCGGCTTCGAACGCGATGTCCTCCAGCGCTCCGCAGAGGTACCGGTCGTCATCGACTTCTGGGCCGAGTGGTGCCAGCCCTGCAAGCAGCTGAGCCCGGTCCTGGAGCGGCTGGCCGTCGAGTACGCCGGGCGCTTCCTCCTCGCCAAGATCGATGTCGACGCCAACCAGATGCTGATGCAGCAGTTCGGCATCCAGGGGATCCCCGCGGTCTTCGCGGTGGTCGCCGGTCAGGCCCTGCCCCTCTTCCAGGGGGCGGCGGACGAGACGCAGATCCGTCAGACGCTGGACCAGCTGGTGCAGGTCGCCGAGCAGCGCTTCGGTCTGACCGGTCTCACCGTCGACCCGGAGGCCGAGCCGGGCGGCCAGGCCCCCCAGCAGGCTCCGGCCGCAGGCCCGCACGAGTCGCTGCTGAACGCGGCGGCGCAGGCGCTGGACGCGGGCGACCTCGGCGGCGCGGCCCAGGCGTACAAGAACGTCCTGGCCGATGACCCCGGTCACCCGGAGGCCAGACTGGGTCTCGCGCAGGCGGAGTTGCTCCAGCGTGTGCAGGACCTGGACCCGCAGAGGGTCCGTCAGGAGGCGGCCGAGAAGCCGTCGGACGTGCCGGCCCAGATCGCCGCCGCCGACCTGGATCTGGTGGGCGGTCATGTCGAGGACGCGTTCGGCCGGCTCATCGACACGGTGCGGTGCACCGCCGGTGAGGACCGGGACGCGGCGCGGCTGAGACTGCTGGAGCTGTTCGAGGTCGTCGGGGCGGAGGACCCGCGGGTCGCGGCGGCGCGCAGGGCGCTGGCGCGGGCGCTGTTCTGACGGGCTGACGAGCTGACGGTTCGCCCGGTCTGTTCCGGTTCCCCGCATCCGGCGGCCGTCAAACGCCAGGGCGTGTGATGCCCGGGTGAAAGAACTGCCGGGGGCCCGCCACAGCGGCCGCGCTTTGCCAAAACTTGGCAATCGCGGCCGCTGTTACTGCAAGTAAGGGCGGGGTGTTGGTCTGCCCGGTTCCGTCCGGGCATCAACTGCTTTGTTCTGCCCATTGTTGCGACCGTGTGTCGCCGTGCGCGGCCGGTGTGTCGAACTCCGGTTATCCAGCCGTTACTAGCGAGTAACGAACCCCCTTGTGCGGGCGGCCGGAATGGACCACGATCGGCGACGCTCGGTCCATTCCCGCACCCCGGCAGCCAACCGGGTCGCGGGATGTCTGGGTCCCCACCGAGCAGGGCCGGCGACAGTGGCGCCGATCCTTGGGCAGGGGGGTCTTCGCCGTCCGGCGAAGCCTGTCCAGCAAGGTTGTGCGTGATGCGTGTCAGGCGCGACCAGTGGTTGTCGCTCGGGGGTGATCGCCGGTGATTCGGGCGCGGTTCGCGCCACCGAGCGCGGGCGCTCTCCTTCCCGAGGACGTAGCACTTCTCCCATCCCTGCCCGGCCGTCCCGTCGAGACGGGGTGAGCCGAGGCCAGGAGATGTACGTCCGAGAAGGAGGAAATATGGAGTCCCAGGTGCGTGGCGGGACCAGATGGAAGCGGTTCGCTGTGGTGATGGTGCCCAGCGTGGCCGCGACGGCGGCGATAGGCGTGGCCCTGGCCCAGGGCGCGCTGGCAGCTTCCTTCAGTGTGTCGGGGCAGGAGTTCATGGTCTCGGCCGATGAACTCCACGGCAACGGCTTCACCCAGTACGGGGCGATCGACTCCGGCTACACGCTCTCGGGTGGCAAGGCCACGCGCCCGGTGGCGGTGTCGTCGTTCAGGGACGCCAGGATCAAGAAGCTCTGCCAGTCGGTCACCACCCCGATCGGTCTGCCGGGGCTCGGCTCCGTCACCCTGCGACTGGAGGCGGGTGACAGCAGCGACGAGAAGCAGCAGGTCTCGGCCAAGAACCTGTTCATCGATGTCTCGGACCTCAAGGCCAACGCCGAGTTCCACAACATCGACATCGGTGTGGCCGCCGGTGACACCGGCGACCCCGACAAGGGTGGCCAGGGCATCGGCATGAAGGGCGGCAAGGAACAGGCCAACCGGTACGGCTTCGCCCAGCAGGCGGAGAGGGCGGATCTGTACGGCGTGAAGCAGACGGCGTGGGCGACCACCGCCGGCACCTTCACGCTGCCCAAGCTGCACATGTCGCTGTCGGTGGACAAGAAGGACGCCGAGTGCGACTAGGCACCCGGTGACGGGCGGGGGGCCCGACGCCCCCCGCCCGGCCGCGATTCCGCCCCCACACCTCCACCGCACCACCACCCACAGCAACGCTGCACCAGGGAGCTGTTTTCCATGAGCGCCGAGACTTCCGCCATGCCCGGCCAGTTCACTCGCCGGAGGCTGCAGTTCCGCGCCTGGCGGGGCACCCGGCCGTTCTGGGCGGGGCTGTTCGTCCTGCTCGGCGGCTTGCCGATCATGTACTTCCCGTACGCCCATCTCCGGGTCGGTCATCTGACGCTGGCGATGTCCACCACCGCGGGCGCGGGCTCTCTGATCATCGGTGTGCTGCTCGTGGTCCTGGGCATCAGCCTCTGGTTCCAGAAGCACATCCGGGTCTTCGCGGGCATCGCGTCGATCCTGCTCGGGCTGGTGTCCATCCCCGTGTCCAACTTCGGCGGCTTCCTCATGGGCTTCCTGTTCGCCCTCATCGGCGGCGCGATGGCCGTGGCCTGGGCACCGGGCGAGCCGCCCGCGCGGCAGGACGACGAAAGCACCGGGAAGCCCGGAGAGCCCGGCCCGGCGGACGCGGTGGACGAGTCGAACGACCTGTCAGGAACGAGCCCGGCCAACGGGGCGAACGGGAGGCACAGTGCCGGCTGACGAGGTGAACCACGGGGCTGATGTGGAAGAGTCCCGTGCGAGAACCGGGCCGCGCCACGCGGCACCCAAGAAGCCGCTGTTCACCAGGTTCCACATGCCGGCCGGCAAGGCGATAGCCACCGTGGCGATGCCCACGGCGGTCCTCGTGGGGATGGGCTTCACCTCCTCGCTCGCCCTGGCCGACAACAACAACCATCCCAAGTCGGGTACGACCGCTTCCTCGTCCGAGACGACGCCGATGTCGCCCGAGGAGTACAAGAAGTGCGTGGAGGCGCTGGAGAAGTCCAAGGACGGCTCCTCGCCCGAGCCTTCGGACTCCGCGAGTGCCACCGACTCCGCGAAGGACAAGGACGCCAAGGGCGACAAGAGTACGGATGAGGGGGACGGCAAGGACGGCGCCGCACAGGGCCGTACGCCCGCCCCGTCCACCACCTCCTCCACCGGCCCGGCCGGAACCGAGGACACCGAGAAGCAGCCCGCCACGGGCACGCACTCTTCGCCGGATTCAGGTTCCGACGACAAGGGCGCGCCCCAGGCACCGGCCACCACCTCGTCGTCCCCCTCGGCACCGGCCAAGAACGGCGGTCTGCTCGGCACCATCGGTGACGTGCTCGGCGACATCCTGACCGGCGGCAAGAAGCAGTCCCCGGCCGCCTCTCCGTCCCCGACCGCCACCTCCTCGGCGGACGCCGCGAAGAAGGACCTGGACGGGAAGGGCCTCGGCAAGGCCGCGTCGGACACGGTCGAGGACACCACCAAGAAGGTCACCGACACGGTCGGCGACACTGTGAAGGGTGTCACCGACGCGGCCTCCGGGGCGGCCGGGGACGCGGACGACGCCGTCAAGGACGCCGAGGACAAGGCGCAGGAGGCCAAGGACAAGGCGGACGAAGCGAAGGACAAGGCCGAGGACGCCACCTCCTCGCCGGACCCGTCCACGAGCGCGGGCGCGAGCGAGAGCCCCGCCCCGGCGGACTGCCCCGCCGCGGCCACCGACGACCAGGGCGGCGTCGACAACAAGATGCCGCTGGCGGACGACCCGTGGTACCTGGACGCCAGTTCCCTGCTGCTGAAGGGCGCCAGCTACAAGGGCGTCGTCGAGGTCCGGACGGCCAACGGCACCGTCAAGAAGGTGCTGAAGTACGTGATTTCGAGCGGCACCGACATCGGTGACCTGCACCAGACGGTGAAGGACAAGGACGCCGGCAAGACGTACCACGTGCAGGCGGCCAAGGGATCGACGTCCAAGATCCGCGACGGTGACACGATCATGTACACCGAGAGCCTGTCCGGCAACCTGCTCGGCCTGCTCCCGGTGACGTTCAGTCCGGACAACCCACCGCCGCTGGACATCCCGCTGATCTACTTCACCAAGGTGCACGTCGTCCAGGCCGCCCAGTTCGGCGGCACCCTCACCATCCCGGGCATGCACCTGTACACCACCGACTGATCCGTACACCACCGACCGGTCCGGGGAGCCGCGACACCCGAGGGCGCCCCCGCCGTTCCCGGCGGGGGCGCCCTCGGTGCGTACGACGGTCCGTGCGGGCGGACGTCAGTCGCGCTCGCCGCCGCCCAGGTGGTGGACGCGCACCATGTTGGTGGTGCCGGGGACGCCGGGCGGGGAGCCCGCGGTGATGATCACGACGTCACCCGCGTTGAACCGCTTGAGCTTGATCAGCTCCTGGTCGACCAGGTCGACCATCTCGTCGGTGCTGTTGACGAACGGCACCACGTGCGACTCCACGCCCCAGCTGAGCGCCAACTGGTTGCGGGTGGACTCGTCGGTGGTGAAGGCCAGGATCGGCTGCGTGGCGCGGTAGCGGGACAGCCGGCGGGCCGTGTCGCCGGACTGGGTGAAGGCCACCAGGCCCTTGCCGCCGAGGAAGTCGGCGATCTCGGCGGCGGCACGGGCCACCGAACCGCCCTGCGTGCGCGGCTTCTTGCCCGGCACCAGCGGCTGGAGGCCCTTGGACAGCAGCTCCTCCTCGGCCGCCGCGACGATCTTCGACATCGTCTTGACGGTCTCGATCGGGTACGCGCCCACGCTCGACTCGGCGGACAGCATCACCGCGTCGGCGCCGTCCAGGATCGCGTTGGCCACGTCGGAGGCCTCGGCGCGGGTCGGCCGGGAGTTGGTGATCATCGACTCCATCATCTGGGTCGCCACGATCACCGGCTTGGCGTTGCGCCGGCACAGCTCGATCAGGCGCTTCTGCACCATGGGGACCTTTTCGAGCGGGTACTCGACGGCGAGGTCGCCGCGGGCGACCATCACACCGTCGAACGCCATCACGACGTCCTCCATGTTCTCCACCGCCTGCGGCTTCTCCACCTTGGCGATGACGGGGACGCGGTGGCCCTCCTCGTCCATGACGCGGTGGACGTCGGCGACGTCCTTGGCGTCCCGGACGAAGGACAGCGCCACCATGTCGCAGCCCATGCGCAGCGCGAACCGCAGGTCCTCGATGTCCTTCTCGGACAGCGCCGGCACGTTCACGGCCGCGCCGGGCAGGTTGATGCCCTTGTGGTCGGAGATGACACCGCCCTCGATGACGATCGTCCTCACCCGCGGACCCTCGACGTCCAGGACCTTCAGCTCGACGTTGCCGTCGTTGATCAGGACCTGGTCGCCGCGCGAGACGTCACCCGGCAGCCCCTTGTACGTCGTGCCGCAGATCTGCTTGTCGCCCGCGACGTCCTCGGTCGTGATGGTGAACTCGTCACCGCGCTCCAGCTCGACCGGGCCCTCGGCGAAGGTCTCCAGCCGGATCTTCGGGCCCTGGAGGTCGGCGAGGACCGCGATGGCCCGGCCGGTCTCCTTGGCCGCGGCACGGACCCGGTCGTACCGGCCCTGGTGCTCGGCGTGGGTGCCGTGGCTGAAGTTGAAGCGGGCCACGTTCATGCCGGCTTCGATCAGCGAGACGAGCTGCTCGTGGGAGTCGACCGCGGGGCCGAGGGTACAGACGATTTTCGAACGGCGCATGGGGCGATCCTAACGGTTTGTTTCGCTGCGGAATATTCCGTCTGGCGGAATATACAAGTGGGCGGGTCCGCGCTCAGTCGAGTGCCGGTGGAAGTGCCGGTGGAAGTGCCCGTCGAATTCGGTTGTCCTTAGCGTGCCCTTCGCTTGCCCTTCGCTTGCCCTTCGTTTGTCCCTTGCTTCGTCCTCGCTTGTCCTTGATTGTCTTCCGTCGTTCGGTCCTTGCCCGTGCCCTACTCGTGCTTTCCGACGAGTGCGTACGTCTGCGCGGCGATCTCCATTTCCTCGTCCGTCGGCACCACGGCCACCGCGACCCGCGCACCGTCCGGGGAGATCAGCCGCGCCTCGCCGCCGCGCACGGCGTTCCGCGCGCCGTCCACCTCCAGGCCCAGCCCCTCCAGGCCCGCCACCGCCGCCGCGCGCACGAAGCCGGCGTTCTCCCCGACCCCGGCGGTGAAGGCGACGGCGTCCACCGAGCCGAGTACCGCGTAATAGGCGCCGATGTACTTCTTCAGCCGGTGGATGTAGATCTCGAACGCGAGCCGCGCCTGCTCGTCGCCCTCGTCCATCCGGCGCCGTATCTCCCGCATGTCGTTGTCACCGCACAGGCCGAACAGACCGCTCCTCTTGTTGAGGAGAGTGTCGATCTCGTCCATGGACATTCCGCCGACGCGCTGCAAATGGAAGATGACCGCCGGGTCCAGGTCGCCCGAACGGGTTCCCATCACCAGGCCCTCCAGCGGGGTGAGCCCCATGGAGGTGTCCACGCACCGCCCGGCCCGCACCGCCGAGGCGGACGCCCCGTTGCCCAGGTGCAGCACGATCACGTTGACGTCCTCGGGGGAGCGGCCCAGCAGCTCGGCCGTCCGGCGCGAGACATAGGCGTGCGAGGTGCCGTGGAAGCCGTAGCGCCGCACCCGGTAGCGGTCGGCGAGCTTGGTCTCGATGGCGTAGCGGGCGGCGGACTCCGGCATCGTGGTGTGGAAGGCCGTGTCGAAGACGGCGACCTGCGGCAGGTCGGGGCGCAGGGCCCGCGCGGTGCGGATACCGGTGAGGTTGGCGGGGTTGTGCAGCGGCGCCACCGGGATCAGCCGCTCGATCTCGGTGAGCACCGCGTCGTCGATGACGGTCGGCTCGGTGAAGAACATGCCGCCGTGCACCACGCGGTGCCCGATCGCGGCCAGTTCGGGGGAGTCCAGGCCGAGGCCGTCGCGGGCCAGTTCCCCGGCGACGGCCTTGAGGGCGGCGTCGTGGTCGGCGATCGGGCCGTTCTGCTCGCGGGTCTCGCCGGTGGCCGGGCAGGTGTGCTTGAGCCGGGAGGTCTGCTCGCCGATGCGCTCGACCAGACCCGTGGCGAGCCGGCTCGCGTCGCGCATGTCGAGCAGCTGGTACTTCAGGGACGAGGAGCCGGAGTTGAGGACGAGGACACGGGTCGCGTTCACGGGGCAGGGGTTCTCTCTCGGACGTCAGCGGGCGGGTGCGGCGGGTGCGGCGGGCGTCCGGGCCTGGTCCTGGGCCTGGTCCTGGGCCTGGATCGCGGTGATGGCGACGGTGTTGACGATGTCTTGGACGAGGGCGCCGCGGGACAGGTCGTTGACCGGCTTGCGCAGTCCCTGCAGGACCGGGCCGACCGCGATGGCGCCGGCCGAGCGCTGCACGGCCTTGTAGGTGTTGTTGCCGGTGTTCAGGTCGGGGAAGACCAGCACGCTGGCCTGCCCGGCGACCTCCGAGCCGGGCAGCTTGGTCGCGGCCACCGAGGGCTCCACGGCCGCGTCGTACTGGATGGGCCCCTCGATCATCAGGTCCGGGCGGCGCAGCCGGACCAGGTCGGTCGCCTCGCGCACCTTGTCGACGTCGGCGCCGCTGCCGGAGGTGCCGGTGGAGTACGACAGCATGGCGATCCGCGGCTCCACGCCGAACTGGGCGGCGGTGGCCGCCGACTGCACGGCGATGTCGGCGAGCTGCTCGGCGTCCGGGTCGGGGTTGACCGCGCAGTCGCCGTAGACGAGCACCTTGTCGGCCAGGCACATGAAGAACACCGAGGAGACGATCGACGCCTCGGGCTTTGTCTTGATGATCTCGAAGGCGGGCCGGATGGTCGCGGCCGTGGAGTGCACGGAGCCGGAGACCATGCCGTCGGCCAGGCCCTGCTGGACCATCAGCGTGCCGAAGTAGTTCACGTCGGAGACCACGTCGTACGCCAGCTCGACCGTGACGCCCTTGTGGGCGCGCAGCCGGGCGTACTGCTCGGCGAAGGCGTCGCGCAGCTCGGAGACGGCCGGGTCGATGAGCTGGGTGGAGCCGAGGTCGATGCCGAGGTCGGCGGCCTTCTTGCGGATCGTCTCCACCGGGCCGAGCAGGGTCAGCTCGCACACCCCGCGGCGCAGCAGCACCTCCGCGGCGTGCAGCACGCGTTCCTCGGTGCCCTCGGGCAGCACGACCCGGCGCAGGTCGGAGCGGGCCTGTTCGAGGAGCTTGTGCTCGAACATCATCGGGGTGAGCCGGTCGCTGCTGGGCGCGGAGACCCGCTTGCTGAGGTCGGCGGTGTCCACGTACCGCTCGAACAGGCCGAGGGCGGTCTCCGCCTTGCGCGGGGTGGCCGCGTTCAGCTTGCCCTCCAGGGAGAACAGGCGTTCGGCGGTGGGGAAGCTGTTGCCGGAGACCGAGACGACCGGGGTGCCGGGCGCGAGCCGGGCGGCCAGGGTGAGGATCTCCTCGCCGGGCTCCTCGTTCAGCGTGAGCAGCACACCGGCGATGGGCGGGGTGCCGGCGCTGTGCGCGGCGAGCGAGCCGACGACCAGGTCGGCGCGGTCCCCGGGCGTGACGACCAGGCAGCCGGGGGTGAGCGCCTTGAGCAGGTTGGGCAGCATGGCGCCGCCGAAGACGAAGTCGAGCGCGTCGCGGGCGAGCCCCGACTCGTCGCCGAGCAGGATCCTGCCGTCCAGGACGTGGGTGATCTGCGCGACGGTCGGCGCGGACAGGGCCGGTTCGTCGGGCACCACGAAGCAGGGCACGGGCAGGCGGCCGGCCAGCCGCCCGGCTATCTCGTCGCGGTCCTCGCGGGCCACCCGGTTGGTGACCATGGCCAGCACGTCGCAGCCCAGGCCGTCGTAGGCGCGGTAGGCGTTGCGGGTCTCGGCGAGCACGGACTCGGCGCTCTGCTTGCGGCCGCCGACGACGGGCAGCACCGAGGCGCCGAACTCGTTGGCGAACCGGGCGTTGAGGGACAGCTCGTCCGGGAGCTGGGTGTCGGCGAAGTCGGTGCCGAGAACGAGGACGACGTCGTAGTCGCGGGCCACCCGGTGGAAGCGGTCGACGAGCGTGGAGACCAGCTCGTCGGTGCCCTGCTCGGCCTGGAGGGCGGACGCCTCCTGGTAGCCCATGCCGTAGACCGTCGCCGGGTCCTGGGTCAGCCGGTAGCGGGAGCGCAGCAGTTCGAAGAGCCGGTCCGGACCGTCGTGGACGAGCGGGCGGAAGACGCCCACCCGGTCGACCTGCCGGGTCAGCAGCTCCATGACACCCAGCTCGACGACCTGGCGGCCGTCGCCGCGGTCGATGCCGGTCACGTACACGCTGCGGGTCACGCGGGCACTCCGTTTCTTTGGGTTCCTGAGCTTGCTGGGCTTGCTGAGCTTCGTGGGCTTGCTGAGCTTCCCGGGCTCCCTGAGTCCGCCTGGACCTCCGCGGGGGCGTCCGGGCCGCTCGGGGACAAAAATCGCCCACCGAGGTGAGCGGAACCCTCTTGACAATACCCCTGCCGGTAGATAAGGCGCCCGTCAAGTGGACAGGCCCCCGGCCAAGACGAAGCCACCCGCGGAACATGAAACAATCGGACCGGATCACCGGTGTCAACAGTGGGCAGGAGACACAGCACGATGCGTATCGGAGTTCTCACGGCAGGCGGCGACTGTCCGGGGCTGAACGCGGTGATCCGGTCGGTGGTGCACCGAGCGGTCACGGCCTACGGCGACGAGGTCATCGGCTTCGAGGACGGCTACGCGGGCCTGCTCGACGGGCGCTACCGCGAGCTGGACCTCAACGCCGTCAGCGGCATCCTCGCCCGCGGCGGCACCATCCTCGGCTCCTCCCGGCTGGAGCGCGACCGGCTCCGCGAAGCCTGCGAGAACGCCTCCGACATGATCCACCGCTTCGGCATCGACGCGCTCATCCCGATCGGCGGCGAGGGCACCCTGACCGCCGCGCGGATGCTGTCCGACGCCGGGCTGCCGGTGGTGGGCGTGCCCAAGACCATCGACAACGACATCTCCTCCACCGACCGCACCTTCGGCTTCGACACCGCCGTCGGCGTCGCCACCGAGGCGATGGACCGCCTGAAGACCACCGCCGAGTCCCACCAGCGGGTCATGGTCGTCGAGGTCATGGGCCGGCACGCGGGCTGGATCGCCCTGGAGTCCGGCATGGCCGCCGGCGCCCACGGCATCTGCCTGCCCGAGCGCCCCTTCGACCCGGCCGACCTGGTCAAGATGGTCGAGGAGCGCTTCGCCCGCGGCAAGAAGTTCGCCGTGATCTGCGTCGCCGAGGGCGCCCACCCCGCCGAGGGCAGCATGGACTACGGCAAGGGCGCGATCGACAAGTTCGGCCACGAGCGCTTCCAGGGCATCGGCACGGCCCTGGCGTACGAGCTGGAGAAGCGGCTCGGCAAGGAGGCCAAGCCGGTCATCCTCGGCCACGTCCAGCGCGGCGGCGTCCCCACCGCCTACGACCGCGTCCTCGCCACCCGCTTCGGCTGGCACGCGGTGGAGGCGGCGCACCAGGGCCACTTCGGCCGCATGACCTCGCTGCGCGGCACCGACATCGTGATGGTCCCGCTCGCCGAGGCCGTCACCGAACTGAAGACGGTGCCGAAGGACCGCATGGACGAGGCCGAGTCGGTCTTCTAGGACCCGGCGGGACCCGTGGAGGGGGCGGCTACGGAGCCGCCTCCACCCGGGTCCAGAAGTGTTCCACGATCCGGTCGAGGAAGTCCCGGCCGGCGTCGCCCGCCTCCCCGGCCGCGCTGCCCGCGGCCCAGCTGAGCGAGGCGACCATCTGCCCCTGGTAGTCCTGGTGCAGGGCCTGGAGGGCCTGTTCCAGGAGCGGCCGCTCGAGCGGCACCACCTTGGCCACCGGGCGCACGTACCCCTGCCAGCGGGTG
Source organism: Streptomyces sp. PL-25 (assembly GCF_058344915.1). Classification (NCBI taxonomy): domain Bacteria; kingdom Bacillati; phylum Actinomycetota; class Actinomycetes; order Kitasatosporales; family Streptomycetaceae; genus Streptomyces; species Streptomyces sp. PL-25. The sequence goes on from NZ_CP136997.1 coordinate 5,157,854, forward strand.
CCGACGGCGCTGCGCAGCAGCTCGGCCAGGTGCTCCTCGCGCCCGGTGACGGCCATGAAGTCGGGCAGGTCCAGGGCGAGCGCCCCGGCCAGCGCCGCCGTCTGCCGCTCGGTGCCGCGCCACTCCTCGCGCTCCTCCATCCGCAGATAGCGGGGGAGTTCGAGACCCACGGCACGGGCCACGTCCTCCGGCCGCAGCCCCCGGGCGATGCGGTGCTCGCGCAGCGTGCGCGGGCGCGCGATCAGATCACCCGGCGCGCACCACAGCGCCCCGGCCAGCGCCGCAAGCTCGGGTCCCGAGGGCGCGGCGGACCCGCGTTCCCAGGCGATCACCAGGTCGGGGGTGACGTACGGCAGCCCGTAGGAGACCCGCATGCCGTGGGCGACGTGCTCGGGGCCCATGCCGAGGGCGGCGCGGATCCGGCGGGCGGCGGGGGCGTCGAAGGGGAGGGCGGGCGGTGGTCGGTGCACGGCCACACCGTAGGAGCCCGCGGGGCCGCTGACCACGGGCCGTTCCCACAGGATCACGGGTTGTACGAACCTACGGGCGCCCGGTCCCGGTTCCTCCGGGACGGCCGGCGCGGCGCCCCGGCGCGGCTCACCGGCCCGGCACCCACCGGTACACCAGCTCCGGGCGGCCCACCTGTCCGTACAGCGGACGCCGGGCGGCGCGGCCGGCGTCCACCAGATGCTCCAGATAGCGGCGGGCCGTGATCCGCGAGATGCCGACCGCCTCGGCGAGACCGGCCGCCGTCAGGCCCTCCCCGGCGTCGCGCAGCGCGCCCGTCACCCGTTGCAGGGTCGGGGCGCTCAGGCCCTTGGGCAGCGCCGCCGGGCCGGGCGCGCGCAGCGCGGCGAGCGCCCGGTCGACCTCCTCCTGGCCGCCCGCCTCACCGGCCGCCGCACGGAACTCCGCGTAGCGGACCAGCCGGTCCCGCAGCGTGGCGAAGGTGAACGGCTTCAGGACGTACTGCACCACGCCGAGCGAGACGCCCTCCCGCACCACCGCCAGGTCCCGGGCCGAGGTCACCGCGATCACGTCCGCGTGGTGGCCGGCGGCCCGCAGCGAGCGGGCGAGCTGGAGGCCGTGCACGTCCGGCAGGTGCAGATCCAGGAGGAGCAGGTCCACCGGCGTGCGTTCCAGCGCCCGGCGGGCCTCGGCGCCGGTGTGCGCCTTGCCGACGGCGGTGAAGCCCGGCACCCGGCCCACGTACAGGACATGGGCGTCCGCCGCGACCGGGTCGTCCTCCACGACCAGCACCCGGATGGGCGGCTGCGCCGGCGGCGGACCGCCCGGCCCTTCCGGCCCGCCTGTCGCGTCCGGGCCGCCGGGCCCGCCCGGTCGTCCCCGCGGATGCCCGTGTCCCCGGGCTCGTCTGCCGGTGCCGTCGTCCGTCATGCCCCGCGTCCCGCCTGTCCCGCTCGCTGTGATCGTGTCGCCTGCCCGGCCGGTGTCCGGTCGGCGCTGTCGTCCGTACGGGCCCCGGGCACGCCGTCGGTGGCGGGACCGGCCGGACCGGCGGGCCCGCTCAGCGGGAGCCGGGCCGCGAACGCGGCGCCGCCCTCCGCGGCCGCCGCCACCGTCAGCGTGCCCCGGTGCCGCTGCACCGCCTGCCGGGCCAGCGCGAGCCCGAGCCCCCGGCCGCCGGGACCGGTCGGCTTGGTCGAGTAGCCGCGCTGGAAGACCAGGTCCGTGTGGTCGGGGTCGACGCCCGGACCGCTGTCGGCGACCCGCAGCAGCAGCTCGCCGCCCTCGCCGCCCTCGCCGCCCTCTCCGCTCTCCCCGCGCTTCCCGCCCTCTGCTCTCACCGTCACCGTCACCCGGGCCCGCGCACCGCCCTGGGCCGCGTCCACCGCGTTGTCGATGAGGTTGCCGAGGATCGTCGCCAGATCGCGGGAGGGCAGGGCGGCGGGCAGCAGTCCGTCGTCCAGACCGCTGTCCTCGGACACCATCAGCTCCACGCCCCGCTCGTTGGCCTGCGCGGTCTTGCCGAGCAGCAGCGCGGCCAGCACCGGTTCACCGACCGCGGCGACCACCTGGTCGGTCAGGGCCTGGGCCAGCTCCAGCTCCGCCGTGGCGAACTCCACCGCCTCCTCGGCGCGGCACAGCTCGATCAGCGACACCACCGTGTGCAGCCGGTTCGCCGCCTCGTGCGCCTGCGAGCGCAGCGCCTGGGTGAAACCGCGCTCCGAGTCCAGCTCGCCCATCAGCGACTGGAGCTCGGTGACATCGCGCAGGGTGACCACCGTGCCCCGGCGCTCGCCGCCGGAGACCGGGGAGGTGTTCACCACCAGGACCCGTGAGTCCGTGAGGTGCACCTCGTCCACCCGCGGCTCGGACGCCAGCAGGGCCCCGGTCAGCGGAGCGGGCAGCCCGAGCCCGGCCACCGAGCGGCCCACCACCTCCGCCTCGCCGCTGGCGCCGCCCACCCCGAGCAGTTCCCGGCCGCCGTCGTTGATGAGGGCCACCCGGTAGTGCGCGTCCAGCATCAGCAGCCCCTCGCGCACCGCGTGCAGCGCCGCCTGGTGGTAGTCGTGCATCCGGCTCAGCTCGTCCGCGTTCATCCCGTGGGTGTGCCGGCGCAGCCGCGCGTTGATGACGTACGTGGCGACCGCGCCCAGCGCGAGGATGCCCGCCGCGACCCCGAACAGCGCCGTGACCTGCTCCCGCACCCGCCGGCTGATCGCCTCCACCTTGATCCCGGCGCTGACCAGCCCGACGACGCGCCCGTCGGCGTCCTCGACGGGGGTGACCGCGCGGACGGAGGGGCCCAGGGTGCCGGTGTACGTCTCGGTGAAGGACTCGCCGTGCCGGGCGCGGGAGATGTTGCCGAGGAAGGGGCGGCCGATCTCGCCGGGCTCCGGGTGGGTCCAGCGGATGCCCTGCGGCGTCATGATCGTCACGAAGTCGACGCCCGTGTCCCGCTGCACCCTCAGCGCGTACGGCTGGAGCAGCGCGGTGGGGTCCGCGGTGCCGATCGCGGACCGTACCGAGGGGGAGTCGGCGATGGAGCGGGCCACCGCCGTGGTCTGCCGGCGGGCCGCGCTCTCGGCCTGGCCGCGGTCGCTGACGAAGGCGAACAGCGCATATCCGGCCACGACGAGCGCCAGCAGCACGGCCTGCATGGCGAAGAGCTGGCCCGCCAGGCTGCGAGGTCTCGGGAGGACGGTCAGGCGCATGCCGTTCAGTCTGCCTCCGAGCCATGGCGTGAACTAAATGAACGGAAGGGTGACCGCCCTCACACGAGAGGAGATAGTCGCCGCATCCCCGAATTCCCCCGGACGTGAGCCGCACGCCGGTGATGCCGATGACGTCGTCAAGGAGGGCCGCCGTGACCAGCACAGCCGATACGGCACCTGCCGCGCCCGCAGCAGGGCCCGGCCCCGCAGCCAAGCGGGACCGCACCCACTATCTCTACCTGGCGGTCATCGCCGCGGTGGTCCTCGGTGTCGCCGTCGGGTTCGCCGCGCCAGGCACCGCCAAGGAACTGAAGCCGCTGGGCACCGGCTTCGTGAACCTGATCAAGATGATGATCTCCCCGATCATCTTCTGCACGATCGTGCTGGGCGTCGGTTCGGTGCGCAAGGCGGCCAAGGTCGGCAAGGTGGGCGGCCTCGCCCTCGGCTACTTCATCGCCATGTCGTTCGTCGCGCTGGCCATCGGCCTGGTGATCGGCAACCTGGTCCACCCGGGCAGCGGCATGCACCTCACCGAGGCCGTCAAGGGCGTCGGCCACGCCCAGGCGGACGCCGCCAAGGAGGGCCCGGTCGACTTCGTGCTCGGGATCATCCCGACCACGCTGGTGTCGTCCTTCACCGAAGGTGAGGTGCTCCAGACCCTGCTGGTCGCGCTGCTCGTCGGGTTCGCGCTCCAGGCCATGGGCCGCAAGGGCGAGCCGGTGCTGCGCGGGGTGGAGCACATCCAGCGGCTGGTCTTCCGCATCCTCGCCATGATCATGTGGGCCGCGCCCATCGGTGCCTTCGGCGCCATGGCCGCCGTCGTGGGCGAGACGGGCGTCGACGCCCTGAAGGCGCTCGCCACGATCATGTTCGGCTTCTACGTCACCTGTCTGCTCTTCGTGATCGTGGTGCTCGGCGCCATGACGCGGCTGGTGGCCGGGGTCAACATCTTCCAGCTGCTGAAGTACCTGGGCCGGGAGTTCCTGCTCATCCTGTCCACGTCCTCGTCGGAGTCCGCGCTGCCCCGGCTGATCGCCAAGATGGAGCACCTGGGCGTGAGCCGCCCGGTCGTCGGCATCACCGTGCCGACCGGCTACTCCTTCAACCTCGACGGCACCATGATCTACCTGACCATGGCCTCGCTGTTCATCGCGGACGCCATGGACCAGCCGCTCTCCCTCGGCCAGCAGATCACCCTGCTGCTGTTCATGATGATCGCCTCCAAGGGCGCGGCGGGCGTCACCGGCGCCGGTCTGGCCACGCTCGCCGGTGCCCTCCAGTCTCACAAGCCCGCCCTGGTGGACGGCGTCGGCCTCATCGTCGGCATCGACCGCTTCATGAGCGAGGCCCGCGCCCTCACCAACTTCGCGGGCAACGCCGTCGCCACCCTGCTGATCGGCACCTGGACCGGCGAGGTCGACCAGGACCGGGTGCGGCGGGTGCTCGCGGGGGACCTGCCCTTCGACGAGCGGACGCTGCTCGACGACTCCGGCGACTCCGGCGACTCCGATGACTCCGGCGACTCCGGCCACTCCGGTACGGCCGCGGCCGGTTCCGGACTGCCCGAGCAGCGCGAGGACGGCGGGAAGGAACTCGCCAAGGCATGAGGCACTGACGCCCTCGTACGCCCTCCGCTCCCTCCGTACGCCCCCCCGTACGTCCCCCGTACGTCCCCTGCTCCGGACGCCCGGCTCTGCCTGAACCCGGGCCGGGCGTCCGGCCACCCGAGAGCCGCCGAGCGGCCGAGCCCCTCTCCCCCGTCGGGCCCGGCCGCTCGGCTTTTCGCGCGCCCGGGGCCGGACCCCGCCACCTCCCCCTGGGAGGCCGGCCGTTCAGCCGCTCAGCCGGGCCACCAGCGCCCCCGCCCCCGCGGCCGGCATCCCCGCCGAGGTGAGGACGGTGACGGCCGCCGAACGCCCCGCGTCGGGCGCCGCGAGCAGACCGTCGTTCACCGCCTCCATCAGCGCGAACATCACCTGTTCGTGGACGTAGGCGAGGGCGGCGGCGGGCAGCGGCGAGCTGAAGACGCCCTCGTCGAGACCGTTCTGGAGGACCTCCGCGCAACTGGCGCGCACGGGCGTCAGGCGCTCGCGGATGCCCTGCATGGTGACCGTGCGCTGGGCGAGCGCCACCAGCAGCCGGTAGCGGTCGGCGATGGGCCAGATCCCCAGCACGGAACGCGCCAGCGCCTCCGCCGGGTCGGCGGCGCCCGCGCGTCCGGCGGCGTGCGCGTCCGCCAGCGTCTGCACGGCGTCGTCGACGAGCGTGCTGATCAGCGCCTCGCGGCTGGGGAAGTGCCCGTACACCGTGCGCCGTACCACCCCCGCGGCGCGCGCGATCTGGTCCATGGACGCGTCGGGGTCGCGCAGCAGCTCGGCGAGGGCGACGTCGAGGATGCGGCGTCGATTGGCGTCGGCGCGCGTGGTGTTACCCGTGGTCATGGCTGACATTGTGCCCTCCTCGCGACTTGCACAGCTCTGTGCAACGACGTACATTGCACATCGTTGTGCAACTGCACAGCTCTGTGCAAGTAGTTGTCGTGCACGTCTCGTCGTGCACGTCTCGTCGCGCACCCGAGGAAGGCGACCCCTGCCATGCGACTCGTCATGACCGAACCGGTCGGACCGACGGACCGCCCCTACGCCCGGCGCTGGTGGGCGCTCCTGGTGCTCTGCCTGAGCCTGCTGATCATCGTGATGGCCAACACCGCCCTCACGGTCGCCGCCCCCGACATGACCCGCGACCTGGGCCTGTCCGGCGCCGACCTGCAATGGGTGATCGACGGCTACACCGTCCCGTACGCGGCCCTGATGCTGCTGCTCGGCGCGATCGGCGACAAGTACAGCCGCCGCGGCGCGCTCGTCCTCGGCCTCGTCGTCTTCGGCGGCGGCGCCGTCTTCGGCTCACTGGCCGACAGCGCCGCCACCGTCATCGCGGCCCGCGCGGTCATGGGCGTCGGCGCGGCGCTGATCATGCCCGCCACGCTCTCCCTGCTGGCCGCGACCTTCCCGCGCGCCGAGCGCGCCAAGGCCATCACCCTGTGGACCGCCACCGCCGGACTCGCCATCGCGGCCGGACCGGTCGTCGCCGGAGCGCTGCTGAAGAACCACGGCTGGGCCTCGACGTTCCTGATCAACGTGCCCATCGCCGCCGTCGCCCTGGTCGCGGCCTTCGTCCTCGTCCCGCCGTCCCGGGCCGGGCACCACGACCGCATCGACTACGTCGGCGGAGCGCTCTCCGTGCTGTGGATCGGCGCGCTGGTCTACATGATCATCGAGGGGCCGCACTTCGGCTGGGACGCCAAGGCGGTCACCGCCGCCGTCGTCGCGGGCGCGGGCCTGGTGGCCTTCGTCCTGTGGGAGCTGCGCCACCCGCGCCCCATCCTGGACGTACGCCGCTTCACCGGCCGCCGCTTCGCGGGCTCCAACCTCGCCGTCGCCCTGTTCTTCCTGGCCGTCTTCGGCGCCTTCTACTACCTCACCCAGCACCTCCAGTTCGTCCTCGGCTACGACGCCCTCGCCACCGGTGTGCGCATGCTGCCGCTGGCCGGAGCGGTCTTCGCCGGCTCCGCCCTCACCGGCTACCTCACCCCGCGCGTCGGCATGAAGTGGACGGTCACCGCGGGCATGGTCGGCGGCACCGTCGCCCTCGCCCTGCTCACCCGGGTCGACGGCACCTCCTCCTACGGCGACTTCGTGGCCCCGCTGATCGTGCTCGGCCTGGCCATCGGCCTCGCCCTCTCGCCCTGCACCGACGCCATCATGGGCGCCTTCCCCGAGTCCGAACTCGGCGTCGGCGGCGCCGTCAACGACACCTCGCTGGAACTCGGCGGCTCGCTCGGCATCGCCATCCTCGGCTCGCTGCTGTCCACCTCGTACTCCGGCCACCTCGCCGACGCGACCACGGGCAGTATGCTCCCGGCGGACACCCTGGCCACCGCCCAGGACTCGGTCGGCGCCGGCTACGCCGTCGCCCAGGGCATCGGCGACAAGGCCCAGCAGCTCGCCGAACGCGCCGCCCACACCGCCGACCCGCAGCAGGCCGCCCAGCTCAAGGCCCAGGCGCAACAGCTCGTCGAGGGCGCCCGGCAGATGAAGGACGCGGTCGGCTCCTCCTTCGCCGACGCCGTCTCCCACACCAGCCTGATCGGCGCCGTCATCCTCGGCGCGGGCACCCTCGCGGTGGCCCTGCTGCTGCCCCGCGGCACCCACCGCGACCAGGATCCGGCCGCGGCGGAGCAGACGGAGGCGGAGAACCCCGAGGTCGGCGCCCCGAACTGAAACGCCCCCGTCGGCGTCTCTCACCGGGATGCACTACCGTGCCGTGCCGTGCCGGATCACCCTCCGGCACGGCACGGCGCACCCGCGTGAGCGGGCGGTCGGCACACAGCGGCAGATACAGACAGAGCCGCAGCCGCGGACACAGACGCAGATGGAGGGCAACGGGGGATGGCGATCGACTGGGACCGGCGCACCTGCGCGCGCAAGGGCCATGTGACCTACGCGCCGGACGACCCCCGGCTGCGCATCCGGCTGCACGCCGACACCCCGCTCGGCGAGGTCTGGCGCTGCCTGCGCTGCGGCGACTTCGTCCTCGGCGAGCCGCACGGCGCGGGCCCGGCCGCCGACGCCCCGCTGGTGCCGCGCGGCAAGGTGCTGCGGGACCTGTTCATCCTGCGTTTCCTGGCCCTGGAACGGGTCGTGCGCGGCGTCTTCATCGTCCTCGTCGCGGTCGCCGTCTGGAAATTTAGCAACAGCCAGGACGCGGTACGCCGCCTCTTCAACGAGTACCTGGACGTGTTCCGCCCCGTCTTCAGACACTTCCACTACGACCTCGACCATTCACCGGTCGTCGGCACCATCCAGAAGACCTTCGGCTACAAGCACTCCACCCTGCTCCTGGTCGCCGGACTCCTGCTCGCCTACGCCCTCATCGAGATCATCGAGGCCGTCGGCCTCTGGTACGCCAAACGCTGGGCCGAATACCTCACGGTGGTCGCCACCGCCGCCTTCCTCCCCCTGGAGATCTACGAACTCACCGAGCACATCAGCGCCGTGAAGATCACCACCCTCACCCTCAACATCCTCGCCGTCCTCTACATCGCCCTCACCAAACGCCTCTTCGGCCTCCGCGGCGGCCGCCGAGCCTTCGACGAGGAACGCCACAGCGCGTCCCTGCTGGAGGTCGAGCACTCGGCGGGGGTGCTGGTCTGAGCGAAGGCGAACGGACGCGACCTGGGAGGACGGGACGGTGCGGATCCACATCAGCGCGGACATGGAGGGCGTCACCGGGCTGGTGGACGCCGAGGACGTCCAGCCCGGCGGCCGGGACTACGAGCGCGGCAGGCTGCTGATGGCCGGGGACGTCAACGCGGTCGTACGCGGTGCCGTCGCGGCCGGCGCCACCGAGATCACCGTCAACGACGCGCACGGCCCGATGCGCAACCTGCTCCCCGAGTCGCTCCACCCGGCGGCTCGCCTCATCCGCGGCAAGCCCAAGACCATGGGCATGCTGGAAGGGCTGCGCCCCGACCACGACGCCATGATCTGCGTCGGCTACCACGCCCGCGCGGGCGCCCTCGGTGTGCTCAGCCACAGCTTCATGGGGCACGAGATCGAGGACATGTGGCTGGACGGCCGCCCCGTCGGTGAGATCGGCCTGGCGCACGCCACCGCCGCCGCCGTCGGCGTACCGGTCGCCCTGCTCACCGGGGACGACCAGGCCTGCCGGGAGCTGACGGAGTGGGACGCCTCGGTGCCGACCGTGGCCGTGAAATACGCCCGGGACCGGTTCGCGGTGGAACTCCGCCCCACCGACGAGGCCCACGCGGCCATCGAGGAAGCGACCGCGACCGCTCTCGCGGCACCCCCGCCGCCGCCCCCGGCTCCCACCACGCCCGCCACCCTCACGGTCCGCTGGCAGTCGGCATCCGTGGCCTCGACACTCCTGGGCATCCCGTCAGTCACCTCCCCGGACTCCCGGACCGTCGAGACCCAGGGCACGCTGCCCGCCCTGTACCGGCAGTTCGGCGTATGGATGCGAGTGGCGTCCTCGCTGACCAACCAGGCGCCGTACTGCTGACGGCCGCCGCGACCCGGGACCACGGGGGTGATCTCCGATGAGCCAGTACTTCGACATGGGCGGCGAGACCCTGTGGAACCCCTCCAACAAGGCTTCCGGCCTGTTCCGCCGCCAAGTGGCGCTCTTCGAGGCGGAACTGGAACTCCCCTCGGGCATCGGGCCCATGGAGAACGACGAGTGCGAGATCGACCCGGCCGCCTTCGAGGTCTTCGTCGACGCCCTGCTGGCGCTGCACCGGGAAAGGAACCATGCCGTAGTGCTCGCGCCCTGCGAAGGGTTCACCGCCACTGTGCTGGTTCTCGCCGAGCGCGCGGGCATCGGGGCGGACCGGCCACGGCTCGGATCCGACGCTGCGGGGCTGCGAGAGAAGGCACGTGAGCTGGGACGGCGTATGCCTCGCTGATCGGAGACGTTCTTCCGGCTGTGACTCAGACTGTCGGCGAACCTGCCTGAGTCTCCGGGGGGTCCGGAGTTTCCGCCTTCGCCCTGCTCCGGGATTCTGCCGCGGCCCGCTGGAGGGCTCTCGCCACCTGCTCGGCGTCGTCGGCGGACAACTGGATCTCCTGCGCCCAGAGGATCGACAGCCTGATGTTGCCGTTGATCAGGTTCAGTGCGATATCGACTTCCGCTCCGGTGCCGGTGACGTCGCGGACCTCCATGTCGGGGTCGCTTCTGAAGGCGCTCATCGTGCCTGCTGCTCGCTTTCTGCCGACGACAGCCACCACAGAGGCGCTGTGTACTGATCTGGCCGGTTCTCGGTGAGCACAGCGCGCAGGTGTTCACGCTGGTCGCCGGGTACTCCCAAAGCCTCCGTGATGCGGCGGAAGGTTGTGTGGGTGATTCCCCGGCTCCTGGCTTCGCGCTCGAACGTGTCGAGTCGGGCCAGTGCGATGCCCGTTTCCAGAGGGGCCAGTGGCTGCTCCTTGAGGCGTGCTGCCTTGTCGCGTTCGTAGTCGATCTCGGAGAAGCCGCAGATCTCGCGGCTGTACGCCTCGGCTTCGGTCAGTGTGGTGGTCGTCATGACGGAGCGGGCCAGGGTGTTGCGGTCGAGGGCGTTGTCCAGGTCGACTTGGTGGACCGTGGGTCCTTCGTCGGTGAGGGGTACGGGGAGGCCGGCGTCGCGTACTTCGCAGGTGCCGCGGATTCCGCGGGCCGTGGCGGTGAGCATGGCTGTGGCTTCTGAGGGGTGCCAGTCCAGGACGGCGGCGATCGAGGCCGTGTCCGCCGTGGTGAAGGTGTGGACGTGGGGGCCGAGGAGGGGGCGCAGGTCGTCGGGTGGGATCTCGCCGTCCAGTCCCGGGCCTGCGATCAGCAGTCGTACCGGGGTGTTTGTCTGGGCGCAGGCGGCGAGGGTGAGGGCGTCGGCGAGGGGGCTTCTGAGTGTGGGTTCATCGCCGCGGGCGAGGATGTCTCCGCCGACGTCGAGCAGGTCGACGGACCTGGGGGTCAGGCGGTCCACCAGTTCTTCGAGCTGTCGGGTGATGCCCTCGGCGCCGTGGTGCGGGTCGAGCAGGGCGAGGGTGTGGGGGAGTTCTGCTGCGAGTCGGGGGAGGGTGGAGCCTGCCGGGGGGATCGGCCGGGCATGGTGCGGTACCGAGAGGACGGAGCGGGTGAGGGGTTCGAGGCCCGTGAAGTCGTGGGGGCCGCGCGGCCCGGGGAGGGGGTCGACCAGGAGGCGGTCCCAGGCGTAGGTGAGGATCACCGCCCGCTCGTCGGCGCCGTACAGGGCGGCGTGGAGCATCGCGGCGGCCACCGCGTCGCCTCCGCCCCCTGCCGCGACGATGAGTCTCGTCATGGGGCAACGGTACGGGCTGGGAGGTGGGTCGTTCACCCTATAGTGGCTAGAGGCCATAGCCACTTTACGAGGAGGGCAGATGCCGCAGATCGAGGAGGCTCAGCCGAAGTATCTCCAGATCGCGCACTACATCCGCGATCAGATTCTTCGGGGTGACCTGCGTGCGGGGGACGAGGTTCCTTCGGAACGCCAGTTGGCTGCCGACTGGAAGGTGTCCCGGCCCACGGCGGCCCGGTCGCTGGAGGCGCTGAGCCATCAGGGGCTGGTCGAGAAGCGCCAGGGCTCGGGCACGTACGTGCGCAGCCTCGAAGTCAACCGGCGGGCAAGGGAGCTGTACGGACGCGCCCGGCAGACCGGGAAGATCTACACGCCCGGCGAGTACGCAGTGATCACCTCGGCCGGCTGGGCGGACGCGCCCGCCCATGTCGCGGAGGCGCTGGGGCTGGCGAGGGGCGGCCGGGTGGTCCAGCGGCGGCGGGTGACCAACGACCAGGACGGTCCCATCACCTTGTCCACCTCGTGGTTCGCGTCCGACATCGGCCGGCGCGCGCCGAGACTTCTGGAGCCCGAACGCATCCAGGAAGGCACGCTGATGTACGTGGAGGCGATGACCGGGCGCACGGGCAGCTACGCCGAGGACCGGATGTGCGCCCGGAGCGCCACCGGCGAGGAGGCGGCGGACCTCGAACTGGGCCCCGGGTCAGCCGTACTGGTGGTCCATCACGTGGTCTATGACGTGCAGGACCGGGCCCTGGAGTTCTCCGAGGCGACCTATCCGCCGCACCGCTGGGCGTTCGAGCAGGGGTATCCCCTCACCTGATCGTGGGTCACTTCGCGTGAACGGCTTGCGGCCTCAAGTGGCTAATGCCACCAGCTAGTAAGTGGCTAGGGCCACTTACTGGAGAGGGTGGGCGAGTCGTTCGCGTGTGGCGGCGGCCTTCACCCAGGGGCGGCGACCGGGATCGCGCCTCGTCGAACGGTGCCGCTTCGCAGGGCGACGGCAGTGGCAAGGAGTGAGGGCCCGTGACATTCGTGATCGACCGGTACCCCGGCGAAGAGTCTCCGCGGCTCGGGGCGATGGCGTTGCAGCCGACTCCGGGCTCCGTCCCCCGGGCCCGGCACTGGTTCCGCAAGTTCATCGCCCCGTACAACCCGCTCTGCTCGGTCGAGGACTGCACGCTGATGATCTCCGAGTTGGTGACCAACGCGATCCTCTACGGGCGGTCGGACGAGGAGTGGCTCGTACGGGTGGAGTGGTTCAAGGAGAAGACCTCGCTGCGGGTGGAGGTGCACAGTCCGGGGTTCCCGGCGAGCGTGCGCCTTCGCCGGCCCGACACCGACGACGCGCACGGACGCGGTCTGCTCCTGGTCGACTCCATCGCCGACTCCTGGCACTCCGGCCCGAGCCGATTCGGCGGGACGGTCGTCTCCTTCGTGATGACCGACGCCTGGACGACGTGACGGGCGTGCCCCGCGTCCACCGCCGTGGGACCAGCCGTCCACCGGGCGGCCTCTCTTGCCTTGACGCAGACGTCAAGCCGTACCGTCGGGGACATGCGAATCGGTGAGCTGGCCGAGCGGGCCGGGACCACGGCGCGGGCGTTGCGGTACTACGAGTCGCGGGGGCTGCTGCCCGCGCGGCGGGACGCGCAGGGGTATCGGACGTACGACGAGCGTGATCTGGAGCTGTTGCGGCAGATCAGGACGTTGCGGGACTTCGGGTTCGAGCTGGAGGAGACGCGGCCGTTCGTGGAGTGTCTGCGGGCCGGGCATCCGGAGGGGGACGCGTGTCCGGCGTCGCTGGTGGTCTACCGGCGCAAGCTGGCCGAGCTGGACGCGCTGATCGGTGAGCTGACGGCGGTGCGGGCTCAGGTCGGGGCGCAGTTGGCGCGGGCCGAGCGGGCGCGGGACGGGCTGGCCGCCGATGCGCTGGTTCCGGGGGGTCCGGAGCCGTTGTGCGAGCTGGGAGGGCACGAGCGGTGATCAAGCAGGTGGCGGGTGTGGAGGAAGTGACCGACGCGGACTTCGGGGAGCGGGTGCTGGGGGCGGAGCTGCCGGTGCTGGTGCAGTTCACGGCCGAGTGGTGCGGGCCGTGCCGGCAGCTGGCACCGGTGCTGGGGGCCGTCGCCGCCGAGGAGGGCGACCGGCTGAAGATCGTCCAGCTGGACGTGGACCGCAGTCCGGAGACGACGATCCGGTACGGGGTGCTGGGCACGCCGACGCTCATGGTCTTCCGGGGCGGGGAGCCGGTGCGGTCGATGGTGGGCGCGCGGCCGAAGCGGCGGCTGCTGGAGGAGCTGGCCGACGTGCTCTGACAGGAGTGCGCGGGCAACAGGAAATCCCCTGGGCAATTGCGCCCGGGGGATTTCTTTGCGTATATTCGGTGGTTCGCGACTTCATGAAGAATGTGGTCGCGGAGAAGTGCAGTGACCACAGTATATGCGGGCGGGAGCTGAATTGTCAAACACCGGCTTTTCTGACGAGGAATTGCGTCGGGAACAGGAATTCATCGACGGGCTGTACCGGCTCGTCGACGCGCTGCGCGGTGACACCGAGGCCGGCGTCGCGGACGCCCTCGCCCAGGGCAACACGCCCCTCCAGGCCCGGCTGGAGCGGGACATCCTGGTCGCCGAGCGCTCCGGGCTGCTCGCCGCGCTGAACGCCGTGGACGGCTCGCTCTGCTTCGGCCGGATCGACCTGACCGACGGTGCCACCCACCACATCGGCCGGATCGGGCTGCGCGCGGACGACACCGAACGCACCCCGGTCCTGATCGACTGGCGGGCGGACGTGGCGCGGCCCTTCTACCTGGCCACCGGCCACACCCCGATGGGCCTGCGCCGCCGTCGGCACCTGACCACCGAGGGCCGCCGGGTCACCGCCCTGCACGACGAGATCCTCGACCTGGGCGACGCCACCCGCACCGGGTACGAGGACCCGACCGGCGACGCGGTGCTGCTCGCCGCGCTCGACTCCGCGCGCACCGGCCGGATGGGCGACATCGTGCGCACCATCCAGGCCGACCAGGACCGCATCATCCGCGCCCCGCACCGCGGTGTGCTGGTCGTCGAGGGCGGCCCCGGCACCGGCAAGACCGCCGTGGCGCTGCACCGGGCCGCTTATCTGCTCTACGAGCACCGGGAACTGCTCGCCCGGCGGGCCGTGCTGATCGTGGGCCCCAACCCGGCGTTCCTCGGCTACATCGGCGAGGTGCTGCCCTCGCTCGGCGAGACCGGTGTGCTGCTGGCGACCGTGGGCGAGCTGTTCCCCGGGGTGCGGGCGACGGCGACCGACACGCCCGAGGCGGCGGCCGTCAAGGGCCGCGCCGACATGGCCGGTGTGCTCGCCGCCGTCGTACGCGACCGGCAGGCGCTGCCCGACCCGGTGCTCGCCATCGAGCACGACCGCGAGGTCCTGATGCTCGACGACGGCCTGGTGCGGGTGGCCCGCGAGCGCACCCGCGCCGCGAAGCTGCCGCACAACGCGGCGCGCGAGCACTTCGAGGGCCACATCCTCAACACGCTCACCGACATGGTCGCCGAGCGCATCGGCACCGACCCCTACGACGGCTCGAATCTGCTCGACGCCAGCGACATCACCCAGATCCGCGACGAACTCGCCGAGAACCCGGAGGTCTGGTCGGCCATCGACCGGCTGTGGCCCCGACTCACCCCGCGCCGCCTGGTCGCGGACTTCCTCGCCGCGCCGGAGGGCTACGTCCGCGACGAGGACGCCGCCGCGATCCGCCGCCCGGTCACCCGCGCCTGGACCGTCGCGGACGTACCGCTGCTCGACGAGGCCGCCGAACTGCTCGGCGAGGACGACCGGGTGGCCCGCGCCCGCGCCGAACGCGAGCGAGAGAACCAGGTGGCGTACGCGCAGGGCGTGCTGGACGTCTCCTACGCCTCGCGGACCTACGAGTTCGACGACAAGGACGAGGAGGACTCCGAGGTCCTGTCCGCGCACGACATCATCGACGCCGAGCGGTTCGCCGAGCGGCAGGAGGAGGACGACCACCGCAGCGCCGCCGAGCGCGCGGCGGCCGACCGCACCTGGGCGTTCGGGCACATCATCGTCGACGAGGCGCAGGAGCTGTCCCCGATGGCCTGGCGGCTGCTGATGCGGCGCAGCCCGACCCGCTCGATGACCCTCGTCGGCGACCCCGCGCAGACCGCGGAGGCGGCCGGTGTCGGCTCCTGGGCGGACATCCTGCGGCCGTATGTCGAGGACCGCTGGGAGCACACCCGGCTGGGCGTCAACTACCGTACGCCCGCCGAGATCATGGACCTGGCGGCGGCCGTGGTACGCGCCGAGAACCCGGAGTTCACCCCGCCCAGCTCGGTGCGCTCCACCGGCGTACGCCCCTGGGTGCGCGCCACCGGCGACCTGCCCGGCGCGGTGGCGAAGGCCGTCGCCGAACTCACCCCGGACGAGGGCCGGCTCGCCGTGATCGCCCCGCGCGACCTGCACCGCCGCCTGGCCGCCCGGCTGGACGGCGTCACCGCGGGCGCGGAGCCCGACCTGACCCGCACGGTCGTCCTCCTCGACCCGCGCCAGGCCAAGGGCCTGGAGTTCGACTCCGTCCTGGTCGTCGAGCCCGGCCGCTACGGCACCAGCGACCTGTACGTGGCCCTGACCCGCGCGACCCAGCGGCTGGGGGTGCTGCACACCGGCGCGCTGCCGCGGGCGCTGGCGGACGCCGCCGGATGAGCACTCACGCCGGGCTCAGCCACACCGTCGCCAGAGGTGGCAGGGTGAGGCGGACGGATGCCGGGCGGCCGTGCCAGGGGGTGGGGGAAGGGGTGAGCGGGTCCGGGTGGGTGACGCCGCTGCCGCCGTAGCGGGTGGCGTCGGTGTTGAGGGTCTCGCGCCAGGCGGGCACCTCGGCGGGGACGCCGAGGCGGTAGTCGTGGCGGACGACCGGGGAGAAGTTCGACACGGCGAGCAGCGGGGTGCCGTCGGCGGCGGCGCAGGAAGGCGAGCACGTTGTCGTCGGCCGCGTCGCCGGTGATCCACTCGAAGCCGTCGGGGTGGGCGTCCCCGCTCCCACAGGGCCGGGGTCGCGCGGTAGCGGGAGTTGAGGTCGCGGACCAGGTCCAGCACGCCCCGGTGGTCGGCGGCGGCGCCGTAGGACGGGTCGAGCAGCCACCAGTCCGGGCCGCGCTCCTCGGACCACTCGGTGCCCTGGGCGAACTCCTGGCCCATGAAGAGGAGTTGCTTGCCGGGATGGGACCACATGAAGGCGAGGTAGGCGCGCAGGTCGGCCCGCTGCCGCCACCAGTCGCCCGGCATCTTGGACACCAGCGACTTCTTGCCGTGCACCACCTCGTCGTGGGAGAGGGGCAGCACGTAGTTCTCGCTGTAGGCGTACACCATGGAGAAGGTCATCTCCCCGTGGTGGTGGGCGCGGTGCACGGGGTCGTGGCTCATGTACTGGAGCGAGTCGTGCATCCAGCCCATGTTCCACTTCAGCCCGAAGCCCAGGCCGCCGAAGCCGGACGGACCGCGGTGGTGCGTGGCCCGGGTGACGCCGTCCCAGGCGGTGGACTCCTCGGCGACGGTCACCACACCGGGCACCCTGCGGTACACGGTGGCGTTCATCTCCTGGAGGAACGCCACCGCGTCCAGGTTCTCCCGGCCGCCGTGCTCGTTGGGCGTCCACTGCCCCGGCTCGCGTGAGTAGTCGAGGTAGAGCATCGAGGCGACCGCGTCCACCCGCAGCCCGTCGATGTGGAACTCCTCGCACCAGTACACCGCGTTGGCGACGAGGAAGTTGCGCACCTCGCGGCGGCCGAAGTCGAACTCCAGGGTGCCCCAGTCGGGATGGGCGGCCCGCAGCGGGTCGGAGTGCTCGTACAGCGGGCGCCCGTCGAACTCGGCCAGCGCCCACGCGTCGCGCGGGAAGTGCGCGGGCACCCAGTCCACGATGACGCCGATGCCCGCCCGGTGCAGCGCGTCCACCAGATACCTGAAGTCGTCCGGCGTGCCCAGCCGCGCGGTGGGCGCGTAGAAACCGGTGACCTGGTAGCCCCAGGAGCCGCCGAAGGGATGCTCGGCGACCGGCATCAGCTCCACGTGCGTGAAGCCCAGGTCCGCGACGTACGTGGGCAGTTGGTCCGCCAGTTGACGGTACGTCAGGCCGGGTCGCCAGGACGGCAGGTGCAGCTCGTACACCGAGAACGGCGCCTCGTGCGCGGGCCGTTCGCCGCGCTGCGCCAGCCACTGAGCGTCGCCCCACTCGTAGTGCGAGGCGTGCACGACGGAGGAGGTGGCCGGCGGGACCTCGGTGCGCCGCGCCAGCGGATCGGCGCGCAGCGTCCGCGTCCCGTCCGGCCGGGTGATCTCGAACTTGTACAGTTCGCCCTCCCCGACACCGGGCACGAACAGCTCCCACACCCCGGTGCCGCCCAGCGACCGCATCGGGTACGCGGTGCCGTCCCAGAAGTCGAAGCCGCCGGCCACCCGCACGCCCCGCGCGTCGGGCGCCCACACCGTGAACCGGGTGCCCTCGACGCCCTGGTGGGTCATCGGCTCGGCGCCGAGCGCCCGCCACAGCTCCTCGTGCCGCCCCTCGCCGATCAGATGCAGGTCCAGCTCGCCGAGCGCGGGCAGGAAGCGGTACGGGTCCTCGGCGCGCACCACGGACCCCTCGTACGCCACCTCCAACCGGTACTCCGGCACCTCCCGCAGCGGCAGCAGCCCCGAGAAGAAGCCCTGCCCGTCGTGGGTCAGCTCCAGCTGGAGGTCACCGGCCAGGACGGCGACGCCGAGCGCGTACGGGCGCAGCGCCCGCACCGCGACGCCCCCGGGCACGGGGTGCGCGCCGAGCACGGAGTGCGGATCGTGGTGGGTGCCGGCGAGCAGCCGCTCGCGGTCCTCGGTGCCGAGGGCGGCGGACACCGCCCGCGCGGGCGCCCCGGGCTGCTGCTGCGGGACCGGACCACGGGCGGGGGGACGGGCAGTCACGTGCGGGGCCTCCTCGAAGAGAGCGGCGGGGCCGGGCCGGGCGGGGCGCGGCGGGCGGGTCAGGCGGCGGAGCCGGGGTCCGAGGCCAGGCGGCGCACCGCCGCGAGCGGCACCGGCAGCCAGTCGGGGCGGTGCCGGGCCTCGTAGACGACCTCGTAGACCGCCTTGTCGGTCTCGCAGGCCCGCAGCAGCACCGGGTCCGTGCGCGGGTCGCGGCCGCCGCCCTCCGCGTACCCGGCGCAGTACGCGGCACGGCAGGCCGCCGCCCAGCGCGGGGCCGGCGGGCCGCCCGCCGAGTGCGCCGCGTAGTCGAAGGAGCGCAGCATCCCCGCGACGTCCCGGACCACGGGCTGGGCCATCCGCCGCTCGGCCAGCGGTCTGGCCGGCTCGCCCTCGAAGTCGATCAGCGACCACCGGCCGGCCGGGGAGCGCAGGCACTGCCCCAGGTGCAGGTCGCCGTGGATGCGCTGGGCGGTCCAGGTGTGGCCCTCGGCCGCCAGGTCGGCCAGCGCTTCGTAGGCGGTGTGCAGCCCCGGGGCGTGGGGCCGCAGCGCCGGGACCGCCTGGGCCGCCGCCTCCAGGCGTTCGGCCATGGCGTCGACCAGCGCGGTGAGCTGGAGCCGGGCCAGGCTGACCGTGGGCAGCGCGCGGGCCAGCGCCCCGTGCACCTCGGCCGTGGCGCGGCCCAGCGCCCGCGCCTCGGCGGTGAAGTCCTCGCCCTTGGCCAGCTCGCGCAGTGCCAGCTCCCAGCCGTCCGTGGCGCCCCGCACGAAGGGCTGGAGCACCCCGAGGACGTACGAGTCCTCCCCGACGTCGGTGGTCATCCACGCGGTGGGCGCCGGGACGCGCGGGCAGCCCTCGCGGGCCAGCGCGAGCGGCAGTTCCAGATCGGGGTTCACCCCGGGCAGCACCCGGCGGAACAGCTTCAGGATGAAGGCGTCCCCGTAGACCACCGACGAGTTGGACTGCTCGGCGGTGACCACGCGCGGGACCAGGTCGGCGCGTATCTCCGCGCGCCGCTCACAGCGCAGCCCGCCGATGCGGGCCCGGGTGCGCAGGGCCTCCAGGATCACCTCGGCGGGCCGGGGGTCGTACAGCGCCTCGTACACGGTGCGCCCGGCGAGCGGGCCGTCGTGGACATGGCCGATGAGCGCGGGCGCCAGTCTGGGGGGCAGCGCCTCGCGCACGCCTATGAGGAGCTGGTAGCAGTCGCCGGGGTGCGGGACGCCGCCGGGGGCGGGGGAGGGCGGCTGGTGGGCGCGGACCAGCAGGTGGTAGAGGCCGAGCCTGCCGTCGAGCGGGAGCAGCTCGGTGGCCGTGACCAGGGAGAATCCGGTGACCGGGCGGCCCTTGCCCGCGAACCAGCGCTGCCGGGGCAGCCACTCGCGCAGCAGCGGGTCCAGGGACGCGAGGAGGCCGGCGCTGCCGGCGGTGACAGAGCGTGTGACGGCTTGCGACATGGCTTCCGACATGGCGTCGCGTCCAATCGCTGGTCGAGTGTGACTCACGCGTGCCCGCGTGCGGGGCGGCGGAAACCGCCCCGCGCGTGCGCGTGCTAGACAGCCTCCTCGCGCAGCCGGAACCAGTAGAAGCCGTGTCCCGCCAGGGTCAGCAGATACGGCAGCTCGCCGACGGCCGGGAAGCGCACCCCGCCGAACAGCTCGACCGGGTGCCGCCCCAGGAAGGCGCTCAGGTCGACCTCCGTCGGCTGGGCGAAGCGGGAGAAGTTGTGCACGCACAGGACCAGGTCGTCGTCATATTCGCGGAGGAAGGCGAGGACGGCGGGGTTGGAGGAGGTGAGTTCGGTGTAGGTGCCGAGTCCGAAGGCGGGGTTCTGCTTGCGGATCTCGATCATGCGGCGGGTCCAGTGCAGCAGCGAGGAGGGGGAGGACATGGATGCCTCGACGTTGGTGACCTGGTAGCCGTAGACGGGGTCCATGATCGTGGGGAGGTAGAGGCGGCCGGGGTCGCTGGAGGAGAAGCCGGCGTTGCGGTCGGGGGTCCACTGCATGGGGGTGCGTACGGCGTCGCGGTCGCCGAGCCAGATGTTGTCGCCCATGCCGATCTCGTCGCCGTAGTAGAGGATCGGGCTGCCGGGCAGGGACAGGAGCAGGGCGGTGAAGAGTTCGATCTGGTTGCGGTCGTTGTCGAGGAGGGGGGCGAGGCGGCGGCGGATGCCGATGTTGGCGCGCATGCGGGGGTCCTTGGCGTACTCGGCCCACATGTAGTCGCGTTCCTCGTCGGTGACCATCTCCAGGGTCAGCTCGTCGTGGTTGCGCAGGAAGATCCCCCACTGGCAGTGCGCGGGGATCGCCGGGGTCTTCGCCAGGATCTCCGAGACCGGGTAGCGGCTCTCGCGCCGCACCGCCATGAAGATCCTCGGCATCACCGGGAAGTGGAACGCCATGTGGCACTCGTCGCCGCCGGCGCTGTAGTCGCCGAAGTAGTCGACCACGTCCTCCGGCCACTGGTTCGCCTCGGGCCAGCAGCACCGTGTCCGGGTACTGGCTGTCGATCTCCTTGCGCACCCGCTTGAGGAAGGCGTGCGTGGCCGGGAGGTTCTCGCAGTTGGTGCCCTCCCGCTGGTACAGGTAGGGCACCGCGTCGAGGCGGAATCCGTCGATGCCGAGATCCAGCCAGAACTTCAGCGCCGAGATCATCTCCTCCTGCACGGCCGGGTTCTCGTAGTTCAGATCGGGCTGGTGCGAGAAGAAGCGGTGCCAGTAGTACTGCTTGCGTACCGGGTCGTACGTCCAGTTGGACGCCTCGGTGTCCACGAAGATGATGGCGGGCACCCTGGTACTGCTTGTCGTCGTCGGCCCAGACGTAGTAGTCGCCGTACGGTCCGTCGGGATCCCTTCTGGACTCCTGGAACCAGGGGTGCTGGTCGCTGGTGTGGTTCATGACGAAGTCGATGATGACGCGCATGCCGCGCTGGTGGGCGGCGTCGACGAACTCGACGAAGTCGGCGAGGTCGCCGAAGTCGGGCAGCACGGCGGTGTAGTCGGAGACGTCGTAACCGCCGTCTCTCAGCGGTGACTTGAAGAACGGCGGGAGCCAGAGGCAGTCCACGCCGAGCCACTGGAGGTAGTCCAGTTTGGCGGTCAGGCCCTTCAGGTCGCCGATGCCGTCGCCGTTGCTGTCCTGGAAGGAGCGGACCAGGACCTCGTAGAAGACGGCGCGCTTGAACCACTCCGGGTCGCGGTCCTGGGCGGGAGTGTCCTCGAAGGTGTCCGGAACGGGCTCGTTGACGATCATGTTGTGGGTGACCCTCCGATCTGCGGGGTGGACGGTCGCAGGACGGTGAGCACGTGCGCGGGCCGATGCCCCGGCTCCAGTCGCACATAGTTGGCCCTGCCCCAGTGATAGGTCTCGCCGGTCAGCTCGTCGCGCACCGGCACCGACTCGTGCCATTCCAGGCCGAGTTGCGGCATGTCCAACGAGACCGTGGCCTCCTGGGTGTGGTGCGGATCGAGGTTGGCGACCACCAGAACCGTGTTCGATCCGCTCCGCTTGGAGTAGGCGATCACCTCGTCCTTGTCCACGTGGTGGAAGTGCAGGTCGCGCAGCTGGTGCAGGGCCGGACTGCGGCGCCGGATGTCGTTGAGGCGGGTGATGAGGGGGGTGATGGTGCGGCCCTCGCGTTCGGCGGTGTCCCAGTCGCGTGGTCTGAGCTGGTATTTCTCGGAGTGGAGGTATTCCTCGCCGCCCTGTGTGAGGGGGGTGTTCTCGCAGAGTTCGTAGCCGCTGTAGATGCCCCAGGAGGGGGAGAGGGTGGCGGCGAGGACGGCGCGGACCTCGAAGGCGGGGCGGCCGCCGTGCTGGAGGTAGGCGTGGAGGATGTCGGGGGTGTTGGGGAAGAGGTTGGGGCGCATGTAG
This sequence comes from Streptomyces sp. PL-25, assembly GCF_058344915.1. Classification (NCBI taxonomy): domain Bacteria; kingdom Bacillati; phylum Actinomycetota; class Actinomycetes; order Kitasatosporales; family Streptomycetaceae; genus Streptomyces; species Streptomyces sp. PL-25. The sequence goes on from NZ_CP136997.1 coordinate 5,179,754, forward strand.
GCGGCGGCCTCGCCCGACAGTTCGGTGAGGTAGTCGGTGAGTTCCTGTTTCGTGGTGCGCCAGGTGAAGTAGGTGTAGGACTGCTGGAAGCCGATCTGGGCGAGGGTGTGCATCATCGCGGGGCGGGTGAAGGCCTCGGCGAGGAAGATGACGTCGGGGTCGGTGGTGTTGATGTCGCCGAGGACGCGTTCCCAGAAGACGACGGGTTTGGTGTGGGGGTTGTCGACGCGGAAGATGCGGACGCCGTGGTGCATCCAGTGGCGGACGATGCGGACGGTCTCGGTGACGAGGCCGTCCATGTCGGTGTCGAAGGCCAGGGGGTAGATGTCCTGGTATTTCTTGGGGGGGTTCTCGGCGTGGGCGATGGTGCCGTCGGGGCGGTGGTGGAACCACTGGGGGTGTTTGTGGACCCAGGGGTGGTCGGGGGAGCACTGGAGGGCGAGGTCGAGGGCGACTTCGAGGCCGAGTTCGCGGGCGCGGGCGGTGAAGTGATCGAAGTCGTCGAGGGTGCCCAGGCGGGGGTGGACGGTGTCGTGGCCGCCTTCGGGTGAGCCGATGGCCCAGGGGACGCCGACGTCGTGGGGGCCGGCGGTGAGGGTGTTGTCGGGGCCTTTGCGGTGGGTGGTGCCGATGGGGTGGATGGGGGGGAGGTAGACGACGTCGAAGCCCATGGCGGCGATGGCGGGCAGGCGGCGTTCGGCGGTGCGCAGGGTGCCGTGGGGCTGGTCGGGGGTGCCTTCGGAGCGGGGGAAGAACTCGTACCAGGCGCTGTAGAGGGCGCGTTCGCGTTCGACCTGGAGCGGGAGCGGCTGGGAGGCGGTGACCAGGTCGCGCAGGGGATGGCGGGCCAGGACCGCGTCCACCTGTGGCGTCAACGCCGCCGACAGCCGGGACGCGGCCGGGCGCCGGGTGTCCCGCAGCGCCTCCTCGGCGGCCAGCACGGTGTCCCGCTCCGGCCCCTTCGGCACCCCGGCGGCGGCCCGCCCGTACAGCAGCGCGCCCTCCTCCAGCACCAGCTCGGTGTCGATCCCGGCCGGGACCTTGATGCGGGCGTGCCGCCGCCAGGTGGTGACGGGGTCGGCCCATGCCTCGACGTGGTAGGTCCAGCGGCCGGTCGCGGTCGGGGTGACCTCGGCGCCCCAGCGGTCGGTGCCCGGGGCCAGCTCGCGCATCGGCGTCCACGGCCCCGGCCGGCCCGCCGGATCGCACAGCACTACGTTCGCCGCGACCGCGTCGTGCCCCTCGCCGAACACGGTGGCGGTGACCTGGAAGGACTCCCCGGTCACCGCCTTGGCGGGCCTGCGGCCGTGCTGGACGACCGGCCGCACGTCGAGGACGGGAATCCGTCCGACGGCGGTGGGCGCGACTTCGGGCGCGGTCTCCGGTGTGATCTCCGGTGCGTCCTTCGACGCGGCCGGTGGCGGGGGCGCGGCCTCCTCCGGGACGGCCGGGACGGCCGGATCCTCCGAGGCCGCTTGAGCCGCCTGGGCCGTCCGGGCCGCCTGAGCCGTCTGTTCCTCGGGGGCGGGCGGGCCCGCCGCGCGGGGGCGCCGGGTGCCTTTCCTGCCGCCTGCCGGGGATGGTGCCGGGTGCTGCCTGCTGGGCATGACCGCTCCTGTCCGCATCAACGAGGGTGTGGGCGGATGTGCGTGGGGGAGGTGGGTCCTGCGGGGTCCGTCTTCCGGGTGTACCGGAAGAGTTTGGGCGTACCGCAGGAGCCTTCCCACCCCCTTCGGGTGAGCAATCCGGGACTTTGTTAACTACCCGCGCGTATGTCCACACACAAAGTTGGCCTTGTCTTGAGCCACCCGGCGGCGCCGAGCGCGGCGGCATCCGTACGGTCACCGGTACGGTGCTGTGTGACGGGGCGCACAGTGCCGTGCGTCCTGGCGGCGAAGCGCACCGTGCCGTGCGTCCATCAGCGAACGCGCCGAGGTGGAATGTGAAGGCGATCCGTCGGTTCACCGTCCGTCCCGTTCTCCCCGAACCCCTACGACCGCTCAGCGAGCTGGCCCGCAATCTGCGCTGGTCATGGCATGCGGAGACGCGCGACCTCTTCCAGTCCGCCGACCCGGAGCACTGGGCCTCCTGCGGCGGCGACCCGGTCCGCCTGCTGGGCTGTGTGCCCCCGGCCCGGCTGGCGGAGCTGGCCGCCGACCGGCGCTTCCTGCGCCGCCTGACCGCCGCCGCCGACGACCTGCGCGACTACCTGACCGGCGAGCGCTGGTACCAGGCGCAGCCCGCGGGACTGCCCGCCGGCATCGCCTACTTCTCCCCCGAGTTCGGCATCACCGCGGCCCTGCCGCAGTACTCCGGCGGCCTCGGCATCCTCGCGGGCGACCACCTCAAGGCCGCCAGTGACCTGGGCGTACCCCTGATCGGGGTCGGGCTGCTGTACCGGCACGGATACTTCCGGCAGTCCCTGTCCCGGGACGGCTGGCAGCAGGAGCACTACCCGGTCCTGGACCCCAACGAGCTGCCCGTCACGCAGCTGCGCGAGGCCGACGGCGGCCCTGCCAGGGTCTCGCTCGCCCTGCCCCGCGGCAGGGCCCTGCACGCCCGGATCTGGCTGGCCCAGGTTGGCCGGATCCCGCTGCTCCTCCTCGACTCCGACGTCGAGGAGAACGACCTCGGCGAGCGCCAGGTGACCGACCGGCTGTACGGAGGGGGCAGCGAGCACCGTCTGCTCCAGGAGATGCTGCTGGGTATAGGAGGGGTGCGTGCGGTGCGGACGTACTGCCGGCTCACCGGGCATCCCGGGCCGGAGGTGTTCCACACCAACGAGGGACACGCGGGCTTCCTCGGCCTGGAGCGGATCGCGGAGCTGGGCGACCAGGGCCTGGACTTCGACGCGGCCCTGGAGGCGGTGCGCGCGGGCACGGTCTTCACCACCCACACGCCCGTCCCGGCCGGCATCGACCGCTTCGACCGGGAGCTGGTCGCCCGGCACTTCGGGCCCGACGCCGAGCTGCCCCGCATCGACGTCGAACGCGTCCTCGGGCTGGGCATGGAGACCTACCCGGGCGGCGAGCCGAACCTGTTCAACATGGCGGTGATGGGGCTCAGGCTCGCCCAGCGCGCCAACGGGGTGTCCCTGCTGCACGGGCAGGTCAGCCGGGAGATGTTCGCCGGTCTCTGGCCGGGCTTCGGGCCCGAGGAGGTGCCGATCACCTCGGTCACCAACGGGGTGCACGCCCCGACCTGGGTGGCGCCCGAGGTGTTCCGGCTCGGCGCCCGGCAGATCGGCGCCCAGCGGGCCGAGGACGCGCTGTCCGTGGGCGGCTCCGACCGCTGGGACTCGGTGGCCGACATCCCCGACGAGGACATCTGGGAGCTGCGCCGCGAGCTGCGCGAGCAACTGGTGAGCGAGGTGCGCCACCGGGTGGCGGCGGCCTGGCGGCAGCGCGGCGCGGGCCCGGCCGAGCTGGGCTGGGTCGACGGCGTGCTGGATCCCGAGGTGCTGACCATCGGCTTCGCGCGCCGGGTCCCCTCGTACAAGCGGCTCACGCTGATGCTGCGCGACCGGGACCGGCTGATGGACCTGCTGCTGCACCCCGAGCGGCCGGTGCAGATCGTGGTCGCGGGCAAGGCGCACCCGGCGGACGACGGTGGCAAGCGGCTCATCCAGGAGCTGGTGCGCTTCGCCGACGACCCGCGGGTGCGGCACCGGATCGTGTTCCTGCCGGACTACGGCATGGCGATGGCGCAGAAGCTGTACCACGGCTGCGACGTCTGGCTGAACAATCCGCTGCGCCCGCTGGAGGCGTGCGGCACCTCCGGGATGAAAGCCGCGCTCAACGGCTGCCTCAACCTGTCGGTGCTGGACGGCTGGTGGGACGAGTGGTATCAGAGCGACTTCGGCTGGGCCGTTCCGACCGCGGACGGCGGCTCGCCGCTGCCCGCGACGGCGGGGGCGGAGGCCGATCACCGCGACGAGGTCGAGGCCGCCGCGCTGTACGAGCTGCTGGAGCGGCGCATCGCGCCCCGCTTCTACGAGCGCGGCCGGGCCGGGCTGCCCGACCGCTGGATCGAGATGGTCCGCAGGACGCTGACCCTGCTGGGACCGAAGGTGCTGGCCGGACGCATGGTCCGGGAGTACGTCGAGCGGCTGTACACCCCGGCCGCGCACGCGCACCGCGCCCTGGACGCCTCGGCGGCGCGTGAGCTGGCGGCCTGGAAGGCGCGGGTGCGGGCGGGCTGGCACGAGGTGAGCGTCGACCATGTGGAGACGTCCTGCCCGCCGGCCGAGCGCACCGGGCGGTCCGCGTCCACGGCCACCGCGGAGCTGGGCGCGACCCTGGGGCTGCGGGTGCGGGTCGGTCTCGGGCCCCTCGGCCCCGAGGACGTGCAGGTGCAGGCGGTGTCCGGACGGGTCGACGAGGAGGACCGGATCACGGACCCGTCCGTGGTCGCGCTGAAACCGGCGGGCGCCCCCGACGCGGACGGCCGCTGGGTCTTCGAGGGCCCGCTCTCGCTCGACCGCACCGGCCCCTACGGCTACACCGTCCGGATCCTCCCGGACCACCGCCTGCTCGCCTCGCCCGCCGAACTCGGCCTGGTCACGGTGCCGCCGCAGGACGCGGGCGGCGACGGGGCGGGGGTGCTGCTGCGCTGAAACGGCGCGGGCGGAACGGGCCGGCGGGCGGGCCGGTGGTCAGGCGGTCAGGTGCCGTCCTCCAGGCCGGCGCACAGGCGGCGCAGCACGGTGCCGCAGCGGCGGGCGTAGGCGTGCTGGAAGCCGCGGGTGGCCGGGCCGCCCGCGCGGGCGTACCACCTGGCGGGGCGGCTGAAGGCGGTCACGGTCAGCCAGACCGTGCCGTCGCCGGTGCGGTCGACGACGAAGGACTCCTCGCCGCTCTCGGGGTGGCCGGGCAGGGTGCCGTACGCCCATCCGGCCCGGCGCGGTTCCTCGGTGGTCCAGACCACCCGGCAGGGGGCCTTGATCAGCCCGGCGAGGGTGACGGTGACCTCGGCGCCGGGGGCGGCGCGCTCGGCGGTGGTGTCGATGCCCACTCCGGCGGCGCGGTGCAGCTCCCAGGTGAACACGGCCTCGGCGGCCCGCCGGAACACCTCCTCGCCCTCGCCGATGCGGGTGCGCACGTGCAGCGGGCGGAAGCCGGGCGGGCAGTGGCCCTGTTCGCGGGTCGCACCGACCTCCTCGTAGGTGAAGTCCTGGGGAGCCATGGGATCCAAGGGTAGGGCGGAACCCGGGAGACGCGCGTCCCGGGTTCCGCCCGTGGTGTCGTGCGGCCGGTGGGTCAGTTGACGTTGACCCCGGACCAGGCGGCTCCGACCGCCTTGTACTCGGTGCTGGAGGCGCCGTACAGGGCCGACGCCGCGTTCAGGGTCGCCGTGCGGGCGGCCTTGTAGTTGGTGGTCGACGTCATGTACGTGGTGAGCGCCTTGTACCAGATCTGGAGGGCCTTGTCCCGGCCGATGCCGGTGACCTTGGCGCCGTTGGACGTCGGCGAGTTGTAGCTGACGCCGTTGACCGTCTTCGCGCCGCTGCCCTCGCTCAGCAGGTAGAAGAAGTGGTTGGCGACGCCGGAGGAGTAGTGCACGTCCTTGTTGCCGACGGTGGAGGACCAGTAGTCCGCCGAGGCGCCGTCCTTGCTGGGCTTGTCCATGTAGCGCAGCGGGGAGCCGTCCCCGTTGATGTTGATCTTCTCGCCGATCAGGTAGTCGCCCTTGTCGGCGGAGTTGTTGGCGAACCACTCGACGCCGGTGCCGAAGATGTCGGAGGTCGCCTCGTTCAGACCGCCGGACTCACCGGTGTAGTTGAGTCCCGCGGTGTTGGAGGTGACACCGTGGCTCATCTCGTGTCCCGCGACGTCCAGCGCGGTCAGCGGGTGGGTGTTGCCCGAGCCGTCGCCGTACGTCATGCAGAAGCAGCTGTCGTCCCAGAAGGCGTTGACGTAGTTGCTGCCGTAGTGGACGCGGGAGTAGGCGCCCTGGCCGTTGTTCTTGATGCCGTTGCGGCCGAAGGTGCTCTTGTAGAAGTCCCAGGTCTCCTGGGCGCCGTAGGCGGCGTCGGCCGCGGCCGTCTGGTCGGAGGTGGAGCTGGAGGCGGCGCCGGTGCCCCACACGTCGTCGGCGTCGGTGAAGAGCGTGCCGGTGCCGGACGTCTTGCGGGCCAGGTTGTACGTCTTGTGACCGCCGCGCGAGCCGTCGGTCAGCTGGTACGTGGAGCCGGACTTGGTGGTGGTCAGGGTCACCTGGCCCGAGTACAGCGTCTTGCCGGTGCCGGTCTCGATGCCCTGGTACTCGTAGAGCTTCTTGCCGGTGGCGGCGTCGGTGATGACGTGCAGCTGGTTCGGGGTGCCGTCGTCCTGGAGGCCGCCGACGACCGTCTCGTAGGCGAGGACGGGCGTGCCGTTGCCCGCCCAGATCACCTTGCGCGGGGCCTGGTCTGCGGTGGTCTGCGCCGAACCGGCGTCCTTGGCGAGGCCCACGGCCTGCTGCTCGGCCTTGGCCGCGGCGACCTTCGGCGTGAGCGAGGCGACCTTGATGGCCGCGTTGTTGGCCTTGGTGACGCCTTCGGTGGCACCAGACTTCGCGGTGTGCACGATCAGGTCGCCGCCGAGGACCGGCAGGCCCGCGTAGGTGCGCTCGTAGCGGGTGTGGACCGTGCCGTCGGCGTCCTTGACGACATCCTTGACGACCAGCTTCTCCTGGGCGCCGAGACCTATCTGCCGGGCGGTGCCGGACGCGTCGGCCTGCGCCTGCTGGAGCAGGGCGGTACGGGCGGAGGCGGTGAGCGCGGTGGGGGCCGCGGCCGGGGTGACCGGGGACTGCGCCGAGGCGCTGGTGGTCACGGCGGTGCTGAGCAGGGCTCCGGCGGCGACGGCGGTGGCGACGGCCAGCGTGGTGCGCTTGTGACGCATGAGGCGGGGGGTCACACAAGCTCCTTATGTGGGGGAGCCCGGTCGGCGTGGGGGTGCCGGCCGGACGGAAGGTCGGTTGCTGTGCTCGTGCGGCGGGTGCAGAGAGAGTGACATCAAGGGCGCGTACATGTCAGGACCCCGAGGTGATGTTGGCCGAAAAATGACTGTCCGATTCGTGTTTCGACCATGTGAACGGGCGCCGCCCCGGGTGCTTCCTCGCCGCCGGCGGCGCCCTGCCCTCGGGGAGTCGGGGCCCGGCGGGGGACCGAGGTCCCCCACCGGGCGGCGCCTCGCCCGGCTTTACGGGAAGGTCAGCTTCCAGCCGTCGATGTACCCGGTGTCGCCGGGGCCCTTGTCCTGGACGCGCAGCTTCCAGGTGCCGTTGGCCGCCACCGAGGACGCGTTGACCGTGTAGGTCTGGTGCACGTCCGGGGTCGGGTCGTAGCCGCTGCTCTTCAGCCGGGCCGTGGCGCCGTTCGGGGCGACCAGGTCGATCTGGAGGTCACCGCTCCAGGAGTGCACGATGTCCACCGAGACCTGGAGGTTGGACGGCGCGTTGCCGGTGCGCCCGGAGACCGTGATGGACGAGGTGACCGCCGAACCGTAGTCCGGGATGTTCACGTCCGCGGTGCTCTCGAACGAGGAGCCGCCTCCGGGCGGGTCGCCGCCGCCGGGGCGCGCACCGACCGCGACGCCCGCCCAGGCGTCCTGCACGGCCTTGTACTCGGTGCTGGAGGTGCCGTACAGCTCACCGGCCGCCGCGAGCGTACCGGTGCGGGCCGAGGCGTAGTTGGTGGTCGAGGTGAACTTGGTGGTCAGCGCCCGATACCAGATCTGGAGGGCCTTGTCCCGGCCGATGCCGGTGACCGGCAGCCCGTCCGCGGTGGGCGAGTCGTAGTTGACGCCGTTGATCGTCTTGGCGCCGCTGCCCTCGCTCAGCAGGTAGAAGAAGTGGTTGGCGATGCCGGACGAGTAGTGCACGTCCTTGTTGCCCACGCCCGAGTACCAGGAGTCGGCGGAGGCGCCGTCCTTGCTGGGCTTGTCCATGTAGCGCAGCGGGGTGCCGTCGCCGTTGATGTCGATCTTCTCGCCGAGGAGGTAGTCGCCCTTGTCGGTGGCGTTGTTGGCGTACCACTCGACGCCGGTGCCGAAGATGTCGGAGGTCGCCTCGTTCAGGCCGCCCGACTCGCCGCTGTAGTTGAGGCCGGCCGTGTTGGAGGTGACGCCGTGGCTCATCTCGTGCCCGGCGACGTCCAGTTCGGTCAGCGGGTCGTTGTTGCCCGAGCCGTCGCCGTACGTCATGCAGAAGCAGCTGTCGTCCCAGAACGCGTTCACGTACGCGTTGCCGTAGTGGACGCGGGAGTACGCGGCCTGGCCGTTGTTCTTGATGCCGTTGCGGCCGAAGGTGTCCTTGTAGAAGTCCCACGTCATCGCGGCGCCGTAGTGGGCGTCGGCGGCGGCGGTGGCCGCGTTCGACGTCGTGCCGTTGCCCCAGGTGTCGTTGGACTGGGAGAACAGCGTGCCGGTGCCGGACGAACCGTGGTTCAGGTTGTACGTCTTGTGGCCGCCGCGCGCCCCGTCGTTCAGGGTGTACGTCGAGCCGGACTGGGTCGTCGTCAGCGAGACCTGGCCGCTGTACTGGGTGTTGCCGACACCGGTCTCGATGCCCTGGTACCGGAACAGCTCCTTGCCCGTGCTCGCGTCGGTGATGACGTGCAGCTGGTTCGGGGTGCCGTCGTCCTGGAAGCCGCCGATCACCGTCTCGTAGGCCAGCACCGGCTTGCCGGTGGCCGCCCAGATCACCTTGCGGGAGGACTGGTCCACCGACGCCTTGCTGCTGCCCAGCGCCTTGGCCTGCTGCACCGCGTGCTGCTCGACGGTCGCCTTCGCCACCTTCGGGGTGAGGCTCGCGACCTTCACCGCCGCGTTCGTCGCCTTGAGCACCCGCTCGGTCTTCCCCGAGGCCGCGCTGTCGACGATCAGGTCGCCGCCGAGAACCGGCAGGCCCGCGTAGGTGCGCTCGTAGCGGGTGTGGACCGTGCCGTCGGCGTCCTTGACGACGTCCTTGACGGCCAGCTGCTCCTGGGCGCCCAGGCCCAGGTCCTTGGCGGTGCGGGCCTTGGCGCCGTCCGCGTCCCGGATCAGCTCGGCGCGCTGCGAGGCGGTGAGCTTCACGGCGACGTGCGCCGGGGCGAGCTTGACCGCGTGCGGCGCCGGCGCGGCACTCGCGGCGCCGGACTGGACGGCGGTGGCGACGAGCGCGGCGACACCGGCCAGGGCGATGCCCGCGGCCCGGCGGTGGGTGATGTGGGAGGTGCGTCTGCGAGAGCTGCTGCTACTCAACACTGACTCCTTCTGCGTGGCCACGGGTCGCGCGGCCAGGGGGGAGGTCCGGACGCGCGGTGAGCCGTCCGGGCAGAACTGCGTGGAACGCGGAACCAGGTGCGACGTGCGAGGTGCCGGCCGCGTCGCCGTCGTGAAGAAGTGGGGGGTGCTGTGGGGTGACGGTGAACGGCCGAGGGGAAGATTGGCAGGAGCGGCCGTGGCTTGTCAGGAGCGCGTCATCAAGTTGGCTGGAAAACGTTCGTTGTCCGGAAGTTCATGTTCGGTATACGGATCGGACGCCGGGCGGACGGCACGGCGGGAGAGGGCCGGGCCCGGACGGGCCCGACCTGGGCCGATCACCGCCTCAGGAGGGACCGGCGGTGCGGGCCGGGCCGCTCGGGGCCGGTCCGTCCCCGGTCATACGGCGGGCCGCCACCGGAGTCATCCACAACCGGACGGTCCGGTCACCGGCCCCGGTGGCGAGAAGGGTGCCGTCGGGGGAGAACGCCAGCGCGTGCACATCGTCCCGGTGCCCGGTCAGGGGCTCGCCCACCGGCTCGCGGGCGACCGGGTCCCACAGCCGCACCGCGCCGTCCTCGCAGGCCCCGGCCAGCAGGGCGCCGTCCGGTGAGAAGGCCACCGCGCGGACCGTCCCGTGGCGCCCGGTGAGCGGCGGCCCGGTCACCGCGCGCGTGGCCGGGTCCCACAGCCGGACCAGCGTGCCGGGGCCCCCGGCGGCCAGGAGGCGGCCGTCGGGCGAGAACGCCAGCGCGGTCGTGGCGTCCTGACGGCCGGTCGGCAGCCTGGCCGCCAACACGTGCGTGACCGGATCCCACAGGCTCACCCAGCCGTCCCGGCTGCTGGTGGCCAGCAGGGCTCCGCCGGGGGAGAACGCCACCGCGACGACCAGATCGCTCGCCCCCAGCGGGGGCAGGGCCATGGGATGGCCCCGCCCGACGGCGTGCGCGACGGCCCGCGTGGCGAGGCATCCGGCACTCGGGGCGGGAGAGCGGCCGGTCTCCGGGGCCGGAGGGCCGGGCGGGGGTGCGGTCCCGGCGGGGGCGGCCGTGGGCGGCGGTTCGTGGTTGCCCCGGGGCTGGGCGCCGGCGGGCGGCCGGGGCGAGACGGGAGGCCCGGGGGCGTCGGGTGGCCCGGGGTCGGCGGGGTGCGTGTGGGGCGGCGGCGGGTCCACGGGGCCCGCGGGGCCCGCGGGGCCCGCGGTGGCGGCCGTACGGGCGCTCGCGGCGCGGTGGCTTCTGCGGGCCGCCCGCGCCTGGGTGAGGGCCACCCACCGCTCGTGCCACGGATCCAGTTCGGCCGCCCCGTAGGCCGGCGGCGCGCACTCCTTGCCGTACCGGTCCCAGGACATCAGCGCCCGGACGAGCCAGACCAGCTTGTTCAGCCCGGTGTAGCCGCCGTTGAACAGGGTGCTCTGCGTGGCGGGCGGCAGGGAGGCGCGCTCGTCGGCGAAGAGCTTCGCGGCCCGCTTCTCGATGGTCCGCAGGGACGGATCGCCCGCCCGCACCTTCAGCTCCCGCAGCAGCCGGGACTGCTCGCGCAGCAGTTCCTCGACGGTGTCCGTGCCCGGGGCCGCGCGGGTGCCCGTGTCCCCGGCCGCGTGCGGCTCGTGACGCCTGGCCGCGTGCGGCTCGTGGCCCCTGTCCGCGTGCGCCTCATGTGTGTGTTCCATGACCGCCGTCCCCCGACATCGCGTCGTGACGAGCCAGGTTAGAGGAGCCGGGCCGTACGGCACCGAATCCGGCGGAACATTTCCGAACGGCGCGGGACGGTGCTGCGCGTACGCCGCGCTCCGCCGCCGTACGGCGGCGCGGGCCCGCCGACCGGGCTTCTCCGGGCTTGTTCGGTCCGCCGCGCCGAAGGCCCGGTGGGCGGCACAGTCGGAGCATGACCACGACTCGGACACCCCAGCCCGCCGGTTCCTCCCCTCAGGAGCCCCCGGCCCCGCCGTTCCTCTCCCTGCACACCACCGTCGTCCTGCTCGCGGCGGTCGTCATCGGACTCGTCATGGGCTTCCTCACCGCCCGCACCGGCGCCCCGGTGGCCGCCGCGGTCATCGCCGGACTGACCAGTTCCGGCGCGAGCGTGCCCGTGCTGCGCGGCCTCATCCGGTGACAGGGCGGGCTCCGCCCCTCCCGCACGCACGAGCGCCCGCCGGTTCCGCCGACGGGCGCTCGCACGTGGTGCTTCGGGCGCGGTCAGTCGTCGGCGCCGGTGTGCAGGACCGCGAACAGCCCCCGGACGCGGGTGCCGTCCGGCTGCCGCCAGGGGCCGGCGACATGGCCGGCGGCCGTCGGCGGGCGGACCGGGGCGCCGTCCGGGGCCGGGCTCAGGGCGCGGACCAGCCGGAGCACGGTGCCCTCGGGCGCGGTCAGTTCGGTGGCCTCCGGGGTGTCGGTGACCGTCGGGAAGACGGCGGCGGCCGGGGCCGTGCCCGTGTACGAGCGGACGATCTCGTGGTCCGGGGTGTCGCTGACGCGCTGTGCCTGCGCCTGGGCCGTGCCCTCGATCAGCGCGGCCAGCCGGGCGGCCAGCACCGGGTCGTGGCAGCCGTCGTAGGCCCAGCGCCTGCCCAGCACCCCGTGCTCCATGGTGCCGACCAGCGCGTGTCCGGCGCCGTCGAGCGGGGCGCCGCGGTAGGTGAGGGGCACCAGATAGGCGGCCGGGCTCGGGCCGGAGGTGTCGTTGACGACGAGGAACTCGATGCCGACCTCGCCGCTCGGGTCGTCCAGGCGGAAACCGCCCGCGTTGCTCAGCTCCGGCCGCGGGGCGCCGCCGTACCACGGGCGCGAGGGCAGCCAGGCGGTGAGCAGTTCGAGCTTGGTGGGCTCAAGGGTGGTGCGGTGGATGACGGCCATGCCGGGGATTCTCCTGCGTCGGGGTCGAGGGACGGGCCCTGGGTGCGCGATCTTCCCCAGCCTCGCATCAACGGCCCGCGCCGTCCGCCGTTTCCGTCCGCAGCGCACCGGCCACCAGGCCCCGCAGCTCCGCGGGCGACACCTGCCCGCCGTGCACCAGCCGGTCGAAGACCAGGCCGTCCACGCAGGTCAGCAGGGTGACCGTACGGGCCTCCGCGGCCGCCTCCGGGACGCCGTGCGCGGTCAGGACGGCGCGTACGGCCTCCCGTGCCGTGTTCTCGCGCGGGGTGAGGATCTCGCGGAGTTCGGGGTGGTGCACGCTCTCGATCGCGCACGCGTAGCGGGCCAGCGAGCGCTGCCGCCCCTCGCCCGTCAGGCGCTGCGCGGTGAGAGCGGCGAGGCCCGCTACCAGGTCCGCCGCGTCGCGCGGCACCGGCGCCCGCCGCGCCGCCTCCTCCAGCTCCGCCTGGTCGAGGGCGACCAGGCGCCGGACCAGGGCGGTGAGCAGGGCGCGGCGCGTGCGGTAGTACGCGGAGGTGGTGCCGGACGGCAGTCCGGCCGCGCGGTCCACGGCGCGGTGGGTGAGGCCGCGCATGCCGTGGGCGGCCAGCACGCCGACGGCCGCGTCGGCGAGGGCGGTGCGCCGGTCGGTACGGGGGAGAGGGCGGCCGGTGGGGTGGGCCGCGGGGTGGTCGGCTGGCTGGTCGGTGGGCTCGGGCACCCCCTATTTCTACACCTGTAGAGGGCGGGAGTACGCTTCTTCTACAGATGTAGAAGCCCGGCGACGGGCGTGCGCCACGGGAGAGGGGAACCGTCATGGGCGGCACCGCGGTGGTGGTGGGCGGCGGCATCGGCGGGCTGGCCGCGGCGATCGGCCTGCGCGCGGTCGGCTGGGAGGTGGTGGTCGCCGAACGCGCCCCGGTCCTCGCCGATGTGGGCGCGGGCATCTCCCTGCACGCCAACGGCATGCGCGCCCTGGACGCCCTCGGCGCGGGCGAGGCCGTACGCGCCGCCGCCCGGCCCCAGTACACCGGCGGCACCCGCGCCCCCGGCGGCCGCTGGCTGGCCCGGATGGACGGCACCGTCCTCGAACGCCGGCTGGGCACGCCCATCGTCGGCATCCCGCGCGCCGACCTGCACCGCGCCCTGCGCGCCGCCCTGCCCGAGGGGTGCCTGCGCACCGGCGCCGAGGTGCGGTCCGTCGACGACAGCGACGGCGGGCGGGTGCGGGTGCTCCTGGACGGGACCGGCGGCGAAAGCGCCACCGCCACCGGCACGGGAGACGTGCTCGACGCCGATCTGGTCGTCGCCGCCGACGGCGTGGGCAGCCGGCTGCGCCGCCGGCTCTTCCCGGACCACCCCGGGCCCGCCTACAGCGGCTCGACCGTGCTGCGCGCCGTCACCGCGCACCCGGTGGAGCTGCGCACCGACTTCGCGCTCACCTGGGGCAGGGGGGCCGAGTTCGGGCACATCGCCTTCCGCGACGGCCGCGCGGAATGGCACGCGGTGCTCGACGCGCCGCCCGGTGTGCGCCCCGCCGACCCGCTCGCCGCGCTGCGCCGCCGCTTCGCCGACTGGCACGAGCCCGTCCCGGCGCTGCTGGCCGCCACCCGGCCCGAGGCCGTACTGCACCACGACATCCACGAACTCACGGTGCCGTTGCCCGCCTTCACCGCGGGCCGCGTCGCCCTGCTCGGCGACGCCGCCCACGCCATGACCCCGCACCTCGGCCAGGGCGCCTGCCAGGCCCTGGAGGACGCGGTCACCCTCGCCGCCGCGCTCGCCGCGGAGCCGTCCACCGCGCGGGCGCTGGCCCGTTACGACGCCGAGCGCCGCCCGCGCAGCCAGGCCGTGGCCCGCGCCGCCCGCCGGGCCGGCCGGATGGGGCAGCGGCTGGCCCGCCCGGCGGCCGTCGCCCTGCGCAACACCGCCCTCCGGCTGGCCCCCGACACCGTCACGATGCGGGCCGTCCTCCGGCACGCCGACTGGACCCCGCCCGCGCTGCCCTGACCGTCCCGGCGCCCGCGGTCCCGTGCCGCGCGGCGCTTTCGGCACTCCCGCGCCCGCCCTGCCCTCCGGGCGGTGCCCTCCGGGCGGACGGCGGGAAGGCGACGGGAAGGCGGTGGGAATGCGACGACCGCGGACCTAGGACCGCGCGTCCGCGTCCCCACCCGGTTCCGCCTCCCCACCCGGTTCCGTGTCCCCGTGCCACGTGTGCCACAGGGCCGCGTACGCGCCGCCCGACGCCACCAGCTCGTCATGGGTGCCCAGTTCGGTCAGCAGGCCGTCCTCCAGCACGGCCACCCGGTCGGCGTCATGGGCGGTGTGCAGCCGGTGCGCGACGGCGATGACCGTACGGCCGCGCAGCACGGCGGCCAGCGCGCGCTCGGTGTGGCGGGCCGTGGCCGGGTCGAGCAGCGCGGTGGCCTCGTCCAGGATCAGGGTGTGCGGATCGGCCAGCACGACCCGGGCCAGGGCGAGTTGCTGGGCCCGGGAGCCGTCGACGGGCCGCGCGCCCGAGCCCAGCTCGGTGTCCAGGCCGTCCGGCAGCTCCCGCACCCAGGAGTCGGCGCCCACCGCGGCCAGCGCCGCCCACAACTGCCCGTCCGTCGCCTCCGGTTCGGCGATCCGCAGATTGTCCCGGACGCTGCCCAGGAACACATGGTGCTCCTGGGTGACCAGGACGACCTGGCGGCGCAGTGTCTCCGGTTCCAGCGCGGCGACCGGCACCCCGCCCACCGTCACCGAGCCCGCGGTCGGCGCGTCCACGCCCGCCAGCAGCCTGGCCAGCGTCGTCTTGCCCGCCCCGGACGGCCCCACCAGGGCCAGCCGCTCCCCGGGCCGCACCGACAGGTCGACGCCGCGCAGCACCTCGCCGCCGCGCTCGTACGCGTACCGGGCCCCGGCCACGTCGATACGGTCGTCCGCCGGTGCGTCGGCGGTCGCCGGGACCGGGCGCGGGGCCTCCGCCAGGCCCTCCACCCGGGCGAAGGAGGCGCCGCTGCTCTGGAGCAGCTCGACATGCATCAGGATCTGGTCCAGCGGCTCCGTGAACTGCCGCAGATACAGGGCGGCGGCCACCACCGCGCCCACCGTCACCGCGCCGTGCGCGTGCAGCGCCCCGCCGGCCAGCAGCACCCCGGCCACGGGCAGCACATAGGACACCTCGACGGCCGGGAAGAACACGCTGCGCAGGAACAGCGTGTGGAACCGGGCGCGCCGGGACTCCTCCAGCGCGTCGCGGCTCGCCGCGATCCGCCGCCCGGCCAGCCCGAACGCCTCGACGGTACGGGCTCCCCGGGCCGTCTCCGCCAGCACCTCGGCGACCTCGGAGCCGGCCGCGCCCTCGCGCAGATAGCCGTCCCTGGCCCGGCGCAGGTACCAGCGCAGCGCGCACCCGACCGGCGCCAGCGTCAGCAGGCCGATCGCCCCGAGCAGCGGGTTCAGCAGGAACACGGCGGCCAGCACGAACACCGCCTGCACGGTGCTGACCAGCAGTTCGGGGCCCACGGTGCGCAAGGTGGTGCCCACGGCGGCCACGTCGGCGGTGCCGCGGGTGGTCAGATCGCCGGTGCCGGCCCGCTCGACCACCGCGGCGGGCAGGGCCAGCGCCCGGTCCACGAACTCCTCGCGCACCCGCGCCAGGGTGCGTTCGCCGAAGCGGTGGCCCGCGTACCGGGCCCAGCGCGCCAGCAGGAGCTGCGCCAGCGCGGCGGCCAGGAGCCCCGCGGCCAGCAGGTCCACGCCGTGCGCCCCGCCGCCGGAGCGCACCTGGTCGATGATCCGGCCGAGCAGCCACGGCCCGGCGAGCCCCGCCGCCGCTGCCAGCACGTTCAGGACGAGGACGCCGGTGAACGCCCGCCCGTCCGCCGCGACCAGACGCAGCGCGGCCCGCCGGACCCGCGCGCGCCCGGCGACCGGCAGCCGGCCCTGGCCCTGGCCCTCGGTACCGTCCGCCGTCATCGCGCGGCCTCCCGCGAGGTGCCCGCGACGGGCGGTTCGGCGTCCGGTTGCGTGTCCCCTTCCGTGTCCCCTTCCGTGTCGCGTGCCACCAGCGCCCGGTAGCCCGGTTCGCGGGCGAGGAGCGCGCGGTGCGAGCCCGTCGCCGCGACCTTGCCCTCGACCAGGTGCAGCACGGTGTCCGCGTGGTCCAGGACCAGCGGGGAGGTGGTGGTGACGAGGGTCGTCCGCCCGGCGCGCGTCTCCCGCAGCCGGGCCGCCACCGCCGCCTCGGTGTGCGCGTCCAGCGCCGAGGTGGGTTCCACGGCGAGCAGCACCTCAGGATCGGCCAGCAGCGCCCGCGCCAGCCGTATCCGCTGGCGCTGGCCGCCGGACAGGCTGCGGCCCTGGGCGGCCACGGCCGTCTCCAGGCCGTCGTCGAGCCCCTGCACGATGTCCTCGGCGGCGGCCGCGTGCAGCGCCCGCGCGATCTCCCGCGGAGCGTGTTCCCGGGGGTCCCCGGGTTCCCGGACCCGCCGGAGTTCCCGGGCGCCGCACACCACCTCCCGCAGCGGACCCGCGAACAGGTCGGCCTCGTTGTCGGCGACCAGGACGCGCTCGCGCACCCCGGCGAGCGCGTACGCGTCCAGAGGGGTCCCGTCCCAGGTCGCCGCCGACGGCGTGTAGCGGCCGAGCCGGTCCACGACCGCCGCCGCGTCGGCGGGGCTCGCGCAGACCAGCGCGGTCAGCCGGCCCGGCCGCACCCGGACGTCCGACTCCGGGTCGTACAGCTCCGCGGGCCGCGGCGGCGGGGGCAGGGTGCCCGTGTCCTCCTGCGGCTCCAGCCGCAGCAGCCGTACGACCCGGCGCGCGGCCACCACACCCCGGTTCAGCTGGTAGCCCGCCTCGACGAAGAACGACACCGGGGTCACCAGGACCGCCACATAGCCGTACACCGACACCAGTTCGCCCACGGTGATCTCGCCGCGGGCGGCCAGCCGGGCCGCCAGCCAGGTCACCACGGCCAGGAACAGCACCGGCAGCCCCGCGCCGAGCGCCTGGAGCCAGCTTGTCACCGCGCCCACCCGGTAGCCCTGCTCGCGCAGCCGCCGCGAGTCGTGCCGGAAGGCGTCCGCGAACAGTGCCTTGCCGCCCAGGCCGCCCAGCACCCGCAGCCCGCCCGCGAGGTCGCCGATGCGCGCGGTCAGCACGCCCTGCCGCTCCCGGTACTCGCCCTCGGCACGTTGCAGCCGCCGGGTCAGCGGCCCCACCAGCAGCGCGGTCAGCGGCGCCCCCAGCAGCACCACGGCGGCCAGCGGCACGGACACCGACAGCAGCAGCCCCGCCACCGCCGCGTAGACGACGACCGCGCCGACCCCGGGACCGACCACGGTCAGGCTCTGGCTGATGGTCTGCACGTCGCCGACGCCGATGGTGACCACCTCCCCGGTGCCCGCCCGGTGCGGCAGCGCCGCGCCCAGCCGCACCACCTGGCCGACAACGACCTTGACGGTGCGGAAGTTGGCGTCCATGCGCACCCGGGTCATCGTGCGGTGCCGCAGGATGCTCAGCCAGGCGTTGACCGCCCCGACCGCGAACAGCGCGCCCGACCACAGGGCCAGCGCCCCCATGTCCCCGCGCTGGAGCCCGTCGTCGACCGCCCGGGACATCAGGTACGGCGTCGCCGCCAGCAGCACCATCCACACACTCGCCAGCAGCGCCCCGGCGAGCGAACGCCCCGGCTGCCGGGTCACCAGCCACCACAGATACCACCACCCGCCCCGGCTGTCGGGCGTGCCCGGGTCCGCGTAGGCGTCGATCACTGGCGCCCCCTCCCTGTCCCGCCTGCCTTGCCTGTCTCGCCTGTCTCCTGCCGTGTCCGGCGCGCACCGGCCGGTGAGGCCGGGTCAGCCGGTGAAGCCGGGCACCACCAGACCGGACTCGTAGGCGATCACCACCGCGTGGGTCCGGTTCTGCGCGCCGAGTTTGGTGAGCACGTTGCCCACGTGGGTCTTCGCCGTCTCCTGGCTCACCGTCAGCGCCCGCGCGATCTCCGGGTTGGACAGCCCGGTGGCCATCAGCCGCAGCACCTCCTCCTCCCGCCCGGTCAGGGCCGCCCGCGGCAGCGCCTCGGCGGAGCCCAGCGGGCGGGCCGCGACCATCCGGCGCAGCGCGGCCGGGAAGAGGATCGCCTCGCCCGCCGCCACCACCCGCACCGCCTCCGCGATCCGCCCGACCGGATACCGCTTGAGGACGAAACCGGCGGCCCCCGCGCCCAGCGCGGCGGTGACATGGCCGTCGTTCTCGAAGGTGGTGATCACCACGACCTTCGGCGGAGCGGGCTCCGCCAGCAGCCGCCGGGTGGCCTCGATGCCGTCGAGGCGCGGCATCCGCACATCCATCAGCACCACGTCCGGCCGCAGCAGCCGCGCCCGCTCGACCGCCTCGACGCCGTCGGCCGCCTCCCCGGTCACGGCAAGACCCGGCTGCGCCGCGAGCAGCGTGCGCAGACCGCTGCGGGTCACCTCGTCGTCGTCCGCGATCAGCAGGGTGACGGGCGCGGCGGCGGATCCGGCGCCGGGGCCGGTCGGGGCGTGCGCGTCCGCGCCGGAACCGGTCATGCCGGCCACCGTACCGGCAGCCGTACCGCCAGCCGCCAGTGGTCCGGTCCCTCCGGGCCGGCCCGGAACTCGCCGTGCAGCAGCCGTACGCGCTCGGCCAGCCCGGACAGCCCGCGCCCGGACGCCGGGAAGGCCCCCGCGCCCGGTCCGGCACCCGACCCGGTGCGGTTCACCACGTCGAGTTCCAGTACGTCCGCACCGGCCGCCACCCGGACCGCGACCGGACCGCCCGCCCCGTGCCGCAGCGCGTTCGTCAGCCCCTCCTGGACGATGCGGTACGCCGCCCGGGAGAGCGTCCCGCGCACCTGCGTGAGGGCGCCCGACAGCTCCGGTTCCACCACCGCCCCCGCGTGCCGCAGCCGGTCCAGCAGCTCGGGCAGATCGGCCAGGGTGCGCACCGGCGCCGTGCCCGCCTCCTGCTCGCGCAGCACGCCCAGGACGTAGTCCAGGTCCTCCAGCGCGGCGCGCGCCGACTCCTCGATGCTGCGCAGCGCGGCCCGCGCCGCCGCCGGGTCGGCGCCGAGCACCTCGCCCGCCACCGCCGCCTGGATGGTCGTCGCCGTCAGCGTGTGCCCGATGGAGTCGTGCAGTTCCTGGGCCAGCCGGTTGCGTTCGGCCAGCCGCAGCTCCCGCTCGGCGGCCAGCGCGAGCCGCTCGGCCGCCGACGGCCCCAGCAGCCTGGGCGCCGCCCGGCGCAGGGTGCCGGTCACCACCGCGCACACCGTCGCCGCCAGCAGCAGGCAGCCGAGCGCCGCCACCCAACTGCCCCAGCCGCCCGTCACCCGCACCGACCGGCCGAACAGGACGAGACCGCCGTCGGCGCCGAGCCAGTTGCCCGGCAGGATCAGCCCGGCGACGATCAGCACGCCGCCCACCAGCGCGCCCGCCCAGCCCAGCGCCACGTGCAGCAGCAGCCACAGCGGGGTCCGCCAGCGGTCGGCACCCGACGCCGGGGCCGGGGCCGCGGGAGCGGTCCCGCCGTCAGGGGCGGCCGCCGGACGGCGCACGGCCGCCGGGTCGGGCAGCGGCACCCGCAGCACCCGGCGGGCGCAGGCGATGAGCATCCGCCGGGTGGTGCGGGCCAGCCCGGCCGCGCCGATGAGCACCGCCCAGACCAGCAGGTCCAGCACGATCTGCGCCCCGTAGGGGGCGAAGCGCCAGAGGGGCGACAGCAGGGCGACGAACGGCAGCAGCGCGATGCTCGCCAGCGCGCCGCAGCATGCGAACAGCGCGCCCGTGTACGTGGAGCCGCGCAGCAGCGGCCGGATTCCCCTGGTCATGGTGCGGCCAGTATGACTGCCCAGGTCACCGGCGTTCTCCCCCGATCGGGGGAGAACCGTTTCCCGCTTCTTCGCGATGTGCGGCCCCGGCCTTCGAGGACAGGATCGTGCCCTGACCCAGCCGACCGGAGGACGACCGATGGACACGTACGCGACGAGGACACCGCACCACCCCGCAGGCCCCGGGCCGGACGCGCGGGCCGGGACCGGCGGGAGGGGCGGCAACGGCCTGACCGTCACCGCCATGGTGCTGGGCGTCGCCGCGCTGACCACGTCGGTCGTCGTCATCGGCGGCCCGCTCGGGATCGTCGGACTGGTCCTGGGCGCCGTCGCGCTGCGGACGGCCGGACGGACCGGCACCGGCCGGGGCATGGCCGTCACCGGCCTGGTGACCTCGGCCGTCGCCGTCGTGGTGTCCGTCCTGGTCGCCGTCCTCGTGGTCTGGTACGCCGACCACACCCAGAAGTGCTACCGGCCCGACAGCTTCCACCAGTACACGCAGTGCGTCCGCGACCAGCTCGGCGGGCACTGACCGGAGCCCGGCCCACCGGCCCCCCACACAGACGAGGGCGGACGAGCCGTACGGCCGACTCCGCCCGGCAAGGACGAGCACGATGACCCACACCCCACGGCGGACGGCCGCCCTGCTGGCCGCCACCGCCGCGACGGCCCTCCTGAGCGCGCTGCCGCCCGTGACGGCCGCCGCCGCACCCCGGACGGCCACGCCGCAGACGTCCCCCTCGCCGGACGCCCTGCGCCCCTACACCGCGCAGCGGCCCCACTGGCGGCGCTGCGACGCCCACCAGCCGGCCGCCTTCCGGTGCGCGACCGTCAAGGTGCCCCTCGACTACGCCGATCCGGGCGGCCGGACGATCGACCTCGCGATATCCCGGCTGGCGGCGGGCGACCCCAAGCAGCGCCGCGGCGTCCTGCTGCTCAACCCCGGCGGCCCCGGCGGCTCGGGCCTGGACCTGCCGGTCGCCCCCGAGCTGGACCTGCCCCAGGACGTGCGGCAGCGCTACGACCTCATCGGGTTCGACCCGCGGGGTGTCGGGCGGAGCACACCCGTCGGCTGCGGTCTCACCGAGGACGAGCAGAACGACGAACGCCCCTACCGGGACGCGACGTTCGCCAAGGACGTGCGGTGGGCCCGTATGGTCGCCGACAAGTGCCGCTCGGCCGCGGGCGGCCTGCTGCCGCACCTCACCACCCGCAACGTCGCCCGCGACATGGACGTCGTCCGTGCCGTGCTCGGCGAGAAGAAGATCTCCTACCTGGGCTACTCCTACGGCACCTACCTCGGCGCCGTCTACGCGCAGCTGTTCCCCCGGCGGGCCGACCGGTTCGTGCTGGACAGCGCGGCCGACCCCACGCTGATCTGGCGGGGCACCTTCCAGGAGATGGCGAGGGGCGCCGAGGCCGCCTTCACCCGGTGGTGCGCGTGGACCGCCGGCCGGGACGCCACCTACCACCTGGGCGCCACCCCGGCCGCGGTCCGGCAGAGCTTCTGGGACCTGGTCCGCCGGGCCGACCGCGACCCCGTCGACTCCGGCGGGCGGCTCCTGACCGGCGACGGCATCCGCTCCGAGCTGCGTCCCGCGTTCGTCCATGTCCGCGTCGCCGCCGAGAAGGTCGCCGAACTGGTGAAGGCGGCCCGGGGCGAGGCGCCGCCCGCCCCCTCCGGCACGGCCGCGCCCACCCCGGACCCGGCCCCCTCGGTGTCCGCCGGGACCGTCCCCGCCGACAACGAGGCCGCGAGCGCCTGGGCCTTCATCTGCGCCGACACCCGCACCTCGTGGCCGCGCGACCCCGAGCGCTACCGCCGCGACGCGATCCGCGACAAGGCGCGCTACCCGCTCTACGGCGACATCGCCTCCACCATCAAGCCGTGCGCCTTCTGGGAGCAGGGCAGCGAGCCCGGCACGACGGTGGACAACGGCGTCGCCGCCCTGATCCTCCAGAACGAGTGGGACTCCCAGACGCCGCTTCCCGGCGCCCGGAACATGCACCGCGCGCTGCACGGCTCCCACATGGTCACGGTCGAGGGCGGCGAGGGGCACGGCGTCTACGGCCTCGGCGGCTCCTGCGCGGACCGGACCGCCACGGCCTACCTGACCACGGGCAGGCTCCCGGCCGGTGACCTGACCTGCCGGACGCCCGCCGGGAAGTAGAACGGGGAGCAGGAACAGCAGGGCACCCTCCCCGCGCGTCCGCTCGCCCACTCGCCCGCCCGCTCAGGCCAGGCTGTCCCGCCAGGCCCGGTGCAGGCGGGCGAACCGGCCGGTGCCCGCGACGAGCGCGGACGGCGGGCCGTCCTCCACGATCCGGCCGTGCTCCATCACCAGGACCCGGTCGGCGATCTCCACCGTGGACAGCCGGTGGGCGATCACCACGGCGGTACGCCCGCGCAGGACCGTGGCCATCGCGCGCTGCACGGCCTGCTCGCCGGGCACGTCCAGCGAACTGGTCGCCTCGTCCAGGATCAGCACCGCCGGATCGGCCAGCAACGCCCGTGCGAAGGACACCAGTTGGCGCTGCCCGGCGGAGATGCGGCCGCCGCGCTTGCGTACGTCCGTGTCGTAGCCGTCGGGCAGGGCGCTGATGAAGTCGTGGGCGCCGATCGCCTTCGCGGCCCGCTCGACCTCCTCGCGGCTCGCCTCGGGGCGGCCCAGGGCGATGTTCTCGGCGACCGTCCCGGAGAACAGGAACGCCTCCTGCGTCACCATCACCACCCCGCGCCGCAGTTCGGGCACGACCAGCTCGCGCAGGTCCGTCCCGTCCAGCAGCACCCGGCCCTCGGTCGGGTCGTAGAAGCGGGCCAGCAGCTTGGCCAGGGTCGACTTGCCCGCGCCCGTGGAGCCGACCACGGCGACGGTCTGCCCGGCCGGGAGCGTCAGGTCGAAGCGGGGCAGCACCTCGCCGCCGGTGCGGTAGGCGAAGCTGACCCCGTCGAAGACCACCTCGCGGCCCGGCAGCGCCGATTTCGGGGGCGGCAGCCGCCGGGGCGCGGACGGCTCCGGCACCGACGGGGTCTGCGCGAGCAGACCCGCGATCTTCTCCAGGGAGGCCGCCGCCGACTGGTAGGAGTTGAGGAACATGCCCAGGCGGTCGATCGGGTCGTACAGCCGCCGCAGGTACAGCACGGCCGCCGCCAGCACCCCCAGCGCCAGCGAGCCGTCCGCCACCCGCCAGGCACCCCACAGCACGATCAGCGCGACCGCGGTGTTCGCCACCAGGCGGGAGCCGACGACATAGCGGGCCATCTCCAGGAGAGCGTCGCCGTTGGCCCGTTCGTGGCGCCGGTTGAGACCGGCGAACGCGGCGTCGTTGGCCGCCTCCCGGCGGAACGCCCGCACCGGCCGGATGCCGTTCATCGTCTCCACGAACTTCACGATGACCGCCGCGATCGCCGTGGACCGTTCCCGGTACACCCGGCCGGCGCGCCGCTGGTAGAGCCGCACCAGCAGGTACAGCGGCACGAACGAGGCCACCGCGACCGCGCCGAGCCCGAGGTCGAGCCAGAGCAGCAGCGCCGCGATGGACACGAAGGACAGGACGACCGTGATCAGCTCCTGGAGGCCCTCGTCGAGCAGTTCGCGCAGCGACTCCACGTCCGTGGTGGACCGGGAGATGAGCCGCCCGGAGGTGTAGCGCTCGTGGAAGTCCACGCTGAGCGCCTGCGCGTGCCGGAAGATACGGCCGCGCAGGTCCAGCAGCACGTCCTGGTTGACCCGGGCGGCGGCCACGATGAACACCCACTGGAGGCCGCCCGAGGCGAGCGCGCACAGCAGATAGCCCGCGGCCACCGCCATGAGCGGCCCGTGGTCGTGGGCGCGGAACGCCGGTACGGCCGTGTCGATGGCGTACGCCACCAGCAGCGGGCCCGCCTGCACGGCCGCCTGCTGGAGCAGCAGCACCAGTGTGGTGACGGCCACCCGGGCCTTCATGGGCGCCAGCAGCGAGCGCAGCAGGGCGCCGGTGGCACCCGGGGGAGCGGGCAGCACGTCCTTGTCGAAGGAGTCGCCGGGGCCGGGCGCGGCGGGGGCGCCGGTGCCGTCGGCCTGCGGCAGGTCCCCGGGGTCCCTGGGGTCCCCGGGGCCCCCGGCGGCCGGGACGGACGTCGTCGGGGCCGTCATCGCTCGTCGTCCTCCTGGGCCGTGTGCTGATCCGTGTGCTGATTCGTGTGCCGGTCCGTGTGCTGGACTGTGTGCTGGTTCGCGGTGTCGTGTCCGCTCGGTTCGCCGGGGGAGGCGGGGGGCCGTCCGCCCGCCATCAGACGCGCGTACTCGGCGTCGGTGCGCAGCAGTTCCTGATGGGTGCCCACGGCCTTGATCCGGCCGCCGGACAGCAGGGCGACACGGTCGGCCAGCAGCACCGTGGAGGGGCGGTGCGCCACGATCAGGGCGGTGGTGCCGGTGAGCACCTGGCGCAGCGCCGCCTCAACGGCGGCCTCGGTGTGCACGTCGAGCGCGGACAGCGGGTCGTCCAGGATCAGGAAGCGCGGCCGGCCCACGACCGCCCGTGCCAGCGCGAGGCGCTGGCGCTGGCCGCCGGACAGGCTCAGGCCCTGCTCGCCGACCTGGGTGGCGGTGCCCCGCGGCAGCGCGTGCACGAAGTCGGCCTGCGCCACGGCCAGGGCGCGGTCCAGCTCGTCGCCGCCCGGCGCGTCCGTGCCGCCCTCGGCGCCCATGAGGACGTTCTCCGCGACGCTCGCGGAGAAGAGCGTGGGTTCCTCGAAGGCGACGGAGACGAGGGTGCGCAGCGTCTCCCGGTCCAGCGCGCGGATGTCCGTGCCGTCCAGGGTGATCCGGCCGGAGGTCACCTCGTGCAGCCGGGGGACGAGCGCGGTCAGCGTGGTCTTGCCGCTTCCGGTCGCACCGACCAGGGCCATCGACTCACCGGGGCGGATGTGCAGGTCGACGCGGTCCAGCAGCGGCGGGGAGCCGGGCGGCGCGTCCGGGTAGCGGAAGCGGACGTCCTCGAAGCGCAGGCCGCCTGCGCGCGTGCCGTTGTCGGCGGTGTCGTCCGCGGTGCCGTCCGCGGGCGGCAGGGCGGGCCCGGCGGACTCCGGCCGCTCGTCCAGCACCTCGAAGTAGCGTTCCGTGGCGGTCGCCGCCTCCTGGCTCATCGCGAGCAGGAAGCCGATCGACTCCACCGGCCAGCGCAGCGCGAGGGCCGTGGACAGGAAGGCGACCAGGGTGCCCGCCGACAGCGAGCCGTCCGAGACCTGGACGGCGCCCACCACCAGCGTGGCGCCGATGGCCACCTCGGGCAGGGTCATGATGACGGCCCAGATCGTCGCCAGCAGCCGCGCCTTGCTCAGCTCGGTGCCGCGCAGGGTGGCCGACAGCTCGCGGAACGCGCGCGCCTGGCTGCGGTGCCGGCCGAACCCCTTGATGACGCGGATGCCGAGCACGCTCTCCTCGACCACCGTCGTCAGGTCACCGACCTGGTCCTGCGCCCGCCGCGCCACCCGCGCGTACCGCCTCTCGAAGAGCGCGCTCAGCACGACCAGCGGCACGGCCGGGGCCAGCATCACCAGGCCCAGCGACCACTCCTGGAGCAGCATGATGACCACGCCCACCAGGATCGTCACGCCGTTGACGAGCAGGAACGTCAGGGGGAAGGCGAGGAACTGGCGCAGCAGCATCAGGTCGGTCGTGCCCCGGGAGAGCAACTGGCCCGACGCCCACCGGTCGTGGAAGGCGATCGGCAGCCGCTGGAGCCGCTCGTAGAGAGCGGCCCGCATCCGCGCCTCGACCCGCGACAGCGGGCGCGCCACCAGCCACCGCCGCAGCCCGAACAGCAGCGCCTCGGCCACGCCGAGCAGCAGCAGGTACAGCGCCCCGAGCCACACCCCGCCCCGGTCCCCGTCGGCGACCGGCCCGTCCACCAGCCACTTCAGCACGAGCGGGATCACCAGCCCCACACAGGAGGCGACGATCGCGACGCCCGCGGCGACGGACAGCCGGGCGCGCACCGGGCGCACGAACGGCCACAGCCGCAGCAGCGTACGGACGGCGGACCGCTCCCCGGGCCCCGGGAGCCCGGAAGGACCGGCGGGTCCGGCGGGTCCGGCGGGTCCGGAGGGATCGGACGGATCGGCGGGACGGTCGGAGCTGACCTCTGCGGGGGCGGGTGTCGTGGTCATCACCTCGGAGACTACGGACCGGCACTGACAACGCCCACCGAGTTTTGGCCGAGCCGCGCTCCGCCGCCGGTCCTACGACCTGCGCACGCTCCCCCGGACCCACCCGCCCGAACCGCCCCCGATCCCGCCGAATCCCCCACCCGGACCCGCCCCCTCCGGCGCCGCCCGCCGGGACCCGACCCCTCCGGGTCCGCCTGCCGGGTTCCGCCCCCTCCGGGCCCGCTTGCCGGGTCCCGACCCCGCCCGGCCGGATCGGACCCCTCCGGGTCCGCTGCCCCGTCCGAGTCCCCGGGACCTGCCCGCCCGGATCCGGCCCCGTTCGCGCGCGCCCGTCCGGCCCCGGGCCTGCCGGGCCCGCTCGCCCGGGATTCAGCCCCTCGGCCCGCCGCTCCTGCCGTCCGGGCTGGGTCCCGGTTCCGCTGGTTCTGCCTTTCCCTCCGGTCCTCGGCCCATCGGGTCCGGCCGCCCCTCCGGTCGGGGCCGGTCCCGGGGCCGGGTGGTCGTAGCGCCGTATCAACCCATCGCGGCGTCCCGTCAACCGATCGGCTGATGCGGCTTCGAGCGCGTCGGGCGATGTGCGCGGGTCCCGTGCGCCGCGACGCTGGTGCCATGTCCATCATCGAAGTCAGCGAACTGCGCAAGTCCTACGGCGGCCGGGCCGTCGTCGACGGCGTCTCCTTCGCCGTCGAGGAGGGTGAGATCTTCGGCGTCCTCGGTCCCAACGGCGCCGGAAAGACCACCACCGTCGAGTGCGTCGAGGGGCTGCGTGTCCCCGACTCCGGCCGGGTCCGGGTCACCGGACTCGACCCGGTGGCCGAACGCAAGCAGGTCGCCCGGGTGCTGGGCGCCCAGCTCCAGCAGAGCGAGCTCCAGGCCAAGCTGACCGTCCGCGAGGCGCTGGAGCTGTACGCCTCCTTCTATCCGCACCCCGCCGACTGGCGCCCGCTCGCCGAGCGGCTGGGGCTCGCCCCGAAGCTCACCACCCGCTTCGCCAAGCTGTCCGG
The DNA here is from genome assembly GCF_058344915.1 of Streptomyces sp. PL-25. Lineage (NCBI taxonomy): Bacteria > Bacillati > Actinomycetota > Actinomycetes > Kitasatosporales > Streptomycetaceae > Streptomyces > Streptomyces sp. PL-25. The sequence continues at coordinate 5,206,834 of NZ_CP136997.1, forward strand.
CGGCCAGAAGCAGCGGCTGTTCATCGCGCTGGCCCTCATCGGCAACCCCCGGGTCGTCGTCCTGGACGAGCTGACCACCGGGCTCGACCCGCGCGCCCGGCGCGACACCTGGCAGCTCATCGAGGACGTCCGGGCGAGCGGCGTCACCGTGCTGCTCGTCACGCACTTCATGGAGGAGGCGCAGCGGCTGTGCGACCGGATCGCCGTGATCGACCAGGGCCGGGTCGCCGCCCTGGACACCCCGCAGGGGCTGATCCGGCGCTCGGCGGGCGCCACCGTCATCAGCTTCACCCCGTCCGCGCCGGTGGACGAGGGTGACCTGAACGCGCTGCCCGAACTGGCCTCGGTGGCGTTCAAGGACGGACGGATCACGCTGTCCGGCACCGACGCCACCGTCAACGCCGTCATCACGCTGCTCGCCCGCCACCACATCACCGCCCACCAGCTCCGCGTCAGCGACGCCACGCTCGACGACGCGTTCCTCGACCTGACGGAGGCCGCCGCATGAGTTCCGCCGCTTTCGACCCCGCCGTACTGCGCACCGAGGCCCGGCTGTTCCGCCGGGAACCCGGCGCGATCTTCTGGATCCTGCTGTTCCCCACCCTGCTGCTGGGCATCCTCGGCTCCATCCCGTCCTTCCGGGAGCACGACGACTCGCTCGGCGGGCTGCGGCTCGTCGACACCTACGTACCGGTCGCGGTGCTGCTCGGGCTGATCCTCGGCGGGCTCCAGGCCATGCCCCAGGTCCTCACCGGCTACCGCGAGCGCGGCATCCTGCGCCGGATGTCGGCCACCCCGGTCCGGCCCGTGGTGCTGCTCACCGCGCACATGGTGGTCTTCGCGGGCGCGGCCCTGTGCTCGGCGGTGCTCGCCCTGCTCGTGGGCCGGATCGCCTTCGGCGTCCGCCTGCCCGAGCAGCCCTTCGGCTACGCGCTCGCCCTGCTGCTGGCCGTCGCGGTCGCCCTCGCGCTCGGCTCGGTCATCTCCGCGCTCTCGCGCACCACGAAGATCGCCGGTGCGGTGGGCAGCGCGGTGCTCTTCCCGATGATGTTCTGCGCGGGACTGTGGGTGCCGGTGCGGGCCATGCCCCACGTGCTCGCCCGCTCCGTCGGTTACACCCCCTTCGGCGCGGCGGCCCAGGCCCTGGACCAGGCCGCCGCCGGACACTGGCCGGGCTGGACGCACCTGGCCGTGCTCGTCGCCTGGACGGTGCTGCTCACCGCCGGTGCCGCCCGCTGGTTCCGCTGGGAATGACCGGCGGCCCCGCCCCGTCCGGCGCCGTACCGGACACTGGGCGCATGACGAGTGCCGAGTGGAAGCAGCCGCGCGCGACCTTCGACGGATGGGGGCCGTACGCGCTGCTCGGCGTGGCCGTGCTGACCTCGGCGGGCGCGGCGGCCGGGATCGGCATGAGCCGGACGGAGATCTGGCTGGCCCTGGTCCTGACCGGTGTCGCGCTGGCCCTCCAGGTGGGCTGGCGGCGCTGGTCGCGGACCCGGCCGGAGCCGGGGCGGGTCAGCGCCTGCCTGTACTTCGTGCGCTGGGCGCTCGGCTTCGTCCTGACCTGGCTCAACCCGTTCTTCGCCTTCTACGCCGTGGCCGGCTACTACACCGCCGCCCGGCAACTGCCGCCCAGGCTCGTGCTGCCCGGCCTGTGCCTGACCGCCGTCACCATGGCCGGCAGCGAGATCGGGGGCATGCCGCCGCACGGCACGATCCTGTGGCTGGGCTTCCTCGTCGTGCTCGGCGCGAACATCGCCCTGGTCGCGGTCTTCACCCGGTTCGCCGAGCAGGAGGAGGCCCGGAGCCGGGCCCAGGCGTCCACCATCGCCGAGCTGGAACGCACCAACGCCGCCCTCCAGCAGGCCCTCGACGAGAACGCCGCGCTGCACGCCCAGCTCCTCGTGCAGGCCCGCGAGGCGGGCGTCGCCGACGAACGCCGCCGGCTGGCCGCCGAGATCCACGACACCCTCGCGCAGGGGCTGACCGGCATCATCGCCCAGCTGCGGGTGGTGACGAACACCACCGACCGGGCCGCCGCCCGCGCGCACGTGGAGCGCGCCATGGAACTGGCCCGGCACAGCCTGGGCGAGGCCCGCCGCTCGGTGCACAACCTCGCCCCGGTCGCCCTCGCCGACGCCGGACTGCCCGAGGCGCTGCGCGACACCGTCGCCGAGTGGGGCGAACGCACCGGCTGCCGGGCCGACTTCACCCTGACCGGCACCAGCGAGCAGGTGCACGACGAGGTCTCGGCGACGCTGCTGCGCATCGCCCAGGAGTCCCTGTCCAACGCGGCCCGGCACGCCCGCGCCACCCGGGTCGGCGTCACCCTGTCCTACATGGGCGACGAGATCTCCCTCGACGTACGCGACGACGGCCGCGGCTTCGACCCGCTCGCCGTGCCCGCCCGCACCCGGGCCGGCGGTTTCGGCCTGGACGGCATGCGGGCCCGCGCCGAACGCATCGCGGGCTCCCTCACCATCGAGTCGGAACCGGGCCACGGCACGGCCGTCTCGGCTCGCGTACCGTTGGTGGGCGATGACCGATGACACCCCCATCTCGCTGCTGATCGTCGACGACCACCCGGTCGTACGGGACGGTCTGCGCGGCATGTTCGAGGCCACCCCCGGATTCACCGTGCTCGGCGAGGCGACGGGCGGTGCGGAGGCGGTGGAGAAGGCCGCCGCGCTCGACCCGGACGTCGTCCTCATGGACCTGCGGATGCCGGGCGGTTCCGGCGTCGACGCCATCCGGGAGCTGACCCGTCGCGGCGCCCGCGCCAAGGTGCTCGTGCTGACGACGTACGACACCGACTCCGACACCCTGCCCGCGATCGAGGCGGGCGCCACGGGCTATCTGCTCAAGGACGCCCCGCGCGACGACCTGCTCGCCGCCGTCCGGGCCGCCGCCGAGGGCCGTTCGGTGCTCTCCCCGGCCGTCGCCTCCCGGCTGGTCTCCGCGGTCCGCGCCCCCGCCGCGGGCAGCGAACCGCTGTCGGCGCGCGAGCGCGAGGTGCTGGTGCTGGTCGCCCGGGGCACCTCCAACCGGGAGATCGCGCGCGAGCTGTTCATCAGCGAGGCCACCGTCAAGACCCACCTCACCCACCTGTACGCCAAGCTCGGTGTCAAGGACCGGGCGGCGGCCGTCGCGGTCGCCTACGACCGGGGGATCCTGGGCTGACCCGCCCCGGCAGCCCCGGCCGCCCCGGCAGCCCCGGCCTTCTCAGGCGGCGACCCGGAGCAGCAGCACCGTGCGCCCCGGCACGGTGACCGGCGCCCCCGCCCGCAGGACCCGGCCGGGAGCCTCGGCCTGCTCCTCGCCGCCGGTGTCCACGACCACCTCGTAGCGCTCGGCCCACGGCGGCCCCGGCGGCGTGAACTCCGCCGGGCCCGGACCGGCGTGCAGGACGAGGAGGAAGCTGTCGTCGCGCACCGGCTCGCCCCGCTCGTCGCCGCCCGGGATGTCCCGGCCGGACAGATACATGCCCAGTGTGGCGGCGGGCGCGTACCAGTCGCCCTCCGTCATCTCGGTGCCGCCCGCGGTGAACCAGGCCACGTCCCGCAGCCCGTCCGGCGCCTGCGCGCGCCCGGAGAAGAACGTCCGGCGGCGCAGCACCGGGTGCGCGCGGCGCAGCGCGATCAGCCGGGCGGTCAGCTCGGACAGCGCCCGCCAGCCCGGATCGTCCAGGAGCGTCCAGTCCAGCCAGCCGGTCTCGTTGTCCTGGCAGTACGCGTTGTTGTTGCCGCGCTGGGTGCGGCCCAGCTCGTCGCCCGCCACCAGCATCGGCACGCCCGTGGACAGCAGCAGCGTGGCCAGCAGGTTGCGCAGTTGTCTGCGGCGCAGCGCCCGGATCCCCTCGTCGTCGCTCTCGCCCTCCGCCCCGCAGTTCCAGGAGCGGTTGTCGTCCGTGCCGTCCCGGTTGCCCTCGCCGTTGGCCTCGTTGTGCTTGCGGTCGTAGGAGACCAGGTCGCGCAGGGTGAAACCGTCGTGCGCGGTGACGAAGTTGACCGAGGCGCAGGGGCCGCGCCCGCCCCAGGCGTACAGGTCGCTGGAGCCGGACAGCCGGTAGCCCATCTCCCGTACGTCCGGCAGGGCGTGGCGCCAGAAGTCCCGTACGGCGTCGCGGTAGCGGTCGTTCCACTCCGCCCACGGCGGCGGGAACGCCCCCACCTGGTAGCCGCCGGAGCCGATGTCCCACGGCTCGGCGATCAGCTTGACCTCGCGCAGCACCGGGTCCTGGGCGAGGGCGGCGAGGAAGGGCGAGCGCATGTCGACGCCGTGCGCGGAGCGGGCCAGCGCGGCGGCCAGGTCGAAGCGGAAGCCGTCCACGCCCATCTCGGTCACCCAGTGCCGCAGCGAGTCGGTGATCAGGCGCAGCACGTGCGGCTGCGTGGTGTCCAGGGTGTTGCCGCAGCCGGTGAAGTCGGCGTACCGGCGGGCGTCCGGGGCGAGGCGGTAGGAGCGCTGGTTGTCGACGCCCTTCAGGGACAGCGTCGGACCGTACTGGCCGGACTCGGCGGTGTGGTTGTAGACCACGTCGAGGATGACTTCGATGCCGGCCGCGTGCAGGGAGCGCACCATCCGCTTGAACTCGCCGACCTGCTGGCCCGCGGTGCCCGAGGCGGAGTAGCCGCCGTGCGGGGCGAAGTAGCCGATCGAGTTGTAGCCCCAGTGGTTGCGCAGGCCACGGGCGAGCAGATGGTCCTCGTGGGCGAACTGGTGCACCGGCAGCAGCTCCACCGCCGTCACGCCCAGCTTCACCAGGTGCGCGATCGCCGCCGGGTGGGCGAGACCGGCGTAGGTGCCGCGCAGCTCCGGGGGGATGTCCGGGTGCAGCCTGGTGAAGCCGCGCACATGCAGCTCGTAGAGGACCGTGTCCGCCCACGGAGTGCCGGGGCGGTGGTCGCCCGGCCGGTCGCCGTCGTCCGCGACCACCACGCCCTTGGGGACGAAGGGCGCCGAGTCGCGGTCGTCGCGCACGGTGTCGGCGACCTGCTGGTCCGGCCAGTCCCGGACGTGCCCGTAGACCTCCGGCGGCAGCCCGAACTCACCGTCCACCGCGCGCGCGTACGGGTCGAGCAGCAGCTTCGCCGGGTTCCAGCGGGCGCCGGTCCAGGGGTCCCAGCGGCCGTGCACCCGGAAGCCGTAGCGGCGGCCGGGCCGCACGCCGGGGACGAAGCCGTGCCAGATCTCGTGCGTCAGCTCGGGCAGACGGGCGCGGGTCTCCCGGCCGTCCTCGTCGAAGAGGCAGACGTCCACGGCCTCGGCGCCACCCGCCCACAGCGCGAAGTTGGTCCCGGCGACGCCGTCCGGGCCGATCCGGAAGCGGGCGCCCAGCGGGGCCGGGCCGCCCGGCCACACGGGTCCGGCGGACGGCGGACCGGCCCGCCGTCCTCCGCTCACGGCGACGGCCGGACCCGCCCCCGCACCGGTTCGTGCGCCGCCACCGCCCACGTCGGCGGCGCACGCCTCGGCACCGCGCCCGTCGTCGCGGGTTCCGGTGCCGTCACCGGCGCGCCCGCTCGCGGGGGCGCGCCCGTCGCGGTCGGCGGGTGCGCTCCCGGCGGTGTGCCCGTTCCCGGTGGCGTGCCCGTCCGCCACCGCCTCCTGCCCGGCTGCGCTGGACACCAGGTCGGCCCCTCGTTCTCGGCTGATGCGGCTCGTGCGGTTTCTGCGCCTTCTACGCCTTCTACGCCTTCTACGCCTTGTGCGGCTCCTGCGGCCCGTGCGGCTCCGTTCCTTCCGTGGCTCCGTCCGGCGTGGCTGCCGGGCGGCGGCACTCTCCCCACTGTTCTGCCCAGCGCGCGGCTCGCACTCACGTTTCCCCGGAGCGGGCCGGTCGTTGGGCAGCGCGTGAGGCACGTACAAGGGCGCGCACGGCGCGCGGGGGCCGCGCTGGCCGCCGTACTGACATGGGCGGCACTGCTCGCGGCCGGGGCCGCCGGCTGCACCTCGGACGCTCCCCGGGGAGTCTCGGGCCGACCCCCCGAGCGCACGGACACGGTCCACGTCTCGCCGGACGACGGCACCCGGGGCGTCCGGCCCGGCACCCGGCTGCGGGTACGGGCCGCCGGGGGGCGCCTGGAGTCCGTCAGGGTCGTGCGGTCCCGGGACGGGCAGGACACCCCGGTGCCCGGACACCTCTCCGGCGACCGCCGGACCTGGCGGCCCGACGACGACACGCTCGCCCTCGCCGCCGGGTACACGGTCGACGCGGTGGCCGTCGACGGCGACGGCCGGCGCTCCGCCCGGCGCACCGCCTTCACCACCTACGTCCCCGACGAACGCCTCCTCGCCTACGTCACCCCCGAGAACCGCGCCGTCGTCGGCACCGGCATGATCGTCTCGCTGGCCTTCAGCCGGGAGATCACCGACCGGGCCGCCGTCCAGCGCGCCGTCCGGGTCACCGCGCGGCCGCCCGTGGAGATCCGTCCGCACTGGTTCGGCGGCAGCCGTCTGGACTTCCGCCCCGAGCGCTACTGGAAGCCCGGCACCCAGGTCACCGTCGCCCTGCGGCTGCGCGACGTCCGGGCGGCCCGCGGGGTCTACGGGATCCAGCACAAGTCCTTCTCGTTCACGGTCGGCCGCAGCCAGACCTCCCTGGTCGACGCGGCGGCGCACACCATGCAGGTGCGCCGCGACGGCGCCCTGCTGGCCACCGTGCCCGTCACGGCCGGGGCGCCGGACCACCCCACCTACAACGGCAGGATGGTGGTGATGGAGATGCTGGACGTCACCCGGATGAACGGCCGGACGGTGGGCTTCGGCGGCGAGTACGACATCGCCGACGTCCCGCACGCCATGCGGCTCACCGACTCCGGTACGTTCCTGCACGGCAACTACTGGTCGGTGCCGGACCCGTTCGGCCGCGCGAACGTCTCCCACGGCTGCGTCGGCCTGAAGGACGTCAAGGGCGGCGGCTCCGACACCCCGGCGGGCTGGTTCTTCGACCGCAGCCTCGTCGGGGACGTGGTGGAGGTCGTCCACAGCGACGACAAGACGGTTGCCGCGAGCAACGGTCTGGGCGGCTGGAACATGGACTGGGCGCACTGGACGGCGGGCAGCGCGCTCAAGTGACCTTCCGCCAGGGCCGGTTGACGACAGACCGGCGGCGTGCGCGGCACCTCGCGCCGGGCCCGGCGGACCCCTTCCCCGCCGCCGTGTCCGGAGGCTGTTGAACCTGGAACGGAACAGTGACATTCGGCTGACGATCTGCTCATGACCTTGTGGTTACTATGCGCCGATGTGCGCGGTAGGCGCTGGGGCTCGGGCCTGACCGGCCCGGGGGAGGAGACGAAGGTGAACGTGCGGCCTATTACGGGGGCGTCGGCGGGGACGGGCCGGCGACCGGGCCGAGGGGGACGACGGGGGAGCACGGGAGCGCTGGCGCTGGTCTCCGGCGCGCTGCTCCTCGCGGTCACGGCCTGCGGCGGCGGTGACTCCGACGTGAACGGCGCGGGCACGGGCAAGGACGCCGGTGCCGCCGCCGAGAGCAAGCAGTCGCAGGCGGTGCTCAGCGTCGCGCCCAAGGACGGTTCGACGTCCGTCGACACCAGCGGCGCGCTGAAGGTCGGCGTGAGCAAGGGGACGCTCACCCAGGTCGTCGTCAAGGACGCCAAGGGCGCCGAGATAGCGGGGAAGATATCCGGCGGCACCACCTGGACGCCGTCGACCCATCTGGCCGCCTCGACCAAGTACACGGTCCACGCCGTCGCCAAGGACGCCGAGGGCCGGCAGGCGGCCCAGGACAGCAGCTTCACCACCCTGACGCCGAAGAACACCTTCATCGGCAACTTCACCCCCGAGGACGGCTCCACCGTCGGGGTCGGGATGCCGTTCTCCGTCAACTTCACCCGGGGCATCACGCACCCGGAGGCCGTCGAGAAGGCCATCGAGGTCAAGACCGAGCCGGCCGTCGACGTCGAGGGCCACTGGTTCGGCAACGACCGGCTCGACTTCCGCCCCGAGCAGTACTGGAAGTCCGGCACCAAGGTCACCGTCAAGCTCAGCCTGGACGGCGTGGAGGGCCGCCCCGGCGTCTACGGCAAGCAGTCCAAGACCATTTCCTTCACCATCGGCCGCAACCAGGTGTCCGTCGTGGACGCCAAGAAGCACACGATGAAGGTCACCCAGGACGGCAAGACCGTGAAGACCCTCCCGGTCACCACCGGCAAGCCCGGCTACGACACCTGGAACGGCCGGATGGTCATCAGCGAGAAGCTCTCGGTCACCCGGATGAACGGCGAGACCGTCGGCTACGGCGGCGAGTACGACATCAAGGACGTCCCGCACGCCATCCGCCTGACCACCTCGGGCACCTTCGCGCACGGCAACTACTGGGGCGGCGACGCCTTCGGCAACTACAACTCCAGCCACGGCTGCATCGGCCTGCGCGACGTGCGCGGCGGCGGGGACAGCTCCACGCCCGCCGCCTGGTTCTTCAACCACTCGATGATCGGCGACGTGGTCGAGGTCGAGAACGCCCACGAGAAGACCGTGGCCCCGGACAACGGCTACAACGGCTGGAACATGCCGTGGCAGAGGTGGAAGTCGTAGCGGACCGCCGCCCGCGCCCCTGACGGGGAGCGCGGATCCGTCCCCCGGCCCCGGTGTGCCGCCGCGCACACCGGGGCTGACCCGTGCGTGAACGACCGCTAACCTGCGGGGCATGACCGTATCTCTGGAAGTCGCCGAGGGCGTCGGCACGCTGCGCCTGGACCGCCCGCCCATGAACGCGCTCGACGTCGCCACGCAGGACCGGCTGAAGGAACTCGCCGAGGAGGCCACCGCCCGCGCGGACGTCCGCGCGGTGGTCATCTACGGCGGCGAGAAGGTGTTCGCGGCCGGCGCGGACATCAAGGAGATGCAGGTGATGGACCACGCGGCGATGGTGTCGCGGGCCCGCGCCCTCCAGGACTCCTTCACCGCCGTGGCCCGCATCCCCAAGCCGGTGGTCGCCGCGGTCACCGGCTACGCGCTGGGCGGCGGCTGCGAACTGGCGCTGTGCGCCGACTACCGCATCGCCGCCGACAACGCCAAGCTCGGCCAGCCGGAGATCCTGCTCGGACTGATCCCGGGCGCGGGCGGCACCCAGCGGCTGGCCCGGCTGATCGGGCCCTCCCGGGCCAAGGACCTCATCTTCACCGGCCGCCAGGTCAGGGCCGACGAGGCCCTCACGCTCGGCCTGGTGGACCGGGTGGTGCCGGCTGCCGAGGTCTACGAGGCGGCGCACGCCTGGGCGGCGCGGCTCGCCCAGGGCCCGGCGATCGCGCTGCGCGCCGCCAAGGAGGCCGTCGACACCGGTCTGGAGACCGACCTGGACACCGGTCTCGCCGTCGAACGCACCTGGTTCGCGGGCCTCTTCGCCACGGAGGACCGCGAGCGCGGCATGCGCAGCTTCGTGGAGGAGGGGCCGGGGAAGGCGAAGTTCCTCTGACCCCGGGGGCCTGGACCTGACGTCCGCTCGCGGATCGCTCGAAGGGGCGTCCAGGCCCGCCCGCGCCGGTTCCGGGCGCGTGGCGCCGCCGCCCCCGCGACGGTGCCGCCGCCCGGAGCGTCCCCGCAGGCCGGCCGGTCCGCCCCGGCCCCGAGCGCCCTCGGCATATGCCGCGCGAAGACGGACCGGAGGGGGCGTGCGGGGGGCGCATTCCCGGGGAACGGCCACGGTGGGCGCCGGGGGCGGCCATGATGGGGGCATGGCGGGGCTGGAGGGCATCGAACAGCCGCGGGGACCGGAACACACGGCGGCCGTGGCGCGCTGGTCTCCCGCGGTCGCGGACGAACGCGCCCTGGCCGCACTGGAGTTGTACGGCGACCCGAGCGAGGAGGACGTCCGGCTGCCGTCCCGCCCCGAGTCGGCGGCCATCGCCCGCCGGCTCGTCCAGATCGTCGTCCTGCGCTGGGGTATGTCCCCGAAACTGGCCGAGGACGCGGTGCTGCTCGTCTCCGAACTCGTGGGCAACGCCGTACGGCACACCGGGGCCCGCGTCTTCGGCCTGAGCGTCCGCCGCCGCACCGGCAGGATCCGCGTCGAGGTGCGCGACCCCTCCCGCGGCCTGCCCTGCCTCATGCCCGTCCAGGACCTCGACGTCAGCGGCCGCGGCCTGACCCTGGTCGACAAACTGTCCGACCGCTGGGGCGTCGACCTGCTGCCCCGCGGCAAGACCACCTGGTTCGAAATACGCGCCGCAGACCGCTGACAGCCACGCACCACCCACCCACCCACCCACCCACCCGCCGACCGGGCGCGACGCGCCCCTCTGACGGGGCACGTCCGGTACACATCCCGCTGGGCTCGCTCGGCGCGCGCCCGCCGAATCCGTCCGACGCGCACCCGCTGGGCCCGACCGGCGCGCGCCGCCCCGATCGGCCTGACGTCCGTTCACCACCCCCGCGCCCGCCGGGCATCCGTGTGAATCGCCCGTTTTCTTACTTTGCGCCCCTTAAATGGTGCGGGTGACCACCACCGACCGTCGTGGCGTGCTGCGGGCCGGTGCCGGGCTTGTCGCGGGGGGCGCGTTCGCCGCCGGATGCGCGCCCGGTACCGCCCCGCACCCCGCCGTGTCCGCCGCCTCCCGCCACGCGTCCGGCCCCGCCGAGCGCGGCGCGGCGCACCCCTCCGCGTCGCCCGCGCCCGCCCCCGCCCCGCGCGCCTTCCCCGGGCAGCCCGCGCAGATCGGCCACGGACCGCGCGACCGGCCCCGGGTGGCCCTCACCTTCCACGGCCAGGGTGACCCGGCCCTCGCCCGCACCCTGCTCACCACCGCCGAACGGCACGGCGCCCGGGTGACCGTGCTCGCCGTCGGCACCTGGCTGGACGCGCACCCGGAGATGGCCCGCCGGATCCTCGACGGCGGCCACGACCTCGGCAACCACACCCAGCGCCACCTGTCCGTCAACGACATGCCCGAGGCCGAGGCGCGCGCCGAGATCACCGGCTGCGCCGACCGCCTCAAGCGGCTCACCGGCTCGATCGGCACCTGGTTCCGGCCCTCGCGCGCCGTCACCGCCTCCCCGCTGGTGGCCCGGCTGGCGCGCGCCGCCGGCTACCCGCACGTGCTCTCCTACGACATCGACTCGCTCGACTACACCTCGCCCGGCGCCGCAGCCGTCACCCGCACCGTACTGGCGGGCGTCCGCCCCGGGTCCGTGGTGAGCCTGCACTTCGGTTACCCCGGCACGGCCACCGCCCTGCCCGCCCTCCTCGACGAACTCGACCGCCGCGGCCTCCACGCGGTCACCACCACGGAGCTGCTGAGCTGATGCCCCCTCGCCCCGCCCCTTCCCTCCACGGCCCCGCCCGTTCCCCCCGTTCCCCCCGCTCCCCCCGCTCCCCCCGCTCCCCCCGTGCCTCCCGCCTCCCGCGCGTCACCCGGCTGCTCGCCGCCGGGGCGTCCTGCGCGGCCCTCGCGGCGCTGGCCGCCTGCGGCAGCGGCGGCCCGGACCACCGCACCGACGAGGCCCTGGCCAGCCGGGCGCCCGCCCAGCGGCCCGAACAGGTGGCGGCCGACGCCCTGCCCGGCATGCCGCCGGTCCTCGACCCCAAGGACGTCTACGCCGCCGACCGCGCGAACCGGCTCTCCCCGGCCGTCGCGCACTTCCCCTCGCGCGTCTATGTGCCCAACACCAACTCGAACACGGTCACCGTCATCGACCCGAAGACGTACAAGGTCATCGAGACCATCCCGGTCGGCCGCCAGCCGCAGCACGTCGTGCCGTCCTGGGACCTGAAGACGCTGTGGGTCAACAACGACCTCGGCAACTCCCTGACCCCCATCGACCCGCGCACGGGCAAGGCGGGCAGACCGGTCGACGTGCACGACCCGTACAACCTGTACTTCACCCCGGACGGCAAGTACGCCGTGGTGATGGCCTCCAAGGACCGCCGGCTCGTCTTCCGCGACGCGCACACCATGAAGGTGGTGAAGTCCGTCCCGGTCGCCTGCGGTGGCGTCAACCACGCCGACTTCTCCCCGAACGGCCGCTACTTCATCGTCTCCTGCGAGTTCAGCGGCGAACTGCTCAAGGTCGACACCGCGGCCATGAAGGTCGTCGCGCACCAGAAACTGGACGTCCACGGCGCCATGCCGCAGGACGTGAAGATCTCGCCCGACGGCAAGAAGTTCTACATCGCCGACATGGTCGCCGACGGGCTGTGGATCCTGGACGGCGACACCTTCGCCAAGCCCGCGTTCCTGCACACCGGCAAGGGCGCCCACGGCCTCTACGTCAGCCGCGACTCCCGGGTGATGTACGTCTCCAACCGCGGCGAGGGCACCGTCTCCGTCTTCGACTTCGCCAAGGACAAGCTCACCGCCAAGTGGCGCCTGCCGCACGGCGGCAGCCCCGACATGGGCGGCGTCTCCGCCGACGGCAAGGTGCTCTGGCTGTCGGGCCGCTACAACTCCGAGGTGTACGCCATCGACACCCGCACCGGCAGGCAGCTGGCCCGCATCAAGGTCGGCAGCGGTCCGCACGGCCTCGCCGTCTATCCGCAGCCCGGCCGCTACTCCCTCGGCCACACGGGCGTCTTCCGCTGACCCCGCCCCCGGTGTCCCCCGCGGGTGGCGGCGGCATCGCGGATCCGGCCGGACCGTTAATCTGACCTGCGTCAGTACGGCAGCGGCCGGTACGGCATTCGGCCGTATCCGGCCGTACAGCAGACGCGAAGCGACACAGAGGGGCGGATCGGTGGCGGACATCGACGAGGCACGCGAGCAGTTCAACCGTTTGGACGCGGACGGCGACGGGTTCGTCACCGCCGCCGAGTTCAAGACCGCCCTCGCGCAGGGAGGCGACTGGAACGTCACCGAGTCGGTGGCGGAGGCGATCATCAAGACCCGGGACCTCGACGGCGACAAGGTCCTGTTCTTCGACGAGTTCTGGGCTTTCCTGAACAAGTGACCCGTACGGAAGGGGCGCCCGGCGGACCACCGCCGGGCGCCCCTTCGCGTCACCCCGCCCCGCGTCACCTCACCCCGCGCCCGTCACCGCGTGGCCGTCATCGCGCGGCCCGGTTCACGGCGGCCAGCACCGCGTGCACGGCGGCCGTCAGCGACGAGGCGTCCCGGCCGGCGCCCCAGGCCGTCGTGCCGTTCACCCGGCACTCGGCGTACGCGGTCGTCACCTCGGCGCCGCCCTCCTCGCCGGGCGCCGCCGACCGGTGCTCGGCGAAGTCGAGCACGGCCACGGCGAGTCCGGCCCCGGCGAGCGCGTCCACGAAGGCGCTCACCGGTCCGTCCCCGGTGCCCTCGTGGTCGCCGGTGCGGTCGCCGTGGCCCAGCGAGCAGACGAAGCGGTGCGCCCCGGACGGCTCCCGGTGCACCGACCAGGCGTCCAGCCGCACCGGCCCGTCCACCGCCAGGTACGTCGTGCGGAACAGCTCGTACAACTCCTTCGGTGTCGCCTCACGCCCGCTGCCGTCCGTGGCCTCCTGGACCGCCCGCGACACCTCCGGCCGCATCCGCCGCGGCAGGTCCAGACCCGCGTGCGCGCGCAGCAGATACGCCACCCCGCCCTTGCCCGACTGGGAGTTGACCCGGATCACCGCCTCGTAGGACCGGCCCACGTCGGCCGGGTCGATCGGCAGATACGGCACCGACCACGGCGCCAGCTCCGGCGCGGTGCCCGTCTCGGCGGCACGCCGGGCGTGCGCGTCCAGGCCCTTGCTGATCGCGTCCTGGTGGGTGCCGGAGAACGCGGTGTGGACGAGGTCGCCAGCGTAGGGGTGGCGCGGATGCACCGGCAGCCGGTTGCAGTGCTCCACCGTCGCCCGTACCGCGTCGATGTCGCTGAAGTCGACCATCGGGTCGACGCCCTGCGCGTACAGATTGAGCGCCAGGGTCACCAGGTCCACGTTCCCGGTGCGCTCGCCGTTGCCGAACAGGCAGCCCTCGACCCGCTGCGCGCCCGCCAGCACGGCGAGTTCGGCGCAGGCGACGCCGGTGCCGCGGTCGTTGTGCGGGTGCACCGAGAGGATCACCGCGTCCCGGCGGGACAGATGGCGGTGCACGTACTCGATCTGGTCCGCGTAGACGTTCGGGGTGGCGATCTCCACCGTGGCGGGGAGGTTGTGCGTGACCGGCCGGTCCGGGCTCGCGTCCCACAGCTCGGTGAGCCCGTCGCACAGTTCGAGGACGTAGTCCGGCTCGGTGAGGTTGAAGGTCTCCGGGGAGAACTGGAAGCGGAGGTGCGCGCCGCCGGGCAGGGCGTCCGCGCGCCGGGCCATGTGCGCCGCCGCGTCCCGTACGCTCGCGCGCACCCCGTCCCGGTCCCGCCCGAGCACCACCTCGCGCCAGACGGGCGAGGTCGCCATGTACAGGTGGACGACGGCCCGCGGCAGCCCCGCCACCGCCTCGAAGGTGCGGTCGATCAGGTCCCGGCGGGCCGGGGTGAAGACGACCGGCGTGACGTCGTCGGGCACGGCCCCGCTGGTCACCAGGTGCCGGACGAAGTCGAAGTCGGTGCGGCTCGCCGACGGGTAGCCGACCTCGATCTCCTTGAACCCCAGCCGCACCAGCAGATCGAAGAAGCGGCGCTTGCGCGGGGTGTCCATCGGCTCGGCCAGCGCCTGGTTGCCGTCGCGCAGGTCGACCGGGACCCACAGCGGCGCGCGCTCGATCCGGGCGGACGGCCAGCCGCGGCCCTCTGCCGGGACGGGCACGCGCACCCGCTCCTGGAAGGGGCGGTAGCGGTGGTAGGGCATGGGCCCGGGACGCTGCGGATTCCACAGCGGTCTCCCGTACGGGGCGGCGGGGTGCGCGGTGGTGGTGCTCGGGGTGGTGGTCATCGTCTGCTGATGCCCTTCGGCGGGTCGGACGGTGACCGGCGGCACGGCGCCCCGCGGCGGGGCGCCGGTCGCGTCAGACCCCGCCGCGGCAGCCGAGAAGAAGCGGAGCGCGGAACGTCATGGCGGTACGCTAGCGACTCCTCTGCTCCTCAGACAAGTGATAATTCGCCGGAGCCCCCGGACCGGCGCACCCCGGCGCCGGCCCCCTCAACCCGTGGGAGAACCCGATGGTCCCAGGCGCCCTCCGCCCCAGCCCGCTGGTCGAACAGGCCGCGGAGCGGCTGCGTGCGCAGATCGCCGCCGGAAAGTGGCCCGTCGGCACCAAGCTGCCCGGTGAGACCACCCTGGCCAGGGACCTGGGCGTCGGCCGCTCCACCGTCCGCGAGGCGCTGCGCGCGCTCGCCGGTGCCGGACTGGTGCGGCCCCGGCACGGCGCGGGCGTCTTCGTGATCGCGACCGAACCCGCCGAGGACTGGCCGGCCCGGCTGCGCCGCTCCGCGGTCACCGATGTCTACGAGGTCCGCATGGGCGTCGAGGTGCAGGCGGCCCGCCTGGCGGCCAGGCGCCGCACGCCCGAGGACCTGGCCGCGCTGGAGGCCGCCCTGGAGGGCCGGCGCACGGCGGCGGCGAAGGGCGACGCGGCCTTCGTGGACGCCGACATCGCGCTGCACCGCGGGGTGGTCGCCGCCGCCCACAACCCCGTCCTGACCGCGCTGTTCGAGGAGTTCGTCCCCGTACTGCGCTCCGGCCTCGTCACCCTGCTGGAGCTGACCGGGCTGCGCGTGCACGACCCCAACACCGGCGCCGACACCCATCACGACCTCGTCGTCGCCGTCGCGGCGGGCGACGCGGACACGGCGGCGGCCGTGCTCCGCGCCGACCTGGAGGCCACCCTCGGCCTGCTGCGCGAGCGGACCGGCGGAGCAGGGGAGGCCGGGGGAGCAGGGGCAGCCGGGGAGACGGAGCCGGCCCCGGAATAGCCCGCGCCGTCCCTCGGTTGGAGATCGCTTGCACGGCACCGACATCCACACCGGCCTCCGGGGTCTCCCCGGAAGAGCGAGGCGAACTGAGATGAAGATCGGCATCATCGGAGCGGGCAACATCGGCGGCAACCTCACCCGGCGGCTCACCGCCCTCGGACACGACGTCGCCGTGGCGAACTCGCGCGGCCCGCAGACCCTCACCGCGCTGGCCGAGGAGACCGGCGCGCGGCCCGTGCGGGCCGAGGAGGCGGCGCGCGGCGCCGAGGTCGTCGTGGTCACCGTCCCCCTGAAGGCGGTCCCGGACCTGCCGGCCGGACTGCTGAAGGAGGCGGCGGACGGCGCGGTCGTGATCGACACCAACAACTACTACCCGCAGCGCGACGGCCGGATCGCCGCGATCGAGGACGAGGGGCTGACCGAGAGCCGCTGGACCGAGCGCCACCTCGGCCACCCCGTGGTGAAGGCGTTCAACGGCACCTACGCCCAGGACCTGCTGGACCGGCACCGCCCGGCCGGCGACCCCGGCCGCCTCGCGCTGCCGGTGGCCGGCGACGACCCGGCGGCCAAGGCGAAGGTACGGGCGCTGATCGGGGAACTGGGCTTCGACACGGTCGACTCCGGCACCCTCGACGACTCCTGGCGCCAGCAGCCCGGCACCCCGGTCTACGGCCTGCGCGAGGGCGTGGACGCGGTCACCGAGGCGCTGGCCGCGGCCTCGCCCGAGCGCCCGGCGGACTTCCGCGCCTGACCCCCGGTCTCATGCCTTGGCCCACTCCCGCAGCGCCGACGCACTGGAGAAGTTCGCCACGTTCTTGTCGTGGGGATCGTCCGTGTACTGGTGGAAGCGCCACTTGGCCTTGATGCGGGGGTGGCCGGCGGAGACGTAGTCGGCGACCCACAGCCCGTCCCCCGCGTAGGAGGTGGTGTCGACGCTCAGCCAGAAGTGGCGGTTGGTGTAGAGCAGCACCCGGTTGTGCGGGCGCAGTTGCTTCACCTTGCGGATGAAGGAGTCCTTCTCCGCGTTGGAGGCGTGGGTGCCCTCGCCGGTGGTCTCCCAGTCGACGGCGAGGATGTCGCCCCGCTGCTCCGGGGCGTGCGAGACGAAGTACTCGGCCTGGGCCGCGATGTTGCCGGGCCACAGGAAGTGGTAGAAGCCGACGACCAGATGGGCGTCGCGCCCGTGCTTGGTCTGGGCGGTGAGCCTGGAATTGACGTACGTACGGCCCTCTGTCGCCTTGATGAAGACGAAGGAGAGGCCGCTCGTGCCGTAGGTGGAGGACTGGTACGCGCTCACGTCGATGCCTTGCAGCATGCGGAACTCCCTGAACGAACCGTGGGGGGAGGGGCCGTCGGTTGAGTTCTGCCCCACTTCGGTACGGTCGATCCCTCCACGGCGTTCGAACATCAGCCCAAACCAGAGCACACGGCGCACACACCCCCGAACACGGCGCACGCGCCGTATACCGCCTTCCGCGGCGCGACCGTGCCGCACCGTGGGGTCGTCACGAACGGCGAGCGAATCACCGATCGGCGCTGCCGGGCGGGACGACCCATTCGGTGGGCTGGCCCGTGAGGGCGGAGATCATGTCGAAGTCGCCGTCGTAGTGGAGGACGGTCCGGCGGTTGGTCTCAGCCGTGGCGGCGATCAGCAGGTCCGGGAGCGACAGCGCCCGGTGAAAGCCCGCGTTGAGGGCGTGGCGCTGGATCTCCAGGGCGCGGCCGAAGGCGTCGTCGCCGGTGGGCAGGTAGTCGAAGGCATGGAGCCATGTGCTGATGCGCGTGGCCTCCGCGCTGTCGCGTGCCGAGTGGATCATCTCGTACTCGGTCGGGCTGCACACCGCGAGCAGATAGCGCTCGTGCAGTGGCCTGAGGACTTCCTTGACGTTCGGTTTAGTCCAGCGGGCCAGCGCGGACTTGTCGATCAGGTAGCGGCCCTTCATCAGGCGGCGCGCCCTCCGTCGCGACCGCTGCCGCCCTTGAGGGAACCGTCGGCGTTGCGGGGGCCGGTCGACTCGACGATCTCGCTGAAGTCCAGCTCTCCAGCGTCCATGGCGTCGAAGAACTCCTGCCGCAGGTGCCGCTTCACCGCGTCCTCCATGGCGAGGCGAACGGCCTTGGCCTTGGTCCTGGTACCGAAGATCCGCATGGCCTCGGCAACCATGTCCTCGTCGAGGTCGATGACTGTTCTGGTCATGATTGTCCCTTTCGGAGAGCCCCAGCGCTGGAAATGATACCGCTGTTTCGTGATGCTCGATATCGTTTCGCTTCGAGGGGAGGGCTCAGTACTCGATGATGTTCACCGCCAGCCCGCCCCGCGCCGTCTCCTTGTACTTCACCGACATATTCGCCCCCTGGCGCGCTATGTTCTTGACCTGGATGTTCGAGGTGTCTGAGGGGCGATCCACGCCTGTAGGGACTTCTCAGGGGCTTTCGGCCGGGAGGGATCCCGCAGCCATGCGTCCATCGCGGCGAGCCCTCGCTGCCCCGCACCGGGCATGAAGTGAGCGTAGTGGTCGAGTGTGACCTTCGGTGTCGAGTGCTCGAGCCACTTGGACAGGCTGACGACCGACTCGCCAGCCTCCAGCTGCATGCTCGCATAAGTGTGGCGGAGGGCGTGGAACATGTCCTCGCGTGGGGCGGCATAGCGCGGGGCCCGGCGGACTCGGTTGCCGTCGTGCCGCACCTTCTCGCCCACTGGCTTGATCGGCCCGGCGGCGGCGAGCGCACGCTTCCAGCTGCGGTCGTTCCAGGTGCGGTAGTAGATGCGGTTGCCGTGCGACGAAGTGAGGATCAGGTCGACCGTGATCGGCTTCCGCTGACGCTCTTCGAGCGCGGTGATGGGGCCTCCGGGTTCCGCCACGGCAGCGTGCAGGAAGTCGACGGGAACCGGCGAAAGTGAGAGCGCGCTCTCACCGCCAGGTTGGCCGGCAGCGGGACCTCGCGGATCTTGCGCCCCTTGGGGAGCGAGAAGTAAGGGCGCCCCTTGATGTCCCACCTGAGCTGGCGCCGGACGTGAACGACACCGGCCGCGAAGTCGAAGTCCTCCTCGGCGAGACCGAACGCTTCACCTTGACGCAGCCCGAGGCCGATGCCGAGATCGACAGCGATCTGGTAACGCTCCTGCAGCTCCGCGCGGACGGCGTCGACGACCTCACGTGACCACGCCTTGGCCTTGCTGTCGATCGCTCGTGGGGGCTTGACGCTGTTCTTCATCTTCATCGGGTTGCGCAGCAGACGCTGGTCGTCGACGGCACTGCCGAGGATCGAGGACAGGTGTCCCCAGATCACCTCTGCCGTCGACTCCTCGACCCTTGTGAGCAGTGCTGCCTTGAAGGTCCGTAGAGCGGAAGCGTCGATCTCACGCAGGGCGTAGTCGCCCACCAAGGGGATGATGTGGTTCCAGATGCGGCTGTGCATCGGGTCCGCCGTCGAGGGCTCGTCGGAGCGCCCCGCCCACCAGTACTCGACGATGTAATCGGTGAGAAGGATCTCCCCCCTTGCGGGGATCGACGAACTCGCCACGGCTGGAGTCCACCTTGGCGCTGGCGAGCCACTGCTTCGCGTCCTCGCTCGTGTGGAACGACCGGTCCTGGATGCCGGGAATCCCCTTTACCCGGTAGCGCTTCCCGGTGCCGTAGATCGCGGTCCGCACCCGTTTCCCGGTCAGCTTGTCGGGGCGCTTCTTCAGCCATCGGTCTTCTATGTAACCCGCCATGACGGGGCCCTCCAGTGGTGCGTGATCATGAGCTGGTCGGTGCTACTGAGCTTGAACTCGTGTTGTCGTAGGGGCTGACGACTGGTCGTCGGTGCGGTATCACCGGCGCATGCGTTATCCACAAGGGGGCGGACTGACCGCCGAGCGTCAGCAGTTCCGTGAGGGGTTACGGCTCGAGGCGGCGGAACGGTTCGCCCGGGGTGAGGCGAGCTCTGTGATCGCCAGGGACCTGCGGGTCAGCGTCCGTTCGGTGCAGCGATGGCGGCGGACGTGGGACGAGGGAGGTCCGCGGGCTCTGCGGTCGCAGGGGCCAGCGTCGCTGCCGAGGCTGAGCGAGAAGCAGTTCGCGCAACTGGAGGCGGAGCTGGCCAAGGGGCCGGCCACGCACGGCTGGGAGGACCAGCGATGGACGCTTGCGCGGATCAGGACGGTGATCGGCCGGCGCTTCCACCTGAACTACACCATCCAGGGTGTGCGGAAGTTGTTGGTGCGCAATGGCTGGTCCTGCCAGGTCCCGGCCCGGCGGGCGATGGAGCGGGACGACGAGGCGGTGGCCGGGTGGATCAAGGAGGTGTGGCCCTGCGCGGAAGACTCGCGGCGGTGAGTGGGGCCTGGCTCGTCTTCGAGGATGAGGCCGGTTCCTCCATGACTCCGCCGCAGCCACGACCTGGTCGCAGCGCGGCCGGACCCCGGTGGTGCGGGTGCGGGGCCGGTCCCGCAGGCGGATATCCATCGCCGCGCTGACCTGCTACAAACCCGGTCACCGGTCCCGGCTGATCTACCGGCCCCGCCGGGACGACGGCCGGCGCGACGGGCGCAAGAGCTTCTCCTGGCGCGACTACCGGGACCTGCTGATCGCCGCCCACCGGCAGCTCGGCGGCCCGATCGTGCTCGTCTGGGACAACCTCAACGTCCACAAAGCAGCCGGCCTGCGGGAGTTCGCCGAAGCCCGGGACTGGCTGACCATCCACTACCTGCCGACCTACGCACCCGACCTCAACCCGGTCGAAGGGATTTGGTCCCTGCTGCGGCGGGGATGGCTCTCCAACGTCGCCTTCCACACCCCCGACCACCTCGTCCAGCGCATCCGACGCGGCCTACGACACATCCAGTACCGCAGCGAACTCATAGACGGCTGCCTGGCAGAGACCGGCCTGACCATCAGACCCACCTGACCAACCGCGCGACATCACGGGTTCAAGTTCAGTAACCGATGCACCAGCCGCCCCTCCTGTTACGTCAGGCCGCCTCGAACGCCCGCCGGATCAGCGGCGCCGCCTTCTCCAAGTCGGCTGCCGAGACGACGCGGACCTCCAGGTCGCCGGTCCCGAGGTGCCCGATACCGCGCATGTCCCGGCTGAAGCCCTCCTCCAACTCGACCGAGTCCGGATCGAGTCTGAGGTACACCAGGATCGCCTCGTGCTTCGGACGGAAGATCACCGACGCCACGTTCACCAACCGCCGGTAGGCGATGTAGTGCCGCAGCGACGCCACCTCCACCTCGCCCCACGCCGTGAGCGCCTCGTCCAGTTCCGCGTACAGGTCCCGCAGGCACTCCGGCACCGCTCCGCCACCCGAAGGCGGAGAGACCGCCGATGCCGTCGGCACGCTGTCCACCACGAGTGCCCGCTCCCGACCCTGGCGAGACGAGGCAGCGCTCGGGAAGCCGGTCGCGGAGTCCACGAGAAGCAGACCCAGCAGACCACCGTCGAAGATCCGGTAGCACACCAGGTCGATCCGCTCGGGCAACCTCTGCACCGCCACCCGGTCGTGATGCGAGAAGCCCGCCGCGATGCAGATCATCCGCGGACGACGCCAGTCGACGGACTCAGCGGCCTCCACCCCCAGCACCCTCCGCACGAGCGCCTCGAACTCGTGGTGCGCCGACTCCAACCAGGACAGGTAGGAGACCGCTTGGGACATCACCCCGCTGTCCGAGCCCTTCTTGAACTCGATCACCACCGGGCTGCCGTTCTCATCGAGCCCCAAGGTGTCGATCCGCCCCCGGTGCCAAGGCCCGGTCGGATACTCCGAGGCCAGGAAACGGACGCCCAGCATCTGCTCCAGGCCGGCCTCGACCCGCCGCTGCAGCTCCACCTCCAGCGCCACCGTCGAACCGGCCAGCTCGACGTCCCGTCCGTCCACGTCCTGCCGGAACACCATCAGCTCGGCCACCAGCGCCCCCTCCCACGATCTCTGCAAGGAAGCCAATCGAACGGACGCCCTGGATATTCCGCTCGCAGGCTGGCTGGCAGCTTCGATTTGGGCATATCCATCCTGCAAATCGCGTGAGGGCCGGACCTCAACGGCCCGGCCCTCACAGATGGCCCGGCGTGCTACCACACACGATCCGTTGCCACACCGACCTGAGCCTCACGAAGCTTTCGAAGGAGTCCGCATGAGGGGAATTGAGACGATCACGTCCCGTACGCCGGTCTAGGAAGCGTCGCACCGGTGCGGGCTTGGGAGCAAGCCGAAGAGGGACACAGCTGACTCAACCCCAACCCCGTTGACAAGGTAAATCTGGCCAGATAGTGAAAACAGCAGGTCAGGGCGGTGCAGAGTTGCAGCGTGAGCTAGCCAGCGGGGCACAGAACCTAGGGGGCGGGATGCCACTGAATCAACTCCCCATCGTCCCCAACTCATGAGGCAGGATTACTGATCACACCAACGGGCGTCTACCACCGCCCCTCGGTGACGAAGGAGTCCGCATCCTGTCGACGCCGCGAAGCAGTCGGTCCTCGATACGACCCTTGAGGGGGATTTGCCAATGAGCCGCTCTCGTCATGCTGCCCATCCCGCCACGCCGCCCGCACCTCACCGCCTGCGCGGTACGGAGGCGGTGGTGGTGATTGTTATCGTCCTCACCACGGCTGCCCTGTACGCCTCCCACGGCCCGGAAGGGCAGTCCCTGGACCTCACCACGGTCCTCCAGCTCGTAGCCGGGGCAGTAGTCATCAGCGTGGGCGCCATCGCCACGCTCCGCTTCACTCGCCGCGTCCACCTGAGCGCTCTCCACCTGGTTTGAGGGGAGGCAGCGATGGGACGTCCCGAGAAGCCGTTGCCGGATAGCAGCGCCAACCCTGGCCACCTCATGCTTGCTGCGCACCTGCGCCGATGGCGTACGGAGGCGGGGCTCACCTATAACCAGCTCGCGGATAGGTGCACCGAGTTGCGCTCTGCCGACTTCTCCGCTTCCACCTTGCGCCGTGCGGCGTCGGGTGAGGCTATACCGCGGTTGCCCGTTGTGGAGGCGTACGCCGAGGCGTGTGGGGCCAGCGCAAGTGTGGCTCGCAAATATTGGCGCGACGCCCGCGCACTGGAGCGCCCCAATCCCCATCGGGGCGGGAAGACTGTGCCGAAGGCGCATTTGGTGGGCAACTCCGCCGACCTCCTCGCCGGGCTCCGCCATCTCTACTATCGCGCGGGCTCCATGCCCCTGGCGGAGATGGAGGTGCGGGCGGGACTCAACCGTCTGCCGCACAGCACTCTGCACCGCATGCTCCACGGCGCCACCATGCTCACCATCGATCAGCTCCGCTCCTTCCTTGAGGTCTGTGAGGTCCCCGAGGCGGAGGAAAAGGCGTGGGTGGGGGCGTGGCGCCGGGTGTGGCACCGAGAACAGCGTCATCACCTGGTGATGAACAGGTGGGCTCGGCAGGATCGAGAGCTGGTTCCCTGGAATGAGTTGGGCGAGGCGACCACGGATGCGGCCGAGAAGGTCCGCCGCCGCTACCGCCAGGACTTCGTGGAGTACGAAGAGGATCTGAGGAGGATGCCCCTTTGGGGCAAGACCAATACCTTCGGGCAGTTCAGTCTCGATGTCCTCCCCGCCCTGTCCTTGCGTGCTCCGGAGCCGGAGCCGCGACCTTTCCTGGGCAAAAGGCGGAAAGCGGGAAAGTCGAAGCCGCGCCGCCGTGCAGCGCGTCGTTGACAAGCAGTTTCGGATAGCCATCCAGTTGTCGCCCTGAGAGGTGCTCACCGAGGAGCCCGCTTGTGGGATATTGACAGGGGCGCCCGATGCCTCTCGGTATCAGCATCGGCCGCCCCGCCAGCGCAGGTAGATGAGCGCCAGCAGCTCCGATGAGGCGTGCTCCGGTGGGTAGCCGTCATGGAGGCGCCGGGCCTCTCCGGCATCGTCTGTCCTTGGTCCGGCTTAGCATCAACGCGAAGAACCAGTCGGTCCTGGGCGAAGCCGGGCGAAGGGACTCGGTTCCGGGAGGGATGCGGTTCATGCGGACAGCGAAGCGCGGCGCGCTCGGCGGGGCGAGCAACGAAGCGGGCGCCAGCCACCGGGCCGGAGTAGCGGCTCTGCTTGCCGCCTATGGGCTGCTGGGGGAGCCGGTCCCGTGGTTGCGCTCCGATGCGCCTCCGGTTCTGCTGCGGATGGAGGCCGACTTCCACGTCGACGACGTCGTGGTCGACTTCCACGATGGCACGCGCGCGTTCATACAGGCGAAACTCAAAGCCGAGCGCAAGGCGTTCCAGGACACGGTTGACCAGTGGTGCCGTGCTGTCGCCTCCGGCGAGTGCAAGCCGGGTGACGAGTTGCTTCTCGTCGTCGCCCGGAGCAGGGCGACCTATCAGAGCCTGGCTGATGCCCTGGTGTCCCGACGCCACGGAGCCTCCCCGGCCTCTACCGCAGACCTTGAGGAGCTGCAGGGACTGGCCGCCGGGCACGGTCTCGACGCCTCGGGTACACAACGCCTTCTGGATGCAGCCGCGATTCTCGTCGTGGATGCCCGGGACAACGGCCCTGGCGAGGCGCTCGGCTCCGCGTGTCTGAACGCGGCCGTCGTTTCCGCGGGACACGGGCAGGCTGCCTTCCGCGCCCTGCGTGCCGCAGCCCGCACCCAGGCCGAGCAGCGTTCCTCCTCCGATCAGGGAATCTGGCGGAGTTGGCTCACAGACGCCCACCTGCCGCTCACCGCCGATGCCTCCGGTTCTGCCGCGGCCCGGCTGGAAGCCCGCGAGCAGGCCATCAAGCGCTACCGCGCACAATGGGCGCAGATGCAGGACGTCCTGCCTCTCGCCGACCTCGGGCTGGGACTCACGTCGATGACCGTGCCGGGCATGACGAAAAACCTTCGCGCAACATCGCCCGGTCGCGAGAACAAGGATGACAGGCTTATCGACGCGGTACGCCGCCAGGGGCGGCTGTTTCTGGTGGGTCGCCCGGGTGCGGGAAAGACCGTGGCGTCCCGTCTGATCGCAGCGCGCTGGGCCGCGAACGACCGTGCCCCCGTCCCAGTATGGCTGCGCCTCCGCGACCTCATCCCGCGCCTGCCCGCCACCGGCCCCTACAGGCTGGAGGTTCGTGACCTCATCAGCGCCGCGCTCGGCGACGCCCAGCCTCTGCTGACCGAAGCGCTGCTTGCCCGCGTCGAACAGGGCCAGGCCCTCCTGGTCCTGGATGCGCTCGACGAGACCCTGGGGCACCGGGATCCGGTCGTGGAGGCCGTCGCCGACCTCATCGGTCGGCTACCTGCGGACCTGGACGTCCTGGTCACGTCCCGGCACTCCTGCCTCGACTCTGCCGGGCTGCTACGGCTGCCCGTATACCGGCTGCAGGACCCCTGGCATCTGGCCGACACCCTCGACCGGCTCCTGGCCGCCGTGGCCGAGCAGCTGGGTGATGAAGCAGTGGACGCCGGGTGGAAGGCGGAGCGCAGAGCGCGTATTGCACACTCCCGGCACGCCGAACCCGACCTGTGGCGAATTCCGCTGATGGCCACACTGATGGTGTTGCTCATCGCCCAGCGACCGGTGCGAGCTGTCCCCTCGGGACGCGCCGGCCTGCTGCAGGAGGTGATCGACAGCAGCGTCCGCCAGTGGGAGATGCGCCGAACCACCCTGACCGTGCCGGACACCGCCCCCGAACTGACCGCCGATGTTCTCCTCGACTGCTTTGACGACATCGCCCGGCTGGTGGCCGCCCACGGCAGCACCCCATGGCAACACGCCCATAGCGCGGTCAGCGACCGGCTCCAGCATCACTGGGGCAAGGCAGCAGGTACAGCCGCTGCCGCCGCACGGCCCATCCTGGAGCACTGGGATGCCACCGCCGGCGTATTCATCTCCGACGTTCCCCAGGGCATCCTTACGGCCCGCACCCGCCTGTTCGCCGAGATCGGGGAGGCACGCTGGGCCGTGCGGAACGCAGCAGCCCTGAGCCAGTGGGTGGATCAGGCTGCCGTCGAACGGCCGGAGTCCGCGCGGCTGGCCGCGAGCCTGTCCTCGCTGGCCGCCGATGCCCTCATCACCCTTGCTCTCGACCAGGGCGGCGAAATGCTCGATCTGGTCCACGCCGCGATCAAGGACGGAGCCGTCTTCCCGGAGGCGGCCCTGCACACCTACCGACAGGCCCAGCTGGACCGCCTGACCACCTTCCCCGACCGCTATCCGCCAGCTTCCTCTGAGCACGTCATCGATCTGAGCGAGGGCAAATCCCCGCGTGCCGAGTTCATCATCCGTCTGGCCAGCGAGGACCTCGACACCTCACAGAGGGAACAGCTGTCCGCTGCTGCGGCCGCGCTGAGTCCCCGGCTGGAAGCCGTCGTCACGGCTCTGTGCCTAGAGCAGCAGGCCCACCGCAACGGCAGAGAACTCACAGACGATGAACTCGACGTTCTCCAGACTGCCCTGGAATGTCTCGGCGACGATGACGCCGAGGAGGATCCGGGGCGCGTCCACGGCTCCGACGAGCTCATACGCGCCGCTGTCACCTATCTGGTACCTCGACGGCCGGAGACCGTCTCGTCCGTCGCGGACATCGCCACCAACATCACCCTGGACACACTGGAGTGGCTGGAGGTGGAGCTTCCAAGACTGGGCCACACGGTCACTCTTAAGGCCATCCGACAGCTCGGCAGCTCGGATACACTCACGTGGCTGGCCAAGTCGGCTTTTGACATGACAGCGCTCTTCGATTTTCTGACCAGCCTCGACGAAAAACCCGTCACGCTCGCGCCGGCACAGGCCTGGCACCTCGACGAGGCAGCCGCGTTCATCGGCGTCCTCGGAATGAGAACCGTCGGGGCATTGAAAATCTCGGCGGCAGCGGTACGACACCAGCCGGAACTGACCCGACGCCTTCTCCGCCTCACCATCAAAGCCTGCGGCTACGAGAGCACCCTCATCAGCGCCCAACTGCGCAGCCTCAACGAGGAGAACACAGAGAAGACCGACTGGAGCCTCCTCTACCAACCCAGCACCCGCGCACCCGCATCCGCACACGCCGCCGTAGCCATCGATGACGACTTGCTCCTCCAGACCCTGCGGCACGGCAACACCTGGCTCGTCACTCTCGCCTTGACACTGGCTGAGACCGCCCAACTTCCCAGCTGCCTAGGCACACACCTGGTGACGGGACTGCCCGCCCTCAGCCCGCGCATCCGTTTGCGCACAGCCCAGTTCCTCGCCCGCCACTGGCCCGATCTTTCTCTCCCCGACGACGACGCCCTCGTCCGCGCCGGAGCAGCACACGCTCGCGCCGCAACCCTCGCCGACAGCCTGCGACACCGTGACGCTCACCCGCTGCTCTGCGACCCCGATCTCCTCGTCCGTGAACAGACCGCCCGCGGCCTCACCGACATTCCCACGCCCGAACTGCCCGTGCTCAAGGAAGCTCTAAACGTTCCCGCTCAGCAGTGGACTTGCCTGAACTGCGGAACAGTGGTTCCAGCAGAGGTGAGGGATTGCGAGTGCAGCCATACCCGGCCTCGCGTTGAGATCTCAGAATGACGTCAGATCACCGCCGGGCGTGATCGTCAGCCGAAACGCACGAGCCGGCAAACTGCGACGACCGCGGCAGAGCAGAGGTCTGACCACCTCGCCTTGCGAGTCACGATGCCGACAGGACCAGTCTTCGGCACGAACCCTCACGGTCTTGGCCTCCGGGGTCAGCCACCCGTGCAGCGCTTCCAGCAGCTCACGCTGGGAGGACGCCCGGGTGTCGTACGACCACAGCGCCTGCGCAGCCGCCTTGCCGAACGCCACCGGATCGTGCGTGACCGGGGGAACAGGCAAAACCGACCGCCCGGTACTCACGACCGCGGCAGGGGTCTGCGGACCGTCTATGGACGGTGACGTTGCGGTCGGCGTGGTGGGCGTTCCCGCCGAGGGCGTCGTGGCGGGGGAGTCCCTGATGTCACGGGTGAGATAGGCGGCGCGGCCCGCTAGGGCCACGAGCACCACCAGAACAGCGGTGCCCAGCAGCGCTCAGCGGCGGACGCGCGATGCGTCGCTGGGGTTCGAGGGGCGCATCGTCATCAGCGGACCTGCGAACCCAGCGTGCTGAAGAACGCGACCACACCGTTCGCCGCGCCGAGCAGCAGAGCCGCGCCCGCGCTCACGAGCACGCCCTTCTTCCCGTTGGCCTCGGCCTGGTGGCCGCCGGAGTGATGCCCCCAGGCCCACACGCCCGCACTGACGGCGAGCGCGCCCACCACCGCGACGATGCCGAAGAGGTTGATACTGCCCATGACCTGCTTGAGGACGGACAGACCCGGCAGACCGCCCTCGTTGGGCTTGATCCCGGGGTCGTACGCGAGCTGGATGGCCTGGTCAGCCAGATACATGTGTGATCTCCAGTGTGATGATGGGCGCGCCGACGAACGGCGCGAGGAAGGAGAGGCGAAAGGGCGTAGTGCGTCCAGTGGCGCCGTCCAGGAGCTGCGGCCCGTCTCCAGCGCGCAGATCACCGAGTACGGCCAGCCGGGCACGGGAATGTGCTGATCCTTGCCTCGCCCGTAGGTGTGGCACAGGATCCGCTGCGGTGAGGTGTGGGTGCTGGGCCGCAGCCAGCAGGTCAGGTCGGCGGCCAGGACCAGCCGGCCGTCCGCCGCCCGCGGCAGAGGCATCGCGGCCACGGCCCCCGTCGCAGTCGGGCCACATCGACCCGGCCCGCGGACAGGGCATCGTAGTGCGCGCCGTGCCCGCGACGGTGTTCACCGACCAGTGACAGTTCCACCAACGACCGCACCGGACCATCCGCGCACAACACGGCGTCCGCGAGTTCGAACAGTGCGTCCGCACGCCGGGTCAGACAGGAGTAGAACTCACCCCGGAAGCGTGACAGTCCCGCGAACGGATCCTGCCGGACAGCGTGATGCGACAGACTCATCCCCACGGCCTTCGCGCTGAGCTTGTGCTTTCCTTGGTCGGATCACATGCTCGGCCGAAGGCCGCCCGCACGTACGGCGGTTACTAATCCGAGTGATCAAGTACGACGGGTCGTTCGGACTCCGAGACCAAAAATCAGGGAAGGAGCAGAATGACCGGTCCCGACAGCGAGTGGCAGCTCCTGCACGGCGGTACTCGCGTCGGCACGATCACCGTCGATGAGGCAGGCATGCCTTGGCAGCGTGGACGCTTCTTCCCTGAGCCTGCCTTCAGCCAGTTCAGGCCCTGGTTCGACGAGCTCAACGCCATCCTCGAGGCTGAAGAGTTCGAACGGCTCGACGACGCATACGATCGCATCGAAAGTGCCCTAACCCTGGTGTCGCCGACAGGGCCTGTTGGCAACTTCCTCCTCCACATCGACCAGGACCGTGCCTCTTTCCGCTGGGACGCGGAACCGCCAACAGGTTAAAGATCAAGTTAGGGAGCGTATTTGGTCGTGATCAAGGGGTGGTCTTGGTGAGCTCCTTGATCCAGATCATCGAGGCGCGGAGGTGGAGGCTGGCAACGTAGCTCTCGGGTGTCTTGTCGAACCGGGTGGCGATGCCCCGCCAGGCCCCGTACCCGCTCCCGCCATACACGACCAACCAACTGAAGTGCTCCAGCTGTGGAATGATCGTGAGGAAGGATCCGGTCTCCAGATCTCCCGACCGACTCCGAGGCCGTACTCAGCGGACGGATGACACATCCTTCAGATGGCGAGCAGGATGCCGGCGTCCATCAGGCGCCAGCGAGAGGAGGGATTGCACGTGGCCGATTCCGACAATTGGTGCGACGCCCTGTACTTTCCGTACGGCCGACGCAAGTTGGGAGGGGTGCGCTGCCGCCTGGAGCCAGAGCACAGCGGAGATCATTGGTGCGAGGCCGAGGACGAAATGGACTCATAGCCCCGAGTCCACGCCGATCTAAACTCCAACCCCACCAAGCCGGGCGGCCACGTCGAAGGTGAGTTGTCTGACTTAGGATGCCGCCGAATCCAACATATCGGGAGACAAGGATGGACCGGGCAGAACTAAAAGCCGAAGTCGACGAGCTCATGCGCCAATATCAGGACGGTGAAATTGACGGCGAGACCTACTATCAGGCAATGATGGAGTTGACTACCTCCGCACAGGAATGACGTCCAGGCCTCACTCGGCATGACGGGCCCCGCTAGTAGTTCCACATGGTTCGTGACATTTGCAGCCACGCAAGACTCAACAGGGGAAGAGATCAGCCCGTACGCCGAGCCGGTCTACGAACTGCCCATCCTGTGCGCACGTCGTGGATATGGGTCTGGGACCCGCACCAAGAGGCGGTGATTCTGGGACCCGCACCAAGAGGCGGTGATGCAGTACCACCCGGCGCCCTGTGCCGAAGAGCGCTCCTTGACGTTTCCGAACCGGCAGCACAACGCCGTTGCTCATGGGGCTTCGCACGCGAATCTGGTCGGGCGCGAAGCTCTGCGCACCACTGGAACTGAGACCGGGCGGTCTGACGAGGGAGCCGCCAGTGCATCGGTCTCCGGTGCCCCGAACGCGGCTGGAGCCTCGCGCACGCCTCTTGCCGACGCGGTGCAGTTTGAGGAACACCAGAGCGGAACGGGCGATCGCAACTCGTGATGCGCAGATCTCGCTACGGACGTACGTGGTTCCGTTCCGCCGCCGAGACGGTTCTCAGGGCCCGCCCCGGGCGGCCCTGAGACGACCCGTGCCCAGCGTGGATGAAGAGTTCAGCGGGGACAACCCCAGGGACTTTTCAGGGACTTTCACGTCTGTCCCAGGGCGTTTCCAGGGATTTTCCGCCGTGTAAGCAGGAAAGGCCCCGACAGCGCTGAAAGATAGAAACGCGCTGGTCAGGGCCTATACCTCAGCACTCGATGATGTTCACCGCCAGCCCGCCCCGCGCCGTCTCCTTGTACTTGACCGACATGTCCGCGCCGGTGTCCTTCATGGTCTTGATGACCTTGTCGAGGGAGACCTTGTGGGAGCCGTCGCCGCGCAGGGCCATGCGGGCGGCGGTGACGGCCTTGACGGCGGCCATGCCGTTGCGCTCGATGCACGGGATCTGGACCAGGCCGCCGACCGGGTCGCAGGTCAGGCCGAGGTTGTGCTCCATGCCGATCTCGGCGGCGTTCTCCACCTGCTCGGGCGTGCCGCCCATCACCTCGGCGAGCGCGCCCGCCGCCATCGAGCAGGCCGAGCCGACCTCGCCCTGGCAGCCGACCTCGGCGCCGGAGATGGAGGCGTTCTCCTTGAAGAGCATGCCGATCGCGCCGGCC
This sequence comes from Streptomyces sp. PL-25, assembly GCF_058344915.1. Classification (NCBI taxonomy): domain Bacteria; kingdom Bacillati; phylum Actinomycetota; class Actinomycetes; order Kitasatosporales; family Streptomycetaceae; genus Streptomyces; species Streptomyces sp. PL-25. The sequence continues at coordinate 5,237,760 of NZ_CP136997.1, forward strand.
GCCAGCAGGAAGCGGACCACGCCCTCCTCGTCGGCGCCCGGGATGAAGTTCAGGTAGTAGTGCAGGACGGCGGGGATGATGCCGGCCGCGCCGTTGGTGGGGGCGGTGACCACCCGGCCGCCGGCCGCGTTCTCCTCGTTCACCGCCATCGCGTACAGGGTGATCCACTCCATGGCGCGGGCGGCCGGGTCGCCCTCGGCGCGCAGCTGGCGGGCGGTGACGGCCGCGCGGCGGCGCACCTTCAGGCCGCCGGGCAGGATGCCCTCGCGGCTCATGCCGCGCGTCACGCACGCCTGCATCACCCGCCATATCTCCAGCAGACCCGCGCGGATCTCGTCCTCGGTGCGCCAGGCACGCTCGTTCTCCAGCATCAGCGCGGAGATCGACAGACCGGTCTCGCGGGCCAGGCGCAGCAGCTCGTCGCCCGTGCGGAAGGGGTACTTCAGGACCGTGTCGTCCAGCTTGATGCGGTCGGCGCCCACCGCGTCCTCGTCCACGACGAAGCCGCCGCCCACCGAGTAGTACGTCTTGGTGAGCAGCTCGGTGCCCGAGGCGTCGTACGCCCACAGGGTCATGCCGTTGGCGTGGTAGGGGAGGGCCTTGCGGCGGTGCAGGACCATGTCGTCGTCGAAGGAGAACGCGATCTCGTGCTCGCCGAGCACGTTCAGCCGGCCGGACTCCTTGATCCGCGCGACCCGGTCGTCGGCGCTCTCCACGTCCACCGTGCGCGGCGAGTCGCCCTCCAGACCGAGGAGCACCGCCTTGGGGGTGCCGTGGCCGTGGCCGGTGGCGCCGAGGGAGCCGTACAGCTCGGCGCGCAGCGAGGCGACCGGCTCCAGGACCCCCTCGCTCCGCAGCCGGCGGGCGAACATGCGGGCCGCGCGCATCGGGCCGACCGTGTGGGAGCTGGACGGGCCGATGCCGATCGAGAACAGGTCGAAGACCGAGATGGCCACGGGGGGACTCCTCAATGCGGGGGGTGGTGCGAGGGGCGGGACACCGCGCGGTGCCGTGCCGGGGTCGCCGGCCGGTGCGCGGTGCCCCTCGGGGTGTCTTACTTGTCCAGACCCGGGTACAGCGGGTGCTTGTCGGCCAGGGCCTTCACCCGGGCCTTGAGCGCCTCGGCGTCGTAGGACGGCTTCAGCGCCTCGGCGATCACGTCCGCGACCTCGGTGAAGTCCTCGGCCGTGAAGCCGCGGGTCGCCAGGGCCGGGGTGCCGATCCGGAGGCCGGAGGTGACCATCGGCGGCCGCGGGTCGTTCGGGACCGCGTTGCGGTTGACGGTGATCCCGACCTCGTGGAGGCGGTCCTCGGCCTGCTGGCCGTCCAGCTCCGAGTGGCGCAGGTCCACCAGGACCAGGTGCACGTCGGTGCCGCCGGACAGCACGTCCACGCCCACCGCCCTGGCGTCCTCCTGCACCAGGCGCTCGGCCAGGATTCGGGCGCCCTCCAGGGTACGCCGCTGGCGCTCCTTGAAGTCCTCGCCCGCGGCGACCTTGAAGGCGACCGCCTTGGCGGCGATCACATGCTCCAGCGGGCCGCCCTGCTGACCGGGGAAGACCGCGGAGTTGATCTTCTTGGCGAGCTCGGCCGTGGAGAGGATCACACCGCCGCGCGGGCCGCCCAGCGTCTTGTGGGTGGTGGTGGTCACCACATGGGCGTGCGGCACCGGGTTGGGGTGCAGGCCCGCCGCGACCAGACCGGCGAAGTGCGCCATGTCGACCATCAGGTACGCGCCGACCTCGTCCGCGATCCGGCGGAACGCGGCGAAGTCCAGCTGCCGCGGGTACGCCGACCAGCCGGCCACGATCAGCTTCGGCTTGGACTCCTTGGCCAGCTTCTCCACCTCGGCCATGTCGACCTGGCCGTCCTCGCCCACGTGGTAGGCGACGACGTCGTAGAGCTTGCCGGAGAAGTTGATCTTCATTCCGTGGGTCAGGTGCCCGCCGTGCGCGAGGTTCAGACCCATGATCGTGTCGCCCGGCTTGAGCAGCGCGAACATCGCCGCCGCGTTGGCCTGGGCGCCCGAGTGCGGCTGCACGTTGGCGTGCTCGGCGCCGAACAGCGCCTTGACCCGGTCGATCGCGATCTGCTCGACCACGTCGACGTGCTCGCAGCCGCCGTAGTAGCGGCGGCCCGGGTAGCCCTCGGCGTACTTGTTGGTGAGGACCGAGCCCTGCGCCTCCATGACCGCGACCGGAGCGAAGTTCTCCGAGGCGATCATCTCCAGCGTGGACTGCTGGCGGCGCAGCTCGGCGTCGACCGCGGCGGCCACGTCCGGGTCCAGCTCGTGCAGGGGGGTGTCGAGAACGCTCATCGGTGTCCCTCCGCCCCTCAGCCGGCGTTCTGCGCGGTGTACTCGTCGGCGGAGAGCAGGTCCGCCGGCTCCTCCGAGAGGCGGACCTTGAACAGCCAGCCGCCCTCGAAGGGGGCGGAGTTCACCAGCGACGGGTCGTCCACCACGTCCTGGTTGGTCTCGGTGATCTCACCGCTGACCGGGGAGTACAGGTCGGAGACCGACTTGGTCGACTCCAGTTCGCCGCAGGTCTCGCCCGCGGTCACGGTGGTGCCCACCGCCGGGAGGTCGGCGTAGACGACATCGCCGAGCGCGTTGGCCGCGAACTCCGTGATGCCGACCGTCGCGACGCCGTCCTCGGCGGGCGACAGCCACTCGTGCTCCTTGCTGTAGCGCAGCTGCTGGGGGTTGTTCATGCCTGAATTCTCCTGTACGCGGGTCAGTGGTGGTGAATGAGGGAGTGCGCGGGGCATGCGTGAGGCGGGCCGGGTGACCCGGATCACCGTCGGCCGTGGCTCGACGGTGTCACTTCTGCCGCTTGTAGAAGGGCAGCGCCACGACCTCGAACGGCTCGTGGGTGCCCCGGATGTCCACGCCGACCCCGGCCGTGCCCGGCGCGGCGTGCGCGGCGTCGACGTAGGCCATGGCGATCGGCTTGCCCAGGGTGGGGGAGGGGGCGCCGGAGGTGACCTCGCCGATCACCTCGCCGCCGGACACCACGGAGTACCCGGCGCGCGGCACCCGGCGGCCCTCGGCGACCAGGCCGACCAGGACGCGCGGCGGGGCCTGCTCGGCCCGCCCGGCGGCGGCCACCAGCGCCTCGCGGCCGACGAAGTCGCCCTCCTTCTCGAACTTCACCACCCGGCCCAGACCCGCGTCGAACGGGGTCAGGCCGGTGGTCAGCTCGTGCCCGTACAGCGGCATGCCCGCCTCCAGGCGCAGCGTGTCGCGGCAGGACAGACCGCAGGCCACCAGGCCCGCGCCCGCGCCGGCCTTGGTCAGCGCCTGCCACAGCTCCACGGCGTGCTCCGGCTTCACGAACAGCTCGAAGCCGTCCTCGCCGGTGTAGCCGGTGCGCGCGATCAGCGCGGGCACGTCGGCGACCGTGCCGGGCAGGCCCGCGTAGTACTTCAGGCCGTCCAGGTCGGCGTCGGTGAGGGACTTCAGGATGCCGGAGGACTCCGGGCCCTGGATCGCGAGCAGCGCGTAGGCGTCCCGGTCGTCGCGGACCTCGGCCTCGAAGCCCGCCGCCCGCTCGGTGAGCGCGTCCAGCACCACCTGGGCGTTGGAGGCGTTGGCCACCACCATGTACTCGGTGTCGGCGAGCCGGTAGACGATCAGGTCGTCCAGGATGCCGCCGTCCGCGCGGCAGATCATGGTGTAGCGGGCGCGTCCGACGCCGACCGAGGCGATGTTGCCGACCAGCGCGAAGTTCAGCAGGGCGGCGGCCTGGGGGCCGGTCACGGTGATCTCGCCCATGTGGGACAGGTCGAACAGACCGGCCCGGGTGCGCACGGCGACATGCTCGTCGCGCTCGGAGCCGTAGCGCAGCGGCATGTCCCAGCCGGCGAAGTCGGTCATCGTGGCACCGAGCGAGCGGTGCACCGCGTCGAGGGCGGTGTGACGGAGCGGACGGGACACGGAACTGCTCATCGGTCGGTCTCCCAGGCATGGCGGGCGAGGACGGGGCGTGTCCTCCCCATCTGTCATCGGAACCTGAGAGGTTCGCCATGACCGCCGCAGGACGGACGGACACGGCTTGCACCTTGGGTGGGGCCGCCGCGGCAGGGCGGGCGGCCCGCTTTTCAGATGTGCCTCGCCCGCGCGGTAACGGTGCCTGAGAGATTCAAGGGAGGGACTTGCTCCTTCGGCGCCCCGGGCAGACACGCTGCCGGGGACTCTCCCGCGCGGATTCAAACGGCCGGTATGCAGTTGGCGCGCACATCATTGCATGCCGGGACACCTCGCGGCAGGCCGGATCTGTAACCGTGCTGTGGCAGAACGCGCACGGAAACGGCAGACACCGTCCATTACCTTCTCTTTACACTCAAGGGGAAGGTGAACCGTCACCGCCCCGGGGAGGACGATGACGGTGAACAGGACCGCGCCGGCGTACGCGACCACCCGGGCCCCCGCCCTGCCGGGACAGCCGGGGGCCCCGGCCCGCGAGCGGTGCGACGGGCCCCCGGCCCCCTTGGTCCGCGACCTGCGCGAGCGTGCCGGCCGCGCCCCGCGCGCCCTGCTCTTCGGACCGCGCGACGTGGTCGTGGTCACCGGACTGCCCGGCGGCGGCAAGTCCACGCTGATGCGCCGCGCCGCGCACGGCCCCCGGATCGACTCGCAGGACACCCGCGACCGCTGGGACGCCCGCCTGGCGCACCGCCTGCCCTACGCGCTCTACCGGCCGCTGGTCCGCCTCGCCCACTACGCCGCGCTGCGCCGCGCCCTGCGCGGCGGCGAGGGGGTCGTGGTCCACGACTGCGGTACCCAGCGCTGGGTGCGCGGCTGGCTGGCCCGCGCCGCCCGCCGCCGCGGCGGCGCCCTCCACCTGGTCCTGCTGGACGTCGCCCCCGATGCGGCGCTCGCCGGCCAGCGCGAGCGCGGCCGCCGGGTCTCGCGCTACGCCTTCGGCCGCCACCGCAGGTCCGTCGCCCGGCTGCTGGCCGCGGTGGAGCGCGGCGAACTGCCCGGGGGCTGCGACTCGGCGGTGCTGCTGGACCGCGCGGCGGCGGCCGGGCTGCGCCGGATCGCCTTCACCGGCCGGCCCGGCCCCGGCACCCGATAACCTTCCGGTCACACCAGTGGTTTCCGGCAGGCGGTAGACAGATGGACTTCCCGGCGGACTTCTCCGCGGACATTCCGGGGAACTTCCCGGCACAGGCGCACCCCCACCCGCACGGCGGGTGGCCCGGCAACGAGCTGGAGGAGGTGCTCTCCGCGGCCCTCGGCATCCCGACGGCCGGCGGCCGCGTCATCGAGGTGCTCGGCCGCAGCTTCCTCTGGGTGCCGCTGCCGAACGGCGGCGGCCCGGACAGCGGCCCGCTCGACCTGCCCACCCTGGAGATCGACGGCCAGGCGTACGTACCGGTCTTCAGCTCCGAGGAGCAGTTCCGCCGGGTCGTCGGAGCGCACATGGCGTACACCGTCGCGCCCGCCGTGGAGTTCGCCCGCGGGCTGCCCGCGCAGGTCGGCATCGCGCTCAACCCGGACGGCGTGGCCGGAATGCCGCTGCCGCCGCCCGCCGTGGCCGAACTGTGCCGGGCCGGCCGCACCGCGCTGGACGGCCCCGCCGCCGGCGGCCGGGTCCGGCTCTACGAACCCGACTGGCAGGACGACCCGGTGGACTTCCTGTCCGCCGCCTCCGCCGAGTTCGACGCCACCGGCGTGGTGCGCACCGCCCGCCGCTGCCTGGCCGCCGTCGAGACCGCCGACCCGGTCCTGTTCGTCGGCGTCGAGCTGGCCTCGGCGGACGACGAGGCGCGGGCCCGCCCGCTCGACGCCCTGGGCCGCGCCCTGGCGGCGGCGCCCCCGGCCTGGCCGGTCAACCTGATCCTCCTGGACGTCACGGACGACCCGGTGGCCGTATGGCTGCGGGAGAAGGTCAGGCCCTTCTACGGGCACGGGCACTGAGGTCTGCGGGCACGGACACTGAGGTCTACGGGCACGGGCACTGAGGTCTGCGGGCCCGGACACCGAGGTCTGCGGGCACGGGCGCCGAGGCGGCAGGGGGGCGCGCGGACGCCGGCGGCACGGACCGGCGCCGCCCGCGCGCGTGACCGCGGCACGGACCGGGCCGGCGGGCGGCTTTAAGCTGGACGCACAGCCCGGTCGAGGGCAACACGGAGGGGCGGTAAATGGTGAGCGCCAGCGACACCGCGGCCGGGCATGTCGAGCAGATGCTCCGCCAGGTGACACCCGGGCGGTACGACGCCTACGAAGCGCTGCTGCGCACCCTCGCGACCCCGTCCACCGGCCAGGTCTGGATGCTGCTCTGGCACGGCCAGGCCGGCGCCCCCGACGCCCAGTACGGCCACATGGAGGTCGGCGGCCACGGCTACGCGCCCTGCGTCACCTCCGCCCAGGAGCTGTCGGCCAGCGGCTGGATGCGCTCCTACGAGGTGGTGGACGGGCTGGACGTCGCCCGCACCCTCTACCCCGACCACTTCGGCCTCTGGCTCAATCCGCACGCCCCGGGCGGCGGCGTCGGCATCCCCTGGCTGGATCTGCGCCGGATCGCCTCCGGCCTGGACCGCCAGCCCGCCGGACCGCTCAGACTGTCCGAACCGGCCCTGGAGATCCCGCAGTTCTACGCGCTGCTCACCCAGGCCGCCCACCACACGCCCGCGCTGCGCTCGCTGCGCCGCACCTGGGTGCAGCCCGCCGTCGGGTCCCCGTATCTGGCCATCGGCCTGGACGTCTACGACACCTCGCCGGCCGCCGTCGACTCGGTGCGCTCGATGATGCAGCAGTCCATGGCGGCCGTCCCGGACGGGCTGCCGGTCTCGACCGTGGTGATGTCCGACGAGTACGACCCGGTGGTGATGTGGCTGCGCGCCAACGCGCGGCCCTTCTACGACCGCGAGGCGCACGGCGGCGCCGGGCAGGCCGCCGCCGGCGGCTACGGTTACCCGCCGGCCGGCGGACACTGATCCGGAACGGCGGCCGGAACCGCGGCTGGGACCGTCACCGGCGGCCCGCCGGGCCCGGCCGCCGCGACCGGAACCGGAACCGGACACCACAACCGGAACCACGCGTACCGCCCCGGTCGGCCGGCACGCCCTGTGATCCTCTTCGCGCGTAGATGAGGTCGGAAGGTCCGGTTCTGCGGAGGAAAACCCCAACTGGCCCGCGTCCGCCCCCCGTTACCCAACGTCCGGATAACGGAACCCCTCTACCCGCATCACGTTTGCGCATCCTTTCACCGTCAAGTCTGGCAACAGATCGCCCGCCCGTTGAAGACTCCCGCAACAAGGGGCGTTCGCCTCTGTGTACGACGGACTGACGATGCCGCCACAGCGGCAAGTGCGGGCCGGCTACCGCCGGTTGAGAGGGGTCCCTGCCTAATGACGGCACCATTGCACGAGCCGACCGCCGAAGCGGCCCCGAGCGCGGCCGACGAGGCGGCGGTGGCCGCCCCGGGCGCCAAGGCCGTCCAGGGCCGGTCCCTGGGGCGGATCGCCTGGGAGCGCCTGAAGCGGGACAAGCTCGCCCTGACGGGCGGCGTCGTCGTGCTCCTGCTCATCGTGGTCGCGGTGCTCGCACCCGCGCTCGCCAAGCTGATCGGACAGGACCCGGACCTCTACCACGAGGACCTGATCGACCCGCTGTTCGGCACGCCCACGGGCTCCCTCGGCGGCATCAGCGGCGACCATCTGCTGGGTGTCGAGCCGGTCAACGGCCGCGACATCTTCGCCCGCATCCTCTACGGCGCGCAGATCTCGCTCCTGGTCGGCTTCCTGTCGGCGCTGGTCGCCGTCGTGCTCGGCACGGTCCTCGGCATCCTGGCCGGCTTCTTCGGCGGCTGGGTGGACGCGGTCGTCAGCCGGGTCATGGACGGCCTGCTGGCCTTCCCGCAGCTGCTCTTCATCATCGCGCTGGTCTCGGTCATGCCGAACGACATGCTGGGGCTGACCGGTTCGAGTGTGCGCGTGTTCGTGATGGTGCTGGTCATCGGCTTCTTCGGCTGGCCCTACATCGGCCGGGTGGTGCGCGGCCAGACACTCTCGCTCCGGGAGCGCGAGTACGTCGAGGCGGCGCGCTCGCTGGGTGCCGGACGGTTCTACATCCTGTTCAAGGAGCTGCTGCCCAACCTCGTCGCCCCCATCATCGTGTACACGACGATGATGATCCCGACGAACATCCTCACCGAGGCGGCCCTCAGCTTCCTGGGCGTGGGCGTCAAGCCTCCGACGGCCTCCTGGGGACAGATGCTGTCGAGCGCGATCGACTACTACGACTCGGACCCCATGTACATGGTGATCCCCGGCGTGGCGATCTTCATCACCGTCCTCGCCTTCAACCTCTTCGGCGACGGCGTGCGGGACGCGCTGGATCCCAAGGGCTCCCGCTGAACCGCCGTATCCAAGCGACCCGTGGCGCATGCACGGGGTCTCTCATCAATTCCGGAGGAACCGAGATCGTGACTACCCAACGCACCTCAGGGCGGCGCAAGAAGGCACTGGCCGCTGCGGCCGTGGTCGCAGGACTGCTGACCACGGCGGCGTGCGGCGGCGGCGACGACGGCGGCTCGAAGAGCGGCGCCGCCGGCTTTGACGCGGCGAACAACAAGGTCGTCAACGCGTCGAAGGTCAAGAAGGGCGGCGAGCTGAAGTTCGCCGGCACCCAGGACGCCGACTCGTGGGACACCACACGCGGTTACTACGGCTTCATGTGGGACTTCTCGCGCTACTACAGCCGCCAGCTGCTGACCTACTCGACCGCCCCGGGCGCCGACGGCGCCAAGCTCACCCCGGACCTCGCCACGGACACCGGCAAGGTCACCGACGGCGGCAAGACCTACACGTTCACGCTGCGCGACGGGTCCACCTGGGAGGACGGCAAGCCGATCACCTCCAAGGACATCAAGTACGGCATCGAGCGCGTCTGGGCGCAGGACGTCCTGTCCGGCGGTCCGATCTACCTCCAGCAGGCGCTGGACCCGAAGAAGACCTACCCGGGCCCGTACAAGGACAAGGCCGCCGACCACCTGGGCCTGAAGGCGATCGACACGCCGGACGACAAGACGATCGTCTTCCACCTGCCCACGGCGAACTCCGACTTCGTCCAGATGCTGGCGCTGACCTCGGCCTCCCCGGTCCGCCAGGACAAGGACACCAAGTCGAAGTACGGCCTGCACCCGTTCTCCTCCGGCCCGTACAAGTTCGAGTCCTACGACCCGGGCAAGAGCCTCGTGCTGGTGCGCAACACCAACTGGAAGGCGTCCTCGGACCCGGTCCGCAAGGCGTACCCGGACAAGGTGTCGATCAAGCTCTTCACCAACGCCAACGACCTGGACCAGCGCCTGATCAACGGCGACTACGACCTGGACCTGAGCCAGACGGGTCTGTCGCCGCAGGGCCGCCAGATCGCCCTGAAGCAGCACAAGGGCAACCTGGACAACCCGGTCTCCGGCTTCATCCGCTACGCGGTCTTCCCACAGAGCGTCAAGCCGTTCGACAACGAGCACTGCCGCAAGGCCGTGATCTACGGCGCCGACCACGTCTCGCTCCAGACCGCCCGCGGCGGCCCGGTGGCCGGCGGTGACATCGGCACCAACATGCTCCCGCCGTCCGTCGCCGGTGGCGAGGGCCAGAAGTACGACCCGTACGAGCTGGCCGGGGCCGGCAAGAACGGCAACATCGCCAAGGCCAAGGAAGAGCTGAAGGCCTGCAACCAGCCGAACGGCTTCAAGACCACCATCGCGGTCCGCAACAACAAGCCGGTCGAGGTGGCCACCGCCCAGTCGCTCCAGGCGTCGCTGAAGAAGGTCGGCATCAACGCCGAGATCTACCAGTACGACGGCTCGCAGACCGCCGGCATCATCGGCAGCCCCTCCAACGTGGAGAAGAAGGGCTTCGGCATCATCATCATGGGCTGGGGCCCGGACTTCCCGACGGTCCAGGGCTACGGCGTGCCGCTGTGGGACAGCCGCTACATCCTCCAGAGCGGCAACAACAACTACGCCCTGATCAAGGACAAGACGATCGACGGCCTCTTCGACCAGTACGGCACCACGCTGGACGAGGCGAAGAAGGCGGAGACCGCCACCCAGATCAACCACAAGGTCATGGAGGGCGGCTACTACCTGCCCTTCGTCTTCGAGAAGCTCCTGAACTGGCGCTCCTCGCGACTGGCGAACGTGTACACGACGAACGCGTACAGCGGGTACTACGACTTCGTCAACCTCGGCCTGTCCTCCTCGAAGTAGACCCGGCACACCCGCCGTACCGCACGAAAGGCAGGTGAAGGCCGGCGCGGCGTGACCGCGGGCTCCGGAAGACCTCCGGGCCCGCGGTCCGCGGCGGGCCGTAAGCTGTGCTCGCTTACCTCATCAGGCGGCTGTTCGCCGCCGCAGTGATGCTGGTGGTCATCATCGTGGTGGTCTTCAGCATCTTCTTCCTCGTCCCCAAGTGGGCGGGCGTCGACATCGCCCTGAGCTTCGTGGGCAAACAGGCCGACCCGGCCGCCGTCGAGGGTGTCCGGCAGAAGCTCGACCTGGGTGCCCCGGTCTACACCCAGGTCTGGCACTTCTTCCAGGGGATCTTCGCGGGCCGCACCTATGTGGGCGGCGGCGACGTCACCCACTGCGCCGCCCCGTGCTTCGGCTACTCCTTCAAGAGCGAGCAGGCCATCTGGCCGGTGCTCACCGACCGCTTCCCGGTGACCCTGGGGCTCGCGCTCGGCGCCGCGGTGCTGTGGCTGGTCTTCGGTGTCGCCGCCGGTGTGCTCTCCGCCCTCAAGCGGGGCAGCATCTGGGACCGCGGCGCGATGGTGGTCGCCCTGAGCGGCGTCTCGCTGCCGATCTACTTCACCGGTCTGCTCTCCCTGGCCGTCTTCAGCTACGGCCTCGGCTGGATCGACGGCCAGTACGTGCCCATCGGCGACAGCTTCACCGGCTGGCTCGGCGGCATGATCCTGCCCTGGATCACCCTGGCCTTCCTCTACGCGGCCATGTACGCGCGCATCACCCGGGCCACGATGCTGGAGATCCTCGGCGAGGACTACATCCGCACCGCCCGCGCCAAGGGCCTGCGCGAGCAGACCGTCATCGGCAAGCACGCCATGCGCTCGACGCTGACCCCGATCCTGACCATGCTCGGCATGGACCTCGGCGCCCTGATCGGCGGCGCGATCCTGACCGAGACCACGTTCAGCCTGCCCGGCCTCGGCCAGGCGGTGCTCAACGGCATCAAGAACCAGGACCTGCCCATCATCCTGGGCGTCACCCTGATCACCTCCCTCGCGGTGCTCGTAGCCAACCTCGTGGTGGACGTCCTGTACGCCGTGATCGACCCCCGAGTGAGGCTGGCATGACCGAACTCAGCAAGACCGGCGCGGCGGTGGGCGAGCCCACCGCGGCCTCGGCCGCCCCGACCGCCTTCCTCGAGGTGCGCGACCTCAAGGTGCACTTCCCCACCGACGACGGCCTGGTCAAGTCCGTCGACGGGCTCAGCTTCCAGCTGGAGAAGGGCAAGACCCTCGGCATCGTGGGCGAGTCCGGCTCCGGCAAGTCGGTGACCTCGCTGGGCATCATGGGCCTGCACACCGCCGGCCAGTACGGCAAGCGCAAGGCGCGGATCTCGGGCGAGATCTGGCTGGACGGCACGGAACTGCTCTCCGCCGACCCCGACCACGTGCGCAAGCTGCGCGGCCGCGAGATGGCGATGATCTTCCAGGACCCGCTGTCCGCGCTGCACCCGTACTTCACGATCGGCCAGCAGATCGTGGAGGCGTACCGCATCCACCACGACGTCGACAAGAAGACCGCCCGCAGGCGAGCGGTCGAGATGCTCGACCGGGTGGGCATCCCGCAGCCGGACAAGCGGGTGGACAGCTACCCGCACGAGTTCTCCGGCGGGATGCGCCAGCGCGCGATGATCGCGATGTCGCTGGTGAACAACCCCGAGCTGCTCATCGCGGACGAGCCGACCACCGCCCTGGACGTCACCGTGCAGGCGCAGATCCTCGACCTCATCCGGGACCTGCAGAAGGAGTTCGGCTCCGCGGTCATCGTCATCACCCACGACCTGGGCGTCGTCGCCGAACTCGCCGACGACATCCTGGTGATGTACGGCGGCCGGTGCGTGGAGCGCGGCCCGGCCGAGGAGGTCTTCTACGAGCCCCGCCACCCCTACACCTGGGGACTGCTCGGCTCGATGCCGCGTCTGGACCGCGAGCAGCAGGAACGGCTCATCCCCGTCAAGGGGTCCCCGCCCTCCCTGATCAACGTCCCCTCCGGCTGTGCCTTCAACCCGCGCTGCCCGTACGCCGACGTCCCCAAGGACAATGTGACCCGCACGGTGCGCCCCGAGCTGACCGAGGTCGGCGGCAAGCACTGGGCCGCCTGCCACATGTCGCAGGAGCAGCGGCAGCGGATCTGGACCGAAGAGATTGCGCCGAAGCTGTGAGCGAGAACGCCGAGAACGCCAAGAACGCCAAGGGCACCGCGGTGGCCACCGAGAAGACCGCCCCCGGTGAGGTCCTGCTGCGGGTGAGCGGGCTGCAGAAGCACTTCCCCATCAGGAAGGGCCTGCTCCAGCGCGAGGTCGGGGCGGTGCGCGCCGTGGACGGCATCGACTTCGAGGTGCGCTCCGGCGAGACCCTCGGCGTCGTGGGCGAGTCCGGCTGCGGCAAGTCGACGATGGGCCGGCTGATCACGCGGCTGCTCGAACCCACCGCGGGCCGCGTCGAGTTCGAGGGCAAGGACATCACCCACCTCGGGGTCGGCGGGATGCGCCCGCTGCGCCGCGATGTGCAGATGATCTTCCAGGACCCGTACTCGTCGCTGAACCCCCGGCACACCATCGGCAGCATCGTCGGCGCCCCCTTCCGGCTCCAGGGCGTCGAGCCCGAGGGCGGCGTCAAGAAGGAGGTGCAGCGGCTGCTGTCGGTGGTCGGGCTCAGCCCCGAGCACTACAACCGCTACCCGCACGAGTTCTCCGGCGGCCAGCGCCAGCGCATCGGCATCGCCCGCGCGCTCGCGCTCAAGCCGAAGCTGGTGGTGGCCGACGAGCCGGTCTCCGCGCTGGACGTGTCGATCCAGGCGCAGGTCGTCAACCTGCTGGACGACCTCCAGCAGGAGCTGGGCCTGACGTACGTGATCATCGCGCACGACCTGTCGGTGGTCCGCCACGTGTCGGACCGGATCGCGGTGATGTACCTGGGCAAGGTCGTCGAGCTGGCCGACCGGGACTCGCTGTACCGGGCGCCGATGCACCCGTACACCAAGGCGCTGATGTCGGCGGTGCCGATCCCGGACCCGCGCCGCAAGAACGCCAAGAGCGAGCGCATCCTGCTCCAGGGCGACGTGCCCTCGCCGATCTCCCCGCCGAGCGGCTGCCGGTTCCACACCCGCTGCTGGAAGGCGACGGAGATCTGCCGGACCACCGAGCCCGCGCTGGTGGAGCTGAAGCCCGGTCAGCGGGTGGCCTGCCACCACCCGGAGAACTTCGAGGACCAGGCACCGCAGGACACCGTGCTGCTGTCGGCCGCGAAGGAGGCGGCCGAGCTGGTGTCCGAGGAGGCGCTGGCCAAGTCCGCCGAGACCTCGGCGGCGGTGGCGGCGGAGGTCGCGGAGCCCACGAAGCCGACCGAGCCCGCGAAGCCGACCGCACCCGCCGAGTCCGCCGGACCCGCCGAGGCGGATGAAGCGGCCGAGCCCGCGAAGTCCGCCAAGACGGCGGAAGCCGCCGAGTCCGCCGAGACGCCGGAGGCTGCCGCCTCCGTCGCCTCCGACGAGCCCGCTGCCTCGCAGGACACCGGTGCCGAGGGCCGCAAGCCGGCCGGTGAGGGAGGCGTGACGCCCGAGGCGTGACGCCCGAGGCGTGACGACTTGGCAAAGTCATGCTCATGACCGAACGGGAGAGCGCAGAGTCGTCCCAGTCCGTGTGATCAACCGGTCCACGCGCGAAGGGACGATTCATGGCACTCTCCCGTTCGGCACGGCTGGGGGCCGTCGCGACCGCGGCGGCCTCCTTCCTCGCCGTCGCCGCATCCTCCGCCCCCACCCACGGCGCCCCCGGCATCGGCGACCCCTACTTCCCCCGGCTGGGCAACGGCGGCTTCGACGCCCGCCACTACGACCTCGACATCGCGTACAACCCGGACACCGACCGCCTCGACGGCCGCACCACGCTCACCGCGCGCGCCACCGAGAACCTGTCCTCCTTCGACCTGGACCTGCAGAAACTGGAGGTCACCCGGGTCGAGGTGAACGGCAGAGCCGCCCGGTTCAGCCGGGACGGCGACGAACTGCGCGTCACCCCGCGCGGTGTGCTGCGCCAGAACCGCACCTTCACGGTGTCCGTCACCTACGGCGGCATACCCGAGCCGCTCAGCGGCCCCATCGTGTTCGGCTCCCAGTACGGCTGGATGAAGACCGCCGACGGCGTCTTCGTGGCGTGCGAGCCCAACGCCGCCTCCACCTGGTTCCCTTCCAGCGACCACCCTTCGGACAAGGCCACCTACGACATCCGGATCAAGGCGCCCAAGGGCCTGACCGGGGTGTCCAACGGCCGCCTCGTCTCCACGTACGACAGGGGCGGCTCGACGTACACGCACTGGCGCGAGAGCCGGCCGATGGCGAGCTATCTGGCGACCGCCACCATCGGGAAGTTCGACGTGCGCACCGGCCGGACGCCCGGCGGCATCCCGATGTACGTGGCCATCGACCCGAAGCTGAAGGACAGCAACAAGGTCGACGTGTACGCGGTGACCGCCGCCGCCACCGACTACTGGTCGCGGGTCTTCGGGCCGTACCCCTTCGAGGAGACCGGCGCGATCGTCGACGACATGCCGCAGGCCGGGTTCTCGCTGGAGGTGCAGAGCAAGCCCGCCTACTCGGCCGTGCGCAACGAGACGACGATCGTGCACGAGCTGGCCCACCAGTGGTTCGGTGACTCGGTGTCGGTGAAGCACTGGAAGGACATCTGGCTCAACGAGGGCTTCGCCAGCTACGCGCAGTGGCTGTGGAGCGAGCACAAGGGCACCCGCTCGGCACACGACTCCTTCCGCGCCGAGTACGACGCCATCCCGGCCGACGACTCCTTCTGGCAGCTGAGGATCGCCGACCCGCAGCGCGACACCATGTTCGACGGCGCGGTCTACGACCGGGGCGCCATGACCCTCCAGGCGCTGCGCGAACGCATCGGTGACAAGGCGTTCTTCCGGCTGCTGCCCGCCTGGACGTCCCAGCACCGCTACGGCAACGCCGAGACCGCCGACTTCGTGCGGCTCGCGGAGAAGGTCTCGGGGCAGCGGCTCGGCGACTTCTTCCGCGCCTGGCTCTCCACCCCGGGCAAGCCCGCCCTGTAGGGCCCCGCGTCCGGTCCGGACCCGGCCGCGCCCCGAGTAAGAATGTGGGGTGCTTCAGCAACTGTTCAGCCCCTCCGTCCAGCACACGGTGGACGTCATCGGCATCTTCGTGTTCGCCATCTCCGGCGCGCTGCTGGCCGTCCGCAAGAACTTCGACGTCTTCGGCATCGCCGTGCTCGCCGAGGTCACCGCGCTGGGCGGAGGGCTGTTCCGCGACATCGTCATCGGGGCCGTGCCCCCGGCCGCCTTCACCGACCTCGGCTACTTCCTGACGCCGCTGCTCGCCACGCTCGTGGTCTTCTTCCTGCATCCGCACGTGGAGCGCATCCAGCGGGCGGTGTACGTCTTCGACGCGGCCGGCCTCGGCCTGTTCTGTGTCTCGGGCACGGTCAAGGCGTACGACTACGGGCTCGGCCTCACCTCGTCGGCCACCCTGGGCCTGGCCACCGCCGTGGGCGGCGGTGTGCTGCGTGACGTGCTCGCCAACGAGGTGCCCTCACTGCTGCGCTGGGACCGCGACCTGTACGCGGTCCCGGCGATCGTCGGCTCCACCATGGTGGTGCTGTGCATCCACTACGACGCGCTGAACCCGTTCACCAGCGGGCTCGCGGTGGTCACGGCTTTCGCGCTCCGCCTGCTCGCGATGAAGTACCACTGGCGAGCTCCGCGGGCGTGGAACCGGCGTTCGACCGTCCGGGAGGAGTAGCCGGGGCGCCGGCGGACCCGTGGCCGCCGGGCGCCTCGTGGCGCAGCTCAGCGGTCAGCCAGCGGAACGCGGTGGGCACCTGGGGCCGCCACAGCGCCATGCTGTGCCCGCCCGCGCTGCGCGGCAGGAAGACCACGCGCACCTTGGTGGGGGCCTTCGCCACCTGGGCCAGGGCGGTGCCGGCCTCGTAGCCGTCGCCGGACTCGCCGGAGACGTACAGCGAGACGCGCGGCGGGGTGCGGGCCTCCTTCAGCAGCAGGTAGGGGTTGTTGGCCCGGCGCAGGGCGGGGGTCGTGGCGGCCAGCGAGTGCTTCTCGCCGATCGGGTCGTTGTAGCCGGACAGGCTGATCGCGGCCCGGTAGCGGTCGGGGTGGGCGACGGCGAGCTTGGCCGCGCAGTGCGCGCCGGCCGAGTAGCCCGCGGCGGACCAGCCGTCGGGCGCGCCCTGGGCCCGGAAGTTGTCCGTGATCATCTTCGGTACGTCGATGCTCAGCCAGGTGTCGGCGTTCACGGTGCCCGGGATGTTGGCGCAGCCGGTGTCCGCCTTGGCTATCACGTTGGTGCGCGGGGAGACCAGGATGAACGGGGCGACCTGGCCGGAGCGCATCAGCGGTTCGAGCTGCTCGTGCACGTGCAGTGAGCCGAACCACGCCTTGGCCGAGCCGGGGTAGCCGGACAGCAGTTCCACCACCGGGAACTTCTTGTCCCGGTACGCCGGGTCGTCGTACTGCGGCGGCAGCCAGACGTAGACCTCGGCGTCCACCCCGGAGACCCGGCCCTTGAGCTGGGTGACCCGGACCCCGCCGGCCGCGTCCATGGACGGCCCGTCGGCCGGGGAGAACGTCTGGCGGACCTTGGGCAGCTTGCGGTAGGCGACCCCGCCGGTGCCGTCCGCGCCGAGGTCGGCGGCCTGCTGCACATGGTTGCCGGTGCCGAGCAGGTCACCCCAGTTGTCGTAGAGGTTGTTGCTGTTGTTCACCAGGACGAAGACCAGCGTGACGGCGGTCGCCTGGGCGAACAGCAGCATCAGCCCCCGCAGGGTGGCGCGCAGCACCTTGGGGCCCCGGGTGCGGGTCCACAGGACGAACGGCAGGACCAGGGCGATCACGGCGAGGGCGACGGTGGTGTACAGGAACGGAGTCCCGGTGAGGCTCATGTCCCCGTAGAGGGAAAACCGGGGCCCCGGGTTTACGGACGAGTGCGGACACTTACCGAGAAATTGCCGACACTCACGCAGCGGACACCATCCGTCACACAGCTGTCATCCGGCCGTCAGACTGAAAGCTACCGCTTAGTAGTTTGCTGTTGTACCGTTCCGGTATGCCAGATGCAGCCTCCGCCCCGGCCGTGCGGGCCACGATCGGCGACAGCGAGTTCGACCGGGACACCGCCGTCGTCCGGCGCGCCCCCGGCGTCTACGACATCGACCTCTCCGCCGGCTGGACGATCATCAACGCCGTCAACGGCGGCTATCTGCTGGCCGTCCTCGGCCGCGCGCTCGCGGACGCCCTGCCGCACAGCGACCCCTTCACCGTCTCCGCGCACTACCTGACGGCCTCCCGGCCCGGCCCCGCCGTGGTGCGCACCGAGGTGGCCCGCACCGGCCGCACCCTCTCCACCGGCCAGGCCTCGCTCTTCCAGCAGGAGGAGGACGGCACCGAGGTGGAGCGCATCCGCGTCCTGGCCTCCTACGGCGACCTGGACGCGCTCCCCGACGACGTGCGCACCACGGCCGAGCCGCCCGCCCTGCCGCCCGCCGCGCAGTGCTTCGGCCCCGAGGACGGGCCCGCCCCGGTCGACGGCAGCTCCGCCATCGCCGACCGGCTGATGCTCAAGCTGGACCCCGCCACCCTGGGCTGGGCGCTCGGCGCGCCGAGCGGCCGGGGCGAGATGCGCGCCTGGTTCGGCCTGGCCGACGGCCGCGACGCCGACCCGCTCTCCCTGCTGCTCGCGGTGGACGCGCTGCCGCCCACCGCCTTCGAGCTGGGGCTCAAGGGCTGGGTCCCGACCGTCGAGCTGACCGTGCACATCCGCTGCCGCCCGGCCCCGGGCCCGCTGCGGGTGTCCATCACCACCCGCAACCTGGCCGGGGGCTTCCTGGAGGAGGACGCCGAGGTCTGGGACGAGGCCGGGCGGCTGGTGGCGCAGTCCCGGCAGCTCGCCCGGGTCAGGCTCGGCTGACCGGGGTGCGGCCCAGCCAGGCCGCGAGCCGCTCGTGCACGTCGGCGCCCTCGGCCACCGGACGGGCGTCGGCGAACGGGACGCCGTCCCCGCGCCCGGACTCCGGCAGCACCCGGCGGGCGGCGTCGAGCGCGGCCTCGGAGAGCGCGGGGTCCAGCGCCAGGGGGCGGCCGACGGCCTCGTTGAGGTCCCAGGTGTGCCCCACCAGCTCCATCAGATAGCCGGCCAGCGCCGCCTGCCCCGGCACCTCGCCCCACGGCACCCGCACCGGCGCGGTCAGCCGCTCCTCGGGCTCCCACGCCTTCACGGCCCGGCCGCGCGCCTCCTCGTAGGCGCCGGACCAGTCGTCGTCGGCGACGACCACGGCGGAGGGGTCGACGGAGAGCCCGTCCCCGCCCTCCCCGGCGACCGCGATCCGCAGGGTGCCGCCCACGATGTGGCCCAGCAGCGCACGGACGTCGAACTCGGTGCACGGCGTCGGGTCCGTGAGCTGCTCCGGGCGTACGGCCCTGATCAGCGCGGCGGCCTGCTCGGTGGCGCGGGCGTAGGCGGCACGGGGGTCGGCGGTGTTCATGAGCGCTTCCTTCCGGCGGGTGTGATCACTTCGTCGGTACGCCCCCACCCTGGCCGCCGGCCCCGGACTTCCTCCCGGCTTCAGCGGAGAGCGGACACGGCCGCCCCGGCGGGCACAGCGGGTGCAGCGGGCACAGCGGGCGCAGCGGGCACAGCGGCCCCGCTCACTCCAGCCAGTGCCGGCGGCCGATGCTGATCAGCCGCAGCCGGCGGGTGGCGAGGCGGGCGACCCGGTCGCGTTCCGCGGGGGAGTCGGGGGCCTCCAGGAAGAGCGAGGCGGTGATCAGCATCTGGTCGACGTACAGATGCGCGAGCATGAGCAGGTCGTCGTCGCTCCAGCCCTCCGCCTGCGGGTCCTTGGCCAGCTCGTCCTTCACCTCGCGGGCGAAGCGGGCCAGTTGGTCGCGTATCGCCTCGCGCACCGGCTGCACCCCGCCGTGCCGCTCGCGGGCGATGAAGCGGACGTGCGAGGGCTGCTCCGCCACATGACGGGCGATCAGTTCCACGGCGCGGGTGATGCGTTCCTCGCTGCCGTCCGCCGTGGAGACGGTGGTCCGGATCATCGGGTGCAGCCCGCCGAGCGCCTCCTCGACCAGGGCGACACCGAGGTCGGCGGTGGAGCGGAAGTGCCGGTAGAACGCGGTCGGCGCCACGCCCACGGCGCGGGTGACCTCGCGCAGGCCCAGGCTGCTCAGGCTCTGCTCCTCCAGCAGGGCCAGCGCCGCGTCCAGCAGGGCCCGGCGGGTCTTCTGCTTCTGGGCCTGCCGGGCGCCGAGCGTGTGACTCATGCCATACAGTTAACAACTGTTCTCCGTAATTTCCAAGCGAGAGCGGCGCTAGACTGGGTAGTCAGTGAACAACTGTTACCGCAAGCGTCCGCCGGGGGACCCCGGCCGGCGCCGAAGGGGGATCCGATCCCGTGCTGTTCCTCGCCGCCGCCCTGCTGCTGTTCGGCGTGACCCTGGGCACCGTCGCCCACCTCCCGCTCGGCTTCACCGCCGTCGCCGCCACCGTCATCGCCGCCTGGCTCGCCGTCTTCGCGCTCCGCGAGCGCCACGCCCGCCGCCGCGGCACCTCCCTCTGACGCCGTCCGGCCCGCCCGACCGCACCACCGCAGGAGGCATCCGCCATGCAGCTCACCGCACCGGCCACGAGCCGCCGGCTCGCCCGCGACGCCGACGGCATGGCCGTCGCGTCCTTCGTCCTCGGCCTGATCGGACTGCTCGTCCTCAACGTCGTCCTCGGCCCCATCGCCGTCGTCCTGGCCGCCGTCGCCCTGTGGCGCGGCACCGCCCGCCGCGGCCGCGCCCTGCTCGGACTGACCCTCGGCATCGCCGACCTGGTCGTCCTGCTCTCCTTCGCCCAGCTGGACCACACCCTGTCCTGGAGCTTCTGAGCGGCCCGGACACCGGCGGCCCGGCAGGACCGCGCCGCGGCGCGACCGTGGCCGGGGGGCGCCCGCGGGCGCCCCGTAGAATCAGGCCCACCATGGCTTACCTCGACCACGCCGCGACCACCCCCATGCTCCCGGAGGCGGCGGAGGCACTCACCGCCGCGCTGGGCCTCACCGGCAACGCCTCCTCCCTCCACGCGTCCGGCCGCAGGGCCCGCCGCACGGTCGAGGAGTCCCGCGAGATCCTCGCCGAAGCACTCGGCGCCCGCCCCAGCGAGGTCGTCTACACCTCCGGCGGCACCGAGGCCGACAACCTCGCCGTCAAGGGCCTGTACTGGGCCCGCCGCGCCGCCGACCCCGCCCGCACCCGCGTCCTGGCCAGCCCCGTCGAGCACCACGCCGTCCTCGACGCCGTCCACTGGCTCGGCGAGCACGAGGGCGCCACCGTCGAGTACCTCCCGGTCGACTCCTACGGCCGCGTCCACCCCGAAGCCCTGCGCGAGGCCATCGCCCGCGACCCCGGCGACGTGGCCCTGGCCACCGTGATGTGGGCCAACAACGAGATCGGCACCGTCCTGCCGGTCCGCGAACTGGCCGAGGCGGCCGCCGAGTTCGGCGTACCGCTGCACGCGGACGCCGTCCAGGCGTTCGGCCAGGTCCCGGTCGACTTCGCCGCCTCCGGGCTCGCCGCGATGACCGTGTCCGGCCACAAGATCGGCGGCCCCTACGGCATCGGCGCGCTGCTGCTGGGCCGCGAGTACACCCCCGTGCCCGTGCTGCACGGCGGCGGCCAGGAGCGCCACGTCCGCTCCGGCACCCTCGACGTGCCCGCCGTCGCCTCCTTCGCCGTGGCCGGCCGGCTCGCCGCCGGGCAGCGCGAGTGGTTCGCCCGCGAGATCGGCGCCCTGCGCGACGACCTGGTCACCGCGGTTCGCGCCGCCGTCCCGGACGCGATCCTCGGCGGCGACCCGGCGCCCGGGGGACGGCTCCCGGCCAACGCCCACTTCACCTTCCCCGGCTGCGAGGGCGACTCGCTGCTGCTCCTGCTGGACGCCCAGGGCATCGAGTGCTCCACCGGCTCCGCCTGCACCGCGGGCGTCGCCCAGCCCAGCCATGTCCTGCTCGCCACCGGCGCCGACCCCGACCTGGCCCGCGGCACCCTGCGCTTCTCCCTCGGCCACACCTCCACCGAGGCCGACGTGGAGGCCGTCGCCCGCGCCATCGGCCCGGCGGTGGAGCGGGCACGGGCGGCGGGCCTGAGCTGAGGGCGCCCGCGCGAGGACTCAGGTGCGCGCGGTCCGCTCCCGCAGCACCAGCCGCAGATAGCGGTCCCAGTCCCAGTGCGGACCCGGGTCCGTGTGGTCGGCGCCCGGCACCTCCACATGCCCGATGATGTGCGCGCGGTCCACGGGTATCGCGTACCGCGCGCAGATCCGCGCCGTCAGCCGCGCCGAGGCGGCGTACATCGCGTCCGTGAAGGACGCGGCCCTCTCCACGAACCCCTCGTGCTCTATCCCGACACTGCGCTCGTTGTACTCCCGGTTGCCCGCGTGGAAGGCCACGTCCAGCTCCCGGATCATCTGCGTCACCCGCCCGTCCGCGCGCACGATGTAGTGCGCGGCGGCCTGGTGCCCCGGATCCTCGAACGCCTTCACCGCGCTCGCGTAACTGCCCTGCGTCACATGGACGACCACCCGGTCCACCGTGTAGTCGTCCGGCCGGTCCGCGCGCCGGTAGTTCGCCGGCGAGGCCGCCACCCAGCGCGCACCGGCGAAGTCCACCGCGCCCGCCACCCGGGGCCGCTGGTCGCCCGGCAGCCGCCACCACAGCCGGGACAGCTCCCCGCGCCACAGCACCGCCCCGCCCACGGCGGCCGCCGCCCCGCCGACCAGCACCGCGCGGCGGGCCGGCCACCGCCCCGCGCCGCCGTCCCCGCCGCCCTGCCGGGCCTTCTCCGTCGCCATGCGACCTCCAACGGATATCCGGCGGCCCCGGTTCCCGCGCCCCCGTACCCTGGAGGGGCTATGACTGAGACCCCGCAGCGCCCCCGCCCCCTCCGCGTCCTCGCCGCCATGTCCGGCGGCGTGGACTCCGCCGTCGCCGCGGCCCGCGCCGCGGAAGCAGGCCACGACGTCACCGGCGTCCACCTCGCGCTCTCCGCGAACCCGCAGTCCTTCCGCACGGGCGCGCGGGGCTGCTGCACCATCGAGGACTCGCGCGACGCCCGCCGCGCCGCCGACGTCATCGGCATCCCCTTCTACGTGTGGGACCTCGCCGAGCGCTTCCGCGAGGACGTCGTGGAGGACTTCGTCGCCGAGTACGAGGCCGGCCGCACCCCCAACCCGTGCCTGCGCTGCAACGAGAAGATCAAGTTCGCCGCGCTGCTGGACAAGGCCCTCGCCCTCGGCTTCGACGCGGTCTGCACCGGCCACTACGCGAAGGTGGTCCGGCGCGAGGACGGCTCCCGCGAACTGCACCGCGCCTCCGACCTGGCCAAGGACCAGTCCTACGTCCTCGGCGTCCTGGACGAGCGGCAGCTCGCGCACGCGCTCTTCCCGCTCGGCGACACCGTCACCACCAAGGACGAGATCCGCGCCGAGGCCGAGCGCCGGGGCCTGGCCGTCGCCAAGAAGCCCGACTCCCACGACATCTGCTTCATCGCGGACGGCGACACCCAGGGCTTCCTGGCGAAGCGCCTGGGCCGCGCCGAGGGCGACATCGTCGACGAGTCCGGCGCGGTCGTCGGCAGCCACGAGGGCGCCTACGGCTTCACCATCGGCCAGCGCAAGGGCCTGCGGATCGGCACCCCGGCCCCCGACGGCAAGCCGCGCTACGTCCTGGACATCTCGCCGGTGACCAACACCGTCACGGTCGGCCCCGCCGCCGCTCTCGACGTCGACGCCCTCACCGCCGTCCGCCCCCGCTGGTGCGGCACCGCCCCCGTCGGCCCCGGCACCTACACCGCCCAGTTGCGCGCCCACGGCGACGAGACCGAGGTGAGCGCCGAACTCGTCGACGGCACCCTGGAGGTGTCCTTCGCCGAGCCCGTGCGCGGCGTCGCCCCCGGCCAGGCGATCGTGCTGTACGACGGCACCCGCGTCGTCGGCTCGGCGACGATCGCCTCCACCCGGCGGGCGACGGCGGACGCGCTCTGACGACCGGCCCGACGTCCGGTCGCAGTACGACCCCGGCGGCGGCCGGGAGGGCGCCCTACGCCCCGTAGAACTCCCTGAGCACCGGCGCCAGCACCTCCGGCTCCACCGCGTGCGTCTGGCCCTCCAGGACGCCGTACGCGCCGTCGGGCACCGCCTGCGCGACCCGGCGGGCCGCCTCGCGCATCGGGCCGGGGCTCGCGCCGCCCGCCATCGCCAGCACCGGCACGGCGACCGACGCCAGCAGCGCCTCCGGCACGGTGCCGTCGCCCATGACGGCGTCGTCGTACGCGAGGGTGGGCGCGACCGCCTCCAGACCCGGCCACATGGGGGAGTGGCGGGCGTTGACGATCATCTTCTCGGCCAGCCCGGTCACCCGCAGGAACAGCTCCACCGCGTCCCCGCGCCGCCCCTCGGCCAGCGCCCGGTCCAGCTCGGCGGAGTACCGGGCGCGCTCGTCGCCGTGGTCCTGGCGCACCTCGAACGGCGGCTCGTACACCGCCACCCGTCGCACCGGCACCCCGGCGGCGGCCGCCCGAAGCGCCAGCACGGCGCCCGAGGAGACGCCGTAGAGCGCCGCCTCGCCGCCCGCCGCCTCCACCACGGCCGCCAGGTCCTCCACCTCGCGCTCCACCGCGTACGGCGGCGTGTCGCCGCTCTCCCCGCGGCCCCGCCGGTCGTACACCACCGCGGTGCACCCCGGTGCCAGCGCCGCCGCCAGCGGCGCGACCGTGGCGCCCGTCGACATCGCCCCGCTGACCAGTACGGCCACCGGCCCGCTGCCGGTGAGCCGAAAGGCGATCGGGGTGCCGTCACGGGAGAGGGTCTTCTTGTCCATGGCTGTGCAGACTGCCACGCGCGCGGCGGCTCGCCGGGCTACAACACTTCGGTGTCGTAGAAGCAGAGGTGGTCCTTGATCGCCGCGACCTCCGGTTTCGGGTCGGGGTAGGCCCACACCAGGTCCGGCGCGTCCGGCAGCGACCAGTAGGACGCGTCGCCCTTGAAGGGGCAGTGCGTGCGCGTGTCCGAAGGGGTCAGCAGGTCGAGGCGTACGTCCTCGGCGGGCAGGTAGTAGCGCGGGGGACAGCCGGTCTCGCGCAGCACCAGGGGCCGCCGGCTCTCCGCCAGGACCTGACCCGCGCGCACCACGCGCACCTGCTCGTCGCCCTGCTCGACGGTGATCGTGTGTCCTTGTGTCATACCGGGAACAGCGCTCGCGCGCGCGGGCTTCTTCCCGTGTGCCGAAGGCGGCCGGGCGCCGCGTACCGTGAGGCGCATGAACATCTGCGTCTTCCTCTCCGCCGCCGACCTCGACGACCGCTACACACGCCCCGCCCGGGACTTCGCCCGGCTGCTCGGCAAGGGCGGGCACAGCCTGGTGTGGGGCGGCTCGGACACCGGCCTGATGAAGGTCGTCGCGGACGGCGTGCAGGAGGCGGGCGGACGGCTGATCGGCGTGTCGGTCGACTTCCTCTCGGCCAAGGCCCGGCCCGGCGCCGACGAGATGGTGATCGCGGGCGACCTCGCCGAGCGCAAGAAGCTCCTCCTGGAGAAGGCCGACGCCGTCGTCGTCATGGTGGGCGGCACCGGCACCCTGGACGAGGCCACCGAGATCCTGGAGCTGAAGAAGCACGGCCGCACCGACAAGCCCGTGGTGCTGCTCAACACGGCCGGCTTCTACGACGGTCTGCGCGAGCAGTTCCGCCGGATGGAGGAGGAGGGCTTCCTGCCCCGCCCGCTGGCCGAGCTGGCGTTCTTCGCCGAGGAGCCCGCAGGGGCGCTCACGTACCTGGAGGAGTCGCTGAGCGGCCGCTGACGCGCGGGTGCGAGCATGGCGGGCATGGCTACACATGTGATCACCGGGGCCGGTTCTGGCATCGGCGCGGCCCTCGCCCGCCGCCTGCACGCGCGCGGGGACGACCTCGTGCTGCACGCGCGCGACGCGGGCCGCGCCAAGGAACTGGCGGCCGGGTTCCCCGGCGCCCGCACCCTCGTCGGCGACCTGGCCGACCCGGACCGGCTCAGCTGGGCGTTCTCGCACCAGAGCCTGCCCGACCGGGTCGACTCCCTGCTGCACGTCGCGGGCGTCGTCGACCTCGGCCCGGTCGGCGAGCTGACCCCCAGGGCCTGGCACCACCAGCTGAACGTCAACCTGGTCGCCCCCGCCGAGCTGACCCGCCACTTCCTGCCGCAGCTGCGCGCCGCCCGCGGCCACGTCGTCTTCGTCAACTCCGGCGCGGGCCTGGCCGCGCACGCCGACTGGGCCGCGTACGCCGCCTCCAAGCACGGTCTGAAGGCGCTCGCCGACGCCCTGCGCCAGGAGGAGCACGGCAACGGCGTCCGCGTCACCTCCGTGTACCCGGGCCGCACCGCGAGCCCCATGCAGGTCAAGGTGCACCGGCAGGAGGGCAGGGAGTACGACCCGGCCCGCTGGATCGACCCCGAGTCGGTGGCGACGAGCGTCCTCACGGCCCTCGACCTGCCCCGGGACGCGGAGGTCACCGACCTCACGGTGCGGCCGGGGCACTGAGCGCGCCGCGGCGTTCCGTACGCTGCTGCGGTGAGCGAAAACAGCGAGTTCGGCTTCGCCCCGGCCACCGGCCTCGGGTCGATGCCCGGCGGGGACGCCCGTGAGGCCGTCAAGACCGTCACCGGGACCTTCGAGGACTTCCCCTTCCTGCCCGAACTGCCCGCGCGCGGGCCCGGCGCCGACATGATCGGACGCACCGCCGGGATGCTCGTCGAGATGTACGCGCGCGTGGAGCCCAGCGGCTGGCGCCTGGGCGACCGGCCGGGCCGCGACACCCGGCGGGCCAGGAGCTGGCTGGTCGAGGACCTGGACGCCCTGGAGGAGTACACCCAGGGCCACGAGGGCGCGCTGAAGGTCCAGGCGGCCGGGCCGTGGACGCTCGCCGCGGCGCTGGAGCTGAGGAACGGCGAGGCGGTCCTGTCCGACCCGGGCGCCTGCCGGGACCTGACCGCCTCGCTCGCCGAGGGGCTGCGGCTGCACCTGGCGGAGGTCCGGCGGCGGGTGCCCGGCGCCCGCCTCGTCCTCCAGCTGGACGAGCCGTCCCTGACCGCCGTGCTGCGCGGCCAGGTGCGCACCGCGAGCGGCTACCGCACCCACCGGGCCGTCGACCGGCAGATCGTGGAGGCCGGTCTGCGCGACGTCCTCGGCGCGCACTCCGGCGGCCCCGTCGTCGTCCACTCCTGCGCGCCCGACGTGCCCTTCGCGCTGCTGCGCCGGACCGGTGCCGCGGGCGTCTCCTTCGACCTCTCGCTCCTCACCGAGCGTGACGACGAGGCCATCGGAGAGGCGGTGGAGGGCGGCACCCGGCTCTTCGCCGGTGTCGTCCCCACCACGGACGGCCCGTTGTCAGACCCTGCCGGTAGCGTCATGGGTGTCAGAACGCTGTGGCGCAGGCTGGGGCTGCGACCGGAGCTGCTCGCCCGGTCGGTCACCCTCACCCCGGCGTGCGGACTCGCGGGAGCTTCCCCCGCGTACGCACGCCAGGCGCTCGCCCACTGCGTCCGGGCGGCGAGATCCCTCGCGGACAACCCAGAGTAATCGGGAGGACAACACGGTGGCCGGCGACAAGCAGCAAGCGGAGACAGCGGTGCCCGCCGAGGCGCGGGAGGAGCACGCCCGGCTCGCGGAGCAGGTCGAGGAGCACCGCTTCCGGTACTACGTGAAGGACGCCCCCGTCGTCAGCGACGCCGACTTCGACCGGCTGCTGCGCTCTCTGGAGGCACTGGAGGACACCTACCCGGAGCTGCGCACGCCCGACTCGCCCACCCAGAAGGTGGCGGGTTCGTACGCCACGGAGTTCACCGCCGTCGAGCACCGCGAGCGGATGCTCTCCCTGGACAACACGTTCAACGACGACGACCTCGCCGCCTGGGCCGACCGCATCGCCCGCGAGCTGGGCGAGCAGGAGTACCACTTCCTGTGCGAGCTGAAGGTCGACGGCCTCGCGGTCAATCTGACGTACGAGCACGGCCGGCTGACCCGTGCGGCCACCCGCGGCGACGGCCGCACCGGCGAGGACATCACCCCCAATGTGCGCACCATCGCGGAGATCCCCGACCGGCTGCACGGCGAGAAGGTGCCCGGCCTCGTGGAGATCCGCGGCGAGGTCTTCTTCCCGATGGAGAAGTTCGAGGAGCTGAACGCCCGGCTGGTCGAGGCCGGCGACAAGCCCTTCGCCAACCCGCGCAACGCGGCGGCCGGTTCGCTGCGCCAGAAGGACCCGCGCGTCACCGCCACCCGCCCGCTGCACATGGTGGTCCACGGCATCGGCGCCCTGGAGGGCTACGAGGGCCTGAACCGCCTCTCCCAGGCGTACGAGCTGCTGCACGGCTGGGGCCTGCCCACCTCCCCGCACAACAGGGTGGTGGACGACCTCGCGGGCGTGCGCGAGTTCATCGCGTACTACGGCGAGCACCGGCACTCCGTGGCGCACGAGATCGACGGCGCCGTCATCAAGCTCGACGAGATCCGCCTCCAGGGCCGCCTCGGCTCCACGGCCCGCGCGCCCCGCTGGGCCATCGCGTACAAGTACGCGCCCGAGGAGGTCAACACCAAGCTCCTCGACATCAAGGTGGGCGTCGGACGCACCGGCCGGGTCACGCCGTACGCGCAGGTCGAGCCGGTCACGGTGGCCGGCTCGGAGGTCGAGTTCGCCACTCTGCACAACCAGGACGTGGTCAAGGCCAAGGGCGTCCTCATCGGGGACACCGTGGTGCTGCGCAAGGCCGGTGACGTCATCCCGGAGATCCTCGGCCCGGTCGTCGACCTGCGCGACGGCGGCGAGCGGGAGTTCGTCATGCCCGCCGAGTGCCCCGAGTGCGGTACGCCGCTGCGGGCCATGAAGGAGGGCGACATCGACCTGCGCTGCCCCAACGCCCGTACGTGCCCGGCGCAGTTGCGCGAGCGGGTCTCGTATCTGGCGGGCCGGCAGTGCCTGGACATCGAGCACTTCGGCGAGGTCGCCGCCGCCGCGCTCACCCACCCGCTGGAACCGGCCGATCCGCCGCTGGCCGACGAGGGTGACCTGTTCGACCTGACGGTGGAGAAGCTGCTGCCCATCAAGGCCCATGTGCTCGACCCGGACAGCGGTCTGCCCAAGCGGGACCCGAAGACCGGCGAGGAGAAGGTCGTCACCGTCTTCGCCAACCAGAAGGGCGAGCCGAAGAAGAACACCCTGGCGCTGCTGGAGAACATCGCGGCGGCCAAGGACCGCCCGCTGGCCCGCTTCCTGAACGGGCTTTCCATCCGCCATGTGGGCCCGGTCGCCGCGCAGGCACTCGCGCGCGAGTTCCGTTCCCTGGACCGGATCGAGCAGGCCACCGAGGAGGAACTGGCCAATATCGACGGCGTCGGCCCGATCATCGCGGCGGCCGTCAAGGAGTGGTTCACCGAGGACTGGCACCGCGAGATCGTGCGCAAGTGGAAGGCGGCCGGTGTGCCGTTGGAGGACGCGTCCTCCGGCGCCGACGAGGGGCCGCGTCCGCTGGAGGGCCTGACGGTCGTGGTCACCGGCACCCTCGAACACTTCACCAGGGACGGAGCCAAGGACGCGCTCCAGAGCCGGGGCGCCAAGGTGACCGGTTCGGTGTCGAAGAAGACGTCGTTCGTCGTGGTGGGCGACAACCCCGGTTCGAAATACGACAAGGCGATGCAGGCGAAGGTTCCGGTGCTGAACGAGGAAGGTTTCGGAATTCTCCTGGAACAGGGCCCGGAAGCGGCGGCCGAAGTCGCTCTACCGACCGAAGAGTAGCGGTTGAAGGCCCTCCGATCGGCGCATATCAGATGCATACGGGTGGCCGGGGCGCATTCGGGCAACCGTCCGCGACCGCTGCCCGAGGAAGCCTTCCGCGGCCTACTGTTGAGGAGTGCGCCCGCCGTGCCCAGTTGCGGCCGGGGCATCCCCGTGCTCCTGACGAGTACGTGGAAGGGTTTTCCAGCGCGGCTGTGCCCAGGGGACGTCGGGCATCGGGCCGCGTGGCGTGGGCACCGCCGGCTGTGAGAGGGACGGGAATGGAACCGACCGAGAGCGCCTCCCCGCACTCACGGCTGCGCCGGATGACCGGTGCGTGGCGCGGACGGGGGAGGCGGACGGGACAGCGTTCGCGCCCGGACCGGCGCACCGCACCGCCGGGGCACCCGGGCCGCGCCGCCCGCCCGTACGCGGTCACGGAGGTGCGCCCGCCCGTCCGCCCGCCCGGTGAGCACCTGTCGGGACTGCCCGGCACCGGCACCGGCACACAGCCGTCCCGGCCGGCCCTGCCCGCGGTGGTCGCCTCGGCCGCCGCCCTCACCCTCGGCGCCGGTTTCTACGGCGCGTTCACCGCGGGTCACGCCCTCTTCCCGTCCGGCACGGCCGGCTGGTCGCTGGCCGTGCTCACCGGCGTCATCGTCGGCCACCTGGTCATGCTCGGCCGGGCCCGCTGGTGGGGCGGCACCGGCTCCGGCGCCGCCCTCACCCTCGCCGTGCTGCTGCTCTACGGCTGGGTGCCGGCCGGACTGGTCAGCCTCACCGTCGTCGTCCTGGTCGGGGTGGCCCGGCGCCACCGCTGGCGCCCCGGCGTGCTGCACGGCTCCGTGGACATCCTCGGCATCGCCGCCGCCGCCCTGCTGCTCGGTGCCTTCGGCCGGGTGCCGACCGTGGAGCACCCCTGGGACCCGGGCACCTGGACCGTGTACACCGCCCTCCAGGTGGTGCTCGTCGCCGCCGTCTACCTGGCGGTGACCCGCGTCCTGCTCTGGTACCTGCACTCCCCGCGCACCGACCCGGTGCCCACCGTGGCCCGCACCGCGCTCGTCAGACAGGGCCTGGTCGCGGTGGCGCTGCTCGGCATCGCGCCGCTGGTCTGTGTCGTCGCCGTCGCCGAACCGGTTCTGCTGCCGCTGTTCGCCATCCCGCTCATCGCCCTGGACTCCACCCTGTGGATCGCCCGCGCCCGCGCCGAGGAGCAGTTGCGCGACCCGCTGACCGGGCTGCCCAACCGGCAGTGGCTGCTGGAGCGCATCTGGACCGCCCTGGACGACGCCGAGCGCATCGGCGCCCGCGCCGCGCTGATGCTGATCGACCTCGACCGCTTCCGCTCGGTCAACGACACCCTCGGGCACCTCGCCGGGGACCGGCTGCTGCTCCAGATCGCCGACCGGCTGCGGCAGGCGCTGCCGCGCGGGGCGGAGGCCGCGCGGCTCGGCGGGGACGAGTTCGCCGTGTTACTGCCCGTCGCCGACTCCACGACCTCGGCGACCCGTATCGCGCGGCCTGGTCACCACGCTCAGCTCGCCCCTCGACCTCGACGGGCTCACCCTCGTCCTGGAGGCCAGCGCCGGGGTCGCCGTCTTCCCCGACCACGCCCTGGACGCCGAGGGCATGCTGCGCCGGGCGGACGTGGCGATGTACCAGGCCAAGCGGGACCGCACCGGCGTGGAGGCGTACGAGTCCAAGCGGGACTCCAACACCCCCCGACCGGCTCGGGCTCCTGGGCGACCTGCGCCGTGCCCTGGACGCCCACGAGGTGCAGCTGCACTACCAGCCCAAGGTGCGCTTCGACGGCCAGGTGGCCGGACTGGAGGCGCTGGTGCGCTGGGTGCATCCCGAGCGCGGCAAGGTGCCGCCGGACGAGTTCATAGCCATCGCCGAGTCCTCCGGGCTGATGCCCCATCTGACGGAGTACGTGCTGGAGACCGCCCTCGGGCAGGTCGCCGCGTGGCGCGCGCAGGGCCTGTTCGTGCCGGTGGCCGTCAATGTC
This sequence comes from Streptomyces sp. PL-25, assembly GCF_058344915.1. Taxonomy (NCBI): domain Bacteria; kingdom Bacillati; phylum Actinomycetota; class Actinomycetes; order Kitasatosporales; family Streptomycetaceae; genus Streptomyces; species Streptomyces sp. PL-25. Next base: position 5,268,863 of record NZ_CP136997.1, read on the forward strand.
TCCCCGCGCGATGTGCACACCCCCGGCTTCGCCGGTTCGGTGGCCGCCCGCCTCGCCCGGCACGGCGTCCCGGCGGGCGCCCTCCAGCTGGAGATCACCGAGCATGTCCTCCTGGAGGACCCGCAGCGGGCCGCCGACACCCTGGCGGGCCTGACCGCGCACGGCGTGAAGATGTCCCTGGACGACTTCGGCACCGGCTACTCCTCGCTGGTGCATCTGCGTCGGCTGCCGGTGAGCGAGCTGAAGATCGACCGCTCGTTCGTGGCCCGCCTCGCGGTGGACACCGAGGACGCCGAGATCGTGCGCTGCACCGTCGACCTCGCCCACTCCCTCGGCCTCCTCGTCGTCGCCGAGGGCGTCGAGGACGACGAGACCTGGGAGCGGCTGCGCGACCTGCGCTGCGACGCCGTACAGGGCTGGCTGGTCGCCGCCGCGATGCCCCCCGAGGAGACCACGGCCTGGCTCCGCGCCCGCGGCTCCCGAGGCTGGATCCGCCCGGCGGCGGCCCTGCCCGCGGTGGCGACGGACGAGTGAACCCGGGGGCGGGCCGTCGCTCCCGTCGCGGTCGGAGGGCGGCGCACCGGGTCTGACGGCGGCGCGGTCCGCACCCGGCCCGCACCCGGCCCGCGCGGCGCGCGGACGCGGGGGCAGGGCGGGGGCGTAGGCCCGCGTCACGCCACGCTCCCCGTCGCGTGCTCTCCGCAGGGCGATATCCGGTCGGTCCGGTCCGGTTCGGTCCGGTGCGGTGCGGGGAGCCGTGAGAAGGCGATGCCTCGTCGGGTGCCTGAAGCCGTCCGGCCGCGGCTGCGCTGGCGGCGACGGATGAATGTCCTCCGGCCCGGCGGGTCGTTGTCCGCGGACGACAACCCGTCTGCGGCGGCGGTGCCGGTCGCCCGGCCCCGTCGGCGGACGACGAGTGGCCCCGGCGCCCGCCCGCCGTGGCCGGACGCCCGGCCCGCAGGCCGGGTCAGGCCGTGTCCGGTGGTGCGAAGTGGCTGGTCAGGAGGGCGAGGCGCTGTTCGTGGGCGGGTTCCGGGAGGCGGCCGCTGCGCATCAGGGTGACCAGGCCGTGCAGACCGGCCCAGTACGTCTCCGTGAGGAGTGCGGGATCGTCGCCCTCGGCCGCTACGGGGGCGACCGCCGCGAGCAGTTCGCCGAACGCCTCGTGGAGGGCCGCCGGAGCCTCGGGAGTGGCGAACGGCAGCTCGGTCTCGTGGGTGAAGATCGCGTCGTAGAGCGCGGGCCGCCGCCGGGCGAAGGCGGTGTACGTCTCGCCCACCGCGGTGAGCGCCTGGCGTACGCCCGAGGCCGCCGTACGCGCCGCGCGCAGCTCGACGGCGAGTTCCGCGCAGCCCTGCACCGCGACCGCCGCCATGATCGCGCCCTTGCCCTTGAAGTGGCTGTAGAGGACCGGCTGGCTGTACTCGATCTCGGCGGCGAGCCGGCGGGTGGTGACCGCGTCCCACCCCTCCGCCTCGGCCAGTTCCCGCGCGGCCGTCACGATCAGCCGTTCGCGGTCCGCTCGTTCGCGCTCCCGGCGCTTCTGGATGGTCATGCACTCCATTCTAGCGACGCTAGCCAATCTGTCGACGCTCTGCTAGCTTCGCTCCCATCGCTAGCACCGCTAGGTGCCAGCTCGGGAGATTCGGGAGAAGAGACGTGACCGTCACCGCGTACACCCTGGCCGTCGTGCTCGACCTGTTCTGCGTGTTCCTCGGCTACCGCTTCCTGTTCCAGCCCGGCCCGGCCGCCGCCGGCTACGGCGTCCCCGCCGACCCGTCCGGCGACGCCGGCGCCTATCTGACGATCAAGGGCCTCAGGGACGGCACCCTCGGCGTCGTGGGCCTGGCGCTGCTGGCCTTCGCGGGCGCCGGGGCCGAGGCGTGGTTCCTGCTCTGCGTGGCCCTCGTGCCGCTCGGCGACACCCTGATAGTCCTGCGCCACGGCGGCACGAAGGCCGTCGCCTTCGGGATCCACTTCGCCACGGCGGTCGTCGTGCTGATCGGCGCCGGACTGCTCTTCGCCCTGTGACGCGCCCCGGGCGCCCCGGGGGAAACCGCTGTACGGGCACCCGCCCCGGCCCCATAGGATTGGGCCAAACCGACTTGCCCGAACCGACTTGTCCAAGCCGGTTTGCCCGAACCACACACTCACCCCAGAGGAACGCTGCATGCCTGGCATCACGCGCGAGGAGGTCGCCCACCTCGCCCGGCTGGCGCGTCTGGAGCTGAAGCCCGAAGAGCTCGACCACTTCGCGGGACAGCTGGACGACATCATCGGCGCGGTGGCCCGCGTCAGTGAGGTCGCCGACCAAGACGTACCGCCGACCTCCCACCCGCTGCCGCTGACGAACGTCATGCGCGCGGACGAGGTCCGTCCGTCGCTCACCCCCGAGCAGGCGCTGTCCGGCGCCCCGGCCCAGGAGCAGCAGCGTTTCAAGGTGCCGCAGATCCTGGGGGAGGAGTAAGCAGTCATGACGGACATCATCAAGCTCACCGCCGCCGAGACCGCCGCGAGGATCGCCTCCGGCGAGCTCACGGCCGTCGAGGTGACCGAGGCGCACCTGGCCCGGATCGACGCCGTCGACGAGAAGGTGCACGCCTTCCTGCACGTCGACCGCGAGGGCGCCCTCGCCCAGGCCCGCGCCGTGGACGAGAAGCGCGAGCGCGGGGAGAAGCTCGGCCCGCTGGCCGGCGTCCCCCTCGCGCTCAAGGACATCTTCACCACCGAGGGCGTGCCGACCACCGTCGGTTCCAAGATCCTCGAAGGCTGGATCCCGCCGTACGACGCGACGCTCACCAAGCGCCTCAAGGACGCCGGCGTCGTCATCCTCGGCAAGACCAACATGGACGAGTTCGCCATGGGCTCCTCCACCGAGAACAGCGCCTACGGCCCCACCGGCAACCCCTGGGACCTCACCCGGATCCCCGGCGGCTCCGGCGGCGGCTCCTCGGCCGCGCTCGCCTCCTACCAGGCGACGCTGGCCATCGGCACCGACACCGGCGGCTCCATCCGCCAGCCGGCCGCCGTCACCGGCACGGTCGGCGTCAAGCCGACCTACGGCGCGGTCTCCCGCTACGGCATGGTGGCGTTCTCCTCCTCGCTGGACCAGGGCGGCCCCTGCGCCCGCACGGTCCTGGACGCGGCCCTGCTGCACGAGGTGATCGCCGGGCACGACCCGATGGACTCCACCTCCATCGACGCGCCGGTCCCGCCGGTCGTCGAGGCCGCGCGCAACGGCAGCGTGGCGGGCATGCGCGTCGGCGTGGTCAAGCAGTTCCGCGGCGAGGGCTACCAGGCCGGCGTCATCCAGCGCTTCGACGAGTCCGTCGAGATGCTCAGGGAGCTGGGCGCCGAGATCGTCGAGCTGGACTGCCCGTCCTTCGACCTGGCCCTCTCGGCGTACTACCTGATCGCGCCCTCGGAGTGCTCCTCCAACCTGGCCCGCTTCGACGGCCTGCGCTACGGCCTGCGCACCGGCGACGACGGCACCCGTTCGGCGGAGGACGTCACCTCCCTCACCCGTGAGGCGGGCTTCGGCCCCGAGGTCAAGCGCCGCGTCATGCTCGGCACCTACGCGCTCAGCTCCGGCTACTACGACGCGTACTACGGCAGCGCCCAGAAGGTCCGCACGCTGATCAAGCAGGACTTCGACGCGGCGTTCGAGCAGGTCGACGTGATCGTCTCCCCGACGACCCCGACCACCGCCTTCGCGATCGGCGAGCGCGCCGACGACCCGATGGCGATGTACCTGGCCGATCTGTGCACCATCCCCACCAACCTGGCGGGCAACGCGGCCATGTCCCTGCCCTGCGGTCTGGCCCCGGAGGACGACCTCCCGGTCGGCCTGCAGATCATCGCCCCGGTGATGAAGGACGACCGTCTCTACAAGGTGGGCGCCGCCGTCGAGGCCGCGTTCGTGGAAAAGTGGGGACACCCGCTGCTCGAGGAGGCTCCGTCGCTGTGAGCAATGCCCTGTCCAAGGCCAAGGGCTTCAAGAAGTCCAAGTCCGGTACGTACCTGTCCATGGCGACGACCGCGTTCGGCGCCGTCGGCGTCATCAAGCAGGCCAGAAAGGCCCGCTCGGAGAGCGACACGCTGCGTCTGATCGACGCCGCCGTGTCCGCCGCGGCCATCGTCACCGGCCTCGCCATCCTCTACCGCGAGCTGAAGCGGCTGGGCGACGACGACGTCCTGCTGGGCTGAGAGGGAAGTTTTCACCGTGACCACCACGACCGACCTGGTGTCGTACGAGGACGCGCTGGCGTCGTACGACCCCGTCATGGGCCTTGAGGTCCATGTCGAACTCGGCACCAAGACGAAGATGTTCTGCGGCTGTTCGACGGCGCTCGGCGCCGAGCCGAACTCCCAGACCTGCCCGGTCTGCCTCGGCATGCCCGGCGCGCTCCCGGTCGTCAACGCGACCGGCGTCGAGTCCGCGATCAAGATCGGCCTCGCGCTGAACTGCTCGATCGCCGAATGGTGCCGCTTCGCCCGGAAGAACTACTTCTATCCGGACATGCCGAAGAACTTCCAGACCTCCCAGTACGACGAGCCGATCGCCTTCGACGGCTACCTCGACGTGCAGCTGGAGGACGGCGAGACCTTCCGCGTGGAGATCGAGCGCGCCCACATGGAGGAGGACACCGGCAAGTCGACGCACGTCGGCGGTGCCACCGGCCGCATCCACGGCGCGTCCCACTCCCTGCTCGACTACAACCGCGCCGGCATCCCGCTCATCGAGATCGTCACCAAGCCGATCGTCGGGGCCGGCGAGCGCGCCCCGGAGGTCGCCAAGGCCTACGTGCGCGAGCTGCGCGAGGTCATCCGTGCCCTGGGTGTCTCCGAGGCCCGCATGGAGATGGGCCAGATGCGCTGCGACGTGAACCTGTCGCTGATGCCCAAGGACGCCGACAAGTTCGGCACCCGCAGCGAGACCAAGAACGTGAACTCGCTGCGCTCCGTCGAGCGCGCCGCCCGGTTCGAGATCCAGCGGCACGCCGCGGTGCTCTCCTCCGGCGGCACCATCGTCCAGGAGACCCGCCACTTCCACGAGGACACCGGTTCCACCACCTCGGGCCGCATCAAGGAGGAGGCCGAGGACTACCGGTACTTCCCGGAGCCCGACCTGGTCCCGGTGGCCCCCGCCCGTGAGTGGGTGGAGCAGATCCGGGCCGCCCTGCCCGAGCCGCCGCTGGCCCGCCGCACCCGCCTTCTGGCGGAGTGGGGCATCACGGCCACCGACATGCAGGCCATCCTCAACGCCGGTGCGCTGGACCTGATCGTCGCCACCATCGACGCCGGGTCCGACGCCACCTCCGCCCGCAAGTGGTGGATGGGCGAGCTGGCGCGCAGCGCCAACGAGTCCGGCAGCTCCCTGGACGAGCTGGCGATCACGCCGCAGCAGGTCGCCCGGGTCACCGAGCTGGTGACCTCCGGCGATCTGAACGACAAGCTCGCCCGCCAGGTCATCGAGGGCGTCCTCGCGGGCGAGGGCACCCCGGACGAGGTCGTCGACAAGCGCGGCCTCAAGGTCGTCTCCGACGAGGGCGCGCTGACCGCCGCCGTCGACGAGGCCATCGCCGGCAACCCGGGCGTCGCGGACAAGATCCGCGGCGGCAAGGTGGCGGCGGCCGGTGCGCTGGTCGGCGCGGTCATGAAGGCCACGCGCGGCCAGGCGGACGCGGCCCGCGTCAAGGAACTGATCCTGGAGAAGCTCGGCGTCAGCGAGGGCTGAGCCGCCCGAGGTCGCCCGAGTCGCCACCAAGGGGGGATGCATCGCACCCGATGCATCCCCCCTTGGTGTGTGTCGCCGTCCGTCCCCGCGGTGCCTGTGCCTCCGCTTTCCGTCCGCACCACCCCCCTGTCCGGGCCGCCGCACCGGGCCGCTACGCTCGCCCGCCATGAGTGGACGCGCCGCCTCCGAGACGCCCGCCGCGATATCCCCGGCACCGACCGCCCTCCTGGACGACGATCCGACCAGGGGCGTTCCGACCGGAAACGATGTGACCGGAAACGGTCTGACCGGAGACGATCCGGCCGGGGACGACCGGGACGAGGACGACGGCCACCCGGAAGGCGTCACCGTCGCCCGCCGCGCCCGCTGGACGGCGGCCGGGGCCGGTGCCCTGCTGGCGCTCGCCGGTTGCGCCGCCGCCCTGCTGCGGCTCGCCGACGCGTCCACCGCCCGCGTACCGGCCGCCTACGCCGCCGGGGCCGCCGTCTGCGCCTGCGCGGCCGTCCTCGGGCAGCGCGGCCGCACCCGGCGGGCCCTGTGGCTCCTGGTCGCCGGGGTCATGATGATGGCCCTCGGCGACCAGCCCGGCTGACCGCCCCGCGAGCCCCGCGAGCCCTACGAGACCTACGAGCCCCGCGACCACGCTTCCGTGACGGTCCCTCCCGCTGTGTGAGCGGACCGGCAGCCGGTTCACCCGATCGCGGGTGAACAGGGCCGCATTCCTGTGAGTAACGCCACGAATGCGCTAAACGATCACATTCGCCTGCAAGAGTGTTTTCACCTTGCTCATGCGTTCTTTGCGGGCCGTTCCGTTCATGGACGACTGTTCCCGGTCAAAGATCCCCATACAGTCCTCTGGGAGCACGTTTCGTGGCAGCCCTCGCGCGCTGGTGTGTCCGGTACCGCCTCGTCACCGTCCTGCTCTGGCTGCTGGCCCTCGGCGGGGTCTCGGTCGCCGCCGCCGTCGCCGGCCCGGCGTACTCCAACGACTACGAGGTCCCCGGCACCGACTCGGGCCGCGCCACCCAGCTGCTGCGCCAGGGCTTCCCCGGCCTCGGCGGGGACAGCGACACCGTCGTCTGGCACACCGAGGACGGCACCGTGCGCGCCGCCGACGTCGAGCAGACGATGACCCGGGCCCTGGACCGCATCGAGGCGCTGCCCGAGGTGGTCTCCGTGACCAGCCCGTACAAGGGCCAGAACGCCCAGGGCGGCCAGGGCGGCCAGGGCGGCCAGGGCGGCCAGAGCACGGACCGGATCAGCCGGGACGGCCGCACCGCGTACGCGACGGTGACCTTCACCCGCCCGGCCCAGGACATCACCGAGGCCCAGGCGAAGGCCGTCGTGCACACCGCCAAGGAGGCACAGGGCGACGGACTCCAGGTGGAGCTGGGCGGCAGTGCCGTCGGCGCCACCCAGTCCTCCGGCGGGCACCTGGCGGAGATCCTGGGCGTCGCCGTGGCCGGTGTGGTGCTGCTGCTCGCCTTCGGCTCGCCCGCCGCCTCCCTGCTGCCCATCGCCACCGCGCTGGTCAGCGTCGGCACCGCCCACGCTGCCATCGGGCTGCTCGGCCACGCCATGACGGTGGCCGACTTCGCGCCCATGCTCGGCATGCTCATCGGCCTCGGCGTCGGCATCGACTACGCGCTGTTCATCGTCACCCGCCACCGGCGCGGCCTCAAACGCGGACTCGGCGTCACCGAGGCCGCCACGAACGCCGTCGCCACCACCGGCCGGGCCGTTGTCTTCGCCGGCGCCACCGTCTGCATCGCGCTGCTGGGCATGCTGATCCTGCGGCTCGGCTTCCTCAACGGCGTCGCCCTCGCCGCCGCCTCCACCGTCGTCCTCACCGTCGCGGCCTCGGTGACCCTGCTGCCCGCCCTGCTGTCCTTCATCGGACCGCGCGCCCTCAGCCGCCGCGAGCGCCGCCGGCTCGCCGAGCACGGACCGCAGCCCGAACTGCCCACCGGGTTCGCCGCCCGCTGGTCGGCCTTCGTGGAGCGCCGGCCCAAGCTGCTGGGCGCCCTCGCCCTCGCCGTGGTCACCGTGCTCGCCCTGCCCACGCTCTTCCTGCACCTGGGCACCTCCGACCAGGGCAACGACCCGGCCTCCTCGACCACCCGGCGGGCCTACGACCTGATCGCCGACGGCTTCGGGCCCGGCGTCAACGGCCCGCTCACCCTGGTCACCCGCGTCGACGGCGCCGCCGACCGGCTCGCCCTGGACAACCTGGGCACCACCCTGCGCGCCACCGACGGCGTCGCCGCCGTCACCCCGGTGACCTACAACACCGGCGGCACCACCGCCACCCTGAGCGTCGTCCCCGACTCGGCGCCCCAGTCGCAGCGCACCAGCGACCTCGTCGACCGGCTGCGCGAACGGGTGCTGCCGCGCGCCGAGACCGGCACCTCGCTCGATGTGCACGTCGGCGGGGTGACCGCCGGGTACGACGACTTCGCCGGGGTGATCGTCGGCCGGCTGCCGCTGTTCGTCGGCGTGGTCGTCGGCCTCGGCTGCGTCCTGCTGCTGCTCGCCTTCCGGTCGGTGGGCATCCCGCTCAAGGCCGCCGCCATGAACGTCGCCGCCGTCGCCGCCTCCTTCGGCGTCGTCGTCACGATCTTCCAGTGGGGCTGGGGCAGCGAGTTCCTCGGCCTCGGCCGGGCCGGGCCCATCGAGCCGTTCCTGCCCGTGATCATGGTCTCGGTGCTCTTCGGGCTCTCCATGGACTACCAGGTCTTCCTGGTCAGCCGGATGTACGAGGAGTGGCTGGAGACCGGTGACAACCGGCGCGCGGTCCGGGTCGGGCTGGCCGAGACCAGCCGGGTGATCAACTCCGCCGCGGTCATCATGATCTCCGTCTTCCTCGCCTTCGTGCTCGGCGGCGACCGGGTGATCGCCATGTTCGGCATCGCGCTCGCCGCCGCCGTGGCGCTGGACGCGTTCGTCCTGCGCACCCTGCTCGTGCCCGCGCTGATGCACCTCCTCGGGCGCGCCAACTGGTGGCTGCCGCGCCGCCTGGACCGTGTCCTGCCCCGCATCAGCATCGAGCCGCCGGAGTGCCGGGCCGCCCATGAGAGGCTCGGCGACGTCACGCCGGACATGGCGGGCCTGGCGAACATGGCGGAACTCGTGAAGGAGCAGCAACCGGATGTACGCGATATCCCTGGGTGACGGCGCGGAACTGCGGCCCCTGGAGCCCTGGCACGCCGAGGAGTTCCTCGCGCACCTCGACCGCGGGCGGGAGTTCATCACCCGGCACATCCCGTTCGGCGCGCACGCCACCGATGTGGACGCCGCCCGCGCCGTCCTGCGGTCGTACGCGGACAAGCGCGCCGCCGACACCGGCTTCCTGCACGGGCTGTGGCTGGCGGACCGGCTGGTGGGCGGGCTGCTGTTCCGGGTCTTCGACGCGGAGACCGGCGTCTGCGAGATCGGCTGCTGGCTGGAGCCCGCCGGGACCGGCAAGGGCCTGGTCACCCGGGGCGCCCGCATTCTCATCGACTGGGCGTTTGACGAGCGGGACATGCACCGCGTGGAGTGGCACGTGTCCTCGGCCAACGAGCCCAGCGTCAACGTCGCCCGGCGCCTCGGCCTGACCCGCGAGGGCGTGCTGCGCGAGCACTACCCCTACCGGGGCGTACGCCAGGACACCGAGATCTGGGCGGTGCTCGCCCCCGAGTGGCGCGCGGCACGCGCGCGCGTGGACAGCGGCGGCGACCGTTAAGGGACCTCTCAGACTGCGTCCGTACGGTGCCCGCATGGGAACCAGGACCGCAGACGAGACCAGCACCACCACCGGCGCCGACACGAAGGACGGGGCGGCCGCCGACGACTCGGCGGCGGCCACCGCCGGGGCACCGGCGACGGAGGACACGCCGGCCACCGCCGCCGGGACCGCCTCCGACGCGGAGACCGCCGAGACCGGGGCCGCCACCGCCGCCGAGACCGCCGATGCCGAGGCGGAGGCCGAGGCGGACACGGAGGCCGCCGGACCGGCCGCGCCCCGCCCGGCCGGAGTGGGGCAGGGCGCGGCCGCCGTCGTGGCCGCGGCGCTCGGTCTGGTGTCGCTCAGCGGCAGCTGGCTCGGCACTGTCGCCGGTGCGCGCGAGCAGCTGACCGGCCAGCTGCGGACCTCCACCACCGCCAGCGTCGCGACGCAGATCAAGGAGGTCTACGGCGACGCCTGGCACACCACCGCGCTGTGGGGCGGGCTGTTCGCGCTGCTCGCCCTGGTCGTCGGCGTCGTGGTGCTCGCCCGGCCCGCGTTCGGGGCGCCGGGCGAGCCGCAGGCGCCCTGGATCAAGTCGGTCGCCTGGGCGGGAGCCGCGCTCGGCGTCCTCGGGCTGCTACTGGCCGTCCTGAAGTACACCGACGTCCTGCTCGGGCTGCCCTCGGCCTGACCCGTCCGACCCGTCCGACCCGTCTGACCCGTCCTCAGAACCGCCTCGGGTACCTTAGGGCGGCTCTGAGGCCCCCCGGGTGCCTCTAAGGCCCCGGGCGCCGCCGAAGATGCGGAACTCGCCCGATGCGGGCCGGTCCCCTGGACGGCGAAAGTGGTCTCCGGCACCGCGAGAAGAGGTGCCGGACACCACTTCACCAGGGGAGAGACCATGTTCGCCTACGAACTCCACGAGCTGCGCTCCGCCGAACTGCGCCGCCTGGCCGAGCAGGAGCGGCTGGCCGCCGAGGCGCTGCGCGGGCGCCGCGCCGCCCGCCGTACAGCCTCCCGCGAGGCACCGGAGGCCGAGTCGCATAGCGGCGGCCCCGGGCGGCACCGGTTCACCCGCGCCGCATGACCGTCCCGGCGCGGCGGGCGCCCGGCCGGCCGGTCCCGGGGCGGCCGGAACCGGGCCGGCGCCCGCCGCCGGGCGGCACCCCGGGATCCGCTCCCGCGCCGAAATCCGCTCCCGCGCTGTCACACCCCCGTGCGATGCTCGGACCCGTGGAGACCAGGTCTGTCAGTCCGGTGTTCGTGGGCCGCGAGCACGAATCGGACACACTGCACGAGGCGCTCGCCAGGGCCGGGGCGGGGGAGCCGCAGGCCCTGTTGATCGGCGGCGAGGCCGGCGTCGGCAAGACCCGGCTCGTCGAGGAGTTCGCGGCGGCCGCCGCCCGCGGGGGCGCGGTCGTCGCGCTCGGCGGCTGTGTGGAGATGGGCGCCGACGGGCTGCCCTTCGCCGCCTTCTCCACCGCGCTGCGCGCCCTGCGCCGCGAACTGCCCGACGCGCTCGCCGCCGCGAGCGCGGGCCAGGAGGAGGACCTGGCCCGGCTCCTGCCCGAACTGGCCGAGCAGCCCGCCGCGCGCGGCACCGGCCGGCCCGACGAGGAGGGCACGGCCCGCCTCTTCGAGCTCACCGCCCGTCTGCTGGAGCAGATCGGCGCCGGCCACACCGTCCTCCTCGTCCTGGAGGACCTGCACTGGGCCGACGCCTCCACCCGGCACCTGCTCAGCTATCTCTTCCGCACCCTGCGCACCGGCCGGCTGGTCGTCCTGGCCACCTATCGCTCCGACGACATCCACCGCCGCCACCCGCTGCGCCCCCTGCTCGCCGAGCTCGACCGGCTGCGCACGGTCCGCCGCATCGAACTGGAGCGCTTCACCCGGCAGGAGGTCGGCCGCCAGATCGCCGGCATCCTCGCCACCGAACCCGACCCCGCGCAGATCGACCGCATCTTCGAACGCTCCGACGGCAACGCCTTCTTCGTCGAGGAACTGGCCGTCTGCGCCAGCGAGCGCTGCGCCGACCTCAGCGACTCCCTGCGCGATCTGCTCCTCGTCCGCGTCGAGGCCCTGCCCGAGGACGCCCAGCGGGTCGTCCGGATCGCCGCCGAGGGCGGCTCCACCGTCGAGTACCGGCTGCTCGCCGCCGTGGCCCGGCTCGCCGAGGACGACCTCATCGAGGCGCTGCGCGCCGCGGTGAACGCCCACATCCTCACCGCCGCCCCCACCGGCGACGCCTACCGCTTCCGGCACGCCCTGGTCCGCGAGGCCGTCGGCGACGACCTGCTGCCCGGCGAGCGCTCCCGCCTCAACCGCCGCTACGCCGAAGCCCTGGAGGCCGACGCCTCCCTCGTCCCCGCCGACCAGCGCGTCCTGCGGCTGGCCAGCTACTGGTACCACGCCCACGACCCGGCCAAGGCGCTGCCCGCCGTCCTCGACGCCTCCGTCACCGCCCGCGCCCGGCACGCCTACAGCGAGCAACTGCGCCTCCTGGAGCGGGCGATGGAGCTGTGGGACACCGCCCCCGCGGAGGTGCGCGCCCGGCTGCGCCCGGTGGACTACACCGAGGTCTACCCCCCGTGCGGCTGCGATCCGGCCACCACCCCGCTGCGCTATCTGGACCTGATGGCCGAGGCCGCCGTCGCGGGCCGCCTGTGCGGGGAGCGGGACCGCGCCATGAAGATCATCAAGCGGGCGCTGCGCCATCTGGACGACGACCACGACCCGCTGCGCGCCGCCTGGTTCTGGATCCAGCGCTCCCGCCTGGTCCAGGCGAAGGCCCAGGGCGACGGCTGGCAGGAACTGGCCCGCGCCCAGGACCTGGTGCGCGGCCTGCCGCCCTCCGAGGTGCACGCCGAGGTCCTGGCCAACGTCGCCAACTGGTCCATGATCCATGAGCCCGGCCCCGACGCCTTCTCGGCCGCCGAGCGGGCCGTGGAGTACGCGCGCATGGTCGGCGCCCAGGAGATCGAGATGACCGCCCGCCTCACCCTGGGCGGCCTGCGGGTCGAGGCGGGCGACGTGGACGCCGGACTCGCCGAGATGCGCGAGGTCAACCGGCGCACGGTGGCGGACGGCATCGCCTCCGTGGCCGGCCGCTCCTACGTCAACCTGCCCTCCGAGCTGGAGTCCGTGGGCCGCTCCCGCGAGGCCGTGCCCCTGCTGGAGCAGGGCATCGAGTACACCCAACGCTTCGGCCGGTTCGACCACGAGGCGTACGTCTGGGGCAATCTCGCCGAGTCGCTGTTCACCCTGGGCCGCTGGGAGGAGTCGGCCGAAGCGGCCTGCCGCTCGCGGCGGGTCGGGCAGAGCGCCAAACCGCGCGCCTTCCACGCCCGCATCCGCGCCGAACTCGCCCTCGCCCGCGGCGAGCTGGCCAAGGCCGCCGCCCATCTGGCGGACGGCCGGGCCTACTTCGGTACCCATGACTGCGCCCCGCAGCACACCCTGCCCCTGGTCCGCATCGCCATCGGCGTCGCGGCGGGCGAGGGCCGCCTGCTGGACGCCCGCGCCGAAGCCGGACGCGCCCTGAAGGACGGCTTCCCGCCCGGCACCCAGCGTTACGCCTGGCCGCTGCTGCTGAGCGCCGCCACCGTGGAGACCCGCACGGCCGGGCTGCCCGCCACCGAGGAGGGACGCGCCGCCGCCCTCGCCCGCATCCGCCGGGCCGCCGGGGCACTGACCGTCAACGTGCCCGTCTGGCAGGCGTACGAGCGCTGGGTGCACGCCGAGCTCGCGTACGCCGAGGGGAGCGCGGACCCCGAGGACTGGGCGCCGGTCGTCGCCGCCTTCGAGACCCTGGAGCGCCCCTACGAACTGGCCAGGGTCCGGCTGCGCCTGGCCGAGGCGCTGCTCACCGGGGGCGAGGACGGGCGCGAGCGCGCCACGGAACTGCTCCGCCTGTCCCACGCGGTCGCCGAGCATCTGCGGGCCCGGCCGCTGGCCGACTCCGCGGCCCTGCTCGCCCAGCGCGCCCGCCTCTCCCTGACCTGTGCCCCGCCGCCTGGGCCGCCCGAGGATCCCGCCGAGGCCCTGGGCCTCACCCAGCGGGAGCGCGACGTGCTGCGCCTGGTCGCCCGGGGCCGCACCAACCGCCAGATAGCCGAGGAGCTGTTCATCTCACCCAAGACGGCCAGCGTGCACGTATCGAACATCCTGGCGAAGCTCGGCGTCTCCGGCCGGGGCGAGGCGGCGGCGGTGGCGCACCGGCTGGAGCTCTTCCCCGGCGACCCGCTCACCGCCCCCACGCCCGGCTGAGACGTACGGTGGAGGCGACCGGGAGGGAGGGGCCGTGTTCAACGCCTTCGAGGAACTGTTCGCACCGGGCCGCAAGCACACCCACGACGAGCAGAAGCGGCTGGAGCTGAGCCGGGAGGACATCGGGGACAACGACACCGGGCGGGGACCGATAGACCTCGCCTCCGGGAAGGTCGTCGTCCGCCCGCCCGGACCCGCGGCCGAAGCCGAGCAGGCCGGGGAGGCCGAGGAAGCCGAGCAGGCCGGGGAAGCCGGGGAGGGCGGGGAGGCCGAGGAAGCCGGGGAGGGCGGAGAGGCCGGAGAGGGCGCCGGGTAGCGGCCGGGCGCGCGCGGCCCGTGCCCCGCCCGCCCGACCTCCTCCCTCCCCCCCCCGCGTCACGTCACCCGGATCTCCAGGATCCGGTCGTCGCCCTTCTTCGGGCTGCCGCGCCCGTCGGTGTTGCTGGTGACCAGCCACAGCCTGCCGTCGCCCGCCGGAGCGACCGTGCGCAGCCGGCCGTACTCACCGGTCAGGAAGGACTGGGGGGCCGCCGAGGCGGCCGTGCCGCGCAGCGGGATCCGCCACAGCCGCTCGCCTTTGAGCCCCGCCATCCAGATCGAGCCGCCGGCGTAGGCGATGCCGCTGGGGGACGCCTGGTCGGTGTGCCACTGGGCGACCGGGTCGCGGTACCTGCGGTCGCCGGACCTCCCCTCCGCTTTCGGCCAGCCGTAGTCGCCGCCGGGCACGATCGCGTTCAGCTCGTCCCAGGTGTCCTGGCCGAACTCGGACGCGAACAGCCGCTGCCTGCTGTCCCAGGCCAGGCCCTGCACATTGCGGTGGCCGTAGGAGTACACGGGGGAGTCCGGGAAGGGGTTGCCGGGGGCCGGTTCGCCCTCGGGGGTCAGCCGCAGGATCTTGCCGCCCAGCGACCTGGTGTCCTGGGCCAGGCCGCGTTCCCCGCTCTCGCCGGTGCCCGCGTACAGCATGCCGTCGGGGCCGAAGGCGATCCGGCCGCCGTTGTGCACGAACCCCTTGGGGATGCCCCTGAACACCGTTTCGGGCGCGCCGAGCTGCTCCTTGGGGGGCTTCTTCGGGTCGTACAGCATCCGGACGATGCGGTTGTCGGAGGCGGAGGTGAAGTACGCGTAGACCATGTGGTCGGAGGCGAAGCCGGGGGAGAGGGCGATGCCGAGGAGGCCGCCCTCGCCCTGCGGTGCCACCCCGGAGACGGTGCCCAGTTCCGTCGTACGGCCCGTCCGCTCGTCCACGCGGGTGAGGGTGGCCCGGTCGCGGGAGGAGACGAGCAGCCCGCCGTCCGGCAGCGGGGCCAGGCCCCACGGTGAGTCCAGGCCCTCGGCGACGGTGCGCAGCACGGTGACGGTGCCCTTGGCCGGCGGGGTGCTCTCCCCGGCGGTCCGGCCCGGCGAGGGGCTGGCGGCGGCCGTGCCGGGCGGTGTGCCGCGGTCCCCGGGCGGCGGCGGCGCGGACGAGCACCCGGCCGCCAGCAGCAGGGCGGCGGCCAGCGCCCCGGTCACAGCTCCAGCCCGCACGTTCATGCCTGTCCCTTCGACGCGGCGGCGGTCCCCCTCATCTCATACACCCCCGTACCCGGGCCGGGCCGCCGATCGGCCGGATCCCGCCCCGGCAGGCGTCCGCGTCCCGGGATCCCGCGTCCCGGGATCCCGCGTCCCGGGATCCCGGTTCCGTGGGCGACCGGCTCCCGCTCAGTCCCACGACCCCCGTGCCGCGGGCAGCGCGCCCAGGTCCGCGAGGTCCCGGGCGGTCAGGCGGAGGTCCGCGGCGGCGGCGTTCTCCGTGACCCAGCGCTCCCGCTTGGCGCCCGGCACGGGGATCACGTGCGGGCCCTGGGCGAGCACCCAGGCCAGGGCCACCTGGGCCGGGGTGACGCCGTCGCCGTGCCGGGCGGCCACCCGGCGCAGACCGGCGACGACCGGCTGGTTGGCGGCCATCATCTCGGCGGTGAAGCGGGGGTGGCGGGCCCGCAGGTCGTCCGGTTCGAACCCCTCGCCGGGGGTGAGCGTGCCGGTCAGGAAGCCGTTGCCGAGCGGCATCGCGGCCAGCAGGCCCACGCCCCGCGCGGTGCACCACGGCAGCAGCGACTCCAGCGCGTCGGGCGACCACACCGACAGTTCGGCCTGCACCGCGCTCACCGGGAACACCTGCTGCACCCGCTCCAGTTGCCGGATCGTTCCGTCATGCAGCCGCCCCCGGGACCGGCGCCCGCCGCGCGCCCCCACCGCGCTCAGCCCGAGCGCCCGCACCTTCCCGGCCCGCACCAGCTCCGCCATCGCCCCCCAGGTCTCCTCCACCGGCACCTCCGGATCGGCCCGGTGCAGCTGGTAGAGGTCGATCACCTCCGTCTGCAACCGCCGCAGCGACGCGTCGCAGGCCCGTCTCACGTAGCCGGGGCGGCCGTTGGCCACGATGTGCTGCTCGCCCACCAGCAGCCCGACCTTGGTCGAGACGAAGGCGTCGGAGCGCCGCTCCTTCAGCACCCGGCCCAGCAGCAGCTCATTGGTGAACGGGCCGTACATGTCGGCGGTGTCCAGCAGCGACGAGCCCAGGTCCAGCGCCCGGTGCGCGGCCCGCAGCGACTCCTCCCCCCGCTGCCGGGACGTGCTGTAGGCCCAGCTCATCGGCATGCAGCCAAGTCCTACGGCCCCCACCGCGAGTGCCGCCGCGCCGATCGTCCTGCGCTCCACCTCGCCGTAACCCTCCCTCTGCTCGGTGGACCAACCTAACCTCTGCGTGCGCGCGCCCCTGGCATAGCCTCCTGACCATGACTGCTGACATATGGCTGCCGCTTCCGCCGGAGGAGATCGAAGGGCTCCCGAAGGGGCCGAACTACCTCTTCTGGGACGGCGGCGACGACGGCGGGCAGGAGTTCCCCGGCGACCCGGCCGACTGCGTGTTCTACGTCGTGCCGTACATGCGTCCCGCCGGCACCGGCATCCGCCCGCTGGAGCGGATGCGCGCGCTGCGGGTCGTGCAGACCCTGTCCGCGGGCACCGACGCCGTCGAGCCCGGTCTGCGGCGCCTCCCGCCGGGCGTGCTGCTGTGCAACGCGCGCGGGGTGCACGAGGCGAGCACGGCGGAGCTGGCCCTGACGCTCGTCCTCGCCTCCCTGCGCGGTGTCCCCGGTTTCGTGCGGGACCAGGACCGCGGCCGGTGGGGCGGGGGCTTCCACCCGGCGCTCGCCGACCGGAGCGTCCTCGTCGTGGGCTACGGGGCCATCGGCGCCGCCATCGAGGACCGGCTGGTGCCCTTCGAGGTGGCGCGCGTGGCGCGGGTGGCGCGCTCCGCGCGCACGACGCCGCGCGGTCCGGTGCACCCGCTCACCGACCTGCCCGCCCTGCTGCCCGACGCCGACGTGGTCATCCTGTCCACGCCGCTGAACGAGACCACGCGCGGCCTGGTGGACGCGGAGTTCCTGGCGCGGATGAAGGACGGCGCGCTCCTGGTGAACGTGGCACGCGGCGGCGTGGTCGACACCGGGGCGCTCCTCGCCGAGCTGGAGCGCGGCCGGATCACCGCCGCCCTCGATGTCACCGACCCCGAGCCGCTGCCGGCCGGCCACCCCCTGTGGCAGGCTCCGGGGGTGCTCATCAGTCCTCATGTCGGCGGACCCACCTCGGCGTTCCGGCCGCGTGCCGAGCGGCTGCTGACGGGGCAATTGCACCGGTTCGTGAACCATGAGCCGCTCGCGAACGTGGTGCTGACGACGGGCGCGGCAGGCGTATAGCCCGCTCCGGGCACCGTCCGCGACCCTCCGGACGCGGGGCGTATTCGCATATGCGCTGGTCGTCACGGAGCGTAGAGGAGCTATGTCCCTGAGTGACGAGACTGGTGTATCGTCCCCGACAGGGGCTGCGCCGTGCACATTCGGCGCCGGGGATGGACATTTCGGACTGTGAGGGGGGCGACGGGCGATGCACGGCCTATGGACGAACGAGACGAACGATCCGACGCGGCGGAGCCGCCACCGGAGGCCCTGGCACACGGCCGCGTACGACAGCGGCCCGCACGGCGAAGGGCGCGGCGGCGGCCTCGGTGACGGCCGCGGCGACGGCGGCGGCAGCCGAGATGACGGCCGCGGCGGCCACCGGTACGGCGTCGGCGGCGGTGACCGGTACGGCGGGAGCCGCGGGGACGGGACCGGTGGCCGCCGAAGGCGTCCGCACCCGGCCCGTCCGCGGCCGAGGGGCGCCGGAGAAGCGGCGGTGCGGACCGGGTGGCTCCGGTGAGCCCGCCCGTCTCCGCGGTCACCGCTCCCGACACGGCGCGCCGCGTCCCGCCCCCGCCGCCCGTCCGGCCCGCCGGACCGCCGCCGGCACCGGGCGGCCGGCTCCGGCTCGCGTCCCAGCTGACCCTCGCACTGGTGTGCGCCGGATACGCCGTCGGCTCCGCCTGCGACTGGGGCTCCCGCCAGGCCGCGCTGATCATGGGCGACTTCGGGCTGTCCGCGGCGGCCGGCACCGCCGCCGTCTCGTGCGCCCTGTTCGCCCGGGGCCAGCGCGTCCGCTTCCGCTCCGCCTGGCTGCTGTTCGCCCTCTCCTCGGCGATGGCCTCCCTGGGCAACGGCATCTGGGGGTGGTACGAGGTCGTCCTCGCCGAGCCGGTGCCCAGCCCCAGCTACGCGGACCTGTTCTTCCTGTGCTTCGCACCGCCCGCGATCGTCGGGCTGCTGGTGCTCGCCAAGCGCCCGGTGACCAGGGCCGGCTGGGTCTGCCTGGTGCTGGACGCCTGGCTGATCGGCGGCTCGCTGCTCACCCTCTCCTGGAGCCTCGCGCTCGCCCAGGCGGCCAGATTCGACGGCCCGAGCGTCGCGCACACCGCGCTCTCCCTGGCCTATCCGCTGCTGGACATCGTCCTGGTCAGCATGGTGCTGGCGCTGCACTTCCGGCGCTCACCGCTCAACCGCACCGCGGTGAACACCGCGATCGGCGGCCTTGCCCTGACCGTGCTGAGCGACGCCCTGTTCACCTCGCCGCTGATGCACCACAGCTACCGCTCCGGGCAGTTGCTCGACGCGGGCTGGTTCGCGGGCTCACTGCTGCTGGCGTACGCCCCCTGGGTGGGCCCGCACACCGCGGACCACCGCACCGCGGACCGCCCTGGCACCGGCCTCGGCGCCACCGCCCGGCCCACCGCGGACCACCGCACCACCGACCACGAGACGGCCGCACCGCACGCCCACGAGACCACCGTCCCGCGCGCGTACGAGATTGCCGTGCCGGGCCCGTCCTCACCCGGACCGGCCGGCCGGGGCGGCACGGCGTACCCGTCGGCCGGCCACGCGCGCGTGGCCGACGGACAGCTGCCCGAGGCCGACGGGCACGCCCCCGCGGGCGACGCCCCCGAGACCGAGGGGCACACGCGCACGGCGTCCGAGCGGGTGCCCGGCCAGCGCCAGGCGCCCCCGCGCCCGGCCGTCCGGCCGCCCGTCCCGGAGACCGCCACCGAGCGGTATCCGGCCACCCGGCCCATCGCCGGCTCCCTCGCGGCCCTGACGCCCTACCTCGCCGCCGCCGTGTGCACGCTGGGCGTGCTGTACAACGTGCTGAACGGCCACAGCGTCGACCGGGTGGTGCTGATCACCGCCGGTGCCGTGGTGCTCGCCCTCGTCGTGCGCCAGGGCATCATGCTGCTCGACAACATCGCCCTCACCCAGGAGCTGGCCCAGAAGGAGAACCACTTCCGCTCCCTGGTGCAGGGCTCCAGCGACGTCATCATGATCGCCGCGCCCAACGGCATCCTCAGATACGTCTCCCCGGCCGCCGCCGGGGTGTACGGCCGCCCCGCCGAGGAACTGGTCGGCACCGAGCTCGCCGGTCTCATCCACCCGGAGGACCTCGGCTGCGTGGTCCACGAGGTGCGCCGCTTCCTCGCCGCCAGCCCGCACGAGGAGCCCACCACCCGCATCGAGTGCCGGTTCCGCTCCGGCGGGGGCGCCTCCCGCTCCGGCGAGGACGGGAGCGGGGGAGGCTGGCTCAACGTCGAGTCGACCATCAACCGTCACCACGGCGGCCTCATCTTCAACAGCCGGGACGTCACCGAGCGGGTGCGCCTCCAGGCGCAGCTCCAGCACAACGCCGAGCACGACCCGCTCACCGACCTGCCGAACCGGGCGCTGTTCACCCGGCGCGTGCAGCAGGCGCTGTCCGGCCGCCGCTCCACCGACCGGGGCACCGCCGTGCTCTTCATCGACCTCGACGGCTTCAAGGCCGTCAACGACACCATCGGGCACCAGGCCGGGGACGCGCTGCTCGTCCAGGCCGCCCGCAGACTCCACGACGCGGTCCGCCACGGGGACACCGCCTCCCGGCTCGGCGGCGACGAGTTCGCCGCGCTCATCGTCGGCGACGGCACCCGCGACCGCACCGCCCGCGAGGGGCACATCCTGGAACTGGCCGACCGCCTGCGCGTCACCCTCTCGCAGCCCTACCTCATCGACGGCAACGATGTCCGCGTGGCCGCCTCCATCGGCGTCGCCTTCGCCGAGCCGGGCCTCGGCGCGGGCGAGCTGCTGCGCAACGCCGACCTCGCCATGTACCGCGCCAAGGCGGCCGGAAAGGGCCGTGTCGAGCTGTACAGGCCGCAGATGCAGCAGGACGTCGTCCGCAAGGCGGAACTGGCCACCCGGCTCAGGTCCGCGCTGCACGACGGCGAGTTCACGCTGCTGCACCAGCCGGTGGTGTGCCTGGCCACCGGCCGGATCACCTCGGTGGCCGCCCAGGCGCGCTGGCGCTCCTCCCAGGGGGTGCTGTTCACGCCCGCCGAGTTCCTGCGGGTCTCCGAGGACAGCGACCGGACGGCCGAGCTGGGCCGCTGGATGCTGGAGGAGGCCGTGGAGCAGGCCGCCGAGCGCGCCAGGACCGGCCTGAACGTGTCGGTGGTGGTCCGCGTCGGAGCGCGCCGCCTGGTGGACCGCTCCATGCCGCCGGGCACCGTCGAGGCCCTGCTGAGCCGGTACGGGCTGCCCTCCGGGTCGCTCGTGGTCGAGCTGGCCGACACCGACCCGCGGGTGTCGCCGGACGAGCTGGAGCGCCGTCTGTCCGCCCTCAGCCGGATCGGCGTACGCATCGCCCTGGACGGCTTCGGCAGCGGTCACGGCGCCCTCATGGCCCTGCGCCGCCTCCCCGTCGACGTGCTCAAGCTCGACCGCTCCCTGGTCGAGGGGGTCGTCGAGTCGGCCCGGCTGCACAAGATCACCGGCGGGCTGCTGCGGATGGCGGGCGACCTGGGTCTCCAGTCGGTGGCCGACGGAGTGGACCTGCCCGAGCAGGCGGCCGCGCTGCGCGCGATGGGCTGCACCCACGGCCAGGGCATGGCGTTCTCCGGCCCGCTGGACGAGTACCGGCTGCGCCGGGCGCTCGCTTCCGGCCACTACCCGGTGCACCACGGAGCGGTCGAACCGGCCTTCGCGGGCGCCGGCGGGGCGGGCATCCGCGCCGGTCAGCTGCCGGTCGTCTTCGGCGGCGGGGCGAGCCTTCGCCCACATGATGAGACTCCCGTCCCACCCACTTGACAGTGGATGCGTGCCGGGGGGAGGGTCATTTCCATGCGCACCCGAATTCTCGTACTTGGACAGCGCGTCGGCTGAGCTGGGACCCAGCGGATGACTCCGCGGACCCCAGCGACCCTCACCGGCGCGCTCCCCTCGCTTGCCTCACGGCACGAGGGGTTTTTTGTTGCACGGACACCTGCCGCACCGCGGTCCCAGACCGTGCGAACCTGGCGAAAGCCGACACCCGAACCCTCGCAGAACCTCAGCATCGAGAAGAGAATGCCGATGACCGAGCAGGCCACCGGGGCCCACCATCCGCAGCCGCGGCCCCGATCCGGAGGACACCAGTCCGCGCCCGAGCACGTCACGGGTGCGAAGTCCCTCATCCGCTCTCTCGAGGAGGTCGGGGTCGACACCGTATTCGGCATTCCCGGTGGCACGATCCTTCCCGCGTACGACCCGATGATGGACTCCAGCCGGGTGCGCCACGTGCTGGTGAGGCACGAACAGGGCGCGGGCCACGCGGCCACCGGCTACGCCCAGGCGACCGGCAAGGTCGGAGTCTGCATGGCCACTTCGGGCCCCGGCGCCACCAACCTGGTGACCCCGATCGCCGACGCCAACATGGACTCGGTGCCGCTGGTCGCCATCACCGGCCAGGTCGTCTCCAAGGCGATCGGCACCGACGCCTTCCAGGAGGCGGACATCGTCGGCATCACGATGCCGATCACCAAGCACAGCTTCCTGGTCACCCGGGCGGAGGACATCCCGAGGACGATCGCGGAGGCGTTCCACATCGCCTCCACCGGCCGCCCCGGCCCGGTCCTGGTCGACATCCCCAAGGACATCCTCCAGGCGCAGACCACCTTCTCCTGGCCGCCCGTCACGGACCTGCCCGGCTACCGGCCCGTCACCAAGCCGCACGCCAAGCAGATCCGCGAGGCCGCCAAGCTCATCACCGCCGCCAAGCGGCCGGTCCTCTACGTCGGCGGCGGCGTCCTGAAGGCCGGGGCCACCGCCGAGCTGAAGGTGCTGGCCGAACTGACCGGAGCGCCCGTCACCACCACCCTGATGGCGCTCGGCGCATTCCCCGACAGCCACCCGCTGCACGTGGGGATGCCGGGCATGCACGGTGCGGTCACCGCCGTCACCGCGCTGCAGAAGGCCGACCTGATCGTCGCCCTCGGAGCCCGCTTCGACGACCGCGTCACCGGCAAGCTGGACAGCTTCGCCCCGCACGCCAAGATCGTCCACGCCGACATCGACCCCGCCGAGATCGGCAAGAACCGCGAGGCCGACGTGCCGATCGTCGGCGACGCCCGCGAGGTCATCGCCGACCTGGTCCAGGCCGTCCAGAAGGAGCACGCCGAGGGCCACCGCGGCGACTACACCGCCTGGTGGAACGACCTCAGCCGCTGGCGCGAGACCTACCCGCTCGGCTACGACCAGCCCGCGGACGGCTCGCTGTCCCCGCAGGCGGTCATCGAGCGGATCGGGCAGCTCGCCCCCGAGGGCACCATCTTCGCGGCGGGCGTCGGCCAGCACCAGATGTGGGCCGCGCACTTCGTCCAGTACGAGCAGCCCGCCACCTGGCTGAACTCCGGCGGCGCCGGGACCATGGGCTACGCCGTCCCGGCCGCCATGGGCGCCAAGGCGGGCAGGCCCGAGCGGACCGTCTGGGCGATCGACGGCGACGGCTGCTTCCAGATGACCAACCAGGAGCTGACCACCTGCGCCCTGAACAACATCCCGATCAAGGTCGCCGTCATCAACAACGGCGCCCTCGGGATGGTCCGCCAGTGGCAGACCCTCTTCTACAACCAGCGCTACTCCAACACGGTCCTGCACTCGGGCCCGGACGACGTCAACCCGGACGCCCGCGGCACCCGCGTCCCCGACTTCGTGAAGCTGTCGGAGGCCATGGGCTGCTACGCGATCCGCTGCGAGCGCCCCGAGGACCTGGACAAGGTCATCGAGGAGGCCAACGCGGTCAACGACCGCCCGGTCGTCGTCGACTTCATCGTCCACGAGGACGCGATGGTCTGGCCGATGGTCGCCGCCGGCACCTCCAACGACGAGATCATGGCCGCCCGGGACGTCCGCCCCGACTTCGGCGACAGCGACGACGACTGAGAGCCGTCCGGGACTTCAGGAAGGTACGCCCGTCATGTCCACCAAGCACACGCTCTCGGTCCTGGTCGAGAACACCCCCGGTATCCTCGCCCGGATCGCCGCCCTGTTCTCCCGCCGCGGCTTCAACATCGACTCGCTCGCGGTCGGCGTCACCGAGCACCCCGACATCTCCCGCATCACCATCGTGGTCGGTGTGGAGGACCTGCCGCTGGAGCAGGTGACCAAGCAGCTCAACAAGCTCGTCAACGTGCTGAAGATCGTCGAACTGGAACCCGGTTCGGCCGTGCAGCGCGAACTCGTCCTGGTGAAGGTGCGCGCCGACAACGAGACGCGCTCCCAGATCACCGAGATCGTCCAGCTCTTCCGCGCCAAGACGGTCGACGTCTCCCCGGAGGCCGTGACCATCGAGGCCACCGGATCCAGCGACAAGCTGACCGCCATGCTCAAGATGCTGGAGCAGTACGGCATCAAGGAGCTGGTGCAGTCCGGCACCATCGCGATCGGCCGCGGCGCCCGTTCGATCACGGACCGGTCGCTGCGCGCCCTCGACCGATCGGCGTAACGACACACGGCGACGCGTACGGGCGCGCGGGCGACACCGCCGCCCGTATGCCGAGACCCGCAAACTTCCCGCCCCCTCACCGGCATACGGTGGGACGCACAACCCGCACACCAAGGAGAGAACCCAGTGGCCGAGCTGTTCTACGACGCCGACGCCGACCTGTCCATCATCCAGGGCCGCAAGGTCGCGGTCATCGGTTACGGCAGCCAGGGTCACGCCCATGCCCTGTCGCTGCGCGACTCGGGTGTCGACGTGCGGGTGGGTCTGCACGAGGGGTCCAAGTCGAAGGCGAAGGCCGAGGAGCAGGGCCTGCGCGTGGTGAGCCCGTCCGAGGCCGCGGCCGAGGCCGACGTCATCATGATCCTGGTGCCGGACCCGATCCAGGCCCAGGTCTACGAGGAGCACATCGCGCCGAACCTGAAGGACGGCGACGCGCTGTTCTTCGGGCACGGCCTGAACATCCGCTACGGCTTCATCAAGCCCCCGGCCGGTGTCGACGTCTGCATGGTCGCCCCCAAGGGCCCCGGCCACCTGGTGCGCCGCCAGTACGAGGAGGGCCGCGGCGTCCCGTGCATCGTGGCCGTCGAGCAGGACGCCTCCGGCAACGCCTTCGCGCTGGCCCTGTCCTACGCCAAGGGCATCGGCGGCACCCGCGCCGGCGTCATCAAGACCACCTTCACCGAGGAGACCGAGACCGACCTCTTCGGCGAGCAGGCCGTGCTGTGCGGCGGCACCGCCGCGCTGGTCAAGGCCGGTTTCGAGACGCTGGTCGAGGCGGGCTACCAGCCGGAGATCGCCTACTTCGAGTGCCTGCACGAGCTGAAGCTGATCGTCGACCTCATGTACGAGGGCGGCCTGGAGAAGATGCGCTGGTCGATCTCCGAGACCGCCGAGTGGGGCGACTACGTCACCGGCCCGCGCATCATCACCGACGCCACCAAGGCCGAGATGAAGAAGGTCCTCGCCGAGATCCAGGACGGCACCTTCGCCAAGAACTGGATGGACGAGTACCACGGCGGCCTCAAGCGGTACAACGAGTACAAGAAGCAGGACTCCGAGCACCTGCTGGAGACCACCGGCAAGGAGCTGCGCAAGCTCATGAGCTGGGTCGACGAGGAGGCGTAAGCCTCAGGGCCGAGGGGTCGGAGCCGGTGCTCCGGCCCCTTCGCCGCACCCGGGGCGGCGCCGTCTCCCACGGCGGACCGGCGGCGTTGTCCACCCCGTCCAGCCACGGACGGGTGATCCTTCCGCAGCGGCGTAATACGACGCACGCGACGCCACTACACTGCTGCACAACAACGCGTCAGGCCCACAGCGTCGTGCGTCTTCCACGCGGCTAGCATCCCGCCCACTCCACCGCCTGCGGCCGTCGGGACGGCCGTCCGCACGCATTGGATTTGTGAGGACTCACGTGAGCTCGAAACCTGTCGTACTCATCGCTGAAGAGCTGTCGCCCGCGACCGTCGACGCACTCGGTCCGGACTTCGAGATCCGGCACTGCAACGGCGCCGACCGGGCCGAACTGCTCCCCGCCATCGCCGACGTCGACGCGATCCTGATCCGCTCGGCCACCAAGGTCGACGCCGAGGCCGTCGCCGCCGCCCGCAAGCTCAAGGTCGTCGCCCGCGCCGGTGTCGGCCTGGACAACGTGGACGTCTCCGCCGCCACCAAGGCCGGCGTGATGGTCGTCAACGCCCCGACCTCCAACATCGTGACCGCCGCCGAACTGGCCTGCGGCCTGCTCCTCGCCACCGCCCGCAACATCCCGCAGGCCAACGCCGCGCTGAAGAACAGCGAGTGGAAGCGCAGCAAGTACACCGGCGTCGAGCTGGCCGAGAAGACCCTCGGCGTCGTCGGCCTCGGCCGCATCGGCGCCCTGGTCGCCCAGCGCATGTCCGCCTTCGGCATGAAGGTCGTCGCCTACGACCCGTACGTGCAGCCCGCGCGGGCCGCGCAGATGGGCGTCAAGGTGCTGACGCTGGACGAGCTGCTGGAGGTCTCCGACTTCATCACCGTCCACCTGCCCAAGACCCCCGAGACGCTCGGCCTGATCGGCGAGGACGCGCTGCACAAGGTCAAACCGACCGTGCGCATCGTCAACGCCGCGCGCGGCGGCATCGTCGACGAGGAGGCGCTGTACTCGGCGCTGAAGGAGGGCCGGGTCGCCGGCGCGGGCCTGGACGTGTACGCCAAGGAGCCGTGCACCGACTCCCCGCTCTTCGAGTTCGACCAGGTCGTCTGCACCCCGCACCTGGGCGCCTCCACGGACGAGGCGCAGGAGAAGGCGGGCATCGCCGTCGCCAGGTCGGTGCGCCTCGCCCTCGCCGGTGAGCTGGTGCCGGACGCGGTCAACGTGCAGGGCGGCGTCATCGCCGAGGACGTCAAGCCGGGCCTCCCGCTCGCCGAGCGCCTGGGCCGCATCTTCACGGCGCTCGCCGGTGAGGTCGCCGTCCGCCTCGACGTCGAGGTCTACGGCGAGATCACCCAGCACGACGTGAAGGTCCTGGAGCTGTCCGCGCTCAAGGGCGTCTTCGAGGACGTCGTCGACGAGACGGTCTCCTACGTCAACGCGCCGCTGTTCGCGCAGGAGCGCGGTGTCGAGGTCCGCCTGACCACGAGCAGCGAGTCCGCCGACCACCGCAACGTGGTCACGGTGCGCGGCACCCTCGCCGACGGCGAGGAGGTGTCGGTCTCCGGCACCCTGGCCGGACCCAAGCACGTGCAGAAGATCGTCGCCGTCGGCGAGTACGACGTCGACCTCGCGCTCGCCGACCACATGGTCGTCCTGCGCTACGAGGACCGTCCCGGTGTCGTCGGCACGGTGGGCCGGGTCATCGGCGAGGCGGGCATCAACATCGCCGGTATGCAGGTGGCCCGCGCGGGCGTGGGCGGCGAGGCGCTGGCCGTGCTGACCGTGGACGACACGGTTCCGGCCGGGGTGCTCGCGGAGGTCTCGGCGGAGATCGGGGCCACCTCGGCCCGTTCCGTGAACCTGGTCTGACGCGCCGGAGGCCGGGGCGGCCCGGCCGGGCGACGGCGAGACTCACGAGAGGCACCGGAAGGCGCCGGGTGAGCTGGAGTTCCCAGCTCACCCGGCGCCTTTCGCGTGCCGCCCGGCGCTCAGGCGAGCACCTTCTCGGGCTGCGCCTGCTCGGTCTCCTCGACCGCCTCGGCCCGGACGCTCACCCGGCGCAGGGTCGCCGTGGCCGCGATCCCGGCCAGGACCAGCAGGGCCGCTCCGGCGAGGGCCGCGCCCTGCATCCCGTGGGTGAAGGCTTCGCGGGCCGCGGTGACCAGGGCCTCTCCGGTCCGGCCGGGGAGCTGTCCGGCGACGGCGAGCGCGCCGCCCAGGGTCTCGTGGGCCGGGGCGGGGGCACCGGCCGGGATGTCGTGGCGGTAGATCGCCGTGCCGATGGAGCCGAGCGTCGCCATGCCCAGCGCCCCGCCGAACTCCGAGCCGGTCTCCAGCAGCGAGGAGGCGGCGCCCGCCTGCTCCGCCGGGGCCGCGCCCAGCGCCAGGTCGGTCATCTGGGAGATCACCATCACGATGCCGGAGGACAGGACCGCGCAGGCCGCCAGGACCAGCCAGAGGGAGTCCGTACCGGCCACGGCCAGCATCCCGTAGCCCGCGGCGCCGATGGCGAAGCCGGTGGTGACGACGTAGGCCCGGTTGACGCCCTTCTGCACCAGCTGGGTGGCGACCGGGGCCGCCATGCCGATCGGCAGCGAGGGCAGCAGCGCCCACAGGGCGGCCTCCATCGCGCTCTTGCCGAGCACCGACTGGAGGTACTGCGTGGTGAAGAAGGCCGAGCCCATCATGGCGAACGAGGAGATCAGGTTGAGGACGACGGCGGGGGCGAAGCCCCGGCCGCGGAAGAGGGCGGGCGAGACCATCGGGGAGGCGGCGGTGCGCTGGCGGTGCACGAACAGGGCCGCGAAGAACAGGCCGGTGGCGATCGAGGCGACGTAGAGCGGGTGGACGCCCTCGGAGGGGATCTCCTTGAGGCCGTAGACCACGGGGAGCACGGCGGCCATCGACAGCGGCACGCTGATCAGGTCGAACCGGCCGGGGGCGGGGTTCTTCGACTCGGGGAGCAGGATCGGGCCGAGCACCAGCAGCAGCGCCATCGCGGGCAGGTTGACCAGGAAGACCGAGCCCCACCAGAAGTACTGCACCAGGATGCCGCTGAGCACCGAGCCGAGCGCGATGCCGGCCGTCATCACACCGGACCAGATGCCGATCGCCTTGGCGCGCTGACCGGGGTCGGTGAACATCGTGCGCACCAGCGCCATGGTCGAGGGCATCAGGGTGGCGCCGCCGATGCCGAGCACCGCGCGGGCCGCGATCAGGGTCTCCGCGCTGTTCGCGTAGGCGGCGACCAGGGAGGCGGTGCCGAAGGCGGCGGCGCCGATCAGCAGCAGTCGGCGGCGGCCGATGCGGTCGCCGAGCGAGCCCATCGTCATCAGCAGCCCGGCCAGGACGAACGCGTAGATGTCGAAGATCCACAGCTGCTGGGTGCCGGTGGGCTCCAGGTCCGCGCTGATCGCCGGGATGGCGAAGTAGAGGACCGAGACATCCATCGAGACCAGCAGCAGCGGCAGCATCAGCACGCCGAGGGCGGTCCATTCGCGGCGGCCGGCGAGACCGGCCCGGGTCGTCGTGCTCGTCGAGTTCGTCATGGCCACGAATGTACACACGTCTTAAACGCTTGTCTAGTACGAGCGTATAGGTCGCCCGTATAGGTCATCCGTATAGGACGGATGTATGGATCCACGGGTAGGCTGGAGGGCATGGGACATCGTGAGGATCTGCTCGACGGCGCGAAGCGCTGCCTGCTGGAGAAGGGGTTCGTGCGGACGACCGCGCGCGACATCGTCAAGGAGTCCGGGACCAACCTGGCCTCCATCGGCTACCACTACGGCTCGAAGGACGCGCTGCTGGTGAGGGCCTATGTCTCCCTCGTCGAGGAGATGAGCGGCAGCGGCGGCCCCGCCTGGTCGGCGGCGGCCGGGAGCGGCTCGGCCCCCGGGTCGCTGGAGCGGTTCCAGGAGGTCTGGGAGCAGATCATCCGCTCGGTGCCGGCCTCCCGCCCCACCTGGCTGCTCAGCCTGGAGCTGATCCTCCAGGGCGACCGGCTGCCCGAGGTGCGCAAGCTGCTCGCGCAGGCCCAGGAGGAGGGCCGCTCCGGCATCCTGCCCCTGTTCACCGACGTCCCCGAGGCCGACCTCGACAAGGAGGCCGTCGACACCGAGGGCCGCCTCTACCAGACCCTCCTCCAGGGCCTCATGGTGCAGTGGCTCTTCGACCCGGACACCGCCACCCGCGCCGACCAGCTCACCGAGGGCCTGCGCCGGGTGCTGGCGGGCGCCGCGCAGAGCGCCCAGCGGTAGCCCGCGCCGTGCTGAGCGCCGGGCGCGGCTACAGCCGCGCCGCCTTCAGTGCCATGTGCAGCAGCAGCCGGTCCTCGCCGTCGTCCAGGTCGAGCCCGGTGAGCTGCTCCACCCGGGACAGCCGGTAGTAGAGGGTCTGGCGGTGCACGCCCAGCTCGGCGGCGGTCCGCCCGGCCTGCCCGGCGCAGTCCAGATAGACCTCCGCCGTGCGGGCCAGCTCCTGGTGGGCCCGGGAGAGGAGCGGCGCCACCGCCGCGTCGTGCGCGGCCTCGCCGGTCAGCGAGGTCAGCAGCCGGTAGGGGCCGATGCGCGCCCACTGCGCCACCGGACCGAGCCGGGGCTCCGCGAGCGCTGCGCGGGCCGCCGCCACCGCCTGCGCCCACGCCGTGCCCAGCTCGGCGAGGCCGGTGCGCCCGGCGGCGATCCCGGCCGCCGCGCCCGCCGCACCGCCCGCCGTGCCCCCCGCCCCGCCGCCGGGCGCCTGCTCCAGCAGCCGGGTCGCCGCCGACACCGCCGGGGTCGGGGAGTCCGCCGAGCGCAGCCGCACCAGCAGCGCCAGACACTGGTCCGCCGCCCCCCACGGCACGGTGCACAGGGCCGTCGCGCCCGGCAGGGTGCGCACCGAGGGCGCGTCGTCCGGGTCGGCCGAGGGCCAGGGCGCCACGCACACCATCGAGTGCGGCCCCTCCGCGCGCGGCCCCAGCGCCGTCCGCAGCTCGGCCACCGCCATGTCCCGGGGCCAGCCCCGCTCGGCGGTCAGCACCGCCCGCAGCTCGCGGGTGAGGTCGGCGCCGTGCTGCGCCTCGTCGGCGAGCAGCGCCCCGATGCGGCCCGTCACCCGCATGGCCGCGGTGAGCTGCGGTTCCGCCGGGCCCGGGTCGTCCACCAGCAGCCAGACATAGCCGAGGACGACTCCCCGGTGGCGTACCGGCAGGCAGATCCGCCCCCGGTAGACGCCCGCCTCCGGGGTGGGCGGGATGCGGACCGGGCCGGTGGCGCGGGTGATGCCGAAGCCCTCGAACCAGCGGCGCACCGCGGCCGTGGAGCGGCGGGTGAGGATCGAGCGGGTGCGCACCGGGTCGAGCGCGGCGGGGTCGAGGTCGCCCTCGCTGTCGTAGGTGCC
This sequence comes from Streptomyces sp. PL-25, assembly GCF_058344915.1. NCBI lineage: Bacteria > Bacillati > Actinomycetota > Actinomycetes > Kitasatosporales > Streptomycetaceae > Streptomyces > Streptomyces sp. PL-25. The sequence continues at coordinate 5,299,295 of NZ_CP136997.1, forward strand.
GAAGGCGATCAGCTCGAAGTTCCGGTTCTCCAGGGTGGCCGGAGCGCCCAGCAGCTCCGAGATCTCGTCGATCAGCTCCTGGTAGTCGCCCTTGTAATCCGCCGTCACCCGGGCATTCTCCCGCATTTCCGCGGACCCTTCATACATATGTCTGAGATCGGGTCCGCGGATGCGTGACAGCTGTCGATGGCCGACGATCACACGGATCCCTAACTTTCACAGTGGTTCTCCGTGCCGTTCCCGATCGGTCGGGTCGCGGCCTTGTGCTCACTGTTGTGGAGGTGCCCTGTGCTGGGTCCCGTGATTCTCGCCGCGTCGCGCAGCGACCGGATACGCCGTCTCGTCTCGGCGGCTCCGGTGACCAAGCAGGTCGTGGACCGCTTCATCCCCGGCGAGACCGTGGACGACATCGTCCCCATCGTCGCGGACCTCACCGGCAAGGGCCTCGACCTGACCATGGACGTGGTCGGCGAGGACATCACCACCCCCGAGCAGTCGACCATCGCCCGGGACGCCTACCTGGCGCTCGTCGACCACATCAAGGACCTGGACCTGGGCCCGCGCGTCGAGATGTCCGTCAAGCTGACGATGTTCGGGCAGACCCTCCCCGGCGGCCACGAGCTGGCCCTCGCCAACGTCCGCCCGGTCGTCGAGGCCGCCGCCGCGATCGGCACCACGGTCACCCTGGACGCCGAGGACCACACCACCCTCGACTCGATGTTCGCCATCCACGAGGAGCTGCGGAAGGACTTCCCGCAGACCGGCTGTGTCATCCAGGCCTACCTCTTCCGCACCGAGGCCGACGCGCGCCGCCTCGCCGCGAGCGGTTCTCGCGTACGGTTGGTGAAGGGCGCCTACAAGGAGCCCGCCGAGGTCGCCTACCAGGACAAGCACGAGATCGACAAGGCGTACGTGCGGATCCTGCGCACTCTGATGGACGGCGACGGGTACCCGATGGTCGGGTCCCACGACCCCCGTCTCATCTCCATCGCGCAGGAGCTGGCCCGCACGGCCGGCCGCAAGCTCGACGAGTACGAGTTTCAGATGCTGTACGGCATCCGCAGCGACGAGCACCTGCGCCTGGCCGCCGAGGGCCACCGTATGCGCGTCTACACCGCCTACGGCACGGACTGGTACGGCTACTTCATGCGCCGTCTGGCGGAGAAGCCGGCCAACCTGCGCTTCTTCGCGCGGAGCATGCTCAGCCGAGGCTGACCGGCAACGGCTGTGCCGCACCCCCCTGCCGGGGGTCCGGGGGTCGCCCCCCGGGAAGGCACAGCATGCGCCGTCTGGCGGAGAAGCCGGCCGACCTGCGCTTCTTCGTCCGCTCGATGGTCAGCAAGGGCTGAGCGAGCCCACCGCGCCCGCCGTACAGCTCGAAACACCGCTCAAGTCAAGGAGTTACGGAACACATGGACGCTGTGACCCAGGTCCCCACCCCCGTCAACGAGCCGGTGCACGGCTACGCCCCCGGTTCGCCCGAGCGGGCCCGGCTGGAGGCCAAGCTCAAGGAGCTGGCCGACAACCCGGTCGACCTGCCCTGCACCATCGGCGGCGAGAAGCGGATGGGTGGCGGCGAGCGCTTCGACGTCGTGCAGCCGCACAACCACAAGGCGCGCCTGGGCACGTACGCCAACGCCACCCGGCAGGACGCCCAGGACGCCGTGGACGCGGCGCTCGCGGCGGCCCCCGCCTGGCGCGCGATGTCCTTCGACGACCGCGCGGCGATCATCCTGCGCGCCGCCGAGCTGCTGGCCGGCCCCTGGCGCGAGACCATCGCCGCCTCCACCATGCTCGGCCAGTCCAAGACCGCGCAGCAGGCGGAGATCGACAGCCCCTGCGAGCTGGTCGACTTCTGGCGCTTCAACGTGCACTACGCCCGCCAGATCCTGGCCGAGCAGCCCCCGGCCAACTCGCCGGGCGTGTGGAACCGCCTGGACCACCGCCCGCTGGAGGGCTTCGTCTACGCGATCACGCCGTTCAACTTCTCGGCGATCGCCGCCAACCTGCCCACCGCGCCCGCCCTCATGGGCAACGTGGTGATCTGGAAGCCGTCCCCGACCCAGACGCACGCCGCCGTGCTGCTCATGCAGCTCCTGGAGGAGGCGGGCCTGCCCAAGGGCGTCATCAACCTCCTCACCGGTGACGGCCTGGAGGTCTCCGAGGTGGCCCTGAACCACCGCGACCTGGCCGGCATCCACTTCACCGGCTCCACCAAGACCTTCCAGCACCTGTGGAAGACGGTCGGCAACAACATCGAGAAGTACCGCTCCTACCCGCGTCTGGTCGGCGAGACCGGCGGCAAGGACTTCGTGGTGGCCCACCCGTCGGCCGACCGCGCGGTGCTGAAGACCGCCCTGACCCGCGGTGCCTTCGAGTACCAGGGCCAGAAGTGTTCGGCCACCTCCCGGGCGTACATCCCGGCCTCCATCTGGAACTCCGGCTTCAAGGAGGAGTTCGCGGCCGAGGTCGACTACCTGACCATGGGCGACGTCACCGACCTGTCGAACTTCATCGGCGCGGTCATCGACGAGCGGTCCTTCGCCAAGAACAAGGCCGCCATCGACCGGGCCAAGGAGGACCCGTCCTGCACGATCGTCGCGGGCGGCTCCTACGACGACTCGGTGGGCTACTTCGTGCGCCCGACCGTCATCGAGTGCTCCGACCCGGAGAACGAGGTCTTCACGACCGAGTACTTCGGCCCGATCCTCGCCGTGCACGTCTACGAGGACGACCGGTACGACGAGATGCTGACCCAGATGGAGTCCGTCTCCGACTACGCCCTCACCGGCTCGGTCATCGCGGGCGACCGCGCCGCCGCCGCGTACACGATGGACAAGCTGCGCTACGCGGCCGGCAACTTCTACATCAACGACAAGTCGACCGGCGCCGTGGTCGGCCAGCAGCCCTTCGGCGGCGGCCGCTCCTCCGGCACCAACGACAAGGCCGGCGCCCCGCAGAACCTGATGCGCTGGACCCTGACCCGCGCCATCAAGGAGGCGCTGATCGCGCCGACCGACTACACCTACCCGCACATGGGCTGACACCCGCACCGCGGGTGACACCCCGCACGCGCCGACGGGCCGGTACCGGAAAAAGGACCGGCCCGTCCGGGTGTCCGCACGGCACACTGGCCGCATGACCTCGACGAGGACGCACGGCGCGCACGGCGCAGACGGTACGCACGGCGGGACGCCACCGGCGCCCGGCGAACAGGTGATCGGACAAGTGATCGCGGACGACGGCGTCCGGCTCTGGGCCTCCCGCACCGGACGGGGCACCGCCCCGCTGGTGCTGTGCCACGGCGGCCCCGGCCTGTGGGACATGTTCGGGGACGTCGCCGCGCTGCTCGCCGACCGGGCCGACGTGGTCCGCTGGGACCAGCGCGGCTGCGGACGCTCGGCGCCCTGCGACGGGCCGTGGACCGGTGAGCGGTTCGTCGCGGACCTGGACGCCGTGCGCGCGCACTTCGGCTTCCCGCGCGTCACCCTGCTCGGCCACTCCTGGGGCGCCCAGCTCGCGCTGGGCTACGCGCTCGCCCACCCGGAGCGGGTGGCCGCCCTGGTGTACGTCTCCGGTACGGGCATCGGCCCGGACACCGGCTGGCACCCGGCCTACCGGGAGAACTTCCGCGCCCGTCTCGCCGAGGACCCCGCGCGCCTGGCCCGCTGGCGGGAGCTGACCGGCCGGGAGCCCCGCTCGGAGGAGGAGCGGCGCGAGGCGGCGGTGCTGCGCTGGTCCGTCGAGTTCCCCGACCGGGAACACGCCCTCGCGCACGCCCGGCGCATGGCGGATCCCTGGTTCGGGGTGGCGGAGAACTGCGCCGCCGCGCTCAACGCGGAGCGCGCCCGCGCCTGGGGCACACCGGAGTTGGCGGCCGCCTGCCGCGGACTCGACGTGCCCGTGGTGATCGTGGACGGCGGCCGTGACATCCGCCCCCGTGCCGCCGTGGACTCCCTGGCGGCGGCGCTGCCCCGGGTGCGGCGCACGGTCCTGCCCGGGGCCGGGCACCTGCCCTGGGTGGAGGAACCCGCGGCCTTCCGCGACGCCGTGGCGGCGGCGCTGTGAGCGCCCCGGAGCGCCGGAGTCCCGGCGCGCGGCCGCGCACCGCCCACACGGCCGCCCTCACCCCGGCCGAGCTGCGCGCGGTCCGCTCCCTGCTGTACGACGCCTTCGACGGCGACTTCGGCGCCGAGGACTGGGACCACTGCCTGGGCGGACTGCACGTCCTGGTGCACGACGCGCGCGGACTCGCCGCGCACGGCTCGGTCGTCATGCGCCGGGTCCGGCTGCGCGGGCGCTGGCTGCGCACGGGATACGTCGAGGCCGTCGCCGTACGCCGCGACGTGCGGCGCACCGGTCTGGGCGGCCTGGTCATGGACGCCGTGGAGGAGACCGTCACCCGCGCCTACGACCTCGGCGCGCTGTCCGCGAGCGACGACGGCGCCCGGCTCTACGCGGCCCGGGGCTGGCGGGCCTGGGCCGGGACGATCAGCGCGCTGGGCCCGGACGGCGCGGTGCGGCTGCCCGAGGAGGAGGGGTCCACCTATGTGTGGCCGGTGCCCGCCGCCGCGTCCGATCCGGACGCCGAACTGCTCTTCGACTGGCGCGACGGCGACGTACTCTGAGCGGCCGTCCCGGATTTCCGCAGGTCAGGGCGGTGGCGTCGGCATACGGGCGATGCCACCGTCTCAGATAGTAGGAAGTCCGAGTAATGATGCAGACAGGCGCGCCCGCCTCATTTAGCGTGGAAGAAGCCGAACGTCTCGCTGGAACCAGCGAATGGCGGTCGTGAGCCGGGCCCCCGCGCAGGTCACCCCTGCGGCCCGGCTCCCCGCCCCTTCCGGCGTCCCGCACCTCTGTGGTGCTCCCTTTTTCGGGACTCCCGTGCTCGTCCGCGTTCTCGCGCGTCCTCGCGGGGTGTCCCGAAGGATTCCCGAAGGAGTCGATCCCCCATGGCCGAGACGACCGTCCGCCGCCGCGTCCGCCACGCCTCCCGTACGAGCGAGTCCGACCGCAAGAACGCCGCCGCCGCCCTCCAGCGCGCCCTCGACCGCCGGGACAACGGCGGCGAGACCGGCCACTGAGCCGTTCCGCCCCGATCCCCCCCCATGTCCACATCCCGGACGCTCTGTGTCAGCTCTCGGGACGAGCGGTAGGGTGCCGACATGTCTCGCAGCATCGATCTCGCAGTGATCCCCGGTGACGGCATCGGCCAGGAAGTGGTGGCCGAGGGGCTCAAGGTCCTCGCCGCCGCGCTCCCGCAGGACGTGAAGCTGGAGACCAAGGAGTACGACTTCGGCGCCCGGCGCTACCACGCCACCGGTGAGACCCTCACCGACGCCGACCTCGACGCCCTCAAGGACCACGACGCGATCCTGCTCGGCGCGATCGGCGACCCGTCGGTGCCCTCGGGCGTCCTGGAGCGCGGCTTCCTGCTCAAGCTCCGCTTCGCCTTCGACCACCACGTCAACCTGCGGCCGAGCAAGCTGCTGCCCGGCGTCGCCACCCCGCTCGCCGGGGACCCGCGGATCGACTTCGTCGTCGTCCGCGAGGGCACCGAGGGCCCCTACACGGGCAACGGCGGCACCATCCGCAAGGGCACCGAGCACGAGGTCGCCACCGAGGTCTCCGTGAACACGGCCTTCGGGGTCGAGCGCGTGGTCCGCGACGCCTTCGCCCGCGCCCAGGCCCGCCCGCGCAAGAAGCTCACCCTGGTCCACAAGAACAACGTGCTGACCTTCGCCGGCCACCTGTGGACGAACATCTTCAACCAGGTGGCCGAGGAGTACCCCGAGGTCACCACCGAGTACATCCACGTCGACGCGGCGACCATCTACCTGGTCACCCAGCCCGAGCGGTTCGACGTCATCGTCACCGACAACCTCTTCGGCGACATCATCACCGACCTCGCCGCGGCCGTCTCCGGCGGCATCGGCGTCGCCGCCTCGGGCAACATCAACCCGAGCGGCGCCTACCCGTCCATGTTCGAGCCGGTGCACGGCTCGGCCCCGGACATCGCGGGCCAGGGCAAGGCCGACCCCACCGCCACGGTGCTCTCCGTCGCCCTGCTGCTCCGCCACCTCGGCCACGAGGCCGAGGCGACCCGGATCGAGGACGCCGTCTCCGCCGACCTCGCGGAGCGCGGCTCGCTGCCCGAGCGCACCACCGCCGAGATCGGCGACGCGCTCGCCGTACGAGTAGCCGGCTGACCTTCCCCCAGAGCCTTGAGGACCTGGGTGGGACCCCCAGCTCCTCGAATCTCTCGAAGCCGCCGGGTCGCACTCCGCGCCCGGCGGCTTCCCCCTGTCCGCCGCCGGGTGCCACCATCGGACCCAGGGCCGCATTCACCCCGTTTTCTCACGCCAGGGCCGCCGCGCGATAATCGAACGCGGAGCCGCGACATGAGGGAATGCTCGGACGTCCTAGCACCGGCCACGTGCCGTGCGGGAGTGAGCGCGGCCCGTCACAACAACTCGGTGAAGGACACCCACTCATGACGACGCCCACGATCGAGCTCAAGCCCTCGGCCCACCCACTCGCCGCCGCGGAGCGCGAGGCGCTCATGGCGAACCCCGGATTCGGCCGCCACTTCACCGACCACATGGTGACGATCAGGTGGACCGAGGGCCGGGGCTGGCACGACGGCCAGCTCGTTCCGTACGCGCCGATCCCCCTCGACCCGGCCACCACGGTGCTGCACTACGCCCAGGAGATCTTCGAGGGGCTGAAGGCGTACCGCCAGCCCGACGGCTCCGTCGCCACCTTCCGCCCGGAGAAGAACGCCCGGCGCTTCCAGGCGTCCGCGCACCGGCTCGCCATGCCCGAGCTGCCCGTGGAGACGTTCATCGAGGCGTGCGACGTCCTGGTCCAGCAGGACAAGGACTGGGTCCCGCCGCACGGCGGCGAGGAGTCCCTGTACCTGCGCCCGTTCATGATCGCCACCGAGGTCGGCCTCGGCGTCAAGCCCGCCAACGAGTACCTGTTCATCGTGATCGCCTCCCCGGCCGGCGCCTACTTCCCCGGCGGCGTGAAGCCCGTCTCCATCTGGGCCTCCGAGGACCGGGTCCGCGCCGTCCCCGGCGGCATGGGCGACGCCAAGACCGGCGGCAACTACGCGGCCTCCCTGCTCGCCCAGGCCGAGGCCGCCGCCCAGGGCTGCGACCAGGTCTGCTACCTCGACGCCGTCGAGCACAAGTGGGTCGAGGAACTGGGCGGCATGAACCTGTACTTCGTCTACGGGAACAAGATCGTCACGCCCGCCCTCAGCGGCTCGATCCTGGAGGGCGTCACCCGCGACTCGCTGCTCGCCGTCGCCCGCGACCTCGGCTACGAGGCCGAGGAGGCCCGGGTCTCCGTCGACCAGTGGCAGCGCGACTCCGAGAACGGCACGCTGACCGAGGTCTTCGCCTGCGGCACGGCGGCCGTGATCACCCCGGTCGGCACGGTCAAGCGGGCGAACGCCCAGTGGCAGCAGTCGGGCGGCGAGCCCGGCGAGGTGAGCATGCGGCTGCGCCGGGCACTGCTGGACATCCAGCGCGGCATCACCGAGGACAAGCACGGCTGGATGCACCGGCTCGGCTAGTCACCCGCCCGCACGCACGCGCCGAGGGCCGCCGCGGACACCACCCGTCCGCGGCGGCCCTCGGCGCGTCCGCGTTTGAGCGCTGTTCAAACAGATCCGCGCGCGAGACGCGTGAGAACGGTCATAGTGGCCGGACATCCTTTTCCTTCCGGTCCTCCGCACTTAGAGTGGCGTTCTAACCGATGGAAGACCAGGAGGTGCCGCCGCGTGCGACTGACCCCCACCGAGCGTGACCGGCTGCTGCTCTTCGGGGCCGCCGAACTGGCCCGCGCCCGCAGGTCCCGCGGCCTCAGGCTCAATGTGCCGGAGGCCACCGCGCTGATCGCCGACACGGTGTGCGAGGCCGCCCGCGACGGCGCCCGGCTGGCCGAGGCGATCGAGCGCGCCCGTACGGTGCTCGGCCCGGACGACGTGCTGCCCGGCGTCGCCGACGTGGTCACCGAGGTCCATGTGGAGGCCGTCTTCGACGACGGCTCACGGCTCGCGATCGTCACCGACCCGCTGGCGGGCGGCAGCCTGGGGGAGGAGGCCCCGGGCGCGCTGCTGCCCGGACCGCAGCACGCCGACCCGGAGCCGGCCGTGCGCCTCACCGTCACCAACACCGCCGCCGTCCCGGTCTCCGTCACCTCCCACTTCCACTTCTTCGAGGCCAACCCGCGCCTGGACTTCGACCGCGCCGCCGCCTACGGCATGCGGCTCGCGGTGCCCGCCGGGTCGTCGGTGCGGTTCGGGCCGGGGGAGAGCGCCGAGGTCGGCCTCGTGCCGATCGGCGGCGCCCGGGTCGCCATCGGCTTCGCCGGACTGGTCGACGGCCCGCTGGACGCCCCCGGCGCCAGGCAGGAGGCCCTGCGCCGGGCCGCCGCCTGCGGCTACCTGGGCGTGTCCGCGACGGAAGCCGCCGGAGCGGCGGTCGCCGGGACGGAAGCCGCCGAGGCACAGGCCGCCGGAGCGGGAGCCCCCGCACCCCCGACCCCCGACGCCCCGGAAGGAGACGCCCGATGAGCCGTTCCAAAGGACGCGAGGTGAGCCGGGCGATCCACGTCGATCCGCACGCCTACGCCGCCACCCACGGACCCCGCGCCGGTGACCGCGTCCGCCTCGGCGACTCCGGTCTGGTGATCCGGGTGGAGTCGGACGCGCAGCGCTACGGCGACGAGTTCCTGGCCGGGTTCGGCAAGACCGCCCGCGACGGACTGCACCTCAAGGCCGCGGCCGTCCGCGAGACCTGCGACGTCGTCATCAGCAACGTCGTCGTGATCGACGCGGTGCAGGGCATCCGCAAGGTGTCCATCGGCATCCGCGAGGGCCGGATCAGCGCCGTGGGCCGGGCCGGGAACCCGGACACGCTCGACGGGGTCGACGTCGTCGTGGGCACCGGCACGACCATCGTGTCCGGCGAGGGACTGATCGCGACCGCCGGAGCGGTGGACACGCATGTGCACCTGCTGTCGCCGCGGATCATGGAGGCGTCCCTCGCCTCCGGCGTGACCACGATCATCGGGCAGGAGTTCGGGCCGGTGTGGGGCGTCGGCGTCAACTCGCCCTGGGCGCTGCGGCACGCCTTCGGCGCCTTCGACGCCTGGCCGGTCAACATCGGCTTCCTGGGCCGGGGTTCGTCCTCGCACGGCGCCCCCCTCGTCGAGGCGCTGGCCGAGGGCGGCGCCTGCGGCTTCAAGGTGCACGAGGACATGGGCGCCCACACCCGCGCTCTGGACACCGCCCTGCGGGTGGCCGAGGAGCACGACGTGCAGGTGGCCCTGCACAGCGACGGGCTGAACGAGTGCCTGTCGGTGGAGGACACCCTGCGCGTCCTGGAGGGGCGCACGATCCACGCCTTCCACATCGAGGGCTGCGGCGGCGGACACGTGCCCAACGTGCTGAAGATGGCGGGCGTGCCCCATGTCATCGGCTCCTCCACCAACCCCACGCTGCCCTTCGGCCGGGACGCGGTCGCCGAGCACTACGGCATGATCGTCTCCGTCCACGACCTGAAGACCGACCTGCCCGGCGACGCCGCCATGGCCCGCGACCGCATCCGCGCGGGCACCATGGGCGCCGAGGACGTGCTGCACGACCTGGGCGCGATCGGCATCACCTCCTCCGACGCGCAGGGCATGGGCCGCGCGGGCGAGACCGTGCGCCGCACCTTCGCGATGGCCGGGAAGATGAAGGCCGAGCTGGGCCCGGCCGAGGGCGACGGTCCCGGCGACGACAACGGCCGCGTGCTGCGCTACATCGCCAAGCTGACCGTCAACCCGGCCATCGCGCACGGCCTCTCCCACGAGGTCGGCTCCCTGGAGGCCGGCAAGCTCGCCGACATCGTGCTGTGGCGCCCGGAGTACTTCGGCGCCAAACCGCAGCTCGTGCTCAAGTCCGGCTTCCCCGCGTACGGCGTCACCGGCGACCCGAACGCGGTCACCGACACCTGCGAACCCCTCGTGCTGGGACCGCAGTTCGGCGCGCACGGCGCCACCCCCGCCGAACTCTCCGTCGCGTTCGTGGCGCGGGCCGCGCTCGACCAGGGCGGCGACACCATGCCCACCCGCAGGCGCCGGGTCGCCGTGCGCGGCACCCGCGGCATCGGCCCGGCCGACCTGCGGCTGAACTCCCGTACCGGAGCGGTCGACGTCGACCAGCGCACCGGTCTGGTCACCCTGGACGGCGACCCGCTGCGCTCGGAGCCCGCCGACTCCGTCTCCCTGAACCGCCTGTACTTCCTCTGAGGAACCGAGAACCCACATGAGCACCCCCGCCGCCGACGGCTTCTCCATGCCCGCCGAATGGGCGCCCCACGAGCGCACCTGGATGGCCTGGCCGGGCGCCAACCCGACCTTCGGCACCCCGGAGGAACTGGCCGCCTCCCGTATCGCCTGGGCGTCGGTCGCCCGCGCGGTGCGCCGTTTCGAGCCGGTCACCGTGGTCTGCGGCCCCGGCCAGTCCGCCGAGGCCCGCGCCCTGCTCGGCGACGGCGTCGACACCGTCGAACGCGACCTCGACGACGCCTGGATGCGCGACATCGGCCCCACCTTCCTCAAGGACCGCGCCGGCCGGCTGGCCGCCGTGGACTGGACGTTCAACGGCTGGGGCGCCCAGGACTGGGCCCGCTGGGAGCACGACGCGAAGATCGGCGCGTACGTGGCCGATCTCGCCGGGGCGCGGACGTACGCCTCACGGCTGGTCAACGAGGGCGGCGCGATCCACGTCGACGGCGAGGGCACCGTCCTGCTCACCGAGACCGTCCAGCTCGGCCCGGAGCGCAACCCGCACTGGTCCCGGGAGCAGGTCGAGGCCGAGATCCACGCGCACCTGGGCACCCGCAAGGCGATCTGGCTGCCGCGCGGCCTGACCGGCGACTACCCGCCGCACGGCTACGGCACCCTCGGCCATGTCGACATCGTCGCCGCCTTCGCCCGCCCCGGCGTCGTCGTCGCCCACCACCAGCCCGACCCGGCCCACCCCGACCACGAGGTCACCAAGGAGGTCATCGGCCTCCTCCGCGCGGCCACCGACGCCCACGGCCGCCCCCTGGAGGTCGTCGAGGTGACCGCCCCCACCGTCCTGGAGGCCGACGGCCACTGGGCCGACTACTCCTACATCAACCACTACCTGTGCAACGACGGCGTCGTCCTGTGCGCCTTCGACGACCCCCGCGACGAGGCCGCCGCCGCCGTCTTCCGCCGCCTCTTCCCCGACCGCACGGTCACCCTGGTGGACGCCCGCACGATCTTCGCGGGCGGCGGCGGCATCCACTGCGTCACGCAGCAGCAGCCGAAGTAGGGCCCGTGACGGCGGTCGGGTAGAACGTACGCGTGGATGTACTGCTCTTCGCCGCTCGCGGCCACCGACCCGCCGAGCCGGTCCGGACCCCGGACACGGCGTCCGGCCGGGTCTCTGTCCGGATGGACCCGGAGCCTGACCGGGTGGATCCGGAGCCCGTCCGGGTGAATCCGGGATCCGTCCGGGTGGATGCGGGGGCGGGGCGGTGACGCGCAGCCGTACGCCCGCGCCGCCGCGCGAGGAGGTGCTCGCCGCCGCCATGGAGATGATCGCCGAGCGCGGTCTGGAGAAGCTCACCATGGCGGCGCTGGGCCGCGAGGTCCAGATGAGCAGTGGCCATCTGCTGTACTACTTCGGCTCCAAGGACGAGCTGCTGCTGCGCACCCTGGAGTGGAGCGAGAGCCGGCTCGGGGCCGAGCGCGGGCGGCTGCTGGCGCGGGACGCCCCGGCCCGGGAGCGGCTGGACGCCTATGTCGCCCTGTATGTGCCCGACGGGCGGCACGACCCGCACTGGACGCTCTGGCTGGAGGTCTGGAACCGCTCGCTGACCGCCGCCGAGGACGCCCGGGACCGGCAGGGCGCCATCGAGGGCGCCTGGCACCGCGACCTGGCGGCCCTGGTCGCCGAGGGCGTCTCGCGCGGCGAGTTCCGCCCGGTGGACGCCGACCGCTTCGCGACCCGGCTGCGCGCCCTGCTCGACGGCTTCTCCCTCCAGGTGGCGATCGGCCTGCGCGGCACCGGCCGGGAGCGGGTGCTCGGGCTGGTGGGGGAGTTCCTGGACGAGTCGCTGACGCCGTAGGAAGCCTTCCCGCCGCTCGCGCGGGGTGCGTCGGCCGGGTCCCGGCGGGGCAGTCACAGCGCATGGGACGAGAGCAGTGGAAGAAGATCTGGATCGGCTCGGCCGGAAACATGGTGGAGTGGTACGACTGGTTCGTCTACGCCAGTTTCGCCACCTACTTCGCCGGGGCGTTCTTCCCGCACGGCAATCCGACCGCGCAGATGATGAACACCGCGGGCATCTTCGCGGTCGGGTTCTTCATGCGGCCGGTCGGCGGCTGGTTACTGGGCCGGGTCGGTGACCGCCAGGGCCGCAAGGCCGCCCTGACCCTGACCGTCACCCTGATGTCGGCCTCGGCGGTCCTGATCGCCGTAGCGCCGACCTACGGTGTCGCCGGGTACGGCGGCGCGCTGGTGCTGCTGCTGGCCCGGCTGCTCCAGGGTCTTTCGGTGGGCGGCGAGTACGCGGCCAGCGCCACCTACCTCACCGAGGCGTCCGACCCGCGCCGCCGCGGCTTCGCCTCCAGCTTCCAGTACGTCTCGATGACCGCGGGCCAGATCGTCGGCCTCGGCCTCCAGATCCTGCTCCAGCGGACCCTGTCCGACGACGCGCTGCACAGCTGGGGCTGGCGGATCCCGTTCGTGGTGGGCGCGCTCGGCGCGGCCGTCATCTTCTACCTGCGGCGCAGCATGCTGGAGACCGAGGTGTACGAGGCCGACGACAGCGGCGGCGCGGAGCGCGGCACGCTGCGCGCGCTGTGGCGGCACCGGCGCGAGGCGCTGCTCGTGATGGCGCTGACCATGGGCGGCACGGTGGCGTACTACACGTACACCACCTACCTCACCAAGTACCTGTCCAACTCCGCGGGCCTGCCCAAGCGGACCGCGACGCTGGTCTCCTTCACCGCGCTGATCGTCTTCGCCTGCCTCCAGCCGCTGGCCGGGCGGCTCTCCGACCGGATCGGGCGCCGCCCGCTGCTGATCACCTTCGCGGTCGGCTCGACCCTGCTGACCGTGCCGATCCTGACCCTGCTCCAGCACGCGGGCAGCTTCTGGCCCGCGCTGGGCCTGTCCCTGCTGGCCCTGGTCGTGGTCACCGGCTACACCTCGATCAACGCCTGTGTGAAGGCCGAGCTGTTCCCCACCGGCGTGCGCGCCCTCGGCGTGGCGCTGCCCTACGCGCTGGCCAACGCCCTGTTCGGCGGCACCGCGGAATACGTCGCGCTGTGGTTCAAGAACGCCGGGATCGAGTCGGGCTTCTTCTGGTACGTGGCGGGCTGCGCGGCGGTCTCCCTGGTGGTATACGTCAGCATGCGCGAGACCCGGGACCTGGACCTGACCCGGGTGAAGAACGCCGAGGTGTCCACGCCCGCGCCCGCATCCTGAGACGGCGGTGAGCGCGGGGGCGGGACTGTGCCAGACTGCCCCCGTGCTCTCGTTCGCCATGATTATTGGCAGCAGGCGCGCCGGTCCGCAGTGACCGCCACGTACGACCAGGTACGGGCGGCCATCGTCGTCCTCGACCCGCGCGCAGACCTCTCGCACCCGCGAGGGGTCTTTCGTTTTCCCGGCCCACCTTCAGCCGGGGAGCACGGCGCGCGAGTATTGGGGGGACGGTGGAGCCGGTCATTCCGGTACGACCGAGATCCCACACAGGAGCCCTGAGACATGTCCGAAACCAGCCGGCTGGACGATTCGTTCCACGTCTTCGACACCACCCTGCGCGACGGCGCCCAGCGGGAGGGCATCAACCTCACCGTCGCCGACAAGCTGGCCATCGCCCGCCACCTGGACGACTTCGGCGTGGGCTTCATCGAGGGCGGCTGGCCCGGGGCGAACCCCCGCGACACCGAGTTCTTCGCCCGCGCCAAGGACGAGATCGACTTCCGCAACGCCCGGCTGGTCGCCTTCGGCGCCACCCGCCGCGCCGGTGCCAAGGCCGCCGAGGACCCGCAGGTCAGGGCGCTGCTGGAGTCCGGCGCCGAGGTGATCACCCTGGTCGCCAAGTCGCACGACCGGCATGTGGAGCTGGCGCTGCGCACCACCCTGGAGGAGAACCTGGAGATGGTGCGCGACACCGTCTCCCACCTGAGCGCCCAGGGCCGCCGCGTCTTCGTGGACTGCGAGCACTTCTTCGACGGCTACCGCGCCAACCCCGAGTACGCCAAGGCGGTCGTCCGCGCCGCCGCCGAGGCGGGCGCCGACGTCGTCGTGCTGTGCGACACCAACGGCGGGATGCTGCCCGCCCAGGTCCAGGCGGTCGTCGCCACCGTCCTCGCCGACACCGGCGCGCGCCTCGGCATCCACGCCCAGGACGACACCGGCTGCGCGGTCGCCAACACCCTGGCCGCCGTCGACGCGGGCGCCACTCATGTGCAGTGCACCGCCAACGGCTACGGCGAGCGGGTCGGCAACGCCAACCTCTTCCCGGTCGTCGCCGCCCTGGAGCTCAAGTACGGCAAGCAGGTGCTCCCCGAGGGGCGGCTGCGCGAGATGACCCGGATCTCGCACGCCATCGCCGAGGTCGTCAACCTGACGCCCTCCACCCACCAGCCCTACGTCGGCCTGTCCGCCTTCGCCCACAAGGCCGGCCTGCACGCCTCCGCGATCAAGGTCGACCCCGACCTCTACCAGCACATCGACCCCGAGCGCGTCGGCAACACCATGCGCATGCTGGTCTCCGACATGGCCGGGCGCGCCTCCATCGAGCTGAAGGGCAAGGAGCTCGGCATCGACCTCGGCGGCGACCGCGAGCTGGTCGGCCGGGTCGTGGAGCGGGTCAAGGAACACGAGCTGAAGGGCTACACCTACGAGGCCGCCGACGCCAGCTTCGAGCTGCTGCTGCGCGCGGAGGTGCAGGGCAGCCCGCTGAAGTACTTCGACGTGGAGTCCTGGCGGGCCATCGTCGAGGACCGCCCCGACGGCTCCCACGCCAACGAGGCCACCGTCAAGCTGTGGGCCAAGGGCGAGCGCATCGTCGCCACCGCCGAGGGCAACGGCCCGGTCAACGCCCTGGACCGGGCCCTGCGCGTCGCCCTGGAGAAGATCTATCCCCAGCTCGGCTCGCTCGAACTGGTCGACTACAAGGTCCGCATCCTGGAGGGCCGCCACGGCACCTCCTCCACCACCCGCGTGCTGATCTCCACCTCGGACGGCAAGGGCGAGTGGTCCACGGTCGGCGTCGCCGACAACGTCATCGCCGCCTCCTGGCAGGCCCTGGAGGACGCCTACACCTACGGCCTGCTGCGCGCCGCGGTGGACCCGGCCGCGTAGCAGCCGGGCGGGCGCCCGGCCCCGCGGGTCAGGGCGCCCGCCAGATGTTGTCGAAGGCCGCGTTCTCCACCCGCCGCCGCTGGCGGACGCCCTCCAGTTCGGTGACGGCGTCGCCCACGGCGGCCAGCACGGTCAGCGCGGTCTCGTCCTCGGGCTCGGCGGCGGGAGCGCCGTCGCCGGTGTCCGGCGTGACGCCGAGCGTGGCGGCCAGGGCGGTGAGGACCGGTTCGCGGGCGGCCCAGCGGTCGGCGGCCGAGCGCCGGTCGGCGCTGCCGTCGGCCGGTGTGGTCCGGTCCACCGGGCGGCTGGGCAGCCAGCGGTGCCGCCGGACGCTGGTGAGCTGGCCCTCCGCCTCCAGTACGGCGGTGTAGCCCTCGGCCAGCCCGCGCCCGCGCCGCCACAGCCAGTCCTCGACGCTCTCGTACGGCTCCTCGCCCTGGACGCGGGTCGCCGCCTCGTCCAGGAGCGGGTCGCCGGACAGCGTGCGCGGACCCGGCCGCAGCCGGTCCCCGATCAGCAGCACCGCCCCGCCGGCCAGCAGATCGAGGAGTTCCGCGCCCGCCAGGGCGAGCGAGAGGTCCCCCTGCTCGACCGGATGGCCGCCGGGCACGTCCAGGGTGACGAACAGCAGATCGCGGGCGGTGCTCATGCCGGGCTCCCGGTGACAAGTCGGACAAGACGGTAGTCCGACGATACGTCACCGCGGAGGCTGTGTGTTCACGACCCGAAGGCGCAACGGTCCTTCTTTTCCCGTGCGTTGCCTGTGTACCGGTTGGGGCGTGAAGTCTTGACGGAATGACATGTCCCCCTTTAACTCACGCTGTGATCTAAGCCCTGAGCCGAGCGTTCGGCCCCGAGCCGGGTGTTCGGCCCCGAGCCGGGCGTCCAGTCCCGAGCCGAGCGTTCAGCGACGTGTCGGAACAGCCCTGGAAGACCCTGGAACAGTCCGGATACCGAGGGAAGGTCCATGCGAAGAACCGCCCTGCTCGCCTCCGCAGCCCTGCTCACCGCACTGCTGCCGCTCGGCGCGGCCGGTGCCGCCGCCGGCGCGGACGACCCCGCTCCCGTGCCCGTCGACCGCTTCGAGGGCGAGGTGCCCTTCGCGAGCCAGCCCGCCGAGGGCATCTTCACCTGGGGCGGCGACAGCGACGACGCCCCCGCTCTCCGCCTCGCCGAGCGCCCCGACGCCCCCGAGGGCGCCAAGGTGCTGGCCGGGACCTACGACATCAGCGGCTACGGCGGCTTCACCCACGACTACGCGGCCGACCGCCCCGCCCACGACTGGTCCGCGCACCGCGGCATCCGGCTCTGGTGGGAGGGCCACGCCACCGGCAGCAGGATCCCCTTCGAGATCAAGGACGGCGGCGCCGACGGCGAGGCGTCCGAGCTGTGGACCACGTCCTTCACGGACGACTTCACCGGCTGGAAGCAGATCGAACTGCCCTTCGCCGACTTCACCTACCGTACGGACTACCAGCCCGTCGGCGGCATCGACCACGTCCTGGGCCTCACCCAGATGTGGGGCTACGCCCTCACCCTGCCCACCGGCGCCAAGGGCGCCTTCGCGCTGGACGGCGTCGAACTGTACGGCCGCGCCGACCAGTCGCTGCGCGCCGCCGTCAGCACCGACGCGGCCGTCGTCCCGGTCACCGAGGGCGGCACGGCCGCCGTCCGCGTCACCGTCGCCACCACCGGCGCCGTCCCCCTCGACCAGCCCGTCACCGTCGCCTACACGACCGGCGAGGGCACCGCGACCCCCGGCAAGGACTACACCCCCGTCTCCGGCACCCTCACCTTCCCCGCGGGCACCGCCTCCGGCACCTCCCGCACGGTCCGCGTGAGCACCCTGAAGGACCGCTTCGCCGAAGCGGCCGAGACCATCCCGCTCCAGCTCACCGTCACCGGCGCCAAGGCCCCCGCCGAGACACCGCGGATCGTCGTGGACGCGCACGGGCTGCCCTACCTGGACAGCCGCCTGCCGGTGAAGAAGCGGGTCGCGGACCTGGTCTCCCGGATGTCCCTGGCGGAGAAGGCCGGGCAGATGACCCAGGCCGAGCGCGGCGCCATGTCCGCGCCCGGCGACATCGCCTCCTACGCCCTCGGCTCGCTGCTCTCCGGCGGCGGCTCGGTCCCCGAGCCCAACACGCCCGAAGCCTGGGCGAAGATGGTCGACGGCTTCCAGTTGCGCGCCCAGGCCACCCGCTTCCAGATCCCGCTGGTCTACGGCGTGGACGCGGTGCACGGCCACAACAACCTCGCCGGTGCCACGATCATGCCGCACAACATCGGCATCGGCGCCACCCGCGACCCCGCGCTCGCCGAGCGGACCGGCGCCGTCACGGCGTCCGAGGTGCGCGCCACCGGCGTCCCCTGGGACTTCGCGCCCTGCGTGTGCGTCACCCGCGACGAGCGCTGGGGCCGCTCCTACGAGTCCTACGGCGAGGACCCGGCCCTGGTGAAGTCCATGGAGACGGTCATCCAGGGCCTCCAGGGCCGCCCCGACGGCAGCGACCTGGACCGCGACGACAAGGTGCTGGCCACCGCCAAGCACTTCCTCGGCGACGGCGGCACCGCCTACGGCTCCTCCACCACCGGCACCTACACCCTGGACCAGGGCGTCACCGAGGTCACCCGCAAGCAGTTGGAGGACATCCACCTCGCGCCCTACCAGGACGCCGTGGACCGGGGCGTCGGCACCGTCATGCCGTCCTACTCCTCCCTCGACATCGAGGGCGACGGCAAGGGCGCCGTCAGGATGCACGCGCGCGGCGACATGATCAACGGCGTGCTCAAGGACCGCATGGGCTTCGACGGCTTCGTCATCAGCGACTACAACGCCCTCGACCAGCTCCCCGGCAGCTACCCGCAGCAGGTCACCGCGTCCGTGAACGCGGGCGTCGACATGATGATGGTGCCGTACAGCTACACCAGGTTCACCGCCGCCCTGACCGACGAGGTGAAGGCGGGCCGGATCAGCGGGAAGCGGATCGACGACGCCGTCTCGCGCATCCTGACCGAGAAGTTCCGCCTCGGCCTGTTCGAGCACCCCTACGCCGACACCCGCAACGCCTCCGCGATCGGCTCCGCCGCCCACCGCGACGTCGCCCGCCAGGCCGCCGCCGCCTCGCAGGTGCTGTTGAAGAACAGCGGGGACCTGCTCCCGCTGAAGAAGAACCAGAAGGTCTACGTCGCCGGGTCCAACGCCGACGACATCGGCAACCAGACCGGCGGCTGGACCATCAGCTGGCAGGGCTCCTCCGGGAACATCATCAAGGGGACCACGATCCTCCAGGGCATGCGGAACGCCGGCGGGGACGTCACCTACTCCAAGGACGCCTCCGCGCCCACCGGCGGCTACGACGCCGGGGTGGTCGTCGTCGGCGAGACCCCGTACGCCGAGGGCGTCGGCGATGTCGGCAACGGCCACGACCTGCGGCTCTCGGCCGCCGACCGGGCCGCCGTGGACAAGGTGTGCGCGGCCATGGAGTGCGCCGTGCTGATCGTCTCGGGCCGCCCCGAGCTGATCGGCGACCGGCTCGGCGCCATCGACGCGCTCGTCGCCTCCTGGCTGCCCGGCACCGAGGGCGACGGCGTCGCGGACGTGCTCTACGGCAGGCGGCCCTTCACCGGGCAGCTCCCGGTGACCTGGCCCAGGTCGGAGCAGCAGCTTCCGATCAACGTCGGGGACGCCTCCTACGATCCGCAGTTCCCCTACGGCTGGGGCCTGACCACCCTCAGGAAGGCGCCCGCCGGAGGCGCCCTCACCCTGCGGGCCCTCGGCCTCGCGGCGACCGTCGCCGAACACGCGCACGCCGCGAGGACGGGCCGCGAACTGGTCACCCAGGCCCGGCTGATCGTCCAGCAGCGGATCGCCGGACGCGGGATGACGGCGGCGGCCGCGGCGCCCTTCGCGGACGCCGACCACCTCCTGCTGACCGGCCGCTACGGCGCGGCGGTGGACCGCCTCGTGGCCGCCTACCGGGCGGCCTGACCGCCCCGCACACCGCTGGTGGGGGTGCACGGGAGGGCGCCCCCACCAGCCCGGACGACCCGCTTGTCATATTTCGGGTAGCTTCGAACCATGAAGGCCGTCGCCCCGCCCCGCGCCCCCGGCAGACTCCGGGCGGCACTGCTCGCGGCCCTCCTGGTCGCCCTGTCCTTCCTGGCCACGAGCGCGCCCCGGGCCGAGGCGGCCACCAGCGTCTCGGCCATCGCCCAGGCGCTGCGCAAGAGCCCCGTCTACGTCGACCCGGCCGCCGCCGCGCAACTGGGGTCCGCCGACGCCGACGCGCTCGCCCGCAAGATCAAGGACGCCGACCGGCCCCTGTTCATCGCCGTCCTCCCGGCCGGCTACCCCACCCAGAACCTCTTCGCCGACCTGCGCACCGCCACCGGCGTCACCGGCGCCTACGCCGTCCGCCTCGGCGACCGCTTCGACGCCCGCGCCGACGCCTCCGTGCTGCCCCGCACCGCCGTACGGAACCTGGTCACCAGCGTCCAGGGCGACGACACCGCGACCCAGCTCACCGACTTCACCGACCGCGCCCTGGCCAACCTGCGCGGCAGAGCGCCCGCCTCCTGGGGCGGCGACGGCCGCTCCGGGGGCATGTCGGGCACCGCCCTGGTCACGGTGGCGGCGGTCCTGGTCGCCGGCGGCGTCGGCGCGTACACCCTGGCCCGGCGCAGCTCCCGCCGCCGCGAGGCCGAGCAGCGCGCCGCCCTGGAGAAGCTGCGGGTCGTCGTCGACGAGGACATCACCGCGTTCGGCGAGGAACTGGACCGCCTGGACTTCCACCCGGCCGAGTCCGGCGCGGACGACGCCATGCGCGCCGACTACGAACGCGCCCTCGACGCCTACGAGCAGGCCAAGCAGTCCATGGCCGCCGCCCGCGGACCGGAGGACGTCCGCGCGGTCACCCGGGCGCTGGAGGACGGCCGCTTCTCCCTCGCCCTGCTCGCCGCCCGCCGCGAGCACCGCCCGCTGCCCGAGCGGCGCCCGCCCTGCTTCTTCGACCCGCGCCACGGCCCCTCGGTCACCGACGCCACCTGGACCCCGCCCGGCGGCGCACCGCGCCAGGTCCCGGTCTGCGCCGCCGACGCCACCCGCCTGGCCGACGGCCGCGACCCGGTGGTCCGCCAGGTCGACACCGACCAGGGCCGCCGCCCCTACTGGGACGCGGGCCCCGCCTACGGCCCCTGGGCGGGCGGCTACTTCGGCGGCGGCATCCTCCCCGGCCTCCTCGTCGGCACCGTCCTCGGCGGCATGCTGTCCACCCCGAGCTACGCCGCCGACTACGGCGACGGCGGCTTCGGCGGCTACACCGGCGGCGACGTCTCCGGCGCCGACTTCGACCCGGGCGACTTCGGCGGCGGCTTCGGAGACGGCGGCGGAGGCGGAGGCGGAGGGGACTTCGGGGGCGGGTTCTGAACTACACCTCGCGGGTACGGCCGACGAAGGCGGCCCAACTCGCGGGGGAGACGGTCAGGACGGGGCCGACGGGGGCGGCCTTGGAGTCACGGATGTGGATGGCGGAGGTATGGGCGGCGACCTCGACGCAGTTGCCGCCCTCGTCGCTGCTGTAGCTGGACTTGCGCCAGTCGTAGGAGACTTCGAGGCAGTCACCTCCCTGACTTCCGCTGTAGCTGGACTTGAACCACGCGGTCTTCATGACTCTCCTAGCAGTTCGTGCAAGAAGCGCACGCTCTCGTCGGGCGAGAGGGCTTGAGACCGCAGCATTCCATACTGAAGGTGGTAATCGCTCACCTCGTCGGGGTCCTCGACGAGGAAACTCGCCCGCTGGACCTCCAAGTAGACAAGACGCTCGTGGTCGGGCGTCTCCAGCAGCACCATGGGCCCGTCAAGGCAGGCATGCGGAGTCCGGTTGCCAGGCATGATCTGGAAGCTCATGTTGGTCGGCTCGGTGAACTCAAGGATCTTGCGGTACTGCTCCCGCATGATCTCCTCACTGCCCACGACCCGCCGCAGGATGCTCTCCTCCATGACGAAGTGCCCCACGGGCGGACGTGCTCGCTGCCAGATCAACTGTCGGTCCATGCGGGTGGTCACCCACTGCTCGGCCGTCTCGCTTTCCAGCGCTGGATAGCGGTAGTCGAAGACCGCTTGGCAGTAGTCCCGCGTCTGGAGCAGTCCTGGTACGGCAAGACTCTGATACGAGAGGATGCCCACCGCCACCTGCTCGTGATCCACCAGCCCCTGCGCGAACTGCACGATCCGGTCCCGTACGGGCAGGCGCTCCACAAGGACGGCCAACGCACCGCCCGTGCCCAGCAGCTCGTCGAACTGCTCCGCGCGGTCAGGCTGGAGGGCCAGGCGGCCCTGCTCGATGGATCCCACCGTGTCGACGTGGATGCTGGCGGCCTCCGCGAATTGCTCCTGGGTCATCCGGGCCCGCTTGCGGTAGTGGGCGACCAGTGATCCCACGGCCTGCCAGGTGCCGTTCTTTTTGCTTTTCGTCCCCGATTGCATGGGTCTTCCTTACCCCCGTGTGCACGCGCAGCGGTCGGAGTGGGGCCGTAGTAATCAGAACTACGACTTCACTCGTTGGTCCACAGTAGTGACACACGGTGACACTCGTCCCGTGAACGTGGAACTTCAACTCCCCCTGACCCGTAAGGCGTTCTACCGGCGGGACCGCAGGTCGGTGCGGCTCGCACGGCAGTTCGCGCAGGCCGTCCTCGCCGAGTGGGCGGCGCCCGTACGCGCCGACGACGTACAGCTCTGTGTGAGCGAACTGGCGACCAACGCGCTGCTGCACGGCGTACCGCCCGGCCGTGGCTTTCTGCTGCTGCTCGCGCTGCATCCGGGCGGCGCGCTGCGCGTGGAGGTGCACGACAGCGGGACGGGGGACGTCCGTGTGCCGGAGGCCTCGGCCGAGTCGGAGCGCGGCCGGGGCCTGATGCTGGTCGCCGCGCTGGCGGACAAGTGGGGGGTGGACGCGCGCTCGCCCGGCAAGATCGTGTGGTGCGAGTTCGCGGCGCCCCGCTGACCGGCGGCGCTCACATCCTCGTACCGAAGTCCTGGGTCCACCACGGTCCGCCGGGGCCGTCGTGGACGCCGACGCCGAGGTTCTTGAAGGAGCAGTTGAGGATGTTGGCGCGGTGGCCGGGGCTGTGCATCCAGGAGTCCATCACGGAGGCGGGGGTCTGCTGCCCCCTGGCTATGTTCTCGCCGTAGGTGGACCAGCGGTATCCGGCGGCCGTGATGCGGTCGCCGGGGTCCTTGCCGTCCGGGTTGGTGTGGTCGAAGAAGTCGCGCGCGGCCATGTCGTCGGAGTGGTCGCGGGCGGCGGTGTCCAGCTGGGAGTCCCCGGTGACGGGGCCGCAACCGGCCTTGGCGCGCTCCTGGTTGACCAGGGCGAGGACCTGGGCGACATCGCCCTGGGGCGCGGGCGGCTGGGCGTGGGTGGCGGGGGCGCTGTGCGTCGGCCGGGGCTGGTGCGCGGGCGCGGACGGGGTCCTGCTCCTCGGTGCCGCCGGGCTCTTGGAGGCGCCGGGGCTCTTGGAGGGGGAGGCCGAGGGGGACGCGGACGGGGACGGGGAGGCGGACGGCGAGGCCGAGGGGGAGGCGGCCGGGGTGCCGTCGAGCTGGGTGCCGGGTGCGGCCAGGTCGGTGACGGGCGTGGCGGGGCCCCGGGCCGTCGTACCGTCCTCGCCGCTGCCGCCGCCGAAGTACCAGATGCCGCCGCCCGCCACACAGGCGGCCACCACGGCGGCGGCCGTGCGCCGCCGGACGCGGCGACGGCGGCGGGCCGCGTCGCGCGCGCCCGCCCGGCCGCCGGGGGAGCGCCCGCCGGAGACGCGGTGCCGGGCGGCGGCCCGGCCGGTGGAGCCGGGGACGGCGGGCAGGGAGACGGTGGCGGCCGCCGGGTCGAGGGGAGCGGCCGCGCCCACGGGCGCGGCGTCGATGGCGGGGCCGGCCAGCCGCAGCAGGGCCACCGGCACCGGGACCAGCGCCAGCCCGGCCAGCAGCCCTTCGGCGGGCATCAGACCGCTCCACAGCCCGGCGCAGTGCGCGCACGCGCGCGCGTGGCGGGCGATGCGCTTGCGCCAGAGCGCGGAGGGGTGGCCGTCCCAGCCCGTGGCCAGCACGTCGTTGAGTTCGGCGCAGCGCGGCCGGGCGTCGAGCGCCCGTACGACCACCCGGGCGGCCTCCAACTGCGCCTTCATCCGCTGGACGCGGACCGCCGTGTGCTCCGGGGAGAGCTTCAGGGCCGCCGCGACCTCGGTGCGGGTCAGCTCCCCGGCGCACTCCAGCCACCACAGGGACAGCAGCGCCCGGTCGTCGGGCTCCAGCCAGCGGGTGGCCCGCGCGGTCTCCTGGCGCTGCCCGGACAACTGGAGCCGCAGCATGGTCAGATCCACGAAGTCACCGCCGGGACCGGCGACCTCGCCCGCGTCCTCCACGGCGTACGGCGCGGCCTGCCGGTCCTGCCAGTGCGCCCGCACCCGGTTCATGGCGATCGCCACCAGCCAGGACCGGAAGCTGCCCGGATCCCGCAGCCCGTCCAGCCCGTCCAGCGCCCGCAGCATGGTGTCCTGCACGACGTCGTCGACGTCCACCGAGCCGTTCAGCGCCCGGCCCACGATGTTGTAGACCAGCGGCAGATAGGCGCCGACCAGGGCGTCCTGAGCCGCCGGGTCGCCCCCGCGGGCAGCGGCCACGAGCGCCGCCGTGTCCACCGAGTGCTGTGTGCTCATACGAGAACTACCCCGTCCCTTGACGTCGGTCGATGATGTCCGATGCCTGGGAGACCGGGGA
The DNA here is from genome assembly GCF_058344915.1 of Streptomyces sp. PL-25. Classification (NCBI taxonomy): domain Bacteria; kingdom Bacillati; phylum Actinomycetota; class Actinomycetes; order Kitasatosporales; family Streptomycetaceae; genus Streptomyces; species Streptomyces sp. PL-25. The sequence goes on from NZ_CP136997.1 coordinate 5,323,486, forward strand.
GACGGGGTCGCATAACAGTTCTTCGGAGAAAAGTTCGCCCGCGAGGAGAATCCGTCCGCGAGGATGCTGCGATGCCCTCCGCGTCCTCTGCGTCCTCTGCGTCTTCCGGGTCCTCCTCGCCGCTCGCCGAAGCGTGGCTGCGCGGCATCGCCGTCAACCCGTCGGCCGGGCCCGGCGTCCAGCTCCGCCTGCTGCGGTCGGCCGTGCGGGCCGCCTGGGAGCCGCTGTGCGAGCACGGCGATCTGCCGCAGGCCGTCGTGGAGGCGGTGCTCGCGCACCCGTCGCCACAGGTCCGGGGCGCGTTCGCCCGCAACCACCGGGCCGACCCGGTGCACCGCGGACGGCTGGCCCATGACCCGGACGCGCTGGTGCGCGCCCGGCTCGCCGGCGGCCCGCGGCCCCGCTCCGACCGGGTCGTCCCGCTTCCCGACGACGCGCTGGTGACCCTGCTCACCGCCGAGGACGGACCCGGTGACGACCCGCTCGTCACGGCGGACGAGATCAGGCAGGAGCTGGCGTTCTCCGGGCAGATCCCCCCGTCGTTCCCGCACCGGATGACCGGCCACGACCGGAGCGAGCTGCGCGCGTACGCCGCCGGGTACTGGCAGTGGCTCACCCCCGCCGAGCGGGAGACCCTCCGCGCCGACCCCGACCCCGCCGTACGGGAGGCCGCGCGCTTGAGGCGCCGTGACGAGGATCCCGAGGCCATGCAGGCGGACCTGCCCGACCAGGACTGCCTGCCCCGGAGAACGCTCCTGTACAGCTGCGCCGTCTCGGCGGCGGTGGCCGAGGCGTGTCTGGCGGCCGGACGGGACCTCACGTCGCTGGCGCACAACCGGTACACGCCCGCCTTCGCGGTCCAGCGGCTGGCCCGCCACCCCGACCCGGAGGTCCGCGTCCACGTGGCCGCGCGCGCCGACCTCGGTCCCGGGCTGCTGGCCGCGCTCGCCGAGGATCCCGACGAGAGGGTGCGGCTGCGGGCCAGGACGCATCCGTTGCCGCGCACCTGGGCCCAGCGCGACGCCCTCGACCGGGTCATCGGCTGCGGTGCCGATCAGATCGGCGTGGTCGCCCGGTCGTTCGGGGAGCCGGACCCGGGTTGGTACGCCGACTGCGCCGCGTCCGGTGATCCGCTGCTCCGCCGGGCCGCGGCGAGCCGGCCGGACCTGCCCGCCGACGCGGCGGAGCGCCTCGCCGCCGACCCCGACCCGGACGTACGGCACCTGCTGGCCTGCAACCACCCGGCCGCGCCGCCGGAACTGCTCCTCGAAGCGTTCCTCGCCCTGCCCCGGCAGCGGGCCCACCTGCGCACGCTGCCCCGGCTGCCGCGCACCGGCCTGCGGCACCTGCTCGGCCACGCGGACGCAGAGGTGCGGGCCCTGGCCGCGGGCGATCCGACACTGGAGGAACCGCCTGTGAGGCTGCTGGACGATCCCGATGCCGCCGTCCGCCGGGCGGCGGCCGCCAACCCCCGGCTGCCCGGGGACCTGCTCGCGCGGCTCCTGGAGGACCCGGCCACCGCCGAGGACGCGGCGGCCAACGCGGCGCTGACCGACACCCGGCTGCACGCACTGCTCGACCGGGCCGGGGTGCCGGAAGGGGCCGCCGCCGGGTGAGGCCCGGTGAGAAGGGCGGCGGCGGCCCGCTGGGCGGGCGCCCGGTTCAGGACTGCTTGATCGCCGAGATGTCGAAGTTGAGCTTGATCTTGTCGGAGACCAGGACGCCGCCCGTCTCCAGGGCCGCGTTCCAGGTCAGGCCCCACTCGGAGCGCAGGATCTCGGCCTTGCCCTCGAAGCCGACGCGCTCGTTGCCGAAGGGGTCCTTGGCGGCGCCGTTGAACTCCAGGTCGATGCTGATCGGCTTGGTGACGCCGAGGATGCTCAGGTCGCCGGTGATCCGGTAGTCGTCGCCGCCCAGGGACTCGGCGGCGGTGGAGCGGAAGGTCATCGCGGGGAACTCGTCGGTCTTGAAGAAGTCCGCGCTCTTCAGGTGCCCGTCGCGGTCCGCGTTGCCCGTGTCGATGCTGTCCATCGCGATGTCGAGCGTCGCCGTCGACTTCGCCGGGTCGGCGCCGTCCAGGTGCAGGCTGCCGGTGAAGTCGTTGAAGGCGCCCTTCACGTTGGTGACCATGGCGTGCCGTGCGACGAACCCGAGCGTGCTGTGCGACGGGTCGATCGTGTAGTCGCCGGTCAGCGCCGCGAGCCGCGGGTCCGCGGCGGCGGCCGGAGCGGCGGTGGTCGCGGCGGTGGTGGTCTCGGTCTCGTTCTTGCGGCCGAAGATGCCCATGATCTGCTCCCTGGGGACGGTGGTCACCCGGCACCGAGGGGGAGTGCCGAGGATGTTGAATGTTCAACCAGAACCAACAAGGGCGACAGTAGCGCCATTCCGTTCAACATTCAACCTCTTGGGCGGGGAGTGTTGACGCCCGCCCCCGCCCGCGGCTAACCAGGCCCCATGACGAAGCATCAGCAAGGGACCCCCGCCCGCGGAGCCTTCGTACGCCCCACCCGCCGCGGCCTCCTCGCCGCCGCCCTCCTCGCCGCCACCACCGGCACCACGGCCCTCACCGGCCGGGCCGCCGCCGCGCCCGCCGACCCCGCCGACCCCGCCGACCCCTACGAGGCCCTGCGGCTGCGCTGGCTCGGCATCGCGCTCGGCACCGGCTACGACCCGGCCGCCGAGCCCTACGCCGCGCGGCTCGCCGACACCGGCCGGCTCGCCCGCGGCTTCGCCGCCGCCATGGCCCCCGCCCCCGCCTCCCTCTGGCCCGGCCTGCCCTTCGACCCGCCCTCCGGCATCACCGCGAGCTACGGCAGGCTCTGGACGATGGCCCAGGCGTACGTCCAGCCGGGCACCGGCGCCACCGGCGACCCGGCCCTCCTCGCGGACGTGCTGCGCGGCCTCGACCACCTCTCCGCCACCGTCTACCACCCCGCCACCGCCCCCTACGGCAACTGGTGGGAGTGGCAGATCGGCAGCCCGCGCCTGCTCATGGACCTCACGGCCGCCCTGTACGGACAGCTCGGCGCCGCGCGGACCGCCGCCGCCTGCGCCGCCGTCGACCACTTCGTCCCGGACGCCCTGCTGCACGACTACTCCGGCACCTCCACCGGCGCCAACCGCGTCGACCTGTGCCGCTCCGTCGCCCTGCGCGGCGTCCTCGGCCGCGCCCCGGAGAAGATCGCCCTCGCCCGCGACGCCCTCTCGCCCGTCTTCCCGTACGTCACCACCGGCGACGGCCTCTACGCCGACGGCTCCTTCGTCCAGCACACCTACGTCGCCTACTCGGGCACGTACGGACAGGTCATGCTCGACGGGCTCGGCCGGCTCCTCGCCCTGCTGGCCGGATCCGCCTGGGAGGTCACCGACCCGCTGAGGCAGAACGTCCTGGACGGCGTCGAGCACGCCTACGCCCCGCTGATCCACGACGGACTGGTGATGGACAGCGTCAACGGCCGCGCGATCAGCCGCGGCCTGCTCAGCGGCGACGACCGGCACGTCCTGCGCGGCGACCACTTCCACGGACAGCAGCTCATCGCCGCCATCGCCCTGCTCGCCGACGGCGCGAGCCGCGCCGAGCGCGCGCGCTGGCACGCGCGGGTGAAGGGCTGGATCCAACGGGACACCGTCACCCCGATCCTGACCGCGCCCCAGTTCGACGTCGCCGACCTGGCCCGGCTGCACACGGTCGCCGCCTCGCCCGTGGCCGCCGCGCCCGAACCGCTCGGCCACCGGCTCTTCCCCGCCATGGACCGGGCCGTCCACCGCCACCCCCGCTTCACCGCGGCCCTCTCCCTGTGCAGCGACCGCATCGCCGCCTACGAGTGCGGCAACGGCGAGAACCCGCGCGGCTGGCACACCGGCGCGGGCATGCTCCAGTGGTGGGCGGCGGGCGAGCCCACCGACCAGTACACGGACTGGTTCTGGCCCACCGTCGACTGGTACCGGCTGCCCGGTACCACCGTCTCCACCCGGCGCCTGCCCGACCGCGCGGGCGGCGAATGGGGCGCCGCCCGGCCCGACGCGCGCTGGGTCGGCGGCACCACGGACGGCACGTACGCGGCGATCGGCCAGCATCTGAAGGGGGTCGGCTCCACCCTCCGGGCCCGCAGGTCCTGGGTCTTCGCCGGTGACGCCGTCATCTGCCTGGGCGCCGGGATCACCTGCGCCGACGGGGTGCCCGTCGAGACCGTCGTCGACAACCGCAACCTCGGCGAGGGCGGCACCCAGGCGTTCGTCCGGGGGGCGGGCCGTGGAGCGCGCTGGGCCCACCTGGAGGGCCACGGCGGCTGGGTGTTCCCCGACCCCGGCCCCGACCCCGGCCCCGACCCCGGCCCCGACCCCGGCCCCGGCCCCGGCCCCGGCCCCGGCTCCGGCTCCGGCCACGGTCCCGGCCGCCCCGTGCTGCGCACCCTGCGCGAGGACCGCACCGGCGCCTGGGCCGACATCAACACCACCAGCTCGCCCGAGCGCCGCACCCGCCGCTGGCAGACCCTCTGGCTCGACCACGGCACCGACCCGGCCGACGCCTCCTACACCTACCTCCTGCTGCCCGGCGCCTCCCGCCGCACCGTCGCCGCGCGCGCCGCCGACCGGCACTGGACGACCGTCCTCGCCAACGACGCCGTCCGCCAGGCCGTCGCCGTGCCCTCGCTGGGGCTGCTCGCCGCCACGTTCTGGCAGGCCGGTACGGTGGGACCGCTGACCGCGTCCGGCGGCGCCGGTGTGCTGGTGCGGCACGACCGCCGTACCGCTACCGCTAGGCTCTGTGTCAGCGAGCCGCCGCGCACCGGCGAACCGCTGGAGATCGTCTGGGACACCCGGCACCACCCGGTGCGCCGGGTGCTGCGGGCCGACGACTCGGTCGAGGTGACCGGGCGGGGCCCCCATCTGGGTCTGCGTGTCACTCCGGGGAAGGCATGTGCCACCCACGAATGTGAGGTGGCTCTCGTCCCCTGACTTTGTGTGACCTCTACAACGCCGATCCCCTGTGAGCAGTCGGAAAGGCTGCACAGGGCTGAGGTTCTGTTCAGTGGTACCAGGAAAACGGGCCGGAGACTGTACGGAGTCGACGGCTCGCTTTCCTTGGTGTCCTTCGTAAGGTCGCTACATGACCGTTTTGGAAGAGACGACGGGTGAGCCCACCGGCGAGCCGACGGACGCGCGCGGACGGGTCGCCGAACTGCACGGGATCCGTGCGCAGGCCGTGGCGGGGCCGAGCGAGAAGGCGACCGCGGCGCAGCATGCGAAGGGCAAGCTGACGGCGCGGGAGCGGATCGAGCTGCTGGTGGACCCGGGGTCGTTCCAGGAGGTCGAGCAGTTGCGCCGGCACCGGGCGTCCGGTTTCGGTCTGGAGGCGAAGAAGCCGTACACGGACGGTGTGATCACCGGCTGGGGGACGGTGGAGGGCCGTACGGTCTTCGTGTACGCGCACGACTTCCGGATCTTCGGGGGTGCGCTGGGCGAGGCGCATGCGACGAAGATCCACAAGATCATGGACATGGCCATCGCGGCCGGTGCGCCGCTGGTGTCGCTGAACGACGGTGCGGGCGCGCGGATCCAGGAGGGTGTCTCGGCGCTGGCCGGGTACGGCGGGATCTTCCAGCGGAACACGAAGGCGTCGGGTGTCATCCCGCAGATCTCGGTGATGCTGGGCCCCGTGTGCGGGTGGTGCGGCCTACAGTCCGGCGCTGACGGACTTCGTGTTCATGGTCCGTGAGACCTCCCAGATGTTCATCACGGGTCCGGACGTCGTCAAGGCGGTCACGGGCGAGGAGATCACGCAGAACGGACTGGGCGGCGCTGACGTGCACGCCGAGACGTCGGGTGTGTGCCACTTCGCCTACGACGACGAGGAGACCTGCATCGCGGAGGTCCGCTACCTCCTCTCCCTCCTCCCGCAGAACAACCGCGAGAACCCGCCGCAGGTCCCGACCGGGGACCCGGCCGACCGCCGCGCGGAGGCCCTGCTGGACCTCGTGCCGCTCGACGGCAACCGGCCGTACGACATGACCAAGGTCATCGAGGAGATCGTCGACGACGGCGAGTACCTGGAGGTCCACGAGCGCTGGGCGCGGAACATCATCTGCGCGCTCGCCCGGATGGACGGCCACGCGGTCGGCATCGTCGCCAACCAGCCCCAGGTGCTGGCGGGCGTGCTGGACATCGAGGCCAGCGAGAAGGCCGCCCGGTTCGTGCAGATGTGCGACGCCTTCAACATCCCGATCATCACGCTCCTCGACGTCCCCCCGGCTTCCTGCCGGGTGTCGACCAGGAGCACGGCGGGATCATCCGGCACGGTGCGAAGCTGCTGTACGCCTACTGCAACGCCACGGTGCCGCGGATCTCGCTGATCCTGCGCAAGGCGTACGGAGGTGCGTACATCGTGATGGACTCCCAGTCGATCGGCGCCGACCTGACGTACGCCTGGCCGACCAACGAGATCGCGGTGATGGGCGCCGAGGGCGCGGCCAACGTCATCTTCCGCCGCCAGATCGCCGACGCGCCCGACCCCGAGGCCATGCGCGCGCGCATGGTCAAGGAGTACAAGGCCGAGCTGATGCACCCGTACTACGCCGCCGAGCGCGGTCTCGTCGACGACGTCATCGACCCGGCCGAGACCCGGGAGGTGCTGGCCAGGTCCCTCGCGATGCTGCACACCAAGCACGCCGACCTGCCCTCCCGCAAGCACGGCAACCCGCCGCAGTAGGCGCGGCAACCGCCGTAACCCGGCGGACGCACCGCGGTCACCCCGCGGACCCCTCAGCCACGGAGACTGACACCCATGGACATGCCTGACATCCGCGTCGAGAAGGGCCACGCAGAGCCCGAGGAAGTCGCCGCCCTGACGGCCATACTCCTGGCCCGCGCGGCGGCCCGCCCCGCGGACACCTCCCTGACCCGGCACGACCGGCACAAGGCCCGCTGGCGGCGCCTGGAGCGCGAGAACGGCTTCCACGCCCCGCACAGCTGGCGCGGCTAGGACCGGCTGCCGGGCCTCCGGGCCGCCGGACGGGCCGGACCCGCCGAAGATCGCCGAAGGGCCCCTCTCCTTTGCGGGGAGGGGCCCTTCGGCATGTCCGGGGCGGGCTACCGCAGGCGGGCCATCAGCGCGTGTTCGACCAGCGTGATCAGCGCCGACTTGGCGTCCGCGCGGTGGCGGGCGTCGGTGGTGATGATCGGGGTGTCGGGACCGATCTGAAGGGCCTCGCGGACCTCGTCCGGGTTGTACGGCTGCTGGCCGTCGAAGCCGTTGAGGGCGATGACGAACGGCAGTCCGCTGTTCTCGAAGTAGTCGACCGCCGGGAAGCAGTCGGCGAGCCTGCGGGTGTCGACCAGGACGACCGCGCCGATGGCGCCGCGCACCAGGTCGTCCCACATGAACCAGAACCGGTCCTGGCCGGGCGTGCCGAACAGGTACAGGATCAGGTCCTGGTCCAGGGTGATGCGGCCGAAGTCCATGGCCACCGTCGTGGTGGTCTTGTCCCCGGTGTGGGTGAGGTCGTCGATGCCCGCCGACGCGGATGTCATGACGGCCTCTGTGCGCAGCGGGTTGATCTCCGAAACGGCGCCGACGAACGTGGTCTTGCCCACGCCGAAGCCGCCCGCCACCACGATCTTCGCGGAAGTGGTGGAGCGACTTGGAGAAACCGGCCCTCCGCTAGAGCTTGCGAAGTCCACTGAGCACCCTTTCGAGCAGTGTCACGTCTGGCTGGCCGCCGGCGTTCTCGTCGCCGCCGGGCTGATGGATGGCGACCAGGCCCGCCTCCGCCAAGTCGGCGACGAGAATCCTGGCCACGCCGAGAGGAATCGTCAGGAGGGCCGAGATCTCGGCCACCGACTTGATCTCGCGGCACAGATGGCAGATCCGCTGATGCTCGGGCAACTGGCCCTGCATCTGGTGCGGTTGCGCGGTGGTGTGCACCAGGGCCTCGATGGCGAGCTGGTAACGCGGCCTGGTGCGGCCGCCCGTCATGGCGTACGGGCGGACCAGCGGGTTGTTCTGCGACGCCGGTGCGGGCATCGGCTCGGGGGAGTGCCACTGCGGCTGCACGGGCTGGATGCGCGGCGCCGGCGGCTGGTCGTACGGCGAAGGGCCGGGGCCCTGCGGGGCGTACGGCTGCCGGTGCTGCGGAGCGGAGGGGTAGGCGTACGGGTCGACCGGGCCGTTGCCGTGTCCCTGGGCGGGACCGTACGACCAGTTGCCCGAAGCCGGACCACCTGGGTGTGTTGCCACTCTTACTCCTCCTCCGACTGCGCCGGGCACCCCACAGAGTGGAAGCCGCGTCCCGAAACCTTACGGCCCCGGGACACCGATACGCACCGTACGTCCTTCAGTTGAGAAGGCTTCCCTGGAGCTCCGCACGGAGATCCGGGGTGAGGACCGTACCCGCGCGGTCCACGAGAAGGGCCATTTCGTACCCGACGAGACCGATGTCCGCTTCCGGGTGGGCGAGGACGGCAAGGGACGATCCGTCGGAGATGGACATGATGAAGAGGAACCCCCGCTCCATCTCCACAACCGTCTGGTTCACGCTGCCGCCCTCGAAGATGCGCGAGGCACCGGCGGTCAGCGAGGTCAGACCGGAGGCGACGGCCGCGAGCTGGTCGGCACGGTCGCGGGGAAAGCCTTCGGACATCGCCAGAAGGAGTCCGTCGGCGGAGACCACCACGGTGTGGGACACCCCGGGGGTGTTGTCCACGAAGTTGGTGATCAACCAGTTCAGGTTCTGTGCCGCCTGGCTCATCGGGCTCACACTAACGCTCCTGGTTGTAGGTGCTGTCAGGACCACTGTGTTCATTCCTTGTGGCCTGGCCGTTCTTTTCACTGCCCGCGCTGCGTCCCCGCTGCACGCCCTGGCGCAGGTTGCTCAACCTGCCCCGGACGTCCTCGGGGGCGCGGGAGACCTGTGGGCCGCCCTGCGGGGTCGATTCCGCGGTGCCCTCGACCAGGTTGGCCTTGGGCACCCGCCGCGGCAGACCGGAGGAGGTGACCCCGCCCGCCTTGGGCTTCTTGAGCTGTGAGGCCTGCTGCCACCGCTCGTCGTTCGCCGAACGCCAGCCGCTGCCACCGCCGTTGCCGTTGCTCTCCGCGTCCGGGGCCGACGCCTGGCGGGGCACGGGCCCCGAGCCGTTCGCGGCGCCCGCGGTGGAACCGCGGCGCGGCAGTCCGGCGTCTGTCAGTGCGTGTCCCGCCCCCGCGTCCGCGTCCGGCTCCGGCAGGTCGAAGCCCGCGTGCTCGGCCCCGGGCGCCTCGGCGGTCCGCGCGGCGTCCGCCTCCGCCTGTGGAGCGTACTGCTCCGGACAGCCGTTCGGGTAGCCGTCCGGCTGCGGCCAGTCGTCCTGGTAGGACTGCTGCGGGTACGCCTGCTGCTCCTGGTACCCGGCGTACGCGTCGGCCGGGTAGCCGCCGTTCCGGGTCGGGGCACCCTCGGGCGCGTAGTACGCCTGCTGCTCGTACGGCTGCGGCTGGTCGTACCCCTGCTGCTCGTACGTCTGCTGGTCCGGGGCGTACGCGGCGGGCTGGTCGTAGCCGGGCTGCTGCTGCGGGTACGGCGCCGGGCCGGTGCCGTACGGCTGCTGCTGCCCGGTGGGCTCCTGCGGGTAGGCGGCGGGCGCCTCGGCGGTCGGCGGGCCGTCCTGCGGCTGGGACTCCGGGGTGGCGTGGCGCTCCTCGCGCTTGAGCGAGCGGCCGACCGGGTCCAGTTCCCGGATGTCGTCGGGGACCTCGGCGTAGCGGCTGTCGTCGAAGCCGAGTTCGGCGGCCGTGCGCAGCGGCGGCCGGCCGTCCGTGCCCTGGCCCCGCTGCTCCTGGAACTGCTGCTCGGGGATGATCTGCGGAACGGTGAACTCGTCGCCGCCCACGCCCTGTTCGGCGCTGCCGCCGTGGGTGATGGCGTCCGGGAGCATGACCAGCGAGGTGGTGCCCGCCTGCTCACCCGAGGGGCGCAGCTGGACGCGGACACCGTGCCGGTCCGCGAGCCGGCCGACCACGAACAGGCCCATGCGCTGGGAGATCGCCACGTCCACGGTGGGCGGGTTGGCGAGCTTGTGGTTGATGTCCGCGAAGTCCTCGGCGGTCAGACCGATGCCCTTGTCGTGGATCTCCACCATGATCCGGCCGTCGGGCAGCCGGGTCGCGGTGACCCGGACCTTGGTCTGCGGCGAGGAGAAGGTGGTGGCGTTCTCCAGCAGCTCGGCCAGCAGGTGCACCAGGTCGGTGACCGCGCGGCCGTGGATCTCGGCCTCGGGGACGCCGGACATCTCGATGCGCTCGTACTGCTCCACCTCGGAGGACGCGGCCCGCAGCACGTCGACCAGCGGGACCGGCTGGTCCCACCGGCGGCCGGGCTCCTCGCCCGCGAGGACCAGCAGGTTCTCGCCGTTGCGGCGCATCCGGGTCGCCAGGTGGTCCAGCCGGAAGAGGTTCTCCAGCTGGTCCGGGTCGGCCTCGTTGTTCTCCAGGTCGGTGATCAGGGTCAGCTGGCCCTCGATCAGCGACTGGTTGCGGCGCGAGAGGTTGGTGAAGATCGCGTTGATGTTGCCCCGCAGCAGGGCCTGCTCGGCGGCGAGCCGGACCGCCTCGCGGTGCACCTGGTCGAAGGCGCGGGCGACCTCGCCGATCTCGTCGGTGGACGTGATCGGGATGGGCGCGACCCGGGTGTCGACCCGGCCGGGGTCGCTGCGCGAGAGCTGGTCGACCAGCATCGGCAGGCGCTGCTCGGCGATGCCGAAGGCGGCGTTGCGCAGCCGGCGCATCGACCGGCTCATCTGGCGGGCCACCAGGCCGGCCAGGAGGAAGGCGGCGAGCAGCGCGACCACGACGGCGGCGCCGGTGACGAACGCCGACCGCTTGGCGTCGGCGGCGATGCCGGACGCCTCGTCCACCGCGTTGTCGGCCATGTCCGACTCGATCTTGCGGTACGCGTCGAACTTGAGGGTGTTCACGGCCCACCAGTTCTGCGCGGTGGTGCCCTTGCCCGCCAGCGCCTGGCGCTCGGACGCCTCGGTGCCCTTCAGCGTGGCGAGGGCCGTGACCATCTTCTGCGGGTCGGACGGCGGGGCCACGTAGTCCGGGTCCTTCGCCTTGGCCTCCTCGGCCATCGCCGCCGCCTTGGACCGGACCTCCTGGTTCTGCGCGTCCAGCGTGTCCGCGTCCGCCTGGGTGCCGCCGCCGAGGTACTCCTTGAGGGCGATGTTCTCCAGATAGGCGTAGGAGGACAGGGCGATGCGCTGGCTGGCCAGGTTGCCGCCGTCCGGGCCGGGCGCGATCAGCAGGTGCATACCGATGGAACGTTCCAGCGACAGCGCGGACTGCGTCAGCGACATCGCGTAGACCGTGCGGCCGTAGGAGGTGATGTTGCCGGTGCCCAGGCCCAGCTCGTTGGCGAACTCCATCAGCGGGTGCGCGACCTGGACGTAGCCCTCCTCGGTCTGCACGCCGTTGAGCCTGGAGGTGTAGGCGGCGGCGCGCAGCGACTCCAGCTGCGGCTCGGCCTCCCGGAACAGCTTCAGGCGGCGCTCCAGGCCGGCCTTGTGCGGCATGCTCTTCGCGGCCTGGTCGAAGGCGTCCGCCGCCCGGTCGGTGAGGCCGCGGGCCTGGACGACGGCCGCGTCCTTCTGGCCCTTGCCCTGGAGCAGCGGAGCGGCGGTGGTGTCCCGCTCGTTGTACAGGGCGTTGGCGTAGGTGAGGGAGGCGCGCACCAGACGTGCGGTGTGCTCGGCGTCCTGGGCGTCCTGCCAGGTGTCGATCGAGCTCTTGACCTGGAAACCGCCCATGACCAGGCCGACCAGCACGGGTATCAGCAGGATCGCGTTCAGCCGGGCGGGCACCCGCCAGTTGCGGGGGGAGAGGCGGCCGCCGGCCGGCGCGGGTGCGGCGCCAGGCTCGGCCGCGGGCACATGCGTGGGCGCAGCGCCGCGCGGCGGCGGGGTGAAGTTGCCCCGGGCCGACGGCTCAGGACCGTTCTTGCTTCGCCTCACTCGACCAACAACCTCTCGGCGGTCGGCACCTACGTTGTGCCGCAGTGTCTCAGAGCCCCGTCCGCCGTGGACGGACATCAGGACCACTCGGTACGGCTCAGCGCGTCCTCACTGAGCGGTACGTCGTCGGTCATGGGGCAGTTCAGGCATTCCAGCACGCCGACATGCGCTCTTCCAAACAGTGGAAAGCACCGATTGAGAGTGATGTAAGTCCCAGATAAAACGGTCATAAAGAACGAGCCGCGCCAAAAAGCGGGGCTCCCGTGCGCACAGCGACACCGAATGTGCGCGACGCGTTGCGCCACCACCCGATTCTTCTGCCGAAACGTTATGAACGCCGAGGCCGGCCGTGTCCCACGACACAGCCGGCTCCGGTACGCCTACGGCAACTGCCGTACGGCCTTGCCTACTTGGATGCTAGGCGAAAGGTGCTGCCGGTGTCACCGCAACCGGGCCATCAGCGCGTGCTCGACCAGCGTGATCAGCGCCGACTTGGCGTCGGTGCGGTGCCGGGCGTCGGTGGTGATGATCGGCGCGTCCGGACCGATCTGGAGCGCCTCGCGGACCTCGTCCGGCGTGTACGGCTGCTGGCCGTCGAAGCCGTTGAGGGCGATGACGAACGGCAGCCCGCTGTTCTCGAAGTAGTCGACCGCCGGGAAGCAGTCGGCCAGGCGCCGGGTGTCCACCAGGACGACCGCGCCGATGGCGCCGCGCACCAGGTCGTCCCACATGAACCAGAACCGGTCCTGGCCGGGCGTGCCGAACAGGTACAGGATCAGGTCCTGGTCGAGCGTGATGCGGCCGAAGTCCATGGCCACCGTCGTGGTGGTCTTGTCCCCGGTGTGCGTGAGGTCGTCGATGCCCGCCGACGCGGACGTCATCACGGCCTCGGTACGCAGCGGGTTGATCTCCGAGACGGCACCGACGAAGGTCGTCTTGCCGACGCCGAAGCCGCCCGCCACCACGATCTTCGCGGAGGTGGTCGCCCGGCCCCCGTCAGAGCTTGCGAAGTCCACTGAGCACCCTTTCGAGCAGCGTCACATCCGGTGCGCCACCGTTGTTCTCGTCGCCGCCCGGCTGGTGGATGGCCACCAGCCCGGCTTCGGCCAGGTCCGCGACGAGGATCCGCGCCACGCCCAGCGGCATCGCCAGGAGCGCCGACACCTCGGCCACGGATTTCACCTCGCGGCACAGATGGCAGATCCGCTGGTGCTCCGGGAGCAGTCCCATCAGCGCTGCCGGGTCGGCCGTGGTGCTGATCAGCGCCTCGATGGCGAGCTGGTAGCGCGGCCGGGTCCGGCCGCCGGTCATCGCGTACGGACGAACCAGCGGCTGGTCGCCCTCGTCCCCGTACGGCTCGGCGTACGGATCATGATGGGCGGTGGGCGGGGTCATGAATCCTCCGGGCGGGACAGCAAGTCGGTCGGGCGAGCCGTCGGACGAGGCCGGTGGGGGGATTGTGTCGGCCGGACGGTGATGTGGTGACGCGGGTGGTGCCGGGGCCGGTCAGTGGAGCAGACTGCCCTGTAGTTCAGCGCGCAGGTCGGGCGTGAGGACGGCCCCCGCGCGGTCGACGAGCAGCGCCATCTCGTAGCCGACGAGGCCGATGTCGCACTCCGGGTGGGCCAGTACCGCGAGGGACGACCCGTCCGAGACGGACATGAGGAACAGGAAGCCGCGCTCCATCTCCACGACCGTCTGTGCCACGCTGCCGCCCTCGAAGATGCGCGAGGCACCGGCGGTCAGCGAGGTCAGACCGGAGGCGACGGCCGCGAGCTGGTCCGCGCGGTCCCGCGGAAAGCCTTCGGACATGGCCAGAAGGAGTCCGTCGGCGGAGACCACCACGGTGTGGGACACCCCCGGGGTGTTGTCCACGAAGTTGGTGATCAACCAGTTGAGGTTCTGTGCCGCCTGGCTCATCGGGCTCAACTAACGCTCCTGCTGGTGAGTGGGGCTCGGGAAGCTGCCCGTCTGGCCGGTGCCGGCCTGACGACCCTGTGCGATGCCCCGACGGAGATTGGTCAGCCGGCCGCGTACGTCGTCGGGCGCACGCGAGACCTGCGGACCGCTCTGGTGCTGTTGCTGCTGAGCCGTGCCCGGGACGAGGTTCGCCCTGGGCACCCGGCGCGGCAGGCCGGAGGTGGTGACGCCGCCCGCCGCCGGCTGCCGGACGCGCTCGGCCTGCCGGACGAGTTCGTCGTTCGGCGAGGTGCGCCAGGCGGAGGTGGCGGGACGCTGGGGGTTGGCGGGAGCCGGGGCGGTGGGGGGCGCTTCCGGGGCCTGCGGCTGCTGGGGCTGCTGCGGCGCGGCCTGCTGGTCCGCCTGCTGCTGCCGCTCACCGCGGAACCAGTTGGTCTCCAGGGTGTCGAACAGCGGCGTCCTGCCGTCGCCGGGACCCGCCGGCGGCAGCGCCCACTCGTCGCCGGGCGCGCGGCCCGCCTCGGGCTGCTGCGGGGCCGGCGGACGCGGAGCGCCGAAGTCGGCGGGACCGGACGCCTGGGGCCGCTCGAACTGGCCGGTGGACGACGGGTCCTGACGGGCCGGCAGCGCGTGCCCGCCCGTGGCGGAACCGTCGTGACCGGGCTGCGCGAACTGCCCCGTCGAGCCGTCGTCGTAGCCCTGGGGGGCGTTGAACTGGCCGGTGGAGCTGGTGTCGTAGCCCTGCGGGGCGGCGAACTGCCCCGTGGAGCCGTTGTCGTAGTGCTGCGGTGCGTCGAACTGGCCCGTGGAGCCGTTGTCGTAGCCCTGCGGCGCCGCGAACTGTCCGGTGTCCGCAGGGTTGCCCTGGCCGAAGCCGGGGCCGCCCTGCTGCGCGGGGTTCTGCGGGGTCTGCGCCGGGCCGAAGATGTCCGAGCGGACGAACGCGCCCGGGTTCTGCCCGCCCTGGGCGCCCTGGTCCGGGAACTGACCCGCGGACCGGCCGCCGTCGGCGTCCTGGCGCGGCGCCTCGAAGCCGGGGCGGGCGTAGGTCCCGGTGTCCGCCGGGCCGGGGCCCTGGCGGCTGTCGGGGCCGGGGAGCACCGGCATCTCGGCCGTGGCGGCCGGACCCCGGTGGTCCTCGATCCGCGGCATGCGGGAGGTCTGCGCCTGCTCCGCCTCGTCGTGGCCGCGCGGGGTGTCGGGTGCGCCGGGACCGGCGTTCTCGTTGCCCCAGCTCGGGGTGCGCGGCTGCGGGTTGCCGCCCGGCAGCTCCGCGCGCGGACCACCGCGCGACGGCAGCTGCGGCTGCCTGCCCTGCTCGCCGCCGTTCGGCCGGCGCGGCGGCAGCACGCCGCGTCCGCCGCCGAAGGCGTCCGGCCGCTCCCCGCCGAAGGCGTCCTGCCGGTTGCCGCTCTGCTGCCCCTCGCCGAAGCCCTGGCGGTTGCCGCCCTGACGGCCGTCGTCGAAGCCCTGCGGAGCGCCGGTGCGGGTGTCGTCGCCGAAGCCGCCCTGCCGGTTCCCCGACTGCTGTCCGTCGCCGAAGCCCTGGCGTCCGCCGCCGAAGACGTCCTGCCGGGCGCCGCCCTGCTGTCCGTCGCCGAAGCCCTGCGGCGCGCCCTGCGCCCGGCCGCCGAAGCCGGACCCGGCGCCCGCCGGTTCCGGACGGCCCTGCTGGGGCAGTCCGGGACCCTGCTGGCCCTGGCCCTGGCCCTGCTGACCTTGCTGGCCCTGCGGTCCGCGTGCTCCGCCCGCAGCGCCGGGGCCGCCCTGGCGGCCACCCGTGCCGGGCAGCGCCGCCCGCGGACCCTGGCCCGCGCCGACCTGGCCGCGCTGGGCGCCGGGGCCGAGCCGGTTCGCACCGCCCGGCGCGCCCGCGCCGAGCGGACCGCCGCCCGCCTGACCGCTCTGGCGCCGCGCCGCCGCCGCGCCCGCGGCAGCGGCGGCAGCCGCCGGACCGCCCACGGACGGACCGCCGGCCTTGCCGGGGGCCGGCTTCTTGCCGCCCTGGGCGACGTCCACCGGCAGCATGACGAGGGCCGTCGTACCGCCCGAGTCGGAGGGGCGCAGCTGGATGCGGATGCCGTGCCGCTGCGACAGCCGGCCGACCACGAAGAGGCCCATGCGGCGGGAGACGGAGACGTCCACGGTGGGCGGCGAGGCCAGCCGCTCGTTGATCGCGGCCAGGTCCTCGGGGGAGAGGCCGATGCCGGTGTCGTGGATCTCGATCAGGACCCGGCCGTCCGGCAGCGCGTGACCGGTGACCTTGACCTTGGTCTGCGGGGAGGAGAACGAGGTCGCGTTCTCCAGCAGCTCGGCGAGCAGGTGGACGAGGTCGTTGACGACGCGTCCGGCGACCTCGGTGGTCGGCACCGAGGCCAGCTCGATGCGCTCGTACTGCTCCACCTCGGAGGCGGCGGCGCGCAGCACGTCGACCAGCGGGACCGGGCGGGTCCAGCGGCGGCCCGGCTCCTCACCGGCGAGGACGAGGAGGTTCTCGCCGTTGCGGCGCATACGGGTGGCGAGGTGGTCGAGCTTGAACAGCGAGGAGAGCTGGTCCGGGTCGGCCTCGCGGGACTCCAGTTCGGAGATCAGCGACAGCTGGCGCTGGATCAGGCCCTGGGAGCGGCGCGAGAGGTTGGTGAACATCGCGTTGACGTTGCCCCGCAGCAGGGCCTGCTCGGCGGCGAGGCGGACCGCCTCGCGGTGCACCTCGTCGAAGGCCGCGGCCACCTGGCCGATCTCGTCCCGGGAGTGCACACCGACCGACTCCACGGAGGTGTCGACGTCCTGCGGGTCGGACTCGGACAGCTGCTTGACCAGCTCGGGCAGGCGGTCCTGGGCGACCTTGGTCGCGGTCTCCTGGAGCCGGCGCAGCGAGCGGATCATGGAGCGGGCCACGACGAAGGCGCCGACCAGCGACACACCGAGGACGAGCAGGATCAGCGCACCGGAGATGATGGCGTCGCGCTCGGTGGCACTGCGCAGCGAGCGGGCCTTCTGCTCCATCTCCTCCAGCAGCGTGTGCTCGATCTTCTTCATCTGCTCGATCTTCGTCGAGCTGTCGTCCACCCAGTCGCGGTAGGAGCGCTTGCTCTGCTGGGCCAGACCGGTGGAGCTGTCCAGGGCGCGCTTGGCGTAGGTGTCCGCCGACTGGATCGTCGGGTTGCCCTCCTCCATGGGCTTGATCAGCTCTTCCGCGCCGTCGCCGTAGATGTTGCGGAAGCTGTTGATCTCGGAGGTCTGGCTGTCCAGCGCCGACTGGGCGTACAGCCGGTCGTTCTCGGCGAGGTTGCCCGCGGAGGTGTTGTTCGCGGGCAGCGCGGCGGCGATGACGGCGCGCTGGACGGAGGCGTACTCCTTGGCGGAGGAGAACGCGGACAGCGCGCGGGTGCGCTGGATCATCTCCGGGTTGCTGGTCGCCTCGGCCATGTCCTGGGAGAGGCTGAGCAGCTCGGTGATGAGCCGGTGGTAGGCCTCGACGGTCTGGGTCGAGTTCCGGTCGTGCGCGTAGGCCGTCTTGCGGATGGAACCGAGGTGGTTCAGCTCGCTGGCGAGGCCGACCAGGGTCTCGCGCACGCCCTGGAGGTTGCCGCCCTTGCTGGCGCTGTCGATCTCCTCGGAGGCGGCCAGGAAGACCTCGGTGGCCCGGTCGGTCTTGTCCCGGAAGCCCTTGACGGTGATGGCGCTGGCGCTGGAGGGGTGCGACAGCGGACCGGCGGACTGGTCGCGCTCCTCCTGGAGCGCGGCGGCCAGTTCGGTGGCCTGCTTGGTCATGTCCGTCAGCAGCTTCATGTTGTCGAGCTGCTGGATGTCGTCCAGGTTCTGGTCGATGCGCAGTGCGCCGAGGGTGGTCGCCGCGATCACGGGGAGGGCCAGCAGCGACACCAGGCGGGTGGAGATGCGCCAGTTGCGCAGGGCCACGCGCGAGCCGGGCCCGACGGGGGCCGGGGTCTTGGCGGACCTGTCGCTCTTCCCGGACTTCCCGGACTTCCCAGACTTCGCGGACTTGCCGGCCGGGGCGGGGCCGCCGGGGTGCGGCGCGGTCGGGGAGGCACCCGCGCCGGGGCGCGCGGAGCTGTCACCGGACGGGGCCGGGCCCTGGTTCTGGGCGTGCGGGGGCGTGGAACCGACGGCCTTGGGGCCAGTCCCGCCCTGCGGCTCCGGCTCCGCCGAAGCGCTGCCATCCCTCTTGAAACGTCCCTGCACTAGCGTCGCAACCTCTGGACCAGGCGCCCTCCCACGCGAGCGGGAAGGCGGTGTCGGCGTCGTGGGAAGCGCCCTGAAAACGCTCCCCGGTGGTCGTGAGTGACCGGCGCTGGTTCCCCCTTCTCGCCGCCCACTCGGCGCTGCGTTGCGCCCCCTGCGCGCCGGCTCGATCCCGCGGCGGTCCGTGGCATTCCAGCACAGTGCAGGATCTCCAACAAGGCATGTGGGCCAGCCCGTGACCTCTGTGACAGCGCGTGAGGACCGAGTTACGAGATGTGGAAAGCGGTACCCCGCATACCGGGCATATCTCTACGAGCCGCTGGGTCGCCACAGGTGTCCCAGTCGCCATGATCGGGAGCGGAATGGTGGCTTCAGTGGCCTTATGTCCGATTCGGCGGAGCAAGATCCGGTCGGTAATTGTCCGGATTGTGGATCACGCCGTGAGCAAACTCACATGGAGATCACGGTCTCTTCCCGTCCTCGGCCGGGAATCGCGCGTTTAGCCTGACGCTTTACATAAGGCGTGCAACTGCCCACCCGCGCCCGCGCGGGGGTCCTGAGGCCCTCCAGGCGCCTGTCCACGACAAGGTCTGCTACCACCGTGAAGACGACGATGATGTTCCGCAACATAGCCAACCCCCGACGCACCACGCTGGCGCACCTGGAGGACGCCGAAGCGCTGGAGACGCCGGAGGCGCCGGAGCACCCCGTGACCCTCCCCGCGCAGACCGCCAACCCGCGGCGCACCGTCCTCATGGAGATGCCGGTGGCGGCCGCGGTCGCGGAGTAGACCCGGCGGGCACCGCCCGCACCCGCTCGCACGGCCGTACGCCGAAGGGGCACCCCACGCCGAAGGGGGTGCCCCTTCGGCGTACCCGCGCCACCGGTGCGCGAGGCGCGGGCCGGTGGCCGCGTTAGCCTGGAGCGTCAGACTCCCGCCAGCTCAGTCAAGGGGCCAAGCAACCCGTGCGCATCGCCAGGTTCTCCATCGACGGGAACGTCGCCTTCGGCGCGGTCGAGGGCGACCAGCCGGACCAGCTCGTCCTCGACATCATCAAGGGCATCCCGTTCGCGGACTTCGAGCTCTCCGGCACCAAGGTGCCGCTGAGCAAGGTGCGGCTGCTGCCCCCGGTGCTGCCCAGCAAGGTCGTCGCCTTCGGCCGCAACTACGCCGAGCACGCCGGCGAACTCGGCAACGAGGTGCCCGAGGCGCCGTTCGCCTTCTTCAAGCCGTCCACCTCCGTGACCGGCCCCGGCGACCCGGTCCCGTACCCCTCCTTCACGCAGGAACTGCACCACGAGGCGGAGCTCGCCGTCGTCATCGGCCGCATGTGCCGCGAGGTGCCGCGCGAGCGCGTCAAGGACGTGATCTTCGGCTACACCTGCGCCAACGACATCACCGCCCGCGACGTCCAGCGCCGCGAGAAGCAGTGGGCGCGCGCCAAGGGCTTCGACGGCTCATGCCCGCTGGGCCCCTGGGTGGAGACCGGCATCGACCTGGAGCGGGCGGGCGACCTGACCGTCCAGCTCACGGTCAACGGCGAACAGCGCCAGCTCGGCCGCACCAGCGAGATGATCCACCCCATCGCGGATCTGATCGTCAACATCTCCGAGGCCATGACGCTGCTCCCCGGCGACGTGATCCTCACGGGCACCCCCGCGGGGGTCGGCCCCCTCAGCGTCGGCGACGACGTCGCCGTCACCATCGAAGGCATCGGCACTCTCACCAACAAGGTTGTCCAGCGTGGCTAGCGCATCAGGCTCCCCCGTCCGCGTCCGTTTCTGCCCCTCGCCCACCGGTAACCCCCACGTGGGCCTGGTCCGCACCGCCCTGTTCAACTGGGCGTTCGCCCGGCACCACCAGGGCACCCTGGTCTTCCGCATCGAGGACACCGACGCGGCCCGCGACTCCGAGGAGTCCTACGAGCAGCTGCTCGACGCGATGCGCTGGCTGGGCTTCGACTGGGACGAGGGCCCCGAGGTCGGCGGCCCGCACGCGCCCTACCGCCAGTCGCAGCGCATGGACATCTACGCCGACGTCGCCGCCAGGCTCCTGGACGCCGGCCACGCCTACCGCTGCTACTGCTCCCAGGAGGAGCTGGACAGCCGCCGCGAGGCCGCCCGCGCCGCCGGCAAGCCCTCCGGCTACGACGGCCACTGCCGCGACCTGAGCGCCGAGCAGGTCCGGGCGTACGAGGCCGAGGGCCGCGCCCCGATCGTCCGCTTCCGCATGCCCGACGAGCCGATCACCTTCGACGACCTGGTCCGCGGCGAGATCACCTACCTGCCGGAGAACGTCCCGGACTACGGCATCGTCCGCGCCAACGGCGCCCCGCTCTACACGCTCGTCAACCCGGTCGACGACGCCCTGATGGAGATCACCCACGTCCTGCGCGGCGAGGACCTGCTCTCCTCCACCCCGCGCCAGATCGCCCTGTACAAGGCGCTCACCGAGCTGGGCATCGCGAAGACCACCCCCGAGTTCGGCCACCTGCCCTACGTCATGGGCGAGGGCAACAAGAAGCTCTCCAAGCGCGACCCGCAGTCCTCGCTGAACCTCTACCGCGAGCGCGGCTTCCTGCCCGAGGGCCTGCTCAACTACCTCTCCCTGCTGGGCTGGTCGCTCTCCGCCGACCAGGACATCTTCGGCATCGAGGAGATGGTCGCCGCCTTCGACGTCAAGGACGTCAACCCCAACCCGGCGCGCTTCGACCTCAAGAAGTGCGAGGCGATCAACGCCGACCACATCCGCCTGCTCGACGTGAAGGACTTCACCGAGCGCTGCGCCCCCTGGCTGAAGGCCCCGGTCGCCCCCTGGGCGCCCGAGGACTTCGACGAGGACAAGTGGCAGGCGATCGCGCCGCACGCGCAGACCCGGCTGAAGGTCCTCTCCGAGATCACCGACAACGTCGACTTCCTCTTCCTGCCGGAGCCGGTCCTGGACGAGGCGAGCTGGGCCAAGGCCATGAAGGAGGGCTCGGACGCCCTGCTGCGCACGGCCCGCGAGAAGCTGGACGCGGCCGACTGGTCCTCCGCGGAGTCCCTCAAGGAGGCCGTCCTGGCCGCCGGCGAGGCGCACGGCCTCAAGCTCGGCAAGGCCCAGGCGCCCGTCCGCGTCGCCGTGACCGGCCGCACGGTCGGCCTGCCCCTCTTCGAGTCCCTCGAGGTCCTGGGCAAGGAGAAGACGCTGGCCCGCGTCGACGCGGCGCTGGCCCGGCTGGCCGCCCGGTAGACCCGTGTGAGGGGCGGCACCCGGAGCGACCGGGTGCCGCCCCTTCGTGCTGCCCTCCCGCGTGCTGCCCGGCGGCGGTACCGTCGGTCCCATGGCGATCAGAGCGGTCCTGTGGGACGTCGACGACACCCTCTTCGACTACACCTCGGCCGACCGGGCCGGGATGCGGGCGCACCTGGTCGCCGAACGGCTGATGGACGGGTACGGCACCGTGGACGCGGCGCTGGCGCACTGGCGGCGGATCACCGACGCGCAGTGGGCGCGCTTCGCGGCGGGGGAGACGACCTTCGAGGGGCAGCGCCGGGACCGGGTGCGGGTCTTCCTGGACCGCCCGGAGCTGACCGACCCCGAGGCCGAGGCGTGGTTCGCGCGCTACCTGGGGCACTACGAGGGCGCCTGGGCCCTCTTCCCGGACGTGCTGCCCGCCCTGGACGCCCTCGCCGCCAGCCACCGGCACGCGGTGCTCTCCAACTCCAGTCTGCACGTGCAGGAGCGCAAGCTGCGGGTCCTCGGGGTGCGCGACCGCTTCGAGGCGGTGCTGTGCGCGGCCGAGCTGGGGCTGTCCAAACCGGCCGCCGGCGCCTTCCACGCGGCCTGCGAGGCGCTGGACCTCCCGCCGCACCAGGTCGTCTACGTCGGCGACCACCCGGAGATCGACGCGCGGGGCGCCGTCGACGCCGGGCTGCCGGCCGTGTGGATCGACCGCGTCGGCGCGCCCGGCGGCGCCCCGGCGCAGCCGGGCGCGCACCGGATCGCCTCCCTGTCCGAACTCCCCGCGGTGCTCGGCGCGGATACCCGTTTTGGAGCCCCGTCCACCTTCAGGTAATGTTCTTCCTGCGCCGCGGGGAGCGGGCCGGAAGGCCGGAAGCCCGAGGCGCACTACTAGAACAAGAACCCCATCGGGGCTTGCGTTCCAGTGGCCTATGGTGTAATTGGCAGCACGACTGATTCTGGTTCAGTTAGTCTTGGTTCGAGTCCAGGTAGGCCAGCTCGCAGATGCTTCAATCTGCACCCGCGGATCTCATCCGCGAGCCCCCGTTGTGTAGCGGCCTAGCACGCTGCCCTCTCAAGGCAGTAGCGCCGGTTCGAATCCGGTCGGGGGTACAGATCCTTCCCGCGAGGACGGCCAGGGTAGCTCCCACCGACTTCGATGCAGGATCGCTAGGGCCCCCGTTGTGTAGCGGCCTAGCACGCCGCCCTCTCAAGGCGGTAGCGCCGGTTCGAATCCGGTCGGGGGTACTGACTGGTCTAAACCATCATTGGTCTATGGTGTAATTGGCAGCACGACTGATTCTGGTTCAGTTAGTCTTGGTTCGAGTCCAGGTAGACCAGCTCGGACCTGCGGCGGCTCAGTATGAAACGCTTGCAGTGTCCAGGCCCCCGTTGTGTAGCGGCCTAGCACGCCGCCCTCTCAAGGCGGTAGCGCCGGTTCGAATCCGGTCGGGGGTACAAGATCGGCAAGGGCCCTCCCTCGGGAGGGCCCTTCGTCGTGTCCGCGCCGTCCCGGCTCACTTGCCGTCGAACCGGCGGCGCGACTCCTCGTTCTCCGCCAGCCGCCGCAGGCTCAGCACCACCGGCTCGTACAGCACGGTCAGCGCCACCGCGGCCTCCACCTGCTCGTCCGGCGTCCCGTACCGCTCCACCAGATCCAGGTCCGCCACGGCGATCCGATCCATCGAGCGGGCGTAGGGCTCCAAGTCGTCGGTGTCGCAGGGGTAGCCGAGGCGGGAGAGCGTGGCGATGGCGGTGACCAGCATCGCGTACGCCGGGGCGGCCGGCGCCTCGGCGGGCGTCTGGCCGGACGCGTCGGCGTAGCCCCAGCCCATCCGCTCCATGAGCGCGCCGGCGGTCCGCCGGGCCGTCTCGGTGGCCGGGTCGTCCTCGTCGGGCGCCGGGCCGTGCGGCAGCGCCCACACGGCGGTGCCCAGGCGCTGGTTGCGGTCCAGGTCCTCGTCGGCCAGGACGGCGAGGACGTCGCGGGCCGACTTCACCGGGATCCGCCCCACCTGGATCAGGGCGCGGACCAGCCGCAGCTTGCGCAGGTGCTCCTCGTCGTACTCCGCCTCGGTGGCCGTGACCCGGCGGCCGGGCGGCAGCAGTCCTTCGCGCAGGTAGTACTTGATCGTCGCCCGGGAGACCCCGCTACGTGCGCTCAGCTCCGCCAGTCGCATGCGTGCCGTGACCTTCCCTGCTGGTGTTGCATATTGGAGAGTGCCACGATCCAATCATAGATAGCATTGCTATCCAGTGGGTCGGTGGAAGGAAGTGGGGAACCGCTCATGAGCGACAAGCCGATCGAAGGGCGCATGACCGCCGAGGGCGAGGACGAGGTGGTGGTCTTCCTCATCGGGATGAGGATCAACGACTTCTCCGCGGTGCGCAGTTGGTGGCCGGTGGCCCGTGCCATGCGGCCGATGCTCCAGGAGCTGCGGGAGGACCGGGCGGCCGGGCTCCTCGGCAGCAAGACCATGATGGGCGGGCCGCGCGAGATCTACCTCGTGCAGTACTGGGAGTCCAAGGAGAAGCTCCTCGCCTACGCCGCGGCGCCGGACCGCAACCACCACCCGGCCTGGGCCGCCTTCAACCGCCGGCTGCGCGAGGGGAACGGCAAGGTCGGCTTCTGGCACGAGACCTTCGTCGTCCCGGCGGGCGCCCACGAGGCGATCTACATCAACATGCCCGCGTACGGCCTGGGCCGGGCCACCGGGGTCATCCCGGTCGGCCGCCGGGGCGAGCGCGCGGGCGACCGCCTGCGGACCGTCTGAGGCGTGCCCGTGGGCGCTCGCAGGACGCCGGAGGGTGCTCGCGCGGCCCTTGGGGGCGGTCGCGGGGCGCTCACGGGCGGGTCGCGGGACGCTCTTGGGCGGGTCGCGGGGTGCCGGAGCCGGGCCCGAGGGGGGCTGGTGCGGGAGGGGGCCGGTGAGGCTGCCGTGACCGGTGGGACGGGGGTGGCCGGGCAGGGGAGCCGGGCGCGGACGGGGGGCGCCGGACGAGGACAGCGAGAGGGCCGGTCGGCGAAGGGCCGACCGGCCCGTGGGCTGGTGGGGCTGGTGGGGCGTCCGGGGCCGCGGGGGCGGGCCCGGGAGCGGGTCGTGCGGGGTCCGGGGGAGGGCCTGCCGCGGCGTTGAGGCCGGCCCTGCCCGAGGGACCCGGAAAGCGGGAGGTGTCAGCCGGTGCGGCGCAGCGCCTCGGAGAGGCGGCCGGCGGCGTCGATGACGGCCTGGGCGTGCATCCGGCCCGGGTGGCGCGTCAGACGCTCGATGGGACCGGAGACGGAGACCGCGGCGACCACGCGGTTGGACGGGCCGCGCACCGGCGCGGAGACCGAGGCGACGCCCGGCTCGCGCTCGCCGATGGACTGGGCCCAGCCCCGGCGCCGTACACCCGAGAGGGCGGTCGCGGTGAAGCGGGCGCCCTGGAGCCCGCGGTGCAGCCGCTCCGGCTCCTCCCAGGCCATCAGGACCTGGGCCGACGAGCCCGCCTTCATGGTCAGCGTGGAACCGACCGGGACCGTGTCCCGCAGTCCGGACAGCCGCTCGGCGGCCGCCACGCAGATCCGCATGTCGCCCTGGCGGCGGTAGAGCTGCGCGCTCTCGCCCGTGACGTCGCGCAGATGCGTGAGGACCGGGCCCGCGGTGGCGAGGAGGCGGTCCTCGCCGGCCGCCGCCGCCAGCTCCGCGAGGCGGGGGCCGAGAATGAAACGGCCCTGCATGTCACGGGCCACCATGCGGTGGTGCTCCAGGGCCACGGCCAGCCGGTGGGCCGTGGGTCGTGCCAGTCCGGTCGCCGCGACCAGACCCGCGAGGGTGGCCGGACCGGACTCCAGGGCGCCAAGGACAAGGGCTGCCTTGTCCAGGACGCCGACGCCGCTACTGTTGTCCATGAAACGATACTCCCGTCTCACTCTGTGAAACGCAAGTTCAATTTTCCGTGGAACACGCCACCCTGGAAGACACAGCGGCCCGTGGACCGGCGGGCCCGGCGGCGGCTGCCCTGAGGGGGAAAGCGGGGGCCGCCACCTCGGATCTCTAGTTGGGCCGGCGCCGTGCGCCAGGCCGAAGGGAAAGCGATGGGTAGGACACTGGCGGAGAAGGTCTGGGACGACCACGTCGTCCGGCGCGCCGAGGGCGAGCCCGACCTCCTCTTCATCGATCTGCACCTGCTGCACGAGGTGACCAGCCCGCAGGCCTTCGACGGCCTCCGCAAGAGCGGCCGCGGGGTGCGCCGGCTCGACCTGACCATCGCCACCGAGGACCACAACACCCCGACCCTCGACATCGACAAGCCCATCGCGGACCCGGTCTCCCGCGCCCAGCTGGAGACCCTGCGCAAGAACTGCGCCGACTTCGGCGTCCGCCTGCACCCGCTGGGCGACGTCGAGCAGGGCGTCGTGCACGTGGTCGGCCCCCAGCTCGGCCTGACCCAGCCCGGCACCACCGTGGTCTGCGGCGACTCGCACACCTCCACGCACGGCGCCTTCGGCGCCCTCGCGTTCGGCATCGGCACCTCCCAGGTGGAGCACGTGCTGGCCACCCAGACGCTGCCGCTGGCCCGCCCCAGAACCATGGCGATCACCGTCGAGGGCGAACTGCCCGAGGGCGTCACCGCCAAGGACCTGATTCTGGCGATCATCGCCCGCATCGGCACCGGCGGCGGCCAGGGCTACATCCTGGAGTACCGCGGCTCCGCCATCGAGAAGCTCTCGATGGAGGCCCGCATGACCATCTGCAACATGTCGATCGAGGCCGGCGCCCGCGCGGGCATGATCGCCCCCGACGAGACCACCTTCGCCTACCTGGAGGGCCGCCCGCACGCCCCCGAGGGCGCGGACTGGGACGCGGCGGTCGCCTACTGGAAGACGCTGCGCACGGACGACGACGCCGAGTTCGACGCCGAGGTCGTCATCGACGCCGCCGAGCTGTCGCCGTTCGTCACCTGGGGCACCAACCCGGGCCAGGGCGCCCCGCTTTCGGCGGCCGTCCCCGACCCGGCCTCGTACGAAGACGCCTCGGAGCGCCTGGCCGCCGAAAAGGCCCTGGAGTACATGGGGTTGGACGCCGGGCAGCCGCTGCGCTCCATCGCCGTGGACACCGTCTTCGTAGGTTCCTGCACCAACGGCCGCATCGAGGACCTGCGCGCCGCCGCCGGCATCGTCCGGGGCCGCAAAGTCGCCGAGGGCGTACGGATGCTGGTCGTGCCGGGCTCGGCCCGGGTGGGCCTCCAGGCCGTCTCCGAGGGTCTGGACGTGGTCTTCAAGGAGGCCGGCGCCGAATGGCGGCACGCGGGCTGCTCCATGTGCCTGGGCATGAACCCGGACCAGCTGGCCCCCGGCGAGCGCTCCGCCTCCACCTCCAACCGCAACTTCGAGGGCAGGCAGGGCAAGGGCGGCCGCACCCATCTGGTGTCGCCGCAGGTCGCCGCCGCCACCGCGGTCCTGGGCCACCTGGCCTCCCCGGCCGACCTGTCCGACGCCGACGTCCGCACGCCCGCTGGAGTCTGATCAGCCATGGAAGCATTCACCACGCACACCGGCCGGGCCGTCCCGCTGCGCCGCGGCAACGTCGACACCGACCAGATCATCCCCGCCCACTGGCTCAAGAAGGTGACCCGGGACGGCTTCGAGGACGGGCTCTTCGAGGCCTGGCGCAAGGACCCCGAGTTCGTGCTCAACCGCCCCGAGCGGCAGGGCGCCACGGTCCTGGTCGCCGGCCCGGACTTCGGCACCGGCTCCTCCCGCGAGCACGCCGTCTGGGCGCTCCAGAACTACGGCTTCAAGACCGTGATCTCCTCCCGTTTCGCCGACATCTTCCGGGGCAACTCGCTGAAGAACGGGCTGCTCACCGTGGTCCTGGAGCAGCAGACCGTGGACGCGCTGTGGGAGCTCACGGAGCAGGACCCCACCGCCGAGATCACCGTCGACCTCCAGGCCCGCGAGGTGCGCGCCGAGGGGATCACCGCCTCCTTCGAGCTGGACGAGAACTCCCGCTGGCGGCTGCTGAACGGCCTGGACGACATCTCGATCACCCTCCAGAACGAGGACGACATCGCCGCGTACGAGGCGAAGCGTCCGTCGTTCAAGCCGCGGACCCTCCAGGTGTGACCTGACAAGTCGAGTTTCGGCCACCACGAAACGCCGCTGTACCCCCGATCGCCACGATCGGGGGTACAGCTGTTTCCGGATCCTTCCCGCCCGGCGGGCCGCCGTGCGTGAGGCCAACTTCCCAGGTTAGGACGGTTGTTGCCGGGGTACTCGCCAGTCACAAAGCCGACCGGCCGGCACGCCAGAAGGCCCTCCGGAGGCGGCAGTTGCCCCCTGCGCAGGCGACAACTCGCCCCAGATGGCACAATCTGTGCATGGACAACGACGGCCAACTCGAGCTCTATACGGCGGTCGCGGTCCAACTCAAGGAAGCGCACGCAAGAGTGCGCGCACTGCAAGTCCCGGAGGGCGTACGGATGGCGCTGACCCGGAAGCTGCTGGTCATTACGGCCGCGGCCAAGCACGATCTCGCCGGTGCGGCAAGGCGTCTGGAGCGGTTCACCGCCGATCTCGACGCGGGCCGAATCCCCGGCGGGGAAGGCTGAACAGCCCGAGACCGCCGAGTCCGTTGCGGCACAAGGGTGATTAGCCCGTTTCGTGTTTGATTTGCGGTATATATCTGCCTAACGTGCGAAAAAGCTTGAACACTTTCGTTCCGGCCAGGTCTCCGAAGGGGAAGACGTGAACAAGGCGCAGCTCGTAGAAGCGATTGCCGACAAGATGGGTGGCCGGCAGCAGGCCGCCGACGCCGTCGACGCGGTACTGGACGCCATCGTCCGCGCGGTCGTCGCGGGAGACCGGGTCTCGGTCACCGGCTTCGGGTCCTTCGAGAAGGTGGACCGCCCGGCCCGCTACGCCCGCAACCCGCAGACGGGTGAGCGGGTGCGGGTCAAGAAGACCTCCGTGCCCCGCTTCCGGGCCGGTCAGGGCTTCAAGGACCTGGTGAGCGGCTCCAAGAAGCTGCCGAAGAACGACATCGCGGTGAAGAAGGCCCCCAAGGGCAGCCTGTCCGGCCCGCCCGCCACCATCGCCAAGGCGGTCGGCAAGAAGGCCGCGGCGAAGAAGACCACCACGGCGGCGAAGAAGGCCGCCGCGAAGAAGGCCACGACGGCGAAGACGACCGCGGCCAAGAAGACGACGACCGCCGCGACGAAGAAGACCACGGCGGCCGCCAAGAAGGCCACGGCCGCGAGCACCGCCAAGAAGACCGCCGCCAAGAAGGCCCCGGCGAAGAAGGCGACCGCGAAGAAGGCCCCGGCCAAGAAGTCGACCGCCCGCAAGACCGCCGCGAAGAAGACCGCCCGCAGCAAGTAGGCGCCGCAGGCATCACAGGTACCGCAGGCATCACGGGCACCACGGGTATTCACGCGCCGGGCCGGGCTCCCACGGGAGCCCGGCCCGCGGCGTGCCGTCCGCGTGTGCGGCGAGGTCAGAACGTCTGAAGCGTCACGAGGGTGATCCGGCGCGCGTCGCCCTCGCCCTCGGTCTCGATCCGCACCCGCTGCCCCGGGCGCAGCAGCCGCAGCCCGCCCGCGTCGAAGGCCGGGGCGCCGAACGGCACCGGTGTGCCGTCGTCCAGGAGCACCTGCCCGCTGCGGCTCACGGGGTCGTACGTGTATGCGGTGGCCTGCATGGGGAGCAGCCTACTGCCCGGTCCCGGCGCCCGCCCGGCGGTCTCACGGCCCGGGGATCAGCAGCCGTGCCGCCGCACGGGCCGTCCGGGGGCCCACGCCGAGGGCCAGGGCCGCGCGCAGGTCGTCGCCGGTGTCCACGTCCTGGCGTACGGAATCCACCGCGTCCGGCCCGAGTTCCACCGCACCGGATTCCCGGTGGCGCAGCCGCGAACCGGTGCCGAAAGCCGGACGCAATTCCCGGTCGGCCCCGACGGCGAGCAGTGTGGTGCCGATACCGGCCGCGTCCGCGAGGAATGCGCGCGGGAATCGGGCCGCGGCGCTCAGCACCCGGGCGAGTTCCGCCGGCCGCAGCGCCGGGAGATCCGCGTTCAGGGCGGCCACCGGCCCGCCGCCCGCCGCCCGTACGGCCGCCGCACCGTGCGCCAGCGCGGCGTTCAGACCGGCCCGCGGGGTGTCGGGGACGATCCGCGCACCCAGCGCGGCCAGCTCCCGCGCGGCCAGCGCGTCGTCCGTGACGACCGCCACACCCGCGACCTCGGCGCAGGCCAGCGCCGCCGCCACGGTGTCCTGGGCGAAGGCGAGGGCCAGCTGCGGGCGCACCCCGTCGTGAGCGGTGTCCGAGAGCCTGCTCTTGGCCCGCGCCAGGGGTTTCAGGGGGATCACCAGGGTCCACTGCACGGGCGTTCGTCCCTCTCTTCGTCGCGGACATTCTCTCCGGCCCCTCGGGTGCCGCGCAGGCCGGGGCGTACGGTGTCCCTCGACAGACCGGCGGCCTGGGGCGACACTTGTGCGGCCCCCCGGCCCACATGTCAGCCCAAGAGGGACCAAGAGGAAGGTGTTCGTGTGCCCCGCCGCAGAATCGGCTTCTGGTACCGCTTCGCAGCGGTGATCTGCAAACCGCCACTGATGGTTCTGATCAAGCGGGACTGGCGCGGAATGGAGAACATGCCGGCCGAGGGTGGATTCATCACGGCGGTGAACCACAATTCCTACGTCGACCCCTTCGCCTACGCCCACTTCCAGTACAACACCGGACGCGTCCCGCGATTCCTCGCCAAGAGCGGGCTTTTCAAGAAGGGATTCATCGGCGCCGCCATGCGCGGTACCGGGCAGATCCCCGTGTACCGGGAGAGCACGGACGCGCTGAGCGCCTTCCGCGCCGCGATCGACGCCGTGGAGCGCGGCGAGTGCGTCGCCTTCTACCCCGAGGGCACCCTCACCCGCGACCCCGACGGCTGGCCGATGACCGGCAAGACCGGCGCCGCCCGGGTCGCCCTCCAGACCAGGTGCCCGGTGATCCCCGTGGCCCAGTGGGGCGTGAACGAACTCCTGCCGCCCTACGCCAAGAAGCCGGACATCCTGCCGCGCAAGACGCACCGCGTGCTGGCCGGACCGCCGGTGGACCTCTCGGAGTTCTACGACCGGGAGATGACCCCGGAGGTGCTGAAGGAGGCGACCGCGGTCATCATGGCCGCCGTCACCCGCCAGCTGGAGCTGGTCCGCGGCGAGAAGGCCCCCGCCGTGCCCTACGACCCGCGCCGCGAGCGGATCGAGCAGCGCCGCAGGACCCAGCGGCAGACACAGGAGCGGACCCGCTCCCGGAGCGAACGCAGCGACCGGATCGGCCGGAGCGACCAGAACGACCGGAGCGACCGGAACGGCCGGGACGAGCGCGGCGGCCGGTCCGGCGAGGCGCACCGGCAGGTGCAGGAAGAGGGGCAGGGCACGTGAGCAAGCCGGACCGGCCGGTCAGGGCGGCCGTCCTCGGCACCGGATCGTGGGGGACCGCCTTCGCCGTGGTCCTCGCCGACGCCGGCTGCGAGGTCACCCTGTGGGCCCGCCGCGCCGAGGTGGCCGAGGCGGTCAACTCCACCCGGACCAATCCGGACTACCTGCCCGGCATCGAACTCCCGGCCGCCGTACGGGCCACCACGGACCCCGCCGAGGCCGTCCGCGACGCCGACTTCACCGTGCTCGCCATCCCCTCCCAGACCCTGCGCGCCAATCTCGCCGAGTGGCTGCCGCTGCTCGCCCCGGACACCGTCCTGGTCTCCCTGATGAAGGGGATCGAACTGGGCTCGGCGATGCGCATGAGCGAGGTCGTCGAGGACGTCACCAAGGTCGGCCCGGACCGGATCGCCGTGGTCACCGGCCCCAACCTCGCCCGGGAGATCGCCGCCCGCAGGCCCGCCGCCGCCGTGGTGGCCTGCACCGACGACGCCGTCGCCCGGCGCCTCCAGGCCGCCTGCCACACGCCCTACTTCCGGCCGTACACCAACACCGACGTGATCGGCTGCGAACTGGGCGGCGCCGTCAAGAACGTGATCGGCCTGGCCGTGGGCATCGCGGACGGCATGGGGCTCGGCGACAACGCCAAGGGCTCGCTCATCACGCGCGGCCTCGCCGAGACCACCCGCCTGGGCATGGCCCTGGGCGCCGACCCGCTGACCTTCTCCGGTCTCGCCGGGCTCGGCGACCTGGTCGCCACCTGCTCCTCGCCGCTGTCGCGCAACCACACCTTCGGCACCAACCTCGGCAAGGGCATGACGCTCCAGGAGACCGTCGCGGTCACCCGGCAGACCGCCGAGGGCGTCAAGTCGTGCCGGTCGGTGCTCGATCTGGCCCGGCGGCACGGCGTCGACATGCCGCTCACCGAGACCGTCGTCGGCATCGTGCACGAAGGCAAATCCCCGCTGACCGCCCTCAAGGAGCTGATGTCGCGCAGCGCGAAGCCGGAACGACGCTGAGCGACCCGCGTTTCCCACGCTGCCCCGGGGCTCTGCCAGCGGGTACGCTCATCGCGATATGAGCACCGAGAACCTCCCCCAGAGCCCTGAGCAGCCGCCGCGCAAGCCGCGGGTGGCCGTCGTCTGCGGTGGTCGCAGCTCCGAACACGGGATCTCCGTGGTCACCGCCGGTGCGGTGCTGCGCGCCATCGACCGGAGCAAGTACGAGGTCCTGCCGATCGGCATCACCCGCGACGGCCGCTGGGCCCTGACCGCGGACGACCCGGACCGCATGGCGATCACCGAGCGGCGTACGCCCAGCGTCGACGACCTGGCCGAGTCCGGCGAGGGCGGTGTGGTGCTCCCGGTCGACCCCGGCAACCGCGAAGTCGTCTACAGCGAGCCCGGTTCGGTGCCCAAGGCGCTCGGCGAGGTCGACGTCGTCTTCCCGGTGCTGCACGGCCCCTACGGCGAGGACGGCACCCTCCAGGGCCTGCTGGAGCTGTCCGGTGTGCCCTATGTCGGCTCGGGCGTGCTCGCCTCGGCCGTCGGCCAGGACAAGGAGTACATGAAGCGGGTGTTCACCTCGTTCGGGCTCAAGGTCGGCCCGTACGTGGTGATCCGGCCGCGCGAGTGGGAGCGGGACGCCCCGGCGGCCCGGAAGAAGATCGTGGACTTCGCGGGCGAGCACGGCTGGCCGCTGTTCGTGAAGCCCGCCCGCGCCGGTTCCTCCATCGGCATCACCAAGGTCGACGACCTCTCCGGCCTGGACGAGGCCGTCGAGGAGGCCCGGCGCCACGACCCGAAGGTGCTCGTGGAGGCCGCGGTGCGCGGCCGGGAGATCGAGTGCGGGGTGCTGGAGTTCGAGGACGGCCCGCGCGCCTCCGTGCCCGCCGAGATCCCGCCGCCGCAGGAGCACGCGTACTACGACTTCGAGGCCAAGTACATCGACTCCACGCCCGGCGTCGTGCCGGCCCCGCTCACCGAGGAGCAGACCGCCGAGGTGCGGCGGCTCGCGGTCGAGGCGTTCGAGGCGGCCTCCTGCGAGGGACTGGTCCGCGCGGACTTCTTCCTCGGCGAGGACGGCGAGTTCGTGATCAACGAGATCAACACCATGCCCGGCTTCACGCCGATCTCGATGTACCCGAAGATGTGGCAGGCCACCGGCGTCTCCTACGAGGAACTGGTGGACCGCCTGATCCAGGCGGCCCTGGACCGCTCCACCGGCCTGCGCTGAGCGCGGCGGGAGCGTCCGCAAGCGGCCGAACCCAGGACAGGTGCTAGTCGGCGATCCCTTCGGGGATCGCCTTCTTCACGGCCGGGGCGAGGTGCACCAGGGGCGCCGCCCCGTGGCCGGTGCGGCTCGCGGGCAGGCTGACCTCCACGTACGCCCTGCGCAGCGTGGTGGTGAAGCGGAAGGAGCCGTCGGCCTGCTTCTCCAGGAGCCAGCCGACCCCGTCGACCTCGGCGCCGTCGGCGTCGGGGTCGTTCATCGCGGCGGGCCGGGGCACCCCGCAGCGCAGTATGATCGCCGGGCTTCCCCAGCCCGCGGTGAGCGCCGACGCGGGCCGGGGGTCCGTGCGGCTCAGCCCGTCCACCTTCTGCGGCAGTGCTCTGTCCAGGTCCCCGCACAGCTTCGCGACCGCCGGGTCCGGGCTGGGAACCGCAGCGGTGGCACTGTCGTCGCTTGAGGAACAGCCCGCCGCGGCGATCAACGCGGCGAGGACGACGGGCAGACCGGTGTGCCGGTGGCGGAAGGAACTCACCGGCCCAGGGTAGACGGGGGCTACAGATGCACGACCGGGCAGGTCAGGGTGCGCGTGATGCCCTCCACTTGCTGCACCTTGGCGACCACCATGCGGCCCAGGGCGTCGACGGTGTCGGCCTGTGCGCGCACGATGACGTCGTACGGACCGGTCACGTCCTCGGCCTGGATCACACCGGGCAGCCGGCCGATCGTCTCGGCGACGGTCGACGCCTTGCCGACCTCGGTCTGGATCAGGATGTACGCCTGTACCACGGAACCTCCAGGGCGACCACGAGGATCATGTGGGGAAAAGGAACGCCACGGTATCGCGTCGCCGAACGCCGCGGGGAGACCCGGGACCGACGTGGCCCGCGCGCCGGGGTGCGGGTAGGACTGAGGTTGACGGTCACCTCGACCGTAGCGAGACCCGCGCGGACGCGCGAGCGGGGACGCGACCAGGAACGCACAGGGACAGAAGGGGCGTAAGGGCCATGAAGGGCACTGTTGGTGAGCTCGGGGAGTTCGGGCTCATCAGGGAGCTCACCTCCCGTCTCACCACCACCCCGGCGGTCCGGGTCGGACCCGGCGACGACGCCGCGGTGGTCGCCGCCCCCGACCGCAGGGTCGTGGCGAGCACCGACATACTCCTGGAGGGCCGGCACTTCCGCCGGGACTGGTCCACGGCCTACGACGTGGGCCGCAAGGCGGCCGCCCAGAACCTCGCCGACATCGCCGCCATGGGCGCCGTGCCGACCGCCCTGCTGCTCGGCCTGGTCGTCCCCGCCGAACTGCCGGTCACCTGGCCCACCGAGATGATGGACGGGCTGCGCGACGAGTGCCAGGTCGCGGGCGCCTCCGTGGTCGGCGGCGACGTGGTCCGCGGCGACACGATCATGGTGTCCATCACGGCCCTCGGCGATCTGCGCAACCACGAACCGGTGACCCGGGCCGGCGCCCAGCCCGGCGACCGCGTCGCCGTCACCGGCTGGCTGGGCTGGTCCGCCGCCGGATTCGCCGTGCTCTCCCGCGGTTTCCGCTCCCCGCGCGCCTTCGTCGAGGCCCACCGCAGGCCCGAACCGCCCTACCACGCGGGCCCCGCGGCGGCCGGGCTCGGCGCCACCGCGATGTGCGACGTCAGCGACGGACTCATCGCCGACCTCGGGCACATCGCGGAGGCCAGCAAGGTCCGCATCGACGTCCGGTCCGGCGCCATCGACATCCCCTCGCAGATGAACGACATCGGGCAGGCCGTCGGTGTCGACCCGCTCCAGTGGGTGCTGACCGGGGGAGAGGACCACGCGATCGTGGCGACCTTCCCCCCGGACGTGAAGCTGCCGGCCCGCTGGAAGGTGATCGGCGAGGTGCTCAACCCCTCGGCCCTGCCCCAGGTCACGGTCGACGGCGCCCCCTGGACCAGGAAGGGCGGCTGGGACCACTTCGGGGACATCGAGTCATGAGCACCGCACCCGCGCCCGCGCCCGGCTCCGCACCCGCACCCGCACCCGGCACCGCATCCGCGCCCGGTCCGCGCCCCGCCCCGCCCCGCGTCCTCACCGTCGCCGGGTCCGACTCCGGCGGCGGCGCCGGCATCCAGGCCGACCTGAAGACGATGCTCGCCCTCGGCGTGCACGGCATGAGCGTGCTCACCGCGGTGACCGCGCAGAACTCGCTCGGTGTGCAGGGCGCCTGGGAACTGCCCGTGGAGGCGGTCCGCGCCCAGTACCGCAGCGTCGTCGACGACATCGGCGTCCAGGCCGTCAAGACCGGCATGCTGGCCTCGGCGGAACTGGTGGAGGCGGTCGCCGCGTTGCTCGCCGGGACCGCTGCCCCGGTGGTCGTCGACCCGGTGGGCGTCTCCAAGCACGGCGACCCGCTGCTGGCCGCCTCCGCCCTGGAGTCGGTGCGCACCGCGCTGCTGCCCACCGCCACCGTCGCCACCCCCAACCTCGACGAGGTGGCCCAACTGACCGGCGTCGAGGTCACGTCCGAGGACGGTCTGCGCGAGGCCGCGCACGCCGTCCTGGAGTACGGCCCCGCCTGGGTGCTGATCAAGGGCGGCCACCTGGCCGGGGACGCCGTGGACCTGCTCACCGACGGCTCCGCCGAGCACTGGCTGCGCGCCCCGCGCCTCGACAACCGGCACACCCACGGCACCGGCTGCACCCTCGCCTCCGCCATCGCCTCGTACCTGGCGCTCGGCCGGTCCGTGCCCGAGGCGGTGACGGCCGCCAAGACCTATGTCACCGGGGCGATCGCCGCCGGGTTCGCGCTCGGCGGCGGGATCGGCCCGGTGGACCACGCCTGGACCTTCCGGGAGCCTCACGCCGCCGGGTAGCCGGGCAGGTCGATCGCGGTGGCCGCCTTCTCCGAGAGCCGCTTGAAGAAGCCGGCCAGCAGCCGCGAGCCGAGCAGCCGGTACATCCGGTCCCGGCTGCGGATGCGCCGCTCGGTCGGCGGGGCGAAGAACGGGCCCGCGTTGGCGGAAGTCTTCTGGCAGCCCTTGGCGAAGCCCTCGATCCGGCGCTCGTACGCGGGAAACGCCACCCGGTGGTCGCCGCCCGCCAGGGCCAGTTCACCGGCCAGCACATACGCGCCGACCACCGCCACGCCCGTCCCCATGCCGCC
Source organism: Streptomyces sp. PL-25 (assembly GCF_058344915.1). Classification (NCBI taxonomy): domain Bacteria; kingdom Bacillati; phylum Actinomycetota; class Actinomycetes; order Kitasatosporales; family Streptomycetaceae; genus Streptomyces; species Streptomyces sp. PL-25. The sequence continues at coordinate 5,359,598 of NZ_CP136997.1, forward strand.
CATGGTGGCGCCGTACCCGGCGTCCCCGATCAGCGCCACCCGCCCCCGGGTCAGCCGGTCCACGTGGATCTGGGCGATGGCGTCGAAGTACAGCTCGTCGGTGTCCTGGAGCGCCGCCAGCACCTGCGGAGTCCGCCAGCCCATGCCCGCGAACCGCTCGGCCAGGATCCGCTTCTGCGCGGCCACGTCCCGCCGGTCGTACTCCAGCTCCTCGGACCGGAAGACCAGCAGGGCACCGGCGCGCTCCGGGTCCCCGTCGTAGTTGCCGACGGCGACCGCGCGGCCCGGCTCGCTGTAGACGAGGCCGCGGCGGCACAGCCCCAGGTCGTTGGGGACCGGGAAACCGGCCACGTAGTGGTCGTGGAAGCGCAGATGGCGCGACTCGTCGCCGAACACCAGCCGACGGGTGTGCGAGTGCAGTCCGTCCGCGCCGACGACCAGGTCGAAGCGGCGCGGCGGGCCCTGCTCGAAGGCGGCCTCGACACCGTCCGCGGTCTCGGTGAGCGCGGCGATCGAGTCGCCGAAGACGTACTCGGCGCGGTCCCGGGTGCGCTCGTACATGATCTGCGCCAGCTCGCCGCGGAAGATCTCCACGTCGCCGCTCATCATCTCGGCGGGCAGGTCCACGCGCGCGGTGCCGTCGGCGTCGACGACGGTCTGCCGGCCCATGTGCGTCTGGCGGGCGTGGATCTCGTCCCAGATGCCCATCTCGGTGAGCACCCGGCGGTGCACATGGCCGCGGAAGTCCACGGGGAAGCCGCCGCCGCGCAGGGCGGGCGCCTTCTCCACGACGGTGACCCGGGCGCCGTGGCGCAGCAGGTTCAGGGCGAGGGCCGGACCGGCGACACCGGCACCGGAGACGAGCACGTGCAGGTGGGCGAGGGCGGGAGCGTTCTTCGGGTTCGTCATGGCCACAGCCTCGGCGGCGGCGCTGACCGTCCGCCTACCGTCCGCTGACCGCCGCCGCCCGCAGCCGCAGGCCCCGCTCGAAGGCCGCCGCGTACGCCTCGGGCGTCAGCCGCTCCCGCACCGCCCGCACGGTCCGTACGACATCGGGGTCCCCCTCGGGGCGGGCGCCCCGCAGCCCCGCCCCGGCGCCGAGCAGTTCGGCGGCCCGCTCCGGGCAGGGCGCGACCTGGGCCAGCGCCTCGGCGGCCTCGGCGAGTTCGAGGACGCCGGGACCGTCCGCGGCGGCGGAGGCGGCCTGCCGGAACCAGTCGCGGGCCTCCTCCTCCCGTCCCTCGGCGGCGGCCGTGCGCCCCAGCCCGATGAGGATCCGCACGACTTCGCCGACGCTGAACCAGGTCGCGGCGCACTCCTGGAGGGCCTGCTCGTAGTGCACGCGCGCGCGTGCCGTGGCCCCGGACAGCCGGGCCGCGTCGCCCAGGCCGCGCCGCGCGCCCGCCACCTTGTCGGCGGCCCCGGCACCGCGGGCCAGTTCCAGCGCCTGCCCGAACCCGGCCGCCGCCTCGTCCGCGCGGCCCGGATCCAGACCCAGCAGCACGGTGGCCCGGCTGCGCAGCAGATCGGAGGTCTCCTCGGGCGCGGCCAGCTCCCGTACGTGCACGAGACCCTCGTCCAGCAGCTCCAGCGCGTGTGCGCCCTGCCCGCGCAGTTGGGCGTGCAGGCCCAGCAGGTCCAGGCAGTTGGCCATGCCCCAGCGGTCGCCCGCCGCCCGGAAGCCCTTCAGCGCCCGGGAGACCAGCTCCCGCGACCCGTCGGCCTCTCCCGCGAACTGCTTCTGATAGGCGAGCCCCATGTCCAGCAGGGCGCGCGTCCACGGGTCCTCGCCCGCGTGGGCCAGGGCCCGCTCGGTGGCGGCCGGCCGGGGCCCGGCCACCACCGACCACAGGACGAGCAGGTACGGCAGCCTGAGCGGACCCGCGCAGCCGTCCAGAAGGCCGTCCACGCGCGCGTGCAGCCGCTCGTCGGCCACCGGGTCGCCGCCGTCACCGGAGAGCGCGTTCAGCGCGCAGACGACGTACTCCTCCGTCAGGCCCGGCGGCGGCGTCCCGCCCACCGCGGCCAGCAGCGCGCGGGCCGCCGGCACCTGCTCGCCGTGCAGCCCGCGCAGCCGCCAGAACCACGACAGCAGCGCCATCAGACGCAGCGCGCCCGCCGGGTCCCGGCCGGTCAGATGCCGCAGCGCCGCGTCCAGGTCGGCGTGCTCGGCCGCCAGCCGCTCCAGCCAGGGCAACTGCCCGGCGCCGCGCAGACAGGGCTCCGCCCGCTCGGCCAGCTCCAGGAAGTACGCGGCGTGCGCGTCCCGCAGCCCGGCCGGCCCGGTGTGCTCCCCGCCCGCCGCGGCGTGCTCGGCGGCGAACGCGCGGATCGTCTCCAGCATCCGGTAGCGCCCGCCGGACACGTCGAGGAACGACTTCTCCACCAGCGAGGCCAGCAGGTCCTGCGGGTGCGGCACCGCGCACACCGCCCGTACGGCCTCCTCCGTGGCGCCGCCGCAGAACACGCTGAGCCGCGCGGCCAGCTGCCGTTCCCCGGCGTCCAGCAGGTCCCAGCTCCACTCCACGACGGCCCGCAGCGTGCGGTGGCGCGGTGCCTTGGTGCGGTCGCCGCGGGAGAGCAGCCCGAACCGGTCGTCCAGGCGGTCGGCCAGCTCCTCCGGTTCCAGCGTCCGCAGCCGCGCCGCCGCCAGCTCGATGGCCAGCGGCAGCCCGTCCAGGGCGCGGCAGACGTCCGGCACGCGCGCGTGCCCGGTGAAGCCCGGCCGTACGGCCCGCGCCCGGTCCAGGAACAGGCGCTCGGCCGGTCCCGGCGGCAGCGCCGCCACCGTGACCAGCACCTCACCGGTGATGCCGAGCGCCTCCCGGCCGGTGGCGAGGATCCGCACACCCGGGCAGTGGCCCAGCAGCAGCCCGGCGATCCGGGCCGCGTCCTCCACCAGGTGCTCGCAGTTGTCCAGGACCAGCAGCAGTTCCCGGTCCTCCAGGGCGCTCAGCAGCCGGTCGGTGACATCGGCGGCCGGGGCGCGGAACCCCTCGCGTATCCCGAGGGCCGTCAGCACGGCGTACGGGATCCGGGCGCCGTCGGCCAGCGGCGCCAGCTCGACCAGACAGGCCCCGCCGTGGGTCCGGGCCGCCTCGACGGCGAGCCGGGTCTTGCCCGCCCCGCCGGGCCCGGTGAGCGTGACCAGGCGGGATCCGGGGTCGGCGAGGTGCGCGGCGATGGCGGCCAGTTCGGCGTCCCGGCCGACGAACCGGGTCAGCTGCGCGGGCAGCGCGGGCGGCCGGGAGCCCGGCTCCCGGCCCCGCAGCAGCTCCAGGTGGAGCGCGGCCAGCTCCGGCGACGGGTCGGCGCCCAGCTCGTCGGCGAGGGCGCGCCGGGCCTCCTCGTACACGGTGAGGGCCTCGGCGGGCCGCCCGGCCGCGTGCAGGGCCCGCATCAGCAGGGCGTGCAGCCGTTCGCTCAGCGGGTGCCGGGCCAGCAGCGCGCGCAGCTCGGGCACGAGCGCGGAGCCGCCGCCGAGCGCGAGTTCCGCCTCGATCCGGTCCTGCGCGGCGGCCGCCCGCAGTTCTTCGAGGCGGGCCGTCTCGGCGTGCGCGTCCGGCAGATCGGGCAGGGCCGGGCCGCGCCACAGGTCCAGCGCCTCGCGCAGCACGGCGGCGGCGTGAGCGGGATCACCCGCGGCGAGGGCCGCCCGGCCCTCCTCGGCCAGCCGCGCGAAGCGGTGCGCGTCGACGGAGTCGGGGTCGGCGGCGATCCGGTAACCGGCCGCCGTCGCCTCCACGGGCGGGTGCGGGCCCAGGCGCCTGCGCAGCCGCGAGATCTGCGACTGGAGGGCGTTGGCCGCCCCGGCGGGCGGCTCGGCGCCGTAGAGCCCGTCGGTCAGCCGGTCCGTGCCGACCGTGCGCCCGGCCGCCAGGAGCAGCAGGGTGAGCAGCGCCCGGGGGCGCGGGCCGCCGGGGTCGACGGGGGTGCCGTCGTCGGTGCGGATGTCCAGCGGACCCAGGATGCCGAAGCGCATTCCCCGGATTCTGGCAGGTGGCGGGCGCGCGAGGGGGCGGCACCGGTGAACGGGTACGGCAAAAAGCCGGCCCACCAGAGGTGGACCGGCTCAGTGCAGCGAACCGGCAGTGGCCGCGCGCTCAGCTGAGCGTCAGCGCGAGACCTTGCCGGCCTTGATGCACGAGGTGCAAGCGTTCACGCGCTTCGGCGTCCCGCCGACCACGGTACGCACACGCTGGATGTTCGGGTTCCAGCGACGGGACGTACGGCGGTGCGAGTGCGAGATGTTGTTGCCGAAGCCCGGCCCCTTGCCGCAGACGTCGCAGTTGGCAGCCACGGGTCACTCCAAAGACTTCAGATGCACTTACGGTTGATCCCGGCATGCCGGGATCAGGTCCGGAGGCTCGGTGAGCGCGCTGAATCTGAGTGGCGGTGCCAGGGGGAAGAGCCCGACCAGGTCGGGCAACCGGAGCAGCATACAACGCCTGCTCCCGTACAACGAAACTACCATGGCTGCCCAGGGGCCCGGCCCGGCCCTCTTCCGGTCCACACCGCCCCTGGGTCTACGCTGCCGTCCGGTCCGGCAGCTCTGAGGAGGCGCAGGTGGCGCAGGTGGCGCAGACGTTCGACGCGCCGGCGGTGCGCACCTGGTGCGGACTGGCGCTGCGTGCCCTGGGACGGGCGCGCGAGGAGATCGACGCGATCAACGTCTATCCCGTGGCGGACGGCGACACCGGCACCAACCTCTACCTGACCGTGGAGTCCGCCGCCGCCGCCGTCGAAGCCGTGTTCGCGGGCCACGAGGCGGGCGGCGCCGGCCCCGGCGGCCCCTCCCTGGCCGAGGCCGCGCGGGCGATGGCGCACGGCGCGCTCATCGGGGCGCGCGGCAACTCCGGGACGATCCTCGCCCAGCTGCTGCGCGGCATGGCCGAGGTGCTGGCCGCCGACGGCGCGGAGGCGCGCGCCGACGGCCACGGACTGCGCCGCGCCCTGCGCCGCGCCGCCGACTCGGCCCGCCAGGCCGTGGCACACCCCGTCGAGGGCACCGTCCTGACGGTCGCCTCGGCCGCCGCCGACGCGGCCTGCGGCACCGAGGGCGACTGCGGCGCGGTCGCGCGGGCCGCCCACGAGGGAGCGCGTACGGCCCTGGCGGCGACCCCGGGCCAGCTCGCCGCCCTGGAACGCGCCGGGGTGGTCGACGCGGGCGGACGCGGCCTGGTGGCCGTGCTGGCGGCCCTGGTCGAGACGTTCACCGGGCAGGCACCCGCCGCCGCGCCGAGCCGGGGGACGGGGACGGAGGCGGGCACGGGTCCGGCGGGTGCCCGGCGGCAGGCACAGGGGGCCGGGGACCGTCCGGCCGGGCCGCACGCGCGCGCGTGCGGCCGTGATGAGCCGGACGAGGGCGGGCCGGACACGGCGGGCGTATCAGATACAGCAGACATGTCAGACATGTCAGACGTGGCGGACGCGATGGACCGTGAGGCTCCCGCGACGCCCGCACCTCCTGCGGTCCCCGCGCCCGCCGCCCCGCCCCCGGCCTGCGCGCACACCCCGCCGGTGCCGTCCTCCGCGCCCGCCGCCGCACCGGGCCAGGGCCCCGCCTTCGAGGTGATCTACCTTCTGGAGGCCGACGACCCGTCCGTCGCCCGGCTGCGGCGGCGGCTCGACGCGCTCGGGGACTCCCTGGTGGTGGTCGGCGGCGACGGACTGTGGAACGTCCATGTGCACGTGGACGACGCCGGTGCCGCCGTGGAGGCGGGCGTCGAGGCCGGCCGGCCGCACCGGATCCGCATCACCCACTTCGGCGCCGGAGACGCGCACACCGGGGCCGCCGCACGTCCGCCGCGTGAGCGCGCCCAGCGCGCCGTGGTGGCCGTCGTGCCCGGCGAGGGCCTGGCCGCGCTGTGCACCGAGGCCGGGGCCACCACGGTCCTCGCCCGGCCCGGTGAGCCGCCCGCCAGCGGCGAACTGGTGGAGGCCGTGCGGCGGGCGCACGCGCGCGAGGTGGTCCTGCTGCCCAACGACGCCGAACTGCGCGACACCGCCGCCGCGGCGGCCGAGCAGGCCCGCGGCGAGGGCGTCCGGGTCGCCCTCATCCCCACCCGCTCGGCGGTCCAGGGCATCGCCGCCCTCGCGGTGCACGAACCCGGGCGCCGCTTCGACGAGGACGTCGTCGCCATGACGTCGGCGGCCGGCGCCACCCGCCACGGCGAGGTCACGGTCGCCGAGCACCGCTCCTGGACCAGTGCCGGGATCTGCCAGGCCGGCGACGTTCTCGGTCTCATCGACGGCGACGTCGCCGTGATCGGCCCGGACGTCGCGGACACCGCGCGCGCGGTCCTGGACCGGATGCTCGCGGGCGGCGGCGAACTGGTCACCCTCGTCCTCGGCGAGGAACTGCCCGACTCCGTCGCCGACGGCCTGGAGGCCCGCGTCCGCGAGTCCTACCTCGCCGTCGACACGGTCGTCCTGCGCGGCGGCCGGCAGGGCGCGCTGCTGCTCATCGGCGTGGAGTAGGCCGCCTCACCGGCGTGAAGCAGGCCGCCTCACCGGCGTGGAACAGCGCGCCCGGCCACCCGCCGGTCCGCACCGCGTCCGCGGATTGTCAGTGCCGTGGTGTGCAATGGATCCCGTGCCCGCACTGCCAGAACCACTGCGCCAACCGCTCAAGTCGGTGCTCGGCCCCGCCACCGCGAAGGTGATGGCCGAGCACCTCGGCCTGCACACCGTCGGCGACCTCCTCCACCACTACCCCCGCAGATACGAGGAGCGCGGCCAGCTCACCCACCTCGCCGACCTGCCCATGGACGAGCACGTCACCGTGGTCGCCCAGGTCGCCGACGCCCGCCTGCACTCCTTCGCCTCCTCCCGGGCGCCGCGCGGCAAGGGCCAGCGCCTGGAGGTGACGATCACCGACGGCAGCGGCCGCCTCCAGCTCGTCTTCTTCGGCAACGGCGTGCACAAGCCGCACAAGGAGCTGCTGCCGGGCACGCGCGCGCTGTTCGCGGGCAAGGTCTCCGTCTTCAACCGGCGGCTCCAGCTCGCCCACCCCGCCTACGAACTGCTCACCGGCGACACCGACGACCCCGAGGAGACCGTCGAGTCCTGGGCGGGCGCCCTCATCCCGATCTACCCGGCCACCGCCAAGCTGGAGTCCTGGAAGATCGGCAAGGCCGTCCAGACCGTCCTGCCCACCGCCCGGGAGGCCGTCGACCCGCTGCCCGACACCCTGCGCGCGGGCCGCGGCCTGGTCACCCTCCCCGAGGCCCTGCTCAAGATCCACCGCCCGCACACCAAGGCGGACATCGCCGACGCCCGCGCCCGCCTGAAGTGGGACGAGGCGTTCGTCCTCCAGGTCGCCCTGGCCCGCCGCCGCCACGCCGACGCCCAGTTGCCCGCCGTCGCCCGCCGCCCGCGCCCCGGCGGCATCCTCGACGCCTTCGACGACCGGCTGCCCTTCACCCTCACCGAGGGCCAGCGCAAGGTCTCCGGGGAGATCTTCGCCGACCTGGCCACCGAGCACCCGATGCACCGCCTGCTCCAGGGCGAGGTGGGCTCCGGCAAGACCATGGTGGCGCTGCGCGCCATGCTCGCCGTGGTCGACGCGGGCGGGCAGGCCGCCCTGCTCGCCCCCACCGAGGTGCTGGCCCAGCAGCACCACCGGTCGATCACCGAGATGATGGGCGAGCTGGCCGAGGGCGGCACCCTCGGCGGACCCGAGCACGCCACCAAGGTGGTGCTGCTCACCGGCTCCATGGGCGCCGCCGCCCGCCGCCGGGCCCTGCTCGACCTGGCCACCGGCGAGGCAGGCGTGGTCATCGGCACCCATGCGCTGATCGAGGACAAGGTGCGCTTCCACGACCTCGGACTCGTGGTCGTCGACGAGCAGCACCGCTTCGGCGTCGAGCAGCGCGACGCCCTGCGCGGCAAGGGCAAGCAGCCCCCGCACCTGCTGGTCATGACCGCCACCCCCATTCCGCGCACGGTGGCGATGACGGTCTTCGGCGATCTGGAGACCTCCGTCCTGGACCAGCTCCCGGCCGGCCGCTCGCCCATCGCCAGCCATGTCGTCCCGGCCGCCGACAAACCGCACTTCCTCGCGCGCGCCTGGGAGCGGGTGCGCGAGGAAGCGGCTGAGGGCCACCAGGCGTACGTCGTCTGCCCGCGCATCGGCGACGAGGAGGACGACCCGAGGAAGGGGTCCGGGAAGAAGTCCGCGAAGGCCGGGAAGACGGCGGAGGGCGCGGAGGGCGCGGAGACCCCGGAGGGCGCCGACAAGCGCCCGCCGCTCGCGGTCCTGGACGTGGCCGCCACGCTCGCCGAGGGCCCCCTGAAGGGGCTGCGGGTGGAGGTGCTGCACGGCAGGATGCAGCCCGACGACAAGGACGCGGTGATGCGCCGCTTCGCCGCGGGCGATACCGACGTCCTGGTCGCCACCACCGTCATCGAGGTCGGGGTCAACGTCCCCAACGCCACCGTGATGGTGATCACCGACGCCGACCGCTTCGGCGTCTCCCAGCTGCACCAGCTGCGCGGCCGGGTCGGCCGCGGCTCGGCCCCGGGCCTGTGCCTGCTGGTCACCGAGATGCCCGAGGCGAGCCCCGCCCGCCAGCGGCTGAACGCGGTCGCCGCCACCCTGGACGGCTTCGAGCTCTCCCGCATCGACCTCGAACAGCGCCGCGAGGGCGACGTCCTCGGCCAGGCCCAGTCCGGGGCCCGCACCAGCCTGCGGGTGCTCGCCGTCATCGAGGACGAGGAGATCATCGCCGAGGCCCGCGAGGAGGCCGCCGCCCTGGTCGCCGCCGACCCCGCCCTGGAGTCGCTGCCCGGACTGCGCACGGCCCTGGACGCCCTGCTGGACGACGAGCGGGAGCAGTACCTGGAGAAGGGCTGACAGACTGGGTACGGCCCGCGTCCGAGCCGTACCACCGGGCAGCAAGCAGCAAGCAGCAAGCAGCAAGCAGCAAGCAGCAAGCAGCACCCGGCACGGCACCGCCGGGCCCCTCCCGCACCGCCGAGCACCGACAAGGACCCAAGGACATGACCCGCGTGATCGCCGGCCGGGCCGGTGGACGCCGTCTCGCCGTACCCCCGGGCCAGGGCACCCGGCCCACCTCGGACCGCGCGCGCGAGGGCCTCTTCTCGACCTGGCAGTCCCTCCTGGGCGGCCCCCTCGACGGCGAGCGGGTCCTCGACCTGTACGCCGGCTCGGGCGCCGTCGGCCTGGAGGCGCTGTCCCGGGGCGCCGGGCACGCCCTCCTCGTCGAGGCCGACGCCCGCGCCGTGCGCACCGTCCGGGAGAACGCCAAGTCCCTGGGCCTGCCCGGCGCCGAGGTGCGCGCGGGCCGGGCGGAGCAGATCGTCCAGGCACCGCCCGCCGCCGGACCGTACGACCTGGTCTTCCTCGACCCGCCGTACGCCGTCTCCGACGACGATCTTCGCGAGATCCTGCTCACACTCCGTTCGCAGGGGTGGCTCGCCGAGCGGGCGCTCGTCACCGTGGAGCGCAGCACCAGGGGCGGCGAGTTCGGCTGGCCGCCCGGCTTCGACGCGATCCGGGCCCGCCGTTACGGCGAGGGAACGTTTTGGTACGGTCGCGCCGCCGCTACGTGCGAAGACGCACGATGACCGGACCGGAGAGCGAGGGATCTCAAGTGCGCCGCGCCGTCTGTCCCGGGTCGTTCGACCCGATCACCAACGGACATCTCGACATCATTGCCCGCGCCTCCCGCCTGTACGACGAGGTCTACGTGGCGGTGATGATCAACCAGTCCAAGAAGGGCCTGTTCGGGATCGAGGAGCGCATCGACCTCATCCGCCAGGTCACCGCCGACTACGGCAACGTCCGCGTCGAGTCCTTCCACGGCCTTCTCGTCGACTTCTGCAAGCAGCGCGACATCCCGGCCATCGTCAAGGGCCTGCGCGCGGTCAGCGACTTCGACTACGAACTCCAGATGGCCCAGATGAACAACGGCCTCTCCGGCGTCGAGACCCTCTTCGTGCCCACCAACCCGACGTACAGCTTCCTGTCGTCCTCCCTGGTCAAGGAGGTCGCGGCCTGGGGCGGCGACGTCGCCCACCTGGTGCCCGACGTGGTCTTGGAGCAGCTCACCGCACGGCTGCGGCGCGACTGAGCGCCTGACGTCCCGTCACCCGGTGTCCGGCGGCCGCCGCGTGGTCGTACAGTCGTCCCGTCCTTACCCGCACATCGGTAGAGAGTGGCGAGCACACCGTGGACGTGCAGAAGAAGCTCGACGAGATCGTGAGCACGGTCTCCGGCGCCCGGTCCATGCCCATGTCGGCGTCCTGCGTGGTCAACCGCGCCGCCCTGCTCGCCCTGCTCGAAGAGGTGCGCCAGGCCCTGCCCGGCTCGCTCGCGCAGGCCCAGGAGCTGATCGGCGACCGGGACCAGATGGTCGAGGAGGCGCGGCGCGAGGCCGAGCGGATCATCGAGTCCGCGCACGCCGAGCGCGGCTCGCTGATCTCCGACACCGAGGTGGCCCGCCGCTCCCAGGCCGAGGCCGACCGGATCCTCACCGAGGCCCGCCAGGAGGCCGAGGAGGTGCGCGCCGAGGCCGACGACTACGTCGACTCCAAGCTCGCCAACTTCGAGGTGGTCCTCACCAAGACCCTAGGCTCGGTCGGCCGCGGCCGGGAGAAGCTGCTCGGCACCGGCCCCGGCCTGACCGAGGACGGCTACGAGGACGAGGACGCCCCCGAGCGCAGCCACGACCCGGAGACCCTGCGCCGGGACGCCGACGCCTACGTCGACCTCAAGCTGGGCGCCTTCGAGGCCGTGCTCGCCAAGACGCTGGAGGCCGTCGGCCGCGGCCGGCAGAAGCTGCACGGCCGGATCGCCACCGACGACCTCGGCGCGCTCGCCGACGACACCGGCACCGTGCAGCACTCCAGCGACGCCGACTACCTGGCCGGTCTCGCGGAGACCAGCCCGGCCCCGGCCGCCCCCGCCGCCGCGCCCGCCGAGGCCCCGGCCGCGCCGCCGCAGCCGGTCTACGAGCCGCAGCCGGCCTACGGCTACCCGCAGACCGCGCAGCCCGACCCGTACGGCGGCTACCAGCCGGCCTACGCCGCCCAGCAGGACCCGTACGGCTACCAGCAGCAGGCCGACCCCTACGGCTACCAGGGCTACGACGCGCAGCAGGCCGGCGGCTACGACCTGAACCAGCCCCAGCAGCCGCACGAGCCCCACCAGACCCAGCAGCCCCACCAAGGCCAGCAGCCGCAGCAGGGCCACGCGCAGCAGGGCTACGCGCTCGACGAGACCAGCCTCTTCGACACCGGCATGATCAGCGCCGAGCAGCTGCGGGCGTACGAGCAGGGCCGCGGCCTCTGAGGGAGCGGCCGGTCCGCGGACCGGCCAGGAGGCCGGATTGGGCCGTGAGCGAAAGGTCCAGTATCCTGGCTCTTCGGTCGCGCGTAAGTGCGCGGTCAGCGCTGCCCGGGAGCACCACCGGGGCGGCGTCCCTCCGAGTTCGGAAACCGAAAGCAGGAATGGCTCACAACGCCCGCCTCGACCACCGCAACCCTCTCGTGTTCGACACACATGAGCTGGGGCGGCGTCCTGGTGCGCTGCAACGCCAGACCCGCGAGATCCCGGCCCCCCGGGACCTCGGTATCCACGGAGTGATCGGAGTGCCGGAAGGCGCCCCGGTCGCCCTCGAACTCCGCCTCGAGTCGGTCATGGAAGGTGTGCTCGTCACAGGCACCGCCCGTGCACAGGCCGAGGGGGAGTGCGTAAGGTGTCTGGAGCCGGTCGGGCTGGAGCTCGAAGCGGACTTCCAGGAGATGTTCTCGTACCCTGACGCCGACGACCGGGGCCGCGTGATCGCGGAACCGGGCGACGACGCCGAGGACGACGAGGACAGGCTCCTTCTCGAGGACGGACTCTTCGACCTCGAACCTCTGCTGCGCGATGCGGTGGTGCTCGCACTGCCGATGCAGCCGGTGTGCCAGGAAGACTGCCCGGGTCTGTGCTCCCAGTGCGGAGCGCGGCTCGCGGACGACCCGGACCACCACCATGACGCCGTCGACATCCGTTGGGCGGCTTTGCAGGGACTCGCCGGCACCACGTCGGACGGCGAGAAGGACGAGATGAGCGGCGGCGCGCCTCAGTCAGCACGCGCCGACGAGAAGCAGGAGAAGTAGCCGTGGCTGTTCCGAAGCGGAAGATGTCGCGCAGCAACACGCGCCACCGCCGGTCGCAGTGGAAGGCTGCGGTCCCCACCCTGGTTGCGTGCGAGCGCTGCCACGAGCCCAAGCAGCAGCACATCGCGTGCCCGTCTTGCGGCACCTACAACAAGCGCCAGGTCCTCGAGGTCTGAGCGGCTGGTGAGAGGCACCGTGTCCACGGCTAAGAAGAACGCTTCCCGCGCAGGCGGGAGTGGCCCATCGGACAACACCGCCTCGTCCCACACGCTTCTGGAAGGGCGGCTCGGCTACCGGCTCGAGTCCGCCCTTCTGGTGCGCGCGCTGACCCACCGTTCCTACGCGTACGAGAACGGCGGCCTGCCGACGAACGAGCGGCTGGAGTTCCTCGGTGACTCCGTCCTCGGTCTCGTCGTCACGGACACGCTGTACCGCACCCACCCCGACCTGCCCGAAGGCCAGCTGGCCAAGTTGCGGGCCGCGGTGGTCAACTCGCGTGCGCTGGCGGAAGTGGGCCGCGGGCTCGACCTGGGTTCCTTCATCCGGCTCGGCCGCGGTGAAGAGGGCACGGGCGGCCGGGACAAGGCGTCGATTCTCGCCGACACCCTCGAAGCGGTGATCGGCGCGGTCTATCTCGACCAGGGCCTCGAAGCGGCCTCCGAACTGGTGCACCGCCTGTTCGACCCGCTGATCGAGAAGTCCTCCAATCTGGGCGCTGGCCTGGACTGGAAGACGTCGCTCCAGGAGCTGACCGCGACCGAAGGGCTCGGTGTACCCGAGTACCTGGTCACGGAGACCGGCCCCGACCACGAGAAGACCTTCACTGCTGCCGCCCGCGTCGGAGGCGTCTCGTACGGCACCGGCACCGGCCGCAGCAAGAAGGAGGCGGAGCAGCAGGCCGCCGAGTCCGCCTGGCGGTCCATCCGGGCCGCGGCGGACGAGCGCGCCAAGGCGGCCGAGGAGGCCGCCGCCGCACAGGACGCCGACGCGTCCTCCGCCTCCGCCTGACAGAGCACAGCACCCGAGCGCCCGCCCCACCGGTTCCCCGGCGGGGCGGGCGCTCGGACCGTCCACCGGAGCGGACCGTACGGTCCCCACGGTCCTGCACGGGGGTCCCGATGCCCGAGTTGCCCGAGGTCGAGGTCGTCCGCCGCGGACTGGAGCGCTGGGTCGCCCACCGCACCGCGGCCGACGTCGAGGTGCTGCACCCGCGCGCCGTACGCCGCCATCTCGCGGGCGCCGACGACTTCGCGCACCGGCTCAGGGGCCACCACATCGCCGTGCCCCGCCGGCGCGGCAAGTACCTGTGGCTGCCGCTGGAGGAGACCAACCAGTCCGTCCTGGCCCACCTCGGCATGAGCGGCCAACTGCTCGTACAGCCGCAAGAGGCGCCCGACGAGAAGCACCTGCGCGTCCGGGTCCGGTTCGCCGACTCCCTCGGCACCGAACTGCGCTTCGTGGACCAGCGCACCTTCGGCGGCCTCTCGCTGCACGACAACACGAGCGACGGACTGCCCGACGTCATCGCGCACATCGCCCGCGACCCCCTCGACCCGCTGTTCGACGACGAGGCGTTCCACCAGGCGCTGCGCCGCAAGCGCACCACCATCAAGCGCGCCCTGCTCGACCAGTCGCTGATCAGCGGAGTCGGCAACATCTACGCCGACGAGGCGCTCTGGCGGGCGCGCGTCCACTACGAGCGCCCCACCGCCGCCTTCACCCGCCCCCGCACAGCGGAACTCCTCGCCCACATCCGGGACGTGATGAACGCGGCCCTCTCCGTCGGCGGCACCAGCTTCGACAGCCTGTACGTCAACGTCAACGGCGAGTCCGGCTACTTCGACCGCTCCCTGGACGCCTACGGGCGCGAGGGCCTGCCCTGCCGCCGCTGCGCCACCCCGATGCGCCGGCGCCCCTGGATGAACCGCTCCAGCTACTACTGCCCCAAGTGCCAGCCCGCGCCCCGGAGCCGGGCCTGAGCCGCACCTGATCCCGGACGGTCAGGCGCCGCGGGAGTCGTAGGCGGCGCGCGCCGCGAGCACCTCGTCCATCCGGTCCTCCACACAGTGGATGAGGGCGAGCAGCCGCCCCGCGACCTCCCGGCCGAGCGGGGTCAGCTCGTAGTCCACGCGCGGCGGGCTCGTCGGCTGCGCCTCCCGGTGCACCAGCCCGTCCCGCTCCAGCGCGTGCAGCGTCTGCGACAGCATCTTCTCGCTCACACCGTCCACCCGGCGGCGCAACTCGTTGAACCGCAGCGACCCCTCGGACAGCGCCCCCACGGTGAGCGCCCCCCACCGCCCCGTCACATGCTCCAGCGTGCCGCGCGAGGGGCACGCCTTGGCGAACACGTCGTACGGCAGGTCCTGCTCCGCGGTGCGCTCCTGCGTGATGCCCATGACACGAGCGTACGCGACCGGCCCACGCGGCCACGGCCCGCGGACCACCACGGATCACGGATCACGGACCGAGCGGACTCCGGTCGAACCAGCCCCGGGAGACGCTGTGGAGGATCGGGGGTTCCTCGCAGGTCTGGGCCACCCGGATCCGCGCGGCGAGGGCGTCCGGCCCGGTCGTACTCCCCGGACAGCCCGGGGACGTCGTCGCGGAGCATGTACGTCGTCGAAGAGCCGTCGAGCAGCGTCAGACCGCGCTCCGTATCGCGGCCGGCACGACGAACACCTCGAGCACCGTCGCCAGACCGGGCTCTCGCTCCGCCACCGCCGCGCCGCCCCGCTTCTCCGCCGACGGAGCCCCCGCCCTTCCAACACGGACGGCCCCGGCCGCCCCTCGCGCGCGGGGTACCGCTCAGTAGCCGAAGTCCTGCGTCCACCAAGGGCCGCCCGCGCCGAAGTGCGCGCCGACGCCCAGGGTGGTGAAGCGGCAGTTCAGGATGTTGGCGCGGTGCTCGGGGCTGTTCATCCAGGCGGACATGACGGCCGCCGGGCCGGACTGGCCGCGGGCTATGTTCTCGGCGCCGAGTCCGGTGATCCCGGCCTTCGCCGCGCGGTCCCACGGGGTCGCGCCGCCGGGGTCGGTGTGGGCGAAGAAGCCCTGGCCGGCCATGGCCCTGCTGTACGTCTCGGCCAGCGCGGTCAGCGCGCTGTTCGCGGCCACCGCGCCGCATCCCGCCTTCGACCGCTCCAGGTTGACCAGACGCACCACCTCGGCCTCGGCCGCCGCCTCGGCGGACACCTTCACCGGAACCTCGGTGGGACGCGGCGCCGGAGCCGCCGCGCGCGGCGGGGTGCTCGGGCGCGGGACGGGAGCGGTGGTGGTCCCGGCGGGGGCGGGGGCGCTCGTCGGGGCGGTGGCGGGCGGTGCGGCGGCCCTCTGCGGCGGGGTCGCCCGCGAAGGGGCGGCCGCCGTGTCCGGGGCCGAGACGGAGGGGGAGACGGGGGCGGTAGCGGGAGCTGAAGCGGGCGCGGCAGGCGTGGCGGGGGAGGAAGGTGCGGCAGCGGACGGGGACGGCGGGGGCGGGCCGTCGGTGCCGCGGCTCGGGGCCGGGCCCGGTCCGGGGGCCGCCGGGCGGGTGCCGGGGAGGGCGCCGCCCCAGGTGCCGCCCTGCTCGCTCGCGCCGTTGGACGGGGCTCCCGCCGAGGGCGCCCTGTCCGCCCCGGAGGTGCTGCCGCCGCCGAGCCGGTACTCGTGCAGCCCCGGCACCACACCCGCCGCGACCGCGACCGTGCCCAGGGCGAGGGCCGCCGTGACCCCGAGCAGCCCGGCCCGCACCGGGACCCAGGGCCGCCCGCGACGGCGGCGGCCGCGCCGCGGGTCCGGAGCCGGGGCGGGGGCAGTGCCGTCAAGGCCGGGCGGGAGCGGCACGGTGCCCGTGGCTCGTGCGTAGTCGTCGTCCGTCGCGTAGAGGTACCGCTCGGCCCTGGCGTCGACGGCGGCGTACGGGTCCGGGACCGGAGGCCGCTCGGGGCCGGGCGCGTTGCCGGTCCCCGCCGTACCCCCGTCCCGCGTGGCGCGGTGCGTGGCGGAGCGGCCGGCGTCCGAGTGTCGGTGCCGTCCCATGGTGCTGGCCTTCCTCGTCCCTGCGGCCGCCGCGCGCCCTGAGCCGTCGCGGTCAACCCATCTCACTCGATCGAGTGAGTTTCATATGAAATGCATCGGGTCGGGACGGTACCTCATGGGTCCGGGGGCCCGGCCTGCCCGGGGGGATGGCGCCCGGCTAGGTTGCAGGCATGAGTGAGGAAGCACGGCTGGTCGCCTGGGTGCGGGGCCATGTCCAGGGTGTCGGGTTCCGCTGGTTCACCCGGGCCGCGGCCCTGGAGATCGGCGGACTGAGTGGTTTTGCTCTCAATCTCGCCGACGGGCGGGTGCAGGTGGTCGCCGAGGGGCCCCGTACCGCCTGTCAGAAGCTCCTCGACTGGCTGGAGGGCAGCGACACGCCCGGCCGCGTCGACGGTGTCACCGAGATCTGGGACACACCGCGCGGGGGCTACGACGGCTTCGCGATCCGCTGAGCCGGTCCGTCCGGGCCCGCCGCCCGGCCCGGCCCGAAACTGCCACCGGCATCTGCCCGCGCGGAAAAGGGCAGGTGACTGCCGAGAGAGGCTTGCCGTGACCTGCCGCGCAGGGCAGGATGACGGCCATGCCCCCCGGGGCCCGCAGGAGCCGCAGCGCCACCGATCCCCGGTCGCGCGCCCCCGGGACGCCCGTCGATACGGGGTGTGATCGTGTTGACCGTCAAACTTTTTGGTGAGACGCTGAAAGCCCGCGCACCTCAGCTGTTTGGCATGGAAGAACGGCAGTGAAAACTCAACAGTGCCAAGCACCAAGGGTGCGAATCCCTCACGACCCACACCGATTCGGTCGGTCACTCAGTGTGGAGGACCATCCATCATGGCAAAGGCGCTTCTCGGTTACGTCGGCGGCTCCGACCCTCGACTCCTCGCCGAGATGCGACGGCTCCAGCAGCGCGTCCAGGACCTGGAATCCGAGCTCGTAAGGATCCAGGCGGAGAACGACGCGCTGGCGGCTGCCGCTTCTCACGACAGGATCATGGAGCGCGTCGACGCACACCAGGCGGAGCCTGCGCTCACCTGATCACTGCATCGACACCGCGACACAGTGGTTGGGCTGCCCGTGTCAACCGCTCAGTTGTCAGAAGTTGCAAGGGACGCTTCGGCGTCCCTTCTTTCTTTCCGGCCCCGCCCTTCCCCCCGAGCCCCCGCTCCGAGCCCCCGCTTTCGTTGCCCCCACACACCCTTTCAGGCTCTTCAACGTCTGGTGTGCCCTTGATGTACAGAGGCGAAACCGCGCGGTTGCGAGGGTTCACGAAGTGAGATAGCGGCGGCGGGTAGAGTGCGACGGCGTGCACCTCAAAGCCCTGACCCTGCGAGGCTTCAAGTCGTTCGCCTCGGCGACCACGCTCCGGTTCGAACCGGGCATCACCTGCGTCGTCGGTCCGAACGGCTCGGGCAAGTCCAATGTCGTGGACGCGCTCAGCTGGGTGATGGGCGAGCAGGGCGCCAAGTCGCTGCGCGGCGGCAAGATGGAGGACGTCATCTTCGCCGGCACCACCGGCCGCCCGCCGCTGGGCCGCGCCGAGGTGTCCCTGACCATCGACAACTCCGACGGCGCCCTGCCGATCGAGTACGCCGAGGTCACCATCACGCGGATCATGTTCCGCAACGGCGGCAGCGAGTACCAGATCAACGGCGACACCTGCCGGCTGCTGGACATCCAGGAACTGCTGTCCGACTCCGGCATCGGCCGCGAGATGCACGTCATCGTCGGCCAGGGCCAGCTCGACTCCGTCCTGCACGCCGACCCGATGGGCCGCCGGGCCTTCATCGAGGAGGCGGCGGGCGTCCTCAAGCACCGCAAGCGCAAGGAGAAGGCGCTGCGGAAACTGGACGCGATGCAGGCCAACCTCGCCCGCGTCCAGGACCTCACCGACGAACTGCGCCGCCAGCTCAAACCGCTGGGCCGCCAGGCGGCCGTCGCCCGCCGCGCCGCCGTCATCCAGGCCGACCTGCGCGACGCCCGCCTGCGCCTGCTCGCCGACGACCTCGTACGCCTCCAGGAGGCACTGAGGGCCGAGGTCGCCGACGAGGCCGCGCTGAAGGAGCGCAAGGAGCACGCCGAGGCCGAACTCCGCCGGGCCCTCCAGCGCGAAGCGCTCCTGGAGGACGAGGTCCGCCGCCTCACCCCGCGCCTGACCCGCGCCCAGCAGACCTGGTACGAGCTGTCCCAGCTCGCCGAACGCGTCCGCGGCACCGTCTCCCTCGCCGACGCCCGCGTCAAGAGCGCGACCTCCGCGCCCGTCGAGGAACGGCGCGGACGCGACCCCGAGGACCTGGAGCGCGAGGCCGCCCGCGTCCGCGAGCAGGAAGCCGAACTGGAAGCGGCCCTGGAGGCCGCCGAACGGGCCCTCGACGACACCGTCGCCCACCGCTCCGAGCTCGAACGCGAACTCGCCGCCGAGGAACGCCGCCTGAAGGACGCCGCCCGCGCCATCGCCGACCGCCGCGAGGGCCTGGCCCGGCTCAGCGGCCAGGTGAACGCCGCCCGCTCCCGCGCCGCCTCCGCCCAGGCCGAGATCGACCGCCTGGCCACCGCCCGCGACGAGGCCCGGGAACGCGCCGTGCACGCCCAGGAGGAGTACGAGGCGCTCAAGGCCGAGGTCGACGGCCTCGACGCCGAGGACCACGAACTCGCCGACCGCCACGACAGCGCGAAGGCCGCGCTGGCCGACGCCGACGCCGCGCTCGCGGCCGCCCGCCAGGTCGCCACCGCCGCCGAACGCGAACGGGCCGCGACCCGGGCCCGGCACGACGCCCTCGCGCTCGGCCTGCGCCGCAAGGACGGCACCGGCGCCCTGCTCGACGCCCGCGACCGGCTCACCGGGCTGCTCGGCCCGGCCGCGGAACTCCTCACCATCACCCCCGGCCACGAGATCCCGCTCGCGGCGGCCCTCGGCGCCGCCGCCGACGCCCTCGCGGTCACGAACCCCGCCGCCGCCGCGGAAGCCCTGCGCCTGCTGCGCAAACAGGACGCGGGCCGCGCCGCCCTCCTGCTCACCGGCGCACCCGAGGAGCCCGGCACCGCCCCCGGCCCCGGCACGGACGGCCTGCCCGCCGGGCAGCGCCGCGCCGCCGATCTCGTGCGCGGCCCTGCCGACCTCATGCCCGCCGTCCGCAGACTGCTGCGCGGCGTCGTCGTGGTCGGCACCCTGGAGGACGCCGAGGACCTCGTCCACGCCCGCCCCCACCTCACCGCCGTCACCGCGGAGGGCGATCTGCTCGGGGCGCACTTCGCGCAGGGAGGCTCGGCCGGGGCGCCCAGCCTGCTCGAAGTCCAGGCGTCCGTGGACGAGGCCGCGGCCGACCTCGCCGACCTCGAACTGCGCTGCGCCGGGTCGGCCGAGGCCGAGCGGCTGGCCGGTGAGCGGCGCGAGGAGTGCGCCGCGCTCGTCGAGGAACTGGGCGAACGCCGCCGCGCCGCCGACCGCGAGAAGTCCGCCGTCGCCCAGCGGCTCGGCCGGCTCGCCGGCCAGGCACGCGGGGCCGCCGGGGAGGCCGAGCGGTCCACGGCCGCCGCCGCCCGCGCCCAGGAGGCCCTGGACCGGGCCCGCCAGGAGGCGGAGGAACTCGCCGAACGGCTCGCCGTGGCCGAGGAGGGGCCGGTCGAGGAGGAACCCGACACCTACACGCGCGACCGCCTCGCCGCGGACGGCGCCAACGCCCGGCAGACCGAGATGGAGGCCCGCCTCCAGGTCCGTACGCACGAGGAACGCGTCAAGTCCCTGTCCGGCCGGGCCGACTCCCTGGACCGGGCCGCCCGCGCCGAACGCGAGGCACGCGCGCGTGCCGAGCGGCGGCAGGCCCGGCTGCGCCACGAGGCGGCCGTCGCCGCCGCCGTCGCGGCCGGTGCCCGCCAGTTGCTGGCGCACGTCGAGGTCTCGCTGACCCGCGCGGAGCGGGAGCGGAGCGCGGCCGAGGCCGCCAAGGCCCTGCGGGAGCAGGAGCTGACCGCCGCCCGCGCCGCCGGCCGCGACCTGAAGGCCGAACTCGACAAGCTGACCGACTCGGTCCACCGCGGCGAGGTGCTCGGCGCCGAGAAGCGGCTGCGCATCGAGCAGCTGGAGGCCAGGGCGCTGGAGGAGCTGGGCGTGGAACCGGCGGGCCTGGCGGCGGAGTACGGGCCGCACCAGCCGGTGCCGCCCTCGCCGCCCGCCGAGGGGGAGGAGCTGCCCGAGGACCCCGCGCACCCGCGCAACCGGCCCCGCCCCTTCGTCCGCGCCGAGCAGGAGAAGCGGCTGCGCGCGGCGGAGCGCGCCTACCAGCAGCTCGGCAAGGTCAATCCGCTGGCCCTGGAGGAGTTCGCGGCGCTGGAGGAGCGGCACAAGTTCCTCAGCGAGCAGCTGGAGGACCTGAAGAAGACCCGCGCCGACCTGCTCCAGGTGGTCAAGGAGGTCGACGAGCGGGTCGAGCAGGTCTTCACCGAGGCGTACCGGGACACCGCACGCGAGTTCGAGGGCGTCTTCGGGCGGCTCTTCCCGGGCGGCGAGGGCCGGCTCGTGCTGACCGACCCGGACAACATGCTCACCACGGGCGTGGACGTCGAGGCGCGCCCGCCGGGCAAGAAGGTCAAGCGGCTCTCCCTGCTCTCCGGCGGCGAGCGGTCGCTGACGGCGGTGGCGCTGCTGGTGTCCATCTTCAAGGCCCGGCCCAGCCCCTTCTATGTGATGGACGAGGTCGAGGCGGCCCTCGACGACACCAACCTCCAGCGGCTCATCCGCATCATGCAGGAGCTCCAGGAGGCGTCCCAGCTCATCGTGATCACGCACCAGAAGCGCACGATGGAGGTGGCCGACGCCCTCTACGGCGTCTCCATGCAGGGCGACGGCGTCTCCAAGGTGATCAGCCAGCGGCTGCGTTAGAGCTGTCCGGCCCCGGCGGGCTGTCCGGCCCCGGACGGGCGGCCGCGTGCCGCCGCGACTTCGGGGTAGTCGGAGCATGTCCCGCCAGTTGATTTCAAAGCTTGAACACAGATCGTCCGGCGGGCCGGTCAATTTCACAACAGACCGACTATTGACTTCGAGAGTTGAAGGCATAGTCTCTGCAACGTTGCTTTCGCCTCCAGGTCTCAAGACCTGGAGGGGCTGACCCCACCCCGGCAGCGTTGCCGGTGTGCCCGAGGAGTACACGTGACCAGCACAGCGCAGGCGCCGACGCCAGGAGCCGGTACGGCCCACCCCGATCATCTCGGGCATGTCATCTTCATCGCGGCGGCGGCCGCCATGGGCGGGTTCCTGTTCGGCTACGACAGCTCCGTGATCAACGGCGCCGTCGAGGCCATCCGGGGGCCGCTACGACATCGGCTCCGCCGCGCTGGCCCAGGTCATCGCCATCGCGCTGATCGGCTGCGCCATCGGCGCCGCCACCGCGGGCCGGATCGCCGACCGCATCGGCCGTATCCGCTGCATGCAGATCGCCGCGGGGCTCTTCACCGTCAGCGCCGTCGGCTCGGCCCTGCCCTTCGCCCTGTGGGACCTGGCCCTGTGGCGCATCATCGGCGGCTTCGCCATCGGCATGGCCTCCGTCATCGGCCCCGCCTACATCGCCGAGGTGGCCCCGCCCGCCTACCGCGGCCGGCTCGGCTCCTTCCAGCAGGCCGCGATCGTCGTCGGCATCGCCATCTCGCAGCTGGTCAACTGGGGCCTGCTGAACGCCGCCGGCGGCGACCAGCGCGGCAAGCTGATGGGCCTGGAGGCATGGCAGGTCATGCTCGGTGTGATGGGTGATCCCGGCCGTCCTGTACGGCCTGCTCTCCTTCGCCATCCCCGAGTCCCCGCGCTTCCTGGTCTCCGTGGGCAAGCGCGAGCGCGCCAAGGAGATCCTCGAAGAGGTCGAGGGCAAGGACGTGGACTTCGACGCGCGCATCGCCGAGATCGAGCACGCCATGCACCGCGAGGAGAAGTCGTCCTTCAAGGACCTGCTCGGCGGCGGTTTCTTCTTCAAGCCGATCGTCTGGATCGGCATCGGCCTGTCGGTCTTCCAGCAGTTCGTCGGCATCAACGTCGCGTTCTACTACTCCTCGACGCTGTGGCAGTCGGTCGGCGTCGACCCGACGCAGTCGTTCTTCTACTCCTTCACCACGTCGATCATCAACATCATCGGCACCGTGATCGCGATGATCTTCGTCGACCGCATCGGCCGCAAGCCGCTCGCGCTCATCGGCTCGGCCGGCATGGTCGTCGGACTCGCCCTGGAGGCATGGGCCTTCTCCTACCACCTGGTCGACGGCAAGCTGCCCGCCACCCAGGGCTGGGTGGCCCTGGTCGCCGCCCACGTCTTCGTCCTCTTCTTCGCCCTGTCCTGGGGCGTGGTCGTGTGGGTCTTCCTCGGCGAGATGTTCCCGAACCGGATCCGCGCCGCCGCCCTGGGCGTGGCCGCCTCCGCCCAGTGGATCGCCAACTGGGCCATCACCGCGAGCTTCCCGTCGCTGGCCGACTGGAACCTCTCCGGCACGTACGTGATCTACACGGTCTTCGCCGCGCTCTCCATCCCGTTCGTGCTGAAGTTCGTCAAGGAGACCAAGGGCAAGTCCCTGGAGGAGATGGGCTGAGCCGCCCCGCCCGACAGGCCCCCGATCCCGAGGAGACGGGCCAAGTCCCCGCTGCCGTCTCCTCGTACCGTCCGCCGCCCCGGTCAGCTTTCCGCCGGACCGGGGCGGCGGTGTCGCGTCCTGGGCCGGGGGGCTCGGTGCCTTCGCCGGTGGCGGGGCGTCGGGGCGTACGGGCCGGGACGTACGGAGGGTGCGGCGCCCGGCTCCGGGCACGGAGCGCGCACGACGCTTCCGTGACCGTCACACCGCCGCCCCGCGTGCACGCCACCCCACCGGGATGCCCCCGGGCCGACGGGAAGACGCCGACGGGAAGACAACGTCCCCTCCACCGATTCCGGACGGTGAAGGGGACGGGACGAGCCGATGCGGGGCATGACCTGGCTGACGGCTGACGGCTGACGGCCGAAGGGTCTAGGCGGACTGCCGCTCCCGCCGGCCGGCGGACTCCGCGCCCGCCGGGGCCGGGGCCTGGGCCGCCGGGACCACCGCCGGCTTGGGCAGGGCCAGGTACAGCAGACCGGAGATCACGATGGTGGCGACCCAGCCGAGGCCGTACTCGCCGACGACGTTGTTGTGGGCCAGCGGGCCGGTGAACCAGTCGGAGGTGGTGAACATCAGGCCGGCGGCCAGGCCGATCGCCCAGGAGGCGACAGCGGCGGGGGAGAAGCCGCCCCTGTACCAGTAGGCGCTGGTGCGCGTGGTGTCGGCCATGGCCGCGCCGTCGTACTCGGTGCGCCGCAGCATGTCCGCGCCGAAGACGCCCACCCACGCGGAGAAGGCCACCGCGAGCAGCGACAGGAAGGCGATGAAGGAGCCCATGAAGCTCGTCGCCACCAGCATCAGCACCCCGCCGAAGGCCAGCGAGATCACGGCGTTGACCGAGACCGCCCAGTGCCGCGGCACCTTGAAGCCGAGGGTCTGCGCGGTGAAGCCCGCCGAGTACATCGACATCGAGTTGATCAGCAGCATGCCGATCAGCGCGATCAGCAGATACGGCACCGCGATCCAGGTCGGCAGGATCTCGCCGAGGAAGGAGACCGGGTCGGAGGCCGAGGCCAGGTCGGGCGTGGAGACCGCCATCACCGCGCCCATGAGCACCATCGGCAGGACGACGATCCCGGCACCGCCCACCGAGGTGCCGACGATCGCCCTGGAGGAGGCGGTGCGCGGCAGATAGCGGGTGAAGTCCGGCGCGGTCGGGATCCAGCTGACGCCGCCCGCCGCGATCATGCCGATGCCGGTGATCACCGCGGCCGTGGAGCCCGCGGAGTGCGCGAACACCTTCGACCAGTCGGTGTCCACGATCAGATAGACCAGCACCAGCACGGAGAAGAGGCCGAAGAGGTAGGTCGCGTACTTGTTGCACTTCTGCACGGCGCCGATGCCGAGCCCGGAGATCGCGAAGGTGGCGACGACGAAGGCCAGCAGCGTCACCAGGTCCAGCACGCTGTCGGCCGTCAGGCCGAACACGATGTCCAGGATGCTGAGCATCGCGTAGGCGCCGGTCACCGCGTTGATCGTCTCCCAGCCCCAGCGGGCGACCCAGATCAGCGAACCGGGCAGCAGGTTGCCGCGCTGCCCGAAGACCGCGCGGGACAGCGCCATGCCGGGCGCTCCGCCGCGCTTGCCGGAGATGCCGATCAGTCCGACCAGACCGTAGGAGACGACGGGCGCGGCGACGGCCACGACGAGCGCCTGCCACAGATTGAGGTGGTACGCCACGACGAGGCTCGCGCCCATCGTGAGCAGCAGCACGCTGATGTTGGCGCCGACCCAGGTGGGGAACAGCTCGCGGGTCCTGCCGGTGCGCTCGTGATCGGGCACCTGTTCGATGCCGCGGGTTTCCAGGGCGCCTTCGACCTCGGCGGTCTTGCTCATGGGGAAGGTCCGTGCCTCGTTCGTGGGGGAGTGTCTGTGTGTGCGTGTGGGGGGAGGGGCGCACTCCGTGCTCGGGAGGGGAGTGGCGGGTGCCGTCCGCAGGCGGCGACGTCCGGGACTCTACGCGTGTTGACCCGCGCTCCACCATCGTACTTTGATACTACTCGCGTCTTTAGGTGGCGTTTGTCTCTTGGGGGAACCCACAAACGGCCTGTGGCCGGGACCCATGGCCGATACTGGACGCGTTATGGAAACCATCATCCTTGCTGTAGTCATCGCCGTGGTGGTGCTCGGCGCGCTCGGCGGGCTCGTCGTCGGAAGCCGGCGCCGCAAACCGCTGCCCCCGCCACCGCCCGGCCCGCCCGACATCACCGCCGCCCCGCCGGCCGAACCCCACGTCGGCGAGGAGGCCGAGACGCCGCGCGAGGAGCCGCGGCGGACCATCGAGGAGGTGGACCTTCCGGGCGGCTCGGCCCCCACCGCCGTGGAGGAGCCGCCCGTCGTCGAGGAGCTGCCGGCTCCCGAGATCGAGGTCCCGGAGCCCACCGCCGGCCGTCTGGTCCGGCTGCGCGCCCGCCTCTCCCGGTCGCAGAACGCCCTGGGCAAGGGCCTGCTCACCCTGCTGTCCCGCGAGCACCTGGACGAGGACACCTGGGAGGAGATCGAGGACACCCTGCTGACCGCCGACGTCGGCGTCCAGCCCACCCAGGAGCTGGTCGAGCGGCTGCGCGAGCGCGTCCGCGTGCTCGGCACCCGCACCCCCGAGGAGCTGCGCGCCCTGCTGCGCGAGGAGCTGCTCACCCTGGTCGGCCGCGACCTGGACCGCGCCGTGCGGACCGAGCCGCCCGCCGGCGGCCCCGGCATCGTGATGGTCGTCGGCGTCAACGGCACCGGCAAGACCACCACCACCGGCAAGCTCGCCCGCGTCCTGGTCGCCGACGGCCGCAGCGTGGTGCTCGGCGCCGCCGACACCTTCCGCGCCGCCGCCGCGGACCAGCTCCAGACCTGGGGCGAGCGGGTCGGCGCGCACACCGTGCGCGGCCCGGAGGCCGGCGACCCCGCCTCCGTGGCCTTCGACGCGGTCAAGGAGGGCAAGGAGCTGGGCGCCGACGTGGTGCTCATCGACACCGCCGGCCGCCTGCACACCAAGACCGGCCTCATGGACGAGCTGGGCAAGGTCAAGCGGGTCGTCGAGAAGCACGCCCCGCTGGACGAGGTGCTGCTCGTGCTCGACGCCACGACCGGCCAGAACGGCCTGGTCCAGGCCCGGGTCTTCGCCGAGGTCGTCGACATCAGCGGCATCGTGCTCACCAAGCTCGACGGCACCGCCAAGGGCGGCATCGTGGTCGCGGTCCAGCGCGAGCTGGGCGTCCCGGTCAAGCTGATCGGTCTCGGTGAGGGCGCGGACGACCTGGCGCCCTTCGAGCCGGAGGCGTTCGTCGACGCCCTGATCGGCGACTGACGGGCGACGCGACCGCGGTCGGCCGACCGCCCCGCGCCCGGCAGCGGCGCCCGCCCCCGGACTCCGGTGGGGACGGGCGCCGCCGCCGTACCGGAGGGGCCGCCCGGCGCGGATCACAGCGCCAGCAGACCGGCCGCCGTCTCCCGGAAGCCGCAGGCGTCGAGGTAGAAGGGGCGCAGCCGGGCCTCGTAGTCGACATGCAGCCACGCGCACCCGGCGGCACGCGCCCGCCGGGCCGCCGTCGCCACCAGCTCCGCCCCGACCCCGTGCGACCGGTGCTCCCGGGCCACCACCGTGTCCAGCACGAACGCGTGCTCGCCGCCGTCCCAGGCGACATTGACGAAACCGATCAGCCGGCCCTCCGACCGGGCGCACACCCAGCCGAGACTGTGCCGCAGCAGCCGCGCCCGCCACCCGGTCCGCCCGACGGGATGCCCGAACCCCTCCGCGTGCAGCGCTTCGAGCGCGGCGTCCTCGAACTCACCGCGCCACTCGTACGTGATTGTCTCGTCCGTGATCGGCATGCCGCGATCGTACGAGCGCGCCCGCCCGCTCCTCCGGGCGAGCGCGGCCCCGCCCCGGGCTACCCCCGGAAGCGGTGCGCCACGTACGCCAGCGTGCCGAGCAGCAGCCGGGCCTCCGGCGGGTCGGCCGTGTCCAGGGCGGGGGAGCGCAGCCAGCGGACCGGACCGAGGCCCGCGCGGTCGGAGGGCGGGGCCGTGAGGTACGTACCCGGACCCAGGCCACGCAGGTCGAGGCCGGCGGGATCGTCCCAGCCCATGCGGTAGAGCAGGCCGGGCAGCTCGGCGGCGGCGCCGGGGGCCACGAAGAAGTGGACCCGGCCGTCCGGGGCCGCCGTCACCGGGCCGAGGGGCAGCCCCATGCGCTCCATCCGGGCCAGCGCCCGCCGCCCGACGGGCTCGGCGACCTCGATCGCGTCGAACGCGCGCCCGACCGCCAGCATCACCGCTGCGCCCGGCAGCTCGGCCCACGCCGCGCTCACCTCGTCCAGGGTCGCCCCGGCCGGGATCGGCGGCGCGAACTCCAGGGGATGCGCGCCCGGGGCCGGGCAGTCGAGCCGGCCGCACGAGCAGGCGCCGCCCGCGGCCCGCGCGCCCCGCACCACGTCCCAGCCCCACAGCCCGGTGTACTCGGCCACCGCGGTGCACTCGGACGAGCGGAACGACCGGCCGCGCCGCCGCGCGCCGGAGCGGATCTCGCGAATGCCGCCGATCGTGAACCCCATACCCCCTCCAACGGGCCCGTCCCCTCGATGGTTACGAGTGGATGCGGAACGTGACGTTCTGTTCCCACCGGTTCCCCGGCCGCGCCCGGACCGGGCGGCGCCCGGATGTGACGGAGGTGGTGCGTGGGGCGGCATGCGCCTGGCGGTGCATCGCTCCACCCGCACGCGGTGGTCCCGTGTCAAGTGAATCGCGACGCGGCCACCGAGAGTTCATTCGAAGGGGTGGCGAATGGTGGCGTTTCTGGAATCCCCATGGCCGCGCCCGTGATCGTAGGATTACTGTGAGTGTGCGAGTCCTGGGGGTACACACGCTCGTGGGTATGCCGGAGGCAAGTCGGTATTCCGTTCGAAGGGTGGCAAGCACCGGACGGCGGCCGACGCCGACCGGCATTCTGATAGGGCTTGGCGCACCCGGCGGCAAGTGGTCTCAGGATTGGGGGCGTTCCAGTGAGCGGCAACGGCGGTGGCGGGACGAACTCGGCGGGCGCGGACAAGCGCCCCAACGAGCTGCTCGCCTCGTGGTTCGTGCGCAGCGGCTGGTCCAAGGGCGAACTGGCCCGCCAGGTCAACCGCCGCGCCCGCCAGCTCGGGGCGAACCACATCTCCACCGACACCTCGCGGGTGCGCCGCTGGCTCGACGGGGAGAACCCGCGCGAACCGATCCCGCGGATCCTGTCCGAGCTCTTCTCCGAGCGCTTCGGCTGCGTCGTCCCCGTCGAGGACCTCGGCCTGCGCACGGCCCGCCAGACCCCCTCCGCCACCGGCGTCGACCTGCCCTGGACGGGCCCGCAGACCGTCGCCCTGCTCAGCGAGTTCTCCCGCAGCGACCTGATGCTGGCCCGGCGCGGCTTCCTCGGCAGCGCGCTGGCGCTCTGCGCGGGCCCCTCCCTCATCGAGCCGCTCCAGCGCTGGCTGGTCCCCGCGCCCCCGGCCCCGCTCGCGCCGCCCGAGCAGGCCGCCGCCGCCCGCCGCCCCGGCCGCCTCTCCCGCCCCGAGCTGGAGCTGCTGGAGAGCACCACCGTGATGTTCCGCAAGTGGGACGCCCAGTGCGGCGGCGGCCTGCGCCGCAAGGCCGTCGTCGGCCAGCTCCACGAGGTGACGGACCTCCTCCAGGAGCCCCAGCAGGAGGACACCGCCCGGCGGCTGTTCCGGGTCGCCGCCGAACTGGCCGAGCTGGCCGGCTGGATGAGCTACGACGTCGGGCTCCAGCCCACCGCCCAGAAGTACTTCGTGCTCGCCCTGCACGCCGCCAAGGAGGCCGGCGACAAACCGCTCGGCTCCTACGTGCTGTCCAGCATGAGCCGCCAGATGATCCACCTGGGCCGCCCCGACGACGCCCTGGAGCTGATCCACCTCGCCCAGTACGGCAGCCGGGACTGCGCCGGGCCGCGCACCCAGTCCATGCTGTATGCGATGGAGGCCCGCGCCTACGCCAACATGGGCCAGCCCGGCAAGTGCAAGCGGGCGGTGCGGATGGCCGAGGACACCTTCGCCGACGTCGAGGACTGGGACGAGCCCGACCCCGACTGGATCCGCTTCTTCTCCGAGGCCGAGCTGTACGGCGAGAACTCCCACTCCTTCCGCGACCTCGCCTATGTCGCCGGCCGCAGCCCCACCTACGCGTCCCTGGCCGAACCGCTCATGGACAAGGCCGTCCAGTTGTTCGCCGCGGACGACGAGCACCAGCGCTCCTACGCCCTCAACCTGATCGGCATGGCCACCGTCCACCTCCTCCAGCGCGAACCGGAGCAGAGCACCCGCTACGCCGCGCACGCGATGGACGTGGCCAAGAAGGTCCGCTCCGAGCGCGTCAACACCCGTATCCGCAAGACCGTCGCCAACGCCGTACGCGACTTCGGCGACCTCGGCGAGGTCATCGACCTGACCGAGCAGCTCGCCGCCGAACTGCCCGAGACCGCCGAGGCGGTCTGAGCCCGGCCCGCAGGACCCCTCTCGCACCCCCGGACGGTCCCCCCGCACCACTCGGCCCCCCCGCACCACCTCGGACGACCCCGGCACCGCGCCGGAGGCCCCCGGAACCCCGGCCGCGGCCGGCCCTCCCGAACCGCCCGACTCGGCTCCCCCAAGCCAGGTCATCGGAAGGCCGTCCGCGGCCGGTCCGGCGTCCGCCCGCGGTTCACCGACGCGTAACACTCCAGGCGCCTTCGTCACCCCGGCGAAACAACGAGGGGCACCCGCCGAAACCGCGCTGCGCGAATCTCATGGCGCAGAACCGGCCCACCCCTCACCCCCGGACTCGCTGCCGGGACCGCTCCAGGCTTCGCCCGCACGGGGCCGTACAACCGACGAGGAGACGCCGATGGCACCAGCCATCATGCTTGCGGCGGACGCACCCCGGCTGTCGTCCGCCAACACCGGCTTCATGCTGATCTGCTCCGCCCTGGTCATGCTGATGACCCCGGGCCTCGCCTTCTTCTACGGAGGCATGGTCCGCGTCAAGAGCACCCTGAACATGCTGATGATGAGCTTCGTCAGCCTCGGCATCGTCACCCTCCTGTGGGTGCTCTACGGCTTCTCCCTCGCCTTCGGCACCGACAAGGGCTCCCTCATCGGCTGGAGCTCCGGCTTCGTCGGCTTCAGCGGCATCGGCAAGACGGACCTGTGGCCCGGATACACCGTCCCGGTCTTCGTCTTCGCCGTCTTCCAGCTGATGTTCGCCGTCATCACCCCGGCCCTGATCAGCGGCGCCCTGGCCGACCGGGTGAAGTTCACCGCCTGGTCGCTGTTCGTGGTGCTGTGGGCGACGATCGTCTACTTCCCCGTCGCCCACTGGGTCTGGGGCAGCGGCGGCTGGGCCTTCGACCTCGGCGTCATCGACTTCGCCGGCGGCACCGCCGTCCACATCAACGCGGGCGCCGCCGCTCTCGGCGTGATCCTCGTCATCGGCAGGCGGACCGGCTTCAAGAAGGACCCGATGCGCCCGCACAGCCTGCCCCTGGTCATGCTGGGCGCGGGACTGCTGTGGTTCGGCTGGTTCGGCTTCAACGCGGGCTCCTGGCTCGGCAACGACGACGGCGTCGGCCCGCTGATGTTCGTCAACACCCAGATCGCCACCGCCGCCGCCATGCTCGCCTGGCTGGCCTACGAGAAGATCCGCCACGGCGCCTGCACCACCCTCGGCGCCGCCTCCGGCGCGGTCGCCGGACTCGTCGCCATCACCCCCTCCGGCGGCGCGGTCTCCCCGCTCGGCGCCATCGCCGTCGGCGCGATCGCCGGTGTCCTGTGCGCCATGGCGGTCGGACTGAAGTACCGCTTCGGCTACGACGACTCCCTCGACGTCGTCGGCGTCCACATGGTCGGCGGCATCATCGGCTCCCTCCTGGTCGGCCTCTTCGCCAGCGGCACCGGCCAGTCCGACGTCAAGGGCCTCTTCTACGGCGGCGGTCTGGACCAGTTCTGGAAGCAGTGCGCCGGAGTCTTCGCCGTCCTCGCCTATTCTCTGGTCGCCTCCGCGGTCCTCGCCTTCCTCATCGACCGGACGATCGGGATGCGCGTCACCGAGGACGAGGAGATCTCCGGCATCGACCAGGCCCAGCACGCCGAGACCGCCTACGACTTCAGCGGCGCGGGCGGCGGTGTGGCCGGCGCCGTCACCGCCCTGGCCGCCGCCGCGCAGGGCAGACCGGGCACCCCGAACAAGAAGGTGGACGCATGAAGCTCATCACCGCCGTCGTCAAACCGCACCGCCTCGACGAGATCAAGGAAGCCCTCCAGTCCTTCGGCGTCCACGGGCTCACCGTCACCGAGGCCAGCGGCTACGGCCGCCAGCGCGGGCACACCGAGGTCTACCGCGGCGCCGAGTACACCGTCGACCTGGTCCCCAAGATCCGGATCGAGGTGCTCGCCGAGGACGACGAGGCCGACCAGCTGATCGAAGCCGTCGTCAAGGCGGCCCGTACCGGCAAGATCGGCGACGGGAAGGTCTGGTCCCTGCCCGTCGACACCGTCGTGCGGGTCCGCACCGGCGAACGCGGCCCCGACGCGCTCTGACGGCTTCGGCAGACCCGCCGGTGCGGCCGCTCCGCAGAACACTCCGGACCGGCCGCACCGGCGGGCGATCGAGACAGGAGTCACCGGTGACGAGCAGCAGCAGCGAACCCAGCGAACCCAGCGAACCCAGCGAACCCAGCGACCCCAGCGGCCTCAGCGGCCTCAGCGGCCTCAGCGGCCTCAGCGGCCCCAGCGGCGCGACCGGCCGGACGACCGGAACCGACGGAAGGGGGAAATCCGAGGGAGAGGGCACGACTGCCGGACCAGGCGGGCCCCCGCACCCCGGCGGCTACGCGGCGGCCCGGCTGCGCCTCCTCCAGGAGGAGACACGGTCCGGGCCGCCGCGCCGCACGGCCCTCGCCCGGCTCACCGACGACTGGCTCACCTCCCTGTTCACCGCCGCCGGGGTCCGCACGGGCGCGGCCCTCGTCGCCGTCGGCGGCTACGGCCGCGGCGAACTGTCCCCGCGCAGCGACCTCGATCTGCTCCTGCTGCACGACGGCCGCGACCCCGCGGCCGTCGCCGCCCTCGCCGACCGCCTCTGGTACCCGGTGTGGGACCTCGGCCTGGCCCTCGACCACTCCGTACGCACCCCCGCCGAGGCCCGCCGCACCGCGAACGCCGACCTCAAGGCCCACCTCGGCCTCCTGGACGCCCGCCACCTCGCGGGCGACCGCGGCCTCACCACGGCGCTGCGCACCACCGTCCTCGCCGACTGGCGCAACCAGGCCCCCGCGCGCCTGCCCGAACTCCGGGAGCTGTGCGCCGCGCGCGCCGAACGCCACGGCGAACTGCGCTACCTGCTCGAACCCGACCTGAAGGAGGCGCACGGCGGCCTGCGCGACACCACCGCGCTGCGCGCCGTCGCCGCCTCCTGGCTCGCCGACGCCCCGCGCGAGGGCCTCGCCGACGCCCGCCGCCGCCTCCTCGACGTACGGGACGCGCTCCACCTCACCACCGGCCGCGCCACCGACCGGCTCGACCTCCAGGAACAGGACCAGGTCGCCGCGGAACTGGGCCTGCTCGACGCGGACACCCTGCTGCGCCAGGTGTACGAGGCCGCGGGGGTCGTCGCGTACGCGAGCGAGGTCACCTGGCGCGAAGTGGGGCGCGTGCTCAGGGCGCGCGCCGTACGGCCGCGGCTGCGCGCCCTGCTGGGCGGCGGCAGACCGGCCGCGGAACGGTCCCCGCTCGCCGAAGGGGTGGTGGAACAGGAGGGCGAGGTGGTGCTCGCCCGCACCGCGCGCCCCGAACGCGACCCCGTCCTCCCGCTGCGCGCCGCGGCCGCCGCCGCACAGGCCGGACTCCCGCTCTCCCCGCACGCCGCACGCCGTCTCGCCACCACCACGCGCCCCCTGCCCACGCCCTGGCCCGCCGAGGCCCGCGAGCAGCTCGTCACCCTGCTCGGCTCCGGCCGCCCCCTGGTGCGGGTCTGGGAGGCACTGGAGGCGGAAGGGCTAGTCACCCGGCTCCTGCCCGACTGGGAACGTGTGCGCTGCCGCCCGCAGCGCAACGCCGTCCACCTCTGGACCGTCGACCGCCATCTGATCGAGACCGCCGTCCGCGCCTCGGCGCTCACCCGCCGCGTCGGCCGCCCCGACCTCCTCCTCGTCGCCGCGCTGCTGCACGACATCGGCAAGGGCTGGCCCGGCGACCACGCGACCGCGGGCGCCACCATCGCCGCCGACGTCGCCGCCCGCATCGGCTTCGACCCCGCCGACGCCGCCGTCCTCACCACCCTCGTACGCCACCACCTGCTCCTCGCCGAGACCGCCACCCGGCGCGACCTCGACGACCCGGCCACCATCCGCGCGGTCGCCGACGCCGTCGGCACCCCGGGCACACTCGAACTGCTGCACGCCCTGACCGAGGCGGACGCCCTCGCCACCGGCCCGGCCGCTTGGTCCTCCTGGCGCGGTTCCCTCGTCGCCGACCTGGTCCGCCGGGCCGCGGCGCACCTCGCCGGGCACACCCCCGAGGCCCCCGGGCCCGCCGCCGCCGAACCCACCGCCGAGCAGGAACGGCTCGCCGTCGAGGCCCTGCGCACCGGCGGCCCCGTCCTCGCCCTGCGCGCCCGGACCGAACCTCTCTCGGAGGGGACCGGCGGGGACCCGGCCGGGGCCGGCCCACTGGGCGTGGAACTGCTCATCGCCGTCCCCGACCAGCCCGGCGTCCTGCCCGCCGCCGCCGGGGTGCTCGCCGTGCACCGCCTCACCGTCCGCACCGCCGAGCTGCGCACCGTCGACCTGCCCGGCGCCGTCGGCGACCGCGCCGTGCTGCTGCTGGACTGGCGGGTCGCCGCCGAGTACGGCTCCCTGCCCCAGGCCGCCCGGCTCCGCGCCGACCTGGTCCGGGCCCTGGACGGCTCGCTCGACATCGCGGCGCGCCTCGCCGAACGGGACGCCGCCCAGCCGCGCCGCAAGGGCCTGCTGGCACCCCCGCCCCGGGTGACCCTCGCCCCGGCCGCCTCCCGGCACGCCACGGTGATCGAGGTCCGCGCCCAGGACGCCCCCGGCCTGCTCTTCCGCATCGGCCGTGCCCTGGAGGACGCGAAGGTCCACGTCCGCAGCGCCCACGCCGGCACCCTGGGCGCCAACGCCGTGGACGCCTTCTACGTCACCGGCCCGTCCGGCACCCCGCTGCCGGACGAGGAGGCGGCCGCGGCGGTACGGACGGTGGAGGAGGCGTTGCGGGCACGACCGTGACCCGGTTCTGCCCGGCCGGGATACCCTGGAGGGCGATTCCTTCAGCCATCCCCGACCCCGAGGACCGCGAGCGCCGTGTTCGACACTCTCTCCGATCGCCTGTCAGCGACTTTCAAGAACCTGCGCGGCAAGGGACGGCTCTCCGAGGCGGACATCGACGCCACCGCGCGCGAGATCCGCATCGCGCTCCTCGAAGCCGACGTGGCCCTGCCCGTCGTCCGGACGTTCATCAAGAACGTCAAGGAGCGGGCCCTCGGCGCCGACGTCTCCAAGGCGCTGAACCCGGCCCAGCAGGTCCTCAAGATCGTCAACGACGAGCTGGTGACCGTGCTGGGCGGCGAGACCCGCCGCCTCCGCTTCGCCAAGCAGCCGCCGACCGTGATCATGCTGGCCGGTCTCCAGGGTGCGGGCAAGACCACCCTGGCGGGCAAGCTCGGCCGGTGGCTCAAGGAGCAGGGGCACTCCCCGCTGCTGGTCGCCTGCGACCTCCAGCGGCCCAACGCGGTCAACCAGCTGAGCATCGTCGCCGAGCGCGCCGGTGTCGCCGTCTACGCGCCCGAGCCGGGCAACGGCGTCGGTGACCCTGTCAAGGTCGCCGAGGACTCCATCGAGTTCGCCAAGGCCAAGGTCCACGACATCGTGATCGTGGACACCGCCGGCCGCCTCGGCATCGACCAGGAGATGATGCAGCAGGCCGCGGACATCCGGGACGCGGTCCGGCCCGACGAGATCCTCTTCGTCGTCGACGCGATGATCGGCCAGGACGCCGTGAACACCGCGGAGGCGTTCCGCGACGGCGTCGGCTTCGACGGTGTGGTGCTCTCCAAGCTCGACGGCGACGCCCGCGGTGGCGCGGCCCTGTCGATCCGGCAGATCACCGGCAAGCCGATCATGTTCGCGTCCAACGGGGAAAAGCTCGACGACTTCGACGCCTTCCACCCGGACCGGATGGCCTCCCGCATCCTCGACATGGGTGACCTGCTCACCCTGATCGAGCAGGCGGAGAAGACGTTCAGTCAGGAAGAGGCCGAGAAGATGGCCTCCAAGCTGGCGTCGAAGAAGGGCCAGGACTTCACCCTGGACGACTTCCTGTCCCAGATGGAGCAGGTCAGGAAGATGGGCTCCATCTCGAAGCTGCTCGGGATGCTGCCCGGCATGGGGCAGATCAAGGACCAGATCAACAACCTGGACGACCGCGAGGTCGACCGCGTCGGCGCGATCATCAAGTCGATGACCCCGGGCGAGCGCCAGGACCCGACGATCATCAACGGCTCCCGCCGGGCCCGTATCGCCAAGGGTTCCGGTGTCGAGGTCAGCGCGGTGAAGAACCTGGTGGAGCGGTTCTTCGAGGCCCGCAAGATGATGTCGCGCATGGCACAGGGCGGCGGGATGCCGGGCATGCCGGGGATCCCGGGCATGGGCGGCGGCCCCGGCCGCAGCAAGAAGCAGCCGAAGAAGGCCAAGGGCAAGCAGCGTTCGGGCAACCCGATGAAGCGCAGGCAGCAGGAGCAGGAGGAGGCCGCGCGGCGTGCCGCCGGGGCCCAGGGCGGTGCCCTCGGGCTGCCGCAGCAGGGCGGCCAGGACTTCGAGCTGCCGGACGAGTTCAAGAAGTTCATGGGCTGAGCGGTTCATGGGCTGAGATTCCGTACGACGGTCGTTCGGGAGTGCTGGAGCGCTGCACTTCCGTATGACGGTCGGTCTGTACGACGTTCTAGGGCGCTCCCGTTCGGCGGGGGCGCCCTCAGCGCGTGCCGGGCCCCGCCATGTGCCGTAACGTCCAGATATGAGCAATGCCGCGCCACCACGCAAGGCCCCAGACCAGCCGTGGCGCACCGAGGGCACGCCGGACGAGCCGCCCCGGCGGCCCGGCGGCAGGCGGATGCGCGGCCGGTGGTGGGGGCTGCTGGTCACCGCGGTGGTCGTCTTCCTGGTGGCCTACGGCGCGCTGAGCTACTACAGCACGGGCAACGAGCCGACGATCTCGTACACGGAGTTCAGCCGGCAGGTGGACGCCGGCAATGTCAGCAAGATCTACTCCAAGGGCGACGCCATCCAGGGGCAGTTGAAGAGCGCCCGTGCGAAGCCGAACGGCAGCGGCACGTACACGAAGTTCAAGACGCAGCGACCGGCCTTCGCGGACGACAAGCTGTGGCAGAGCCTGAGCAGCCACCAGGTGACGGTGACCGCGCAGCCGGTGGTGCAGGAGCGCGGTCTGCTGTCCAATCTGCTGCTGTCGCTGGCCCCGATCGTGATCATCGTCGCGCTGTGGGTGTTCTTCGCGCGGCGGATCGGCTCGGGTCTCGGCGGGCCGGGCGGACTGCTGGGCCGCAAGGCGCCGCCGCGCCCGGTGGAGCTCCAGCCGGGCACCCAGCGCACGACGTTCGCCGATGTGGCGGGCATCGACGAGGTCAAGGGTGAGCTGGACGACGTCGTCGACTTCCTCAAGCACCCCGACGACTACCGGCGGATGGGTGCGAAGATGCCGCGCGGCGTGCTGCTGACCGGGCCGCCGGGCACGGGCAAGACGCTGCTGGCGCGGGCGGTGGCCGGGGAGGCGGGCGTGCCGTTCTTCTCCGCGTCCGCGTCGGAGTTCATCGAGATGATCGTGGGCGTGGGCGCCTCCCGGGTGCGGGAGCTGTTCGCGGAGGCGCGCAAGGTGGCCCCGTCCATCGTGTTCATCGACGAGATCGACACCATCGGCCGGGCGCGCGGCGGCGGCGCGTCGATGGGCGGACACGACGAGCGCGAGCAGACACTGAACCAGATCCTGACCGAGATGGACGGCTTCTCCGGCTCCGAGGGTGTGATCGTGCTGGCCGCGACCAACCGCGCGGACGTCCTGGACCCGGCGCTGACCCGGCCGGGCCGCTTCGACCGGGTGGTGAGCGTCGCGCCGCCGGACCGCGGAGGCCGGGAGGCCATCCTGCGCATCCACACCCGGGAGATCCCGCTGGCCGCCGGTGTGGACCTGGCGCGGGTGGCGCGCACGACGCCGGGCATGACGGGTGCGGAACTGGCCAACCTCGCCAACGAGGCCGCGCTGCTGGCGGTGAAGCGGCGGCAGAGCGAGGTGACGCAGGCCGATTTCTCGGAGGCGCTGGAGAAGGTGCAGCTCGGCGCGGAACGCGCCCTGGTGATGCCGGAGGAGGAGCGGCGGCGCACCGCGTACCACGAGAGCGGGCACGCGCTGCTGGGCATGCTCCAGCCGGGCGCCGACCCGGTCCGCAAGATCACCATCGTGCCGCGCGGGCGTGCGCTGGGCGTGACCCTGTCCACACCGGAGTCGGACAAGTACGCGTACACGGAGGAGTATCTCCGCGGCCGGATCATCGGCGCGCTCGGGGGCATGGCGGCCGAGCAGGTGGTGTACGGCGTCATCACGACCGGCTCGGAGAGCGATCTGGAGCAGGTCACGAACATCGCGCGCGGGATGGTGGCCCGCTGGGGCATGAGCGAGCACCTGGGCCGACTGTCCGCGCTGCCGAACGACGCCCAGCAGGCGTACGGACTCTCCGCCGCCCCGCAGACCCTGGACGCCATCGACACGGAGATGCGGCGGATCGTCGACGAGTGCTACGAGGAGGCGTGCCGCAAGCTGCGCGAGCACCGGCCGCAGCTGGACGCGCTGGCCGCGGCGCTGCTGGAGAACGAGACGCTGGAGGAGGCCGACGCCTACCGGGTGGCCGGTGTCACCCGTCTGAAGAAGGACCTGGAGGCGGAGGTGGAGTGAGGGCGGCGGGCCGGGCGGCACTCAGGCCCGGACGATCGCTCAGGGGGTCCGGGCGATGAGATAGCGGAACACGTTGGGCATCCACACCGTGCCGTCCCGCCGCCGGTGGGCGTGGAGCGCCTCGGTGAGTTCCTTGCCGACCTGGTCGTGCCCGGCCGTGGCGATCGCCGTGTCGAACCATCCGGTGGAGAGCATGCCGCGCACCGCGCTGTCCAGGTCGGCGTAGCCGAAGGGGCAGGCGACGCGTCCGGAGCCGTCCGGGCGCAGTCCGGCGTCGCGGGCGACGTCCTCCAGGCGGTCGCGGACGACGGGGAGCGGATCGGCGGGCCGGGTGGCCACGCGC
Source organism: Streptomyces sp. PL-25 (assembly GCF_058344915.1). NCBI lineage: Bacteria > Bacillati > Actinomycetota > Actinomycetes > Kitasatosporales > Streptomycetaceae > Streptomyces > Streptomyces sp. PL-25. Next base: position 5,397,683 of record NZ_CP136997.1, read on the forward strand.
AGGACGTCGGTGGCCGCGCAGCGCTCGGGCGGGCCCCAGCCGGCCAGCACCACCGGCGTGCCGCGCCCGGCGAGCGGGACGGCCGCGGTGAGCGGCGCGGCGGGCTCCGGCGGGTCGCCCGCCGGGCAGCCCAGGGGTTCGAAGGCGGTCACGAGGGTGTACCGGGCCCGGTGGTCGCGGGCGCCGAGCGGGCCGTCGACGAGCCGTGGCGTCGTCCGCGCGGGGGAGGCGGCGTCCGGGCACGCGCGCGTGCCCGCCGCCCCGGCTGCGCCGGGCGCCGCGGGCAGCAGCCGTTCGCGGGCCAGGGCCAGGTGTTCGGGGCGGGTGTCGGTGCCGGTGACTGCCGCGCCCCGGGCCGCCGCCAGGAGCAGGGCGAGCCCGGTGCCGCAGCCGAGGGCCAGCAGGCGGGTGCCGGGGCCCACGCCGAGTCGTTCGTGGACGGCTTCATAGAGCGGTACGAGCATCCGCTCCTGGATCTCGGACCAGTCACGCGCGCGTGCCCGCTGGTCCACCCGGAGCGCGGGCCCCGTGCGGGACGGGTGCTGGCGCACGAGCGTAGGTGTCATGGATGAGTGCCCCAATCCGCCGAGCTTTGCCGCTGTGCCGGTTCCGTGGCCCCCGTGCGGCGCGCGGCCGCGTTTCCCGTATGCCAGGTAACTCCCCGCTCCGCACGGCGTCCAGGGGTCGGGTGGGACTGTTCGTCCGTTCCGGGGGTCGGGTCCGGAGATTTCACATCCCGGAAACCGGGGGCTCACCCGGGCGTGACGGGCGCCGGGGGTGGGGCGGTGCGGTGCGGTGGCGGCGTGCCCGGTAACGTCACCGATGTCACAGACGCTGAGTGAGGTACGGCTCCCGTCCCGGAAGCGGCCGAAACGTCTCTTGTACACCGCGGGAACACCTGTACACCGGCGCGCGTGGAGATCCGCGCGCCCGGTGCGTACGCGGGGCTACGCACCACCTTGGTATGAGCTGTGAGGCTTCTCCGCAGATCAGCGCACCCGCCCTCGTCAGGGCGCATCGGTGCCAACTGACGGGTACGTGCAAATTATTTGGGATGCCCCGGAATAGGAACACAGTGGCCCTCCCGCTCGTTGTCATTACGTGAGCACGACACAGACACCACCTGTTCTCGCCGCGGAGCTGGCACAGGCGTGGGCCGACATTCAGCGGTACCACCCCGAGCTGCCCGATCTCGCCGCACCCGAGTCCCTGATCGGGGAGTCGTCGTCCGCGTGCGGGCACGAACTCTCCTTCGAGCGACTGCTGCACGAGGCAGTCCACGGCATCGCCGCGGCGCGCGGGGTGCGCGACACCTCCCGCGCCGGCCGATACCACAACCGCCGGTTCCTGGCGATCGCCGAGGAGCTGGGCCTCGACCACCCCGACGAGCCGCACCCGAGCAGCGGCTTCTCCCTGGTCACGCTCAGCCCCGAGGCCAAGCGCCGCTACCGCCCGACGATCGAGCGCCTCCAGCGCGCCCTGAAGGCGCACACGGCGGCCACCTCCGCCGACACCGGCCGCAGCTTCCGCGGTCCGGCCGCCCGGCACGGTTCCTCCGGGGGAGGGGTCCGCGTCAAGGCGGTCTGCGACTGCGGGCGCAATGTGCGCGTCGTCCCCTCGGTCCTGGCCCAGGCCCCGATCGTGTGCGGCGGCTGCGGCAAGCCGTTCCGGATCCCGGAGGTCGTCGGCGCGGCGGGCTGAGACCGCGGCTGCTCGTGGCAGCCGCGCTCCGGCCGCCGTCCGGCGTCCCCGGCGCCACGGCACCCGTCCGCCGGGTGCCCCTGAGGCCTGCCCCGGTGCGGCTCACCCCGCGCCGGAAGGGCACCTCGGGGTGTGGCACAATGGCTAGCTGTACTCGACAGCCGCACAGGAACCCTCTCTCCTCCGGCTGACGCGTCCGTCGGGCACTCGGGTACCGCAACCCCACGCGGCGTCCCGCCGTGCCCCACCACGTCAAAATCAGGAGAACCCACTCCCGTGGCAGTCAAGATCAAGCTGAAGCGTCTGGGCAAGATCCGTTCGCCTCACTACCGCATCGTCGTCGCCGACTCCCGTACCCGCCGTGACGGCCGGGCCATCGAGGAGATCGGTCTGTACCACCCGGTGCAGAACCCCTCGCGCATCGAGGTCGACGCGGACCGCGTGGCGTACTGGCTCTCCGTCGGCGCCCAGCCGACCGAGCCCGTGCTCGCCATCCTGAAGAAGACCGGCGACTGGCAGAAGTTCAAGGGCGAGCCCGCCCCGGCTCCGCTGCTCCAGCCGCAGGAGAAGGCCGCCCGTCCGTCGTTCGAGTCGCTCGGCGGCGAGGACGCGGGCAAGGGTGAGGCCATCACCCAGAAGAAGAAGGCTGAGAAGAAGGACGAGGCGGCTGCCGAGTCCGAGTCCTCCGAGGCCTGAGCAGCATGCTCGAAGAGGCGCTTGAGCACCTCGTGAAGGGCATCGTCGACAACCCTGACGATGTGCAGGTGGCCTCGCGCAACCTGCGCCGCGGACGTGTGCTCGAGGTCCGGGTCCACCCCGACGACCTCGGCAAGGTGATCGGCCGCAACGGCCGCACCGCACGCGCCCTGCGCACCGTCGTGGGCGCCATCGGCGGCCGGGGCGTCCGGGTCGACCTCGTCGACGTGGACCACGTCCGCTGACGCTTCACCGCATCGCAACCGGCTCGGGCCGGGGAGGGCCACTGGGCCGTCCCCGGCCCGCAGTCGTATGACAGGAGATCGAGCACAGTGCAGCTGGTAGTCGCACGGATCGGCCGTGCCCACGGCATCAAGGGCGAGGTGACCGTGGAGGTACGCACGGACGAGCCGGAACTGAGACTCGCCCCCGGTGCCGTACTCGCCACCGACCCCGCCTCCGCCGGACCGCTGACCATCGCCGCCGGCCGTGTCCACAGCGGACGGCTGCTCCTGCGCTTCGACGGCGTCACCGGCCGCGACGGCGCCGAGGCCCTGCGCAACACCCTTCTGATCGCCGACGTGGACCCGGACGAGCTGCCCGAGGACGAGGACGAGTTCTACGACCATCAGCTCATCGACCTGGACGTGGTCACCGAGGACGGCACCGAGGTCGGCCGGATCACCGAGATCTCGCACCTGCCCTCGCAGGACCTGTTCATCGTGGAGCGCCCGGACGGCACCGAGGTCATGATCCCCTTCGTGGCGGAGATCGTCGCCGAGATCGACCTGGAGGAGCAGCGGGCCGTCATCACCCCGCCGCCCGGCCTGATCGACGACCGCGCCGAGATCGCCTCCGCCCGGGACGCCGCCGAGCCCGCCGAGCCCGCCGGGTCCGGCGAGTCCGCCGAGCCCGCCGAGCCCGCCGGGTCCGGCGAGTCCGCCGAGCCCGCCGAGGGCTCGGACGGATCCGGTGACCCGGCGAAGCCGGGGGACGCCTCGTGATGCGCCTCGACGTCGTCACGATCTTCCCCGAGTACCTCGAACCGCTGAACGTCTCCCTGGTCGGCAAGGCACGCGCGCGCGGACAGCTGAACGTGCACGTGCACGACCTGCGCGCCTGGACGTACGACCGGCACAACACCGTCGACGACACGCCCTACGGCGGCGGCCCCGGCATGGTCATGAAGACCGACCCCTGGGGCGACGCCCTGGACACCGTCCTCGCCGACGGCTACGAGTCGGGGGCGCACGCCCCGGCGCTGATCGTGCCGACCCCCAGCGGACGGCCGTTCACCCAGGAACTCGCCGTGGAACTGTCCGAGCGCCCCTGGCTGGTCTTCACCCCGGCCCGCTACGAGGGCATCGACCGCCGCGTCATGGACGAGTACGCCACCCGGATACCCGTCTACGAGGTCTCCATCGGCGACTACGTCCTGGCCGGCGGCGAGGCGGCCGTCCTGGTCGTCACCGAGGCCGTGGCCCGTCTGCTGCCGGGCGTCCTCGGCAACGCCGAGTCCCACCGCGACGACTCCTTCGCGCCCGGCGCCATGGCGAGCCTCCTGGAGGGGCCCGTCTACACCAAGCCCCCGCTGTGGCGCGGGCGGGACATCCCCGACGTGCTGCTCAGCGGGCACCACGGGAAGATCGCCCGCTGGCGCCGCGACGAGGCGCTGCGGCGCACCACCGCCAACCGGCCCGACCTCATCGAACGCTGCGCGCCCGCGGCGTTCGATAAGAAGGACCGCGAGATGCTCTCCATCCTGGGCTGGGCCCCGGACCCGGAGGGCGAGCGGTACGGCCGATTTTGGCGCAGGGCCGACGACGTGGAAGAATAGGCCGCTGCTGTGCGCCGTCCGGCGGCCGCCCCTGCCACGGGGGGACACGACGACCGCCCCGACCGCCCGGCAGACCTTTCGGAAAATCCTAGTTGCCGTTGATGACCTGTGGCATCAGCGAAGAAAGCAGAGACATGTCTCACCTGCTCGACACCGTCGACGCCGCGTCGATCCGCGACGACATCCCCGCCTTCCGGCCGGGTGACACCGTCAACGTCCACGTCCGCGTCATCGAGGGCAACCGCTCCCGTGTGCAGCAGTTCAAGGGTGTGGTGATCCGCCGCCAGGGTTCCGGCGTGCGCGAGACCTTCACGGTCCGCAAGGTCTCGTTCTCCGTCGGCGTCGAGCGCACCTTCCCGGTGCACACCCCGATCGTCGAGAAGATCGAGCTGGTCACCCGTGGCGACGTGCGCCGCGCCAAGCTGTACTACCTCCGTGAGCTGCGCGGCAAGGCCGCGAAGATCAAGGAGAAGCGCGAGAACTGAGTGCCTTCCGGGGTTCACGGCCGGGCGGGATAGCATTCCGCCCCGATGGACACCGAAGCACAGCCGAGCGAGCGCGACCGCTCCTCCCGCCCCACTGCCGCCGGATCCGAAGGGACCCCGGAAGCACAGGGACCGGAGGAGCGGTCGCGTTCGTCGTTGGCGGCGCGGTTCACCGGCGCCGTCCCCGGCGGGCGGCTCACCCTGGCCGCGCTGCTCGGCCTGGTCCTCCTGCTGCTCCTCAACACGTTCGTGGCGCAGCCCTTCCAGATCCCCAGCCGCTCGATGGAGCCGGGACTGGGCGTCGGGGACCGGGTCCTCGTGAACAAGGTGGCGTACCGGTTCGGTGCCGAGCCGCGGCGCGGCGATGTCGTCGTGTTCGACGGCTCCGGCTATTTCGGTGACGCCGACTACATCAAGCGCGTTGTGGGTGTGGGGGGAGACCATGTGGTCTGCTGTGACAAGGAGGGCAGGATCGAGGTGAACGGCACACCGGTCGACGAGTCGGCCTTCCTCCGTCCGGGTGACAGTCCCTCCACGGTCCCCTTCGACGTCCTGGTCCCCGGCGGCAGGCTGTTCCTGCTCGGCGACCACCGCGACGACTCCAGCGACTCACGCGACCACCTGGGTTCCCCGGGCGGCGGCATGGTGCCGGTCGGGGACGTGATCGGCCGGGCCGACTGGATCGTGTGGCCCTTCGGCCACTGGACCCGCATCACCCGTCCGGACGCGTACGCGCGCGTGGGCGCCGCCGGCTCCGCGGGCGGGGCCCATGGGTAGCCGCGGCAGGCCGCGCGGCGCCCAGGCCGCCGCCGAGGAGGAGCCGCCGCCCGCCGGGACCCGGCGGCCCTCCGGCCCGGCCGGCGGACGCACCCGCGCCGAGCGGCGCAAGCTCCAGCGCAAGGTCAGACGCAGGCGCCGGCGTTCCGCGGTCCAGGAGATACCGCTGCTGGTCGGCGTGGCCGTGCTCATAGCGCTGGTGCTGAAGACCTTCCTGGTGCAGGCCTTCGTGATCCCGTCGGGCTCCATGGAGCAGACGATCCGCATCGGCGACCGCGTCCTGGTCGACAAGTTCACCCCGTGGTTCGGCGCGAAGCCCGCGCGCGGGGACGTCGTCGTCTTCCGCGACCCGGGCGGCTGGCTGGACGGGGAGGAGACGGCGAAGAAGCACGACCCCGTGGTCGTCAAGCAGGTCAAGGAGGCCCTGACCTTCATCGGCCTGCTGCCCTCCGACAACGAGAAGGACCTGATCAAGCGGGTCGTCGGGGTCGGCGGCGACCACGTCAAGTGCTGCGACAAGCAGGGCCGGGTGACCGTCAACGGCGTTCCCCTGGACGAGGGCGACTACCTCTATCCGGGCAACGCCCCCTCCGACACCCCCTTCGACATCACGGTCCCCGAGGGACGCCTGTGGGTGATGGGCGACCACCGGGGCAACTCGGCCGACTCGCGTGCCCACCGGGACACAGCGTACGGCGGTACGGTCTCGGAGAAGTCCGTGGTGGGCAGGGCCCTCGTCATCGGCTGGCCGTTCGGCCACTGGCGCACGCTCAGGGAGCCGGAGACGTTCTCGGAGGTGACCGGCGCGGGCTCCGACGCGGCGGCCGGGTCGGACGCCGCCGGGCCGCCTTCGCATAGGGTTGCCCGCTACGATCCCAACAGATCGGTTCAACTCCCGAGCCCTGCGGAACTCCCGCTCGTTATGGGAGTGGTGGGCCTGCACCGTGCACGGGGCGGGCTGCGGCGAGGAGTGAGGAGTTGGCGTGGGGGATGTGGCGGTTGGCGCACGGTCCGGCAGCGACGGCGAGGAGCACCGCGGACACCCCGTGGACGCGGCGGGTCCTGCCGCGGACGGCACCGTGACCTCCGGGAACAAGAGCACGACAGCCGAGGACGGCACGGTGACGGAGCACAGCCAGAGCGATGACCAGACAGCGGACGGCGGCACCGGGGAGGCGAAGAAACCCCGCTCCTTCTGGAAGGAGCTGCCGATCCTGATCGTCATCGCCCTGGTGCTGGCGCTCCTGATCAAGACGTTCCTCGTCCAGGCGTTCTCCATCCCGTCGGACTCGATGCAGGACACCCTCCAGCGCGGCGACCGGGTCCTGGTCGACAAGCTCACCCCGTGGTTCGGCTCCGAGCCCGAGCGGGGCGAGGTCGTCGTCTTCCACGACCCGGACGACTGGCTGGCCGGCGAGCCCACCGCCAGCCCCAACGCCCTCCAGACGGTGCTCAGCTGGATCGGCCTGATGCCGTCGGCCGAGGAGAAGGACCTGATCAAGCGGGTCGTCGGCGTCGGCGGCGACACCGTCGAGTGCCACGGCACCGGCCCCCTGATCGTCAACGGCAAGGCGCTGAACGAGTCGTCGTACGTCTACCCCGGCAACACGCCGTGCAGCCAGGACGACCAGGGCGGCCAGTTCAAGGTCAAGGTCCCCAAGGGCTTCATCTGGGTCATGGGCGACCACCGGCAGAACTCCCGCGACTCGCGCTACAACCAGGCCGACAAGAACCACGGCATGGTCCCGGTCAAGGAGGTCGTGGGCCGCGCCATCGTGCGGGCCTGGCCGATCAACCGCTGGGGCACCCTGCCCGTCCCCGACACCTTCGACCAGAAGGGCATCGGCCAGCAGTCCTCGGCGGCCGGCGCGCTGACCGTGGCACCCGGCGGCGTGGCCCTCACCGCGGCCGTGCCGCTGGTGGTGTGGCGCCGCAGGCGCGTCCTGAAGGCGGAGAACGGCACCGGCACGCCCACCACGGCCACCGGCGCCCGCTGAACCCGCACAGGCCCGAGACGGCGCGGACGGACATGTTCCGTCCGCGCCGTCCTTCCGTGAAGACCCCGTGCGTGAAGCCCCCGTGGAGCCGCTGCCGGGGGCCCCGAAGGGGGCTGCCCGCGGCCGGTACCGCCGGGTAGGGTGCGGATCCATGGGTGGCGAGAGCACGACACGTACGGCCCCGCGCGGCGGCGGCACCGGCAAGGCACCGGCGGGCGGCAGGACCGGACAGCGGCTGTCCGGACTGGCCGTGGCGCTCGGCATGGTGCTGTTCCTCGGCGGCTTCGCGTGGGCGGCCGTCGTCTACCGGCCCTACACCGTGCCCACCAGCTCGATGTCCCCGACCATCGGCATCGGCGACCGGGTGCTCGCCCAGCGCGTCGACGGCGACGAGGTGCGCCGCGGCGACGTCGTCGTCTTCCACGACAGGACCTGGGTGGCGGACGCACCCGTGGTCAAGCGCGTGGTCGCCGTCGGCGGCGACACGGTCTCCTGCTGCACCCGGGGCAGGCTCACCGTCAACGGCAAGCAGATCGACGAGCCGTACCTGAAGGGCGGCCCCGCCGAGCTGACGGGCTTCACCACCGTGAAGGTGCCCGAGGGACGGCTGTTCCTGCTCGGCGACGAACGCCAGGGCTCGCTGGACTCCACCGCCCACCTCACCGACGCCGCCCAGGGCACCGTCGCCCGCGCCGACGTCACCGCCCGCGTCGACTCCGTGATCTGGCCCATGAAGGGCATGCTGGAACGCCCCACCGGGTTCGCCGCGCTGGGCGCGCTCTCGCAGCCCGGACCGCTGCGCACGATCATCGCCCTGATCGTCGCGGGTGCCGTGCTGGTCCTGGCCGGCGGCGCGTACGGCCCGGTCGCCAGGCTGCTGGGCGGCGGCCGCGGCCGGACCCGGACGGAGCCGGCCCGTGCCCGCTGACACCACGGACACCGGGCACGGCGCGGACGGGCACGGCGCGGACGGGTACGACGGCGGGCTGCGCAAGGTGGCGCGGGTGGTCCTGCTGGACCCCGACGACCGCGTCCTGCTCCTGCACGGCCATGAGCCGGACGACGAGAGCGACGACTGGTGGTTCACGCCCGGCGGCGGCCTGGAGGGCGACGAGACCCGCGAACAGGCCGCCCTGCGCGAACTCGCCGAGGAGACCGGCATCACCGACGTACGGCTCGGCCCGGTGCTCTGGCGCCGCCGCTGCTCCTTCCCGTTCGCCGGCCGCCGCTGGGACCAGGACGAGTGGTACTTCCTGGCCCGTACGACGCAGACGGAGACCGCGGCCACGGCCCTGACCGAACTGGAGCGGCTGAGCGTCGCCGGAGCGCGCTGGTGGACGTGTCGGGAACTGGAGCGGACGCATGAGACCGTGTACCCGACCAGACTCGCCGGGCTGCTGCGCGCACTGCTCGACGAAGGTCCCCCGGCCGCGCCCGTGACCCTGGACACCGAAATCGTCTAGGGGCCCCCGGGACTGGCGCACAATGGGGGGACCGCACGGCTGAAGGGGAACATGCCATGAGCGCCGAGGACCTCGAGAAGTACGAGACCGAGATGGAGCTGAAGCTCTACCGGGAGTACCGCGATGTCGTCGGTCTGTTCAAATACGTGATCGAGACCGAGCGGCGCTTCTACCTCACGAACGACTACGAGATGCAGGTGCACTCGGTCCAGGGCGAGGTGTTCTTCGAGGTGTCGATGGCCGACGCCTGGGTGTGGGACATGTACAGGCCGGCCCGGTTCGTCAAGCAGGTGCGCGTCCTCACGTTCAAGGACGTGAACATCGAGGAGCTGAACAAGAGCGACCTGGAACTGCCGGGCGGCTGAGCCGGACGCGGTCGCGGTCGCCAGAGAGGACACGGCGGGCGGGTGCCACGAGGGGGGGGCGGGCGCCGCGGTTCGGGTGTCACGCGCCCGGATTTCACTCGCAGGAGTGACGGAGTTGTCCACAATCCGCGAGTAGCGCACCAAGATCCACTCTGTGGGTCCTGATCCGTGACCGTTGGCGCCGGAGGTGGTGCCGACATGACCACACAACAGGCGCGCAGCGCGCTCGGCAGGTACGGAGAGGGGCTGGCCGCCCGCAGGCTGGCCCAGGCGGGCATGACGGTCCTGGAGCGCAACTGGCGCTGCGGCAGGACCGGCGAGATCGACATCGTGGCCCTCGACGGCGACACCCTGGTCGTCTGCGAGGTGAAGACCCGCAGGTCCGGAGCCTTCCAGCACCCGATGGCCGCGATCACCCCCGAGAAGGCCGAACGACTGCGCGGCCTCGCCGAACGCTGGATCCAGACCCACGGCGGAGCCCCGCCCGGCGGCGTCCGCATCGACCTGGTCGGCGTCCGGCTGCCCCCGCGCGGCGCACCCGCCGTCGAGCACGTACGGGGGGCCGCCTGATGGGATTCGCCCGTACGTGCTCCGTGGCCCTCGTCGGGGTCGAGGGCGTCGTCGTCGAGGTCCAGGCCGACCTCGAACCGGGCGTCGCCGCCTTCACCCTGGTGGGACTGCCCGACAAGAGCCTCACCGAGAGCCGCGACCGGGTCCGCGCCGCGGTCGTCAACTCCGGCGCCGAATGGCCCCAGAAGAAACTCACCGTGGGACTCAGCCCCGCCTCGGTGCCCAAGGCCGGCAGCGGCTTCGACCTCGCCGTGGCCTGCGCGGTGCTCGGCGCCGCCGAGCGGATCGACCCCCGGGTACTGGCCGACATCGTCATGATCGGCGAACTGGGCCTGGACGGCCGGGTACGCCCGGTGCGCGGCATCCTCCCCGCGGTCCTGGCCGCCGCCGACGCCGGATACGAACAGGTGGTCGTCCCCGAGTGCGCCGCCGCCGAGGCCACCCTCGTGCCCGGCATCTCCGTGCTCGGCATCCGCAGCCTGCGCCAGCTGATCGCCGTCCTCACCGACGAACCCGTACCGCAGGAGGAACCCGACGAGCAGGGCCGCCCGGACCCGCTGCTGGCCCGACTGCGCATGCCCGGCACCGGCGCGGCCACCGGGATGCACAGCATGGGAGCCGCCCAGCACGACCAGGGACACGACCTCGCCGACGTCGTCGGCCAGCGCTCCGCCCGCACGGCCGTGGAGGTCGCCGCGGCCGGCGGACACCACCTCTTCCTGGAAGGACCGCCGGGCGCGGGAAAGACCATGCTCGCCGAGCGCCTGCCCGCCGTCCTGCCCCCGCTCCAGCGCCAGGAGTCCCTGGAGGTCACCGCCGTCCACTCGGTGGCCGGACTGCTGCCACCGGGCAAACCGCTGGTCGACCTCGCCCCCTACTGCGCCCCGCACCACTCCGCCACCATGCAGGCCCTCGTCGGCGGCGGTCCCGGCATCGCACGCCCCGGGGCCGTCTCCCTCGCCCACCGGGGCGTGCTCTTTCTGGACGAGACCCCCGAGTTCAGCGGTCACGCCCTCGACGCCCTGCGCCAGCCCCTGGAAGCGGGCCACGTGGTGATCGCCCGCAGCGCCGGTGTCGTACGGTTCCCGGCGAAGTTCCTCATGGTCCTCGCCGCCAACCCGTGCCCCTGCGGACGCTTCTCCCAGCGCGACACCCTCTGCGAATGCTCACCGGCGGCGATCCGCCGCTACCAGGCCAGACTCTCCGGACCCCTGCTCGACCGGGTCGACCTGCGCGTCGAGGTGGACCCGGTCACCCGCGCCGAACTGGCCCGCCCGGACGCCCGGGGCGAGTCCACGGCGACCGTGGCCGACCGGGTGCGCGCCGCCCGCGAGCGCACGGCCGCCCGGCTCACCGGCACCCCTTGGCGCACCAACAGCGAGGTCCCGGGGCGCGAGCTGCGCAGCCGCTGGCAGGCCGCCCCCGGAGCGATGGACGAGGCCGAACGCGGCCTGGAGCGCGGCCTCCTCACGGCACGCGGACTCGACCGCGTGCTCCGCGTCGCCTGGACGGTCGCCGACCTCGTCGGCCACGCCCGCCCCGACGCCACGGACGTCGCCCTCGCCCTCCAACTGCGCACCGGAGTACCCCGCGGCGTCCCCATGGCCCTCGGAGCGACAGCATGACCACCCCGGACCACCGCGTGACCGCTCCAGGCCACCACCGCACGGCTTCCCCAGGCCATCGGACGGCCGTCCCGGGCCATCGGACGGCCGTCCCGGGCCATCGGACGGCCGTCCCGGGCCATCGGACGGCCGTCCCGGGCCACCGGACGACCGCCCCGGGGCGGCGCGGGGGACCGGCGGGCGCCCGGCCTTCGCCGGAACGTTCGACTCCCGCTGACGGCTCGGCCCCGGCCGGGGACCGGTCGCCGGCGGGGGACCGGCTTCGGGCCGGGGGAGTGGCGTCGATCGGTGCCAGGGACTCATCCGGCGGTCCGGCCCCGGGCGGTGGCCGGGACCCGTCCGACGGCTCGGCCCCGGACGGTGGCCCGGCCTCGCCCGGCGGATCGGTCCCGGCGGCGGACGCCTCCGCGTCCGCTCATCCGTGCCCCTCCGCCCACCCGCGACCTTCCGCTCAGGCAGCCCCGCCCGGCGGCTCGCGCCCGCCGGGGGACTCACCCCCCGAGGACGAGGACTCTCACCCACCGAATCGGCCGGGGCCGCCGGACGGGGCGGCTCCGCCCGGGGGCCCCGGCCGACCGGAAGAGGGCCGACCGGAAGGGCCAGACGCGGAACTCCTCGCACGGGTCTTCCTCAGCCGGGTGCTGGAGCCCGGAGACGCGACCGGAGGGCGGTGGGTGCGGGAACTGGGCGCCCAGACCGTGGCACGGCGGCTGCGGGACGGCACGACACCGCTGCCCGGGGTGTCCGGCAAACGCTGGGCCGGCCTGTGCGCCCGCGCCGTCCGGGCCGACCCCGAGCGGGACCTCGCCGTCGCCCGGGAGACCGGAGTGCGGTTCGTGCACCCCGGAGGCACCGAGTGGCCGGCCCAGCTCGACGACCTGGGGGACGCCCGGCCCACCGGCCTGTGGGTGCGCGGCCGGCCCAGCCTGCGCATGTGGGCGCTGCGGTCGGTGGCACTGGTCGGCGCCCGCGCCTGCACCGACTACGGCGCGCACATGGCGGCCACGCTCGCCGCGGGACTCACCGAACGCGGTTGGGTGGTGGTGTCCGGCGGAGCCTACGGAATCGACGGCGCGGCCCACCGCGGCACGCTCGCCGGCGCGGGCGCCACCGTCGCCGTGCTGGCCTGCGGCGTCGACCGCCCCTACCCGCGCGGCCACACCGGTCTCCTCACCAGGATCGCCCAGCAGGGCCTGGTGATCGGCGAGCTGCCGCCGGGCGAGCACCCCACACCCAGCAGATTCATCGTCCGCAACCGGGTCATCGCGGCCCTCACCCGCGGCACGGTGGTCGTCGAGGCGGCCTACCGCAGTGGCTCCCTGGTCACCGCACGGGCCGCACAGCGCCTGGGCCGGCACACCATGGGCGTGCCAGGACCGGCCACCAGTGCCCTGTCGGCAGGTGTCCACGAACTGCTGCGCGGCGGCGCGACGCTGGTCACCGACGCGGCGGAGGTCGCCGAGCTGATCGGCGACATCGGCGAACTCGCCCCCGAGCGGCGCGGCCCCGTCCTCCCGCGCGACCTGCTGCCACCGGAGACACGGCAGATCCTCGCCGCACTGCCCGCGAGCGGCGCACCGACCGCGGCCGAGATCGCCCGCGGCGCCCGCACGACACCGGACGACGCGGTCGCCGGACTCTACGAACTCCGCTCGCTCGGTTACGTCGAACGACATGGCGACGGATGGAAGTTGACACGCCAGGCGGTGATCTCCGGACGACGAGATCCGGAGCCTTGTTGACCGAGCGTGTTCGGCCGTCCGGGGGAACGCCTACGCCTGCGTAAATTCCCGCAGTTGGGCGTTCCCCATATCACCCAGGGTGACGCGCGTGACCCGGTGGAGCGCCTTGCGGAACGTATCTGCGCACGCGCTGTGCCCCGTCGTTCGCGCACCGCGACACTTCAGTCACGCTACGCTCACGTGGTTCCGACGCGGACAACCCGATACCGAACCCAGACCGACAGCTCACCCAGAAAGCCGCATCCCACGGCAGAACGGCACAAGGCGACGAATGCCCCAGCACACCTCCGGGTCCGACCGGGCGGCGATCCCCCCAGCCGCCCGCGACGGTGGCAACGTGCGGCCGCCCGCTCCCTCGACGCTCGACGAGCTGTGGCGGTCGTACAAGGCGACGGGGGACGACAGGCTGCGGGAGCAACTGATCCTGCACTACTCGCCGCTGGTGAAGTACGTCGCGGGACGGGTGAGCGTCGGCCTGCCGCCCAATGTGGAACAGGCCGACTTCGTGTCCTCGGGCGTGTTCGGGCTCATCGACGCGATCGAGAAGTTCGACATCGACCGGGAGATCAAGTTCGAGACGTACGCGATCACCCGGATCCGCGGCGCCATGATCGACGAACTGCGGGCACTGGACTGGATCCCCCGGTCCGTGCGGCAGAAGGCACGCAACGTCGAGCGGGCGTACGCGACGCTGGAGGCCCGGCTGCGGCGCACCCCCTCGGAGGGCGAGGTGGCCAGCGAGATGGGCATCGCGGTCGATGAACTCCACGCGGTCTTCAGTCAGTTGTCGCTGGCCAACGTGGTGGCGCTGGAAGAGCTGCTGCACGTGGGCGGCGACGGCGGGGACCGGCTGAGCCTGATGGACACGCTGGAGGACACCGCCGCCGACAACCCGGTGGAGGTCGCCGAGGACCGGGAGCTGCGCCGGTTCCTGGCCCGCGCGATCAACACACTGCCCGAGCGGGAGAAGACCGTCGTCACCCTGTACTACTACGAGGGACTCACGCTCGCCGAGATCGGCAATGTGCTCGGCGTCACCGAGAGCAGGGTCAGCCAGATCCACACCAAGTCCGTCCTCCAGCTGCGCGCGAAACTGGCGGGTTTCGGCCGGTGAGCGCGTAGGCGCGCACCGCGCGGGACGCGGTGTGCGCCCGGTGCGACTCCCGCCGCGGGCGCCGCGTCCGTAGAGTGGACGACGTGCCAAGGATTCGAGCGGCCTCCGTGGCCGAGCACCGGTCGATGCAGCGTGCCGCCCTGCTGGACGCGGCGCGCACCCTGCTGTCCCAGGGCGGTACGGAGGCGCTGACCTTCCCCGCGCTGGCCGAGCGGACGGGGCTCGCGCGCTCGTCGGTGTACGAGTACTTCCGGTCGCGGGCCGCCGTGGTCGAGGAGCTGTGCGAGGCCGACTTCCCGGTCTGGGCCGCGGAGGTGTCGGCGGCGATGGACGCCGCGGACGGCCCCGGGCCCAAGGTCGAGGCGTACGTCCGCGCCCAGCTGGACCTCGTCGGCGACCAGCGGCACCGTGCCGTCGTGGCGATCTCGGCGAGCGAGCTGGACGCCGGCGCCCGGGAGAAGATCCGGGCCGCGCACGGCGGACTGGTCGCCATGATCGTCGAGGCGCTGGCCGAGCTGGGCCACGAGCAGCCCCGGCTGGCCGCGATGCTGCTCCAGGGCGTGGTCGACGCGGCCGTGCGCCGGATCGAGCTGGGGGTCGAGGAGCCCTCGGCCGTCGCGGAGGCGGCCGTGGCGATGGCTCTCCGGGGCGTCCGGGGCTGACCCGCACACCGCCTCGCCGCCCCCGCCCTCTTCCCCTGGGGGGCCTCCCCCTCCCCCTCCCCCCACCCCACCCCTCGCCCCTCCCAAGAGCTCCCGCCCCTCCCGCGCCCGTCACGGAGGCAGCGGCACCCCGAGGACCGGCAGCAGACGCGCGGGACCGCCGTTCAGCAGCCGGGGCGGCAGGAGCAGCAGGGGATCGAGGTAGGTCTCGCCCCGGAGCAGGCCCCAGTGCAGACAGCCGGAGCCGCAGTGGGAAGCCGTCCCCGCCGCCTCCACCGTCCCGATGACCTCACCGGCCGCCACCTCCGCGCCCTCGGGCACGGACGCCCGTACCGGCTCGTACGTCGTGCGCAGGGCAGGGGAGCCCGTCCCCGCCAGTTCCACGGAGACCACCCCCCGCCCGGCCACGGTCCCGGCGAAGGAGGCGCGACCGGCCGCCACCGCGTGTACCGCGGTGCCCGGCGGCGCGCCCAGGTCCACGCCGCGATGGCCGGGGCCGTAGGGCGTGGCCGGAGGATCCCAGCCGCGCAGGACCGGCGGGCGTGACCCCACCGGCCACGCCCGGCCCACCGCGGGCACCGGCGCATCGGCCGAAGCCTCCGCGCCCGCGCCCGCGCCCGTGCCCGCGCCCGCCGCGCCGCTCATGCCCCCCGCGTCCCTCGTGCTTCCCGCGCCCCAGGCCACCGGAACCGACAGCACCGCCGTCGCCCCCAGACACAGCCCCGCGAGCCACCGGCCCACCCACCGCTCCACACCCGCACCGCCCTCCGCATCCGCATCCGCATCCACGCCCGTATCCGGGTGCCTCCACACTGCCGCGAACGGCCGGAACCGGCCGGAGTCTGTGGACGACGCACCGGTTGTGGACAGCGGCGTCACCCGGCACCTTCCGGGTCCCGTACACTTCTGGTGGCGATCCGGGTCACCGGGTCGACTTCGCACGCCCCGACACTCCGGCCGGCAACGGTCGGTGTCAGCGCCCCTCGGTCCTTCGTGGCACGGCGCGCCGCGGGCGTCAGGCGCGGGAGCCGTCCGGCACCCGCGGCACAACCGAGAAATTCAAGGAGATACGGCCATGGCCGTCGTCACGATGCGGGAGCTGCTGGAGAGCGGCGTCCACTTCGGTCACCAGACCCGTCGCTGGAACCCGAAGATGAAGCGCTTCATCTTCACCGAGCGCAACGGCATCTACATCATCGACCTGCTCCAGTCGCTGTCGTACATCGACCGCGCCTACGAGTTCGTCAAGGAGACCGTGGCCCACGGCGGCACGGTCATGTTCGTCGGCACGAAGAAGCAGGCGCAGGAGGCCATCGCCGAGCAGGCCACCCGCGTCGGCATGCCCTACGTCAACCAGCGCTGGCTGGGCGGCATGCTCACCAACTTCTCGACCGTCTACAAGCGCCTTCAGCGCCTGAAGGAGCTCGAGCAGATCGACTTCGAGGACGTGGCCGCCTCCGGCCTCACCAAGAAGGAGCTGCTGGTCCTCTCCCGCGAGAAGGCCAAGCTGGAGAAGACCCTCGGCGGTATCCGCGAGATGCAGAAGGTGCCCAGCGCCGTCTGGATCGTGGACACCAAGAAGGAGCACATCGCGGTCGGCGAGGCCCGCAAGCTCAACATCCCGGTCGTCGCCATCCTCGACACCAACTGCGACCCCGACGAGGTCGACTACAAGATCCCGGGCAACGACGACGCGATCCGCTCCGTCACCCTGCTGACCCGTGTGATCGCCGACGCCGTCGCCGAGGGCCTCATCTCCCGTTCCGGCGTCAACGCCGGTGACAAGGGCGAGAAGGCCGCGGGCGAGCCGCTCGCCGAGTGGGAGCGCGACCTGCTCGAGGGCGAGAAGAAGGCGGACGAGTCCGCTGAGGCCGTCGAGGCCGCCGCCGAGGCTCCGGCCCCCGACGCCCCGGTCGCCGAGGCCGTCGAGGAGGCCGCCGCCGAGGTCAAGGCCGAGACCGAGGTCAAGGCCGAGGGCGAGCAGGCCTGACCTGCCGACGTCAGAGTTGACGGCGGGGGCCGACGGCATATCCCTCCCGTGCCGCGCAGGCACGGGAGGGGCGCCCGCAGCCCCCGCCGTTCACCCGTGGATCGGTGGCGTGTCGGTGGACTCTGGTACAAGGGCCGCGACCCCCTGATCTTCGATCTTCCAGACTTCGAGAAAGATTCACAGACTCATGGCGAACTACACCGCCGCCGACGTCAAGAAGCTCCGTGAGCTCACGGGCGCCGGCATGATGGACTGCAAGAAGGCGCTGGACGAGGCCGAGGGCAACGTCGAGAAGGCCGTCGAGGCACTGCGCATCAAGGGCCAGAAGGGCGTCGCCAAGCGCGAGGGCCGCTCCGCCGAGAACGGCGCCGTGGTCTCGATCCTCGCCGACGACAACTCCTCCGGTGTCCTCGTCGAGCTGAAGTGCGAGACGGACTTCGTCGCCAAGGGTGACAAGTTCCAGGCCGTGGCCACGACCATCGCCGAGCACGTCGCCAAGACCTCCCCGGCCGACCTGGAGGCCCTGCTCGCCTCCGAGATCGAGGCCGGCAAGACCGTCCAGGCGTACGTCGACGAGGCCAACGCCAACCTCGGCGAGAAGATCGTCCTGGACCGCTTCGCGCAGTTCTCCGACGGCTTCGTGACCGCGTACATGCACCGCACGATGCCCGACCTGCCCCCGCAGATCGGTGTCCTCGTCGAGCTGGACAAGCCGAGTGCCGAGGTCGCCAAGGGCATCGCCCAGCACATCGCCGCCTTCGCGCCGAAGTACCTCTCCAAGGAGGACGTGCCGGCCGAGGTCGTCGAGTCGGAGCGCCGCATCGCCGAGGAGACCACCCGCGCCGAGGGCAAGCCCGAGGCCGCGATCGCCAAGATCGTCGAGGGTCGGGTGAACGGCTTCTTCAAGGACGC
This sequence comes from Streptomyces sp. PL-25, assembly GCF_058344915.1. Lineage (NCBI taxonomy): Bacteria > Bacillati > Actinomycetota > Actinomycetes > Kitasatosporales > Streptomycetaceae > Streptomyces > Streptomyces sp. PL-25. Next base: position 5,415,619 of record NZ_CP136997.1, read on the forward strand.
CACCCTGCTCGGCCAGCCCTACGCGCTGGACAACAAGAAGTCCGTCCAGAAGGTTCTGGACGAGGCCGGTGTCACCCTGAAGCGCTTCACGCGCATCAAGGTCGGCATCTGAGTCCGCACCGCGCCGGACGCCGGACCCGGATAGGGTCGACAGCAGTCGTCCACGCCGCGCGTGCCTGCCACCGCGCACGCGCGCGCGGCGGACGACAGCAGAACTGACGAGGAGGCCATTGCCGCCGCATGGGATGCGAACCACCCCACCGGCAATGGCCTTCTTCGCATGTGCACCACGTAACAGAGGCGGGATCTCATGACCACCAAGGCCCAGAAGAGCGATGACGGCAAAGTGACCGGCCGGTTTCTGCTGAAGCTGTCCGGAGAGGCCTTCTCCGGCGGCGGGGGCCTGGGGGTCGACCCGGACGTGGTGCACGCCATCGCCCGTGAGATCGCCGCCGTCGTCCGGGACGGCGCGCAGGTCGCGGTCGTCATCGGCGGCGGCAACTTCTTCCGCGGCGCCGAGCTCCAGCAGCGCGGCATGGACCGCGCCCGCTCCGACTACATGGGCATGCTCGGCACCGTGATGAACTGCCTCGCCCTCCAGGACTTCATCGAGAAGGAGGGCATCGACACCCGGGTCCAGACCGCCATCACCATGGGCCAGGTCGCCGAGCCCTACATCCCGCTGCGCGCCGTGCGCCACCTGGAGAAGGGCCGCGTGGTCATCTTCGGCGCCGGTATGGGCATGCCGTACTTCTCCACCGACACCACCGCCGCCCAGCGCGCCCTGGAGATCGACGCCGAGGCGCTGCTCATGGGCAAGAACGGCGTGGACGGGGTGTACGACTCCGACCCGAAGACCAACCCGGACGCCGTGAAGTTCGACGCCCTCGGCTACGGCGAGGTCATCACCCGGGACCTGAAGGTCGCCGACGCCACCGCGATCACGCTGTGCCGCGACAACCGGCTCCCGATCGTCGTCTTCGAGCTCCTGAAGGAGGGCAATATCGCCCGCGCCGTCAAGGGTGAGAAGATCGGCACGCTTGTGGGTGACCAGCCCGGCCGGGAGTGACCGGGCCCACCCGTCCCGGACCGGCGGCCCGTCCCGCCCCGGCGCTCGTCCCCCTCCGGCAACGGTCCGGGGCGCGGCACCTGTCCGGGGGACGGACGGGACGGAGCCGGACCGGGGGATGGACAATGTCCTGCCGGTCGGGAACCGTGCAGGAAGAAGACGCGACGCAGCCGGCCGACGGCCCCGACCGGGATCCGCAGCCGGGCCTACTCAAGACACGCAGGAGCAAGTGGTGATCGAAGAGACCCTCCTCGAGGCCGAGGAGAAGATGGAGAAGGCCGTCGTGGTCGCCAAGGAGGACTTCGCCGCGATCCGCACCGGCCGTGCGCACCCGGCGATGTTCAACAAGATCGTGGCCGACTACTACGGCGCGCCGACGCCGATCAACCAGCTGGCCTCGTTCTCCGTGCCGGAGCCGCGCATGGCCGTCGTGACCCCGTTCGACAAGACCGCGCTGCGCAACATCGAGCAGGCGATCCGCGACTCCGACCTGGGCGTCAACCCGAGCAACGACGGCAACATCATCCGAGTGGTGTTCCCAGAGCTGACCGAGGAGCGCCGCCGCGAGTACATCAAGGTCGCCAAGGGCAAGGGCGAGGACGCCAAGGTGTCCATCCGCTCCGTGCGCCGCAAGGCCAAGGACGCCATCGACAAGCTGATCAAGGACGGCGAGGTCGGCGAGGACGAGGGCCGCCGTGCGGAGAAGGAGCTCGACGACACCACCGCGAAGTACGTCGCACAGGTGGACGAGCTGCTCAAGCACAAGGAAGCGGAGCTGCTCGAGGTCTGATGAACGACTCTTCCTGGGGAGCGCCGCAGCAAGCCGGGTATTGGGGGCCCGCCGACGGGGCACCCGGCCAGGTCCCCGTCCCGGGGGCCACCCCCGCGGGCCCCGCGTACGATGCGCCGGGCGCTCAGCACACCCGCCCCCTGCCCATCGTGCCCGAGGTGCCCGCACACGGCGGAAACCAGGATGACGACCGGGGGGCCGCGCGCATGCCGGGCGGCCCCTTGTTCCGCGACGAGGCGCCGCGGCAGCAGCCGTACGACCCGTCGCAGCCGCAGCCGCAGCAGCAGCAGCCGCAGCAGCCGCAGTCGTACGACCCGGCCCGGCCGCCGCAGGCACACCCGCAGTCGTACGACAGGCCGCAGTCCCACCCGCAGCCGCATCCGCATCCGCAGCCGTACGAGGCGCCGCAGCCGCGGCCCTACGACACGCCGCGGACGCCGCCCGCCCACGGGTCGGCGCCGCAGAATCCGGAGCCCATGCCCGACGCCCCGCAGCCGGCGCCCGCCCCGCAGGCACCGCAGAAGAAGAGCGCGGGACGGGACCTCGGCGCGGCCATAGGCGTCGGTCTCGGACTCGGCGTGGTGATCGTCGCGTCGCTGTTCGTCGTCAAGGCCGTCTTCGTGGGCGTCATCGCGGTCGCCGTCGTGGTCGGCCTGTGGGAGCTGACCTCACGGCTCCAGGAGCGCAAGGACATCAGGGCGCCGCTCGTGCCGCTGGCGGTCGGCGGCGCCGCGATGGTGGTCGCCGGGTACGTCCGGGACGCCGAGGGCGCCTGGGTGGCGATGGCGCTCACCGCGCTCGCCGTCCTGGTGTGGCGGATGACCCAGCCGCCGGAGGGCTACCTCAAGGACGTCACGGCGGGCGTCTTCGCCGCGTTCTACGTACCGTTCCTGGCCACCTTCGTGGCGATGCTGCTCACCGCGCACGACGGGCCGTACCGCGTCCTGACCTTCCTGATCCTCACCGTGGTCAGCGACACCGGCGCCTACGCCGTCGGCTGGCGCTTCGGCAGGCACAAGCTCGCCCCGCGCATCAGCCCCGGCAAGACCCGCGAGGGCCTGCTCGGCGCGGTCGCCTTCGCGATGGTGGCGGGCGCGCTGTGCATGCAGTTCCTGATCGACGACGGAGCCTGGTGGCAGGGCCTGCTCCTGGGCCTCGCGGTCGCCGCCAGCGCCACCCTCGGCGACCTCGGCGAGTCCATGATCAAGCGCGACCTCGGCATCAAGGACATGGGCACCCTCCTGCCGGGCCACGGCGGCATCATGGACCGCCTCGACTCCCTCCTCCCCACCGCCCCGGTGGTCTGGCTCCTGATGGTCCTCTTCGTCGGCTCCACCTGACCCACGACGCAGGACCCCGGCCCCCGCGCCGCCGCACAGCCCGAACGAGGCCCCTCCCCGCCGGGGAGGGGCCTCGCCCGCTCCCGCCCCTCCGCTCGCCTCACCGGCCGGCCCACCCGAGTCGATCTGCGACACTGGTACCACCATGCCCAAGCCCGGAGAACTCACTTTCGTCGCGCCGCGCGGAGCCCAGAAGCCGCCGCGGCATCTTGCCGATCTCTCGCCCGCCGAGCGCAAGGAGGCTGTGGCCGCGATCGGTGAGAAGCCGTTCCGTGCCAAGCAGCTCTCGCAGCACTACTTCGCGCGGTACGCGCACGACCCCGAGCAGTGGACGGACATCCCGGCCGGCTCGCGGGAGAAGCTGCGCGAGGCGCTGCTGCCGGAGCTGATGACGGTCGTGCGGCATCTGTCGACCGACGAGGGGACGACGCGCAAGACGCTGTGGCGGATGTTCGACGGGACGCTCGTCGAGTCGGTGCTGATGCGCTACCCGGACCGGGTGACGATGTGCATCAGTTCGCAGGCCGGGTGCGGGATGAACTGCCCGTTCTGCGCGACCGGGCAGGCCGGTCTCGACCGCAATCTGTCGACCGCCGAGATCGTGCACCAGATCGTGGACGGCATGCGGGCGCTGCGCGACGGCGAGGTGCCGGGCGGACCGGCGCGGCTGTCCAACATCGTGTTCATGGGCATGGGCGAGCCGCTGGCCAACTACAAGCGGGTGATCGGTGCCATCCGCGCCCTGACCGACCCGGAGCCGGACGGGCTCGGGCTGTCGCAGCGCGGCATCACCGTGTCCACGGTGGGCCTGGTCCCGGCGATCAACCGGTTCACCGACGAAGGCCTCAAGTGCCGGCTCGCGATCTCCCTGCACGCCCCCGACGACGAGCTGCGCGACACCCTCGTGCCGGTCAACACGCGGTGGAAGGTGCGGGAGGTGCTGGACGCCGGGTTCGAGTACACCGCCCGTTCCGGCCGCCGGCTGTCCATCGAGTACGCGCTGATCCGGGACATCAACGACCAGGCGTGGCGCGGCGACCGGCTCGGCCGGCTGCTCCGGGGCAAGCCGGTGCACGTCAACCTCATCCCGCTCAACCCGACGCCGGGCTCCAAGTGGACCGCCTCGCGGCCCGAGGACGAGAAGGCGTTCGTCGAGGCCATCGCCGCGCACGGAGTGCCGGTGACGGTCCGGGACACCCGCGGCCAGGAGATCGACGGGGCCTGCGGACAGCTGGCCGCCACGGAGCGGTAGCCGGGCGTCGCCGGGTGGTCGCCGGGTGGGAGCCGAGCGGTAGTCTGAGGCCGTACAACACATCTTCATATTCCGACAGGGGAGCGCCACAGCGCTGAGAGTGCGGCACCGGCCGCAGACCCTCTGAACCTCGCCCAGGTCATTCTGGGTAGGAAGTTCGGTCATCACTCGAGCTGTTGCGCCCTGCCCGGTGTCCCGCGTCCCGCGCGGACACCGGGCAGGGCCGCGTCTCTTCCTGGCCACCATCCAGGAGGAAAATCCAGTGCACCACAAGACGTTCGCCGCCGCGGCGGCCGGTCTCGGCCTCGTCGCCCTCTGCGCGTGCGGGTCCTCCGGGGGCGAGGCGGCCGACTCCACGACCGTGACCGTGGTCAGCCACGACTCGTGGGCCGCGTCCAAGAGCGTCATCGCGGACTTCGAGAAGCGCTCCGGGTACAAGGTCCGCATCCTCAAGGACGGCGATGCCGGACAGGCCGTCAACAAGGCCATCCTCACCAAGGACAACCCGCAGGGCGACGTCTTCTTCGGCGTCGACAACACGCTGCTGTCCCGCGCCCTCGACAACGGCCTCTTCCAGCCGTACGAGCCGAAGGACTCCGGCACGGTCGACCGGCGCTACCGCGTCGACCAGGCCAAGCACCGCGTCACGCCCGTCGACACCGGCGACATCTGCGTCAACTACGACAAGAAGTACTTCGCCGACCACAAGCTGGCGCCGCCCGCCTCCTTCGACGACCTCCTGAAGCCGCAGTACAAGAACCTCCTGGTCACCGAGAACGCGGCGACCTCCTCGCCCGGCCTCGGCTTCCTGCTCGGCACCGCCGCCCAGTACGGCGACAAGGGCTGGCAGGACTACTGGAAGAAGCTGAAGGACAACGGCGTCAAGGTCGTCGACGGCTGGGAGCAGGCGTACAACCAGGAGTTCTCCGGCTCCGCGGGCGGCCGCAAGGCCAAGGGCGACCGGCCGCTCGCCGTCTCCTACGCCTCCTCGCCGCCCGCCGAGGTCATCTACGCCGACCCCAGGCCCAAGACCGCGCCGACCGGCGTCGTGGACGCCACCTGCTTCCGGCAGGTCGAGTACGCCGGGCTGCTCAGCAACGCCGGGAACACCAAGGGCGGCAAGGCGTTCCTCGACTTCCTGCTCAGCAAGGAGTTCCAGCAGGACATGCCGCTGAACATGTTCGTCTACCCGGTGCGCGCGGGAGCCGCCGTGCCCGCCGACTTCACGGCGTACGGTCCGCAGGCCAAGGACCCCCGGACCATGGCCCCCGACCGCATCGCCGCCAACCGCGACCAGTGGGTCAAGACGTGGTCCTCCCTCGTAGTGAAGTAGCCCGCGCGGCAGGCCCCGCCGCGGGGGACCGGGCGCGGCGCCGCCGGGCGAACGCGGCGCGGCTCGGCCTGATGGCCGTGCCCGTCGCGTTCTTCGCGCTGTTCTTCGCCTATCCGGTGGCCGCGATCGTCCGGCGCGGCCTGTACTCCGGCGGCGCCTGGCAGTGGGGCCCGTTCGGCGAGGTGCTGGGCCGGTCCGACATCCGGCACGTGCTGTGGTTCACCACCTGGCAGGCGCTCGCCTCCACCGCGCTCACCCTGCTGATCGCCCTGCCCGGCGCCTATGTGTTCGCCCGCTACGACTTCCCGGGACGGAATGTACTGCGGGCCGTGGTCACCGTGCCGTTCGTGCTGCCCACGGTCGTCGTCGGCACCGCCTTCCTCGCCCTCGTCGGACGCGGCGGACTCCTCGACGACCTGTGGGGGGTGCGCCTGGACACCACCGTGTGGGCGATCCTCCTCGCCCATGTCTTCTTCAACTACGCCGTCGTCGTACGGACCGTGGGCGGCCTGTGGGCCCAGCTCGACCCGCGGCAGGAGGAGGCCGCGCGGATGCTCGGCGCCTCGCCGCTGACCGCCTGGCGCAAGGTCACCCTGCCCGCCCTGGCACCCGCCGTCGCCGCCGCCGCGCTGATGGTCTTCCTGTTCACCTTCACCTCCTTCGGCGTGGTGCAGATCCTCGGCGGCCCCGGCTTCTCCACCCTCGAAGTGGAGATCTACCGGCAGACCTCGCAGATGTTCGACCTGTCCACGGCCGCCGTCCTCACGCTCGTGCAGTTCGCCGCCATGGGCGCCATCCTCGCCGTGCACGCCTGGACCGTACGCCGCCGGGAGAGCGCGCTGCGGCTGGTGGACGCCGCCCGCACCGCCCGCCGCCCGCGCGGTGCCGGGCAGTGGACGCTGCTGGCCGCCGTCCTCGCGAGCATCGCGCTGCTCGTGCTGCTGCCGCTCGCCGTGCTGGTGCAGCGCTCGCTCACCGCACCCGGCTTCGGCTACTACCGCGCGCTGGCCGACCCGGACGGCGGCACCTTCCTGGTCGCGCCGGTCCACGCGGTCGGCGCCTCCCTGTCCTACGCCGCCGCCGCGACCGCCATCGCCGTCGCCGTCGGCTCCCTCGCCGCCGCCGCGCTCACTCGGCGGGACGCCGGCCGGCTCGTCCGCGGCTTCGACGCGCTGCTGATGGTGCCGCTCGGCGTGTCGGCGGTGACCGTGGGCTTCGGATTCCTGATCGCCCTGGACAAGCCGCCGCTGGACCTCAGGCAGTCCTGGATCCTGGTCCCGCTCGCGCAGGCCCTGGTCGGCGTGCCCTTCGTCGTACGGACCATGCTGCCGGTGCTGCGCGCGGTCGACGTACGGCTGCGCGAGGCGGCGGCCGTGCTGGGGGCGTCGCCGTGGCGGGTGTGGCGGGAGGTGGACCTGCCGCTGGTGCGGCGGGCACTGCTGATCGCCGCCGGGTTCGCCTTCGCGGTCTCCCTCGGGGAGTTCGGGGCGACCGTGTTCATCGCCCGGCCCGACAACCCGACCCTGCCGGTGGCCGTGGCCCGGCTGCTCTCCCGGCCCGGCGACCTCAACTACGGCCAGGCCATGGCCCTGTCGACGATCCTCATGGTGGTGTGCGCGGTGGCGTTGCTGGTACTGGAGAGACTGCGCGGCGGCGAGCGGACGGGGGAGTTCTGATGCTGCTCGACCTGCGCGGTGCCACCGTGCGCTTCGGCGGCCGGGCCGCGCTGGACGCGGTCGACCTGGCGGTCGCGGAGCACGAGACCGTGTGCGTGCTCGGCCCCAGCGGCAGCGGCAAGTCGACGCTGCTGCGGGCGGTGGCCGGACTCCAGGCGCTGGACTCGGGGCAGGTGCTGCTCGACGGCCGCGACCAGGCGCGGGTGCCGGTGCACCGGCGCGAGGTCGGCCTGATGTTCCAGGACCACCAGCTCTTCCCGCAGCGGGACGTGGCCCAGAACGTCGCCTTTGGGCCGCGGATGCACGGCGCCACCCGGCAGGAGCAGGCCGTCCGGGTGGCCGAACTCCTCGAACTCGTCGGCCTGCCGGGCGCGGGCGCGCGTCCGGTGGCCGCCCTGTCCGGCGGTGAGCAGCAGCGCGTGGCCCTCGCCCGCGCCCTCGCGCCCCGGCCCCGGCTGCTCATGCTCGACGAACCCCTCGGGCAGCTCGACCGCTCGCTGCGCGAACGGCTCGTCGTCGAACTGCGGGAACTGTTCGGGCGGTTGGGCACCACCGTGCTCGCCGTCACCCACGACCAGGGCGAGGCGTTCGCGCTCGCCGACCGGGTGGTGGTGATGCGGGACGGCCGGATCGCCCAGTCCGGTACGCCACTTGAGGTGTGGCAGCGTCCCGCGGACGCCTTCGTCGCCCGCTTCCTCGGCTTCGAGAACGTGATCGAGGCGAAGGTCGACGGCACGGTCGCCCTCACCCCGTGGGGCAAGGTCCCGGTCTCCGAGGACGCGCCCCAGGGCACCCGGACCCTCCTCGTACGCCCCGCCGGTGTCCGCCTCGTCCCGGCGGAGGAGGGCCTGCGCTGCACGGTGGCCGCCCGCACCTTCAAGGGCACCCATGTCGCCCTGCGCCTCCAGCCGCGCGACGCGCCGCCGCTGGAAGCCGCCTGCCCGCTGCGCGCGGCCCCCGGGACCGGGGAGGAGACGGGCGTGGCGTTCGACCCGGACGACGTGGTGGTGCTGGGCTGACCGTACGCCGACGCCTTCCCCCTCCGGTGCGGCGGCGTACGGGAGCGGGTGGCGCTCAGCGAGGCGGTCGGCGCCGGGGCCGGTGCGGTGGACTGCGTCTGCGGGGGAGTCGGAGCCGGGCCGCCAGTCCTCGGTGAACGTGATCTCGGTGCCCCGCGCCGAGCCCTTGACCGGCTGCTCGCCGCTCTTCTGTGCACCGGCGTCGCTGTCCTGCCGGTACACGGTGACGACGGCCAAGAGGTTGGGGCGGCCGGGCGAGGCGGGGAGCGCCCCCGGAACCCCCAGGGGGGCGCAGGTCTGCAAGTGCCCCGCTGGGGGTGTCAACGGATAAGCGGAGGAAGGATGTTTACTTCGCTTGTTCCTTAACTCCGTTGCTCCGCAGGCAGGTTCAGCTCTCCACCGCCGCCGGGTCCATCCACACGATCTCCCAGGAGTGGCCGTCCAGATCGTCGAAGGAACGGCCGTACATGTGCCCGTGGTCCTGCGTCTCGCCGCTCACCGTGCCGCCGGCGGCGACCGCCCTGTCGATCATCTCGTCGACCTTCTCGCGGCTCTCGGCGCTCAGGCAGAGCAGCACCTCGCTGGTCCGGGTGGAGTCCGCGATCTCCTTCCCGGTGAAGTCCGCGTAGCGCTTCTTGCCGAGCAGCATGGTGACGATGGTGTCGCTGATGACGACGCAGGCGCAGTCGTCGCCGGAGAACCGCGGGTTGATGGTGTAGCCCAGCTCGGTGAAGAACTTCCGGGACGCGGCCACGTCCTCGGTCGCCAGGTTCACGAAGATCATCTGCTGGTAGGCGTGCGACATGGTGGGTCTCTCCCCGCTCGGGTGTGTTCGCTGCGTGTGTGCCGTTCGGAAGGGTGGACCGGGGCGCGCCACGGAACTCATCGGTGGAACCCTCCGGGCCCGACTCCTCGGTGGAACCCTCCGGGCCCGCCCCCCGCCCGCTGCCGCCCGCCGGTCAGCGGGTCAGCGGCAGGGCGGCGAGCGCGGCGATCAGCAGGGTCAGGGGCACGAACAGGGCCAGCAGCGCCCCGGCGCGCAGCGCGGCGGCGGAGCGGAGCGTGGCGCCGGGGGCGCCGAGCCTGCGCAGGGCCGCGATGGTGGCGGCCCGCGACTGCCGGGCCTCCACGGCGGCGGTGAGCAGCACGGCCACCGCGCAGCCGGCCACGAGGGCAGCGCCGAGGGCGGTCAGCGGGCCCGGGGAGGGCGCGGCGCCGCCGGACAGCGCGCTCACGGCGTACGCGCCGGAGGCCACGGCGCACACGACGCCCAGCGGGCGCCCGATGCGCCCCGCCTCCTCCATCAGCACCCGCCCGGCGAGCAGGCGTACGGCGCCGGGGCGCACCGCCTGGAGGAGCAGCCCGCACAGGTGGGTGAGGGCGGGTCCGGCCAGGGCGAGGCCGAGCGCGGTCAGCAGCCAGCCGACGAGGACGGGCGCGGAGTCGGCGCTCAGTCCGCCGGGCAGTGCCGTGCGGGAGGAGGGGCTCCGGCCGGCGTAGGCCTCGACCGTCAGGCCCACGGCCAGGACGGCGACGCCCCAGGGCAGGCCGGTGGGGGGCCGGTGCGGCGGGAGCGGCCGGTGCGGGTCGCTGTCGTCCTCGGGCGCGTCCGGGGCGGGGGCCGCTCCGGGCTCCGCCCTGGAGGCGAGGCCGCCGGCCGTCGACCCGCCGGACGCGAGGCCGCCGACCGTCGATCCGCTGGAGGCGAGGCCGCCGGCCGTCGATCCGCTGGACGCGAGGCCGCCGACCGTCGACCCGCTGGACACGAGGCCGCCGACCGTCGGCCCGGCGGTCGCGGCGTCCCCAGCCGTCGATCCGCCGGTCGCGGCGCTCCCGGTCGCGGAACCGTCGGCCGCGGTCCCGTCGGCCGTGGAACCGGTGGCCGTGGAACCGGTGGCCGTGGAACCGGTGGCCGTGGGGCCGGCGGCCGAGGCTCGCTCCGGCCGCGGCGCGGGCCGGGGTTCGTGCGGGCGCAGGGACCAGGCCACCGCCGCCGACGCCAGGGCCGGGACGGTCGCCAGCAGCGTCAGCGTCCCCGGCACCGGCAGCCGCTTGCGCGCGGCCAGGAAGCGGGAGGCGGCGCCGTCCAGGGGCAGGCCGGTCAGGTCGCCGCGCAGATGCAGGAAGGCCAGCAGCGCGAGCAGGCAGCCGACCGTGCAGCACACGGCGCTGGTGACCGCCGAGACGGCCATCAGGCGGCCCGGCCCAAGACCCAGCGCGGACAGCGCGGTGCGCGGCCGGGTGCCCGGGTCGGTGCGGGCCACGGCGACGGTCAGGTAGACGGTGGCGGCCAGCGGTGCCGCGCACCAGGAGAGCCGCAGCAGCGCGGCGCCGGAGTGCTCCGGGTGGGCCAGCGCGTAGGCCAGGCTCGACAGCAGCAGGAAGCCGGTGCCCGCCGACGCGGCCACCACCGCCAGGCGGCGCAGCTGGACGGCGGGCCGGGCGACTCGGGTCAGACGGAGAGCGAGCACGCCGCCCGGCCTTCCGTCGCGTCGCCCGCGGGAGGCAGGTGCACGGTCTTCACGCACCGCCCGTCGAGCAGGGCCACCGTGCGGTCGGCGAGGGCGGCGGTCTCCGCGTCGTGGGTGGCCAGCACCACGGTGATGCCGTGCGAGCGGGCCGCCGTGGTGAGGGTGCGCAGCACATGGGCGCGGTCGGCGCGGTGCAGCGGGGCGGTCGGCTCGTCGGCGAAGAGCACGGTGGGCGCGGTGGCGAGGGCGCGGGCGATGCACACGCGCTGGCGTTCGGCCTGGCGCAGCTGGTGCGGGCGCCGCCGGGCCAGCTCGCCGACGTCCAGGCGCTCCAGCCACTCCAGGGCGGCCACCTTGGCGCGGCGCCGCCCGCCGCCGCGCAGCATCAGCGGCAGCGCCGTGTTCTCCCAGACGTTCAGCTCGGGCACGAGGGCGGGGGCGGGGTCGACCCAGGCGAAGCGGTCGCGGCGCAGCCGCTCCCGGGCGAGCGGGCCGAGGGTGTGCACGGGGGCGCTGTTGAACCAGACCTCGCCCTCGCGGACCCGCACCGTGCCGGACAGGCAGCGCAGCAGGGTGGTCTTGCCGCTGCCGCTCGGTCCGGCGACCGCGAGGATCTCGCCCTGGCGCACGCCGAGCGAGACGCCGCAGAGGGCGGGGGAGCCGTCCTTGTGGGTGTAGTGCAGGGCGCGTGCCCAGAGCACGTCGTTGTCCGGCGGGGCCACCATGGCGTACACCTCGGTTCGGATCAGGAATGCCGCGCGGGGTGCCGTGCGGGTCCGGGGATCCCTCGTGCCCGTTCTCCGTACGAATCCTCCGTACGGGGGAACGAAGGCGGAGCCGATCGGTCACGTCACGCTAGGCAGCCGAGGCCGGGAGGCCGGACAGCACACGGCCCCGGGCCGCCGTTTCCCACTCGAACGGACGGCACCGGGGCCTGTGATGATCATCTGATCGGAGGTACGCGCCTCAGTGGGCGCTCACGGTGACCCGTGACCCGTGGGTCACAGCTTGGTCCATGCCTCCGTCAGCACCGCGCGCAGGATCTGCTCGATCTCGTCGAAGGTCTCCTGATCGGAGATCAGCGGCGGTGCGAGCTGGACGACCGGGTCGCCGCGGTCGTCGGCCCGGCAGTACAGGCCGTTGTCGTACAACGCCTTGGAGAGGAAGCCGTACAGGACGCGCTCGGTCTCCTCGTCGTTGAAGGACTCCTTGGTGTTCTTGTCCTTCACCAGCTCGATGCCGTAGAAGAAGCCGTTGCCGCGGACGTCGCCGACGATCGGCAGGTCGTGCAGCTTCTGGAGGGTGGACAGGAACGCGCCCTCGTTGTCCAGCACGTGCTGGTTGAGGCCCTCGCGCTCGAACAGGTCGAGGTTGGCGAGGCCGACCGCGGCGGAGACCGGGTGGCCGCCGAAGGTGTAGCCGTGCAGGAAGGTGTTGTCACCCTTGTAGAACGGCTCGGCCAGGCGGTCGGAGATGATGCAGGCGCCGATCGGGGAGTAGCCCGAGGTCATGCCCTTGGCGCAGGTGATCATGTCAGGGACATAGCCGAACTTGTCGCAGGCGAACATCGTGCCCAGGCGGCCGAAGGCGCAGATGACCTCGTCGGAGACGAGCAGCACGTCGTACTGGTCGCAGATCTCGCGCACCCGCTGGAAGTACCCGGGCGGCGGCGGGAAGCAGCCGCCCGCGTTCTGCACCGGCTCCAGGAAGACGGCGGCGACCGTCTCCGGGCCCTCGAAGAGGATCTGCTGCTCGATCTGGTCGGCGGCCCAGCGGCCGAACGCCTCCGGGTCGTCGCCGAAGATCGGGGCGCGGTAGATGTTGGTGTTGGGGACCTTGTGCGCGCCCGGCACCAGCGGCTCGAAGGGGGCCTTCAGGCCCGGCAGGCCGGTGATGGACAGGGCGCCCTGCGGGGTGCCGTGGTAGGCGACCGCGCGGGAGATGACCTTGTACTTGGTGGGCTTGCCGGTCAGCTTGAAGTACTGCTTGGCGAGCTTCCAGGCGGTCTCCACGGCCTCGCCGCCGCCGGTGGTGAAGAAGACCTTGTTCAGGTCGCCCGGCGCGTAGTCGGCCAGGCGCTCGGCCAGCTCCACGGCCTTGGGGTGGGCGTACGACCACACGGGGAAGAAGGCCAGCTCCTGCGCCTGCTTGAACGCGGTCTCGGCCAGCTCGGTGCGGCCGTGTCCGGCCTGGACCACGAACAGGCCCGCGAGGCCGTCCAGGTAGCGCTTGCCCTGGTCGTCGTAGATGTAGGTGCCCTCACCGCGCACGATGGTCGGCACGGGGGCGTTCTCGTACGAGGACATGCGGGTGAAGTGCATCCACAGGTGGTCGTACGCGGTTCGGCTGAGGTCCTTGCTCACGGTTATCGGGTTCCCCACATGTAGGTCTGCTTCTTGAGCTTCAGATAAACGAAGCTCTCGGTGGAGCGCACGCCGGGCAGCGCCCGGATGCGTTTGTTGATGACGTCCAGCAGGTGGTCGTCGTCCTCGCAGACGATCTCGGCGAGGATGTCGAACGAGCCCGCGGTCATCACCACGTACTCGACTTCCGACATGTCAGTCAGCGCGTCCGCGATGGCCTCGACATCACCCTCGACGTTGACACCGACCATCGCCTGCCGGCGGAAGCCCACGGTGAGCGGGTCCGTGACGGCGACGATCTGCATGACGCCCTGGTCCAGCAGCTTCTGCACGCGCTGGCGCACGGCCGCCTCGGAGAGGCCGACGGCCTTGCCGATCGCCGCGTAGGGACGGCGGCCGTCCTCCTGGAGCTGCTGGATGATGGCGAGGGAGACGGCGTCCAGCTGGGGGGTGCCGTTCCCGGTGCGGGACTCGCGGGACGAGTCCCTCTGCTCTGCGCTTCGACTGGCCACGTCCTCACTGTGCACGACGTCTCGACAGTTCCGCAAGCCCGAATCGATGAAATTCGTTGTTTGGAACGTCGAGACATACGGATTTCGCAGAAGTCGTCGGGTTGGGGGTGTTGAAAACGTCAGCAGGCGGACTAGGGTGGGTGTCTCAGCCAATGGACACCTTGACCCCACCAGGAGGGCCGGCAGTGAGCACCGAGCTGCGTCGTCTGCGCAACTACATCGACGGTGAGTTCCGGGACGCCGCCGACGGACGGACCACCGAGGTGGTCAACCCCGCGACCGGAGAGGCGTACGCGACCGCGCCGCTGTCCGGTCAGGCGGACGTCGACGCCGCCATGGCGGCCGCCGCCGCGGCCTTCCCGGCCTGGCGCGACACCACCCCGGCCGAGCGGCAGAAGGCGCTGCTGAAGATCGCGGACGCCTTCGAGGAGCGCGCCGAGGAACTGATCGCGGCCGAGGTGGAGAACACGGGCAAGCCCATCGGGCTGACCCGCTCCGAGGAGATCCCGCCGATGGTCGACCAGATCCGCTTCTTCGCGGGCGCGGCGCGGATGCTGGAGGGCCGCTCGGCCGGCGAGTACATGGAGGGGCTGACCTCCATCGTCCGGCGCGAGCCGATCGGCGTCTGCGCGCAGGTCGCGCCGTGGAACTACCCGATGATGATGGCCGTCTGGAAGTTCGCTCCCGCCCTCGCGGCCGGCAACACCGTCGTGCTCAAGCCGTCGGACACCACCCCCGCCTCCACCGTCCTGATCGCCGACATCATCGGCTCGGTCCTGCCCAAGGGCGTCTTCAACGTCGTCTGCGGCGACCGCGACACCGGCCGCCTCATGGTCGAGCACGACACCCCGGCGATGGCCTCCATCACCGGCTCCGTGCGCGCCGGCATGTCGGTCGCCGAGTCCGCCTCCAAGGACCTCAAGCGCGTCCACCTGGAGCTGGGCGGCAAGGCCCCCGTCGTGGTCTTCGAGGACGTCGACATCGACAAGGCCGTCGCGGGGATCTCGGAGGCCGGCTACTTCAACGCCGGCCAGGACTGCACCGCCGCCACCCGCGTGCTGGTCCAGGAGTCGGTCCACGACGCGTTCGTCGCCGCGCTCGCCAAGGCCGCCGAGGACACGAAGACGGGCCGGCCCGACGACGAGGACGTGGCGTACGGCCCGCTGAACAACCCGAACCAGCTCAAGCAGGTGGCCGGCTTCATCGAGCGGCTGCCCGCCCACGCCAAGGTCGAGGCCGGCGGCCACCAGGTCGGCGACAAGGGCTACTTCTACGCCGCGACCGTCGTCTCCGGCCTCAAGCAGGACGACGAGATCATCCAGAGGGAGGTCTTCGGCCCGGTCATCACCGTCCAGTCCTTCACCGACGAGGACCAGGCCGTCGAGTGGGCCAACGGCGTCGAGTACGCGCTCGCCTCCTCCGTGTGGACCAAGGACCACGGCCGCGCCATGCGGATGTCCAAGAAGCTCGACTTCGGCTGTGTGTGGATCAACACCCACATCCCGCTGGTCGCCGAGATGCCGCACGGCGGCTTCAAGAAGTCCGGCTACGGCAAGGACCTGTCCGCGTACGGCTTCGAGGACTACACGCGCATCAAGCACGTGATGACGTCGCTGGACGGCTGAGCCCGTACGACGCGTACACGACCCGTACGACCGTACAACCCGTACGCGACCTTACGACTCGTACAGCCGGCAGCCGGCAGCCGGCAGCCGGCAGCCGGCAGCCGGCAGCCGGTAGCCCTGGCCCGCACCGCGGCCCCGGACGGAGGACGGACCGTCCGGGGCCGCGGTGCGCTCTCGTGCGGGGGTGCGGCCGTACGGCCTCGGCGTCGCCGTGCTCCCGTACGCCGCCGGGATCGACAAGGTGTCGGGAAGCCCCCGCCGGGCTCGACGGAGCGTCGATTGTCCGGCGGGGAAGCGGGCGGCATGCTGCGGGGATGCCCCGGACACCGCTGACGCCCCCGTTCCGCACCCCGCCGCGCACACCGGCCCCGCCCTCCCGCCGCTCGCTGCTGCGCGCCCTCGGCGGCACCGCCGTGCTCGGGGCGCTCGCCGGATGCGGGGTCCCCGCCGCCTACGTCAGCCCCGGCGACCGCGCCGCCACCGACACCTCCGCCACCGACAAGCGGCTGAGCTGGTCGAACTGGCCGCTCTACATCGACACCGACGACAAGAACCCCAACCGGCGGCCCACCCTGGAAGCCTTCCAGAAGCGCACCGGGATCTCCGTCCACTACGCCGAGGACATCAACGACAACGACGAGTTCTTCGGCAAGATCAGCCCGTCCCTGATGAACCATCAGAAGCCCGGCCGCGACCTCGTCGTCATCAGCGACTGGATGTGCGCGCGCTTCGTACGCCTGGGCTGGGTGCAGGAGATGGACCGCGCCCGGCAGCCGAACGTCGCCCGCCACCTCGACCCGCTGCTGCGCTCACCCGCCTTCGACCCCGGGCGCAAGTTCACCGTGCCCTACCAGTCCGGCATCACCGGCATCGCCTACAACCGCCGCAAGCTCGGCCGGGACATCCACCGCGTCGCCGACCTGTGGGCGCGCGACCTCAAGGGCCGGGTGACCCTGCTCTCCGGCCTCGACGAGGCGTTCGCCCTGCTGATGCAGGCCGACGGCGTCGACATCCGCACGTGGACGGCGGACGACTTCCACCGGGTCTGCGACCAGGTGGAGCGGCAGCTCGCCCGCGGCCAGATACGCCGCTTCACCGGCAACGACTACACCAAGGACCTCGTCAGCGGCGACGTCCTGGCCTGCCAGGCGTACTCCGGCGACGTGATCCAGCTCCAGGCCGACAACCCCGACATCCGCTTCGTCGTCCCCGAGGAGGGCGCCGAACTCTGGTCGGACTCCCTGATGATCCCCAACCTGGCCGACCACAAGGCCAACGCCGAGCGCCTGATCGACTACTACTACCAGCCCGAGGTCGCCGCCGAACTGGCCGCCTGGGTGAACTATGTCTGCCCGGTCCCCGCCGCCCAGGACATCCTCGCCGCCTCCGACGACGAGGACACCGCCGCCCTCGCCGAGAACCCCCTCATCTTCCCCGACACCACCATGCGCCGCCGCCTGGCCATCGCCCGCGACATCACCTCCACGGAACGCGTCGAGTTCGCCAAGCGGTGGAACACGCTGGTGGGGTTGTAGGGCGCGAGGCGGGGGCGGGGGCGGTGCGGTTCTGAGGTTGAGCGATCACGATTCGGTGATGCCGGCATTTCCTGTCGAATATCCCGTGATCATCATCACTCCACATGCGGTCGGCTCATACGCCCAGAAATACGCCGTGGGATATCGCCCGAACGGCTTCTACTATCCGGGCGTGGACAAGGACCCCAGCACCTACACCACGGAGCGCGTGACCGGAACAGTCACGAAGGGTCCTCACAACATCTGCCGAATTAGCCGCCCGTAGAAAGGAGCACATCATGGGTATCCCTCGGTTGATCGGTCAATTGATGAGTGTGCGCGTCGTTGAATACTTGGAGGAGGACCCCGTCGGCCTCTTTCCGATACCTCGCCTGTATCCGCCTGCGGGCCCACAGCAGGTGCGCGCGCTGGAGGTGAGGGCTGGGCAGCAGCTGGAGGCCGGGTATCGTACGTTTCTCTCCCTCTCCGACGGCCTGGACGGCTTCCACCTCACCATGCCTCTCTTCGGCTGCAAGGACTGGAGGGAAGAAGACGGCATGGGCGCGGCATCGCTCCGTTTCCTGGACGGTCTCAGGGACACCGGTATCCCGGCGGATGTCGGTCTACCCGAGGACGTAACGCTCTTCCCGGTGTCGGTGAACAGGGACGTGTCGCAGGGAGTGTTCATGCTCGGCCTGCCGGAGCGCTGGTGGTGGGTCGGCGAAGGCAGCAGTTCCTTCTTTGAGACCTTCGCCGACCTTCTCAAGTACGCAATCGATCCTCTCTCGATGTCACCCCGCGAGTACGTGGCATGAACGAACGTCGTTGCAGCACCGGCTTGTTGGCGCAACATTAGGTGCTCGTTGAACACCGCGGCCGACGCCCTCCTCACCGCTGACGGCCCCGGCGGCGCCTCCGGCTACACCTAAGACAGCGACGGCTGCATGACCGCCCGCACGACAACTGCCGGCAGGAGCGACCACCGCTATGACGGCGTCGGCTGCCTCAGACGTCATCTCATTTGGCTCGTTCGGGCCCTCGGGTGCCACCGCCCACCGGCGGTTCACGGAGTGGTCGAAGGCCAGAGTCTGGGCGAAACTCCACCGCCTGGTTCTCGATGAGCTCGGTGCCCGTGGCGAGCTGGACCGGTCCCGCTGCGCGATCGACTCGGTGAACATGCGGGCCGCGGGATACGACTACGACCACCTGCGGCGATGGATACGCAGCCGCAGCATCAGGCGCCGAATCGCCCCGCAAGGGGCATCGATTCCCCGACCCGTCTGGGCCGTCATCGCGGGACCGCTGCGCGCACGATGTCCTGGCTCGCCGGATGCCGCCGCCTGCACCGAGGCTACGAGCGCAAAGCCGAGCACTTCCTGGCCTTCACCAGTATCGACTGCACTCTCATCTGCCACCACAGGCTCACCAAGTGAGATGACGTCTGAGGCGGCGCGGTTCCGGTATCAGTCGCTGGATGGGGTAGGCCGTGCCCAAGGGGTGACCGCGTTGGTCTGCCCGCACGACTACAAGCCCGTAGGAGCTAAGAGGGACGATAGCGGTAGAGGGGCCATCTTCGACCGCACGCATATCATCGGTGACAGGGTGGGCGGTGATTGGGTGAACGAGAACCTGTTCACCGGATCAGTAACGTTGTGATACGGAACAGTCCGGATTGGCAGACGACATGCTGAGGCTCGAAGAACTGGAGGCCGCGCTCCCGGCGATGACGCGGTGGCGTGTGTCTGGGAGGCGTGAGGTGGACTGGGCTGCCCTTGAGGCGGCCCTGGGGGTGGCCTTGCCCTCCGACTTCCGTTCGTTCTCGGAGGCGTACCCGGCGCTCGTCATCGATGACTTCCTCATGGTGTCCCTTCCCGTACCCGGCGAGGAGGCACTATGGGCATCCGGGCGCACTGAGGACGACATCCTCCAGGATCTGTACGAGATGGGCGACGCCGAAGAATACGTCCCTTATCCCGGGCCGGGAGGGCTGGTCAGTTGGGCGGAGTCCAATTCGGGGGACGCCTTCTACTGGAAGACGAGCCCTGCGGACCCGGAGAAATGGCCGGTAGTCATCCGCACGGACAACGGTGAGTGGTTCGAGTTCCCGGTCGGTGCCGTAGAGTTCCTGGCTCGCGTCTATGGGCGGGTCATCGATGTACCGGGCATGCCCAGGAACTTTCCCAGCGACTCTCCACAGGTGCTGGGCCTGGGTGACCGCACCGATTGATCGACGGCGTAATTCGTCGGGCAATCGATGAGTGTGCGCGGCGCCGAATATTTGGAAGAGGAAAAAATGGCCTCCTTCGATACATCGGCTGTATCCGCCTGCGGGTCCAAAGTGGCATGGACCGTTCCTGCTCGGCCTTCCGTATGGCGTGCGTGAGGGGCCGGCGCGGGTGACGAGTGCGGTGGTGTGGACGTCAGTAGGTGCTCTGGACCTCGCGCAGCGCCGTGTGCGGTGTGGTGCCGGAGAGGGCCTCGTCCATGCGGCGCAGCATCAGGGTGTTGAGCCGGGTCTGCGTGGTGTTGTCCAGGACCGCTGCGCCGCCGTCCTTCTCCTGGGTGATCAGGGCGATGTACGGTCCGCGGCGGATCACGCACATGATCCCTAGGTCCTGTCCTTCCCAGAGGGTCCTGTAGCTGGCGAATTCGTCGCCGAGGCGGGAGTTTTCCGGCGGTGTGTACGCCGAGGGGTCGGGCTTGATCTTGGTCGAGGTGCCGTTCCTGGTTGTGTCCGCCAGGGCGGCAAAGGTGCGTTCGGCGTCCGCCTCGGATTCGTGGGCCAGGACCTGGAGTTCGGCGTGCCACCCTGATTGTTCCGAGAGGTCGTTGGGGGCGTAGCCGCCCGCGGCCCCGGCATGTACCCGATGCGCGCACAGTTCGGGGTAGTCGCCGCAGATCGTTCCCTGGTAGTCGCTCCGCTCGCCGTCGGGGAAGTAGGCGTCGGGGGAGCTTTCGAATTCCGTTCCCTCCAGGGCTGCTCGGTCGGGGAGGATCGCGTCGGCTGTCGCCTGGGTGGGGGGCAAGGGGCGGGCGGTGGGTGTGGTGGCGGATGCGGTGGATGTGGCGGCGGGCGGTTTCGAGGCTCCGTGGCCGCCGGTCACCGGGCCCGACCCCTCGTCCTTGTCGGTGAACACTCGGGCGCCGCCGTATCCGGCCAGGGCGATCAGGGCCACGAGGGCGACGGCGAGCACGGCGAGGAGCAGTCGGCCCTGCGCGTTGTTGTTGACGGTCAGCGGTCCCAGTGAGATCTGGCTGCGGGTGACCCTGGCCCTGTCGCTGATCACCACGCTGTGCGTGATCGTCTGCGATGACGGCTCGGCCGCCTGTGTCAGGTCCGCCAGAAGCCGACCGAAGCCGGGGTCGGCGGCCACCTGCCGTTCCAGGACCGCCCGTGCCGCCGTCGCGCCCGCCGTATCGTCCGGGTCCCCCAGGAACGCGTCCAGCGCGGCGAGGCCGTCCTCTGTGCCGCTCAGCCGTTCGCGGAGTGCCGCGATCAACGCCTGCGCCGCGCTGCTGCCCGCCGCCGACGCGGCACTTCCGGCGCCCTGGGCCAGAATGTCCAGGACTTTCGAGACTAATTCCGGCGTATCCACCCGAGACGTCCCCCTCCCCGTGCACAACTGCCGTCATTAGACATTGATCCGGAGGGCCGGGTCCATCGTGTTGCACAGGAAAGCGGATCGTCGGCCGCTCATGCCGGGACCGCCGCTCCGGGGGAAGAGCGGCGGTCCCGTGTTCGCGGTGTGGTGCGTTGTGGCCGGGGGCTTGGTGCGGGTCAGCTTCCGTTCGAGTGGGACGGGCCGAGGAACTCGATCTCGGCGATGGAGACCTGCTTGTCGGGGCTGGGCTGGTAGGCGGATTCGATGGTGAAGCGGACGGCGATGACCTTGCCGAAGCGGAAGGCGCGGGGCTGGGGGCCCGGACCCTGGTCGAGGACGAGGTCGCGGGTGGTGGTCTTGCCGTCGGCCGTGGTGATCAGGGCCTGGACGCGGTGCGGGAGCGCGGACTTGGAGAGCTGGTCGGCGCGGACGGACTGGCCCGGCGTGATGATGATGTTCAGCAGCCGCGTCGGCTCGTTGAAGTGGGCCTCGACCCACTGGCCCTTGCCCGAGTCGGCGACGCCCGGACCCCACCAGGTGTTGTTGATCTTGTCGAAGGCCAGGTCGGGCTTGTGGCCCGGGTACGAGCGGGAGGCGCGGTAGGTGTCGGGGGCGACCGGGGCGCGCTTGGCGAAGTGGTCGCGGGTCGCCTGGACACCGCTGGGGATGTTCACGGCTGCCACGATCAGCAGGGTCACCACGATCGCCGCGCCCACCCAGGCCAGTACGCGGTCGAAGGCGCGGCGCAGCCGGGGACGGTCGCCCGCCCACGGCGCCTCGCGGTCGCCGGCCCGCGTCAGCCGCCGCCACCAGGGCAGCCGCCCCGGGGTCTGCCGGTCACCGGCCATGGGCATCGCGCAGCGCGTGCAGTAGTGCCGTTCGGGCCGGTTCCGGGTGCCGCACCAGGGGCAGGGGAGACCGCCGTCCAGGCCGAGTTCCTCGCCCGGGGCGCGTACGGCCTGCGGGCGCTGCGGGACGGGGCGGCCGGGCAGCACCGGCGCCACGGCGGGTTCCGGGGCGGGTGGGGCCTGCGGGTCGGAGACCGGGATGAGCAGGCGGCGGGCCCGCTCCGCCGGGTCCTCGGGGCCACCGGGCGCGGGGGTGCCGGGCATGGGAGCACCGTCGGGGAACTGCGCGGCCGGCGGCTGCGGGACGGTCGCCTCCGGGTCGCCCGCGAAGGGGGCGCCCTGGGGCGCGTGGGGCGCGGCCGGCTGGCGGTACGGGTCGTGCGGGGGCGGCGCTGCCGCCGGGTCCGGGATGATGCGCAGACCCGGGAGCGTGTCGTCCTCCTCGGACCGTTCGGGACCGGGAGCGGCGCCCTGGGCGGGCAGCGGCCGCGGCTCCGGCGCGGTGCCCACGGCACCCTCCGGGGCCGGGGCGGCGGGGGCCGCGGACGGTCCGGACGGAGCGGGGTCGCGGACGGAGGTGTCCGCCGGAGCGTGACCGGAGCCGCCGGAGCTTCCGGAGCCGCCGGAGGACGCCGCCGCCGGTGCCGCGTCGGACGCGTCCTCGGCGCGGCCCCGCAACGCGTCCGCCGGCCCGGCCGGCGCGGGCACGCGGGACGCCGCCGGACCCGTCCAGCTCAGGACCGCCCCGCAGGCGTCGCAGAACGACTGGCCCGGCTCCGCGCGGGTGCCGCATTCGGCGCAGTTCTGGGGGGTCGTCATCTCTCGGGGATCCTTTCGGCGGGTTCGGCGGGTACGGCGGACTCGGCCGCGGACACCTGCACCGTGTACGGCATGTGGGCGGGGCGGGCGGCGGCGACCAGGGAGTCCAGGCGGTGCCGGTCCGCGGGGGTCGGGTCGGGCAGCCGCACGTGCACGTGCAGCCGGGGGCGCACCTCGCCGGGGACCGGGCCCAGCGGGCGGGCGCTCCAGTCGGCGGCCCCGCTCTCGGTGATCTCCGGTTCCACGCCGAAGGCGAGCCGTACCGCCTGGGCGAGACCGCGCCGGGTGCCGCGGATGCGGTGCAGATGCGCGGCGGCGGCGACCGCGGCCCGCAGCAGCGGCTCGGCTTCGGTGCCGTCCGTCTCCGCGCCCACCCAGCCGGCCAGCCACTGGGTGAAGTCCTGCGGGGCGAGCGACGGCCGGAAGTAGGAGTCCAGGCAGTCGAGGACGCTCAGGATCGGCGCGATCACCTCGTCGAGACCGCCGACGAACCGCTGCGCGAGATCGTCGTCGGCGAAGACCGCGGGCAGCATCATGCCGATCGGCGCCGACGACCCCAGACCGTCGATGGAACCGCGCATCAGGCACCGTCCCCGATCACACGCACCCGGTGGTCGAAGGAGAAGACGAGGGACGGCGCGGACAGGTCGATGCGGTCGGTGGCCTCGCCGCGCTTGCCGGTCAGCGGGTCGGCCGCGTGCAGGACCACCTGGTCGACCAGCTCCACGCCCGGCACCCGCTGGAGCACGGCGAACACCTCGCCGGACTGCACGGGACGCCCGAACGGCCAGCCCGTGCCGTTCGCCCCGCCGGTCAGCGGATCCAGGTGCCGGTACAGGGCGTCGTGCGTCTCGCGCCGCACCCGGTCGGTGTCCACCCCGCGGAACGCGTGCACCGTGGCCACCACGGTCACCCCCTGGTAGTACGGCGGACCGACCGCCAGCCGGGTCCCGATCAGGCGCCGTTCGTCCAGGTGCCGGGTGATCCGGTCCAGCAGCGCGTCGCCGGGCACGAGCTGCTCGAAGCGCAGCCGGCCGCCCGGGTCGGGCACCGCCTGCGGCACCACCAGCACCCGTACCGCGTACGCCCCGTGCTCGCCCTCCTCGCCCTCCAGGCAGGTGATCCGCGCCGTTTCCGGGGCGGCGCGGCGGGCCAGCTCCTCGTAGTCCCGCAGCGTCACCGCGCGCTCCTGGGCGCGCAGCGTGATCGGCGCCCTGACCTTCGCCTCCTCCACGGTCTCCCCGTCCACACCGCCGCGCGCCGCCTCGCGGTTGACGACCTCGGAGACGTACGGGATGGAGGTGCGCAGGATCTGCACCGCGCCGCGCGCCACGTTGCCCGCCCGGCCGCCGCCGGTGCGGTAGCGGCGGGCGCGGATCGGGGAGCCCTTGGGCGCGACCGTCCCGTACTGGCGCAGCGAGCCGTCCGGTTCGCGCACCGCCGGGCCGAAGGAGATCTCGCCGGTCGCGGCGTCCAGGGTGATGTGCCGGTCGCCGGGGCCGGAGGCCGCGAAGTTCGGCACCACCCGCCAGTCCGTCCAGCCGTCGTGCTCGGCGGTCTGGAGCAGCACCGGCGGATCGTCCCCGACGACCGGCGCGTGCGCGAGCCGCAGCCGCTGTCCGGGCAGCCCGGTGGACTCGCCGAGCGCCTCGTCGTAGACCGTCTCGGCGTGCACGGTGGCGGTGGTCCCGCCGATGGTGAACGCCTCGGCGGCGCGCACCGTGGGGGACGTGGTGTAGAAGGGCTGTCCGGGCTGCGGCTCGGTGACCCGGCAGCGCAGCCAGCCCGCCTCCTGGCCGGCGTTGCGGGACAGCACGTGCCCGCCGGGGATGTGCAGCACCACCTCGCCGGGCCGGTTCAGACCACCGGTGCCGTCCCGGTCGACCTCGCACGGCTGCCAGCCGTCCGCCGTCCACGCCTCCCACACCAGCGGCGGCTGCCGCGGGTCCACGCCGACACCGTCGACCCGGCTGTCCAGGTCCAGGGCGAGCGCGTTGTGCGGCACCGCGGCCGACAGGCCCAGCAGCATGCAGTCGCCCGGGTCCGGGGACTCCGCGAAGCAGAGCAGGTCCTTGTCCTCGGCGGCCAGGTCATGGGTGCGGTCGACCGCCGCCTCGCCCTGGTGCTGCACCAGGATGTGCCGCAACGAGCAGGGCACGACGGACAGTTCGCGCTCGGTGGCGAAGACCACCGCCTCCTCGCTCTCGGTGCGCACGGTCGCCACCTCGGTGCCGACCGGCACCGCCACCGGCTCCTCCTGCGGCGCGGACAGCCAGAACGTGACGTCCGTCCGGGCCGCCGACGGCGGGAACAGGGTGATCCCGACCAGGTCGAGGAAGGCCAGGTGGTTCTTCTCCGGCACCCGGTTGAGCCGGTAGACGATCTGGTCGGCCATGTGGGCGACCGTCTCGACCAGGGTGACGCCCGGGTCGGAGACGTTGTGGTCGGTCCACTCCGGGGCGCGCTGCTGGATGTAGCGCTTGGCGTCGTCGACGAACTGCTGGAAGCGGCGGTCGTCGAGGTTGGGGGAGGGCAGGGCCATCAGCGATCGCTTTCCGGAGCCGGGGCGGTGTCCCCCGGCTCGTCGTGGGACGGAATGACGTAGAACGGGAAGACGAGGCTGCGCGGGTTGTTGGTGCCGCGGATCGCGTAGCGCACGTCGATGTAGAGGACGCCCTGGTCGCCGCCCGCGGTCACCTCGACGTCGGTGACCTCGATCCGCGGCTCCCAGCGGTCCAGGCTGATGTACACCTCGTGCTGGATGCGGCCCGCGGTCTGCTCGTTGACCGGGGCGAACACCAGGTCGTGGATGGCGCAGCCGAAGTCGGGGCGCATCGGCCGCTCGCCCGGTGACGTGGACAGCACCAGGCGGATCGCCTCCTCGATCTCGCGTTCCCCGCTGACCAGCGCGATCCCGCCGGTGGGCCCGATGCGCAACGGGAACGACCAGCCGGACCCGACGAACTGCTCCGCCATCACCACCACCCCCGCGTTCCCCGCACACTGCCCGCGCCCTCGGCGCCCTTCGCGTCGCTTACACCGATCACGCCGGAATCACCATCACCGGCATGCCGTTGGAGGTCAGGACGCCCATGATGGGCACGGTGACGGCCCGGATGCCCACGTTGGCCACGGCGTTGATCTGCACGCTGGCGAGCGCGCTCAGGTTCACGGCGGCCGCGGCCTTCATGTTCAGGGCGGCGCCCGCGTCCACCGACAGCACGCCCGCCGCCTTGATGCCGACCACGGCGCCGCCGCGGATGTCGAGGGTGCCGCCGCTGTGGATGGACAGGTTGCGCCGGGCGCTCAGCCTCAGATCGGTGCCCGCCTCCACGCTCACCGAGCGGCTGCCCTTGATGCTGACCGAGCCCTTGCTGTCCACCACGATCTCGGTGTTCGTCCGGTCCAGGTTCACGGTGAGCTGCTTGTCGCCGGTCACCAGCCGCACGCCCTGCTTGCGCCCGCTCGTCTTCTGGCTGAGCAGGTCCATGCGGTTGCCGTCCCGGTCGGAGACGGTGTGCCGGCTGGCCTTCTTGCGCACGGTGTCGTGCAGCGGCACGTCACCGACCGCCGTCGGCTTGTCCCGCCCGTTGTAGAGCCCGCCGATGACGAACGGATGGTCCAGCGCGCCCCGGTCGAAGGCGACCAGCACCTCGTCGTTGACGTCCATCGGGAACACCCCGCCGCCGCCGAGTCCGCCCATCTGCACCGTACGCGTCCAGTCGCTGACGTAACTGTCGTCCAGCCACGGGAACTGCAACCGCACCCGGCCCTGCTTCAGCGGGTCGTTGACGTCGGTGACCAGCGCGTTGGCCACGCTGGGCAGCCGGGGCGCGGTCTCCGTGCCGCCCGAGGCGAGCCCGTACAGCGAACGCCACTGCCGGCCGCTGACCGTCACCCACACCTCGTAGTGCTTGCCGTCGCCGAACACGTGCCGCACCGACGTCACCGTGTACTTGCCCTCGAAGGGCACCCCGACGTCGGAGAGCGCCACCGGAACTCCCGGCCGCAGCTTGGGATTTCCGCGCGCGACGACCTCCAGCTCGGCGAACGCCCCGGTCACGTCGTCGGCCAGCGCGTCGGCCGCGAACTTCACCTCGTTCTGCTTGTCGTAGGGCGTGCCCGTCTCGACCAGCTTGGCCGTCTTGAACTTCCCGGCGGCCGCGCCCGGGGTGGTGCCGATGCTGACGGCCGGGTTGTCGACCGCGGGCGCGGTCGAGGTGAGCTTCTTCTTCGTCGTCACGTCCCAGCCGCGCGACTCGACCTTGCCGACCTGGTCGGCGGCGGTCACCGCGGCCCGCAGCCGCAGGATGTCGTGGCCCGCCTGGAGCACGAACGGGCTCTTGTCGCCCTCCGTGTGCGGCGAGGGCGCCCCGGAGGACGGCTTCGGCTTGGCGAACTGGAACTTCCCGTCCGCGTCGACCGACATCACCATCTCGTTCTCGTCGGCCAGCCGGGCGAGGAAGTCCCAGTCGGTGACGTTGGACTGGCTGATGAACTCGTACACCGTCCGCGTCGACTCGATCCGTCCGACGGGCACGCCGTCCTGGGCGGCCAGCTTGCGGGCGATGTCGGAGGCGCTCTGGTTGCGGTACGCGGCCACCCGGCGCTGGCGCAGCAGGCGGTGCCCGAGGTCGTAGCCGCGGATCACGGTGAAGGTGCCGGTGCCGTCGTAGTCGGCCTCCAGACCGGTGACCTCGCCGGTCAGCAGCGGATCCCCGGCGCCCTTGCCGTCGGAGACCGGCGCCAGCACCACCTTGGTGCCGAAGGTGATGCCCAGCTTGCCGAGCAGCTTGCGGTACGGGTCGCGGAAGGTCAGCCGGAACGCGGCCGGCACCCCGACGCCCTGGTCGACCGAGCAGTCCACCAGGGCACGGGAGAACTCGATGGGCAGTTTGGCGCCGCCGATCTTGACGTCGACGACACTGGAGAGCGCGGGACGCACCATCAGGAACGCACCTCCTCGGCGGCGGGCAGCACGAGTTCCACGCCGTTGGGCAGCATGCCCGGGTCGTCGATGCCGTTGGCCTCGGCGATGGCCCGCCAGGCGGACGCGTTGCCGTACTCGCGCCAGGCCAGCGACTGGAGCGAGTCGCCCGCCACGACCCGGTGCACGCGCTGCGCGGTGAGCGCGCCGGAGGTCGGGTTCTGCCCCATCGTCGCGTTCGGGATCTCGTGCAGATGCAGCCGGCAGGTGGCCCGGATGGGCACACCGGTCGTCCCGAACAGCGTGTAGTTGGCCTCCACCGAGCTGACGTACGCCGCGAACCGGGCCGTCGAGAACGACCCCCAGCCGAACACCACCCACGGCGGCGACGGCTTCTTCGCGGCCCGGCTGGCGCTGGTCACCTCGCAGCAGTCGAGCAGCGACTCCACCTTCTTCAGCACCGTGTTGCTCGTCGGCTCGTCGGAGGAGTCCAGGAAGATCTCCACATTCATCTCCCGCGGCAGCGCGCCCATGAACTCCGGGAGCGGGCCGTCCCGTTCGATCTGCGCGGGGGTGGCCTTCCACTCGGCGCGCCGGGTCAGCGACAGCTGCGCGGGGTTGAAGTCGAAGTCGAACGTCTTGATGATGCCACCGGGTGACGTGCTGTCACCCACGGGGGGCTCGTGGATCGCGAGCGTGGCCCGCACCAGGCTCTTGCCCGCGCCGCTCTTGCCTTTGGCCATGTCGTCCTGTGCCCTTCAGTCCGTTCAGTCCGTGAATCCGTGGTGGGCGATCTCCAGGACCTCCGTCGCCACGGACGGGCTCGCCGGGTCGAGCGTCGGACCGGTCCAGCTCACCGGCAGCACCTCCAGCAGTCCCCAGCGCGCCACCACCGAACCGTCCGCGCGCAGCGCCGCGATGTGCGCGGTGGGCCGCTTGATGCCCGTCTGCACGGACGAGATCCACTTGGCGACCTTGGTGGTGTCGGGGGTGAGCGGACGGGTCAGCCGGATCGTGGAGAACGTGACACGGGTCGGCAGCTGCCAGACGAAGCCGTTGTTGCCGCCCTCCTGGCGGTGCTCGACCTCCACCTGGGACGACAGCCCCTCGCAGCCGTTGAAGTAGCCGAGGCTCTCGCCGTCGATGCTGAGGGTGAACCAGATGGTGGAGCCCGGGTCCTGGCGGGACATCGAGGGTGGGCCTTTCTTTCGTTGCTGTCGTGCCGGACGCTCCCGGCCGGTGGCCGCGCGAGGCGCGCCGGTCGCCGGTCAGTGGCGGGGGTCGCGGAGTCTGCCGATCCGTTCGCGGTCCATGCGGAGTTCGGTGCGGATCAGCCGGGTGATCCGGCCGATGATCCGGTGCACCAGCTCGTCCAGCTGGAAGTCGGTCAGCTCCCTCGGGTCGAACGCGCCCGCCGGGACCCCGCTGTACTCCGGGGGCGCCGACTGCGACACCGGTTCCGGTGCGGAGGCGGCGGCCGCGGTGGTGGCGGGGGGCGCGTACGGGGGGCGGCGGGCCGTCGGCGCGGTGCGGCGGCGGCCTGTGCGGCAGCGTGTTCGCGACGGCGGCGGCAGCCGCCGGGGCGGAATGGGCGCTCGTGACCGAGTTGCCGGGGGCCGACATTGTCGGTGGCTTCGACGGCTTCGAGGGTTTCTTCCAGAAGCGCTGGACGACGGGGAGCGCGGGGGGAGGGCGGGGTCGGACGTGGTGGTGGAGGTGGGGGCGGACGCGGCGGGGGGCATCGGTGCGGATATCGGCCCGAGTGCCGGTGCCGGTACGGGGCCGGATGCCGGGGCGGGAGGTGTGGCGCCGGGCGCCGGTACGGGAGACGGGAAGGGGCGGGACGCGAGGCGTGCCACCGGGAGGGGGCGGCCGGTGGGGGCACCCGCGGGGGCCGCGGGCGCGGGCCCGGCGGCGAACGCGGGGCCGGGCATGGGGGCGGCCGGTGGTGTCGGCAGCGCGGCCGGGGCCGGGGCCGGGTGCCGGACGCTGCGCTGGACGGCGGGCGGTACGGAGGCCGGAAGGGGTGATTCCGCTGTCGGCAGCGGTACGGGCGGGAAGGGGAGGGCGGCCGAGGGCGGTGCGGGCGTGCGCGGGGCGCTCGGGACGCTGCTGACGGGCGCGGAGTCCGTGGGGAGCGCGCTCATGGGCGCGCCGAGCGGTGAACGCCGTGCCGGTGCGGCCGGGGCCTGGGGCGCCGGGGTCGTCGCCTCGGTACCGGCCGGTGCGTCCGTCCGGGGCCGTGGGCCCGGCGGAGTGGCGGACCGCGAGGACACGGGCGCACCCAGACCCGGGCGGGGCGCACGGCGGTTGTCGCCGCGCCGCTGGACGACCGGCGCGGGCGCCGGGGCGTTCTGGCCCGAGGTGGCCGCCGGGCGCGGGGCGGTGGCGGACGCGGTGGGCTGCGGGGCGGCCGTGGGGCCGGTGGCGGCCGGCGGCGTCGAACTCGTCGCGCTCCGCTGTACGGGGGTGTCGGCGGACGGGGTGTGCGGGGTGCCGCTGCTCCGGGTGGGAGCGGTGGCGGGGCGGGTCTCGTTCGCCCGGTGCGGCGCCGGGGTGTCGGCGGTCCGGGTGGGTGCCGGTGCGGACGCGGTCGCGGGCGAGGCGGTGGTGGGGCGCTGCGGGGCGGCGGGTGCCGTCGCGGGGGCACCCGGCAGTGGCGTACGACCGCTCTGGGACGGCGACGTGCGGCGCTGTACGGCGCCCTGGACGCCCTGAGTTCCTCCCTGACGCGGGGGAGGGGACACGCGGGTGGCCGGCGCCGAGGAGGTGGCCGACTGCTGGGCGGGGGCGGGGGCTACCGGTGAGGACGAGCCCGATGCCGGGCCGGATGCCGTTCGCGCACCCGCGGCCGAAGGCGGCCCGGAACCAGGAGTGTGAGTGGAAGCGGAACCAGAAGCCGCTGCCGGGCCCGGAGTCGGTGCGGACGCCGGGCCGGGGGCCGGTGCCGGGCTCGGAGACGGCGTCGCAGCCTGTCCCGGAGGCGTGGCCTTGCGCGCGACCGAAACCGGACCGGGGCCCGAGGCCGGCGCCGAACCCGGTGACCGGACCGCGCCCGTGCCGGTGGACGGAGTCGCCGCCGGGGCCGGGGCGTTCGCCGTGCTCGGCGCCGCGTTCGCCGAGGTCCGGCCCGGCCCGTTCGGGGCCGGTGCGGAGGCGGGGGTGCTGCCGGTGGCGGGCGGGAGCGCGGGGGAGGCGGTCGACTTCTGCACCGCGGGAGCCTGTCCGGCCGCCCCTGCGGAAGCCCCGGCCGCGTCGCGGACGGTGGTGCTGGAGGGCGTACCGCCGGGGGAGGACGAGGACACGGAACGCTGCACGGCCGCCGGTGCCGTGTCGCCGCTCAGGCTCGGCGCGGCGGTGGGCGCGGTCGGGTGCGGGGCGGACACCGTCGAACCGTTCCCGGCGGGTGCCTTGCGGGCCTCGGGGGCACCGCTGCCCGAAGGGGCGGGGTCCTGCCGGGCGACGGGGAGCGAGCGCCGCTGGACCGCCGGGCCGCTCCGCTGCGCCCGGGTCAGCGAACCGGGCCCGGCCGGTGCGTTCGAGGAGACGGGACGCAGCCCGGGACCGGAGACGGGCAGGGGGGGCGGTGCCGTGGCGGGTCCGGAGGACGGAGCCAGCGGCGACACCACGGGCACGGCGGCGGGAATGGAGTGCGTGGACGCGGCAGCGGCGGGCGCGGATGCCGGAACCGAGGCTGCGGCTGAGGCCGGGGCGGTGGCCGCCGGTCCTCCCTGGTCGCCCGCCCGCTGCACCGCCGTAGCACCGCCGGCCGACGGCGTCGGGGACGTACCGGAGGAGGCGGAAGCGGAACCGGAGGCAGCAGCGGAAGCGGCGGAAGCGCCGGAAGCCGCCGGTGCCTTCGCGGCGGCCGGTCCGGACGCCGCGCCGCGCCGCCGCCGACGGCCCGAACCGGCCCGCTGCACGGCGGGCGCCGGGGCGGCGGGAGTCGCAGGCGCGGGCACGGCGGCGGAAGGAGCCGGGCCGGAGGCGGACGCACCGGAGCCCCCCGGCGTGGAGGCCCCGGCCGAGGGGGAAGGAGACCTGCCGGACCGCCCCGGCACAGGAGCACCCCGGACGGCCGAAGCCGCACCGGGAGACGCGCCGGGTGTCCCCGGCGAGGAGCCGACCGACGCACCGGTCGGAGTACCGGCCGCGTTGCCGACCGGAGCAGCGCTCGGGCCGGCGCCCGAAGCACCCACCGGCGGCACGGCCGGCGAGACGACCGGACCACCGGCCGGGGAAGACGGAGAAGACGGAGAAGGCAAAGAAGACGGGGCAGACCCAGAAGACAGCGCGGACGGGGCGGACGAGGCAGAACGGGCGGACGAGGTGGCGACAGGCACCCCCGCAGGCCGCCCCGCGCCGCCCGTCATGGACCCGCCGCGCGCCACGCCCCCCGGCGTGGCGCGCGCGGGCGAACCGGCCGCCGCACGCACCGCACCACCGGACGCGACCGGCGAAGCGACGGACGCGCCGGTCGTACCGGGCGTACCGGGTCCACCCGGCCCGCCCCTCCCGCCCGGCGTCCGCGGCGGAAGGAACCGCAGCGGTACCGCGGGCGCCCGCTGTGCCACGGGTGACGAACCCGGGGCGGAGGCGGACGGCAGGGCGGGCGCGGGGCGTTCCAGGCCGGTCACCGGAGAGGCCGGGACCGGGTGCGCCGCCGGGCCGCCGCCGAGGACGGCGCTGGTGCGGCCGTCCAGGACGGCGTGGGACACCGTCGCCGTGAACGACGGGTTCTGCCAGGTGGGCAGCCGCCCGCCGAACCCGGAGTCGGCCACGCCGCCCGGGTTCGGGCCAAGGGCTCGCTGGATCGCAGGCAGTCCGATCCAGGAGGGCGCCACCGCCGGCCGCGCGTCCGGCGCGGCCGGGGCCTTGTCGGCCGGCGGTGGCGCGGACGGTGCCGCCTGCGCCACCGTGTCCGCCGCGGCGGTGACGCTCGGCACGCCCTTGCCCGCGCCGTCGCCGCCCGCGGCGGAACGCCGGCCGCGCAGCCGGTCCCGCCGGTCGAGCCGGTCCAGGAATCCCACGTGTCAGCCCTCCGCTCCGGCCCGCGTCACCAGGGACGCGATGGCCTCCGTGTACCGGCGGCGGTCGTGGTGTTCCAGATCCAGGATCTCCTCCAGGCTCCAGTGGAAGTGGTAGGCCACGTACGCGATCTCCTCCTGAAGCCGGTCGGTCGCGTACGTCACGATTCCCCCAGGCGGCTCCCGCCGAGTTCCACCTCGAAGGGCTCCGAGCAGTGCGGGCACCGCACGCCCGCCCTGGTGTGGCCCTCGGCGTTGATCTGCCGGTAGAAGTCCTGGAGGAACGCCAGGTCCGAGGCGAACATGTTCTCCACGATCCCGTCGTGCACCAGCGGCAGCGTGCCGAGCCGGGTGATGACCCGGCCCAGCAGCACCACCGACAGATACGCCGGGTTCTCCTGCACGCGCACGTCCCGCAGCGGGACGAGTTCGTCCCGGGCCGTCGACAGCCGCATCACACCGTCACGGTGGACGGTGCCGGACTCGTCGACGTACCCGCGGGGCAACTGGAAGGGGAACTCGGTGCGCAGCGGCTCCTGGAGCAGGGGCTGCTGCGGGGCGGACTGCTGCGGGGCGGACTGCCGGTCCGGCGGCTGCTGGGCCGCCGGCTCCGGCGCGGGCTCCGCCGCGTCCTGGCCGGCCCACGCGACGGCACCGCCGGTCCGGCCGGCCGTACGCCGCATTATTCGATGACCAGTTCTTCGAACGCGATCGTCACGGTCTCGGTCAGCGCGGCGGCCTCGCCCGCCTTGACCGTGCTCGCGTCGATCTTGTTGCACCAGGCGTTGCGCAGGTGGTAGCGCTTCACCGGGTTGTTCTGGAAGTCCATCATGATGATCGAGGCGTTCTTGCGTGCCGTGGTCATCTGGCCGTTGATGGACTCGTTGATCCACTGGGTGAACGAGGCCGACTGGGTCATACCGCGGACGACCGTGCAGGTGCCGTTCTTCTTCACACCCGGCAGGTTCTTGACCACGTTCTGGCCGTTGGGCGTGTTCTGCTGGTAGGTGATGACGTCCTGCTCGATGCTCAGGCCGCTGACCTCGGCCAGGTACTCGACCATGACGCCGTCGATCTGGAGGCCGAAATTATGTGAGGTGAGGGCGTCACCCGGCTGGAGACTCATGTGTTCGCTGTCCTTGGAAGGGTGTGGAAGACGGGCTGGCGGCGGGGCGCGGGCGGTGCCGCGTCCTACTCCTCCAGCTCCCCGCTGCCGCTGGAGAACTGCGCCAGCCGGAAGATCACGAACTCGGCGGGCTTGACCGGCGCGATGCCGATCTCGCAGATGACACGGCCGACGTCCACCGACTCCGGAGGGTTGGTCTCCTCGTCACACTTGACGTAGTAGGCCTCCTCGGGGCGCTGGCCGAACAGGGCACCGTTGCGCCACTCGTTGACCAGGAACGCCGAGATGTTCCGCCGGATCCGGGCCCACAGCGCGTGGTCGTTCGGTTCGAACACCACCCACTGGGTGCCGATGAGGATGGACTCCTCCAGGTAGTTGAAGTACCTGCGGATGTTGAGGTAGCGCCACGCCGGGTCGGAGGAGAGGGTGCGGGCGCCCCAGACGCGGATGCCCCGGCCGGGGAACGCGCGGATGCAGTTGACGCCGATCGGGTTGAGCAGGTCCTGCTCACCGCGGGTGATCTGGGTCTCCAGGTCCACCGCACCGCGCACGACCTCGTTGGCGGGCGCCTTGTGCACACCGCGCTCGGAGTCGTTGCGCGCCCAGACACCGGAGACGTGGCCGCTCGGCGGGATCAGCCGGGTCTGGCCGCTGGCCGGGTCGAACGTCTTGATCCACGGGTAGTACAGGGCCGCGTACTTGGAGTCGTAACCGGCCGTCTCCTGGCGCCACACCCGGATCTGGCGGGCGTTCAGGCCGGGCGGCGGGTCGATGACGGCGACGCGGTCGCCCATCAGCTCGCAGTGCGCGATCAGACCGAGCTGGACCGCCTTGACGGCCTCCAGGTCGATCGCGCCGCGCTGGTAGGCGGCCATCAGGTCGGGCACCGCGACCATGGAGATCTCGTCGACGGCCTCCAGGCCGCCGAAGCCGGTGCGGTCGGCCGAGTCGCCGAGGTACTGGGCCGGGCCCGGGTGGGGCGCGACGGCCTCCTGGGCCTCGGGCACGACCGGGGCCGGAGCGGCCGGCGGAGCCGGGAGGGCCACCGTCTGGTTCTCCGGGCGGACCAGCTGCGCGGCCGGCGCGGCCTCGGCCACGGTGATGAGCTTGGAGCGCTCCTTCACCTGGGTGACCACGTAGTTGCGGCCGCCCTTCTTGGCGGTCACGTCGAAGGTCTCCACGGCCTTGTCGCCGTCCTTGACGACGAGCCGGAAGCGCTCGGCGGGGCCCTCGCCCTCGGGGTCGGCGACCTCGACGCTCAGTCCGCCCTTGCCGCCGGAGGCGATGGCGGTCACGGTGAACGTGCCGAGCTGGCGCGGCTCACCGGCGGTCAGCGCGGCCGGAGCGGCGGAACCGCTCACCGCGGCGGGCACCGCGCCGTTGCGGCTCACGGCACCGCCGGAGGCGTCCTCGGCGGAACCGCCGACCCGCACGACGTAGGCGGCGGTGCCGCCGTTCTGGAAGAACCCGTAGACCGAGTGGGCGAGGTAGTACCCGTCGGTGAACTCGCCGAAGGACGCGACGTACTGACTCCAGTTGGTCACCAGGGTCGGCTCGTTCAGCGGCCCGGCCGGCGCGAGGCCCACGAAGGCCGCCACCGAGGTGCCCACCCCTTCGATCGGACGGGAACCGCTGGCCACCTCCTCGACGTAGACGCCGGGCGACAGGTAGGACGGCATGCTCTGCTCTCCTCGGGGTACGAGACAGGAACGGGATCCAGCCTCACGCGCGAGGCGCGGCGGCCGAAACGTCCTGGGGTACCTCTTCGCGGGCACCCCGGTTGCCCCGACGGGCAGCCCGGCTTCCCCGCGTGCCCGCACGGCCCGGCCCGCTGCCCGCGCGACTGCCCCCATGTCCCTTCCGGCCTCCCGCGCGCGCGGGCGACGCTGGTGTCCGCCGACGGCGGAGGGGAGCGCGCGGTGCGCGTGCGTGACGTGCGAGACGTGCGAGTACGGCGGTCGCCGTACGGACGCGAGACGTACGGCGGGACGCGACGGCGCGGCGGACCGCCGGGCCAGCCTCTCCCGGACACGGACACGGACACGGACACGGACACGGGCTCCGGCCCGGATCCGGAACCCACCGAGCCTTCCCGCAGACCGGCGGCAGCCGTGTCGTCCGCCGACGGCGCCCTCGTCGAGTACCACGCCACCGAGATCCCGGAGCAGTGACCTGACAGATGAGCCTTTGGACCTCTCTGGAACCCGCCTCCGCGACCGTCGACCCGGGTGGCAGCACACGCGTGCGGCTGCGGTTGCGCAACACCGGTGACGTCGTCGACGAGTACCGCTTCGAGCCCGTCGGCGATCTCTCGCCCTGGACGGTCGTGGAGCCGCAGACGCTCCGGCTCTACCCGGGCACGACCGGCACGGTGGAGCTGACCTTCTCGCCGCCCCGCACCCCCGACGCCACCGCGGGACCCAACCCGTACGCGGTGCGCATCACGCCCACCGAGCACCCCGAGGCCGTCACCGTCCCCGAGGGCAATCTGACCATCACGCCCTTCACGGAGGTGCGGGCCGAACTGGTCCCGGCCACCGTCAAGGGCCGCTTCCGCGGCCGCCCCCGCCTCGCCGTCGACAACCTCGGCAACACCAAGGTCACCGCCTCCGTCAGCGGCAGCGACACCGGCGATCAGCTCTCCTACGACCTGCACCCCAGCAATGTGCAGATCGAGCCGGGCCGGGCCGCGTTCGTCAAGGCCACCCTCAAGCCGCGGAAGATCATCTGGTTCGGTCCCAAGGAGCGGCGGCCCTACACCCTGGCCGTGCAGCGGTCCGGGGCGACGCCGGTGCCCGTGGAGGGCATCTACCTCCAGCGCGGCTTCCTGCCCCGCTGGCTCGCCACCTTCTTCGGGGTGCTGCTCGCGCTGAGCGTCACCTTCGTGATGCTCTGGATCGCCTACAAGCCGGCGGTGCGCAGCGGGGCCACGGAGAAGGTTGCCGAGGCGGGCACCACCCTGGCGCCCAGCCCGACGGCGGCCCCGGCCCTGTCGCCCGCGCCGCCGCCCGCGCAGCCCACGGTGCCGCAGCAGCCGACCCAGCCCCAGGAGACCGGTGGCGCCAAGAGCGGCGACAGCGGCGGTGGCGGCGGCGCGCCGCAGAAGAAGAAGCCGAAGGGACCGGTTCTCAAGAACGTCCTGCTGTACAACACCACGACGAAGAAGTGCGCGGACATCCCGGGCTACGACAAGGGCGAGTCGGCCGGCCCGGTGCGTGAGTACAGCTGCGACGGGACCTCGAACGACAACCAGCTGTGGGACTTCGAGGTGCGGTACCCCAAGGGCGGTCCCGGCGGCGTGCCCCTCTACCAGATCCGCAACGTCAAGGACAGGTTCTGCATGGACCTGACCGGATACGGGGCCGCCGAGGAGCGGTCCCCGATGATGGAGTACACCTGCGACGGCACCACGTCCGACAACCAGCTGTTCTGGCTGGACAAGCAGGACAACGGGGCCTACTGGATCCGCAACTTCGCCAGCGACAACATGTGCCTCGACGTGTTCGGCAGCGGTGACGGCGGCGACGACACCCCGCTCTCGATCTTCCGCTGCTCCCTGACCGACGACCACCTGTGGCTGATCAAGCCGCAGAAGCCGGACGGCGAGTGACGAAGAGGCAGCCAGATACGGGGAAGGGGGGTGGACCCGCGGGTCCACCCCCCTTCCCCGTGCGTAGCTACCAGGAGCCCTCGTCCGGCAGCAGCCGGCCCGCCTTGCGGTACTCGCGGCGGGCGCCCTCCAGAACGTCGGCCGAGGTGACCAGGCCGTCCCGGCCGGCGGCGAGATAGGCGGCGGTCACCACCGCGCTGCGGATCGAACCGCCCGCCAGCTCGAAGTCGCCCGCCACCCGGTCGAGTTCCACGCCCTCGGCGCACGGCACGTGGGACAGGCTGTGCCGCCACAGGGCCAGACGCTGGCGCGGGTCGGGGAACGGGAAGTCGACGACCAGGTCCAGGCGGCGCGTGAACGCCTCGTCGATGTTGGCGCGCAGGTTCGTGGTGAGCAGGGCGATGCCGTCGAAGGATTCGAGGCGCTGGAGCAGATAGGCGCTCTCCATGTTGGCGTACCGGTCGTGCGAGTCCTTCACCTCGGACCGCTTGCCGAACACCGCGTCGGCCTCGTCGAAGAGCAGTACCGCGTCGGTGCGGTCGGCCTCGGCGAAGATCCGCTCCAGGTTCTTCTCCGTCTCGCCGACGTACTTGTCGACCACCGAGGACAGCTGGACGACATAGAGGTCCAGGCCCAGTTCGGCGGCGACGACCTCCGCCGAGAGCGTCTTGCCGGTGCCGGACTCGCCCGCGAACAGACCGAGCACGCCCCGCCCGCGCCCCCCGCCCGCGCTGAGCCGCCAGTCTCCGAGGACCCGGTCGCGGTGCCGGGCGCGCAGGGCCAGTTCGTGCAGCTGGGTCAGCGGGCGCTCGGGCAGCACCAGGTCGGTCCAGTCGACGGCGGGCCGGATCCGGCGCGCGTGCCGCTCCAGACCGGACGCCGACTGGCGGCGCGCGGCGACCCGCAGATGGGCGGCGGTCAGCGGCGTCCCGTCGAAGACGGCGAGGGCCTTCGCCGCGCGGGCCGCACGGGCGATCCGGTCGTCCGCCAGGTGGTACGGCGCCACGGTCGCGGCCAGGTCGAAGCCGGGCTCCTCGCCCAGCGCCGCCGCCCAGGCGCGCACCGCCCCGGCCCGGTGTCCGGGCACGTCCAGGACGAGCGGGTCGGCGGCGCCGTGCTCCGACCAGTGCGGGTCGTACGGCTGGGCGCCGGTGATCAGTACGGGGACGTCGGCGGCCGAGGTCAGCTCCCGTACCAAATGGGCGGGGTGCTCGGGCAGCGCGGAGATCACGACGGCGGAGCCGCTCAGCCGGGCCTCGCGCAGCAGGGCGGGCACCAGGTCCTCGGGCCCGGCGAAGTGCAGGGCGGCCAGGCCCGCCGTACGCAGGGCGGTGGCGACGCAGGTGAGCGCCTCGCCCTCGCGGCCCTCGCGCAGATACACGGTGGGCGGCGCACCGGCGCTCAGGCGGGCGGCCAGCCGCCGGGCGAAGCCGGTGAACTCCGTGCCCTCGCCGCCCTCTTCGGCCTTGTCGTCCCGGTCGTCCCGGTCGTCCTTGTCGGTGGCGTCCGGTGCCGCCGGGGGCAGCGCGCGCAGATGGCCGGCGAGCGCGGCGTCCGGGGTGTCGTCGCCCAGGAGATGGGCCACCAGCCGGTCCGGGACGCGCAACGACCGGCTGAGGAAGGGGCGTTCCGGCTCCTCCACGGTGAGCAGTCCGAGCGCGGACAGCGGGGCCCCGGAGTGCAGCCGGGCCCGCGCGGACGCCGAGTGGACGGGGACACCGCACAGGTCGAGGGCGAGGGCGACGGTGGCGCGGCGGCGGCTCACGTCGTCGTTGAGGTAGCCGTAGAGCGGTTCGAAGGAGCGGTCCAGGTCGGGGGCGAGGGCGACGAGGAGCAGGGCGGTGTCCAGTTCACCCAGCCCGAGCCGCGCGGCCAGCCGGGCCAGCCGGTCGCCCCGGTCCCCGGGGCCGTCCCAGCCGCCGAGAACACCGGGGCTGTTCGGCCTGTTGGGGCTGTCCGGGACGCCGTCCGTGACCGCCGAGGCGGAGGCGTCGCCGTGGGCGTCCACGGGCTCCGGCGCCGGTGGAGCCGGGTGCAGCAGGTGCCGTACCGCGTCCTGCGACAGGTACAGGCCGCGCAGCGGGTCGTCGGCCGTGGGGTCGTCGGCGGAGCGCCGGCCCACCAGCAGGGCGACCCGGTCGCGCAGCGCTGCCAGCCGGGTGAGGAGCGCGTCGGCGGGGGCCACGGCCGTGAGCGCGTTCGCCGGGTCCGTCACGGTCATACCGCGCCGCCCGTCCCGCGGGCGCGCCGGGCGGCCCGGCGCGCGTCACGGACGGCGGCGACCTGCCGCGGCCGGTGGGCGCGTTCCTCGGGCCCGGTCGGGGTGTCGTCCAGGGTGCGGACGCGGACGGCGGCGCCCTCGGTGACCGGCGGCCCGGCGTCGTACTCGGGGTACGCGGGGAACGGCGCGGTGATCACCACGTCCAGGGACGGCTTGAGTTCACCGCCGAGCGCGGACCAGATCTCGGCCAGCGAGCGGGACTCGGTCTGGGTGCCGGCCACCGACACGGGGACCGACATGCCGAGGGCGCCCAGCGCGCCGGGGAGTTCGTCGGGCGTGAGCATCTCGCGCGGGATCAGCGTGGCCAGCGCCGCCGACAGCAGCCGGTGTTCGTCCTGCGGCTGCCGGGTCCACGCCGTCACCAGGTACGACAGCCGGAACCAGCGCGGCGGCTGACGCCGTTTGACGACCACGTCCCGGTCGTCGTACACGGGGACGTGGCCGCGCTGACGGCGGTTCACGTCCTCCCGGATGTCGTACAGATACGCGTTGATGGTGGGCGCGTTGCGCCGGGCGGCCCAGTCCCGGGTGGGCGCGTCGAGCACCACGTCGATGCCGGAACCGGCCAGCGCGCCGCCTCCGAGCAGGGATTTGAGGACCTCGTCCACCTCGTGGATCACCGTCGTGCTCCTGCCCTGCCGTGCTCGCTCGTGCTCGGTCGCGCGTCCTCGCCACCGGGTCCCGCCCGGGGCCTGTTCTCCGGCCCGTCCGGGTCCGGCCCGGTCCGGCGGCGGCCGGGGTCCGATCCTGCCGTGCATCGCGGGGCGCGGCGCAGGCGTGCCGGGGCCGGGGCCGGGGCAGAGCGGACTGCCCCGGGGGCCGGTCCCGGATGCCTGTTCGGTCAGATGTAGCCTTCCCGCAGGGCATGGGCCACGGCATGCGCGCGATTGCGCAGATGCAACCGGGTGGTCAGCCCGTGGATGACGTTCTTGACGGTCCGTTCGGAGTAGGACAACTTGCCGGCGATCTCCCCGGTGTCGAGCCCCTCGGCGACCAGGCGCAGTACGTCGACCTCGCGCGGTGTGAGCCCGGAGCCGGGCGCGCCCGGCCGGCCGGCCGCGTTGCGGTGCAAGGTGCCCACCTGGTCGATGAGCCGGCCGAGCAGATCGGCGGGCAGGTCGCCCTCGCCGCGGGCCGCCGCCAGCACGGCCTGCACCAGTCGGTGCGCTCCGGCCTCGTGGCGCCACACGATGGCGCCCACTCCGCACTCGATCACATCGAGCAGTTCGGCCTCGCGCAGCGTGCTGACGACGAGCACCGCCCGCGCGCCCTCGCTGCGCACCACCCGGCGCAGCCGGGTCAGCGCGGCCTCGTCGAGCATGTCGTCCACGAGCAGGGCCACCGTGCCGGGACCCGAACCGGCCTCGTCCCGCAACTCGACCTCGGGGAACCGGCGCAGCTGGCTCAGCACCCCCTCGCGCAGGATCGGGTCGGTGGCGTGCACGGCGACCGGGATGCGGTCTGCGGTACCGGCCGAGCCGGGGCGCGTGGTCCGCGATGAGCTGAGCAACGGTTTCCCCTATGTGCACGGGCCCGTCACCTCTGTGGGGGCGGTGGCGGGCGTGTGCTGTTCACACTCCTGCCGGGGGAGTGCCCCGCGCAATCGTGGAGCACCACGAGCCGGACCACGAGAACAGCCTTGTGTACACCACGAGGGTGACCGTCCGTCCGGTTCCGTCGGCCCGCCGGTCGGCCTTGGTGGGACTTGTCACGTCACCGAGGGCCCCTGGGGACCGTCCTCGTGTGCGGAGGTCGTCATGTCCGAGCGAGGAGGCAGGAATGACAGGGATGGCAGGGGTGCCGGGACCGGGGCGGGACCGTCCGTGCGGCCGGCTGCGCGCACGCCCGACCGATCGCCTCGTGGAGCGCGACCGCCCCGCCGGTCTTCCGGCGGACCCCGCGACCGGTGGCGGCGGGACTCCGGCCGACCGGACGGCCGCGAGGGTGGCTGACCTCCCGTCCGCCCGGCTGCCCGAACAGCCCCCCGCGCACCTGCCCGAAAAGACCCTGGAGAACCTGCCCGGCCGTCCCCCGGCCGAGTTGCCCGGCCAACCCCTCACGGAGCTGCCCGGCCACCGCCCGACGGAGCTGCCCGGCCGGTCCCCGGCGCAGCCGTCCGGCCGTCCCTTCGACGCCTTCGACCGCGTACCCGAGCAGACGTCCGGCGACGGCGCGCGGTACCGGGCGGCTGACGACCTGTCGGGCCCCGCCTCGGGCCCCGCCTCGGGCCGGGCGTCCGGCCGTGCTCCCGGGCCCG
The DNA here is from genome assembly GCF_058344915.1 of Streptomyces sp. PL-25. Lineage (NCBI taxonomy): Bacteria > Bacillati > Actinomycetota > Actinomycetes > Kitasatosporales > Streptomycetaceae > Streptomyces > Streptomyces sp. PL-25. The sequence continues at coordinate 5,457,080 of NZ_CP136997.1, forward strand.
CGTCCGATCCGGCCCCCGGTCATGTGCCGGGACGGGCCGCCGACCGGGCGGCGGCGCAGTCGACGGAGCACCTGTTCGCCCTGCTCTCCGCGCGGGTGCCCGACCAGTTCTCCCCCGGCCGCGGGTCCGAGCAGCCGCCCGGCCGCCCTGCCGCCCGGACGGGGGACCGGGGCGGGGAACACCCGTGCGCGGCGCCCTCCGGGCACCCGGCCGACCGGCCCGCCGACGGCCCGTCCGTACGCCCCTCGGGGCGCCTCTTCGCCGATCAGCCCGTCCGGCCGGGGTGCGAACTGCCGCCGGAGCACCGGGAGGCCGCCGCGCTGCTGGCCAACGGCGCCGAGCGGGCCCGGTCCGGCGCGGGCGGCCTGGTGCTGCTGCGCGGCGCCACCGGCACCGGCCGCACCACGGTCCTGGAGGCCGCCGCCCGGGACGCCGCCGCGCACGGCATGCGGGTGCTGCGCGCCCGCTGCGCCCCCGGTGACAGCACCGTCCCGTACGCCACCGCGCTCCAACTCCTCGGCCCCGTACCGGGACTCGGCGGTCCCGGCGGACCGGGGACGCCCGGCGGCCCCGGCGCGTCCGGGGACGAGCGCGAGCCGGCCGAACTGCTGCGCCGCGCCCTGCACGCGTACGCCGCCCGGTCGCCGGTGCTGATCGCCGTGGACGACGTCCACCTCGCGGACGGCCACTCCCACCGCTGGCTGGTGGAGACCGCCCGGCACCTGGACCGGTTAGCCCTGCCGGTCCTGCTGGCCGTCACCGAACGCAGCCAGTACGACGTCGGCACCCCCGGGCCGGGCTTCACCCACACCCTCTCGCCCGCGCTGACCCGCACCCACACCCTCGCCCCGCTCACGCCCGGGGCGGCGGGTGCGCTGGTGCGTGCCCGGTTCCCGGCGGCCACCCGGACCTGGGTGGACAGCTGCGTACGGGCGGGCGCGGGCAGCCCGCTGCTGCTGCGCGCCCTCCTGGACGACCTCGGCGACCCGGCGCGGCACCCGTGGGTGCCCGAGACGGCGGCGGCGCTCTACCCGGGCGCCTACCAGGCGGCCGTCTCGTGGTGGCTGGACAGCGCCGGGCCCGGCACCGCCGAGGTGGCGCGGACCCTCGCCGTCCTCGACGACGGCCGGAGCCGCCCGGGGGCGGCGGGCGGCGCGGACCGGCCGGGCCCGGGGGCCGCCGCGTCCGGTGTCCGGCCCGCCGCCGTGCCCGGACCGCGGGCCGCCGACGGCCCGGCCGCGCTGCTCGCCGAGCTGGCGGGCGCCGACCCGGTCCGGGTGACGGGCTGGCTCACCGCCATGACCGGCCTCGGCCTGCTGCGCACCGGCCCCGGCGGGCGGCCCCGCTACGCGCATCCCCTGCTGCGGGACGCGGTGCTCACCGGCGTGCCCGAGTCACGGCGGCGGGCCACCCACCTGGCGGCGGCCCAGGCCATGCTGCACCGCGGCGCGTCCGCCGAGACGGTGGCCCGGCATCTGCTCCTGTCCGGGCCGGTCGGCGCCTCCTGGACGGCGGGGGTGCTCCAGGACGCGGCGTCGCTGGCGCTGCGCGAGGGCCGGCCGCAGGACGCCATGGCGTTCCTGCGCCGGGCCCTGGACGAGCCCCTGCCCGGCGCGCGGCGGCAGCGGCTGCTGACCGAGCTGGGCTCCCTGGAGTGCGCCGCGCACGAGCCCGCCGCCGGGATCCCCCGGCTCACCGAGGCGTTCGGTCTGCCGGGCGGCCCGCAGGACCGGGTGCGCGCCGCCGTGGCCCTGGGCACCGCGCTCGCCGGGAGCGGCCGTCCCCGGGCCGCCGTGGAGGTGCTCTGCACGGCGGTCGGCCAACTCCCGGACCGGCCGGAGCTGGTGGCCGCCCTGCACAGCGCCTCCGCGCTGCTGTCCGACCGGGACCAGACGGTCCGCCGCGAGGTGTACCGGCTGCTGCGGGACACCGCCGAGCGCTCGTCCGAGCCGGTCGGCACCGTCGTACGGGCGCTGTTCGTGCGGCACGCGGCCACCGCCGGGCGCACCTCGGCCGCCGACGCCATGCGGCGGGTGCGCGAACTGCTCGCCGAGCCCGCCGATCCGCTGACCGAGCCGTTCCTGCTGGGCACGACCGCCGCGGTCGCCCAGTGGGCCGACGAACTCGACGAGGCGGACCGGCTGGTGGACCGCGGCCTGGCCGGGCAGCGGCCCGGACTGCTGCACCCCATGCACGAGGCGCTGCTCAACACCCGCGCCGACATCGCGGCGGCGCGCGGCACCCACGGGCGGCTCCCGGCCGAGCCGCCCGGCGTGCACGTCACCGGGCCCGGCAACATCCACGCGCACATCCTGCTCGCCCTGGTCGAGCAGGGCCGCACGGCCGAGGCACGCCGCCTGGCGGACGGCTTCGACCTGCGGACCGTACCCGGCTCCTGGGAGCTGAACCGGTTCCTGTACGCCCGGGGCGTGCAGCGCGCCGCCGCCGGGGACAGCGCCGGGGCGCTGCACGACTTCCTGGAGTGCGGCCGCCGCCAGTCGGCCCGCGAGGTGATCAGTCCCGTCGTCACCCCGTGGCGCTCGGCCGCCGCCGAGTGCAGGCTGGCCCTCGGCAGTCCGCTGGAGGCGCTCGAACTGGCCGAGGAGGAGCTGCGGCTGGCCCGCATCTGGGGCACCCCGCGCACGGTCGGCCGGTCGCTGCGCGTGCTGGGCGCGGTCACCGGCGGACGCCGGGGCCTGGAGCTGGCCGAGGAGGCCGTACATCTGCTGCGGCAGGCGCCGCCCGGCGCCGCGCCGGAACTGGTCTCCGCGCTCCTCGCCCAGGGGCGGCAGCTGACCGCCGCCGGGGAACTCGTCCGCGCCCGCGCCTGTCTGCGCGAGGCCGCCGAACGCGCCGAACGCCTGGGCGCGCCCCGGCTGTGGACGCTCACCGAGCAGGCGCTGCGCGCGGGCGGCGCCCGGCGCACCGCCGGGGCCCGCACCGGCTCCGGTTCGCTCACCGGCAGCGAGCGCCGCATCGCCCAACTGGCCGCCGACGGACGGACGAACACGGAGATCGCGGCCCTGCTGCATCTGGCCCGGCGCACCGTGGAGACCCATCTGACCAGCACCTACAAGAAGCTGGGCATCAGGCGGCGCGGCGAACTGCGGGAGGCGATGGCGGGGGAGTGACCCCGGGCCGCGGTCCCGCGCCGCGGCCCGGGGAGGTACGTCCCACGGCCTGGGTCCGGGCTCTGCGCGACCCTCCTTTTGAACACGTTCAACAGCGGCGTACGCTCCTGCCATGAGCGACAGAGCCGCCCTGCTCAAGGGCATCCGCGTCCGGCTGGTTCTCTTCGTCGTCTGCCTGGTCCTCAGCGGGGCCACGGCCTTCCCGCTCGTCCACGAACTGCACGGGCTGGAGAGCCTGTTGCGCGCGCTGTCCGTGCCCGAGCACCTGCCCGCCCTCATGGACTGGACCGAGCGGGTGCGGCGCGGTCTCGACGCCGCCGACGCCGACTACCCGTTCCTGCTGTACGGCACGGACTGGCTGGCCTTCGCGCACCTGGTCATCGCGGTCGCCTTCTACGGCCCCTACCGCGATCCGGTGCGCAACGTCTGGGTGGTGGAGTTCGGGATGATCGCGTGCGTGGGCATCGTCCCGCTGGCACTGGTCTGCGGGCCGCTGCGCGGCATCCCGCTGTGGTGGTCGGTGATCGACATGTCCTTCGGCGTGTTCGGGATCCTCCCGCTGTACGACGTGCGCCGGCGCATCCGGCGCCTGGAGTCGCTGAGCGCGAACCCGGCGGTGCTTCCGGCTGTTTGACGGCCCCTCGACAGGGCGGCGGAAGAACCTGTGGCCACAGGAGTGATTATCCGTAACTGATCCTGGGCAATGCTCTCCAAGCCATCGCACGTGATCTTCACGGGCTCTCCGGATCCCGGCCACGGAGCACCACGTGCCAGCCCCCAACAGGAAGGAGTCAGCCATGAAGCTGCTCTTCGCCGTCCGCAACAAGGTCTCGGCCCGCAAGAGCCTCAAGGCGAGCGCCTGGTACATCTGGTACTGACCGGCCCCGCCCGTCCCCGCCGGACGGCACCGGGACATCGTTGTCCCGCGCGCGGCCTGTGCCCGCGCGCCCGGACCGCGCTGCCCCACCGCCCGGCGGGGGCGACCCCCGCCCCCGCCCCTGCCGGTCCCTTCGTCTGCCCCTTCACTTCTGCTCCGTCCGCACCGCCGCCGCGCCCCTCCCGCCGGAGAACCCCCATGCCCCTGTCGTCCGTGCCGCGCACCCGCACCACCGTCTTCGCCCCCCGGCTGGCCGCCCTCCTCGACGACCACCTGGGCCAGGACGTCTTCCGGCTCGAACCCGACACGGTCGGCGTCGCCGGACCCGAGGTCGCGGACCGGATCCTCGCGGCCCGGCGCGCCACGGAGACCGAACGCCCCACGTTCAAGCCGCTGCACGGCCGGTCGATCTCCCGCACCGAGGCGTCCTCGGTGACCCGCACCATCGGCAGCGACGTGCGCGAGGCCCTGAAGCGGCCGCTGCCCGAGCACGTCGACCTGTCCGGCCCCTGGCCCCTGACCGGTCACCTCTTCCTGCGCGACCTGATCCTCGGCCAGGACCCGTACCGGCTGCGCGTGCTGATGAGCCGCAACCTCGAACTGACCACCAAGCTCACCTGGTCCGTCATCGCGCTCGGCGCCGCGCTCCCCGGCTGGCCCCGCCCCGGCACCGGCCGGCTCACGGCGCTGGGGGAGCGGGCCGCGGGCGCCGCCGGCTACCAGGAACGCCGGTACGCGATGGGCATGTACCGCAGGGCCGCCGCCCCGGTCTGCTTCACCATCTCCACGCTGGTGGCCAACGCCCTCTGGCTCGGCTTCCCCTTCGCCGAGGGCATGTCCAACCGCAACATCATCCACGAGTCCCTGCGCCTGCTGCCGCCCTCGTGGAACATCCTGCGCAACGCCTCACCGGAGTACCCCGCCCTGGACGACCGGATCGGCGCGGGCGACGACGTCCTGCTGCTGCCGCTGCTCTCGCACCGCGACCCCGCCCTGTGGGACGAGCCCGACGCCTTCCGCCCGGAGCGCTGGGACACCCTCGACCCGGACAGCACGCCGGGCTACCTGCCCTTCGGCCACTCCTCCGAACGCTGCTGGGGCCGGCACATGGTCATGCCCCTCGCCGAACTCCTCCTGGACCTCGTGCGCGGCGCCGGCCTGGTCGTCGACCCCGCCCAGCACACCGGCCACGTACCGCTGCTGGGGCTGCTGGGCGTGGCGGACGTACGCCTGGTCAAGCCGTCCTGACCCGCCGCGGCCGGGCCGCGCCCCTCACCGGCCGCGCGGCCCGCACAGCAGGTCGACGCGGTTGGTCGTGATCGAGTCGACGCCGACACCGAGCAGTCTGCGCTGGCTGCGGCGGGTGTCGGGGGTCCACACGGACACCAGGCGGCCGTCCCGGTGCACCCGCTCCACCAGCTCGCGGTCCACCAGACCGAAGCGGTAGTTCAGCCACCTGGGCCGCACCGCCTCCAGCACCCCGGCCCGCGGCGGGGCGAGCGACGTCCAGGTCAGGGCGATCTCGGCGGACGGGTCGGCCGCGCGCACCGCGAGCATCGCCTCGGCGCCCGCGCAGTAGTACACCCGGTCCTCGGCCCCGCAGTCGCGGACCGCGCCGACGATCCGCGCCACCGCCCGCGCGCTCGGGCCGCCCGGCAGGTCGATCATCACCCGGCCGCCCTCCGTCGCCGCGAGCGCGTCGGCGAGCGGCGGCACTCCGCCGCCGGTCAGGTCGCGCACCTCGTCCGCGGTCAGCGACCGCAGCGGGCGGTCGTGCCCCCACAGCCGTCCGAGCGTCTCGTCGTGCAGCAGCACGGGTACGCCGTCCCGGGTCAGCCGTACGTCGATCTCGACCGCGTCCGCGCCCCGGGCGAGCGCGGAGCGGAGCGAGTCGAGGGTGTTCTCACGGAAGCGGTAGGGGTCGCCGCGGTGCGCCACGGCGGTCACGGTCTGCATGGGCCCATTGTCCCCGGTCAGGGCGCGAGCCACCGCGCGGTGTAGGCGTCGATCTCCTCGGCGATCCGCGCCTTGCCCGCCTCGTCCAGGAAGGAGGCGCGCACCGCGTTCTTGGCCAGCTCCGCGATGCCGCGCTCGTCCAGGCCGAGGAGCCGGGCCGCCACCGCGTACTCGGAGTTGAGGTCGGTGCCGAACATCGGCGGGTCGTCGGAGTTGACCGTGACCAGGACACCGGCCCGCACGAACTCCTTGATCGGGTGCTCGTCCAGGGTGCGCACCGCCCGGGTGGCGATGTTGGAGGTCGGGCACACCTCCAGCGGGATCCGGTGCTCGGCCAGATGCGCGAGCAGCTTCGGGTCCTGGGCCGCGCTGGTGCCGTGGCCGATCCGCTCGGCCCGCAGCTCGGTCAGCGCGTCCCACACCGTCCCGGGCCCGGTGGTCTCCCCGGCGTGCGGCACGGAGTGCAGCCCGGCGGCGACGGCCCGGTCGAAGTACGGCTTGAACTGCGGCCGCGGCACCCCGATCTCCGGCCCGCCGAGACCGAACGACACCAGCCCCTCGGGCCGCAGCCGGTCGTCGGTGGCCAGGCGCAGCGTCTCGTCGGCGGAGACCAGGCCGGCCTCGCCGGGAATGTCGAAGCACCAGCGCAGCACGGTCCCGAAGTCGGCCTCGGCCGCCTTGCGGGCGTCCTCGATCGCGTCCATGAAGGCGCGCTCGTCGATGCCCCGACGGGTGGACGAGTACGGCGTGATGGTCAGCTCCGCGTACCGCACCTGCTGGCGGGCCATGTCCCGGGCCACCTCGTAGGTGAGCAGCCGGACGTCCTCCGGGGTGCGGATCAGGTCGACGACCGACAGATAGACCTGGATGAAGTGGGCGAAGTCCGTGAACGTGAAGTAGTCGGCCAGCGCCTCGGGGTCGGTGGGCACCTCGGAGTCGGGGTGGCGGGCGGCCAGTTCCGAGACGATCCGCGGGGAGGCGGAGCCGACGTGGTGCACATGCAGTTCGGCCTTGGGCAGTCCGGCGATGAACGCGTGCGGATCGCGGGGTGCGCGCTGGTCGGTCAAGGTGTCCCTCCCCGGGAACGGCACCGGCGGCCTCCGGTGCGGGGCGCGGTGCGGGTGATCGGCTGATCGATGAGCACGGCCATCGTAGGCGGACGCGCGGACGGCGTGCCCCGCGGTCCCGGGCGGGGGGCGGTTCCGCGGTTCCGGCGGAGGGGGCGGTGGGGCAGGCGGTGGGGGAGGCGGTCCGCGCCGTGGTCCGTGCGGGCCGTGCCGGGGGCCGGGCTCGGGGCGTGCGGCGTGGGGTGTGAGGTCCGGGGCGCGGCGCGGGGCCGACCTGCGGAGCCGTGTGGTGCGTGCCGCGCGGGGGCGGCCATGATCCGCCGGACCGGCTGTCGGTGGCAGGCCGTAGCATGGCGGGACGATCGACCGAGGGGGACTCGACAGCATGACGGACGCGAGACGGGCGGGCGGCGACGCCGGATCCGGCGACAACCCGTGGGCGCCGCCCGAGAGCGGCCCTTCCCTGGAGAAGCGCCCGCCCGCGGCCGAGCAGCCCCCGGCGCCCGCGCCGCCCGTGCACGACCAGGCCACCGTGGCGGCGATACCGCCGCCCGCCTTCCCGCCACCCACGCCGCCCGCTCCGGCGGACGCCGTTCCGCCCGCCTTCCCGCCGCCCGGCCACGGCGGCCCGGCGGACATGCCGCCCGCGCCCGCCGGTGACTTCCCCGTGCCGCCGCCGCCCGTCGCGCCCACCGGTCCCGCGCCCGCCGCCGGTCCCGGCGGCTACCCCGGCTACCCGGCCCAGCCCGCCTACCCCGGCTACCCGGGCTACGGCTGGCCCGGTGTGCACCCGGCCCCGCAGAACGGCATGGGGGTCGCGGCCCTGGTGCTGGGCATCCTGTCCTGCTGCCTGTTCTGCCTCTACGGCGTGGTCTCGCTGGTGCTCGGCATCCTCGCCGTGGTCTTCGGCGTCAAGGGCCGCCGCCGGGCCGACCGGGGCGAGGCGGACAACCGCGGGCAGGCCCAGGCCGGGTTCGTCACCGGCGTCATCGGCATCGTCCTCGGCGTCGCGGTGATCGTCCTGCTGATCATCGGCATCTCGGTCGCCGTCCACGACTCCGACGACTCGGACCCGTACTACTACGACGGCGCCCTCCGGCCGGCCGCTACGGTCCTCGCCGACCGCTGACCGCTGATCCCCGGCCACGACGCGGCCCGGTCCCGGGCCGCGTCGGAACGCCCGGACGGGTCCGGCACCGGCGCGGGACGGTCTTCGCCGACCCCGCCCACCGCGTGGATCAAGGGCATTACGATGCCTTGACTGTCAACGGAGGGGAATCCAGCCATGTCCAACACCCAGCCCGCACCAGATGGTTTCGGGCCGCCGCAGCAGCCCCCGCAGCCCCCGCAGCAGCCGGTGGTGCCGCCCCAGCCCCCGCAGCAGCCCGCGCCGGGCTACGGCTACCCGCAGTCGAACCCGAACTACGGCTACCCGCAGTCGGCCCCGGGCTACCCGGCCGCGCCGCCGGTGGGCTACCCGCAGGCCTATCCGCAGGCCCCCGGTTACGGCATGCCCATGCAGCCGAGCAACGGCATGGGCACCACGGGTCTGGTCCTGGGCATCATCGGCGTGGTGTGCAGCCTGACGTTCTTCCTGTGGTTCTTCGGGATCATCCTGGGCATCCTCGGGATCATCTTCGGCGCCATCGGGCGGGGCAAGGCCAACCGCGGGGAGGCCACCAACAAGGGCGCCGCCACGGGCGGCCTGGTCTGCGGCATCATCGCCACGGTGGTCCTGCCGCTGCTGGGCCTGCTGATCTTCGCCAGCATCATGGGCAGCGCCAGCACCTTCTGACGGCATCCGCCGCACGGCGCGGGCTGGCCGCCACGACCGGCCGGCCCCGCCCCGCCCCGGCCCCCGCCCGCGCCCTGCCGGGCGCCCGCTGCGCGCGCGCCCGGCATGATCCGAACGAGAAGCGCTAGGCGCCGGCCCCCGCCCGCAGCCTCTCCCGCGCCTCCATCAGCGCGAAGCCCAGCAGGTTCGGCCCGCGCCAGCGCTCAGGGTCGGACGCCGCCTCGTCGCCCGCGGCGAGACCGATGCCCCACACCCGGTCCACCGGGGACGCCTCCACCAGCACCCGGTCGCCCGTCGCGAGCAGGAAGTCCCGCAGCGCGGGATGGGCGGCGAACTTGTGGACGCTGCCCTCCACCACGATCCCGAAGCGCTCCCGCGCCCATATCGCGTCGTCGAAGCCGCGCACCAGCCGCCCGGCCTTCTTCGCCTGCGAGGGATGCCCGGCGGCCAGCACCCGCCGCTCGCCCTCCGCGTCACCGAAGAGCCGCGCCTTGCCCGCCATCATCCAGTGCTCGGCGCTCGCGTAGGCCACGCCGTCCACGGTGAACGGCGACGGCCACCACTGGCTGAGGCAGCTCGCACCGACACGGCCGTCCGGACGCGGACCGTGTCCCCAGAAGTGCAGGTAGTTGATTCCCGCCCCCGTCCGGACCGCGCTGACCAGGGCTTCCCGCGAACCGATCTCCACCATGCACGCGAGTGTGGCACGCACCACTGACACTCCGTCCCGCCTTTTCCGTGCCGACTCGACACCTGGTCGACAGATTCCGTCGCGTAACCAAAAGGCAACTACGGAATCACTTGTTGGCGACCCGGTGCTCTGTCAGGATCGGCACTCAAATCGAGCCGGAGCTACGCCGTCCGCCGCTGAACAGCGGCGCCGGCGGAGGAGAGCGACATGCACCACCCGGACCCCGCCACGCAGGACAGATTCCCTGCTCAGGACCGTTTCGCCGACGGCGCCCAGTACATCGCCGGACGGCCGGCGCACGGCACGTCCGGCCGCACCCACACCGTGCTGGATCCGGCCACCGGCGGCGCGGTCCTCACCTACGCACTGGCCGGGACCGAGGACGTCGACGCCGCGGTCGCCGCGGCCCGCGACGCCTTCCCCCGCTGGGCGGGCGCCGCACCCGGCGAGCGTGCGGACGCGCTGCACCGCTTCGCGGCCGTGCTCGCCGAGCGCGCCGAGGACTTCGCCCGCGCCGAGTCCCTCCAGTGCGGCAAGCCGCTGAAGCTGACCCGCGAGTTCGACGTGCCGGGCACCATCGACAACACCGCGTTCTTCGCGGGCGCCGCCCGGCACCTGGAGGGCCGGTCGGCGGGCGAGTACTCCGGCGACCACACCTCCTACGTGCGCCGCGAGCCCATCGGTGTCGTCGGCTCCATCGCGCCCTGGAACTACCCCCTCCAGATGGCCGCCTGGAAGATCCTCCCGGCGGTCGCCGCGGGCAACACCATCGTCCTGAAGCCCGCCGAGCTGACCCCGCTGACCTCGCTGATGTTCGCGCGGGCCGCCACCGACGCGGGCATCCCGGACGGTGTCATCAACATCGTCACCGGCACCGGCAAGGAGGCCGGCGAGCACCTGGTCGGCCACCCCGACGTGGTCATGACCTCCTTCACCGGCTCCACGGGCGTCGGCAGGCGGGTCGCCGAGATCGCCACCGCCACCGTCAAGCGCCTCCACCTCGAACTGGGCGGCAAGGCCCCCTTCGTCGTCTTCGACGACGCCGACCTGGACGCCGCGGTCAACGGCGCCGTCGCCGGTGCGCTCATCAACACCGGCCAGGACTGCACGGCCGCCACGCGCGCGTACGTGCAGCGCGCCCACTACGAGGAGTTCGTGGCGCGCACGGCCGCCCTCATGGAGACCGTGCGGCTCGGCGACCCGTTCGCCGCCGGGACCGACCTGGGCCCGCTGATCTCGCACGCCCAGCGCGACCGGGTCGCCGGTTTCGTCGACCGGGCGCGTGCCTACGCGCGCGTGGTCACCGGCGGCGAGGCACCGCAGGGCGAGCTGAAGGACGGCGCCTACTACCGGCCCACGCTGATCGCGGACGCCCCGCAGGACAGCGAGATCGTCCAGTCGGAGATCTTCGGCCCGGTCCTGGCCGTACTGCCCTTCGACACCGACGACGAGGGCATCGCGCTGGCCAACGACACCCCGTACGGCCTGGCGGCCTCCGCCTGGAGCCGGGACGTCTACCGCGCCAACCGCGCCACCCGCGAGATCAAGGCGGGCTGCGTGTGGGTCAACGACCACATCCCGATCATCAGCGAGATGCCGCACGGCGGCTACAAGTCCTCCGGCTTCGGCAAGGACATGTCCGCCTACTCCTTCGAGGAGTACACCCAGCTCAAGCACGTCATGTTCGACAACACCGCGGTGGCGCGCAAGGACTGGCACCGCACCGTGTTCGGGGACCGATAGCCGAACCCCGGCCCGCCAGCGGGCCGGATCCTCCGGAAAGGGCATACGCGCATGGAGCAGTACGAGCCCGACCGCCCGACACCGGCCCGGCCGGAGCCCGCGGGGCGCGGCCGGCGGGGCGGCGGGGCCGTCCTCGGCCGCCGTTCGCTGCTGCGCGCCGGCGCGGGCGGTGTGTTCGCGGCCGGCGCACTCGGGGCGCTGAGCGCCTGCGGGATCCCCGCGGCAGGCAAGACCCAGGGCGGCACCGCGACCGAGGACCACTCGGCGCGGGAGAAGAGCGTGAACTTCTCCAACTGGCCCGAGTACATCGACGTCGACGACAGCGGCAAGCACCATCCGACGCTGGAGGCGTTCACCCGGCGGACCGGCATCCAGGTCACGTACACCGAGGACATCAACGACAACAACGAGTTCTTCGGCAAGATCAAACCGCAGCTCGCCGCGGGCCAGGACACCGGCCGGGACATCATCGTGCTCACCGACTGGCTGGCCGCCCGGGTGATCCGCCTGGGCTGGGTGCAGAAGCTGGACCCGGCCAACCTGCCGCACGCCTTCGCCCGCCTCGCCGAGCAGTTCCGCAGCCCGGAGTGGGACCCGGGGCACGCCTACTCCTACCCCTGGCAGGGCGTGTCCACCGTCATCGCCTACAACAAGAAGGCCCTGGACGGCATCGAGGTCCGCTCGGTCTCCGACCTGCTCGACAACGCCGGGCTCAAGGGGCGGGTCGGCCTCCTGTCAGAGATGCGCGACAGCATGGGCATGACGCTGCTGGACATGGGCAAGGACCCGGCCAAGGTCACCGCCGACGACTACGACGCGGCGGTCGCCCGCCTCCAGAAGGCCGTCGACAAGGGCCAGATCCGCCGCTTCACCGGCAACGACTACACCTCCGACCTCACCAAGGGCGACCTCGCCGCCTGCCTCGCCTGGGGCGGCGACGTCGTCCAGCTCAAGGCGGACAACCCCGACGTCGGCTACCTCATCCCCGAGGCCGGCTACATGACCTCCACCGACTGCATGCTGATCCCCGCCAAGGCCCGCCACAAGACCAACGCCGAGCGCCTGATCGACTTCTTCTACGAGCCCGAACAGGCCGCCGCGCTCGCCGCCTACGCCAACTACGTCACCCCGGTCGACGGCGTGAAGCCCTACCTCGCCAGGATCGACGAGGCGGCGGCGGACAACCCGCTGATCATTCCCGACAAGGCCACGGCGGCCAGGTCCCACGCCTTCCGCGCGCTCGGCGAGAAGGAAGAGGCGGCCTACGAAGAGAAGTTCGCGAAGCTCACAGGGGCGTGACCACCATGAAGACGACACCAGAGACGACGGACCCCAGCGGGGACGTCCGGCTGACCCGGATCAGCAAGCGCTACGGCTCCTTCACCGCCGTGCAGCCGCTCGACCTGACTGTCCCGCAGGGCTCCTTCTTCGCCCTGCTCGGCGCCTCGGGCTGCGGCAAGACCACCACCCTGCGCATGATCGCCGGCCTGGAGGAGCCCACCGGGGGCACCGTCCACCTCGGCGACCAGGACGTCACGCATCTGCCGCCCTACAAACGCCCGGTGAACACGGTCTTCCAGTCCTACGCCCTCTTCCCGCACCTGGACATCTTCGAGAACGTCGCCTTCGGGCTGCGCCGGCGCGGCATCAAGAGCGTCAAGAAGCAGGTCGAGGAGATGCTCGACCTGGTCCAGCTCGGCGAACAGGCCCGCAAGAAGCCGCACCAGCTCTCCGGCGGCCAGCAGCAGCGCGTCGCCGTGGCCCGCGCGCTGATCAACCACCCCAAGGTGCTGCTGCTCGACGAACCGCTCGGCGCCCTCGACCTGAAGCTGCGCCGCCAGATGCAGTTGGAGCTCAAACGCATCCAGACCGAGGTCGGCATCACCTTCGTGCACGTCACCCACGACCAGGAGGAGGCCATGACCATGGCCGACACGGTCGCCGTGATGAACGCCGGACGCGTCGAACAGCTCGGCTCGCCCACCGACCTCTACGAGAACCCGCGCACCACGTTCGTCGCCAACTTCCTGGGCACCTCCAACTTCATCGAGGCCGAGGTCGACTCCAGGAGCGGCGACGAGATCGTCCTCCGGGCCGGCGGCGGGCGGCTCACCCTGCCCGGCACGCGCTGCCCGGTCCCGGCCGCCCCCGGCGGCAAGGTACTGGCCGGCGTCCGCCCGGAGAAGATCTCCCTCACCCACGCCGACGACGCGGACGCCGTGCCCGAGGGCCGCAACCGCATCACCGGCCGCATAGCCGACTCCAGCTTCATCGGCGTCTCCACGCAGTACGTCATCGACAGCCCGGTCTGCTCCGGCTTCGAGGTCTACGCCCAGAACATCGACCGCGACCCGCGCCTGACCCCCGGCGCCGAGGTCGTCCTGCACTGGAACCCGGCGCACACCTTCGGTCTCGACGCCGCCCAGGACATCGACGCGGGCGCCGGACCGGTCGAGGAGGAGGCCGCCTGATGACCGCCGTCACCGAGGCGCCGCCCCCGCTCGCGCCCACCGCCCCCGAGGCGAAGCCGCCGCGCAGAAGGGGCCGCCTCACCCCGTACTGGCTGCTGCTGCCCGGCATCCTGTGGCTGGTCGTCTTCTTCGCCCTGCCGATGATCTACCAGGCGTCCACCTCGGTGCAGACCGGCTCCCTGGAGCAGGGCTACAAGGTCACCTGGCACTTCGTGACCTACTGGGACGCCCTGTCCGAGTACTGGCCGCAGTTCCTGCGCTCGGTGCTCTACGCGGCCGCCGCGACCGTCCTGTGCCTGCTGCTCGGTTATCCGCTGGCCTATCTGATCGCGTTCCGCGCGGGCCGCTGGCGCAATCTGATCATGATCCTGGTGATCGCGCCGTTCTTCACCAGCTTCCTGATCCGCACCCTGGCCTGGAAGACCATCCTCGCCGACGGCGGCCCGGTGGTCGGCGCCCTCAACGCGCTGCACGTCCTGGACGTCACCAACTGGCTCGGCTGGACCTCGGGCGACCGGGTGCTCGCCACCCCGCTCGCGGTGGTGTGCGGACTGACGTACAACTTCCTGCCGTTCATGATCCTGCCGCTGTACACCTCGCTGGAGCGGATCGACGGACGGCTGCACGAGGCGGCCGGCGACCTGTACGCGCGGCCCTTCACCACCTTCCGCAAGGTCACCTTCCCGCTCTCCATGCCCGGCGTGGTCTCCGGCACCCTGCTGACCTTCATCCCGGCCGCGGGCGACTACGTCAACGCCGACCTGCTCGGCTCGACCGACACCCGGATGGTCGGCAACGTCATCCAGTCGCAGTTCCTGCGGATCCTGGACTATCCGACGGCCGCCGCGCTCTCCTTCATCCTCATGGCCGCGATTCTCGTCATGGTCACCGTCTACATCCGCAGGTCCGGGACGGAGGATCTCGTCTAAATGCCCTTCGTCACCTGGCTCAAGCGCCATCTCGTCGTCATCGCCGGACTGCTGACCCTCGGCTATCTGCTGCTGCCCAACGTCGTCGTCACGGTCTTCTCCTTCAACAAACCCAAGGGCCGCTTCAACTACGAATGGCAGCGTTTCTCCACCGACGCCTGGAAGGACCCGTGCGGCGTCGCCGGAATGTGCGGCTCGCTCTCGCTCAGCCTCCAGATCGCCGTCTGGGCCACCCTGGGCGCCACCGCGCTCGGCACGATGATCGCCTTCGCCCTGGTCCGCTACCGCTTCCGCGCCCGCGGCGCCGTCAACTCGCTGATCTTCCTGCCGATGGCGATGCCCGAGGTCGTCATGGCCGCCTCGCTGCTCACCCTCTTCCTCAACATGGGCGCCCAGCTGGGCTTCTGGACCATTCTGATCGCCCACATCATGTTCTGCCTCAGCTTCGTCGTCACCGCCGTCAAGGCCCGTGTGATGTCGATGGACCCGAGACTGGAGCAGGCCGCGCAGGACCTCTACGCCGGTCCGTTCCAGACGTTCTGGCGGGTCACCCTGCCCATCGCGGCACCCGGGATCGCCGCGGGCGCGCTGCTCGCCTTCGCGCTCTCCTTCGACGATTTCATCATCACCAATTTCAACGCGGGCTCCACCGTCACCTTCCCCATGTTCGTCTGGGGCTCGGCGCAGCGCGGCACACCCGTTCAGATCAATGTCATCGGCACGGCCATGTTCGTCCTCGCCGTACTGTTCGTGCTGGTCTCCATGGTCATCGGAAACCGCCGTGCCCGGAGCAAGGCGTGACATCCGCCCGGGGTTTCTCTGTCTCTCTGTCTCTCCTGAATTCCCCGGGAGAACCGCACCACCCGCTTTTCCCGCACCACCGAACGACTCTGTAGGGAGTTGAAATCATGGCCCCGAGCGCCATGACCCGCTGGACCGATTCGCTCCGTGAGGCGCAGCCCGCGCCGTACTGGCTGGACGACCCCGGCCGCCCCCGCCCCGAGCCCGCCCTGACCGGCACGGCCACCTGCGACCTGCTGGTCGTCGGCGGCGGCTACAGCGGACTGTGGACCGCGCTGATCGCCAAGGAGCGCGACCCCGGCGCCGACGTGGTGCTCGTGGAGGGCCGCGAGGTGGGCTGGGCCGCCTCCGGCCGCAACGGCGGCTTCTGCGCCGCCTCCCTCACCCACGGCCTGTCCAACGGCCTCACCCGCTGGCCCGACGAGATCCACGAGCTGGAGCGGCTGGGCGCGCGCAACCTCGACGCCATCGAGGAGACGATCGCCCGCCACGGCATCGACTGCGAGTTCGAGCGCACCGGCGAGATCGACGTGGCCACCGAGCCGTACCAGGCCCGCGAACTGCGCGACTGGCACGCGGAGCTGACCGACAAGGGCCTCGCCGAGGGCATCGAACTGCTCGACCGGGACGCGGTGCGCGCCGAGGTCGCCTCGCCCACCTTCGAGGCGGGCCTGTGGGACCGCCGGGGCGTCGCCATGCTGCACCCCGCCAAACTGGCCTGGGGCCTCAAGCAGGCGTGCCTGCGGCTCGGCGTCCGCGTCCACGAGCACACCCCGGCGCTCACCCTCAGGCCCTACGGCGCCGGCATGAGCGTCACCACCCCCTACGGCCGGATCCGGGCCCGCCGGGTGGCCCTCGGCACCAACGTGTTCCCGAGCCTGGTCCGGCGGGTGCGCCCGTACACCGTCCCGGTCTACGACTACGCCCTGATGACCGAGCCGCTGAGCGCCGACCGGCTCGACCCCCTCGGCTGGAAGAACCGCCAGGGCCTCGGCGACTCCGCCAACCAGTTCCACTACTTCCGGCTCTCCGCCGACAACCGGATCCTGTGGGGCGGCTACGACGCCGTCTACCCCTACGGCGGCCGGGTGCGCGCCGAGTACGACGACCGGCCGGAGACCTACGCGCGCCTCGCCGGGCACTTCTTCACCTGCTTCCCGCAGCTGGAGGGCGTCCGCTTCACCCACGCCTGGGGCGGGGCCATCGACACCTGCTCGCGCTTCTCGGCGTTCTTCGGCACCGCCCACCAGGGCAAGGTGGCGTACGCGGCCGGGTACACCGGCCTGGGCGTGGGCGCGACCCGGTTCGGCGCCGAGGTGATGCTCGACCTGCTCTCCGGCGAGCGCACCGAGCGCACCGAACTGGAGATGGTCCGCAGGAAGCCGCTGCCGTTCCCGCCCGAACCGCTGGCCTGGACCGGTATCGCGCTCACCAAGTGGTCGCTGGCGCGCGCGGACGCCCACGACGGCCGCCGCAATCTGTGGCTGCGCACGATGGACCGGCTGGGCCTCGGCTTCGACAGCTGACGCACCGGCCGCGGGACCCCCCTTCCGGGAATGTGACCGGGTTCACTCCAACGAGGGACCCGAACCCGCGTAATGCCTGATGGGGACCTCCCTCTCCCTCGTGGACGCGACTTCCCGCGTCCACGGCGAAGAGGGAGGTCTTTCCATGACCGGGACGAAGACGGCGGTCGAGTGGCTGGCATCGGCCGCACCGGACCCCCGGGCCTGCCGCAGGGAGTGGGAGCGCAACCCGCGCGGCGTCGCGCTGCTGCCCGCGGGCAAGGCGTGGGACGTGCTGTTCCTGCCCGGTGAACTCGGCTATCCGACGCTCGACGTGCTGAGCCGGGTGCTCGACCAGCTCGGCCCGGTGCTGGCCGACTTCGGCGACCAGCGCCTGGGCTTCCTCGTGCCGCCCGGCACCGCGGCGCGCTGGATCGGCACCGGCGTCCGCAGCGCCGGGGCCGGCACCTGGATCGTCGTGCCGTACCCCGGCCGGACCGCCGGGACGCTGCGCTGGCTGGTCCCGCCGGACGGCTCGGGCACCCTCACCGACCCGGCGCTGCTGGAGCTGGCGATGCACGAGGCCGCCGCGTATCTGGCGACGGGGGACGACACCCGGTGAGGCGGCGCGGCGCGGGCGCGGCCGGGTCCGCCGCGGCGCCGCGAGCGGTGCGCGCCGGGCCCGCGCACGCGCGCCGGAGTGCCGCGGGCCGTCAGAGGTCTTGACAACCCAATTGGTCTGGACCAAATTGGGCGCGCTCCTCCACCCTCCAAACTCCCCCTGCCCGGAGGCACTTGTGGAACGCGACAGACGACACCGACCAGCGACGCGCCGGCTGCTCGCCGGACTCACGGCCACCCTCCTGGCCGTGCCCGGCGTCACCGCGCTCTCGTCGGCCGCCCGTGCGGCCGACGCGGACCTCGCGCGCAACGGCGGCTTCGAATCCGGCCTCGACGGCTGGACCTGTACGGCCACCGGCAAGACGGTGGCCACCCCCGTCCACGGCGGCACGGCCGCGCTGCAGGCGACCCCGGCCGGCAGCGACAACGCCCAGTGCGCCCAGACGGTGTCCGTCCAGCCGAACTCCCAGTACACGCTGTCCGGTTACGTCCGGGGCTCCTACGTCTACCTCGGCGCGAGCGGCACCGGCACCACCGACACCTACGCCTGGACCCAGTCCGCCGCCGACTGGCAGCAGCTCACCACGAGCTTCCGCACCGGCGCCGACACCACCAAGGTCACCATCTACACCCACGGCTGGTACGGCACCGGCGCCTACAACGCCGACGACATCTCCCTCACCGGCCCCGGCGGCACCCCCGGCCAGCAGCCGCCCGCCACCCCCGCGGGCCTGAAGACCACCGCCGTCACCGCCACCAGCGTGGCCCTGTCCTGGTCACCCGCCACGGGCGCGACGGGCTACGCCGTCTACCGCGACGGCACCAAGGTCCAGACGGCCACCGGCACCACGGCGACCGTCACCGGCCTGAACCCGTCCACCGCGTACAGCTTCCAGGTCGCGGCCGTGAACGACGCGGGCGAGTCGACGAAGTCGGCCGCGGTCGCCGCGACCACCGCCGCCGACCCGGGCGGCCCCGGCAACGGCGACCCCGGCCTGCCCACCCACGCCCTCGTCGGCTATCTGCACGCCAGCTTCGCCAACGGCTCCGGCTACACCCGCATGGCCGACGTCCCCGACAGCTGGGACATCATCGACCTGGCCTTCGGCGAACCCACCTCGGTCACCTCCGGCGACATCCGCTTCAACCGCTGCCCGGTCACCGAGTGCCCCGGCGTCGAGAGCGACGCCGACTTCAAGGCCGCCATCAAGGCCAAGCAGGCCGCCGGCAAGAAGGTCCTCATCTCCATCGGCGGCCAGAACGGCCAGGTCCAGCTGACCACCGCCGCCGCCCGGGACACCTTCGTCTCCTCCGTCTCGAAGATCATCGACGAGTACGGCCTCGACGGCCTCGACATCGACTTCGAGGGCCACTCCCTGTCCCTGAACACGGGTGACACCGACTTCAAGAACCCGACGACGCCGGTCATCGTCAACCTGATCTCCGCGGTGAAGACCCTGAAGGCCAAGTACGGCGCCAAGTTCGTCCTCACCATGGCCCCGGAGACCTTCTTCGTGCAGATGGGCTACCAGTACTACGGCACCGGCAAGTGGGGCGGCCAGGACCCGCGCTGCGGCGCCTACCTCCCGGTGATCTACGCCCTGCGCAACGACCTGACCCTGCTGCACGTTCAGGACTACAACTCCGGCTCCATCATGGGCCTGGACAACCAGTACCACTCCATGGGCGGCGCCGACTTCCACATCGCCATGACCGACATGCTGCTCACCGGCTTCCCGGTCGCCGGCGACACCGGCAACATGTTCCCGGCGCTGCGCCCCGACCAGATCGGCATCGGCATGCCGGCCTCCACCCAGGCGGGCAACGGCTACGTCGCCCCCGCCGAGGTCACCAAGACCCTCGACTGCCTGACCAAGAAGACCAACTGCGGCTCCTACGCCACCCACGGCACCTGGCCCGCCCTGCGCGGCCTGATGACCTGGTCGATCAACTGGGACCGCTTCAACGGCTATCAGTTCCAGAAGAACTTCGACGCGTACTTCGGCTGAGCACCGCCAGCAGCACCGTCCCCAGGCACCAGGCGGCGACCACGTCCAGCGGCCAGTGGTAGCCGCGCCTGACCAGTCCGTAGGAGACGGCGAGCACCAGCACGACGCCCCCGGCGACCGCCAGTCGCCGGGCCCGCGCGGTCCGCAGCCACGGCCGCAGCACCACCACCGCACCCCCGTAGGCGACGACCGCCGTCGCCGTGTGCCCCGAGGGGAAGTACCCCGTCCCCGGCGGCACGGCGGGGGTGCCCGGCCGCGCGGTCCACTCCTTGAGCGGCACCAGCAGCGCCGGGACCGCGGCCAGCACCAGCAGCGCCAGCAGCGGCGCCCACCACCAGCGCCCCAGCCCGGCGGCGCGCCCCCGCCACGCCGCGTACCCGGCGACCACCAGCAGCACCGGCACCGCCACCTGCACGTTCCCGAGGTCCGAGAGCAGCTCCGAGGCCCGGTCCGGGTGCACCAGCCCCCGGCTGGCCCACCGGTCCACCCGCAGCAGGGGGCCGTGCGCCACGACCTGCCAGGTGATCACCGCGAACACCGCGAACACCGTGCACCAGGCGACCGGAACTCCGGCCGTCCGACTCACTCGATCCCCTCGACCCGTACTCACGGGGACAGCCTCCCAGACCCGTGACATGCCGAAGGGCCGGCGCGGAGGGGGGGTTCCGCGTCGGCCCTTCGAAGACGGCCGTCCATGCGAGTGCGGCCGTCCGACCGGAACGTCGCGCGCCCCGGGGGGTTTGGGGCGAGCGACCGTCCGACCGGTGAGGAGACCCGGAGCCCGAGGGCCCCGGTGGTGTGCGCGAGGCACGGACCAGGTCGAAGCTGGGGAGGCTACGGCCTGATGTCGCCCACAGTCCCCTGTGGGCGGGGTGTATCTCTCATCTGGAAGAGAACCTACGGCAGCGCGGGGACCGGGGACAGCCGGATCGGTGAGCTGCCATCCACCTCGCACACCTTCTTCACACGGTCTGCCGCCCGCCGTCCCACCTGTGCGGATGCGCCGCTCAGATGCGCGCGAACGCCTGCTCGATGATGTCGAGGCCCTCGTTCAGCAGGTCCTCGCCGATCACCAGCGGGGGCAGGAAGCGCAGCACGTTGCCGTAGGTGCCACAGGTCAGGACCAGCAGGCCCTCGGCGTGGCAGGCCTTGGCGACGGCCGCGGCCACCTCCGCCGCGGGCTCCTTGGTGGCGCGGTCCTTGACCAGCTCGACGGCGATCATGGCGCCGCGGCCACGGACGTCGCCGATCACGTCGAACTTCTCCTGCATCGCGCCGAGCCGGGCCTTCATGACCTCCTCGATGCGCTGCGCGCGCGCGTTGAGGTCCAGCTCCTTCATCGTCTCGATCGCGCCGAGCGCACCGGCGCAGGCCACCGGGTTGCCGCCGTAGGTGCCCCCCAGGCCTCCCGCGTGCGCGGCGTCCATGATCTCGGCGCGGCCGGTGACGGCGGCCAGCGGAAGGCCGCCCGCGATGCCCTTCGCGGTCGTGATCAGGTCCGGCACGATGCCCTCGTCCTCGCACGCGAACCACTGGCCGGTGCGGCAGAAGCCGGACTGGATCTCGTCCGCGACGAACACGATGCCGTTGGCGGCGGCGAACTCGCGGATCGCCGGGAGGAAGCCCTTGGCCGGCTCGATGAAGCCGCCCTCACCGAGCACCGGCTCGATGATGATGGCGGCCACGTTGTCCGCGCCGACCTGCTTGCTGATCTGGTCGATGGCCTGCGCGGCGGCCTCCGGGCCCGCGTTCTCCGGGCCGGTCGGCCAGCGGTAGCCGTAGGCGACCGGGACGCGGTAGACCTCGGGCGCGAAGGGACCGAAGCCGTGCTTGTACGGCATGTTCTTCGCGGTCAGCGCCATGGTCAGGTTGGTCCGGCCGTGGTAGCCGTGGTCGAACACGACGACCGCCTGGCGCCTGGTGTAGGCGCGGGCGATCTTCACCGCGTTCTCGACGGCCTCGGCGCCGCTGTTGAACAGGGCCGACTTCTTCGCGTGGTCGCCCGGCGTCAGCTCGGCCAGCGCCTCGGCCACGGCCACGTAGCTCTCGTACGGCGTGACCATGAAACAGGTGTGGGTGAAGTCGGCGAGCTGCGCGGAGGCCCGGCGTACGACGGCCTCGGCGGAGGCGCCGACGCTGGTCACGGCGATACCGGAGCCGAAGTCGATGATGCGGTTGCCGTCGACGTCCTCGATGATGCCGCCGCCGGCGCGCGTGACGAAGACCGGCAGCGTGGAGCCCACGCCCTGCGCGACCGCGGCGGTACGGCGGGCCTGCAGCTCCTGCGACTTCGGGCCGGGGATGGCGGTGACGACGCGGCGCTCCTGCTCAAGTGCGGTCATAGAGGGCTCCCTGAAGAGATCATGCGTTGGGGGCTTGGGCTGTGCTCGAAGCTCTGCTTGAAGCTCTGCTTCGGTGCTGTGCTTCGGGCTTGGTCGAGGGTGGCGTTCCGTGGACGCCTTTCCCTCTTTTCTCGCAGGTTAAGACGGCAGAAGAGGGGCGGGCATGCTCCATGTGGGCGTTGTCGGCGGTCGCGGTTGTCCGTGGTGGACATAGAGGAGGGGGCGGGGAGGGAAAGGGTCCGGCGAGGGTGTCGGCGCGGGCGCCGGGGCGGGCGTCGGCGCCGGATGCGCGCGTCGCGCCGTGCGGACGGTGAACTCCCTTGTCCGGGGGTTAGATTGACTCGCTGATGTGACGGCACACGGAACGGCTGGTCGGGGAGCGACGGCGATGGACGACGGCGGGACGCAGGACGCGCGGGGCACGCATCCGAAGCGGTCGGACCCGGTACCCGGGCCGGGCGCCCCGGCACCCCAGCGGCATCCCGGCGCGGTACCGCGCCCGGCCATGCCCCGGCAGGCGCCGCCGATGCCGCCCCGCCCACCGGCGGCGCCGGGCGCGCAGGCGAGGCCGGGCGCGCAGGCAGGGTCGGGCGCGCAGGCGGGGCCGGGCGCGCAAGGGGCGTACGCGCCGGGTGCGGCGGTTACGGGCGGTGTGTCGGGTGCGGCGGCGGCGCCCGGTACCGGCCCCCGCTCCGCGGTCGCCGCCTGGCTCGACACCCCCCGGCCCGCCGCCGCGCCCGGCATCTGGCGGTTCGGACACCGGCCGCCCAAGGGCAGCGAGCCCGCCGGGGGCCGGCTCCCCGCGATCACCGCCGTGGGACTGCTGATCCCGCTGGTCGTGGCCCTGCTCGTGTGGTCGCTGTGGCGGCAGGGCGCGGTGCCCTATGAGTCGGCGCCGCTGAAGCTCTTCACACCCGAAGACTGGTGGTGGGGGGGCACGGTCTCCCCGAAGGGGTGGCAGGGGCAGGAGGCCAGGATCCTGTACGACGGTCTCTTCTTCGGCATCCTCGTCTACGCCGTGGCCCGGCTCGGCGGCTGGCCCGAGGTGGCGCGGCACTACATCGGCCGCCGCCCGCAGCCCGTGCGTGCCCTGTACGCCGCGGTGGGCGCGCTCGGCGCGCTGAGCCTGGTCTTCCCGGGCGCCTTCCCGCTGGTCGGCTGGGACCGGGTGCCGGTCGTCGACCCGGTGATCTCGCTCGTCGCCCTGGTCTCCGGCGGCTACGAACTGTTCACCCACGACGTCGTCAAGGACGGGCTGAACGTACTCATCACCCTGCTCGTCCTCTGGCCCTTCGCCCGCCTCGGCGGCTGGCCGGCGTACGGCCGGGAACTCCTCGCGCGCCGGCGCGCCGCGGCCGACCCCACCGCCCCGCCGCCCGCCGACCTGCCCCGCTCGCAGTGGCCCGAACTGCGCCACGCGGGCCAGTACCAGGCCGCCGAGCTGCTCACCGCCGAGGTGGCCGCGGACCGGATGAACGACGTCGACTGCGCCCGGGTGGAGAGGGCCTGGGCCGAGGCGCGGCGCGAAGCGGGGCTCGCGGCCTTCACCGACACCGTGCTGCGGCAGGGGGCCGCCGCCTGGACCCACCCGTCCGGCGCGCGCGACCTGCCGGGCCGCGCCGCCGCCCACGACCTGCTCACGGGACAGGTGCGGCTCGGCCGGTGGGTGCCCGGGGAGCGGACCCCGCGCGCCTACCACGGAGCCGGCGCCGCCGTCGGAGCCGAGCAGCTCGCCACCTCCCTGCTGCTCGTGGGACCGTCCGGCTCCGGCAAGACCCGGCACGTCGTCGAGCCGCTCACCGAGGGGCTGGCGCTGCGGGCACTGACCGGCCGGTGCGCGGTCGTCGCCGTCTGCGCCGCCGGTACGCCGCTCGGCCGCGACGGCGCGTACGACGTGGTGGTCCGGATCGGCGACCCCGCCTCCGCGCACGACCTCGACCCGTACGCCGAGTCCGACGACCCCGACGAGGCCGCCACCCTCCTCGCCGAGGCCCTGGTCGGCGACGTCGCCGCCGTGGGCACCCAGAGCGCCGCCACCGCGCTCGCCCAGCTCCTCGGCCCCTACCGCGCGGTGCACGGCCGCTTCCCCTCCCTGCCGGTGCTGCGCGAACTGCTGGAGGGCGACCCGGGGGCGCTGGCCGCCCTGCGGGCGGGACTCGCCGCCGACGACCGGCACGCGGTGATGCGCCGCGAGCTGGACGCCCGGATGCGGCAGTCGGGCGGCGCGGCGGACGCGGGCCCGGCCCTCGCCGACCGGCTCGCCCTGCTCGACCGGCCGGTCTTCGCCGACTTCTTCGGCGGCGGCCACGGGGGAGCGGGCACCGGAACGGGCGCCGGAGCCCGGCCGTTCTCGCTGCGCGCCGTCGCCCACCATCCGCTGCGGGTCCGCATCGACCTGCCCGAACGCGGGCACGAGGAGGCGTCCCGGATCATCACCCGACTGGTCCTGGCCCAGTTCCACGCGCTCGTACGGGACACCCGGCGCCCCCACTTCGCCTGCCTGGTCCTCGACGACGCGACCGGCGCCGTGACCCCCGAGTCGGTGCGCCGCATCGGCAGGCTGCGCTCGCAGAACGCCGGGGTCGTCCTCGCGCTCCGCTCGGTCGCGGACGTGCCCGAGGCCCTGCACGGGCCGCTGCTGGGCGCGGTGGGCTGCCGGATGGCGCTGTCCGGGGTCACCACCTGGGACGGCAGCCGGTTCGCGCACGCCTGGGGCACCGAGTGGGTGGAGACGAAGGAGGTCGCCAAGCACACCGTCTTCGCCGACCAGCCGATGACCCGGGCCATCCACGCCCTGCGCAAGCTGGTCACCGGGCGGGCGGTGACCACCGACGCGGTCACCACCAAGCAGGTCGAGCGGGAACGCTGGTCCGCCTCGCAGCTGGCCCACGAGGTGCCGCCGGGCCACGCGGTGCTGTCGCTGACCGGGGTGTCCGGCGAGCACGCGCCGCCGCTCCTGGTGGACCTGCGCGGCTGACGCGGCTCGTACGGTGAGGCAGAATCGACAGTGGCCGTTCATACGCGGCGGCCAAAAGGTCATGGGCGACGGCCCCTGGGCCGTTCCGCTCACCGGATCTCCGCAGACCTGAAGGTCGTCCCATGCCTCCCACGCTCGCCTCGCTCGTCCACCACTCCGCGCTCAAGCTGACCGTGCGCGCGGGCGGGGACGGCCTGGACGTGCCCGTCCGCTGGGCGCACGTCAGCGAGCTGGCCGACCCCGTGCCGTACATGGAGGGCGGCGAGCTGCTGCTGATCACCGCGCTCAAGCTGGACGCGGAGAACCCCGAGGCCATGCGCCGCTACGTGAAGCGGCTCGTCCAGGCGGGGGTGGTCGGGCTCGGCTTCGCCGTGGGTGTGAACTACGAGGAGATCCCCGAGGCGCTCGTGACGGCCGCCGCGGAGGAGGGGCTGCCCCTGCTGGAGGTGCCCCGGCGCACGCCCTTCCTCGCGATCAGCAAGGCGGTCTCCGCGGCCATCGCCGCCGACCAGTACCGCGCGGTCACGGCGGGCTTCGCCGCCCAGCGCGAACTGACGCGGCAGGCGCTCGGCTCCGGCCCCGAGGGGCTGCTCGCCGCGCTGGCCGCCCAGGTCGACGGCTGGGCGGCGCTCTACGACGCCTCGGGCGCCGTCGTCGCCGCCGCACCCGAGTGGGCGGTCCGCCGGGCCGCCCGGCTCACCGCCGACGTCGAACGGCTGCGCGACAGGCCCGCGCCCGCCTCCGCCGTGGCCGGTGTGCCCGAGACCGAGGACCGCGTGGAACTGCACTCCCTGGGCACCGGACGCCGCCCGCGCGCCGCCCTCGCCGTGGGCACCGCCGCCACCCTGGGCACCGCCGAGCGGTACGCCGTGCACTCCGCCATCGCCCTGCTGACCCTCACCACGGAACGCTCCCGCTCCCTGTACGCCGCCGAGCAGCGCGTCGGCGCGGCCGTGCTGCGGATGCTGCTCGCCGGGCAGCCCGACCACGCGCGGGCCGTCGCCGGTGACCTGTACGGCGATCTGCTGGACGCGCCGTTCCGGGCGATCGTCGCCGAGGCGGCGTCGGCGTCCGCCGCGCGGGCGCACGCCGACGCGCACGCGCGCGTGCAGCCCGCCAAGGCCGCCCCGGCCGCCGTGCCCACCGCCCTGGGCACCGGCGGCGACTCGCTCGCGGCCCTCGCCGAGGTGGTGGAGGCCGCCGCCGCGCGCTCCGGCGAGGCGGTGCTCGTGGTGCCCGACGGGGAGCGGCTGGTGGTGCTGGCCGCCGACGGCGGCGCGGCCGTCACCGCCTGCGGGGAGTACGCGGGCGTGCTGGAGGCGGCGCGGGCCGCCGCGGTCCCCGAGCAGCCGGCCGGCGGGGCGGCCGAACCGGTCGTGGGCCTGTCCGCCCCGGCCGGACCGATCGCCGCTGCCGCCGCCTTCAAACAGGCCGAGCAGGCACTGTCCGTGGCGCGGCGGCGCGGCCGGGTCCTGGTCGAGCACGAGCAACTGGCCTCGGGCTCCGTGCTGCCGCTGCTCGCCGACGACGCGGTACGGGCGTTCGCGGACGGGCTGCTGCGCGCGCTGTACGAGCACGACGCGACCGGCCGCGGCGACCTGGTGGCCAGCCTGCGCGCCTGGCTCTCCCGGCACGGCCAGTGGGACGCGGCCGCCGCCGACCTCGGCGTTCACCGCCACACCCTTCGCTACCGCATGCGCCGCGTCGAGGAGATCCTCGGCCGCTCCCTGGACGACCCGGACGTCCGCATGGAACTCTGGCTCGCCCTCAAGGCAACAGCCCCGGAATAGCCCCGCTGGGCGTATGTGCCTGGGCGCGGCACCTGCCCGGAGGCCACTGTTCCGGGCCCTCGACGCCACCTGAGCCGGGCGCGGGCCCCTGAGCCCGTCACTCGCCCACGGCTCGGTGCCGCTCCTCGAAGACCCCGCCCCGGGGCCGGCGCCGAGCCCCGGTCCGCCTTCCGGGCGGGCGTACGAGCCTGGGAGCGGCGCCTGCCCATGGCGCAGCGTCCGTCCCGAGGCTCCGTCCCGGCCTCGGCGCGACGCCTGAGCCCCGAATCCCGGCCACCTCGTCGGCGCCGGTGCGCCTGCCTGCCCGTGGCGCCTGCCCGCGCTGCGGCATCCGTCCGAGGACCCCGCCCCGTCCCCGGCGCCCGACGCCGAGCGCCGGCCCTCGACCCGGCACCCGCCCTGCCCCTCCCGGCACCCCGCGCCCGGCGCCCGCTCCCGAGCCCCGCATCCCGCACCCGTCACCGCCCCAAGCCCGCACCCCCAGACTCACCACCATCCCCCAGCCCACGCCACCTCCCACCACCCCACCACCTGCGCCAAACCGGCGTACGCCCCGCGCGCACTGCTCCACCCCGGACAAGCGCCGCCGGGCCGGTGCCGCCCTACCGTTGTCGTCGCAAGCAGTCATCACCACTCACCTCCTACGCGGAAGGGCCGGGATTCGTTCAATGACATCCACCACCGCCTTCTGGCTCGCCGGCCGCCAGGCCACCGGCGAGGACACCTTCGACGTCACCTCCCCGTGGGACGGCCGGACCGTCGGGCAGGTCAGCGTGCCGACCGACGCCCAGGTCGAGGAGGCCGTGGCCGCCGCGCACGCCGTGCTGGAGGAGTTCGCCGGCACCCCGGCCCACGTACGCGCCGCCGCGCTCGACCATGTCGGCAAGCGGCTGACCGAGCGCACCGAGGAGATCGCGCAGCTGATCTCCGCCGAGAACGGCAAGCCGGTCAAGTGGGCGCGCGGCGAGGTCGGGCGTGCGGTGTCGGTGTTCCGGTTCGCCGCGGAGGAGGCCCGCCGGTTCAACGGCGGGGAGGCCCAGCGCCTGGACACCGACGGCGGCGGTCAGGGCCGCCTCGCGCTCACCCGCCGCTTCCCCAAGGGTGTCGTCCTCGGCATCGCGCCATTCAACTTCCCGCTGAACCTGTGCGCCCACAAGGTCGCCCCCGCGATCGCCGCCGGTGTCCCGATCATCCTCAAGCCGGCCCCGGCCACCCCGCTGTCCGGTCTGATCCTCGGTGAGCTGCTGGCCGAGACCGAGCTGCCCGCCGGTTCCTGGTCGGTCCTGCCGGTCTCCAACGACCGGATGCCCGCCCTGGTCCAGGACGAGCGGCTGCCGGTCATCTCCTTCACCGGCTCCGAGAAGGTCGGCTACGCGATCATGGACTCGGTGCCGCGCAAGCACTGCACCCTGGAGCTGGGCGGCAACGGCGCGGCCGTCGTCCTCGCCGACTGGGCGAGCGACGAGGACCTGGACTGGGCGGCGACCCGCATCGCCACCTTCTCCAACTACCAGGGCGGCCAGTCCTGCATCTCGGTGCAGCGCGTGATCGCCGACGCCGCCGTCTACGACCGGCTGCTGCCGCGGGTCGTCGCCGCCGTCGAGGCCCAGGTCACCGGCGACCCGTCCGACCCGAAGACGGACGTCGGCCCGCTGGTCAGCGAGGACGCCGCGCGCCGCGTGGAGTCCTGGGTGCGGGAGGCCGCCGACGCCGGCGCCACCGTGCTCACCGGCGGCAAGCGCGACGGCGCCTCCTACGCGCCGACCGTGCTCACCGACGTGCCCGCCGATACCACCCTCGCCCGCGAGGAGGTCTTCGGCCCGGTCCTGACCGTGCAGAAGGTGCACGGCGAGGCGGAGGCGTTCGCCGCGGTCAACGACTCCAAGTACGGCCTCCAGGCAGGTGTGTTCACGCACGACGTGCAGACCGCCTTCCGCGCCCACCGCGCCCTGGAGGTGGGCGGCGTGGTCGTCGGCGACGTGCCGTCCTACCGCGCCGACCAGATGCCCTACGGCGGCGCCAAGCAGTCCGGCGTCGGCCGCGAGGGCGTGCGCTACGCCATGGACGACTACACCTACGAGCGCGTCCTCGTCCTGACCGGCCTGGCCCTCTAGGACCTGTCAGGAGCGGTCGAACAGATCGAACCGGCCGGACCGGTCACACCGTCCGGGCCGGTCACCGGCGACGACGGCCGGAGCCCACTGTGCGGGGGCTCCGGCCGTCGTCGTCCTGTACCGGGACGACGCCCGGCACCCCGCCCGCCCCCGCGATCAGCCGCCCGCACGCCCACCCCCGCGAACAGCCGCACGAGGTGGTGGCCCCGCCCGCCATCGGGTACACACGAACCAGGAGTACCGGTCGGTGGCGAACGCCCCCGAGATCCCTGTTCGCGAGGCCCGTCCTCGCGGTGAGGTGAGCCCCATGACCGCACCAGCGACCAGCAGCCCCACCGTGAGCGAGCGCGAGGCCCGGCAGGTGGCGGAGGCCGCCCGGGAGCAGCACTGGCGCAAGCCCAGCTTCGCCAAGGAACTCTTCCTCGGCCGCCTGCGGCTCGACCTCGTCCACCCGCACCCGCTCCCGGCCGACGACGACGTCCGGCGCGGCGAGGCGTTCCTGGCCCGGCTCCGCGACTTCTGCGAGACCCGGGTCGACTCCGCCCGCATCGAGCGCGAGGCGCGCATCCCCGACGAGGTCGTCACCGGGCTCAAGGAGCTGGGCGCCCTCGGCATGAAGATCGACACCAGGTACGGCGGCCTCGGCCTCACCCAGGTGTACTACAACCGGGCGCTCGCCCTGGCCGGTTCCGCCAGCTCCGCGCTCGGCGCGCTGCTGTCCGCGCATCAGTCGATCGGCGTACCGCAGCCGCTGAAACTCTTCGGCACCCAGGAGCAGAAGGACGCCTTCCTGCCGCGCTGCGCCCGTACCGACATCTCCGCCTTCCTCCTCACCGAGCCGGACGTCGGCTCCGACCCGGCCCGGCTGGCGACCACGGCCGTGCCGGACGGGGACGCGTACGTGCTGGACGGCGTGAAGCTGTGGACGACCAACGGGGTCGTCGCCGACCTCCTCGTCGTCATGGCGCGGGTGCCGAGGTCCGAGGGCCACCGGGGCGGCATCACCGCCTTCGTCGTCGAGGCCGCCGCCGAGGGCGTCACGGTCGAGCACCGCAACGCGTTCATGGGCCTGCGCGGCATCGAGAACGGCGTCACCCGCTTCCACCGGGTCCGCGTCCCGGCCGCGCACCGCATCGGCGAGGAAGGCCAGGGCCTGAAGATCGCCCTGACCACCCTCAACACCGGGCGGCTCTCCCTGCCCGCGATGTGCGTGGGCGCGGGCAAGTGGTGTCTGAAGATCGCCCGCGAGTGGTCGGGGGTGCGCGAGCAGTGGGGCAAGCCGGTCGCGCTGCACGAGGCGGTCGGCTCCAAGATCTCCTTCATCGCCGCCACCACCTTCGCCCTGGAGGCCGTCCTCGAACTGTCCTCCCAGATGGCCGACGAGGACCGCAACGACATCCGCATCGAGGCCGCCCTCGCCAAGCTCTACGGCTCCGAGATGGCCTGGCGGATGGCCGACGAACTGGTGCAGATCCGCGGCGGCCGCGGCTTCGAGACGGCCGACTCCCTCGCCGCCCGCGGCGAACGCGCCGTCCCCGCCGAGCAGATGCTGCGCGACCTGCGCATCAACCGCATCTTCGAGGGCTCCACCGAGATCATGCACCTGCTGATCGCACGCGAGGCCGTCGACGCGCACCTCGCGGTCGCCGGCGACCTCATCGACCCCGCCAAATCCCTGCCGGACAAGGCGCGCGCGGGCGGGCGCGCCGGTGTCTTCTACGCCAGGTGGCTGCCGAAGCTCGTCGCGGGCCCCGGCCAACTCCCGGGCTCGTACGCCGAGTTCCATCCGCGCGGGCACATCGACCTCTCCGGCCATCTGCGCTACGTCGAACGCCACGCCCGCAAGCTCGCCCGCGCGACCTTCTACGCCATGTCCCGCTGGCAGGGCCGGATGGAGAGCAGGCAGGGCTTCCTCGGCCGGGTCGTCGACATCGGCGCCGAACTGTTCGCGATGAGCGCCGCCTGCGTGCGCGCCGAACTCCTGCGCACCCGCGGCGAGCACGGCCGTGAGGCGTACCAGCTCGCCGACGCCTTCTGCCGCCAGTCCCGCGTCCGCGTCGGCGAACTCTTCGACCGGCTGTGGACCAACACCGACGACATCGACCGCACGGTCGTCAGGGGCGTCCTCGGCGGTGTCTACGAGTGGCTGGAGCAGGGCATCGTCGACCCCTCGGACGACGGCCCCTGGATCGCGGAGCCGGAACCCGGCCCCAGCGGACGGGAGAACGTCCACCGGCCGATCCACTAGCCCCACCGGCCGCCGCCCTCCCCGGCACCCCGCGTCCCCCGCCCACCGAGGCGCTCTCCCGCCCCGCCGGGGGCGTCTCCCCGCCACCCCCGGCCGTGTCCGGGACCGCGCTGTCCTGAGCCGGAGCCGTTGCGGCCACAATGGGGGGATGAGCGACAGTCCAGCCCCTCTCGCCGATCCGCATCTCGTCTTCGACCCCGCAGGCGACGGACCCAGGGACGTGGTCGTCCTCGGGTCCACCGGATCCATCGGTACCCAGGCCATCGACCTCGTGCTGCGCCACCCGGACCGCTTCCGGGTCACCGCCCTGTCCGCCAACGGCGGCCGGGTCGGTCTCCTCGCCGAGCAGGCGTTCCGGCTGCGGGCGCGGACCGTGACCGTGGCCCGCGAGGACGTCGTACCGGCCCTGCGCGAGGCGCTGGCCGCGCAGTACGGCGGCGGCGAACCGCTTCCCGAGATCCTCGCCGGGCCCGACGCGGCCACCCAGCTCGCCGCCTCCGACTGCCACACGGTCCTCAACGGCATCACCGGCTCCATCGGCCTCGCCCCGACCCTCGCCGCCCTGAAGGCGGGCCGCACCCTCGCGCTCGCCAACAAGGAGTCGCTCATCGTCGGCGGCCCGCTGGTCAAGGCGCTCGCCGCGCCGGGGCAGATCATCCCGGTGGACTCCGAGCACGCCGCCCTCTTCCAGGCCCTCGGGGCCGGCACCAGGGCCGAGGTGCGCAAGCTCGTGGTCACCGCGTCCGGCGGCCCCTTCCGCGGCCGCACCAAGGAGGACCTGGCCCACGTCACCGTCGAGGACGCCCTCGCCCACCCCACCTGGGCGATGGGCCCGGTGATCACGGTGAACTCCGCCACCCTCGTCAACAAGGGTCTGGAGGTCATCGAGGCCCATCTGCTGTACGACATCCCCTTCGAACACATCGAGGTCGTCGTGCACCCGCAGTCGTACGTCCACTCGATGGTCGAGTTCACCGACGGCTCCACGCTCGCCCAGGCGACGCCCCCCGACATGCGCGGGCCCATCGCCATCGGCCTCGGCTGGCCCGAACGGGTGCCCGACGCGGCGCCCGCCTTCGACTGGAGCAAGGCTTCCACCTGGGAGTTCTTCCCGCTCGACACCGAAGCCTTCCCCTCGGTCGGCCTCGCCCGGCACGTCGGCCGGCTCGCGGGCACCGCCCCGGCCGTGTTCAATGCGGCCAACGAGGAGTGCGTCGACGCGTTCCTGCGCGGCGCGCTGCCGTTCAACGGGATCATGGAGACCGTGACACAGGTGGTCGAGGAACACGGCACCCCCGCCACGGGAACTACTCTGACCGTGCCGGACGTCCTCGAAGCGGAGACCTGGGCCCGCTCCCGCGCCCGGGAACTGACAGCGCAATCGGCGACCGCGGAGGCGCGTGCATGACGTCCCTGATGATGATCCTCGGCATAGTCGTCTTCGTGATCGGCCTGCTGGTCTCCATCGCGTGGCACGAGCTGGGGCATCTGTCCACGGCCAAGCTCTTCGGCATCCGGGTGCCGCAGTACATGGTCGGCTTCGGACCGACGATCTTCTCGCGCAAGAAGGGCGAGACGGAGTACGGCATCAAGGCCATCCCGTTCGGCGGCTACATCCGCATGATCGGCATGTTCCCGCCGGGCGACGACGGCCGGGTCACCGCCCGCTCGACCTCGCCCTGGCGCGGCATGATCGAGGACGCCCGCTCGGCCGCCTTCGAGGAGCTTCAGCCCGGCGACGAGAAGCGCATGTTCTACACGCGCGCCCCGTGGAAGCGGGTCATCGTCATGTTCGCCGGCCCCTTCATGAACCTCGTCCTGGCGGTCGCGCTGTTCCTCGTCGTGCTGATGGGCTTCGGCATCTCGCAGCAGACCACCGCCGTCAGCTCGGTCTCGCAGTGCGTCATCGCGCAGAGCGAGAACCGCGACACCTGCACCAAGGCCGACGCCCCCTCGCCGGCCGCGGCGGCGGGCCTGAAGGCCGGTGACCGGATCGTCTCCTTCGACGGCGTGAAGACCGACGACTGGGACCGGCTCTCCGACCTGATCCGCGCCACCCCCGGCAAGGACGTGCCGATCGTCGTCCACCGCGACGGCCGGGACCTCACCCTGCACGCGAAGATCGCCAGCAACCAGGTCGCCGAGAAGGACTCCCACGGCCAGATCGTCCAGGGCAAGTACGTCACCGCGGGCTTCCTCGGCTTCAGCGCCGCCACCGGCGTCGTCCGCCAGGACTTCGGCGAGTCCGTGACCTGGATGGGCGACCGGCTCGGCGAGGCCGTCGACTCCATCGCGAGCCTGCCCGGCAAGATCCCCGCGCTGTGGGACGCGGCCTTCGACGGCGCCCCCCGCCAGCCCGACTCCCCGATGGGCGTGGTCGGCGCGGCCCGCGTCGGCGGCGACATCTTCACCCTCGACATCCCGCCCACCCAGCAGCTGGCCATGGCCATGATGCTGGTCGCCGGCTTCAACCTCTCCCTGTTCCTCTTCAACATGCTCCCGCTGCTCCCGCTGGACGGCGGCCATATCGCCGGTGCCCTGTGGGAGTCGCTGCGCCGCAACCTCGCCAAGGTGCTGCGCCGCCCGGACCCGGGCCCGTTCGACGTGGCGAAGCTGATGCCGGTCGCCTACGTGGTGGCCAGCGTCTTCATCTGCTTCACGATCCTGGTGCTGATCGCCGACGTCGTTAACCCCGTCAAAATCACCTAGGCACCCGCTGTTCGCGGCGGCCGGGCAGGCACCCTGTCCGGCCGCCTTCCATCGAGTGGGTTTGCCGGGTGGGATGTGCCGATGATCGGGGCGGTGCCGTAATCTCGAAGCCTGGAGCCCGCCGCTGAACGGGGCCGGACCTTGATCCACGACTTGGGGTTGCACAGCAGATGACTGCGATTTCTCTCGGCATGCCGTCCGTTCCGACCAAGCTCGCCGAGCGCCGCCGGAGCCGGCAGATCCAGGTCGGGTCCGTGGCGGTCGGCGGAGACGCGCCGGTGTCGGTGCAGTCGATGACGACGACGCGTACGTCGGACATCGGTGCGACGTTGCAGCAGATCGCGGAGCTGACGGCGTCGGGGTGCCAGATCGTGCGGGTGGCGTGTCCGACGCAGGATGACGCGGACGCGCTGGCGGTGATCGCGCGGAAGTCGCAGATCCCGGTGATCGCGGACATTCATTTCCAGCCGAAGTATGTGTTCGCCGCGATCGAGGCGGGGTGTGCGGCGGTGCGGGTGAATCCGGGGAACATCAAGAAGTTCGACGATCAGGTGCGGGAGATCGCGAAGGCGGCGAAGGACCACGGCACGCCGGTCCGGATCGGGGTGAACGCGGGGTCTTTGGACCGGCGGTTGCTGCAGAAGTACGGGAAGGCGACGCCGGAGGCGCTGGTGGAGTCGGCGCTGTGGGAGGCGTCGCTGTTCGAGGAGCATGGTTTCCGGGACATCAAGATCTCGGTGAAGCACAACGATCCGGTCGTGATGATCGAGGCGTACCGGCAGTTTGGCGCAGCAGTGCGACTATCCGCTGCATCTGGGGGTGACGGAGGCGGGTCCGGCGTTCCAGGGGACGGTCAAGTCGGCGGTGGCGTTCGGTGCGCTGCTGTCGCAGGGGATCGGGGACACGATCCGGGTGTCGCTGTCGGCGCCGCCGGCCGAGGAGGTGAAGGTCGGTATCCAGATCCTGGAGTCGCTGAATCTGAGGCAGCGGGGTCTGGAGATCGTGTCGTGTCCGTCGTGCGGGCGGGCGCAGGTGGATGTGTACAAGCTGGCGGAGGAGGTCACGGCGGGTCTGACGGGTATGGAGGTGCCGTTGCGGGTCGCGGTGATGGGCTGTGTGGTGAACGGTCCTGGTGAGGCGCGTGAGGCGGATCTGGGTGTGGCGTCGGGCAATGGGAAGGGGCAGATCTTCGTGAAGGGCGAGGTCATCAAGACGGTGCCCGAGTCGAAGATCGTGGAGACCCTGATCGAGGAGGCCATGAAGCTGGCCGAGCAGATGGAGGCCGACGGCGTGGCCTCCGGCGAACCCGAGATCTCCGTCGCGGGCTGACCCGCCGCCGACGACACCCGGCCCGGCACGCCGCCGGGCCGCACGCCCCGCCGGATCCCCCACCGCGCGGGGCCTCGCGCCCCGCGGCGCCGCACACCTCGTAGGGCCTCACATCCCGCAGTGGCTCACTCCTCGCAGTGGCTCACTCCTCGCGCAGCCAGCTCGTCGGGTCCGCCACCGGTGAGTCCTCCTGGAGGGACCCGGGCGCGGCCCGGTTCGGCGCCGCCGGACTGCTGTACGGCGACTGCGGGGGAGGCGCCGGGTCCCGGTCGCCCGGGGCTCCCGCACCGCGCGGCGGCAGATGCAGCGCGAGCAGCGCGGCGTCGTCGCCGCTGGGCCTGATCCGGTCCAGCAGCGCGTCGCAGAAGTCGTCCACCGTCTCCCCGGCCATCCTCCGGGCCAGGACCTGCGCGTGATGGCGGAGCTTGGCCATCCCCAGATCGATCGGCCGGTCCCGGCTCTCCACCAGACCGTCGGTGTAGAGCAGGAGCAGGGACTCGGGCGGCAGTTCCTCGTACGCGTCGGGCCAGTTCAGCCCCAGGTGCAGGACGGCGCTCATCCCGATCAGCGGGCCGTGCCCCGCCGTCAGGAACCGCGCCTCGCCGTCCCGGGTGATCAGCAGCGGCGGCGGATGCCCGGCGTTGACCCAGTTCAGCCGCCACGGCCCGCCCTCGGGCCCCTCTATCCGGGCGAAGATCAGCGTGGCCATCGGCGCGTCACTGGTGTTGGTGACCGCCTCGTCCAGCCGGCACATGATCAGACTGGGCGGCTTCTGATGGTCCCAGGCCAGCGCGCGCAGCATGTTGCGGACCTCGGCCATGTGCGCGGCGGCCTGGAGGTCGTGACCGACCACGTCCCCGATCACCAGGGCCATCACCCCGTCGGTGAGCAGGAAGGCGTCGTACCAGTCGCCGCCGACCTCCATCGCGCTCTGCGCCGGCAGATAGCGCGCGGCCATCCGCAGGTGGTCCACCTGGGGGAGCGGGGCGAGCAACTGGCGCTGCATGGTCTCCGAGACACTGCGCTGCTCCTGGTAGAGCCGGGCGTTGTCCAGCACCAGACCCAGCCGGCGGGCGATGTCGGCGAGCAGCCGCACCTCCGCCGCGGTGGGCGCGGGCGAGTCACCGGAGCGGCCCACCGTCAGCATCCCGTAGTGGTTGCGGCGCGCGGACAGCGGCATCACGACGGCCGTGTGGCCGCCCAGCCGCTCGAAGAGCCTTCCGTGCGTCACGGCCAGCGCGGCCAGCGGGGAGCCCGGGTCCCGCAGTTCGGCGGCGGTCAGCAGCACCGGCTCGTCGGCGCTCATCACCCGCTCCACCGCCGCCCGCGCGTCCACCGGCAGCGGCGGCAGCGCGCCCTCCAGCCGCCGCGCCCGCCGCGGATGCGCCGGGCACCGCACGGCGACCCGCTCCAGCAGCCCGGACCGCTCCGAGCACAGCGCCACCTCCGCCCAGTCGCCCAGTTCCGGCACCAGCAGTTGCAGCAGCCGGCGCATCCGCCCGGACGCCTCCAGAGCGGACATCAGCACCGAGGAGACGTCCGCCAGCAGGTTCAGCCGGGCGGTCAGCGCCTCCAGCGCGGCGGCGTGCGCGGCCATCCGCTCCTCGGCCGCCCGGTGCGCGCCGAAGTCGTCGAAGCACACCACAAGACCCGCGGGGCGGCCCGCCACCAGCAGTGACGTGGTGGTCCAGATGATCGGCAGGACCGAGCCGTCGGCCCGCAGGAAGTACTCCTCGCAGCCCTCCTCGACGGGCCGGGCGCCCTCCAGCGGCGTCTGCATCCGGCACTCCCCGCGCGGCATCTCGGTGCCGTCGGCGCGGCGGTGCAGCACGTCGTGCGCGTCCCGGCCGAGCAGTTCCGCCTCCGAGCGGCCCAGCAGCCGCTCCGCCCACGGGTTGACCGACGTGATGCACCCCGCGGCGTCGATGGTGAAGACGCCGGTGCCCAGGTCGTGCAGGACCGCGCGCGCGAAGTCCGGTTCCAGGGCGACGTCCGCCGTGTTCATGGCCTCAGCCCCTCGCCCTCGCCGCTCCGGACCGCCGTCCGAGGTGGTGCCACCGTGATCACCGCTTTCCGAACCCGGCTCGACATGAGGGGTACCCATAACCGCCCACACTGCCACATATCAGACAGCCCGGTGCCCGGCCCTTCCGGGAGGGCGGCGCCGCCAGGATTCGGCAGGTACAGTGCGGAGATCAGCGGAACCCCAGCGTGAGGCCCCGTACGTGTTGACCCAGACCACCTCACGGGTGCTCGAACCGAGCGACCTGGACGCGGCGCTCGCCGTCCTCGACCGCGAGCCGGTCGCGAACGCCTTCGTGACCTCCCGGGTGCGGATCGCGGGCCTCGACCCGTGGCGGCTCGGCGGCGAGATGTGGGGCTGGTACGAGGACGGCATGCTCACGTCCCTGTGTTACGCGGGCGCCAACCTGGTCCCGATCTGCGCCACCCCGCGCGCCGTGCGCGCCTTCGCCGACCGCGCCCGGCGGGCCGGCCGCCGCTGCTCCTCCATCGTCGGCCCCAGCGAGCCCACCACCGAGCTGTGGCGGCTCCTCGAACCGAGCTGGGGCCCGGCCCGCGAGGTCCGCGCTCGCCAGCCCCTCATGATCACCGACCGGATGCCGGACGACATCGCCGCCGACCCCTACGTCCGCCGCGTCCGCAAGGACGAGATGGAGACGATCATGCCGGCCTGCGTGGCGATGTTCACCGAGGAGGTCGGCGTCTCCCCGCTGGCCGGCGACGGCGGACTCCTCTACCAGGCCAGGGTCGCCGAACTCGTCGGCTCGGGCCGCTCCTTCGCCCGCCTCGACGAGCACGGCAAGGTCATGTTCAAGGCCGAGATCGGCGCCGCCACCGACCGGGCCTGCCAGATCCAGGGCGTCTGGGTCGCCCCCGAGTACCGCGGCCGGGGCCTGGCCGCCCCCGGCATGGCCGCGGTGCTGCGCTACGCGCTGGCGGACGTCGCCCCCGTGGTGAGCCTCTACGTCAACGACTTCAACGCCCCGGCCCGGCGCACCTACCGGCGCGTCGGCTTCCAGGAGGTCGGCGCGTTCACCAGCGTGCTCTTCTGAGCCCGTCCGCCCGTCCGCCCGTCCGCCCGTCCGCCCGTCCGCCCGTCCGCCCGTCCGCCCGTCCGCCCGTCCGCCCAGCCGCCCGCGCGGCTCCGGCGGCGGACGGCGGCCGGGTAGTCTCCCCGGCATGGCGCACATTCCCGGTCACGGCCCCGGCCCCGGCCGCCGAGACGACATCGTGATCGGCCCCCTCGATCTGGCGGCCCGTGTCGACGAGGCGCTCGCCGTCCAGGCCGTCGCCTTCGGACTCGGCGCCGAGGAGGTCGCCGTACGCCGCCAGATCGTGCTGCGCCACATGACCTGCCCGGGGGCCCGCGCACTGGGCGCCACCACCGCGGACGGCCGGCTCGCCGGATTCGTCTACGGCATGCCCAACGACCGCACCCACTGGTGGTCCACCGTCGTCGAACCGTATCTGCGCGCCCGCGGGCACGAGGACTGGCTGGACGGCTCCTTCGTCATCACCGAACTGCACGTCCACCCGGCCCACCAGAACCGGGGCGTCGGCCGCGCCCTGATCACCGCCGTCACCGACACCGCCGCCGAGCCGCGCTCCATCCTCTCCGCCATCGACACCGACAGCCCGGCCCGCGGCCTCTACCACTCCCTCGGCTACACCGACCTGGCCCGCCAGGTCCTCTTCCCCAGCGCGCCGCGGCCGTACGCCGTGATGGGCGCCCCGCTTCCGCTGCGCCGCCGCACCCCCCAGGGCCGCTGACCGATTTCCACCGCCGCCGTCCGCCCGGCTAACCTCCTAGCCATCACCGATATCCGGCAGGAGTACGAGAACGATGGCGAACGCACCGGTCCAGCGCAT
The DNA here is from genome assembly GCF_058344915.1 of Streptomyces sp. PL-25. Lineage (NCBI taxonomy): Bacteria > Bacillati > Actinomycetota > Actinomycetes > Kitasatosporales > Streptomycetaceae > Streptomyces > Streptomyces sp. PL-25. Next base: position 5,496,076 of record NZ_CP136997.1, read on the forward strand.
GTCCCAGTTGATGGCCAAGACGCTGCGCGACGACCCGGCCGACGCCGAGGTCCTCAGCCACAAGCTGCTGGTCCGCGCCGGCTACGTCCGCCGCACCGCCGCGGGCGTCTGGAGCTGGCTGCCGCTGGGCAAGAAGGTCCTCGCGAACGTCGAGCGGATCGTCCGTGAGGAGATGGACGCCATCGGCGCCCAGGAGGTGCTGCTGCCCGCGCTGCTGCCGAGGGAGCCGTACGAGGCGACCGGCCGCTGGGACGAGTACGGCGCCGAGCTGTTCCGCCTCCAGGACCGCCGGGGCGGCGACTATCTGCTCGGCCCCACCCACGAGGAGATCTTCACCCTGCTGGTGAAGGACCAGGCGTCCTCCTACAAGGACCTGCCGGTCATCCTCTACCAGATCCAGAGCAAGTACCGCGACGAGGCCCGGCCGCGCGCGGGCATCCTGCGCGGGCGCGAGTTCCTGATGAAGGACTCCTACTCCTTCGACACGGCCGACGAGGGCCTCGCCGAGTCCTACGCCCTGCACCGCCAGGCCTACCAGCGCATCTTCGAGCGCCTCGGCCTGGACTACCGCATCTGCGCGGCCACCGCGGGCGCCATGGGCGGCTCCCGGTCCGAGGAGTTCCTCGCCCCGGCCGAGGCCGGCGAGGACACCTTCGCCGACTGCCCGAACTGCGACTTCGCCGCCAACACCGAGGCGATCACGTACGAGCTGAAGCCGGTGGACGGCTCCGGCGTGCCCGCGCTGGAGGAGATCCCCACCCCGGACACCCCCACCATCGAGACGCTGGCCGCCTCCCTCGGCGTCCCCGCCTCCGCCACCCTGAAGAACCTGCTGGTCAAGGTGGACGGCGAGATCGTCGCCGTCGGCGTGCCCGGGGACCGCGAGGTCGACCTCGGCAAGGTCGAGGCGCACTTCGCCCCGGCCGCCGTCGAACTGGTCACCGCCGAGGACTTCACCGGCCGTCCCGACCTGGTGCGCGGCTATGTCGGCCCGCAGGGCCTGGGCGAGAAGACCACCTACATCGCCGACCCGCGCGTGGCCCCCGGCACCGCCTGGATCACCGGCGCCAACAAGGAGCACACGCACGCGAAGAACGTCGTCGCGGGCCGTGACTTCGAGGTCGACGCCTACGTCGACGTGGTCGTCGTGCAGGAGGGCGACCCCTGCCCCCGGTGCGGCACCGGCCTGAAGCTGGACCGCGCCATCGAGATCGGCCACATCTTCCAGCTCGGCCGCAAGTACACCGACGCCCTCAAGCTCGACGTCCTCGGCCAGAACGGCAAGCCGGTCCGCGTCACCATGGGCTCCTACGGCATCGGCGTCTCCCGCGCCGTCGCCGCCCTCGCCGAGCAGCACGCCGACGAGCACGGCCTGGTCTGGCCCGCCGAGGTGGCCCCGGCCGATGTGCACGTGGTCGCCGCGGGCAAGGCCCTCCAGATCGACCTGGCCCTGGACGTCTCCGCCAAGCTGGCCGCCGCCGGACTGCGCGTCCTCGTGGACGACCGCGCCGGGGTCTCCCCGGGCGTCAAGTTCACCGACGCGGAACTGATCGGTGTCCCCAAGATCCTCGTCGCCGGCCGCCGCTCCGCCGAGGGCGTCGTCGAGCTGAAGGACCGCCGCACCGGCGAACGCGAGGAACTGACCGTCGACGAGGCCCTCGCCCGCCTCACCGCCTGACCCGCGCACGGCCCAAGCCCCGTCCCCGGGGCGCGGGCCGTGGACGTGGTGGCGGCGGCCGCGCCCGAAGCGGTGTGCGGCGGGTGTCATCGGGCTGTCATTGGGCGGGCAGGCGTACGGAGTAGATGGACGGGGTGTCGAGCCGGCGGGAGACGAGCATCGCGCCGGTGACGGCGAAGAGCAGGGGGACCATCAGGGCGTCGACGGTGCGGGTGAGTTCCAGCATCAGGACGACGGCGGCGACCGGAGCCTGCATGGCGGCGGCGAGGACAGCGGCGGCGCCGATGAGGGCGAAACCGGCCGCCGGGGCGGGCCATGCGTGTGCCCAGCCCTGCCCCGCCAGGGAGCCGAGCAGGGCACCGGTGGCGATGGTGGGGGTGAACAGTCCGCCGCTGGCGCCACTGCCCAGGCTCCCGGCCGTGGCGAGCGGTTTGAGGAGGAGCAGGGCCACGAGAAGGGGCGCGGCGACCTGCGCCGAGAGCGTGAGCTGGACGATGTCCTTGCCGTTGCCGAGCAGTTCGGGACAGGGCACGGCCAGCACCCCGACCACGGTGAAGACCAGCAGCGGCGCGATGAGCGGTCCCCACCCGGCGGGCCGGTGCTCGTGCGCGATCCGGATCATCCGCACCCAGCCGACCGCGACCAGTCCGGCGAGCGGCCCGATCAGCACGGCGAACACGGTCAGGGACGTGGACAGCCTCACCTCGGGCAGCCGGTAGGTGGGCCCGGCGGGCAGGACCGTCCAGGAGACCGCGGTGGCGATACCGCAGGTGGCCAGGGCGGGCAGGGCCAGGCGCAGCGACAGGACACCGAGCATCACCTCCAGCGTCAGCAGCGCCCCGCCCAGCGGGACGTCGTACACACACGCCATGCCGGCCCCGGCGCCGCAGGCGGCGAGCAGTCGGCGGTGCGCGACGTCCAGACGGGCCCAGTCGGACAGCCGGGAGGCCAGCGCCGCACCGGCCAGCCGCGGCGCCCCCTCGCGCCCCAGCGAGGCACCCATGCCGACGGTCACCACGGACAGGACCGCGGTGCCCAGACTCCGCCGCAGCGGCAGCCGCCCCTCGTCCCGCCACAGCGCCGTACTCACCTCCGAGCCGCCGGGGCCCGTCCACCACCGCAGGAGCCACCAGCCGATCCCGGCCACCGCCCCCGCGGCGGCCGGCGCCACCACACGACGCAGCGCGCCGGCCTCCTCGACCGCGGTCAGGAAACTCCCCGAACGGTAGGAGTACGTGAGGTGGGCCGCCGCATGCAGCACCACCATCAGCGCGGCGCCCGCGAAGCCCGCGAGCACACCCGTGGCCACCACCAGAACCCAGAACCGCGCGGACAGCGCCGGAACGTCCGAGGGCGCGACAAGGTTCGGCTGCCCCGCCGTCTCCGCGCCGCCGGACCTGATTTGACCTGGGCCGTCGTCCCGTCCGCCGTCCATCGCCCGCCCTTCCCGGGCAGCCGGCCGCTGCCGCACCCTGTCCGGGCATCGTCTCCCGTCCCGGCGGGCCGAAGGGCCGCCTGGCGCGTGTGTCGCGCCGCCCGCGCGAACCGGCCACCAGCACTCGGGCCGGGGCTCGTACCGCTCCCGGCTCCACCGGGCCGGAATCGGCGGCGCCGGGCCCTCGTCCCGCGACCGGGGACGGGCGCGGTGCCCGGGGATCAGAGCCAGCCGGCGAATTCCAGCAGGAGTTCGGCGTCCCGGGGGCGGCCGACGCGGCGGGCCCGGACGCCGGACTCCACGGCGCGGAACAAGGTCCAGCCGGTGAGCCGCTCGCGGTCCACCTCCAGGGACTCCGCCAGGCGTTTGATCCGGCGCCGGGTGATGGCCGGCCCGGACGGGGAGGCGATCAGGTCCTCCACCCGGTCGCGGACGAGGCGCGCGAGGTCGAAGGCGGGCTCGCCGACCACCGGGTCGGGCCCCACGGCCAGCCACGGCACCCGGTCCCCGGCGAGCACCTTGCTCTGCCGGAACGTGCCGTGCAGCAGCCGCGGTCCGGGCGGCGCGGCCAGCAGCTCCGTACGGGCCGTGAGCGCGCTCTCGACCAGCGGCGCCACGTCCGGGTCGCGCTCCGCGCTCGCCCGCATCGCGTCCGCCTGCCGCCCGGTCCGCTCGGCGACCGTCTCGAAGGGATGCCCCCGCGGCGGCTCCACCCACAGCCGCCGCAGTGTGCCCGCCGCCTCCAGCAGGGCCCGCGCCTCCGGCAGCGACCGCACCGACACCTCCGGGTGCAGCCGTTCCAGCAGCAGCACACCGGCCTCCTCGTCCGCCCCGGCCGACTCCGGCTCCAGCAGCCGTACCGCGCCCCGGCCGTCCCAGTGCGCGAGCGCGGCCCGCTCGGCGCCGGGCCGGGCCCGGGGCGGGGCCAGCTTCAGCACGGCGGGCGTCCCGTCCGCCAGCCGCACCAGCACGACCAGGCTGCTGCGCCCGCCGGGCACCTGCACCCGCTCGACGGTCGACCCGCGTAGAGCGGCGGCCCGCTCGGCCAGTACGGGCAGCCGCTCCAGCCAGTCGTCACCGTCCGGCGACGTCTCGCCGAGCGCCCGGACCAGACGCCGAGGCGGTTCGAAAGCCATGCGCGAGTGTTCCCTTCCTGGAGACCTGGACGCCCGGGTGCCGGGGCCGGACGGGGTCGCCCCGCTCATGCACCGCGTGCACCTCGTGCACCTCGTGCACCGCGTACCCCGGGCGGACGCGGCCGTCCGCCGCTCGCCGCGCTACGGCGTCGCTGCCGGAGGCGGTGTCGCCGACGTACCGTCGGCACCGGCGCGTTCGGCGAGACCAGGGAAGGCTACGCTCCCCCCGCGCCAGCCCACCGCCCGGACCGCCGCCTCGCGCAGCGCACCCGCCGCCTCCCGCCGCCGCTGCCCGGTGGCGGCCCGCACGGCATCGGCGTAGACCCCGGCCACCCGGTCCTCCAGCTCGGCCGCGAAACGCAGCGCGGTGGCCGCGTCGGGCACCGGGAACGGCAGCGCGTAGGCGGCCGCAGCGGCCACCGGCTGCCCGCCCAGGCCGCGGACCTCGCGCACCAGCGCGTCCCGGCGCGCCCGATGGGCGTCGTACGCCGCCCGCGCCGCCGCCCGCCGGTCCTTGCCGACCCGGCCGCCCACCACGCCGTACCCGTACACGGCGGCGTGCTCCGCGGCCAGCGCCGCCTGGAGCGCCCGCAGTTCCTGCTCGGTCGCCTTGCTCACTCGCCCCCCTCGGTCAGCAGGTACGCGTGCGCCGCCCCGGCCGCCGCCACCGAGGCCAGCAGCCGCGCCAGCTCGCCGGGCACCTGGAGCAGCGCGTCCGTCCGGCGGTCGGCGAGCGAGCGCTCCGCCGCGGCGAGCGAGGCGAGCGCGTCCCCGGGACGGGCCGGAACCCCCGCCGAAGCGGAGGCCGCCGCACCGCCGGACGCCGCCGCACCGCCGGAGGCGGGCGCACCCGCGGAACCGGAAGGCCCCGCCGTACCCGCCGCGCCGCCCCCGCCCACCGCTGCCCGCACCGCGTCCGTCGCGGCCGGTGACGCGGGCGGGGTCGCGCCGTCGCCGGATCCTGCCGTCGCCGTCGAGGAGGGGGCTGGCGCCGCCGCGGACGCTCCCGCGCCGCCGAACGCGGCGGCGTGGCGCGCCACTTCGGCCCGCAGCGGCGCCAGCCGCCCGGCCAGCGCCGGATGCGCGGCGAGCACGGCGTCGTAGCGCCGTGCCAGGTCCTCGCTGTCCCGGACCGCGCCCGCGCGCACCCGGTCGGCGAGCGACGGACCGCCGCCGCTGTCACCGGAGGAGTCGCCTCCGGCGGAGCAGCCCGCGAGCAGGGCGACCCCCGCCGCCGAGGCGAGCAGGCTCCTTCTGCGCGGGCCCGAGGGGGCCTGCGAGGGTGAGGGGAACGGCACGGCAGACGTCCTCGGGTGCGTACGTACGAAGCGGGAAGGGCGAACAGACGGACAGGCGGACGGACAGGCCCTGCCCGTGATCACCGTACCCGCGCGCGTCCCGGGCGCGGCTCAGCGCCACCACCCTCGCCCAGGTGGACGGCAACACCCCTTGGGACCGGATACCCTTTGACCAGACACGCGAACCGTCCCACAACAGCACACGCGGCCGAGGAGTCACCCGGATGAGCACCACCCAGAGCGAGAGGCTGCGGGAGCTGCTGGAACCGCTCGTCACCTCCCAGGGGCTGGATCTCGAAGAGATCGCCGTGGACTCCGTGGGACGCAAGCGGGTGCTGCGCGTCGTCGTCGACTCCGAGACCGGTGCCGACCTGGACGCGATCGCCGATGTGAGCCGCGCGCTCTCGGCGAAGCTCGACGAGAGCGACGTGATGGGCGAGGGGGAGTACACCCTCGAGGTCGGCACCCCGGGCGCGGAGCGCCTCCTCACCCAGCCCCGGCACTATGTGCGCGCCACGGGCCGGCTGGTGAAGTTCCAGCTGGCCGAGGGCGGCGAGCTGGTGGCCCGGATCATCGCCGTCGACGACGAAGGACTCGACCTCGAAGTGCCCGGAGTCAAGGGCCGCAGGCCCACGGCCCGCCGGGTCGCCCTGGCCGACGTGGCCAGGGCCCGCGTGCAGGTCGAGTTCAACCGCAAGGACAGCACCGGCGGCAGCGACAGCGCGGGCAGCACGGACAGCAGGACCGAGAAGGACATGAAGGAAGAGGAGGAGGCGTAGCCGTGGACATCGACATGAGCGCCCTGCGGGGCTTGGTGCGGGAGAAGGAGATCTCCTTCGACCTGCTGGTCGAGGCGATCGAGTCGGCCCTCCTCATCGCCTACCACCGCACCGAGGGAAGCCGCCGCCACGCGCGCGTGGAGCTCAACCGGGAGACCGGGCATGTGACCGTGTGGGCGAAGGAGGACCCGGAGGACCTCGAAGAGGGCCAGCGGGCCCGCGAGTTCGACGACACCCCGTCCGGCTTCGGCCGGATCGCCGCCACCACCGCGAAGCAGGTCATCCTCCAGCGGCTGCGCGACGCCGAGGACGACGCGACGCTCGGCGAGTACGCCGGCCGCGAGGGCGACATCGTCACCGGTGTCGTCCAGCAGGGCCGCGACCCGAAGAACGTGCTCGTGGACATCGGCAAGCTGGAGGCCATCCTGCCGGTGCAGGAGCAGGTACCCGGCGAGACGTACCCGCACGGCATGCGGCTTCGCTCGTACGTCGTCCGGGTGGCCAAGGGCGTGCGCGGTCCGTCCGTCACTCTCTCACGCACGCATCCCAATCTGGTGAAGAAGCTCTTCGCCCTGGAGGTGCCCGAGATCGCGGACGGCTCGGTCGAGATCTCGGCGATCGCCCGCGAGGCCGGCCACCGTACGAAGATCGCGGTGCGGTCCACCCGTTCGGGTCTGAACGCCAAGGGCGCCTGCATCGGCCCCATGGGCGGCCGGGTGCGCAATGTGATGGGCGAGCTGAACGGCGAGAAGATCGACATCGTCGACTGGTCGGACGACCCGGCCGAGATGGTGGCGAACGCGCTCTCCCCGGCCCGGGTCTCCAAGGTGGAGGTCGTCGACCTGGCGGCCCGCTCCGCCCGGGTGACCGTGCCGGACTACCAGCTGTCCCTGGCGATCGGCAAGGAGGGGCAGAACGCCCGGCTGGCCGCCCGCCTCACCGGCTGGCGCATCGACATCCGCCCGGACACCGAGCAGGCCGGGGAACAGACCGCCGGGGAATAGATCCAGGCCGCACAGCGCTGGGATCACGACAACAACCGTTCGAATCCTCCCCCCGAGGGGTGAGGTGCGTGCGGGGAGGTAGACTTAGCGGTGTCTGGCCGGACGCAGGCCCGAGTATGCCCTGAACGCACCTGTGTGGGGTGCCGGGAGCGAGCGGCCAAGACGGATCTGCTGCGCATCGTGGCGATCGAGGGCGAGTGCGTCCCCGATCCTCGCGGTACGCTGCCCGGCCGGGGTGCGTACGTACACCCCGCCCCGGTCTGTCTCGACCAGGCGGTACGCCGCCGGGCGTTCACGCGGGCGTTGCGTGCCCCGGGAGCGCTCGACACAAAGGCGTTGCGCCACCACGTCGAGCGGACAACAGTTGCCGAGCAGGCAACACGGTAGGAAGACGAGCCGCACGGAACCCGCCGTGCGGCCTGGTACCTCGCGAGTCGAAAGCAGGTCGAGATTGCGATGAGCACTCGATGAGTACGCGATGAGTACGCCCATGAACTAGCGACGGTCCGGCCGCAACCCGGACCTCAAAGGAGCGAAGTGGCTAAGGTCCGGGTATACGAACTCGCCAAGGAGTTCGGTGTGGAGAGCAAGGTCGTCATGGCCAAGCTCCAGGAACTCGGTGAATTCGTCCGATCGGCATCCTCGACGATCGAGGCGCCCGTAGTACGCAAACTGACCGACGCCTTCCAGCAGGGCAGCGGCGGCGGCAGGTCCGCCAAGCCGGGTGCCCCGAAGAAGGCCGCCCCCAGGCCCGCGGCGCCCTCGCCGGCGCCGGCAGGGGGCACCTCCCAGGGCGCCAGGCCCGCGGGAGAGCGCCCGGCCGCCCCCAGGCCGCCGGCCGCGCCCAAGCCCGCCGCGGCGCAGACGCCCGCGGCCCCCTCGGCCCCCGCGCCGGCCCCCGGCCCGCGTCCGGTGCCGGGTCCCAAGCCCGCCCCGCGTCCGGCCCCGGCCGCGCCCGCCGCTCCGGAGTTCACCGCTCCGCCGTCGGCTCCGGCGCCGTCCCCGGCCGCCGCGCAGGGCCCGCGCCCCGGTGGCGCGCGTCCCGGTGCTCCCAAGCCCGGTGGCGGCCGTCCCGGCGGTGCCGGGCAGGGCCAGGCCCGTCCCGGCCAGGGCGCCCCGCGCCCCGGCGGCCAGGGCGCACGCCCCGGTGCCCGTCCGGCCGGTCCGCGTCCGGGCAACAACCCCTTCACCTCCGGTGGCTCCACCGGCATGGCGCGCCCGCAGGCGCCCCGGCCGCAGGGCCAGCGTCCCGGCGGCCCCGGTGCTCCCGGCGGCGGCCCCCGTCCGCAGGCGCCCGGCGCCCAGGGCGGCGGTCCGCGTCCGCAGTCCCCGGGCGGTCCGCGTCCGACCCCGGGCGCGATGCCGCGTCCGCAGGGCGGTCCCGGCGGTCCCCGTCCCGGCGGCCCGCGTCCCAACCCCGGCATGATGCCGCAGCGTCCCGCTGCCGGCCCGCGTCCCGGCGGTGGCCCCGGCGGCCGCGGTCCGGGCGGTGCGGGTCGTCCCGGCGGCGCCGGCCGTCCCGGTGGCGGCGGCTTCGCCGGCCGTCCCGGCGGTGGCGGCGGCGGTCGTCCCGGTGGCGGCGGCGGCTTCGCCGGTCGTCCCGGTGGCGGTGGCCCCGGTGGTGGCGGCGGCTTCGGCGGCGGCGGTGGCCGTCCCGGCTTCGGCGGCCGTCCCGGCGGTCCCGGTGGCCGCGGTGGCACACAGGGTGCCTTCGGCCGTCCCGGCGGTCCGGCGCGTCGTGGCCGCAAGTCGAAGCGGCAGCGGCGCCAGGAGTACGAGGCCATGCAGGCCCCGTCGGTCGGCGGCGTGATGCTGCCTCGCGGCAACGGCGAGTCCATTCGCCTGTCGCGCGGTGCGTCGCTCACCGACTTCGCCGAGAAGATCAACGCCAACCCGGCGTCGCTCGTCGCGGTCATGATGAACCTGGGCGAGATGGTCACGGCCACGCAGTCCGTCTCGGACGAGACGCTGCAGCTCCTCGCCGGCGAGATGAACTACACCGTTCAGATCGTCAGCCCCGAGGAGGAGGACCGCGAGCTGCTCGAGTCCTTCGACCTGGAGTTCGGCGAGGACGAGGGCACCGAGGAGGACCTGGTCGTCCGTCCGCCGGTCGTCACCGTCATGGGTCACGTCGACCACGGCAAGACCCGGCTGCTCGACGCCATCCGCAAGACGAACGTCATCGCGGGCGAGGCCGGCGGCATCACCCAGCACATCGGTGCCTACCAGGTCGCGACCGAGGTCAACGGCGAGGACCGCGCGATCACCTTCATCGACACCCCGGGTCACGAGGCGTTCACCGCCATGCGTGCCCGTGGTGCGAAGTCGACCGACATCGCGATCCTGGTCGTCGCGGCCAACGACGGCGTCATGCCGCAGACGGTCGAGGCGCTCAACCACGCCAAGGCGGCCGACGTCCCGATCGTCGTCGCGGTCAACAAGATCGACGTCGAGGGCGCGGACCCGACCAAGGTGCGCGGTCAGCTGACCGAGTACGGCCTGGTGGCCGAGGAGTACGGCGGCGACACCATGTTCGTCGACATCTCCGCCAAGCAGGGTCTGCACATCGACTCCCTGCTGGAAGCGGTCATCCTGACCGCCGACGCCTCGCTCGACCTGCGGGCCAACCCGGACCAGGACGCGCAGGGCATCTCGATCGAGTCCCGTCTCGACCGCGGCCGCGGTGCCGTGGCGACGGTCCTCGTCCAGCGAGGCACCCTGCGGGTCGGCGACACGATGGTGGTGGGCGACGCCTACGGCCGCGTGCGCGCCATGCTCGACGACAACGGCAACAACGTCGCCGAGGCCGGTCCCTCGACGCCGGTCCAGGTCCTCGGCCTGACCAACGTCCCGGGTGCGGGCGACAACTTCATCGTGGTCGAGGAGGACCGTACGGCCCGCCAGATCGCGGAGAAGCGCGCCGCCCGCGAGCGCAACGCCGCGTTCGCCAAGCGCACGCGCCGCGTGTCCCTGGAGGACCTGGACAAGGTGCTCAAGGCCGGCGAGGTCCAGCAGCTGAACCTGATCATCAAGGGCGACGCGTCCGGATCGGTCGAGGCCCTGGAGTCCTCCCTGCTCCAGCTGGACGTCGGCGAAGAGGTCGACATCCGCGTCCTGCACCGCGGCGTCGGTGCGGTCACGGAGTCCGACATCGACCTGGCGATGGGCTCCGACGCCATCGTGATCGGCTTCAACGTGCGCGCGGTCGGCCGTGCGCAGCAGATGGCCGAGCGCGAAGGCGTGGACGTCCGGTACTACTCGGTCATCTACCAGGCGATCGAGGAGATCGAGGCGGCCCTCAAGGGCATGCTCAAGCCGGAGTACGAAGAGGTCCAGCTGGGCACGGCGGAGATCCGCGAGGTCTTCCGCTCCTCCAAGCTGGGCAACATCGCGGGTGTCCTCATCCGTTCCGGCGAGGTCAAGCGCAACACCAAGGCCCGGCTCCTGCGCGACGGCAAGGTCATCGCGGAGAACCTCAACATCGAGGGCCTGCGCCGCTTCAAGGACGACGTCACCGAGATCCGCGAAGGCTTCGAGGGCGGTATCAACCTCGGAAACTTCAACGACATCAAGATCGACGACGTCATCGCGACGTACGAGATGCGCGAGAAGCCGCGGGTGTAACACCCCACGGCATCACCGCACCGGCCGACGGGACCTGGTTCCCGCCGGCCGGTGCGGCGCGCCAGGGGCGCACCGCCGTCATGGGGGTGCGCCCCTGCTCCGTGCGGCCCCGGGCCGCGGCCCCGGCGCGGGGGCGGACGGGAAACCCCGTCGAGCCACCGGCCGGATCGCGGTACCGTTCTTGATGTCCCTGCCCGTATCGAAGGCAGGACCATCGATCCCGTACCGGCGGGCAACCCGGACACACATGTACGTGGGGACTCTGTCCTTCGACCTCCTCCTCGGCGACGTCCACTCGCTGAAGGAGAAGCGCTCCGTCGTCCGCCCGATCGTCGCCGAGCTCCAGCGGAAGTTCGCGGTGAGCGCGGCCGAGGTGGACCACCTGAACCTCCACCGGCGGGCCGTCATCGGCCTCGCCGTGGTCTCGGGGGACGCGGCGCACCTGACCGACGTACTCGACCGGTGCGAGCGGCTGGTCGCCGGGCACCCCGAAGTGGAGCTGCTGTCCGCCAGACGGCGCTACCACGGCGAGGACGACGACTAGAAGATCGGTCCGGTCCGGTCCGGACCGGCGGGCGGCGGGCTCGACCGCCCCCACCGCACCACACCGCAGAACGCAGCAGCAAGAAGCACCAAGAAGCACCAAGAAGCAACAAGAGGAACGGGAGACGGACCAGTGGCCGACAACGCGCGGGCGAAAAGGCTGGCGGACCTCATCCGAGAGGTGGTGGCCCAGAAGCTCCAGCGCGGGATCAAGGACCCGCGGCTCGGCTCGCACGTCACCATCACGGACACCAGGGTCACGGGCGACCTGCGGGAGGCGACGGTCTTCTACACGGTCTACGGGGACGACGAGGAGCGCAAGGCCGCAGCGGCCGGACTGGAGAGCGCCAAGGGCATCCTGCGCTCCGAGGTCGGCCGCGCCGCCGGGGTGAAGTTCACCCCGACCCTGGCCTTCGTCGCCGACGCCCTCCCGGACAACGCCCGGACCATCGAGAGCCTCCTCGACCGGGCCCGCCAGTCCGACGAGAAGGTGCGCGAGGCCTCCGCGGGCGCCGCCTACGCCGGTGAGGCGGACCCGTACCGCAAGCCCGGGTCCGAGGACGCGACCGACGAGACGGACGACAGCACCGAATGACCAGCAAGCCCACCCCGCCCGACGGCCTTGTCATCGTCGACAAGCCGTCGGGCTTCACGTCGCACGACGTCGTGGCCAAGATGCGCGGCATCGCCAGGACCCGCCGCGTCGGCCACGCCGGCACCCTCGACCCCATGGCGACCGGGGTCCTCGTCCTCGGGGTGGAGCGGGCCACCAAGCTCCTCGGCCACCTCGCGCTGACCGAGAAGGAGTACCTGGGTACGGTCCGGCTCGGCCAGAACACGGTCACCGACGACGCCGAGGGGGAGATCACCTCCTGCGCGGACGCCTCCCGCGTCACCCGGGAGGCCGTCGACACCGCCGTCGCCAAGCTGACCGGCGACATCATGCAGGTGCCGTCGAAGGTCAGCGCCATCAAGATCAACGGCGTGCGGTCCTACAAGCGGGCCCGCGACGGCGAGGAGTTCGAGATCCCCGCCCGGCCGGTGACCGTCTCCTCCTTCACGGTGTACGACGTCCGCGAGGCCGTCGCCGAGGACGGCACCCCGGTGCTCGACCTGGTGGTCTCGGTGGTCTGCTCCTCGGGCACCTACATCCGCGCCCTCGCCCGCGACCTGGGCGCCGACCTCGGGGTCGGCGGCCACCTCACCGCGCTGCGGCGCACCCGCGTCGGGCCGTACAAGCTGGACAGCGCCCGGACGCTCGACCAGCTCCAGCAGGAGCTGACCGTGATGCCGGTCGCCGACGCGGCCACCGCCGCCTTCCGGCGCTGGGACATCGACGCCCGGCGCGCCCGGCTGCTCGGCAACGGCGTGCGCCTGGAGATGCCCGAGGAGTACGCGGGCGGCGGGCCCGTCGCCGTCTTCGACCCCGAGGGACGCTTCCTCGCGCTGGTCGAGGAGGAGCGCGGCAAGGCCAAGAGCCTGGCCGTCTTCGCCTGACCGGCCGCCCGCCTCCGCCCCCGTGGAGCGGTGGACACGGGGTGTCCCCCCGGCCGCCGCTCCACGGGGGCGCTCGCTTCCCCCGCTCCCGGCCGGTATCCGGCGACCCCCGGATATTCACCCGACCGTGCAGGCGCTCGGAGTGAACCGCGGGGGCGCAGGGGGGCGCGTTCGCCTCACGATCTTTCCCGCTGATCGTTTCGCGCCTACCGTCGGGGACAGGGCGGAACCGGGACGAGATCGACATGTCGACGGGGACGCGACAGGCACTGGGCGCGGCTGCACGGCGGAACGGCGGCACGGGCGGGGGAGGTCGGACCATGGCGGCAGCACGGGAGCCGCGGCCGGAGGCCGTGTCCGGCGGCGCGCCCGGCGGACACCGCGGCGGCAGGCACGCCCTGCGGCCCGCGCCGCGCCGCGGACCGGTGGCGGGGGCCGCTGCCGGGGCCGCTCCCGCCGTGACCGCCGCTCCGAAGCCCCCTCCCGGGCCCTCGGCCACCGCCGGGGCGCGCGACCGCGTCCTGGACGCCTCCCTGGTGTACGTCAGGGACCTGGCGGGACGCCCGCGCGGCACCGGCTTCGCCGCCGACCACCACGGCACCGTGATCACCAGCCACGAGACCGTGGCCGGCCTCAGCGCGCTCGTACTGCACCCGCACGGCACGGACGGCCGCTCCCACGTCGTGGGCGCCGACGCCGTGACCGAACTGCCCGGCCTGGACCTCGCGCTCGTCCGGACCGAGGGCCTGGACCTCGCGCCGCTGCCGGTGGCGGCACCCGGCCGGGTGCGGGCCGGCGGCTATGTGCGGATCGCGGCCGGCGGCTGGCGCGAGGCCCGCGTCCTGGACACGGCCACCGCCACCTACCCCGCCGACGGCCGCTCCCACCGCCTGGACGGCGTCCTGGAGCTCGCCATCGGCACCGCGGGCCGCGACGCCCTGCGGCCGGGCGGCGGAGCCGCCGGGGGACCGGTGCTGGACCCGGAGACCGGCGCCGTCGCCGCCGTGCTCGGCACGGCCCTCTGCTCCGGCCCCCGCGTCACCGGCCTCGCGGTACCGCTGTCGCCCGGCGACGGCCCGGACGGCCCCCTGTCCGGACTGCTCGCCCGCAACGCGGCCACCGTCCCCGCCTACGGCCCTGATCTGAACCTGGCGGGCGTGCTGGAACTGACGGCCACCTCCGTCGCCCAGGAGGCCCCGCGAGGCGCCCTCCCGGACCATCCGTCCGCCCCGGCGCCCGCCCCGTACGGGCCGCCGGTCGAGCGGCCCGCGGTGGCCCGGGAGCTGGACGCGTTCGGGCGCGGCCCGGCGACCGGACCGGCGGTGCTCGGCCTGGTGGGGCCGCCCGGCAGCGGCCGTACGACCGAACTCGCGGCGCTGGCCGGGCACCGCGCCCGCGGGGACGCCCCCGCGCCCACCCTGTGGCTGCGCGGCGCCGACCTGCACGGCGCCGACACCTCGGTGGCGGACGCGGCCGGCCGGGCGCTGGAGCGGGCGGCCCGCATCGTCTCGGCCGCGCGGGCACCGCTGCCGACCGGTCTCGCCGGTCTCACCCCGGAGCGGCTCGCCCAGCTCGCCCGCGCCCACGGGCGGCCGCTGCTGCTCCTCCTGGACGGCCCCGAGGAGATGCCGTCCGCCCTGGCGGACCGGCTCGCCGAGTGGACCGAGAGCACCGCCCGCTGGCTGCACGGCACGGGGGCGCGGCTGGTGGTCGCCTGCCGGGACGAGTACTGGGAGGCGGCGGCCGTCACGGCGGCGGACGGCCCCGCGGATCCCTCCGCGGCCTGCCTGCGGCTCGGGGACCTGCGCCCCGAGGAGGCGCGTACGGCCCGCGCCCGGCACCGGATCCCGGACGGCGCCCTGGCCGACGCCGACGCCCGCCACCCCCTCACGCTCCGGCTGCTGGCCGAGGTACGGGCGGCGCTGCCCGGCACCGGCGGCCACCCCCGCCTCGACCGTGCCGACGTGCTCGCGGCCCACCTGGACCTGATGTGCCTGCGCGTCGCCGTCCGGCTGGCCGCCGAGAACGACCTGCGCGGCACCGCCGTCCGCCGCCTCGCGGCCCGGGTCTCCGGCCAGGTGCACGAGGCCGCCCGGCGCAGCCTCGGCCCCGGCCGGGGGGAACTGGACCGGGCCACGTTCGAGGAGGTGTTCCCCTGGGGGCCCGCCCCCGCGCGCCTCGGCGGCGGTACCGGCTGGGCGTCGGCCGTCCTCACCGAGGGCCTGATCGTCCCGGCCGGTGACGGCTACTGCTTCGCCCACGAGGAGCTGGCCGACTGGATCCAGGGCGGCCACCTCGACCTGGACGAGGCTCTGCGGGTCCTGGTGCACCGGCGGCACATCCCCGGCGAGCCGCGCCGCCCGCTGCCCGTGCCGCACCACCGCATCGGCCCGGTCGTCCAGGCCCTGCTCCTGCTCGCCCGCCAGCACGGCCCGCGCCGCCTCGCCGTCCGGCTGGAGGAGCTGCTGTGCGCCCTGGACGGCGACCCGCACTCGTGGTGGGCGTCCCGGCTGCTCGCCGGCGTCCTCCGGCGCGTCACGGACGCCACGCCGTACGCCGGTGTGCTGCGGCTGCTCGCCGACCGGATCGGCGTCTGGCGGCAATGCGGCCTCCCGGTGCCGAGCGGTTTCGGACCCGGCTTCTGGGCGGCGCTGCATCTGCCGGCCACCGACCGCTGCGACCTGCTCCGCCGCCTCCTCCTGAGCGACAGCCCGGCGCGGGAGCCCGGCTCCGGCTCCGGCCCCGCCGACGGTCCCGCGTGGGGGACCGTCCCGACCGGCAGCGGTCCCGCGTGGGAAGCGGCCACAGACCCCGCGCGGCGGCCCGGCGAAGATCCCGCACGGCGGGAGGGCACCGGCGGCCGACCGGCGGAAGCCGCCACCGGCCCGGCGCGGACGCCCCCCACCGCCCACCCCGCGCAGGCGCCCGCCGCCGACCCGGCGGCTCAGGTGTCCGCACCCGGCCCCGGGCCGGCGGCCGGTTCCCCGCAGGCGTCCGGTACCCCGCAGGGCGCCGGTACCGCTGCCGCCCCGGGCGGCCCTCGTCCGCTCCGCTATCTGGACGCCGTCGCCCGGCTCCTCGTCGCCGAACCGGCCACGGTGCGACCGCATCTGACCCGCTGGTTCGACGACGAGCGGCCCCTGCCCGCCGCGCCGCACGCCACCGTGGCCACGGCCGCACAAGCGCTGCTCTACGCCCACCGCGACCCGGACCCGGACGACCTCACCGAGACACTCGCCGACTGCCCGCACCCGCGCGCCGCCGAACTGCTGACCGCGCTCGCCGAGGAGGAACCGGCCCTCCTGTGCCGGGCCGTCGCCCGATGGGCGCACGACGAACAGCCGGACCGCCGCGCCACGGCGGTGGCACAGGCACTGCGCAGCGCGCCCCACGTCCGCGCCGACTCGGACCGCGCGCTGCTGAGCGGCGCCGCCCGCGCCGTGCTCGCCCGTCCCGCCGACACCGCCCTGCACGGCGGCGCCCTGGCCCTGCTCGTGGCCGACCCGGCGACCCGTGCCCGGCACCTCCCGCAGGCGCTGCGGCACTTCGCCGCCGGTGACGCCCACCTGCCGCCCGACGCGCTCACCCCCGCGCTGGCGACCCACCCCGAGGCGGTCCTCGCCGCCTTCGGCGAACGGCTGCGGCACGGCCCCGGCGCGGCGCAGGCGCTGCGCACCCTCGCCGACGCCACCACACCCGTGCTCGCCCGGCGCGTCGCCGCCGTCGTCCGGGACGCGGTGACGCGGGCGCCGGACACCGCCGCCGCCGTCGCGGAGTACGTCGACCGGCGCCTCGACCAGGGGCCGGGCGCCCGCGCGATGCTGTTCCCGCTGCTCACCGCCCTCCTGGAGACCAGCGGCCCCGACTGCCCCGACAGCCCCCACTGTCCGGACAGCCCCGCGGGCGGCCCCGCCGTGCTGCGCTCGGCCCTGGGCGCGGTCCTCGCCACGCCCGGCTCCCCGGCGTCCCGCGTGCCGCGCCGGGAACTGCTCGATCTGCTGCTGACCCGCGAGACGGACCCGGGCGTGCTGGACACGGTGCTGCGCGCCGCCGCGCCCGGCGCCGAGGAGGATCTGCGGCTCCTCGTCCACCGGGTCGGGCTGCTGCTCGTCCGCACCCCGCAGGGCGCGGCCGTCTTCGACCGGGCCCTCGCGGAGCTGGGCCGCGAGGTCCCCGGCTTCGCCGCGCGGCTGGCCGGCTGGCTCACCGGCGCGCCGTACGACTGGGCCGTCCTGGTGGGCCCCGGCGCCCGCAGGACCCGTGAGAAGCAGCCGGCCGGGGCAGCGGCCCCCGTCCCGCCGCCGACGGCCGTCCCGCCGGTCCCCGTCTGACCGCCGCCGCGCACGCCGCCGCGCACGCCGCCGCGCACGCCCGCCGCTCACGTGCACCCGGTCACAGGGCCCATGCCGATGCGGGCGGCGCGGGCCGGGCATGGCACCCTTAGACCTGCGGACAAGGCGGCAGGGCGACCCGGATGACGGCAATCCGGGCGGCATCCGGCCAACAAGGACACGGGTTCGACGAGGAGCGGTCACAGTGCAGCGCTGGCGTGGCTTGGAGGACATCCCCCAGGACTGGGGGCGCAGCGTCGTCACCATCGGGTCCTACGACGGGGTCCACCGCGGCCATCAGCTCATCATCGAGCACGCCGTGAACCGCGCCCGCGAGCTGGGCGTGCCCTCCGTCGTCGTCACCTTCGACCCGCACCCCAGCGAGGTGGTGCGCCCCGGCAGCCACCCGCCGCTGCTCGCCCCCCACCACCGCCGCGCCGAGCTGATGGCGGAGCTGGGCGTGGACGCGGTGCTCGTCCTGCCGTTCACCACGGCGTTCTCGCAGCTGTCCGCGGCCGACTTCGTCGTCAGGGTGCTGGTCGACAAGCTGCACGCCAAGGCGGTCGTCGAGGGCCCCAACTTCCGCTTCGGCCACCGTGCCGCGGGCACCGTGGACTTCCTCGCCGAGCAGGGCAAGCTCCACGACTTCGAGGTCGAGGTCGTCGACCTGTACGTCACCGGGGCTGCGGGCGGCGGCGAGCCGTTCTCCTCCACCCTGACCCGGGGCCTGGTCGCCGAGGGGGACGTGGGCGGCGCCCGCGAGATCCTCGGCCGCCCGCACCGCGTGGAGGGCGTGGTCGTACGCGGCGCCCAGCGCGGCCGAGAGCTGGGCTTCCCCACGGCCAACGTGGAGACGCTCCCGCACACCGCGATCCCCGCCGACGGCGTCTACGCCGGTTATCTGCACGCCCAGGGCGAGGTGATGCCGGCCGCCGTCTCCGTCGGCACCAACCCGCAGTTCGACGGCACCGAGCGCACCGTCGAGGCGTACGCGATCGACCGCGTCGGCCTCGACCTGTACGGCCTGCACGTCGCCGTGGACTTCCTCGCCTTCGTGCGCGGCCAGGCCAAGTTCGACTCCCTGGACGCCCTCCTGGAGACGATGGCCGAGGACGTCAAGAAGTGCCGCGAGATCATCGCGGCGGACGACCGGCAGGTCTGAGCCGTTCCGCACCCGGGCGGCAGGCGCTCGCGCGCCGGAGCCCTCACCCGGGAGGCACGGCCGTCCCGGTCCCGGCTTCCGCCGCCGTCTGCTGCTGCGGCCGGGTCCGGGCCCAGTGGCAGGCGACCTGGTTCGTGCCGCCGCCGTGCAGGATCTCCAGGTCCTGGCCGCGGCAGGCGTCGGCGACCCCCGCGCGTTCGGCCTCGCCGCCGGCCAGGATCTGGCAGCGCGCGTGGAACCGGCAGCCCGCGGGGATCCGCGAGGGGTCGGGCGGCTCGCCGGTGAGGACGACCGGGGCGCCCGGCGCCTCCGGCAGGACGGACAGCAGCGCCTGGGTGTACGGATGCCGGGGCGCCGTCAGCACCTGCTCCACCGCGCCCGTCTCCACGATCCGGCCGAGGTACATCACCGCGACCCGGTCGGCGATGTTCCAGGCCAGCCCCAGATCGTGCGTCACCACCAGCGCGGAGAGCCCGAGTTCGGTGCGCAGCCGCAGCAGCAGCGCGAGGATCTCGCCGCGCACGGACGCGTCGAGGGAGGCCACCGGTTCGTCGGCGACGAGCAGTTCCGGCTCCAGGACCAGCGCGCCCGCGATGACGACCCGCTGGCGCTGCCCGCCGGACAGCTCGTGCGGATAGCGCAGGAAGAAGCGCTCGGGAGGCCGCAGCCCGGCGCGGGCCAGGGCCCCGGCGACCGCGGCCCGCTCGTCACCCGCGTGTCCGTGGATGCGCAGGCCCTCGGCGACGGCGTCGTACACCGTGTGCCGCGGGTTGAGCGAGCCGCTCGGGTCCTGGAGGACCAGCTGCGCCCGCTTGCGGTACGCCTTCAGGGCGCGCGAGGAGTACGCCAGCGGGGCCCCGTCGAAGGTGACCCGGCCCGCGGTCGGCTGGACCAGCCCGAGCAGGGAGCGGGCCAGCGTCGTCTTGCCGCAGCCGGACTCGCCGACCAGCGCCACGATCTCGCCCCGCCGGATGTCGAGGTCCACCCCGTCCACGGCCCGCGCGGTCGGCGCGCCGTGCCGTCCGGGGAAGGCGACACGCAGCCCCTCGACGCTCAGCAGCGGGGATGTGGTGGTCGTCATGCGGTGCCGCTCCTCAGTCCCTCGTCCTGCGCGGACGCCCCGCTCCCGGCCGTCCCGGTGTCCGCCTCCGGCCCCACGTGCACACACGCCGCCCGCCGTCCCGCGCCCGCCTCCCGCAGCGTCTGGTCCTCGGCCGCGCAGCGGTCCAGGGCGACCGTGCAGCGCGGGCGGAACGCGCACCCGGGCGGCACGGCCGCCGGGTCGGGCGGATCGCCGGGCAGCCCGCGCGGCGCGAACCGCGAGGCCGGGTCGCCGATCCTCGGGAACGCCCCCGACAGCGCCTTGCCGTAGGGGTGCCGGGCGTCCTCGTAGACCTGGCGGGCCGGGCCCTCCTCGACGACCCGGCCCGCGTACATCACGGCGAGCCGGTCGCAGGTGTCGGCGAGCACGGCGAGATCGTGACTGATCATGATCAGGCCCACGTCCTGCTCGCTGACCAGCTCCTCGATCAGGCGCAGGATCTGGGCCTGGATCATCACGTCCAGCGCGGTGGTGGGCTCGTCGGCGATGATCAGCCGCGGGTCGCAGGCGAGCGCCATCGCGATCATGACGCGCTGGCGCTGCCCGCCGGACAGCTCGTGCGGATAGGCGGACGCCCGCGCCGCCGGAAGCCCCACCTGTTCCAGCAGCTCACCGGCCCGCTTGCGGGCACCGGCCGCGGTCGCCCCGCGGTGCAGCAGGATCGGTTCGGCGATCTGGTCGCCGACGCGGTGCACCGCGTTCAGGGAGTGCATCGCGCCCTGGAAGACGATCGACGCCCCCGCCCAGCGCACCGCCCGTACCCGGCCCCACTTCATGGCGAGGACGTCCTCGCCGTCCAGCAGGATCCGCCCGCCGGTGCGGGCCCCGGCCGGCAGCAGCCGCAGCAGGGCCAGCGCCAGCGTGGACTTGCCGCAGCCCGACTCGCCCGCGATGCCGAGCTTCTCGCCCGCGCCCAGGGTCAGGTCGACCCCGCGCACGGCGGAGGCTCCGCCCGGGTACGTCACTTCCAGGTCCTGTACGTCGAGCAAGGTCAACGGGACACCCCCAGCCTGGGGTTGAGTACGGCCTCCACCGCGCGCCCGCACAGCGTGAACGCCAGCGCCACGACCGCGATCGCGATGCCCGGCGGCACCAGGTACCACCAGTCGCCGGAGCTGACGGCCCCCGCCTCCCGGGCGTCCTGGAGCAGCCCGCCCCAGGAGACGACCGTGGGGTCCCCGAGGCCGAGGAAGGCCAGGGTCGCCTCGGCGAGGATCGCGGAGGAGATGATCAAGGTGGTCTGCGCGAGCACCAGCGGCATGACGTTCGGCAGCACGTGCCGGGACATGACGTGCCAGTGGCCGCCGCCGAGCGCCTTCGCGCGTTCGATGTACGGCCGCGACTCCACCGCCAGTGTCTGCGCCCGCACCAGGCGGGCGGTGGTCGGCCACGTGGTCACGCCGATCGCGAGCACGATCGTGCCGAGCGAGCGGGACAGCACCGTGGCGAGCGCGATGGCGAGGACCAGCGTCGGCATCACCAGGAACCAGTCGGTGACCCGCATCGCCACCGTGGCGTACCAGCCGCGGAAGTGCCCGGCGGTGACCCCGATGAGCGCCCCGATCGCCACGGAGAGCACGGCGGCCAGCAGTCCGACGAGCAGCGAGACCCGCGAACCCCAGATCACCAGGCCCAGCAGGTTCCGCCCGAACTGGTCGGTGCCCAGCGGGAAGTGGCCGCTGGGGCTCTCCAGCGGCCGGCCCGGCGCGTCGGTCACGCTCTCCACGTCCGAGCCGACGGTCAGCGGCGCGGTCAGCGCCACCAGCGCGAACAGCACCAGCGCGGCGAGCCCGGCCACGCCCGCGCGATGCCCGCGGTACTCCTTCCAGAAGCGCGCGGCGGAGGCCCGGCGGCGCCGCCACGCCAACGCGCGCGGCCCCGGCGCGGCCGGCTTCCCGCCGGTCGCGGCGTCCGGCGGAGTGCGGTCGTCCCCGGAAGCCTCCGGGGAGTCGGCGGCTTCGGTGGTCTCGGCGGTCATCGGCCCACCCTCGGATCGAGCAGCGGATACAGCAGGTCGGCGAGGGTGTTCATGACGATCACCGCCGCGGCGAAGACGAAGAACAGCCCCTGCACCAGCGGCAGGTCGGGCACGCTCAGCGCCTGGTAGAACAGCCCGCCGAGCCCCGGCCAGGAGAAGACCGTCTCGACCAGGATGACACCGGCCACGGTCCGCCCCAGATTGACGAAGATCAGCGTCACGGTCGGCAGCAGCGCGTTCGGCACGGCGTGCCGGCGCCGTACGAGGTCGTCCCGCAGGCCCTTGGCCCGCGCCGTCGTCAGATAGTCGCCGCCCATCTCGTCCAGCAGCGCCGACCGGGTGACCAGCAGCGTCTGTCCGTACTCGACGGCGACCAGCGTCACCACCGGCAGGACGAGGTGGTGGGCGACGTCGACGGCGTAGGCGAAGCCCTCCTTGCCGCCCGACTCCATGCCGCCGGTCGGGAACAGGCCCGGCACCGGGCCCACGCCGACCGACAGGACGATGATGAGCAGCAGGCCCAGCCAGAAGGACGGGATGGAGTAGAGGGTCAGCGCGAGCCCGGTGTTGAGCCGGTCGCCCAGCTTGCCGTGCCGCCACGCCGAGCGGGTGCCGAGGAAGACGCCCAGCGCGGTGTAGAGCACGAACGCCGTGCCGGTGAGCAGCAGGGTGTTCGGCAGCGCCTCGGTGATCTTGTCCACGACGGGCGCCCGGAACTGGTACGACGTCCCCAGGTCCCCGGTCAGCGCCTTGCCGCAGTAGTGCGTGAACTGCTGCCACAGCGGCAGGTCGAGCCCGAACTCGCGCCGGTAGACGGCGATCTGCTCGGCCGAGACCGGGCGGCCCCCGGTCATGAACTTCACCGGGTCGCCCGGGATCAGCCGGAAGAGGAAGAAACTGGTGACGAGGACGGCGAGCAGGGACACGGCGGCCCCGGCCAGCTTGCCCGCCACATACCGCGGATAGCCGCCGCCGGTGAGCCTCCGCCCCGGCCCGGACGTCCGCCCCCCGTCCGCCGGCGCGGGCCCCGCCCGGCCGGGGACGGCGGCGCCCCCGGCCGGTGAGGATGTCGCTTCAGTGGTCATGAGCACCTGCACCTGTACACGTGGTCGCGGTCGTCGTCCTGTTCACGGCCGCACGGTCTGTTCCCGGCCGCACACTCTGCTCCCGGTCCGCTCGCGCTGTTCCCGGGCGGCACAACGGTCTGTTCGTGGTGGGTCCGCGGTCGGCACAACGGTCTGTTCGCGGTGGGTCCGCGGTCGGCACAACGGTCTGTTCCCGGTCTATTCGCGGTCCTCCGCCGTCGCCCGGCGGCGCACCGCGAAGAGCACCGCCAGTCCGGCGATGACGACGACGCCCACGACGATGCCGATCACGACCCCGGTCGACGACGAGCCGCCCGAGGAGCCGTCGGAGTCCGCCGGGACGGCCGACCACCAGCTCCAGTAGCCGTCCTGCCCGTAGATGTTGCCCGCCGCCGACGGCATGGTGGTGATCGACTTGATCTGGTCCGTGCGGTAGGCCTCGACCGCGTTGGGATAGGCCATGACGTTCATGTATCCCAGGTCGTACAGCCGCGACTCCATCTGCCGGACCAGGTCCGCCCGTTTGGCGGGGTCGTACTCGGCGAGCTGGCGCGCGTACAGCTCGTCGTAGGTCTTGTCGCAGATGAAGTCGTCGGTGGCGCCGGTGTCCTTCGGGGTCTGCGGGCGGGCGGCGCAGGTGTGGATGGACATCACGAAGTCCGGGTCGGGGTTGACGGACCAGCCGTCGAAGGCGAGGTCGAACTTCCCGGCCAGCCACGGGTCGGTCACGTTGTCCAGGCAGTTCAGGGTGACCCCGATGCCGAGCTTGCCCCACCACTCCTGGAGGTACTTGCCGACCGCCTTGTCGTTGGGGTCGGTGGCGTGGCACAGCACGCGGTAGTTCAGCGGCCTGCCGTCCTTGCCGACGCGCTTGCCGTCCGCGTTCTTCTTGTAGCCCGCCTGGTCGAGGAGCTGCCCGGCCTTCGCCGGGTCGTACGCCAGTTCCTGTGCGGCGGTCGGCTTGTAGAAGTACTGCGAGAAGCGCGGCGGGATGTACCCCTGGCCCTCGACCGCGTGGCCCTGGAAGACCTTGTCGACGATGGCCTTGCGGTCCACCGCCATGAACAGCGCGTGCCGCACCCGCTCGTCCAGCAGGGACGGATCGCCGTCGCCGATCTTCGTGCCGTCCTTCGCCCGCGCGCCCGGATTGGTGGCGAGGGCGTAGAAGCGGCGGCCCGGTGCGTCGTTGACGTGGATGTCCTTGTCGCCCTTGAGCGAGGCGGCCTGAGCGGGCGTCAGCGAGGGCGAACCGGCGACGAACGACACCTCGCCCTTGCGCAGCGCGGCGACGGCGGCGTCCTGGTCCTTGTAGTACCGGAACACCAGCTCGTCGAACTTGGGCGCGCCCCGCCAGAAGTCCTTGTTGGCCTTCAGCCGCACATAGCTGTCCGGCTTGTAGTCCGTGAGCACGAACGGCCCGTTGCCGACGATCGGGAAGGTCTTGTCGTTGTTGAACTTCGAGAGGTCGCCGACCTTCTCCCAGACGTGCTGGGGCACGATCGGCACATCGAGCGCGGTCATCGTGGCCTGCGGCTTCTTCAGCCGGATCACCAGCTGGGTGGGGCTGGGTGCGGTGACCTCCGCGAAGTTGGTGACGAAGCTGCCGTTGGCGGTGGCGGCGCCGTCGTCGGTCATCATCTTGTTGAACGTCCACGCCGCGTCCTCGGCGGTGGCCTGCTGCCCGTCCGACCACTTGGAGTCGGTACGGATCGTGTACGTCCAGGTCAGCTTGTCCGGCGACGACTGCCACTTGGTGGCGAGGCCCGGGATGACGTGGTTGTCCTTCGGGTCGTAGCTCGTCAGGTACTCGTACATCAGCCGGTGGATGCTCGTACTGACCAGCCGGACCGCGAGGAACGGGCTGAGCGAGTCGACGCTCTGCGCCACGGCGACGGTGAGGACCTTCTTGCCGGCCTGCTTGTCGTCCGCGCCGCCCGCGGCCCGCGCCGCTCGTCCCGCGTCCCCGGCCCGCGCGGACGCCGCGGCACCGGCCTGCTGAGCGGCCGAGGCGGTGGCGGACGCGGCGAGCCCGGACGCGAGGAGGAGCGCGGCGGCGCCCGCGGTGGCCAGCAGCCGTGTTCTCGTCGGGCGGGCGCCGTGGCGTCCACTGCCGTGCTGATCTTGTGTGCTCATGGCTCGGTGACCTCGCGTCGTCGCACGCGCGGGACGCGGCGCGCCCCGCGCGAGGCGGGCTTGAACAGATGTGAACAGGCTGGAACGAGCTGTGCGGGCGCTGGAGCGCGCTTGATCGGGCTTGATCGGGTGACGCCGACGGAATGAAAAGTGTGTCTATCAGCGGCAGTCTGCGCGCGTCAACGGTATGTCAAACCCCATGTGGCCTGCGGAAACAACAAGTCGACCGCAGGTTCACCCACATTGGTGGAGACCATTGAAGCCTTGCTGGTGACAGAGTGGCGGCCGATTCCCGCCGGTTCTGCCTGCGAACGTGCGAAGACCCGCTCCGCCGGGGGGCGGAGCGGGTCTTCAGGAGGTTCGGGCGGTCACACCGGTGCGGGTCCGCCTACTGCTGCGGCGCGGGAGGCGGCGGATTCTGGCCACCCTGGGGGTGCCCCGGCAGGGGGTCTCCGGGCTGGGGGTGGGGGGAGGGCTGCCCCGGCGGGGAGGCGGGCTGCTGCTGGGGCTGCGCCTGCGGCGGGTAGGGGTGCCCGGGGTGGTGGGGCGGCTGGGGCTGCGCCTGCGGGTGGGGCTGGTGCTGGTGCTGGTGCTGCGGTGGGGCGAAGGGGCCGGGCTGGCCCGGCTGCCCGTACGGCTGTCCGGGGTGCTGGGGCGGCTGCGGGGGGAACTGGGCCGGGTGGCCCGGGTGTCCGGGCTGGCCGGGATACGGCCGGCCCTGCTGGTCCGCGTACGGTTGCCCCGGCTGGCCGGGGTAGGGCTGGCCCGGGAAGGGCTGGCCGGGCGCGGGCTGACCAGGTACCTGCTGTCCCGGCATGGGCTGTCCCGGCATGGGCTGTCCGGGGTACGGCTGGTTCGGCATGGGCTGGCCCGGCATCGGCGGGGCCGCCACGGGGGGCGGGTTCCCGTCCGAGGTCCAGAGCCCGTGCGCCTGCTGGTGCCGGACGAAGTCCTCGGCGACCATGGCCGCGAGGTTGAAGTACGCCTCCCGCACCTTCGGCCGCATCATGTCGAGGTCGACCTCGGCACCGGCCGCCAGATGCTCGTCGAACGGCACCACGACCACACCGCGGCAGCGCGTCTCGAAGTGGGAGACGATGTCTTCGACCTTGATCATCTTCCCGGTCTCGCGGACACCCGAGATCACGGTGAGCGAGCGTGCCACCAGATCCGCGTACCCGTGCGCCGACAGCCAGTCCAGCGTCGTACTGGCGCTGCTGGCACCGTCGACGGACGGTGTGGAGATGATGATGAGCTGGTCGGCGAGGTCCAGCACACCGCGCATGGCGCTGTAGAGCAGGCCCGTGCCGGAGTCCGTCAGGATCACCGGGTACTGGTTGCCCAGCACGTCGATCGCGCGCCGGTAGTCCTCGTCGTTGAACGTCGTGGACACCGCCGGGTCGACGTCGTTGGCGATGATCTCCAGACCGGAGGGCGCCTGCGAGGTGAACCGCCGGATGTCCATGTACGAGTTGAGGTACGGGATCGCCTGGACCAGGTCGCGGATGGTGGCCCCGGTCTCCCGCCGCACCCGGCGGCCGAGCGTGCCCGCGTCCGGGTTGGCGTCGATGGCGAGGATCTTGTCCTGGCGTTCCGTCGCGAGCGTGGAGCCCAGCGCGGTGGTCGTCGTCGTCTTGCCGACGCCGCCCTTGAGGCTGATGACCGCGATCCGGTAGCAGGAGAGCACCGGCGTGCGGATCAGCTCCAGCTTCCGCTGCCGCTCGGCCTCCTCCTTCTTCGCGCCGAGCCGGAACCTGCCGCCGGCCGCCGTCGGCCGCCCGCTGCGCGCCTTCTGCCGCTTGTTGTTGAGCAGCCGGTCGGACGACAGCTCCACGGCCGCCGTGTAACCGAGCGGTGCGACACCGGGGTTGGTGGGCTGCCGCTGGTCGTGCTGTATGGGCTGCGGCCAGGCGGCACCGGTGCGCGGGTCGACCGGGGGCTGCGGCTGCTGGAGCGCGAATCCGTCCGGCTGCGCACCACCCGGCTGCTGCGCACTGTCGGGTTGGGGCCGCGCCTGGGCCGGTGCCTGAGGCTGGGACGGCTGGGGCTGGGGCTGGAGTTGGGGCTGTGCGGGCTGCTGGGGGAAGCCGTAGCCGCCGGGCTGGCCCGGTGCGGCGGGCGGCAGGGGTGCGCCCGGCTGCGCGGGCGGGAAGCCGTAGCCGTCCGGCTGGGGATGGGCCTGGGGCTGGGGCTGGGACGGCGGTACGGGACTGCCGGGAACGCCCGCGGCCTCGGCGGCGGGGGAGTGCGGGAAGCCGTAGCCGGCCGGGGCGGGGGGCGCGGGCGGCGGCGGAGCCTGGCCGGGGACCTGCGGCTGAGGGACGTTCGGCGGGAAGCCGTATCCCTGCTGCTGTTGCGCGGCGGCCGGCGCGGGCTGTCCGGGCTGCGGCTGCGCCTGGAACGGCGGCTGGGGCTGGGGCTGCGGCTGCGCGGGCCACTGGGCCGCCGGTGCGGGCGCGGCCGGCTGGTACGACGGCGGCAGCGGCGGTACGGGACCCTGTGGCACCGGCGGAGGCGACCAGGCCCCCGGCGCACTCGGCGCACCCGGAGCGGTGGGCCCGGCGGGCTGCGCCGCGTCCTGGGGCGCCGGGGCAGGAACGGCAGCGGGCGCGGCAACTGCGTCGGGCCGGTCGTCGGGCGCGGGGGAGGCGGAGTCCTCCGGGGCGCCCGGCGTTTCCGGTGCTTCCGGCGCGTCGGCGCGCGGGTCGCTCGCTTCGCTGTCCTCCGCCTGGTCGGTGCCGTCGGCGTCATCGGCGCCATTCACGTCGTCGGTGCCGACGTTTTCGGACGCGCCCGTCTCGTCGACGGCATCGGGTTCCGCCGACGCGGCGTCATCCGGGTCCGCCGCCCCGGAGGCCCCGCCAGGGACGTCCTCCGGGGTCCCGGGGGAGGCGTCCGCGGAGATGTGCGCGGACTCGCTTTCGGGAGCGTCCCCGACCTCGGTCGAACCGTCGTCCGACGAGGCGTCCTGCTCCTCGATGTCCCGCTTCACGGAGATGGCGGAGAACCGCATGGTGGCACCGCTTTCGAGGTCACCACCGCCGGAACCCGCACCCTGTTGCCGCGGATCCTGCTCCGCGGGCTCATGGCGCGGCGCGAACCCGCCGTCCGCCGGCAGCCCGGGTACGACCACCGGCTCGCCCACCGGCGGCGGAGCCGTGAACGGAGCCGGGAAAGGCGTCTCGGCCGCGGTCGGAGACGGAGACGGCGACGGCGACGGCGACGGCGACGGAGAAGCGGACGGAGACGGAGGCGGGGGCGGCGGAGGAGGAGCGAACGGCGCACCGGGCTGCGGCCCGGCCGGAGCGAAGGGCGCACCGGACGCGGCAGGAGCGCCGGGCGTACCGGGAGCACCGAACGCGGCAGGCGCACCGGGCGCTCCCGGCGTACCCGCGCCGGGCGAGGGTGGCGGCGGCGGAGGCGGGAACGACAGACCCCCGGGAGCCCCGGCAATCCCGGCGGCCCCACCGGTCTCGCGAGGATCACCGGCCGCCCCGCCGAAGGCCCCGGCCCCGGGGCCCGCGGAGCCGCCCGCGCCGCCACCGGCACCTCCCTCGGAGGTGCCCTGCGGCTGCTGCGCCTCCGGCGGCGATGGGGCCTGCTGTTCCCCCGAGGTCCCGTACGCGTTCTGCGTGTACCAGGCGGGCGGCGCGTAGTCGATGGTGAACTCGCCGGTCGTCTCGATGGCCGAGTCCGCGTCGGGCTGGTCATCGCCGGGTGTGGCCCAGCCCCCGCGGATCCCGTCCCGATCGCTGCTCACAGTTCCTCCTGGTGTGGTCGGGCACGCTCATGCTGCCGGGGCGACCATGTCGTGTGGTTCCGAGTCGTCCGTAGTGGTTCGAGGCAGTCCGATCGCGCCGGCTCCCCCTGGGCCGTCGACGCCTGCTCCACGGGTTGTGGCATCGCGTCCGGTACCAGCCTAATCACCGTGAGCCGGGTCCCGTCAGGCCCAGCCACCCCCGGGCACGCGCGCACCAGGTCACACCACGCTTGCGGGAGACCGGAGTCGGTCCCGCCCGCCCGGCGCACCCGCTGAACAAAACGGTCACGCAGGGGCAGTTCAGTCCATTCTGCGAGGCGTGCCCAACAATCCGGTCTCGGCGTCGGTGGGCTGGGTCATCACGTACTGCCGGTCGCGGTCGCCGCACCAGAGGGTGACACCGTCGGGCAGGGCGGGCAGGGACTCCCGCTCCGCCCGGGACAGCCCCATGACGCGCCCCAGCTCCGCCGCCTCGTCCGGTGAGACCCGCTGGACGCCCGCGAGCCGCGCCTGCCGCAGCAGGCGCGGGGCCACCGGACTGAGATACGGCAGCAGCGTCAGCACCGACTGCCACGGGCCCGAGCCCACCCGCCCGCGCGGCGGCCGCATCCCGCAGTCCCGCACCACGAGCACCGGAGTGCCCGCCGACGCGCCCTGCGGAGGGACCCGCCCGACCTCGTACACGGACAGCCCGTTCTGCCCGCCGCCCATGGCGTGCACCATCTGCATCCAGGACTGTGGCCGGCCGGTCTCCACGGCGACCCGCGCCCCGGTGGCGGCGGTGCGCAGCGCGAGCACCTGCGCCGTCCACAGCCCGCCGATGAGCACGACGTCGTAGGGCGTGGGCCGGTTGATGCCGAGCACGGCCGGCTGTCCCTCGGTGTCGACACCCGCGACCACGCCGTCGTCCCCGATGGGCAGCGCGAGCGCGTCGAGCTGCGGGGCGGACAGGACATGCCGCCCGTGGCGGGGCCCGATCAGGCCGAGGCCGTACCGCAGCCGCTCACCGGCCCGGCGGACGACGGACGGCACGGCGCCGCTCGCGACCACTCCACCGTCAGGACCCGGCAGAGCCGTCACGCCGTACGGAGCTGCTGTGCCGGGCGGAACCGCCGCGCCGGGCAGAGCTGTCGTGCCGTACGGAGCTGCCGTGCCGGGAGGAACAGCCGTGCCCGGAGGAACCGTCGCGCCTGGTGGAACCGCCGCGCCCGGCGGAACAGCCGCGGGTGCCGAAGCGGGGAACGTCACCGCACACCTCCCAGCGGCAGTGTGGCCAGCATGCCCGGCAACTGCTCCCGGTCCAGCCTGCTCAGACCCGCGCCCGCCTGCCGGGCGGCGCTCTCCAACGCCTGCCGGGCCGCCACCAGTTCGTCGTCGCTGCGGCCGGTCACCCGCAGATGCCCGCACAGCGCCACATCGCCTCGCTCGCCGGGCGAGAGGGTGAGGCTGAAGGTGGTGGCGAGGGCGGGTATCGCCGTGATCCCGGCGAGCAGCTGCGGCAGCGAGGCGCCGCCGTCACCGCCCAGCGGGGGCCAGCGCCGGATCCAGTACGTCGTATGTCTGCGGTTGTCGCACCGCCAGTCGCGGGCGGACTCCTGCGTCCGTCGCTCAAGCGCCCCGGTCCGGCCCGCCTCGGCCGTCACCAGCGGATTGGCGCAGGCCGAGGTGGCGAGCGCGGCGATCAGCTCCTTCTCGTCGAGGACGGTCGCCCGGAAGCCCGCCCCGGTCAGCCGGCTCGCCAGATGGTCCGCCGCGCGCACGACGCACTTCCGCGCTCCGGCCAGACCTCCGCCGCGCGCGGTGACGGCCTCGGGACACAGCTCCGGGTCCAGCTTCAGCGCGATCCAGGTGATGCGCACCGCGGGGGCACCCGTCAGCGCCTGGAGCGGCTGGTAGTTGGCCACCGCCACGGACTGCTGCGGCAGATGGAGCGCGGGCGCGGGCTGGGTGTGCTGCACGATCTGCGCCGACTCCAGCCGGATACCGTCCACTTCGAGGACGTCGCGCACCAGCGCCAGCGGCAGCGGCCGCCGGGTCCGCTCGGCGCGCAGCGCCGTCGCGTCGGCCTCCACCTGGAGCAGCGCCGTCACGAACGTACCGTCCCCGACGATGCCGACCAGGCGCCGGTCCCGCGCCCCGTGCGCGTACGTCCGCAGATTCGGCTCGCACTCCACGGCCGGGACCAGCGCCGGTTCCGTGCCCGCGGGGACCGGTGTGCCCGCGGCGCGCCGCTGCCGTACCTTCAACGCGCGTGCGGTGGCGGCCCATTCGGGCAGCGAGCGGCCTCTTCGGCGCGCCACGGCCGACACCACCAGCAGCGCCGCGACCACTACGGCGGCGGCCAGCGCCATCGGTCCGACCGCCCAGCCGACCACCAGAACCGCCGCGGCCAGCTCCAGCAGCACCAGCCGTCGCAGCCGGAACGCGCCGCCCGGCCCCTGCCGGACACGCGGCTGCGCCGCGCCCGCGTCCCGCGCCGCGGGAGGCGCCCCGGGCCCGGCACCGGCGGGCCCGGAACCGGACGTCCCGGCGCCGTCGGCCCCTCCTCGGCCCCGCGTCGCGACCGCGTACCGGATGCCATCACCGCTTCTCCCCGTTGTGCTCACAACTCGCCGCTCGCGACGGCGTACTTGGGCCGCCGCGAGGCCCCGGTACCCTACCCGCTCCTCCAGTTCGTCCAGACACCATGCATAGTAGGGGGCCGGTCTGACATCGCCGGGCGGGGACGGGTGCCCGCGGGTGGGGACAACGGGGAGACACAGGCAGAGATGGCATCACGGCGGGACGAACTCAACGCCTACACCTTCGCGAAGAGGCGCACCCTCGCGGCCTTCCTCCAGCCGTCGCCGTCCGGATCCGAGGAAGGCGCGCCCAGGCCGCTGCGCGCCGTCGTGCCGGGCCTGGTCGCGGGCGCGCTGGCCATGGCGGTCTTCGGCGCCTGGGGCATGTTCCAGCCCACCGCGCCGTCCGGCTGGGACAAGCCCGGCACCCGCGTCATCGTCGGCAAGCAGTCCACGACCCGCTACGTCGTCCTCAGGACCGGCGGCACCACCCGGCTCCACCCGGTGCTGAACCTCGCCTCCGCGCGCCTGCTCATGAACGACGCCGACTACCAGGTCATCCAGGTCGGCGACAAGATCCTGGACTCCGGTAAGCCGCCGCGCGGCCCGATCCTCGGCATCCCCTACGCGCCCGACCGGCTGCCCGCGGCCGACGACGCCGGCCGGGCCAAGCGCTGGGCCGTGTGCGAACAGCCCGGCGGCAAGGGCGAGACGACCCAGCAGGCGACCTTCGTCCTGGCCCCGCGCGACGAGAAGAGGACGGACGACTCCCGCCGCCTCACCGCCGGGGACGTGCTCTACGTCAGGACCCGCACCGGCGAGCGCTACCTCGTCGACGCCCGGGGCACCTCGTACGCGATCACCGGGAGCGAGTCCGACGCGCTGACGACGGCGCTCGTCGGCTCCCGCAGGCCGCAGCTCGTCACCAAGGAGTGGCTGGCCACGCTCCACCCGGGCGACCCCATCGGCTTCCCCCGGCTGCCTGACGGCGTCGGCTCGCCCGCCCATGTGCCCGGCCAGTTGTCCGAGCAGGAGAACAAGGTCGGCACCGTCCTCAGGACGGAGACCGGCGAAGGCACCCGGTACTACGTCGTGCTGCCTGGGAAGGCGCAGCCCGTCAGCGAGTTCACCGCCTGGCTCCTGGTCTCCTCCCCGCAGACGGCCCCGCTGGACATGGACGGCGCTGCGCGTACGGTCGGCCTCCAGGACTTCACCGCCGACCCCGAGACCTTCGCCGGACAGGCGGCCCACTGGCCCCTGCGGCGCGCCCGGCAGGTCAACGACGTCTCCACCGCGTCGGGCCGCGACACCGTGTGCAGCGTGCTGCGCGGCGTCGGCGGCGACAACACGACATCGCTCAGCACCTGGGCGGGCACCGACTACCCGGCCGAGATCACCGCCGACGGCACCGGCACCTACGTCACCCCGGGCACCGGCCTGCTGTACACCCAGCTCCAGGGCACCGAGACCGGCGCCGGAGCGCTCTTCCTGGTCACCGACACCGGCCTGCGGTACGCCGTCCAGGCCAACGGCGACAGCGACAGCCGCAGGTCGGGCATCGGCGCCGACAGCGGCAAGAGCCGGGACGGCACCCCCGAGCCCAGCGAGGCCCAGGTCAAGCTCGGCTACCAGAACGTGCGGCCCGCCAAGGTGCCGGCCGTCTGGTCGGAGTTCCTGGCGAAGGGGCCCCGCCTGGACACCAACAGCGCCCGCCGCCCCCAGGGTTCGTGACCCGCGCTTGGGCGAGGAGCCCGTGGAAGGCGTCCTGAGACGCCGGTAGAGCCCGTGGATCGCGCAGAGCCCGCAGACGAATCCCAAAGAAGAACGAGTCCCACAGAAGAACGAGTCCCACAGAAGAACGAGGAGTGTGCCGAGCGCGTGCTGCCGACGAAGGCGATCCTGCTGACCGCGACCGTCCTGCTGACCGGCTCCGGCGCCGCGCCCCCCATGGCCCCCGCGCCCCCCGCGGCCCCCGTGTCCGCCCTCCGTCTGGACGGCAGCGGTGCGTGCACCTTCCCCGCCGAGCAGATCGTGGGCACCCCCTGGTCGCTCCAGCGGGTCCTGCTCGACGAACTGTGGCAGGGCACCGACAAGGGCAAGGGGGTGCGGGTGGCCGTCATCGACACCGGTGTGGACACCGAGAACCCCCAGCTCGCCCCCGCCGTCGACAAGAAGGCGGGGCGCGACTTCCTGACCAAGGGGAAGGGCGGTGACCCCACGAACGACCAGGTCGGCCACGGCACCAAGGTGGCCGGCATCATCGCGGCCCGTCCCCGCAAGGGCACCGGCTTCGTCGGCCTGGCCCCCAACGCCACCGTCATCCCCATCCGCCAGAACGACGCCGAGAACAGCGGCGACTCGGACACCATGGCCGCGGCGATCACCTACGCCGTCGACCGGGGAGCCCAGGTCATCAACATCTCCCAGGACACCACCAAGCCCCTGTCCGGCACCTCCGCCCTCGCCCGCGCCGTACGCGAGGCCATCGGCCACGGTGTCGTCGTGGTCGCCTCCGCGGGCAACGACGGCCTGGACGGCACCGCCAGGAACACCTACCCCGCCGCCTTCGACGGCGTCCTCGCGGTGGCCTCCTCCGACCGCAACAACGAACGGGCCTCCTTCTCGCAGTCCGGCCCCTTCGTGGGCGTCGCCGCCCCCGGGGTCGACATCGTCTCCACCGTGCCCGGCGGCGGCCAGTGCACAGACAACGGCACCAGCTTCTCCGCCCCCTTCGTCGCGGGAGTGGCCGTCCTCCTCAAGGAGAAGCACCCCCACTGGACGAGCGCCCAGATCGTCACCCAGATCGAGCAGACCGCCGAACGCTCCGTCAACGGCCACGACGACTTCGTCGGCTGGGGCATCGTCGACCCCGTACGCGCCGTCCAGGAGTCGGACCTCGCCCACCCGCCCTCGGCCCCCACCCCCGACCCGGGCCCCGCCAAGGCCCCCCTCCCCGACGTGCCCCCCTTCACCCTCGCCGAGACCCCTCACGAACGCGACCGCCGCTACGCCACCTACACCCTCGCCACAGCGGCGATCCTGGTCGCCGCCATCACCGGCACCGCGCTCGTCCTCCGCGACCTGCGCCGCCGCCGCGGCGGGAACGCGCCGTCCTGAAGCGGGACGGGCATCCACCACCGGTCAGCACCTGACCCGACGAACGCCGAAAGGACCGCATCTCATGAGCTTCGGGCCTCCGCCGTCCGCCTACACCGCCTCGGCGCTGGGCGCGGAGCGCCGGGCCAGGCGCCGCAGGGCGGGTGTTGCCGCCGCCGTGGCCGTCTCGCTCCTGGCACTGTGCGGCGTGGGGGTGTGGATGTTCTCGACCGGATCCGACGACGCGGCGGCCGGTGAGCACCGTCGGCCGCCGGCGCCCTCGGCGGACGACATCAGGCAGACGGTGGAGAGAACACCGGACACACCGGACGGACAACTGCTGGTCGCGCACAGCGAGAAGGGACTTGCCGGGAACACGGAAAGCAACCCTCGCCTGGCTCCCGGCACATGGGCCACCGGCAAGATCCTGGCCAAGGGAGTCGCCGACAGGATCGTGGGGTACCGGCTGCTGCCCGACTCGGACCAGGAGACATGGACGCTCGCACTGGACGGTGACATCTGCGCCACGACCGGGCGCATCACGCAGGACGGCCGCACCGCGGTAGCCGTCCAGAAGGGCGGCAGACACGCCGGCTCCGCCGACGGGACCCGTTGCGACGAGGTCGTCGTCTTCGACGTGGACACCGGCAAGAAGCTCTGGCAACAGCCCCTTCCCGCCAAGGGGGCCGCGGACATCTCCCACACGAACCTCACCTTGGCCAAGGGAGTCGTCGCCGCTGCCTGGGGGCACGGTTCGGTCGCGTACGCCATGCGGGACGGCAGCCGACTCTGGGCGCACGAGGACAGCTCCGGGTGCCGTGAACGAGGCTTCGCGGGCGGGCACGCCCTGCTGGCGCTCGTCGCCTGCGGCGACTCGGGCGATCCCGCCTACCAGGTGCGCGGCATCGAGCCGCGCACGGGCAGGAGCACCTGGACCTACAAGGTGACCCAGGGCGTCAGGACGGTGTACCTGCCCTCGTCCGATCCACCGGTGCTCGCGGTGGCCGCCGGGGACGCGACGGTGACCCATCTCATCACCCTCGACGGCAGGGGTTCCTACCAGGCCACCGTCCCGCTGGACAGCGGCCTGTACGACCCCGGGTGCGGCCGCAACTATGCGGGCAGCACGTACTTCGGCACCACGGAGGTGTGCGACGGCATGGCTGTGGGACGGGACCGGATCTTCCTCGCCACCGCGTTCGACGCGAACGCCACCGAGAAGGTGTCCAATTGGATCGTCGCGTTCGATGTGAGGACAGGTAGAACCGCCGGAAAGTACGAGGGGCACACGGCGCAGCCCGTCGTCCCGCTGCGGGCGAGCGGAGACGATCTGCTCCTCTACCGGCGGAGCCTCACCGGGGTCGAGCCCGCGGCCGTGATGAGCTGGAATCCGCGCACCGACACGGCGAAGCCCTTTCTCTTCTTCCACCTTCCCGACCAGGCGGAGGAGGAACTGAGCGATCCGCGCCGGTCGGACATCCTCGTCGAACAAGGCAGGGTCTTCTTCGCGAAGCGCCGACTGGTCGCCGAGCAGGCACACCCCGCCGATCCGGTCCCGGCTGTCGTCGGGGTGGGGAGCGCGGGACTGGGACACTGACGGGGGCGCTCGTCCGACCGGCAAGCCAACTTCACTGCTTACGCTTTGCAGTTGGAAGCGCCTCGTGGAGTGATTAGAGTGACGTCCGGTGCCACGCGAGTGGTACGTCACGGGGGCGGCGCGGTGTGAGCGTCCTGCGTCGCACACGCGGGAGGAGCTGACACCTCTTGCCCACGGGCGGAAGCCTCAGAGACCCCTCTGCAGTCCCCGCCCGGTGGCTGTCGCCACGTTCAGGACAAGAGGAGGGCAAGAGGCGATGGAGAAGCAGCAGCTCGACTACAGCCACGACGATGTCACGCAACTGGCTCGTCACATCGATGAGTTCAACATCGAGCTGAGCAAGCGCATCGGTTCGCTGAACCAGGTCGTCGACATGGTGCAGGCGGGCTGGCAGGGCGCCGCGGGCAAGGAGTTCGACTCGCTCCAGCGAGGGATCAACCAGAACCTGAGGAAGATCCAGGACAACCTCTCCGACCTCGAGGAGATCGTCCGTATGAGTGCCGGCAAGTTCGACGCGCACGAGCAGGAGCGGATCGCCCAGATCCGGAAGGTCGACAACTCCGGAGAGGTCCAGAGCAGGATCCTCGGCCAGGTCGGCGTCAACTACCGCTAACACCGCTGGAAAGGATGAAACGTTGAACATGTCGAGCAGCTTCGACCGGACAGCGGTCAACTACGACACCGTCACCCAGGCCGCCGCCGATGTGCGCACCACGGTCAAGAACCTCAACGAGCACCTCGAGGCGCTGATGCGTGCCGTCAGGCAGCGGTCCGCGGAGTGGCAGGGCGAGGCCAAGACGGCCTTCGAGGCGATCCAGCAGAGCAACAGCCAGGAGATGGCCGCGATGACCGAGAAGCTCGGCCGTGTCGCCATGCTCCTGGACGAGTCGGTCATCGGCTACCAGGACACCGACAAGGGCAACGCGGCCCGCTTCCGGATGCTGATGGGCGGCTGAGCAGCCCTTCCGTACCCCAGCAGGGAGGCGACGCCGTGCGTTGCCTCCCTTTCCGCTTCCTGCCCTCCCGGCTCACTTTGTGCATTCGAATCGCTTGGTCACCTGGGGTACGAAATCATCTAGGAACCGCTGGAGCTTCTTGTAGCCAGCGGCTGTATTTTCCACACGGTCGCCGTACAAATACACTGCGAACGACATATAGGCGGAGCGCTTGGTGCAGAGCGCCTGAACCACGGCGCGGTTACTGCCGATGACCGCGGTACCAGGGAAAGTCACCTCCCGCTCGGCGGCGTACTCGTACGTGTCCGCCACTTTTTTCCAGTCCCTCGGATCGGGCTTCCCGTCCGATCGCAGAGCATTGACGGACAGGACGAGATGGCCGTCCACCTTGAGGGTACAAGCGGATCCCGCTCGGGGGGGATCGAAATCCTCGTGCGTCTGCTTGACTTCTCCGCTTCCCGGCAGGAGCGGAGAAAGGGAAGAATGATCCACCGAGGTCCGGCAGAAATCATCCGGTACGGCAAGCTTGGTGTCGCTGCAGCCCGCTGCTGCTCCCAGCAGCCCCGCGCACACGGCGGCCGCCACTGTAGAACGCAATTTTTTCACTACTGGTCTCCCGCAATACCGTCTGCCATCTTGTTTCCCTGATTGGCGGCCGCAGCGATCTGTTTGTAGATCCCGTCGTCCTGTGAGTATCCGACGTGGTCATGGGCCCAGCCAGAGTTGGTCGCGTACCACTGCTCGGCGATGGCGTTGAGCTGGTGACGGCGGAGCTCGTACGTCGCTTGGTTGTCGCCCGTCAGTTTCGCCGCCTGATCCTGCTGCTCATCCATGATCCATGCGCTGGTGACCACGTCGGCACCGCGCTGTGCGAGATCGCCGTAGATCGGAATGAAATTGAGCAGAGCGCCGGAGCCGTGATAGCTCCACGCCTTGTCCCAGGTGTAGTCGTGCTGGTCGCCCTTGAGGGCGTTGTACCGGGCTTCCTCCATGAAACCGACCGCGTAACCGGCCGAATTGAGCGTGTCTTCCGGTTTACGTGAACTGTTGTGGACGTCATCCATGATGGCGTGGTTCATTCCTTCATGGAGCAGACCGTAGGAACCTTGGCTGCGGGATACCTGTTTCGTGATCTCCATGATCTGGCTGTTGTCGAGGCGAGGCCCTTGATCCGGATCGCGCTTCCCGCTGGGATCGCTCATCGCGACGTACACCTCATGACCGTGATTGGTCAGGATTTTCGCCATGTCGTCGCGCAAGGAAGGCGGCATGTCATCGCCCTGGGCGGACAAAACGTCCAGGGCGTGGACGAAGATCCGGTCGTTGGCCGCCGTGTGCTGTGTCGGCCCCTGCGGACCGGCCGGAGAGGAGGGATCGACGCCGGTGGCCGCCGCCGCGAGCGCATTGCCCAATCCCTTACGGGTGTCGGTGTCCGCTGTGTCAGGGCCGGCCGTCTCGACCTTCGGATTGTCGAAGTTCGTGGTGTCGACCACATTCCAGTCGCGGCTGCCGTGGCCGTTCCCGAGGAGGTACTCGAAACGCTCCTTTCCTGCGGCGGAATCCGGGTCTAGGTAACCCGCGGCTCCTGCCGGATCGCGTGATATCACGTCGAGCGCGCCGTCGACGGGATCGTTGGCGAACCAGCCATCGCCACCCTTCTTGCTGAAGTCTCCCTGCAGATCCCAGATGTCGGGATGCTTCTTCTCCATGGCGATCATGTCATCGGTGACGTCCGCGACGAACTGGGGCGAGTAGCCGTGTCCCTGCTGCATCAGTGTGGCCAGGCTCTGATAGCCGCGGATCTGCTGGCCGTGCCCACGGCCTACATCGATCTTGTCGTGCGCCGCCTGGAGGTCGTATTTGTCGTCGCCGTGCTCACGCAGTTCCTGGCGCCATCTGTTGTAGAACTGCGCGTCGCCCGTCTTCGTCCAGGATTCGAAGGCGTCGCTGTAGGCCTTCGTCCCGAACTGCAAAGGCTTGCCGTGGGGATCCTTGAAGTCGGGCACGCGAGTAGCCGTGGCGAGTGCGTCGGATACACCACCGTTGAGCTCCAGGTAGGCCTTCTTGTTCTGTGTGTCGCCGAAGTAGGCCAGATCGTCGGTCCTGTTGGAGAGCTTGAGGGTGTTGTCGGGGCCGAGCGAGTCGAGGAAGGTCTGGCTGAAGACCTTGTCACCGGAGTTGTCGCGCAGCAGACGCTGGTACTCCCTGAGGTCTGCACCGTCCAGCTTGTCGCCGCCCAGAATCTGATCCGCATACGCTTTGGCTTCGCGAGCTTCGTAGATCTCGATGTCACCGACCGCGGAGCCGTTGAAGGAGTCTCCCGCACCGCCGGCCTGGCCGATGGCACGCTCGAACCAGCTCTTGACGCCCGCCGCCTTGTGGAGCGCCAGCTTGACCCCCTGGTCGGCGTCGTCGACGGCCCGTACGGCGTCCTTGATGGCCTTGGTGTAACTCGCCTCGGCCGCTTTGGCCTTGGACACGTATGTGGAGTAGTCCGGATCGTGCCGCATCGGGGTCAGCTTGCCGAAGTCATAGGCAGCCTCCCCCTTGCTGTCGACGGACATGTCGTTCTTCCTGGCCTCTTCGACCAGGTCCTTGACCTGGCCGCACAGCTCCGAGAACTGCTGGTGGGCGTCGCGCAGGAGTGAGGCGATGGCACGGGCCTCGGTCTGCGCGTCCGCGAACTGCTTGCGGGTCGACGCGAACTGTCCGCCCGCGGCCGCGGCGCTGAGACCCACCCACTCGCCGTCGGTGGCGACGGACTCCACCTGCGCCGCATACAGCCTCTCCAACTCCTCGAAGCCACCGGCCATCTCATCCCAGTCGGTGGCCGCCGTGGTGAGCGTGCCGAGGTTGATGGTGACTACGTCCTGATAGCTGAGCATGCCCGCTCCCCGTCCCCGCACTTTCCTCGTTCAGTTGCGCTCTAGGCTTCCCGCCGCGGGTCGGGACCCGCGCCCAGACCCGCTATCCGGCTCCTGATGCCGTGATCGACGTACTGGAAGTCCCGATGGGTGTCCTCCAGGTCCGACTGGTCCTTCTCCAGCCGCGCCTGAAGGCTCTTGACCTGACGCTCCCATTCCGCGTGCGCGTCCTTGAGGCCGGCACCGGTCTCCCATCCGCTGAACTCCTTGACCGCCGCGGACGACGACTCGTCGGCGTGGACACCGGCCTTCGTCGTTCCCGGCCGGATGTCGTTCTGCAGTGACTGGACAGCGACCTTCTTCCCCGGCTTGTTCAGCCTGAGGTCTGGTCCGCTCCCGGCGCCGCCGGGAGCGACGCCGTCGATCTGTGTGGAGCTCTTGGCGACGGCCTCTGAGCGGGCCGCCGACCATGCGTCGTCGAAGGACATGTGCCTCTCATCTCCGGTGTAGGGCCGATGACAGCCGTGACCGCCCGGATCCCGCCCGGACCGGGGCCGGCGGGTCGATACGGCCCCGCCCGTTCATGGGTGGTGCCCCGGTCGCGGCGCCCCTTCGGGCGGCATCGGGGCCGTATGGCCGGGCGGCGGACCGTAGGGCGGGTACTGCTGGGGCTGCGCGTACGGCTGGTGATACGCGGGTGGGACCGGAGGCGGTACCGGAGTCCGCCGACGGCCGCGTGCACGCAGGACCGCGACGGTGGTGACGCCCCCGAGCAGCACGGCGGCTGCGATGCCCAGACCGATCCGGACAGGGGCGCCGCCGCTCTCGCCGGGCTCGGCCGCAGCGGCCTGGGGAGATGTGTGAGCCTGGTCGGTGCCTGACGCGTCCGGGGACTCGGTCGGCTTCGGGGAAGGAGCGTGCGATGCCGCGGCGGCGAGGTCGGGGAGCGGGTATTCGTCAGGGGGACCCGGATCGCCTGGGTTCTCGAGGGCGGCGCGTGGGCGGACGATGCCGTAGCCGAAGTCGTCGTTACGGGTCCAGCTCTTCTCGTTGCCCTTCATGGTGTTGATGAGGACGCGCAGCACCTGGTTGTTCGTCCAGTCGGGGTGCGCGGCCCAGATGAGGGCGGCGGAGGCCGAGGCGATGGCGGTGGCGTCGCTGGTGCCCTGGCCCTTGCAGATCTCGGTTCCGTCGAGACAAGCGCGGTACATGTCCACGCCGGGGGCGGTCATGTCGACTTCCGCGCCGTGCTGGGAGAACGGCGCCCGTCTGATCTTCTCCGTGATCGCGCCGACTCCGACGACACCGGGTGCGGAAGCCGGGTATTCGGGCAGGTTGGCCTTGTCCCCGCTGTTCCCGACGGCCGCGAAGAGCAGTTTCCCCTTGCCGATGGCGTACTTGACCGCTGACTCCAGCTCAGGAGTCCCCACATCGTGCTCACCGCGAGAGTTCGAAGCGCCCAATGACATGTTGATGACCTGAGCGGGACTGTCCGCGGCGTAGCGGATCGCCTGACTGAGGGTGTGGGAGAACACCGCTCTGCTGTCGCCCTGTCCGTAGTCCTCCGTCGCGTAGCGCATCCGGATGGGCAGGATCTTGGCACCGGGTGCGAGCCCGTAGGAGCCGTTCAGGGAACCCCGCGCGCCTGCTGCCGCGATGAGTGCGGCCATGTCGGTGCCATGGGCGCCGATGTCCGTGTGCTCGTCGCCGCGCTGCGACGAGAAGTCCTTGCCTGGCAGCACCTGGCCCTTGAGATCGGCCAAAGAGTCGTCGACACCCGAGTCGATCACGGCGACCGTGATGCCCCGGCCGGTGCTTGTCCTCCACATCTCCTCGGCGTGCATCGCGTCGAGGTGCCACTGGCGTGCCCGGACCGAAGCTGCTTGAGCCGGTGCGGCAGCGATGGCCACGAGGAGCAGGCCGAGGACAACTGATGCTGTCGGCACGCGCCACTGTGTCTGCTTGCCTCTGGTACGCATATGTCTTCCTGGAGTCGGCGGCCCGGGTCAGTCGATCACTGGCGGAAGGGGGCGCTGCCTGTCCCGCGTCCAGGTTTCCTCGTCCTCGGCCAGGTAGTCCGGACGTCGACCGTTCGGCTGCTGCTCCTTGCGGGGCTTCGAGGAACGGCTGCCTGACGTGGTGCCACCCACCGCGGAGCCTCGGGCTGCTTCCGAGGCATTCGCCGACGGACGGACCAGTCCGGACCCACCGGCGGTGAAGGGTCGCCCACTGCCGCGTACCGGCTGGCCGGGGCGGTTACCGATCAGGCCTCCGGTCTCCGAGGCGAGGCGCCGGCCACCCACTGAGCCTGTGCCGGAACGGCCGCTCCCGTCGGCAGGGACGCCCGGGGAAATGCCTCGGCCCATGGGGACGCGCCCCTGAGTGTTCTCCCTGCCGATGACGGTTCCTTGGGGAAGCCTGCTCGCAGAGCGACCGGCCTCCGGCACAGGACGGCCTCCGACGATGCCGGGCCCCTGCGGTGTCCGAGGGGTGTTCCCGGCCGGCCTGCTGACGAAGGGGCCCTGCGGTGATCGGCCGGGGGTGGAGGCGCGTGAGGGAGGAACCGGAGCGGGACCGCGCCCGCCACCTGTGAAGGCGGGCGGCAACGGAGGCGGCGTAGCTGTGATCGGCGGGCCCTGATGCGGGACGTTCGTTTCTGCGGTGGCCGGGGGAGCGGGAGGCTGGGTCTGCCGAGGAAGTGTGTCCAGCCCGTCGATGTCCAGGGAGACCGGCTGGTGCTGTTGTCCCAGGTGCTTCTCCGGACCGGAAGGCGATTGACCAGTGACGGCCGATGAGCCCACGGGTGTCATCGGGTGAGGCCCCGCCGCACCGCTTCGGGCTACGTGGTGGCTTGCTGGCAGTGCGGCGCCTGTCTGCTCGGAACTGCCCGACGCATGGGTCTTGTCGCCGCGCCACCAGTCAGGTGAACCGGTGTTCTCGGCCGGCGGCGGAAACGTAGGCGGCTGCACGCCGTTCACCTGCTGGGCCGAGTACTCGTACGTCTGCGCCAGTTTCCGCAGCTGCTGAATGGCCTCGTGGCGTGCCGCGTCGATGCGGTGCTGGGCGGCCGTGGCGTCCGAGCGGGCGGTGCGGGCGGCCTGCTGGGCGTCGGGGTCGTTGTGGACACCGGGCTGCTGGAGTGCGGTGATGGTCTTGTGGGCGTCGGCGAGGTCCGTCTTGGCGCGTGCCGTCTCCGAGGTGTCGGGCATGGCGGCCTTGGCCTCGGCGATGGCCTGGGACACGGTGCCCATCCAGCGGGACGCCACCTCCGCGTACTGGCCCAGACGGAGCGTCGAACTCGCCGTCTGACCACCCCAGTCGCGGAACGCGTCGCCCCCCTCGCCCTGCCACTCCAGGGACTTGACGTGGTCCATGAGATCGGAGCCGATCTTGGTGATGGTGGACGCCGCCTTGGAGAGCCGGGCGGCGAGGTGGGACGCGCCGGCGGTGGTCGCCGAGTCCAGCAAGGTCGCCAGCTGCTCGTGCGTCATCGACTCGAAGTCCGTGCGCACCGGTGTCGGCTCGCGGCGCTCGGGCCGTCCGGTCATCACAGACCCTCCTCGTCACCGCTGCCGGCCGGCGCGGCAGACGCCGGGTCATCGGTACGCCGGCTCACGTACGGATCCCGCCCCACCACGTAATACCTCTCCGTCTCCGCGTTGACCGCCCGCATCCGCGCCTTGATGTCCTCGTCGAGGTCCGCGTAGCCCACGCGTGAGGCGTGGACCGCGAGGCCCATGCCCTCGATCTGGGCGCTGAGGGCCTTCGAGAGGTTCTCCAGCTCGTCGTGGACGGCCGCGTAGGAGTCGTAGAGGAACTGCGCCTCCTTGAAGTCGGCGGAGCCCAGCTGGGCGCGGGTCAGGCGGTCCTGGCCGACCTTGCCGGGCGCGGCCTCGGACGTGTCCAGCTCCGTGAGCAGCTCGTCCACGCGCTGCTTGAACTTCTTCATGGCGCTGTGCTGGATGTACAGCGCCAGCTGCGGGTTCACCCCCGCGAGGCTGTCGAACGACGCCCCGGTGTCCGGTGCGTGACGCGCCCCGTCCGGCCTGCCGCCCCCGTGCGAACTCACCTCAGCCGCCTCCCCGTTGTCTCCCCGTGAGCTCCGCTCGGCCGAACGGAGCGTGTAACCCGGCCTGTCACTCTAGGTCTTCGCGAAAACCCTAGTGGCGTTGCGTGAGCAGGCCCACCTGCATGAGCGACGACCCGCGCTTGCGGGACACGAACACACCGCGGCCCGGCGGCATCGGACGGGCCCGGACGGTGCCGAGGATGTCGCCCTCGCTCGGGTCGCCCGAAAGGACCAGGCCCTGGGCGCCCAGCTCCTTCACGCGCTGCATGAAGGGCTCGTACATGGCCCGCGAGGCACCGGCCGCGCTGCGCGCCACGACGAACTTGACGCCCACGTCCCGCGCGAAGGGCAGGTGCTCCACCAACTGGGCAAGCGGATTGCCGGCGTTGGTGGCCACCAGCTCGTAGTCGTCGACGATGACGAACAGCTGCGGGCCGCTCCACCAGCTGCGGTCGCGCAGCTCCTGCGGGGTGATGTCCGGCTTCGGCGCCCGCATCTCCATGAACTGGCGCACCGCGTCCATGTGGACCTGCATCGCCGACGCCATGGGCGCGTACTCGAGCAGATGCGACTCGGGCACCGCCTCCAGCATGGTGCGCCGGTAGTCGCCGACGACGATGCGGGCCTCGGCGGGCGTGTAGCGCTCGCTGATCTGCCGGGCGATCAGCCGCAGCAGGTTCGTCCTGCCGGACTCGCTCTCGCCGAAGACCAGGAAGAACGGGTCGGTGTCGAGATCGACGAAGACCGGCTCCAGGTTCTCCTCGTCGATGCCGATCGCGATGCCGTGCTGCGGGAACTCGAAGCCCTTGGGCAACTGGTCGGCCGGGAACCTGCGGGGCAGCAGCCGGACCGCCGGGGCCGCGGGACCCTGCCAGCCGTCCCGCACGGACCGGACGAGCCGCGCCGTCGCGTCCGCCAGGTCGTCCGGCGCGGACGAGGAGTCGATCCGCGGCAGGGCCGCCATGAAGTGCAGCTTCTCGGGCACCTGGCCGCGGCCCGGCACACCCGCCGGCACGTTGGCGGCC
The DNA here is from genome assembly GCF_058344915.1 of Streptomyces sp. PL-25. Lineage (NCBI taxonomy): Bacteria > Bacillati > Actinomycetota > Actinomycetes > Kitasatosporales > Streptomycetaceae > Streptomyces > Streptomyces sp. PL-25. Next base: position 5,540,789 of record NZ_CP136997.1, read on the forward strand.
ACCTTGCGGTCGAACTCGGAGTCCATCGCGTCGCCGAGGCACAGTTCGAGCCGGCCGAGGATCTGGTCCTTCAGGGCCGCCCGCACCTCCATGTAGCGCGACGCCGTCACCACCACGTGCACGCCGTGGCCCAGGCCCCGTCCCGCGATGTCGTGGACGACGGCCTCCAGGCCCTCGTACTCCGACTTGAAGTTGCCCCAGCCGTCGACGACCAGGAAGACGTCGCCCCAGGGCTCGCCGGGCAGTTCGCCCGCCGCGCGCCGCCTGCGGTACGTGCCGATGGAGTCGATGCCGTGCGTCCGGAAGAACTGCTCGCGCCGGTTCAGGACGCCGGCGACCTCCGCGACCGTACGGCGCACCCGCTCCGGGTCCAGGCGCGAGGCGACCCCGCCCACATGTGGCAGGTCGCTGAGCGCCATCAGGCCGCCGCCACCGAAGTCCAGGCAGTAGAACTGCACTTCGTGCGGTGTGTGGGTGAGCGCGAACGAGGTGACCAGGGTCCGCAGGACCGTCGACTTGCCCGACTGCGGACCGCCGACGACCATCATGTGCCCGGCCGCGCGGGAGAAGTCCCGGTACAGCACCTCGCGCTTCTGCTCGAACGGCTTGTCGATCAGACCGAGCGGGACGGTGAGGGCGCCAGGACGCGCGGACTCCGCCGCCCGGAAGCCGCGTTCGGCGGACACGGCGAGACCGGGCAGCAACTGGTCCAGCGTCGGCGCGCGGTCCAGCGGCGGCAGCCACACCTGGTGCGCGGGCACCCCCTGGCCCTCCAGCCGCTGCACGATCACGTCCAGGACCGTGTCAGCCAGCGCGTCGTCGTCGGGGCGGGCCGCCGGTGACGGACGCGCCGGTCCGGGCGCCGGGGCGGCCACGGGCACGGCCTGCGCGGTGAACAGCGCGGGACGGCGCTCGGCCGGCCTGCTGTCGCGGGCGACGTCCGGCCCGCCCGCGCGGTACGCGCCCGACACATAGGCGGCCTTGAAGCGCACCATCTCGTCCGTGCCGAACTTCAGGTACCCGGAGCCGGGGACGGACGGCAGGTGGTACGCGTCCGGCACCCCCAGCGCCGTACGGGACTCGGCGGCGGAGAACGTCCGCAGACCGATCCGGTACGAGAGATAGGTGTCCAGACCGCGCAGCCGGCCCTCCTCCAGCCGCTGCGAGGCGAGCAGCAGATGCACCCCCAGCGAGCGGCCGATCCGGCCGATCTGGATGAACATGTCGATGAAGTCCGGCTTGGCCGTGAGCAGTTCGCTGAACTCGTCGATGACGAGCACGAGCGAGGCCAGCGGCTCCAGCGGGGCGCCCGCGGCACGCGCCTTCTCGTAGTCGTGGATGTTGGCGTAGTTGCCGGCCGAGCGCAGCAGCTCCTGGCGCCGCTGCAGCTCGCCCCGTATCGCGTCGCCCATGCGGTCGACCAGAGTCAGGTCGTCCGCGAGGTTGGTGATCACGGCGGCGACGTGCGGCATCTGCGACATGCCGGCGAAGGTCGCGCCGCCCTTGAAGTCGGCGAGGACGAAGTTGAGCGTCTCCGAGGAATGCGTGACCGCCAGGCCCAGCACCAGGGTGCGCAGCAGCTCCGACTTGCCGGAGCCGGTCGCGCCCACGCACAGGCCGTGCGGTCCCATGCCCTCCTGCGCGGCCTCCTTGAGGTCCAGCATCACCGGCCGGCCGTCCTCGCCGACACCGATCGGCACCCGCAGCCGCTCCGGTGTCGAACGCGGCCGCCAGGTGCGGGCGACGTCCACCGAGGAGGCGTCGCCGAGCCCCAGCAGCTCGGTGAAGTCCAGGTTGGCCAGCAGGGGTTCGTCGTCGTCCTGGCCGCCCATGCGCAGCGGGGCGAGCTGCCGGGCCAGGGCCTCGGCGGCGGGCAGCGACAGCCCGTCCGGTACGCCCTCGTAGGCGACACCGCCGCCGGAGTCGAGCAACAGCCGCTCCGGGCGCACGACCACCGACAGATCGCCGCGCGGCTGGTCCAGCTCACCGGGGACGACCTCGACGACCGTCACCCCCTGCATCCCCTCCACGGCGGCGAACGCCGAGGCGGGCGGGACCATGCCGCCGTCCAACACGACCAGCACGTGCGGCCGGTCCAGCAGCGGCCGGCCGTCCCGGGAGAAACGCGGACGTCCCTCCAGGGTGCCCGCCAGCAACCGCTCCAGTTCGCCCAGGTCGTCGCCGAACAGCCGGCGTGTGCCCGCGCCGTCGAACTGGCCCGCCACCTGGCAGTGCGGCAGCCACTTCGTCCAGTCCCAGCGGGGAAGGGCGCCCGGTGACGTCACCACGGCGACCACCAGGTCGTCGGGGGAGTGCAGGGTGACCGCCTGGGCCACCAGCGCGCGGGCCGCCGCCTGCGCGCGCTCCGGCTCGCCGGACACGGTCACGTGGTAGAAGGCGCGCAGCGACAGCGCCACCGGCAGCCCGTCCAACTGGCCGTGCACCGCGAGGAACCGCTGCATCGCGCCCGCGCACAGCGGCTCCAGTTCGTCCACCGGCGCGGTGTGCGGCGCCACCAGGGGAGTGGCCAGCCGCTGCGGGCCGAGACCGATGCGCACCTGCCCGAAGTCGTCGTCCCCGGAACGGCGTTCCCACACCCGGCTGCCCTCGGCGACCACCGACCACAACTGCTCCGGCGCCGGGTGCAGATACAGCTGCGCGTCCCGCTGGCGCAGCGCCGTCCGGCGCACCGCGCGCCGGGTCTGGGCCAGATAGCGGAGGTAGTCGCGGCGCACATCGGCCATTTGCCCTTGCGTACCGCGACGGTGCCGGACGATCTGCGAGACCACCATCGCCGCGGTCGACACCAGCATCACCACACCCATGATCCGCATGAACGGATGGGCGTTGGGCGACGCGAAGTAGAACACCACCGACGAGCCCATGCCGAGCGTCGGCAGGACCTGCATCAGCATGCCCTCCTGCTGACCGCGCGGCAGCTCGGGAGGAGTCTCCAATTGCAGGTCATCCGAGGGCACTTCGGGCGGTAGCGTGCGTGGTGGGCGCTTGATGACGATCTGGCTCACCGGAGCATCAATCCCTCGATACGGACGAACGGCCGCTCACCGGCACCCCCGTGGCGACGGTCGCCCTTCGCTTTGCGCCGATCCTACTGGCCGGTGCCGACGGAGCGTGCCGGTAGGGTGACGCCCGCAGCGTGCGCATCCGCGAACAGGGGGTCAGTGAAGGTGAGTACGTCCGCGGCGACGGGATTCTGCCGAGTCACCGTCGTGGCACCCGACAGCCGGATCGACGTGGCCCTCCCGGAGGACATCGCCGTCGCCGACATCTACCCGGAGATCCTGCGCCTGACCGGTCAGACCCAGCCCGTGGGCGCCCCCACCGGATACCACCTGGTGCGCCGCGACGGCCGTGTCCTCGACGGCGCCCGCACCCTGGCGGACGAACGGGTCCTGGACGGAGAGGTGCTCGGCCTCAGGCCGTTCGCCGAGTCCCTGCCGCCCGCGGTCCACGACGACGTCTCGGACGCCGTCGCCTCCGCCGTCGTGCGCGACCGGCACCTGTGGAGCGACGACCTGCTGCGGGCCGCCGGACTGGCCGCGGGCGCGCTGCTGTTGCTGCTGTGCGGATTCGTCCTCTGGTACGCCGACCCGGTGCGCCACGACATGCACGGGCTGCCCGGCGTCGTCGCCGGCGCCCTCGGCGTGCTGCTGACCGCCTTCGCCGGCGTACGCGCCCGCGTGTACGCCGACCGGGCCGCAGCGGCCTGCCTGGGCCTCGGCGCCCTGCCGCTGCTGCTGATCGCGGGCTCGGGCATCGTCGGACCCGCCGCCGGACAGGGCCCCGGCAAGCTCCAGTTCCTGCTGGGCTGCGCGACCGTCCTGGTCGCCGCCGTGACCCTGGTCGCCCTCACCCCCGGCGGGGACGCGCCCTTCGTCGCCGCCGCCTGCGCGGCACTGGCCGGCACCCTGGCCACCTTCGCCGCCGTCCTCGCCGACGCCTCGGCCACCGCGACCGCCGCCGGCTGCGCCCCCGTCGCCGTCGGCCTGGTCGCCTTCCTGCCGGGGCTCTCCAGCCGCTTCGCCCGGCTGCCGATCGGCTACGCCTCGCCGCGTTCGGCCGCGCAGGACGACTTCGGCCCCGGCCCCGCGCACGGCTCGGACGGCCCGGACACCGGTCCGCTCGACGCCGAGCACATCGCGGCCCAGGCCCGGCGCGGCCACGAGATGCTGCTCGGACTGGTCGGCGGCACCGCGGCGGTCGTGGTCGCCTCCGCCGCGGTCCTGGGCTTCTCCGACGACGTGTGGGCCCAACTCCTCGCCCTGGCGACGGGCCTGGCCATGCTGCTGCGCGCACGGCTGTTCCGCTACACCTCCCAGGTGTCCTGCGTCCTGGTCGCGGGCCTGGCCGCCGTCGCCCTGCTGCTGCTCGGCCTCGCCCTGCACCCGCCCGCCGAGGCCCTGCGCGACTTCGCGCTGCACGGCGACCGCGGCGCCCTCGACCTGCGCACCCTCTGGCTCACCGCCGCCGTCGCCGCGGGAGCCCTCCTGGTCACCGCGATCGGCCTGATCGTCCCGCGCGGCGGACTCAGCCCCTTCTGGGGCCGCTTCATGGAGATCGCCGAGGGCTTCGTCCTGCTGACCCTGGTACCGCTGGCCCTCGCCGTGCTCGGTGTGTACACCGCCGCGCGCTCGATGACCGGCTGACCCGACCGCACGACCGCACGACCGCACGACCGCACGACCGCACGGCGGTGCGGCACGCGCGCGTGCCGCACCGCAGACCCCTGCCCGGCCCGCCTGCGACGCCCGTCCGGCGTACGACGGCCCCGGGTGACGACCCGCACGAAGGGATTCCCTCGCGTGAGCTTCGGCCCGCCCCCCTCTCCCTACACCCAGTCCGCGCTCACCGCGGACCGCACCCGCAGACGCCGCCGCATACGCATGCTGGGCGGACTGGCCGTCGTGGTGGCCGCCGCCGTCGGTGTGGGCGGCTGGATCCTGTCGTCCGCGGGGGACGACAGGCCCGCGGCCGCCCCCCGTCCGTCGGCCGCGCCGCAGAGCCCCGACGACATCCGCGAACTGACGGAGAAGACCCCGGCCACCCCCGAGGGCAAGCTGCTGGTCGAGTACCGGGAGGGGGACCTCGCCAAGACCGTCAAGGGCGACCCCCGGTACGCGCCGGGCACCTGGGCCACCGAGAAGGTGCTCGCCAAGGGCATAGGCAACCGGATCGAGGGCCTGACCACCGCCGCCACGGGCGACGAGAAGGCGTGGACCCTCAAGCTCGGCGGCCCCCTGTGCGCCACCAGCAAGCACATCACCGCCGACGGACGCACGGCGGTCGTCGTCCAGCCCGTGCGGTCCGACTCCTCCGAGAAGTCGGGCGTCTGCGACCAGGTGGTGTTCTTCGACGTGAACACCGGCAAGAAGCTGTGGCAGGCGACGATGCCCTCGGCCGACAGGGCCTTCGTCACCAACACCAACCTGACCATGACCAAGGGCGTGGTGGCCGTCGCCTGGGGCCAGGGTTCGGTGGCCTACGACATGAAGAACGGCAAGCAGCTCTGGAACAGCACGACCGTCTCCGCCTGCGAGGACAGCGGCTTCGCCGGCGGGCGGGCACTGCTCGTCCTGGAGAAGTGCGGCCGCGAGTCCTCCGAGCCCACCTACCGGGTCGAGAAGCTGGAGCCGCGCACCGGCAAGCCCCTGTGGACGTACAAGGTGGCCGGCGGGATCGAGGACGTCTTCCTGCCCTCGTCCGACCCGGCGGTGCTCGCGGTCGCGGCCGGCGACACCTCGGTGACCGACCTGATCACCCTCGACGGCACCGGCAGGCGCCTGGCCACCGTCTCCATGACCGGCTACGAACCCAAGTGCGGCGAACGCGATTTCGGCGCGGGCTACTTCGGCAAGGTGGAGTACTGCGACGGCGTCGTCGTGGGGCGCGACCACCTGTACGTCGTCAGCAAGGAGACCACCGAACTGCGCCAGGCGGCCAACTGGATCGTGGCCTTCGACGTCCGCACCGGCAAGGCGGGCCGCAAGCTGGACGCGCGTATCGCGCAGCCGATGACCCCGCTCCAGATGAGCGGGGACGACCTGCTGGTCTTCCGGCGCAGCTACTCCACGATCGAGCCCTCCTCGGTGATCCGCTGGAACCCGGCCACCGGCAAGGAGACGCCGTTCCTGTACTTCGGCCTCCCCGACGAGGACGGCGGTCTCGCCGACATCGAGCGGTCGGACATCCTCGTGGGGCAGGGCCGGGTCTACTTCGCCCAGCGCGAGCTGACCGCCGACGAGAAGCACCCGAAGTACCCGGTGACGGCCGTCGTCGGCATCGGCAGCGCGGGCGCCCCGGACTGACGGACACGGCCCCGGGCACCGCGGCTCCGGGCACCGAGGCGGTGCCCCCGCGGGCGGTGAACGGCTGACGGGCGGCACGCGCACGCGTGCCGCCCGTCAGCCGTTCACCGCCCGTCACCCGCACGGGGTGCGCGAGGGCCCCTCACTGCGCGTCGAGGCCGCCGTTGCGCTCGGTCGGCTCCAGGTCGAACTCGCCGTCCCGGGCACCCAGCACGAACGCCCGCCACTCCGCCTCCGTGTAGCGCAGCACGGTGCCGTGGTCGAGGGAGGACCGCATGGCCACCGCGCCGTCGGGAAGATAGGCGATCTCCACGCGCTCCTCGTGCTCCTCCGTACCCGGTGCGCAGTGCCACTCCACGCCCGAGATGTCGAGCGCGTACAGTTCGTCGCGCTCGCGCTCCTTGCGTGCCTTGATCTCCGCTGCCGTCTCCGCCATCTCGCGGCGACCCCTTCCGACGTAGCCCTACGGTGCCAGCGACCCACCCTAGTGGCCGCGGGCGCGTGCCGCGGGACGCTCCGCGAACCCGGGGAGGGACGGCCTCCGCCGCCTGGTAACCTGAGTGACGGCCGTTTGTGTACGCACCCCCGGCGCCGCCGCAGGCATCCCTGCACAGGCCCTGGAGACCGCGCCCAGCGGACCCCGCCTCCCGAGTAACGGAAGCTCCCCGGAGACACAGACCTGGGGCACTCGGTGGCCGCTCACAGACCATGAGGAGTACGCGTGTCGCTCGACGCCGCCACGAAGAAGCAGATCATCTCCGAGTTCGGTACCAAGGAGGGCGACACCGGCTCCCCCGAGGTCCAGGTCGCTCTGCTGTCCCGTCGGATCTCCGACCTGACCGAGCACCTCAAGACCCACAAGCACGACCACCACTCCCGTCGTGGCCTGCTGATCCTGGTCGGTCAGCGCCGCCGGCTGCTGCAGTACCTGGCGAAGAAGGACATCCAGCGCTTCCGTGCGCTGGTCGACCGCCTCGGCATCCGCCGCGGTGCGGCGGGCGCCAAGTAGGACGCCGTGAAGGGAGCGGTTCCCGGTGAGGATCGGGGACCGCTCCCTTTGCCGTACGTGCGGAAACGTGCGGAGTGTCACTCACGCTTTGTAGTGTGGTAGCACGACGCGCGGGCCGCAGCACACGGACCGCGGCACAGACGGTACGTACCAGCACGAGACGGTGCGTACCAGACAGTACGAAACACGCAATGAGGAGGAGCGCATCCCGCCGCCGCCGGTCCTCGGTAGTGGCCTCCGGGCGTACGAGCCCCGGGAGCTTCGATCGAAGACCGGCCCGCACCAGACGGAGCGCTTCTCCGCCACCGTCCCCCCCGCCACACGGGCGGAGTGGGACGAAAGACGACAAGTAAACGGAGAAAACGCTGGTGGAGAACGAGACCCACTACGCCGAAGCCGTCATCGACAACGGTTCCTTCGGCACCCGCACCATCCGCTTCGAGACGGGCCGCCTGGCCAAGCAGGCCGCCGGTTCCGCCGTGGCGTACCTGGACGACGACACCATGGTGCTGTCGGCCACCACCGCCTCGAAGAACCCCAAGGACCAGCTCGACTTCTTCCCCCTCACGGTGGACGTCGAGGAGCGGATGTACGCGGCCGGCAAGATCCCCGGCAGCTTCTTCCGCCGGGAGGGCCGGCCCCTCCGAGGACGCGATCCTCACCTGCCGCCTGATCGACCGCCCGCTGCGCCCGTCCTTCCGCAAGGGCCTGCGCAACGAGATCCAGGTCGTCTGCACCGTCATGGCGCTCAACCCCGACCACCTGTACGACGTCGTGGCGATCAACGCCGCCTCCGCGTCCACGCAGCTGGCCGGTCTGCCCTTCTCCGGCCCGATCGGCGGCGTCCGCGTCGCGCTGATCAACGGCCAGTGGGTCGCGTTCCCGACCCACACCGAGCTGGAGGACGCCGTCTTCGACATGGTCGTCGCCGGCCGTGTCCTGGAGGACGGCGACGTCGCGATCATGATGGTCGAGGCCGAGGCCACCGAGAAGACCATCCAGCTGGTCAAGGGCGGCTCCGAGGCCCCCACCGAGGAGGTCGTCGCCGCCGGTCTGGACGCCGCGAAGCCCTTCATCAAGGTGCTGTGCAAGGCCCAGTCCGACCTCGCCGCCAAGGCCGCCAAGCCGACCGGCGAGTTCCCGATCTTCCTCGACTACCAGGACGACGTCCTGGAGGCGCTGACCGCCGCGGTCCGCCCCGAGCTGGCCCAGGCGCTCACCATCGCCGGCAAGCAGGAGCGCGAGGCCGAGCTGGACCGCGTCAAGGGCCTGGCCGCCGAGAAGCTGCTGCCCGAGTTCGAGGGCCGCGAGAAGGAGATCTCCGCCGCGTACCGCTCGCTGACCAAGACCCTGGTCCGCGAGCGCGTCATCAAGGAGAAGAAGCGTATCGACGGCCGCGGCGTCACGGACATCCGTACGCTGGCCGCCGAGGTCGAGGCCATCCCGCGGGTGCACGGCTCCGCGCTGTTCGAGCGTGGCGAGACCCAGATCCTGGGCGTCACCACCCTCAACATGCTCCGCATGGAGCAGCAGCTGGACACCCTCTCCCCGGTGACCCGCAAGCGCTACATGCACAATTACAACTTCCCGCCGTACTCCACCGGTGAGACCGGCCGCGTGGGCTCGCCCAAGCGCCGCGAGATCGGCCACGGCGCCCTCGCCGAGCGCGCGCTCGTGCCGGTGCTGCCCACCCGCGAGGAGTTCCCCTACGCGATCCGCCAGGTGTCCGAGGCCCTCGGCTCCAACGGCTCGACGTCCATGGGCTCGGTCTGCGCCTCCACCATGTCCCTGCTGAACGCCGGTGTGCCCCTCAAGGCCCCGGTCGCCGGCATCGCCATGGGCCTGATCTCCCAGGAGATCGAGGGCGAGACGCACTACGTCACCCTCACCGACATCCTCGGTGCGGAGGACGCCTTCGGCGACATGGACTTCAAGGTCGCCGGCACCAAGGAGTTCGTCACCGCCCTCCAGCTCGACACCAAGCTGGACGGCATCCCGGCCTCCGTCCTGGCCGCCGCCCTCAAGCAGGCCCGTGACGCGCGCCTCCACATCCTCGACGTGATGATGGAAGCGATCGACACGCCGGACGAGATGTCCCCCAACGCGCCGCGGATCATCACCGTGAAGATCCCGGTCGACAAGATCGGTGAGGTCATCGGCCCCAAGGGCAAGATGATCAACCAGATCCAGGAGGACACCGGCGCCGAGATCACCATCGAGGACGACGGCACCATCTACATCGGTGCCGCCGACGGCCCGGCCGCCGAGGCCGCCCGCACCACGATCAACAGCATCGCCAACCCGACGATGCCCGAGGTCGGCGAGCGCTACCTGGGCACGGTCGTGAAGACGACCACCTTCGGCGCCTTCGTCTCGCTGATGCCCGGCAAGGACGGACTGCTGCACATCTCGCAGATCCGCAAGCTGGCCGGCGGCAAGCGCGTGGAGAACGTCGAGGACGTCCTCGGCGTGGGCCAGAAGGTCCAGGTCGAGATCGCCGAGATCGACTCCCGCGGCAAGCTCTCCCTGATCCCCGTGATCGAGGGCGAAGAGACCGCGTCCGACAGCGGCTCCGCCGCGGGCTCGGAGCAGAAGGACGACGCCGCCAAGTGACGTCCCGTGGCTTCAAGGCGACGGCCCGCACCTCCTCGGAGGCGCGGGCCGTCGCCCGTACCCAAACCCTGATCAAGGGCACCGCCGGCATCGGCACCGTCCGCAGGACCACCCTCCCCGGCGGCCTGCGCGTCGTCACCGAGACCCTGCCCTCCGTGCGCTCGGCCACCTTCGGCATCTGGGCGCACGTCGGCTCGCGCGACGAGACCCCCTCGCTGAACGGCGCCACCCACTACCTGGAGCACCTGCTCTTCAAGGGCACCGGCCGCCGCTCCGCCCTGGACATCTCCGCCGCCCTCGACGCCGTCGGCGGCGAGATGAACGCGTTCACGGCGAAGGAGTACACGTGCTACTACGCACGCGTGCTCGACACCGACCTGCCGCTCGCCATCGACGTGGTCTGCGACATGCTCACCGGTTCGCTGATCCGCGAGGAGGACGTCGACGTCGAACGCGGCGCCATCCTCGAAGAGATCGCCATGACCGAGGACGACCCCGGCGACTGCGTGCACGACCTGTTCGCGCACACCATGTTCGGCGACAACCCGCTGGGCCGCCCGGTCCTCGGCACCGTCGACACGGTCAACGCCCTCACCGCCGACCGCATCCGCCGCTTCTACAAGAAGCACTACGACCCGACCCACCTCGTGGTCGCCTGCGCCGGCAACGTCGACCACGCCAAGGTCGTACGCCAGGTCCGCGCCGCCTTCGAGAAGGCCGGCGCCCTCGCGAACACCGGGGCCGAGCCGATCGCCCCGCGCGACGGCCGCCGCGCGCTGCGCACCGCGGGCCGCGTCGCACTCCAGAACAGGAAGACGGAACAGGCCCACGTGGTGCTCGGCATGCCGGGCCTGGCCCGCACCGACGAGCGCCGCTGGGCCCTCGGCGTCCTCAACACCGCCCTCGGCGGCGGCATGTCCTCCCGCCTCTTCCAGGAGGTCCGCGAGAAGCGCGGCCTGGCCTACAGCGTGTACTCCTACACCTCGGGCTTCGCCGACTGCGGCCTCTTCGGCGTCTACGCCGGCTGCCGGCCCAGCCAGGTGCACGACGTGCTGCGCATCTGCCGCGACGAGCTCGACCACGTCGCCGAGCACGGCCTGTCCGACGACGAGATCGACCGCGCCATCGGCCAGCTCCGGGGCTCCACCGTCCTCGGCCTGGAGGACACCGGCGCGCTGATGAACCGCATCGGCAAGAGCGAGCTGTGCTGGGGCGAGCACCTCTCCGTCGACGACATGCTGGCCAGGATGGCCGCGGTCACCCCCGAGGAGGTCCGCGAGGTCGCCCGCGACATCCTGGGACAGCGCCCGTCCCTGTCGGTCATCGGCCCGCTCAAGGACAAGCAGGCCGCCCGCCTGCACGACGCGGTCGCCTGACGCCCGGTTGCCGCACCCCTTCGGTCAAAGGAAGCAAGAGATGAGCAAGCTGCGCGTGGCGGTCCTCGGTGCCGGGGGCCGGATCGGCTCCGAGGCCGTACGGGCCGTCGAGGCCGCCGAGGACATGGAGCTGGTCGCCGCCCTCGGCCGCGGGGACAAGCTGGAGACGCTCACCGAGTGCGGCGCCCAGGTCGCCGTCGAGCTGACCACCCCCGACTCGGTGATGGACAACCTCGACTTCTGCGTGGACCACGGCATCCACGCCGTCGTCGGCACCACCGGCTGGACCGACGACCGCCTCGCGCGGCTGCGCGGCCGGCTCGACCGGTCCCCGCAGACCGGTGTGCTCATCGCCCCGAACTTCTCCATCGGGGCCGTGCTCACCATGAAGTTCGCCCAGATCGCGGCGCCCTACTTCGAGTCCGTCGAGGTCATCGAGCTGCACCACCCGGGCAAGGTGGACGCCCCCAGCGGCACGGCCACGCGCACCGCCCAGCTCATCGCCGCGGCCCGCGCCGAGGCCGGCACCGCCCCGGCGCCGGACGCCACGGCCACCGCCCTGGACGGCGCCCGCGGCGCGGACGTCGACGGTGTCCCCGTGCACGCCGTGCGGCTGCGCGGGCTCCTGGCCCACCAGGAGGTCCTGCTGGGCGGCGAGGGCGAGACGCTCACCGTCCGCCACGACTCGCTCCACCACAGCAGCTTCATGCCGGGCATCCTGCTCGGCGTGCGCCGCGTGGTGACCACTCCGGGCCTGACCTTCGGCCTGGAGCACTTCCTCGACCTGAACTGAGCCCCAGACCCATGCGCGCGAAGATCACCTACCTCGTCACGGCCGCCGTCCTGGTCTTCTACTTCGTCCTGGTCGGCAGCCGCGGCGTCCTGCTCATCGAGTCCGGCACGCTCGTGACGGTCACCTTCGGGATCGCCGTACTGATCCTGCCGGTGATCGGTCTGTGGTTCCTGTGGAAGAACACCGAGTTCGTCCGCCGGGCCAACCAGCTCGCCGCCGAACTCGACGCCGAGGGCGGCCTGCCCGTCGACCAGCTCAGGCGCACGCCCAGCGGACGGATCGACCGTGACTCGGCCGACGAGGTCTTCGCGCTGCGCAAGGCCGAGACGGAAGCGGCCCCCGACGACTGGCGCACCTGGTTCCGCCTGGCCGTCGCCTACCACGACGCCCGCGACACCCCCCGGGCACGCAAGGCGATGCAGCGCGCCATCGCCCTGCACCGGGGCAAGCCCGTCCAGGCGGCCTGAGACCGGGACGAGGAACGGCCCGGCGACGCGTACCGGCTCAGCGCTGCCGGTACTCGTCCGCCCACGCCTCCAGCGTGTCCGCCGCCCGGTCGAACGCCGGCATCCGGCTCAGGAAGTCGGCGTTGTGCGTGGTCAGCAGCGGCGGTACGGACTCCTGCGGGCGTCCCCTGCGGACCAGCAGCAGGGCCTGGCCCTGCACCGTCCGCGGCAGCCCGAGCCAGCGCACCGGCTGCTGGGCGGTACGGACGCTCACGACCTGGGCCCACGGGATCGTACGGGTGACCAGGAAGCCGGTCCGGCGCAGTCCGCGCGCGCTCACCCACACGCCCATGCGCAGCAGCCGCAGCGCCGCGGCGATGACGAGGACGCCCACGAGCAGGCAGACCGCGCCGCCGGTCAGCGCGCCGGTCAGCGCGATGACCACCGCCGACAGCATGATGAACGAGGCGATCAGCAGCACCAGCGCGGCCACCCCCACCCGCCAGGGGCCGGGGCGGTAGGGCCGCCGCCAGCGCTCACGGTCGTCGAACGGCAGCGCGACATCGTCCGCTGCGTCGAAGGCGCGTTCGGCCGTCAGGAAGGGCAGGGGCACGGCGGGTCCTCACTCAATCCACGCTGGGGCTGTGCCCGGTGAGGCTATCCGGCCGTGTCGCCGCTCACCACCCGCGGGGGGCCAAGGGGGTGGCTGGGCGCGGGAGGGGAAGGGGATCCGAGAGGTCGGCGGTCTCAGCGGCCGTCGGAGGCCTGCTGGGTCTGCGTGGGGGAGTCCGTGGTCTTCAGCGCGGGCATCCCGAGCACCAGGGAGCCCACGAGCCCCGCGACGATGGTCAGGCCCAGCAGCCAGCGGCCGGCCAGCTGTGCGACGGACGCCCGCCGCCGGGGCGGGGGAGCGACATTGCTGCGGAACCGGTCGGCCTCTGCGACGAAGGCGAACGGGACGGGCTCGCGTCGACGGAACATGGAGGTACGGCTCCCTTCGGGGGTCGGTCGGCCCCGCGCGGACTCGAACGGGCGTGTCTCACTCATACAGACGCATGAGTGACCGGAAAGGTGCCCTTTTCCGGAAAATTCATGGGGCGCGTGGGCGAACCGTTACCCGTGGGACGGCCCCCGTAGAGTGGGCGCCGCCCGACAGCCGTGCAAGGAAGGACCCCCCGCGCCGTGACCGACACCCCCGCCGACGACCAGAAGCCCAGCTTCCGCAGCGATGTCACCGTCGAGCTGGTCAAGCACACCGCTTCGGACGCGGACGTGCTCTTCGCTGCCCGCGTCTCGACCATCGGCGAGCAGTCCCTCGACGAACTGGGCAAGGACCCCGAGCGCTCCCGGGGCCTGATCAACTACCTGATGCGGGACCGGCACGGCAGCCCCTTCGAGCACAACTCGATGACCTTCTTCGTCAGCGCCCCGATCTTCGTCTTCCGCGAGTTCATGCGGCACCGGGTCGGATGGTCCTACAACGAGGAATCCGGTCGCTACCGGACGCTCCAGCCGGTGTTCTACGTCCCCGACGAGTCCCGCAAGCTGGTCCAGCAGGGCCGGCCCGGCAAGTACGAGTTCGTCGAGGGCACCCAGGCCCAGCAGGAACTGGTCGGCCGGGTCATGGAGGACACCTACCGCGAGGCGTACGCCTCCTACCAGGAGATGCTGGCCGCCGGGGTCGCCCGCGAGGTCGCGCGGGCCGTCCTGCCGGTGGGGCTGTTCTCCTCCATGTACGCCACCTGCAACGCTCGCTCGCTGATGCACTTCCTGGGGCTGCGCACCCAGCACGAGCTGGCCAAGGTGCCGTCCTTCCCGCAGCGGGAGATCGAGATGGTCGGCGAGCGGATGGAGGCCGAGTGGGCGAAGCTCATGCCCCTGACGTACGCCGCGTTCAACGCGAACGGCCGGGTGGCCCCGTAGCCCGCACCGGCGGCGCGCGCCCCCGTCCTTCCCCGGGGCGCAGCCAGGCACAGATGTGCGGATCGACCGTGCGAAGTGTCCGTATTGCGGCATTTATGGAAGTTATCTAGCCTGATCGAACGGACCCGGCACTGCTTGAACCCCCGAGCAGGCAGTGCCGGGCTCCACTCTTGTCACGACTTGTCGCCCGCCCCGAGGGCAGACCCCGGCCTGAGCAGCGAGTAGCGTGTTACCCATGGCTCCGACCTCGACTCCGCAGACCCCCTTCGGGCGGGTCCTCACCGCCATGGTCACGCCCTTCACGGCGGACGGCGCACTCGACCTCGACGGCGCGCAGCGGCTCGCCGCCCACCTGGTGGACGCAGGCAACGACGGCCTGGTCGTCAACGGCACCACCGGCGAGTCCCCCACCACCAGCGATGCGGAGAAATCGGAGCTGGTACGCGCGGTCGTGGCCGCCGTCGGAGACCGCGCCCACGTCGTGGCCGGCGTCGGCACCAACGACACCCACCACAGCGTCGAGCTGGCCCGCGCCGCCGAGCAGGCCGGCGCGCACGGCCTGCTCACCGTCACGCCGTACTACAACAAGCCCCCGCAGGAGGGCCTGTACCGGCACTTCACGGCGATCGCCGACGCGACCGGCCTGCCCGTCATGCTCTACGACATCCCCGGCCGCAGCGGGGTCCCCATCAACACGGAGACCCTGGTCCGCCTCGCCGAGCACCCGAGGATCGTCGCCAACAAGGACGCCAAGGGCGACCTCGGCCGCGCGAGCTGGGCCATCGCCCGCTCCGGGCTCGCCTGGTACTCCGGCGACGACATGCTGAACCTGCCGCTGCTCTCGGTCGGCGCGGTCGGCTTCGTCTCGGTCGTCGGCCACCTCGTCACCCCCGAGCTGCGCACCCTCGTCGACGCGTACACCTCCGGCGACGTCCAGAAGGCCACCGAGATCCACCAGAAGCTGCTGCCGGTCTACACCGGCATGTTCCGCACCCAGGGCGTCATGACCACCAAGGCCGCGCTCGCCCTCCAGGGCCTGCCCGGCGGGCCGCTGCGGCTGCCCATGGTCGAGCTGACGTCCGAAGAGACCGAGCAGCTCAAGATCGATCTTGCCGCCGGCGGGGTACAGCTCTGACAACAGGACTTCGCGAGTTCTCTCGCACCGCCCGGATCCACCCGGAAACCACATCCGGGAACCGGGCACCACAACTGAACACGCACGAGAAACCGCAGGCCACCGGTGCCTGCGCAGTCCACAACGACAACTGCTTCAGCACGAAGTCACGCGCGCCACGTGCCCACCGGTACGTGGCGCGTGTGGTGAGGAGGGTCTTTTGAGTCACCCGCATCCTGAACTCGCGCCGCCCCCGCCGCTCGCCGACGGTGGCCTCCGCGTCACCCCGCTCGGCGGTCTCGGTGAGATCGGCCGCAACATGACGGTCTTCGAGTACGGCGGACGCCTGCTGATCGTCGACTGCGGAGTGCTCTTCCCCGAGGAGGAGCAGCCCGGAATCGATCTGATCCTGCCGGACTTCACATCCATCCGGGACCGCCTCGACGACATCGAGGGCATCGTCCTCACGCACGGCCACGAGGACCACATCGGCGGCGTCCCCTATCTCCTGCGGGAGAAGCCGGACATCCCCCTGATCGGCTCCAAGCT
Organism: Streptomyces sp. PL-25; assembly: GCF_058344915.1. NCBI lineage: Bacteria > Bacillati > Actinomycetota > Actinomycetes > Kitasatosporales > Streptomycetaceae > Streptomyces > Streptomyces sp. PL-25. Next base: position 5,556,938 of record NZ_CP136997.1, read on the forward strand.
GACCCTCGCGCTCATCGAGGCCAAGCTCCAGGAACACCGCATCCGGCCGTACACGCTGGAGGTCGCGGAGGGGAACCGGGAGCGCATCGGCCCCTTCGACTGCGAGTTCGTCGCGGTCAACCACTCCATCCCGGACGCGCTGGCCGTCGCCATCCGCACCCCGGCCGGCATGGTGGTCCACACCGGCGACTTCAAGATGGACCAGCTTCCGCTGGACAACCGCCTCACCGACCTGCACGCCTTCGCCCGGCTGAGCCAGGAGGGCATCGACCTCCTCCTCTCCGACTCGACGAACGCCGAGGTCCCCGGCTTCACGCCGCACGAACGGGACATCTCCGGAGTGCTGCGCCAGGTCTTCGCCGGCGCCGGCAAGCGGATCATCGTGGCGAGCTTCGCCAGCCACGTCCACCGCATCCAGCAGATCCTGGACGCCGCCCACGAGTACGGCCGCCGGGTCGCCTTCGTCGGGCGCTCCATGGTCCGCAACATGGGCATCGCCCGGGACCTCGGCTATCTGAAGGTCCCGCCGGGCCTGGTCGTGGACGTCCGCACGCTGGACGACCTGCCCGACCACGAGGTGGTCCTCGTCTGCACCGGCTCCCAGGGCGAACCGATGGCGGCCCTGTCCCGCATGGCCAACCGGGACCACCAGATCCGGATCGTCGAGGGCGACACGGTGATCCTGGCGTCCTCCCTGATCCCCGGCAACGAGAACGCGGTCTACCGCGTCATCAACGGCCTGACCCGCTGGGGCGCCCACGTCGTGCACAAGGGCAACGCCAAGGTGCACGTCTCGGGGCACGCCTCGGCCGGTGAGCTGCTGTACTTCTACAACATCTGCCGCCCCCGGAACCTGATGCCGGTGCACGGCGAGTGGCGCCATCTGCGCGCCAACGCCGAACTGGGCGCGCTGACCGGTGTGCCGCACGACCGGATCGTCATCGCCGAGGACGGCGTGACCGTCGACCTCGTCGGGGGCAAGGCCAAGATCTCCGGCAAGGTCCAGGCCGGCTACGTGTACGTCGACGGCCTCTCGGTCGGCGACGTGGGTGAGCCCGCGCTGAAGGACCGCAAGATCCTCGGTGACGAGGGCATCATCTCGGTCTTCGTGGTGGTCGACTCCACCACCGGCAAGGTCACCGCGGGCCCGCACGTCCAGGCCCGCGGCTCGGGCATCGACGACTCCGCCTTCGGCGCGGTCATGCCCAAGATCACGCAGGCTCTGGAGAAGACCGCCCAGGAGGGCGTCGCCGACTCCCACCAGATGCAGCAGCTCATCCGCCGCACGCTGGGCAAGTGGGTCTCCGACACCTACCGGCGCAGGCCGATGATCCTCCCGGTGGTCGTGGAGGTCTGAGCCCGAACAGGCAGCGGGGCGCCTCGATTTGCATCGGGGCGCCCCGCTCCAGTACGTTTACGGCTCCGCCCAGCCGGGAACCAGGACGCTTCAGGCGCTCCACATGGTTGCCGGAGGGGGCGGGAAATCCGACTCAGAATCTCTGATAAAGTCGGATCCGCCGGAAAGGGAAACGCGGAAGCGGGAACCTGGAAAGCACCGAGGAAATCGGATCGGAAAAGGATCTGATAGAGTCGGAAACGCAAGACCGAAGGGAAGCGCCCGGAGGAAAGCCCGAGAGGGTGAGTACAAAGGAAGCGTCCGTTCCTTGAGAACTCAACAGCGTGCCAAAAGTCAACGCCAGATATGTTGATACCCCGTCTCCGGCCGCCATGGTCGGGACGAGGTTCCTTTGAAGAAAACACAGCGAGGACGCTGTGAACCGGGGGAACATTCCTTCCCTTGGTTCCGCTCTCGTGGTGTCGCCCCAATTACGGGGAAGCATTCACGGAGAGTTTGATCCTGGCTCAGGACGAACGCTGGCGGCGTGCTTAACACATGCAAGTCGAACGATGAACCACTTCGGTGGGGATTAGTGGCGAACGGGTGAGTAACACGTGGGCAATCTGCCCTGCACTCTGGGACAAGCCCTGGAAACGGGGTCTAATACCGGATACGAGTCTCCAAGGCATCTTGGAGACTGTAAAGCTCCGGCGGTGCAGGATGAGCCCGCGGCCTATCAGCTTGTTGGTGAGGTAGTGGCTCACCAAGGCGACGACGGGTAGCCGGCCTGAGAGGGCGACCGGCCACACTGGGACTGAGACACGGCCCAGACTCCTACGGGAGGCAGCAGTGGGGAATATTGCACAATGGGCGAAAGCCTGATGCAGCGACGCCGCGTGAGGGATGACGGCCTTCGGGTTGTAAACCTCTTTCAGCAGGGAAGAAGCGAGAGTGACGGTACCTGCAGAAGAAGCGCCGGCTAACTACGTGCCAGCAGCCGCGGTAATACGTAGGGCGCAAGCGTTGTCCGGAATTATTGGGCGTAAAGAGCTCGTAGGCGGCTTGTCACGTCGGTTGTGAAAGCCCGGGGCTTAACCCCGGGTCTGCAGTCGATACGGGCAGGCTAGAGTTCGGTAGGGGAGATCGGAATTCCTGGTGTAGCGGTGAAATGCGCAGATATCAGGAGGAACACCGGTGGCGAAGGCGGATCTCTGGGCCGATACTGACGCTGAGGAGCGAAAGCGTGGGGAGCGAACAGGATTAGATACCCTGGTAGTCCACGCCGTAAACGGTGGGCACTAGGTGTGGGCGACATTCCACGTCGTCCGTGCCGCAGCTAACGCATTAAGTGCCCCGCCTGGGGAGTACGGCCGCAAGGCTAAAACTCAAAGGAATTGACGGGGGCCCGCACAAGCGGCGGAGCATGTGGCTTAATTCGACGCAACGCGAAGAACCTTACCAAGGCTTGACATACACCGGAAAACTCTGGAGACAGGGTCCCCCTTGTGGTCGGTGTACAGGTGGTGCATGGCTGTCGTCAGCTCGTGTCGTGAGATGTTGGGTTAAGTCCCGCAACGAGCGCAACCCTTGTCCCGTGTTGCCAGCAGGCCCTTGTGGTGCTGGGGACTCACGGGAGACCGCCGGGGTCAACTCGGAGGAAGGTGGGGACGACGTCAAGTCATCATGCCCCTTATGTCTTGGGCTGCACACGTGCTACAATGGCCGGTACAATGAGCTGCGATACCGTGAGGTGGAGCGAATCTCAAAAAGCCGGTCTCAGTTCGGATTGGGGTCTGCAACTCGACCCCATGAAGTCGGAGTCGCTAGTAATCGCAGATCAGCATTGCTGCGGTGAATACGTTCCCGGGCCTTGTACACACCGCCCGTCACGTCACGAAAGTCGGTAACACCCGAAGCCGGTGGCCCAACCCCTTGTGGGAGGGAGCTGTCGAAGGTGGGACTGGCGATTGGGACGAAGTCGTAACAAGGTAGCCGTACCGGAAGGTGCGGCTGGATCACCTCCTTTCTAAGGAGCACATTCTCACCGTTTCGGCTGCAGAGGCCAGTACATCGGCGAATGTCGACTGGTTGCTCATGGGTGGAACGTTGACTACTCGGCACGGATGGTTCTGAGGATCACTAGTACTGCTTCGGCGTGGAACGTGGGTCTGAGGGTGAGTCTGTGTCGGGCACGCTGTTGGGTGTCTGAGGGCATGGCCGTAAGGTCTGTCTTCGGGTTGCCGGCCCCAGTGCACTCGGGATGTTGTCCCGGGGTGATGGGTGGTTGGTCGTTGTTTGAGAACTGCACAGTGGACGCGAGCATCTGTGGCCAAGTTTTTAAGGGCGCACGGTGGATGCCTTGGCACCAGGAACCGATGAAGGACGTGGGAGGCCACGATAGTCCCCGGGGAGTCGTCAACCAGGCTTTGATCCGGGGGTTTCCGAATGGGGAAACCCGGCAGTCGTCATGGGCTGTCACCCGCTGCTGAACACATAGGCAGTGTGGAGGGAACGCGGGGAAGTGAAACATCTCAGTACCCGCAGGAAGAGAAAACAACCGTGATTCCGGGAGTAGTGGCGAGCGAAACCGGATGAGGCCAAACCGTATGCGTGTGAGACCCGGCAGGGGTTGCGTATGCGGGGTTGTGGGATCTCTCTTCTACGGTCTGCCGGCCGTGGGACGAGTGAGAAACCGTTGATGTAGGCGAAGGACATGCGAAAGGTCCGGCGTAGAGGGTAAGACCCCCGTAGTCGAAACATTAGCGGCTCGTTTGAGAGACACCCAAGTAGCACGGGGCCCGAGAAATCCCGTGTGAATCTGGCGGGACCACCCGCTAAGCCTAAATATTCCCTGGTGACCGATAGCGGATAGTACCGTGAGGGAATGGTGAAAAGTACCCCGGGAGGGGAGTGAAATAGTACCTGAAACCGTGTGCCTACAAGCCGTGGGAGCGTCGGATGCAGCTTGCTGTATCTCGTGACTGCGTGCCTTTTGAAGAATGAGCCTGCGAGTTTGCGGTGTGTTGCGAGGTTAACCCGTTGTGGGGTAGCCGTAGCGAAAGCGAGTCCTAACAGGGCGGTGGAGTAGCACGCTCAAGACCCGAAGCGGAGTGATCTAGCCATGGGCAGGTTGAAGCGGAGGTAAGACTTCGTGGAGGACCGAACCCACCAGGGTTGAAAACCTGGGGGATGACCTGTGGTTAGGGGTGAAAGGCCAATCAAACTCCGTGATAGCTGGTTCTCCCCGAAATGCATTTAGGTGCAGCGTCGTGTGTTTCTTGCCGGAGGTAGAGCACTGGATAGGCGATGGGCCCTACCGGGTTACTGACCTTAGCCAAACTCCGAATGCCGGTAAGTGAGAGCGCGGCAGTGAGACTGTGGGGGATAAGCTCCATGGTCGAGAGGGAAACAGCCCAGAGCATCGACTAAGGCCCCTAAGCGTACGCTAAGTGGGAAAGGATGTGGAGTCGCAGAGACAACCAGGAGGTTGGCTTAGAAGCAGCCACCCTTGAAAGAGTGCGTAATAGCTCACTGGTCTAGTGATTCCGCGCCGACAATGTAGCGGGGCTCAAGCGTACCGCCGAAGTCGTGTCATTCACATAATAGCCCAACGGGTGTGATGGGTAGGGGAGCGTCGTCTGCCGGGTGAAGCGGCACTGGAAGGTAGTCGTGGACGGTTGACGAGTGAGAATGCAGGCATGAGTAGCGATTCACACGTGAGAAACGTGTGCGCCGATTGACTAAGGGTTCCTGGGTCAAGCTGATCTGCCCAGGGTAAGTCGGGACCTAAGGCGAGGCCGACAGGCGTAGTCGATGGATAACCGGTTGATATTCCGGTACCCGCTGTGAAGCGTCAAACATCGAGCATCGTGATGCTAAGGCCGTGAAGCCGCCCTGATCTCTTCGGAGTTGAGGGGAGTGGTGGAGCCGCTGAACCGAGCGGTTAGTAGGTGAGTGATGGGGTGACGCAGGAAGGTAGTCCATCCCGGGCGGTGGTTGTCCCGGGGTAAGGGTGTAGGCGCGAGGTAGGTAAATCCGCCTTGCATATGGCTGAGACCTGATGCCGAGCCGATTGTGGTGAAGTGGATGATCCTATGCTGTCGAGAAAAGCCTCTAGCGAGTTTCATGGCGGCCCGTACCCTAAACCGACTCAGGTGGTCAGGTAGAGAATACCGAGGCGTTCGGGTGAACTATGGTTAAGGAACTCGGCAAAATGCCCCCGTAACTTCGGGAGAAGGGGGGCCATGTCTGGTGATCGGATTTTCTCCGTGAGCTGGGGGTGGCCGCAGAGACCAGCGAGAAGCGACTGTTTACTAAAAACACAGGTCCGTGCGAAGCCGTAAGGCGATGTATACGGACTGACGCCTGCCCGGTGCTGGAACGTTAAGGGGACCGGTTAGCTCCATTTCGGTGGGGCGAAGCTGAGAACTTAAGCGCCAGTAAACGGCGGTGGTAACTATAACCATCCTAAGGTAGCGAAATTCCTTGTCGGGTAAGTTCCGACCTGCACGAATGGCGTAACGACTTCTCGACTGTCTCAACCATAGGCCCGGTGAAATTGCACTACGAGTAAAGATGCTCGTTTCGCGCAGCAGGACGGAAAGACCCCGGGACCTTTACTACAGTTTGATATTGGTGTTCGGTTCGGCTTGTGTAGGATAGCTGGGAGACTTTGAAGCGTGCACGCCAGTGTGTGTGGAGTCGTCGTTGAAATACCAGTCTGGTCGTGCTGGATGTCTAACCTGGGTCCGTGATCCGGATCAGGGACAGTGTCTGATGGGTAGTTTAACTGGGGCGGTTGCCTCCTAAAGGGTAACGGAGGCGCCCAAAGGTTCCCTCAGCCTGGTTGGTAATCAGGTGTTGAGTGTAAGTGCACAAGGGAGCTTGACTGTGAGACCGACGGGTCGAGCAGGGACGAAAGTCGGGACTAGTGATCCGGCGGTGGCTTGTGGAAGCGCCGTCGCTCAACGGATAAAAGGTACCCCGGGGATAACAGGCTGATCTTCCCCAAGAGTCCATATCGACGGGATGGTTTGGCACCTCGATGTCGGCTCGTCGCATCCTGGGGCTGGAGTCGGTCCCAAGGGTTGGGCTGTTCGCCCATTAAAGCGGTACGCGAGCTGGGTTTAGAACGTCGTGAGACAGTTCGGTCCCTATCCGCTGTGCGCGTAGGAGTCTTGAGAAGGGCTGTCCCTAGTACGAGAGGACCGGGACGGACGAACCTCTGGTGTGCCAGTTGTTCTGCCAAGGGCATGGCTGGTTGGCTACGTTCGGGAGGGATAACCGCTGAAAGCATCTAAGCGGGAAGCCTGCTTCGAGATGAGGGCTCCCACCCACTTGATGGGGTAAGGCTCCCAGTAGACGACTGGGTTGATAGGCCGGATCTGGAAGCACGGTAACGTGTGGAGGTGACCGGTACTAATAGGCCGAGGGCTTGTCCTCAGTTGCTCGCGTCCACTGTGTTGGTTCTGAAACCACGAACAACCCCATGTGCCACACATGGTGCGGTTGATTGTTTCATAGTGTTTCGGTGGTCATAGCGTGAGGGAAACGCCCGGTTACATTCCGAACCCGGAAGCTAAGCCTTACAGCGCCGATGGTACTGCAGGGGGGACCCTGTGGGAGAGTAGGACACCGCCGAACAATTATTCAAAAGGGTTGGACCCCGAACTTCGGTTCCGGGTCCAACCCTTTTTTGTTTCCGGCCACTTGGCGTTCACATGGCCGGGCCAGCATCCGCGGCATGGGTACTGCTGCACTGCTCAGGGCCGCCGGCGTCGGAGTCGGTGACGAGGTCGTCGTGCCGGCGTTCGGAAACGTGGAGGTCGCGGAAGCGGTCGTCCAGACCGGTGCGCTGCCGGTGTTCGCCGACATAGACCCCGTGACGTACTGCCTCGACGCGTCGGCGGTCGAGACGGCCCTGACCGCGCGTACGGCGGCCGTGGTCGTCGTGCACCGCTTCGGGCGGTCAGCGGACCGGGCGCGGCTGCACGCGGCCGGACAGCGGCACGGACTGCTGGTGCTGGAGCACGGCGAGTCCGAGGCGCCGCACGAGGAGACGCCACAGCGCCGGGAGCGAGCCGCCTATCTGGACGCGCGGCTGCGGGGCGTACGGACGCCCGACGGGGGCGACGGGCACACCTACCAGCAGTACGTGGTGCGGGTACCGGGGAACGGCCGGCCGGATCGCGACGCGTTCGCACGGGCCGTACGCGCCAAGGGAGTCGACTGCCGGGTCCCCGTGAAGACGCCCGTGCACCGGCTGCCCGGGTTCCGCCGCTGCGTGTCGCTGCCGGAGACGGAGCGGGCCGCGGCGGAGACGCTGGCGCTGCCGGTGGACGCTTCTCTGACGCGGCGGGAGATGCAGCGGATCGTCACCGCGTGCAATGCGCTCGGCGGACCGGTCGTGGTTGGGAGCACGGCTGTGTTCGGGGTATGATCTATTCCGTTGCCGAGGGGGAAACCCCGAAAAGGTGACAGGCCCCTATAGCTCAGTCGGCAGAGCGTCTCCATGGTAAGGAGAAGGTCAACGGTTCGATTCCGTTTGGGGGCTCCGACAGAAAAGACCCCGCCCTTTCGGGCGGGGTCTTTTGCGTTTTCGGTGGGTTTCGGTGAGCGGGGGAGGGTGCGGGTCCCCCGGCGGGGGACCCGCCGGGGTCAGGAGTTGAGCACCTCCGGGACGCGCATGGCCAGGATCGCCATGTCGTCGGACGGCGCGTCAGACGCGAAGCGCTCCACGGCCCGCATGATGCGGGCGGCGACCGCGCCGGCCGTCAGTCCCGTGCAGGTGGTGAGGACGTCCGCGAGGCCGTCGTCGCCCAGCATGCGGGTGCCCTCGCGGCGTTCGGTGACGCCGTCGGTGACGCAGAGCAGGACATCGCCCGGGTCGAGCGTGACCGACTGCTCGTACAGCTCCAGGTCCTCCATGACGCCGAGCAGCGGCTGCGGTTCGGCGGCCGGTTCGACGGTGCCGTCCTGGCGCAGGCGCAGCGGCAGCGGATGGCCGGCGCACACCACCTTCAGCTGGGCGCTGCCGTCCTCCTGGGGCCACAGCTCGCCGTAGAGGAGTGTCAGGAAGCGGCTGCGGGCGCCCTCGTCGAGGATCGCGGAGTTCAGGCGTTCCAGGACCGCGGGGCCGCCGTAGCCCTCGCGGGCCAGCAGCCGCAGGGCGTGCCGGGCGAGGCCGGTGACGGCCGCCGCCTCCGGGCCCGTGCCGCAGACGTCGCCGATGGCGAAGCCGTAGGCGCCGTCGCGGATGGGGAAGAGGTCGTAGAAGTCGCCGCCGACCTCGTTGCCCTCACCGGCCGCGCGGTAGATGACGTCGACCTCCACGCCGTCGATCTGGGGCAGGCCCGGCGGCAGCAGGCTGCGCTGGAGGGACTGGCTGATGGCGGTGCGCTCGGAGTAGAGGCGGGCGTTGTCCAGGGCGAGCGCGGCGCGGCGGCTGAGGTCCTCGGCCAGTTCGAGGATCTCCTGGCGGAAGTGCTCGTCGGTGGGCTTGCCGAGGGTCAGCATGCCGATGACGCGGTTGCGGGCGACCAGGGGCAGGACGACCGTCTCGCCGCCGACCGCCGCGGCGGTGGCGAGGGTCGGGCCGATGGTCGTACCGATGCGGTGGTGCGAGTCGCCCAGGCTGAGGCTGCGCATGGAGGTGCGCAGGGCTGCCTGGTGGGCCGCCTCGCCGGGCGCGGACCAGACGCGGGCGCCGGGGGTCGGCACCGGGTCGGGTGGGGCGATCTTCGACAGCAGGGACTTGATGCCGTCGATGAGTTCCTCGTCCTCGTGCAGGACGTAGGACAGGTAGGGCTCGGACGCCTGGTCGGCGATCGTGTAGACGGCGCACCAGGTGGCCAGGGTGGGGACCGTCATCTGGGCCATCAGGGCGAGGGTCTGGTCGCGGTCCAGGGTGCCGGCCAGCAGGTCGGACGCCTCGACGAGGAAGCTCAGCGAGCCGCGGCGCAGCCGTTCCAGCTCGCCGAGGCGGGCCGATTCGACGGCCAGGGCGATGCGGTCGGCGGCGAACTGGAGGCGCAGCGCCTCCTCGTTGGAGTATCTGCCGGACGCCTCTGCGGCGACGCCGAGGGATCCGGTGAGGCGGCCCTCGACCTTCAGCGGGACCGTGACGACGGAGCGCATGCCCGTACCGCCGAGCAGGGGCACGGCGCCGGGGGCGGCGGTCAGGTCCTCGTGGACGGCGGGCATCCGGGCCGAGCCGTAGCGGCCGGGGCCGGCCTCGACGGGGACGCGGGCGAAGCGCTGGCGGGCGGAGGGCAGGCCGGTGGAGGCGCGGACCTCCAGTTCCGTCTCGTCGTCGGTCGCCAGGAGCAGGAAGGCGGCGTCGCCGTCGAGCATGTCGCGAGCGCGTTCCACTGTGCGCTGGAGGAGGCCGTCGAGGTCGTCGGGGGCGGGGGAGCCGATGAAGACCTCGAAGGGGTCGGTGCCGCTGCCGTCCGCCGAGCCGGACTTGGTGTCGCCGGAGGAGGCGGCGCGGACCGGGGTCTGGAGCACGGCGCGCTCGTGGTCGCGGACGAGCAGGCAGACCGTCGAGGGTTCGCCGCCGGTGTCGCGGACGCGTAGATGGGAGGCGTAGACCGGGATGACCCGGCCGTGGGCGCCGCGGATGCCGTAGCTGCCCTCCCAGCGGGACAGGCGCAGCGCCTCGGCGATGCCGGTGCCGGTGCCGGGCGTGTGCGGCCAGGCCGCGAGGTCGGTGAGGGGCTTGCCGGTCACCTGTTCGGCGGAGTAGCCGAAGAGTTCCTCGGCGTCGTCGTTCCAGGCGGTGATGGCGCCGCCGCGGTCGATCTGGACGACGGCGACGCGGACCCGGCCGTCGGCGAGCGGGAGCATCTCGGCGGGCAGGGAGGGTCCGGCGGTGCGGGTGCCGACCGGGCGTTCGGGCAGGTCGAGGCGGAACCAGACGTTCTTGTGGGTGGGCGTGTACTCCACGCCCCAGCGGCCGGCGAGGGCCGCGCACAGTTGGAGCCCGCGTCCGCCCTCGCGGTCGGGGCTGCCCATGGAGACGGCCGCGCTCTGCAGCGGGACCTCGCGCTCGGGGTAGCGGTCGGAGACCTCGATGCGCACCCCGTGGTCGCTGCGCAGGCACAGGACGTCCGCCGCGGTGCCGGCGTGCACGACGGCGTTGGTGACCAGCTCGCTGGTGAGGACCACGGCGTCGTCGACGATGTCGCCGAAGCCCCACCCTTGCAGGGTGTCGCGGACGAAGGAGCGGGCGGTCGCGACCGATCGCCCCAGTGGCTCGAAGCTGGCGGCCGCGCGCGCGGTGATCACAGAACTCCTCGTCCGGTCGTCGGCATCTCGGCCCCCGCGGCCGCCCGGTTCGCCCCGCTGCTCCGGCAGCTGGTGAGCGTTCGGCCCCGTCGGCCGTGGCTCCGGGGGCTGTCCCCCGGGGATCACTCCGGTGGTCATGTGTGCGGATGCCCTCCGATGCCCGCTTGTCTCCCTGCCACCGTCCAGGCCGGACGGACCGTGGCTGGACAGCCGCATGCAAGGTTACTTACCTTCGCCGTCCGTGCGGATGCCGGTCACCAGTGTTTTCGCCCGGAGGGTGTGCGGACGGTGTGCGAAGCTGCCGAACTGTTATGGCCTGGTTCCGCAGGGGTGAAACACTGGGCAGGCTTCTGTTGACGGTGCGGACGGGCCGAGTGCGGTCCCCGTATGCGGGGCAGCAACCCCTGGTGGGGCTGTGACCCCGGGTGCGGCCCGGTCGTACCGGGGCGGAAGCGGCGCGGTAGTGACGAGGGCACGTGCCGGGACGACGGACCAGTCGTACCGGAGCGGCGTCATCGGATCGGCAGGACCGGCAGCAGTATCCGGAGCACAGCAGTGACGGTCGACCCCTGCGGGAGGGACACAGTGGAGTCTGGCGCAGCGACGCGGGGCACGAAGACGCGCGCGAAAGGCGGTCAGTCCGGGCAGTCCCTGAGCAGTCGGCGCACGCCGAGGGGCGCGACGACGACGGTCGACACGGCCGCCCTGAACCGGCTGCTGGCCGCGCTGGTGGGGATGCGGGACGGGAACTTCCGCAAGCGCCTCACGGTGTCCGGGGACGGCGTGATGTCGGAGATCGCCGCGGTCTTCAACGAGGTGGCCGACCGCAATCTGCACCTGACCGGTGAGCTGTCGCGGGTACGGCGCGTGGTGGGACGTGAGGGAAAGCTCACGGAGCGGCTGGAGACGGGCGCCTGCGAGGGCTCCTGGGTCGCCGCGATCGAGAACTCCAACGCGCTGGTCGACGATCTCGTACGGCCGGTCTCCGAGGTCGGCCGGGTGCTGTCGGCGGTCGCCGAGGGTGATCTGTCGCCCCGGATGGAGCTGCGCACGCAGGCTCCGGAGGGGGCCGGGCATCCGCTGCGTGGCGAGTTCCTGAAGGTGGGCCGGACCGTCAACAACCTGGTCGACCAGTTGTCCGCGTTCACCGACGAGGTCACGCGCGTGGCCAGCGAGGTGGGCACCGAGGGCAAGCTGGGCGGTCAGGCGCGGGTGCGCGGTCTGTCGGGTTCCTGGAAGGACCTCACGGACTCGGTGAACACCATGGCGTCCCGGCTGACGGCGCAGGTGCGGGACATCGCGCTGGTGACCACGGCGGTGGCCAAGGGCGATCTGTCGCGGAAGGTCACGGTGGACGTGGCCGGGGAGATGCTGGAGCTGAAGAACACCGTCAACACGATGGTGGACCAGCTGTCCGCGTTCTCCTCGGAGGTGACGCGGGTCGCCCGTGAGGTGGGCACGGACGGCATCCTGGGCGGCCAGGCGCATGTGCCGGGTGTCGACGGCACCTGGAAGGAGCTCACCGACTCGGTGAACCTGATGGCCGGGAACCTGACGGCCCAGGTGCGCGGGATCGCGCAGGTCACCACCGCGGTGGCCAACGGCGATCTGTCGCAGAAGGTGACCGTTCCGGCGCGCGGCGAGGTCGCGCGGCTTGCCGAGACGATCAACCAGATGACCGAGACGCTGCGGATCTTCGCGGACGAGGTCACCCGGGTGGCCAACGAGGTCGGTGCGGAGGGCAGGCTCGGCGGGCAGGCGATCGTGCCGGGCGTGGCCGGGACGTGGAAGGACCTGACGGACTCCGTCAACACGGTGTTCCGGAACCTGACCACGCAGGTGCGGGACATCGCCGCGGTGACGACGGCGGTGGCCAGCGGTGACCTGTCGCAGAAGGTCACCGTGGACGTGGCCGGCGAGATGCTGGAGCTGAAGAACACCGTCAACACGATGGTCGACCAGCTGTCGGCGTTCGGCGCCGAGGTCACCCGGGTCGCGCGGGAGATCGGCGTCGAGGGCGAGCTGGGCGGCCAGGCGCAGGTGCCGGGCGCGGCGGGCACCTGGAAGGACCTGACGGACTCCGTCAACACCGCGTTCCGCAACCTCACCGGCCAGGTGCGCAACATCGCGCAGGTGACGACGGCGGTGGCCAACGGCGACCTCTCCCAGAAGGTCACCGTGGACGTCTCCGGTGAGATGCTCCAGCTGAAGAACACCGTGAACACGATGGTGGACCAGCTGTCCTCGTTCGCCGACCAGGTGACCCGGATGGCCCGTGACGTGGGCACCGAGGGGCGTCTGGGCGGCCAGGCGCGGGTGGACGGCGTGTCGGGCACGTGGAAGGAGCTGACGGACTCCGTCAACTCCATGGCGTCCAACCTGACGGGCCAGGTGCGCAACATCGCCCAGGTGACGACGGCGGTGGCCCGCGGTGATCTCTCGCAGAAGATCGACGTGGACGCGCGCGGCGAGATCCTGGAGCTGAAGAACACCATCAACACGATGGTCGACCAGCTCTCCGCCTTCGCCGACCAGGTGACCAAGGTGGCGCGCGAGGTGGGCACCGAGGGGCGGCTCGGCGGCCAGGCGCAGGTGCCCGGCGTCGCCGGTGTGTGGCGGGACCTGACCGACTCCGTGAACGGCATGGCGGGCAATCTGACCTCGCAGGTGCGCAACATCGCGCAGGTCGCCACCGCCGTGGCCCGGGGCGACCTCTCGCAGAAGATCACCGTGGACGCGCGCGGGGAGATCCAGGAGCTCAAGAACACCCTGAACACCATGGTGGACCAGCTCTCCTCGTTCGCCCAGGAGGTCACCCGGGTGGCCCGCGAGGTGGGCACGGAGGGCATCCTGGGCGGCCAGGCCGAGGTGCAGGGCGTGGCCGGCACCTGGAAGGACCTCACCCAGTCGGTGAACTTCATGGCGAACAACCTGACCATCCAGGTCCGCAACATCGCCGAGGTCACCACCGCCGTCGCCAAGGGCGACCTGTCGAAGAAGATCACCGTCGACGCCAAGGGAGAGATCCTCGAACTCGTCACCACGGTGAACACGATGGTCGACCAGCTGTCGTCCTTCGCCGAGCAGGTCACGCGGGTCGCCCGCGAGGTGGGCACGGAAGGCATCCTCGGCGGTCAGGCGCACGTGCGGGGCGTCGTCGGCATCTGGAAGGACCTCAGCGACAACGTCAACCTGATGGCCAACAACCTGACCATGCAGGTGCGCAACATCTCCCAGGTCGCGGCGGCGGTCGCCAACGGCGATCTGACGCGGACGGTGACGATCGAGGCGCGCGGCGAGGTCGCGCAGCTCGCCGACACCTTCAACACCATGGTGAAGACGCTGAGTTCCTTCGCCGACCAGGTGACCAAGGTGGCCCGCGAGGTGGGCACCGACGGCATCCTGGGCGGGCAGGCGTACGTGCCGGGTGTGGCGGGGACCTGGAAGGACCTCACCGAGTCGGTGAACCAGATGGCGTCCAACCTGACCGGTCAGGTGCGCAACATCGCCATGGTGACCACGGCCATCGCCAAGGGCGATCTCACCAAGAAGATCGACATCGACGCGCGCGGGGAGATCCTGGAGCTGAAGACGACCATCAACACGATGGTCGACCAGCTGTCCAGCTTCGCCGAGGAGGTCTCGCGCGTGGCCCGCGAGGTGGGCACCGAGGGGCAGCTCGGCGGCCAGGCGCGGGTGCGGGACGTCGACGGCACCTGGCGGGACCTGACCGAGTCGGTGAACGAGATGGCCGGGAACCTGACCCGGCAGGTGCGGGCCATCGCGCGCGTGGCGACCGCCGTGACCCGCGGCGACCTCAACCTGAAGATCGACGTGGACGCCTCCGGGGAGATCCAGGAGGTCCAGGACTCGATCAACAAGATGATCGCCAATCTGCGCGACACCACGATCGCCAACAAGGAACAGGACTGGCTCAAGGGCAATCTGGCCCGGATCTCCGCGCTGATGCAGGGCCGCCGCGACCTGGTGGACGTGGCCTCGCTGATCATGAGCGAGCTGACTCCGGTGGTCTCCGCGCAGCACGGCGCCTTCTTCGTCGCCATGCCGCTCGCCGACGACAAGGACCTCGGCGGTGACCAGGAGGACGCCTACGAGCTGCGGATGCTCGGCTCCTACGGCTACTCGATGGGCTCCATGCCGACCTCGTTCCGGCCCGGTGAGGCGCTGATCGGGACGGCCGCCGAGGAGAAGCGCACGATCCTGGTGGAGCGGGCGCCCAGCGGCTATCTGAAGATCTCCTCCGGGCTCGGCGAGGCGCCGCCCGCGCAGGTGATCGTGCTGCCGGTGCTGTTCGAGGGCAAGGTGCTGGGCGTGATCGAGCTGGCGTCGTTCACGCCGTTCACGCACATCCAGAAGGACTTCCTCAACCAGATCGCGGAGATGATCGCGACCAGCGTCAACACCATCTCCGTCAACACCAAGACCGAGCAGCTGCTCAAGCAGTCCCAGGAGCTGACCGAGCAACTGCGCCTGCGCTCCGAGGAGCTGGAGCAGCGGCAGAAGGCGCTCCAGGCGTCCAACGCCGAACTGGAGGAGAAGGCCGAGCTGCTGGCCCAGCAGAACCGCGACATCGAGGCGAAGAACTCCGAGATCGAGGAGGCCCGGCAGGTCCTGGAGGAGCGCGCCGAGCAGCTCGCGGTGTCCATGCGCTACCGCAGCGAGTTCCTGGCCAACATGTCGCACGAGCTGCGCACGCCGCTGAACTCGCTGCTGATCCTGGCCAAGCTGCTCGCCGACAACGCGGAGGGCAACCTCTCCCCGAAGCAGGTGGAGTTCGCCGAGACGATCCACGGCGCGGGCTCGGACCTGCTCCAGCTGATCAACGACATCCTGGACCTGGCGAAGGTCGAGGCGGGCAAGATGGACGTCTCCCCGACGCGCATCGCCCTCGTCGAGCTGATCGACTACGTGGAGGCCACCTTCCGGCCGCTGACCGCGGAGAAGGGCCTGGACCTGTCGGTGCGGGTGTCGCCTGAGCTGCCGGCCACGCTGCACACCGACGAGCAGCGGCTCCTCCAGGTGCTGCGCAATCTGCTGTCCAACGCGGTGAAGTTCACCGACTCGGGCTCCGTCGAGCTGGTCATCCGGCCCGCGCGCGGTGATGTGCCGCAGGCGATCCGGGAACAGCTGCTGGAGGTCGGCTCGCTGTCCGATCCGGACATGGAGATGATCGCGTTCTCGGTGACCGACACCGGTATCGGCATCGCGGCCAGCAAGATGGGTGTGATCTTCGAGGCGTTCAAGCAGGCCGACGGCACCACCAGCCGCAAGTACGGCGGTACGGGCCTGGGGCTGTCCATCTCGCGGGAGATCGCGCAGCTGCTGGGCGGCGAGATCCACGCCCAGAGCGAGCCCGGCCGCGGCTCCACGTTCACGCTCTATCTGCCGCTGCACCCGGGGGACCTGCCGCCGCACGGCTACCAGCAGCCGGTGTCCGCCCTGGACACCGACGACCTGGTGGAGGCCGGCGAGCCGCGGCTGACCGAGCTGCCCGGCGTGTCGCACGCCTCCGAGCTGTCGGCGGCCCAGGTCGAGACACCGGCCGAGGTGAAGTCGTACCAGGAGACGCAGAACGGCGCCGCCGCGCTGTTCCGGCGCCGCCGCAGGGCGCTGCCCGCCGCCGGGCAGCAGGGGCCCGAGGACGGGCCGGAGCAGTGGTCGCCGCAGATCGCGGAGCCGTCCGGGACGCCGCAGCAGAACCGGGACGTGCGGTTCGGCGGCGAGAAGGTGCTCATCGTCGACGACGACATCCGCAACGTCTTCGCGCTGACCAGCGTCCTGGAGCAGCACGGTCTGTCGGTGCTGTACGCCGAGAACGGCCGCGAGGGCATCGAGGTCCTGGAGCAGCACGACGACGTGGCGGTGGTGCTGATGGACATCATGATGCCGGAGATGGACGGGTACGCGACGACCACGGCGATCCGCAGGATGCCGCAGTTCGCGGGGCTGCCGATCATCGCGCTGACCGCGAAGGCCATGAAGGGCGACCGGGAGAAGGCGATCGAGTCGGGCGCCTCCGACTATGTGACCAAACCGGTCGATCCCGATCATCTGCTGGGCGTGATGCGGCACTGGATGGGCGAGGAGTGACACGGTTGCGGGGCCCGCGGTGATCCGGGTCCCGGTTCCGGGAACTTTCCCGGACAGCCGGGAGTTGTCGGTTCGGGGTCCCCGATGCCGTGTAGAGACACGGGATTCGGGGAACCTTCTGGTCTCGCGTCGCGTTTCCGCTGCGTGCACTGTGACATCGCGGTGACAGGGTGTGGTGACAGGCGGGGTGCGGCTACGATGACCGGCACAAGGACGGGCGGCGCAAGGAAGTCGTCCCCTGGGCGGCACTCACCGGTGCTGCCCCGATTCCTGCGGACAGGGGCGGCCCCAAGCCGGGGCGAGGAGGGCGGGCCATGGTGCAGAAGGCCAAGATCCTCCTGGTCGATGACCGGCCGGAGAATCTGCTGGCGCTGGAGGCCATCCTCTCCGCGCTCGATCAGACGCTGGTGCGGGCATCGTCCGGGGAGGAAGCGCTCAAAGCGCTGCTCACGGACGACTTCGCGGTCATTCTGCTGGACGTCCAGATGCCGGGCATGGACGGTTTCGAGACGGCCGCGCACATCAAGCGGCGGGAGCGGACCCGGGACATCCCGATCATCTTCCTCACCGCGATCAACCACGGACCGCACCACACCTTCCGCGGCTACGCGGCGGGCGCGGTGGACTACATCTCCAAGCCGTTCGACCCGTGGGTGCTGCGCGCCAAGGTCTCCGTCTTCGTCGATCTGTACATGAAGAACTGCCAGCTGAAGGAGCAGGCGGCGCTGCTGCGGCTCCAGCTGGAGGGCGGCGGCCGGGGCGCCGTCGGCGAGGGCAAGGAGGCGGCCGGACTGCTCGCCGAGCTGTCCGCGCGCCTGGCCGCGGTCGAGGAGCAGGCGGAGGCGCTGTCCAAGCAGCTCGACGACGACTCGGCGGACGCCGCGGCGGTGGCGACCGCGGCCCATCTGGAGCGCAAGCTCACCGGTCTGCGCCGCGCACTGGACGCGCTGGAGCCGGGCACGGGCAGCGCCTCCTCGCTCCCGTCGCAGAACTGACGGCCACCGGCGGCGCGTTGGGGCCGCCGGGTGGAGCCGGGGGGAGCGCCCACCGGGCGTCCGGGGCGCGGCCGTACGGCATGTGAGCCCTGGTCAACTGCCGCAACGACAGCCACGACACGAACGGGTGAAGCAGAGGGCACACGTGTCCGGCGCCGCCTCCGGCGGTAATCTCGCCCCTATGGCCTCACGTCCCTCCGCAGCCAACAAGCCGCCCGCGAAGAAGGCGGCCGCTTCCGCGAAGGCTCCGGCGAAGAAGGCCGCCGCCAAAAAAGCCCCGGCCAAGAAGGCTCCCGCGAAGAAGGCACCCGCCAGGAAAGCCGCCGCGGCCAGGCCCGCGCCCCGGCCGGCGCCGAACCCCACCGGGGGCGTGCTCCGCGTCGTACGCGCCCTCTGGCTCGGCCTCGCGCATGCCGTCGGCGCCGTCTTCCGCGGCATAGGGCAGGGCGCGAAGAACCTCGACCCCGCGCACCGCAAGGACGGCATCGCCCTGCTGCTGCTCGCCGTCGCGCTGATCGTCGCCGCCGGCACCTGGGCCGATCTGCGCGGTCCCGTGGGCGATCTGGTCGAGATCCTGGTCACCGGCGCCTTCGGGCGGCTCGACCTGCTGGTGCCGATCCTCGTCGGGATCATCGCCGTCCGCTTCATCCGGCACCCGGAGAAACCCGAGGCCAACGGCCGGATCGTGATCGGCCTGTCGGCGCTCGTCCTCGGCGTGCTCGGCCAGGTGCACATCGCTTGCGGCTCGCCCGCCCGCAGCGAGGGCATGCAGGCGATAAGGGACGCCGGAGGTCTCATCGGCTGGGGCGCGGCGACCCCGCTGACGTACGCCATGGGCGAGGTGCTGGCCGTCCCGCTGCTGGTACTGCTGACCGTGTTCGGACTGCTGGTCGTCACCGCCACCCCCGTCAACGCCATCCCGCAGCGGCTGCGGCTGCTCGGCGTGAAGCTGGGCCTGCTGCCCGACCCGGAGGACTACGAGGACGCCGGGTACGGCGAGTACAGCGAGGACGACGCGCGCTACGACGAGCAGTGGCGCGAGGCCCTGCCCGCGCGCCCCCGCAAGCGCCGCAGCGCCCCCCAGGACCAGGGCTACGACCCCGAGAGCGCCGAGCAGGAGGCGCTCGCCAAGCGGCGCGGCCGGCCCCGGCGCTCCGCCGTGCCGCAGCCCGACATGGAACGGCAGATGGACGCGGTGGACGTGGCCGCCGCTGCCGCCGCCGCGCTCGACGGCGCCGTCCTGCACGGCATGCCGCCCTCCCCGGTGGTGGCCGACCTCACCCAGGGCGTCACCGTCGGCGACCGCGCCGAGACCCCCACCCCCACGCCCACCCCGGTCCCGGCCGCCCGCCCCGAGCAGGACGCGCCCGCCGCGCGCCCCCCGAGCGAGCCGGCGCCGAGCGGTGCCACGGCGGGCCCCACCGGAGCGGGCGCCCCCGCGCGCCCGGCGGCCGGCAAGCCGCCCGCCGGGGTCCCCGACCTCACCAAGGCCCCGCCCGCCCAGACCCACGACCTGCCGCCGCGCGCCGAACAGCTCCAGCTCTCCGGCGACATCACCTACGCCCGGCCGTCCCTGGACCTGCTGGAGCGGGGCGGCCCCGGCAAGGCGCGCAGCGCCGCGAACGACGCCATAGTGCACGCGCTGACCACCGTCTTCACCGAGTTCAAGGTCGACGCGCGCGTCACCGGCTTCACCCGCGGCCCGACGGTCACCCGCTACGAGGTCGAACTCGGCCCGGCCGTGAAGGTCGAGCGGATCACCGCGCTGGCCAAGAACATCGCCTACGCCGTCGCCAGCCCGGACGTGCGGATCATCAGCCCGATCCCCGGCAAGTCGGCGGTCGGCATCGAGATCCCCAACACCGACCGGGAGATGGTCAACCTCGGTGACGTGCTGCGCCTGGCGGCCGCGGCCGAGGACGACCACCCGATGCTCGTCGCGCTCGGCAAGGACGTCGAGGGCGGCTATGTGATGGCCAACATCGCGAAGATGCCGCACATCCTGGTGGCCGGTGCCACCGGCTCCGGCAAGTCGTCCTGCATCAACTGCCTGATCACCTCGATCATGATGCGGGCGACCCCGGAGGACGTCCGCATGGTCCTGGTCGACCCCAAGCGCGTCGAGCTGACCGCGTACGAGGGCATCCCGCACCTGATCACGCCGATCATCACCAACCCCAAGCGGGCCGCCGAGGCGCTCCAGTGGGTCGTGCGCGAGATGGACCTGCGCTACGACGACCTGGCCGCCTACGGCTTCCGGCACATCGACGACTTCAACGCGGCCGTGCGCAGCGGCAAGGTGAAGTCCCCGGAGGGCAGCGAGCGCGAGCTGCAGCCGTACCCGTACCTGCTGGTGATCGTGGACGAGCTGGCCGACCTGATGATGGTCGCGCCGCGCGACGTGGAGGACGCGATCGTGCGCATCACGCAGCTCGCGCGCGCGGCCGGCATCCACCTGGTGCTCGCCACCCAGCGGCCCTCGGTGGACGTCGTCACCGGTCTGATCAAGGCGAACGTGCCGTCCCGGCTGGCCTTCGCCACCTCCTCGCTCGCCGACAGCCGGGTCATCCTCGACCAGCCCGGCGCCGAGAAGCTGATCGGCAAGGGCGACGGGCTGTTCCTGCCGATGGGGGCGAGCAAGCCGACCCGGCTGCAGGGCGCCTTCGTCACCGAGGCCGAGGTCGGGGTGGTCGTCCAGCACTGCAAGGACCAGATGACGCCGGTGTTCCGGGACGACGTCGTCGTCGGCACCAAGCAGAAGAAGGAGATCGACGAGGACATCGGCGACGACCTCGACCTGCTGTGCCAGGCGGCCGAGCTGGTGGTCTCCACGCAGTTCGGGTCGACGTCCATGCTCCAGCGCAAGCTGCGCGTCGGCTTCGCCAAGGCCGGCCGGCTGATGGACCTGATGGAGTCGCGGAACATCGTCGGGCCCAGCGAGGGGTCCAAGGCGCGCGACGTGCTCGTGAAGGCCGACGAGCTCGACGGTGTGCTGGCCGTGATTCGGGGCGAGGGCGAGGGGTAGGCGCAAGGAGTCCGCCGGGGCCGACGGCCGCCCGGCGGACACCGGTGCCGCGAGCGGGCGGCGGTCGGGCCGCCCGGTGGTCCGGCCGGCCGGGGTCACCCGTCGTGATCCACCCGTTAGCCGGCGCCGGGCAACCGTTTCGCCTGGCCGTACGTCAACGTGGGCAGGACACCGGATGCGGGTCCCCCCATCGGCTCCGCACCCGTCCCACCATCGGATTGTCCGGCCATTCCGATGGCGTACAAAGTACCGCCGCCGGGTCGCTCCACCCTTCGGCACACCCCTAGACTGAACCTCCAGCACAGGCGGCTACACGCTCGAAAGGCGCCCCCGTGTCCATCGGCAACTCCCCTGAAGACGAGCGTCCGTTCGAAGACGTTTCCGAGGAAGCCGGCCCCTCCGTCGGCCGATCCCTCAAGGACGCCCGGCTTGCCGCCGGGCTCACCGTCGACGAGGTCAGCACCGCCACCCGCGTCCGTATCGCCATCGTGCACGCCATCGAGGCCGACGACTTCGCCCCGTGCGGCGGGGACGTCTACGCCCGGGGACACATCAGGGCCCTGGCGCGCGAGGTGGGCCTCGACCCCGCCCCGCTGCTCGCCCGCTTCGACGCCGGCCACGGCGGCCGCCCGGCGCCGACCCCGGCCGCCCCGCTCTTCGAGGCGGAACGCATCCGCCCCGAGCGCCGCGGACCCAACTGGACCGCCGCCATGGTCGCCGCGATCGTCGTGGTCGTCGGCTTCGTCGGCTTCACCGCCTTCAAGGGCGGCGACGACGGCGACGCCAGTGCCAAGGCGCAGGCCGCCGAGGGCTCCACCGCCTCCACGAGCACCCCGCCCTCGCCCGCCCCCAAGCACACCAAGCCCGCCGACCCCAAGCCCGCGCCCTCGGACAGCGCCATCGCCGCCGCGCCCCAGGACAAGGTGACCGTCCAGGTCAGCGCGCCCGACGGCCGCAGCTGGGTCTCGGCCAAGGACCACAACGGCCGCATGCTCTTCGACGGCCTGCTGAACAAGGGCGAGTCCAAGACCTTCCAGGACAGCACCAAGATCAACCTGATCCTGGGCGACGCCGGGGCGGTGCAGCTCTACGTCAACGGCAAGAAGATCGAGGACCAGTTCCAGTCGGGCGCGGTGGAACGCCTCACGTACACCAAGGGCGACCCCCAGGTCGGGTGACATCGCGACCGGCCCGCGACCGGGATCCCGCCAGGCAGGAGAAGACGGGACCGGCCACACTCGGCCAACCCCGTCGACGTGGGGTGTCGGCGGGACAAAGTAGTCTTGAGCCCATGCCTGAACGCCGTACCGTCGCACTCGTCACTCTCGGCTGCGCCCGTAACGAGGTGGACTCGGAGGAGCTCGCAGGCCGTTTGGAGGCGGACGGCTGGCAGCTCGTGGAGGACGCCGCGGACGCCGATGTCGCCGTCGTCAACACCTGTGGCTTCGTGGAAGCCGCCAAGAAGGACTCCGTCGACGCCCTCCTGGAGGCCAACGACCTCAAGGACCACGGCAGAACCCAGGCCGTGGTCGCCGTCGGCTGCATGGCCGAGCGGTACGGCAAGGAACTCGCCGAGGCCCTTCCCGAGGCCGACGGCGTGCTCGGCTTCGACGACTACGCCGACATCTCCGACCGCCTCCAGACCATTCTGAGCGGCGGCATCCACGCCGCCCACACCCCCCGCGACCGCCGCAAACTGCTGCCGATCAGCCCGGCCCAGCGCCAGGAAGCGGGCACCGAGGTCGCCATCCCGGGCCACGGACCCGCCGACCTGCCTGAGGGCGTCGCGCCCGCCTCCGGGCCGCGCGCACCGCTGCGCCGCCGGCTGGACGGCGCCCCGGTCGCCTCCGTCAAGCTCGCCTCCGGCTGCGACCGCCGCTGCTCCTTCTGCGCCATCCCCTCCTTCCGCGGCTCCTTCATCTCGCGCCGCCCCAGCGACGTGCTGAACGAGACGCGGTGGCTGGCCGAGCAGGGCGTCAAGGAGATCATGCTGGTCTCCGAGAACAACACGTCCTACGGCAAGGACCTCGGCGACATCCGCCTGCTGGAGTCCCTGCTGCCCGAGCTGGCGGAGGTCGACGGCCTGGAGCGGGTGCGGGTCAGCTACCTCCAGCCCGCCGAGATGCGGCCCGGCCTGATCGACGTCCTCACCTCCACCCCGAAGGTCGCCCCCTACTTCGACCTCTCCTTCCAGCACTCCGCGCCCGGCGTGCTGCGCGCCATGCGCCGCTTCGGCGACACCGACCGCTTCCTGGAACTGCTGGACACCATCCGGTCCAAGGCGCCCCAGGCCGGCGTGCGCTCCAACTTCATCGTCGGCTTCCCCGGCGAGTCGGAGGCCGACCTCGCCGAGCTGGAGCGGTTCCTCACCGGCGCCCGCCTCGACGCCATCGGCGTCTTCGGCTACTCCGACGAGGACGGCACCGAGGCCGCCACCTACGAGAACAAGCTGGACGAGGACGTCGTCGCCGAGCGGCTTGCCCAGGTCTCCCGGCTGGCCGAGGAACTCGTCTCCCAGCGCGCCGAGGAGCGCGTCGGCGAGACCGTGCGGGTACTCGTCGAGTCCGTCGACCCCGGGGAAGGGGTGTACGGCCGGGCCGAGCACCAGGCGCCCGAGACCGACGGCCAGGTGCTGCTCACCGGCGGCACGGGCCTGGCCGTCGGCCGTATGGTCGAGGCGAAGGTGGTCGGCACCGAGGGCGTCGACCTGGTCGCCGAGCCGCTGGCGGATCCGCTCGGGTGGAGTGAGGAGGCGGGCAGATGACGGGAGTCCCGGCATCCGCGGCGGGCGGCGCCCCCGGGGCGCGGCCCACGGCCCAGCAGGTGTCCGCCGCCATGACCTCCGGCACCGGAGGGCAGGGAGCCGAGGGCGCCGAGCCGGAGCAGGACGCCGGCAGACCCGCGCGCGGCGGCAAGATCACCGCCGCCGCCGTCAACCAGGCGAGCGTGTGGAACGTCGCCAATCTGCTGACCATGCTGCGGCTGCTGCTGGTGCCCGCCTTCGTGGCCCTGATGCTGGCCGACGGCGGCTACGACCCGGCCTGGCGCTCGTTCGCCTGGGCCGCGTTCGCCGTCGCCATGATCACCGACCTGTTCGACGGTCATCTGGCCCGTACGTACGACCTCGTCACCGACTTCGGGAAGATCGCCGACCCCATCGCCGACAAGGCGATCATGGGGGCGGCGCTCATCTGTCTCTCCGCCCTCGGCGACCTGCCCTGGTGGGTGACCGCGGTGATCCTCGGCCGGGAACTCGGCATCACCCTGCTCCGTTTCCTGGTCATCCGCTACGGCGTCATCCCCGCGAGCCGCGGCGGCAAGCTCAAGACCCTCACCCAGGGCGTGGCCGTCGGGATGTACGTGCTGGCGCTGACCGGCTGGCTGGCCACGCTGAGGTTCTGGGTGATGGCCGCGGCCGTGGTGCTGACCGTGGTGACCGGCCTGGACTATGTGAAACAGGCCATTGTGCTGCGCAGGCAGGGAATCGCCGAGCGCACGGCGGCGTTGAAGGAACCGGAAGCGTGAGTTCGTACGCCATCGACGTGGTGGAACTACTGACCGTGAGGGGTGAGACGCTCGCAGTGGCGGAGTCGCTGACCGGTGGCCTCGTCGCGGCGGACATCACCTCGGTCCCCGGGGCCTCCAAGGTCTTCCGGGGTTCGGTCACCGCCTACGCCACGGACCTCAAGCACCGCCTGCTCGGCGTGGACGCCACTCTGCTGGCGCAGCGCGGGGCGGTGGATCCGCAGGTCGCGGCCCAGAT
Source organism: Streptomyces sp. PL-25 (assembly GCF_058344915.1). Taxonomy (NCBI): domain Bacteria; kingdom Bacillati; phylum Actinomycetota; class Actinomycetes; order Kitasatosporales; family Streptomycetaceae; genus Streptomyces; species Streptomyces sp. PL-25. Next base: position 5,581,459 of record NZ_CP136997.1, read on the forward strand.
GGCCGCCGGCGTGCGCGAGGCGCTGGGTGCGGACTGGGGCATCGCGACCACGGGCGTCGCCGGCCCCGAGCCCCAGGACGGACAGCCGGTCGGCACGGTCTATGTGGCCGTGGCGGGCCCGCCGCACGCCGAGGACGGCGCGACGGGTGGCGGGAAAACAGCCGCACTGCGGTTGAACGGCGACCGGGCGGACATTCGTATGGAGAGTGTACGGAGCGTACTCGCGCTGCTTCTGGAGCGGACTGCGGGCGAACACACCGGAAATGAGCGGGCACAGGATACGGAACGGAACGGGGGGTTCTGATGTTTGCAGCCCTGAGTGAACACGACATCGCTCCCCGCACGGCCGCGTCGCGAGGCGGTACGGTGGGGCGTGAAGGATGCGGCTACGCGGTCCGAGGAGGGAGCCACCGATGATTCTGCTCCGTCGCCTGCTGGGTGACGTGCTGCGTCGGCAGCGCCAACGCCAGGGCCGTACTCTGCGCGAAGTCTCCTCGTCCGCCCGAGTCTCGCTCGGCTATCTCTCCGAGGTGGAGCGGGGGCAGAAGGAGGCTTCCTCCGAGCTGCTCTCCGCCATCTGCGACGCGCTGGACGTACGGATGTCCGAGCTCATGCGGGAAGTGAGCGACGAACTCGCCCTTGCCGAGCTGGCCCAGTCCGCTGCGGCCAGCGATACCGTGCCCACGCCGGTTCGCCCGATGCTGGGTTCCGTTTCGGTGACCGGTGTGCCACCGGAACGGGTGACGATCAAGGCGCCCGCCGCCGAGGCGGTGGACGTGGTCGCCGCGTGACGGCTCTGTGCGCGTGAACTGACGTAAGACGTCGTGAGGCCCCGGCCGGGGCGTCTCCGGGAGACCGGGGAGGCACCGGCCGGGGCCTTTCGTGTGCACCGGGCCGTGCGGAACCGGGGCGTCCCCGGAGGCATGAGCGAGGGGCGCTCGCGTTTGCCGGGGCGCTGCGCTCCGGTGAGGGTGGAGAACGGACCGAATTCCGGTCGACCGGCGCAAGGGAGTGGAAGGAGCGCCTCCGCGTGCCCCGGTGCGCCCTCCTGCGGGCGAGGGCGGCGTTCTAGCGTCGGGCTGGAGGTGGGCGCGTGGGTGCGACGGCGGGGCAGGTACTGCGCTGGGGCGCCGCCCTGGCGCTCGGAGCCTTGTGGTGGTGGGCAGTGCTCCGCCTGGTGCTGACGGACGGCGCGGGGGTGCTGGAGGCGGCGGTCGCGGCGGGCGGCTGGGGGCTGAGCGTGCTGCCGCTGCACTGCGTGGGGTCGCCGTCCGCGTCTCCGTCGCCGTCCGCGTCCCCTTCTCCGGGTTCTCCGGACCGCGCCGTCGACGGCCCCGGTGCGGGCCCGTCCGGTCCGGTGCTCGGGCTGCCCGCTGTGTGCGCCGACGGGGGTGAGCGGCTCGGGGGCGGGCGGTGCGGGGGTGAGGGGTTCGCCGCGCCCCGGGATCTCGGCGGCTCGGTGTGGGCCGAGGCCGACGGCTGGCCCTACGGGCACGGCGGGGGAGCGCCGTCCGCCGCGGGCGGGTGGCCGGCGGCCCGCGAGGGAGGCGGTCCGGCGGCCGGGGCCGGTGCGGGCCCAGGGCTGGAGCGGACGGAGGACGGCCCGGGGGGCCCGCCGGGGGACGGGCCCGGGGAGCTGTCCGGCTGAGTGCGCGGCCGCGGCGGTCCGCTGTGGCCGGTCCTCCGGGTGACGGCGCGTCAGCGGGGCGAGCGGTGGTAGCGGTCGCGCCACCGCTGCGGGGAACCCGGCGGCGGAGCGGGCCCGGCCTGGCAGGACGGACACCAGTACGTGGGACGTTCCTGGGAGCCGTCGCCCTGGTCGGCGACCCGCACCGAGGTGCCGCAGCGCAGACAGGGGCGGGGCGCACGGCCGTAGACGAACAGGTCCTGACCGCGCAGGCCCGTGGTCTGCCGGACCACGCGCTCGCGGTTGGCCTCCAGGAGCCGCCGGGCGAGGGCGGGCAGCTTCGCCGCGCGGTCGGCGGGCAGGGCGCCCACGGGCAGCCACGGTGTCACACCGAGCAGGAAGCACAGCTCGCTCTTGTAGACATTGCCGATCCCGGCGAGGTTGCGCTGGTCGAGCAGGGCCTCGCCGAGCGGGCGGGCCGGGTCGGCGAGGAGGTGCGACAGGGCCAGCTCGGGATCCCAGTCGGGGCCGAGCAGGTCCGGGCCGAGGTGACCGACGACACGGCCCTCCTCGGTGCTGCGCAGCAGCTCCAGCACGGGCAGCCGGTAGCCGACCGCAGACCGCTCGGCAGTGGCGAGGACGACGCGGATCTGGTGCCCGGGGCCGCCCTTCCAGCGCTCGCCGCCGCCGAACACCTTCCAGGCACCCTCCATCCGCAGATGCGAGTGCAGCGTCAGACCGCCCTCGAACCGGGTGAGCAGGTGCTTGCCACGGGCGATGGTCTCCAGCACCGTACGGCCGGACAGGTCGGCGGTGGCGTAGCGCGGCACCCGGAAGTCGCTGCGGACCAGCACCTGTCCCGCGAGCGCGTCGTGCAAACGCTTCGCGGCCTGCCAGACCGTGTCACCCTCGGGCATGCGTCAAGGGTGACACGGCGCCGGGTGTACGGCGCCGACGGCCCACGCCCGCGTCAGGCGCGCAGCCGCAGTCCGCGCGGGGTCGCGATGAAGCCCGCCGTCTCCAGCAGGGCGCCGAAGGGGGAGGTCAGGGCGGGAGCGCCGTTGATCCGCTCCACCGTGACGGTGCCGAGGGAGCCCGCGCGCGCCGCCGCGGCCAGTCCCTCGGCCGCCGCCGTCAGACGAGGGTCGTCGAGGGGCGCGGTGTCCGCGGTGTCCGGGCCGGCGGGCCACGCCAGCACGGTCTTGCCGCCGCGCTCCATGTACAGCGTCAGCTCGCCGTCCACGAGGACCACCAGGGAACCGGCCTTGCGTCCCGGCTTGTGCCCGGCACCGGTCGGCGGCTCGGGCCAGGGCAGGGCGGCGCCGTAGGCGTTCGCGGGGTCGGCGGCGGCGAGCACCACGGCGCGGGAGCCGGGGGTGTCCTGCCGCCCGCCGCCCCGTCGTCCGCCGGGACCCGGACCGTACGGGAAGGAGGGGCCGCCGCCTCTCCGGTCGCCGCCGCGCGGGCCGCCCACGCCGGGTGCGGCGAGATCGGCCGGGGAGACGTGGGCACCGGGGGAGAAGGGGGTGGGGGCGGAAGCGCCGGGGTCGGCGGGCGGCCAGTCGACATCGGTCGCCCAGTCGGGAGCGGACGTCCAGTCGGAGGCGGACGTCCGGTCGGGCACGGCGGTCGGGGAGCCGTCGGCGGGCGCCTGGCCGCCGGGGGCTCGCCCGGGTGCGACGGCGGGTGCCGGTGCGGCCGGGCCGAAGGAGTCCGGGACACCGTCCCCGGAACGGGCGCCGGGCAGTCCCTCGCCGCGCTCGCGGGCGTTCGCCACCGCGCGCAGCCGGTCGACGGCGCCGTCCATCGCGAACTGGGCGGCACCCAGGCCCTCGACCACGTATCCGCGGCGCGCCTGCCCGCTGTCCTCGAAGGCGGACAGGATCCGGTACACCGCCGAGAAGCCGCCCTCGACGCCCTCAGCGGCGACCGCGCCCCGGGTGACCACGCCGTGCCGGTCGAGCAGGGTGCGGGCCAGCGCGTGGGCGCGCACGGTCGGATCCGGCTCGTGGGCGGGCAGCAGCGACCAGCGGCCGGCCACGGTCGGCGGTCCGGTGCGCGAGGCGGTGCGGGCCGCCGTCAGGGAGCCGTAGCGCCCGCGCGGGACGGCCCGCTTGGCGCGGTGGGCGGTGGAACCGGCCGTACGGCCCGAGCCGAGCAGGGCGCGCATCGGGGCGAGGGTGTCGTTGGTGAGCCGGCCGGACCAGACGAGGTCCCAGAGCGCGTCGGCCAGTTCGGGGTCGGTGGCCTCCGGGTGGGTGGTGGCGCGGACCCGGTCGGCGATCTGGCGGAAGAACAGGCCGTACCCGCCCGAGAGGGCGTCCAGCACGGAGGCGTGCAGCGCGGTCTGCTCCAGCGGGTGCGGCGGCGGCAGGAGCAGCGGCGCCGCGTCCGCCAGGTACAGCGAGACCCAGCCGTCCTTGCCGGGCAGCGCCCCGGCGCCCGCCCACACCAGCTCACCCGCCGCGGTGAGCTCGTCGAGCATCGCCGGGGTGTAGTCGCCGACCCGGGACGGCAGGACGAGTCTTTCCAGGGCGGACGCCGGTACGGAGGCGCCCTGGAGCTGTTCGACCGCGCGGACCAGTCCGTCGGCGCCCCGCAGCCCGTGCCCCCTGCCGATGTGCTGCCACTGCGGCAGGAACTGGGCGAGCGCGGGCGGCGGGACCGGCTCCAGCTCGTGCCGCAGCGCGGCCAGCGAGCGGCGCCGCAGCCGCCGCAGCACCGTCGCGTCGCACCACTCCTGCCCGATGCCCGCCGGATGGAACTCGCCCTGGACCACCCGGCCCCCGGCGGCCAGCCGCTGCAACGCGCCCTCGGTGACCGCCGTCCCCAGACCGAAACGGGCCGCGGCGGTCGCCGAGGTGAACGGTCCGTGGGTGCGGGCGTACCGTGCGAGGAGGTCGCCCAGCGGATCCTTGACCGGCTCGGTGAAGGCCTCCGGGACGCCGACCGGCAGCGCCGTGCCCAGCGCGTCGCGCAGCCGCCCGGCGTCCTCGACCGCGGCCCACTGCGAGGTGCCCGCGATCCTGACCCGGATGGCGCGGCGCCGGGCGGCCAGCTCCTCGGCCCAGCCGGGCTCCGCGCCGCGCTCGGCCAGCTCCTCGGCGGTGAGCGGTCCGAGCAGCCGCAGCAGGTCCGCGACGCCCTCGATGTCCTTGATCCGGCGGTCCTCGGTCAGCCACTGCACCTCCCGCTCCAGCTCGGCCAGCACGTCGGCGTCCAGCAGCTCGCGCAGCTCCGCCTGGCCCAGCAGCTCGGCCAGCAGCCGGGAGTCCAGGGAGAGCGCGGCGGCGCGGCGCTCGGCCAGCGGGGAGTCGCCCTCGTACAGGAACTGGGCGACATAGCCGAAGAGCAGGGAACGGGCGAAGGGGGACGGCTCGGGGGTGGTCACCTCGACCAGCCGGACCTTGCGGGACTCGATGTCCCCCATCAGCTCGACCAGCCCCGGCACGTCGAAGACGTCCTGGAGGCATTCGCGGACGGCCTCCAGGACGATCGGGAACGAGCCGAACTCGCTCGCCACCTGGAGCAGCTGGGCGGCGCGCTGGCGCTGCTGCCACAGCGGGGTGCGCCGGCCCGGGTTGCGGCGGGGCAGCAGCAGCGCGCGGGCGGCGCACTCGCGGAAGCGGGCGGCGAACAGGGCCGAGCCGCCGACCTGGTCGGTGACGACCTGGTCGACCTCGCCCTTGTCGAAGGCGACGTCCGCCGCGCCCACCGGTGCCTGCTCGGCGTCGTACTCCGTACCGGCCTTCGACGGATCCTGGTCGAGCAGGTCCAGGTTCATGAGGTCGGCGTCGGGAAGGCGCAGCACGATGCCGTCGTCCGCGTGCATGACCTGCGCGTCCATGCCGTACCGCTCGGCCAGGCGGGCGCCGAGCGCCAGGGCCCACGGGGCGTGCACCTGGGCGCCGAAGGGGGAGTGCACGACGACCCGCCAGTCGCCCAGCTCGTCGCGGAAGCGCTCCACGACGATGGTCCGGTCGTCGGGGACATGGCCGCAGGCTTCGCGCTGCTCGGCCAGATACGACAGCACATTGTCCGCGGCCCACGCGTCGAGACCGGCGGCGAGCAGGCGCAGCCGCGCGTCCTCCTGCGGCAGCGAGCCGACCTCGCGCAGGAACGCGCCGACCGCGCGGCCCAGCTCCAGCGGGCGGCCCAGCTGGTCGCCCTTCCAGAAGGGCAGCCGGCCCGGCACGCCCGGCGCGGGCGAGACCAGCACCCGGTCGCGGGTGATGTCCTCGATGCGCCAGGAACTCGTGCCCAGGGTGAAGACGTCGCCCACCCGGGACTCGTAGACCATCTCCTCGTCCAGCTCACCGACCCGGCCGCCGCCCTTCTTGGGGTCGGAACCGGCGAGGAAGACACCGAAGAGGCCGCGGTCGGGGATCGTGCCGCCGGAGGTGACGGCGAGGCGCTGCGCGCCGGGCCGGCCGGTGACGGTGCCCGCGACCCGGTCCCACACCACGCGCGGGCGCAGCTCGGCGAACGCGTCCGAGGGATAGCGCCCGGCGAGCATGTCGAGCACGGCGGTGAACGCCGACTCGGGCAGCGAGGCGAACGGCGCCGCCCGGCGCACCACGGCCAGCAGGTCGTCGACCTGCCAGGTGTCCAGGGCCGTCATCGCGACGAGCTGCTGGGCGAGGACGTCCAGCGGGTTGGCGGGCACCCTCAGGGACTCGATGGCACCGGTGCGCATCCGCTCGGTCACCACCGCGGCCTGCACCAGGTCGCCGCGGTACTTCGGGAAGACCACGCCGGTGGAGACGGCGCCCACCTGGTGCCCCGCGCGGCCCACACGCTGGAGCCCGGAGGCGACGGACGGCGGCGACTCGACCTGCACGACCAGGTCGACGGCGCCCATGTCGATGCCCAGCTCCAGGCTGGAGGTGGCGACCACCGCCGGGAGGCGGCCCGCCTTCAGGTCCTCCTCGACCAGGGCGCGCTGCTCCTTGGAGACCGAGCCGTGGTGGGCGCGGGCGATCACCGGGGGCGCGCCCTGGGCCGCGCCCGAGCCGCCCATCAGCTCGGCCGGGGAGTGGTGCTCGTCCAGGGGCTCGCCGGTCGCCCGCTCGTAGGCGATCTCGTTGAGGCGGTTGCACAGGCGCTCGGCGAGGCGGCGGGAGTTGGCGAAGACGATGGTGGAGCGGTGCGCCTGCACCAGGTCGGTGATGCGCTCCTCCACATGCGGCCAGATCGAGGGGCGCTCCGCGCCGTCGTCGCCGTCGGCGGCCGGGGAGGCGCCCAGCTCGCCCAGGTCCTCCACCGGGACGACCACCGACAGGTCGAACTCCTTGCCGGACGCGGGCTGGACGATCTCCACCTTGCCGCGCGGGGACAGATAGCGGGCGATCTCGTCGACCGGGCGGACGGTCGCGGACAGCCCGATCCGGCGGGCCGGCTTCGGCAGCAGCTCGTCCAGGCGCTCCAGGGTCAGCGCGAGATGGGCGCCGCGCTTGGTGCCCGCCACGGCGTGCACCTCGTCCAGGATCACCGTCTCGACGCCGGTCAGCGCGTCGCGGGTGGCCGAGGTGAGCATCAGGAACAGCGACTCGGGGGTGGTGATCAGGATGTCCGGCGGGCGGGTGGACAGGGCGCGGCGCTCGGCGGGCGGGGTGTCGCCCGAGCGGATGCCGACCTTCACCTCGGGCTCGGGCAGCCCCAGCCGGACGGACTCCTGCCGGATACCGGTGAGCGGACTGCGCAGATTGCGCTCCACGTCGACGGCGAGCGCCTTGAGCGGGGAGACGTAGAGCACCCGGCAGCGCTTCTTCGGGTCGGCCGGCGGCGGTGTCGAGGCCAGCTGGTCCAGGGCGGCGAGGAAGGCGGCCAGCGTCTTGCCGGAACCGGTGGGGGCCACGACCAGCACGTCCGAGCCCGCGCCGATGGCCCGCCACGCGCCCGCCTGGGCCGCGGTGGGCGCGGAGAACGCCCCCGTGAACCAGCCGCGGGTCGCGGGGGAGAAGCCGTCGAGGGCCCGGTGTGCGTCGCTGACCATGCGTCCATCCTGCACCCGGCCACTGACAACGGGGTCCGACCTGCCCGGTGCGGCCGGAGGGCCCGCGGCGGCGGAGAATCGGCGTATGGCGGCATCCGGCGAGGAGCGGGCACGGCACTGGCGGTACGAGGAACTGCCCGGTGTCGATCTGCTGCGCGCCCGGTACGTCCGCAAGGAGTTCGTGCGCCACACGCACGAGCACTTCGTGATCGCCGCCATCGCGGAGGGCGTCGAGGTCTTCCACCACCGCGGGGCCGACCAGTACGCGGGTCCGGGCACCCTCGCGCTGGTCAATCCGGACACCCCGCACACGGGCCGGGCCGGTGTCCCCGAGGGCTGGCGGTACGGCGCCGTGTACCCCTCGCCCGACCTGGTGGCCGAGATCGCCGCCGAGACCACGACCCTGCGGGGGACACCGGGCTTCGTCAGCCCGGTCCTCGACGACCCCGGCGCCGCCCGTCTGGTGCACCAGGTGCTGCGCGCGGCCGACGAGGGCAACGCGCTCGCCGCCGACACCCTCCTGCGGGTCGCCGTGACCCGGCTGCTCCGGCGCAACGGCGGCGTGCTGCCGCAGCGGGCGGCCCGCACGGCGGGACACGGCCTCGCGGCACGCGCGCGTGCCGTGCTGGAGGACCGTATCGCCGAGCCGCCCACCCTGGAACGCCTGGCGGCGGACCTCGGGACGAGCCCGTTCGCACTGCTGCGCGCCTTCCGCAGCGCCTACGGGATGCCGCCGCACACCTGGCTGACCGACGCCCGGGTGCGCCGGGCCAGACGGCTGCTGGACGAGGGCACCGCGCCCGCCGCCACGGCCGCCGCCGTGGGCTTCACCGACCAGTCGCACCTCAGCAGGCACTTCTCCCGGATCGTGGGCGTGCCGCCCGGCGCGTACCAGCGGGAGCGCAAGAACGTACAAGACGCGCGGTCACGGCTGCTTCTACCGTCCGGGGTGTGGCAGAAGAGACAGCTCTCGCAGACACGCGCGCCGGGCGCGCAGGAGCGGCGGGCGCGGCAGGGGACGGCGGCGGGAAACCGGACGCCGCCGTCGTCCGGGACGCCCTCGGGGTCGGGGTCGCCGTCGGCCTTTCCGGGTTCGCCTTCGGGGTGACCTCGGCGGGCAGCGGCCTCACCCTCTGGCAGACCTGCGCGCTCAGCCTCCTGGTGTTCACCGGCGCCTCCCAGTTCGCGCTGGTCGGGGCGCTGGCCGCCGGGGGCAACCCGCTCACGGCCGCGGCCGGCGCCTTCTTCCTGGGGGTGCGCAACGCGTTCTACGGGCTGCGGCTGTCCCAGGTGCTGGCCCTGCCGCGCAGGAGCCGGCCGTTCGCCGCCCAGTGGGTCATCGACGAGACCACCGCCGTGGCGCTGGCGCAGCCCACCCGGCGCGCGGCGCGGATCGGCTTCACCGTCACCGGGGTCACCCTCTACGTGCTGTGGAACCTCACCACGCTGCTCGGCGCGCTCGGCGCCGAGGCCATCGGCGACACCGACGCCTGGGGCCTGGACGCGGCCGGGCCCGCCGTCTTCCTGGCGCTGCTCGCCCCCATGCTGCGGAGCACCACCGAGCGGACCGCCGCCGCGCTCGCGGTGCTCCTCGGGCTGGGGCTGCTGCCCGTCCTGCCGGCCGGGGTGCCCGTGCTCGCCGCCGCCTTCGCCGCGCCGGCCGTGCTGTACCTGGAGGGCCGCCGCCGGGGCGGCACCCGGGACGACGTACAGGACGACGTACGGGACGGTGCCCCGGACCCTGTGCGGGACGAGACCCGGGACGTACGCGCCGAGGCACAACGGGACACGGCGCGAGAAGACAAGACGCGAGAAGACCAGACGCCAGAAGAAGAGGCAGACCGGTGAACACCTGGACCGCGGTCGTAGCGACCGCACTCGGCTGCTACGCCGTCAAGCTGGCCGGGCTGCTCGTCCCGGCGGGTGCCCTGGAACGGCCGCTGGTGCGACGGCTCGCCGCGCTGCTCCCGGTGGCCCTGCTCGCCGCCCTCACCGCCCAGCAGACGTTCGCCGACGGGCGCGTGCTCGTCCTGGACGCCAGGGCGGCCGGTCTCGCGGCGGCCGCCGTGGCGCTGGTGCTGCGGGCGCCCTTCCTGCTCGTCGTCGCGGCGGCCGTGGCGGTGACGGCCGGGGTGCGGGCCCTGGGCGGCTGAGCGCACTTCCTTCGGGAGGACCGCCCGCGGCGGACGCTCAGCCGATGACGCGGCCGTACGCCCTCAGGGTGAGCAGCGCCTCGATCGTCACCATGGGCCGCGCCTCCAGCACGGCCGCCGGGGACCAGGGGCGCCGGGTGACCGGCCAGCCGCCGTCCTCCTGCTGCCCGTCCGCGAGGAAGTCCAGCGAGCGGGCCATCTCCTCGTCGGTGAACCACGCGCGCGCCAGCGAGCCGGGCGTGCGCGCGAAGTCGTGCGGGAAGTGCTGCGGGAAGTCGTGCGGGAAGCGGTGCTCGCCGGGCGTGTGGCCGGGGGCGACCGGCCGGTCCTCCCGGCGGTCCGGGTCCAGGACCGCCAGCCGCCGCTCGCGGACCAGGCGGCCCAGCCGGTCGGCGGCGGCACGCGCGCGCGTGCGGTCCGGCACATGGTCCAGGAAGGCGACGGCGGCCCGCACCTCGTACGGGTGGGACGCCTCCAGCGACTCGATCCGCTGCCAGCAGAAGTCGCCCGCCCGGAACAGCCACGCGTGCCACACCTCGTTGCGGTGCAGCAGACCGACCACCGGCCCGGTGGCCAGGAGGTCGCCCGGCGGATCGTCCGGCACCGGCACGAAGGGCGCCGTGGGATAGCCGCGCTGGGCGGGACGGACCGCGGGCAGCGCGCCGTCCGGGGTGGAGACGGAGGTCAGATAGCGGCACACGCGCTCCACCCGGCGGCCACCGCAGCGCCCGGCCCGGTCCAGGACACGGAGCGCGAGCGCGGTGTGCAACGGCTGGCTGACCGGTCCCCGCAGATCCGGCTCCAGGGCGTGGCCGTACCCGCCGTCGTCGTTGCCGTAGGCGTCCAGCGCGCTCTCCACCGGGTCGGCGGCGCCGTTCAGGAAGAGGTGCGCGAAGAGCCGCTGCTCCAGCACGCGCGCGGTGAGCCACACGAAGTGCTCGGCGCGGAAGAGCGGGGAGGCCGCCGAGGGCGGCGCGGGAGCGGGGGAAGATCGTGTCTCGGCCATGGATCAGACCGTAAGGCGCCCCGCGGCCCCGGCAGGCGCTCCCGGGCCGGTCTCACTCCCAGGGGCTGGATACTGGGGGCATGCGGTTGACGGTCTTCTGGGAGCGGATGGCGGAGCACTTCGGTGCCGGGTACGCCGAAACCTTCGCACGCGATCACGTGATGTCCGAGCTGGACGGGCGCACGGTGCAGGAGGCACTGGCGGCCGGCTGGGACGCCAAGGACGTCTGGCGCGTGGTCTGCCAGGTGATGGACGTCCCGGGGGAACGCCGGTGACCGGGCACCGCGCGCACCGGGCTGTGCGGGACTGTCGGTGGCATCGGCGACACTTGCACCGTGGCACCCACTGACGAGTCCGGGCCGACGGCCCCGCACACCGCCCCGACCGGTACGACACCGCCCGCCCGGCCGCCCGCCGCGGGCGCTGCCGGGCCGGGCGCCCGCATGCCGCGCTGGCTGCCGCGCGCCATGGTGCTCGCCCTCGCGCTGGTCGCCGCCTTCCAGTTCGGCAGCTGGGCCTTCCACCAGGTGACCGGCCTGCTGATCAACGTCCTCATAGCGTTCTTCCTGGCGCTCGCCATCGAGCCCGCGGTCAGCCGTATGGCGGCGCGCGGCATGCGCCGGGGCTTCGCGACCTTCCTGGTCTTCCTGGGGCTGACGATCGCCACGGCGGGCTTCGTCACCCTGCTCGGGTCCATGCTCGCCGGGCAGATCATCAAGATGATCGAGAGCTTCCCGGAGTATCTGGACTCGGTCATCCACTGGATCAACACCACGTTCCACACCGAGCTGCGGCGTGTCGACATCCAGGAGGGGCTCCTGCACTCCGACTGGCTGCGCAAGTACGCGCAGAACAGCGCCGCCGGTGTGCTCGACGTCTCCGCCCAGGTGCTCGGCGGGCTGTTCCGGATCCTGACGGTCGCGCTGTTCTCGTTCTACTTCGCGGCCGACGGACCCCGGCTGCGCCGTGCCCTGTGCTCGGTGCTGCCGCCCGCCCGCCAGGCCGAGGTGCTGCGCGCGTGGGAGATCGCCGTCGACAAGACCGGCGGCTATCTGTACTCGCGCAGCCTGATGGCGCTCGTCTCGGGAATCGCCCACTACATCCTGCTCCAGGCCCTCGGCGTTCCGTACGCGCCCGTGCTCGGTGTGTGGGTGGGCCTGGTGTCGCAGTTCATCCCCACCATCGGCACCTACCTCGCGGGCGCCCTGCCCATGCTGATCGCGTTCACCGTCAACCCGTGGTACGCGCTGTGGGTGCTGGCGTTCGTCGTGGTCTACCAGCAGTTCGAGAACTACATGCTGCAGCCCAAGCTGACCGCGAAGACCGTCGACATCCACCCAGCCGTCGCCTTCGGCTCGGTCATCGCGGGCACCGCCCTGCTCGGCGCCGTCGGCGCGCTGATCGCCATCCCGGCGGTCGCCACGCTCCAGGCGTTCCTCGGGGCGTACGTGAAGCGGTACGACGTCACCGACGACCCCCGCGTCCAGGGCCACCGCACCCGGGTCCCGGCGCCGGGCGCGCTCGCGCGCATACGGCGTCTGGTGCGGCAGCCGGCGGCCGGACCGGACACCGCCGAGGACGGATCCGGGACGGCGGCGGCCACCCGTGGTGTCGTGGTGGCGGAGGAGGGCTCCGCCGCGGAGTGAGCCGGAGCCGTGGCGCCGGGGCGTTCTGCCGCTCACAGGCGCACGGCCGCCCAGATCCCGGCACCGGCCACCGCGGCCGCGTAGCAGCCGACCGCCGCGGCCACGATCCGCCGGCGCGTCCGCTCGGCCCAGGAGGTGCGGGACAGCAGCAGGGCCAGCGCGGGCAGTACCAGCACCGCGTGCAGACCGACCCCGTGCAGCGGCTTGAGCGGAGCCGTCGAGTGGTACGCCGCCTCCTGGTGCCCCGTCCGGGTGAGCACCACTCCGCGCGCGATCATCGCCGCGCCCGAGGCGAGCGCGACGAGCAGCACCGCGAACCCGGAGCGCAGCGCGAGCGGCATCCCGGCGGGCCCCGCCGGACGGTGCCGGAAGGACGCGACGGCGAACACGGTCAGCAGGACCACGAGCACCCCGCCGCCCACGGCGAGCGTCATCGACACCGCCGTGTCGAAGGGCGTCTCCATGTTCAGGTGCGAGGGCACCCGGCGCCATGTCTGGAGGGTGATGCCGCCCACCTCGACGACGCAGTCGGCGGCGAGGACGGCGAGCAGCGCGGTGCGCCGCCGGTCCGCCACACGCAGGTACGACGTCACCCAGGTGAGCGCGGTCAGCGTCAGCCCGAAGGACAGTCCGAAGGTGATGGGCTTGCGCCAGGACACGGGCCCGTCCCACGGGCCGCCGTCGACCGCGAGAACCAGCACGTGGACGAGGCCCGACACGACGAGGAGGAGCCCCGTGATGTGGCACAGCCGTTCGACGGGGCGCAGTGCGCGGGCGTGCGCGGCCAGGGACGGGGCGGACGGGCGCGACGGGGGAGCGGAGACTGCCATGGCACCAGCCTCCCGACCGGGCCCCGCCCCGGCGTCGTCCGCGTGAAGGCACCTCCCGTACGCCGCGCGGAGTAGGCCCCGCTCACTCAGGGGTTCCCGCGCATACGCTCCGACCTGGGGTTTTCGCTCCTGCCCGAAGAGCATGGCGGAGCCGGTGCGCCGCCCGGCACGCTGAGGAAGGGCCGGAGTCCTCGGCCCGGCCGGTCACAGGACCGTGCGCGAAGCACCTTCAAAGCACCTTCATTCGGAGCACCTTCAAGGGGGAAGAACCATGGCACTGCGCGAACTGGCGGCGACCGTGCTCGCCACCGGAGCACTGCTGGGCGGATCACTGGCGGGGGCGGCGGCGTCCTCCGCCGCCGAACAGCCCGCTCCCGCCCGAGCCCAGCTGAGCTGTCCGTACTACTCCGTCTGCGGCCAGGCCGCCAACGGCAGCTGGTTCCAGTACACCACCTGCAACTTCACCTTCCAGCTGCCCAACCTGGTCGGCTCCGGACCGCTCGTCAACAACCAGACGCCCGGCACGGTGGCGAAGTTCTACGACAAGAACCACAAGCTCCTGTTCACCTCCAAGGCGTACCAGTCACGCACGGTCAACTGGACCCCGGTCTGGTACGTCGTCGCCTGCTGAGACGGCACGACGGCCACGGCCCACCGGGCCTTCCCTCCGCAACCGGCACCGCATCCGCGTCCGGGCCCGGAGGGGGGCCCTTCGCCGTCCCCGGGAGCACCGGTCAGCCGAGATAGTGCGCGCGTCCCTCGTTACCGCCGATCGTCCCAGGACGGTGATCAGGACGGGGATCACGCCGAGGGTCAGGAGGGGGGCCGGTGCGGTCACCGGTCCGGTGCCGGACGCAGGTCGAGGATCATGTCGAGGGACCGCGTGCCGTCGGCCCCGGTGAACGGGCCGACAGTCCGGAAGCCCTGCTTCTCGTAGTAGCGGATGGCGCGCGCGTTGTCGGCGAGGACGCCGCCCCACAGGATGATCCTCTTCCTGCCGAAGCGCCTGACGGCGTCCGCGACGAGCGGGAAGACGCGTGTCCCGACGCCCCGGCCCTGGCCGTCGTCGGCCAGGGTCGGGCCGAAGCGGCAGTCCGTCGCCGTCAGAGGGACGCCGGCCGCGCGGTAGCGGGCGATGTCCGAGGGGTGGAGATCGAGGCTGATCTCCAGGAGGCCGGCGATCCTGCCGGACGGCACCTCGGCGAGCACCAGCCTGAGCTTGTCGTACCGGGCGATCGCGTCGCACAGCTCCCGGGCGGCCGCGAGGTCGTACCCGTCGAAGGCGCTCAGCCGCCGGGTCTCGGCGGACAGCCCCGCGAGGAAGGCCGCCACGCCGTCCGCGTCGGCGTGCGTGAGCGGGCGCAGGAAGACCTCCGAGCCGTCGGCCAGACCCCCCTGTGCGTCAGGAGGGCGGCCCGCGTGCCGGGCGCGGGACCGGGCGGCTTCGTCGAGAGCGGAGTACGCCCGGGACGCGGATCGGTGACGGTCCGTCCGGAGGGAGGTGTTCCGTGTGACCGTACGGGCATGCGTGAACCTGTCGGCATGCGGTCCTCCAGCGTGAACAGCGCCTTCACTTCGGGCTGTCTCCTGCTGCTCGTCCTGGTGGCGGATGTGGCGGCCGGTCTCCTGAGCCTCGTCCTGCTCGTGGCGCGTGGGATGAGCCGGGGCACGGACTCCGCGCGGACAGCGGCCGGCCCACCGCCCGCGGACTGGGCACCCGTGCTGTGCTTCGGCGCGCTGAGCCTGGCCGTCGGTGTGACGGGTGCCGTGCTGCTGCGGCTCGGACACCGGGGTCTCGGGACGGTTCAACTGGTGCTCTGCCTCGTCCCGGCGGCCTGGGCGCTGAGCGCCTGGCCCTGACCGGGGTGCCGCGTGGTGCGCTTGACACGAAAATCGAACATCCATTCTTATGGAGGCTCCGGCGGGGCGCAGCCGAGGGGGTTTCGCCCGAGTATGCGGTAGTTGGCCCCCTGGTTATCCACAGGCCGGACGTGCGTCGAGGCGCATTGTCAGTGGCAGGCGTTAGCGTCTTTGACGTGAAGCGATCGACTCAAGCAAATCGGGTGGAACCCATGGCAGGAACCGACCGCGAGAAGGCGCTCGACGCCGCGCTCGCACAGATTGAACGGCAATTCGGCAAGGGCGCGGTCATGCGCATGGGCGAGCGGTCGATGGAGCCCATCGAGGTCATCCCGACCGGGTCGACCGCGCTCGACGTGGCCCTCGGCGTCGGCGGGCTGCCGCGCGGCCGAGTCGTGGAGATCTACGGCCCGGAGTCCTCCGGCAAGACGACCCTGACCCTGCACGCCGTGGCCAACGCGCAGAGGGCCGGCGGCCAGGTCGCCTTCGTGGACGCGGAGCACGCCCTCGACCCCGAGTACGCGAAGAAGCTCGGCGTCGACATCGACAACCTCATCCTCTCCCAGCCGGACAACGGCGAGCAGGCGCTGGAGATCGTGGACATGCTGGTCCGCTCCGGCGCGCTCGACCTCATCGTCATCGACTCGGTCGCGGCCCTCGTGCCGCGCGCGGAGATCGAGGGCGAGATGGGCGACTCGCACGTGGGTCTCCAGGCCCGCCTGATGAGCCAGGCCCTGCGCAAGATCACCAGCGCGCTCAACCAGTCCAAGACCACCGCGATCTTCATCAACCAGCTGCGCGAGAAGATCGGCGTGATGTTCGGCTCCCCCGAGACCACGACCGGTGGCCGCGCGCTGAAGTTCTACGCCTCCGTGCGCATCGACATCCGCCGCATCGAGACCCTGAAGGACGGCACCGAGGCGGTCGGCAACCGCACCCGCTGCAAGGTCGTCAAGAACAAGGTCGCGCCGCCCTTCAAGCAGGCGGAGTTCGACATCCTCTACGGCCAGGGCATCAGCCGCGAGGGCGGCCTGATCGACATGGGCGTGGAGCACGGCTTCGTCCGCAAGGCCGGCGCCTGGTACACGTACGAGGGCGACCAGCTCGGCCAGGGCAAGGAGAACGCCCGCAACTTCCTGAAGGACAACCCCGACCTGGCCAACGAGATCGAGAAGAAGATCAAGGTCAAGCTGGGCGTCGGCGTGCGTCCGGAGGAGCCCGCCGCCGAGCCTGCCGCGGACGCCGCCGCCCCCGCCGCCTCGGGCGACGCGGCCAAGACGGTGCCGGCCCCGGCGACCGCCAAGGCCACCAAGCCCAAGGCCGCCGCAGCCAAGAGCTGATCCGTGACACGGCGAACGGACTGGCCCGAGTACTCCGGACACGAGGACGGGTACGCCGGACACGCGCACACGGCTTCCGGTGCCCCACGGGGGAGGGGCACCGGGGACCGCTCCGGCACCGGCGCGGTCCCGGTCCCGGATCCGGACCCGGGCCTTCGGGCGGACGACGGGCCGTACGAGCCGTACGGCCTGTACGGACCGGACACGGAGGGCGGCAACGGACCGGACACGGACGGCGGAGACGGGCAGGGCACCGCGACCGGCTCCCGTACAGGGGGCGCACGCCGGGGCGGTTCGCGTGACGGCGGGCCGTACGGCGGGCGCGGGCGTCGCCGGAGGGGTTCCGGCGGGACGCCCGTGGCGGACGGAGACATCTCCTCGCCGAGGGCCGAACAGGGGGAGTCTCCGGGGGACCCGGTGGAGCGGGCGCGGGCGATCTGCCTGCGCCAGCTCACCGGGACCCCGCGCACCCGCAGACAGCTGGCGGACGCCCTGCGCAAGCGGGAGATCCCGGACGAGGTGGCCGAGGAGGTGCTGTCCCGCTTCGAGGAGGTGGGGCTGATCGACGACGGCGCGTTCGCGGACGCCTGGGTGGAGTCGCGGCACCACGGACGTGGACTGGCCCGCCGCGCGCTCGCCCAGGAGCTGCGCACCAAGGGCGTCGACACGGCACTGATCGACGAGGCCGTCGGACGGCTCGACGCCGAGCAGGAGGAGGCCACCGCCCGCGAGCTGATCGCCCGCAAGCTGCGCTCCACCCGGGGCCTCGACCGCGACAAGCGGCTGCGCAGGCTGGCCGGCATGCTCGCCCGCAAGGGCTACTCCCAGGGCCTGGCCCTGCGGCTGGTGCGGCAGGCCCTGGAGGAGGAGGGCGAGGACACCGGGTTCCTGGAGGACGGCGACTGACGCCTTCCCGGGGGACGAGGCGTGGTGCCTACGCCTCGCGCGCCCCCGCAGGCACGGACGGCGCCGACGGTGCCGCCACGGGGAGCCCGGCCGCCCGCCACGCCTGGAACCCGCCGATCAGATCGGTCGCCCGGCGCAGGCCGAGCTGGTGCAGGGAGACGGCCGCGAGACTCGACGCATAGCCCTCGTTGCAGATGACGACGATCCGCAGATCGTGACCGGTGGCCTCGGGCAGGCGGTGGCTGCCCCGGGGGTCGAGCCGCCACTCCAGCTCGTTGCGTTCGACGACGACGGCGCCCGGGATCAGCCCGTCCCGCTCCCGCAGCGCGGCGTACCGGATGTCGACCAGCAGGCCGTCGCCCGCGCGGGCGACGTCGTACGCCTCCCGCGGCCCGACGCGCACATAGTCCCGGCGCACCCGCTCCAGCAGCTCGTCGATCCCGGCCGGCGGTTCTTCCCCCGGGCCGTTCACGCGGTCCGTGTCCGTCCCGCTCACGTGGCTCAGGTCCGTACCGCTCATGTGGTTCAGGTCGTTCACGTCGCTGCCGGTCCTCTCGTGCGGTACGGACGGCTCACTGCCAGTCCTCGGGGCGCTCGACCTGCTCCAGCCGCAGGGTCTGCCCGGCGCGGCTGTAGCGGCGGATCCGCGGCAGCGGCGGGTAGTAGGCGTGCACAGAGACAGCGTGCACGGCAGCGGACTCGTTGCGCACCTCGTGGACGTGGTGGCGGCCGAAGGCGCGGCCCCGGCCGACGGGCAGCCGCCGCTCCCGGTCCACGCCCTCGGTGAGTTCCAGGGTCTGCCAGCCGTCGGTGGGCAGCCGGGCGGCGAGCGAGCTCTCCGCCAGTTCACCGGCGGCGGTGACGAAGGCGCCGATCGAGTCGGCGTGGTCGTGCCAGCCCGTGCCGGTGCCGGGCGGCCAGCCGATCAGCCAGGCCTCACTGCCCCCGGGCCCGTCCAGACGGATCCAGGTGCGGCCCTCGGGATCGAGCGGCAGCGAGGCGATCAGCTCCGTGTCGGCGGCGGCGCGCCGGACGAAGTCGAGCAGCTCCGCCTCGGTGGGCGGAGCGGTGGAAGCGGTGGAGGAGCGCGGGGCAGGGGAGGCGGGGGCGGGAGCGGCGGAAGCCGACGCGGAGGCAGCGGAGGCAGAAGCAGACACGGGTACCGTCCTGGAGAGCGTTCGCGGAGCGCGCGCGGCGGCACCCATGAGCATGAGCATGAGTGCGGAACGGAACAGCACGACGGACACGGCTGCGGCGCGCGCGGAAAAAGGAGAGGCGAATTCAGCAGGACGGACGACACACGCAGCCCGCATAGCGGACGAGGTCCATATGGACCCTCCGCCACAGGCGCACATCGGTGTCGGTCACGATCGGGAGTACACCATGAGGGCCGGAGACGGTCAACTCACCGTCACCATCCGGACGGCGGTGACGATGAGTGCCCGAGCGGCGCGTTGCGCGTGACCGCGTGCGGTCAGCGCGCGCCCGCCTCGGCGTGCGCCTCCGTCGCCGCCGTCCCGCCGAGGGCGGCCTCGGCCGCCGAGTAGAGGTCGGCCGGGCGCACCCCGCTCAGGGCGGTGACCAGGTGCCCGTCCGGCCGCACCAGCAGCACGGTGTGGGGGGCCGCGCCCGGATAGCTCTCGGCGACCAGCAGCTCGGCCGGATGCGGCAGCGCGGTCACCGCGGCGGCCAGCCGGGGCATGATCCCGGCGCTGACCCAGTGCCGGCGCTCCCACACCCCCGTACCCGGCGCGACCAGCACCACCAGCAGCACACCGCGGCCCAGCCGGTCCCGCAGCGGGACGAACGAGCCGTCCTCCGCCGTCACCACCACGTCCTCCACCGGTGCTCCGACGGGCGTGTCCAGAGGTGCCTCCGCGTCGAAGGGCCCGGGGGCGAGCGGCGAGTCGGCGTACGTCCCCGGCGCGCCCAATGCGCCGCGCCCCAGGTGGCCCTCGATGAGCGCCATGTCGTGCCCGCGCGCGGCCCCGGGGACGTACGAGCGCAGCCCGCCGCCGCGCAGCACCGGCAGCAGTTGGTCGGCGGCGCGCAGCCGGGCGGCGACCACCGCGCGCCGCTCGCTCTGATAGCTGTCGAGCAGGGCCTCGTGCGGGCCGTGATGCCAGGTCAGGGCCAGTTTCCAGGCGAGGTTGTCGGCGTCCCGCAGACCCTCGTCGAGTCCCTGCGTGCCGAACGCGCCGAGCAGATGCGCCGCGTCCCCGGCGAGGAACACGCGCCCGTTGCGCCAGCGCCGGGCCACCCGGTGGTGGACCGTGTGCACCCCGGTGTCCAGGAGTTCGTAGGCCGGTGCGCTCTCGCCGGTCCAGCCGGTGAGGGTCTCGCGGATGCGGGCGATCAGCAGTTCGGGGGTGATCAGGTCCTTGCCGGGCGGCAGCAGCCAGTCCAGCCGCCACACGTCGTCCGGCAGCGGGCGCGCGGTGATCTCCCCGGCGAAGGGGCCGGAGGTGCGCCAGGGGGGCGTGCGATGGAGGAACGCTTCCTCGGGCCGGGGCAGTCCGGTGCGCAGGGCGGCCACGGCGTACCGCTCGACGGCGGTGCGGCCGGGGAAGCGGATATCCTGGAGCTTGCGCACGGTCGAGCGCGGTCCGTCGCAGCCGACGAGATGGCTGCCGCGCCACCAGGTGCCGTCCGGGCCGCGGGTGTGGGCGCTCACGCCCGCCGCCTCCTGCTCCAGGGCGTCGAGGCGGCTGTCGGTGGCCAGTTCGATCAGCGGTTCGCGGGCCACGGCGGCGCGCAGGGCGCCGGTCAGGACGTGCTGGGCGATGTGCAGCGGCGCCGGTTCGGTCTCGCCGAAGGCGACCTCGGCCGTCACCTGTTTGCGCCGCATCGACCACCATCCGGCCCAGCGCAGCCCGGCCCGGCCGAGCGGGGCACCGGCCAGCCGCTCCACGAGGGCCGCGGTGTCCTCGCGCAGGACGACGGTGCGCGCGGCCCGCGCCGGGTCGGTGCCCGGGGTCTCGTCGAGGACGACGGACGGCACCTCCTGACGCGCCAGCGCCAGGGCGAGCGTGAGCCCGACGGGCCCCGCTCCGACGACGATCACCGGATCCACGGCGCGGCGCCCCCTGCCCGCAGCGGTGTCCTGACGGACAGACGTGAACAGACGGTTGGAGCAGGGTGCACGATCACAGAACGTATGCAACCTATTGCCGGTGCTTGCGTCAAGTGACGGGGGCAGCGGTGATCACTCCGCTGCCCCCGTGTCGCGCCCGTGCGGTGACCGTCCGTCAGGCGGCGATCCCCGTCGACTCCGCGCCCGCCACCGCGGTCGGCGGAAGCACCGCGCCGGTGGACTTCTTGGCGCGCCGCAGCCGGCGTTCCAGCCAGCTCGCGAAGCTGGTGAGGCTGAAGTTCAGCACGATGTAGATGACGGCGACCACGGTGAAGCTGGCGATGGTGTTCGCACCGTAGTACGAACTCATCGGGGAGACCGACGCCAGCAGTTCGGGGAAGGTGAGGATCGCGCCGCCGAGCGCGGTGTCCTTCACGATCACCACCAGCTGGCTGACGATCGCCGGGAGCATCGCGGTGACCGCCTGCGGCAGCAGGACCGACGTCATGATCTGGGTCTTGCGCAGACCGATGGCCTGACCGGCCTCCGCCTGCCCCTTGGGCAGGGACAGGATGCCCGCCCGGACGATCTCCGCGAGGACCGAGGCGTTGTAGAGGACCAGGCCGGTGACGACGGCGTACAGCGGGCGGTCGTCCGAGCTGACATCGGTGTACTGGGAGAACAGCGCCACCCCGAAGATCATCAGCATCAGCACCGGGATGGCGCGGAAGAACTCCACGATCACGGCGGCCGGCACCCGGATCCAGGCGTGGTCGGAGAGCCGCGCGATACCGAGGACGGCGCCCAGCGGCAGCGCGATGACCATCGACAGGGCGGCGGCGATCAGCGTGTTCTTCAGGCCCGGCAGGATGTACGTGGTCCATGCCTCGGAACCGGCGAAGAACGGCTTCCACTTCTCCCAGTCGAGCTGCCCCTTGTCGTTCAGGCCCTGGTAGACCCACCACACGAGCGCGGCGACCGCGACGACGAACACGATCGAGTAGACGATGTTGCGCCGTTTGGCCCTGGGGCCCTGCGCGTCGTACAGCACCGAGGAGCTCATCGCTTCACCGCCACCTTCTTGCTGACCCAGCCGAGGAGCAGACCGGTCGGCAGCGTCAGGCACACGAAGCCGAACGCGAAGACCGCCGCGGTCAGCAGGAGCTGTGCCTCGTTCTCCAGGATGTCCTTCATCAGCAGCGCCGCCTCGGCCACACCGATCGCGGCGGCCACCGTGGTGTTCTTGGTGAGCGCGATCAGTACGTTGGTGAGCGGGCCGACGACCGAGCGGAACGCCTGCGGCAGCACCACCAGGGTCAGCACCTGGGTGAAGTTCAGCCCGAGCGCGCGGGCCGCCTCCGCCTGGCCGACCGGCACCGTGTTGATGCCGGAGCGCAGCGCCTCGCAGACGAACGCCGAGGTGTAGGCGATCAGTCCGAGCACGGCGAGCCGGAAGTTGATGGTGTCGAAGTTCTCGGAGCCGAGGCGGACACCGAGGGTCTGGTTCAGGCCCAGCGAGGTGAAGAGGATGATCACCGTCAGCGGGATGTTCCGCACGGTGTTGACGTACGCGGTGCCGAAGCCGCGCATGAGCGGGACCGGGCCGACGCGCATGGCGGCCAGCAGGGTGCCCCAGACGAGGGAGCCGACGGCCGAGAGCAGGGTGAGCTGCACGGTCACCCAGAAGGCCCCCAGCAGGTCGTAGCCTTCAAGAAAGTCGAACACGATCTCCCGTGCTTCCGCGTGTGGTGGACCCCGGTGCGCCGCCCGCGAAGGAGCGGCGCACCGGGCGGGCGCTGGCTCAGCTCTTGATGTCGCCGATCTTCGGCGCCTGCTCGTACTGGTAGTTGGCCGGGCCGAAGTTGGCCTTCACGGCCTTCTCCCAGGAACCGTCCGAGACCATCTCCTCGAGAGCCTTGTTGATCTTGGCCTTGAGGTCGCTGCCCTTCTTGACGCCGATGCCGTAGTTCTCGTTGGTCATCTTCAGGCCGCCCAGCTTGAACTTGCCCTTGAACTGGGGCTGGGAGGCGTAACCGGCGAGGATCGAGTCGTCGGTGGTCAGCGCGTCGATCGCCTTGTTCTGCAGACCGTTCAGGCAGGCCGAGTACGTCGGGTACTTCAGCAGGTTCGCCTGCGGGGCCAGCCTCTCCTTGACGTTCTGCGCCGAGGTCGAACCGGTCACGGAACACAGCTTCTTGCTGTTCAGGTCGCTCGCCGACTTGATCGAGGTGTCGTCGGCGCGGAGCAGGACGTCCTGGTGGGCGAGCAGGTACGGGCCGGCGAAGTCGACCTTCTGCTCGCGGGCCGGGGTGATCGAGTAGGTGGCGGCGATGAACTGCACGTCACCGCGGGCCAGCATGGTCTCGCGGTCGGCGCTCTTCGACTCCTTCCACTCGATCTGGTCCTCGTTGTAACCGAGCTTCTTGGCGACGTACTTGGCCACGTCCACGTCGAAGCCGGAGTAGCCCTGCGGCGTCTTCTGGCCGAGGCCCGGCTGGTCGTACTTGATACCGATGGCGATCTTCTTGCCGCCGCCCGACGACCCGCCGTCCTTCTTGTCCGAACCGCACGCGGTCGCCGAGACGGCGAGGGCGAGCACGACGGCCGAGGCGGCGGTGACCTTGCGGAGCTTCATGCTGGACTTCCTTTGCTGAAAGACGCGGGGACCTGGTGCGGAGCCGGGGCCCCGGCGGTGGTCTGGGGTGCCGCGGGGGCAGGAACGGGGGCCGGTGTGACCGGCGGGGACGGACGGCGCGGGTGCCGGCGCGGGCCGGGCGCCGGCCGCGACGTCCGCACCGGGGGCGGCCGGCCGGCGGCGCACCGCCCGGCGGTGGGAGGTACGGGACGCCCGGGGCCGGACCGGCCGCACGGTGACGCGGTGACGCGGTGCTGCGTGTCGCGGTGCTGCGGTGGTACGGACGTCAGTGGTGCAGGATCTTCGAGAGGAAGTCCTTGGCCCGGTCGCTGCGCGGATTGCTGAAGAACTGGTCGGGCGCAGCCTGCTCGATGATCCGGCCGTCCGCCATGAAGACCACCCGGTTGGCAGCCGATCGGGCGAATCCCATCTCATGGGTGACGACGATCATCGTCATACCGTCCCGGGCGAGCTGCTGCATGACCTCCAGCACCTCGTTGATCATCTCGGGGTCCAGCGCGGAGGTCGGCTCGTCGAACAGCATGACCTTCGGCTCCATCGCCAGCGCCCGCGCGATCGCCACGCGCTGCTGCTGGCCGCCGGAGAGCTGCGCCGGGTACTTGTCCGCCTGCGCCCCCACGCCGACCCGGTCCAGCAGGGCCCGCGCCCGCTCCTCGGCCGCCTGCTTGTCCGTGCGGCGGACCTTGACCTGGCCCAGCGTCACGTTCTCCAGCACGGTCTTGTGCGCGAAGAGGTTGAAGGACTGGAAGACCATGCCGACGTCGGCGCGCAGCCGGGCCAGCTCCTTGCCCTCGGGGGGCAGCGGCTTGCCGTCGATCGTGATCGTGCCGGAGTCGATGGTCTCCAGCCGGTTGATGGTGCGGCACAGGGTCGACTTCCCGGACCCGGAGGGCCCGATGACCACGACGACCTCGCCGCGGGAGATCGTCAGCTCGATGTCCTGGAGCACGTGCAACGCGCCGAAGTGCTTGTTGACGCTCTTCAGGACGACCAGATCGCCGGTCGCGGCCACGTCTTCCTTGGCCACCGATACTTCGGTCATCGCTTTCAGGCTCCGTCCTCATCGGTTTCGCAGGACAGTAGCCACGCCGCGCGACCAGCGTCATTACATCTGAGGTACATCTGAGCATCACGATCCGATAGCAATCGGACACGCGTCGTAGCGCGCCCCACGGGGCGCGTACCGGCTGGATAACGACCGGCACCCGCGCCCGGCAGCCCCTTGACGGGGTCCTCGTCCATCGGCGTCACTGCCATGGTGCACCCACGCGCGCGTGCACACCGTTTCGCCGCGACCGACGCGGGACGACATCACGATGAACGGGAGGGGCCGGGTTGAGACTGCTCCTGGTCGAGGACGACAACCACGTCGCGGCCGCGCTGTCCGCCATCCTGGCCCGGCACGGCTTCGACGTCACCCACGCCCGCAGCGGCGAGGAGGCCCTCCAGGCGCTCGTCCCCGAGGGGACCTGCTTCGGCGTGGTCCTGCTCGACCTCGGCCTGCCCGACCAGGACGGCTACGAGGTCTGCGGCAAGATCCGCAAGCGCACCAGCACCCCGGTCATCATGGTCACCGCCCGCGCCGACGTCCGCTCCCGCATCCACGGCCTCAACCTCGGCGCCGACGACTACGTCGTCAAGCCCTACGACACCGGGGAGCTGCTCGCCCGGATCCACGCCGTCAGCCGCCGCACCGCCCACGAGGACACGGGCGGCGGCGGTGAGGGCGACCTGCGGCTCGGCCCGGTCCACATCGAACTGCCCACCCGGCAGGTCAGCGTGGACGGCACGGCCGTCCAGCTCACCCGCAAGGAGTTCGACCTGCTCGCCCTGCTCGCCCAGCGCCCCGGCGTGGTCTTCCGCCGCGAGCAGATCATCAGCGAGGTGTGGCGCACCAGCTGGGAGGGGACCGGCCGCACCCTGGAGGTGCACGTCGCCTCGCTGCGCTCCAAACTGCGGATGCCGGCCCTGATCGAGACCGTCCGCGGCGTCGGCTACCGCCTCGTCGCCCCGGCCGCGTAGCGGGCACCGGTGCGCACCCGGCTGCTGCCGCTGCTGATCGTCCTGATGGCGGCGGTGCTGCTCGCCCTCGGCTTCCCGCTCGCCGTCAGCCTCGCCGCGGGCGAGCAGCAGAAGGCCGTCGTCGACCGCATCGACGACACGGCGCGCTTCGCCGCGCTCGCCCAGTTCGTCACCGACCCGCCCACCGGCTCCCGCCGCACCGTCCCCGACGAGCGCCTGGAGACGCTCAGCCGCGAACTCGCCAGCTACCACGAGGTGTACGGCATCCGGGCCGGTGTCTTCTACCGCACCGGCATGCCCATGGCCAGCGCGCCGGCCGACTGGGCCCTGCCCGCCGGGGGCGAGGTGCGCGAGGCCTTCGACGAGGCCAAGCTGAGCCGCCGCAGCCACGACCCCGCGCAGGTCTGGCCCTGGCAGCACACCCGGCTCGTCGTCGCCTCGCCCGTCATCCGCGACGGCGACGTCGTCGCGGTCGTCGTCACCGACTCGCCGACCGGGCAGACCCGATCGCGGACCCTGCGGGACTGGCTGATCCTCGGCGCGGGCGAGACCGCCGCCATGCTGGTCGCCGTCGGCGCGGCGCTGCGGCTGACCGGCTGGGTGCTGCGTCCGGTACGGGTGCTCGACGCCACCACCCACGACATCGCCACCGGACGGCTCAAGTCCCGGGTGGCGGTGGCCGGTGGTCCGCCGGAGCTCCGACGCCTCGCCCGGTCGTTCAACGAGATGGCCGACCACGTCCAGGACGTGCTGGAGCAGCAGCGCGCCTTCGTCGCCGACGCCTCCCACCAACTGCGCAACCCGCTGGCCGCGCTCCTGCTGCGCATCGAACTGCTCGCCCTCGAACTGCCCGAGGACAACGAGGAGATCGCCTCCGTCCGCACCGAGGGCAAGCGCCTCGCCCAAGTCCTGGACGACCTGCTGGACCTGGCGCTCGCCGAGCACGCCGAGGCCGATCTGCGGCTCATCGACATCGGAGCGCTGACCGGGGAGCGGGTGGCCGCCTGGGCGCCGACCGCCGAGGCCAAGGGGGTGCGGCTGGTGGGGGAGTGTCCGGCCACCACCGCCTGGGCCGACCCGGTGGCGCTGTCCTCCGCGCTGGACGCGGTGATCGACAACGCGGTGAAGTTCACCCCGGCGGGAGAGCGTGTCGACGTGGCGGTCTCCGGCGGCGGCGCCACCTCCACGATCGTCGTCGCCGACCGCGGCCCCGGCCTCACCGACGAGGAACTGGCCCGGGTCGGCGACCGGTTCTGGCGCAGCGGCCGCCACCAGAACATCAAGGGCTCAGGTCTGGGCCTGTCCATCTCCCGCGCGCTGCTCGCCGCTGGCGGCGGCTCCATCGGCTACGCGGCCCACCGCGCCGAGGAGCCGCGCGGACTGAAGGTGACGGTGACCGTACCGAGGACCGAACCGCCCGGCCGGCCCGGTTCCGCAGCGGCGGCGACCTGAGGAGACTCGGGGCTCGCGGCGGAGGCGGACGCGGCCGCGAGCCTCAGGGCTTGACGGATCGGTAGTAGCGCCGGGCGCCCTCGTGCAGCACCAGCGGATCGGTGTAGATCGCGGTGCGCAGATCGACGAGCTGGGCGGAGTGCACATGCGCGCCGATGCGGTCGCGGCTGTCGATCACGGTCCGGGTCAGCCACTCGGTGAGCCGCGGGTCCACGTCCGCGCGGGTCATCAGCAGGTTGGACACGGCGATGGTCGGCACGGTCGCACCGTCCTGGACCGCCGGATACGCCGACTCCGGCATGTTGGTCGCGCGGTAGTAGCGCGTGGCGCCGCCCTCCGCGTGCAGCCGCGCCACCAGACCGGCGTCGATCGGCACGAACCGGAAGGCGAACTTCGAGGCGAGCTGCGTGAGCCCGTCCGTGGGCAGCCCGCCCGACCAGAAGAACGCGTCGATCGCGTGCGTACGCAGCCGTCCGGGGCCGGTGTCGATGCCGTCGGCCACGGGCTCGATGCCGTGCTGCGGATCGATCCCGGCGGCGGCGAGCACCCGGTTCGCGATCAGCCGTACACCCGACTCCGGGGGACCGACCGCGACCCGCTTGCCCCGCAGGTCCGCGACCGAACGTATCGGCGAGTCACGGGCCACCACGAGCTGCACGTAGTCGTCATAGAGCCGGGCCACACCGCGCAGGTCGGACGCGCCCGGACCGTGGTCCAGGACGTACGTCTCCACGGCGTCGGCGGCGGCGATGGTGAAATCGGCCTTGCCGGTCGCCACGCGCGTGACGTTCTCCTGTGAACCGTCGCTGGTGAGCAGCCGCACCTTCAGGTCCGGCATGTCCTTGGCGAACGCGGTGCGCAGCCGTACGCCGTACTCCTGGTAGACACCGCGGGTGGTCCCGGTGCTGAAGGCGATCGTCCCCCGCGGCGGGCCGTCACCCAGCGGCAGCAGCCACCACAGCAGCAGCCCGAGGACCACGGCACCGGCGGCCGCGCCCATGAGGCCCCGGCGCCTGCGGGTGGAGGAGAACAGCTTGGGCATGCGCGCGATCCTGCCAGCCGGGCGCCGCCCTGACCAGGGCCGGTCCGCCGTTCCCGTGGTGCGGGACGGACGCGCGGCGGCGGGGGCGCCCACCGCGCACGCTCGGCGCGGGCGCTGTCACAGGTGCCGGTTAGAGTCGCCGTATGAGTTCCTCGCCCGCCGCCCTCGTCCGACAGTTCCACCGGGCCTTCGGGCTCGACGTCCGCAGCACTCCCGCCCGGGTGCCGCCGCAGCTGGCGGCCCACCGGGGCGAACTGCTCGCCGAGGAGGCGGCCGAGGTCGCCGAGGTCTCCGTCGAGGGACCGCTCGACCACCTGGCGCACGAACTGGCCGACGTGGTCTACGTGGCGTACGGCACCGCCCTGGTGCACGGCATCGACCTCGACGAGGTGATCGCCGAGATCCACCGCGCGAACATGAGCAAGCTGGGCCCCGACGGACAGGTGGCCCGCCGGGCCGACGGCAAGGTGCTCAAGGGGGAGCACTACCGGGCGCCGGACGTCGCGGCCGTCCTGCGCGGCCAGGGCTGGGACCCCGAGGCCACCGACCGGGGCTGACCGGCCGAGCCGAAGCGGGGCCGGACCGCCGGGGACCGGTCGGACCCGGTCGGGCCTGTCGGCCGGCGCGGGCGGCCCGGAGCGGTCCGCCGCGCGCTCAGCGGCGGCGGTGCAGCTCAGCCCGGACCCGTGCCGAGGGGCGCGGGCTCGGCCGCCGCCGGGCCCCCGGTCCCGGTGGCCCCGGAGGCACGCTCGCCGGGCCACGGGCGTACGCACCGCAGCGCCAGCACCAGCGCGAGCCCGCACAGGCTCACCACGTCCTTGAACGCCCGCCGGGTCGACGCCTCGAGGGCCGGGAAGGCGAACCCCGGCGCCTGCGGCATCAGCGCGGCCCAGAACCACGGCGAGCACGCCGCCGAACCGGCGTCGAACACCCCGGCGACCAGCAGCGGCACCACGACCACCAGATAGTGCTCGTAGGACGGCCGGGACACCAGGTACGAGGCGAGCATGAGCATGGCGGCGGTGTCCGCGAGCCGGGCCGGACCGGGGTCCGCGCGCCGCCAGCGCCGCCCGGCGCACACCACCCCGGCCGCGGCGGCCGCGAGCGCCAGCGCCTCGGCCGCCGATCGCGGTACCCCGAGCCGGGGCAGCACCGCGGGCAGGGAACAGTCGAAGGGACGCATCAGCGCGTCACCGCCCCTGAGCAGGAAGGGCAGCGTGCGGGTGAAGAACCCGCCCGTATCCGGCATGACGAGCGCCATGCCCGCGGACAGCGCCAGCGGCAGCGCCACCGTCCAGGCGAGGGCGCGCCACTGCCGGGCCAGGACCAGCAGGAGGGCGACGGGCACCAGCAGCGGTTTCACCGCCACGGAGAGCCCGAGGACCACACCGGCGGCGCCCCAGCGCCCGCGGTCGGCCAGCAGCAGCGCCAGCGGCAGCGCCAGCGCGCCGACCGCCGTCCAGTTGCCGAGGTCGATCAGATGGCCCACCGGTGCCCAGCACAGCACGAGACCGAGCAGCCCCAGCACCGCGAACCGGCTGCGCGACGGCACCCGGAACAGCCGCAGCGCGCACCACCAGCCCGCCGCGACCAGCCCCACGCACACCATGGGAGCGGCGACCCGCAGCACGGCGGCGGGCAGCAGCGCCTGCCCGGCCGCGAACAGCACCGCGCTCGGCAGGTAGAGGAAGCGCCGGTCGCCGTACGGAGCGCCGCCGTGCAGCCACACCTGCCCGGCATGGACGACGAAGGCGTTGTCCATGCCCCCCTGGGCGTCCGTCACCGCAACGTGCGCGGCGCGGGCCGCCAGGACCGCGGCGAGCAGGACGAACCACACCGCACCGGCCGGACGCAGCAGCCAGGCCCGTGGCGCGGCGGCCGGGGCCGGGTCCGGGGCGGAGGTCCGCAGGGCATCACGAAGCTGCATCACTGGACACCTGTCCGGGAGAGGCCGCCACGAGCCGGACGCCCTGGTGGAAACCGGTTCTTCCTGGCGCGACCGGGAGGGACCGATGGGCGTATCCAGGGGTATCCAGGCGTCTGGTGGCCTATGGGTGGGTTCGACTGGATGGGTTCGGCTGGATGGGTTCGGCCCATTCTGGGTCCGCCCTCGCCGTCCCGGGGCCACCGGCCGCGCACACGCCGCTCGTGTCGCGCCGCGCAGCGGCGACGCACAGACCGCGCACGCGCCGCGCAGCGCGCCGTGCGCCCTTCGGCCCGCGCCGCCGGATCGGCCGTCCGGGTGCACTTCCGCGAGCGCCTACCCTTAGGGGCATGAGCAGCATCGACCGGAGCCGAGAAGTGGGCGTCACGCGCAGCTACGAGATCCGCACCTACGGATGCCAGATGAACGTCCACGACTCCGAGCGGCTGGCCGGGCTGCTGGAGGACGCGGGGTACGTGCGGGCGCCCGAGGGGGCGGACGGCGACGCGGACGTCGTCGTCTTCAACACCTGCGCCGTCCG
This sequence comes from Streptomyces sp. PL-25, assembly GCF_058344915.1. Classification (NCBI taxonomy): domain Bacteria; kingdom Bacillati; phylum Actinomycetota; class Actinomycetes; order Kitasatosporales; family Streptomycetaceae; genus Streptomyces; species Streptomyces sp. PL-25. The sequence continues at coordinate 5,611,532 of NZ_CP136997.1, forward strand.
GGAGAACGCCGACAACCGCCTCTACGGCAACCTCGGCCACCTCGCGCCGAAGAAGGCCGGGCGCCCCGGGATGCAGATCGCGGTCGGCGGCTGCCTGGCGCAGAAGGACCGCGACACCATCGTCAAGAAGGCGCCCTGGGTGGACGTCGTCTTCGGCACGCACAACATCGGCAAGCTGCCCGTCCTGCTGGAGCGCGCCCGCGTCCAGGAGGAGGCCCAGGTCGAGATCGCCGAGTCCCTGGAGGCATTCCCCTCCACGCTGCCCACCCGGCGTGAGAGCGCGTACGCGGCCTGGGTGTCCATCTCGGTCGGCTGCAACAACACCTGCACCTTCTGCATCGTCCCCGCGCTGCGCGGCAAGGAGAAGGACCGCCGCCCCGGCGACATCCTCGCCGAGGTCGAGGCCCTGGTCGGCGAGGGCGTCTCCGAGATCACCCTGCTCGGCCAGAACGTCAACGCGTACGGCTCCGACATCGGCGACCGCGAGGCGTTCAGCAAGCTGTTGCGGGCCTGCGGCGCGATCGACGGCCTGGAGCGGGTCCGCTTCACCTCCCCGCACCCGCGCGACTTCACCGACGACGTGATCGCGGCCATGGCCGAGACGCCCAACGTGATGCCGCAGCTGCACATGCCCCTCCAGTCCGGTTCGGACACGGTCCTGAAGGCGATGCGCCGCTCCTACCGCCAGGAGCGCTACCTCGGGATCATCGAGAAGGTGCGCGCCGCCATCCCGCACGCCGCGATCACCACCGACATCATCGTGGGCTTCCCCGGCGAGACCGAGGAGGACTTCGAGCAGACGCTGCACGTGGTGCGCGAGGCGCGGTTCGCGCAGGCGTTCACCTTCCAGTACTCCAAGCGCCCCGGCACCCCGGCCGCCGAGATGGCCGACCAGATCCCCAAGGCGGTCGTCCAGGCGCGCTACGAGCGTCTTGTCGCCCTCCAGGAGGAGATCTCCTGGGAGGAGAACAAGAAGCAGGTCGGCCGCACCCTGGAGCTGATGGTCGCCGAGGGCGAGGGCCGCAAGGACGGCGCCACCCACCGGCTCTCCGGCCGCGCCCCCGACAGCCGCCTGGTCCACTTCACCAAGCCGGACCAGGACGTCCGCCCCGGTGACGTGGTGACGGTCGAGATCACCTACGCGGCCCCGCACCACCTGCTGGCCGAGGGCCCGGTGCTGGACGTGCGCCGCACCCGCGCGGGCGACGCCTGGGAGAAGCGCACCGCCGAGGCGGCCGCCAAGCCCGCCGGTGTGATGCTGGGCCTGCCGAAGATCGGCGTCCCGGAACCGCTGCCGGTCGCCGCGAACAGCGGCTGCGGCTGCGACTGACCCGGAGACCGGCTGCGGGACCGGCCCGGCGGGACGGTCCCGGCGACCGTCCTGACGCGTGGCCCGCCCGGACCGGTTTCGTGACCGGCCGGTCCGGGAGCCGCCCTGGGCGGGATGTGGAATGCGGGATGCGGGCTGGTCCGGGCCGCCTCGGGCGTGTCCGGAGCGCGTCCGGGCGCTCGCGCCCAGGAGTGGGGCGCGAGCCTGTGCCGCGTCGTGTGCGCCGAACGGGAGCGGTTCTGCCCTGCGTCCTGGCCGGGCCCGAGCCGGGCCCTGGCGGCTCCCGGTGCCGTCCGTGGCCGGGCTGCTGCCCGAGTAGGGTCCCGGGATCGGATCGTCCGGTACGGGCAGCGGGAGCGGTGCCGAGCCGTCACGGGCAGGTCACAGCCGGATCGGGGCCGTCCCGAGCCCATCCGTAGCCGGCGGCGGGGACGGCAGTCCGGCGCCCCGGCGCCGCGCGTTACGCTGCCGGGCATGCTTGTCGCCGCCGCAGTCTGCCCCTGTCCGCCCCTCCTCGTCCCCGCGGTCGCGCAGGGAGCCGCGCCCGAGCTGGATGCCGCGCGTGCCGCGTGCACGGACGCGCTGGGCGTGCTCGCCGCCGCCCGGCCCGACCTGCTCGTGGCCGTCGGCCCCGCCGAGCAGTCCGGTCGGGGCCCGCACCCCGAAGGCGCCCGCGGCTCCTTCCGGGGCTTCGGCGTGGACCTCGACGTCCGGCTCGGCCCGGACCGGGGCGAGGGCACGGGCTCCGGCGCGCCCGAGCGCGCGCTGCCGCCGTCGCTCGCCGTCGCCGCGTGGCTGCTGGAGCGGACCGGCTGGTCCGACTGCCCGGTCGAGGGGCTGGGCGTGGGAGAACCCCTGGCGCCCGAGCGGTGCGTCGCGGCCGGCCGCGACCTCGCCGCCCGGTCCGCGCGGGTCGCCCTCCTGGTGATGGGCGACGGCAGCGCCTGCCGCTCGCTCAAGGCGCCGGGGTACCTGGACGAGCGGGCCGAGCCCTTCGACGCGGCGGCCGCCCGCGCGCTCGGCGCGGCGGACGTGACGTCCCTGACCTCGCTCGACGCCGAGCTGGCGTACGCGCTCAAGGTGTCCGGCCGGGCCCCGTGGCAGGTGCTCGCGGGCGCGGCGCAGGACTCCGGGCTCGCCGGGACGCTGCTGTACGACGAGGCACCGTACGGCGTGGGTTACTTCGTGGCGGCCTGGTCCTGAGCACCCGGCGGTCCTGAGCGACCGCGCCGGCGCGAGCGCGGCGTACGAGGCGCGATAACGCGACAAGGGGGCGCACACGCGGGCGTGCGGTGGGGGCCGGGAGACGTAAGCTCCCGGCCCCCACCGCACGCGCTGTCCGCGCGCTGTCCGCGCGCTGTCCGCGCGCTGTCCGCACACGGTCCACGCATCGTCCGCGCGCTGTTCCGCGTCACGACGCGGGCGGCGGCCCCTGCGGCGGTGTCTGCGGAGGCGGCGTCCGGTCAGTGCCGGAGCCGGAACCCGGGGACGTCCCCGGAGGCTCCTGGGCCGGTGCGGCCGACTCCGGCGTGGGAGCACCGGTGTCCGCGCCGCCCGGGTGGGCGAGCCGGTCCACGGCCTCCTTGGCCTTGCCCGTGCCCGCGTGGATCTTGTCGCTGTACTTGCCCTTGGTCTTCTCGTCGACCATCTTCGCGGCCTTGTCGAGCCCCTGCTCGATCGAGCCCCCGTGCCGCTGCGCGAGGTCCGACACCTTGTCCCTGGCCGGGCCGAGCCTGGCCCTCACGTTGTCCAGCAGACCCATGGTTCACCTTCCCTGACGGGGCAGTTACCTGCGGACGCCCTCGCCGGCCGTGTGCTCGACCGCCTCGTCGGCGGACTGCTGCCCGGGGATGTCGACGGCTTCGGCGGCGGCGTCCGCGGCTCCCTCTTCGGCAGCGCTCCCGGATCCGGCGTCCGGTGTCCGCGCCGTCGCCGTGTCCGCCGGCTCCGCCATGCCGTCCGCGCTGCTGCCGCCGCTCTTGTCGGCCGCGTCGCCGTCCGTCCCGGGGGCGGCTTGCGCCGCCTGGGCCGCGTCGGCAGGCTCCGCCGCGGACGACGTCTCCTCAGTGGCCTTCGACCTCCGGAAAAGTCGCGCAAAAACGCCCATGTCAACTCCATACGTTACTCGTGCGGGCGGCATCCCGCGTAGCCCGGTGTTCCGCTCGCGGCGCCCCGTACCGCCGCCCGCCGGCGTCCGGCCGCGGGAACCTCGCAACGGGCAACGACCCGGCGCGCACGCCGTCACGTAACTCGTTCGAGGCGCCCGCCGGAGGTTTGCGAGACTGGTGCCGTGAGCAGCGCACCCCCCGCCCCCCGCGTCATCGCCGTCGTCGGCCCCACCGCGGCCGGAAAGTCCGATCTGGGCGTTTTCCTGGCCCAACGCCTCGGCGGTGAGGTCGTCAACGCCGACTCCATGCAGCTCTACCGAGGGATGGACATCGGCACGGCCAAACTGACGCCCGAGGAGCGCGGCGGTGTGCCGCACCACCTGCTGGACGTCTGGGACGTGACCGTCACCGCCTCCGTCGCCGAGTACCAGCGGCTCGCCCGGGAGCGCATCGACGCCCTGCTCGCCGAGGGGCGCTGGCCGGTCCTGGTCGGCGGCTCCGGGCTCTATGTGCGCGGGGCCGTCGACGACCTCAGGTTCCCCGGTACCGACCCCGTGGTGCGGGCCCGGCTGGAGGAGGAGCTGACGCTGCGCGGCTCCGGCGCGCTGCACGCACGGCTCGCCGCCGCCGATCCGGAGGCCGCGCGCGCCATCCTGCCGGGCAACGGCCGCCGCATCGTCCGCGCGCTGGAGGTGATCGAGATCACCGGTCAGCCCTTCACGGCCAATCTGCCCGGCCACGACTCCGTCTACGACACGGTGCAGATCGGGGTCGATGTCGCGCGCCCCGAGCTGGACGAGCGCATCGCGCGCCGGGTCGACCGGATGTGGGAGGCGGGGCTCGTGGAGGAGGTGCGCGCGCTGGAGGCGCACGGCCTGCGCTCCGGGCGTACGGCGTCCCGGGCGCTCGGCTACCAGCAGGTGCTCACGGCGCTCGCGGGGGAGTGCACGCTCGACGAGGCGCGCACGGAGACCGTGCGCGCCACCAAGCGCTTCGCGCGCCGTCAGGACTCCTGGTTCCGGCGCGACCCGCGCGTGCACTGGCTGAGCGGAGCCGCCGCGGACCTCGCGGAACTTCCGGACCTGGCGCTGGCGTTGGTGGAACGACCGGTTACAGCCTGATCACGTGATGGCATCGGGAAGCCCAGGCCGTCATCCGGGCCTGCGGCGCCGTGCCATCATCGAGCTCTGATCGACAAGTGAGTCCTAGTTGGGAGGGCGCGTGGCGATGGAGGCCGGCCCTCGCGACACCGCACAAGGCACCGAGAGCATCACCGTGCAGGGCACCGATCCGGAGCCCGAGGAGGACTCGCTGAGCCCCGACGGCCCCGACGAGTCCGAGGGCGGGGTGACCGCCGACGGACCGGAGCCCGAGGAGATGTTCGCCGGGCCCGAGGTGGAGGTCGAGCTGCGCCCGCAGCGGCGGCTGCGCATCTGGCAGCTCGCGCCCATCGTGGGCCTGGCGGCGGTCGGCTCCCTGATGTTCGCCTTCCCGCTGGCCTTCGACGGCGACAGCGGTGCGATGATCGCCATGCTGGGGCTGCTGATCTGCTTCTGCGCGGCCGGCTGGGGCACGATGGCCGCCCGCCGTGTCGGCTACACCTGGCCGGGACTGCCGCCGCGCGGCTCGGGACGGCGGCCCGCCTGGCGGCTCGTCGCCGCGTACGTCCTGCTCGTGGCCGTGGTCGTCGTCCTCGCCGTCTGGCGGGTCGCGAAGCTCCGCTGAGCGGCCCCGCGAGGACGAGGCTGCGCTGAGCGGCCCCGCAAGGACGAGGCTGCGCCGAGCGGCCCCGCGAGGATGTCGGACCCACCCCGTACGATCGAGGCATGAGCACCGGTATCGCCTTCCTCAAGGGTCACGGCACGGAGAACGACTTCGTGATCGTCCCCGACCCGGAGAACGCCGTGGAGCTGTCCCCGGCAGCCGTCGCCGCCCTGTGCGACCGCCGCGCGGGCATCGGCGGGGACGGCGTGCTGCACGTCGTGCGCTCGGCCGCGCACCCGGAGGCCCGCGCGATGGCCGCCGACGCCGAGTGGTTCATGGACTACCGCAACGGCGACGGCTCGGTCGCCGAGATGTGCGGCAACGGCGTACGGGTGTTCGCGCGCTACCTCCGGCACGCCGGGCTCGTGGCCGAGGGCGACCTCGCCGTCGCGACCCGGGGCGGTGTGAAGAGCGTGCATATCGCCAAGGACGGCGACATCACCGTCGGCATGGGCAGGGCCCGGCTCCCCGAGGGCGACGTCGCGGTGAGTGTCGGCACCCATGTGTGGCCCGCGCGCAACGTCAACATGGGAAACCCGCACGCGGTCGCCTTCGTCGACGACCTGGCGGACGCCGGTGACCTGCTCTCCGCGCCGCCGTTCCACCCGGCCGCCGCCTACCCGGACGGGGTAAACGTCGAGTTCGTCGCCGACCGCGGCCCCGGTCACGTCGCCGTGCGCGTGCACGAGCGCGGATCCGGCGAGACCCGCTCGTGCGGCACGGGCGCGTGCGCCGTCGCCGTGGCGGCGGCCCGCCGCGACGGCGCCGACCCGGCCGTCACCGGCACCCCGGTGACGTACCGGGTCGATGTGCTCGGCGGCACCCTCGTCATCACCGAGCGGGCGGACGGGGAGATCGAGATGACCGGCCCCGCGGTGATCGTCGCCGAGGGTGAGATCGACCGGGAATGGCTGGAAACAGCGGCCGGTTGACTGCGGGACCGCCCGGACATCGCAGGCCGCAAGCCGTCGCGACCGGCCAGGATCCACGTCGTCGGGACCGGTGCGGGCGGGAATCCACGGCCGCTCGTCTGTCCCGTGACCGAAAACCGTAAACCTGACACGCCGTCGCTCGATGGGGTGATCCGTTTCACGCTCTCCGAGAGCCGGTCGGCTCGGTGTGCTGGGCTCGGTAGCATCAAGCACCGGCCCGGACGGGGGATCCGACGCCAACCCCTGAGCCGCGTACGCCCTGGGGCACCCCCGTCCACCGGTCGAGACAGCCGGAGGTGCCCATGAGTGCGGATGCCACAAACCCTGCGGCCCCGGGCCCGGTGGCGCCGTCGGCGCCCCGGCGCAGAGCCCGCCCGCGGATCGACCTGCGCCGCCTGGGCCGGGCCGCCCTGCTCGGCCCCACCGCCCGGGACCGGCTCCCGGACGCCATCGGCCATGTCGCCGAGGCGCACCGCGCCCACTTCCCCGACGCCGATCTCGAACCGCTGCGCCGCGCCTACCTGCTGGCCGAGTCCTCGCACCGCGGCCAGATGCGCAAGAGCGGCGAGCCGTACATCACGCACCCGCTCGCCGTCACCCTCATCCTCGCCGAACTCGGCGCCGAGACCACCACGTTGACGGCCTCCCTGCTGCACGACACGGTCGAGGACACCGAGGTGACCCTCGACCAGGTGGGCGAGGAGTTCGGCGCGGAGGTCCGCTACCTCGTCGACGGCGTCACCAAACTGGAGAAGGTCGACTACGGCGCCGCCGCCGAACCGGAGACCTTCCGCAAGATGCTCGTCGCCACCGGCAACGACGTGCGGGTGATGTCCATCAAGCTCGCCGACCGGCTGCACAACATGCGCACGCTCGGCGTCATGCGCCCCGAGAAACAGGCCCGCATCGCCAAGGTGACCCGGGACGTGCTCATCCCGCTCGCCGAACGCCTCGGAGTGCAGGCGCTCAAGACCGAGCTGGAGGACCTGGTCTTCGCCATCCTCCACCCCGAGGAGTACGCGCACACCCGCGAGCTGATCGCACAGAACGCGAGCCGCCCGCACGACCCGCTCACCGAGGTCGCCGAACAGGTGCGCGGCGTGCTGCGCGAGGCCGGCATCCCCGCCGAAGTCCTCGTCCGGCCACGGCACTTCGTCTCCCTGCACCGGGCGTCCCGCAAACGCGGCCGGCTGCGCGGCTGCGACTTCGGCCGGCTGCTGGTGCTGGTCCACGAGGACGCCGACTGCTACGCCGTCCTCGGTGAACTGCACACCTGTATGACGCCGGTCGTCTCGGAGTTCAAGGACTTCATCGCCGTCCCCAAGTTCAACCTGTACCAGTCGCTGCACACCGCGGTCGCCCTGCCCGCGGCCCGGCCGGACGCGCCCGAGGACGCGCAGGCGGACGGCCAGATCGTCGAGGTCCTCATCCGCACCCACCAGATGCACAAGACCGCCGAGGCCGGGGTCGTCGCGCTCGGCAACCCCTACGCCCCGCCCGCCGAGGACCCGGCGGCGGGCGACGGCGAGCGCGTCGACCCGACCCGGCCCGGCTGGCTCTCCCGCCTGCTCGACTGGCAGCAGGCGGCGCCCGACCCGGACACCTTCTGGTCCACCCTGCGCGAGGACCTCGCCCAGGACCGCGAGATCACCGTCTTCCGCCCCGGCGGCGGCACCCTCGGCCTGCCCGCCGGGGCCAGCTGCATCGACGCCGCCTACGCCCAGTACGGCGAGGACGCGCACGCGTGCATCGGCGCCCGCGTCAACGGCCGCCTGGCCCGGCTGAGCACCGTCCTGAAGGACGGCGACACCGTCCAGCTCCTGATGGGCCAGGACCCCGCCTCCGAGCCGTCCAGGGAGTGGCTGGAGCACGCCCGTACGCCCGCCGCGCGCATCGCCATCCAGCGGTGGCTCACCGCACACCCCGCCCCGGCCGACGACGCGCCCGAGACCCGCGAGGACGCCCCCGACGCGCACCCGGTCTCCTCGGCGGTCCCCGTCGGCTCGCCCGACACCCCCGCGGGCCGTCCCGGCCCGGCGGCGGCCGTGGCCGCCGACCGGCCCGGCGCCACCGTACGGCTCGCGGGCTGCTGCACCCCCGTGCCGCCCGACCGCATCACCGCCTTCGCCGTGCGCGGGGGAGCGGTGACCGTGCACCGCGTCGAGTGCGCGGCGGTCGTGCGGATGAAGAGCACGGGGCGCGCGGAGATCGACGTGCGCTGGGGCGACAACGCCGCGTGCCGGGTCACCCTGCTCGCCGAATCGTTCGGCCGCCCCCATCTGCTGGCCGATCTGACCGAGGCCATCGCTCTGGAGGGCGTCGAGATCGTCTCGGCCACCGTCGCCCCGCCGGCCCAGCAGCGCGTCCACCACACGTACACCCTGCAACTGCCCGACGCCGCGCGCCTGCCCGCCCTGATGCGGGCGATGCGCAACGTGCCCGGCGTGTACGACGTGAGCCGCGCCCGGTAGCGCCCGCGTGGGGCCGGCGCAGAGGCCGCCGCTCCGGCGCGCACGCCCGCGCGCACCCCGCTCCCGCGACACCGCGCGCTCCCGAGGGCCCCGTTCGGGTGGGCCGGGCGCGCGCCGCCGCCGTGGCGGGCCCGCGCGCTGATAGCCGTGGTGCATGCCGCGCACCCTCCGATCCCGCCTCCCGCGCCGTCGCAGGGCCCTCACCGGGACCCTCCTCGCGTCCGCCGTCTCCGTCTGCCTGCTCGCCGCGAGCGCACCGCCCGCCGCGCTCGGCCTCGGTGACCGGCTCTACCCGACCCTGGGCAACCCCGGGTACGACGTGACGTCGTACGACCTCTCCCTCGCCTACTCCGGCGACAACGGCAAGCCGCTGCGTGCCGTCACCACCATCGACGCCCGGACGACCCGGGACCTGGACCGCATCAACCTCGACTTCACCCACGGCACGGTCGACTCCGTGCAGGTCGACGGATTGCCCGCCGACTTCGCCAGTGCCGGGGAGGACCTGGTGGTCACCCCGCGGGTCCCGCTGCCCGAGCAGAGCTGGGTCCGCGTCACGGTGCACCACACCAGCGACCCGGTGTCCGAGAAGGGCCGCGACGGCGGCTGGGTGCGCACCGCGGACGGCCTCGCCATGGCCAACCAGGCGGACGCCGCCCACCTGGTGTTCCCGTGCAACGACCACCCCTCCGACAAGGCGATGTACACCTTCCACATCACCGCCCCCGAGGGATACACGGCGGTCGCCAACGGTCTGCCGGCCGGGGTGACCCGCACCGGCGGCTCGGCCACCTGGACGTACCGCACCCGGCACCCCATGGCCACCGAGCTGGCGCAGGTCTCCATCGGGCGCTCGGCCGTGCTGCGCCGCACCGGACCGCACGGCCTGCCCGTGCGCGACGTCGTGCCCGCCGCCGACGCCAAGGCGCTCGAACCGTGGCTGGCCAGGACGCCCGGCCAGATCGCCTGGATGGAGAGCAAGGTCGGGCCGTACCCCTTCGAGACGTACGGCCTGCTGATGGCGTCCGCCACCACCGGCTTCGAGCTGGAGACGCAGACCCTCTCCCTCTTCGAGAAGGAGCTGTTCACCGACCCCGCCTGGCCCCAGTGGTACGTCGAGTCGGTCATGGTGCACGAGCTGTCCCACCAGTGGTTCGGCGACAGCGTCAGCCCCCGCTCCTGGTCGGACCTCTGGCTCAACGAGGGCCACGCGACCTGGTACGAGGCGCTGTACGCCGACGAGACGGCGCACAAGTCCATGGACGCGCGCATGAAGGCCGCCTACGGCGCCTCCGACGGCTGGCGCGCGGCCGGCGGCCCGCCCGCGCTGCCCAAGCCGCCCAAGGCAGGGCAGAAGGTCGGCATCTTCCGCGCGAACGTCTACGACGGCGCCGCCCTGGTGCTCTACGCGCTGCGCCAGGAGATCGGCAAGGACGCCTTCGAGCGCGTGGAGCGCTCCTGGGTGCGTGACCACCGGGACTCCACGGCTGCCACGGCCGACTTCGAGCACCTGGCCTCCACCGTCGCCGGACGCGATCTGAGCGGCTTCTTCCAGGCGTGGCTGTACGGCGAGAAGACCCCGCCCATGCCCGGTCACCCGGACTGGAAGCAGGCGCCGCCGCCCGCGGCGGACAAGGCGGGCCGGACCGTGAAGGCGGCGGCGTCCGCGCGGCCGGCCGGGGCGGGGACGGCCCGGGGCTGAGCGGGCGGACGGGGCGCGAATAACGCCGTGACGAGACGGGCCGTGCCGTGCGACCATCGTCGGGTCGGCGCGGCGCGGTGCACGGGAATCTCCCCGGGTATCCGTGCGTTGTCACGGATGACGGAAGGACTGCGGCAGGAGTGCCGGAGCCCGGCCGTCACCGGCGCGGCCCCGTCGCCGCACCACGGATTCCCAACGACGTAAGGACCCAATGACCTCCTCTTCTTCCTCTTCCCAGGCCACCAAGCGCCTCGCGCACACCCACCCCGATGGACTTCGGGCCGATGCCCTGATGGAAGAGGACGTCGCCTGGAGCCACGAGATCGACGGAGAGCGGGACGGCGACCAGTTCGACCGCTCCGAGCGGGCCGCCCTGCGCCGCGTCGCGGGCCTGTCCACCGAGCTCGAGGACGTCACCGAGGTCGAGTACCGGCAGCTCCGCCTGGAGCGCGTGGTGCTCGTCGGCGTCTGGACCTCTGGGACCGTGCACGACGCGGAGAACTCCCTCGCCGAGCTGGCCGCCCTCGCGGAGACCGCGGGCGCGGTCGTCCTGGACGGCGTGATCCAGCGTCGCGACAAGCCCGACGCGGCCACCTACATCGGCTCCGGCAAGGCCGGTGAGCTGCGGGACATCGTCCTGGAGACGGGCGCCGACACCGTCGTCTGCGACGGTGAGCTGAGCCCCGGTCAGCTCATCCACCTCGAGGACGTCGTCAAGGTCAAGGTCATCGACCGTACGGCCGTGATCCTGGACATCTTCGCCCAGCACGCCAAGTCCCGCGAGGGCAAGGCGCAGGTCGCGCTCGCGCAGATGCAGTACATGCTGCCGCGGCTGCGCGGCTGGGGCCAGTCGCTGTCCCGGCAGATGGGCGGCGGCAGCGGCGGTCTGGCGACCCGCGGTCCCGGTGAGACCAAGATCGAGACCGACCGGCGCCGCATCCGCGAGAAGATGGCCAAGATGCGCCGGGAGATCGCGGCCATGAAGACCGGCCGCGAGATCAAGCGCCAGGAGCGGCGCCGCCACAAGGTGCCCTCCGTCGCCATCGCCGGCTACACCAACGCCGGGAAGTCCTCCCTGCTCAACCGTCTCACCGGCGCGGGCGTCCTGGTCGAGAACGCGCTGTTCGCGACCCTGGACCCGACCGTGCGCCGGGCCGAGACACCGAGCGGGCGGCTGTACACGCTGGCGGACACCGTCGGCTTCGTCCGGCACCTGCCGCACCACCTGGTCGAGGCGTTCCGCTCCACCATGGAGGAGGTCGGCGACTCCGACCTGATCCTGCACGTCGTGGACGGCTCGCACCCCGACCCGGAGGAGCAGCTCGCCGCCGTGCGCGAGGTGATCAGGGAGGTCGGCGCCACCGACGTGCCCGAGATCGTCGTGGTCAACAAGGCGGACGCGGCGGACCCGCTGGTGCTCCAGCGGCTGCTGCGGCGGGAGAAGCACTCGATCGCGGTCTCCGCCCGGACCGGCCAGGGCATCGACACACTGCTCGCCATGATCGACGCCGAGCTGCCCCGGCCCGCCGTGCAGATCGAGGCGCTGGTGCCGTACACGCACGGCAAGCTGGTCGCCCGCGCCCACACCGAGGGCGAGGTGATCTCCGAGGAGCACACCGCGGAGGGCACCCTGCTCAAGGCCCTGGTGCACGAGGAACTGGCCGCGGAGCTGACGCCGTACGCGCCGGTTCCCGCGCTCTGACCTCCGGGCACCGACGGGGCGCCGGACACAGCCGCCGGGTATCTCCGGCGCGCCGGACACACCCGGCGGATGCACACCGCACGGCGGGCCCGTCCCCTTCACCGGAAGGGGGCGGGCCCGCCGTCGCGCCGGGAGCGGCGCGGAGGTCACCGGCCGCCGTAGGTCCGGCTCATGTTCTGGTACAGCGCCTCGGCGCCCCGGCCGAGCTGCGGGCCGGCGAGCCAGGTGTTGTCGGACGGGCCGATCGAGGTGTTGGACACCAGGACGGTCTTCCCGCCCACCACGCGGAACCAGCCGCCGCCGGACGAGCCGCCGGTCATGGTGCAGCCGATCCGGTACATTGTCGGCAGGGACGGGCTGAGCGACAGCCGGCCGGGCCGGTCCAGGCACCGGAACATCCGGAGCCCGCTGTACGGCGGCGCCGCCGGGTAGCCCCACGCGCCCATGGTGGCGACCTGGGGCGCCCGCGGTGCGGAGAAGTCCACGTCGAGCGCCGCCCCGACCGTCTCCTCCAGCGACTTCGTCCCGGCCTCCGGCTTCACGTGCAGCACCGCGTAGTCGTACGCGGCGCCCGCGCCGCCCGTCTCCGAGCCGCCCTGGATCCACTGGCCCGAGGTGGACGCCCAGTCCGCCCACCAGGCGCCGTAGGGGGCGACCTCGGCGGGAGCGGCCTGGCTCAGCCGGCCGGCGGACTTGCCCAGGTCGTTGTAGGCGGGCACGAAGGCGATGTTGCGGTACCAGCCGCCGCCCCGGCCGGCGTGCACGCAGTGCCCGGCCGTCCACACCAGGTTGGACCTGCCCGGGTGGTTGACGTCCTTGACGACCGTGCCCGAGCAGACCATCGCGCCCTGGGGCGAGTCGAAGAAGACCTTGCCGACCGGGGCCGCGTGCTGGTGGTACGGAGTCTTCTCGGCCTGCGCCGGGACCGCGCGCGGCGCCGGGTCGCTGACCCCCTGGCCGGCGGCGTCCTGGGTGGTGACCGTCTTGTTGGCCTCCTTGGCGGACTTCATCCGCTCAGGCTTCCAGAGATCCTTGATCACCGGGTTGACGAAGTCCTTGGCGGCACTGAGCCACTTGTCCTTGTCCCAGTTCTTCCAGCCGCCGTCGCGCCATTTGTCGGCGTCGATGCCGTGTTCCTTCAGCTTGTCCGCGAGACCGGCAGGGATCCTGGCCTTCCCGTCGCCGCCGCTGCCCGCGCTCTGGGCGGCGGCGGCGGACGGCGGGCCGCTCGCGTCGTCGGAGTCCGAGCCGCCGCAGGCGGTGGCGGTGAGCGCCAGGGCCGCCGCGAGCCCGGTGGCGGCGAGTGCGGTGCGCCGGCGTGCGCGCCGGGGCGTCTGGGACGTACGCAGTGAACGCATGGTGCGAGGAACCCCCGTTGGTTCGTGTCTGAGCTGCCCGGCCGGCGGTGCTCACCGGCCGGGATCGGTTGCGGGAGGCGGCGGGGTGCCGGGGGTGCCGGTCACCCCGCCGCCGCCCCGTTCAGCGGGTGCGCGGTGCCGTGCTCAGCGCCCGGCGAACTTCTTGCTGACGGAGTCGTAGACGCCCTTGGCGACCGTGCCCAGCCGCGGACCGGCCAGCCAGCCCGAGGTGACCGGACCGATCGAGGTGTTGGAGACCAGCGCCGGCTTGCCGTCGGCGCCCTTCTCGACCCAGCCGCCGCCGGAGGAACCGCCGGTCATGCTGCACCCGATGCGGTACATCGTCGGGTCGGCGGAGGCCACCGACAGCCGGCCCGGCTTGTCCTGGCACTGGTAGAGGAGCTGCCCGTCGTAGGGCGGCGCGGCCGGGTAGCCGGTCGCGGTGATGCTCTGGACCTTCGGCACCGCGGGGGCGTCGAAGTTCACCGGGAGCGCCGAACCGACGGTCTCCTCCAGCGACTTGCCGTTCCCGCCCTTCTCCGGCGTCACATGGATGACGGCGAAGTCGTAGCTCGCGCCCTGCCCGCCGGTGGAGCCGCCCTGCTCGATCCACTGGTCGGAGGTCTGCGCCCAGTCGCCCCACCACACCCCGTACGGGGCGACCTGCTCCCGGGTGGCACCCTGAAGCTGGGCGGCGCTGCGGCCCGCGTCGTTGTACGACGGCACGAAGGCGATGTTGCGGTACCAGCCGCCCTTCTTGCCCGCGTGCACGCAGTGGCCCGCCGTCCACACCATGTTGGACTTGCCGGGGTGGGCCGGGTCCTCGACGACCGTGGCCGAGCAGACCATCGTGCCCTCGGGGGAGTCGAAGAAGACCTTGCCCGCCGTCGCGGCGCCCGAGTGGTACGGCGGCGCGACCTTCGCGGCCCGCACGGGCACCGGGGTCGGGTCGGTGACGCCCTGGTCACCGGAGATGTCGTTGTCGTCCACGCCCTTGTCCGGATCGTTGGCGCGGCGCATCCGGTCCGGGTCCCACAGGCCCTGGATGATCGGGTTGACGAAGTCGTTGGCCTCGCGCAGCCAGTCGCTCTTGTCCCAGTTCTTCCAGGCGCCGTTCTTCCACTTGTCGATGTCGATCCCGTGCTCTTTGAGCTTCTTGCGGATGTCGTCCGGGATCGTGATCTTTCCGTCGTCCGTGGCCCCCGCGTCGCCGGTCTGCGCGGCGGCCGTGGGCTGCCCGCTCGCGTCGGTGTCGTCGCCGTCGCAGCCGGTGGCGGTGAGCGCCAGCGTCGACACCAGGGCGACGGTGGCCAGCACGGGGCCGGCCGTGCGCCGGGAGCGCCCTCCCCGGCGAGCGGTGGCGGACGGGCGTATGGATCGCATGCTTCGGTTCCCCCTGTGGTGAACGGACGTGCTGACGCGCTGCGTTCCGGCGCCGGACACGGGCGGACGGCGGACCGATGACGGACCGTGGCCGGACCGATGACGGACCGTCGGCGGACCGATGACGGACCGCCGGTGGACCGGTGCCGGCCGCGTGGTACGGCTGCTGGAACGGCACCACACACTATGCGCTCGCTGTGGGGGACTGCCCACGGAACGGCAACGGTTCGGCTACAAGCCGCCTGACCTGGACAACCGTCCGGCGGCCTACGGGCTCACGGACGGTTCGGCGCCGGACGGGCGGAAACGGCGCCGGTACTCCGTGGGCGTCGTGCCGAGCCGTCGGCGGAAGGCGCGCACCAGCGTGTCCACCGTGCCGAACCCGCACTCCGTGACGATCCGTTCGAGGGTGGCGTCGGTGGACTCCAGCCGGGCGCGCGCCCGTTCGACGCGGGCGGCCTCCACATAGGCGCTGGGCGTCATGCCGAGTTCGGACCGGAAGACGCGGGTCAGCTGCCGTTCGCTGAGATGGGCGTGCGCGGCCAGGTCCGCCACGGTCAGCCGCTCGCCGAGGCGGTTCAGGATGTGATGGCGCAGCTCCTCCACGCGGCGCGTCCCGGAGACCGGTTCCAGCGGCACGCTGAACTGGCTCTGCCCGCTGGGCCGTTTGAGATACATCACCAGCTGGCGGGCGACCCGCAGCGCCACCGTCTCGCCGTGGTCCTCGGCGACCAGGGCGAGCGAGAGGTCGAGGCAGGCGCTGATCCCCGCACCGGTCCAGGTGTCGCCCTCCCGGATGAAGATCGGATCGGCGTCGACCTCCACCGCCGGGTGCTCGTCGGCGAGTTGCCGTGCCGTCGACCAGTGGGTGGTGGCGCGCTTGCCGTCCAGCAGCCCGGCGGCGGCCAGGATGTGCGCGCCGACGCAGACGGAGGCGGTCCGGCGGGCCCGTCCGGCGAGATCCCGCACCCGGTCGACCACGGCGGGCTCCGCGAGCGCCCGGACCCGCGCGGAGCCGTCCGCCGCTACCGAACCGGGCACCAGGAGGGTGTCGACACGGCTGTCCGACAGCTCCTCGAAAGTGGTGTCGGGCACCACCCGCACCCCGGCGGAGGTGGTGACCGGATCCAGGGTCTCCGCCGCCAGGACGACCCGGTAGCAGGCCGGGTCCGCCAGTTCCCGCCGCACCAGGGAGAACACCTCGGGCGGGCCGGTGACGTCGAGCAGGTCGACGCCCTCGAAGAGCACGACGACGATGAGGCGTCCGGTGGCGGCGCTCAAGGGGGTCTCCGTCCGTTCGGCGGGGCAGGCGATGTCCGGATCTGCGGGTTGGGCGACATTGCCGACACGCAGAGCATGATCGTACGTTCGTATCCGGGCCGGCCACCGCACGGGCGGGCCACTGACG
The DNA here is from genome assembly GCF_058344915.1 of Streptomyces sp. PL-25. Lineage (NCBI taxonomy): Bacteria > Bacillati > Actinomycetota > Actinomycetes > Kitasatosporales > Streptomycetaceae > Streptomyces > Streptomyces sp. PL-25. The sequence goes on from NZ_CP136997.1 coordinate 5,627,690, forward strand.
ACGACTCCGGGCGCACGGCCCGGCGCTCTTCCCGAGGGGAACCCATGACCACGACCACGCTGCGCGCGCTCAACGGACTCGACGACACCCCGGCCTCGCTCGCGGACGCGACCCTGATCCTGGTCGACTACCAGAACACCTACGTCGGCGGCGTGATGGAGCTGACGGGCTGGCGGCCCGCGCTCGACTCCGCCGCCGCCCTGCTGGCGCGGGCCCGGCAGGCCGGAGCCACGGTCATCCACGTCGTCCACGACGGCGGACCGGGCAGCGCGTACGACATCAGGGAGGAGATCGGCGCCATCCACCCGAGCGTGGCCCCGGCCGAGGGCGAGGCCATCGTGGTGAAGCAGGCCCCGAACGCGTTCGTCGGCACCGAACTGGGCGACCTGGTCGACGCGGCCGGGCACCAGGACGTCGTCGTGATCGGCTTCATGACGCACATGTGCGTGCAGTTCACCGCCGAGGGCGCCTTCCTGCGCGGCAACCGGCCCACGGTCGTCGCCGACGCGTGCGCGACGCGTCCGCTCCCGTCCGGGGGCACGCTGCTGGACGCCGGCCAGATCCACGCCGCCGCGCTGGCGACGGTCGGGGATCTGTACGGGGTCGTCGTGGCGTCGGGGGAGGAGCTGGGCTGAGGGTTGACGGGGCGCGGCTGCGCCCTGGCGGGGCCATGGCTGTTCTCCGCTGGATCTCGGCTCTTCTCCGGCGAGGCCCTGGCTGCTCCCCGGCGGGTCCCTGGCTGTTCCCCGACGGGTTGCCGGCTGTTCCCCGGCGGTCGGCGCCGGGCCGCCGGAAACTCCCTCCTGGCGGCCCGTAACCGTACGGATCACGGGCGGTTGTACCGGTGGGGTTCCCGCTGCCCCCGGCCAGGCCCATGCGCGCCCGGCCGGGGAGTGCACGGGCGAGCGACGCCGTGCCGCAGGGGGACCCGGAACGCGGCCCCTCCCGTCGGAGGAGGCCGCCGCCTCGGGACAGCGGGAGGGCAGGGAGCCGTGACGGTGGCCGCGGACGGGGGGTACGGGACGCACGGGGGACCCGGGACCTCCGCGGAGCAGGGGGAGCGCGAGGAGCGCGAGGGACGCGCGCGGGAGCAGGAGGGGTGCGCGGGGGACGGCGCGTACGCCCTTCACGAGGGGATCCTGCGGCGCCAGTGCGCGCGCGAGTCGGCGGCCCGCACCTACGCGCGCGCCCTGCCGATCGTGCCGGTCCGGGCGCGCGGCCTCACCATCGAGGGCGCGGACGGCCGCCGCTACCTGGACTGCCTCTCCGGCGCGGGCACCCTTGCCCTCGGCCACAACCACCCCGTCGTCCTGGGAGCCGTCCGCAAGGTCCTCGACTCGGGCGCGCCGCTGCACGCCCTCGATCTGGCCACGCCCGTCAAGGACGCGTTCGTCACCGAACTGTTCCGCACCCTGCCCGCCGGACTGGCCGCACGCGCGCGCGTGCAGTTCTGCGGTCCGGCCGGGACGGACGCGGTCGAGGCCGCCTTCAAGCTCGTCCGGGCCGCCACCGGACGCACCGGCATCATGGCGTTCACCGGGGCCTACCACGGGATGACCGACGCGGCGCTCGCCGCCTCCGGGCACGCCCGGGACGTACGCGTCACCCGGCTGCCCTACCCGCAGGACTACCGCTGCCCCTTCGGCGTCGGCGGCCCGCTCGGGGCCGAACTCGCCGCCCGCTGGACGGAGTCCCTGCTGGACGACCCCAAGTCCGGGGTGCCGCTGCCCGCCGGGATGATTTTCGAACCCGTCCAGGGCGAGGGCGGGGTGCTCCCCGCGCCGGACGAGTGGACGCGCCGCGTCCGGCGGCTCACCGAGGACAGGTCCGTGCCTCTGATCGCGGACGAGGTCCAGACCGGCGTCGGCCGCACCGGCGCCTTCTGGGCGGTGGACCACAGCGGCATCACACCGGACGTGATGGTGCTGTCGAAGGCCATCGGCGGCAGCCTGCCGCTGGCCGTCGTCGTGTACCGGGACGACCTCGACGTCTGGGCACCCGGCGCCCACGCGGGTACCTTCCGCGGCAACCAGCTCGCCATGGCCGCCGGGACCGCCACCCTGGCGTACGTCCGTGAGAACCGGCTCGACGAACACGCCGCCGACCTCGGCGCCCGCATGCTGCGTCGGCTGGGCGAACTGCGCGAGCGGTACGCCTGCGTGGGCGACGTGCGGGGGCGCGGGCTGATGCTCGGCCTGGAACTGGTCGATCCGACGGCCGAGGCGGAGACGGAGCGCGAGACGGCGGCCGGGGACGGGACGGAGACGGGGTCCGCGGCGGAGACGGGGGCCGCGCCGCTCACCGCTCCCGGGCGGCGCCCGCCCCCCGCCGCTCCCGCCCTGGCCGCCGCCGTGCAGCGGGAATGCCTGCGGCGGGGCCTCATCGTCGAACTCGGCGGCCGCCACGGCAGCGTCGTCCGGCTGCTTCCGCCGCTGACCCTCACCGACGAGCAGTCCGCCGCGGTGCTCGACCGGCTGGCCGACGCGGTCGAGGCGGTGGCCGGTGAGCGCCCCGCGCGCGTGGGCGAGCGGTTCGGGCCGCCCGGACAGGGGCACCGCACCGCCGGGCCGGTGCGAGGAGCGGGGGGCGCCCAATGACCGGGCCGGAGCCCGCCGCCGTGCCCGGTCGGCGGCAGGGCGGGCGACCACCCGGGACGACGCCGCAGCCCCCGGGCGCCTCCGCCGACGTACCGGACGTCGTCGATGTACCGGATGCCGTCGACGTACCGGACGCCATGGACGACGCAGACGCCACCGCCTCACCCCCACGCCGAGGAACCGCCGTGCACGCCACCCCCACCGTCCCCCACCAGACGGGCGCTCTGCCCGCCCACCGGTCACCGGACCCGCGTCCGTCCCCGGCCGACCCGCTCGACCACCCCGACCCGCACACGGCCGCCCAGATCGCCGGCGTCGAGAACCTGCTGCGCTGCTGGGTCCGCGAGACCGGCGTCCAGGACCCCGGCGGCGGCACCCTCCGCGTCCCCCTGCCGAGCAGCGGAACGGCCCTCCTGGTACCGGTCCGCCACTGGTCGCCGACGGGCTGGCACCGCTTCGGCCCGCCGCGCCTGGCCGGTGCCCCGGCGACCGCCCCACCGGCGGACGCCGTCACGGTCGCCGCGCTGCTCGCCCGCGAAGCCGCGGTCCCGGCCGCCGACAGCGACGGCACCAGCGGCTCCGGGCCCCGCGGCGGAACCGAACCCCGCGGCGGCTCCGGCCCGGCGGACGCCATGGCCGGTGCCGACGCGGTCGACCTGGTGGCGCGCGTCGCCGACTCCGTCCGGCGCACCGCGCTCTTCCTCGCCGACCGCCGCGCGGACCCGGCCGACCGCCCCGACCTCTTCCTCTCCGCCGAGCAGGCCCTCCTGCTCGGACATCCGCTGCACCCGGCGCCCAAGAGCCGCGAGGGCCTGTCGGAGGCCGAGGCACGGCCGTACTCGCCCGAGTCGCGCGGCGCCTTCCCGCTGCACTGGATGGCCGTCGCCCCCGCCGTGCTCGCCACCGACTCCGCGTGGACCGAGGGCGGCCGCCGCGTCCCGGCCGACCGGATCACGGCCCGGCTCGCGGGCCCGGGACTGCCCCTGCCCGAGGGGTACGCGGCGCTGCCGCTGCACCCGTGGCAGGCGCGCGAGGTGCGGCACCGCCCCGGCACGGCCGCTCTGCTCGACGCGGGACTGCTGCGCGACCTCGGACCGCACGGCCCGTCCTGGCACCCGACCTCCTCCGTACGCACCGTCCACCGCGGCGGCGCGCCCGCCATGCTCAAACTGTCCCTCGCCCTGCGCATCACCAACTCGCGCCGGGAGAACCTCCGCAAGGAACTCCACCGCGGAGTGGAGGTGCACCGGCTGCTGCGGGCCGGGCTCGCCGCGCGGTGGCGGACCGCCCACCCCGGCTTCGACATCGTGCGCGATCCGGCCTGGCTGGCCGTCGACGGCCAGGACGGCGCCCCCGTGCCCGGCCTCGACGTGATGATCCGGCACAACCCGTTCGCCCCGGCGGACGACGTCTCCTGCGTCGCCGGACTGGTCGCTCCCCGGCCGAGCCCCGACGGCATGCCCTTCAGCCGGGCAGACGGCGCACCCGCACCGTACGGCCCGGCCGGAAACACGGCGTACGACTCGACCGCGAGCGCGGCGGGCGACCCGGACGGCGGCCGTGCCCGGACGGACAGCGGCCGGATGACGCGCTCCCGCCTCGCGGAGATCGTCGCGCGGCTCGCCGCCCGCAGCGGCCGGCCGGTGGGGGCCGTCGCCGCCGAGTGGTTCCTGCGCTACCTCGAACAGGTGATCCGTCCCGTGCTGTGGCTGGACGGCGAGGCGGGCATCGCCCTGGAGGCGCACCAGCAGAACACCCTGGTCCTGCTGGACCCGGAGGGCTGGCCGGCGGGCGGCCGCTACCGCGACAACCAGGGGTACTACTTCCGGGCCTCCCGGCACGCGGAACTCGACGCGGCGCTGCCCGGGATCGGGGCCCGCAGCGACACCTTCGTCCCCGACGAGGTCGCCGACGAGCGCTTCGCGTACTACCTCGCCCTCAACAACGTGTGCGGCCTCATCGGCGCCCTCGGCTCCCAGCGGCTCGCCGACGAACGGCTGCTGCTGGCCGCCTTCCGCCGCTTCCTGGCCACCGCGGCGGGAGGGCCCGGACGCCTGCGCTCCACGCTGCCCGCCCGTCTGCTCGACGCGCCGGTGCTGCGCTGCAAGGCCAACCTGCTGACCCGGCTGCACGGCCTGGACGAACTGGCCGGTCCGGTCGACACCCAGTCCGTCTACGTCACCGTCGCCAACCCCCTCCACTCCTGACGCCCTGATGCCCTGATGCCGTGACGCTCCGGCCCCCGGCCGCTCCCGAGTGCCACGGATCCCTCCGAGAGGACCGCCCATGCCGTCCGCCGACACCGGCACCGCCCCGAGCCCCGCCCCCCGACCGGGCCCCCGCCGCGGCGGCGCCCCGCCGAGGCGGGCGGCGACGGTGAGGACACGCTCGACCTGCGGCTGCCCGAGGAGTTCGTCGCGCTCTTCGCTGACCCGGCCGGGACCGCTCCCGCCGCCACCGGCCCGGCCGACCTCCTGGACGGTGTGGGCGACTGGGGCCCCGTCGTCACCCCGGTGGGGACCTTCCGCCTGGTGCCCGTCCGGATCGAACGGGACCTGCCGGTCGTCAGCCGCTGGATGAACGACCCCGCGGTCGACGCGTTCTGGCAGCTCGCCGGGCCACCGAGCGCGACCGAGGAACACCTGTGCGCACAGGTGGACGGCGACGGACGCAGCGTCCCCTGCATCGGCCTGCTGGACGGCATGCCGATGAGCTACTGGGAGATCTACCGGGCCGATCTCGACCCGCTGGCCCGCCACTACTGCGCACGCCCGCACGACACGGGCCTCCACCTCCTCATCGGCGCCGCCGCCGACCGCGGCCGGGGGACCGGCGGTGCGCTGCTGCGGGCCGTGGCCGCACTGGTCCTCGCGCGGCGCCCGGCCTGCGCCCGCGTCGTCGCCGAACCCGACCTGCGCAACGCACCCTCGGTGGCGGCCTTCCTGCGCGCGGGATTCCGGCAGGCGGCCGAGGTGGAGCTGCCCGGCAAGCGGGCCGCCCTGATGATGCGGGACCGGTTCCCGCAGCGGCCGCGATGACCGCGGACCGCCGCCGGTGTCCGGCTTCGGGGCACCGATTGTCAGTGCCGCCCCGTAGGGTGGTCGCGCTATGACGAAGCCCTCACTCCCCGAACTCCTGCATGCCGCCGTCGCAGCCGTCGGCGGTACAGAGCGCCCCGGCCAGGTGACCATGGCCCAAGCCGTCGGCGACGCGATCGACGACGGCTCACACCTGCTGGTCCAGGCCGGCACCGGCACCGGCAAGTCCCTCGGCTACCTCGTGCCCGCGCTCGCGCACGGGGAGCGGGTCGTGGTGGCGACGGCCACCCTCGCCCTCCAGCGCCAGCTCGTCGAGCGCGACCTGCCGCGCACGGTGGACGCGCTGCACCCGCTGCTGCGCCGCCGCCCGGACTTCGCGATGCTCAAGGGCCGGTCGAACTACCTGTGCCTGCACCGGCTGCACGAGGGCGTCCCGCAGGACGAGGAGGAGGGCCTGTTCGACCAGTTCGAGGCGGCGGCGCCCACCAGCAAGCTGGGACAGGACCTGCTGCGGCTGCGCGACTGGTCGGACGAGACCGAGTCAGGGGACCGCGACGACCTCACCCCGGGTGTGTCGGACCGGGCCTGGGCGCAGGTGTCGGTCTCCTCCCGGGAATGCCTGGGCGCCTCGAAGTGCGCCTACGGTGCGGAGTGCTTCGCCGAGACGGCCCGCGAGCGCGCCAAGCTGGCCGAGGTCGTCGTCACCAACCACGCGCTGCTCGCGATCGACGCCATCGAGGGCGCGCCGGTCCTGCCGCAGCACGAGGTCCTGATCGTCGACGAGGCGCACGAACTGGTCTCCCGGGTGACCGGTGTGGCCACCGGTGAGCTGACCCCCGGCCAGGTCAACCGCGCGGTGCGCCGCGCCGCGAAGCTGGTCGACGAGAAGACGGCCGACCAGCTCCAGACCGCCGCCGAGGGCTTCGAGCGGCTGATGGAGCTGGCCCTGCCCGGCCGCCTGGAGGAGATCCCGGAGGACCTCGGCTACGCGCTGCTGGCCCTGCGGGACGCGGCGCGCAATGTCATCTCGGGGATCGGCGCGACCCGCGACAAGTCGGTCCAGGACGAGGACGCCGTCCGCAAGCAGGCCCTGGCCTCCGTGGAATCCGTGCACGACGTGGCCGAGCGGATCACCAACGGCTCCGAGTGGGACGTCGTCTGGTACGAGCGCCACGACCGCTTCGGCGCCTCGCTGCGGGTGGCCCCCATGTCGGTGTCGGGCCTGCTGCGGGAGAAGCTCTTCACGGACCGCTCCGTGGTGCTCACCTCGGCGACGCTGAAGCTGGGCGGCGACTTCAACGGCGTCGGGGCGTCACTGGGCCTGGCCCCGGAGGGCACGGAGGGCGAGGACGTGCCGCAGTGGAAGGGCGTGGACGTCGGTTCCCCCTTCGACTACCGCAGGCAGGGCATCCTGTACGTCGCCAAGCACCTGGCGCGGCCCGCGCGCGACGGCGACCGCACGGACATGCTCGACGAGCTGACGGAGCTGATCCAGGCGGCGGGTGGCCGGACACTGGGCCTGTTCTCCTCGATGCGGGCCGCCCAGCTCGCCGCCGAGGAGCTGCGCTCGCGCGTGCCGGAGTTCCCGATCCTGCTCCAGGGCGAGGAGACCCTGGGCGAGCTGATCAAGAACTTCTCGGCCGATCCGCAAACGTGCCTGTTCGGCACCCTCTCGCTCTGGCAGGGCGTCGACGTCCCGGGCGCCAGTTGCCAGCTGGTCGTGATGGACAAGATCCCCTTCCCGCGTCCCGACGATCCGTTGATGAGCGCGCGGCAGAAGGCGGTCGAGGAGGCCGGGGGCAACGGCTTCATGGCGGTCGCGGCGACGCACGCGGCCCTGCTGATGGCCCAGGGCGCCGGGCGTCTGGTCCGCGCCTCCGGGGACCGGGGCGTGGTCGCCGTACTGGATCCGCGGCTGGCGACCGCGCGCTACGGCAGCTATCTGAAGGCGTCGCTGCCGGACTTCTGGTACACCACCGACCGCAACCAGGTGCGCAAGTCGCTCACGGCCATCGACGTGGCGGCGAAGGCCGCGGAGACGGAGCGGGCCGCGGACGAGTGATCCGGGGCCGGAGGCCCGGCCGGGCCTCCGGCCGGTGCCGTTCCACGCGTTCGACGCGTGAGCGGCGCGCGGGCGGGTGGTGCCTGCGCGGGCGGGTGGTGCCTGTACGACGGCTCATGTGAGCGTGCCCAGCCGCTCGTCCGTGCGGGCGGCGCCGCGTCCCATGCCCGTGGCAGGGCAGCACAGGGCCCCGGAACCGGCGCAGAGGTTCCGGGGCCCGGTCAGGGGGCGGGGGGTGAGCCCGCCCGGCGGCGGTCTCAGACGCGCCGCAGCACCGCGACCACCTTGCCGAGGATGGTCGCGTCGTCACCGGGGATCGGCTCGTACGCGGCGTTGTGCGGCAGCAGCCACACATGGCCGTCCTCGCGCTTGAAGCGCTTGACGGTGGCCTCCCCGTCGATCATGGCGGCCACGATGTCGCCGTTCTCGGCGACCTGCTGGCGGCGGACCGTCACCCAGTCGCCGTCGCAGATCGCGGCCTCGATCATCGAGTCGCCGACGACCTTGAGGACGAACAGCTCACCGTCGCCGACCAGCTGCCGGGGCAGCGGGAAGACGTCCTCGACGGACTCCTCGGCGAGGATCGGGCCACCGGCCGCGATCCGCCCGACGAGCGGGACGTACGACGCGGCCGGCTTGCCGACGGTGTCCGTGGGCTGGAGCGTGGCCGCCTGGTCGGATCCGCGGACCTCGTACGCGCGCGGGCGGTGCGGGTCGCGCCGCAGGAAGCCCTTGCGCTCCAGGGCCATCAGCTGATGCGCCACCGAGGAGGTGCTGGACAGCCCCACGGCCTGGCCGATCTCCCGCATGGACGGCGGGTAGCCGCGCCGCTGCACGGAGTCCCTGATGACTTCGATCACCCGGCGCTGCCGCTCGGTGAGTCCCGAACTGTCCGCCCTGATGCCTGGAGGTCGGCCGGGCAGAGAGCGCTTGTGTGCCTCGGGATTCGCGGCTTCGTTCATCGCATGCACCGGCTCGAGTCGGCCCTGGGAGCGGTCCTGGGCGGTGATGGTGGCACTGTCTGCGGTGGTGGTCACGTCGGCCCCTCTCGATGGTCTCCCTCCGGCACAACGGTAGTTGCTTTCGAAAGGTTGCGCCAAACACACGTTCGAGTGAAAAAACGAGGATGGCGTGACTTGATCATGTGTGTCGGTGTATGGGTGGCGCGGTGTCCGGCGGACAAAAGGGCCTATTGCTGTACTCTTCACCGCCGGGGCGCGGCCCGGTGCGGTCGCGGCCCCAGTCTGCCACCGGGGGCCCGCGGACAGGGCGCCGAGCCCTCTTCCGCCCGGGAGTCCCACGCGTCCTCCGTGCGGCGTTCACGGTATCTCCGTACCCGCGCGCGCGGGTACGGGCGGGCGCCGGAGTGTCCCGTTCCGCGTGTGCGGACGTACGGTGCGTGACCGTGCCCCGGCAGTGCCCCCGTGGCGGCCGTGCGACACGCGCGGATTTCGCAGCCCGTACGGACCGATCCCTACATCTAGTGGTTGGATAGCTACAGCAGCCCAGAAGTTGTGGTGCCCCGGGTCTTGGACCCTCTCGTCATCGCCTATGCTGGGGGCTGCTTCGGCGGGGCCCATGAGGCCCGGCGAGGCCATCGAGTCTGCTGTGAGGAGGGTTGGAGCCCATGCACTGCCCCTTCTGCAGGCACCCCGACAGCCGTGTGGTCGACAGCCGTACGACGGACGACGGCACGTCGATCCGCAGGCGCCGCCAGTGCCCCGACTGCTCTCGCCGGTTCACGACCGTCGAGACGTGCTCGCTCATGGTGGTCAAGCGGTCGGGGGTCACCGAACCCTTCAGCCGCACCAAGGTGATCAACGGCGTGCGCAAGGCGTGCCAGGGCCGCCCGGTCACCGAGGACGCGCTGGCCCAGCTCGGCCAGCGGGTGGAGGAGGCGATCCGGGCCAGCGGGAGCGCCGAGGTGGCCGCCCACGAGGTGGGGCTCGCCATACTCGGCCCCTTGCGGGACCTCGATCTCGTCGCCTACCTGCGGTTCGCGTCCGTGTACCGGGCGTTCGACTCGCTGGACGACTTCGAGTCGGCCATCGCGGAACTGAGGGAAGACGCGCGACCCCCCGGCGCGGAGGACGGCGACAGCGCCGTCACGGGGGGCCAGGAAGACGATCGCGGGCGCGGCGGGACGGCTGAGGTCCCCCTGCCCGCGCGCGCCGCCGACTGATCGGCGGGCCCGGTCCGGACCGCGTGTCCGGACCCGGCCGGGCGGCGGCGAGGAAGACGGCTGCGGGCGGCGGCGACAGACGTGCCCGCAGCACCAGACAGAACACCGTGTCTCGGAACATTCGGGGCACTTCTGGGCGTTTTCGCCCGTATCAGGGAGGCGGCATGACAGAGACGGCGAGCGGTCCGGCACGAGGTTCCCGCGCCAAGGGCGGCAAGGCGGGGAACAAGGGACTGCACATCGAGCGCATCCACACCACCCCCGGCGTGCACCCGTACGACGAGGTGAGCTGGGAGCGCCGTGACGTCGTCATGACCAACTGGCGCGACGGCTCGGTCAACTTCGAGCAGCGTGGCGTCGAGTTCCCCGACTTCTGGTCGGTGAACGCGGTCAACATCGTCACCAGCAAGTACTTCCGGGGTGCCGTGGGCACCCCGCAGCGCGAGACCAGCCTCAGGCAGCTGATCGACCGCATCGTGAAGACGTACCGGAAGGCCGGTGAGGACCACAAGTACTTCGCCTCGCCCGCCGACGCCGAGATCTTCGAGCACGAGCTGGCGTACGCCCTCCTGCACCAGGTCTTCAGCTTCAACAGCCCCGTCTGGTTCAACGTGGGCACCCCGCAGCCCCAGCAGGTCTCCGCCTGCTTCATCCTGTCCGTCGACGACTCCATGGAGTCGATCCTCGACTGGTACAAGGAAGAGGGCATGATCTTCAAGGGCGGCTCCGGGGCCGGCCTGAACCTCTCCCGCATCCGCTCCTCCAAGGAACTGCTCTCCTCCGGCGGCAACGCCTCGGGACCGGTCTCCTTCATGCGCGGCGCCGACGCCTCCGCCGGCACCATCAAGTCCGGTGGCGCCACCCGCCGCGCCGCCAAGATGGTCATCCTCGACGTCGACCACCCCGACGTGGAGGACTTCATCGAGACCAAGGTGAAGGAGGAGGAGAAGATCCGCGCCCTGCGCGACGCGGGCTTCGACATGGACCTGGGCGGCGACGACATCACGTCCGTCCAGTACCAGAACGCCAACAACTCGGTCCGTGTGAACGACGAGTTCATGAAGGCGGTCGAGCAGGGCGGGAAGTTCGGTCTGCGCGCCCGGATGACCGGCGAGGTCATCGAGGAGGTCGAGGCCAAGTCGCTGTTCCGCAAGATGGCCCAGGCCGCCTGGGCCTGCGCCGACCCGGGCATCCAGTACGACGACACGATCAACCACTGGCACACCTGCCCGGAGTCCGGCCGGATCAACGGCTCGAACCCGTGCAGCGAGTACATGCACCTGGACAACACGTCCTGCAACCTCGCCTCGCTGAACCTGATGAAGTTCCTCAAGGACGACGGCAAGGGCAACCAGTCCTTCCAGTCCGAGCGCTTCGCCAAGGTCGTCGAGCTGGTCATCACCGCGATGGACATCTCGATCTGCTTCGCGGACTTCCCGACCCAGAAGATCGGCGAGAACACCCGCGCCTTCCGCCAGCTCGGCATCGGCTACGCCAACCTCGGCGCCCTGCTGATGGCGACCGGCCACGCCTACGACTCCGACGGCGGCCGCGCGCTCGCCGGTGCCATCACCTCCCTGATGACCGGCACCGCCTACAAGCGCTCCGCCGAGCTGGCCGCGGTCGTCGGCCCGTACGACGGCTACGCCCGCAACGCGCAGCCGCACCAGCGCGTCATGAAGCAGCACGCCGACGCCAACGGCACCGCCGTGCGCATGGACGACCTGGACACCCCGGTGTGGGCCGCCGCCACGGAGGCATGGCAGGACGTGCTGCGCCTCGGCGAGAAGCACGGCTTCCGCAACTCCCAGGCGTCGGTGCTCGCCCCGACCGGCACCATCGGCCTGGCCATGTCCTGCGACACCACCGGTGTCGAGCCCGACCTCGCCCTGGTCAAGTTCAAGAAGCTGGTCGGCGGCGGCTCGATGCAGATCGTCAACGGCACCGTCCCGCAGGCCCTGCGCCGCCTGGGCTACCAGGAGGAGCAGATCGAGGCGGTCGTCGCCCACATCGCCGAGAACGGCAATGTGATCGACGCCCCCGGCCTCAAGCAGGAGCACTACGAGGTGTTCGACTGCGCCATGGGCGAGCGCGCCATCTCCCCGATGGGCCACGTCCGCATGATGGCCGCGATCCAGCCGTGGATCTCCGGCGCCATCTCCAAGACGGTCAACATGCCGGAGTCGGCGACCGTCGAGGAGGTCGAGGAGATCTACTACGAGGCGTGGAAGCTGGGCGTCAAGGCGCTCGCGATCTACCGCGACAACTGCAAGGTCGGCCAGCCGCTCTCCGCCAAGACCAAGGACTCCGGCAAGAAGACCGAGGCCGCCGCGGACGCGCAGCCCAAGGTCGAGAAGGTCGTGGAGTACCGCCCGGTCCGCAAGCGCCTCCCCAAGGGCCGTCCCGGCATCACCACCTCCTTCACCGTCGGCGGCGCCGAGGGCTACATGACCGCCAACTCCTACCCGGACGACGGTCTCGGTGAGGTCTTCCTCAAGATGTCCAAGCAGGGCTCGACCCTGGCGGGCATGATGGACGCCTTCTCCATCGCGGTCTCCGTCGGCCTCCAGTACGGCGTGCCGCTGGAGACCTACGTCTCGAAGTTCACCAACATGCGCTTCGAGCCGGCCGGTATGACCGACGACCCGGACGTGCGGATGGCGCAGTCGATCGTCGACTACATCTTCCGCCGCCTGGCGCTGGACTTCCTGCCGTTCGAGACGCGCTCGGCGCTCGGCATCCACTCCGCCGAGGAGCGTCAGCGTCACCTGGAGACCGGTTCCTACGAGCCGATCGACGAGGACGTCGACGTCGAGGGCCTGGCCCAGTCGGCGCCGCGCCAGACCGACCTGAAGGCCGTCGCCACGCCGAAGGCGGCGGCCGAGGCGGCCCTGCCCGCCCCGCAGCAGGCGCACACCAGCGCCGAACTGGTCGAGATGCAGCTGGGCATCCAGGCAGACGCCCCGCTCTGCTTCTCCTGCGGCACCAAGATGCAGCGGGCCGGCTCCTGCTACATCTGCGAGGGCTGCGGCTCGACGAGCGGTTGCAGCTGAGCTGACAACCGCACCGTGAGGTGACATGTAAGGGGCGTCGGCCATGGCCGACGCCCCTTACCCATGTGACCCAAGTGCCCGTACCGCCCGCTGGCGGTACGGCCCGTGCCGCCTACGGCCGGTCCGCGCCCATCACGGCGGTGAACTGCGCCGGGTCGCCCTCGTAGCCGCGGATGCCGGGGCGGAACTGCCAGCTTCCGGAGCCGTCGCGGGCGAACTCCGCGACGACGGCCGCGGTCGCGCCCAGTACGCCGCCGAAGTCGTCCTCGGCGAGCACGGTGTAGCCCTCGCGGATGCGCAGCCCCGGGTCGAGCACGTCGGCGAAGGGCCGGTGCGCGCCCGTCTGCTGAATGACCACGCCGACCACCACGCGCGCGTAGCGCTCGGAGAGCCGGTCCAGCTCCAGGGTCATCACCTCGTCCCAGCCGAAGCCCTTGCCGTCCGTGCTGTCCCGGTTGAGAGTGATCGTGCCGTCGGGCGAACGGCTGTCGAAATGCACCAGATAGTCCGGAGCGCCGTACGGATCGCCCGCCACGTAGGTGCCCGCCACTATGTCCAGGTCGGTGGGCGGCTGCCCCGTGGGACTCGGATCCCACTTCAGCGCGACCTCGACCTTGCGGATCCCCTTGCTGAGCCCGCTCACCGGACCTCCTCTTCCCCGTCGGCGTGCGCCCTGACTGTCCCAACCACCGGACCGCGCACGCTCGTTGTCCATCGTGCCACGGAGTCGGGGGCGCACGCGCGGGCGCTGTCCGCGCGAGAGTGACCGGTGCCACGCCCCAGGGCCGTACCATGGCGCGGTGCTGGTCAAGTGGATTCGCTGCACCGTGGTCGACCGCCGTGGGTTCGAGCGCGGGCAGCGGAAATGGGCGGGGCTTCTGGGTGAGCCGGGGTTTCGGGGGCAGGGGGGTGGCTGGAGCCGGGGACGGCAGGGGGTGGCGCACATCTTCGCCTTCTGGGAGAGCCGCGCCTTCTACGACTCCTTCATGGCCCGGTCCCACGACCGGCTCGCCGCCGCCCAGGCCGGGACCTTCAAGGACATGCAGGTCCGGCTCTTCGATCACCGGTTCGATGTGAAGACGGGCTTCGAGCCGCGTTTCACCGACGCCGACCTGGTGCGGGTGGCGCTCTGCCGGGTCCACGAGGAGCGCGCCGAGCATTTCACCCTGATGCAGGAGAAGGTCTGGAACCCGGCGATGGCCGGCTCGCCCGGCATGACCCGCGGTCTGTTCGGCGAGGCGCCGGGCAGCGAGTTCCTGGTGCTGTCCATGTGGCAGTCGGCCGCCGAGCACGGGAAGTACCGCACCGAACGGGTGGAGCGCCTCGCCCTGCGCGCCCAGACGGAGGCCGACGTGGCCGCCATGACCGGTGACATCGTGGAGCTGGAACCCGCCTGGACGGTGTGACCTCCGCCGTACGAGGGCCGCTCGATTCTCCGGTCGGCCCTCCTCCGCTCTAGTGTTTTGGCATGGCACGACCACGGCGCATCGTTCTTGTCCGGCACGGCGAGTCGACGGGCAATGTCGATGACTCCGTCTACGAGCGCGAGCCCGACCACGCGCTCGCGCTGACCGAGCGGGGCGTCCGGGAAGCGGAGGAGACCGGCAAGGAACTGCGCGACCTGTTCGGGCGCGAACGCGTCAGCGTGTACGTCTCCCCCTACCGGCGCACCCACGAGACCCTCCGCGCCTTCCATCTCGACCCCGGCCTCATCCGGGTCCGCGAGGAGCCGCGACTGCGCGAGCAGGACTGGGGGAACTGGCAGGACCGCGACGACGTACGCCTCCAGAAGTCCTACCGGGACGCCTACGGCCACTTCTTCTACCGTTTCGCCCAGGGCGAGTCCGGAGCCGACGTCTACGACCGGGTCGGTGGCTTCCTGGAGAGCCTCTTCCGCAGCTTCGAGGCCCCCGACCACCCGCCCAACGTCCTCCTGGTGACCCACGGCCTGGCCATGCGGCTGTTCTGCATGCGGTGGTTCCACTGGACCGTGGCCGAGTTCGAGGCCCTGTCCAACCCCGGCAACGGCGAGACGCGGATGCTCGTCCTCGGGGACGACGGCCGCTACACCATGGACCGGCCCTTCGACCGGTGGCGGGACCCGGAACCGTACGGCATATCCGGATAGACCGTACGGGATCTCCGGATAGAGTGGCCGGACGATGACCTCTGACTCCTCTTCCTCCGGGCGCCTGGAGCGCGCCCTCGCCAGTCTGCGCGGACTCTCGGTCGGTGACGCGCTCGGCTCGCAGTTCTTCGTACCGGCCGTCTATCCGCTCCTGCACCGCAGGGAGCTGCCCCCGGGCCCCTGGCAGTGGACCGACGACACGGAGATGGCCTGTTCCGTGGTGGCCGTGCTCGCCACGCACCACCGCGTCGACCAGGACGCCCTGGCCGAGTCCTTCGCCCGGCACCACGACTTCGACCGCGGCTACGGCCCCGCCGTCAACCGGCTGCTGCGCCTCGTCCGCGAGGGCGGCGACTGGCGCGAACTGGCCTCGTCCCTCTTCAACGGCCAGGGGTCCTGGGGCAACGGCGCCGCGATGCGCATCGCCCCCCTGGGCGCCTGGTACGCCGACGACCCCGAGCAGGCCACCCATCAGGCCGAGATCTCGGCCTACCCGACGCATCAGCACCGCGAGGCCGTCGTGGGCGCCATGGCGGTCGCCGCCGCGGCGGCCCTGGCCGCGGCGCCCGGCGGACCGCCGCGGCCCGAGGCGCTGCTGGACGGTGTGATCGCCCTGGTGCCCGCGCGCAGCGCCGTCGGCGCGGGACTGCGCCGCGCCCGCGACATGCTCGACTACGGCGACGCGAACACGGTCGCCGCCGTCCTCGGCTGCGGACGGCGTACGACGGCGCACGACACGGTGCCCTTCGCGCTCTGGTCGGCCGCGCGGTACCTCGGCGACTTCGAGGAGGCGTTCTGGCGGACCGCCCAGGCCGGCGGTGACGTGGACACCACGTGTGCCATCGTCGGCGGGATCCTCGCCGGGGCGGAGTCCGGCCGCCCGCCCGCCGAGTGGATCCACGGCACGGAGGCGCTGCCGGGCTGGCTGTCGGTACCCGCCTGAGCGGGTCCGCCGGACCACCGCACCTCCCTTCGCGCCGCGATTCACGAATGCGATCCAGGGCGGCGGGAGTGCGGGTCAGCGCCGGAGGCGCCGCGGTGCGGGACGGCAGGCTACGGGGCCGACGCCCGCCGTACCCCGGCGGCGTTCCGGCCCGGTGGTGCTCCCGGTGGCGCCCTCGCCTGACGGCGCATTGGTTCTGCGGGGAGCGCAGGCGTGCGTCCGCAGCGCAGGCGTACGCCGGTTGCGAAGCTGTACGCGTGTGTGAAGACGGCGGCCTTGATCGCGCGCCTCCGGACGCCCCGGCGACGGCCCCGCCGGTCCGCTGCGCGGGGACCCGGCGGGGCATCGGCGGCGGCGGTGCGGATGCCGAGGGAAACCGGGGTGTCGCACCGGGTTCCGGGCGGCGTACGCTAAGGGCGCCATGCCGTACGAACCACCCACTCACACCGTCGAGCGCTCCCTTCGCGCCACGACCGGAGCGAAGGTCATCGCAGGTGTCGACGAGGTGGGGCGCGGCGCGTGGGCCGGGCCCGTCACCGTCTGCGCCGCGGTCACCGGACTGCGCCGGCCTCCCGCCGGTCTCACCGACTCCAAGCTCCTCACCGTCAAGCGGCGGACCGAACTCGCCGTGGTGCTGGAGAAGTGGGTGACGGCCTACGCCCTCGGGCACGCCTCGCCCGAGGAGATCGACGAGCTGGGGATGACGGCGGCACTGCGGCTCGCCGCCGGCCGCGCGCTCCAGGACCTGCCGGTCCGTCCCGACGCGGTCATCCTCGACGGCAAGCACGACTACCTCGGCGCGCCCTGGCGGGTCCGTACGGTCATCAAGGGCGACCGGTCCTGTGTGGCCGTCGCGGCGGCCTCGGTGATCGCCAAGGTGCGTCGCGACAAAATGATGGCCGAACTGGGTGCCGACCATGCAGACTTCGGATTTGCGGCCAACGCCGGGTATCCGTCGCCTGTGCACAAGGCCGCGCTGGAGGAGCGGGGGCCCACCCCGTACCACCGGCTGTCGTGGGCGTATCTTGATGCGCTGCCGCGGTGGCAGCACCTCAAGAAGGCCCGGATCTGGGCGGACGGAAGCGTTCCGGAGATCGAGGGCCAGCTCGGCTTCGACTTCTGACGGGACCGCCCGCCCGGAAGTGCCACCCGCCGCCGCGGGCCGCACCGACGTTTGATAGATATCAGCTCATGCCTCTCATTCCCGAGGAGCCTCAGATTCACGAGAGTGCCCAGGGTCCCCGCGCCACTCCGGCCACCGGCCGCACCGCGCCGACCCCCCGTCCCGTACCCGGCCCCCGTCCCGCGGCTCCGCCGCGTCCCGGTCGTCCCGGCCCCGTGCGGCCCGCTCCGCCGGCGCAGCGGACGCCGCGGGACACGGCCGCCGCCAAGCCCGCCCCTTCGGGGCCGGCTGTCCCCGCCGCCCCGGCGGCTCCGCAGATCCAGCTGATCCCCGCCTCGGCCGAGGGAGCGCTCGACGCCGCCGAGGAAGCGGTCGACCTGCTCCTGGAGTCGGGTCGCGCCCCCGGGGAGGTGCTGGTGGTCACCACCGGTGACCCGCACCCGTGGGCCACCCACGAGCTGTCCTTCGGTGAGACGTCCTACTGGGCGCAGCACGACGCGGGTGACGACGTCTTCTACACGGACGCCGCCGGAACCTCCCGCGCCGCGTCCCGTGCCGTCGTCGTGGTCGCCGTCAACGGCGGCACCGGTGACGCCGTCGCCACCGCACTGCCGCTGGCCCACGCACGGGCCGGTGCCCTGCTGATCGTCTGCGGCGACCCGCAGCAGATCAACTCGGTGCTGGGCGCCGGCGTCTGAGACGTCCTGTCCCCGGCGCACGCGTCGGCCAGGACGTCCTGATCACGGGGGAGCGCAGGGCGACAGCCGTCGTTGCGGAACATCGCACGACGGCTGTTTCGGCGTACCCGGACGCCGCGTGGGCGTCCGGGGGGACAGGTGTCTGGGGGCGTGCGGGGTGCGTGAGTGGCGTGTGGGGGGTGCGGGGTGCGCGAGTGCGTGTGGGGGCGTGCGCGAGCCGAGCGGACGTGCGGGCGGGACGGATCCCAGGCGGCCCGGTCCGCTCAAGGGCGGCGGCCGGGAGCCGCTGCGGGCGTCAGCGGGCCGCCGCGCGGCTCAGCACCTCGGAGGCCGGGCCCCCGGTGCGCGGCGACGGTGGCCGGCTCTCCGTCGTACCGAGAGCCTCGGGCGCCGAGAGGGCGCTCGGTCTGCGGCCACCGCGCCCCTCGCCGAGGACCTGCCAGCCGTCCCGGGTCAGCGTGATGTACGCGCCGCAGCGCAGCCCGTGCAGGGTGCACGCGTCACGCAGCCCCCACATCCAGGCGCCGTCCTCCTCCGTCCACCGCGCGTCGCCCTCACGGCAGTAGAGCAGCACGGCGGTGCGCACCGGGGTGCGGCGTCGCAGGTCGTGCGGTATCACGCGGCGGAGCTGGGCGAGCAGGGCGTTGCGGAGCATCCAGCCGTCGGCGGGCGCGGCACGGCGCACGAACGAGGCGCTGGCACGCAGCCGCTCGTCGGGATCGAGCACGGCGACCACGGCGGTGGCCGGACCGGGGCGGTGCCGGGCGTGGAGTCCGCTGACGACCTCACGGGGGTTGCGCAGCAGGGGGATTCCCGCGGCGGCCCACTCCGAGGGTTCGAGCACGCGATGGGCGGAGGCGGGGGACGTCGACAGCGAGGCCGCCGAGGACGGAGCGAATCCGAAGGTCACGTTCCTCCCTTCGGCTACGCGCCCATGACTGCGGGCGGGGGCGGATGCAGGAGAGCGCACACCGCAGCAGAGCACTGCCGGGTCACGGCCGAGCCGAGCGGGGAGCGGACTTCAATTCTTCCTGTCGAACCGGAATGCGGCAACGAGCAATTGAGGCCGCCGACCTTTATCGGCTGACCCGCGCCTTATATCCCTACCCAGCGGTCCACCGCATGACGCCCGGGGCGGCCGGTCGGACACCCTACCGTCGTCTTCCCGTCATCTGCCCGACACCGTCCCCGCGCGGGCATCGCTCCGCCACGCCCCCGACACGCCCGCGCCACACCCCCGCCACGCCCTTCGCGGCGGCCGGGCGACGGCGCGGCCACCGTGCGGGTCCGGCCGGTCCCGGTGGGTGAGGTGGCCGGTTGTCAGTGGCATCGGGTTGCATGGGGGCATGGAACAACTGGACCTCCGCGCCGAAGCCGATGCCGTCCTCGCCGAGCTGGTCGGCGACCCGGGCGGTTCGGCGCGGCTGCGGGAAGACCAGTGGCAGGCTGTGGCGGCCCTGGTGGAGGATCGGCGCCGTGCCCTCGTGGTGCAGCGCACCGGCTGGGGCAAGTCGGCGGTGTACTTCGTGGCCACCGCTCTGCTGCGCAGACGCGGCGCCGGTCCGACGGTGATCGTCTCGCCGCTGCTGGCGCTGATGCGCAACCAGGTCGAGTCCGCGTCGCGGGCCGGCATCCGGGCGCGCACGATCAACTCCGCCAACCCGGAGGAGTGGGACACGATCTACGGGGAGGTCGAGCGCGGCGAGACCGACGTCCTCCTGGTCAGTCCGGAGCGGCTGAACTCGGTGGACTTCCGCGAGCAGGTGCTGCCCAAGCTGGCGGCCACGACCGGCCTGCTGGTGGTCGACGAGGCGCACTGCATCTCCGACTGGGGACACGACTTCCGCCCCGACTACCGGCGGCTGCGGTCGGTGCTCGCCGGGCTCGCCCCCGACGTGCCGGTCCTGGCCACCACCGCGACGGCCAACGCGCGCGTCACCGCGGACGTGGCCGAGCAACTGGGCACCGGCGCGAGCGAGGCCCTGGTGCTGCGCGGCTCCCTGGAGAGGGAGAGCCTGCGGCTGGGCGTGGTCCGGCTGCCGGACGCCGCGCACCGCCTCGCCTGGCTGGCGGAGCACCTGGAGGAGCTGCCGGGCTCCGGGATCATCTACACCCTCACGGTCGCCGCGGCCGAGGAGGCCGCCGCCCATCTGCGCCAGCGCGGCTTCACGGTCGCCTCCTACACCGGTCGTACGGAGAACGCCGACCGCCTCCAGGCCGAGGAGGACCTGCTCGCCAACCGGGTCAAGGCGCTGGTGGCCACCTCCGCGCTCGGCATGGGCTTCGACAAGCCGGACCTGGGCTTCGTGCTCCATCTCGGTTCGCCGTCCTCCCCGATCGCCTACTACCAGCAGGTCGGGCGGGCGGGGCGCGGTGTGGCACACGCCGACGTACTGCTGCTGCCGGGCAAGGAGGACGAGGCGATCTGGCGGTACTTCGCCGACACCGCCTTCCCGCCCGAGGCCCAGGTGCGCCAGACCCTCACGGCCCTCGCCGACGCGGGGCGCCCGCTGTCCGTCCCGGCGCTGGAGGCGGTGGTGGACCTGCGGCGCAGCCGACTGGAGACCATGCTCAAGGTGCTGGACGTGGACGGCGCGGTCAAGCGCGTCAAGGGCGGCTGGATCTCCACCGGCGAACCGTGGAGCTACGACGCCGAGCGGTACGCCTGGGTGGCACGGCAGCGGGCGGCCGAGCAGCAGGCCATGCGCGACTACGTGACCACGTCGCGGTGCCGGCTGGAGTTCCTGCGCCGGCAGCTGGACGACGAGGGCGCGGCCCCGTGCGGCCGCTGCGACAACTGCGCGGGACCGTGGGCCGACGTGTCCGTCTCGGACCAGTCGCTGACGACCGCCGCGCAGGAGCTGGACCGCCCCGGAGCCGAGATCGAGCCGCGCCGGATGTGGCCGACGGGCATGCCCGCGCTGGGCGTCGACCTCAAGGGCCGCATCCCGCCCGGCGAGCAGTGCTCGGCCGGGCGCGCCCTGGGACGGCTGTCCGACATCGGCTGGGGCAACCGGCTGCGCCCCCTGCTCGCGGAGAACGCGCCGGACGGCGCGGTTCCCGACGACGTCCTGCGGGCCGCCGTCGCCGTCCTCGCGGACTGGGCGCGCTCCCCGGGCGGCTGGGCGACGGACGCGCCGGACGCCCTGGCCCGCCCGGCGGGCGTGGTCGCGGTTCCGTCCACGACCCGCCCGCGGCTCGTCGGCTCCCTCGCCGAGGGCATCGCGACCGTGGGCCGCCTGCCCTTCCTCGGCACCCTGACGTACACCGGACCGGACGACGGCCGTGCGGTGCGCCGCAGCAACTCCGCGCAGCGCCTCAAGGCGCTGTCCCAGGCGTTCGCCATCTCCGAGCAGCTGGCGGACGCCCTGACCCGCTCTCCCGGCCCCGTCCTGCTCGTGGACGACAGCACCGACTCCGGCTGGACCCTGGCGGTCGCCGCCCGCCTGCTGCGCCGGGCGGGCAGCGGCCCGGTCCTGCCGCTGGTCCTCGCGACGGCGGGCTGATCCGGTGGCGGGGACCTGGACCTCGGTGCCCGGTTCCCGGGTCACGCGATGCGCTTCCACCTCTCGCCAAGAGCCACGGGAGAGGAAGCAGCGGGAGAGGCGTTCACGGGGCAGGGGCAGGGGCAGGGGCAGGGGCAGGGGCAGGGGGATGGCGGTGTCGGGTGTCGCCCCACTCCCGGCGGCCCAGGCGCGGTTCGGCGAGGTTCGGCCAGGGTTGTCGTGGGTTGACGTGTCCCTGGCCCGACTTATCCACAGGCGAAAGCGAAATGCTGGATTCCGCGAGATCGTCAGGGCATGACGAATCACGGTGAAACGACTGGATCGTGTGGAAACGGACCTTCCTTCGGAGACGGACCATTCGGTGGGGAAGCCTTCGGGGTGGGCCCTTCCGGGACCGAGCCCTTCGGAAGCGGGTCCCTCGGCTCCGGTGACATCACGTACGACGGAACCGGACCGAACCACCAGATCACCCTGCGCACCCCGGCCGAACTGGCCGACGCCCTGCCGTATCTGCTCGGCTACCGCCCCGAGGACAGCATCGTCCTGGTCGCCCTGCACGACCAGGACGGCCACGGCAGGTTCGGCGGCAGGGCCAGGGTCGGCATCCCGTCCGACCACGACGACTGGCCGGAGGCGGCCCGGCAGTTGGCGCGGGGACTGATCACGGGCAGCGAGCGCAGAGGGGTGATGCCCGAGCAACTGGTCGCCTTCCTCTGCCAGGAGCCGGCGAACGGCGAGACGGCGCGGGAGGTCGCGCGGCGGTTGCAGCCACTGGCCCAGATGCTGCGCAGGCAGTGCGGTCTCCTCGACGTCCCGGTGATCGAGGCCCTGTGCATCTCCGGTGGCCGTTTCTGGTCGTACTGCTGCCCGACCGACGGATGCTGCCCCGAGGAGGGATGGCCCATGGGCCTGCCCGGCACCTCGGTGCTGGCCGCGGCGGCGGCGTACGCCGGACTTCAGGTGCGCGGCAGCCTGAAGGAGCTGCGGGCCAGGCTGCTCCCCATGGAGACCTCGGCGGCACGCGCGCAGGAGACCGCGCTGGACACGGCGGGCCGGGCCCTGGTGCCGAGGATCCTCGACGAGGTGAGCCGTGCCGGGGTGGCCGAGGAGACGCTGGGACTCGCCGGGCGCGTCCTGCGCCGCTTCGCCGACGCACCCGTCGTCCCGGGCACGGTCGCCGCCGACCTCCGCGACGACCGGCTGCTCGACGACGGTGAAGCGGCCGTCCTGATCCTCGGCCTTCAGGACCGCACGACGCGCGACCGCGCGGCCGAGTGGATGGAGGGGGACGAAGCGGCCCCTGCCCTCCGCCTCTGGCGGGCCCTGGCCCGCCGCTGTGTCGGCCCCTACGGGGAACACGCGGCCGCGCCGCTCACCCTGGCGGGCTGGGTCGCCTGGTCCTCGGGCGACGGCCTGGAGGCCCGTGAAGCCCTCGCCATGGCGCTGGGCGCGGACCCCGACTACCTCTTCGCCCGCCTCCTCCACCAAGCGTGCAACGAGGGGCTGGACCCGGAGTCGGTCCGCCGTTGCCTCCGCGCGGAGCGCACGGGACGCCTGCAGCCGGCCGAGGTGGAAGAAGCAGCCGTCGAGGACCCGCCCGAGGGGCCTGCCCCGCGATCGTCCGGCGAGCAGCACGGCCCGGAAGCGGAAGCGGAGACGGAAGCGCAGGGCACAAGGAGGGCAAAGGGTCCTCAGGGCGCGGCGCCCGGCACCGACGCGGAGCGGCATCCGGCGCCCGGCCCCCGCAGCAGGTGCGCACCGGCGGTGGCAGCGGCCCCGTCCGGCCGGCGGCGTCGCGTACGAGGTGCCGCGGCGGCGTCCGGCCCCGGCACCGTCAGGCCGTCCGGCCGCACACGCCCGCGTGCCGCGGGCGCGGCGGATCCGGGCCGCCGCGGCGGCCGCCGACCGATCCATGAGCCGCAGCCCGACCCGTCCGGGGACGGCGCATGAACCCGCCGTACGGCCCGAACTATCGCACCCCTCTCATCCCTCCCGGCCCTGTCATCCCTCCCACCCCTTGCATTTCCACCTCTCTCACCCCTCTCATCCCTCCCACCCCTGTCATCCCTCCCACCTCTCGCCTCTCCACCTCTCCCACCCCTCTCGTCACACTTCCCGGCCCTCCGTACCGCCGCCATTCGGTCGGCTTCACCGGTCCCGGGCGTGACCCGGCCCCGCTCCGCGCCGTTCACCTGAGTGGCGGAACACCTGCCCAGGCCACCCCGCCACCCCAGGTCGCTTCGGAGCCGCCCCCGGTGCCGGGCGCCGTACTCGCCGAGGCCCCGAGAGCGCAGAGGAAGCCGTCCCATGCACCAGCCGACTCCGCCCTGCCCCACCGGCGGCGCCGCGGTCTTCAGCACCCCCGTGAGCCCCGTGGGGCAGCGCCTCGCCGCGCCCCCGCGGTACGCCGCGCTCGTGCCGGGTGAATCCCGGACCCGGGCGCCGCGCTCGCTCCCCGGCAGTCCCGCGGAGCTGCCCGCCGCCCATGACGCCATGATCTGCGTGGCCCTCCCCGGGCTGGCGGTCTCGTCCGCCCAGGGGCAGCTGAGCGGGCGCGGTCTGGAGGGCTTCTACCGCTCCGGACGGCGCCTCCTCTCCCGCTGCCAGGTACGCGTCGCCGGGCGTGAACCGCTCGGCGTCCACGCCCTGATGACCGCCGCCGACCGGGTCCGCTTCGTCGGCACCCTGCGCGCCTCGCCGGGCACGGGCCCGGACCCCGATGTGCTGGTGGAGCGCGTACGGGACGCGGACGGCACGGAGCGGATCACCCTGCGCAGCACCTCGCCGCGCCCGCTGCGGCTCCCCGTGGAGGTGGCCCTCGGTACCGACCTCGCGGACCTCGGCCAGATCGCCCGTGGAGGCGCGGGCGAGGAACGGCCCGCGAGCGTACGCGGCTCCGGTCTGCGCTGGTCTCGCGGCGCCACCAGCGCATCGGTCACCGCGGACCCGCCGCCCGCCGAAGCACTGGCCTCCGCGGGCCTGCTGCGCTGGGAGTTCGAGCTGCCCCCGGGCGGCACGGCCACCGTGGAACTGCGGGTGCGGCAGGACGGCGCGGGCCCCCTGCGGGCCGTGGGCCGCACCGCCACGAGTCCGCTGGCGCCCGCGCGGGCCACCGGCGACACCCCGGGGGTGGCGGAACTGCTGCGCACCGGCATCGACGACCTGCACGCCCTGCTGCTGCGCGACCCGGCCGCTCCGTCCGACCTGCACCTGGCGGCCGGGGCCCCGTGGCGGTGCGGCCTGGCCCCGGCCGAGGCGCTGGCCGCCGCCCGGATGGCGCTGCCCCTGGGCACCCGGCTGGCCGTGAGCACCCTGCGCACCCTGGCCCGCACCCAGCACACCGGTCCGGGCCGGCGGACCGGGATGATCCCCGGACCGCGCCGCGACGCGGGCCCCCACCTGCCGCCCGGCTGCACCGGCACGGAGGCGACCCTGCTCTTCCCCGCGCTGCTCGCCGAAGCCCGCCGCTGGGGCCTTCCCGAGCGGGAGGCGGAGGACCTGCTGCCCGCGGCCGAGGGCTGCCTCACCTGGCTGCGCGCGTCCGTGGGGGACGGCACATATCTGTGCGATCAACTGCCCGGCAGACCCGTGCGCTGCGAGATCCAGGCGCACGCCCACCGGGCGGCGCTGCTCGGAGCGGACCTGCTCGACGCCTTCGGCAGACCGGGCGCGGACGAGCTGCGGCAGTGGGCCCAGCACCTGCGCACGGCGTTCCGGGACGACTTCTGGGTCGACGACCGCGGCGGCGGCAGACCCGCGGCCGGCAGGGCACCCGACGGGCGGCTGCTCACGCACCTCGACGCCTCCGCCGCGCACCTGCTCGACACCGGCCTGCTGGGCGGTGGACGGCAGGCGCCCGGACTCCTCGACGAGGCGCGGACCGGTCAGCTCGCCCGGCTGCTGCGCGGGCCCACGATGGACTCGGGCTGGGGACTGCGCGGGCTCGCCGCAAAGGAGGCCGGTTACAACCCCTTCGGCCACCGTGCCGGGGCGGTGCGGGTGGCCGAGACGGCCGTCGCCGTCGCCGGTCTGGCGGCGGCGGGCCACGAGGAGGAGGCCGGTGCCCTGCTGCGGGGCATCCTGGCGGCGGCCGGGGCCTTCGGACACCGGCTGCCCGAGATGTTCGCCGGAGAGCAGCGCACGGACGGTGGCGCGCCCGTTCCGCACCCGGCGGCCTGCCGCCCCTCGGCGACGGCCGCGTCCGCCGCGGTCCTGCTGCTCACCGCGCTCGTCGGCATCCGGCCCGACACCCCCGCCGGGACGGTCACCCTGCGGCCGGTGCGTGCGGCGCCGCTCGGGGAGATCGGCCTCACCGGGCTGCGGGTCGCCGGCGCCCCCTTCTCGGTACGGGTCAGCAGGCTCGGCCTCGCCCTGGTCGAGGAGGCGGCCGAGGGGCTGCAACTGGGGGTATGACCTTGCCCGGCATGGTGCCCAGAGTGGCCGGGACGCGAGGACGGGGCGTCCGGCGCGGCCGCGCGGACCACGCGTCGCTGCGACCGGCGAAGGGAGTGTTTATCGTCAGGCAGACGACTATGATCACGGCATGCCCTACGACCCGTCAGCCTTTCCGCCCTTCGCTGTCACCGTGGACCTGGTCGTGCTGACCGTGCGCCGCCACGCCCTGTGCGCGCTGGCGGTGCGCAGGGGAGAGCCTCCGTTCCAGGGGCGGTGGGCGCTTCCCGGGGGCTTCGTGCGGGAGGACGAGGATCTGGCGCAGGCCGCGGCGCGCGAACTGGAGGAGGAGGCGGGCCTGTGCGTCCACGACCCCGCCGCACCGGTCCAGGACAACGGCGCGCACCTGGAGCAGCTGGCGACCTACGGCGACCCGGGCCGTGATCCGCGGATGCGCGTCGTCAGCGTCGCCCACCTCGCCCTCGCGCCCGATCTGCCCGCGCCCCGGCCCGGTGGTGACGCCGGTGACGCCCGCTGGGCGTCCGTGGCGGAGCTGCTCCAGCACGGCGGCTACGGCCGGGACGGCGAAGCCGCGGCACCGCTCGCCTTCGACCACGCCCGGATCCTGGCCGACGGGGTCGAGCGGGCCCGGTCGAAGATCGAGTACTCGTCGCTGGCGACCGCGTTCTGCCCGCCGGAATTCACCGTCGGTGAACTGCGGCGCGTCTACGAGGCGGTGTGGGGAGTGGCGCTCGACCCGCGCAACTTCCATCGCAAGGTGACGGGGACGCCCGGCTTCCTGGTGCCGACCGGGGGCACGACCACGCGGCAGGGCGGCCGGCCCGCCCAGCTGTTCCGGGCGGGCGGGGCCACGTTGCTCAACCCGCCCATGCTGCGCCCGGAGGTCTGAGACGGGGACCGAGGGCGGCGGTGTCGGCCGTACGCGCGTTGCAAACCGGCAAAAAGGTACATAACGGCTATCTTGCTGCGGGTGATCCAGGCCTTCGGATTGACCAGCGACTCCCGCAAGGGCCGTTCGCCCGCCGTCGACGACGTCTCCTTCGAGGCGCACTCGGGGCGTGTCACCGCGCTCCTGGGGACCGCGGGCGCGGGCAAGACGACCACGCTCAGACTCATGCTCGAACTCCAACAGGGCCGGGGAATCACCTACTTCAAAGGGCGGCCCCTGCATCGCATCGCCCATCCGGCGCGTGAGGTCGGTGTCCTCCTCGGTGACGTGCCCGGCCATCCCTCCCGCTCGGTCCGGGGCCATCTGCGGATGCTGTGCGCGGCGGCGGGACTTCCGGCCCGGCGGGCCGACGAAGTGCTGGAGGCGGTCGGACTCGTCAGCTTCCGCGACGAACGTCTGGGCATGCTGTCGCGCGGCATGGACCGGCGGCTCGGCCTGGCGTGCGTCCTGCTGTCCGACCCGCACACACTGGTGCTCGACCATCCGGCGGGCGGCGTCTCCCCGCGGGAGGGCCGCTGGCTGCACGGCATGCTGCGGGCCCACGCGAGCCGGGGCGGCACGGTGCTGTTCGCCACGGACGACCCCAAAGAGGCCGCGCGTACGGCAGACCGGGTCGTCACGCTGGAGCGCGGCAGCGTCGTGGCCGACCAGGAGGCGACGGACTTCGCCCGCCACCGGCTGCGTCCTCGCGTCGCGGTCCTCAGTCCGCACGCCGCCCGTCTCGCCGCCCTGCTGGCCAAGGAGGCCCGCACCGCCCAGCGCTCCGTGGAGGTCGTGCGGGAGGACGGCAATCGCCTGTCCGTCTACGGCAGTACGTGCGCCGACGTCGGGGAGGCCGCGTTCCGCCACGGCATCCTGGTGCACCAACTCGCCGACGAGGTGGGCGACATGGGCGCCGGTGCCGGGGCCGAGCGCCCCACCGCGGAGCACCCCTTCGCCGAACGGGCGCAGGCCGCGGAGCCCGGCGCCCCCGCCGCCGGAGAGACTTCGGCTGCTCCGGCTTCGGGGCAGGCCCCGGGGTCGGGGGCCGTCCCCTCCGTTCCCTCCGCATCCCTGGTGCGCGACGGCGGCGGAGCGGTCGGCGAGCCGGGAGGGAACGCGCGTGCCGCAGCGGACCGAGGCGGAGCCGTCGCCGCCACCGCTCCGGGCGGGCCGGGCGCCACGTCTCGAAAGGAGGCCGAGGAGACGGTCGCCGCCGCTCTCCTCGACCACGGCCGCCCCGAGGCCGTCTCCGTCGCCGCGCACGCCGAGGGTTCGACGACGGCCGCCGCACCCGCCGACGGCGTGCCCACGGCGGCACGCCCGCACGTCGGTGGCGTACGGGCCCGTCCCGGCGATGCACCCCGCACCGCCCGCGGGGATCGCGCCGGCGCGCCGGAGCAGTCCCCGGAGGGCACCCCCGGCACGCGGCCCTCGGCACGACGGCGCCCCGGCCCGCACCCGCACCCGCACCCGCAAGGAGCGCAGCCCAGCCCGCAGCCGGATCCCCAGCCACAAGGGACTGCTCGGGCACCGGGCCCGCAGGCGTCCGCCACGCACTCGGCCACCGCACACCCGTCCGCCACGCAGCCCTCGATCCCCACGCCCCGCCCCGCCGAGGTCGTCACGGCGGATGCCTCGTCGCCGTTGCCGCCCCCCATCGCCGTCCGCCCCGGCGCGGGACCGCTGCGCCCCGTGCGCTACGAACTGCGCCGCGCTCTGGGCATCGGCACCGGATTCGCCGTCTGCGCGGCCGTGCTCGTCGTCTCCGCCCTCACGGCCCTGGTCATGGGGCGCATCGGCCATACGCCGCAGCCCCGGTTGCTGGCGGCGTGGCCGCAGCAGCTGCCACTGCCGCCGGCGGCGCTCGGCGCGGGACTGCTGGGAGCGCTCGCTTTCGGCGACGAGTTCCGGCACCCCGCGCTGGCGGCGGACCGGGGCACCGTGCCCCGCCGCCTGGGACTGCTCGCCGCCAAGCTCCTCGTCGCCACGGCCACGGCGGCGCTGCTGGCCTTCCTCACCATCGGCTGCGACGCCGAGCTGCTGTACCTCGTCTACGGCGGGGAACTGACCCAGGTCCCCGGTGACTGGCTCGCCCCGGCCGCGAGTTGGACCGGCCTCGTGATCGGCTGCGGCTGGACCGGGGTGCTGGCCTCGGGAGTGTTCCGGTCCGCGACCGCGGGGCTGGCCGCGGTGCTCGCCGTGCCGGTCGTCGGCGTACCGCTGGTGCAGGAGGCGCTGGGCGGCGCCGCCTGGGACACCGCCGGACTGCCCGCGCGGCTGCACGAGACGTTCCTGCTGCCGTGGCCCTTCGGCGGGGATCGCTGGCTCTCCGCCGCGGCCCGCGTGGTCGCCCAACCGATGGGCAGCGCCCTGGTGTTGTCGCTCGGTGCGCTGCTCGGTGGGTATCTGCTGACGGTCCTGCGGAGCAGAGCCCGATGAGCAGGGTTCGCGCTCATTCGATCGTGCATCGGGCGCAACTCCCCGCGGAAAGCACATTTCTTTCCGATAAGGCGTCAATTGCGACGGAGTGAGCGATCACCCTTTCGTGTGCTTTTCACCAAAGACCTCAAGGGAGTTGGAGGCAGCGCCGACAAAGGATCCGTGAGTACCCTTGCGCACACCATGATGACCGCCGCCCGCTCCACCGACTCCGGCCTGGCCGGACCGGGCGGACTCGACCGCTACCCCTACGCCGAGGCGCCCGTCCCCGACCGCGTCGGAAGTCCTGCCTGGGAGGGCGCGGACCCCGAGCTGGGGCGCGTCGGCCGGCGCGCCGCCGGCAGCCGCGGCCGCGGCCTGCACGGCCAACTCGTCCAGCAGCTCGGTCAGATGATCGTCTCGGGCGACCTGGGCGCCGACCGCCCGCTGGTTCCCGAGGAGATCGGCCAGCGCTTCGAGGTCTCCCGCACCGTCGTCCGGGAGTCGCTCCGCGTGCTGGAGGCCAAGGGCCTGGTCAGCGCGCGTCCCAACGTCGGCACGCGGGTGCGCCCGGTCAGCGACTGGAACCTCCTCGATCCCGACATCATCGAGTGGCGGGCCTTCGGGCCGCAGCGCGACGACCAGCGCCGTGAGCTGAGCGAGCTGCGCTGGACGATCGAGCCACTCGCCGCGCGCCTCGCCGCGGGACACGGACGCGAGGACGTCCAGCAGCGCCTCGCCGACATGGTCGAGATCATGGGCCACGCCCTTGCGCAGGGTGACGCGCTGACCTTCTCCCGGGCCGACACGGAGTTCCACGGCCTGCTCATCCAGGTCGCGGGCAACCGGATGCTGGAGCACCTCTCCGGGATCGTCTCGTCCGCCCTGCACGTGTCGGGCGGCCCCGTCACGGGCTGCGACCGGCCGAACGACGCCTCGGTGGGGCAGCACGCCCGGATCGTCGACGCGCTCGCGGCGGGCGACGGCGCCGCGGCGGAGGGCGCCATGCGCCAGCTCCTCACGGTGCACCCCGAGATCGAGCGAGTGGTGCCCGCGCCGCGCGAGCACTGAACCGCGGGCGACGCGCCGGGGCGCGGGCGGCACGGCCGGAGACCTGCCGCCCTCCCGTGCCCCCGGACCGCGGCTCGCCTCCCTCGGCTCCGCCGCTCCAGCCCGTCCCTCCGTCGTCCTCTCCTCGCCGTCTCGCCGTCTCGCCGTCTCGCCGTCTCGTCGTCCTCGCGCCGTCGCACTGTCCTCGTGTCACCCTCCCGGCGCCTCGGCCGACGGGTGGCCCCGGCGGGCGAGTGGCCTCGGTCGGGACCCGGCCGGATCTTCCGCCTCCGCCTCCGCGCGCCCGGCGGGGTCGCGCGCGACGGGCGGGCGGCCCCTCGTGAGAGCCTGTCCGCCCCGGCTGATCTCATGTGTCCACTTCTGACCGTTTTTAAGCGCTTACGGGGTGTGACTCGGGCCACGCGGATTGGGCGTAACGCTCATGGGAACAACGCGATGACCTAAGAGGTGACAGCCGCGGAGGGAATACGGACGCCGTTCATGGCGCTGTGCATCTTCCCGGCCCCCGCCCGTCCCGTCGGCCCAATCCCCAGGCCGGTGGTCGGCTCCTGTCCGTCAGAGGACGGGGCCGGAAGCCGTTTTCCAACGTTCCGAGAGGTTGTTCGTGTCGGCCAGCACATCCCGTACGCTCCCGCCGGAGATCGCCGAGTCCGTCTCTGTCATGGCGCTCATTGAGCGGGGAAAGGCTGAGGGGCAGATCGCCGGCGACGATGTGCGTCGGGCCTTCGAAGCTGACCAGATCCCGGCCACTCAGTGGAAGAACGTACTGCGCAGCCTCAACCAGATCCTCGAGGAAGAGGGTGTGACGCTGATGGTCAGTGCCGCGGAGCCAAACAAGCGCACCCGAAAGAGCGTCGCAGCGAAGAGTCCGGTCAAGCGCACCGCCACCAAGACGGTCGCGGCGAAGACGGTGACCACCAGGAAGGCCACCGCCACCGCCACTCCGACGGCGCCGCCCGCCGCCGACACGCCGGTCGAGGACGACGCTCCCGCCAAGAAGGCCGCCGCCAAGAAGACGACCGCCGCCGCGAAGAAGACGGCGGCGAAGAAGACGACCGCCGCCGCCAAGAAGACGACGGCCAAGAAGACCGCGGGCAAGAAGGACGACGCCGAGCTCCTCGAGGACGAGGTGCTGGAGGACCCCAAGGGCGCGACGGAGGAGCCGGAGGGCGCGGAGAGCGCCGGTTTCGTGCTCTCCGACGAGGACGAGGACGACGCCCCCGCCCAGCAGGTCGCCGCGGCCGGCGCCACCGCCGACCCGGTCAAGGACTACCTCAAGCAGATCGGCAAGGTCCCCCTGCTCAACGCCGAGCAGGAAGTCGAACTGGCCAAGCGCATCGAGGCGGGTCTCTTCGCCGAGGACAAGCTGGCCAACTCCGACAAGCTGGCGCCGAAGCTCAAGCGCGAGCTGGAGATCATCGCCGAGGACGGCCGCCGAGCCAAGAACCACCTCCTGGAGGCCAACCTCCGTCTGGTGGTCTCCCTGGCCAAGCGCTACACCGGCCGCGGCATGCTCTTCCTGGACCTCATCCAGGAGGGCAACCTCGGTCTGATCCGCGCGGTCGAGAAGTTCGACTACACCAAGGGCTACAAGTTCTCCACGTACGCCACCTGGTGGATCCGGCAGGCGATCACCCGCGCCATGGCCGACCAGGCCCGCACCATCCGTATCCCGGTGCACATGGTCGAGGTCATCAACAAGCTCGCGCGCGTGCAGCGCCAGATGCTCCAGGACCTGGGCCGCGAGCCCACTCCGGAGGAGCTGGCCAAGGAACTCGACATGACCCCGGAGAAGGTCATCGAGGTCCAGAAGTACGGCCGCGAGCCCATCTCGCTGCACACCCCGCTGGGCGAGGACGGCGACAGCGAGTTCGGTGACCTCATCGAGGACTCCGAGGCGGTCGTCCCGGCCGACGCGGTGAGCTTCACGCTGCTCCAGGAGCAGCTGCACTCGGTGCTCGACACCCTGTCCGAGCGCGAGGCGGGTGTCGTCTCCATGCGCTTCGGTCTCACCGACGGCCAGCCCAAGACCCTCGACGAGATCGGCAAGGTCTACGGCGTCACGCGTGAGCGGATCCGCCAGATCGAGTCCAAGACCATGTCGAAGCTGCGCCACCCGTCGCGCTCGCAGGTGCTGCGCGACTACCTCGACTAGGACCCGCGCGACACCGTGAGGCCCGGTTCTCCCGTGCGGGGGACCGGGCCTTCGTGCTGCGGCGTGCGCCCACGTGCCCGACTCTGGGTGTTCGATGATCACCACAGAGTGAGGAGTGCGTATGCGACGCCGTATTGCCCGCGCCCTGGCCGGGCCGCTGGTGCTGGCGGCCACCGGAGCTGCGATACCGCTGGTCAACGCCGCCCCCGCCGCCGCTGACAGCGTTGTCGTCGGGGGTTTCCCCGTCGATGTGGCCCAGAGTCCGTGGACCGTGGCGCTGTCCAGCCGTGACCGGTTCGGAGGTACGCGCGCGGGACAGTTCTGCGGGGCCGTGGCCGTCGCCCGCAATGCCGTACTGACCGCCGCGCACTGCCTGTCCGGTGATGTGGTCGGTGCGCCGCCGACACGGGATCTGAAGGTCATCGAGGGGCGTACGGACCTGCTGTCCGGACAGGGCAAGGAGATCCGCGTACGCGCCACCTGGGTCAATCCGCGCTATGACCGTACGACCAACTCGGGCGACTTCGCGGTGCTCACGCTGGCCGAGCCGCTGCCCCAGCGCGCCGTCATCCCGATGGCGGGCGCGGGCGACCCCGCGTACGCGCCGGGGACGAGCGCCCTCGTCTACGGCTGGGGCGACACGACCGGCGGCGCGGCCTACCCGCACAGCCTGCGCGCGGCGCGGGTGCATGTGCTGCCCGACGCCCAGTGCGAGCGGGCGTATCCGGGCAGTACGAACGGCACCTACGTGCCCCGGACCATGCTGTGCGCGGGCGAGAGCGCCGGTGGACGGGACGCCTGCCAGGGCGACAGCGGGGGACCGCTGGTGGCCCAGGGGCGCCTCATCGGGCTGGTCTCCTGGGGGGACGGCTGCGGGGAGGCGGGGAGCCCAGGCGTCTACACGCGGGTGTCCGACGTGGTGCGGACGCTGCGTGCCGCGTGGGGGGCCAAGGGCCTGCGGCCGTCCATGGGCGTGGCCTGAGCGGCCTCGGGCGGACATGACGACGGGCGGTCGCTCCTGTGGATCAGGAGCAACCGCCCGTTTCGCCGGCCTGTGCCGGAGCTGGCTCGTCGTGCGAGATGGTCAGCGCTCTTCGTCGGGCGTGGTCGCAGGCACGGAGGTGAGGCGCTCCGTCTCATCCTGTATCTCAGCGGCGATCTTCTTGAGTTCCGGCTCGAACTTGCGACCGTGGTGGGCGCAGAAGAGCAGTTCTCCGCCGCTCAGCAGGACGACGCGCAGGTATGCCTGGGCGCCGCAGCGGTCGCAGCGATCAGCGGCCGTCAGCGGGCTCGCGGGGGTCAGAACAGTAGTCACGTCGCCTCTTCTCTAGCTCGACGAGCTGTCGTACCAGGGTCAACATCCAACCAGCCCCAAACGTTCCCGCTCGCGGCTTTTCCTCGAAAAATCTTCCCGAGGTGGCTGTCCGTTGCCGGTTTGGCGGCGAATGTGCCGTATTACGTTTCTGTGTGTCTTACGGGTTCGCGCTGTCGGTCATGGTCGGTCCTCCCCGGCCGGCTTGCCGGTTGTTCATGAGGACGTGCCCGGAGCCTAAATGGTTCATGCCCCGAAGGGAACGTGATATGTGCTTCACTCCATCGAGGGATCGAACGTACATGCGACTCCTCGACTAGTCTGAAGCGCCGTCGAGGGTTGCGTTACAAGGGCTCTACCAGGGCTCGGTACCCTCTGAGCGGCAACCCAAGCCGCGCCCTTACCCATCAGGGCCTCACCTGAAATTCAGCGAGGAGCGAACCGCGTGACCGCCGATACGTCCGTGCCGTCCACAGCGCTGCTGGCAGGAGCAGACCGTGACGGCTCCAACTACACCGCGCGGCACCTGCTCGTCCTCGAGGGGCTCGAGGCCGTGCGCAAGCGCCCCGGCATGTACATCGGGTCGACCGACAGCCGCGGTCTCATGCACTGCCTGTGGGAGATCATCGACAACTCCGTGGACGAGGCCCTGGCGGGCGTCTGCGACCACATCGAGGTCGTCCTGCACGACGACGGCTCCGTGGAGGTCCGCGACAACGGCCGAGGCATCCCGGTCGACGTCGAGCCGAGGACCGGCCTGTCCGGTGTCGAGGTCGTCATGACCAAGCTGCACGCCGGCGGCAAGTTCGGCGGCGGCTCCTACGCCGCCTCCGGCGGTCTGCACGGCGTCGGCGCCTCCGTCGTCAACGCGCTCTCCGCCCGGCTGGACGTCGAGGTCGACCGCGGCGGCCACACGCACGCGATCAGCTTCCGGCGCGGGGTGCCCGGGGCGTTCACGGGCAACGGCCCCGAGGCCAGGTTCGAGGCCGGCAGCGGGCTGCGCAAGGCCAAGAAGATCCCCAAGTCGCGCACCGGGACGCGCGTGCGGTACTGGGCCGACCGCCAGATCTTCCTCAAGGACGCGAAGCTCTCCCTGGAGAACCTGCACCAGCGCGCCCGGCAGACCGCCTTCCTGGTGCCCGGCCTGACCATCGTCGTGCGCGACGAGTACGGACTGGGCGAGGGCGGCAGCAAGGGCGAGGAGTCCTTCCGCTTCGACGGCGGCATCAGCGAGTTCTGCGAGTACCTGGCGAGCGACAGGCCCGTCTGCGACGTCCTCCGCCTCAGCGGCCAGGGCACCTTCAAGGAGACCGTCCCCGTCCTGGACGAGCACGGCCAGATGACGCCCACCGAGGTCACCCGCGACCTCGGCGTGGACGTCGCCCTGCGCTGGGGGACCGGCTACGACACCACGCTGCGGTCCTTCGTCAACATCATCGCCACACCCAAGGGCGGCACCCATGTCGCCGGCTTCGAGCAGGCCGTGACCAAGACGATGAACGAGGTGCTGCGGGCCAAGAAGATGCTGCGCGTCGCCGAGGACGACATCGTCAAGGACGACGCCCTGGAGGGCCTCACCGCGGTCGTCACGGTCCGCCTGGCGGAACCGCAGTTCGAGGGGCAGACCAAGGAGGTGCTCGGCACCTCGGCGGCCCGCCGCATCGTGAACAACGTGATCACCAAGGAACTCAAGGCGTTCCTGACCTCCACCAAGCGGGACGCCGCCCAGCAGGCGCGCGTCGTCCTGGAGAAGGCCGTCGCCGCCGCCCGCACCCGGATCGCGGCGCGCCAGCACAAGGACGCCCAGCGCCGCAAGACCGCCCTGGAATCGTCCTCGCTGCCCGCCAAGCTCGCCGACTGCCGCAGCGACGACGTCGACCGCAGCGAGCTGTTCATCGTCGAGGGGGACTCCGCGCTCGGCACCGCCAAGCTCGCCCGGAACTCCGAGTTCCAGGCGCTGCTGCCGATCCGCGGCAAGATCCTCAACGTCCAGAAGTCCTCCGTCACGGACATGCTGAAGAACGCCGAGTGCGGCGCGATCATCCAGGTGATAGGAGCGGGCTCCGGCCGGACCTTCGATCTGGACGCGGCACGCTACGGCAAGATCATCATGATGACCGACGCCGATGTGGACGGCTCCCACATCCGCACCCTGCTCCTCACCCTCTTCCACCGCTACATGCGGCCCATGGTCGAGGCGGGCCGGGTCTTCGCCGCCGTGCCGCCGCTGCACCGGGTCGAACTGGTCCAGCCGAAGAAGGGCCAGGACAAGTACGTCTACACGTACTCGGACCGCGAGCTGCGGGACAGGCTGCTGGAGTTCCAGAGCAAGAACATCCGGTACAAGGACTCGATCCAGCGGTACAAGGGCCTCGGCGAGATGGACGCCGACCAGCTGGCCGAGACCACGATGGACCCGCGCCACCGCACCCTGCGCCGGATCAACCTCTCCGACCTGGAAGCGGCGGAGGGCGTGTTCGACCTGCTCATGGGCAACGACGTGGCCCCCCGCAAGGAGTTCATCGCCAGCTCGGCCGCCACGCTGGACCGCTCGCGCATCGACGCGTAGCGGCCGGCAGGGGCTTCACGGCACCCTGGCTGTGGCTGTGGCTGTGGCTGTGGCTGTGGCTGTGGCTGTGGCTGTGGCTGTGGCTGTGGCTGTGGCCGTGGCTGGTGGCTGCGGTCGCCGGACCGTGCCGCGGTCGTGGTCGCGGTCGCGGTCGCGGCCACGATGCCGTTGTGCCGTCTGGGCGGGTGCCCCCGGCGGGCACGGCGGTGGGGCGCCGACGAGGTCCGGGGGCCCGGGGGCCGGAGTCTGGGGCCCGGGGTTTGGTGCCCGGAGTCTGGTGCACGGGGGCTCGGGGGCCGGGGGCCCGGTTGTCCACCCGTGGGTGGAGAATTCCGGCGCCGGGGATCCACCCTCGATCCACCCCCGGTCCGATCAGTCCGCCCGTGATTTTCCGTAGCGTCGAAGGCGTCGGCGGTTCTCGCCGCCGGCCTCTCCTTCCCGCTCATGGAGGCTCTGATGTCCGGGCTCGTCAACGTGCTGGTGATCGTCGCGGTCGCCGCGCTCGTGATCTTCAGGCAGTTCCGCGCCCGCCGGATCGACGCGGACCGGCGCTGGTGGCTGCTGCCCGCGATCCTCGCCGTCGTCGCCCTGCGCGACCCGCACCTGATCGACGCCCACCATCAGAGCGAGGCCGTCGCGCTCCTGGTCGCCGAGCTGATCATCGGCCTGGGGATCGGAGCGGGTTGGGCCTGGACCTCCCGGATATGGGTGGAGCCGGACGGCGCGGTCTGGACCAGTACGACCAAGGCGGGCATCGCCGTCTGGAGCGGAGGCATCGCCCTGCGCGCCGCTCTGTTCGGACTGGGCGAGCTGCTCGGTGTGCATCAGGGCAGCCCGGCACTGATGCTCGCGCTCGCCGCCACGCTGCTGGTGCGCTCGGGAGTCCTGGTCCTGCGCTCCGGCGCCCTGGCGGCGGCGGACGGCCGGACCGCGGCGTACGGTGACGGCAGGCCCCGCCCCGCGTGGAAGGAACACGCATGACGGAGAACGTCTGGACGCGCTGGCCCTCTCCGGAAGCACTGGGCCGCGAGGGCATCTCGCGGCCCCGGCGCCTCCTGGGCTGGTGTGTGCGGCTGATGCTGGCCGCCATCCTGCTGTGGGGCGCCTTCCGCAACAGCCACGTCCACGCCTGGGGCGCCGCGGCGGCCGCGGCGGGCGTGCTGGTGGCCGCCGGCGCGTCCTGGGCCTTCTTCCGGACCACGCTCGCCCACCGGCTCGGACCGTCCCTGGTGCTGTTCGTGCTGCTCCTCGCAGTCGGCGCCGCCGCCCAGGCGGGGAACTTCCACGATCCGGCCCTCGTCATCTGGTGCGCCTGCGCGGTCGGCGCGCTGGAGAGACTGCCGCTCGCGGTGGCCACCCCGCTCACGGGAATCGCGCTCGGCGCCTTCGCCGCGGCCAACGACGACCGGTGGCTCACCACCGTCGTCACGGCGGTCGGACTGGCGCTCGCCGGCTATGTCCTGCGGCTCGACGCCGAGGCCCGCGCCGGTGCCCAGCGGCTGCTCGCGCAGGAGCGGGCCGCTCGGGCGGCGGAGGCGGAGTCGGCGGCGCTGGGGGAGCGGGCCAGGATCGCGCGGGAGATCCATGACGTGCTGGCCCACAGCCTCTCGGCCCAGCTCGTGCACCTGGAGGCCGCCCGGCTCCTCATCGAGCGGGGCGCGGACCGGGACCAGATCCTGGAGCGGGTGGTCGCCGCCCGGGGCATGGCCCGCGACGGACTCTCCGAGACCCGGCAGGCGCTGTCCGCGCTGCGCGGCGAACTGACCCCGCTGGAGGACTTCCTCGGCCAGCTCGTGGCGGCGAACGACGGCGCGGAGGTCACCGTCTCGGGTGAACGCAGACGGCTCCCCGCCGAGGCGTCCCAGGCCGTCCGCAGGGTCGCTCAGGAGGCGCTGACCAATGTCCGCAAGCACGCTCCGGGCGCCCGGGTCAGGCTCAGCCTGGACTACCGCGACGACCAGGTGGTGCTGGACGTGCGGGACTCGGGCGGTTCGCCCGGCGAACTGGCCGGGGCCGGCGGCGGGTACGGTCTGCTGGGCATGCGTGAGCGCGCCGAGCTGCTGGGCGGCTCGCTGGAGGCAGGGCCGCACGAGGAGGGGTTCGCGGTGACGTTGAAGGTGCCGGTATGACCGAGGAGGCTGTCGGGAAGCCGGCGCGGGTGGTGGTGGCGGACGACCAGACGGTGGTCCGGGAAGGCATCGTGATGCTGCTGGGGCTGCTGCCGGGCGTCGAGGTCGTGGGGTCCGCGGGGGACGGCGAGGAGGCCGTGCGGCTCGTCGCGGAGGTCGCGCCGGACGTGGTGCTCATGGACCTGCGGATGCCGCGCTGCGACGGTGTCGAGGCCACCCGGCGGATCCGCTCGCAGCACCCGGGGACGCAGGTGGTGATCCTCACGACGTACGCGGACGACGAGTCGCTGTTCCCCGCGCTCAGGGCGGGGGCGCGGGGCTATCTGACCAAGGACGCGGGTGGTGACGAGATCGTCCGGGCGGTGCACAGCGTGCTGTCCGGGGACGCGGGGCTCTCGCCCGGCATCCAGCGGCGGCTGCTGGAGCGGCTGTCCGAGCCCGAGTCCCGCCACGCGTCCGCCGATGAACCGCCCGACGGGCTCACGACGCGGGAGTGCGAGGTGCTGGTGCTGATCGCCGAGGGGCTGAGCAACCAGGAGATCGCCCGGCGGCTGCATGTCTCCACGGCCACCGTGAAGACGCACATCAACAACCTGTTCGCCAAGACGGGGCTGAAGGACCGTGCACAGGCGGTGCGGTACGCGTACACGAAGGGCCTGGCGCGTCCGCCGGCGAGCTGAGTCACCTGATGGGGTGAAGCGCGGGGAGAAGCGAGGCGGGGGGTCCGGCGGTTCTGACCATGCTGGGGCATGGAGTCGAACAACGGCCGTCCCGGCGGGGGCGGGGACGGGAGCGGTCCCGGGGACCGGTTCGGGAGCGGCCAGGGGCAGGAACGGTCGGAGCCGGGGCAGGACCGGGAGCGGGCGGCGCCCGAGGATCTGCGGCAGCGCGATCCGTGGTCCGAGGAGCCCGGGACCGGCCGGGGAGGCCGTGGAGAGGGGGCCGGGGCTCGTGGCCTGCGGGTGCCGGTCGCGCGCGGGGCCCGGCCGGACCGGGACAGGGACGGTGCGGCGGCGGCCGAGGTGTATCTCGCGGTGCAGCGCAGCGCGGCGTTCCAGGAGGTGCGCAGCCGCTACCGGAGGTTCGTGGTGCCGGCGGTGGTGGCCTTCCTGGGCTGGTACCTGGTGTACGTGGTCACCGCGACGTCCGCGCCCGGGTTCATGGCGCGGCCGGTGGCGGGCGCGGTGAACGTGGCGATGGTCGCGGGGGCGGGGCAGTTCCTCAGTACGTTCCTCCTGGCGTGGGCGTACGCGCGGCACGCCCGGCTGCGCAGGGACCGGGCCGCGCTCGAACTGCGCTGGGAGACACAGGAGCTGACGCGCAGTGCGGTGCAAGGGGGTGGCGGGGCGTGACCGGCGATCATCAGAGGTGGGCGCTGGTGCTGTTCAGCGTGTTCGTGGCCGTCACGCTGGCCATCACCACCTGGGTGAGCCGTAGGCGGCACGGCTCGGCGGAGGAGTTCTACGCGGGCGGGCGGCTGTTCTCCCCGATGGAGAATGGTTTTGCCATCGCGGGGGACTACGCGTCGGCCGCCTCCTTCCTCGGGGTCCCCGGGCTGATCGCGCTGTTCGGCTACGACGGGGTGCTGTATGTGGTGGGCTTCCTCGTGGGCTGGCTGGTGGTGCTGTTCCTCGTCGCCGAACTGGTGCGCAACTGCGGGCGGTTCACACTGGCGGACGTGGTGGCGGCGCGGATGCGCGAGCGGCCGGTGCGGATCGCAGCGGGCACGTCCTCGGTCACGGTGTCCGTGCTGTACCTGGTGGCGCAGATGGTGGGCGCGGGCAGCCTGGTGGCCCTGCTGCTGGGCAGGACGGGCGCGGGCGGGGCGGCACAGGCATGGACGGTGATCGGCGTCGGCGCGCTGATGGTGGTCTATGTGTCGCTGGGCGGGATGCGGGCCACCACCTGGATCCAGATCGTCAAGGCCGTCCTCCTGCTGGGCGGGACCGTGGTGCTGACCGCGCTCGTCATGGTCCGCTTCCACGGAGACCTCGACGAGCTGCTGCGCGTCGCGGCCGGGCGCAGCGGGCACGGGGACGCCTTCCTGGCACCCGGACTCAGGTACGGCGGCGACTGGACGGCCCGGCTGGACTTCCTCAGCCTCGGACTCGCGCTGGTGCTCGGCACGGGCGGGCTCCCGCACATCCTGTCGCGCTTCTACACGGTGCCGACCGCGCGGGCGGCGCGGCGTTCGGCGCTCTGGTCCATCGGGCTCATCGGCGGCTTCTATCTGATGACGATCGTGCTCGGCTTCGGGGCCGCCGCGATCGTGGGCCCGCAGGCGGTCCGCGGGGCGAACGCCGCCGGGAACACCGCGGTGCCGCTGCTCGCGCTCGATCTGGGCGGCGGCGCGGACTCCACGGGCGGCACGGTGCTGTTCGCGGTGGTCGCCGCGGTCGCGTTCGCCACCATCCTCGCGGTGGTCGCCGGGATCACCCTGGCCTCCTCGGCGTCCGTCGCCCACGACCTGTACGCGTCGCTGCGGCGCCGGGGCGGGACGCGGCGGGGCGAGGTGGCCGTGGCGCGGATCGCCGCCGTGGGCGTCGGCGTGGTCGCCATCGCCCTCGGCCTGCTCGCCCGCGACCTCAATGTGGCCTTCCTGGTGGGTCTCGCCTTCGCCGTGGCCGCCTCGGCGAACCTGCCGGTGCTGCTGTACTCGCTGTTCTGGCGGGGGTTCACCGCCCGGGGCGCGGTCTGGGCCGTGTACGGCGGGCTGGTTCCGGCGCTGGGGCTCGTCGTGCTCTCCCCGGTGGTCTCCGGCAGCCCCGACTCGCTCTTCCCGGGGGTGGACTTCCAGTACTTCCCGCTGCACAACCCCGGCATCGTCTCCATCCCGCTGGGCTTCCTGGCCGGCTGGCTGGGCACCGTCACCTCCGCCGAGCCGCCCGACGAGGCCCGGCACGCGGAGACGGAGGTGCGCTCGCTGACCGGGGCGGGCGCCGTGTGAGCGGCCTCGGGCGCGTCGTACCCCTGCGTCTGCGGTCGTACCCCTGCGCCCGCGTCGGCACCCGGGGACGCGGTCCGTCCCGCCCTCGCCGCCGCTACGGCTATGGCGTCACCCAGGCGTAGCGGTGTTCCGGGCGGCCCGTGTCGCCGTACTTCAGGGACAGGCGCAGCCGGCCGGCCTGTTCCAGGTGGCGCAGATAGCGCTGGGCGGTGGAGCGGCTCAGACCGGTGCGGGCGGCCACCTCGTGGGCCGACAGGGGCCGTGCCGCGCCGTGCAGGACACCGCAGATGAGGTCCGTCGTCGGCTCGGAGTGGCCGCTGGGCAGGCCGGGCGAGGCCGGTGCGGGCGCGGTGCGCAGCGCACCGTAGATCCGGTCCACCTGCTCCTGCCCGGCCACGCCCCGGCCGCCGACCCGGTCGACGGTGCGGCGCAGGGCGGCGTAGGACTCCAGGCGGACGCGGAGCGCGGCGAAGGTGAAGGGCTTGACCAGGTAGTGCAGCGCGCCCAGGCGCATCGCCTGCTGCACGGTCGCCACGTCGCCGGCCGCCGTGATCATGATGACGTCGGTGCGCAGGCCCTGGTCGCGCATGCGGTGGACGAGTTCGAGGCCGGTGCGGTCGGGCAGGTAGTGGTCGAGCAGGACCAGGTCGGTGCCGCCGCGCTGCACGGCGGCCAGTGCCTGGTCGGCACTGTGCGCGCGGGCGGTCACCCGGAATCCGGGAACCTTCCCCACGTATCTCGCGTTGATCTCAGCGACACGGAAGTCGTCGTCGACCACCAGGACGTCAATCATCGGGCCTCTCTCCGTCAAGGCCGGGCCGGCGTCGAGCCCGTGTTCCGGCTCCGATGTTGTAGCGCGAGCAGAACGAGCACAACAGGTGCCTGCGAGCAAAAGAACAGGTTGCGCCCAGAAGACTGCTGCCGTGGCGGGGGCCACACCTACCGTCCCGGGGCATGAGCGCAGACACCAGCCCCGCCATCGAGCTGCGGGGCGCGAGCAAGATGTTCAGGACCCCGTCGGGGGGCCTGCACACCGCGGTCAGGGATCTCGACCTCACCGTGCGGCGCGGGGAGTTCGTCGCCGTGGTGGGTCCGACCGGCTGCGGCAAGTCGACCACGCTGACGCTGGTCAGCGGTCTGGAGGAGCCCACCGAGGGCGAGGTGCTGGTGGCCGGGGAGCCGGTGGCCGGCGTCGGCGGCAAGGTCGGCTTCGTCTTCCAGCAGGACGCCACCTTCCCCTGGCGCACGGTG
This sequence comes from Streptomyces sp. PL-25, assembly GCF_058344915.1. Classification (NCBI taxonomy): domain Bacteria; kingdom Bacillati; phylum Actinomycetota; class Actinomycetes; order Kitasatosporales; family Streptomycetaceae; genus Streptomyces; species Streptomyces sp. PL-25. The sequence continues at coordinate 5,670,216 of NZ_CP136997.1, forward strand.
CTGTCCAACGTCACGGCCGGGCCGCGCTTTCGCGGTGTCCCCAAGGCGGAGGCGAAGGAGAAGGCGCGGGCGTGGCTGGCCCGGGTCGGGCTCGCCGCGTTCGAGGACCGCTATCCGCACCAGCTCTCCGGCGGCCAGCGCAAGCGCGTCGCGCTCGCCGCGACCTTCGTCAACGACCCCGAGATCCTGCTCATGGACGAGCCGTTCTCGGCGCTCGACGTGCAGACCCGGGCGCTGATGTCGGACGAGCTGCTGGAGCTGTGGGAAGGCACCGGATCCTCGGTCGTCTTCGTCACCCACGACCTGGAGGAGGCCATCGCGCTGGCCGACCGGGTCGTCGTGATGACGGCGGGACCCGCCACCGTGAGGCAGGTCTTCGACATCGGACTGCCCCGGCCGCGCAAGGTCGAGCAGGTCCGGTTGCGGAGCGAGTTCATCGACATCTACCGCGAGATCTGGGAGTCCCTGGGCGAAGAGGTCCGCATCACCCGGGAAAGAGGTGCCGCCCATGTCGCCTGAGGTGCTCAGCACACCGGTCGCCGAGACCGCGAAGACACCCGGCCGGGCGCACTCCCGGGCCCGCGCCGCCCGCAGGCGGAAGGTGATCGTCACCGCCGGCCGCGTCCTGCTCCTGGTGGCCGTGCTCGGCCTGTGGGAGGCGCTGTCCCGGGCCGAGGCCATCGACCCGTTCAACTTCTCGATGCCCTCGAAGATCTGGGACCAGATCTGGACCTGGATCACCCACGGCACCGCCCTCGGCTCGCTCGGCGAGCAGATCTGGTACACGCTCTACGAGGCGCTGCTCGGCTGGGTGGTCGGCGTGGTGGCCGGTGTGGTCCTCGGGATCGCGCTCGGGCGCGTCGCCTTCCTCGCCGACGTCCTCGGCCCGTACATCAAGGTGCTCAACTCCATCCCGAGGATCGTGCTCGCCCCGATCTTCGTGATCTGGTTCGGGCTCGGCCCGGTCTCCAAGATCGCCTCGGCCGTCGTCCTGGTCTTCTTCCCGGTGTTCTTCAACGCCTTCCAGGGCGCCCGCGAGGTCGACCGCGATCTGGTCGCCAACGCGCGGATCCTCGGCGCGAGCGACCGCAGGGTCACGCTCCAGGTGGTCGTCCCGTCCGCCACCTCCTGGATCTTCACTAGCCTCCACGTCAGCTTCGGCTTCGCGCTGATCGGCGCCATCGTCGGCGAGTACATCGGCGCCACCAAGGGCATCGGACTGCTCGTCGCGCAGTCCCAGGGCACGTTCAACGCGGCCGGTGTGTACGCCGCGATGGTCATCCTCGCCGCGGTCGCCCTGGTCGCCGAGGGGCTGCTCACCTTCGCCGAGCGCCGCATCTTCCGCTGGAAGCCCGCCGACTCCGGCCACTGAGCCGCCCTCGCCCGCCCCTCCCCGCCCGTACCCCGCCTGTACTCGCCCCTCCGTACGGACGCACCCGCACCCCGCCGCCGTGTACCGGCCTCCCCAAGGACGTGAATCCGCCATGCGCACAACCACCAGACTCGCGGCGTCGGCCGCCGCCGGACTGCTCGCCCTGTCCTCCCTCACCGCCTGCGCCAACGACGCGGCCGGCTCGGCGTCCGGCAGCGGCGGCGGGGGAGACGGCAAGGGCGAGCACGTCAAGATCATGGTGGGCGGCCTCGACAAGGTCATCTACCTGCCCGCCATGCTCACCCAGCGCCTCGGCTACTTCTCCGCCGAGGGCCTGGACGTGGAACTGCTGAGCGAACCCGCCGGTGTCCAGGCCGAGACCGCGCTCGTCTCCGGCCAGGTCCAGGCCGCCGTCGGCTTCTACGACCACACCCTCGACCTCCAGGTCAAGGGCAAGGACATCGAGTCCGTGGTGCAGTTCTCGCACGCGCCCGGCGAGGTGGAGGTGGTCTCCGAGAAGGCGGCGGCCGACATCACCTCGCCCAAGGACTTCAAGGGCAAGAAGCTCGGCGTCACCGGGCTCGGCTCCTCCACCGACTTCCTCACCAAGTACCTGGCGGTCAAGAACGGCGTCGGCGTCGGCGAGTTCTCCCCGGTCGCCGTCGGCGCCGGACCGACGTTCGTCTCCGCGCTCCAGCAGGGCTCCATCGACGGCGGTATGACCACCGACCCGACCGTCGCGACCATCCTGGCCAAGAAGGCGGGCCGGGTCCTCGTGGACATGCGGACCCCGGAGGGCTCCCGGCAGGCGCTCGGCGGCCCCTACCCGTCGTCCAGCCTCTACATGCAGTCCAGCTGGGTCGACGGCCACAAGGACACCGTGCAGAAGCTCGCGAACGCGTTCGTGAAGACCCTCCGCTGGATGTCCGCCCACAGCGCCGACGAGATCGCCGCCAAGATGCCCGCCGACTACTCCCAGGGGGACAAGAAGCTCTACGCCGACTCGATCCGCAGCACCCTGCCGATGTTCACCAAGGACGGCGTCATGCCGGCGAACGGCCCCGAGACCGTGGAGAAGGTCCTCAAGGCGTTCAACCCCGCCGTCAAGAACGCCACCGTGGATCTGAGCAGGACGTTCACCACCGAGTTCGTCGAGAAGGCCGCGGGCTGAGCCCGTACCGGCACAAAGGCACCGGGCCCGTACCGGTACGCGAGCGAGGACACGGCCCGCGCCGCACACCGGCGCGGGCCGCCGCGGCTCAGCCCGGGGCGGCCGCGGGCTCCTCCAGCGCCTCGGGCAGCACCACCGTGAACTCCGCGCCGCCGCCGTGCGCCGCGCCCGCCGTCGCGGAGCCGCCCTGCCGCTCGGCGAGCCTGCGCACCAGGGAGAGCCCGATGCCGCGCTTGCCGTGTGCCGGGGGCCGCTTGGTCGACCAGCCCTCCGTGAAGACCGATTCGCGTAGCTCGGGCGGGATCCCCGGCCCGGTGTCGCGGACCCGGAGGACGGCGGTGCGCCCCCGGGTGCGCAGCTCGACCTCCACGCGCGCGTGCGGGGTCGCCGCCACGGCGTCGAGCGCGTTGTCCACCAGGTTGCCGACGACCGTCACCAGGCCCCGGGGGTCGACCAGCCGGTCCGGCAGCCAGGTGCGGTCCGAGATCCACAGCGCCACCCCGCGTTCGGCGGCGACGGTCGCCTTGCCGACCAGCAGCGCGGCGAGCAGCGGGTCCTGGATCTTCTCGGTGACCTGTTCCGCCGTGGCCCGGTGGTCGCCGACCACCTCGCCGATGAACTCCGCTGCGTCGTCGTACATCTCCAGCTCCAGCAGGCCGAGCAGGGTGTGCATCCGGTTGGCGTGCTCGTGGTCCTGGGCGCGCAGCGCGTCGATCAGACCATGGGTGGAGTCCAGTTCCCGGCCCAGCTGCTCCAGTTCGGTGCGGTCGCGCAGGGTGGCGACGGCGCCCCCGTCGTCGGTGGGCATGCGGTTGGCGACCAGGACGCGCTGGCCGCGCACGGTGAGCAGGTCCGTGCCCGTCACCCGCCCGGCCAGCACATCGGTGGTGCGGCCCGCGCCGAGCGCCTCGTCCGGGAACCGGCCGAGCGCCTCGTCGCCGATGCCGAGCAGCCGTCGCGCCTCGTCGTTGAGCAGCCGGACCCGGCCGCCCCGGTCCAGGGCCACGACGCCCTCCCGTATCCCGTGCAGCATGGCCTCCCGCTCGGCGAGCAGCGCCGCGATGTCGGAGAACGCCAGGTCCCGGGTCTGCCGCTGCACCCGGCGCGAGACCAGCCAGGCGGCCAGCGCCCCGACCGCGAGCGCGCCGCCCGCGTACGCGAGCAGCCCGGGGATGGCGTCCACCAGCCGGGCGCGCACGCTGTCGTAGGCGATGCCGACCGAGACCGCGCCGACGATGCGGTGGTCGCCGTCATAGAGCGGCACCTTGCCGCGGGCGGAGCGGCCCAGGGTGCCGGTGTCGATCTGCATGACCTCCCGCCCCCGCAGAGCGGCCGTCGGGTCGGTGGAGACGGGCCTGCCGACCTGGTCCGGTTCGGCGTGCGACCAGCGGGTGCCGGCCGTGTCCATCACCACGACGTACTCGGCGCCCGTCGCCCGCCGGATCGCCTCCGCCTCCCGCTGCACGGGCCCGCTCACGCTCGGGGCGGTGTGCAGGAGGTCGTGGACGATCTGCGGGTTCTCGGCGGTGGTCTCGGCGATGGCCAGCGCGCGGCGCATCGCCTGGTCGTCCAGCTGGTGGCTCAGCGGGGCCAGGAACAGCCCGGTCGCCAGGACGGCGACCGACGCGGCGATCGCCAGTTGCGTCAGCAGGACCTGGGCGAACGCCCGCCGGGGCAGACCCAGGCGACGGCGGCGTACGGGGGCGGTGGTGCTCATGGCGACGACCGTACGGTGCGCGGCGCGGCCGTCCCAGGTCTCGTGCGCCGCGGATCCGGGCGGCCCGGCCGGGCGGGCTCAGCGGGGTGCGTGGGGCAGGGACAGTTCGCGGACCGCCAGGACGTCCATGCGGGCCGGGGTGCCCAGGACCGCGGCGCCGCAGCTCTCCGGGCGGGGCGGCTCGGCGGCGCCGCGCGCCACGGTGACGTGCCAGCGGCGGCCGTCGGTGTGGGCGACGGTCACCTCCCACAACGGGGTGCCGTCCTCCGGCGCCGGTGCGCCGTGCGGGCCCGGCACGGCCGGGGCGGGCAGCTCCTCGGTGCGGACGACGGTCAGCGCGTCCGCGCCGTACTCGCCGCTCAGGGCGCGCACGGCCAGCTCGGCGGCCTGTGCGGGCCGCTCCCACGCGCTGCGGCCCCGGCAGCCGTCGAGGTCGACCCGGCCCTCGCGCAGCCCGCGCAGGGCGCCGCGGACGGCGCCGGTCTCGGCGCGGCCGTACGCGTAGCCGTGCGGGAGCAGGAGCAGCGTGGGGGAGAAGCGGTGGCCGCCGAGGTGGGAGACCTCCCAGACGCCGTGCTCCCCGGCGGCGGCCAGCTCCGCGGCCAGCGGCCGGCCCAGCAGGGCGCAGCAGCGGTCGCGCTTGCCGTTGGTGCAGACGAAGGCGAGCGGGCCCGCGGTGTGCGGCACGCCCCGCAGGACCGTGTCGAAGGTGTGGTGCTCGCCCCTGCCCAGCGCGGCGAAGTCGAGACGCAGCAACTCCTCCGGTGCGGCGGTATCCGCGGAGCGCACCCAGCTGTTGCCGGGCAGGGTGTGGGCCGCGTACACCTGTCGCACGGACCGCGTACGGCAGTCGGCGTGCCGCCCCGGGCGCCGGACGAGGGCGATCCGTACGCCGGTGCCCTCGGCCGCCCGCTCCAGCGCGCGGCCCAGCTCCGGGTCCAGATGGCTGGAGGTGAGCGCCTTGGCGCCCCAGGGGCCGGGCTGTTCCAGCAGCAGCCAGGTCGTCGCCGTGGGCGCGGTGGCGCCCTGCGCTTCGCCGAGCTGCCGGGAAACGGTCGTGCACGTACTCACAGGGGCGAGCCTACTGCGGCCCGCGGGCCGCACGACCGCCCGGCACCCGCGCCCGGCACCCGCGCCCGCACCGGGCGTCCCGCCGAGGGCCCGCCGGAGGTCCGCCGGACGTCCCGCCGGAGGTCCGCCGGGTGGGCCCGGCCCGCCCTGACATGTCAGCTCCTGTCAGAGTCGGGGGCCCCGGCGCGGCGGTCTCACTAGGGTGACGGAGCAGGCGTGGGCGGCACGTCGGTTCCGTTCGCCACGGGGTGGGCCGTGGTGCTGAGTTCCTTGGATGAGGGGGGCGACCGGGGCGGCGGACCGATCCCCGCACGATCGACGATGTGCCGGCCACGCCTGCCGTGAGGGTGCGAGGAGTCAGCCGTCCTGCCGAAAGGGAACAGCCATGAGCACTGCCCCCGCCGTCCCGAGCACCGCGCTGGTCACCGGCGCGTCCTCCGGGCTCGGCAAGGAGTTCGCCGCCCAGCTCGCCGCCCGGGGCCACGACCTGGTCCTGGTGGCCCGCTCCCGGGACCGGCTGGAGGAGGTCGCCGCCGAGCTGGCGCGGGTCCACGGCGTCAAGACCCACGTGGTGGTGCAGGACCTGGCCCGGCCCGACGCCGGACGGCAGGTGGCGCGCGAACTCGCCGACCGCGGGATCCGCGTCGACCTGCTGGTCAACAACGCGGGCTTCGGAACCGGCGGCCGGTTCGAGGAGATCGGCCCCGAACGCGACCACGACCTGCTGATGGTGAACGTCGTCGCGCTCGTCGACCTCACCCACGCCCTGCTGCCCGGCATGCTGGAGCGCGGCACCGGCGCGGTCCTCAACGTGGGCTCGACCGCCGGCTACCAGCCCAGCCCCTACCTGTCGGTCTACAGCGCCTCGAAGACGTTCGTGCTGAACTTCTCGATGGCCCTGCGCGAGGAGGTGCGGGGGCGGGGCGTGCGGGTGACCGCGCTGTGCCCCGGACCGGTCGAGACGCGGTTCTTCGAGGTCCTCGGCACCCGCGACGCCGCCGTGGCGGGCAGCTTCACCACGCCCGAGCCGGTGGTGCGCGCGGCCCTGGCGGCGCTCGACCGCAACCGCGCCTATGTGACGCCCGGCCTCGGCAACGCGCTGATGGCGCATCTGACGCCGCGCCGCCCCCGCACCCTGGTGGCCCGGGTCGGCGAACGGATCTGCCGCAAAGTGCTCAAAACGGCGCCGCGCCCGGCCGCGCCCGCTCCGCAGAGCCTCACCGGCTGAAGCGCGGGTGCGCTCCCGACACTCCCGCCCCGCGCGCGGCCCGCGGGGCGGGGTCCGGCAGCCCGGCGCCCTGCGGCGCTCAGCTGAAGCGGTCCGGCGAGAGGAAGTCCAGCCCGGCGGCGCCCGGCGCGCCCTGCACCAGGTCGGCGAGGGCATCGCCGACACCCGGCGCGTACGCCGGGCTGTGCGCGCCGCCACCGCCCGCGACGACCAGCCGCGGGTCGCCGCCGGGACGGCCGCACACGAACAGGCCGTCCGGGGTCCGGGTACGGGTGCCGACCGCCGTACGGGCGGGCAGCGTCTCCAGGCCGGGCACCTTGGCGGGCAGCAGCCGCGCCAGGTCCGACCAGTCGTCGGCGGTCACCGAGCGGTCGGTGTCCTCGGGGTCGACCGGCTTGGCCGCCCCGCCGTCCTCGAGGCCCAGGCCGACGTCATCGCCGCCCTGGGCGCCGCTGCCCCACAGGATCCGGCCGTCGTCCAGCTCCCGCCGGAACACCGGGAAGCCCTCCAGGTCGAAGCCGCTGTCCGCCGCGTCCAGCGGACGGAAGCGGGAGAAGGGCGCGCGGACCGACTGCACCGGCAGTCCGGGCACCAGCCCCGGCAGCCACGCGCCCGCCGTCAGCACCGCCTGGCGCGCGGTCACCGAGCCCGTGGCGGTGTGCAGCCGCACCCCGCCCGGCACCCGCTCGACCCGGACCACCCGGGAGTCGGTGTGCACCCGGGCACCGGCGCGCTCGGCCAGCGCCACCGCGGCCCGTACCGCGTGCCGCGGCCGCACCAGCCCGGCGGAGGGCTCCCACACGCCGATGTGATGGGCCGGCACCCCGGTGTGGCGCGGGAAGCGGAAGCGCAGCGCGGTCGCCGTGAAGGTGCGGACCGGGACGCCGTGCGCGCGGGCCGTGCGCAGCGCGCCGCCCGCGAGCGGGCCGTTCTCCGGGCCGATCAGCAGACCGCCGCAGGGCGTGAACAGCCCGTCCTGGCCCGCGCGGGCCAGCTCCGCCCACAGCTGCCTCGATCTGCGCGCCAGCGGCAGCAGACCGGGATGCTCGGCGCCCGTCAGGCGGACCATGCGGGCGCCGCCGTACGAGGAGCCGAGCGCGTGCCCCGGCGTGAAGCGTTCCAGACCGATGACGTCCACGCCCCGGGCCGCCAGCCGCCATAAGGCCGACGCCCCCCAACTTCCCAGACCCACCACCGCGGTCTCGGCATCCCAACGTGTCATGTCCGCCTGCTCCCTGGGTCGTGTCACGGTGCCCGGTCCAGCCGAACACGGCTCCGTGCGCCCGCGCATGAGTAACCGTCACTCAGCTCGCGGCTCCGCGCGCCCCCGGCGGGGTCCCGGCCGGGGCCGCCCGACCCCGTGCGCGGCCCGGCGGCGCCCCCGGTTTGGAGTACCTGAGTACTCATGCGCCCGGGGCGGCGCGCGTGATCACCTCGGAGTGCGGCGTGGTCCGGGCCGCGACGACTGGTGGAGGTTTCGATGCAGTTCCGGGTACTGGGACCCCCAGGGATCTACGACGACGTCAGGCGTGCCAGCGTGCAGCTGACCAGTCCCAAGCAGCGGGCGCTGCTCGGGGCTCTGCTGGTGCGCCTGGGGACCCCGGTGCCCACCGAGGAGCTGATCCGTGAACTGTGGGGGAACAACGCACCGGACAAGGCCGGCAACGCCCTCCAGGCGCATGTCTCGCGGCTGCGCCAGCAGCTGATCGAGGCGGAGCCGTCCCGGGCGAACACCCCCCGCCTGGTGGTGCGCGGGCCCGGCTATGTGCTCCAGGCGCGCCCCGAGGAACTGGACAGCGTGCAGTTCCGGCTCCAGGTGACCCGCGCCAAGCGCCTGCTGGCCGCCGACCCGCGGGCCGCCGCGCTGCTGCTGCGCAAGGCGCTCGGGCTGTGGCGCGGACCGGCCCTGGACGGCGGCTCCCACGGGCCGCTGTGCGCGGCGGCCGCCGCCCGCCTGGAGGAGGAGCGGCTGACCGCCCTGGAGGACCTGTGCGACGCCTCGCTGCGCATCGGCAGGCACGAGGAGGTGGTCCGCCGGCTGGAAGAGCTGGTCGTCGCCCACCCGGCCCGCGCGCGCTTCCGCGACCAGCTGGCGCTCGCGCTCCAGCGCTGCGGACGGCAGGGCGAGGCGCGCGCCGTGCGCCGGGGCGCCGCCCACCAGGCGGAGGACCGGACGCCGGTGCGCACCGGCAACGTCCGGGTGCTGCGCGAACCGGGCAGCCTGCGCGCCACGGAGCCGGCCCCGGCCGGGACCGGCACGGCCGTCGCGACGATGGAGCCCGCGCCCGGGTGGCCCGCCGAGGGGGATCTCGTCGACGGCCCCGGCACCCAGGGGCACGAACTGCACCGGCTGCGCGTACGGGTGGAGGAGCTGACCTCCCAGCAGCACGCGCTCCGCTCGGAGCTGCAACGCCTGACGGCGCTGCTGGAGGAGCGGGTCCCGGCGCGCCGGCGGGACTCCGCGTGACGGCCCGCTCCCGCCGGGCCCCGGCCCGCCGGGAGCCGAGGGCCACGAGACGTACGTGACGGGAGATGCGCAAGTGGCGCAAGAGATCACGGGATTCAGGGATCGAGTGAGGATGAGTTCATGCATGTAGTGCACAGCACATGCCCCGGCGCCGGCACCGCGGACGCCGTGTGGAAGGTGCTCACGGACTGTGAGGCGTTCCCCGACTTCATGGAGGGCGTCAACGAGGTCACCATCAGCGGCGAGGACGGCGACCGCCGCACCAGCAGCTGGGTCGTGGAGCTGAAGGGCTCGGAGATGGAGTGGGACCAGGAGGACGTCCTGGACCCGGAGCGGCGCCGCTGGGAGTTCCGCCAGAGCGACGGCGACCTCGCCCACTACGAGGGCTACTGGCAGGTCGTCGAGGACGGCGGCACGGCCGCCCTCGAACTCAAGGTGGAGTTCGACGTCGGCCTGCCCATGGTGGCCGAGATGATCCACCCCGCGGTGGCCAAGGCGCTGGAGCGCTACCAGCGGGACATCGTCGAGCAGAGCGCGTAGGGGCGGGGACAGATCATGACTGAGACGCACGCCGTCGACGCCAAGGAGACCTTCCGGCGGGTCAGACGCCACTTCTCGCCCGCGCTCGCGGTGGCGGGCAAGTTCACCGGTCAGGGCGCCGTCGAGGCGTCGGCCGAGGGCTCCCGGGTGACCCTCTCGGACGGCCGGACCATGCTGGACTTCGGCTCCTACGCGGTCGCCCTGCTCGGCCACCGTGACCCCGAGATCGCGGACGCCGTCCGCGCGCAGCTCGACCTGATGCCCGCCTCCACCCGCTCGGTGCAGACGCCCGTCGCCCCGCTGGCCGCCGAGCGCCTGGCCGCGTACGTGGGCGGCGGCCTCGGCCGGGTCTACTTCGGCTGCGGCGGAGCCGACGCCGTCGAGGTGTCCGTCAAGCTCGCCCGGATGGCGACCGGCCGCACCACCGTCGTCGCGGTCGACGGCGCCTTCCACGGCAAGACCCTCGGCGCCCTCGCGCTGACCGACAACCCCCGCTTCCGGGCCGGTCTCGAACCGCTGCTCCAGGGCGTGGTCCGGGTCAGCGGCGACGACCCGCAGGCCGTCGCGGACGCGCTGCGCGAGCACGACGTCGCCGCCGTGGTCTTCGAGCCGGTCCAGGCCGAGAACGGTGTGCGGATCCTCGACACCGAGGTGCTGCGCACCTGGTGCCGGGACGCCCACGAGCACGGCGCGTTCGTCATCGCCGACGAGATCCAGGTCGGTCTGCGCCGGTGCGGCGAACGGTCGGTGGCGCTGGCCGACGGCCTCGACGTGGACGCGGTGCTGCTCGGCAAGCCGCTGGGCGGCGGCGTCCTGCCGGTCTCGGCCGCGGTGGGCAACGACCGGCTGTTCGCCCCGCTGCTGGCCGACCCGATGGTGCACACCGCGACCTTCAGCGGCCACCCGCTGTCCACGGCGGTCGTCCCGGTCGCCCTCGACCTGATCGAACGGTACGCGGCGGACGGCGAGCGGATCGCCCTCGCCATGGAGAACGGGTTGGCCGAGCTGCGCGCCGAACACCCGGACAAGGTGGTCGGGACGCGCGGCCGCGGTCTGCTGTGGGGCGTCGACTTCCGCTCGCCCGAGGTGGCCGGCGACGTCCTGACCGGTCTCGCCCAGCGGGGCCTGGTCGTCTCGCCCTGCCTGAGCCGTCCCACCACCATCCGCCTGCTGCCCCCGATCGTCGCCACCGACGCCGACGTCAAGGAGGCGATGAGCCTTCTTTCCTACGCCACGGCCGCCGCCGGTGCCGACGGCGCCTAGCCCGGACACGTATTCCGGAAGGACCACGGATAACTGATGAGTTCGACGATACCCATGGAGATCTCCGAGGAGTTCGCCGCCGATGTCGTGCTGGCCGACGACATCACGGGCTACACGGCACCGCAGCCGGGCGCGGTGACCGAGGTGTTCCTCACCGGCGCGACCGGGTTCCTCGGCGCGTTCCTGCTGAGGGACCTGCTGCGGCAGGGACTGGTCGTGCACTGCCTGGTGCGGGGCGCCGACACCGGCACCGCCCGTGCCCGGCTGGAGGAGAACCTGCGCACCTACGAACTGCTCGACGACATCGACCCGGACCGCGTCGAGGTGCACACCGGGGACATCACCCGGCCGCTGCTCGGCATGGAGCGCGCGGAGTACGACGCGCTGGCCGGGCGGGTCGGCGCCGTCTACCACTCCGCCGCCAAGGTCAACTTCCTGACCATCTACAAGTGGCTGCGCAAGTCCACGGTGGAGGCGACGCACGGCGTGCTGCGGTTCGCCCAGGCGGCCGGCGCCACCCTGCACCACGTCTCGACCACCGGCGTGTTCGAGCCCGGCGCCGACCGGGAGCCGCGCGGCGAGCTCGACCCGACCGGACCGCCGGAGAACCTGTCGCTGGGCTACACCAAGAGCAAGTGGGTGGCCGAGCAGCTGGTGCGCGAGGCGGCCCGCCGGGGCGTGCCGGTGACCATCCACCGGCCCGGCCAGGTCTGGGGCGACTCGGTCACCGGCGCCTGCCAGCCCAACGACTTCGTGTGGCGCTTCATCAAGGGCTCGCTCCAGGTGGGCCTGTACCCGCGCAGGTTCCGGCTGGCGATGAACATGGTCCCGGTCGACTACGTGTCCGCCGTGATCGTCGCCGCCTCCCGGCACCCGGAGGGCACCGGCGGCACCTACCACCAGGTCAGCCCGGACACGCTGGACTCCGAGCGGATCCTGCGGCTGCTGCGCGGCGCCGGGTACGACCTCAAGGAGGTCAGCATCCTGAAGTGGATGAAGGCCGTCGCCGCCGACGTCACCAACTCCATGGCGCCGCTGCTGAGCATCCTCGTGGAGTCGGAGAAGGTCGAGGTCGCCGAGTTCGCCGACGAGCTGACCCGCGACCTGCTCAAGGACACCGGGATCGTCTGCCCCGACATCGACGAGAAGGTGTTCGGCGGCTACATCGCCTACTTCGTGCGGGCCGGTGTGCTGCCGGCTCCGCAGGAGTGACGGGCCGCCCCCCGAGCATGCCCCGTGACACGGCGGTGCCCCGCGAGAGCCGTCCTCGCGGGGCACCGCCGTGTGCGCCTGCCGTACGTGTCGTCGGCGTACGCGCTGCCGTACGCGCCTACGCCACGTGCTCGGAGCCGCCCTCGTACAGCCGCAGCGGTGCCATGCGGTTGGTCTCCCGCGGGCGGCCGATCAGCTTGTCCAGGCCGCGCTGGAGGTCGTTGCGGGCGGTGATGCCGAGCTTGTGGTAGATGCGGTGCAGATGGTTCTCCACGGTGCGCACCGACACCACCAGCCGGTCCGCGATGTCGCGGTTGGACATCCCGGTCGCCGCCAGTACGGCGACCTCCCGCTCCCGGGGTGTGAGCGAGGCCGAGTCGCGCTCGGGGCGGGTGTCCGCCTCCACCCACGGCGGCAGCGCCACACCGGAGCCGGGCAGCAGCTCCCGGCAGGCGGCCTGGGCCTCGCGGCCCTTGCGGTGCTGTCCGGAGGCGCGGAACGCCCGCGCGGCCTGGGCGGCGGCCTCCCCGGCCAGCGGCAGCGCCCCCATCTCCACCAGGCGGTCGCAGACGTCGGTGAGCGCGGCGCCGTCGCCGTCGGCCAGCGCCTCGGCGTAGTCGGCCAGCACCCGGGTCAGCCCGCCCGCGGTCCGGGCCGCCCGCAGCAGCGCCCGGTGCGGGAAGCGGACCGCGGCGCCCTCGGTGACCCGGGCGGCCAGCAGCAGCGCGTTGGTGGCGCGGACCGTGCGTCCGGCCGCGCCGGCCCGCTCGGCCAGGGCCACGGCCTGGGCGGCGGCGCTGGAGTGGTCCCCGGTGTAGGCGAGCACGAGAGCGCTCTCGTAGGCGATCTCGTCCTCGCTGATGGGGAAGCCCAGCACCTCGCCGCGCAGCGCGCGGACCTCGACCAGGGTGCGCAGCGCCTCCGAGTGGTTGCCCGACTCGGCCAGCGCCCCCGCGAGCTGGGCCAGCGGCCAGGCGCTGGTCACCGGGTACTCGTGGGCGGCCTCGGAGGCGATCGCCCCGCGCAGCAGCGCGACGGCCTGCTCGGACTGCCCCAGCATCCGCAGCAGCCGGCAGCGGTCGAGCAGCGCCTGGAGCAGGACGGGTCGGCCGTGCCCCGGGTCGTAGCGGTGCACCGCGTCGAGCGCCTCGGCGGCGCTCCTGAGGTGGCCCAGCAGGGAGGAGCAGCGGGCCGAGACGGAGTTGGCGAGGAGCTGGGCGTCGGTGTCCCACTCGTCGCACACGTCGCGGTAGCGGTTCAGCAGGTTCAGCGCGCCCGCCGGGTCGCCCAGTTCACTGCGGGCGAAGGCCACGGTCGGCACCACCGACTGGGCCAGGGGCAGGTCGGGCGCCGTCGCGTCGAGCGCGGTGTCGCCGAGGGCGACCGCCTCCTGGAGCCGGTCCGACATCACGGCGATCAGCACCCGGGTGCCGTGCAGCAGCCCGGCCCGGTCCGCGCCGACCTCGGCGACGGTGCGGTCCAGCAGCTCCCCGGCCTCCTGGACCCGCCGCAGGCTCCAGGCCAGGTTGGTCACGCGGGTGTGCACGGCGCCGACGTACTCGTCGAGCGGGACCGCCACCCCGGACTCCAGCGCCGCCTTCAGCACCGTCTCCGCCTCGGCGGGCCGGTCCCTGCCGACGAGCACCTGGCCGAGCAGCAGGGCCGCGCGGACCCGGGGCACGGCCTGCTCCGGGTCCCGCACTACGCGCGTAACCAGACGGCGCAGATCGGCTCCGAAGAGCGCCGAGTCCGGGACCGGACCGTGCAGCGCGGGCGTGTCCAGGTCGCCGGCCTCCTCCTGGAGGGCGAGCAGGCACAGGCGCTCCGCGAGCGGGAACTCCCGCCGCCTGAGGGCGATCCGGGCCGCACCGAGCAGCTGCTCGCGCTCGGGGACGAGCCCGGCCTCGGTGCGCAGGGTGACGATGCGCAGGACGTCGTCCTCCCGGCGCGCGCCCGTGCGCTCCAGGGAGTCGGCGACCTCGCGGCGCAGCCGGGCGGCGGTCAGGTCGGACATCCGGGAGGCGATGACGACCCGGCTGAGCGGGACGGCCAGCCGCAGCCGGACCCGGGAGCGGCTGCGCTCGACGGTGACGATGCGGCGCAGGTCGAGCGCCTCGGCCGCGCGGGAGAGGCCGGCCGCGGCGACGATCTCCGCCTCCAGCGGTTCGGCGACGGCGAGCATCTGGACCAGTTCGTGCTCCTCGTGGCTGAGGTCGCGCAGGCCGACGCGGATGACGTCCGAGAGCCGTTTGCCGGGCCGGCGGGTCAGGCCGGGCCAGCGCCAGGTGCCGTCCACACACGTCAGGGAGCCGTCCTCCAGCGCGTGTTCGACGAGTTCGCGGAGCATCAGCGCGTTGCCGTGCGTGGCCGCCCACAGCCGTTCCAGTGTGGCGGTGTCGGTGTGGCCGCCGAGCCGGGCGCGCAGCACGGTGTCCATCGCGGTGCGGTCGAAGGGCGCCACCTCGACGTGCTCGACGAGCCGTTCCACCCAGAGCTTGTCGATGCCGGTCGGGGTGGGCGCGTCCTGGCGGGCCGCGGCCAGGACGCTGAGGCGCCCCGCGGCGACCAGGCTGTGCAGCCGGACGCTGACGGCGGTGTCCAGCAGGTGCACGTCGTCGACGGCGACGAGGGGCCGGTCGGCGGCGGTGCCGTCCGCCGCGGCCGGCCGTACGGCCTCCAGGCACTCGGTCAGTGTGCCGAAGCCCCGGATCCGGGTGCCACTGCTCCAGCCGGCGCCGCCGACGCTCAGGACCGTGCGGCCCTCGTCGGCGGCCCGGCGCAGCGCGGTGGCCAGCAGAACGCTCTTGCCGACGCCCAGCGGACCGACGAGCAGCGCGCCGCCACGGCGCTGCACGGCGTTCCGGAGGGTGCGCAGTTCGGTGTCTCGCGCAGTTATCGGCCAGTCGAAGGAATCACTCGTTGACATCTTTTTACGCCCCCGCGGTCGAATGATTTCGGCCATCTTGCCATGCGTGTCCTGAACGCGCCGCCTTGGTTCTCCCCTGAATATTTGAACACTTGATCAATTCGAGGTGAAGGCGGTCCTCCGGGAAGCTTTCCGGGGGTGCCCATGAACCGGTCGCATCCCGTCAGGCCGAGATGTTCCAAGCGGGTCGTTCGCTGGACTTTGGCCAGTATAGACCGGCAGCTCGTAGGTCAATCTGTATTCCCGGAACATTGAGTAAAAAAGTTAAATGCCCAGGTGGGGGCCTGGGCTGTGCGGTGAACTCGCGAGTAAGCGGCAGCTCTCACCGGCAATTCTGACATCGCTTCGGCGGCGCTATGAATAAAGCGGACCGGCTGGTTTTATTCCATGTTCCAGGATCGCCGAAGGGCCTCCCCGGGATTACCCGGCGGAGGCCCTCATCGGCCTTGCGTCAAGAATTCTGTCCGGCCAGACTCCAGTCGCGTGCCCGGCTGCGCCGGGCCCAGAACGACGCGTACCGGCCGTCCGCTGTGACGAGTTCGTCGTGTGTGCCGCGTTCCACGATCCGGCCCTCGTCGAGGAACAGGATCTGGTCGGCGGCGGCGACCGTCCGCAGCCGGTGGGCGATCACCAGCAGGGTGCGGCCGGCGGTCAGCGCGCTCAGCGCGTCCTGCACCGCCTGCTCGTTCTCCGGGTCGAGCGAGGCGGTCGCCTCGTCGAGCAGTACGATCGGTGCGTCCTTCAGGATGGCGCGGGCGATCGACACCCGCTGCCGCTCACCGCCGGACAGCAGCGCGCCGCCCTCACCGACCCGGGCGTCCCAGCCGTCCGGCAGCCGGTGCACGATCTCCTCCACCCGGGCGAGCCGGGCCGCCTCGCGGACCTCCGCGTCGGTCGCCGTGGGACGCCCGACCCGGATGTTGTCCGCGATGGTGCCCTCGAAGAGGTACACGTCCTGGAAGACCGCCGAGACGCGCGACATCAGCACCTCCGGGTCGATCTCCCGGACGTCCACGCCGCCCACCCGGACCGCGCCGCCGTCCACGTCCCAGAACCGGGGGACGAGCTTGCTCACCGTGGTCTTGCCGGAGCCGGACGGGCCGACGAGCGCGGTCATCGTGCCCTCGGCCAGCGTCAGCGACACCCCGGAGAGCACCGGCCTGCCGTCGTCGTAGCCGAAGGTGACGTCGTCGAACTCGACCCGGTTGCCCTCGGGGACGCGCGGCGAGACCGGCGCCGGCAGCGTGGGCTGCGCCAGCAGGTCGGCGACCTGGGCCAGCGCGGAGCGCGCCGTGCCCAGCGTCGAACCGAGGATCGCGGTCTCGGCGATCGGCTCGGTGAACCGCACCGCGAGGACCAGCAGCGCCAGCAGCTTCGCCGCGTCCAGACCGCCGTGCAGCGCCAGATAGGTGCCGGTCAGCAGAACCGCGGTGAACGCGGCCTGGATCACCAGGCTGAAGCCGATCAGTCCGGGCACCCCGGTGACCAGCACCCGGCGCGACGCCTCGCGCTGGGTGCGCAGCGCCTCGCCGAGCCGGGCCCCCGAGCGGGCCTCGCCCCGGCCGAACACCCGCAGCACCGGCTGGAGCTGCGCGAACTCCACCACCCGGCCGCCGGTCACGGCCCGCGCCGCCGTACGCTCCCGGTCCGCCTGCCGGCTCAGCGCGGTGCTCCACCGGTACACCAGGACGATGACCGGCACGGTGAGCGTGGCGGCCAGCGCGAGCCGCCAGTCGAACAGGTACATCAGCACGGTCACGGTCGCGGGCGTCACGAAGCTGGTCACCAGGGGCCGCAGCAGATGCGCCGGTACGCCCATGATGTCCATGACGCTCTTCGTGGTGAGCTGGCCGAGCTGGCCCACCCGCTCCGGCGCGAACCAGCCGAGCGGCAGTTCGGCCACCCGGTCGCCGATCCGATGGCGCAGGCTCCTGGCCAGGCCGGCACCGGCCTCGAAGCCCGCCAGCAGGCTCCAGTAGTAGACCGCGCAGTACAGCACGGCCACCGCGACCAGCGTCCACAGCCACGGCCAGACCTCGTCCGGGTCGGAGCCGAACAGCGCCTCCAGCACGGGCACCAGCAGGGCGAAGGCGATGCCCTGGAGCACCGCGCCCGTCACCAGCGCGACCAGCATCCGGCGCACCGGGCGCGCGTGCTCGGGCCCCAGCACCTCCAGGAGTCGACGGATCATCAGCTCACTCCTCCGGTCGCGGCGACGTCCGCCGTGACATCCGCCGCCGGCTCCGCGGCCGGTTCCCGGGGCACCGGTCCCGGTCCGTGCGGGCGCCAGCGGGCCGTACGTTCATGGGCCTGCCACATCCGGGCGTAGCGGCCGCCGGCCGCGACCAGTTCCGCGTGCCGGCCGCGCTCGACGATCCGGCCCTCGTCCAGCACCACGATCTGGTCGGCGTCGACGACGCTGGACAGTCGGTGCGCGATCATCAGCACGATCCGGCCCCGGGTCAGCTCCGAGAGCGCGTCCTGCACGGCGGCCTCGGAGTGCGGGTCGGCGTGCGCGGCGGCCTCGTCCAGCACGATCACCGGGGCGTCGGCGAGCAGCGCCCGCGCCACGGACACCCGCTGCGCCTGGCCGCCGGAGAGCCGCGCGTCCTCGCCGATCACGGAGTCGTAGCCGCGCGGCAGCGCCTCGATGACGTCGTCCACGCAGGCCGCGCGGGCGGCGGCGCGGACCTCGTCCGCTCCGGCGTCCGGGCGGCCCATGCGGATGTTGGCCGCAATGGTGTCCTGGCTCAGGCGCACGTCCTGGAAGACGAACGCGACCCGGCCGTAGAGGTCGTCGAGGGCCATGTCCCGGATGTCGACGCCGCCGACGCTGACCGAGCCGCCGGTGACGTCCCAGAACCGGGGCAGCAGCGCCGCCAGCGTGCTCTTGCCGGAACCGGAGGGCCCGACCAGCGCGGTGACGGTGCCCGGCGCCAGCTCCAGGTCGATCCCGGACAGCGCGTCCTGCTCGCCGTCGTAGGAGAAGCGCACGTCCCGGTAGACGACCCGGTCGCCCTCGGGGCTCCTGGGCGCCTCGGGCACCGGGAGTTCGGGGGTGTCCAGGATGCCCGCGACCCGGTCGGCCGCGCCGCGGGCCACGCGCAGTTCGTACCCGGCGTAGAACAGGGACAGCACCGGCGCGGTCAGGCCGATGCCGAGCAGGGCGAACGGCAGCAGGTCCACGGCGTCGAGCCAGCCCCGCGTCACGAAGAGGGCGCCGCCCGCCAGGGTGGCCACCAGCACCGCGATCGGGGACAGCACGATCTCGGCCGCCGCCTTGGAGTACTGGGTGGAGCGCACCCACTTCAGGAAGAACTCCGAGAAGTCGTCGGCGGCCTCGCTGAACTCGCGGTGCGCGCGGCGGGCCTGGCCGAAGGTCTTCACGACGGCGATGCCCTGCACGAACTCCACCGCGCTGCCGTTGATGCGGCCCATCGCCCGGTCGTACTCGGGCAGGTTCTTCGCCAGGCCCGCCATGGTGGCGCTGTACAGCGTCAGACCGATGAGCAGCGGCGCGATCACCACCAGGGTCATCCGCCAGTCCACCCAGAACAGATACGCCAGGGAGGCGGCCGGGACGACCGTGGCCGTGGTGATGTCCAGCAGCGAGTGGGCGATCAGATGGTGCATCGCGTCGACGTCGTCCTGCACGGCCTGTTTGACCTGGCCGGAGTTGCGGGACGAGAACCAGCCGAGCGGCACCCGGCCGAGCCGGTCGACGAGCCTGCGCCGGATGTGGAACTGAAGGTCGTTGTCGGCGAGATGGGAGATCCCGCCGGCCACGAGCGCGACGATCAGCCGGACCAGCAGCGCTCCCGCGCCGATCGCGGTGACCGTCCAGGCGCGGTCGGTGCGGTCGTCCCCGTCGCCGAGCAGCACCCGGCCCAGTTCGGCGACGGCGATGAACGGCACCACGCCGGCGGCGGCCGAGACGGCCTGGGCGGCGATCGCCCAGCGCAGCTTTCCCCTGACCGGGCCGAGAATCGCGCCGAGTGCGGTCTTTCCCGCGGGCATGCGGGCCTCCAAGCGCTTCGATTGGACGGCTGTTAGACGCTGTCTAACGCCGGGACGACTGTACCCGCCCACCGGCGTTTCATGTCAAGCGCGCAAGGGTGCCCGAAGGTGAGCGGGAGATGAACAGTGGCGCCGAAGTGCCTTGGAGACCAAGGCACTTCGGCGCCGGGAGGGGCGTCAGCCCGCGACGGGCACCGGCTGCTTGACCTCCGGAGCCTCGTCGGACTCCTTGATGCCGTACTTGCTGTAGAACCTGGCCAGCGGCCCGGGGGCCCACCAGGCGGCCCGGCCCATCAGCTTCATCGCCGCGGGCACGAGCAGGATGCGCACGATCGCCACGTCGGCGAGGATCGCGAACACCATGCCGACGCCGAACAGCTTCATGGTGAGCACCCCGCTGGTCGCGATCGCCGCGAGCGGCACGCACATCAGCAGCGCCGCGTTCACGATCAGCCGGCCGATCTTCTGGAGCCCGGACGCCACGGCGGCGGTGCTGTCGCCCAGCAGGTCGTACTGCTCGCGGATGCGGGAGACCAGGAAGACCTCGTAGTCCATGGAGAGGCCGAAGATCAGCGCGAACAGCATGATCGGCATGTTCGGCTCGATGTTGCCGGTCGAGTCGAAGCGGATCAGGCCCTCCAGATGGCCGTCCTGGAAGACCCACACCAGCACACCGAAGGTCGCCGACAGCGACAGCAGGTTCATGACGATGGCCTTGAGCGGCAGCAGCAGCGAGCCGAACGCCAGGAACAGCAGCAGATAGGTCGCCACCGCGATGTACAGCAGCATCCACGGCAGCGTCTCGCCGAGCGCGTCCAGCGTGTCGTCGAAGACCGCCGTCTCACCGCCGAAGTACGCCTGGGCGCCGGGCGGCGGCGGCACCGCCTTGAGCCGGTTCACCAGGTCGCGCGCCGGGGTGGAGACCGCGGGCCCGTCGAAGGTGACCGAGATCCGCGCGTTCGTGCCGGTGGCGCCGCTGATCTGCGCGCCGGTCGCGCCCTTGGTGGCGGCCAGCCGGTTGGCGTAGGACTTGAGCGCGGCACCCTGCTGGGGGGAGGTGGCGTCCCCCTTCAGCACCAGCAGCGAGTCGATGGACTTGGTGGCGTCGCTGTCGAAGTCGCGGTCCAGGGCGTTGCCGACCTGCCGCCCCTCGGCGCTGTTGGGCAGCTGGCGGGCGTCGTTGGCGCCGAACTCGACCCGGGTGAAGGGCACCGCGAGCGCCAGCAGCACGGCCAGCGTGCCCACCGCCACGATCGCCGGACGCCGCATCAGGCCCTGCGCCAGGCGGTACCAGCCGCCCTGGCCGTCCTTGCGCGGCGCCTTGTTCCGGCGCAGCGCCAGGGCGTTGACCCTGGCGCCCAGCACGCCCAGCACCGCGGGCAGGGCGATCAGCGAGAAGAAGACGGACAGCACGACCGCGGCCACACCGCCGTAGGCCATGGACTTCAGGAAGCCGAACGGGAAGAACGTCATGCCGGCCAGTGCCACCGCGACCGTGGTGCCGGAGACCACCACCGTGCGCCCGGCCGTGGCGACCGTGCGGGACAGCGCCTGCTCGCCGGTATGGCCGCGCTCCAGCTCCTCGCGGTAGCGGCTCACGATCAGCAGTCCGTAGTCGATGGCGACCGCGAGACCGAGGATCGTCACCAGGCTCATCGCGAACACCGACACGTCGGTGAGCTGCGCGATGACCCGCAGCACCGCCATCGAGCCCAGGATGGACAGACCGCCGACGAACAGCGGAAGGCTGGCCGCGGCCAGACCGCCGAAGACGATCACCAGCAGGATGAAGAGCACCGGGAAGGACAGGCCCTCCGCCAGGCCGAGGTCCTTGCCGATCTCGTCACTGGCCTGGTGCCCCGTGGGGACCGGACCGCCGCGCAGGGTCTCCAGGCCCGGCGCCGCGAGCTTGTCCTTGATCGCCTTGTACGAGACCTCCTTGGCGTTGTCGTCGGAGCCCTGGAGGTTGATCGCCACATAGGTGGCGTGCCGGTCGTGGCTGACCTGCGCCGGCATCTTGGTCATCCAGAAGGTGGAGTAGCCGCTGACCGAGGACTTCGGCAGGGCCTGCACCGTCTCGCTGACCGACTTCTGGAAGGCGGGGTCGTCGACCGTGCGGGTCTTGTCGCGGTAGACGACCACGGCGTCCGGCGCCCGCTGCGGGAACGCCCGCTCGGCGATCTGGGCCGCCTTGCGGCTGTCGGACCCGGGGTCCTCGAACCCGCCGGGTTTCATGTCGCCGAAGACGCCGACGCCGTAGGCACCGGACAGGACGGCGAACAGCAACGTCAGGACAAGGAGCGGTTTGCGCCTGCGGAAGAGGAATCGCCCCAGCGCCTCGAACATGGTTCTCCCTAGGGGTAGTAGGCGGGCGCCGCAGGCCTGCCAGGGTCCGGCGCCGCGCCAACCGTAACAGCGTTTTGAATGCCCCTTCCAGGGCTCTTGCACACTGTCTAACCGGAAGGGCCCCAGGACACCCCTCGTGACCTGCGGGTTCGCTGGAAAAAACTTCTTCACAGGGGCTTGCGCCTGAGGGGATGGCCGGTCCTGACACGAGACTGACGTGATGTCAGGGGCCATTCATAACGCTGTTGCAATACGGTGGGACAATGGCCAGGCTCAAGACACATGACGAAGCGCTCCGGCAGCGGCTCATCAACCGCGCGGCCGCCACGGTGTTCGACCGGGGCACCGCGGCGCTGAGCCTTCGACAGCTCGCGGCGGACGTGAAGACCTCGACCACGGCGGTCTACTCGCTGTTCGGCAACAAGGCAGGGCTGCTGGCCAGCCTCTACGAGGAGGCCGCCCGGCTCTTCGTGGTGCGGCTGGCCGGTGTGCCCTCCACCGACGACCCGGCGCGCGACGTGATCCGCCTCGGCATCGCCTACCGCGCCTACGCGCTCGCGAACCCGCACCTGTACGCGATCCTCTTCCTGGAGAGCCTCGCCCAGTTCGAGCCCGCCCCCGAGGGGCAGCGCGAGATGCTGGAGATGTACCAGCCGCTGGTCGACGCGGTGCGCCGCGGACAGCGGGCGGGGCAGTTCACCGAAGCGCTGGAACCCGAGGTCGTGGCCCTGGCGTGCTGGGCCACCGCCCACGGCCTGGTCTCCCTGGAGCTGTCCGGCAACGAGCCGCCCGGCCTGCCCATCGCCGACTCCTACGAGCGGATGCTGGACGCCGTGGTGACCGGCTGGCGGGCCGTCTGAGGGGCGCGCGGGCGAGGCGCGGGGCGTAAGGGGGCGTGTGCGGGCGGGAATCGTACCGCTCCGGCCGCGCACCCCTTCGCGGGCATGACAGCGGCCCCTCGGACCCGTGGGGCGTACGGCTCCGGGGGGCCGGTGCCCGGCTCAGGCGCCGGTGCCGGACGCCTCCGCCGGGCTCAGCAGCCGCAGCCGCGCCGGCTCGGGCCCTGGCGTCTCCACGGCGAGGGCCACGGTGTGCTCCGCGGTGGGCCGCAACAGACTGAAGTGCCAGGTGAAGGTGGTGTCGTGCAGGGGGTCGCGCACGCGCGGGGGAGCCGTGCCGCGCGGGGTGAAGGTGAAGGTGTCGAGGTCGCGGCGGACGCCGGTGCCCAGCCCCTTGAGGTACGCCTCCTTGAGCACCCAGAGCTCCCGGGTGCGCTCGGGCCGCTCCGCGGCGGGCAGGGCGGCCAGCTCCGCCTGCTCGGAGGGGGCGAGGAAGCGGGCGACGCGGGCCGCCGACTCCACGGAGAGCGGGCCCTCCACGTCCACCCCGCACGCCGGTCCGTCCGTCACGGCGCAGACCACGAGCCCGTCGGTGTGCGAGATGCTGAACCGCACCCCGTACCGCTCGGGCCACGGCTCGGGCCGCCCGTACGCGTTCACCGGGAACCGCCAGCCGTCGACCGGATGCCCGGTGCGTTCGCTGAGCGCGTGCCGGCACAGCAGCCGCCCGGCCAGGAAGTGGCCCCGCTGGCGCGGGGTCAGCATCCGGGCCAGGCGGCCGCGTTCCGTCGCGTCGAGCAGCCGATCGCCGCCGAGCCCGGCGACGAAGGACGCCGCGGCGGGCTCGGGCAGCAGCCACACCTCCGTCGTCACCGGCTCTCCCGGACCGCCCCGGACGGGCGGGCGCTGTCGAGGAGTTCGGCGAGCCGGTAGGCCAAATCCAGCGCCTGGCCGCGGTTGAGCCGCGGGTCGCACACCGACCGGTAGCGAGCGGGCAGATCGTCGAAGCCGATCCCGTCGCCGCCGCCGACGCACTCCGTCACGTCGTCGCCGGTCAGCTCCAGGTGGACACCGCCGGGATGGGCGCCGAGACCGGTCAGCACCTCGAAGAACCCGGCCAGTTCGTCGAGCACGTCGTCGAACCGGCGGGTCTTGTGCCCGCTGGGCGCGCTGATCGTGTTGCCGTGCATCGGGTCCGACACCCAGGCCACCGGCAGCCCCTCGGCGGTGACCCGCTCGACCAGGCCCGGCAGCACGTCCCGGATCTTCCCGGCGCCCATCCGGACCACCAGGGTGAGCCGGCCCGGCTCGCCCTCGGGCGACAGCCGGCCGATCAGCCGCAGCAGTTCGTCCGTCCCGATGGACGGCCCGATCTTGACGGCGACCGGGTTGCTGATCCGGGAGAAGAACTCCACGTGCGCCCCGTCCAGGCGGCGCGTGCGCTCCCCGATCCACAGCAGGTGCCCCGAGGTGGCGTACGCCCCGCCGGTGGCCGGGTCCAGGCGGACCAGCGCCGACTCGTAGTCCAGCAGCAGCCCCTCGTGCGACATGAACAGCTCGCCGGGGGTGTGCCAGCCGTCGCCGGTGCCGGTGAAGCCGCCCGCCCGCTCGATCTCGGCGGTGAGCGCCTCGTAGCGGTCCCGCTCGGGCGAGGAGTCGGTGAACTCCCGCAGCGCCGCCAGCACCTGGCCGGGCCCGGCGTGCTCACCTGCGCCGTAGGCCCGGACCAGGTTCAAGGTGGCGGCGGAGGTGTGGTGGACGCGCACCAGCCGGTGCGGGTCGGGGGTGCGGGCGGCGGCCGTGAAGGCGTGCCCGTTGACCGCGTCGCCCCGGTACACCGGCAGCTCCACGCCGCCGCGCACCTCGGTGGGCGACGAGCGCGGCTTGGCGTACTGCCCGGCCATCCGGGCCAGCGTCACCACGGGCAGCGAGCGCGCGTACCCGAGGACGGCGGCCAGTTGCTGGAGGGTGCCGGCGGTCCGGCCGATGGACGCCGCGTTCACGGCGTCCAACTCCTCGGCGCAGTCGCCGCCCTGGACCAGGAACGCCTCCCCGCGCGCCACGGCGGCGAGCCGGGCCCGGAGCAGATCGCACTCGCGGGCCGTCACCAGCGGCAGGGCGGACGCGAGGGCGGTGACCGCCGCGTCCAGCGCGGCGGCGTCCGACCAGGACGGCTGCTGCCCGGCGGGCAGCCGGCGCCAGCTGGTCTGCGCCGCGTGCGCGGCGGGCGGATCGAGCAGGGAAGTCACGCCGTCAGCTCCGCTCGGTGAGGTGCGAGGGCACCGGTGACCAGGTCGTCCAAAATGGCCGCGCCGTGCAGGGTCATCACGGACTCGGGATGGAACTGCACCGAGGTGAAGCCCGGCCCGCGCAGCGCGTGCACCTCGCCGCTCGCCGGGTCGCGGGCGACCTCGACCAGACCGGGCGCGTGCGGGCTGTCCAGCAGCGCGCTGTCGCTGTACGCGGCGAACGTGTTGTAGAAGTACACCGGCTGCTCGGCGCCGAACAGGTCGATCGTGCGCCGCACCCCCTGGTTCGGGCGGTGCAGCCTGCGCAGTTCCAGGCCGAGCAGCGAGGCGAGCACCTGGTGGCTCAGGCACACCGAGACGAACGGGATCCGCAGGTTGAGGAGGCTGCCGGTGACCGCCCGCAGATGGGCGATCTTGGCGTGGTTCACCTCGCGCGGGTCGCCCGGCCCGGGGCCCAGCAGGACCAGGTCGTGGCCGGTGAGCCGGTACGGCTCGTCGTAGCGGCGGATCGTCACGTCGTAGCCGAGACTGCGCAGTTGCAGCGCGCCCATCGCGGTGAAGGTGTCCTCGGCGTCGATGACGAGGATCCTGCCGCGCGTGGCGGACCCGGCGGGCGGCGGGGCCAGCCAGAAGCGCGACAGCGGCGCGTTGCGCGCGGCCAGCGCCGCCCGCACCCGGGGGTCCGCGCCGAGTCCCGCGGGCGCGCGCCGGTCGGCGACCCGGCGCAGCGCGTCGAGCAGCCCCGCGGCCTTCGCCGAGGTCTCGGCGGCCTCCCGGGCGGGGTCGGAGTCGCGCACCAGCGTGGCGCCGACCCCGATCCGGACCCGGCCCGCCGCGTCGACGTCCGCCGTCCTGATCATGATGGCCGAGTCCATCCGCCGCCGGCCCGCCTCGTCGCGGCCGATCAGCGCGGCCACCCCGGCGTAGTAGCCCCGGGCGTCCGGCTCGAACTTGGCGATCACCTGGGAGGCGCTCTCCAGCGGGCTGCCGGTCACCGTCGGGGCCAGCAGCGTCTCGCGCAGGATCTCCCGCACGTCCCGGCCGCTGTGCCCGACGATGCGGTACTCGGTGTGGGCGAGGTGGGCCATCTCCTTCAGCAGCGGCCCGACCACGTGCGCGTCGTCGCACACGCGGCTCATCATCTTCAGTTCCTCGTCCAGCACCATGTACAGCTCGTTGGTCTCCTTGCCGTCGGCGAGGAAGTCCAGCACCGAGCCGGCATCGGGACCGCCCGCCGGATAGCGGTGGGTGCCGCTGATCGGCGTCATCACGGCCACGCCGTCGTCGAGGCTGACATGGCGCTCCGGGCTGGCCCCGATGAAGGTGCGCCTGCCGGTGTGGATGAGGAACGTCCAGTACGCGCCGGGCTCGCCGCGCAGCAGCCGCCCCCAGAACGCCAGGGCGGTCCGCGCCGACCAGTCCGGGACCTCGGTGACGAAGGTCCGCTTGAGCACGAAGTTCGCGCCGGAGCCGTGCCCGATCTCCTCGTCCAGGACCCGGCGCACCAGGTCGCCGTACTCCTCGTCGTCGAGGTCGAAACGGCCCTCGCCGGTGACGAACGGCCAGGCCAGAACGGTGTCCAGCACCTCGTCCACCGGCAGTTGCGACTGCGCGCGCACCGGCATCACCAGCAGCGGCTCGCCGTCGTTGTGGTGGTCGTAGCCGCGCTCGCCGATCACCCGGTAGGGCAGCACGGCCAGCACCTCGTGGCGGCCCGGCTCGCCGGACTCGGGAACCGGCAGGTCCGCCGTCCCCGCGACCACGCCGAAGTCGCCGACCAGCACGTCCACCTGGCCGGCTGTGCCGCTCTCCGGCCGGTGCAGCACCGCGAACGGCTGCCCGCCCTCGGCCAGTTCCGTCAGGGACGGCGGCTCGGGCGCGGACCCGGGCCGGTACGGGGGTGTCATGAGGGGCCTCCCACGGGATCTCCCGCGAATTCGCCGGCGAAGGCGGCGGCCGGGGCCGCCAGTCCGCTCAGCACCGTCCCGGTCTGTGCCACCACGGCGCACCGGGAGGCGGCGTACTCCAGCGCCATCCGGTGGCGGTCCGGGGTGAAGTCGGCGACCGCGTCGGCGACCACGAACGGCTGGATGTCGTGCGCGAACGCGTCGCACGCGGTCAGCAGGATGCCCACCTGCGCGTAGACACCGCAGATGATCAGCTGGTCACGGCCCTGCTCGCGCAGGAGTTCGAGGAGCGGGGTGCGGTGGAAGGCGCTGGCCCGCCACTTCACCAGGACGGTGTCCCGCTCGCCGGGTGCCAGGACCTCGGGGATGCCCCGGTCCTCGGGGTCCGCGGACATGCCCGCGCCCCAGAAGTCCGCCAGCAGACCGCGCTGGGCGGGGGTCATGTCGCCGGGCTGCGCCGAGTAGACGACCGGGACGCCGGCGGCGGCGCACCGCTCGCGCAGCAGGGCCACGTTCGCGACCAGGTCGGTGTGCGGCTGCGCGCCGTGCCGGAACGGGGCGAGGAAGTAGTGCTGCATGTCGTGCACCAGCAGCACCGCCCGGTGCGGGTCGACGCTCCAGGAAACGGTGTTGGGCGGCAGCTCTGCGGTCCGTGGCATCGGATACGGGTCGATCGGTGCGATCGCCACGTCTGGTTCCTTTCCTGGTCGGAGAACGGCCGGCGTCCGGTGCCGGGTGCGCCCCGGTGACCGGGGGCCCGGCGGGGGTGAGCCGGTGGTGCCGGTGGTGCTTGAAGTACCGGTGGGGCGGCGGATGCGCGTGGGGGAGCGCGTCGGGGGAAGCGAGGGGATGTCGGGAGGAGCGGGGGGATGGGGTGTGCGCCCGGGGCCGCGGGGGATTCGGCCCCGGGCGCATCCCGGCCCGGACCTCGGGGAAGTCGGTCCGGGCGCACGGCCCGTGGCGGGGCCGGTCCGGGGGGTGGTACGGGACGGCCGGCGCGGCGGGCCTCAGGCGCCCAGGGCCGCGCCGCCGTCCACGGTCAGGTCCTGGAGCGTGATGTGCGCG
Organism: Streptomyces sp. PL-25; assembly: GCF_058344915.1. Classification (NCBI taxonomy): domain Bacteria; kingdom Bacillati; phylum Actinomycetota; class Actinomycetes; order Kitasatosporales; family Streptomycetaceae; genus Streptomyces; species Streptomyces sp. PL-25. The sequence goes on from NZ_CP136997.1 coordinate 5,697,606, forward strand.
GACCGGTCGGACAGCAGGAACAGCACCGCGTCGGCGATGTGCGCGGGCTCGGCGATCCGGCCCAGCGGGATACCGACCCGGTACGCGTCGGGCACCCCGTCCACCGAGGCGCGCACGGCCGCGTCGCCCTGAAGGGCGGTGAGCATCGACGTACGCGTCGAACCGGGCGCCACCACGTTGCAGCGGATGCCGTGCCGCCCCAGCTCCAGACCGAGGCACTTGGTGAACATCGCCGAGGCGGCCTTGGACGCCGCGTACGCCGCCATCGACGTGCGCGGGGTGAGCGCCGCGTTGGAGGCGATCGTCACGATCGAGCCGCGCCCGCGCGGAACCATCAGCCGGGCCACCGCACGGCTCACCCGGAACACCCCGCCCGCGTTGACCGCGAGCGTGTGGTCCCAGTCCTCGTCGGAGAACTCCTCGGCGGGGCCGCTGTGCAGCACCCCGGCACCGTTCACCAGGTAGGCGACCGGGCCGAGTTCGGCCTCCGCCTTGGCGACGGCGGCGTCCACGTCCGCGCTGTCGGTGACGTCGGCGGCCACCGCCAGCACCGTGCCGCCGGCCGCGCTCAGCTCCGACGCCAGCTCGCGCAGCGCCCCCGGCTCGCGGTCCAGCAGCGCCACCGGGACACCGGCCGCCGCCAGCGCGCGGGCGATCTCGGCGCCGATGCCGCCGGCCGCGCCGGTGACCACCGCGCTGCCGGACCACTCGGCGCCCGCCGTGCCCGCCGTACCTGTTGTTCCTGTCGCCGTGAGGGTGTCGCTCATCGGGCCACCTCCGCCAGTACCGGGTCGACCGCTTCCGCGGGAACGCGCAGGGCGCGGGTGGTGAAGCCGCGCAGTGCCTGGAGGTAGCGGTCGCGCAGCGCCGCCTCGTCGACCTCCACGCCCCGGCCGCCCTCCACGAGGGTCCGGCCGCCGACGATCACCGTGTCCACGTCCGCCGAACCGGCGAGCCACAGGAAGCTCTCCAGCGGCCGCGGGTTGAGCAGATAGCGCCAGTCGTCCGTGCGCACCAGCAGCAGGTCGGCCTGCTTGCCGGGCTCCAGGCTGCCGACCGCGTCGTCCCAGCGCAGGCCCTTCGCCGCGATCCGGGTGGCCATCGCCAGCGCGTCGGTGGGCAGCACCTCGGTCTGGTCGGCGCTCATCTCGTTGTACATCTGCCAGGCCGCGCGCATCGTCTCGGCGATGCCCGCACCCGGCAGCGCCGCCGCGTCGGTCGACAGCGACACGTCCAGACCGGCCCGGCGCAGCGCCGGGACGACACCGGTCTCGGTGAGCGCGGACTCGCCCGACGGGCCGTACTTGCCGGGGGAGTGGGAGATGTGCGCCCGCCCGGCGAGCATCAGCTTCTGCTCCTGGTCGTCCAGGAAGGCGCTGTGCCCGGCCATCAGCCGCTCGTCGACGAGACCCGCCTCCGCCAGCCGGCGTACCCCGGTCTCCCCGTGGTAGGCGCGCATCGCGTCGGCCTCGTTGCGCAGCGCGCCCACGTGCGTGGCGAACGGCAGGTCGTGCCGCTCGACGAGTTCGGCCATGCCGCGCGCCAGCTCGTCCGTCATGTTGGTGACGTACGAGACGTTCGGGCGGCACCGGATGCGGCCCGTGGGGTCGGCGGCGACGGCGCCGAGCAGCGCCTCGAAGGAGGCGAGCACCGTGTCCGCGTCCCGGGTGCGCACGAACCGCGACCGGTCCGGCGCCAGCACCGCGTCGCTCGCCCAGGTGGACGCCGAGAAGCGCATCCCGAGGCGGCGGGCCGCCTCCACCATGGCCAGCGGCCGGTTGAGCGAGCCCATGTCGCCGAGCGTGGTGACACCGCCGCGCAACTGGATCCACATCGAGTACTCGGCGATGGCCCGCGCCTCGTCCTCGGTCATCGCCTCGATGAGGCCGTCGAACCGGTCGAAGGTGGCGGAGATCTGGTGCATGTCACCGCCGCCGCCCATGAACGCGACCTGGTCGGCGCGGTCGGAGGGCGGGCGCAGCGCGCCGCGCATGGTGAAGCCCATGGCGAACATCTCGTGCCAGTGGGCGTTCACGAAGCCGGGCAGCACCATCATCCGGCTCGCGTCGAGGCGGCGCAGCTCCGAGCGCACGGCCGGGTCCAGCGCCTGGACGGCGTGCTCCACCTCGGCGGCCGGACCCACCGCGACGACCTTGTCGTCCACGGTCAGCACCGCCCCGCGGGCGTGCACGGACTCCTGGGCGTCGGCGGTGTAGACGGTGCCGCCGGTGATCAGCCGGGCCCCCATCACGCCGCTCCGGGCGCGGTCGGCGCGGAGGTGCGCAGCGAGTCGAAGTGGGCGAGCCAGCCGCTCAGGGTCGGCGCCGCGACCAGCGCCTCGAACTGCACCGGGACGCCCGCCTTGCGCCAGCGGCTGACCAGCCGCATGATCTCCAGCGAGCTGAGCCCGAGCAGCACCAGACTGGCGTCCGGCTCGATCCGCTCCGGCGCGAGGCCCAGTACGGGCGCGACGGTGGCGCGCAGTTCGTCTTCGGTCGGGAATGCGGTGATGTCCACGTCAGCCTTCCTGCTCGGACGCGGCATGTCGGGCCAGCGCCTTCTTGTCGACCTTGCCGAGCGGGGTCAGGGGGAGTTCGGGCAGGTAGTGCACGAGATCGGGCAGCTTGTAGTCGGCCACGCCCCGTGCGTGCACCGCCTGCTTGAGGTCGGCCAGGGCCGGCTCGGGACCGCCGGCCACCAGGAACGCGCAGATCCGCTCGCCCAGGAACTCGTCGGGTACGCCGATGACGGCCGCCGCCGCGATGTCCGGGTGGGTGAGCAGCAGGTCCTCGACCTCACCGGCGGCGATCTTGTCACCGCCGCGGATGATGGTCTCCTTGATCCGGCCCTCGATGACCAGGTCGCCGTCCTCGGTGAGCCGGGCCAGGTCACCGGTGCGGAAGAAGCCGTCCGGGGTGAAGGCCCGCCGGTTGTACTCGGGCACCCGGTAGTAGCCGCGCAGCGTGTACGGGCCGCGGGTGACCAGCTCGCCGATGCCGCCGGGCGGCAACGGGGTGCCGTCCTCGCCGAGGATGAGCACCTCGTCGGCGTCGGAGACCGGCCGGCCCTGCGTGGTGAGCACCGCGTCGGCCGGGTCGTCCGGGCGGCTGAAGGTGAGCAGGCCCTCGGCCATGCCGAACACCTGCTGGAGCCGGGCGCCCAGCACGGGCTGGATCCGCTCCGTGAACTCGCGGGTCATCCGGGCCCCGCCGACCTGCACCAGCCGCAGCGTCGGCAGGTCCTCCCCGGACCACTCGGCCGCCTCCAGCCACAGCGTCATGATGGACGGCACCATCGCGGTGACGGTGACGCCGTGCTTCTCGATCAGCGGGAAGCAGTCCAGCGGGTTGGGCGTGTCGGCGAGGACGGCGGTGCCCCCGGTCAGGAACGTGCCGAGCAGACCGGGGCAGCCGAAGGCGAAGTTGAACTCGATGGGCAGCACGGCCAGATACACGTCGTCCTCGGCCAGCTCGCACACCGCCGCGGCCCGGCCCGACATGTACACATAGTCGTCGTGGGTGCGCGGGATCAGCTTCGGCAGGGCCGTGGTCCCGCCCGACAGCAGGAAGAACGCCACGTCCGACGCGTCGGGTTCGGGCAGCGGCCGCGGGTCGGGGACCGCCGTCTCCAGCTCGGCGACCGAGACGAACCCCTCGGTCTTGGCGCCCAGCACGAACAGCGTCTTCAGGGTGGTGGTCTCGGCCTTCACCTGCCGGGCCAGCTCGCGGTGGTCGTGGCCGCGGTGCGACTCGGGCACCAGGAAGCCCACGGCGCCGCTCAGCTCGACCAGGTGGACCAGTTCGGTGGCCCGGTGCGCGGGCAGCGAGAAGACCAGCTTCGCGCCGAGCCGGGTCAGCCCGAAGGCGATCGCCACGAACTCGGGCACGTTCGGCAGCTGCACCACGATCCGGTCGCCGGCCCTCAGCCCGTGCGCGGCGAACCCGGCGGCCAGCCGGTCGGCCCAGCGGTCGAGTTCGGCGTAGCTGATGCGGCGTTCGCCGTGCACCAGCGCGGTCCGCTCGCCGTGGCGGCGGGCGGCCTCGCGCAGCACCGTGCCGAGCGTGTCACCGCGCCAGATGCCCTCCTCGCGGTAGCGCGCCGCGATGTCCTCGGGCCAGGGGACGCAACCCTCAAGCATCGCCGCCCCCCTGGGAGCCGGCGGCGGACCCGGGAGCGGCCTCGGCGATCCGCACGACGGCGGCGCCGGCCTCCATGCCGGTGCTCGCGCCGATCAGCAGGACGTGGTCGCCGGGCCCGACCTGACCGGTGCGCCACACGTGCTCCAGGCCCAGGAAGAGGTCGGCGGCGCCGGTGTGCCCGATCGTGTTGACGTGGTCCCAGACCGTCTTCTCCTCGGGGACGTCCAGCGGCAGCAGGAACATCGCCTCCAGCGCAGGCCGGCCGAAGCCGACGTGGCACACCTTGGCGATCTGGTCCCAGGACACGTCGGCCTGCTTCAGGACGCGCTCGGTGACCTCCGCGACCCGGTCGCCGAAGTTCTTGATCGGCGGGGCCTGGCCGGCCGCCCACTGCTCGCGGACCTTCTCGGCGCGCTCGGCGAAGTTCAGCCCGCGGCCCCGGGTGACGCCGGGCGGGAACAGCTCCTCGCCGGCCCGGTGCAGGATCTCCATGGACGAGTCCGACAGCGAGTCCAGGGCGAGCAGTTCGGCGAAGCCGGAGCGGCGCGAGAGCACCACGGCCGAGCCCGCGTCGGCGAGCACGAACAGGCCCGAGGCGCGCCAGCGTTCCACTCCGGGGGTGGAGTAGTTGTCGCCGGTGGTGATCAGCGCGGCGTCGTGCGTCGGGTTGGCGATCAGCCGTGCGGCGGCCACGTCCAGCGAGGCCAGCATGCCGAGGCAGCCCTGCTTGATCTCCACGGCGGGCACCGGGCGGTCCACGGTGTTGTTCAGGATGTAGTGCACCGCCGACCAGCCGTCGGGGCCCTGGTGGTGGGTGTAGCTGTGCAGCAGGATGCCGATGTCGTCCGCGTCGTGCCCGGAGGACTCCAGCGCGGCCCGCGCCGCGTCGATCGCCATCTGCGGGGCCGGGGTCGAGGCGCTGACGGCGGCCGAGCGCATCCCGGAGGACTGCCGCGCCTCCTCGTCGTACAGCCCCTCCGCGACCGCCCGCTCGGCCGGGAACAGGGGCGGCAGGTGGCTGCCGATCCCGGCGAGATACAGGTTCGCAGTCCTCATCGAGCCGACTCCTTCATGTCCTGTGCGTGTCCTGGCGAATGGGTGGGGGAAGAGGTGGGGGAGAGGCGTACGGCGGTGCGGGTGGTGCGGCGCCGGTGGCGGCGGCGGCGGTGGTGCCGGTGGCGGCGGTGGCGGTGGTGCGGGTGGTGCGGTGCGGGCGGTGGCCGGACAGGTGCCGGGCGTGCTCCGGTGGCCGCCGGGTGTCTCGGCCGCAAGCACAGCACCGGGGCCGCCGGACCCTCATGAGTAGGCGGTACTCAACCGGTCCTCGGCCGCTGCCCGGACCCGGCGGGCCCGCAGCGGCCCCGGCCACGGCGGCGGCAGGGCGCCCACGTGCGGCGGCGGGGCCCCGGGCCGCCCGACGGCCCCGGTGGGCGAATTGAGTGGCGACTACTCGCGTTGCCGCCCCGCCCCCGGTGATGTGCTGCCTTCAGCGCAGCCGCCGCGTGACACCTCGCGCGGCCGGGGCCTGTCCTCCCGGATCCCCCAGCGGCCGCGGATCCCCACGGATCCGCGGCCCGCGGGTTCCGCGGAGCACAGGACAGCACCGGGCGAACGCCGGTGAGCGGGGCGCGCGTCGGCCCCGCGGCCCCGGGCTGATCCGTACGACAGGCCCCAGGGCACACACGAGGGAGATCCCAATGTCGCGCTCGCGTCCGGAACTTGGTGACTGGTCGAGCCCGGCCGAACTGGCCGAGCTCCAGCGGTCCCAGCTGCCGAGGGTCCTCGCGCAGGCACTCCGTTCGCCCTTCTACGCGGCCCGCTACCGCGGCACCACACCGCCGCGCACCGCGGACGACTTCGCCGGCGTCGAGGTGACCGCCAAGCAGGACCTGCGCGACCAGTACCCCTTCGGGATGCTCGCGGTCGGGCGCGAACACCTGGCCACCTACCACGAGTCCAGCGGCACCGCGGGCGAACCCACCGCCTCCTACTACACGGAGGAGGACTGGACCGACCTCGCCGAGCGCTTCGCCCGCAAGTGGACCGGCATCCACCCCTCCGACACCTTCCTGGTGCGCACCCCCTACGGCCTGGTCATCACCGGCCACCTCGCCCAGGCCGCCGGCCGGCTGCGCGGCGCGACCGTCGTCCCCGGCGACGCCCGCTCGCTGGCCACCCCGCTCTCCCGCATGGTGCGCGTCCTGAAGACCCTCGACGTGACGCTCACCTGGTGCAACCCGACCGAGATCACCATGCTGGCCGCCGCCGCCAAGGCCGCCGGGCTCCGCCCCGACCAGGACTTCCCGCATCTGCGGGCCATGTTCACCGCCGCCGAGCCGCTGACCGAGGTGCGCCGCCGCCGGCTCAGCGAGATCTGGGGCGGCATCCCGGTCGTCGAGGAGTACGGCTCCACGGAGACCGGCACCATCGCCGGGCAGTGCCCCGAGGGCCGGATGCACCTGTGGGCGGACCGGGCGATCTTCGAGGTGTACGACCCGAGGACCGGCACGCTCTCCGAGGCGGGCCGCGGCCAGATGGTCGTCACCCCGCTGTACCGGGACGCGATGCCGCTGCTGCGCTACAACCTCGCCGACGACGTCGAGGTGTCCACCGACCCGTGCGGCTGCGGCTGGCTGCTGCCCACGGTCACCGTGCTGGGGCGGGCCGGAACCGGTCACCGGATCGGTCCGGCGACCGTCACCCAGCAGCGGCTGGAGGAGCTGGTGTTCTCCCTGCCGGCCGCGTACGAGGTGATGTTCTGGCGGGCCAAGGCCCACCCGGACGTGCTGGAGCTGGAGTTCGAGGCGCCCGAGCCGGTGCGGCAGCGGGCCGTCAAGGAGCTCGGCGCCTCGCTCGACCGCGAACTGGGGGTCCCGCACCGCATCACCGGCCTCGCCCCGGGCACCCTCGTCCCGGCGGAGGCCCTCACCGCCCAGCGCGACATCCTCAAGGCCCGCTACCTCTTCGCGGAGGACGAGGACTGGGACAAGGCGGTCATGTACTTCTGACGCCTCGCGGGCGGAGGGGCGGTGCGCGGGTGCGGGGGCGGCGCGCGGGCGGACGGGCGGCGCGGCGGCCAGTCCCGCACCGGACCCGGCCTTCGCCGGACCGGCCCGCCCGGGTCCGGTTCGGGTCCGGCCCGGCGCGGGGCCGGCCGGGTCCGGTCCGTCCGGGTCCGGCCCGGCGTGGGGCCGCCTGGGGCTGATCCGTCCGGGACCGGCCCGCCTGGGACCGGTCCACCTGGGGCTGGCCCGCCTGGGGCTGGCCCGCCTGGGGCTGGCCCGTCCGGGACCGGTCCACCTGGGACTGGCCCACCTAGGGCCAGCCCGCCCGGGACTGGCCCACCTAGGGCCAGCCCATCCGGGTCCGGTCCGCCCAGGTCCGGTCCGCCCGGGGCCGGCCCGTCCGGGAACAGCCCGCCCGGGGCCGACCCATCCGGGGTCGGCCCGCCCCGGGCCAGCCCGTCCGGGACTGGTCCACCTGGGGCCGGCCCGTCCGGGGCTGGCCCGCCCGGAATTGGCCCATCCGGGACCAGCCCGCCCGGGACCAGCCCGCCCGGGGCCGACCCATCCGGGGTCGGCCCGCCCCGAGACGGTCCCCCCGGTACGGGACCGGTGGGCCTGCCCCGTACCGGCCCCGGGTACAGGCCCGCCCCGCCCTGGGACGGGACGTCCGATGCCTCGCCCGCCCCGTTCCGCCCCGGCCCATACGGGCCCGCCCCGCCCCGTCCCGTCCCGGGACGCCCGGCGCCGGACCCGTCCCGTTCGTTCCGCCGCCCGTCCGCCCGCCCGTCTCCCTGCCCCGTCCCGACGCCTCCTTTCCCACGCCGTCCGCCACGGACGGCGCCGACTCGTGAGCGGTGAACCCATGAGTGAGCTGTCCCCCCTGCCCCCGAGCCCCACGGAACCCATCGCCGTCATCGGCATCGGCTGCCGCTTCGCCGGCGGCGCCGACTCGCCCGAGGCGCTGTGGGACCTGCTGATGGACGCGGTGGACGCGTCCGGCCCCGTACCCGAGGACCGGTGGGCGCCGCAGCGCGCGCAGTCGCGGGAGAACGCGGCCGTGCTGACCCGCGTCACCCCGAACGGGTCCTTCCTCGGCGACATCGCCGGTTTCGACGCCGCCTTCTTCGGCATCTCGGCGACCGAGGCCCGCCAGCTCGACCCGCAGCAGCGCATCGCGCTGGAGGTCGCCTGGGAGGCGCTGGAGCACGCCGGTATCGCGCCCACCTCCCTGGCCGGCACCGACACGGGTGTGTTCGTCGGCGTCGGCACCGACGACTACGGCCGCCGGCTGCTGGAGGACCTGCCCGGCGTCGAGGCGTGGACGGGCATCGGCTCCTCGCTGTGCGGCGTGCCCAACCGCATCTCCTACACGCTCGATCTGCGCGGCCCCTCCCTGGCCGTGGACACCGCCTGCTCCTCCTCGCTGGTCGCCGTCCACCAGGCGTGCGCGAGCCTGCGCGCCGGTGAGGTGCCGGTGGCGCTGGCCGGCGGCGTCATGCTGATGGCGGGCCCCGGCCTGACCACCGTCCTGGACCGGGCGGGCGCCATCTCCCCGGACGGCCGCTCCAAGGCCTTCGACGACGCCGCCGACGGCTACGGCCGCGGCGAGGGCTGCGGCATCGTCGTCCTCAAGCGGCTCTCCGACGCCCGGCGCGACGGCGACCGCGTGCTGGCCCTGATCCGCGGCAGTGCCGTCCACCAGGACGGCCGCACCGAGGGCATCATGGCGCCCAGCCCGACCGCGCAGGCCCACCTGCTGCGCAAGGCGTACGAGGCAGCGGGCGTCGCCCCGCACGACGTCGACTACGTCGAGGCGCACGGCACCGGCACCCGGGTCGGCGACCCCATCGAGGCGAGCGCGCTCGCCGAGGTCGTCGGCGACCGGCCCGAGGGCGCCCGGCCGTGCCTGATCGGCTCGGTGAAGTCCAACATCGGGCACTGCGAGGCCGCCGCCGGCATCGCCGGGCTCATCAAGACCGCGCTCGCCATGGAGCACGGCACCATCCCGCCCACCCTGTCCACCCGCGGCCCGCGCGGCGACATCCCCTGGGAGACCGCCGGACTGCGCCTGGTCACCGAGGCGACCGCCTGGCCCGGCTCCGACCGCGCCCGCCTGGCGGGCGTGGCCAGCTACGGGTACGGCGGCACCATCGCGCACGTCGTCCTCGAACAGGCGCCGCCCGCCCCCGCCGCCGCCCCCGCCGCCGAGCCCGCGGCGGAGCTCGCCGAGGCCGGGACGGCGACCCTGTACCCGCTCTCCTCCGGCACCGGACTCGGCATCGTCGGCCAGGCCACCCGCCTCGCCGCCGCGCTCGACGGCCACACCCTCGCCGACACCGGCCACACCCTCGCCCACCGCCGCGCCCACCTGGGCGCCCGCGCGGCCGTCGTCGCCGCCGGACGGGACGAACTCGCCGAAGGACTCGCCGCGCTGGCCGAGGGCCGCCCGCACCCGGCCGTCCTCACCGGCGAGACCTCGGGACCGGCCCGCCACCCCGTGTGGGTGTTCTCCGGGCACGGCGCCCAGTGGGCCGGCATGGGCCGCGAACTGCTCGCCACCGAGCCTGTGTTCGCCGCCGCGATCGACCGCCTCGGTCCCGTCTACGCCGAGGAGCTGGGCGTCACCCCGCGCGAGGTCCTCACCGGCGACGACCTCGGCTCGGTGGACATCATCCAGTCCATGCTGTTCGCCGTGCAGGTCGGTCTGACGCAGGTCTGGCGCCGCCACGGCGTGCGGCCGGGCGCCGTCATCGGCCACTCGGTCGGCGAGATCGCCGCCGCGGTCGCCGCCGGGGTGCTCAGCGAGGAGGACGGCGCCCGGCTGGTCTGCCGCCGCTCCGTGCTGCTGCGCCGGGCCGCGGGCAAGGGCGCGATGATCATGGTGGACCGGCCGTTCGACGAGGTCCGCGAGCACATCGGCGACGACGCCACCCTGTGCGCGGCCATCGCCGCAGCGCCCTCCTCCACGGTCGTCGCCGGTGACGTCCCGGCCGTGGACAGGGCCGCCGAGCAGTGGGCGTCGCTGGGCTGGACCGTCCGCCGCATCGACTCCGACGTGGCCTTCCACAGCCCGCACATGGACGGCGCCGCCGCCGACCTCGCCGTGGCCGTCGCCGACCTCGAACCCCGTACGCCCGAGGTGCCGCTCTATCTCACCGCCGTCGAGGACCCGCGCTCCGGGCAGCGCCAGGACGCCCGCTACTGGGCGGCCAACCTGCGCAACCCGGTCCGCTTCCACCAGGCCGTGCAGGCCGCCGTCGAGGACGGTCACCGGCTGTTCCTGGAGATCTCCGCGCACCCGGTGGTCAGCCACTCGATCACCGAGGTCGTCGCCAACCTGCCCGGCGCCCTCGTCATCCCCAGCCTGCGCCGCCGCCAGCCCGAGCGGACCGCGCTGCTCACCTCGCTGGGCCGGCTGCACTGCCACGGCGTCCCCGTCGACTGGTCGGTGCTCCAGCCCGCGGGCACGCTGACCGCCCTGCCCACCGCCGCCTGGCAGCACGAACGGCACTGGGTCGACGCCCGCACCGGCACCGAGTCCCCGGTGGACACCCTGCTCGGCACCGAGACCGCGGTGCACGGCTCGCGCACCCGGGTCTGGCAGACCACGCTCGACCTGCGCACCCGCCCCTACCCGCGCCGCCACCCGGTCCTCGGCACCGAGATCGTCCCGGCCGCGGTCCTCATCAACACCTTCCTCACCGCGGGCCGCACCGACACCCTGTCCGACCTCAGGCTGCGCCAGCCGGTGGTGGTCCCGCAGACCGAGACGCGCGAGGTGCAGATCGTCCGCGAGGGCACCGCGCTGAGGCTGGTCTCCCGCCGCCTCGGCGCCCCCGACACGGCCTGGTCCACGCACACCTTCGCCACCGCCGGCGCCGACGGCACCGAGGAGGCGGCGACCCCGCTCCCGGTCGTGCGGGGCCCCGAGGAGCTGGACCCCGGTCACGTCGTGGAGCGGCTGGCCGAACTCGGCGTCGCCGACATGGGATACCCCTGGACCATCGACACCCTGCACCGCGGCGAGGGCACCCTCACCGCCGTCGCGAGCGCCCCGCTGGACCGCAGCTGGGCCGCGATCCTGGACGCCGCGCTGTCCATGGCCTCGGTGATCTTCTCCGGCCCGGCCGTGCTGCGCATGCCCGCCCATGTCGACCAGGTCACCCGGACCGGCCCGGCGCCGCGCCGCGCCGTCATCGCCGTACGCCTGGACGCGGACCGGCCCACCTCCGTGCACGTCGACATCCGCGGCGAGGGCGAGGACGCGGACTCGCTGCTGTCGCTGCGCGGTCTGCACTACGGCGAGCTGGACGGCGACCTGTCCGGCGAGGAGCAGAGCACCGACGGCCGCTTCGACGTCGTCTGGCAGCCCTTCCCGGTGGACGCCGCCGCCCCGACCCGGCTGACCGGCCGCACCGTGCTGGTGCTCGGCTCCACCGAGGCGGCCCGCGCGCTGGTGCCCGAGGCCGCCGCCCACGGGGTGACCGTGAGCGCCGACCGGGCAGCCCTGGCCGAGGCCGACCACGTCCTGTTCGCCCCCGGACTGCCGGACGGCACCCAGGGCGCCGAACCGGCCGATGTGGCCGTGGAGTTCGCGCGGCTGGTGGCCGACATCGCGGCGCTGCCCGGCCGCAGGCCACTGCTGTGGTGCCTGACCTCGGGTGTGCGCGAGGCCGTGGACGCCGACGCGCTCGCCCAGTCCCCGCTGTGGGGCATGGGCCGGGTCGCCGCCAGCGAGCACCCCGAGTTCTGGGGCGGGGTCGTCGACTTCCCGTCGGGACCGCCCGCCGAGCTGCCGGTCCGGCTGCTGTTCGGGCTGCTGCACCTCCGGCCGGCCGAGCCCGTGGTCGCGCTCACCGCCGAGGGCGTACGGGTGCCGCGGCTGGCCCCGGCCGAACTCGTCCCGGGCGGCGAGCCGTTCGCCTGCCGGCCCGACGGCACCTATCTGATCACCGGCGGTCTCGGCGTGCTCGGACTCGAACTGGCCGGGCACCTCGCCGAGCGCGGCGCGCGCCGCATCGTGCTGCTGGGCCGTACGCCGGTGCCGCCGCGGTCGCGGTGGTCCGACGACGACCCGCGCGTCGCGGCGCTGCGGCGGCTGGAGGCGGCCGGGGTCACCGTCCGCACGGTCGCCGCCGACATCACCGACCCGGTCGCGACCCGCGCGGCGCTCGACGCGCTCGAACTGCCCCCGGTGCGGGGCGTCGTGCACGCCGCGGGCACCGTCCACAGCGCGCTGCTGCACCGGCTGGAGGCGGACGACCTGCGGGCCGTGATGCGGCCCAAGACGGACGGCGCGCTGGTCCTGCACGAACTGTTCCCGCCCGGTTCGACCGACTTCTTCGTCCTGTTCTCCTCCGCCGGACCGCTGCTCGGCCTGCCCGGCCAGGGCGCGTACGCCGCCGCCAACACCTTCCTCGACGTGCTGGCCGCGCACCGGCGCGCGGGCGGCCACGGGGAGACGGTGTCCCTCGCCTGGACCAGCTGGCGCGGGCTCGGCATGGCCACGTCGGCGGAGGCCACCGACGTCGAACTCGCCGCCCGCGGCACCACCGACATCGCCCCGGACCGCGCGCTGCGGGCCTTCGACCAGACGGTGGGCCACCCGTCGAGCGCCCTGGTCGCCGTGCTGGGCCTGCGCCCCGGGCACACCGGACCGCGTCCCGCGCTCCTGTCCGACCTGGCCCTCGGCGAGGCGGGGCAGCCGGCCGAGGTGCCCGACTGGGTCGGTCTGAGCGGCGACGAACTGACCGCGTACCTGCTCGACGGGGTCCGCGCCCGGGTCGCCGCCGTCCTCGGGGTCCAGCCCGCCGCCGTGGGCGACCACCGCCCGCTGAGCGAGGCCGGCGTCGACTCGCTGCTGGCCGCGGCGCTGCGCGTGGCGCTCGAACGCGACCTGGGCGTCGCACTGCCCGCGACGCTGCTGTGGAACTACCCCACGGTGGGCGAGATAGCGGGCTATCTGACGGCCGTCCTCAGCGACGACCACGCCGACCAGGGCCAGCCCACGGCCTGACCCGACCGCTACGACGGCGGCAGCCCCGGCCCCTTCCGAGGGGGGCCGGGGCTGCCGCCGTTCGGCTGTGTGGCTGCACCTGTGGCGACTGTGCGGCCGTACGGCCGCACGGCTGTATGTACGGGGCGGAGGTGCCGGGCCGGGGACGGCGGGGCCGGGCGGCGCGGCGCGGCCGTACGGGCGCTGAGCGGGCTGTGCGTGGGGGGTGCCGCTGTCCGAGGGAGCCGGGCGAGGGTGCGAGGACGCGGGCGGCGCGGCCGGGGCGCCGGGACGGGCGGTCGTCCGGGCCTCCCCGCCGCGCCGTCAGGTTGTTTCAGCGGGACGTCAGCATGGCTTCCGCGCCGTCCAGGGAGCGTTCGACCGTGAAGCGGAAGAACTCCGTCTCCTGCGCGGCGACGGCCGCGGGGTCGGTGCTGCGGGAACGGGCCGTGGTGCCGGCCGCGGCGAGACCCGGATGCGTCTCGTCCTCGGCGAAGGCGGCCATCGCGCGCCCCATCTCGGCCCGCGCCGTGGGGAAGCTGCCCCGGTCGTCCTCGACCGCGACCAGCGTGAACGCGCAGTTGAACAGGTAGCGGTAGACCTCGGGCGCGTGCGCGCCGAACCCGGCCTTCAGCAGGACCCGGATGCCCGTGTCGATGGTGGGGAGCGCGGCGGGCACGTTCGGGCCGACGACGCACAGCCGCCGGGCCACGCCCGGGAACTCGCGCAGCACGGTGCGGCCCTCCGACATCACGGAGCGGAACCAGTCCCGCCAGGGGACGTCGTCGTCGGGCACGGGTATGCGCGAGATGACGCGGTCGGCCACGCCCATGACCACCGCCTCGCGGTCCCCGACGTGGTGGGCGATCACCCCCGGCCAGACGTCGAGGCGCGTGGCGATCTGCCGGATGGACCAGCCGTCGAGCCCGCGCTCCCCGGTCAGTTCGACCGCGGCGTCGATGATCTTCTCTGCCGTGATCGGCGGCAGACCCGCCGACGCCCGGGAGCGGCGGCGGGGAGCTGAGTCTGACATGACGAAAGACCTCACACTGGGGCGCTGTTCTGTCAGCGCTGGGATGCCAGGCGGCTCGCAAGGCAAGGTCAACACTAACCTATTAGCCACTGTCTAAGAGTCTGGTGTAGAGTCTTAGACAGTGGCTAAGAGAGGTCCTCCGGCCTCTTCGGACGCCCTGTGCGCACACCTGTGCGCGGAGGGTGGACGACCCGCCGCGGCCCGGCGGCCGGGACCTGTCTCCCCGCCTCCTGCTTCCCCTTCCCGTCCCTGTGTGCGTCCGGCGCGGGTCCATCCCTTCCCCGCCCGCGCCGGCCCCCCTCCCCGAGAGGCTCCACGCCATGCGCAAATGGATGCCGCTGCTGGCCGTGTGCCTGGGCACCTTCATGCTGCTCATCGACGTGACCATCGTGAGCGTCGCCCTGCCCCAGATGACCGACTCGCTGGACACCTCCTTCTCCGCCCTCCAGTGGGTCGTCGACGTCTACGTCCTCGTCCTCGCCGCCCTGCTGATGGCGCTCGGCTCGCTGTCCGACCTGGTCGGCGACCGGCGGGTCTACCTCGCCGGACTCACCGTCTTCGCCCTCTCCTCGCTCGCCTGCGGCCTGGCCACCAGCAGCGAGGCGCTGATCGCCGCGCGCGGGGTGCAGGGCCTGGGCGCCGCCGCCATGTTCGCCACCAACACCGCGCTCATCGCGCGCAACTACGAAGGACGCGACCGCGGTATCGCGTTCGGCATGTGGGGCGCGGTCAACGGCGCCGCCGCGGCGGCCGGACCGATCCTGGGCGGCATCCTCACCGAGCACCTCAACTGGCGCTGGATCTTCCTGGTCAACCTGCCCGTGGCCGCTGTCGCCCTCTACATCGGCGCCCGCTTCCTGGCCGGCTCGGAGACCCGTACCGACCGCCGCGTCGACCTGCCCGGCACCCTCGGCTTCACCCTCGTCGCCACGCTGCTGATCTTCGCCCTGATCCGCGCGGGCGAGGACGGCTGGGGCGCCGGCAACACCCTGGCCCTGTTCGGCGGTTCGGCGCTCGCGCTGGTCGTCTTCCTGCTGGTCGAACGCGGGCGGCGCGACCCCATGCTCGACCTCGGGCTGATGCGTACGCCGTCCTTCGCCACCCTGATGGCCGGTGCCGTCATCTTCAGTGCCGCCGCCTTCGCCAACCTGGTGTTCGTGTCGGTGTGGGCCCAGTCGGTGCTCGGCTTCAGCCCGGTCAAGGCCGGACTGATCCTCATGCCGTTCAGCGGTGTGTCCTTCCTCGCCGCGGGACTGGGCGGCCGGTTCCTGGCGAACGTGCCGCCGCAGTACCCGATCGGCGGCGGACTGCTGCTGATCGGCGGCGGTTCGTTCCTGGAGATGTTCGTCTCCGGCACCTCCGGCTGGACCGGGCTGCTGGCCGGCTTCCTGGTGGCCGGTGTCGGCGTCGGCATCGCCTCGCCGATCCTCGCCTCGGCCGCGCTGGCGGCGGCGCCACCGGACCGCGCGGGCATGGCGGGCGGTGCGGCCAACACCTTCCGGCAGCTCGGCTTCGCGCTCGGCATCCCGGCCGTCGGCACCATCCTGTCCGGCGCCGTGGCGGCCAAGCTGACCGACAGCAAGCTGTTCGCCGACGCCGACGCCGCGGCCGAGCTGGTCACCGGCGGGCAGTCCGGCGCCGTGCTCGGCGCGCTCCCCGCGCAGTCCCGCGCCGCGGCGCAGCGCGTGGTCGAGGACGCCTACGCGGCGGGCCTCGACCGGGTCTTCCTGCTCGGCGGTCTGGTGGCCGTCGTCGCCGGTGCCCTGGTGCTGCTCCTGGTACGCGGTGCCGCGGCTCCCGCGTCCGGCGGGGACCGTCCGGGCGCCCCCGGGGTCAAGGCGTCGGAGGAGGGCGTCCCGGCGGTGTGACAGACGGTTTCGGTAACTTTCCGCGTAACCGTCGGGAAAACCCGCATGACGCGTCCGGGAAAGCCCGGATTTAAAGCGGAGGGATTCGTTCCGGAAATATGCCCCTGGGATTCACTCATTGTCAGGGGGGCAAGTTCCGCGTGACGAATCCCTCCCTTTTACGCTTCGCCCACCGAACGCTCCGAGCGTGCGGTAGAGATTCTGTTGTCCGGATGTGTGCTCGAGAATGCACGTGAAGGGTGGGGGATGACTGCGGGGCGCGAGAGAGACGGCCTGCGAGCCGCTCGTATCAAGGCGGGACTGACCCAGGAAGAGGTCGCCCGCCGGGCCGGGATCAGTGTCAGGACCGTACGGCACATCGAGCGCGGCGAGGTGCACACCCCGCGCCACGACTCGCTCGACCGCCTCGCCCGCGTCGTCGGGTACGACCTGGCCGCCCACGGCCCCCGCCCCCGCGGCGGGCCCGACGAGCGGGCCGCGGCCCCCTACGAGATACGCCTGTTCGGACCGCTGACCCTGTTCCGCGCCGGACTGCCGGTGGCCGCCCCGCCCAAACTCCGCGCCCTGCTCGGCCTGCTGGCCGTCCAGCCCGACCAGGTCGTCGGGCACGAGGAGATCGCCGACGCCCTGTGGCCCGGCGACGCCCCGCCCGGATACGCCGGACTGGTCCACACCTACGCCGCCCGGCTGCGCCGCGTCTTCGGCCAGGGCACCGGCGGCCGGGGCGGCGGCCGCCGCATCGGCACCGTACGCGGCGGCTACGTCTTCAACAGCACCGGCGTCCGGCTTGACCTGCACCAGTTCGAGGAGCGCGTCGCACGGGCCGCCCGGACCGCCGGGTTCGACCCGCTCAGCGCGCTCGAACTGTACGGCCAGGCGCTGCGCGGCCGGCAGGGCCGGATCCTCCAGGACGTGCCGCAGCTGTGGCAGCACCCCGCCGTCGTCCGCGTCGCCCAGCGCCACATCGACGTGGCCAGCGACCTCGCCGACCTGGCGCTGCGGCTGAACCGCCCCGGCTACGCGGTGGAGCACCTGGTGACGGCCACCCACGAGGACCCGCTGCACGAAGGGCTCCAGGCGCGGATGATGCTCGCCCTGGCCGGGTCCGGCCGCCGGGCCGCCGCCCTGCGGCTCTTCGCCGACCTGCGCTCCCGGCTGCGCAAGGAACTGGGCGTCGAGCCGAGCGACGAGGTCTGGCGCGCCCGCCACGCCGTCATCGCCGCCGACACCCCCGAGCCGCTGCCCCAGCCCGGCGCGGCCGCCCTCGCGGCCCCGGCCGCCTGGCCGCCGCCCCAGCACCCGCGGCGCGCCCCGAAGCTGCTCTCCGCCATCGGACGCCAGCCGACCGCCGGGTCCCGGACCGCACCGCCGGGCCTGCCCCCGGCCGCGCCCGGCGGACCGCGGAACCTGCCGGGCGCCGGGTCCCGCGGCCTCCGGGCCGCGGCCGCCGCGGGGGACCGCCCGCCGGGCGCGGGGGCGCACGGCGCGCCGGCCGGGACCGCGCGGGAGCCGCTGACGGCGTATCCGCTGGACAGGCTGCCCGAGCAGGCGCCGGGCGCCTCGGGTGCTCCGGGCGCCTCGGGCGCTTCGGGCGAAGAGACCCTGGGCGCGCCCGGGGAGGTGTCCGGCGGCCACGCGCAGGACGTGTGGACCGGCCACGCGCAGGATGTGCGGACCGGCCGGGTGCGGGACGTGCCGGTCCCGGATGCGCAGGAGTCCCCGGCCTCCGGTGCGCCGGACCGGCCCTCCTCGGGTACGGCGCCCCGGCCGGCTCCGGGCACGCCGCCGGCCCGGTCCGCCGGGGGCGCGGCGCGCCGGTCGTCCCCGGGCTCTCCGGGCGGGGCGCCCCCGTCTCCCCTGGGCATGCCGGTGGCCCCGCCGTTCCCGGGCCCGGGACCCCAGCCGCCCCTGGGCTTCCCGGCCCGGCTGTCGTCCGGGACACCCGCCCAGCCGGCCGCCGGGCCGCGCCCGCAGCCCGCGCCCGGCCCGCCCTCCCACGGCCCGCTGCGGGTCATCGCGCCTCCGGCGCAACTGCCCGCGACCACGCCCTGGTTCGTCGGCCGCGACCAGCAGCTCGGCGCGCTGAACGCCCTGCTGACACGACGGCAGTCGGACACCGCCTCGGTGAGCATCGGCGTCCTGCACGGACCCCGCGAGGTCGGCAAGACCGCGCTCGCCGTCCGCTGGGCCCACCAGCGGCACGAGGCGTTCCCGGACGGCCAGCTCTACGCCGACCTCCAGGGCGGCTCCGGCCGACCGGTGCCCGCGGCGACGGTGCTCACCCGCTTCCTGCGCTCGCTCGGCGTACCCGACGCCTGGGTGCCCGGCACCTGCGAGGAGGCGGCGGCGCTGTTCCGCAGCATGGTCGCGGGCCGCCGCTTCCTCGTCCTGCTCGACGACGCCGCCGACGCCGCCCAGGTCCGCTCCCTCCTGCCCGGCACCCCCGGCAACCTCGTGCTGATCACCAGCAGGACCCCGCTGGCCGACCTCGTGACCCGCGAGGGCGCCGTGCCGATCCCCGTGGACGCGCTGTCGCCGGCCGAGGCGCACGCCCTGATCGAGGCCCGCCTCGGCGCCGAACGCACGGCCGCCGAACCCGGGGCCGTCGCCGAACTCGTCGCGGTCTGCGGCTCGCTGCCCGTGCCGTTACGCGAGGCGGCCGTGCGTCTGGCGGCCGAGCCGCGGCTGTCCCTGCGGGCCCTGGTGGACGAACTCGTCCGCACCGGCCCGGGATCCGGCCGCACCCGCCGGCCGCCGCTCGTGCCCGGCCGCTCCGGCGCCGCGCGCAACGCGGACGCCTCGTCGCGCGTCTTCGGCTGTCAGGGCTGACACGGGCGCTGACAGCGGCGCCCCAGGCTGACATCGCTATCAGTATTACCCCGCCTCCGGGGAACGCCCCAGCTCAGCGCGTGGAATACCGGAGGACGGCGCACGCCTGCCCTTTCCTCGCGGCCCCGGAAGGTTTTCCCGGGGCCGCTCGCAGTTGCCCGAAGAGGTCCGCGGTCATAGGTTCGATGTCGCGGACAGGGTCCGCCGTCCGGCCCCTTGTGGCCCTCTTAGCTCAAGAATCTACGCGCCTCCACAGGGGGCGTCCTCCGGGAATTCCACCCACCCCCGGCAACGCGCGAAAAGCCGTTCGGAGAGGATCGGAAATGGTGAAAATCACGGCCGAGGAGGCCCAGAAGTGGCTGATCGATGAGATCGCACAGCGCTTGGGCACCGACCCGTCCCAGGTCCCGCCGGACCAGTACTTCGACGAGCTGGACCTCGACAGCACCGCCGCCCTGATCATCGCGGGCGAGATGGAGAAGTGGCTCGGCTTCGAGCTGGGCACCACGGCCCTCTGGTACCACCCGACCATCGAGGCGCTCGCGGCCCACATCGCCGAGGAGTCCGAGCGGCGCACCGCCGCGGTCTGACGTCCGGAGGACGCCGGACGGCCACCGGACGCCGCGCCGGGCGCGGGTGACGGCGGGGGAGCGGGACCGGTACCGCCGCCCCGGCCTTCCCCGGCTCCTCCCGGGCCGCCACCGGCCGCCCGGGATCCGAGGGGCCACGAGGGGCCACCGACCGGGACGCCGGTCACGGGCACCACGGACCACGAGACCACGGGCCACCGCCTACGGGCCCCGGGACGGTCACCGGGACCGGTCACCGAGACCGGTCACCGGGAACCGTACGAGGCCCGGCCTCAGGCCCCCGACGGCGCCAGTCGCCCCGGCCCGCGAGTGCGGTCGCCGGGCCGGGGCGACCGGCCGCCACCCCGAACCGTCCGCCCGCCGGGCACCGGCCCCGCCCCCGGCGGGCGGACCACCGCCGCCGCCCGGCGGACGGGCGGAGCCACCGCTCCGCCCTCCGGCAGCCGGATCCGCGACAGCCGGGCCCCGGGGGCCGGACGCCCGACCCGGCCGCCCAGGCGGCCGGGCCGCAGCCCGTCCGGCCGTCGGCCACCCGTCCGTCCGCCGGCCCCGCCGGCGTACCGCCCGATCGCCAGAGCACCTGAGCACCTGAGCAACCGTCCGTCCACCGGGGCCACGCCCCTCGTCCGGTCCGTCCGCTCACCGGGACCGGCCCGTCCGTTCGCTCACCGGGGCCACGGGTCCGTCCCGTCCGGCCACCGAGCCGCGAGGGCGGTCACGCGGCCACCGGACCGCACCGCACCGCCACCGACCGACCGCCCGCCGCTCCCGACCTCCCTGTTCGCTCCAGATCCAGAGAGACTCGCCGTGAACTCTTCGCAGGAATCCGACCTCGACCGTCGGCTCGCCCGGGAACCCATCGCCATCGTCGGCCTCTCCGCGCTCTTCCCCAAGTCCAGCAATCTGCGGGAGTTCTGGTCGAACGTCGTCTCGGCCGCCGACTGCATCGACGACGTCCCCGCCGACCACTGGGACGTCGACGAGCACTACGACCCGGACCCGACCGTGCCGGACAAGACGTACGCCCGGCGCGGCGGCTTCATCCCGGACACGCCGTTCAACCCGCTGGAGTTCGGGCTGCCGCCCAACACGCTGGAGGTCACCGACGTCCTCCAGCTGCTCAGCCTGGTGGTCGCCCGCGACCTGCTGAAGGACGCCGGAGCCGACCAGGGCTGGTACGACAAGGCGCGCACCGGCGTCGTGCTCGGCATCACCGGCGCCAACCAGCTCACCCAGCCGCTCACCGCCCGCCTCCAGAGCGGTGTGCTCAAGGAGGTCGTGCGCAGCTGCGGCCTGTCCCAGCGGGACGCCGAGGAGATCGTCGCCAAGTTCCGCCTGGCCTACGCCCCGTGGGAGGAGAACTCCTTCCCCGGCATGCTCGGCAACGTCGTCGCGGGACGCATCGCCAACCGGCTCGACCTCGGCGGCATCAACATGACGATCGACGCCGCCTGCGCCAGCTCCCTGGGCGCCGTCCGCTCCGCGGTCAGCGAACTGGTCGAGCGGCGCGCCGACACCATGCTCGTCGGCGGCTGCGACGCCGAGAACACGATCTTCATGTACCTGTGCTTCAGCAAGACCCCGGCGCTGTCGAAGTCCGGGAACATCCGCCCGTTCGACAAGAACGCCGACGGCACCCTCATCGGCGAGGGCATCGGCATGCTCGCGCTGCGCCGCCTCTCCGACGCCGAGCGCGACGGCAACAAGATCTACGCCGTGCTGCGCGGCATCGGCACCTCCAGCGACGGCCGCTTCAAGTCCATCTACGCCCCCCGCAAGGAGGGCCAGATGGTCGCGCTGCGCCGCGCCTACGAGGACGCCGACTGCTCGCCGTCCAGCATCGAGCTGTTCGAGGCGCACGGCACCGGCACCGCCGTCGGCGACGCCACCGAGCTGAGCGCGCTGTCCGCGGTCGTCTCCGAGTCCACCGAGGACCGCCGCTACGCGGCCCTGGGCAGCATCAAGTCGCAGATCGGGCACACCAAGGCGGCGGCCGGCGCGGCCGGCATGATCAAGCTGTCGCTCGCCCTGCACCACAAGGTGCTGCCGCCCACCATCAACGTGGACGAGCCCAACCCGGCCATCGACTTCACCTCGGGCCCGGTCTACGTCAACACCGAGGCCCGGCCCTGGATCCGCACCCCGGAGCGGCCCAAGCGCCGCGCCGCGCTCTCCTCGTTCGGCTTCGGCGGCACCAACTTCCACGTGGTCATGGAGGAGTACGGCGACGGCGACGACCTGCGCGTCTCCTACCCGGTCGCGGCCGTGCACCTGTGGCACGCGCCCGACACCGCACAGCTCACCGAGGCGCTGGCCTCCGGCGCGCCCGCCACCGGCGGCCCGGCCCCCGAGGGCCACGCCCGCGTCGCGTTCGTCGCCCGCACCGCCGGGGAACTGGCCGACCTGCGCGCCCTCGCCCTCGGCGAACTGCGTGCCCGCCCCGACGCCGACACCTGGTCCCACCCCAAGGGCGTGTACTTCCGCCGCTCGGCCGCCGCCCAGGGCAAGGTCGCCGCGCTCTTCGCCGGACAGGGCAGCCAGTACGTCAACCCCGGCCGGACCGCCGTGATGGCGCTGCCGCCGCTGCGCGCCGCCTTCGACGCCGCCAACCGCCACTTCGAGGGCGCCGAGCCGCTGTCCCGCGTCGCCTTCCCGCCGCCCGCCTTCGGCGAGGAGGAGCGCACCGCGCAGGAGAGCGCGCTGCGGGCCACCGCGTACGCCCAGCCGGCCATCGGCGCGCTGTCCGCCGGGCAGTTCGCCTACCTCAGCGAACTCGGCTTCCGCGCCGAGGGCTTCCTCGGCCACAGCTTCGGCGAGCTGACCGCGCTGTGGGCCGCGGGCGCCCTCACCGACGAGGCGTTCCACGCGCTGGCCCGTGCCCGCGGCAGGGCGATGGCCCCGCCCGCCGACGCCGGTGCCGACACCGGCGCCATGGCCGCCCTGTCCGTCTCCGAGGCGCAGGTCACCGAACTCATCGCCGGACGCGACGGCGTGGTGGTCTGCAACCGCAACGCCCCCGACCAGATCGTCGTCGGCGGCCCCACCGCCGAGATCGACCGCCTCGTCGCCGACGCCCGCGACGCCGGACTGCGTGCCAGCAGGCTGCCCGTCTCCGCCGCCTTCCACACCCCCTTCGTCGGCCACGCCCTGGACGCCTTCCGCGCCGACCTGGAGCGCTACGAGGTGACCGCGCCCGAGGGCACGGTCCTCGCCGACACCGCGGGCGCCGCGTACGGCGACGACATCGCCGCCAACCGCGCGGTCCTCGCCGAACAGCTCATCAACCCGGTGGACTTCGCCACCCGCGTCGAGGAGCTGTACGAGGCCGGGCACCGGGTGTTCGTGGAGTTCGGCCCCAAGAACGTGCTCACCCAGCTCGTACGGCGCATCCTCGGCGACCGCGAGCACACCGCCATCGCCCTGGACGGCGGACCCGGCCGCGACGCGGACGTCGCCCTCAAGCAGGCCGTCGCCCAGCTCGCCGTGCACGGACTGCCCCTCGCGACGGCCGACCGCTATGTCGAGCCGGTGGCCGAGCAGGCCCCCGCCAAGGGCATGTCCATCCTGCTCAACGGCATCAACTACGTCTCGCCGGAGCGGAAGGCGAAGTACCGGGACGCCATCGAGAACGGCTACCGGATCGCCGTACCGACCCTGCCCGGCACCGCCGTGAACGGCACCGGCGGGACCGGCCCCGCTCACGGCGACGGTGACGGCGGCACGGGCCGCGGCGCCGCCGCCGGACCGGGCGCCGCTCCCGCGCACGCCCCGGCCGCGCCCACCCGCCTGCCCGCCCCGGCGCCCGCGCCGGTCCCGGCCGCCGTGGCGTCCGCCGCGCCCGTCCCCGCCGGAGTGACCTCCTCCGCCGCGGTGGCCGTGCGCACGCCGGGCCAGGTGGCCCCGGCCGCCACGTCCGTCGCCGCGGCGCCCGCCCCGACCCCCGCTCCCGCCTCTGCTCCCACCGTCATGGAGACAGCTCACGTGGACAGTGACCGCCTGGCCGATCTCGTGGCCGACCATCTCGCCCTGCACGACGACTATCTGAACAGCCAGTTGCAGAGCGCCGAGCGCCTGACCGGCCTCCTGGAGCGCGCCGCCGAACAGGGCCGGCTCGGACAGGTCCTGCCCGGGATCAACGCCGTCAAGGAGCACGGCCTCGACATCGGCCGCAGCCACCTGCGCGCCAACGAGATCCTGCGCGACCTGGCCGGCCTGGAGCTGGGCACCGCCGCCCCGGCCACGGCGCCCCGCCCGGTCCCGGCCCAGCCCGCCGCCCCGCGCGTCACCGCCACCCAGCCGGCCGCGCAGCCCGCGCTGCCCAGCCCGGCCCCCGCCGTCGCGGCGCCCGCCCCGGCCCCGCAGGCCCTGGCCACCGCCCCGGCCGGCAGCCCGGCCCCCGCGCCCGCCGCCCGTCCGCTGCCCGCCGCCCCGGCCCCGGCCGCCGCGCCCGCCCCGGCCCCCGCCGCGCCCGCCCCGGCCCCCGCCGCGCCCGTCGCGGACACCGCCGCTGTCGAGGCCGCGCTGCTGGACGTCGTCGGCCAGAAGACGGGTTACCCGGCGGACATGCTCGAACTGGACATGGATGTCGAGGCGGATCTGGGGATCGACTCGATCAAGCGGGTCGAGATCATGGGTGTGATGCAGGAGCGGTTCGGCGGCGGAGTGGCCGCTGGTCCGGAGCAGCTCGCCGAGCTGCGCACCCTGCGCGACATCGTCGACTTCATGGCCTCCTCGGCGTCCTCGGCTCCCGCCCCGCAGTCCCAGACCCCCGCCCCGGCCGCCGCCTCCGCCCCGGCGGTGGACGCCGCCGCTGTGGAGGCCGCGCTGCTGGAGGTCGTGGGCCAGAAGACGGGTTACCCGGCGGACATGCTCGAACTGGACATGGATGTCGAGGCGGATCTGGGGATCGACTCGATCAAGCGGGTCGAGATCATGGGTGTGATGCAGGAGCGGTTCGGCGGCGGAGTGGCCGCCGGTCCGGAGCAGTTGGCCGAGCTGCGCACGCTGCGCGACATCGTCGACTTCATGGCCTCCTCGGCGTCGTCCTCCTCCGCCCCCGCCGCGCCCGCCCCGCAGGCGCCCGCCGCCGCGGCCCCGGCCGCAGCGTCCGCTCCGGTGGCCGACGCCGCCGCTGTGGAGGGCGCGCTGCTGGAGGTCGTGGGCCAGAAGACGGGTTACCCGGCGGACATGCTGGATCTCGACATGGATGTCGAGGCGGATCTGGGGATCGACTCGATCAAGCGGGTCGAGATCATGGGTGTGATGCAGGAGCGGTTCGGCGGCGGTGTCGCCGCCGGTCCGGAGCAGTTGGCCGAGCTGCGCACCCTGCGCGACATCGTGGAGTTCATGTCCTCCTCCGCCCCCGCCGCGCCGGCCGCCCCGCAGGCGCCCGCCGCCCCCGCCCCGGCCGCAGCGTCCGCTCCGGTGGCCGACGCCGCCGCTGTGGAGGGCGCGCTGCTGGAGGTCGTGGGCCAGAAGACGGGTTACCCGGCGGACATGCTGGATCTCGACATGGATGTCGAGGCGGACCTGGGGATCGACTCGATCAAGCGGGTCGAGATCATGGGCGTCATGCAGGAGCGGTTCGGCAGCGGTGTCGCCGCCGGTCCGGAGCAGCTCGCCGAACTGCGCACCCTGCGCGACATCGTCGACTTCATGTCCGGCGCCCAGAGCGGCACCACCGCCACGGAAGGAGCCGCCGCCTCCGCCCCTTTCGGCGGTGAGTCCGAGGCCACCGGCGGCCCACGCGGCGGCATCGGCCGCGCGCAGGCCGCACTCGTCGAACTGCCCGTGCCGGACCAGCTGGTCGGCGCCTACGCCAAAGGGTCCGGCGCGCTGATCGTCGACGACGGCTCCGAGCTGGCCCCCGCGGTCGCGGCCCGGCTGACCGAGTCCGGACGGCACGTGCACGTCCTGCGGCTGCCCGGAGTGCCGCAGCGCATCAGCGGCGTCAAGGACCACGCCCTGTCCGGCTGGGGCGTCACCGAGCTCGCCGAGCGGATGGAACTCGTCCTCGCCGACCGGATCAGCCTGGTCGTCGACCTCTCCGCCGCCCACCACGACGAGTTCGCCGACGGCACCCGCCGCCTCGCGCACACCCTCCTCGTCGCCAAGCACGCGGTGGAGGCGCTGAACACCGCCGCCGACACGGGCCGCGCCGCCTTCGTCACCGCCACCCGCCTCGACGGCGCCTTCGGCCTCACCGGCGTCACCGAGGAGCACACCCCGGCCGCCGGTGTCGCCGGCCTCGTCAAGACGCTGGCCGTGGAGGCGCCGAAGCTGTTCTGCCGGGCCGTCGACCTGGCCCCGGAGCTCACCCCGGAGACCGGCGCCGCGCTGCTGCTCGCCGAGACGCAGGACGCCGCCGCCGACCTCACCCAGGCCGGACACGACGGCACCCGCCGGGTCGGACTCGGCGTCGCCGAGGTGCCGCTGCCGCTGCACCCGCTCGCCGACATCCCGGAGGTCGGCCCCGAGGACCTGTTCGTCGTCACCGGCGGCGGACGCGGCATCACCGCCTCCTGCGTCACCGAGCTGGCCGCCCGGCACCGGCCCGGACTGCTCCTGCTCGGCCGCACCCCGCTGGAGGACGAGCCCGCCTGGGCCGAGGGCGTCGACGACGCCGGGCTCAAGGCCGCCGCCGCGGCCCAGCTGAAGGCGTCGGGGGAGAAGCCCACCCCCAAGCGCGTCGAGCAGCTCTTCCGCGCCGTCACCGGCGCCCGGGAGATCCGCCGGACCCTCGCCTCGATACGCGAGGCCGGCAGCACCGCCGAGTACCTGGCCGTCGACATCACCGACGCCGCCGCCACCGCCGCCGCCCTCGCCCCGTACAAGGAGCGGGTGACCGGCCTGGTGCACGGCGCCGGGGTCCTGGCCGACCAGCTCATCGCCAACAAGAAGGCCTCCGAGATCGAGCGGGTCTTCGCGCCGAAGCTGACCGGACTGCGCGGCGTCACCGCCGCCCTGGACGCCGGACGGCTGCGCCACGTGCTGCTGTTCTCCTCGGTCGCCGGGTTCTTCGGCAACCGCGGCCAGTCCGACTACGCGATGGCCAACGAGACCCTGAACGCCTGGGCCTCCTCCTTCAAGCAGCGCCACCCCGCCGCCCGCGTCACCTCGCTGAACTGGGGCGCCTGGGACAGCGGCATGGTCTCCCCGGAGATCAAGGCGGTCTTCGAGGAGCGCGGCATCACCCTGATCCCGGTGGACACCGGAGTGAAGCTGTTCACCGAGCAGTTCGACGCCGGGCGCGCCGCCGACGTGGTGACGGTGCTCGGCCCGACGACCCCGCTGTCCGAGCCCGAGCGGCCCGCCGCCACCGGCCCGGTCACCGTCGAGCGCGGCCTGAGCACCCTCACCGCCGAGACGATCGTCACCGACCACGTCATCGGCGACGCACCGGTCCTGCCCGCTGTCGCCGCCCTGGGCTGGGCGATCGGCGCGGTCGAGCGCACCGCGGGCACCGAGGTCCGGCAACTGCGGGACTTCGCCGTCCACAAGGGCATCGTCTTCGACGGCAGCCAGCCCGCCCGGCTCGCGCTGACCTTGACGACGGCCGCCGACGGCGTCCAGGTCGACATCCGCTCCACGGACGCCAAGGGCGCCCCGCGTCCGCACTACGCGGCCGTGGCCGTCCCCGGCACCGCGCCCGCCCCGGCCACCGTCACCGGGCTGCCCGCCCTCGGCGGCGGACGCGACGCGGCCGGTTTCTACACCGACGGCACCCTCTTCCACGGTCCGGCGCTTCGCGGGGTGCGCCGGGTGCTCGCCGAGGACTCCTCGCGGCTCGTCCTCGAATGCGCCCTGCCCGAACTGCGGCCCGAGGGCGGCGCGTTCGGCGGCGCCCGGTTCGCGCCCGGCACCGCCGACCTGCTGCTCCAGGCCGGTCTGGTCTGGGTCCGGCTGGTCCAGGGCACCGCGTCCCTGCCGCTCGGCGTCGGCCGGGTCGACCTGCACCACCCGCTGCCCGACGGCGAGCCGTTCCTGATCGTGGTGGAGCCCGCCGCGGGCGGCACCTCCACCACCGCGTCGCTCACCATCACGGCCTGCGCACCCGACGGAACCGTACTGACCCGCTTCGACGGCGTCCGCGTGGTCTCGGCCCCGCAACTGGCGGCCAAGTTCATCCGCGGCTGACCTTCGCCCCGCCGCGGCGAAGCCGCACCACGCCACAGCCAGCGCAAGCGATCGGGCCGGCCCGGACGGAACCTCACCTTGCCGCCGTCCGGGCCGGCCGCCCGTCAGAAGGGACCCGAGAGCTCTCATGAGCAAGTACGCCATAGTCGGCCTCTCCTGCCTGTTCCCGGGAGCGGAGACGCCCGCCGAGTTCTGGCAGAACCTCCGCTCCGGCGCCGACAGCCGCCGCGAGGGAGGCGAGGAGGTCTTCGGCCAGCCGCCCGAGCCCCGCGACCTGGACCCCCAGCACGACATCTACTGCCGTCGCGGCGGCTTCGTCACCGACTTCGACTTCGACCCGCAGGGCTACCTGCTGGACGCCGAGCACCTCGCCGGACTCGACCGGATCTTCCACTGGTCCCTGCACGTGGCCAGGGAGGCGCTGCGCGACAGCGGACACGCCGACCGCCCCGACATCCTGGCCCGCACCGGCCTCGTCCTCGGCAACTACTCCTTCCCCACCCCGACGTCCGCCCAGGTCAGCGTGCCCCTCGTCCAGGAGGCCGTGCTGGAGGGGCTGCGCCGGGCCGGGCACCCGGCGCTCGGCGCGCTCGCCCGCGCCGAGGACCGCATCGACCGCGAGCGGCTGCACCCCGAGGACCTGAGCGTCAGCGGCTCCCCGGCCGGGGTCGCCGCCGCCGCGCTCGGCCTCGGCGGTCCCCGCTACGCCCTCGACGCGGCCTGCTCCTCCGCGCTGTACGCGCTCAAGCTGGCCTGCGACCACCTCGCCGCCGGGCAGGCCGACGTCGTCCTCGCGGGCGGTGTCTGCGCCCCCGACCCCACCCTCATCCACCTCTCCTTCGGCGACCTCAACGCCTATCCGCGCGACGGCTTCAGCCAGCCCTTCGACGCCCGCTCCGGCGGCATCCTCACCGGGCAGGGCGCCGGCATGGTCGTCGTGAGGCGGCTGGAGGACGCGCTGCGCGACGGCGACCGCATCCACGCCGTGGTCGACGGCATCGGCCTGACCAACGACGGCAGCGGCCGCCATCTGCTCGTCCCGCAGGGCGCCGGGCAGCTCGGCTCCTACCGGCTCGCCTACGAGCAGGCCGGCATCGACCCCACCACCATCGACTACCTCGAATGCCACGCCACGGGCACCCCCATCGGGGACGCCACCGAGGCCCAGTCCGTCGCCGACTTCTTCGGCGCGGCCGGCCGGATCCCGCTGATCGGGTCCGTGAAGGGCAACATCGGCCATCTGCTGACCGTCGCCGGACTCAGCAGCATGCTGAAGGTCGTCCTCGCCATGGGCGAGGGGCACATCCCGCCGACCATCGGTGTCGAGCAGCCCGTCCGCTCCAAGGACGGCCGGGTCGGCGAGGACGCCCTCGTCCGCACCGGCCGCGCCTGGCCCGAGGGCACCGGGCCGCGCCGGGCGGCGGTCTCCGCCTTCGGCTTCGGCGGCACCAACGCGCACGTCGTCCTCTCCCAGGCGGACCCGGCCGCCGGCGCCGGCAGCGCCGCCACCGCGCCGCCCGCCGAGACGCCCGTGCCCGCGCTCGACATCGCCGGACTCGGCGCCCACTTCGGCTCGTTCGACTCCGTCGACGCCTTCGAACGCGCCGTGCACACCGGCCGCGACGCCCTGGGTCCGCTGCCCGAGCGGCGCTGGCGCGGCCTCGACCAGACCCGCGGCGGCTCCCTCGAACACGGCGCGGGCGTCTCCCCGGACGCGCTGCCGCACGGCGCGTTCGTCGACGGGCTCGGCATCGACCCCATGGACCTGCGGATCCCGCCGGCCGACCTGCGCACCTACAACCTCCAGCATGCCCTGGCCATCAAGGTCGCCGACGAGGCGCTGCACGACGCCGGTTACAGCCGCGCCGTGCCCAAGGGCGAGTCCGCGCCCGCCGCGCGCCGCATCGCGGTCGTCGTCGGCATGGAGACGGAGCCCACCACCCATCTGCGGATCACCCGCTACGGCCTGGGCACCTTCGTGCGCCAGGAGTTCGCCCGCGCCGGCATCGAGGTCGACGAGGCGGAACTCGCCCGGCTGACCGCGGCGGGCCGGGACGCGGTGGTCGACCCGATCGTCGCCAACGAGGTGCTCAGCTACATCGGCAACGTCATGGCGAGCCGCATCTCCTCGCTGTGGAACCTGACCGGACCCTCCTTCACCGTCTCCTCCGACGGCTCCGCCACCGCCGAGGCCCTCCAGGTCGCCCGGCTGCTGCTGCTCGACCCGGGCATCGAAGCCGTCCTGGTCGGCGCCGTGGACCTGGCGGGCTCCGCCGAGAACCTGCTGCTGCGACCCGACGTGGTCGCCGAGGCCGGGCTCACCTTCAACGAGGGCGCGGCCGGCCGCCGGATCGGCGAGGGCGCCGGGGCGATCGTCGTCACCCGGCCCGGCGAGGCCGCAGCGCCCGTGTACGCCCGCATCGACGCGGTCGCCGTACGGCACGCGCCGCCCGTGGACGGCCGGGTGCCCGAGGCCGACGCCGACACCTACGTGGCGGCGGCCGAGGCCGCCCTCGCCGAGGCCGGCGTCACCGCCGACGACATCGGCTACATCGAGGCCCACGCGGGCGGCACCCCGGACCAGGACCGCGCCGAGATCGCCGCGCTGGCCCGGGTGTTCCCGGCGGCCGACGCCCCCGAGGCGTCCGCGGGCCCGCTCGGCCGCACCGGCCGGGTCGCGCTCGGCAGCGCCAAGGCGCAGCTCGGCGACACCGGCTGCGCGGCGACCATGGCCGGACTCATCCGCACCGTGCTCTGCCTGCACCACGGCTATGTGCCCGGCACCAGCGGCTGGCGCCGTCCGGCCGCCGCGCTCGCCGACGACTTCGCCGCCTCCGCGCTCTACGTCCCCGACGCCTCCCGCCCCTGGCTGCGGCGCACGGCCGGATCGCGCCGGTACGCGTCCGTCGGCTTCATCGGCGCGTCCGGCGCCCACGGGCACCTCACGCTCTCCGCCGAGGCCACCCGGGGCGCGCTGGTGCCCGGCGACTGGCAGCGGGCCGGCGGTCCCGTCGTCCTGCCGCTGTCCGCCGACACCTTCGACGGACTGCTCAGTGCCGTGGAGCGGCACCGCGAGCTGCTCGACGCGGGCTCCGACCCGTACGCCCTGGCCCGCGACGCGGCCCGGGAGCTGACCGGCCGCACCGTGCGGGCCGTGCTCGTCGGCCGCGACCGCGCCGAACTGGGCGCCCAGCTCGCCCTGGCCGCCCGGGACCTGCCCGCCGTGCACGCCTCGGGCGGCGAGTGGACCACCCCGGCGGGCAGCTGCTTCGCAGCCCGCCCGATCGGCCCCGAGGGCAAGGTCGCCCTGGTCTACCCGGGCGCCTTCAACTCCTACCCGGGCCTCGGCCAGGACCTGTTCCGCGCCTTCCCCGGACTGCTCGAACGCTTCGAGTCCCAGGCCGACGCGCCCGAACGCCATCTGCGGGCCGCCGCGCTCCACCCGCGCGGCCAGGCCGCCCCGGGCCGCCGGGAGCTGATGGCCCTGGAGGCCGGGCTCGGCGAGGACATCCCGTTCATGCTGGCCACCGGCACCAGCTTCGCGATCCTCTACACCGACCTGGTGCGCGACATCCTCGGCATCACCGCGCACGGCGGCTTCGGCTACAGCCTGGGCGAGTCCAGCATGCTGTTCGCCACCGGCGGCTGGCGGCCCGAGGGCCGCGACGACGCGCTGATCAGCAACACCCCCATCTTCAAGGACCGGCTGTGCGGACCGCGCCGCACGGTCCGCGAGGCATGGGGACTGCCCGAGGACACCCCGGACGCCCAGGTGTGGGCGAGCCACGTCCTGCTCACCGACGCGGACACCGTACGGGCCGCGCTGCCCCGCTACGACCGGGTGCACCTCACCCACGTCAACACGCCCGCCGAACTGGTCGTCGCCGGCGACCCGGCCCAGTGCCGCGCCCTCATCGAGGAACTGGGCTGCCCGGCCGCGCGCTCGCCCGTCAACGCGGTCATGCACTGCCCGGTGGTGGACGCCGAGTCCGAGGGCCTGGCCGGGCTCAACGACTACCCGACCGGTTCCTTCGGCGACCTCGAACTGCTCAGCGCCTACGACTACGAGGCGCTGCCCGCCCTGGACCGCGCGGAGATCGCCCGCCGCATCGCGCACACCCTGCGCTCCCCGATCGACTTCCCGCGCCTGGTGCGCGGCGCCCACGACCGCGGCTTCCGCTACTTCCTGGAGGTCGGGCCGAGCGCCACCTGCTCGCGCTGGGTCCGCGAGACCCTGGGCGAGGCGGCGCACGTCGCGGTGCCGGTCGACCGGCGCGGAGTCGCCGCCACCAAGTCGATCGCCCAGCTCGCCGCCCGGCTCACCGCCCACGGCCTGGACCTCGACCTGGCCGTGCTGCTCGGCCCGGCCGCCGAACGAGTCCCGGCCCGTCCGGCCCGCCCCGCCCGGTTCCGGGTCGGCGGCGCGGACCCGGCCCCGGCCCGGATCGCCCGCGAACTGGCCGGCGCCGCCGCGCCGCAGGTCCCGGCCGCGGTCGGCGCGACGGCCGTGCCCGGCGCGGTCTCCGTCACCTCCACGGCACCCCGCGCGGTCCCGGCCGCCGTCTCCGCCGCCCCGGCCCACGCGACGGCCCCGGCCGCTCCGGTGGGTTCGCTCACCGCTCCGGCACCCGCCGCGCACGCCGCCCCTCCGGCCGCCGCCGCTCCCGCCGCGAGCCTCGCGGGCACCGGAACGGCCGTACCGCCGTCCGCCCCGGCGCCCGCCCCGGGCCCGGCCGGAACGGGCCCGCGCGCCGGTGCCACACCCCCGTCGGCCGCCGGGTCCGCCCCGCACGCCGCGGCCGCCGTGCCGGCCCCCGCCCCCGACCCCGTCCAGCCCGTACCGCCGGAGGACTCAGCACTCATGCCCGCAGACCCGACCCTCGCCGACGCCGAGGTCATCGCCTTCGACGGCACCCCGGTCACGTACCTGCCCTGGGCACAGCACGCGCCCGGCGGCACGTCCCCGGCCGCACCGCCGCCGCAGGAGCAG
Source organism: Streptomyces sp. PL-25 (assembly GCF_058344915.1). Classification (NCBI taxonomy): domain Bacteria; kingdom Bacillati; phylum Actinomycetota; class Actinomycetes; order Kitasatosporales; family Streptomycetaceae; genus Streptomyces; species Streptomyces sp. PL-25. Next base: position 5,730,191 of record NZ_CP136997.1, read on the forward strand.
CAGCCGTCCGCCCCGGCACCGGCCGCGCCGCAGCGGCCCGTCGCGCCGGCCGCCCCCACCGCGTACCAGGAGGGCACGGCCTCGGCCGCCGTCGCCGCCGACCTCGTACGCGAGATGCGCCGCCAGATGGTCGCCACCCACTCGGTGGTGATGGAGACCCAGCACATCCTCCAGTCGGCCACCCTCTCCCGGGTGGAGGCGTTCCTCGACGGGGACGCCGCGCGGCCGCAGCCGGTCCCCGAGGTGACCGTCCGGCAGGAGGCCCCGGCCGTGCCCGCCCCGGCGCCGCTGCCGGAACTGCCCGCCGTCCCGCCCGCGCCCGCCCCGCGGCAGACCGTCGCGCCCGCCCCCGCGCAGGCCGCTCCCGCCGAGCCCGCCGAGCCCGCCCGGGAGGTCAAGGAAGGCGTCATCTGGGACGAGAAGGACCTGCTGGAGTTCGCGGTCGGCTCGGTCGCCAAGGTCTTCGGACCGGAGTTCGGCGTGATCGACGGCTACGGCAAGCGCGTCCGGCTGCCCGCGCCGCCGTACCACTTCGTCAGCCGCGTCACCGCGATCGAGGGCACCACCGGCGAGTTCAAGCCCGCCACCATCACCACCGAGTACGACGTCCCCGAGGACGCCTGGTACGCGGTGGACGGCGGGGTCCCGCCGGCCGTCACCGTCGAGGCGGGCCAGTGCGACCTGCTGCTGGTCAGCTACCTCGGCATCGACTTCCGCAACAAGGGCGAGCGCGTCTACCGGCTGCTCGACAGCACCCTGATCTTCCGCGGCAACCTGCCCCGGGTGGGCCAGACCCTGCGCTACGACATCTCCATCGACCGCTTCGTCCACCAGGGCGACACCACCCTCTTCTTCTTCAGCTACAAGTGCTACGCGGACGGCGAGCTGATCCTCGAACTCCACGACGCCTGCGCCGGGTTCTTCAGCCAGGCCGAACTGGACACCCCGCTCGGCGTGGTGATGACCGAGAAGGAGAAGGCCGCCCGCGCCGCCCTGCCCCGCGGCTACTTCAAGCCCCTCGCGTACACCGACAAGAACCACCTCACCCGCGAGGACCTGGACCTGCTCGCCCAGGGCAGGCCAGGGGACGTCTTCGGCCCCGACCACGCCCAGGACCCGGGGATCAACCCGGCGCTGCGGCTGCCCGACGAGAAGCTGCGCATGGTCGACGACGTCGTCATCGACCGCAAGGGCGGCCCGCGCGGACTCGGCACGCTCAGCGCGATCAAGAAGCTCCAGCCCGACGCCTGGTACTTCACCTGCCACTTCCCGGACGACCACGTGCTGGCCGGTTCGCTGGTCGCCGAGGGCGCCGTCCAACTCCTCCAGATCTACCTGCTCCACCAGGGCCTGCACCTCACCCTGCCCGACGCCCGCTTCCAGTGCGTCACGGACACCCCCATCGAGGTCCAGGTCCGCGGCCAGATCACCCAGGCCCACGAGGAGATCCGCTACGAGGTCGAGGTGATGGAGCTGACGCTGCTGCCGCGCGCCACCGTCATCGCCGACGTCCTGATCTACCTCGGTGACAAGCCGGTCATCCGGATGAAGAACCTCGGCCTCCAGGTCCGCGAGAAGGAGGGCTCGCCCTACCGCCCCGAGGCCGGCGGGTTCCCCGAGTTCCTCGGCCGCCGCAACCGCTCCGGCGAACCGGCGATGATCAACGAACTGCACCTGGCGCACGCCGCCAAGGGCCTGCTCGACATGGCGATGGGCCCCGAGTTCGAGGTCTACCGCGACAGCCGCGCCCCCTACATCCCCAACGGCGACTTCCAGTTCGTCGACCGCGTCATGTCCCTCAAGGGCACCCGCGGCGACCTCTCGCCCGGCTCGGAGATGGTCACCGAGTACGACTCCCCGGCCGACGCCTGGTACTACGAGCAGAACTCCCACCCGCACATGCCGAACGCCGTCTACATGGAGTCCTCCCTCCAGGCGGCGATCTTCCTCGGCTACTACCTCGGCGCCACCCTGAAGAACCCCGAGGAGCAGTACGCGATCCGCAACCTCGACGGCCGCGCCACCCTCGTCAAGGACATCGACCTGCGCGGCAAGACCATCAAGCACCACTCGAAGCTGCTGATGACCAGCGCCGTCCAGGGCGCGGTGCTGCAGAACTTCAGCTACGAACTCTCCGCCGACGGCGAGGTCTTCTACACCGGCGAGTCGCTCTTCGGCTACTTCAACGCCGCCGCCCTCGCCAACCAGGTCGGCCTGGACAACGGCCAGTACGTGGCCCCCTGGATCGAGTCCGAGAAGCCGGCCGCCGACCGCGTCCGCCGCATCGAACTCCCCGAGGGCGCGCCCGCGTTCACCGACCCGGACGGCGGCCACCTGTATCTGCCCGGCGAGAAGTTCGCCCTCGTCGACCGGGTCGACCTGGTCACCGACGGCGGCCGGCACGGGAAGGGCTATCTGCACGGAAAGCGGGCCGTCCGCCCCGACGAGTGGTACTTCGACTGCCACTTCCACCGCGACCCGGTGATGCCCGGCTCGCTCGGTGTCGAGGCCGTCCTCCAGGCGCTGCGCCTGTACGTGCTGGAGCAGAACCTCGCCGAGGGCTACGCCCGGCCCCGCTTCGCCATGGCCACCGGGGTCGAGACGTCCTGGAAGTACCGCGGCCAGATCCTGCGCCACGACAAGGAGCTCTTCTTCGACGTGCACGTCAAGGAGATCCGCCGCGAGGACGACCGCCTGCTGGTCATCGCCGACGCCGACCTGTGGAAGCCGGGCCTGCGCATCTACGAACTGACCGACGTGGCCATCGAGGTCCGCCCCACCGAGGGGTGACGCCGGGGCCCGCCGTTCGGACCCCGCCGCGGACGCGGGGTCCGGCGCGGCCGGCCGTCCGCGCGGCCGGCCGCCGGACCCCGCCCGCCCCGGCGGACACGGCGCCGCCGGGGCCCCGCCTCCCGATCCGAACGACAGGCCCCCGCCCGCACCCGCCGCTCAGCCAAGGAGCTTCGTTTCACGATGGACGTTCGCGACACCCCTCTCCGCTGGTACGGAGAGCGGTACCCCAGCACGGACCCCGCCGGGATCTACCACGTCCTGGCCGACCTGGAGCAGCCCTGCTTCATCGCCGTCACCCCCGAGGGCATCGGCGCGGTCTCCGGCGGTTTCGCCTCCGCCGAGGGTGAGGGACTGCCGCTGCTCGCCGCCGCCGAACCGCTGCCGCCCGAGCGCCTGGGCTCGGCCGCCTTCCGCACCGCCCACGGCGTCGCCCAGCCGTACATGGCCGGCGCCATGGCCGGCGGCATCGCCTCCGCCGACCTGGTGATCGCCCTGGCCCGCGAGGGCTTCCTCGCCTCCTTCGGCGCCGCCGGACTGCTGCCCGAGACCATCGAGCGCACCCTCGCCCGGTTCGCCGCCGAGATCCCCGGACTGCCCTACGCCGTCAACCTCATCCACAGCCCCAGCGAGGACCGGCTGGAGCGGGAGGCCGTCGAGCTGTTCCTGCGTCACGGGGTGCGCTGCGTGGAGGCGTCCGCGTACATGGACCTCACCCCGCACGTGGTCCGCTACCGGCTGGCCGGACTGCGCCGCGGCCCGGACGGACGGGTCGTCGCCGACAACCGGCTGATCGCCAAGATCTCCCGCTCCGAGACCGCCGAACGCTTCATGCACCCGGCCCCGGCCACCCTGGTCAGCGCCCTGCTGGAGCAGGGCCTGATCACCGCCGAGCAGGCCGCGCTCGCCCACCACGTCCCGCTCGCCGACGACATCACCGTCGAGGCGGACTCCGGCGGCCACACCGACCGGCGCCCGCTGCCCGCGCTGCTGCCGACCATCCTGCGGCTGCGCGACAGCGTGCAGCGCGAGTTCCGCTACGCCGTGCCGGTGCGTGTCGGCGCGGGCGGCGGCCTGGGCACCCCGGTCGCGGTCGCCGCCGCCTTCGCGATGGGCGCCGCCTATGTGGTGACCGGCTCCGTCAACCAGTCCTGCCTGGAGTCCGGCGCCTCCGCCAAGTCCAAGGAGATGCTGGCCGAGGCGGGCATCGCCGACTGCGAGATGGCCCCGGCCGCCGACATGTTCGAGATGGGCGTCGAACTCCAGGTCCTGAAGAAGGGCACGCTCTTCCCGATGCGGGCCAAGCGCCTGTACGAGCTGTACCAGAGCTGCGACAGCCTGGAGTCCATCCCGCCCGCCGACCGGGCCCGCCTGGAGCAGCAGATCTTCCGCCGCTCCCTGGAGGACGTCTGGCAGGAGTGCGTCACCTACTTCACCCGCCGCGACCCCGAGCAGCTCGCCCGCGCCGCCGGCAGCCCCAAGCGCCGGATGGCCCTCGTCTTCCGCTGGTACCTGGGCATGTCCTCGCGCTGGGCGGTCACCGGCGACGAGGGCCGCGCCATGGACTACCAGGTGTGGTGCGGCCCGGCCATGGGCAGCTTCAACGACTGGGTCACCGGCAGCTATCTGAAGACCCCCGGCAACCGCCGCGTCGCCGACGTCGCCCACCACCTGATGCGCGGCGCCGCCTTCCACACCCGGCTCGCCCAGCTGCGCACCGCCGGCGTGCACATCCCGGCCACCGCCGCCGACTACCGGCCGGTCCCGCTGGAGACGCCCGCCCACGGCTCCTCGGTGGGGCTGCGATGAGCACACTCACCCCCGAGGAGCTGGAGGAACGCCTCGGCGACCCCGCCGACGACACCAACCCGTACGGCTTCGCCGCCGCCGTCGCCCGCGACGAGCGCGACGAGTTCCCCGAGGAGCTCTGCGCGGAGCTGGTCCGCGCCGGGTTCCACCGCAACTACCTGCCCAAGGAGTGGGGCGGCGCGTTCGAGTCCTTCGACCGCAGCCTCACCCTGGTGCGCTCCGCCGCCCGCCGGGACGTCAACGTCATGCCCGGCACGATGTTCAGCATCATCGCCGCGACCTGCCTGCAACTGCACGGCAGCGTCGAGCAGCAGCAGCGGGCCGCGGAGATCCTGCGCTCCGGCGGCGCCGTCGCCTTCGCGCTCACCGAGGCCGCGCACGGCAGCGAACTGCTCACCAACGAGGTGCGGCTCACCCCCGAGTCCACCCTCACCGGCGAGAAGTGGCTGGTCGGCCTCGGCCTGCGCGGCGAGGCGGTCTACGTCGTCGCCCGCACCGGCGAACGCGGCCCCGGCGCCTTCTCCGCCGTGCTGCTGGAGACCGACCGGATCCCCGAGGGCCGCCTGGAGCGGGTGCCCGCGCCGCGCACCGGCGGCATGCGCGGCATCGACCTGGCCACCCTGCGCTTCCACGACACCCCCGTGCCCGAGGACGCGCTCGTCGGCCGGCGCGGCGAGGCCCTGGAGGTGGCCGTCAAGGCGCAGCAGGCGGTCCGGCTGATGAGCATGGCCGGCAGCCTCGGCATCGCCGACACCGCCGTCCGCATCGCCCTCGACTTCGCCACCGGCCGCCGCACCGGCCGCACCGAGCTGGTCGAGTCCCCGTGGTCCAAGCGGGAGTTGTCGGTCGCCGCGGCGGCGCTGCTGGCCGCCGACGCGGTCGCGCTGAGCGCGGCCCGCGGGGTGCACGTGGTGCCCGAGGCGTTCAGCGTGTGGGCGCTGTCCGCCAAGCACGTCGTCGCCGAGGCCACCGACGACCTGATCCGCCGCTCGGGCACCGTGCTCGCCACCCGCTCCGTGCTGCGCGAGGGCGCGCCCGGCGCCGGGCTCTTCCAGAAGCTCCAGCGGGACTCCCAGGTGGTCCGGGTGATCGACGCGAGCACCCTGGCCAACCTCCGCTCCTATGCGGGCCAGTTGCCCACTCTCACCGAGGGCACCGCCCCCGCCGACGAGGACGCGGTGCACAGCGTCTTCTCCCTGGACGCGCCGCTGCCGCCGTACGAACCGGCCCGGCTCGACATGTTCGCGCGCGGCCAGGACCCGGTCCTGGCCGGGCTGCCGGACACCGCCGACGCGCTGCCCGACGGCCTCGGCGAGGCGGCCCGGCCGGCCGCGCGCCTGGTGGCGGCGGTCGCGGACCTCGGCGAGCTGACCCGGGCCGCGCAGCGCCCCGGCGCCGACCCGAACGCGCTCGTGGACGCCGCCGAACGCTACGCCTGGCTGCACGCCGCCGCCTGCTGCCTGCACCTGTGGCAGGCGAACCGCGACCGCTCCCTGTACGGCGCCGAGCCCGGCGCCACCGGCTGGCTGGGCGCCGCCCTGGCCTACCTCCTCGCCCGCGCCGAGGGCACCGACCCGCGCCGCGACGCGGCCCTGCTGGCGCCCGCCCTGGACGCCGTCCGCGCCCTGCACACCGGCGACCGGCTGTTCACCGCCCTGCCCGTCCGGCTGGCCACCCCCCGTAAGGAGCCCTGAGATGCCCAAGTCCGACGTGACCGAGCTGGCCGCGAGCCTGGAGGAGTACCTGGGCGACCCGCACGACGCGGACAGCCGGATGCCCTTCGCGCAGATCCTGGACCACGACGTCCGCGGCGAGTACCCGTACCAGTTCGTCGCCCTGCTGCGCCGCTGGGGCCTGCACCTGCGCTGTCTGCCCGCGAGCGACGGCGGTCTGGCCGGCAACGTCGAGACCGGGATGGGCCTGATGCGCCTGGTCGCCCGGCGCGACCCGTCCACCGCGGTCGGCCTGGCCCTCAACAGCCTCGGCTTCATGCCCGCCTGGATCCTGGGCACGCCCGAGCAGAAGGGCGCGCTGATCGAGGACATGAAGCGCGGCAGCTCGGTCTCCTGGGGCCTGTCCGAGCGCGTCCACGGCAGCGACCTGGTCGCCAACGAGGTGCTGGCCGAACGGACCGAGGGCGGCTGGCTGCTCACCGGTGAGAAGTGGCCGATCGGCAACGCCACCGTCGCCGACAAGATGGTCGTCTTCGCCCGCACCGGCAAGCGCCCCGGCCCGGCCGCCTACTCGCTGTTCGTCCTGGACAAGTGGCGGGCCGAGCCCGGCACGGTGGCCGACCTGCCCTTCGAGGACCTGTACGGCACCCGCGCCCTGGACCTGAGCGGGGTCCGCCTGGACGGCGCGTTCGTCCCCGACTCGGCGATGATCGGGCGCGAGGGCCAGGGCCTGGAGATCGCGCTCAAGACCAGCCAGACCGCGCGGGTGGTGCTGATGCACCTGGCGCTGTCCGCCGTCGACACCAGCCTGCGGCTCGCCCTCGACTTCGCCGAGCGCCGGGTGCTGTTCGGCGACCGGATCAGCGATGTGCCCTACACCCGGCGCCAGCTCACCGAGGCGTTCGCCGACCTGATGATCGCCGACGCGATGGTCCTCGGCGCCGCCCGCGCCCTCCAGGCCGCGCCCGAGCAGATCAGCGTCTGGTCGTCGGTGGTCAAGTACCAGGTGCCGACGCTGCTCCAGAAGACGATGTCCCAGCTGACCGTCGTCCTGGGCGCGCGCACCTTCCTGCGCGACCACCCGCACTACGGCATGCACCAGAAGATGGTCCGCGACATCCTGATCACGGACATCGCCGACGGCAACACCGTGGTGAACCTGCGCAACCTCGGCCACCAGCTCGCCGGTCTGCTCGACAGGGCCGCCGAGCCCGGCGAGGGGGTGCGCGAGGCCGCCGCCGAGCGCGCCGCCGTGCTCTACGGCCTGGACCGGGAGCTGCCGGTGTACGAGCCGGTCAAGCAGGAGCTGTTCAGCCGCGGCCTGGACGACGCGGTGCTGGCCGCGCCCGACGGGATCGCCCGGCTGCGCGCCCTGGCGGACCGGGCCGAGGGCGCCGCGAGCACCGAGGCCGAGCGGCTGCGTGCCGCCGCGGACCTCGCCGGGGAACTGACCGGCCGGGCCGGGCCGCTGCGCGAGCGCGCCGCCGCCCTGAAGGCCGAACTGGGCAAGGACTACGCGCAGTCGCCCGAGCTGTTCGAACTGGCCAAGGAGTACTGCCTGGTGCACGCCGCGGCGGCCTGCGTGCTCACCCATGTCCACTCCGCCGACGCCGTGGAGGCGCCGCTGCCCAGCGCGTCCCTGCTGCTGCTCCAGCTGGAGCGGATCCGCCGCCAGCTGTTCCCGCACGAGCAGGTCACCTCGCAGGCGGTCGTCGACGAGGTGATGGAGGTGCTGCGCGGCCTGCACCAGGACAACCGGCTCTTCTCGTACTGGCAGTTCCCGCTCGCCAAGCGGCTCACCGACGAGTCCGCCGCCCGCCGCTGAACCGTCGTCCGTCCACCAGGGAGGTGTCGCGTGATCCGCAGTGACGACCGGGCGTTCCTGTGGCTGCTGCCCGAACCGGCCGTGGCCTCCTTCGCCGCCGCGCTCGGCGGTCCCCGCCTGCTGACCGCCGAGGAGCGGGCCGCGCTGGACCGGCGGCGCACCGAGGGCGCGCGCCGCCGCTACCTCGGCGGGCGGCTGCTGTGCCGCTACGCGCTCACCGCCCGCACCGGCCGGCCCGTGGACCGCTGGCGCTTCACGCACGGCGCCCACGGGCGGCCCGAGCCCGAACCGGCCACCGACGGCGTCCGGTTCAACCTCTCGCACCACGACGGACTCATCGCCTGCGTCGTCACCCGGGGACGCGGCTGCGGTGTGGACGTCGCCCCGGTCACCGCCTCCCCGGAGCTGACCTGCCACCTGGCCCGGCGGCTCGGCCCCGAGGAGCGGGCCCGGCTCGCCGGGGCCGCGCCCGGCGCGCGCGCCGCCCTGGCGAGCGAGCTGTGGGTGCTCAAGGAGGCGTATCTGAAGGCGCTGGGCACCGGGCTCACCCGGGACCTGGCGAGCTTCGGCGTCGTCCGCGGGCCGGGGGACCGCATCGCCGTACGCGACCCGCGGCAGCCGGGCGCGGACGCCCGCTGGTGGTTCGACCTGATCCACGCCGGGCCCCGGCACGTCGTCGCCGTCGCCACCGAGCACGGCCGGCCCGGGGCCCTGCGCCGCACCGACCTGTCCGACCTCTCGCTGACCGCCCTGACCACCGCATGAAGGACATCACCATGACGCAACCCACCACCCCGCGTGTCGCCATCGTCGGTGCGGGAGTCTCCGGTATCTCCGCCGCCTACCACCTGCGCGAGCGCGCCCAGATCACGATCTACGAGCGGGAGGACCGCCTCGGCGGCCACGCCAACACGGTGGAGGTGGAGGACGACGGCCGCACGCTCGGCATCGACACGGCCTTCGTCGTCTTCAACCGGCCCGCGTACACCAACCTGTGCGAGTTCTTCGACGAGCTGGGCGTCGAGGCGGTCGAGCACCAGGGCGCCTTCAACTTCTTCGACCTGGACTCGGGCCTGGAGTACGGCACCGCCGAACTCGCCCTGACCGAGGAGGAGGTGGCCGAGCGCTACACGGAGGAGTTCCTGACCATCTGGCGCGAGGCCCGCCGCTTCCACACCGAGGGCCGCAAGGACTTCGTCCGCAAGAAGGCCGACATCCCGCTCGGCGAGTACCTGGACCGGGGCGGCTACAGCCAGGCGTTCCGCAACTCCTACGTCATCCTGCTGTGCTCCGCCGTCTGGTCCATCCCGGCCGAGCTGATCTGGGAGATGCCGGCCAGCACCGCCATCGCCTTCTTCATGGGCCACGACGAGGGCGGCCTGGGCGGGCGCCAGGTGGACTGGCGCACCGTCGGCGGCGGTTCCATCTCCTACGTCCGCAAGGCGCTGGCCGCCATCGGCCCCGAGATCCGCAGCGGCGACCCGGTCACCGCGATCCACCAGGAGGACGACGGGGTCACGGTGACCACCGCGCGCGGCAGCGAGCGCTACGACTACGTGGTGGTCGGCGCCCACGCCGACGAGGCGCTGGCCCTGCTGGACAACGCCAGTGACCACCAGCGCGAGGTGCTCTCCAAGGTCCGCTACAACGGCTCCTCGGTCGTGCTGCACACCGACCCGTCCGTGATGCCAGCCGACCGGGAGCGCTGGCAGGCGTGGAACTACGGCAAGGTCGACGTGGACGGCGAGGCCCGCACCTATGTCGCCTATTACATGAACAAGCTCCACGGATTCACCTCCGAGAAGGACTACTTCGTCACCCTCGACTATCCGCGGGACGTCGACCCGGAGACGGTCATCGCCGAATTCCCGTACACCCACCCGATCATCGACATTCACGTCCGTGACATGCAGAAGAGCATCTACGACGTGAATGTGGGAAGCCGTGTGAAGCTGTGCGGCTCCTACTTCCACGCCAAGCGGCACGGCGTGGACCAGATCGGTTCGCACGAGGCCGGTTATTCCTCCGGAATGGAGGCGGCGCGCCAGCTCATCTCCGAACTCTGAGCGTTCCGTGACGCAAAGCGCGCCCTCCGCCTGTGGCGGGGGGCGCGCTTCGTGCGTGTGCGAGGTGCGCGGCGGGATCAGGAGGCGAGGACCCGGCCGCTGAGCAGCTGGGTCAGATAGCCCGCCACCGAGAGCGCCGAGGGCTCCTCGGGCTCCTCGGCGGCGCCCGTGCCGGGACGCGGGACGGCGCTCTCCGGCGCGGCGGCGCCCGGGTCGGTGAGGACGGGGGAGCAGACGCTGATCTGCTCGAGGCGGGCCGTCAGCAGCGGCGTGGCGGCGGCGCCGCCGACGGCGGCCAGCCGGCGCCGGGCGCGCCGGTAGACACCGATCGCCTCCGGGCCGCGCCCGCACCGGCACAGGGCCAGCATGAGCTGGTCGTGGAAGCGTTCGCGCAGCGGGTGGGCGGCGACGGCCGCCTCCAGCTCGGGCACCACCTGCTGGTGGCGCCCGGTGCGCAGCGCGCAGTCGAAGTAGATCTCCAGAGCCTCCTGGCGCTCGCGTTCCAGGCGGGCCGCCAGCGGGGTGCAGACCGGGCCGCGGGTGCCGCCGCCCAGGACGTCACCGCGCCACAGCGCGAGGGCCGCGCCCAGAACCGTACAGGCGGTCCCGGGGTCGCGCTCGGCGGTGCGGCGGGCCGCCGTCACGGCCTCGCGGAAGCGTCCCGCGTCGGTCTCGGCGGGGGCGGCGCGCAGCGCGTAGCCCGCCTCGCGGGCGCTCAGCCGCTGCCCTTCGGCGCCTTCCGGTTCCAGTCGCAGCAGCGATTTCCTGAGCGTGGAGACATGGGCGTTGAGGGTATGGGCGGCCTGGCGCGGGGGAGTGGCGCCCCAGAGTTCCCTGATCAGCAGGGAACGGGGGACGGGGAAATTCGGCTGGGCGAGCAGAGCGCCGATCAGCAGCCGAGTCTTCGGGGCGTTCAGGGGCACGCTCCGGTCGCCGTTCTCGTCGTAGAGATCGGGCGGGCCCAGAATCCGGAACTGCATTCTCCTGCCTCCCGTGCGCGGTGTACTGAATTCCGCACACGAGAAGAACACGCGGGGCATTGCGCGGGCCTGAGTCGCGGCCACTCACCTTCCGGCGCCGCGGCGGCGCGGGGGAGGGGGCGCGGTGTGCCGGGGCGGGCGTGCGCACGGGGCGGACATGAGTAGCCCTCACTCACGCCCGCCCGCCGCCGCGGCGCTTTCGACGGGTCCGGCGCAGATCGTGTCCTCGCCGGCCGCGCTCTCGCCGTGCCGCAGCTCCGACTCGGCCTCCTGCGCGAGACGGCGCAGCGCCATCAGGGCGGGCTCCAGCAGGAACGTCAGCAGCACCGCGCGCTCCGCCTTCTCCAACGGGTCCTCGAACGCCTGGAGTTCGTCCAGGTCCAGGCGGGCGGCGCGGGCGGCCAGCTCGGCGTAGGGGAGCAGGTGCCGCCAGTCGTACTCCATGCCCAGTGAGCGCAGGGTGCTCAGGGTCTGGTCGATGACGCGCCGGGCGGGGTTGTACGCGGAGACGCACCAGCCCAGCGCGTCGAGCAGGGCGGCCGCCTCGTGGCAGTCCTCGGCGGCCGGGCCCTCCTCGGGGCCGCCGGGCGCGCCGCTGCCGGAGGGGTCTATGCCGACGGCCAGACCGAGCACCTCGTGCACGTCGCTCTGGTGCTCGGAGACGGTGTCCAGCACCTGCCGGGCGGCGGCGACGGACAGTCCGCGCACCCCGATCAGCGCCCTGACCAGGCGCAGCCGCCTGAGGTGGGTGGCGTCGTACTCGGCCTGGGTCGCGGCGGTCGCCCGGCCCGGCGGCAGCAGGCCCTCGCGCAGGTAGTACTTGATCGTGGCGTTGGGCACCCCGCTGCGACGACTGAGTTCCGAGATCCGCATCAGCTTCTCCGCTCTCCCACTGGCAATTGGGTAGTGCCACTGTCTAAGATGGATAGTGTCACTCACCAACCGTGGAGGCGAGACTACCGTGCCCACTCTTCCCTGGGTCACGCCGAACCCGGCCCGGCCCGACACCACCGCCTTCGTCATGGCCTCCCGCTTCGAGGTGCGGTCCCTGAAGGACGTCCCCCGCTTCTTCTGGAAGTCCCTCGCCGCCTGGGGTCAGGTGCGCAAGGCGCCCGGAGCGCTCGGGGCGTCCCTGGAGGCCCAGCCGTTCAAGAGGACCTTCTTCACCCTGAGCGCGTGGGAGAGCCGCGAGGCGCTGTACACGTACGCCAGGACCGAACCGCACAAGGGCGTCATGGGCAATGTGCGCTCCACCATGCGCCGCTCGACGTTCATCTTCTGGGAGGTGCCCGTCACCGGCCTCCCGATCGACTGGAAGGACGCCAAGCGCCGCATCGACGAGAAGGCCCGCGCCGACGCGGCGGCCGGCGGTCGCGCGGCTCACTGAGCCTCCGGCCCACCGGGGCCCCCGGCCCGCTGAGCCTCCGGTCCCCTGAGCCCCCGGCCCGAGGACGCCCCCGCCCTCGGGCCGGGTCCCCGCCCGCCCGGACCCGCGCCCCGCCACCCCGGGTTGAGCCCTTTGCCATTCCTTGGCCGAACGGGGCCGTGACCCGCGCCCCGCCTGTCAGGCGCTGTCAGCCCGCGGGCCCCGGCGCCCGCACTCTCATTACGCTTCCCGCCGGGCCACTCGCCGGGCCGTCCGGCGGACGAGCCCGGCGCCCGGCGCCGCCCCCGGCACCCGGGGTCGACATGTCGACCCGTCCGCGCGCCCCCGGCCGCCGTACGCACTTCCGCATCCCGCATCCCGCATCCCGCAGTCCGCACCCCGCACCGGCCGCACCTCTTCCCCCCGGTACCCCGGTACCGGAGAACCCGGAGAACCAACGTGACCACGGTCCACGAGACGCTCGTCAGGGGCGAGACCGCAGCCGGTGCCGTCGGCGTGGCGACCGCTCTCCTCGACGCCTACCGGCCCGGCGCCCACCGCTTCTTCGCCTCCCCGACCCGCACCCTCCTCGCCGAGGGCACGCACACCCGGGTCGCGCACGACGAGAGGCCGCTGACCGACCGCGTACGGGAAGCCCTCGGCACCGCCGCCGCCCGGGGAGCGGCCGACCCCGTGGTGATCGGCGCCATCCCCTTCGACCGGACCGCGCCCGCCGCACTCGTCGTGCCCGCCGCGCTGCACCGCGCCCCGGCCCTCGCCGCCGACCCGCTGATCGCCCTGCCCGCGCCCCCGCCCGAACCCGTCGCCTGGACCCTGCGGCCCGTGCCCGAGCCCGAGCGGTACGCCGAGGCCGTCGCCGCCGCCGTACGGCGCATGCGGGACGGCGAGTTCGGCAAGGTCGTCCTCGCCCGCGCCCTGGACCTCACCGCCGACCGGACGCCCGGCCTGCCCGCGATGCTCCAGCGCCTGGCCCGCCGCGACCCCCACGGCTACACCTTCGCCGTGCCCACCGCCACCGGCGGCACCCTGCTCGGCGCCAGCCCCGAACTCCTCGTCTCCCGGCGCGGCACCGCCCTGGTGGCCAACCCGCTGGCCGGCTCCGCCCCGCGCAGCGCGGACCTCGCCGAGGACGTGCAGCGCGCCGCCGCGCTGCTCAGGTCCGCCAAGGACCTGCACGAGCACGCCGTCGTCGTGGACGCCATGCGCGCCGCCCTCGCCCCGTACTGCGCCGCCCTGCACGTACCGCCGCGGCCCACCCTGGTGAAGACCGCCGCGATGTGGCACCTGTCGACCACCCTCACCGGCACCCTCGCCGACCCGGCCGCCACCGCGCTGGACCTGGCCTGCGCCGTGCACCCCACCCCCGCCGTCTGCGGCGCCCCGACCGCCCACGCCCGCCGGGTCATCGGCGAGCTGGAGCCCTTCGACCGGGGCCTGTACACCGGCATCGTCGGCTGGGGCGACGCCGCGGGCGACGGCGAGTGGGTGGTCACCATCCGCTGCGCCGAGACCCGCGGCCAGGACCTGCGCCTGTACGCCGGCGCGGGGGTCGTCGCCGACTCCGACCCCGCCGCCGAGACCGCCGAGACCGGCGCCAAGTTCCGTACGTTCCTGGACGCCGTGGGAGCAGCACTGTGACCGCACCGGCCCCGCACACCGCACCGGAGACCGCACCGGCCCCCGCCGGAGCCGCCGCCGCGCCCGACGCCCCCACCTGGCCCGCCGCGTACGCCGAGCGCTACCGCGCCGCCGGCTACTGGCGCGGCGAGACCTTCGGGCAGATGCTGCGCGCCCGCGCCGCCCGCCACCCCGACCGCACCGCCGTCGTCGACCCGGCCGGCGCCGGACGCCGCTGGTCCTACGCCGAACTCGACCGCCGCGCCGACCGGACGGCCGCCGGACTGCTCGCCGCCGGCATCGGCCGGGGCGACCGCGTCGTGCTCCAACTGCCCAACGTCGCCGAGTTCTTCGAGGTGCTCTTCGCGCTCTTCCGGATCGGCGCGCTGCCCGTCTTCGCGCTGCCCGCCCACCGCGACACCGAGATCACCCACTTCTGCGTGCTCAGCGAGGCCGTCGCCTACGTCGTCGCCGACGTCCACGAGGGCTACGACTACCGCGACCTGGCCACCCGGGTCCGCGCCAACGCCCCCACACTGCGGCACGTGTTCGTCGTCGGTGACCCCGGAGAGCACACCCCGCTGGCCGAGGTGCCGCGCGAACCCGTCCCGCACGACGAGCCCGCGCCCGGCGACCTCGCCTTCCTCCAGCTCTCCGGCGGCAGCACCGGCGTACCCAAACTCATCCCGCGCACCCACGACGACTACCTCTACTCGGTGCGCGCCTCCGACGAGATCTGCGCCGTCGACGAGGACAGCGTCCACCTCGTCACCCTGCCCGCCGCGCACAACTTCCCGCTCAGCTCGCCCGGTTCGCTCGGCACCCTGGCCGCGGGCGGCCGCGTCGTGCTCTGCCCGCGCCCCGACCCGGACACCGCGTTCCCGCTGATCGAACGCGAACGCGTCACCCACACCGGGCTCGTCCCGCCGCTCGCCCTGGTGTGGACCGAGGCGGCGGCCGCGACCCCGTACGACCTCAGCAGCCTGCGGGTACTGCTGGTGGGCGGCGCCAAGTTCAGCGAGGCCGCCGCCCGCCGCGTCCGGCCCGCCCTCGGCTGCGCCCTGCAACAGGTCTTCGGCATGGCCGAAGGACTGGTCAACTACACCCGGCTGGACGACGACGAGGAGACCGTCGTCACCACCCAGGGCCGGCCCATCTGCCCGGACGACGAGATCCGCGTCGTCGACGACGACGACCGCGACGTCGCCCCCGGCGAGACCGGACACCTGCTCACCCGCGGCCCGTACACCATCCGCGGCTACTGGCGGGCCCCCGAGCACAACGCGCGCTCCTTCACCGCGGACGGCTTCTACCGCACCGGCGACCTCGTCCGGCTGACCGGCAGCGGCCACCTCGTCGTCGAAGGACGCAGCAAGGACCAGATCAACCGCGGCGGCGAGAAGATCGCCGCCGAGGAGGTCGAGAACGTCATCCTCGGCCACCCGGCGGTCCACGACGTCTCCGTCGTCGCCGTCCCCGACGACTACCTCGGCGAACGCAGCTGCGCCTACGTCATCCTGCGCCGCGGCGCCGAGCTGCGGGCCGCCGCCCTGCGGCGGTTCGTGCGCGAACGGGGACTGGCCGCCTACAAGGTGCCCGACCGCGTCGAGTTCGTCGACGCCTTCCCGCACACCGGCGTCGGCAAGGTCAGCAAGAGGGACCTGCGCACGACCGCCGCCGACTCCGCCAGCGCCCCCCACGGCCCCCACGGCCCCCACGACTAGGCGATCTCACCATGGGACTTCCCTCCATCGCGCCGTACGACCTGCCGTCCGGCGCCGACCTGCCCGCCAACCGGGTGGACTGGACCGTCGACCCGGACCGGGCCGTGCTCCTCGTGCACGACCTGCAGAACCACTTCCTGTCCGCGTTCACCCCCGGCGCCCAGCCCCTCACCGGACTGCTCGCCGCAACCGCCCGCCTGGCTGACCGGGCCCGCGCCCTCGGCATCCCCGTCGTCTACTCCGCGCAGACCGGCGGCCAGAGCCCCGAACTGCGCGGCCTCCAGATGGACTTCTGGGGACCCGGGCTGCCCGACGACGTCCACGCCGAGGCCATCGCCGCCGAGGTCGCCCCGCGGGACGGCGACACCGTGCTCACCAAGTGGAAGTACAGCGCCTTCGTCCGCACCGACCTGGCCGCCCTCCTCACCGAGCGGGGCCGCGACCAGCTCGTCATCACCGGCGTCTACGCCCACCTCGGCGTCAACATGACCGCCTGCGACGCCTGGATGCGCGATGTGCAGGCGTTCGTCGTCGCCGACGCGGTCGCCGACTTCGGGCCGCGCGAACACCTGGACGCGCTGCGCTGGGCCGCCCGCGCCTGCGCCCGCGTCACCACCGCCGACACCGTCTTCGACCTGGGGGACCGGCCATGACCCTGACCGTGCGACGCATCCGCGAGGACGTCGCGGACGTCCTGGGGGAGGACCCCGAGGACATCCCCGTCGACGAGAACCTGGCCGACCACGGCCTGGATTCCGTACGGCTGATGACCCTCGTCGAACGCTGGCGCCGCGACCACGCCGCCGACATCTCCTTCGTCGACCTCGCCACCCGCCCCGCCATCGAGGCATGGGCCCCGCTCCTGGGAGCCCGCGAATGACCACCGCCCCCGAGGCCGGGCACGCCCCCGAGACCACAGCCGGGCCCGCGCCCGATGCGGGACGTGTACCCGAGGCCGGACCTGCCCCCGGGGCCGGGCGCGCCCCCGAGGCTGGGCCCGCGCCCGAGGTCGGGCGTGCGCCCGCGCCTGAAAGCGCGCCTGCGGCCGCAACCTCGGCCGGGCCCGCGTCTGCGCCCGAGGCCGGGCCTGCGCCCGAGGCCGGGCGTGCGCTCGCGCCTGCGGCCGCCCCTTCGGCCGGGGCCGTGCCGGAGTCCGGGCCTGCGCCCGCCTCCAAGGCCGCGTCCGCGCCCGAGGCCGGGCCCGTTCCCGTCCCCTCGGCCGGACCCGCGTCTGCGCCCGAGGCCGGTCCTGCCTCCGAGGCCGGGCGTGTGGCCACGCCTGAGAGCGCGCCTGCGGCCGCAACCTCGGCCGGGCCCGCGCCCGCCCCCGAAGCCGCGCCCGCGCCCGAGGCCGGGCGTGTGCCCGCGCCCGGAAGCGCGCCTGCGCCTGCCCCCTCGGCCGGCTCCGCGCCCGAGGCCGGCCCCGCGCCCGCGCCCGAGGCCGGGCGCGCCCCCGAAGCCACGCCCGCCGCCGCGCTGGCCCCCGCCGTCCCCGGCCTCCCCCTCACCGCCGCCCAGAGCGGCATGTGGTACGCCCAGGCCCTGGACCCGGACAGTCCCGCGCTGAACACCGCCGAACACCTGGAGATCCACGGCGACCTCCGTCCCGACCTGTTCGCCCAGGCCCTGTACCGCACGGCGCGCGAGGCGGAGGTTCTGCGCGTGCGGGTCGCCGATACGCCGGACGGGCCACGGCAGTTCCGCTGCCCGGTGCCCCCGCCCGGGGACGGCTTCCCGCTGTACACCGCCGACCTGCGCGACGCCCCCGACCCGGTCGCCGCCGCCCGCGCCTGGGCCGACGACGACCTCGCCCGGCCCTTCGACCTCACCACCGGGCCGCTGTTCCGGCACGCCCTGCTCCGCCTCGGCGAGCACCGCTGGCTGTGGCACCAGCGCGTCCACCACCTCGCCCTGGACGGCTTCGGCTACTCCCTGGTCGCCCGCCGCACCGCCGAGATCTACACCGCGCTCGCCGCGGGACTGCCCCCGGCCGACAGCCCCTTCGGCCGTCTCGACGACCTCGTCCGCGACGACCTCGCCTACCGCGCCGGCGAACAGTACGAACGCGACCGCGCCCACTGGAACCAGCTCCTCGCCGACCGGCCCGAGGCCCCCACCCTGGCCGGCCGCAGCGCGCTGCCCTCCCACACCTTCCTGCGGGCCACCGCCCGCGTCCCGGACGCGACCACCGCCTCCCTGCGCGAGCTGGCGGGCGAACTCAAGGCGACCTGGGCCGAGTTGATCGTCGTCGCACAGGCCCTGTACGTCTCCCGGGCCACCGGCCGCGACGACGTCGTCCTCGGCCTGCCCCTGATGGGCCGGATGGGCTCCGTCGCCCTGCGGGTGCCCGGCATGGTGATGAACGTCCTGCCGCTGCGCCTCACCGTCCGGCCCGCCGACACCCTCGCCGAGCTGACCCGCCAGGTGGTCCTCGGCATCCGGGCCGCCCGCCGCCACCAGCGCTACCGCTTCGAGGACATCCGCCGCGACCTGGGCCTGCTCGGCGAGAGCCGCCCGCTCGTCGGCCCGCTGGTCAACGTCATGCCCTTCGACTACGACCTCACCTTCGCCGGGGCCACCGCCGTCCCGCACAATCTCTCCGCGGGACCCGTCGACGACCTCACCGTCAACGTCTACGACCGCGCCGACGGCCGCGGTCTGCGCGTCGACCACGACGCCAACCCCGCCCTCTACACCCGAGCCGAACTCACCGCCCACCAGGACCGGTTCCTCGCCCTGCTCACCCGGCTCACCGGCCACCGCCCCACCACGCCGCTCGCCGCGCTCGGCGTCGCCACCGATGCCGAACACCACCAGGTGGTCACCGAGTTCAACGCCACCGCCCGCGACCTCCCGCCCACCACCCTCATCGGCCCCATCGAGGCCCAGGCCCGCCGCACCCCCGACGCGCCCGCCCTCGTCCACGGCGACCGCACCCTCAGCTACGCCGAACTCACCACCCGGGCCAACCGGCTCGCCCACCACCTGATCAGCCGCGGAGCAGGACCCGGCACCCTCGTCGGCGTCGCCCTGCCCCGCTCCGCCGAGCTGATCACCGCCCTGCTCGCCGTCCTCAAGGCGGGCGCCGCCTATCTCCCGCTCGACCCCGGCTACCCGGCCGACCGGCTCCGCCATCTGCTCGACGACGGCGACCCGGTCTGCGTCGTCACCGACACGGCCACCGCGGACCGGCTGCCCGCCACCGGCCACCACCGCGTCCTGCTGGACCGCACCGGCCTCGGCCACCTCCCGGCCGTCGACCCGCCGCGCGCCCTCACCCCGCAGCACCCCGCCTACGTCATCCACACCTCCGGCTCCACCGGCCTGCCCAAGGGCGTCGTCGTCCCGCACTCCGCGATCGACAACCGCCTGCGCTGGATGCAGCACACCTACCCGCTGGTGCCCGGCGACCGCGTCCTGCAGAAGACACCCTCCGGGTTCGACGTGTCCGTATGGGAGTTCTTCTGGGCGTTCCGCGAGGGCGCCACCCTCGTCCTCGCCGACCCGGAGGGCCACAAGGACCCCGCCTACCTGGCCCGGGTCATCCGCGAACAGGGCGTCACCGTCTGCCACTTCGTGCCCTCCATGCTCCAGGTGTTCCTCGCCGAACCCGACGCCGCCCGCTGCACCGGACTGCGGCACGTCTTCGCCAGCGGCGAGGCCCTGCCCCGCGAGACCGCCCACCACTTCCACCGCGTGCTGCCCGCCGCGGCCCTGCACAACCTCTACGGCCCCACCGAGGCCGCCGTCGACGTCAGCCACCACACCTGCGTCCCCGGCGCCACCGGCCCCGTGCCCATCGGCCGCCCCGTCTGGAACACCCGCCTGTACGTCCTCGACGCGGCCCTGAAGCCCTGCCCGCCCGGCGTCGCGGGCGAGCTGTACCTCGCGGGCGCCCAGCTCGCCGACGGCTACCTCGGCCGCCCCGCTCTGACCGCCACCCGGTTCGTCGCCGACCCGTACGGCCCCGCCGGGGCGCGCATGTACCGCACCGGCGACCTGGCCCGCTGGACCCCCGACGGCGAGGCCGTCTACCTCGGCCGCACCGACCACCAGGTCAAACTGCGCGGCCAGCGCCTGGAACCCGGCGAGATCGAGTCTCACCTCACCGCCGCCGACGGCATCACCGCCGCCACCGTCCTGCTGCGCGAGGACCGCCCCGGCGACCAGCGGCTCGTCGCCTACGTCACCGGCGACGCCCCCGACCCGGACGCCCTGCGCGCCCGCCTCGCCGCCGCCCTGCCCGACTACATGGTCCCCTCCGCCTTCGTCGTCCTCGACGACTTCCCGCTCAGCCCCAACGGCAAGCTGGACCGCACCGCGCTGCCCGCTCCCGCCACCGCGGCGGGCACCGGCGGACGCCCGCCGCGCAACCCCACCGAGGAACTGCTGACCCGCCTGTTCGCCGAGGTCCTCGGCGTCGACCGGGTCGGCGTCGACGACGCCTTCTTCGACCTGGGCGGCACCTCCCTGCTCGCCGCCCGCCTGATGTCCCGCATCCGCGACATGCTCGGCACCACCGCCCCGCTCGGCACCCTCTTCCGGGCGCCCACGCCCGCCGCCCTCGCCGACCGGCTCACCGAAGGCGACGGCGAGGACACCGCGCTCGACGTGCTGCTGCCGCTGCGCGCCACGGGCCGGCGCACCCCCCTGTTCGTGTTCCACCCGGCCGGCGGCATCAGCTGGTGCTACTCGGGCCTGCTCTCCCGGCTCGGCCCCGACCAGCCCGTGCACGGCCTCCAGGCCCGCGGACTGCGACCGGGCGAGGACCTGCCCGCCACCATGGACGAGATGGCCGCCGACTACGCCGAGCAGCTGCGCACCGTCCAGCCGCACGGCCCCTACCGGCTGCTCGGCTGGTCCGTGGGCGGCGTCGTCGCCCACACCGTCGCCGTCCACCTCCAGCAGGCGGGCGAACGCGTGGAACTGCTCGCCCTGATGGACGCCTACCCCTCCGACCAGTGGCGCGACCTGGCCGGACCGACCGAGGCCGACGCCCTCAACGCCCTGCTGCGCATGGCCGGGTACGAGGGCGGCACCGGGCTGACCCGGCAGGAGGTCCTGACGGTGCTGCGCCGCGAGGGCAGCGCGCTGGCGGCCCTGCCCGAACGGGTCCTGGACGCCGTCGTCGGCATCGTCACCAACAACGCCCGCCTGATGCGCACCCAGCGGCACCGCGCCTTCGACGGCGACCTGCTGTTCTTCACGGCCGCCGCGCCGCGCGCCGAGCACTGGCTCACCGCGGGCCTGGGCGCCGTACCTCACCGGCACCCTCGACGAGCACCGGCTGGACTGCCTGCACCCGGAGATGACCCGGCCGGGGCCGCTGGACGAGATCGCCGCCACGCTCGCGGGCCCGGCTGAAGGAGCTGGACGGATGACCTCGCCCTTCGACCCGTTCGATCAGCTGGGCCCGTCCGACGCGGCCGCACCCGGCGAGCCCGGCCACCTGGTCCTCGCCGGACCGGCCGGCCGCCGCTCGCTGTGGCCGCGCTGGCTGCCCGTCCCGCCCGGCTGGAGCACCGCGTACGGCCCGGCCCCGTACGCCGACTGCCTGCACCGGCTCGACGCGCCCCCGCCCCGGCCCGCGTCCCCGGACCAGGTCCGGACCCGGGACCCCCGGCCCTGACCTGACCCGACCCGATCCCCGGACCCCGGCCCCGACCCGACCCGGCCCGGCCCGGTCCCGGATCCCCGCCCCGACCCACCCGGCCCCGCGCCGCCCCGATCCCTGGAGGAAACACCATGTCCGGTTCCCGCAACCCGATACAGCGCCGCACCGTGCTCGGCGCGGCGATCGCCGCGGGCGGCGTGCTCGGCACGGCCGGTACGGCCGCCGCCGCCACCCCCGACCAGGCCCGCGACCGCACCCGCAACCGCACCAAGGAGACGACCTACGCCGTGACGTCCGCCGAACTCGCCCAGGGCCTCTACCAGGTGGCCCACTCCACCCGCCACAACGCGCTGTGGGTGACCAGCTCCATCGGCTACCCGCCGGTCACCCAGTCCCAGCTGCTCAAGGTGGACCCGAGGACGCTCAAGACGCTGGCCTCCTACACCCCGCCGGTCACCGACGAGGCCACCGGCACCCTGGAGGCCGTCTACGGCATCGCCGTGGACGACGTCCACGACACCGTGTGGGTCGCCGCCACCCTGAACAACGCCCTCGCCGTCTACAGCCAGCGCACCGGCCAGCACCTGGCGACGGTGCCCGGCGTGCAGCACACCCGGGACGTCGCCGTCGACATCCCGCGCGGTCTGGTCTGGTGCACCGCCCTGGAGGAGGGCAGCATCGTCGCGTTCGACCTGCGCACGCACGCCGAGCGCAAGCGCGTCACCGTCGAGGGCAGCTGGCCCGCCGGACTGGCCGTCAACCCCTTCACCGGCCACGTCTACGCCGCCGACCTGGCCAAGAGCCGCCTGTTCGAGGTGAGCCCCGGCTCCGACCGGCCGCGGATCCTGCCCGTGGGCGAGGGCACCATCGACGTCGCCCTGTCCGCGGACGGCCGCACCGCCTACACCGCGAACCAGGCCGCCGGTTCCGTCTCCGTCGTCGACCTGGCCAGCGGCGAGGTGACCCGGGAGATCAAGACCGGCGCGGGCACCCTCGCGGTGGCCACCGACCCGTGCACCGGCCGGGTCTACGCCGCCAACAAGGACGCCGGCACCACCACCGTCCTCGACCCCCGCACCGGCACGATCGTCGCCGACCTCGCCACCGGCGCCAACACCGACCACGTCACCGTCGCGCACGGCGTCGCCTACGTGGTCGACAAGGCCGCGGCCGGCCCCGACACCCTCGACTCCATCCACCGCATCGACCCGATCCGCTGACCCGCGCGGCCGTTCACCGTCCCCGGGGGGGCGGTGAACGGCCCCTCTGCGGCTCGTATCCTGGGGGCGGCAGTCAGGTCGCGCGCCTGGTCCGGGGCCGCTCCGGCGCCAGTCGCGCTCGGAGAGAGGTCGCACGGTGAACCAGCCGCCCCCGAACCCGGTTCCGTCCGGGACCGCCCCGCAGGACCGGGCCCCGGAGGCGGACCCCGCCCACCCCGGCGGGCAGATCCCCGTCGTCGTGCTCGCCGGGTTCCTCGGATCCGGCAAGACGACGCTGCTCAACCATCTGCTGCACCACAGCGGCGGCAGCCGTATCGGTGCGATCGTCAACGACTTCGGGGCCATCGAGATCGACGCGATGGCGGTGGCGGGCGCCCTCGGCGACTCGACCGTCTCGCTGGGCAACGGCTGCCTGTGCTGCGCCGTGGACGCGGGGGAGCTGGACCAGTACCTGGACCGGCTCACCCGCCCCCGGGCCGGCATCGACGTGATCGTGGTCGAGGCCAGCGGCCTCGCCGAGCCCCAGGAACTGGTCCGCATGGTCCTGGCCAGCGAGAACCCCCGGGTCGTCTACGGCGGCCTGGTCGAGGTGGTGGACGCCGCCGAGTTCGACGGCACCCGCGCCCGGCACCCCGAGATCGACCGGCACCTCGCCCTCGCGGACCTCGTCGTCGTCAACAAGGCCGACCGCGCGGACGACGCCGAACGGGTGCTCGCGACCGTGCGCTCGCTCGTCGACCGGGCGGCCGTCGTCCCGGCCACCTACGGCCGGGTGGACCCCGAGTTCCTGTTCGACTGCCGGCCCGGTGAGGAACGCGTCGGGCAGCTCTCCTTCGACGACCTGCACCTCGCCGAAGAGGACGGGGGCGGGGGCGAGGACGGGCCCGGCGGCGGGTCCGGCGGGGACCGCCACGCCGGCCATCTGCACGCCGGCTACGACACCCTCTCCTTCGTCTCCGACGTGCCGCTCGACCCGCGCCGCCTGATGCGCTTCCTGGACAGCCGTCCCGACGGCCTCTACCGCATCAAGGGCTACGTCGGCTTCGGGCCGTACGACCCGCGCAACCGCTACGCCGTGCACGCCGTGGGCCGGTTCCTGCGCTTCTACCCCGAGCCCTGGCCGGCCGGCGGACCGCGGCGGACCCAGCTCGTGCTCATCGGATCCGGCACCGACATGCCCGCCCTCGCCGGGGAGCTCCAGGAGTGCGAGCAGGACACCCCGCACGCCGACGAGCACGGCATGTGGGGCGTCCTGCGCTACGTCCGGGGCCCCGGGCAGGAGGAGGCCCCCGCCGGGGCTCACGGAGCCGCAGAGGCCCTTGAGGACCCTGAGGCCCCTGAGGACCCCGGGGCCGCCGAAGACCCCGGGGACGCCCCGGACATCGAGGACCCGCCCGTCTAGACGGGTCCCGCCACCACCCCCACCGTCTTCGGCAGCGACAGCCCCGAGCCGTCGCGGCGCGGGTCGATCTCCGGCAGCTCGGCCGGGTTGCCGTTCTTCTGCGCGGCCCGCGCCGGGGTGGGGCCCGCCCAGGCGAACGACAGACAGTCCTCGCCCTTCAGGAACCGCTGGCAGCGCACCCCGCCGGTGGCCCGGCCCTTGCGCGGGAACTGGTCGAACGGCGTCGCCTTGCCCGTCGTCTGCACCGAGTCGTCCAGCGTCCCGCGCGAGCCCGCGACCGTGAACACCACCGCCTCCACGGCCGGATCCACCGCCGTGAACGAGATGACCTTGGCGCCCTCGGCGAGCTTGATCCCCGCCATGCCGCCGGCCGGGCGGCCCTGCGGCCGGACCTGGGCCGCCTGGTAGCGCAGGAGCTGCGCGTCGTCCGTGATGAAGACCAGGTCCTCCTCGCCGGTGCGCAGCTCGGCAGCGCCGACGATCCGGTCGCCCTCCTTGAGGGTGATGACCTCCAACTCGTCCTTGTTGGACGGATAGTCGGGCACCACCCGCTTGACGACACCCTGCTCGGTGCCGAGCGCGAGACCCGGTGAGGACTCGTCGAGCGTGGTCAGGCACACCACCGACTCGTCGTCCTCCAGGGAGATGAACTCCGCGATCGGCGCCCCGCCGGACAGGGTCGGCACCGCGTCGGTCTCCGGGAGCTGGGGCAGGTCGACCACGTTCACCCGGAGCAGGCGCCCGGCCGAGGTGACCACGCCCACCTCGCCGCGCGCGGTGGCCGGCACCGCCGAGACGATCACGTCGTGCTTGTGCCGCCTGCCGTCCGCCGCGCGCGGGAACGGCCGGTCGTCCGCCGTACGCGCCAGCAGACCCGTGGAGGACAGCAGCACCCGGCACGGGGCGTCCGCCACCTGGAGCGGCACCGCCGCCACCGGCACGGCGCCCGCCTCCAGCAGCACCGTGCGCCGCGGGGTGGCGAACTTCTTGGCGACGGACGCCAGTTCGGCCGAGACCAGCTTGCGCAGCTCGGCGTCCGAGTCGAGGATCCGGGTCAGCTCCTCGATCTCCGCGGTCAGCCGGTCCTTCTCCGCCTCCAGCTCGATGCGGTCGAACCTGGTCAGCCGGCGCAGCGGCGTGTCGAGGATGTACTGCGTCTGGACCTCGCTCAGCGAGAACCGCTCCATCAGGCGCTGCTTGGCCTCGGCGGAGTTGTCCGAGGAGCGGATCAGCCGGATGACCTCGTCGATGTCGACCAGCGCCGTGAGCAGGCCCTCGACCAGGTGCAGCCGGTCGCGCCGCTTGCCGCGCCGGTACTCGCTGCGCCGCCGTACGACCTCGAAGCGGTGGTCGAGATAGACCTCCAGCAGCTCCTTGAGGCCCAGCGTGAGCGGCTGGCCGTCGACCAGCGCCACGTTGTTGATGCCGAAGGACTCCTCCATCGGCGTCAGCTTGTAGAGCTGTTCGAGGACGGCCTCCGGCACGAAGCCGTTCTTGATCTCGATGACCAGGCGCAGCCCGTGCTCGCGGTCGGTGAGGTCCTTGACGTCGGCGATGCCCTGGATCTTCTTCGCGCCGACCAGGTCCTTGATCTTCGCGATGACCTTCTCCGGGCCGACCGCGAAGGGCAGCTCGGTGACCACGAGGCCCTTGCGGCGGGCGCTGACCGTCTCCACCGAGACCGTGGCGCGGATCTTGAAGGTGCCGCGCCCGGACTCGTAGGCGTCCCGGATCCCGGACAGGCCCACGATCCGCCCGCCGGTGGGCAGGTCGGGACCCGGGACGTGCTTCATCAGCGCGTCCAGGTCCGCGTTCGGATTGCGGATCAGGTGGCGGGCCGCCGCGACGACCTCGCCCAGGTTGTGCGGGGGCATGTTCGTGGCCATGCCGACGGCGATGCCCGACGCGCCGTTCACCAGGAGGTTCGGGAAGGCGGCGGGCAGGGCCACCGGCTCCTGCTCCTGGCCGTCGTAGTTGGGCGCGAAGTCGACCGTGTCCTCGTCGATCGACTCGGTCATCAGGCTGGTCGCCTCGGCCATGCGGCACTCGGTGTACCGCATCGCGGCGGGCGGGTCGTCGTTGCCCAGGGAGCCGAAGTTGCCGTGGCCGTCGACCAGCGGGACGCGCATCGAGAAGGACTGGGCCAGCCGCACCAGCGCGTCGTAGATCGACGCGTCGCCGTGCGGGTGGAGCTTGCCCATGACCTCGCCGACGACACGGGCGCACTTCACATAGCCGCGCTCGGGGCGCAGGCCCATCTCGTTCATCTGGTAGACGATGCGGCGGTGCACCGGCTTCAGTCCGTCCCGGGCGTCCGGCAGGGCGCGCGAGTAGATGACCGAGTACGCGTACTCGAGGAAGGAGCCCTGCATCTCGTCGACCACGTCGATGTCGAGGATCTTCTCCTCGTACGGGTCGTCGGGCGGCGGGGTCTTCGTGCTGCGGCGGGCCATCGCTGCCGGCTCCTTGCTGAAGCGTGGAACGGGATCTGACGCCGACCATTGTGGACCGCCGGACTGACAACGTGGACCGGACCCCGCCCCACGAGCCTCCCCGGACCCCTCGCGGAGCCCCCGGACCGGCCCGTCCGACGGTCCGCGGGCCCCTTCCCGGGCCCCGGCGAAAGGCGCCGGAGCGCCCCGCGGCACCCGGCCCGGACCGCGCCGTCCCCGAAGTCCGGCCCGCCGTCCCCGAAGTCCCGCCCGCCGCCCGCGTGTCGGCCCCCGGACGTCGCCACGCGGGCTCCCGCCCGCGCCCCGCCCTGTTCCGCACGGTTCCGCGCCCCTGCCCCGCGCCGCGCGCCCTCGCACGCCCCGCGCGCGCCCGCCGGGCCGCGCGCCCCGCCCGCTCCGCCCCGTCCCCCGTTCGATCTCGCTCAGGGCGTACGGGGAGCGGGAACTTCGCCAGCGGCTCGCACGCTTGCATACAGTGGCAGGACCGGCAGGAACAGGGCGGATTCCGGACCGCCACCGCGATCGAAGGGACGTACATGCCCAAGGGTCACACCGCCACAGCCGAGGCAGGCTCCGGCGGCCTGACAGCGACCGAGCACCGCCTGGCCAACGGCCTGCGCGTGGTGCTCTCCGAGGACCACCTGACCCCGGTCGCGGCGGTGTGCCTCTGGTACGACGTCGGCTCCCGCCACGAGGTGAAGGGGCGCACCGGCCTGGCCCATCTCTTCGAGCACCTGATGTTCCAGGGCTCGGCCCAGGTGACGGGCAACGGCCACTTCGAACTGGTGCAGGGCGCCGGCGGCTCGCTCAACGGCACCACCAGCTTCGAGCGCACCAACTACTTCGAGACCATGCCCGCCCACCAGCTGGAACTGGCCCTCTGGCTGGAGGCCGACCGCATGGGCTCCCTGCTCGCCGCCCTGGACGACGAGTCGATGGAGAACCAGCGCGACGTCGTCAAGAACGAGCGCCGCCAGCGCTACGACAACGTCCCCTACGGCACGGCCTTCGAGCGGCTCACCGCCCTGGCCTACCCGGAGGGCCACCCGTACCACCACACGCCGATCGGCTCCATGGCCGACCTGGACGCGGCCACCCTGGAGGACGCCCGCGCGTTCTTCCGCACGTACTACGCGCCCAACAACGCCGTCCTGTCCGTCGTCGGCGACATCGACCCGCGGCAGACGCTCGCCTGGATCGAGAAGTACTTCGGCTCCATCGCCTCCCACGACGGCAAGCCCGAGCCCCGCGACGGCTCGCTGCCCGAGGTGATGGGCGAGCAACTGCGCGAGGTCGTCGAGGAGGAGGTCCCGGCGCGCGCCCTGATGGCCGCCTACCGCCTCCCGCACGACGGCACACGCGCGTGCGACGCGGCCGACCTCGCCCTGACCGTCCTGGGCGGCGGCGAGTCCTCCCGGCTCTACAACCGGCTGGTGCGCCGCGACCGCACCGCCGTGGCCGCCGGGTTCGGCCTGCTGCGGCTGGCCGGAGCGCCCTCCCTGGGCTGGCTCGACGTCAAGACCTCCGGTGACGTGGAGGTCCCCGTCATCGAGGCCGCCATCGACGAGGAGCTGGCCCGCTTCGCCGAGGAGGGCCCCACCGCCGAGGAGCTGGAGCGCGCCCAGGCCCAGCTGGAGCGCGAGTGGCTGGACCGGCTCGGCACGGTCGCGGGCCGCGCCGACGAACTGTGCCGCTTCGCCGTCCTGTTCGGCGACCCGCAGCTCGCCCTCACCGCCGTCCAGCGCGTCCTGGAGGTGACGCCCGAGGAGGTCCAGGAGGTCGCCAAGGCCCGGCTGCGCCCCGACAACCGCGCGGTCCTCGTCTACGAGCCGACCGCCCCCGACGCCCAGGACGACACCCCCGACGCCCAGGACGACACCGAGGAGACGGCGAAGTGACCGAGCTGGCCACCATGGAGTTCCACCCCCGCCCCGAGGCCGGCGAGGCCAGGCCGTGGGCGTTCCCGGCCCCCGGGCGCGGCACCCTGGACAACGGCATCACGGTGCTGCGCTGCCACCGCCCCGGTCAGCAGGTCGTCGCCGTCGAGGTGTTGCTCGACGCGCCCCTGGACGCCGAGCCGGCCGGCCTGGACGGCGTCGCCACGATCATGGCGCGGGCCTTCTCCGAGGGCACCGACAAGCACTCCGCCGAGGACTTCGCCGCCGAGCTGGAGCGGGCGGGCGCCACCCTGGACGCGCACGCCGACCACCCCGGCGTACGGCTCAGCCTGGAGGTCCCGGCCTCCCGGCTGGCCAAGGGGCTCGCGCTGCTCTCCGACGCGCTGCGGGCGCCCGCGTTCGCCGGGTCCGAGGTCGAGCGGCTGGTGCGCAACCGGCTCGACGAGATCCCGCACGAGCTGGCCAACCCCTCCCGCCGCGCCGCCAAGGAGCTGTCCCGGCAGCTGTTCCCGGCCACCGCCCGCATGTCGCGCCCGCGCCAGGGCACCGAGGAGACCGTCGCCGCCGTCGACGCCGCCGCCGTCCGCGCCTTCTACGACCGGCACGTGCGCCCCGCCACGGCCACCGCGGTCGTCGTCGGCGACCTCACCGGCATCGACCTCGACGAGCTGCTCGGCGAGACCCTGGGCGCCTGGACCGGTTCGCCGGCCGAGCCGCGTCCGGTGCCGCCGGTCACCGCCGACGACACCGGCCGCGTGGTGATCGTGGACCGCCCCGGCGCCGTCCAGACCCAGCTGCTCATCGGCCGGATCGGACCCGACCGGCACGACCGCGTGTGGCCCGCCCAGGTGCTCGGCACCTACTGCCTGGGCGGCACCCTGACCTCCCGTCTGGACCGCGTCCTGCGCGAGGAGAAGGGCTACACCTACGGCGTGCGGTCCTTCGGCCAGGTGCTGCGCTCGGCGCCCGACGGCACCGGCGCGGCCATGCTCGCCATCAGCGGCTCGGTCGACACGCCGAACACCGGACCGGCCCTGGACGACCTCTTCACGGTGCTGCGCAAGCTCGCCGCCGAGGGGCTCACCGAGGCCGAGCGGGACGTGGCCGTGCAGAACCTGGTGGGGGTGGCGCCGCTCAAGTACGAGACGGCCGCCGCCGTGGCGAGCACACTCGCCGACCAGGTCGAGCAGCACCTGCCCGACGACTACCAGGCGACGCTCTATCAGCAGCTCGCGCAGACCGGCACGGTGGAGGCGACCGCCGCGGTCGTCAGCGCCTTCCCGGTGGACCGCCTGGTGACGGTGCTCGTCGGGGACGCGGCGCAGATCAAGGAGCCGGTCGAGGCGCTCGGCGTCGGCCCGGTGACCGTGGTCGCCGCCGAGTAGGACGCACCGCGCGGCACGCGCGCGCGTGGGGCCCCGGTGACCGGAGCGTCACCGGGGCCCCGGCATGTCCGTATTGGGCAGGAGGCGCCCTGTCTGCCCTGTGGCGTGCGCTACAAAAACCCGGATCCGTTTGGGCGCGGAACACGGCCCCGTCTAGCGTCGGTCCGGCTGTTCGTCGGGCAGTGCGCCGCAGCCGCGGCACCGGACAGTCATCGCCGAGTCCCCGTACGGCGCGAGCCAGGGGAGCCGGGGACCCACTCAGTCCCTGGGGTGAATCGGGCACCGTGCGCCGCGCACGGCACCCGTAGGAGACCTTCCTGTTCCGAACCCGTCAGCTAACCCGGTAGGCGAGAGGGAAGGAAAGGACCAGCCACCACATGGCGTTCACGCGCGCCACCGGGAAGCACCGCCGTCCCGGCCGAGTGCAGCGCACCACCGCCCGCGCGGCGGGTGTCGCTGCCCTCACCACCACCGGCGTCATCGGCACCCTCGCCGCCTCCCCGGCCCTCGCCGCAGAGACCCCCGCCCCCGCGGACACCGGCCTCACCCCGGTCATCAGCCTCGGCGACACCGTCGCCGAGCGGGTCGACGCGCAGGCCGCCGCCCAGTGGGAGGCCGCCCAGCAGAAGCAGGCCGAGCAGGCCGCGCGCAAGCTGGCCGCCGAGCGCGCCGAGCAGGCGCGCGAGGCCAAGGAGCGGGCCGACCGCGAGGCCGAGCGCAAGCGCCTCAACACCTTCGTGCCGCCCATCGCCGGCTCCTACGTCTCCACCGGCTACAAGACCGGCGGCTCGCTGTGGTCCTCCGGCTCGCACACCGGCATCGACTTCCACGCCGCGACCGGCACCCCCGTCCACGCGGTCGGCGTCGGCACGGTGGTGGAGACCGGCTGGGGCGGGGCGTACGGCAACCAGGTCGTCATCAGGATGGCCGACGGCATGTACACCCAGTACGGCCATCTGTCGTCCATCGGGGTCACGGTGGGCCAGCAGGTCGTCGCGGGCCAGCAGATCGCGGTGTCGGGCTCCACGGGCAACGTCACCGGTCCGCATCTGCACTTCGAGGCGCGCACCGGCGCGGAGTACGGCTCGGACGTCGACCCGATCGCCTACCTCCGCACGCACGGCGTGCAGGTCTGAATTCCGGCTCCGGGCACGCTCCGTATTCTTCTCCGCCGCACTGCATCCCGGCTGTCCAAAAAATATCCCTGGATTCCGTCACGCCGTCGGAAATTCCCGCGCATTGTTCTAGAGTCGTCGGAATGCGCGTCCGCGGCGTGTCCGCCACGGGCGCGCCACGGCCATGGGCACGGCCACGGTCACGGGACGGGATACGGAGGTCGGACATGCGTGTTCCGGCGCACTCGGTGTGCACGGCGATCCGGGACGACATCGTCGCCGGGGTGCACGAGCGCGGCAGCCGGCTCACCGAGGAGGTCCTGGCCCGCCGCTACGGCGTCTCGCGCGTCCCGGTGCGCGAGGCCCTGCGCACCCTGGAGGCCGAGGGCTTCGTGGTGACCCGGCGGCACGCGGGCGCGTGCGTCGCCGAGCCGACCGAGCAGGAGGGCGCCGACCTGCTGGAGATGCGTCTGCTGCTGGAGCCGCTGGGCGCCGAGCGGGCCGCCCAGCGGCGCACCGAGGGCCATCTGAAGGTGCTGCGCGGCCTGGTCAGGCTCGGTCAGGAGCGGGCCGCGGGCGGGGGCGGCGAGGAGCTGTGGTCCCTGGCCGCCTGGTTCCACGAGACCCTGGCCCAGTCCTGCGGCAGCCCCGCGCTGACCGCCGCCCTGGCCCAGCTGCGGCACAAGATCACCTGGATGTACGGGGCGCCGGACCCCGCCGACCCGGCCGAGACCTGGGCCGGACACGGGGCGATCGTCGACGCGGTGGCACGCGGCGACGCCGCCCGCGCCCGCGCCCTGACCGCCCTGCACACCGAGCGGATGACCGCCGCGCAGCGGGCGAGCGCCCGGAAACATCCCGTCAACACATCGAGCACACGGAATTAACACGCGTGCCGTAGAAAAGAACCGACAGGAATCGGCAGGGACCGGCAGGGGCCGGGAAGGAATGTTCCGCCGATATCCGCGCCCTATTTCCGTTTCCCGCGCGGGGAATTCACGCGGACACACGAAAACCGCGCCGCCCCGCAGGGGGAGACGCGGTTCCCGGACGCGCTGTGTGTTCCCTCCGGCCGCTCAGACGGTCTCGGGAAGCTCTTCCAGGCCCTCGGCGACCAGCTTGGCCAGCCGCTCCAGGGCGGCCTCCGCGCCCTCGGCGTCGGAGGCGAGGACGACCTCCTCGCCACCCTGCGCGCCCAGGCCGAGCACGGCCAGCATGGAGGCCGCGTTGACGGGGTTGCCGTCGGCCTTGGCGATCGTCACGGGGACCCCTGCGGCCGTGGCGGCCCGGACGAAGATGGAAGCGGGGCGGGCGTGGAGACCCTCGGCCCAGCCGACGTTGACGCGGCGCTCAGCCATGTGATGCTGCCCTTCAGGTGTAGCAGGTTGTCTAGACCAGTTTCCCATACGTGCGGCACCGTGTGGGTACGCCACACACCGCCTCGCGCCGCCGCCCGGGGCGAGCCGTACGCTGGGCCCCATGCAGACCTCGTCGGACCGGCATGCGTACCCCGCCCACTGGGAGGCCGACGTGGTGCTGCGCGACGGGGGCACGGCACGGATCCGGCCCATCACCGCCGAGGACGCCGACCGGCTGGTCAGCTTCTACGAGCAGGTGTCGGACGAGTCCAAGTACTACCGCTTCTTCGCGCCCTACCCGCGCCTGTCCGCCAAGGACGTCCACCGCTTCACGCACCATGACTTCGTGGACCGGGTGGGGCTCGCGGCCACCGTCGGCGGCGAGTTCATCGCCACCGTACGCTACGACCGCATCGGCCCCGCCGGAGCGCCCGGCCCGGCGCCCGCCGACGAGGCCGAGGTCGCCTTCCTGGTGCAGGACGCCCACCAGGGCCGCGGGGTCGCCTCCGCCCTGCTGGAGCACATCGCGGCCGTCGCCCGCGAGCGCGGCATCCGCCGCTTCTCCGCCGAGGTGCTGCCCGCGAACACCAAGATGATCAAGGTGTTCACCGACGCCGGGTACACCCAGAAGCGCAGCTTCGAGGACGGTGTCGTCCGACTGGAGTTCGACATCGAGCCGACGGACCGCTCGCTGGCCGTGCAGCGCGCGCGGGAGCAGCGCGCGGAGGGGCGCTCGGTGCGGCGGCTGCTGCTGCCCGGCTCGGTCGCCGTGATCGGCGTCGGCCGCGGCCCCGGGAGCGTGGGCCGCGGCATCCTCGGCCATCTGCGCGAGGCCGGGTTCACCGGCCCGCTGTACGCCGTCAACCGCGCCTTCGAGCGGGAGCGCGCGGAGATCGACGGGGTGCCCGCCCACCGCTCGGTGCGGGACATCGCCCGGCCGGTCGACCTCGCCGTGGTCGCCGTCCCGGCCGAGCGGGTCCCCGAGGCGGTCGCCGAGTGCGGCGAGCACGGGGTGCAGGGGCTCGTCGTGATCTCCGCCGGGTACGCGGAGAGCGGGCCCGAGGGGCGCGAGCGGCAGCGGGCCCTCGTCCGGCAGGCACGCGCGTACGGTATGCGGATCATCGGCCCGAACGCCTTCGGGATCATCAACACCGCGCCCGGCGTCCGGCTCAACGCCTCGCTCGCCCCCGAGATGCCCAGGCCCGGCCGGATCGGCATGTTCACCCAGTCCGGCGCCATCGGCATCGCCCTGCTCTCCCGGCTGCACCGGCGCGGCGGCGGGGTCACCGGCGTGACCGGCGTCTCCACCTTCGTCTCGGCGGGCAACCGCGCGGACGTCTCGGGCAACGACGTCCTCCAGTACTGGTACGACGACCCCGGCACCGATGTGGCGCTGATGTACCTGGAGTCCATCGGCAACCCGCGCAAGTTCACCCGGCTGGCCCGGCGCACGGCGGCGGTGAAGCCGCTGGTGGTGGTGCAGGCCGCGGGCGCCCCGCAGGGCCACGCCGTGCGCGCGACCCGGCTGCCGCACGCGACGGTGTCCGCGCTGCTGCGCCAGGCCGGGGTGATCCGGGTGGACACCATCACCGAACTGGTCGACACCGGGCTGCTGCTGGCCCGGCAGCCGCTGCCCGCCGGGCCGCGGGTGGCGATCCTCGGCAACTCCGAGTCGCTGGGCGTGCTCACCTACGACCGCTGCCTGGCCGAGGGGCTGCGGCCGCAGCCGCCGCACGACCTGACGACGGCCGCCTCGGCGGAGGACTTCCGCGCCGCGCTGGCGCGGGCGCTGGCCGACGAGAGCAGCGACGCGGTCGTCGTCACCGCGATCCCGGCCGTGGGGGAGGGCGCCGCGCAGGACGCCGCCCTCGCCGGGGCGCTGCGCTCGGCCGCCCTGGCGAACCCGGCCAAGCCGGTCCTCGTCGTCCACGTCGAGCTGGGCGGCCTCGCCGAGGCCCTGTCGGCGGCGGCCAGCACGGGCCCCCAGCCCGGCGGCTCCCTTCCGCAGCCTCCGCTCCCGGGTGCCTCCGCGGTCACCGGCACCCCCGGCGTCCCGCCGGACGCGGAAGCCACCGCGGCCACAAACACCCCACCGGGCCCAAAGACACCCCCCGCCCCGGAGACACCGCCTGCCCCGGAGACCCCCGAAGACCCGGAGACACCCGCCCCCCGCCTCATCCCCGCCTACCCCGCCGCCGAGCGGGCCGTGCGGGCGCTCGCCGAGGCGATGCGCTACGGGCAGTGGCGGCGCGAGGCGGCCGAACCGGGCAGGGTGCCGGAGTACGAGGACATCGACGAGAAGGGCGCCGCCGCGCTCATCACCGGCCTCCTGGACCGCGGGGAGGGCCTCACGCCCGGCGCCGAGGACACCTGCGCGCTGCTCGCCCGCTACGGCATCCCCGTCCGCCGGGCCGTCCCCGCGCCCACCGCCGACGCCGCCGCCGAGGCCGCCCGCACCCTCGGCTACCCGGTCGCCCTGAAGGCCACCGCCCCGCACCTGCGCCACCGCGCCGACCTGGGCGGCGTCCGCCTCGACCTCGCCGACGAGGAGCAACTGCGCCGCTCCTACGCCGAGTTGACCGAGCTGTTCGGCAGCCCGCAGGAGGTGCGGCCGGTGGTGCAGACCATGGCGCCCCGGGGCGTCGACACCGTCGTGCGGTCGGTCATCGACCCGGCGGCCGGTGCGGTGCTCTCCTTCGGCCTCGCCGGAGCCCCCTCCCAGCTCCTCGACGACATGGCGCACCGCCTGGTCCCGGTCACCGGCCGGGAGGCCACGTCCATGATCCGCTCCATCCGCACCGCCCCCCTGCTGTTCGGCTGGCGCGGCTCGGCGCCGGTCGACACCCCCGCCCTGGAGGAGCTGCTGCTGCGCGTCTCCCGGCTCGTCGACGACCACCCCGAGGTCGCCGCCGTCACCCTGGAGCCGGTCGTCGTCGCCCCGCACGGGGTGAGCGTCCTCGGCGCGAGCGTGCGCCTGGCCCCGCCGCCCGTCCGCGACGACCTCGGCCCGCGCACCCTCCCGGCGTACTGACCCTCCGGCGTACTGACGGCCCGCCGACGGCCCGCCCACCGGTTCGCCCGGACGTTCCCCGCGACGAACCGGTGCCTGGCAGTCAGTGCCTCCCCGTAGGATGGACGGCATGGCCAAGACCAGTACGACGACCCAGGGGCTGCGGGCGGCGATCGAACGCAGCGGCTACTACCCGGCTCTCGTGGCCGAGGCGGTGGAGGCCGCCGTGGGCGGCGAGCCCATCCGGTCGTACCTGGTCCACCAGGAGACCACCTTCGACCAGAACGAGGTGCGGCGGCACGTCACCGTGCTCGTCCTCACCGGCAACCGCTTCATCGTCAGCCACACCGACGAGCAGGCGGCCGACAGCACCTCCCCGACGCCGTACGCCACGACGTCCACCGAATCGGTGAAGCTCGGCCGGATCTCGTCGGTCGTGGTGAGCCGGGTCGTCGCCAACCCGGAGCAGTACACGCCGGGCACGCTGCCCCGCGAGGTCGTCCTCACCATCGGCTGGGGCGCCGTCTCCCGCATCGACCTGGAGCCCGCCGCCTGCGGCGACCCGAACTGCGAGGCGGACCACGGCTACACGGGGAACTCCACCGCCGACGACCTCAGCCTGCGCGTCAGCGAGGCAGGGGACGGCCCGGAGACCGTGCGCCAGACGCTCGCCTTCGCCCAGGCGGTCTCCGAGGCCACCGCGGACGTCACCCGCTGATGCCGGCCCAGCCCACCGCCTGGGACCACCCCGAGCCCCTCGCCGTCGCCTCCGCGCCCGTCCCCGCCTACGGCACGGGTTCGCTCGCCGACCTGCTGCCCACCCTGGCCGCCGGGATGGACGTCCCCGGGACGACGGCCGCGATCCCCGAGCTGACCCCCGCCGACCGCGCCTGCGTCTTCCTGATCGACGGCCTCGGCTGGGAGCAGCTGCGCGCACACCCCGACGAGGCGCCCTTCCTGACCTCCCTGCTGGGCAGCTCGCGCGGCGGCACCGGCCGTCCGCTCACCGCCGGCTATCCGGCCACCACCGCGACCTCCCTCGCCTCCGTGGGCACCGGCCTGCCCCCGGGCGCGCACGGACTGCCCGGCTACACGGTCCGCGACCCGGCCACCGGCGCGCTGATGAACCAGCTCCGCTGGCAGCCCTACACCGACCCGCGCGCCTGGCAGCCGTACCCCACCGTCTTCGAGCTGGCCCACCGCGCCGGGGTGCACGCCGCGCAGGTCTCCTCCCCGGCCTTCCAGAACACCCCGCTCACCAAGGTCGCGCTCAGCGGCGGCACCTTCCTGGGCCGGCTGACCGGCGAGGAGCGCATGGACGTGGCGGCCGGGCAGCTCGCCGCGGCCGACCGCGCCCTGGTCTACACGTACTACTCCGAACTCGACGGCGCCGGCCACCGCTTCGGCGTGGACTCCGACGCCTGGCGCGGCCAGCTGATGCACGTCGACCGGCTCGCCCAGCGGCTGGCCGAGCAGCTTCCGCCGCGCAGCGCGCTCTACGTCACCGCCGACCACGGCATGGTCGACATCGTCTTCGACGAGGAGCACCGCATCGACTTCGACGCCGACTGGGAGCTGCGCGCCGGTGTCGCCCTGCTCGGCGGCGAGGGCCGCGCCCGGCACGTGTACGCGGTGCCCGGCGCCGCCGGTGACGTGCTGACCTGCTGGCGCGAGGTGCTGGGGGAGCAGTTCTGGGTGGCCTCGCGGGACGAGGCGATCGACGCCGGCTGGTTCGGGCCCCGGATCGACGACCGGGTGTACGGGCGGCTCGGCGACGTGATCGCGGCCGCCCGGGACGACGTCCTGCTCATCGCCTCGGAGCGGGAGCCCAAGGAGTCCCTGATGGTCGGCAACCACGGCTCCATGACCCCGGCCGAGCAGTTCGTCCCGCTGCTCGAAGCCCGCCCCTGACCCTCGCCGCCCGTACCCGTCCCCTTCCCCGACCCGCGACCTCGCCGAAAGGTGCCCGCCCCCTCATGCCCGAGCTGGTGTTCTTCTCCGGAACGATGGACTGCGGGAAGTCGACACTGGCTCTCCAGATCGAGAACAACCGCTCGGCGCGCGGACTCGCCGGTCTGATCTTCACCCGCGACGACCGGGCGGGCGAGGGCAAGCTGTCCTCCCGCCTCGGCCTGGTCACCGACGCCGTGGAGGTGGAGGACGGTGTCGACCTCTACTCCTACCTGGTCGACCACCTCTCCCAGGGTGGCCGGGCCGACTATGTGATCGCCGACGAGGCGCAGTTCCTCGCGCCCGAGCAGATCGACCAGCTCGCCCGCGTCGTGGACGACCTGGAGATCGACGTCTACGCCTTCGGCATCACCACCGACTTCCGCTCCAAGCTGTTCCCCGGCTCCCAGCGCCTGGTCGAACTCGCCGACCGCGTGGAGGTCCTCCAGGTCGAGGCCCTGTGCTGGTGCGGCGCCCGCGCCACGCACAACGCCCGCACGGTCGGCGGTGTCATGGTCGTGGAGGGCGCCCAGGTGGTCGTGGGCGACGTCGACCAGTCCCCGGACGAGATCGGCTACGAGGTGCTGTGCCGCCGCCACCACCGCCGCCGCATGACCGCGGCCTCGGCCCGCGCGGCGGCCCTGTCCCCGGACGTCCTCCCGGTCACCCCGGCCTGACCCCGCCGACAGGGCGGCCCCATCCGTACGAGCGTCAGCCCCGCCCCTCCGACGAGGCGACAGCCCCGACGAACCCGCCCCAGGCCGCACGCGAGACGGTGAGCATGGGCCCGGCGGCGGCCTTCGAGTCACGGACGTGCACGGCTGCCGGGGCGGCCGCGACCTCGACGCACTGACCGCCTTCGGTCCCGCTGTGGCTGCTCTTGGTCCAGGTGAGCCCGACGAAGTCCGTCCAAGCCTTGCGCGAGACCGTGAGCATGGGGCCAGCGGTAACCTTCGAGTCGCGGACGTGCATGACTGCCGTGGCGGGTGCGACCTCTACGCACTGAGCGCCTTCGGTGTCGCTGTAGCTGCTCTTGAACCAGGTGAGTTCGGACTCGACGGTGTTCATAGCTCTCCCAGCAACTTCTCGATGAATTGCGAGGACTCTCGCGGACTGAGAGCCTGTGATCGGATGATCCCATAGCGTGCGGCAGCGAGAACCGTCTGCTGGGGGTCGGCTTCGAGTGTGCTGATCGCGTGAGCCTCGGAGTAGACGAACTTCTTGCCGTCCTTCCGAGCGACGACGGTGAACGGCCCGTTCACACCCGCGTTGTCCTCGCAGTTGAGTGGCAGAACCTGGATCTCGACGTTCCGCTTCTGCCCGATCAGAAGGAGGTGCTCCAACTGTCCGCGCAACACGCTCTTGCCGCCGTAGCGTTGCCGCAGCACCGCCTCGGTCATCACGAACCCCACTAGTGGCGCGGGTTGTCGGTCGAAGATGCGCTGCCGGGCCAACCGCGCAGTCACACGCTGATCGATTGTTTCCTGTGCCAGGGGCGGGCGCCTCATGCCAATCAGCGCCCGCATGTACTCCTCGGTCTGGAGCAGACCGTTGACGATGAGCGCGTCGTACATGAGCAGTTCGATGCACTCCTTCTCCAGTTTGGCCATGCCCCGGAACCGGACCGGATACTGAGCCCGCTCCACCTGCTCCTGCCACAGGCAGAGCAACCCGCCCGCCCCCAGCACCTCGTCCGCCCGCTCGATCGTCTGCGGAGTCGGAATCCTCCGGCCCTGCTCGAACGACGCGATCGTGGACGCCGAGTACCCGAGCCGCCGCCCGAACTCCTCGCGCTCCAGCCCCTCGCGCAGCCGCAGCATCTTCATGGTCTGCCCGAACGCGACCACGACACCCCGGCCGGTGTCGTTCTCGCGCTCCCCGGAGCCCACCTCGGGCTCCGCGTCCGCATCCTTGTGTTCCGCGTGTTCCGCCATGTGCATCACCGCCTCCTCGGCCCAACGCCCCCGCGAGGAACGCCGTCACGGCGCACAGCGCCGACTCGTGCGTACAACGCGCGTACAGCGGGTTCCTGTCGCTGCGTCACCACTGGTCACGCTACGCGAGCAACGGGACCTTGGACGGCGTGACGACGAAACCCATCGAACCCACCAGCACCGGCCACGACCCCGCCCGCCCCGCGCCGCCGCCGGACCACACCTTCGAGATGCGGTTCACCTCCACGCCCCGAGGGGCCCGCCTCGCCCGCCGCCTCGCGGCCGTCCGCCTGCACGCGTGGGACATCCCGTACGGCACCGACGCGCACGACGCGATCGTGCTGATCGTCGCGGAGCTGGCCGCGAACGCCGGTGCGCCATGAGGCGCTCTGTTGTATCCCCGGTTCAACCGGGAGGAACTGAAGGGAGGTTTCTGGGTCTGATGGCTTACTTGGAACCGAAAGGTGAAGGGGACAGCAGCATGCCAGGAAATCAGTGCTCGTGTTCACGTGTGGAAGCGAGGCACTGAGGGACCCGCGCGATATGGCGAAAGCTGTACTGCCTGAACTCCAATCTCCAAAGGATGAAATGGACTGCATCCGCCGGAAAGCCACACGTGACACCGGCGCCGCACCCTGCGGTGGAGTAACTGCGTATCCATCGCACCCTTCGGGTCGCGGAATGATTCCCAGTGAGGGAATTCAAGGGGATGAGTGGGGCGCCTAACTCGCGCTAGACACGTACAACAGAGACGAACATGGGATCACCTAAAAGGCGCGAGCCTCAAGGTGACGGAGGCCCCGTAGTAGTCGTAGGAGTAACGACCTGCCAAGGAGGACGGGAAAGCCGTCCACAGGGCGAAGGGGGCCAGGTGATTCGGACATCACGATGCTGGGAGGTATGCGTAATGCAGAACGCCGAAACGGTGCTTGATGTCCTGCGTGAACGCGGCAGGCGAAGCCTGCCGTGTGATGAACTGTATCGACAGTTGTTCAATCCAAGCCTGTATCTACTGGCCTACGGGCGCATCTACGCCAACCACGGCGCGATGACACCCGGAGTCTGCGGGGAAACCGCTGACGGCAT
Organism: Streptomyces sp. PL-25; assembly: GCF_058344915.1. NCBI lineage: Bacteria > Bacillati > Actinomycetota > Actinomycetes > Kitasatosporales > Streptomycetaceae > Streptomyces > Streptomyces sp. PL-25. The sequence goes on from NZ_CP136997.1 coordinate 5,770,487, forward strand.
GTCCGAAGCCAAGATCGGACACATCATCGAAGCCATGCGTCATGAGCGCTATCGCTTCCGCCCGGTGCGGCGCGTCCACATTCCGAAATCCAACGGAAAGACGCGCCCGCTCGGCCTGCCGTCCTGGTCGGACAAACTCGTCGGTGAAGTGATACGCCTTCTTCTGGAAACGTATTACGAGCCGCGTTTCTCCAGCCGCTCTCACGGTTTCCGCCCCGGCCGGGGCTGTCACACGGCACTGTCCGAAGTGACATACAACTGGACCGGGACAACCTGGTTCATCGAAGGAGACATCTCCGACTGCTTCGGCTCGCTGGATCATGAGATTCTGCTGGCCATTCTATCGGAGAAGATCCACGATAACCGGTTCCTCCGCCTCATCCGACAGATGCTGAAGGCGGGATACCTGGAGGACTGGAGATGGCACGCCACCCTGTCGGGCTCCCCGCAAGGCGGTGTGCTCTCCCCACTCCTGTCCAACATCTACATGGACCGGTTGGACACATTCGTCGAGACAGTTCTCATCCCGGAATTCACCCGAGGAGCAGCTCGCCGCAAGAATCCGGCCTATAAGGAGCTGGAGAACGCAATCGGCACTGCCCGGAAGCGACTCGCCTACAGGAAGGAGAATACCGAGTCCGCTCAAGTCCGCCAATGGCGAAAGGAGTTGCGCCACCATCCGGTCGGTGATCCGCATGATCCCGGCTACCGGCGGCTACGCTACATCCGCTACGCGGACGATCATCTCCTCGGGTTCATCGGACCCAAGGCCGAAGCCGAGACGATCAAACAGCGCCTGGCCGCATTCCTCCGCGACGACCTCAAGCTGGAACTCAACCAGGGCAAAACGCTGATCACCCATGGCCGCACCCAAGCGGCCCGCTTCCTCGGCTACGAGATCACCGTCCAGCACGCAGATGAAAAGGTCTCCAGGGGCGGCCGCATCAATCGCGGTCTCCGCTCCATCAACGGGAAGATCCAACTCCGCGTACCCAAAGGTGTGATCAAGGCCAAATGCGCCCCGTTCCTCCACCGTGGCAAACCCACACACCTGCTCCCGCTGACGAGTTGCACACCCTTCGACATCATCGGCATTTACGGAGCGCAGTACCGGGGCATCGTTCAGTACTACCTGCTGGCCGGCGATGTCTGGAAACTCGACCGGCTCAAGGGGGTCATGCTGACCTCCATGCTCAAGACCCTGGCCGCCAGGCATCGGTCACGGGTGACCGCGATGGCCAACAAGTACAAAACAACCATCCGGACACCCGTCGGACCACGCAGATGTTTTGAGGCCAGGATCAAACGTGAGGGCAGGAAACCGCTGATCGCACGGTTCGGTGGTATTCCCCTGATCCGGCAGCGGAAAGCCGTCATTGACGACCTTCCGCCTACTCAATTCACTCCCCGCAGCCGCCCGCGCGGAAGCCAGCTCATCGACCGGCTCCGCAAAGGACGGTGCGAACTCTGCAACAAGCGAACAGCCGTGCAAGTCCACCAAGTTCGCCACCTTGCAGAGCTCCAGGCGCGGAAAGAGCAGCCTCCGTGGATGCAGCTAATGGTCAAGAAGCGACGCAGAACCCTGGTGGTCTGTCCGCCCTGCCATGAAAACATCCACGCATAACCGGGCCCAGGATCACGCAGTAATCGCTGGAGAGCCCGCTGCACCGAAAGGTGCACGGCGGGTTCGGGCCGGGGGCCACAGAAAAGGAGCTGCCGCGGCAGCCACCTCGCCTGTGGCCTACCGGTACTACGGCACGGCCATGTGCCCGGCCGGGACTTCCGGCTCGCTCTGCACGCCGCCGCGGGCGCCCGTACCGTCCGCGTCGAGGTCACCGACACCCGGGCCGAACGCCTCCCGCGCCGCCCCGGCCCGCCGCAGGGCGCCGCCGGCGCCGAGGAGTCCGGCCGCGGGCTGCTCCTCGTGGCGCACCTGGCCACCCGCTGGGGCTGGCAGCCGCGCCCGGACGGACCGGGCAAGACCGTCTGGGCCGAGTACGCGGGACCCGGCCCCGCCGCCAACTGAACGGCGGCCAGGCGGATATGGCTATGATCTCCCCGGCAAGGCTGTAGCGCAGTGGTCGTCGCGCCCACGCATCAAGCTGGAGGACGTCGGTTCGAATCCGACCAGCCTTGCCACCCTTGTCGTGGAGGAAGTCGATGGGCGTCGGTCCGGCCCCGGACGGCCGGGAGCGGTGCCGCCCCCGGCGAGGCGGGCACCGGCGACGGACCGGTGGAGTGGTGATGACGCAGCCGACACCCGTGCGCTGCCCGGCGATCGAGCACCCGGACATCCCGATCAGCGATCCCGCCGCGCTGGACCCGCTGCTGGCCCGGCTGGACTCGGCACGCCCGGTGGCGGACGACGAGACGTTCCCGCTCGGCACCGTACGCGCGGACGGCCGGATCGACCTGTGCAAGCAGGGACTCGGCGCGGCGGGCGCCGCCCGCCTGCTGCCCGTGGCCGCCGCCTCGCCGCACGCCCGGCACCTCCTGCTCGGCACCAACGCCATCGGGGACGAGGGCGCGACCGCGGTGGCACGGGCCGTCGGCTCCGGACCGCACGGGCTGCACACCCTCTACCTCGGCTGCAACCGCATCGGCCCGGACGGCGTCACCGCGCTCGCCGGAGCGCTGGCGGCCGACACGACCGTCCGCGCCCTGTGGCTCAAACGCAACCCGGTCGGCGACGACGGCGCCCGCGCGCTCGCCGCGCTGCTGCGCCGCAACACCGCCCTGCGCACCCTGGACCTGGTCAACACCGGCCTCACCACCGCCGGACTGCGCGCCCTGCTGGACGCCCTCACCGACCGCCCGCAGCCGGTCGAACGCCTCTTCCTCGGCGGCAACGGCCTGACCGCCGACGCCGCCGGACCGCTGGCCGCGCTCGTGCGCGAGGCGGGCGTACGCGAGCTGTACCTGCCCGCCAACCACCTCGGTGACGAGGGCGCCGCCGTCCTCGCCGCGGCCGCCGACCCCGCCCGCCCCCTGCGGCTCGGCCTGGGCGGCAACGGCATCGGACCCGCCGGGGCGCGCGCCCTCGCGGACGCCCTGACCGGCATCGAGACGCTCGACCTGGGCCGCCCGCCCTCCGAACGGAGCCTGGGCGCCCCCGCCAACGCCACCGGCGACGAAGGCGCCCACGCCCTGGCCGCCGCCCTGCCGGGCAGCCCGCTGCGCCGCCTCGAACTGCGCCACACCGGACTCACCGGACGCGGCGCCAAGTCCCTGCTCGCCGCCGTACCGGACGACTCGCCGCTGGAGTACGTCGGTCTGGGCCCCGGACTGCCCCGCAAGGTCAAGCGGTCCTTCACCCGCCGTCTGCGGCCCGGCACCGGCACCCACCCCGACCTGCGCGCGATAGGGAGCGTCTACCGGTGAGCCCGTGCCCCGCACCGCCCTGCTTCTCCACCGAGGAGGCGGCGGCCCGGCGGCGGATCCGCCGCCACGCGGTGACCCGCACGACCATCGAACAGGCCACCGGGCGCCGCCTGGCCGGTGACTGGCGCGGCGCGTGCGCGGCGGCCCGCGTCGACCTCGCCCTCGACCTCGCGGAGATCGCCTCCCACTGCGGCCGGGACGTCGCCGACGCCCTGACGGACGACCTGCGCCACCTCGTCCCCGACCTGCTGCACTGGCACCTGCCCCGGCTGCTCGGCGGCTGGACCACCCTGGACACCGGCCGGACCGTGGTCCTCGCCCGCTACCGCCCGGTGGACCGGGCCGAACGCCCCGGCACGACCCCGTACCTGTACGTCACCACCCCCGCGATGCGGGAGGGCCCGCAGCGGGTCGCCCTGCGGTTCCGGACGGTCGAGGACGAGCGGGCCCCCGGTGTCTTCGGACCCCGGACCGAGGACTGGCGGCACGCCCGGCACCTGTGGGACGCCCGGCACACCGCCGCACTGCGCGAACGCTGCGGCGGCGCCCACGACCGCCTCCCGTTCCTCCGCCCCGACGGCACCTCGCGCGCCGTGGACGAACTGCCCACCGCCGACCCCGGCCCCGGCGACCCGGCGGCCCGCGCCGAATGGATCACCGTGCTGCACCAGCGCGGTGAATGCCACGCGGCCCTCGCGGCGGCCGGTGTCGACGCCGACCTGACCCCGCCACCGCAGGGCTTCCGCTGGTACCGGTCCGACCCCGAGGCGTTCCTCGGCCGGTTCGCCCTCGACCACACCCGGCTGGAACGCGAGGTCCGCGGGTCGGCCGAGGCGGGCGCCGGACACCGCTTCCTCCTCGGCAGCGACTCCCGCACCCACCTCCTGCTGGAGACGCCCCCGTCCGGCGGGACCGGGCTCAGGGCCCGGCTCGTCGACCGGACCAAGGCCCAGGGCGTGCCGCTCCTGGCCGAGGCGCGCTGGCGCCGCCTGCCCGACCTCGACCTGCTGCGCGACGGCGGGATCACCACGGAGCACCTGCACCCGCTGGTCCGCGACGCCCTGTTCCCCGCGCTGCGCGCCACCGGCGGCCCCGGCGGACCGCCCGGACCCGGCGCCCCCGCACCCGTCCGGGTCCGCTGCCGCGGCGCGTGGCACGAGGTCGGCTTCCGGCCGGGCGGCGGCCTGCTCCAGATGCCGCACAGCGACGAGGAGCAGCGGCGCGAGCAGGCCCTGCGCGCCTTCGGCGGCGCCGTCACCGGCTGCTTCGCCGTCCGGCAGACCTGGACATCGGGGGAGGGCCGGCTGCCCAAGGCCCTGCGCGCCCAGCGGCGGGAACTGTTCCTGCGCGCCCAGCACGGCGACACCCACGGGGTGCTCGCCCTGCTGGACCTGGGCATGGACCCGGGGGTGCGGGACGCCTCCGGACGCACCCTGCTGCACGTCCTGCACCTGCTGGACCACGAGACGCTGCTGCCCCGGCTGCTCGCGCACGGGCTCGACCTGGAGGCCCGCGACCGGCGCGAGCGCACCCCGCTGTTCACCGCGGTCAACGACGGCGGCTCCCGTGCCCTGGTGGAGGCGCTCGTCGCCGCCGGTGCCCGGCTCGACGTCGTCGACGAGTCCGCGTTCTCCCTGGCCCAGATCATCCGCCGCTACCGGCGGACCGACCTGGCCCACCTGCGCGAGCGCGTCCACGCGGAGCATCCGGACCTCGGCGTCGCCTGGCTGGACCGGTGGCTGGACGAGAAGGAACGGGAGCGGCAGCCGTACGACACCGACGACACCGACGACGCCCACGACGGCGAGGACGGGACCCCGTGAGCACCACCCGCCCCACAGGCACCCTCCCCCCGGGCCCCCTGGCCGCCGCCGACCACCTGGTCGACCGGCTGCGCATCCGGCACACCGAGCCCGCCGCCAGCACCCAACTGGAAGCGCTGGCACTCGCGGTGACGGCCAATCAGCCCGTCCTGCTGTGGGGTGAGCCGGGCATCGGCAAGTCCGCGGGCCTCGAACAGCTCGCCGCCGGGCTCGGCCTGCCGCTGGAGACGGTCATCGCCAGCGTCCACGAGCCCTCCGACTTCGCCGGGCTGCCGATCGTCGGCGACGACCCGGCGGTCACCGGAGTGCCGATGGCCCCGCCCGACTGGGCGGTCCGGCTCACCCGCGCCGGACAGGGCCTCCTCTTCTTCGACGAACTCTCCTCGGCGCCCCCGGCCGTGCAGGCGGCGCTGCTGCGCGTCGTCCTCGAACGCCGGGTCGGCAGCCTCGCCCTGCCCGACGCGGTCCGGATCGTCGCCGCCGCCAACCCGCCCTCCAGCGCCGCCGACGGCTGGCACCTCAGCCCGCCGCTGGCCAACCGCTTCGTCCACCTGGACTGGACGCACGACCCGCGCACGGTCGCCCGCGGCATGGCTGGCACCTGGCCCGAGGCGGCCGTCCCCACGGTCGACGCGGGCAAGGTGCCCGGCGCCGTGGCACGGGCCCGCGGCGCCGTCTCCGGCTTCCTCACCGCCCGGCCGGGACTGGTCCACCACCTGCCCGCCGACGCCGAGAGCCGGGGCCGCTCCTGGCCGTCCCCGCGCACCTGGGAGATGGCGCTGCGGCTGCTCGCCACCGGCTACGCGACCGGCGCCGGGCGCGAGGCGGTGGCCGCCGCGCTCACCGGCGCGGTCGGCGACGGCGCGGGCATCGAACTGCTGTCGTACCTGGAGCACCTCGACCTGCCGGACCCCGAACGGGTCCTCGCCGACCCCGACGCGTTCGCCCTGCCCGAGCGCGGCGACCGCCAACTGGCCTTCCTCATCGCGGTGGTCGCCGCCGTCCGGAGCGACCTCACCCGGCCCCGCTGGGAGGCCGGCTGGACGGTGCTGGGCAAGGCCGTGGAGGCGGGCGTACCGGACGTGGCCGCCCGCGCCGCCACCGACCTCGCGGCGATGCGCCACCCGGACTGGCCGGTGCCGCCCGGCATCGACGGCTTCCTCGACCTGCTCCAGCTCTCCGGGGCCCTGCCCGGCAGCCCATGAGGGCACGGCGATGACGGACGCCCGCCGGGAACTGGACACCACCAAGCTGCTCGCCGCCCGCTACCGCGCGGCGAGCGACCGCCCGTATCTCGCCTCCGCTCTGTACGCCCTGACGGTCGTCCCCTCCCACGAGGTGCCGACCATGGGCGTGGACCGGCACTGGCGCTGCTACGTGTCGCCCGCCTTCGTCGAGTCGACCCCGGTCGCGGAACTCGCGGGCGTATGGGTGCACGAGGCCGCGCACCTGCTGCGCGACCACCACGGCCGCGCCGAGCGGCTGCCCGCCGCCGACCAGCGCGACGCGCACCGGGTGAACATCGCCCAGGACTGCGAGATCAACGACGACCTCCTCGCCGACGGTCTGCGGCTGCCCGCCGGACGCGTCGAGCCCCGCCTCTTCGGCCTGCCGGACGGGCAGTTGTTCGAGGCGTATCTGCCGGGGCTGCCCGCCCACCGCCAGGCACACGACTGCGGACCGGGCGCCCATGGCCGTCCGGTGCCCTGGGAGATCACCGGCCCCGCCGGTCCCGCCCGTCTCGGGGAGACCGAGGCACAGGCGCTGCGCCGGCACACCGCCGAGGCGATGCGCGCCCACCAGCGCGGCCGCGGCACCCTGCCCGGAGGCTGGCGGCGCTGGGCCGAGGAGATCCTCGAACCCACGGTCGACTGGCGCCAGGCGCTGTCCGGCGCGGTCCGCGAGGCCGCCGCCTGGGCCGCAGGCGCCGTCGACTACACCTACCGCCGCCCCTCGCGCCGCACCCCGGCGCTGCGCGGGGTCGTGCTGCCGAGCCTGCGCCGCCCGCTGCCCCGGGTGGCCGTGGTCGTCGACACCTCCGGTTCGATGGGCGAGGCCGAACTCGCCGCCGCCCTGGGCGAGGTGACGGGCGTGCTGCGCGAGGTCGGCGTGCGCGGCAACCGCGTGACCGTCCTCGCCTGCGACGCCGACGTACAGGCCGTGTCCCGGGTGACGGCCACCGAACAGGTCGTCCTCGGCGGCGGAGGCGGTACCGACCTGCGCGTCGGCATCCACGCCGCCCTGACCGCCCCCGACCGGCCGGGCATCGTCATCGTCCTCACCGACGGCCTCACCCCCTGGCCCGAACAGCCCACCTCCTGCCGCCTGATAGCGGCCCTGATCGGCCCCGACGCCCCCCACCCCCCGCACTGGGCGGAAACGATACGCATCCCACCCACCTGACCCCACCATCCCAGACACGACCTGCCCACCACACGGATCCGCCGCCGCACGCCCACCACCTTGCCGATCCGCCGAGAGTGCGGCGTGTCGTCGGTGATGACCGGCGGCCGGCCGCCCGTGCTTGCTTTTGCGGGAGGCGGCATCGAGCCCTTCGGGGGTGGCCTCGCGATGTTCTCCCGCTCGGTCCCGGTCACCGCGGCGAAGAAGCCGGACAGCAGACGGCCCGGACCGGTGGGGTCGTAGATCCCGGCCGGCGGTCCGTCGAGCATCTCCAGGAGCCGGTTCGCTGCGTCCAGGAGCGGAAAGGGTGGGGCGGCTTGAGCGTTGCGGCGGGCCGGTTGTCGTGCCGAGAGGACTTCCAGAAGTAAGTACATGGACTTTCCAATGATTGGATTACCCATGTACTGTGCGGTGATGGATGATCGGCAGCTGACCGAAGAGCTTCACGACTACCTGTTCGCAATCCGCACCCAGGTGCATGCCGAGCTCAAGGAGCTGGCCCAGGAAGCGGGACTGACCGACACGCAGACCGATGCGCTGTGGAGGCTGAGTCGCGGGCGCGAGATGACCGCGCGCCGTCTGGCCGACCTCTTGCGGTGCGACGCATCAACCGCCACGTCGATGATCGACCGGCTGGAGAAGCGCGGCCTGGTCCGCCGCGTGCCCCACCCCACCGACCGCCGCGCGAAACTCATCCAGCTCACCCCCGAGGGATGCGCGCTGCGCGATCGCGTCATCCGGCACACCACCGAGTACTCACCCTTCGCCCGCCTCGACCACGAGAGCAGGCTGCGCCTGCACACGCTTCTCCGCGAAGTGATCGACGGCCCCCACCCGACAGCTCAGGCCGGCGGCGACGAGGAAACCGTGGACGTGGACAAGGAGCAGCGATGAGCAGCGGGACCGCGGTCATCACGGGCGGAGCCTCGGGCCTGGGCCTGGTGATGGCACGCCACCTGATCAAGGCCGGTCGGAGCGTCGTCCTCGTCGGCCGGGACGCGACGCGCACCCGGGCCGCCGCCGACAGCCTGCGCGGCCTGGCCCCAGCGGGCAGCGACACCGCACCGCCGCGGACCTACACCGCTGACCTGCGGCAGTGGTCGCAGGTACAGACACTGGCAGCGGAACTGGCCGCCGACAGAAACCCGGTGAACGTCCTCATCAACAATGCAGGAGCAGCGTTTCCCCGATACGAGCAGACACCGGACGGTGTGGAACGCACCTACGCGCTCAACCACCACGCCCCGTTCCTCCTCACCCACGCTCTCCTCGCCGAAGGAGTGCTTGCGCTCGAAGCGCGGATCATCAACATGTCCTCGTTCGTGGAAAGACGCGGCAAGCTCGACGCCACCGATCCGGACGTCGCGGGAACATCGTGGAGCAAGCGCTTCTACAACCAGCCCAAGGTCTACGCCACGAGCAAACTCGTCAGCCTCCTGGCCGCGCGAGAACTCGCACACCGCCTCCCCGACGGCATGAGCATCTACAACGCCAACCCTGGCATGGTCAAGGGCACCGCGATGAACAGCAACGCCGGCGGTCTGATGCGGCTGACCGCCCCGCTGTTCCGCCCGTTCGCCATCACCCCGGACGAAGGCGTGCAAACCCCGGTCTGGCTCGCCGGCGCCTCGCCCGCACCGCACCCCAGCGGCGGCTTCTTCAGCGAGTCCCAGCCGGACACTCCTTCACGCCTGGCCCTGAACGACGCTCTCGCCCGGACCGTCTACACCAAGACCGCAGCTCTCCTCGGAGTGGAGCCCCTCCCCAGGTAGGGCGGCGGCCCGGAACCGGTTGTCACGCCGGGATCGCGGCTTCCTCGTCCTGCGGAGTCCGCGGGCCGGGCACGCACCGTAGCCTGGATGGGCAGGTCCAGGCCCAGGCGGCTGTTCATGTCCGGCTCGAACCGGCCGTACGGATGCCCATGGGTCCAGAACAGCGGCGACAGCGCGCTGCGGTCCGCGCCGGTGAGCTTGCCCGCCCACTTCGCGTCGGTCGGCCAGGACCTCCTGCGTCAGTACCGTGTCGACGTGCACCGGCGCGGCCCGGAGCAGTACTCCAGGATGTCCAGCAGGTCGATGGCGCCCCGGCGCCGCTCGGCCCTTGACGTCCACCACCGCCGCTCGCCCCTGCTAGGGCACCACCCCCGCCCCATCCCGCCGCCGTACGGTCACCACCCGTCGCCCCGCCGAGACGCGGCCACCATCCCGTCGCCCGCCGAGGCGCGGCCACGAGTCCAGGTCTGCCGCCCGGCGCGCCCACCGGCCCGCGCCCGCCGCCCCCGGCACGAACTGCCCGCCCTGTGCCCCCGCCGCAGCGCGGCCACCACCCCGCCACCTCGGCCACCGGGCCACCCGCCACCCCGCTGAACCACGCACACGACCTTGATCCGCACCGGGACACGGCGCCCGAGCCCGATGCCCCGAGCCCGCCCCCCCCGAGCCCCATGCCCCGAGCCGGACCCCCTGAGCCGGACCCCGCGACGGCTGTCCCGCCCCCGCCACGGACACCAGGGCGGCGGCAGCACCGAGACCCCGGGCCCCGGGCCCCACGCGCGGGACCGGCCCCGGGCCTCACGCCCCGCGTGCGGAACCGGCCGCGGATCCGCCGCCCCCCGAGGCCGGGGCACGGCCGTCGGCGTCTCATCTCACCCGGCCGCGCGCCGCCCGTCCGTTCCCGTGCCGCCGCGCTGGAGCACCGCGAAGCGGGCGCCCTCCGGGTCCGTGACCGTGGCGGTGCGGCCGCGGGCGGTGTCATGGGCCGGGGCGACGACACGTCCGCCGAGCCCGGTCAGCCGCTCCACCGCAGCGTCCGTGTCGGCGACCTCGAAGTACGTCAGCCAGTGCGGACCCCCGTCGTGCCGCAGCGCGGGCCCCGCGCCGAGGATCCCGGCGACCGGCCGGCCGTCCAGGCACAGCGTCACCCGGTCGGCGGCCTTCTCGCCCGCTCCGGCACCCCCGGGCTCCGGGCGCCGCTCCTCGTAACCGAACAGCGAGGCGTAGAACTTGGCGACGTTCGCGGTCTCGAAGGCGCGCAGCTCGTTCCAGAGCGGCGCGCCGGGCCGGCCGTCGGCGGCGCCCCCGCGCTCCCCGGGCACCTGCCAGGCACCGAAGACCGCCCCGGAGGGGTCGGAGCCGAGCACCAGCCGGCCGACCTCGCCCGCGTCGAGCGGTCCCACCCCGACCGTGCCCCCGCACAGCCGTACCGTTTCGGCCGTCACATCCACGTCGTCCGAGGCGAGATACGGGGTCCAGGCGACCGGAAGATGGCGGTCGGGCGGCAGCAGGCCGATGCCCGCCACCTGCCGCCCGTCCAGCCGGGCCCGGACATAGGGGCCGAGCTGGGCGGGCCCCGGCTCGAACTCCCAGCCGAACAGCTCGCCGTAGAACGTCTGGGTCGCGGTCATGTCGTGCACCATCAGGCTCACCCAGCAGGGTGTCCCGGGCGTGTGCCGGGCGCTCGCCCGGCTGTCCCGGCCGGCCGGATACGGTGCCTGAGTCATCGTCACTCTCTTCTCGGCCCCTCGCGGTGGCCGCGTCGATTCCGCTCGCTCTCCGGACTCGGAACGATGACCGGAGGATGCCCCGTGTGCGGTGTCCTGTCCGTTTCGGCGCGCTTGCCGACGGATGTCGATCGGCTGCACAGCATGTGGCTGATCCCGTACGCCTGGTGACCGGACCTGTCCGGCCGAGCAGAGTAGCGGGACCTGGACGCCGCGGCCACCCCGTGCGCAAGGATGGTGGCCATGAACGCCATCATCTCCGCATCCGATCTGGCGGCCGCCCTCGGGGGCCCCGGGGCGCCGGTCCTGCTCGACGTCCGCTGGCAGCTCAGCACGGCCAAGGCCGCGGGCGAACCGCCCTTCGACGGGCGCGCGGCCTACGCGTCGGGCCACCTGCCCGGCGCCGTCTTCGTCGACCTGGACCGTGAACTCGCCTCCGCGCCGGGCGCGCACGGCCGCCACCCGCTGCCCGACACCGCCGAGTTCGGCGCGGCGATGCGCCGTGCCGGGGTCGGCTCCGGCCGTCCGGTCGTCGTGTACGACGGCGGGCAGGGCTGGGCGGCGGCGCGCGCCTGGTGGTTGCTGCGCTGGACCGGGCACCCCGACGTCCGGGTGCTCGACGGGGGCCTGGCGGCCTGGGACGGCCCGCTGGAGCAGACGGTTCCCGAACCGGCCGAGGGCGATTTCGTCCCGGAGCCCGGCGCCCTGGAACTGCTCGACGCCGACGGCGCGGGGGAGCTGGCCCGCTCCGGACTGCTGTTCGACGCGCGCGCCGGGGAGCGCTACCGGGGCGAGGTCGAGCCCATCGACCGGGTCGGCGGCCACATCCCGGGCGCGGTGTCCGCGCCGACGACGGAGAACGTCGGCCCGGACGGCCGGTTCCTGCCCGCCGGGCGGCTGCGCGAGCGGTTCGGGGAGCTGGGCGCCGCGGACGGCACCCACGTCGGTGTGTACTGCGGCTCGGGCGTCTCAGGCGCGCACGAGGTGCTGGCCCTGGCCGTCGCGGGCATCCCGGCCGCGCTGTACGTCGGTTCCTGGTCGGAGTGGTCCGCGGACCCGTCCCGCCCGGTGGCGACGGGCGCGGAGCCGCAGTAGCCGACGGGGAGTACGCGTACGGGTGAGGGCCGCGCCTTCCGGTGCGGCCCTCACCCGTACACGCTTGCGGTCACTCCTGCTTCTTGCGCCGGGTGCCGAACACGATCTCGTCCCAGCTCGGGACGGCGGCCCGGCGGCCCGGCCGGACGCCGTCAGCCTCGGCCTGCCGGTCGGTCGCCCCGACGAGGCGGTCGCGGTGGCTGCCGACCGAGCGGGGCATGAGCACATCGGCGTAGGCGGACCCGGCCCCGGCGGACGCGGCGGGCGCGGGCGGCTCCTCCACCTCCGGCTCCTGGTCGGGCTCCTGCGCGGGTTCGGGGGTGCGCTCGGGCACCACCATGTCGCCGCGGAAGCTCGGCACCGCCTCCAGCAGGCTGGTCAGCGAGTCGCGTTCACCGGAAGCCTCCTCGGCGGCCGGTTCCAGCGCCTGGGCGGGCAGCGCGGGACGGTCCCGGTCCCGGTCCCGCTCCCGGTCGAGCGGGCGGTCGCGGGGCAGCCGGGCGATGCGGGGCACGAACGGGAAGCTGGGCTCGGGCGTGCCGAGGTCGTCGGACTCGCCGATCAGGGCGCGCGCCTCCGAGTCGACGGCCTGCACCAGGCGCCGCGGCGGATCGTACGTCCAGCTCGCCGAGTGCGGTTCGCCCGCGACCCGGTAGACGAGCAGCACCTCCCAGGTGCCGTCGTCGCGGCGCCAGGAGTCCCACTGCACGGTGTCCTTCTCGGCGCCCCGCAGCAGCAGCCGCTCCTGCACGGCCTCGCCGAGCAGCGGGCCGGAGTTCTCGCCGGGGCGGCGGACCGGGGTCTTGCGGGCGCGCTCGGCCATGAAGGCGCGCTCGGCGAGCACGGGGCCCTCGAAGCGGCGGACGCGGTCCACGGGGATGCCGGCGAGCTGGGCGACCTCTTCCGCGGTCGCTCCCGCTCTTATCCGCGCCTGGATGTCACGTGGGCGGAGATGGCTCTCCACCTCGATCTCGATCTGGCCGAGGCGGGGACGGTCGCCGCGCACGGCGGCGCGGAGCCGTTCGTCGATCGGAAGCGTGTACTCCGTGCTGTCCGCAGCCTTCAGCACCAGCCGTGTGCCGTCATTGGAGACGGCCACGACACGCAGTTCGGGCATGGGGACCTCCCGGGTGGTGCCTGCCGACGTCACGTGCGTCGCTGCTTCCGCTAGTCGAGTGTGGCCTGCCCGGGTGCAGCCTGCCACAACCTTGCCGAGTTGCCCGGCGTGTCGGGCGCGGGCCCTGGATCGCCGTTATGGCACGGTTACCTGTTCACAACGCTCAGTGACCAACCGCGTCACCCTGTGCAACCAGCCCCCTCCCGGCGTTCCAGTAGGTCTCGGACACCCCGGCGGGAGACCGGACCCAGGGCTCGCAACAGTACTCCATTCGGACCACGTGCGTGGATCGCCGCGCCGCCCAACTTCTGGCGCCGGGCGGGACTTGGCCGCCCCTGACCCGTTTTCGCGATCATGAACGTGGCGTACTTCACGTAATCACCAGAAACGGAACTAAGGGTTTCGTCCGTACGTCCCTTTCTCGTGCAGTCGGCCGATCTCATCCCGAAGATTCGGTCGCGTACGGGAAAGGGAGGCAAGGTCCGGGTATGCGTGAAAGGCCGGAGAACGGTGGTCAGCCGGGCGCGGGGGAGGAGGCGCCGAGGCGGCGGATCGATCTGAGCGTGCCCCAGGTCGCGGGCAGTGCCGTGGCGGCGGTGGTGGCCGCGAAACTCGCCTCGTACTTCGGCGTCTACGGCACGATCCTCGGAGCCGGCCTGGTCAGCGTGGTCGCCACCTGCGGCGGCTCGGTCTTCCAGCACTTCTTCCGGCGCACCGGCGAGCAGATACGCACCGTGACCGTCCCGGTCCGGCCGGTGGTGGACGAGCCGTCCGGCACCCCGCCGCTCCCGTCCTGCCCGGTACCCGGCGAGTTCTCCGAGGGCACCGTCTACCGGGCCCGGGTCAAGAGCTGGAAGCGGCCGCTGGTCGCCGCCGCCCTGGTCTTCGGCGTCACCATGGGCGGCATCACCGCCTACGAGGTGCTCTCCGGCAGCAGCTTCAGCGGCGGCCATGGCACCACGGTCGGTGACGCCGTCACCGGCCGCCACCGCGGACCCTCCTCGCCCTCGGACGGCGGCACCCCGGAGCCGTCCAGCTCCCCGGGCTCCCCGGGAAGCAGTACCGGAACGGGTGACGGCGCCACCCCCGGTGGTGACGGCGACCCGTCCGACGGCCCCGGCGGGGGCGCGTCCGTGAGCCCGACGCCCACCCCCGGCGCGAGCACCGGCACCGGAAGCGGTGACCCGGACGGCACGGACGGCACGGACGGGACGAGCCCGGACCCGGGCGGCACCCCGGGCGAGGGCACGCACAGCACCCCGGGCACCGGTGGCGGCACCACCCCGGCGCCCGGCGGCTCGGCTACCGCCCCAGCACCCGCCGCAGGTGGTCGTTCTGGAACCGCCGGTCCGGATCGAGGCGGTCCCGCAGCGCCGTGAACTCGCCGAAGCGCGGATACACCCCGGAGAGGTACTCCGCGTCCCTGGTGTGGATCTTCCCCCAGTGCGGCCGGCCCTCGTGCGCGGTGAAGATGCGCTCGGCCTCGGTGAAGTACCGCTGGTAGGGGGTGCCCCGGAACATGTGGACCGCCACATAGGCGCTGTCCCGGCCGGACGCGGTGGACAGGGTGATGTCGTCGGCGGGCGCGGTGCGCACCTCCACCGGGAAGCTCACCCGCAGCCCGGAGCGGTCGACCATGGCCTTCAGCTCGCGCAGCGTGTCCGCGAGCGCCGCCCGCGGGACGGCGTACTCCATCTCCACGAAGCGCACCCGGCGCGGCGAGGTGAAGACCTTGTAGGGGATGTCGGTGTAGGTCCGCGCGGACAGCGCCCGGCTGGAGAGGCGGGCGATCCCGGGGACGGCGGCGGGCGCCGCGCGGCCCACCCAGTTGGCCACCTGGAAGAGGCCGTTGGACAGGAACTCGTCCTCGAACCAGCCGGCCACCGGCCCCACCGGCGCCTCGGGGCCCGCGCTGCGGTTGTTGCGCTTGGTGTTGGTGCTGCCGGTGTGCGGGAACCAGTAGAACTCGAAGTGCTCGTTCTCCGCCCAGAGCTGGTCGAACTCGGCCAGCACCCGGTCCAGGGGCATCGGCTCCTCGCGGGCGGTCAGCAGGAAGACCGGCTCCACCGCGAAGGTGATCGCCGTGATGATGCCGAGCGCGCCGAGCCCCACCCGGGCCGCCGCGAAGACCTCGGGGTTCTCCTTCTCGGAGCAGGCGAGCACCGAACCGTCCGCCGTGACCAGTTCCAGGCCCTTGATCTGGGCTGCTATGGAGGCCGACTCGCGGCCGGTGCCGTGGGTGCCGGTGCTGACCGCCCCGGACACCGTCTGCTCCATGATGTCGCCCATGTTGGTCAGGGACAGCCCCTCGCGGGCCAGGGCCAGATTGAGCCGCTTGAGCGGGGTGCCCGCCTCCACGGTGACCGTCATGGCCTCGCGGTCGATGCCGCGGATGCCGGTCAGCAGCTGGGGGCGGACCAGCAGGCCGTCGGTGGCGGCGATGGCGGTGAAGGAGTGCCCGGTGCCGACCGCCTTCACCGGCAGTCCGTCCTCGGCGGCCCCGCGCACGGCGGCGGCCAGTTCCGCCACCGAGGCGGGCGTCACCTCCCGCGCCGGACGAGACCGGACGTTTCCGCCCCAGTTACGCCACATGCCGTTCTTCGCGCGCGCTGTGCTGCTCAACGGTGCCTCCCCGACCCGGTGCCGGCCTGCTCAGCCGGCGGTAACCGAGGAAACCGACCGCGACCGCGACGGCCCCGGCCACCGCCGGAACCCCGTACCCCGAACGCGCGCCGGCCGCGTCGATCACCCAGCCGGCCACCGACGAACCGAGCGCCACCCCCACCGCGAGCCCGGTGCTCACCCAGGTCATGCCCTCGGTCAGATGTGCGCGGGGTACGTGCTCTTCGACGAGGGCCATCGTCGTGATCATGGTGGGAGCGACGGACAGGCCCGCGACGAACAGCGCCACGGCCAGAAACGGCAGGTTTCCGACCAGTAGGAGGGGGATCATACTCACGGCCATCGCGCATATGCCCAGCAGCCAGCGGCGGCCGGGCGCCCCGGACGGGCGCAGCAGCCCGAAGAGCACACCCGCCGAGCACGACCCGGCCGCGTACAGGGCCAGCACCACGCTCGCCGCGCCCTTATGCCCGCGCTCGTCGGCGAAGGCCACGGTGACCACGTCCACCGCGCCGAAGATCGACCCGGTCGCCACGAAGGTGGCCACCAGCACCTGGAGTCCGCGCGAGCGCAGCGCCGAACCGCCGCCGTGCTGCTCGCGCGGGTGCGGCGCGGGCTCGGTGGCCCGCTGCGAGGTGAGCCAGAAGACGCCCACCGCCAGGAAGCAGGCGGCCAGCAGCGGCCCGGCCTCCGGGAACCAGGCCGTGGAGAGCCCGATGGAGACGATCGGCCCGAAGATGAAGCAGACCTCGTCCACCACCGACTCGAACGAGTACGCGGTGTGCAGCTGCGGGGTCCCCCGGTACAGCGCCGCCCAGCGGGCCCGGACCATCGCGCCCAGCGAGGGCACCGAACCGATCCCGGCCGCGCACACGAACAGCACCCAGTCCGGCCAGCCGAAGTACGCCGTCAGCAGCAGCCCGGCCGCCGCGGTCAGCGAGACCAGGGTCGCCGGGCGCAGCACCCGGCGCTGCCCGTGCCGGTCGACCAGGCGGGATATCTGCGGTCCGAGCACGGCGGCGGCCAGCGCGATGGTGGCCGACAGCGCGCCCGCGAGCCCGTAGCGCCCGGTGAGCTGGGAGATCATCGTGACCACGCCGATGCCCATCATCGACAGCGGCATCCGGCCGAGGAACCCCGCGGCGGAGAAGCCCTTGGAGCCGGGAGCGGCGAACAGGGCGCGGTAGGGGCTGGGCACGGGGTCTCCGGGTATCCGGTAAGGCGTGTAGGTGGTCGATACAGCTTACGGCCCCGCCGCCCCGGGACGCACCCGCTTATGCGGGTCGGAATCCGGGCCGCGGGTGCCAGGTGGCAGGATCGAGACATGTCAGACGCGCTGGATCCCACTCCGTACGACGCCCTGCTCCTGCTCTCCTTCGGCGGTCCGGAAGGGCCGGACGACGTGGTCCCGTTCCTGGAGAACGTGACGCGCGGGCGCGGCATCCCCAAGGAACGACTGAAGGAAGTGGGGCAGCACTACTTCCTGTTCGGCGGGGTCAGCCCCATCAACGACCAGAACCGCGCCCTGCTGGACGCCCTGCGCAAGGACTTCGCCGGGCACGGCCTGGACCTGCCGGTCTACTGGGGCAACCGCAACTGGGCGCCGTACCTGACCGACACGCTGCGGGAGATGGTCCACGACGGCCGCCGCCGCGTCCTGGTCCTGGCCACCAGCGCCTACGCCTCCTACTCGGGCTGCCGCCAGTACCGGGAGAACCTGGCGGACTCCCTGGCCGCCCTTGCGGCCGAGGGCCTGGAGCCGCCGAGGGTCGACAAGCTGCGGCACTACTTCAACCACCCCGGCTTCGTCGAGCCCATGACCGACGGTGTGCTCGCCTCCCTCGACGACCTCCCCGAGGACGTCCGGGCCGGCGCCCACATCGCCTTCACCACCCACTCCATCCCGACCGCGGCCGCCGACACCTCGGGCCCCGCCGAGGAGCACGGCGACGGCGGCGCCTACGTCCGCGAGCACCTGGACGTGGCACGGCTGATCGCCGAAGCGGTCCGCGAGCGCACCGGCGTCGACCACCCCTGGCAGCTCGTCTACCAGTCCCGCTCCGGCGCCCCGCACATCCCGTGGCTGGAGCCGGACATCTGCGACCACCTGGAGGAGCGGCACGCCGCCGGGGTGCCCGCCGTCGTCATGGCGCCCATCGGCTTCGTCTCCGACCACATGGAGGTCCTCTACGACCTCGACACGGAGGCCACCGCCAAGGCCGCCGAGCTGGGCCTGCCGGTGCGCCGCTCGGCCACCGTCGGCGCCGACCCGCGCTTCACCGCCGCCGTGCGCGACCTGGTCCTGGAGCGGGCCGCCCGCGAGAGCGGCCGGGCGGTCGCCGAGCGCGCCCCGTGCGCCCTGGGCGCGCTCGGCGCGAGCCACGACCTGTGCCCGGTGGGCTGCTGCCCGGCCCGCACCGCCCGCCCCGCCGCCGCGGGTGCCGACAGCCCGTACGCGTGAGGAACACCGTGACCGACGCCCTGCACACGGAACTGCTCCAGCTCGCCCTCCAGACCGCCGCCCGCGCCGGTGAGCTGCTCAAGGACGGCCGCCCCGCCGACCTCGGGGTGGCCGCCACCAAGTCCAGCCCGGTCGACGTCGTCACCGAGATGGACATCGCGGCCGAGAAGCTGATCACCGGCCTGATCGCCGACCGGCGCCCCGACGACGGCTTCCTCGGTGAGGAGGGCGCCGCCACCGAGGGCACCAGCGGCATCCGCTGGGTCATCGACCCGCTCGACGGCACCGTGAACTACCTCTACGGGCTGCCCTCCTGGGCCGTCTCCATCGCGGCCGAACAGGACGGCGAGACCCTGGTGGGCGTCGTCACCGCACCGATGCGCGCGGAGACCTTCCGCGCGGTGCGCGGCCGCGGCGCCTGGGCCACCGGGTCCTGGGCCGGGGAACGCCGGCTCACCTGCCGCCCGGACGCCCCGCTGGACCGGGCCCTGGTCTCCACCGGCTTCAACTACGTCACCGACGTCCGCCGCCACCAGGCCGAGGTCGCCGGGCGGCTGATCCCGCTGGTCCGCGACATCCGGCGGGCCGGCTCGGCCGCGCTCGACCTGTGCGACGTGGCCGCGGGCCGCCTCGACGGCTACTACGAGCGCGGACTGCACCCCTGGGACCACGCGGCCGGCGACCTGATCGCCCGGGAGGCGGGCGCCCTGACCGGCGGACGCCCCGGACAGCGCGTCTCCGGCGAACTGGCCGTGGCCGCCACCCCCGGCGTGTTCGGGCCGCTCCAGGGCCATCTGGAGAACCTCGGCGCCTGGCACGACTGAGAACCCGGCCCCGCACAGCGGAACGGGACCCCGGCGCTGGATTCGCCGGGGCCCCGTTCCGCGTGCGGTCCGGTCAGACGCCGGACATGCCGACCTCCACACCGTGCTCGGCGGCGAGGCGGCGCAGGTCGTCGAGTTCGGCCAGCTCCACCTCGACGAGGAAGTCGTCGCCCTCGTCGCGGGCCCGCGTGAGGTCGGACTCGGTCGTCTTTATGCGCTGCAGAAGTCCTGCGGTGAATGCGTCCATGCTGCGCCCCCTCGTCCTGGGTCGTGGGTCGGTGGCACGGGGGTGTGCCGTCGGGAAGGGGCGATCACGTCTCCATCAGGTGCCCAGCGCTGCCCTGCCGGGCGGCGACCGTGCCGGACACCCACGCCCACTCTGCCGAAGCGGAACGCGGTGTACCGCATGGTGGTGCGGTACATGCAGAGCGTGATCGCGGGGTGTAAAGCCGTCCTCCCCCCGCTCCCTCCCGCGGAAACCTCAACACCCCGAGAAACTTCTCCATTCCCGCCCCCCGACCGCCCGCACGTCCCGCCCCGGACCCCGGCTTACAGCCGACTTATGGCCGAAAAGGGCAGGATGGAGGCACACACTCATGAAGACCCCTGCCCGCGTGTGCCCGAACAATGCCGCGCGGGCGGACACAGGAAGGACAAGCGACGTGCGCGTACTCGTCGTCGAGGACGAGCAGCTGCTCGCCGATGCGGTGGCCACCGGACTGCGCCGGGAGGCCATGGCCGTCGACGTCGTGTACGACGGCGCGGCCGCCCTGGAGCGCATCGGCGTCAACGACTACGACGTGGTCGTCCTGGACCGCGACCTCCCGCTGGTGCACGGCGACGACGTCTGCCGCCGGATCGTCGAGCTGGGCATGCCCACGCGCGTGCTGATGCTCACCGCCTCCGGCGATGTCAGCGACCGCGTCGAGGGCCTGGAGATCGGCGCCGACGACTATCTGCCCAAGCCCTTCGCGTTCAGCGAGCTGACGGCACGCGTGCGTGCCCTCGGCCGGCGCACCAGTGTGCCCCTGCCGCCCGTCCTGGAGCGCGCCGGGATCAAGCTCGACCCCAACCGCCGCGAGGTCTTCCGCGACGGCCGGGAGGTCCAGCTGGCGCCCAAGGAGTTCGCGGTGCTGGAGGTCCTGATGCGCAGCGAGGGCGCGGTCGTCTCGGCCGAGCAGCTCCTGGAGAAGGCCTGGGACGAGAACACCGACCCGTTCACCAACGTGGTCCGGGTCACGGTGATGACCCTGCGCCGCAAGCTGGGCGAACCCCCGGTGATCGTCACCGTGCCCGGCTCCGGCTACCGGATCTGATCCGCCGTGGCCGCGACGCCCGCGCCGCCCCAGGCGCCCCCCAAGCCCACCTGGGACCCCCGGCGGCCCGAGCCGCCCTTCCCGTGGCTGCGCCCCACCATCCGGATACGGCTCACCCTGCTGTACGGCGGCATGTTCCTGATCGCCGGGATCCTGCTGCTGTCGATCATCTACCTGCTCGCCGCCAACGCGCTGAACGTGGGCAGCAAGCTGCCGTTCGAGATCGTCTCCGGGGGCGTCTCCAGCGACACGTGCAACCTCCCGTCCTCGGCTCCGGCCGGCGAGCTCAACCGCGCCCTGAACGACTGCGTGAACCTCCAGCGCGAGCACGCCCTGAACGACCTGCTCAGCCGCTCGCTGCTGGCCCTGCTCGGACTCGCCGTGATCGCCTTCGCCTTCGGCTACGCCATGGCCGGCCGGGTGCTGGCCCCACTGGGCCGGATCACCCGCACCGCGCGCGCGGTGGCCGGCTCCGACCTGTCCCGGCGGATCGAGCTGGACGGCCCCGACGACGAGCTGAAGGAGCTGGCCGACACCTTCGACGACATGCTGGAGCGGCTCCAGCGGGCCTTCACCGCCCAGCAGCGCTTCGTGGGCAACGCCTCGCACGAGCTGCGCACCCCGCTCGCGATCAACCGCACCCTCCTGGAGGTGCACCTCTCCGACCCCGGGGCGCCCGTGGAGCTCCAGCAGCTCGGCAAGACGCTGCTGGCCACCAACGAGCGCAGCGAGCAGCTCGTGGAGGGCCTGCTGCTGCTCGCGCGCAGCGACAACCAGATCGTCGAGCGCAAGCCGGTGGACCTGGCCGAGGTCGCCTCCCGGGCGATCGACCAGGTGCACGCGGAGGCCGAGGACAGGGGCGTGGAGCTGCGCGGTGAGTGCAAGCCCGCCGTCGTCCAGGGCAACGGCGTCCTGCTGGAGCGGATCGCGCTGAACCTGGTGCAGAACGCGGTGCGGTACAACGTGGCCGAGGACGGCTGGGTGGAGGTCACCACCGATGTGCGGCACGGCCAGGCCGTCCTGGTCGTCACCAACACTGGACCGGTCGTCCCGGCCTACGAGGTGGACAACATCTTCGAGCCGTTCCGGCGGCTGCGCACCGAGCGCACCGGCAGCGACAAGGGCGTCGGCCTCGGCCTGTCCATCGTGCGCTCGGTGGCACGGGCGCACGGCGGGCACATCGCGGCCCAGCCGCGCGAGGGCGGCGGCCTCGTGATGCGTGTCACCCTGCCGGTCTGAGATCATGACCTCCGCACGGAGGATGTTCGCTTTGCGCGGAATTTCCGGAGGCTCTCACCGACCTCTTGCTGTGTGATCGATCACATGGGCGGATTTCCGGCCACCTACCGTCAGTGATCATGAAGCCTGGTGAAAAGTCCGGAAAGTCCGGGTTTTCAGGGGTCCTGATCACGGGAAGTACACGGTGAGACCGCTTTGAAGTGCGGCATTAGGACCGTGTACGGTCCCCATCGCCATCCAAGCCGATCACTCTTGAGGAGTCCGGTTGGGTGTCGATTGAGTAACAGACCTTGATGTGAGGCAAAATCTCCGCCTCAGGTCGGGCACAAGTCCGGCCTCTCACGCGTTACGTGCGCTGGAGACACCGCAGACACCCAGAGGGGGAGAGCGACACATGGCAACCGATTACGACACTCCACGCAAGACCGACGACGACGTCGACTCGGACAGCCTGGAAGAGCTGAAGGCCAGGCGGAACGACAAGTCGACCTCCGCTGTGGACGTCGACGAGTTCGAGGCCGCCGAAGGCCTCGAACTGCCCGGCGCCGACCTGTCCAACGAGGAACTGGCCGTCCGGGTGCTGCCCAAGCAGCAGGACGAGTTCACCTGCATGAGCTGCTTCCTGGTGCACCACCGCAGTCAGCTGGCCCGGGAGAAGAACGGTCAGCCGATCTGCCGCGACTGCGACTGAGGCAGGGTCGGCCGTGACCGGCTCGACCCCTCCTTGGAAGCGCCGCTTCTCCCACGGGGGAGCGGACCCGGAGCCGTCCGACGGCTCCCACGGCGCGCGTGACCACGAGCGAGGCCCATCCCGTCCGTCCGACCGGACAGATGCGACAGCATCGACGGGATCGGCCTCGCTCGCGCAGGTGTCCGGACGTGATGATCAGGCCGCCCCGGCGGCTCGGCCCGCGCCGCTCGCCCGCCGCCGTATCGCGGTGCTCCGCGACCGGGCAGGCGAGGCCGCGAGGAACGGCGTCCGCAAGAGCGGCAGCCGGGCCAGAGCGGCACTGTCCCACCTGGCCGACCGGATCATCGCCCTCGCACCCCGCGTCCCGGTCCGCGACCTCGACACGCTCCGCAGGCAGTTCCCCGGCCTCGGACCCGAGGAACTGGCGGACAAGCTCGTCGCGGGCGCCGCCCACGCGACCTCCACCGTGGGCGCCGGCATCGGCGCGGCCGCGATGCTCCCCGTACCGCCCGCCATGCCGACCGAACTGGCCGCGGAGATCACCGGCGTCGCCGCGATCGAACTCAAGCTGATCGCAGAACTCCACGAGGTCTACGGCGTACGGCCGCCCGGCGGACTCGCCGTCCGCAGCACCGCGTACCTGTCCTCCTGGTCGGGGGAGCGCGGCATCGACGTCACCAGGCCGTCCACCGTCGATTCGGCCCTCGGCGGCCAGATGAAGCGGCGGCTGCGCCAGCAGATCATGAAACGCATGGTCCGCGACCTGCCGAACCTGATGCCCTTCCTGGTCGGTGCCGCCGTCGGCGCCGTCATCAACCGGCGCGACACCAAGAGACTCGCGGCCCTCGTCCGCGCCGACCTGCGCAAGATCCAGGTCCCCTGGGACCGGCTGCCCGCGCTGCCGCCCCTGGACGCCCCCGAGGGCCCCCTCCCGCTGGACGAAGGCCCGGAGCAGCAGCAGTCCTGAGCACGCCTCCGACGCGCGCGGAAGGCCGGAAGGCCGGGAAAGCCGGGAAAAGCACGGAGACCGGCCTCGTACGCCCTCGGAGGCTCGCCTGGGCCCGTCCGACCCGGGGCCGCTCCGGGCGCTCCAGGGCCGCGCCGAGACGCCCAGGACGGGCCCGCAGGAGCGGTCGCCCCCCCCGGGGACCCCCCCGCGTGCGCTTCGCGCGCTACGCGGCCGTCGTCCCCCCGGCCTCCGCACCGGACGCGGCGGTCCGGGCCGCGCGCAGGGCCTCCGCCAGCAGCTGCGGCTCCCGCGTCGACAGATACAGGTAGGGCGTCGGGTCCTCCGGGTCGGTGACCTCCACCCGCAGCGCCGTGGGGATGTAGGCGCGCAGCAGCAGGAACGCCCGGGTGTCCGCCTTGTACGTGCGCCAGGCCCGCGCCTCCTCGGCGTCCAGGATCTCCGCCTCGCCCAGGGCCGTGACCGGCACCTTCGCCTCGCCCGCGATCAGCGAGCCGCCCACGACCCGGATGCGCACCGAACCGTAGGAACTGGCCACCACCGCCGCCACCGCGGTGCCGCCGACCAGGCCGCCGAGCAGCGGCAGGGTGCCGAACGGAAGCAGGATCAGGGCGCACGAGACACCGATCAGGAAGCTGATCAGCCACCAGGAGCGGGGCGCGGTGAGGCGTTCTTCGTACGGCTGGGCGGAGAGCTGCATGAAACCAAGCTTGGCACGGTGCCCTGCCGACGCCGACGCGCGGGTAAGGTCTGCGCCTGTGAGTGGTAGTTCCGCAGCCCTTCAGCCCCCCGCCGACGCGGTGAAACCCGTACGGCACCCCGACGCCCCCGCGCCCGGAGAACTCCTCGGCGCGCACTACGGCGGGTGTTTCGGGTGCGGCGGCGACCAGCCGCACGGACTGCACCTGGAGGCACGCGCCGGGGAAGGCGTCCGCATCACGGCCGAGTTCACCGTGCAGGCGGCCCACCAGGGCGCCCCCGGCCTCGCGCACGGCGGAGTCCTCGCGACCGCCCTGGACGAGACCCTCGGCTCGCTGAACTGGCTGCTGCGGACCGTCGCCGTGACCGGACGCCTGGAGACGGACTTCCTGCGGCCCGTCCCGGTCGGCACGACGCTCCACCTGGAGGCCGAGGTCGTCGCGGTGGCCGGCCGGAAGATCTACTCGACGGCCACCGGCCGGGTCGGCGGCCCCGACGGGCCCGTCGCCGTGCGCGCCGACGCCCTGTTCGTCGAGGTCAAGATCGACCACTTCGCGCAGCACGGCCGCCCGCAGGAGATCCGGGCCGCCATGGAGGACCCCGACCAGATGCGCCGCGCCCGCGCCTTCGAGGTGAACCCGTGAACCGGACGACGCCCCCCGCGCACCCCGCCGGCCGTGCGCCCCTGGACGTGCTGATCCGCCGGGTCGACCCCGACGTACCGCTGCCCGCGTACGCGCAGCCGGGCGACGCGGGCGCCGATCTGCGCACCACGGACCCGTGCGAACTGGCCCCCGGCGAGCGGGCCGTTCTGCCCACGGGAGTGTCCATCGCCCTCCCCGAGGGGTACGCGGCCTTCGTGCACCCCCGGTCCGGCCTGGCCGCCCGGTGCGGTGTCGCCCTGGTGAATGCCCCAGGGACGGTTGATGCCGGGTACCGTGGGGAGATCAAGGTGATCGTGGTGAATCTCGACCCGCGCGAGTCCGTGCGGTTCGAGCGCTTCGACCGGATCGCCCAACTGGTCGTCCAGCAGGTCGAGAGGGTCCGCTTCCAGGAGGTGGCGGAACTTCCCGGCTCGGCGCGGGCCGAGGGGGGCTTCGGGTCCACCGGTGGCCATGCCTCGGTGGGCGGTGAGAGCGGCACAAGCGGCCGGGCTGCCAGAAGCGGCCCGGCGGGTGGGAATCGATACGCTTCGGTCGTATCCGACCGGGAAGGACAGTGACGTGTTCGGACGTCGCAAGAAGAAGGGTGCCGCCGAGGACGCGGCCGGCGAGGCCGAGCAGGTCGTCGACAGCGTCGGCACCGAGGCGGACGAAGAGGAAGAGACCGAGCGCGAGCGGGTGCGGCTCGAACCCGAGCCCCGCCCCGACGGCCCCTGGGACAGCTCCGAGGTGAGCGACCCGGACGAGGGCCGGGTGGACCTGGGCGGTCTGCTCGTGCCCGGCGTGGACGGCATGGAGCTGCGGGTCGAGGTCGCGGGCGACGCGATCGTCGCGGCGACCGTCGTCCTGGGGGACAGCGCGGTCCAGTTGCAGGGCTTCGCCGCACCCAAGCGCGAGGGCATCTGGGGCGAGGTGCGCGAGGAGATCGCCACCGGCATCACCCAGCAGGGCGGCATCGTCGACGAGACCGAGGGCCCGCTCGGCTGGGAGCTGCGCGCCCAGGTCCCGGTGCAGCTGCCGGACGGCACGGGCGGCTTCCAGGTCGTGCGGTTCGTCGGTGTGGACGGCCCCCGCTGGTTCCTGCGCGGAGTGATCTCCGGGCAGGGCGCGGTGCAGCCGCAGGCCGCCGGACTCCTGGAGCAGATCTTCCGGGACACGGTCGTGGTCCGCGGCGAGGGCCCGATGGCGCCCCGCGACCCGATCGTGCTGAAGCTGCCCAACGACGCCCAGATGGTCCCCGAGGGCGTCCAGCAGGACGAGGGCCAGTCCCGCTTCTCCGGCGGCATGGGCCAGCTCCAGCGCGGCCCGGAGATCACCGAGGTCCGCTAGCCACGTCCCCGCGAGCAGCCACGTCCCCGCGAGACCGCGGGACACCGAGGGCCGCACCCCGCCGGGTGCGGCCCTTCGCGCGCCCGCGGTCTCCCGCGCGCCCGTGAGCACCGGTTTCGCGGCCCGGGGAAACCCGTGAGGGCGCCCCGGGAAAACCCGTAACGAACGGAAACCAATACGGGACGCCGTCCGTTCAGGGATTGATCGGGACGGCCGCCGCTCGTGATACTGGCGCACGGTCCACGGGGGAGCACAGCGGGGAGGGCACATGAGCCAGGTCGCCACCGAGACGATGGTGCGCGTGGAGGACGTCCACAAGTCGTACGGGCAGGCCGCCGCCGCGGTGCACGCCCTGCGCGGGGTCTCCTTCGAGGTGCCGCGCGGCGAACTCGTCGCGCTCAAGGGCCGTTCCGGCTCCGGCAAGACCACCCTGCTCAACATCGTGGGCGGCCTCGACGCACCGGACCGCGGCCGGGTCCACGTCGACGGCCGCGACCTCTCCGAGCTGGGCGAGGACGGCCTGCTCGCGCTGCGCCGGGACCGCGTCGGCTTCGTCTTCCAGTCCTTCGGCCTCATCCCCATCCTCACGGCCGCGGAGAACGTGGGCGTCCCCCTGCGGATGCGCCGCGCCGACCCGCGCGAGCGCGAGGAGCGCGTGGAGCTGCTGCTCTCCCTCGTCGGCCTCGCCGACCACGCCGGGCAGCGGCCCGGTGAGCTCTCCGGCGGCCAGCAGCAGCGCGTCGCCATCGCCCGCGCCCTGGCCAACGACCCCGCGCTGCTCATCGCCGACGAGCCGACGGGCCAGCTCGACGCGGAGACCGGCCTCGCCGTGATGGAGCTGCTGCGCGCCGTCGTGCACAGCCAGCAGGTCACCGCCCTGGTCGCCACCCACGACCTCACCCTCCTCGACCTGGCCGACCGGGTCCTGGAACTGCGCGACGGCGAGATAGTCGAGCACTGAGCCGACCGGCCTCCCGGCCGCCCGCCCGCCCCGCGCCTCACCTCGCGCCTCACCCCGCATCTCACTCAGCGTCACCACCGCTCCCACCGGCAGCCCCCTGCCCCACCCGCACCAGGCCCCGCTCCCCGCGGGCTTCGCCCAGGTCGCGTCAGAGTTGCGTCAAGGACCGTCCCGGGCCGCGGCCCGGATCCTCCCGCCGCGATTCTTGGCCGTAAGGTCGACGCAGCGTGCACGGTGTGACAGGAAGACAATGAGGTCATGGGACGCGGCAAGCTTCGGATCTACCTCGGTGCGGCACCGGGCGTCGGCAAGACCTACGCGATGCTGGCCGAGGCGCACCGCCGGGTGGAGCGGGGCACCGACTGCGTCGTCGCGTTCGTGGAGCACCACGACCGGCCGCGCACCGAGGTGATGCTGCACGGCCTGGAGCAGGTGCCGCGCCGGACGCTGGAGCACCGCGGATCCGCCTTCACCGAGATGGACGTCGACGCGGTGCTGCGCCGCGCCCCCGCCGTCGCCCTGGTGGACGAACTGGCCCACACCAATGTCCCCGGCTCCCGCAACGCCAAGCGCTGGCAGGACGTGGAGGAACTGCTCGCCGCCGGTGTCGACGTGGTCTCGACCGTCAACATCCAGCACCTGGAGTCACTCGGCGACGTCGTCGAGTCGATCACCGGAGTGCGCCAGCGCGAGACCGTCCCCGACGAGGTGGTGCGCCGCGCCGACCAGATCGAACTGGTCGACATGTCGCCGGAGTCGCTGCGCCGCCGGATGGCGCACGGCAACATCTACCAGC
Organism: Streptomyces sp. PL-25; assembly: GCF_058344915.1. Classification (NCBI taxonomy): domain Bacteria; kingdom Bacillati; phylum Actinomycetota; class Actinomycetes; order Kitasatosporales; family Streptomycetaceae; genus Streptomyces; species Streptomyces sp. PL-25. Next base: position 5,798,372 of record NZ_CP136997.1, read on the forward strand.
CCGACAAGGTCGACGCGGCCCTGTCCAACTACTTCCGCCCCGGCAACCTCACCGCCCTGCGCGAGCTGGCCCTGCTCTGGGTGGCCGACCGGGTCGACGAGTACCTCCAGCAGTACCGCAGCGAGCACCGCGTCTCCAAGATCTGGGGCTCGCGCGAGCGGATCGTGGTGGGCCTGACCGGCGGCCCCGAGGGACGCACCCTGATCCGCCGCGCCGCCCGGCTGGCCGAGAAGGGCGCGGGCGGCGAGGTCATGGCCGTCTACATCGCCCGCAGCGACGGACTCACCGGCGCCTCCCCGAAGGAGCTGGCCGTCCAGCGCACCCTCGTGGAGGACCTGGGCGGCACCTTCCACCACGTCGTCGGCGACGACATACCGGCCGCCCTGCTCGACTTCGCGCGCGGGGTCAACGCCACCCAGATCGTGCTGGGCTCCTCCCGCCGCAAGACCTGGCAGTACGTCTTCGGCCCCGGCGTCGGCGCCACGGTGGCCCGCGAGTCCGGCCCCGACCTCGACGTGCACATCGTCACCCACGGCCAGATCGCCAAGGGCCGCGGCCTGCCCGTGGCCAGGGGTGCCCGGCTCGGCCGCGCCCGGATCGCCTGGGGCTGGGTGATGGCGCTGGCCGGCCCGGTGGCCCTCGCGCTGCTGCTCAGCACCGTGGAACTGGGCCTGGCCAACGACATGCTGCTCTTCCTCGCCCTGACGGTGGCCGCGGCCCTGCTGGGCGGCCTGCTGCCCGCGCTCGGCTCCGCGGCCCTCGGCTCCTTCCTGCTGAACTACTTCTACACACCGCCGCTGCACCGGCTGACCATCGCCGACCCCAAGAACATCGTCGCCATAGCGATCTTCGTCGGCGTCGCCGTCTCCGTCGCCTCGGTGGTCGACCTGGCCGCCCGCCGCACCCACCAGGCGGCCCGGCTGCGCGCCGAGGCCGAGATACTGTCCTTCCTCGCGGGCAGCGTCCTGCGCGGCGAGACCAGCCTGGAGGCAGTGCTCGAACGGGTGCGCGAGACCTTCGGCATGGAGTCCGTGGCACTCCTCGAACGCAGGAGCGACGTCGACCCCTGGACGTGCGCCGGCCGGGTCGGCACCGACCGGCCGCTCCAGCGCCCCGAGGACGCGGACGTGGACATGCCGGTCGGGGACCACATGGCGCTGGCGCTGACCGGGCGCGTCCTGCCCGCCTCCGACCGCCGGGTGCTCGCCGCCTTCGCCGCCCAGGCCGTCGTCGTCCTGGACCGCCGCCGGCTCCAGGAGGAGGCCGACCAGGCCCGCGCCCTGGCCGAGGGCAACCGCATCCGCACCGCGCTGCTGGCCGCCGTCAGCCACGACCTGCGCACCCCCCTCGCCGGGATCAAGGCCGCCGTCTCCTCGCTGCGCTCCGAGGACGTCGAGTGGTCCGAGGAGGACCGGGCCGAACTCCTCGAAGGCATCGAGGAGGGCTCCGACCGGCTCGACCACCTCGTGGGCAACCTGCTGGACATGTCCCGCCTCCAGACCGGCACCGTCACCACCCTCATCCGCGAGATCGACCTCGACGAGGTGGTGCCGATGGCGCTGGGCGGAGTGCCCGAGGACAGCGTCGACCTGGACGTCCCCGAGACGCTGCCGATGGTCGCCGTGGACGCCGGGCTGCTGGAACGCGCCATGGCCAACATCGTCGAGAACGCCGTGAAGTACAGCCCGGCCCACACCCCGGTCCTGGTGTCGGCCAGCGCGATCGCCGACCGCGTCGAGGTGCGGGTCGTCGACCGCGGCCCCGGCGTGCCCGACGAGGCGAAGGACCGTATCTTCGAGCCCTTCCAGCGGCACGGCGACGCCCCGCGCGGCGCGGGCGTCGGCCTCGGCCTCGCGGTGGCCCGCGGCTTCGCCGAGTCCATGGGCGGCACGCTCGCCGCCGAGGACACCCCCGGCGGCGGCCTCACCATGGTCCTCAGCCTGCGCGCGGCGACGGCCCGCGTCGCGACGGAGCACACCGGGCCGCCCCCGCCCGGCACCGGCACCGGCACCGGCACCCGGCCGGAATCCGGCCCCGGCACCGGCTCCGGCCCCCCGGACCCCGGACCGCGCCGCGCCGAGCGGACGCCCCGCGCGGGCAGCTCCGTACCTCAGGACCCCGTACCCCAGGACCCCGGACACCCGGACCCCGTACACCCAGAAAGGCAGGTTTCATGACCAGGGTGCTGGTGGTCGACGACGAACCGCAGATCGTGCGGGCCCTCGTGATCAACCTCAAGGCGCGCAAGTACGAGGTCGACGCCGCGCCCGACGGCCGTACCGCCCTCGACCTCGCCGCCTCCCGCCACCCCGACGTGGTCGTCCTCGACCTGGGCCTGCCCGACATGGACGGCGTCGAGGTGATCCGGGGCCTGCGCGGCTGGACCCGGGTGCCGATCCTGGTGCTGTCCGCCCGGCACTCCTCCGACGAGAAGGTCGAGGCGCTGGACGCGGGCGCCGACGACTACGTCACCAAGCCCTTCGGCATGGACGAGCTGCTGGCCCGGCTGCGCGCCGCCGTCCGCCGGGCCGAGCCCGTGGGCGGCGGCGAGGACGACGTCACCACCGTGGAGACCGCGCAGTTCACCGTCGACCTCGCCGCGAAGAAGGTCAACCGGGGCGGCAAGGACGTACGGCTGACCCCGACCGAGTGGCACCTGCTGGAGGTGCTGGTGCGCAACACCGGCCGCCTGGTGAGCCAGAAGCAGCTGCTCCAGGAGGTGTGGGGGCCGTCGTACGGCACCGAGACGAACTACCTGCGCGTCTACATGGCCCAGCTGCGCCGCAAGCTGGAGGCCGACCCCTCGCACCCCGCGCACTTCCTCACCGAGCCGGGCATGGGCTACCGCTTCGAGAAGTGAGCGCGGTTACGGTCCTGTCGGCCCGCCCCGGTACCCTTCAGACATGAGTGCCGTTCCCCGATCCGAGAAGCCCGCGGGCCGGTTCCGGCGCATGCTCGACCGGCTCTCCTCCTCGCAGGAGGACCTGGAGTCCGAGGAGCTGCGCGAGGACACCGAGACCGCCGGCTGCACCCGCATCGGTGACTGCCACGACCGCCAGGTCGTCACGGTTACTGGTACCTTGCGCACGGTCACCCTGCGCCCGCGTGCCGGAGTGCCCGCCCTGGAGGCGGAGCTGTTCGACGGTTCCGCCGCCCTGGACGTGGTGTGGCTCGGCCGGCGTTCCATCGTGGGTATAGAACCGGGGCGCAAGCTGATCGCATCGGGCCGGATCTCCATGAGCCGGGGCCGCCGGGTGCTGTTCAACCCCAAGTACGAACTGCGACCCCTCGGACGGGAGTAGCCCGTGACGTCACTCGACAAGCCGACCGAAGAGACGACCGCCGCCGACGACTCGAGGGCGGTGACGGAGGCCGCGCTGTTCGAGGCGTTCGGCGGGGTCCGGGGCATGGTGGAGACCGTGCTGCCCGGCCTGCTCTTCGTCAGCATCTTCACCGTCAACAAGGACCTGCACTGGTCGGCCGTCGCCGCCCTCGCGGTCTCCGTGGTGCTGGTCGCCGTCCGGCTGGTGATGCGGGACACCGTCAAGCACGCCTTCAGCGGCGTCTTCGGCGTGGTCTTCGGTGTCGTCTTCGCGATGATGACCGGCAACGCCAAGGACTTCTACCTGCCGGGCATGCTCTACACCCTCGGGCTGAGCCTCGCCTACATCGTCACCGCGCTGGCCGGTGTGCCGCTGATCGGACTGATCCTCGGCCCGGTCTTCAAGGAGAACCTCTCCTGGCGCACCCGCAACCCCGGCCGCAAGAAGGCGTACACCAAGGCGAGCTGGGCCTGGGGCCTGATCCTGCTCGCCAAGTGCGCGATCCTCTTCCCGCTGTACTGGTGGGCCGACACCACCCAGCTCGGCTGGATCCTGGTCGCCCTGAAGATCCCGCCGTTCCTGCTGGCGGTCTGGCTGACCTGGGTTTTCCTGGCGAAGGCGCCCGCGCCCATCGACGTGTTCGCGGAGATGGAGGCGGAGGAGCAGGCCGAGAAGGCCGAGGAAGCCGAGAAAGCCGAGAAAAAGGCCGAGGAGGAGCGCGGGGCCGCCCTGGCGGCCGAGACGGCGGGCCCCGAGGGCGACACGTCCCCGGCGGTGGGCCGCCACCGCCGCGGCGCGTAGCACCCGGCTCCGCAGCGGACGGATCCTCCTGTACGTCGGTGGGGGTGGTACGTCGGTGGGGGCGCCCGGAGATCTCCGGGCGCCCCCACCGACGTACCACCGCTCACGCGGGACGGCCGACAGGCCCTAGCCCTCGGCGTCCTCGCGCCGCCGCTTCGACAGCAGGTCCTCCAGTTGCTCCTCGCGAGCCTGCGCGGCCACGAACAGCAGTTCGTCACCGACCTCCAGCGAGTCCTCCTGCGACGGGGTGAGCACCCGGGTGCCGCGGATGATGGTCACCAGGGAGGTGTCCTCGGGCCAGCGCACGTCACCGACCTGGATCCCGGCGAGCGCCGACTCCTCCGGCAGCGTCAGCTCGACCAGGTTCGCGTCGCCGTGGCTGAAGCGCAGCAGCCGCACCAGGTCGCCGACGCTCACCGCCTCCTCGACCAGGGCCGACATCAGCCGCGGCGTGGACACGGCGACGTCCACCCCCCACGCCTCGTTGAACAGCCACTCGTTCTTCGGGTTGTTCACCCGGGCGACGACGCGCGGCACGCCGTACTCCGTCTTCGCCAGCAGCGAGACGACCAGGTTCACCTTGTCGTCGCCCGTCGCGGCGATCACCACGTTGCAGCGCTGGAGCGCCGCCTCGTCCAGGGACGTGATCTCGCAGGCGTCGGCGAGCAGCCACTCGGCCTGCGGGACGCGCTCGACCGAGATGGCGGTCGGCGCCTTGTCGATGAGAAGGACCTCGTGGCCGTTCTCCAGCAGCTCGCCCGCGATCGAGCGTCCGACCGCGCCGGCACCGGCAATGGCGACCCTCATCAGTGACCGCTCTCCTCTTCGGGGCCCTCGGCGAACGCCGCCTCGACCTTGTCCACGTCGTCCGTCCGCATCATCACGTGCACGAGGTCGCCCTCCTGGAGCACGGTCTGCGAGGAGGGCAGCATCGCCTCGCCGAGGCGGGTCAGGAACGCCACCCGGACGCCCGTCTCCTCCTGGAGCCGACTGATCTTGTGACCGACCCACTGCGGAGAGGTGTGCACCTCGGCGAGCTGGACCCCGCCGGTGGGGTCGCGCCACAGCGGCTCCGCGCCCGAGGGCAGCAGCCGGCGCAGCATCTGGTCGGCGGTCCAGCGGACCGTGGCCACCGTCGGGATGCCGAGGCGCTGGTAGACCTCGGCGCGGCGCGGGTCGTAGATCCGGGCCGCGACGTTCTGCACGCCGAACATCTCGCGCGCCACCCGGGCCGAGATGATGTTCGAGTTGTCGCCGCTGGAGACCGCCGCGAAGGCACCGGCCTCCTCGATGCCCGCCTCGCGCAGGGTGTCCTGGTCGAAGCCGATCCCGGTGACCCGGCGGCCGCCGAATCCCGGTCCCAGCCGGCGGAAGGCGGTGGGGTCCTGGTCGATCACGGCGACCGTGTGCCCCTGTTGCTCCAGGGTCTGGGCGAGAGCGGAACCCACTCTCCCGCAGCCCATGATGACGATGTGCACGACCGTCCTTCCGGTGTCAACAGCTACTGCTCAGCCCCATCAGGGTCTCAGACAGAGGGACAAGCTACACATGCGCGGTCCGGGGTGTGCACCCCCCTGCCGCATGCCGGACGGACGGCGGCGCCGGGACCCCTATTCCACCTCGGAAGGAGGACGCCTGGTGATACTGCGCACGCTGCACGCGGTGAGGAATCCGAGGCCGAGCAGCGCGAGGGCCGCGCCGATCAGCTCCGCGAACGGGGGCATGGGACCTCCGGAGGGTCGGCGGCGGCCGAAGAGGGGCTGAAGAAGGCCGAATTCAGTCATCTAGGCACGGCCCCGCCCCCACCTGCGGAATCCGCAGCCTCCGCCGTCCCCGTTTTCACTCGTGAGGCAGATCTCGGGTGGCAGGTGGGCGAGCCCCTGTTCGACGGCCTACGATCCTCTGTTGTGTCCAAACTGACCGACGTGCCCAAACGCATTCTGATCGGGCGCGCACTGCGCAGCGACCGGCTGGGGGAGACCCTCCTGCCCAAGCGCATCGCACTCCCCGTCTTCGCCTCCGACCCGCTGTCGTCCGTGGCGTACGCTCCCGGCGAGGTGCTGCTGGTCCTGTCCATCGCGGGCGTGTCGGCGTACCACTTCAGCCCCTGGATCGCGCTCGCGGTCGTCGTGCTGATGTTCACGGTGGTCGCCTCCTACCGGCAGAACGTCCACGCCTACCCCAGCGGCGGCGGCGACTACGAGGTGGCGACGACCAACCTCGGCGCCAAGGCGGGCCTGACGGTCGCCAGCGCCCTGCTGGTCGACTACGTCATGACCGTGGCCGTCTCGATCTCCTCCGGCATCGAGAACCTCGGCTCCGCGATCCCCTTCGTGGTCGAGCACAAGGTGCTCTGCGCGGTGGTCGTGATCGTGCTGCTGACCGTGATGAACCTGCGCGGCGTACGGGAGTCGGGCACGCTGTTCGCCATCCCGACGTACGTCTTCGTGGCCGGCGTCTTCATCATGATCATCTGGGGTGCGTTCCGCGGGCTGGCCCTCGGGGACACCATGCGGGCACCGACGGCCGACTACCACATCAAGGCCGAGCACCAGGGGCTCGCGGGCTTCGCCCTCGTCTTCCTGCTGCTGCGCGCCTTCTCCTCCGGCTGCGCCGCCCTCACCGGCGTCGAGGCCATCTCCAACGGCGTCCCGGCCTTCCGCAAGCCCAAGTCCAAGAACGCGGCGACCACGCTCGCGATGATGGGCCTGCTGGCCGTGACCATGTTCTGCGGCATCATCGTGCTGGCCATGACGACCAAGGTCCACATGGCCGAGAACCCGGCCGCCGACCTGCTGCACAACGGCAACCCGCTCGGCTCCGGCTACGTCCAGAACCCGGTGATCTCCCAGGTCGCCGAGGCCGTCTTCGGCAAGGGCAGCTTCCTGTTCGTCGTCCTGGCGGCGGCGACGGCCCTGGTCCTCTTCCTCGCGGCCAACACGGCGTACAACGGCTTCCCGCTCCTCGGCTCCATCCTCGCCCAGGACCGCTACCTGCCCCGCCAGCTGCACACCCGCGGCGACCGCCTCGCCTTCTCCAACGGCATCGTCCTGCTCGCGGGCGCGGCGACGCTCCTGGTCGTCGTCTACGGCGCCGACTCGACGCGGCTGATCCAGCTCTACATCGTCGGTGTGTTCGTCTCCTTCACGCTCAGCCAGATCGGCATGGTCCGGCACTGGAACCGCCATCTGGCCGCCGAGCGCGACCAGGCCAAGCGGCGCCACATGATCCGCTCGCGCGCCATCAACGCCTTCGGCGCCTTCCTCACCGGTCTGGTGCTGGTGGTCGTCCTGCTGACCAAGTTCACCCACGGCGCCTGGGTCGCGCTGCTCGGCATGTGCATCTTCTTCGCGACGATGACGGCCATCCGCAAGCACTACGACCGCGTCTCCGAGGAGATCGCCGCCCCCGAGGGCCCCAGCGACGACCTCGTGCGCCCCTCCCGCATCCACTCGGTCGTCCTGATCTCCAAGATCCACCGCCCCACCCTGCGCGCCCTGGCCTACGCCAAGCTGATGCGCTCGGACACCCTGGAGGCGCTCACCGTCAACGTCGACCCGGCCGAGACGAAGGCGCTGCGCGCGGAGTGGGAGCGGCGCGGCATCGACGTCCCGCTCAAGGTCCTCGACTCGCCCTACCGCGAGGTCACCCGGCCGGTCATCGAGTACGTCAAGAACCTGCGCAAGGAGTCACCGCGCGACGCGGTCTCGGTGATCATCCCCGAGTACGTCGTCGGCCACTGGTACGAGCACCTGCTGCACAACCAGAGCGCGCTGCGCCTGAAGGGCCGGCTGCTCTTCACACCCGGTGTGATGGTCACCTCGGTGCCCTACCAGCTCGCCTCCTCCGAGGCGGCGAAGGTGCGCGCCCGCAGGCGCCAGGACTGGAGCGCGCCCGGCGCGGTGCGGCGCGGTCCGGCGCAGGTGCGCAAGGAGTCGTCGAAGGAGCCGAAGGAGCCGAAGGAGTCCCCGGCGTCCAAGGGCTGAGGGTCCCGGGGCCGGGCGCCCGGCGGCTGGGCGCCCGGCGGCTGAGCGCCCGAGGGCTGGGCGCCCGGGGACGTGAGGGCCCCGGCCTCGTGGTGAACGGCCGGTCGACTCCCACGTAGACTGGTGGGCTGTTGTCCGGCCGTTCCCCGCTTTCCGATCTGGAGACACCCCAACCATGCAGGCAGAACCGAAGAACAAGCAGGTGGGGCGGGAGAGGGAGCGGGAGCGTCCCGCGCAGCCGGAGGCGTCGGCCGAGCCGCGGTCCCTGGTCGGCGAGGAGTACGAGGTCGAGGTCGGCCCGGTCGCCCACGGCGGCCACTGCATCGCCCGCACCGCCGAGGGCCAGGTCCTCTTCGTCCGGCACACCCTGCCCGGCGAGCGCGTGGTGGCCCGGGTGACCGAGGGGGAGACGGGCGCCCGCTTCCTGCGCGCCGACGCGGTACGCGTCCTGGAGGCGTCCAAGGACCGTATCGAGGCGCCCTGCCCCTACGCCGGCCCCGGCCGCTGCGGCGGCTGCGACTGGCAGCACGCCAAGCCGGGCGCCCAGCGCCGCTTCAAGGGCGAGGTGATCGCCGAGCAGCTGAAGCGGCTCGCCGGGCTCACCCCCGAGGAGGCCGGCTGGGACGGCACGGTGATGCCGGCCGAGGGCGACAAGCTGCCCGCGGGCGAGGTGCCGCAGTGGCGCACCCGCGTCCAGTACGCCGTCGACGCCGAGGGCCGGGCCGGCCTGCGCAGGCACCGCTCGCACGAGGTCGAGCGCATCGACCACTGCATGATCGCCGCGCAGGGCGTGTCCGAGCTGGGCATCGAGCAGCGGGACTGGACGGGCATGGAGACGGTCGAGGCGATCGCGGCCACCGGCTCCCAGGACCGCCAGGTCGTCCTCACCCCGCGCCCCGGCGGCCGCCTCCCGCTGGTCGAACTCGACAAGCCGGTCTCCGTCCTGCGCGTCGACGAGAAGACCGGCGGCGTCCACCGCGTCCACGGCCGCCCCTTCGTCCGCGAACGCGCCGACGGCCGTACCCACCGGGTGGGCGGCGGCGGCTTCTGGCAGGTCCACCCCAAGGCGGCCGACACTCTCGTCACCGCCGTCATGCAGGGCCTGCTGCCCCGCAAGGGCGACATGGCCCTCGACCTGTACTGCGGCGTCGGCCTCTTCGCCGGCGCCCTCGCCGACCGCATCGGCGAGAAGGGGGCCGTCCTCGGCATCGAGTCCGGCAAGCGCGCCGTCGAGGACGCCCGCCACAACCTCGCCGACTTCCCCCGCGTCCGCATCGAACAGGGCAAGGTCGACTCCGTCCTGCCCCGCACCGGCATCACCGAGGTCGACCTCATCGTCCTCGACCCACCCCGCGCCGGCGCCGGCCGCGCCACGGTCACCCACCTCACCACCCTCGCGGCCCGCCGCATCGCCTACGTAGCCTGCGACCCGGCAGCCCTGGCCCGGGACCTGGGGTACTTCCGGGAGGGCGGGTACCGGGTGCGGATGCTTCGGGCGTTCGATCTGTTTCCCATGACGCATCATGTGGAGTGCGTGGCGATCCTCGAACCGGCCGCGAAGGGCTCTTGACCTGCGGTTTTATGCGTGTGCGTTACGTGCAGTGCGGGCGTTATGGGCGATATCTTGACGCCGAAATGACGCTCATTTGGCGCTCGTTCTGGTGGGGCGTCAAGAGTTCTGTTGGGCAGGTCACGGCCTGTTCAGGATGGTGTATATCAGTGGGGCCGCTGACGGGGGCGACGCTCTGCGCGGGGCAGTGGGTCCTCGATGGTCGATGTCCCGGAAGAAACCAGCCAGCGGTGGGATCTCCAGTGATGGCCGATCACGGGTGGCCACTGAACTGCACGAATGGTCTTTCCGCTGTTTTCCGCTCGTGTCCGTTGATGCAGCCGGAAGTCCCAGAGAGGTCCCAAGGCGCTCCCACGGTCCGCAGCCACTCTTTCGGCTCTATGCCGCTTGGGAGGCGCCGTGTGAGCTGGTGCGTGGGGACCACCACGTGATTCGAGCCGGCCAGGACCGCGCCCAGGAAACACCCCGCGTGCGCGGGGACCACACACCCAGGCCCTGCTCTGCCTCGCCCGCCGCAGTCACCTGACCTGCGGGTCTGCGAGGAGGACGATTCGATCGGCCTCGACGTCGAAGCCGATCACCGGATGGCCATCGTCGCCCTCCGGGTCCATCAGCACGGGCTTACCCAGCCGTCGGCCGATCTCCCGGAGGAAGTCGCAGAACACATCCAGCCGCTCCTGGCCCTGTAACTCCCGCAGGTCGACGTCGAAGTCGACTTCATCGGCAGCATGGAAGCGGAAGATCGCCAATACATCTGCAGTCGGCCAGACCCGCAAGTCCGGGCGCTCGGCATCCCCCGGGCGCGACAGCACGGCCTTCGCCCGGGGCACTGGAAACACCGTCTCTCCCTCGGAGTACTGGCACTTCCAGCCCTTCTCCGCGACAAGATCAAGGACCGTCTGCCAGTCCTCCACCGAGGCATCCGGGACACGCACGTCCGGCAGCGACCCCATCAAGTCCGGGTCGAAGAAGCACTTCACGTCATCCCACAGCAGATCAGCCACCCCGCCATGCTGCCCCGGCTCACCGACTCGACGCACCCCCGTTTCCCTTGACCGAAGTCATAGGGGCACCCCCGCGGAGCAACTGGCTGACGACGTCCTGCGGGTGGCGCGGGAGGAGTCGGCGACGTGCGTCTGCGTGGCTTCGGTGTCCGCTTCATTCAGAAGCTCCTGACGGTGGGACCGTCGCCGCTGCTGTCCACGACAGCACCTGCGGCTGCCTGATCCGGATGCCGACACAGCTGCAGTAGCGCGACACAGTGAGAATCAGTGCCAGATCCGCCCGGCCACAGCGGGGTCAGAGGCGGGCGAGGTCGGATCCGCGCACGCTGGCGCAGTTGCCTACCGGCAGGTTGATTCCGAACAGCTCGACGCTGCGGACCTGCGAGGCCTGGACCTGCTCGGTGGCCAAGACGGGGGCGGCGACCGAAGCGGCCAGGGCCAGCGCTGCGAGAGCGGCACCGGTCACGCGAGAGGTCACACAGAACGTGGGGGCACTTCCTTTCCGGCGGGAAAGATCGCCGTAGAAATGCCCGTTCCACGGGGCAACTGCGAAGCTGCATCGCGCCCACCCGAACGAGGGACAGTGCGGGTCACCGGACCGCGCCCGTGAGTGAACCGCCCGCTGTCCCGTCGCGGGGAGGTGCGGCAGCGCACGGTGCCAGCGTGCGGGGAGGTGCCACCAGATGGAAGAAGCGGCGTGCCGAGCATCCCGGCGACTTCGTGCCGGTCCGCATCCCTCGGACCGACCGTCCGGCAGCGCTGCTGCCGGATTTGGAGGTACGAGGCGGGGGTGTCTATGGCCATGCCGGGTTGAGTGTCCGCCTCGCACATCACCGGCAAGTTCGCGAACGCCGCCACGCCTCTTCTTGCAGAAAGCTGCGGTCAGACTTTACTGACACGCCAGGCGATTGCTCCTGTTGCGTTGGACTTCCCGGAGACTTCGAGCAGTAGGTCAGGAGAACCTGGGAATCGAACCATCTCCATGGACTGATCGCATGGAACGGTCTTGGGCTTCGTTCCCTCCGCAGGATGGAATGAGACCTCCACGTCGTCGCTCCCGACGCACACGACCGCCACGCGGGACTCAAGCCCTTTGCTCAGTCCGAGCTGCGTATGCAGTCCATCGTGCACGCGCTCCGCTCCCGAAGCGACGAATTTCCCCTTCTCATCAGCAGCGGTGGTGTCCAGGGCACTCTGCGCCTGAGCAATGAGCCGTTGCTCTGCTGCTTGCTGTGATGGCGCCGTGCTACTGGCGGAGGGCGAAGGTGTGGTGTGAGTGGTCCGGCTGGATGCGTGTTCGTCATGGGACGATGAGCAGCCCACGAGGAGCAAACCCGACACCAGAGCAACCCCGACCGTAAGTTGACCGCGTCCCGTCAGCAGGCTGCCGATGGCGGTCACGATGAGGTTTCCCAGTACTTCCATCCCACGGATCGCGTACCTTGCCCCGGTCCCCGGTCCCCGGTGCGTGGCTGGGGCACGGGCTTCGCGCCGCGGTCTGGCCCATGCGCGCTGCCGCTCCCGGGGCCGGCCGCGTCGGTACATTGACGTTTCGGTCCATGGCGGGAGGCAGGCAGATGAGTACCGAGGAGTTCGGCCCGAGGACGGTGGGCGGGAAGCTGATGTACAACCGGGCCGTGCGGGTCGACGAGCCGCGCAGCTGGCTGTTCGTGTCCGGGCACGAAGCGCGGGACGACGACGGCGCCATCACGCACCGGGGTGACATGGCGGGTCAGATGAGGCTCACGCTGCGGCGACTCGGGGAGACCGTGGAGGAGGGCGGCATGTCGATGGCGGACGTCGTGCAGATCCGGATCGTCACCACCGACCTCGCCTCGTGCAAGGCCCACTACGACGTGCTCATGGACGGACTCGCGGCCGTGCGCTGCCGGCCCGCCAGCCTGCTGGCGGAGGTCAGTGCCCTGTCCGACCCGGACATGCTCATCGAGATCGAGGCCGTTGCGGTGCGCTGAGACCGGCGGCCTCCGTCCGTGGAGGGCCGCGGAAGCACGAGCCGAGTCCCCGCGGCAGAGGTGCCCTGCGCCGTGCGGGCGTCGCACTGCGGTGTCCCGCGAGGCGGTTCAGGCCGTAGGAGACGTCGCCGACCGGGGGCAGCGGACGTGCCGCAGTAGTCTCGGTGACAGGGTGACGCCCGATCCTCAGCCGGTGAGAGCGGTCAGTGGTGCCGACATCGGGCCTGGACTTCCGTCGCGGGCGAAGGCGGCCCAGGTGGTACGCACCCGGCGGCCGATCGCGTCCACCTCCGCCCAGTCGGCGTCGCCCAGCATCGGCGCGCTCCGCCAGGCCCCGGCCGAGCCGAGGAGCAGGGGGAGCTCGACGCAGTGGGTGGCACCGAAGGGTGAGTTGTGCGGGCGCCAGTCCAGGCGGTAGCCGTACGCGCGGGCACCGGCCCGCTCCAGTTCGCCGCGCAGCGCTGTGAGCGGCCTCTCGAACACGCGCCGGGTGCGCTCGGCGACGCTCCCGGAGTCGTCCGGGCCTTCGGGGAAGGCGGACATGTCGTCGGCATTCCATCCGTACAGGACGTCCACGGCGCCGTTGCGGGAGTCGAGCGGCCCGGCCTCGGCGGGCAGTGGTCCGGTGCCGCTGACCGGTCCGAAGGCGGGAGCCAGGGAGTTCCCCGTACGGCGCTGCTGCTCGGCGGCGGTCAGGGCCTGTGCGGCCAGCAGCCGCTCGGGGGCGGCGGTCCGTGGGTCGGTGCCGAGGCGGGCGGCGAAGAAGCGGCCGAGGTCCCGTGCCTCGTCCACCGGCCGGGTGGCGATGGCCAGTGGGGCGCTCTGCAGGATCGCCCGGCGGAACAGGCCGCTCGCCTCGGGCACGTCCATCAGCAGCCGGATGGACAGCGCGCCGGCCGACTGGCCGAAGAGAGTGATGTTCCCGGGGTCGCCGCCGAAGCGGGCTATGTGCTCACGCACCCAGCGCAGCGCCTCCAGTTGGTCCCACAGCCCGAGGTTCCCCTCGCTGACGCCGTCGAGGAGGAGGTAACCGAGGGCGCCCAGCCGGTAGCCGGCGCTGACGACGACCACGTCCTGCTCCGCTGCGAGGGCGCCGCCGTCGTACCAGTCGCGGATGCCGGCGCCGCTGCTGAAGCCGCCGCCGTGGAACCAGACGAGCACCGGCAGGCCCGGCGAGCCGGGTGCCGGGCCGCCCCGCGGAGCGGTGACCGCCAGCTGGAGGCAGTCCTCGCTCTGCGGCCGCCGGTCGAGGGGCGGGCCCATCACCGCGTCCAGACGGGACGGAGGCTGTGGGCAGACGGTGCCGACCGGCCCGGCGGGGGCCCCGGAAACCGGGGGGCGGGGCCGGGCGAAGCGCTCGGCGGTGGCGTACCGCAGGGGGCCGCTGCGGAAGACGGGGCGGTCGATCATGCCTTACCTGCCAGTTCGGAGGGCGACGGTGACGGCTCGGCCGGCGCTACCGGGGCGACGCGGAAGAGCGCCACCGCGCCGGCCAGGCTCAGGGCGCAGACACCCACCAGATACCACGTCACGCCCGTCGAGGAGCCGACCGAGTCGAGGAGTGCGCTGGAGATCACGGGCGCCAGGCCACCACCGAGCACGGCACCGGCCTGGAGGATGAGCGACGTGCCGGAGTACCGCACCCGCACCGGGAAGGTGTCGGCGATGATGGCGCCCTGCACACAGTGGGTGGGCGCGATGATCAGGCCCATCCCGGCGAGCGCCAGCAGCGCCATGGCGGTGTCACCGGTGTCCAGCAGCGGGAAGAACACCGCGCACCAGACAAGGACGGCCACGGAGCCGCCGATGAAGAGTGTGCGCCGGCCGCTGCGGTCGGCGATCCGGGTCCACACGGGGATGGACACGCCCCACAGCACGGCCGCCCCGCTGACCCCGAGGACCAGGAACCGCTGGTCGTAACCGAGGTGGTCGGTGCCGTAGGACAGGGTGAAGACCATGAAGACGTAGGCGACCGCCGAGTTCGCGACCACGGCCAGCAGGGTGACGAGCAGGCGGACCCGACCGGTCCGCAGCGCGGCGGCCAGCGGGAAACGGACGACCTCGTGCTGCTCCTTGGTCTGTTCGAAGGACGGCGACTCGGTGACCCTTAGCCGGACCACGAGACCGACCCCGACCAGGACGATGCTCAGCAGGAACGGAACACGCCACGCCCAGTCGGTGAACGTGCCGTCCCCGGCCAGGGACTGGGTGACCAGGAAGACCACGTTCGCCAGCACCAGGCCGGCCGGAGTGCCCATCTGAGGAAAGCCCGCGTAGAGATTGCGACGTCCCTCGGGAGCGTGCTCCATCGACATCAGGGTCGCACCGGCGCCCTCGCCGCCGAGCCCGATTCCCTGGACCACGCGCAGCAGGACCAGCAGCACCGGGGCCCACAGGCCGATGGTGTCGTAGCTGGGCACGAGCCCGATGAGGGTGGAGCCCACCCCCATCAGGAGCAGGGACACCACCAGGGTCGAGCGGCGGCCGAGACGGTCGCCGAAGTGGCCGAAGACCAGCCCGCCGAGTGGCCGGACCACGAAACCCACGGCGAGGGTGCCGAAGGCGGCGAGCGTCCCCGCGGCGGGGCTCAAGGACGGGAAGAACTGCTTGTCGAAGACGAGAGCGGCTGCCGTGCCGTAGAGGAAGAAGTCGTACCACTCCAGGGTGGTGCCCAGAAGGGTGGCCAGCGCTGTCCTGCTCGCGCCCCGACGCCTCGCGTCGTCGCTCATGGGATACCTCGTTCGCTGGGGGAGGGACGGGTGGACGCCCGTTGTCGAGGGATCCTGTGTCCTCCCCGCAGAGGTCACAAATGCCGTTTTGGCCTGCCAGTATTGCAATCCGGGTATAGCTGCCCGGGGGAGCCGTCCGGCGGGGCACCGCCCCGGCGGCGCACGGGTGTGCGCGTGGACGGAAGACGAGAGTTATACCCATCCTGTGATGGGGCGCGGCGAATTCTTCATTTGTCAGGCATGGCCCGCCAGTTCCAGTGTGGGGCCATGACGGCACAGACTCCGCGGTGGATCCGCAACTTCGTCGACGGGCGTTTCGTCGACCCCACCGACCGATGCTTCGACGCGATCGACCCGGCCACCGGCCAGGTGCACGGCCGGGTCCACGAGGCCGACGCGCCCCTTGTGGACCGGGCGGTCTCGGCGGCCCGCAGGGCGCTGACCCCCTGGTCGGCGACACCCGTCCGGGAGCGCACCGACGTGCTGCGCCGGGCGGCGGACCTGATCGAGGCCCGGTTCGAGGAGTTCGTCGCCGCCGAGTCCGCCGACACCGGCAAGCCCCTCGCTCTCGCCCGCGACCTCGACGTGGCCCGAGCCGTGGCCAACTTCCGCACGTTCGCCGACGTGGTCGCCGCCGCCGGCCAGGAGTCCTTCCTGACCGACCTGCCCGGTGGCCGCCAGGCCCTCAACTACGCGGTGCGCAAGCCGCTCGGCGTGGTCGCCGTCATCGTCCCCTGGAACCTGCCGCTGCTGCTGCTCACCTGGAAGATCGCCCCGGCGCTGGCCTGCGGCAACACCGTCGTCGTCAAGCCGAGCGAGGAGACCCCGGGCACCGCCACCCTGCTGGCCGAGGTGCTCGCCGAGGCGGGACTGCCAGCCGGTGCCTACAACGTCGTGCACGGTTTCGGCGGGGGCTCGGCCGGTGAGTACGTCACCTCGCACCCGGGGATCGACGGCGTCACCTTCACCGGTTCGTCGGCTACCGGAGCGCATGTCATGAAGACGGTCGCGCCGCGGGTGCGTCCCGTCTCTTTCGAACTGGGCGGCAAGAACGCCGCGCTCGTCTTCGCCGACGCGGACCTCGACGAGACCCTGGACGGGCTGACCCGGTCGGTGTTCGCCAACACCGGCCAGGTGTGCCTGTGCACCGAGCGGGTCTACGTCCAGAGGGAGGTCTTCGCCGACATCGCCGACGGGCTCGTGGAGCGGGCCCGCTCCCTGCGCCTGGGCGACCCGCGGGACGGCGCGACCACCACGGGCCCGCTCATCTCCCAGGGCCACCGCGAGAAGGTGCGTGGCTACATGCGGCTCGCCCAGGAGGCGGGCGCCGAGGTGCTCACCGGTGGGGGCACTCCCGACCTCGGCGCGGAACTCGACGGCGGCTCCTGGATCGAGCCGACCCTGTGGACCGGCCTGACCAACGCCGACCGGCCGGTGCGTGAGGAGGTCTTCGGCCCGGTCGCCGCGCTGATCCCCTTCGACACGGAGGAGGAGGCCGTCGCCCTGGCCAACGACACGGAGTACGGCCTCGCCGCCTCGGTGTGGACCCGGGACCTCAGGCGCGGCCACCGGGTGGCGCAGGCGATGAACGTGGGGATGGCCTGGGTCAACACCTGGTTCCTGCGGGACCTGCGCTCGCCCTTCGGCGGCGTCGGCCTCTCCGGCCTCGGCCGCGAGGGAGGCGCCTCGTCGCTGCACTTCTACACCGAACCGACCAACGTGTGCGTGCAGTTGTGACGGACACCGTGACCCCACCCCGAAGCCGAAGGAGACGATCGATGATCACCCAGGAGACGGTCGGAGCCCTGGCCGCCGTCCTCGACGACGCCCAGACGTCGGTGTCCGACACACCGAGCCTCGCCGACACCCACACCCTGACCGTCGACGACGCCTACGCGGTCCAGGCCGCGCTCCTCGCCCGGCGCACCGCCCGCGGCGAACGCCCCACCGGCGTCAAGCTGGGCTTCACCAGCGAGGCGAAGATGGCCCAGATGGGCGTCTCGGAGATCATCGTCGGCAGGCTGACCGACGCCATGCGCGTGGTCGACGGCGCAGAGGTGGAGCTGGCCCGGTTCATCCACCCGAAGGTGGAGCCGGAGGTCGCCTTCCGGCTCGGCCGGGACGTCGACCCGCACGACCCCGACGCCGACCTCGCTGACTGCGTGGACGCCGTGGCCCCCGCCCTGGAGATCATCGACTCCCGCTACCGGGACTTCCGCTTCACCTACGAGGACGTGGTCGCGGACAACACCTCCGCGGCAGGCTACGCGGTCGGCCCCTGGCTCCCCGTGCGGGACGTCTCCGACCTCGCCGTGCACCTCACCCACGGCGAGAACCGGGCCGAGGGCACCACCGCGGCCATCCTCGGGGCGCCGGTCAACGCGCTGCGCGCGCTGCTCGACATGGCCCGCCGCCGCGACGTCCCGCTGCGCGCCGGCGACACCGTGCTCGCGGGCGCGGCGACCGCGGCGGTCGCACTGACTCCCGGCGTCACGACCTGCGAGGTCGCCGGACTCGGCCGCGTCAGCGTGAGGAGCGTGTGATGGACACGGCACGTGTCATCCCCGGGAGGGCGAAGCCGCGCGGGCGCTTCCCGCACTTCCGCCGCGCCGGTGACCTCGTCTTCGTCTCCGGCACCAGCTCCCGCCGCCCCGACAACTCCTTCGTGGGCGTCGCGACCGACGAGATGGGCACGACCGACCTCGACATCCGGGCGCAGACCCGCGCGGTCCTCGACAACATCGGTGACATCCTCGCCGACGCCGGCGGTTCGCTCGCCGAAGTCGTCCAGGTAACCGCGTACCTGGTCAGCATGAACGACTTCGGCGGCTACAACGAGGTCTACGGCCAGTACTTCGACGAGACGGGGCCGGCCAGGACCACTGTGGCCGTACACCAACTGCCCCACCCGCACCTGCTCATCGAGATCCAGGCCGTGGCCCACCTGCCGGTGGCCCGTACGGCCGGCGACACCGCGGAGGAGACACCATGACCGACATCCCCGAGGTCATCGACTTCCAGGGCTGGATCGACGACCACGCACATCTGCTGAAGCCCCCGGTGAACAACCGGACCATGTCGCTCGGCAACGACTTCATCGTGCAGATCGTCGGCGGCCCCAACCAGCGCACCGACTTCCACCTCGACCCGTACGAGGAGTGGTTCTACCAGGTCAAGGGGGACATGCACGTCAACCTCATGACCGAGGACGGCCCCCGGACCGTACACATCAGGCAGGGTGAGGCGTGGCTGCTGCCCGGCAACGTGCCGCACTCCCCGCAGCGCCCCGACCCGGACTCCATCGGCCTGGTCATCGAGCGGGTCCGCGAGGAGGGCACGCTGGAGAAGTTCCTCTGGTTCTGCCCGTCCTGCTCCGCGCGCGTGTACGAGGTGGAGCTCCAGGTCACCGACATTGTGGCCGACCTGCCGCCGGTCTTCGAGCGGTTCTACGGCGACGAGAAGGCCCGCACCTGCTCCGCCTGCGGGACCCTCCACCCCGGAAAGGGCTGACCGATGGCAGAGCTGATCGACGTCCACACCCACTACGTGCCGAGGGGCTGGCCCGACCTGAGGGGCCTCGGCGGGCCCGACGCCCCCTGGCTGAGGGTCGAGACGCAGAAGGAGGCCGTCATCATGACGGGGTCCGCCGAGTTCCGGCGGATCCGGTCCGACTGCTGGGACGCGGAGGTCCGGTTGCGCGACATGGACGCGGACGGTGTGCGTGCCCAGGTGGTCTCCCCGACACCGGCCTTCTTCCACTACGGCCGCAGCGGTGCCGAGGCTGCGAGGATCGCGCGGATCTTCAACGACCTGGCCCTGGAGATCACCGCCCCCGCGGCCGACCGGCTGATCCCGTTCTGCCAGGTACCGCTCCAGGACCCGGACGCCGCCTGCCGCGAACTGGAACGGGCGGTCGCCGCCGGCCACCGGGGCGTCGAGATCGGCAACCACGTCGGCGACCAGGACCTGGACAGCGAAGGCGTCGTGACCTTCCTCCAGCACTGCGCTGCCCTCGACGTACCGGTCTTCGTCCACCCGTGGGACATGGACAGCTCGCCCCGCCTGGACCGGTGGATGGCACGGTGGCTGACGGCCATGCCGGCCGAGACACACCTGTCGATCCTGGCGCTGGTCCTCGGCGGTGTCTTCGACCGGATCGACGAGCGTCTGAGGATCTGCTTCGCCCATGGTGGCGGTTCGTTCGCCTTCTGGCTGGGCCGCATGGAGAACGCCTGGCACGCCCGCAACGACGTCGTCGGCACCTCCGAGTACCCGCCCTCGCACTACGTGGGCCGCTTCTCCGTGGACTCGGTGGTCTTCGACGACCGTGCGCTGCGGCTGCTCGTGGACACCCTGGGGGAGGACAGCGTCATGGTGGGCAGCGACTACCCCTACCCGCTGGGGGAGCGGCCGGTGGGCGAGGTCGTGCGCAAGAGCGGCTTCCTCACCGAGCAGGCCCGGCACAAGATCACCCGTGGCAACGCGGAACGCTATCTGGGCTTCTGATCTCTGCCGCGTCCCCGGCTCCCGGCTCCCGGCTCCCGGCTCCCCGGCCCGCTCCACGCGGGTGCGGGGACCGGTGCGCTCAGCCGGTGTCGACGACGCTGCGGAGGGCACCGCCGTCTCCCCGGCCGCCGTCGTCGTCGCTCGGGCTCTCCCGCATCGCGTCGGCGGTCTCCTCCAAGCTCTGGATCAGCGCGCGGGCCGACGGGCTGAGGGTGCGCTCCGCGGGCAGGGTCAGACCGACCCGGTGGCCGACCTGCTCCAGCGGCACGGGCAGCCGCGCCAGACGGCCGTCGTCCCACACGATCGAGCCGGGCAGTACGGCCACCACGTCGGTTTCCAGCAGGAGTTGGCGCACGGTCAGGAAGGACGTCGCCTCGACCCGGTTGCGCGGCAGTTCGAGTCCGCGGCGGGTGAAGAGCTCCTCCACCTCGCGGCGGAGCGCGGTCTGCGGTCCGGGAAGGATCCACGGGAAGCCGAGCGTGTCGTGGAGCCCGGCGCCCGGCTGTCCGGTCAGCGGGTGCCCGGCCCGCACCACCAGCCCGACGAACTCGTCGTACAGCGGGCGCCGGACCAGGCCCTCGCCCGACGGAGCGGTCAGCCGGCCCACGACCAGGTCGATCCGCCCGGCCTCCAGACCCAGCAGCAACTCCTCGGGAGACGCCTCGTGCACCACCACCGTGAGGAAGGGATGGTCCCGCTTCAGTGCGGCCACCGCACGCGGCAGCAGGATGTTCGAGCCGGCCAGGTGGGTGCCGACGACGACGGTGCCCCGGTCGGCCGCCGCCAGCTCGACGACGTGCCGGCCCGCCTGTGTGAGCTGCGCGAGGACGGCCCGAGCGTGCCGGGTGAACGCCTCGCCGAAGACCGTGGCGCTGACTCCTCGGGGACCGCGCTCGAAGAGCCGCACGCCGAGGATCTCCTCCACCTCGTGCAGGCTCCGGGTCGCGGCGGGCTGGGTCACGTGAAGCTCGGCCGCCGCGCCCACCACCGAACCCTGCCGGGAGAGCGCGTCCACGAGAAGCAGGTGACGCAGCTTGAGGCGGCCGTCGAACAGGCGGGGTGTCTCCACAGCCCGACACTAACCGAACCGGAGTCCTCCCTCCGTCCGCCCACCGCGCAGCGTTCGCGACAGCCCCAGGGACGCCGTGCGCACCGCCGGGGCGAGTCGGGCGGCGCTGAACCGCTCCCGCGGCACCGCTACCGACAGCGCGGCCACGGCCGCCCCGTCAGCGAAGACGGGCGCGGCGATGCAGCTCACCCCCTCGGCGGCTTCCTCCTCTTCGTAGGCGAGGCCGGCCACCTGGGTCTTCTCCAGGGCCGCGCGCAGCCGTGCGGGGTCGGTGAGGGAGTGGGCGGTGAGGCTGGGCAGCGGCCCGGCCAGGACCTCGTCGGTCAGTTCGGTGCCGGAGAAGGCCAGCAGCGCCTTGCCCACGGCGGTGCAGCTCAGCGGCAGACTGCCACCGATGCGGGACGGCAGCCGCAGCGCGTCGTGGCCGTGGATGCGTTCGAGGTAGACGACCTCCCGGCCCTCCCGGACGCCGAGGTGGACGGTCTCCCGGGTCGCCTCGAACAAGTCCTGGAGGAACGGCAGGGCCGCCTCCCGGAGATCGCGTCTGCGCGGTACCCGGGAACCGAGTTCGAAGAGCTTGGCCCCCAGCCGGTAACGCGCCCCCGAGCGTTCCAGCCAGCCGAGCCGCACCAGGTCCGCGGCCAGCCGGTGCACCGTCGGCTTCGGCAGACCGGTCCTCTGCGTGAGTTCCGACAGGCGGTACGACTCGACGGTGGGGTCGAGGCATTCGAGGATCTGTGCGGCTTTGTCGAGCATGTTGCCGGAGTCATTGTTCCGTGTCACGGAACGAACTTTGCCTGCCCTGTGCTCCGCTGTCTATACCGGACTCGTCACCGAGGCCCGCCCGGGGCCCAGCGGGACGACCGGTCATCTTCATCCTGGAGGCTTCACATGACTTCCCCGCCCGAGCGAGTCCGGCCGGACGGTGCCGACCCGCGCGTGGTCCGCGCCGCCGACACGCTCGCCGAGGCCGCCCGTACCGGACTGCCCTGCGCCCCGGTGCGCGCGCTGTTCGCCGAGGGCGACGTCGACGCCGCCTACGAGGTCCAGCGGCTCAACGTGCGACGCGCCCTCGCCGCGGGCCGTCGGCTCACCGGCCGGAAGATCGGCCTGACCTCCCCGGCCGTGCAGCGGCAACTCGGGGTCGACCAGCCGGACTTCGGGGCGCTCTTCGCGGACATGCAGATCCGTGACGGGGGCCGGGTGCCGACCGGACTGCTGTTGCAGCCGAAGGTGGAGGCCGAGGTCGCCTTCGTCCTCGGCGCGGACCTGCCGGCGTCGGACTGCACCGGCGCCGGAGTGCTGCGGGCCATCGAGTACGTGCTGCCCGCCCTGGAGATCGTCGACAGCAGGGTGGCGGGTTGGGACATCTCCATCGTCGACACCGTCGCCGACAACGCCTCCAGTGGCCTGTACGTCCTCGGCCGCACCCCCGTCCCCCTCGGCCGCCTCGACCTGCCCGCGCTGGCGATGACCATGACGCGCGACGGCGAGGAGGTGTCCCGCGGGACCGGTGCCGACTGCCTCGGCAGCCCGCTCGAAGCGGCCGTCTGGCTGGCCTCGGCCCTCGCCGCAGTGAACGACCCGCTCCGGGCCGGAGACGTCGTACTGACCGGCGCGCTGGGTCCGATGGCCCCGGCGGCACCGGGAGCCCGGTTCCGGACGGACATCGGCGGACTGGGCTCCGTACAGGTCGAGTTCGCCCCCGAGGACACCGCACGTGCCGCAGTGACAGAAGGAGAGAGCCGATGAGCAGCGAGAGCAGCGCCGCCGGGACACGCACCAAGGTGGCCGTCATCGGATCGGGAAACATCGGCACCGACCTCATGATCAAGGTCCTGCGGCTCTCCGGCAGCCTGGAAGTGGCCGCCGTCGCCGGTATCGACCCGGCCTCCGACGGCCTGGCCCGTGCCCGCCGCCTGAAGGTGGCCACCACGCACGAGGGCGTCGAGGGCCTGGTGGCCATGGACGAGTTCGCCGGCGTGGAGATCGTCTTCGACGCCACCTCGGCGGGTGCGCACCGCCACCACGCGGACGTCCTCGGCCCGCTCGGCCGCACCCTCGTCGACCTCACCCCCGCCGCCCTCGGCCCCTACGTGGTCCCCCCGGTCAACGGCGACGCCCACCTCGACGCCCCCGACGTCAACATGGTGACCTGTGGGGGCCAGGCCACCATCCCGATGGTCGCCGCCGTCGCCGCGGTGACCCCCGTGCACTACGGCGAGATCGTCGCCTCCATCGCCTCGCGCTCCGCGGGCCCTGGAACCCGCGCGAACATCGACGAGTTCACCGCGACCACCGCGTCCGCCATCGAACAGGTCGGCGGCGCGGCACGGGGCAAGGCGATCATCGTCCTCAACCCCGCGGAACCCCCGCTGATCATGCGTGACACCGTGCACTGCCTGGTGTCCGACTGCGACACCGAGCGGATCACCGCCTCCGTGGAGGAGATGGTGGGCCGGGTCCAGGCGTACGTGCCCGGCTACCGGCTCAAGCAGAAGGTGCAGTTCGAGCGGGTGAGCACGGACGACCCGCTGCGCGGGCTGCTGCCCGCCGGCACCACCGGGGACGCCCTGCGCGTCTCCGTCTTCCTGGAGGTCGAGGGCGCCGCCCACTACCTGCCCGCCTACGCGGGCAACCTCGACATCATGACCTCGGCAGCACTGCGCACCGCCGAGCGCATGGCCGCACACCGCTCCACCGAAGGGGCCGCACGATGACCACACCGAACACCGACGACGCGCGCACGCCTGGAGCGTCCGGGGACACCGCGCCACCCGCCCTGTACGTCCAGGACGTCACCCTGCGCGACGGCATGCACGCCGTACGCCACCGCTACACCGTGGAACAGGCCCGCACCATCGCGGGTGCCCTGGACGCGGCCGGCGTCACGGCCGTCGAGATCGCCCACGGCGACGGACTGGCCGGCTCCAGCATCAACTACGGCATCGGCGCCCACACCGACTGGGAGTGGATCGAGGCGGTCACGGACGCCTCCCGCCGGGCCGTGCCGACCACCCTCCTGCTCCCCGGCATCGGCACGCTGCACGACCTGCGTCAGGCACACGCCCTCGGTATCCGCTCGGTGCGGGTGGCCACCCACTGCACCGAGGCCGACATCTCGGCCCAGCACATCGCCGCCGCGCGGGACATGGGCATGGACGTCGCCGGGTTCCTGATGATGTCCCACATGGTCGAGCCCGCCGAACTGGCCCGCCAGGCCAAGCTGATGGAGTCCTACGGCGCCCAGTGCGTCTACGTCACAGACTCCGGAGGCCGACTGACCATGGACGGCGTGCGCGACCGCCTGCGCGCCTACCGCGATGTCCTGGACCCGGCCACCGGCCTCGGCGTCCACGCCCACCACAACCTCGGCCTCGGGGTCGCCAACTCCGTCGTCGCCGTCGAGAACGGTGTCACCCGCGTCGACGCCTCCCTCGCCGGCCAGGGCGCCGGTGCCGGAAACTGCCCGCTGGAGGCGTTCGTCGCGGTCGCCGACCTCATGGGGTGGAAGCACGGCTGCGACCTGTTCGCGCTCATGGACGCCGCCGACGACCTGGTCCGCCCGCTCCAGGACCGCGAGGTGCGCGTCGACCGGGAGACCCTCACCCTCGGGTACGCCGGTGTCTACTCCAGCTTCCTCAGGCACGCCGAGGCGGCTGCCGCCCGCCATGGCCTGGACACCCGCACCATCCTGGTGGAGGCGGGCCGTCGGGGCATGGTGGGCGGCCAGGAGGACATGATCACCGACATCGCCCTCGACCTGGCCACCCACGCCATCGGGACGACCTGACCGACCGGGTACGGCCGGCGGAGACCGGGGGGAGGTCCGTGGCTCGGGTGATCACACCGACGACGAGGCCATGAGTGAGCAGCGCACGCGTTCGACCCTCATCTGCCGCATGGCCCCGACAGTCTTGACGCTCGTATGACGCTCCGATGCCTCGCGCCCAGTCCGGAGCGTCGAGAGCACCCCTGACCTGCGCCCTCTTCGATGAGTCTCGGCGTGACGTGTTTCCGATGACGCACCATGTGGAGTGTGTGGCGATCCTCGAACCGGCGGCGAAGGGCTCCTGACCTGCGGTATTGTGCGTGCGCATGATGTGCGATGTGGGCGTTACGGGCGATATCTTGACGCTGAAATGACGCTCTGCTGGTGGTACACGGCTCAGATGCGGTGCGACCAGCGGAAACAGCTCCGATCGCCACAGGCTGTGGACGTCTGGTCCGGGTATGGTCCGGATCTTGGAAACTCATGGGGTTCTCGTCCAGGACGTAGCGGACGGTGGGGCCGCCGAAGTAGTCGCGGACGAGGTGCGGTTGCCGCTGGCGTCTGTGGAAGAAGCGGCGGGTCTCGGCGGCGAGTCCGGCCTGGTTCCGGGCCCTGTGCTGTGCGGGCAGACTGTGCTTGAGGTCGGCGTTGACCAACTCGTCACGGTTGAGCTCGGGCGAGTACGACGGCAGAAAGTGCAGCTCGACATCGTCGAAGTGACCGGCGAGCCGGTCCAGGAAGCGGCACATCACCTCGGCGGTGAAGCTCTCGATGGAGACCATGAAGTGCATCCGGCCCTTGGTGCTGGTGCCGACCTGCGAAAACGGCCGCATTTATTTCATTAACTTTCCTTAGTGAAATATCCAAGCCGAATTGCCGCTGCCCTGAAAGCCGTCATTCGATTCTACTCGGCCCCCTGGCATCAGCCAGATGTGGCGCTGAGACGTCATGCGCTGAGACGTCATACACAGTCGCACCCTCGGGAGGACTGAAGGCGTATCCCTTCACGAAGCCGCGGACATGCAGGAGCGGATTCGGCGGTGTACCCAGGAGTGCTGCCTCACGGAGCGGAACGGGAAGCGGGACTGGCGGGCTGCGTGGAGCCTTTGGGGGCCGCTGGGCGAGTCGGGGATCTTCGGGGTGCTGTGCAGGGCGGACAGGGGAAGTTTGTGGACCCTGCGAATTCTTGGCCCGAGGCCGGCGAGGAGCCAGACGCGTGGCGCGCTACCCTCGCCGGCATGAGTGATGACATCGTCATACGGCAGATCACCGACTCCTGGCGCCGGATCGAAGCCTGGCTGGAGCATCACGCCCCCGCCACACACGCCGCCCTGGGGTCTGGGGGCACCCAGGAGGAGATCGACGCCGCAGAGGCCGCCCTGGGAATCGCTGTCCCCGTAGAGCTGCGCACGCTGTGGGGTCTGGTCTCAGGGGGAAGCGCGGGGGGCTACGGGCTTTTTCTCGGCAACGCGATGCTCATCGGCCTGGACGAGGCCGCAGAGGTATACCGCAGCAAAATGCGGGGACAAGTCGATGAGGAATACGCGGACATCGTCTGGAATTCCGCATGGATTCCCGTTTTCTCCCCCAACTGTCATGACACCGTCTCCGGCGCCTACCTCAACACAAAGACCGGCCTGCTGTGGAACTGGACGAAATTCGCCCACCAACCCCCCGGTGACGACGAGCAGGACTCTGTGGTCACCTACCTGGAAAAGCTCGCCGATTATCTGGAGTACCCCGACATGGCTCCCGATCGGCCTGGAACGGTCGAAGGTGCCCTGGCGTGGCGTTCCTTCGTGGGTGAAGACGAGAGCTGGCAGCCGGCCTGAGCGCGAGAAAAGGGAAAGCCTCTCTCCGCGTGTGTACGGAGAGGGGTTTTCGTGTGGCTTTGGTCAGCTGATCTTCTTCCAGTCACAGGTCACGATGCCGCGTGCGCAGTGGTTGAAGCCGGGGGTGTCCACGAAGAACTCGTCCCCGTCGAGCATCCGCCACGCGGGAGCTGGGAAGCCCTTGAACGCGTTGCGGTTCTGATCCGAGGAGATCGACCCACGGCCGCATTTTTCGCTGTAGTTCAGCGTGTACGGGTCCTGGCCGACGTCGGAGAGCAAACCGAACTTGCTGGAGACGACATCGGTGTAGACCGCGCCGCACTCCGAGCCGTCCGTGACCTTGTTCAGCGACTTGGGGAAGCCTCCGGACTGTTGGGTCGAGGCCATCGCGTACTCGTCACAGTCCGTGGCGCCCACCGCAGCCGGGACCTTGTGCGGGTTCCACTTCTTCCCGCAGATCTGGTAGCGGCTGTCGTCGGACGTCCAGGTCTTTCCCTGGGCGTTCTTGACCATCGTGTCCGGGCCGAGGTAGCTCAGCAGTGAGTCCCAGCGCTGGGCCCCGGCGTGGTCTTTCATGCGCTCCTGCATCAGCCAGTAGTAGCCGCCGGCCGCCGGGTACTTGTTGGTGTCGACAGTCCACTTCAGCTTGAAGTAGGGCAGCACACAGCCGGGGGCGACTCCCATGTTGTAGTCGTCGCAGCGCGGGGCCAGCTCACGGACGGAGTCGATGCCTGTGCCGCCGAAGTCTGCGGTGGCGGGGTTACCGCCCGCGTCCACGGTGGCGGTCACCTTCCAGCTCAGGTCGATGGTCTCCTTGCCCGTGCCCGTCCAGCGGGTCTGCGAGGTGCCGTAGACCGGGTGCCCCATGTCCGTGGGAGCGGGGGTGAACCACAGGTCCGCGTCGGTCTGGCCGTACTCGTCCTTCCACACCGGCCGGGTGGTCACGCAGCTCTTGCAACTGCTGCCGATCTCCCACTTCATGCGCACGATCTGGAGCTTCGGGTCGATGAACTTCGGGATGACGATCATCTGCTGATCGAATTCGGCGAAGTCGCTGCCGCTTTCGCTCTTGGTCGGGTACGCCTTGATACGCTGTTCGAAATCGAAGGTGGCGATACCGAGAGCGGGCTTCTTCGGGTCGGTGTCCACGAAGATGAGGGTGCCCTCCCCGAGGTCGCGCATGCAGGCATCCGTACGGGTCATGTAGACCCCGTTGTCGGCCTGATCCTGGCACCAGGTCAGCAGGTCGTACTGCCGTCCGGGAAGAGCTGCGGGCGCGAGGGAAGACTTGCTGCCCTTCTCGGGCTTCTTGAATTCCCAGCAGAGCTTGTTGCCTTCCGCGTCCGGCTTGCCGCAGGGGGACGGCTCGTCCTTACGGGCTGCGCCGAACGGGAGCGGAACCGCAGCGCCGGGCTCGGTCCGGTTAACCGTCTGTATCTCCTGGGCCTTACTATGCCCGCGCGTGCGGGGAGCAGCACACCGAGAACCGGAACGCGTCCGGGTCCGCGGGACCATCCCCGCGCGTGCGGGGAGCAGAACGACCCGATCGTGCTCGCCTACGCCGACTCGGGGCCATCCCCGCGCGTGCAGGGAGCAGAAGTTCTTGGTCCGGTCCCACGGCACGTCGTTGGGACCATCCCCGCGCGTGCAGGGAGCAGCCTGCTCACGGTCGCGGTCCTGACCGGGGTGCAGGACCATCCCCGCGCGTGCAGGGAGCAGACTTGCTGACCTGCGAGTCTATTGCCGCAGGGACACGATCTCAGTGACTTTCGCAGGTTCCGACCAATAGGGCATTTGTGGTAATCGGTCTCGTGGGCGGTTCTCGATGGATCAGGGGAAGCCGACGATCTTATGTGACGGGGGTGGCCGTTTGCCTGTAGTTGCTTCTGTTGGCTTGTTTTGGTGTGAGGTGGTGGTCGGTGCCTGTATCAATCGCTCATGAGTGGTGAGGGGAGCGCTTGTGCCGGCCTGTTGGGTCGGATCGGGGGGTCCGCCCGGTCGGTGTGGGCCAAGTATGACCGCGATACCGATGGGTGGTTGCCGTTGTGGCGGCACATGGAGGATGCCGCTGCGGTGGCGGGCCTGTTGTGGGACCGGTGGCTGCCGGTAGGGGTGCGCAGGCTGGTGGCCGAGGCGTTGCCGCAGGGTGATGCAGACGCACGTGCCCTCGCTGTGTGGCTTGCCGGTGTGCATGACATCGGTAAGGCCACGCCGGCGTTCGCCTG
Organism: Streptomyces sp. PL-25; assembly: GCF_058344915.1. Lineage (NCBI taxonomy): Bacteria > Bacillati > Actinomycetota > Actinomycetes > Kitasatosporales > Streptomycetaceae > Streptomyces > Streptomyces sp. PL-25. Next base: position 5,827,162 of record NZ_CP136997.1, read on the forward strand.
CCAGGTGGACCAGCTTGCCGAGACGATGCGTCAGCATGGGCTGGAGATGCGCTCGGCGAGGGCGATGGGGCCGGACCGTCGGATCGCGCCGCACGGACTGGCTGGACAGGTGCTGCTGGGGGAGTGGCTGGAGGAACGGCACGGGTGGGTGCCCGCCCGGACCGGGCAGTTCACGGTTGCTGTGGGCGGCCACCACGGTGTGCCGCCCGAACACGCCCAGATCACAGCCTTGTACGAGCATGAAGAGCTGCTGCGTACTCCTGGTGCGAGCGGCCGGGTCTGGCGGCAGGTGCAGACAGAGCTGCTCGACGCCTGCGCCGAGCGTTTCGGTGTGGCACAACGGCTCGCGGCATGGCGGGCGGTGAAGCTGCCGCAGCCGGTGCAGGTGCTGCTCACCGCGCTGGTCATCGTCTCCGACTGGATCGCCAGCAACCCGGATCTTTTCCCGTACTTCCCTGATGGCGCGTCCCGCGATGACCAGGAGCGTCTCACCACAGCCTGGCAGGGACTGGACCTGCCGGGGGTCTGGCGGGCCGAGGAATCACGCCGAAGTGCGCAGGAGTTGTTCGCTTCCCGGTTCGAACTGCCGACGGGAGCGCGGATACGCCCGGTCCAGGAGACGGCCGTGGAACTCGCCCGGGCCATGGAGACGCCTGGTCTGTTGATCGTCGAGGCACCGATGGGGGAGGGGAAGACGGAGGCGGCGCTTGCCGTGGCGGAGATCTTCGCGGCGCGTTCGGGGGCGGGAGGCGTGTTCTTCGCTCTGCCCACCATGGCCACTGGTAACGCCATGTTCCCGCGCCTTCTGGATTGGCTGGAGCGATTGCCGGGGGTGGCCGGCTTTCGCCGTTCGGTACATCTGGCGCATTCCAAGGCCGCTCTCAACGAGGACTTCGCCGGCCTGATGGCCCGTGCCGGGCGGGTCGCGGCTGTCGGGGTGGACGAAGCGACGTCCGCGCCTCGGCAGCGGCACCACACGCAGCACCGCGCGGCTGCCGAACTCGTGGCGCACGCATGGCTGCGTGGCCACAAGAAGGCCATGCTGGCCTCGTTCGTCGCGGGCACCATCGACCAGTTGCTGTTTGCCGGATTGAAGAGCAGACACCTGGCACTGCGGCACCTCGCCATGGCGGGGAAGGTCATCGTCATCGACGAGGCCCACGCCTACGACACGTACATGAGTGTGTACCTGGACCGGGTGCTGTCCTGGTTGGGGGCCTACCGGGTCCCGGTGGTGGTGCTGTCAGCGACCCTGCCGGCTTCACGCAGGCGGGAACTCGTCCAGGCGTACTCCGGCCGGGCCGATGCCGAGCCGGAGACGGCCGCATCGGATGTGTACCCGCTGCTGACGGCAGTGGCTCCGGGCGGCTCCGCACTGTGCCGCCGCCCCCAGGCGTCAGCCCGGTCGACGGCGGTCTGCCTGGAACGCCTCGACGACGGCCCGGATGTCCTCGGTGACCGGCTGGAGCACGAGTTGGCCGACGGCGGGTGCGCCCTGGTGATCCGGAACACGGTCAGGCGTGTGCTGGAGACGGCTCGTGCGCTACGCGACAGGTTCGGGGCCGAGAACGTGACCGTGGCCCATTCGGGCTTCGTCGACCTCGACCGGGCGGACAAGGACAGCACGCTGCTGCGCCTGTTCGGGCCACCGGAGAAGACGGATGGCAGGCCCACGGGCCGGCATGTCGTGGTGGCCAGCCAGGTCGCCGAACAGTCCTTGGACGTTGACTTCGACCTGCTGGTCAGCGACCTGTGCCCCGTCGACCTGCTGTTGCAGCGCATGGGGCGGCTGCATCGCCACCAGCGCGGCCCGGGGCAGAAGGAGCGGCCCGGGCGGCTGCGGACGGCGCGCTGCCTGGTGACGGGAGCCGACTGGACGGCCCATGTGCCCGCCCCGGTGCGGGGCTCGGTCGCCGTGTACGGGCAGTACACCCTGCTGAGATCGGCCGCAGTGCTCCTTCCTCACCTTGACGGCGGGCCCGGGCGGCCGGTGCGGCTTCCGACCGACATCAGCCCGCTCGTGCAGAGCGCGTACGGGGAGGCACCGGTCGGGCCGGACCATTGGCAGGAGGCGATGAAGAGGGCACGCGAACAGTTCGAGCGGCACCGCGACGATCAGGCCGAGCGCGCCGCCGTGTTCCGGCTCGGGGGCGTCGGCAAGCCGGGACGCCCGCTGTTCGGCTGGGTCGCCGCCGGAGTCGGGGACACGGACGACACCCCCGCCGGACGTGCCCAGGTCCGGGACAGCCGGGACAGCCTGGAAGTCGTCGTCGTCCAGCGCCGCGGCGATGGGCATCTCGTCACCCTGCCCTGGCTCAAGCCGGACAGCAAGAAGCGGCAACGAGCCGGTCTCGCACTGCCGCAGGATGCCACGCCGACGCGGTTCGCGGCCCGTACGGCCGCGAGCTGCGCCCTGCGGCTTCCCAGGCAGTTCTCCGGCGAGACCATGGACCGAGCCATCCAGGAGCTGGAGCAGTTGTACATGCCCAAGTGGCAGGGCAAAGACAGCCCTTGGCTCTCCGACCAGCTCATTCTCGCCCTTGACGAGAATTGTCAGACACGGCTGGCAGGATTCTCGCTCCGGTACAGCCCAAGTGACGGCCTGGAGGTGACCCGTGCTGAAGAGTCGCCTACGTGAATTCATGGGTGAGCCATCCCGGCGCGGGCGGGGAGCAGTGAAGCACCTTCATGCCTACGGAACACGGTTGGTGGACGGCGGGCGGATGTCCCGTGCGCTCAACGGCCGCCTGCCGCAGAGGTATGCGTGGACGGCCGGCATCGTCCAGCTGTTCGTCTCCGCGGCGGGCATTGTCAGACCGGTCTGACAGGCTTCTGTCCCCGATACAGTCCCAGCCACCGTCTTGAGGTGAGCATTGCCTGAGAACAGTTCCAGCAGCGATGGCGCGCTGTCCTTCGACCTGGTCCGTCAGCCGTGGATCCCGGTGCTGAACAGCGACGGTTCTTCACACGAGTTATCGCTGTCTCAAGTCTTCACCCACGCCGCTGACCTCCAGCGCATCGTAGGCGACCTCGCCACGCAGGAGTTTGCCCTGATCCGCCTCCTGTTGGCCATCGCGCACGATGCCCTGGACGGGCCGGATAGCGCCGAGGAGTGGGCGGAGCTGTGGGAGGACCCCGACTGCTTCGCCTCCGTCCAGGCGTACTTGGCCGATCACCGCGAGCGGTTCGACCTTCTGCATCCGCGCACGCCGTTTCTGCAGGCCGCCGGGCTGCGTACCGCGAAGGACGAGGTGTTCTCCCTGAACCGGATCGTGGCCGACGTGCCCGCCGGGGAGCCGTTCTTCACGTCGCGGATGCCGGACGTGGAGCGGCTGTCCTTCGCCGAGGCCGCTCGGTGGGTCGTGCACGTCCACGCCTACGACACCTCCGGCATCAAGACCGGCATGGTGGGCGACGACCGGGTCAAGGGCGGCAAGGTGTATCCGCTCGGCACCGGCTGGGCGGGCGGGCTCGGCGGCGTCTTCGTGGAGGGCGCGACGCTGCGCCAGACGCTGCTGCTCAACCTGGTGGCGGCGGACACCGAAGCGCTTGACTTCTCTGCCGATGACCGGCCGGCCTGGCGCCGTGAGCCGGTCGGGCCGGGATCCGACGGCCGTGCTGCGAGCGGCCCGCGCGACCTGTACACCTGGCAGTCGCGCCGGGTGCGGCTGCATCATGACGCGGACGGCGTCCACGGTGTCGTCCTCGGCTACGGCGACCCGCTCGCCTGGCGGAACATGCACCGCCGTGAACCGATGACCGCATGGCGGCGCAGCCCTGTTCAGGAGAAGAAGCTGGGGCAGTCACCCGTGTACCTGCCCCTGGAGCACGACCCGGCCCGCTCGGCCTGGCGGGGGATCGCCGCGCTTGTGGCCGACCGGCTGGAGGAGTCCGGCGGCGCCGGCGGGCCGTCGCGTCTGCGGCCGCGGATCCTTGACTGGGTCGCCCGTCTGGTGACCGAAGGGCACCTGCCCCGCCGTTTCCTGATCCGTGCCCGGGTGGCCGGGGTCAGCTACGGGACCCAGCAGTCCGTGATCGACGAGGCCGTCGACGACCGCTTGGTCATGCCGGTCGTCCTGCTCCACGGGCAGGATCCCGCCTACGCCCGGCAGGCCATCTCCGCCGCCGAGGACGCCGATCGGGCGGTGCGGGCCCTGGGGGACCTCGCGGTCGACCTGGCCCGGGCGACCGGGGCCGAGCCGGAAGGTCCGAAGGCCGTAGCCCGTGCCGGGGGGTTCGACGCGCTGGACCATCCCTACCGAGGCTGGCTGTCCGACCTTGCGGAAGTCGACGACCCGTTCGAGCATCGCCACACCTGGCAGCGTCTGGTACGGCAGACGGTGAGCCGTCTCGGGGACGATCTCATCGCCGCCGCCGGTGACGCGGCCTGGCAGGGCCGGATCCACACCGGCGACAAGGGCGGCACCCACTGGCTGAACGCGGGCCTGGCCGACGTGCGGTTCCGGCAACGCCTGGCCAGAGCGCTCGGGGACCCCGGCTCGCCCGGCTCTGCGGGCCCCGGCGAAAGCGACGCCGTTCCGGATGGCGACGGTCCGTCCCGGCCGGGGCCCGCCCGTCAGCCGGAATCCGACCACGCCGCGACCGACCCGGAGGTGCACGCATGACCCCAGCAACGCCCCTGTCCCCAGCCGCAACGCCCGTCGCGGTCCCGGTTCACCGACGGGTCGCAGACCTCGCCGCCACGCACATCGGACCCTGGCAGCAGGGTTACCTCCAGGACAGGCCGCAGGCCGTGGCAGCCCTTGCCCGCCTGCGCCGCGGCGCAGGCTGTGAGGCGGGCCAGACACCCGACCTGTGGAGCCTGATCGACACCGACCCGCTGCACACCCAGCCCGACAACACCCGGCCCTTGAGCGAGCCGGAGCTGGTGCGCGCCGAGAATGCGCTGCACACCGCCTGCACCCTGTGGGCATTCCACCAGCAGTCCCGCGGCACGCCCATGCACCGCCGGCACACCCGTGAACGGCCCGGTGGCCTCGGCGCGGCGGTCCGGCGCATGATGCCGGCCGACGGCACCGACGAGCCCATCCGCAAGCGTCTGGTCCGCGCGGGCACTGCCCCCGACCTCGTCGCGCTCGCCCAGCGGCTGCGCGACATCGTCGCTCTGCTGCGCCGCGACGACATCCCGCTCGACTACGCCCTCCTCGCCGGCCAGCTCTACCTCTGGCAGTGGCCCGACGGTCCCGCCACAGTCCGCCGCGCATGGGGCCGCTCCTTCCACGAGCAGCGACAATCCCGCCCGGCCCCGGACGAGAACACCACCCCGGACAGCGAATAAGGACGCCTTGTGAACCGCATCTTCCTGGACGTGCACGCCCTGCAGACCGTCCCGCCCAGCAACCTCAACCGGGACGACACGGGCGTGCCCAAGACGGCCGTCTACGGCGGCGTCCCCCGCGCGCGCGTCTCCAGCCAGGCGTGGAAGCGGGCCATCCGCACCTACTTCAAGGACGAGCACCTCCTCGACCCCGCCGAGCTGGGCGTGCGGACCAAGAAGGTCGTGGAACTCCTGGCCGACCGGATCACCGGCCTCGATTCGTCCGTCGGGCGCGAGACGGCCCTCACCCTCGCCGACGAGATCATCAAGGCCGCGGGCATCAAGACCGAAGTTCCCAAGCGGAAGGCCGATCAGGCGAAGAAGGAGGCAGGGCCCCTCCCCGCCCCCGAAAGCAAGTACCTGGTCTTCCTCAGTTCACGGCAACTCGACGGCCTGGCCCGCCACGCCCTCGAAGGTGCCGCCGACATCACGGCCTTTCTGAAGACCAAGGAGAACAAGGCGCGCGCCAAGGAACTCGCGGACACCCGCCACTCCGTGGACATCGCCCTGTTCGGCCGCATGGTCGCCGACACCGCCGACATCAACGTCGACGCCGCCGTGCAGGTCGCGCACGCCCTCAGCGTCCACCGGGTGGACAACGACTCCGACTACTACACCGCCGTCGACGATGAGAACAAGGACGGGGAAACCGGCGCCGGAATGATCGGCACCGTCGACTTCAACTCCGCGACCCTCTACCGCTACGCCGCCCTCGGTGTGCACCAGCTCGCCGCCAACCTCGGCCAGGGCCTGCGCGAGGACGAACCGCGCACCGAGCCGGTACGCCGCGCCGTCGAGGCGTTCGTCCATGCCTTCGTCTCCTCCCTGCCCACCGGGAAGATCAACGCCTTCGGGCACCACACCCAGCCCGACGCCGTCGTCGTCAGGCTTCGCACCACCCGGCCGATCAGCTACGTCGCCGCCTTCGAGGACCCGGTCCGCAGCGAGGGCGGCGGCCACCTGCGCAAGGCAGCCGACCGGCTCGCCGCCTACGCCACCGATGTCGAGCGTGCCTACGGCGACCCCGAGACCACCCTCACCTGGGTTCTGCGCGTCGGCCCCGCCACGCACGAGCTCGCCGAGCTCGGCACCGAGACCGGCACACAGCGCGAACTCGCCGCAGCCGTCGGCCAGGCCGTCGCCGAACGCCTGGAGAGGCCCGCATGAGCCGCACGGGCGTCCTCGCTCTCCGCCTGGCAGGTCCCCTGCAGTCCTGGGGCGCCTCCTCCCGCTTCACCCGCCGCACCACCGAATCGGCCCCGACCAAGAGCGGCGTCGTCGGCCTGCTCGCCGCGGTGGCCGGCGTCGAACGCGGCGACGACACACGCCTGGCCCCCCTGTCGGCGCTCCGCTTCGGTGTCCGCGTCGACCAGCCCGGCACCCGCATCCGGGACTTCCACACCGCTCACCACGGTGTCAGTGGCGCGTCCATGCCCCTGTCCGAACGCTTCTACCTCGCCGACGCTGTCTTCGTCGCCGCACTCGAAGGCGACCACACCCTGCTCACCAGTCTGCACGATGCCCTGCGCACCCCTGCGTACCCGCCCTACCTCGGACGGCGTTCCTGCCCGCCCACCGAACCGGTCGGCCTCGGACTGCACGAGGACACCCGCCTGGAGGAGGTACTGACGTACCTGCCCTGGCAGGCATCCGCCTGGTATCGCAGAAGCCGCCCCATCCCGCAGAACCTGACGGTGCTGCGCGAGACAGCCTCCGGCGAGCCCGTCACAGCGGCAGACGTCCTGCGCGACCAGCCGGTCAGCTTCGACGCCGCGCACCGGCGGCACACACTGCGCACCGTCGCCACCGCCTCCGTGCCCACCCCCGTTCCGGCCGGCGGCGGCCCGCAGGAGACGCATGATCCGTTCGCCGCCCTCGATGTCCTGGAGGATGACAGCGCCTGATGTTCATCACCCGCTTCCGCGTCAACAGCGCGCGGCCCGGCGCCCGCCGCCTGCTGTCCTCACCTCAGGTCATGCACGCGGCCGTCATGTCGTCCTTCCCGCACATCCTGCCCTCCGACAGCCCGCAGCCCAGCGCACCACGCGTGCTGTGGCGGCTGGACCAGCAAGCCCGCGCCGAGGTACTGCTGTACATCGTCAGCCCCGACCGCCCCGACCTGACCCACCTGGTCGAGCAGGCCGGATGGCCCGCCGTTGCCGGCCCCGAGAACCCCGGCTGGCAGACCCGGTCCTACGCCCCGCTCCTTGAACGGCTGACCGCCGGTGACCGCTGGGCATTCCGCCTGACCGCGAACCCCGTGCACACCATCCGCCGCAAAGAAGGCGAACCCCGCAAGGTCACCGCCCATCTCACACCCATCCACCAAATGGGATGGCTGCTCGACGAGAAACGCCAAGAACGCCTCGGCTTCCGCGTCTGCGAGAAGCCGGCCGACCGCCGGCTACTGCCCGAGGGCACCACCCACGGGGGGCGCCCCTCCCCGGGCGATCGCTTCGAACTGGCCATACGAGACACGAAGTCGCTCGTCTTCGACAAGAACCGCAACCCCGGCGGCCGCCGGGACAAGCCGGTCACCGTCGTCACCGTCACCTTCGAAGGACGCATGGAGATCACCGACCCCGACGTCCTGCGCCGCACCCTCACCCAGGGCGTCGGCCGCGCCCGCGCCTACGGCTGCGGCCTGCTCACCCTCGCCCCCCTCACCCGTCCCACCCCGAATACGCCATGAGCACCCCCTCCCAGCGGCCGGCACTGACCCCGCGCCAGCTCACCCGCACCGACGAACGGCTCTCCTTCGTCTACCTGGAACGCTGCACCGTCCACCGCGACGCCAACGCCATCACCGCCCAGGATGCCGAAGGCACCACCCACATCCCCTCGGCGACCATCGGCACCCTCCTCCTGGGCCCGGGAACACGCGTCACCCACCAGGCCATGAGCGTGCTCGGCGAAACCGGAGCGGCAGTCTGCTGGGTCGGCGAACACGGCGTCCGCTACTACGCCTCCGGCCGCGCCCTCAGCCGTTCCTCCCACCTCATGGAGGCCCAGGCCCGGCAGTGGGCCAACCCACGCAACCGCCTCGCCGTGGCGCGAGAGATGTACCGGCTGCGTTTCCCGGACGAGGACCCGGCCGGTCTCACCAGGAACGAACTGCTCGGCCGAGAGGGACGGCGACTCAAGGACTGCTACCGAGCCCAGGCCGCCCGCACCGGCGTCCCCTGGCGGGGCCGCCGCTACATCCCCGGCGACTTCAGCAGCGGCGACGCCGTCAACCAGGCCGTCACCGCCGCCGCCCAGTGCATGTACGGCATCGCCCACGCCGTCGTCACCTCCCTGGGATGCAGCCCGGCCCTCGGTTTCATCCACTCCGGCCACGAACTCTCCTTCGTCCTGGACATCGCCGACCTCTACAAGACGGAAATCGGCATCCCGCTCGCCTTCGACGTGGCCGCACAGAGTGAGGAGGACGTAGGCTCCCGCACCCGGCGTGCACTGCGGGACCGCATCACCGAGACATCCTTGCTGCACCGGTGCGTCGACGACATCAAACGCCTCCTGCTGCCAGAGACGGCCACTTCCTCGGACTCCGGCGACGACCGGGACGTCGTCACACTCCAGAGCGATCACAACCACCAGGTCGCCTCCGGCGTCAATTACGACGGGCCCGACTACGGGGACGAGCTCTGGTGACCGTCATCGTCCTCACCAACTGCCCGGCCGGACTACGCGGCTTCCTCACGCGCTGGATGCTGGAGATCTCCGCCGGCGTGTTCGTGGGCAATCCCTCAGCTCGCATCCGCGATGTGCTCTGGGGCGAGATCCAGCAGTACGCGGGGCAGGGCCGCGCTCTGCTGGCCCACACCACGAACAACGAGCAGGGCTTCACCTTCCGCACCCACGACCACACGTGGCATCCGGCCGACCACGAGGGCGTCACCCTGATCCGCCGCCCCGACCCGAACGCACCTCCCGCCGGTACGGATCTCCGAAACGGATCCCCCTCCGGCTGGAGCCGGGCCGCCAAACGACGACGCTTTGGGAGAGGGTGATGCGCATCGCAAGGCTTTTATCCTTTATGCCGGAGTCGGGGAAAGTACTCCGAAACGGCTCTCGGTCCCAGTAGAACCGCAGGTCATTCAGCCTGCTCCCCGCACCCGCGGGGATGGTCCCAGGTAGGCGCACTGCGTCTCATGGAGCTGGAACTGCTCCCCGCACCCGCGGGGATGGTCCCGCCGGGAGGACCGGCAGCACCGAAATCCTTGACTGCTCCCCGCACCCGCGGGGATGGTCCCGGCAGCGTGGACGATGCCGTCCGCCACCTCATCTGCTCCCCGCACCCGCGGGGATGGTCCCCGCCACGACCTGTAGGAGGAGCTGTGGATCAACTGCTCCCCGCACCCGCGGGGATGGTCCCCCGCATCGCAACGATGGTGGTTGGGTTCGGGACTGCTCCCCGCACCCGCGGGGATGGTCCCTGCGCGCCCGCAGGCCCGTGGAAGCTCGGCGACTGCTCCCCGCACCCGCGGGGATGGTCCCTCTCCGTGCCCGATGAGGCTCGGCGTGCTTCCCTGCTCCCCGCACCCGCGGGGATGGTCCCGACGCCAAACAGCTCACCGTCTACGACGGCACCTGCTCCCCGCACCCGCAGGGATGGTCCCCTCCTGGTACTGGCCCGCATCGATCACGAGGACTGCTCCCCGCACCCGCGGGGATGGTCCCGACGGCACCTGGAACAACTACAACAAGTACGCCTGCTCCCCGCACCCGCGGGGATGGTCCCAGGGGATGTGAAGCGCTGCACCGTGCCCCAGAACTGCTCCCCGCACCCGCAAGGGATGGTCCTCCAGGTGATCGTCAGACAGGGCCCCAATGTGGTGTCTGTGGGCGTGGCGACGATGTGGTGCGGTCCTGGTTCCTGCTCGGTATCGGTCCATGCCTTCGGCGATGCGCGTCGGCGCGGAAGCAGGTCGGCCGGGTCGGTCCACTCGGTGAGATCCCCGTGACTGCGTACCACGCCATGTCGTCGTACACGCGCCCCACGTACCCGGGGAGCTCGGACAGGCCCAGTGGGACGGCCTCGGCATTCTCGACGACGAACCCACTGTAGATGCTGCCGAAAAGGTCGACTTGCCGCAGCAGTGGCGGTACGGCAGGGCGTTGTTGGCGTGAGTTGTGTTCCGAGGGTGAAGGGCTAACGCTTTTACGGACTGAAGTCCCCCGGATAGAGCGGGCGTGAGGAGTAGGTGAATCGTCCTTGCTCTCTGCGGACCAGGGGATCAGCGGGCGGGGGCCGATGCCGACGTCCTGCCCGGAGCGGTGGAGGCGGCGCGGGGGTGCTGGGCGGCACGTCCGGATCTGGGGCTGCGTGACATGGCGTATGCGATGCGCCGACCTCACCGCCGTGCTGCGCAGCCGCAACGTGGCGCCATCTCAACGGGAAAGTGCAATACGGTGGATTCTCCCGCCGCAGGTGGCGAACCGCTGAGGCAGCCCATGCCGGTTCATGGCAGCCGGAGTTCCGCCCAGACCGTTTTGCCGGGCGCACCCTCGCGCGGGGCGGCGGCCCACCGCGTCGCCAGCTCCGCGACGATCAGCAGGCCCTGGCCGGACTCCGCGTTGCCGACCGCCGCCCTGCGCGTCGAGGTCACCGACATCCGGCCGGAACGTGTGCCTCCGCCCTCCGGTAGGAACCACCCGGATCAGCGTGAGCGTGTCGTTGACCCGGCCGCCGTACGGATGCCCCCACGGGTCGAGCCGCGAGCCGCTGGGAGACCAGCCTGCGGGCGAGGCGGGCGCCGCGGGACGAGGAGGTGAACGCCATCGCGAACTCGGGGAGGGGCCGGGGGCCGGTGGAGTGCACCCGGGGGGTGGAGATTCAGCTGTTCATGTGGCCCACGCTGCCGGTGCCGTCCTAGCGTGACCAGATGCGACGCGCACACGGAGAGTTGCTGTAGGTGACGTGTGCGCGGGTGTAGGCGGGCAGGGCGTGTCGGTGGGCGCGGGGACGCGTTGGCCGAGGGAGGTGGTGCGAGGATGAGTGAACCGGCGGGACTGGCGGACGAGGTGTCCGACGCCGAGAGCGGTGACGAGCCCGAAGCGGATGCCGGACCCGGTGTCCTGCGCGTCTTCGGGCGCCAGTTGAAGCGCTTTCGGGTGCGGGCGGGTTTCGAACGGCCCGAGTTCGGCGCGCTGACCGGGTACTCGGTGTCGACCATCGCCGCGTACGAGCAGGGGCGCCGGGTGCCGCCCCCCAGGTTCATCGACCAGGCGGACGAGGTGCTGGACGCGGGCGGGGTCCTCCAGGAGATGAAGGAGGAGGTGGCTCGGGCACAGTATCCGGCGTTCTTCCGGGGTGCGGCGCGGTTGGAGGCGGGGGCGGTCGAGTTGCATGTGTACGCCAATCAGGCGGTGCCGGGCTTGTTGCAGACCGAGGAGTACGCGCGGGCGGTGTTCGGCATGTGGCGCCCTCTGCTGGACGAGGAGACGATCGTCCAGCGCGTGACGGCTCGGCTGGCTCGGCAGAACATCTTCGAGCGTAGGCCGATGCCCACCATCAGCTTCGTCATCGAGGAGGCGACGCTACGGCGTCCGTTGGGAGGTGACAGTGTCCTGCGCGGACAACTGGAGCACGTGTTATTGGTAGCGCAGCAGCGTAACGTCGAGTTGCAGGTGATGCCGACTCAACGCGAGGAACATGCCTCACTCGGTGGGCCGTTCACCTTGATCGAGACGAAAGAAGGGCGCAGGATCGCGTACGTGGAGGCGCACAAGGAGAGCCGTCTCTACACGGAGCGCAGCTCGGTGCGCGAGTTCGAGGAGCAGTACGGGATTCTCCGCGCTCAAGGACTCACTCCCCGGGAATCGCTTGCGTTCGTTGAGAAGCTGCTGGGAGAGAGATGACGATGAAGCCTGACCAGTCCGGCCCTGGTCTCACGTGGTTCAAGAGCAGCTACAGCAGTGGGGCGGGCGGCGAGTGCATCGAGGTCGCCGTCGGCCCTCGCGCCGTCCACGTACGCGACTCCAAGGACGTGGCCCGCAGTGGCCTCGCGGTCGATGCCGAGGCCTGGACGACGTTCGTCGGCTTCGCCGCTCAGTAGGCGGCAGGTGTGCCCCCGGTCCGGACCGGGGGCACACCTATATCGGGCTGTCGGCGGGCGGAGCCAGACGCCCGGTTTCGGTCTCTGCGGACGCACCTCCTCGCGTCATGTCTCGCGGACGTCGGAGACCCACTCGGCGGACGAGGGATACGGACCGTGGGCGGCACCCCGCATGTGCGAGGACCACGCGCCCCAGGTGCGGATGCGATCAGCTATGGATATGTTGCTGCTTGTTGCGTCTGTTCGGTTCTGGTGTGTTCTGCCATGTTTCACCCCTTCGGTGTGCTGAGTGGCTGGTGGATGGATGGGCGTCCTGCGCGATCACCCGGAGCTCGCGCTGTTCCTGTGTCTCGCCGTGGGCTATCTGCTCGGCAAGCTGCGGGTGGGGCCGATCACGCTGGGGGGTATCTGCGGCACGCTGATCGTGTCGTTGCTGCTGGGGGCGTGGGCGAAGGTCGCGGTGGCGGAGGATGTGAAGACCGTGTTCTTCGCGATCTTCATCTTCGCGCTGGGATACATGGCCGGTCCGCAGTTCTTCGCTCATCTCAACCGGCGCAGCCTGCGGTACTTCAGTCTGTGTCTGATCGAGCTGGTCTGTGTGCTCGGGATCGCCTTCGGGCTGGCCAAGTCGTTCCGGCTGGACGTCGGCACCGCGTCCGGGATCCTGGCGGGGGCGGCCACCGAGTCCGCCGTGGTCGGTACGGCCACCGAGTCCATCGCCAAGCTGAGCGGGCTCACCCCGGCCCAGGTCAGCCAGTACCAGGGGCATGTGGCCACCGCGTACACCGTCTGCTATCTGTTCGGCCTGATCACCGTCGTGATCTACACCAGCCAGCTGATGCCGATGCTGATGCGGATCGATCTCGCCGACGCCTCCCGTGCGCTGTGGGAGCGGATGCGGGGCGGCGGTGGCGGGCTTGAGGGGGACGAGCAGGAGGCTCTGCCCGCGCTGGTCGGCCGTACCTTCTTCGTCACGCACGCGGACGGCCGTACCGTCGAATCCCTGGAGCGCGAGCTGGACGGGCGGGTCACGGTGGAGGCGGTGCGGCGGGGCAGCAAGCTTCTCACCGCGCCCGCGCCCGGCTTCGAACTCACTCTGTCCGATCTGGTGCTGCTGGTCGGACGCCGGGCCGACGTCATCGAGGCGAGCCGGGTCATCGGCCCGGAGACCGCCGGGCTGCCCGACCTGGACACACACCTGGCCACCAGCCAGGTCGCCGTCACCGAGAAGGCCACGGACGGCCGTACCCTGGGCGCGCTGCGCCAGGACCATCCGGAGTTCGCCCGCGACGGCGTCTACGTCACCGAGGTGGTGCGCGGTGATCTGCGGCTGCCCGCCTCCGCCGACACCGTCGTGCACCGCGGTGACGTACTGACGCTGGTCGGCGCCCGCTCCGGGCTGAGCCGGATCACCGCGAAGCTGGGCGCGCTCGTCAGGAACGACACCACCGACTTCGTCTACCTCGGTCTCGGGATCGCGGCCGGCTCCCTGCTGGGCCAGGTCGTGGTCCGTCTCGGCGACGTCCCGCTGTCCCTGGGCACCGGCGGCGGCTGCCTCGTCTCCGGGCTGCTGTTCGGCTGGTTCCGCTCGCGCCGGCAGACCTTCGGAGCCTTCCCGCCGCAGGCCGCGACGACGCTGAAGGACATGGGCCTCGCCGTCTTCATCGCCTGCACCGGCCTGACCGCGGGTCCGCAGGCGTGGCCGCTGCTGAAGCAGTACGGGGCACTGCTGCCGGTCGCCGGGATCGCCATGGTGCTCGTGCCGGCGTCCGTCTCGCTCGTGGTCGGCCGCACGCTGCTGCACATCGAGAAACCCCTGCTGATCGGCGCCATCGCGGGCCAGCAGTGCTCCACCCCGGCGATCACCTCCATCACCCAGGTCGCCCGCAGTTCCGTCCCGATGCTCGGCTACACCATCACCTACACCCTGTCGAACTTCCTGCTCCCGCTCACCGGCCCGCTCCTGGTCGGTGTCCTCGGAGCCTGACCGGACGGCCGGACACCGCCCGCACCCCCGGCCCGCACACCCAGGAGGAACCGTTGACCGAGGTGAGCCTGTCCCACGAGCAGATCAAGGCGTACGCCCGGCTCTCCCCGTTCGAGCTGAAGAACGTCTTCGTCGGCCTGGCCGAGCACGCCCAGCTCAACGAGCCCGGCCAGAAGGGCAAGTCGCAGGCCCAGATGCTCAACGCGGGCCGCGGCAACCCCAACTGGGTGGCGACCGGACCGCGCGAGGCCTTCCACGCCCTCGGCTACTTCGCCCTCACCGAGTCCAAGCGGGTCTGGACGGCCGACAACCTCGGCGGGATGCCGGAGCGGCAGCGCGCCGGGGACCGCTTCGACGCGTTCGTCAGGCAGCACCCGGGCATGCCCGGCATCGAACTCCTCGCCACCTGTGTGTCGTACGCGCTGGAGCGCTTCGGCTTCGACAAGGACTCCTTCGTCCATGAACTGGCCGACTCGGCCGTCGCCGACAACTATCCGGTGCCCGACCGCATGCTCCCGCACGCCGAGGAGATCGTCCGCGGTTACCTCGCCGACGAACTCCTCGGCGGGCAGGCGCCCACGGGTGACCGGCTCAGCCTGTTCGCGACCGAGGGCGGCACGGCCGCCATGTGCTACATCTTCGACTCCCTGATGAAGAACGGCCTGTTGCACCAGGGGGACCGGATCGCGCTCATGGTGCCGGTCTTCACCCCGTACATCGAGATCCCGCAACTCGACACCTACGGCTTCGACGTCACCTATGTGAAGGCCGACATGTTCGCCGAGACGGGTGTGCGCGAGTGGCGCTACCCGGCCGAGGAGGTCGCCAAGCTGGCCGACCCGTCCATCCGGCTGGTCTGCCTGGTCAACCCCTCCAATCCGCCGTCACTGGCCCTGAGCGACCGGGTCAGGGACCAGATCAAGGACATCGTGCGGACCGCGAACCCGCGGCTGATGATCGTCACCGACGACGTCTACGGCACCTTCGTGGAAGGCTTCCGCTCGCTCGCCGCCGACCTGCCCCGCAACACGCTGCTGGTCTACTCGTACTCCAAGCACTACGGCGCCACCGGCTGGCGGCTCGGTGTGATCGGCCTGCACGACGACAACGTGATCGACGAGATGATCGCGGAGCTGCCGCGGCCGGAACAGGACCGCCTGGAGCGGCGGTACGGCACCCTGACACTGAAACCGGCGAAGATGCGCTTCATCGACCGTATGGTCGCCGACTCCCGTCAGGTGGCGCTCAACCACACAGCCGGCCTCTCCCTCCCGCAGCAGGTCATGATGGTGCTCTTCTCCCTCTTCGGCCTGCTGGAGCAGGGACAGGAGTACAAGCACCGGATCCGGGACACCGTCCGGCGGCGGCTCGCCCTGCTGCTGGAGGGCGCGCACATGAAGATCGCCCACGACCCCGGGCGCGCGAGCTACTACGTCGAACTCGACCTGCTCGCCGAGGCGGAACGCGAACACGGCCCCGGCTTCGCCCAGTTCCTGACCACGGCCCACGAGCCGATCGACCCGCTGCTGCGCCTCGCCGAGCAGACGGGGGTCGTCCTCCTCAACGGCGGCGGCTTCGACGGACCCGAGTGGTCGGTGCGGGTGTCCCTGGCCAACCTCGACGACCTCGACTACCTGAGGATCGGACACCATCTGCGGCACATCTTCGACGCCTACGCCGCCGAATGGCGGGCGCGGAGCAGCGGGACCGGGACAGCGTCGGCAACGAGCGAGGAGGAACATGATGGGCGTTGAGGAGATCGGCCCGCGGACGGTGGGCGGAAAGCTGATGTACAACCGGGCCGTCCGGATCGACGAGCCGCGCAGCATGCTGTTCGTCTCCGGGCACGAGGCGCGGGACGACGACGGGAACATCACCCACCGCGGGGACATGGCCGGGCAGATGAGGCTCGCGCTGCGGCGGCTCGGTGAGACCGTGTCGGAGGCGGGGATGACGATGGCCGATGTGGTGCAGATCCGGGTCGTCACCACCGACCTCGCCACCTGCAAGGCCCGGTACGGCGTGCTCATGGACGAACTCGCGGCGCGGCAGTGCCGCCCGGCCAGCCTGCTGGCCGAGGTCAGCGCCCTCTCCGACCCCGACATGCTCATCGAGATCGAGGCCGTCGCGGTGCGCTGAAGCGGCGTTGCCGCCGCGGTCCACCCCTTGAAGCGGGCACGCCGAGGACGCGGCTCCCATAGCTCCCCTTTATGACGGCATCGGCCGGACCGTCCTACTCGGGCGGTTCGCCGGACAGGAAGCTGGCTTCAGCAGCATCGCACGACGTCACGCAAGGGGTAGGGCAGTGAGAAGCACATACATGGCCGTGATGACGGCTGCCGCCGCGATGGCTCCGGTGGTCCTCGGGGCCGCGCCCGCGGCAGCGGGTGAGGGGCCCGGCACGGTCCTTGCGGCGCCCGACCGGAGCGCGGCGGAGGGTCCGGGGCCCCGGGGCGGGCAGGCACATGCCGACACGGCCCCGGACCTCAGGCTCGAAGGTGTCCCGGAGACCGTCGAGGCAGGCGGCGACTGGGCGGAATTCTCCGTCGTCATCGACAACGCCCATGACGGGGGCGAGGTCTGGATGCTCGACATGGCTCTCAACACGGACGGTCCTCAGGTGTACGGGGACGACCTCCAGGTCCAGGTCCATGTCGACGGCGTGTGGCGTGACGCACAGGTCGACAGCGATCCGGAGCTGGGCAACTTCGATGTCGCGCTGCTGGAAGCGTTCTCGGTGCCTGAGGGGCGTACCACCGTTCCTGTCCGCATCCGCGCCGGAGCGGACGCCCCGCTCGTCGAGTTCTTCATGGGGCCACGGATCTATGACGGTCAGGTTCAGTCGGACCCGGACTACTGGGTGGCCTCGAAGATCAGCGCTCCCACTGAGGGCGGCGAGAAGCCCGGCGAGGGGGAGAAGCCGGGCGAGGGGGAGAAGCCCGGCGGAGGCGAGAAGCCCGGCGGGGGCGGGAATCCCGGTGACGGTGAGAAGCCCGGCGGAGGGGAGAAACCCGGTGACGGGGAGAAGCCCGTCGGCCCGGGGAAACCCGGCGACGAGGAAAAGCCTGCCGACCAGGAGAAGCCTGCCGTCCCGGAGACACCTGGAGGCGACGGCACCCCCGGGAGCGCTCAGGAGCCCGGCGACGACCAGGTCGGTCAGGACGGTACCGGCGCTGGTGGCGCGGCGCTGGCCGAGACCGGAGGCGGCGCCGCCTGGCCCGCGATGCTCGGTGCCGGCGGTGCCTCGATCGCTGTCGGTGCGGGTCTGGCCGTCGTGGCCCGCAGACGCCGCCGTAAGGCTTCCTGAGCGGGCGTGTCGATCGGTCCGTGGCAGGGCCGTCGAAGGCGGTGCTGAGGGCCGGGTTCTTGGCTAGTGTGGCGAGTTCTTGGCTAGTGTGGCGAGGCGGGGCCGGCGGGGGGAGACGCATCGCATGAGCGGGCGGGGGGCGGCGAACCCTGTGCTGCCATCGGTGCTGCGTGCCCCGCTCGGGGCGGTCGTCGCTCTCGGTGCGCTGGTCGTCGTCGTGCTCGGGGTGGCGTACGCCGGGCAGAGCGGGCCCACCGCGGTGGATGCGCGGATCACGGCGGGAGCCGAGGGGGCCGGGGCGTTCTGGCGGCATGTCGCCCTCGCCGTCGACGCGTTGGGGGAGCCGGCGGGGGCGGTGCTGCTGGTACTGGCCGTCGTCGGGGGGTGTGTGCTGCTGCGGTCCCGGCGGGCGGCGGTGCTCGCCGTCGCCGGGCCGGGGGCGGCCGTGGTCGTGGCCACGGGGCTCAAGTCCGTGGTGGGGCGGACCATTCACGGGGACCACAACCTGTCGTACCCGAGCGGGCACACCGCCTTCGCCACCGCCGTCGCTCTCGTGGTGGCGCTGACCGTGGCCGGTCGGCTCGGGCTCGGCCGGGCGGCCGGTGTGCCGCTCGTGCTGGGCGCCGCGCTGGTCGCCGGTGGTGTCATGGGGTGGGCCGAGGTCGTCCTGGGCGCGCACTATCCGAGCGACGCCCTCGGCGGCTGGTGCACCGCGCTGGCGGTGGTGCCGGTCGCCGCGTGGACGGTCGACCGGGCGGCCGGCGCCGGACGGTGGCGGCGGCCGCGCTGATCCGGCGTCAGCTCAGGCCCAGCGCCGGAACACCGGTTTCACCGGGCGCCCGCCGAGCCACGGGGTCGGGTCGCCGTTGTCCAGGGCCTTCCGGTAGACCGCGCAGGCACCGGAGACGGCGTCGACGGTCTGGGCGATGTCGGCGTCGTCGAGCGCGCTGCTCACCACGAACGAGGGGGCCAGCACCCCGCCCGCGAGGAGCCCGCGCAGGAACAGGGTGCGGTAGCGCTGCGACGGCCGGCCGTGCTCGTCGAGGGTGGCGAAGACCAGGTTGCTGGCCCGGCCCCGGACGACGACGTGATCGGCGACGCCCGCCGCGGCCGCCGCCGCGCGCACACCGGCGGCCAACTGCTCGCCGAGATCGTGCAGTCGGGCGGTGACGCCCTCCTCGGTGTAGGTGGTGAGCACGGCCGTCGCGGCGGCCAGGGAGTGGGTCTCCGCGCCGTGCGTGGTGGACAGCAGGAACACCCGGTCGCCCGGGTGGCGCAGTCCGCCGCGTTCCATCAGGTCGCGGCGGCCCGCCAGCGCGGCGACGGCGAACCCGTTGCCCAGGGCCTTGCCGAACGTGGAGAGGTCGGGGACGACGCCGTACAGGCCCTGGGCGCCCGCCTCGGACCAGCGCAGGCCGGTGATCATCTCGTCGAAGACCAGGACGCAGCCGTGCCGGTCGGCCAGGTCGCGCAGTCCGGCGAGGTAGCCGGGCGGGGGCTCGGTGTGGGTGGCGGGTTCGAGGATCAGGCAGGCGATCTCGTCCCGGTGGCGGGTGAGCAGTTCCTCGGTGGCGGTCAGGTCGCCGTAGGGGAAGGCCAGGGTGAGGTCACCGGTGGGTGCCGGGACACCGGCGTTCATCGGTGTGGTGCCGATGAACCAGTCGTCGACGGAGAAGAAGGGGTGGTCGGCGCAGACGGCCACCTTCGGGCGGCCGGTGGCGGCGCGTGCCAGGCGCACCGCCGCTGTGGTGGCGTCGGAGCCGTTCTTCGCGAACTTCACCATCTCGGCGGTCGGCACCGTCGCCAGGAAGCGTTCCGCCGCCTCGACCTCCACGATGGACGGCCGGACGAAGTTGCTGCCGCGGTCGAGCTGGCGCCGCACCGCCTCGGTCACGCGCGGGTGGGCGTGGCCGAGGCTGACCGACCGGAGGCCGGAGCCGTACTCGATGTACCGGTTGCCGTCCACGTCCCACACATGGGCACCGTGGCCGTGGCTGATGACCGGGGCCAGGTTCTCGGGATACTGGTCGTCGCCCTTGGCGTAGGTGTGCGCGCCGCCCGGGATCAGGGCGTGCAGCCGTTCGTTCGCCGCGCGTGACCGGGGGAGGTCCAAGTCTCCCTGGAACGCGGTCCATTCGGTGTTCTCGGTGTGCACTCCTGCCTCAGCTCTCCTTCTGCCGCAGGGCCTCGGCGAGGCCCGGTGCCTCCCGGTCGCGCCGGGACGTCGAGGTGACCGGGAGCGGCCACGGGATGGCCAGCTCCGGGTCGTCGAAGGCGATCGTCACGTCCTCGGCCGGATCGTGCGGGCGGTCGATGCGGTACGAGACGTCGGCGGGGTCGGTGAGGGCCTGGAAGCCGTGCGCGCACCCGGCCGGGACGTAGAGGGTCACCTGGGTCTCGCCGGACAGCTCGAAGGAGGCCCGGCCGAGGTAGGTCGGCGAGTGCGGGCGCAGGTCCACGACGACGTCGTAGACCTTCCCGTACGAGCACCGCACCAGCTTGGCCTCGCCCGCGCCGGAGCGCAGGTGCAGGCCGCGCAGCACGCCGCCCGCCGAGCGGGACAGGCTGTCCTGGACGAAGGCGTCCGGGTCCAGGCCCACCGAGCGCAGCACGTCGGCGTCGAAGGTGCGGCAGAAGAAGCCGCGTTCGTCGGCGTGGGCCGTCGGTTCGAACAGGTACGCGCCGTCGATCTCGGGTACGTCGATCGCCTTCATGGAGCCTCCCGCAGGGCGTGGTCGGGGCCGGCCGCCGGGAACAGGGCCGCGGTCAGGGCGTCGAACTGGTCCTCCAGGCGCCGGGCGGCGTCCCGGTTGCGTTCGGCGAGGGTGCGGCGCAGCCCGGCCGACTCCTTCTCCAGCGACCGGAACTGCTCCAGCAGCCGGTCGGCGTCGACCTCGCGCGCCGGATGGCAGTACGCGGCGAGCCCCATCCCGGCCATCAGCGCGTCGCTCTTGGCCGCGTAGCAGAGCGCCAGGGCCGGAGTGCCGGTCCGCAGCGCGCAGATGAGATTGTGGTAGCGGACGGCCACCACGCTGTCGGCGGCCGCCGTCTCCCTCATCAGGTCGGCGAGGGAGGCCGTCTCGGCGGCGCTGACCAGCGGGGAGTCCACGGCGTCGAGGATCGCGGCGACCACCGGCGCGTCGCACCGGTCGCCGGTGAGCAGCCGGACCGGCCTGCCCTCCGCCACCAGCGCGCGGACGAAGCGGATCGTCCCGTCGAGGTAGCGGCGGTGGATCTCGTCGGCGCGGTCGCGGTCGTCGTCGCCGCCGTGGAAGTCCATGACGCCCACGCAGACCCGGCCCGGCTCCGCCGCGGGCCCGTCCGGCGGCACCGGCAGGGAGAACGCGAGGTCCGGGTGGACCCGGTCGCGCGAGGTGTCCACGCCCATCGCCCGGATCGCGTCGCGCGACGGGGCGTCGCGGTACGAGCGGTACGTGGCGAGCCGCGCCGACCAGCGCACCAGGGCGCGGGTCGCCCGGTTCCCGATCGGCGCCGCGCCGACGCCGACCAGTGCGACGCGGGTGCCGGACAGCCGGCCGCTCGCGCAGAGCAGGAACAGCGCGTACGGGAAGCCCCACGGGCGCAGCGGCAGCGTGGCCTCCAGGACGCCCATGCCCGGCACGATCACCACGTCGTGGCGGCGCACCCAGGCGGCGGTGCGGAAGACATCGACGAGTTTGCCGACGCCCTTGGCGGCGACCGCGCCCGCGCGCGACGCGGTCCGGTACTCGCCCCGGTACCAGTGCAGCCGCGTCGCCGGGATGCCGAACCGGGCCGTGACGGCTTCCGGGCCGCCGCACAGCGCGTCCACGGCAGCGTCCGGGTGCCGGGCGGCGAGGTGGCCGAGGACGGCTTCGAGCGAGCCGTCGTTGCCGAGGTTGCCGGAGCCGAGCAGGCCGAACACCCCCACGCGTACGGGGCGTTGGGCGGAAGACGTCATGCCCGCCTCCCCTCGCGCCCGGCGACCAGGGCGTCGACCGACACGTCGAGCCGCTCCGGGTCGACGGGGGCGCGGTCCTCGACGCGCTCGCCGGCGCCCGGCCGGACCCGGCTGCTCGCCCACGCGGCCAGATGGCGGTAGCAGGCCCGCCGGTCGGCCGCGGACAGCGGCGCCCGCCGGACCGCGGCGACGAAGCCCCAGACGTACTCGGCGAGCAGCCGGGGCACCGGGTGCAGCGGGCCCGCCCGGCGCGGGTCCAGATTGACGCACCGGGCGCGCTTGCCCGGGTTCGCCCGTTCGGCGCGGTGCGGGTGGTCGCGGCGGAAGTACAGCAGCTCCGGCACCTGGTGGAAGCGCCCGTGCAGGGTGATCTCGGCGACGAACGTGCGGTCCGCGTGGTGGTAGCTGTCCAGCGGCTTCACCCGGCGCAGCACGTCGGCCCGCATCACCCCGTAGAAGTCGTCGCCGCCCGGCTCGAACAGCAGGCTGCGGAAGCGCTCCGGCGGGTGCGGCGAGTCGGTGGCGAGGCCGTACGCGTAGGGGACCTTGAGCCGTCCGTCGCCGTCGACGACGGCCTGGCCGGTGTGCGCGAGGATCACGTCCGGCCGCTCGTCCAGCGCCTGGACGCAGCGCAGCAGCAGGTCCCGGCCGTACAGGTCGTCGTGCGAGGCCCACTTGAACAGTTCGCCGCGCGCCTCGGCGAACACCCGGTTGTGGTTCGGTGTGGCGCCGATGTTGCGGGGGAGCCGGAGGTAGCGGACGCGCGGGTCCCGCGCGGCGTACTTCCGGCAGATGTCCTCGGTCGCGTCGGTCGAGGCGTTGTCGGAGACGATCAGCTCGAAGTCCTCGTAGGTCTGGCCGAGCAGCGCGTCGAAGGACTCGGCCAGGTACTCCTCGCCGTTGTACACGGGCAGGCCGATGCTCAGCCGGGGGCGGGCGGTCATGGGTTCCTCACTTCGGGTACGGGGTTGTGGTGCCGCTCGCGCAGGGCGGAGCGCAGCTGCCGCCACCACAGGGCCGAGCCGCCGACGGTCGCGGCGGCGACGCCCCAGGCCGAGCCGACGGTGCCGGCGAGGGCCGCGCCGCCGAGACCGCCGCCGACGTAGCAGGCGGAGGCGAACAACTGGCAGCGCAGGCTGCGCCGGGCCGCGCCGAGCGCGCGCAGCCCGGCCGCGGCGCCGGTGCCGAGGCCCGCGCCCGCGACGCTGAGGGTGACCGGCACGATGAGGACGGCGGAGGAGTGCCAGACGTCGCCGAGCACCAGCTCGCCGAGCCGGTCCGGCATCAGCAGCAGCGCCCCGCCCCACAGCAGCGCGGCGGCGGCCTGCCCGCCGCCCAGGCCGAGGCAGAACGAGCCGAGGCGGTGCGGGGCCCGGCGCAGCACCCGGGCCGCCTCCGGGACGGTGACCAGCGACAGGCCCATCAGCACCGCGAGGAACGGGCCGAGCAGCAGTTCGGCGCCGCGTACCGCGCCCACCGCGCTCACCCCGGCGATCGCGCCGAGCCCGTACGCCCGCAGCTGGCCGGCGCCGCTGAGGCTGACGTTCTCGACCAGATACCGGTAGCCGAGGTCGCGCTGTTCGCGCAGCCAGCCGCGCGCCCGGCCCGGCCGGGGCCGGATGCCGGACTGGAGGCAGCCGTAACCGGCGGCCACCGTGGCGGCCGCGCCCCAGGCGAGCACGAAGGCGGCCACGCTGCCCACCCGCGCCGCCACGACCATGGCCGGGACGAGCACGACACCGGACACGACGTCGTTGACGAACGCCTTGCGCCCGGCGCCCGCCGCGAAGAACGCGAACCGCCAGGAGTCCTGGAGCAGCAGCCCCGGCAGCATCACGCCGAGGCAGGCGAACGCGGTTCCCACCCGGCCGCCGAGGCCGAGCCCGGCCACCAGGCACGCCGCGCCGATGGCGCCGCCGACGCCGAGCGCGGTGCCCGCCGACCGTTCCACGGCCGCGCGCCAGGACGCCTGCGGTACGCCGCTGAAGCGCACCACGAGCGGGTCGGTGGCCAGCCCGCGGGAGACGTTGAGCACCACGCCGTACGTCACCCAGGCCAGGCTGAACACACCGAACGCGGTCACCCCCAGCGAGCGCGCCACATACGCGCCCACCACGAAGTTGGTGACGCTGGAGGCCGCCTGGTCGGCCAGTCCCCAGGACAGCCGGCCGACGAGGGCGCGCCTGGCGGACCGCCCGCCGTCCGCGGCCCCGGCCGGCGGTGCCGCCGTCTGCTCCTCCCCGGTGGTCACCGGCGTCACGCCTTGACCAGTCCGGCGCCGTGCAGGGCGTCGGCGGCGGCGGCCACGGCGTCGAAGGGCAGCCCGGACCGCTCGGCGACGTCCAGCAGG
Source organism: Streptomyces sp. PL-25 (assembly GCF_058344915.1). Classification (NCBI taxonomy): domain Bacteria; kingdom Bacillati; phylum Actinomycetota; class Actinomycetes; order Kitasatosporales; family Streptomycetaceae; genus Streptomyces; species Streptomyces sp. PL-25. The sequence goes on from NZ_CP136997.1 coordinate 5,851,145, forward strand.
CTGTGCTCGCCGTCGGAGAGGCTGAGCACCCACAACATGGCGAGCTGGGCCTCCTTGGCGTCGCTGCGTCCGCCGAGCGAGTCGTACAGACCGCGGCGGCCCAACTGCGGTTCTCCGTACGGGCTGAGGTTGACGTAGCGCCGGTTGCGGTCCAGCACGGCGAACGCCTCGCGGCACACGGCGAGCGTGTCCGCCATCGCCTCGGGCGAGACGAGGTCCAGGTCGTCCGCCGAGGTGTGGTACTCCGGGTATCCGGCGTACGGGGTCCGGCTGAGCGAGCCCACGCCGAGGTCGAACCCGGGCGAGCAGAACTGCCGCTCGTCGTAGCCGTACGGGGTGAACTCCCTTATTTCGTGCGGCCGTTCGGAGGTGGTCAGCACATGGCGCAGCACCTGGTCGATCTCCGCGTCGCCGCGTCTGCTCCGCTTGTACGTCAGACGGCCCGGGTCACCGGCGCAGGCCAGCACCAGTCCGTGCCTGACCCGGCCGACGCGCTCCGCGTTGCGGGCCAGCCAGGTGATCGCCCCGATGGTGCCGGGCGCGAAGAGGAACCGGTAGGTGTAGTAGGGCTGTTGCTCCGCCAGCGCCCGCGCCAGGAACACCGCCACCGCGATACCGGCCAGATTGTCGTTGGCCAGCGACGGGTGGCAGACATGGGCGGAGACGAGCACCTCGTCGGGGACCTGCCCCGGGACCACGTGCTCGGCGTAGGTGAGGTGGCCGTCGGCCAGGGTGGAGTCGACGCGCACCTCGTACTCGCCCTCGGGCAGCGCGTCCAGCGTCTCCTGGGCCAGGCAGAATCCCCACTCGGGCTTGTAGTAGCTGGTGCGGTAGGGCACCCAGGACGGGTGCTCCGGCAGGGTGTACAGGTGCTCGCGCAGCTCGGCCAGCGGCAGGGTCGCCGCCACCGGCACGCTGTAGCCGAGCACATGCAGACTGGACGCGGCGAAGTCGACGACGCGGCGGCCCGAGGCGTCGGCGACGTACGCGTCCCGGATGTTCCACTCCTGCGGCACCGTCCAGTCGAGCACCTGCGTGCCGGTCGGCACCTCGTGCACGCGCAGCGGGACGTACTCGCCGACGATCTCCAGCGTGGCGCGCACCCCGTCGCCGGTGATGCTCCGGCACAGCGGGTACAGCCGCTCCACCAGCGCGTACATCTCCTCGCCCGCGGCGGTCACCGGCGCCACCGCAGGGTGTCGTCGACGGTGCCCGCCGCGGCGGCCGCGCGCAGCACGGCCAGGCGGGTGAAGCGCCGCTCGAAGTCCTCCCGGGTCAGCCCGTGCTCGCGGTAGGCGTCGGCGAGTTCGAGCGCGCCCCGCTTCACCGTCCACTCGCAGTCGAAGCCGGGCACCGCGGCCCGGAACCGGGAGAAGTCCACCCGGTAGGAGCGCGGGTCGGCGCCGGTCTCCCCGGTGATCACCACCCGCGAGCCGTCCACGGCTTCCGCGACCTGCTCGGCGATCTCGGCGACGGTCACGTTGTTGGTCTCGCTGCCGATGTTGAACGCCTTGTCGTGCACCGCCTCCCGGGGCGCGGTCAGCGCCGCCGTGAAGGCCCGTGCGATGTCGGCGGCGTGCACCAGCGGGCGCCAGGGCGTGCCGTCGGAGAGCACCAGCACCTCCCCGGACAGCAGCGCGTGGCCCACCAGGTTGTTCAGCACGATGTCGGCGCGCAGCCGGGGCGAGTGGCCGAACGCGGTGGCGTTGCGCAGGTACACCGGGCTGAAGTCGCCGTCGGCGAGCGCGTGCAGATCGTCCTCCACCCGCACCTTGGACTCCGCGTACGGAGTCACCGGGCGCAGCGGGGCGTCCTCGGTCACCAGGTCGTCGCCGCCCGCCGCGCCGTAGACCGAGCACGTCGACGCGTACAGGAAGCGCCGCACCCCGGCGTCGCGGGCCAGCCGGGCGAGCCGTACGGAGGCGCGGTGGTTGATGTCGTAGGTGAGGTCGGGCGCCAGCGACCCCAGCGGGTCGTTGGAGAGCGCGGCCAGGTGGATCACGGCGTCCACCCCGGCCACCTGGTCGGCGGTGACGTCACGCAGGTCCACCCGGTGCCCCGGCGGGTCGTCCGGCACCGGGCCCAGCACGCAGTCGGCGAACAGGCCGGCGTCCAGCCCGACGACCTCGTGCCCCGCGGCGGTCAGCACCGGGGCCATCACGGTGCCCAGGTAGCCCAGGTGGCCGGTCAGCAGTACGCGCAAGGTTCATTCCCCCAGGTCGAGAGTGAGTTTGGTGACGGCGAACGCCTCGGCGTAGCGCGCGTGGCATTCGATGCCGCGGATCCGGGCGAGCCCGAGGAAGGCCTCCCGGTCGTACCAGGGCCGGTGCCGCTGCGAGGGATAGTGCTCCTGGAGCAGCCGCACCTTCCGCTCGGCGGTCTCCGGTGACAGCGGCTGGTACACCGCCGGACGGCCGAGGTCGCCGTCCCACTTGACGATCTCGTAGCCGAGCACGAGGTGATCGCGGAACGCGGTGGGCAGCAGCCGCGCCAGGGTGCGGTGGTCCTGGTGCGCGTCGTCGGCGCGCGGGGCCAGCACGAGGTCCGGCTCGGTGCGCGCGCGCAGCTCCTCGACCGCCGCCTTGGCCTCCTCCCAGCGGGCCGGGATGCGGCCGTCGGGCAGTTTGAGCACGGTCAGCCGCAGGTCGGCGCCCGGACAGAAGGCGGCGAGCGCGGCCTGCTCCTCCTGCTCCCGCTCGCCGCCGCCGCCCGAGAGCACCAGCGCGTCGACGCGGACGCCGGGCCGGGCGCGGCAGAGCGTCAGCAGGGTGCCGCCGGCGCCGATGGCGATGTCGTCGCAGTGCGCGCCGACCGCGACGACCCGGTCCAGGGGCCCGGCCCCGAGCCGGATCACGCCCGCGCTCCGGCGCCGGCCCGCTCCCACACGGCCCACGGCCGCTCGCCCCGGGCGTACGCCTCGTCGAGCGCGGCGCGCTCCTTGACGGTGTCGGTCGGCTTCCAGAAACCGCGGTGCCGGTACGCCGTCAGCCGTTCCCGCTTGGCCAGTTGGGCGCAGCCGTCGGCCACCAGGTCCCCGTTCTCCGGGATGTGGTCGAAGACCTCCTGGCGGAGCACGAAGTAGCCGCCGTTCTCCCACAGCGGCAGTTCGCTCACCGCGGTGATGCCGCCCACCAGGCCGTCGTCGCCCAGCTCCACGCAGTGGAACGAGGACTGCGGCGGCACCACCATCATTGAGGCGCCCGCGTCGCGCCGCGCGAACCGGTCGATCATCTCCGGCAGCGGCGCGTCGGTGAGCACGTCGGCGTAGTTGGCGAGGAACATCTCGTCGCCGTCCAGATGGTGGCGCACCCGGCGCAGCCGCTCGCCGATCGGCGACTCCAGGCCCGTCTGCGCGAACGTGATCGTCCACGAGGAGATGTCGGTGGACAGCAGCTCGGTCCGCCCGCCGCGCAGCACGAAGTCGTTGGAGGCCGTCTCCTCGTAGCGGAGGAAGAACTCCTTGATGTGGTGGGCCCCGTAGCCCAGGCACAGGATGAACTCCGTGTGCCCGTAGTGCGCGTAGTAGCGCATCACGTGCCAGATCAGCGGGCGCGGACCGACCATCGCCATCGGCTTGGGCACGTCGTCGGAGCTGCCGTTGCGCATGCGCAGCCCGTAGCCGCCGCAGAAGAGAACGACCTTCATGGCCTGACCTCGACAATGCTCAGTTCCGGTATGGGGAAGACCAGCCGGCCGCCCCAGTCGTGCACATAGGACAGCTGCTCGACCAGCTCGGCCCGCAGGTTCCACGGCAGGACCAGCACGTAGTCGGGCCGGTCGGCGGCGATCCGCTCGGGCGGCAGGATCGGGATGCGGGTGCCGGGGGTGAACCTGCCGTGCTTGTACGGGTTGCGGTCGACCGTGTACGGGAGCAGATCGGGCCGGATGCCACAGTGGTTGAGCAGGGTGTTGCCCTTGCCCGGGGCGCCGTAGCCGACCACCGTCTCGCCGCGGTCGGCCGCCTCGACGAGGAACCGCAGCAGATCGCGGCGCACCTTGGCCACCCGGGCGGAGAACTCGGTGTACCCGGACAGCTCCTGCAGCCCGGCGGCCCGCTCCCGGGCCAGCACGTCGGCCACGCGCCGCGACGGCGTACCGGCCGCCTCGGCGGGCCGGGCCCACAGCCGGATCGAACCGCCGTGCGTGGGCAGCAGCTCGACGTCCACGAGCGCGAGCCCGCCGCCGGCCAGCGCGCGGATCGCGGAGGCGACCGTGTAGTACTGGAAGTGCTCGTGGTAGATCGTGTCGTACTGGTTCTCCTCGATCAGGGTCAGCAGGTGCTGCACCTCGACACAGACCCAGCCGTCGTCGGCGACCAGGGCGCGCAGGCCCCGGGTGAAGCCGGTGACGTCGGGGATGTGCGCGTACACGTTGTTGGCCACGACCAGGTCGGCCGGGCCGTGCTCGGCGCGGACGGCCGCTCCGGTGTCCGGGTCGAGGAACGCGGTGAGCGTGGGCACGCCCGCCTCCAGCGCCGCCGCGCCCACGTTCACCGACGGCTCGACGCCCAGGCAGCGGATCCGGCGGTCCACCACGTGCCGCAGCAGATACCCGTCGTTGCTGGCGACCTCCACCACGAAGGAGCCCTCGCCCAGGCCCAGCCGCCGCACGGCGCCGTCGACGAACGCGCGCGCGTGCTCCACCCAGGAGGCCGAGTACGAGGAGAAGTACGCGTACTCCTTGAACGTCTCCTCCGGGGTGATCAGCGGCGGGAGCTGCGCCAGCCAGCAGTCGGTGCAGACCCGCAGGTGCAGCGGGTACGCCGGTTCCGGCTCGTCCAGCTGGTCCGCTGCGAGGAAGCTCTCGCATGGTGGTGTCGCCCCCAGGTCGACGACGCTCGCCATCGCCTCGGAGCCGCAGAGTCGGCATCGTGTCATCCGCTGTCCCCATCCCCCCTGCCCGCGCGGGAACCCCCGCCACGGGCCAGTGCCGTCCGTCCCGCGATCGCGGTGCGGTACCCCTCCAGCAGGCGCTCCAGCCCGACGGCCGGGCTGAAGCCCTGCTCGTAACGGAGCCGGGCCGCCCGGCCCATCGCCTCGCCCGGCGCGCCCTCGGCGGTGATCCGGCGCAGGCAGGACGCGAGCGAGGCGGCCTCGCCCGGCCGGTGCAGCAGCCCGGTCACCCCGTCCTCGACGAGTTCGGTGAAGGCGCCGTGTGCGGCGGCGACGGCCGGGACGCCCGCCGCCATCGCCTCCACCACCACCAGGCCGAACGCCTCCAGCCAGGTCGACGGCGCCACCACGGCCACCGACCGGGCGACGGCCCGGCGGCACTCGTCCCCATCGAGCAGACCGGCGTAACGCACGTCGTCGCGGCCCGCCGCCCAGGCGGTCACCTCCCGCTCCAGCGGCCCCGCCCCGGCGATCACCAGCGGTACGCCCGCACCGCCGCCGGCCGCGATCTCGTCCCACGCGGCCATCAGCAGCCGTACGCCCTTGGTCTCCGCGAGCCGGCCCAGGTACAGCAGGTGCTCGCCGGGGCCGTCGCGGCGGACGCCCGGCTCGGGCACGAAGTTGTGCTTCACCGCCAGCCGCTCGGCCGGCATCCCGGCCCGCACCAGGACCTCGCGCTGCGCCGCGGAGATGCAGAAGAACCGCTCCACGCCCGTCCACCACCGCCGCCGGTTGACCGCCATGCCGACCGCGAGCGGCACCGTCGCCAGCCGGGAGCCGCGGTAGCAGCCGTGCCGGACGGCGGGCAGCGGCGTGGACCCGACGCACTCGGTGCACGCCCGGCCGTCCCGGTGCAGCGTGCCGGGCGGGCAGACCTGGGTGTAGTTGTGCAGCGTGGCGACGGCGGGCACCCCGGTGTCGGCGCAGGCGGCCAGCACCGCGGGGGACAGCAGCGGGAAGACGTTGTGGATGTGCACCACGTCCGGCCGTGCCGTACGCAGCCGGGCGGCGAGTTCCGCGCGGACCGCCGGGTTCCACGGCACCAGCAGCGGGACGGCGGCCTTGCCCGGCAGGGACCGGGCGGCGATGTCGTCGCTGCGCCGCTCGAACACCTCGACCCGGTGCCCGGCCTCGCGCAGCAGCGCCACCTCCTGGTCGACGACCTTGTTCTCCCCGCTCGGCTGCGCCGACGCGTAGCGGTTGTGCACCACGAGGACACGCATGCTCAGGTCACCTCCCCACTCTCGGCCCAGCGCGGCACGTGCCGCCGGGGGACGCCGGGCGCCGGGAGCGCGGCGGCCTCGGCGGGCGTGGCCAGCAGCGAGGCGGCCACGGCCAGATGCAGCAGATACGGCGAGGCGTCGCCCAGCCCGGCCTCGGTGTACGACGCGATGGCGCAGTAGGTGATCAGGAAGATCGCGCAGGCCCGCGACAGCGACGGCGGGCGCAGCAGCGCGACACCGCCGAGGACGGCGATGACCGCCGCGACCAGGGCGACGCCCAGCACGCCCTGCTCGTTGTAGACGGCAAGCCAGCTGTTGTCGATCGGCAGCCCGTCGAAGGACTTGTCGCCCAGGCCCGCGCCGAACAGGTACTCCGTGGTCGTCCGGGGCGCCGTCAGCAGCGCGTGCCAGACCTTGGCGCGGCCGGTGAGGCTGGAGAAGTTCTCCTGGCTCTGCCCGCGCAGGAACCACGTCCGCACCGCCGAGGAGAAGCCCACCGCGGCCACCGCGCCGCACAGCAGGGCCCAGGCGAAGAACCGGCGGGCGGCGGCGCTGGTCAGCACCAGCGAGCCGATCGCCGCCGCCAGCCCGACGAGCAGCCCCAGCGTGGCCGTGCGGGTGTGGGTCAGCGCCAGCAGTACCAGGGACGGCACGACGACCACCGCCGCACTGGTCCGGTCGGTGCGGCGGCCCAGCACCAGCAGCACGGTCAGCCCGATGATCACCGCCGCGTACTGCCCGATCTGCGGCGGGGTCAGCGGCCACCACGCGCCGACCAGCCGCCCGCCGTAGAGGTCGGGCAGGGCCGCGCCCGGCGAGGCGACCAGACCGGCGGCCACCGAGGCGAGCACCGCCAGATACATCCGGATGTGGTGCCGTACGAACGTCCTGCCGCCGTCCCACCAGCGGCTGAGCAGCCACAGCGTGCTGACGAACAGCGCCAGCCGGCCGCAGCGGAACAGCGCGCCGAACCCGGACGCCAGATGCACGCTGGAGATCACGCTCGGCACCAGCAGCAGGGTGAGCAGCAGCAGATAGGCGCCGGGACGGATCCGCACCCGGGGATTGGCCGCGAGCGCCAGCGCGAACGCGGCGACCAGCGCGCCCATGGTGACCATCTGGATGAGCGAGCGGGGCAGCGGCACGATGGTGCGCGCCCCGGCGGAGCCGAGGGTGTTGAGGACCAGCAGCCCCCAGGACGCCCCGACGATCCGCGACGTGCGGTCAGCCGCCATCGCGGTCACCTCCCGGTGGTGCGGGGAAGGTGCTGCCCGCGTCCTGCCGGTAGGGCGCGCCCTGCCACTGCGTCCGGTCCAGGGTCCGGCTCGGGTCGTGCGCGACGAACGTCCACGGCCCGACGTAGACGTTGTCGTGCCAGCGGTTGTGCTGCCCCAGGGTGATCGCCTCGGCCACCCGCTCGCCCTGGTACGGCGACCAGTCCGGGTAGGTGCCGTAGTTGGCGAGCACCGCCATCCGGTCGCACTTCACCGTGCAGCCGACGGCGGCCTTGTCCAGCACGAAGCGGTTGTCGTGGATGTCCACCCGCTGGGTCTTCCAGCGGCAGTCGGAGTAGAGCGGCGCGCGGGCGATCGCGGGCCGCGCGCAGCGGCGGGCGTCCTTCACCAGCAGCGTGCAGGAGCCGGAGGAGGTGTTGGCCGGGCTGTTGCAGAACCGGTCGGCGTTCTCCCACAGGGTGATGCCGGACCAGTTGTCCTCCAGGACGTTCCGGTAGATCTCGATCTTGTCCGTACGGGCCGGGATCCGCGGTTCGCCGCCGGACTCGGACACATAGACCGTCGCGAACGGGAAGGTGTCGCCGCGATCGGCGTAACGGTGGCCCTCCACCAGGTTGTTGCGGCGGATCGTGTTGTCGCGGACGACCGCGTTGTAGCTGGTCTCGTAGATCAGCGCGGCGCCGTCGTTGGCCTCGATCAGGTTCTGCTCGACGAGGAAGTCGTTGTTGTCGGTGTCCGCCCACAGCCCGGCCCCGCGGTTGTCGTGCACCCAGTTGCCGCGTACGTCGGCGCCGTCGACGTCCCAGAACTTGACGCCGCCCGTGCAGCCGCAGCCCGGCTTCCGCCGCTCCCAGTCGTCCGTGTTGTTGCCGGTGATCTCGTTGCCGTCGAGCACCAGGCCGGTGATCCGCCCGGTGCCCTTGTAGGCGTTCATGCCGTACTGGCCGTTGCCGCGCAGACAACTTGCGCGGACCTGCTGGCGGGCCCCGGCCATCAGCCCGGCACCGGAGTTGTCCCGGATCGTGGTGTGCTCGATCACCCAGCCGTCGGCCGAGTCGTGGTTGACGACGCCCTCGTTCTGCGGGGCGGCGAACCCCCGCACGGTCAGGAAGCGGATGGTGACGTCGCGGGCGGTGCCGCCGAACGCGTACTGGTTGGTCTTCCGGCCGTCCAGCACCGCGCCCGGCGCCCCGAGATAGGTGTCGCCCTCCTTGGGCAGGACCTGGGCGTAGCGGTCCGGGCCGAGCCGGTGCGTGCCCGGCCGGAGCCAGAAGGTGGTGTGCGGGGGGCTGTTCCTGGTCTGGGCGGCCAGGTCGCCGGTGACGGCGGGGTCGACGGTCACCGCGCCCGCCGGTGCCTTTGCGGGACCGGGCGCGGGCTCGGCGCACACCCGGGCCGCGGCCGCGGACGGCGCGGCGGTCGGCTTCGGCCGCGCGGTGTGTGTGCCGTCGCAGCCGGCCGCCGCCGACAGGGCCAGCGCCAGCAGTGCCGCGGGCAGCCTCCGGTGCCGCCACTTGTTCCCCACACGCCCCCCTAGCCGCCGAACCCGAGCACGGTGGTGAACTCCTGTGTGCCGTCGGTGAATCCGGTGCCGACCAGGGTCGTGGCGGGCTCCCTGCGGCCGAATCCGGGGGAGTACCAGCCGAGCGGCGGGTCGCTCTCGCCGCGGTGCGCCCGCCAGTCCAGCCGCGCGGGCAGGTCCAGCACCGCGCGGCGGTCCTCGCCGTCCCGGGTCCAGGTGAGCACGGCCCGGTGCCCCGCCAGGTCCGCGGTGACCGCCGGGCCGAGATGGAACGCCAGGCGTACGGCGCGGTGCGGTCCGCGCACCTCGTCGACGACGCGCAACTCCTCTGTGCTGCCGTCCAGTTCCACCAGGCGGCGGTGCACGGAGGGCCGGTAGCCGTCGTGTTCGGCGCACCAGCGGGCGGTCCCCCCGCTCTCGGCGCCGGACGGGTCCGCGGCCAGGACCCGGCTGCGGGCCTGACGCGTCCACAGGAACGGGCCGCCGGAGCCGGACTGGTCGGCGCCGTCCAGCTCCAGGGTGTTGTGGCCGAGCGTCGAGCGGAAGTACCGCCGCCACGCGGGCTGCCCGTGGTAGCAGTACGTCCCCGGGTCGGCGAGCACGTCGACCCCGTCGTGCCGGACCTCCACGGACAGCGCGTCCGCGTGGGCGTGCGCGGCGATGGACAAAAAGCCGTGCGGGCCGCCGTCGCAGCGGCACCAGATCCCCTGGGGACTCCGCAGCACGGTCAGGCCCGCGTCGGCGAAGTGGTCCGGCCGCCGAGTCGGGCGGGACACGGCCGGGGCGCCGGGCCGCACCAGGGCGGCCAGCAGCGGGGTGCGCACATCGGTGCCGGGCACCTGCGGCCACCAGTCCAGCCGCCCGAACACGGCGTCCCCGGTGGCCAGCAGCGAGCCCCAGCGGTCGGTGCCCGCGCCGTCCACGACCAGGCCGTGCCCGTCGTCCGCGTCGCCCTGGCGCGGCGGCCGCAGCGTGCTGTCCACGACGGCCGCGAGCGCGTCCGTCATCCGCAGCAGCACCAGCCGGACCACCGCGGGCACCGGCACACCGGCGGCGTCCGCCTCCGCCACGGCCGCGAGCCCCAGTTCGAGGACCAGACCGTGGTACTCGGTGGCCAGTTCGCGGTTGAGACCGGAGCCGAAGGTGTTGCTCCTCAGGTGCCGCTCCAGCGACGCCAGCGCGTCGGCGCGCCAGCGCGGCGAGGAGGGGAACCAGCCGAACGCACAGGACGCGGCCAACTGCCCGGCGGCCTCGGCGACGGCATGGTTGTTCGCCGACGAGCCCCGGCTGGGGAAGGCGGCCAGCCAGCGCTGGTGGTGCCAGATCTGGTCCAGCGCCACCGGGTTGTCCTCGAACAGCGCCGCCGCGCCCGGCCAGCCCTCCAGCAGCCGCCGGATCCACACCCACGACAGCAGCCGGATCCCCAGCTCGATGCCGCTGGTCCAGTGCACCCCGCGCAGCGGCGGCTCGGCCGCCCACCACGACCGCAGCAGGGCGGCCACCCGCTCCGCGTACCGCTCGTCGCCGGTGAGCGCGTGGGCGGCGGCGAGCACGGTGAGGTACTGGTGCCGGGACGGCTCCCAGATCTGCTTGATGTCCCCGACCGCGTCCTCGTCCCGGTAGGGCACGTCGAAGGCGTAGCCGCCGGGGGCCCGGCGCCCGGTCCTCGGGTCGTACGACCAGTCCGGGTCGGCGAGGTCCTCGCGGGCCACCCCGAACCAGCCGCCGTGCCCGGCCATGAGCCGGTCCGCCTCGGTCAGCAGGCGCTTGGCGGCGTCCGGAGGCACCGCGGCGGCCGTGCCCGCGGGCAGCACCGCCGTGAACCGGGCGCCGGTCACCTCCGGGCGCCTCGGCGGCGCCGCCGACCGCCACCGCCGTCTGCGCACCGCGTCGGCCGTCCGGCCGCCGATCTCCCGCGGCCCCATCCGGGACAGCCGCCGCAGGTACCAGCCCGCGCCCATGGTCATCGCGCCGCCGCCAGGGCCACCGGCGCGCCGGCCGCCAGCGAGGCCCGCACGGCGAGGGTGGCCGACGTGGTCGCGACCAGCGACTCCAGCGGCACCGGCATCGGTCCACCGGTGCGCACCGCCCGCACGAACGCGGCGAGTTCGGCGTTCTGCCCCTTGTCCCGGGCCCGGGGCAGCCGGGACCCGGCCCACTGCCTGCGGCGCCCTTCGTGGACGGCGGCCCGGACGAAGTCGTCCAGGCGCAGCACCTTGCCGTCCGCGACCAGGTCCAGCGTCTCCTTGGGGAAGCCGGGCGCGCCGCCGGTGACGTAGCTGACGGTGGCGGTGGAGCCGTCCGGGTAGCACAGCACGACCTGGAGGTCCTCCTGGCCGGGCGGGGCGACGGCGTACACCGAGACCGGGTCGGCGCCCAGCAGCCAGCTCGCCGTGTCGATGAAGTGCCCGCCCTCACCGGTGAACCGCGAGCCCTCCGTGCCCTGCTGGAGGTACCAGCTGCCGTGTTCGAGACGCCCGGCGTTGACCAGGTAGCGCAGGCTCGCCGGTCCCGTCCGGGTGCCGAGCAGCTTCCTGGCCTCCTGGAGCAGCGGCGCGAACCGGCGGTTGAAGCCCACCTGGATCCGGTCGTTGCCGGACTCCTCCACCGCCGCGAGCACCCCGGACAGCTCGTCCTCGGTGAGCGCGAGCGGCTTCTCCACGAACACCGCCTTGCCGGCCAGCAGCGCCCTGCGGGTCAGCTCGGCGTGCGAGTGGTGGCGGGTCACCACGAACACCGCGTCGACGGACGGGTCGCCGAGCACCGTGTCGAGGTCGGTGGTGGCACGGGCGAAGCCGAACGTGCGCCGGGCGTTGGCCGCGGACAGCGCCGTCGTGGTGACGACGGCGGACAGTTCGACGCCCTCGCGGCCCGCCAGGTGCGGCAGCAGCATCGACGTCGCGTAGTTGCCCGCGCCGACGAACGCCAGCCGCACCGGAGTCCCGGCGGGCCGGGCCGGTGGCTGCGCCGCGCCGCCGCGCCGCACGGCGGGCACGGCCACCGCCGGTGCCGCCGTCTCCGGGGCCGCCGCGGGCTGCCCCGGATAGCGGAACAGCACGGCCACGGCCTTCAGTTCGCCGCCCTCCAGCCGCCGGTACGTCTCCACGGCGTCGTCGAAGTCGGCCAGATGGGAGATCAGCGGCTCCACGTCGACGCGGCCGCGGGCCAGCAGATCGAGGAAGCACGCCAGGTTGCGCCGCTCGGTCCAGCGCACATGGCCGATCGGGTAGTCCCGCCCCTCCAGCTCGTACTCCGGGTCGTAGCGCCCGGGGCCGTAGGAGCGGGAGAACCGGACGTCCAGCTCCTTCTCGTAGTACGCGTTCCAGGGCAGGTCCAGGCGGCACTTGCCGATGTCGACGACCCGGCCCCGGTCCCGGGCGAGCCGGGCGGCCAGCTCCACGGGCTGGTTGCTGCCGCCGCCCGCGGCCAGATACACCTGGTCGGCGCCGTGGCCGCCGCTCAGCTCGGCGACGGAGTTCTCCACGGCGGCCGAGCCGGGATCGCCGCAGGCCACCGCGCCGAGGCGGGCGGCCAGTTCGCAGCGCGCCGGATCCGGGTCGGCCCCGACCACACGCACCCCGGAGGCCGTCAGCAACTGCACCACCAGCTGCCCGATCAGCCCGAGGCCGATGACCAGGGCCACCTCGCCGAGCCGCGACTCGCCCTGGCGCACGCCCTGCAACGCGATCGAGCCGACGGTGCCGAAGGCCGCGTGCCGGGGCGCGAGGCCGTCGGGCACGGGTGCGTAGAGGTTCTTCGGCACCCAGTTCAGCTCGGCGTGCAGCGCGTGCTCGTTGCCCGCGCAGGCCACCAGGTCACCGGCCTTCACCTCGTCGATCCCGGCGCCGACCTGCTCGACCACCCCGCACAGCGAGTAGCCCAGCGGCGTGTAGGAGTCCAGCTTGCCCATCACCTTGCGGTACGTGGCCGGCACCCCGTTGGCCGCGACGCTCTGCACGACCTTGGCCACCTGGTCGGGACGCGAACGGGCCTTGCCCAGCATCGACATGCCGGCCTCGGACACCTTCATCAGCTCGGTCCCGGTGGAGATCAGCGAGTAGGCGCTCCGCACCAGCACTCCGCCCGGCTTGCACCCGGGCACCGGCACGTCGAGCAGCGCCAGTTCGCCGCTCCGGTAGTTCTGCACGACCTGTTTCACCGAAGTCCCTTGTCTCTCATGTCTCTGCTGTCTCTAAGCCGTCGACGTCGAAGGAGCGTGCGGGCCGGTCCCCGTGACCGCGCCGCGATACCAGTGTTCGAGGGTCAGCACATGCCACAGATGCTTGGAGAAGTCCCGGTGCCCGGCGGCGTCCTCGGCGGCCATCCGCGCCAGCGCGTCGCGGCGCAGGAACCCGGAGCGGACCAGCTCGCCGTCGTGCACCACCTCGCGCACCAGCGGCGCCAGGTCCCGGCTCATCCAGGCCCGCAGCGGGGCGCTGAACAGGCCCTTGGGCCGGTACACGATCTCCTTGGGCAGGACCGTGCCCGCCGCCTCCTTGAGGACCGCCTTGCCCTGCCGCCCGACGATCTTGCGGTCGCCGGGCACCGCGAACGCGGCCTTCACCACCTCGACGTCCACGTACGGCACCCGCACCTCGGTCGAGGCGGCCATGCTCGACCGGTCCGTGTAGGCGAGGTTCAGGCCCGGCAGGAACATCCGGGCGTCGCCCAGGCACATGCGGTTGACGAAGTCGTCGAGCGTGTTGTCCCGGTACACGTCCGCGTGCTCGGTCAGCACGTCCTCGACCGCCCCGGCCAGGTCCGGGTCGACCAGCGCGAGCAGCTCGTCCCGGTCGTACATGGTGTAGCTGCGCCGGAACGCCGTCTCCTCCGGCAGCCCGGCGAAGGACAGGAACCGCTTGGCGAAGCGCACCGACCGGTAGCCCCGGCGGGCCGAGGCCACCGGCAGCCGGTCCACGGCCCGCGACAGACCGCGCCGCAGCGGCCGGGGCACGCGCTGGTAGCGTAGCGCGAGCAGATTGGCCAGGTGCTTGCGGTACCCGGCGAACAGCTCGTCGGCGCCCATCCCCGAGAGCATCACCTTGACCCCGGCGTCGCGGGCGGCCGAGCAGATCAGAAAGGTGTTGATCGCCGCCGGGTCGCCGATCGGCTCGTCCAGGTGGTACGTCATCCGGGGCAGCAGGTCGAGCACGTCCGGGGCGATCTCGATCTCGTGCAGGTCGACCCCGAACCGCTCCGCCACCTGCCGGGCGTAGCGCAGGTCGTCCGGCATCGCCTCGAACCGGGCGTCCTCGGCGCGGAACCCGATCGTGTAGGCCGAGAGGCCCGGCCGCTCGCGGGCCGCCAGCGCGGTCAGATAGCTGGAGTCCAGGCCGCCGGAGAGGAAGGCGGCCACCGGCACGTCGGAGAGCAGATGGCGGCGCGTCGACTCCTCCACCACGGCGGCGAGATCCGGCCGCTCGCCGCTTCGGGCCCGCTCGGCGCCCTCGGCGGCGACGTCCTTCAGCCGCCAGTACCGGCCGCGCTCCACCCGCCCGTCGGCCCGGCACCTCAGCCAGCTCCCCGGCGGCAGCTTCTCCGCCTCGCGGAACGCGCACCGCGAGTCCGGCACCCAGTAGTACAGCAGCGAGGCCACCAGCGCCGCGTGGTCCACCTGGAGCGAACCGCCGCTCACGGCGGCGAGCGCCTTCAGCTCGGAGGCGAACACCAGGCCCTCGCCCCGGCGGAGCACGAACAGCGGCTTGATGCCCAACTGGTCGCGGGCGAGCACCAGATCGCCGGACCGCTCGTCGAACACCCCGAACGCGAACATGCCGCGCAGCCGGGGCAGGCAGTCCGTGCCCCAGCGCCGCCACGCCTCCAGCAGCACCTCGGTGTCCGAGGTACCGCGGAAGCGCACCCCGGCGGCGGCCAGTTCGGCGCGCAGCTCGGGCGCGTTGTACAGCTCGCCGTTGTACGTCAGGGCCAGGCCGCCGGAGACCATCGGCTGGGCGCCGGTCGGCGACAGGTCGACGACGGCCAGCCGGCGGTGCCCGAGGTGCACCTCACCGTCCCCCGCGGGGTGGCTGTAGCGCCCCGCCCCGTCCGGACCGCGGTGGGCGAGGACCTCGGTGAGCCGGTCGGCGACGGCCTTGCCGTCCGGCCACCGGTACGTGCCTGCGATGCCGCACATGTGCTACCGCGCCTCCTGATCGCTGTCCGGGACCCGTGCCGCCCGCGTCGGCGGCAGCTCCGTCCACCGCGGACCCGTTCCGTTGAGCCGGGCCGTGCGCTCGCCCGCGCCGCGCAGCGCGGTGTGCGGCCCGTCCCACAGCGTGCCGTCGGTGCGGTCGCGCGGATCGGGGTCGACCAGCACCACGCCCAGCACCGGGACATGCTGGTCGGCGAGGTGCCGGGCCACGGTGTGCAGCCAGGCGGTGCCCGCGTGCCCGGCCCGTACGACGAGCACGGTCCGCGTGCCGAGACGGCGCAGGTCGGTCCACGCCGTGCCGGGCGCCACCGAGCCCACGCCGATCCACCGCTCGTGGCGGGGCAGTCCGGCGGCCTCGTCGCCGCTGATCACGGCCGGGTCGTCCGGGCGCGGGCGGCGGCCCGGGAGCCGGGTGCCGGGCAGCCCGTCCACGACGGTCACCGGCCGCCCCCGCTCCGCCAGCGCGCGGGCGAGGTCCACCGCGAGCGCGCTCGCGGTGCGCGCGCAGCCCAGCTCCAGCAGCGACACCGGCTCCGGCGAGCCGTGCACGGTGCGGGCCAGGAACGCGGTGAGCCGTTCGTGCGCCGCCCGGGTCCTGCGGCGCCGTCCGGGGCGGTGGGGCAGCTCCGCGAGCACCGAGGCGCCGAGGTGCGCCGCGATCTCCCGGCGCAGTACGGGGCGGTCGGCCACCACCGCGCCCACGGCGGCCACCGCGAGCCCGAGGGCCAGCCCGAGGACGAGCCCGATCGCGGCGTCGGTGGCGGCGGCCCGGGGCAGGGAGTGCCGCACCGGGCGTGCCGCGTCCACGATCTGCGTACCGGCGACGAGCCGGGGCGTGCCGATGCGGGCGTCGGCGGCACGCTGGCTGAAGTCGGTGATCCGCGAGGTGAGTTCGGCCCGGCGGGCGAAGAGCGACTCCAGGTCGGCCGACTCCTTCGGCCCGCTCTGCGGCGTACCGTCCCCGATCGCCTTGTTGACCTGGGCGAGTTCGCCCTGCATCCGGTCCCGCTGGTCGAGCAGCGCCTTGGCCTCGGCGTTCGCGGCCTCCTGGATCCGCCGCACATGGTCGGCGACGAACGCGTCGGCCAGCGCCCCGGCACGGGCCACCGCCTCCGCGTCGCTGGCACCGGTCACGGTGATCCGCATCAGGTTGTTGGTCAGACCGGCCCCCTGGTAGTCCCGCATGAAGTCCTCCGGCGCCTCGGCGGAGTGCAGGGACTTCAGGGCCGCACCGGCGATCCGTGTGGTGTGCAGCAGCGCGACATCGGTGCGGATGAGCGTCCCGGGGTCGTTGGGCTGGTCCTCCTGGTGCGCGACCAGCACCTCGGTCACGGCGGTGGGCGGCGGCGGCCGCAGGACCGCGACCGCCGCACCGGCGAGCAGTCCCAGCAGCGCCAGGGCGCACCACAGACGGCGCCGTCTGCGCACCGCCACCACCAGCGCGTGCAGGTCCAGCAGCGGAGCGGCGGCCGGCGACTCCACGGTGCTGCTCGTCGTCACCCTCGGCTTCCCTTCGCGTCGCCGCCGGTCGCGGACCCCGTCGCGGCGGCCTTCGGAGGACGTCCGGCGGACCGCGCCGGACGGGACCGGACCGGGCAGGCGAGGACGACGCCGACGATCTCGTGCCCGGCGTCCGCGCACGCCTCGGCGACGCCCGCCAGCTCGTCCGCGGTCCAGTGGCCCGCGCTGAGCACGACCAGGGCACCCGACTCGTCGTCGCGGTCCGGCACCAGCGGCCGCGACACGGAGACGGCCACCACCTGCGGCTCGGCGCGCTCCCCGCCCGTGAAGCCCGAGGAGCCCCTGAAGCCCGGGGAAACCGGGGAAGCCGCGGACACCGGGGAAGCCGCGGAAACCGGGGAATCCGGGGCGGCCGGACCGCTCCAGGCCTCGGCGGCGAGCTGCCCGGCCGCCCGGCGGGCGACCTCGTCACCGTCCGGGACGAGGACCAGCAGCCGCCCGGGGGACGTCAGCCGGTCCTGGAGACGGGCCCACACCCGCCGGTGGCGGATCCGCCGCCCCGCCTCGTCGGCGGCGACCCGCGGCACCGGTACGTCCCACCGGACGTCGGTGCCCAGCACCCGGCGCAGCCGGGCCCGCGCGCCACGGCCGCCCGGCCGGTGCGCCGACCGCTCACCGGGTACGTCGACGGTGCCCAGCAGCGGCGAACCCAGCGCCGCGGCGATCTCCGGCGCGGTGCGCAGCCGACGGCTCATCCGGGCGGCGGCGAGCTGGCCGAGGACCGCGAGCAGGAGGAGGAGCAGCGCCCCGGCGCCCACGAGCTGCCACCGGGTCGGCGGTGCCTCGCCGGACGGCCGGGCCGCCGGGCCCATGACGACCATGGTGGCCTTGCCGGCCGCCGGGTCGGCCTGGTCCAGCTTGGTGATGGCCTCCCGCAGCGAGGTGCGCAGCTTCTCCAGCTCGGTGCGGGTCTGCACGCTCTCCACCGTCCGCCCCGGATCGGCCGCGTCGGCCAGCTCGGTGATACGGCGGCTGGACTGCACCACCATCTGCCGCAGCGTGTCGAGCTGCGCCGCCGCGTCGGAGTCGGTGCCGGCGTCCACGACGTGCGCGGCGAACGCGACGAACTGCTGGGCCACCTGGTCGGCCAGTTGCTGCGCCCGCTCCGGGGTGGAGGCCGTGCCCGAGATCGTGATGATGTTCCCGTCGGCGGTCCTGGCGCTCACCCGGCGCCGCAGGTCCTTTCCGCCGACCCCGGACCAGTGCAGCGCGGCGGCGGCGCGGTCGGTCACCGCCGAACTGGTCGCGATCTCCTGCTGGGTCAGCAGCTCGCGCTCCTCCCACGCCCCGGGCAGCAGCACCGACGCCGACGTCGTGTAGCGCGGCGGGAACAGCAGGGAGGCGCCGTATCCGGCGAGCGCGCCCAGCACGGTGAGCACGAGGAGCAGCCGCCAGCGGCCACGGAGGATCCGGCCGACCGTGACCAGGCGTATCGTGTCGTCGCTCAACGGCGCGGCCTCCGTCCCGCCCGGAGCGGGCCGCCCTTCGGCGCCGGGGTACGGCCGTCGCAGGCGGCGGCGTAGGCGGCGAGCAGCGCCGCCTGCGAGTTCCGCCAGGACAGCGGCCCGCTGATCCGCTCGCGGCCTGCCTTGCCCATCAGGTCCCGCTTCTCCGGGTCGTCCAGCAACCGCGCGATGAGCCGGGCGAACTCGCTCTCGTCGTTGCCGGGCGCGTACACGGCGGCGTCCCCGGCGGAGACCCGTGCCTCCCGGAGGTCGAAGGAGACCACCGGGCGGCCCATCACCATGTACTCCAGGACCTTGTTCATGGTCGACACGTCGTTGAGCGGGTTGTGCGGGTCGGGGGAGAGGCACACGTCCGCGGTGCACAGGTAGCGCACCAGATCGGCGTCCGGGACGCGTCCGGTGAACTCCACCCGGTCCGCGAGGCCGAGCCGCCGGGACAGCTCCACCATCGCGTCGAAGGTGTCACCGGCGCCGACGAACACCGCGTGCCAGTCGGTGCGCCCGTGCTCGTCCCGGAGCTTCGCGAGGGCCCGCAGCGCGTAGTCGACGCCGTCCTGCGGGCCCATGACGCCCAGGTAGCACAGCAGATGGGGCTTGCCGCGCCTCAGCTCCGGCTCGGGCGGCACGGGCCGGAACCGGTCGGTGTCCGGCGCGCTGCGCACCACGAAGACGTCCGAGGGGCGCCGGCCGCCCCGGCGCACCGCGACGTCCCGGTAGCTCTCGTTGGTGGCCAGGACGACGTCCGCGGCCCGGTAGGTCAGCCGCTCCAGCGCGCACACGGCGCGGTAGAGCAGGTCCTCGCCGCGGCCGAACCGGGACAGATACAGCTCGGGCACCAGGTCGTGCTGGTCGAAGACGAACCGCGCGCCGCGCCGCTTGAGCCACAGCGCGGGCAGGAACAGCAGGTCGGGCGGGTTGCAGGCGTGCACCACATGGACCGGGCCGACCTCGCGGGCCAGCCGGAAGGTGTGCCACAGCGCCGATCCGTACTCCCGCAGATAGCCGGCCGGGCCTCCGGTGGCCGCGCGCAGCGGGTAGCGGTGGATCCGCACCCCGTCGATCTCCGCCTCCGGCTCGGTGTCCCGCTTGCCGCCCCGGGGGCAGATGACGTGCACCTCCCAGCCCGCGTCGCGCAGCGTCGTGCACTCCTGCCACACCCGCCGGTCGAACGGCACCGACAGGTTCTCCACCAGGATCAGCGCGCGCCGCCCCGGCCGGTCGTCGGCGGACGCGCGGTCGAACGACGTGTCACCAGGCAAGGCCCACGTACCCCGGTTCGGCCCGGCGCGCGTCGGCGTCGGGAAGGTGGACGAGATCGACGATCACCGGGCCGCCGCCACCGCGGGGCAGCGCCGACAGCACGGCCGGGTCCCTGGTGCCGACCAGGCACACCTCGGCGTGGTCGAGCACCTCCTCCACGGAGTCCGCGAGCAGTTGCGCGAGGTGCGGCAGCCGGCTCTCGACGTACTCGCGGTTCGCGCCGAGCAGCCGGGACAGGCTCACGTTGGCGTCGTGGATCCGCAGGTCGTAGCCCTTGCCGAAGAGCCGCTCGGCCAGCTCGACGAGCGGGCTCTCGCGGAGGTCGTCGGTGCCGGGCTTGAAGGACAGCCCGAACAGGCCCACCCGGCGCCTGCCGGTGCGCTCCACCAGCTCCACCGCGCGCTGGAGGTGGTCGGCGTTGGAGGGCAGCACATGGGCGAGGATGGGCACCGAGACATCGGCCCGCCGCGCCGCGTGGACCAGGCTGCGCAGGTCCTTGGGCAGGCAGGAGCCGCCGAAGGCGAAGCCGGGCCGCAGATAGGCGGGGCTGATGTTCAGCTTGCGGTCGGCCAGGAACACGTCCATCACCTGGTGCGAGTCGACCCCGAGCGCCTGGCACACCGCGCCGAACTCGTTGGCGAAGCCGATCTTGAGGCCGTGGAAGGCGTTGTCCGCGTACTTGATCGCCTCGGCCGTGGGGACCGGCACCCGGAACACCTCGCCGGGCAGGCCGTCGTAGAGCGCCGCCACCATGTCGCCGCTCGTCGGGTCCAGTTCGCCGATGACGGTCTTGGGCGGGTCGAAGAAGTCCCGCACGCTGGTGCCCTCGCGCAGGAACTCCGGGTTGACCGCGACCCCGACGTCCACCCCGGCCGTGCCGCCGAGGTGCTTCTCCAGGATCGGCACCAGCAGGTTCAGGCAGGTGCCCGGGAGCATGGTGCTGCGGAACACGACGGTGTGCCGCCCGCCCCGCTCGGCCAGCGCGGCGCCGATCTCCTCGGTGACCCGCTCCAGATAGGTGGTGCACAGGGAGCCGTTGGGCTCCGAGGGGGTGCC
Organism: Streptomyces sp. PL-25; assembly: GCF_058344915.1. Taxonomy (NCBI): domain Bacteria; kingdom Bacillati; phylum Actinomycetota; class Actinomycetes; order Kitasatosporales; family Streptomycetaceae; genus Streptomyces; species Streptomyces sp. PL-25. The sequence goes on from NZ_CP136997.1 coordinate 5,871,471, forward strand.
CACGCAGACCAGCGACACCTCGCTCTCCCGGATCGCCTCGCGCACGTCGGCGGTGGCGCGCAGCGCTCCGCTCCGTACGACCTCGGCGACCAGCTCGCCGATCCCCTCCTCGACCACCGGGGCCCTGCCGTCGGCGACCAGGTCGACCTTGACCTGGTTCACGTCCACCCCGATGACGTCGTGCCCCATGCGGGCCAGGCACGCGGCCGACACGCAGCCCACGTAGCCGAGCCCGAGAACGCTGACCCTCATGTCCCGTTCCTCCCCCCGGGCAGGCCGTGGCGGCCCGCTCCTCGTACACCGGCCGGACGGCGGTCGCCGCGCATCAGTAGGCCCCCTGCCCGTAGAGCACCGCGCGCAGCGTCTTCCACAAGATCACCGTGTCCAGGGCGAGCGACCAGTCCTCCACGTACCGCAGGTCCAGCCGGACCGCCTCCTCCCACGACAGGTCGCTGCGGCCGCTGATCTGCCACAGGCCGGTGAGTCCCGGCTTGACCAGCAGCCGTCGCCGGATGTCCGGGCCGTACGCGGCGGACTCCTCCGGGAGCGGCGGGCGCGGGCCGACGAGCGACATGGAGCCGGTGAGCACGTTGAAGAGCTGCGGCAGTTCGTCGATCGAGTAGCGGCGCAGCACCGCTCCCACCCGGGTCACCCGCGGGTCCCGGCGCAGCTTGAACAGCAGTCCCGCGCCCTCGTTGCGGTCGGCCAGCGCGGCGCGTGCGCGGTCGGCGCCGGCGACCATGGTGCGGAACTTGAGGATGGTGAACTCGCGGCCGTCCTTGCCGACCCTGCGCTGCCGGTAGAACGCCCCGCCCCGGCTGTCCGCCAGCACGAGCAGCGCGACGGCCGCCATCAGCGGTGCGAACAGCAGCAGCAGGACCGCGGCGCCCAGCCGGTCCACGACGCCCTTGACCGCGCGCCGCCCGCCGGTGAAGGCCGGCATGCTGACCCGCAGCAGCGGGATCCCGAGCACCGCGTCGACGTGCAGCCGCGGTCCGGCCACCTCCATCAGCACCGGGGCCACGACCATCTCGGCGTCGCTGCCCTCCAGGTTCCAGGCCAGCCGCTGGAGCCGGTCCGGTGACCAGTGCGGGTCCGGTGTCACCGCCACGACCCGGTAGCCGTCGCGCCGGACATGGCCGGAGACGTCCGCCAGCCGGCCGACGACCGGCACCCCGTCCAGCCGGTCGCCGTCGAGCCCGGGGCCCTGAGTCGTGCACACCGCGTCCACCCGCCAGCCCAGGTGCGGGAACTTGCGGGTGCGGGTGATCAGGTCGCGCACGGTGGCGGGGCTTCCGGCGGCCAGGACCGGCCGCAGGCAGCGCCCTTCCTTGCGCTGTTTGTGCAGCCACAGGCGCAGCAGATACCGCTCGGTCATGGTGACCAGCGCGATGGCGGGAATCGCGACGAAGATCCAGAGTTTGATGTTGCGCGAGGTGAGCGCGATTCCGCCGAGTGCCAGGGCGACGGTCGCCATGAAAAGCGAGCGTCCGAGCCGGCGGAATTCCTCGGCTCCCTGGCCGAGAACGGCCGGTGCCCACGCCCGGCTCACCGCGAGCGAGCCCAGCACCAGCAGCTCGGTGCCGAATGCGAGAATTCCCCATTTCTCGTGCCAGTTGGCCGCGTCCCGGGCCCCGAAGAAGTTGCCGATGGCCGCCACCACGCAGGCGGTGGCCGCGGTGTCACCCGCGATCACGGCACGTCGGTACCGCTGTTCCCAGTCGATGGCGGACTGGCCCAGTGACCCGTCCGACGGCCGCTCGCGCGCAGACGGAAACGGGCTGACCAACTCCCCTTGCCGCACAGAACCCCCCCAGGTCCGCAGTGGTCCGACGTCGTCGTCGCACCCTGTCCGCGGGAGGCCCCCGCCCCCCGCGCCGCGCTGTTCCTCCCCCGGAGAGGCCCCCGCCTCTCCCGCCCCCGCAGCACATCGCGGCTGTTCAAGAGCTGTTCGACTCCTTTCGCGCCCCGGAGAACGATCACCCCACGTCTGGTACCGAGGAAACGGCCGCCGGTCTTCCGCGGCGCCGGATCCATTGATCATCAATGGCCGTACCGAGCATGAACAGCTGAAGCACGGTCAATCTAGACCATCGGGAACGATATGGAGAGAGGGTGTGTGCAATTCGTGTGTGAGCTGCGGGATTTGATGATCGTCGATCGGTATGGCGTGCTGGTGTTCCGATAATGATCTCTTCTGGTGAATGCCTGAAAACGGATCTTGACGGCTCCGGGGCCCCGGCCCTCTCACGGCTGCCGGCCGGGGCCCCGGGTCACTGTCCGGCCCCCTCCTCGGGCGCGGCCCCCTCGGTGTCGTCCTCGTGCGGCAGGACGTATTGCGCGGTCTTCCTGGCCAGGTGGAGCGGGAGCGGAAGCTTCAGCGTGACGTCGTAGTCCGGGGCCCTCCGCAGCTGGTGGGCCACGGCGGTCCAGGCCCCCGCCTCGGCCGTCCCCTCCTCCGGCACCGCGAGCACGGCGATCTCCAGCGCCGCGGGGTTCCATGCGTTGGTCCCCGTGTCGATGACCGGCTCCGGCTCCTGGTCCTCGTCGCCGTTCTCCGGCTTCTTCCGCACCGGGATCCGGGTCGCGATCTTCGACGCGGTCTTCACGGCGTGCTTGGCCGTGTGGGGCTTCTCGCCGGTGCTGTAGTGGACGCGGTGGTCGCCGGTGGCCTCCGAACGGTGCCACAGACCGCTGGCGAAGCCGTGTTCGTGGGACTCGTCGTCCGGGGCGAACCACTGCGGGGTCTCGTCGGACATGTCGTCGCGCACCCGCACATGGCACAGCCGCTCGCCGTACAGAGAGATGTGCTGGGCCGGGTTGCCTCCGAACTGAAGTGCGTCCGGGACCAGCCGGCCGTTGGCCAGCCACGGCCAGTGCAGCCGCGCGTTCTGGGCGTGGGAGAGCAGCAGGACGTTCCGGTCGCGCAGACTGTAGAGCATCGACCTTACGAACTGCGCCGTCCGCGCCCGCTCCTCCTCCAGGTCGGGGACCCAGGCCGTGGTGCGCCGCTGATCGCCGCTCGTGGCCCCGGCGGCGGGAACCTCCGCGTCCCCGGTCACCTCCTCCGCCGCCCCGTCGGCGCCCGAACCCTCGTCGTCGGTGTCGTCGGTGTCATCGAGGTTCTCGAACCGCGGGTACGTTCCCGGGACTTCGGCGTGGCGGGCCAGGGAGAGCAGCAGCTTCCGGTAGGGGATCCAGTCCCCGCTCTCCGGGTCCCAGCCCGTGACCGAGCCGTCGGCGGCGCTCACCCGCACGGCGACCGGTACGGTCCCGCGGGTGTACGTCGGCCCGTCGGCGCGGCGCTTGACCATCCACAGCGCCACGTGGTCCAGGTCGTCGGGCACGTCGTCCGCACTGTGCTCCGGGACGGTGCACGAGCCCAGTTGCCGGAAGACGTGCGACCAGGTCTGGTGGGCGCGGTGAGCGATGTTCTTCTTCGTGGCGGTACCCCGCTTCGAGCTGGGCACGGTGATGAACTTCGTCAGCCGTCCGGCGTCGGCGTAGCCGAGACGCGCGGCGAACTTGGGATCCACCATGTCGGGCCGGAACGAGCTCGGGTGACCGATCTCGATCACGACCGCCTGGACGTCGGGGCGTCCGTCACGCGCACACAGCTCGGCGATCTCCCGCCGTCGTGTGCCGATCGCCGAGGCGAGGTGCCTGCGCCGCGGCCGACCCTCCGGGAAGTCGAGCCGGGCGGCGACGAAAGAGGCGTCCTCCAGGTACAGACGCACCTCCAACTGCGGTGTCGACCACGAGCGCACCGCACCCGCCCCGCCCGCTCCGTCCAGGCCGAGGAGGTCCGCCAACTGCTCGACCAGCGCGTCACGGGTGCGGGGGTTCTGCCATCGCGCCTCCACGACCAGCGGCGCGCCGCCGAGCGTCCGTGCCAGGGCGAGGCGCCGCTCCTGCCGTCGCGCGTGCGTCAACTCCTCCTTCTTGAGCGCCCGTTCCTCCTTCGTCCGGCCCGTCGGGGATTTCGGCAGGTTCCGCGGCAGGACGGGGTGACGGCTGCGGGTGAAGTCGTCCAGGCGGGTGAGACGCGGGGCGAACGCCTCGGCCGCCCAGTCGGTGAGCGGGGAACGGTCGCGCGGCATGAGGCCGGTTCCGACGCCGTGTCCGCCCATGGACGTCGCGTGCACGACACCGATCTGGACGCCGTCCTTCCCCGACATCCAGACGTCAGGGTCCTCCCGCACAGTCGCGGCGTCCGGCAGCCCGTGGGAGAAGCGGAGGCGGCCGAGCATCCCCTCGGGGCCGCCGCGCGCCCACTCGGTCGAGTCGGTGCGGCGGTCGTTGATCATCCGGCTCACCGCCAGGCGACCGGTCCCTGGTGCCTGCGCCAACCACGGATCCCGGCCGAGCAGATACGCCGACACCGACCGCCGGAAGGGCATCGGAACGGGACCGCCGGTACGCCATCGGCGCACCCCCGTGGCGACATGGAGGCGGAAGTCGGAGAAGGGCACGGTCTGCACGGTGAGCGCGACGACGAACGAGAACTTCCACCAGGTTCCGTCGTCGTCCTGGTGGTCCCGGGGCGGCCAGGACACGAGTTCCGCCCCCCGCGTGGTCGCGGCGATGCGGAACTCCATCTCGACGCCCTCGAAGCGGTACGGATCCAGCCGGGTGATGTCCTGCGCGAGGGCGTCCGGCAGGAGCTGGTGGACCAGCGCGTCCGGTTCGAAGGTGCCGCCGGGCGTCGTACGGCCCGAGAAGAGGTCCACCTCCTGCGGCTGCCAGCTCAGTCCGGCCACGTCCAGCGCCGCGCCGAGTTCCACGGCCCGCTCGGTGAGCTCCGGATGTTCCGCGCGCGTGCGGGGCGGGTGCAGGTCGCGGATCCAGGAGTGGATCAACTGGCGCATGACGGGGACCGGCAGCGGGTCGTACGCGTACAGCCAGGGGGTGTCGTCGTGCAGTGTGGCCTTGCGGGCCACGCACAGGAGTTCGGGAGCCACCGCGCGGATGACCTCGTTCAGGCGGCGGACCGGTACCTGGTTGATCTTCTGCGGTTCGCGTCTGCCGATCCGGTAGAAGTCCAGCACTTCCTTGCGCCAGGCCGCGGGGAACGCGAGACCGTGCGGCCGGCGGACGAACTCGGCGCCGCGGACGCGTTCGAAGGCCGCGAGCCGGATCGTGGAGTAGGAGGGCATGGGGAATCCCTTCGTGTTCTCGGGTGACGGGCCCTGTCCGCGGCTCAGCCGCGCGGGTCCGGGCCGGACGGGACGAGTCCGGTGAGGGCGGCGTGCAAGGGCTCGTACAGGGCTTTGACGAGCGCCCGGTCGAGCGCGGTCACCGGAGTACCGTCGGCGGTGGTGGCGTCTCCCGGCGACGGGGCGAGGTACGGGTCCAGCACGTGCCGCATGGCGAGGAGCAGACTGGTGTGCCAGGTGTCCGGCAGCTTCTTGCGCGCGGCCGCCCGGCTGGCGAACGGGGCGTCCACGAAGACGACCCGGGCCGGGACACCGCCGCGTACGAGCCGGCCGATGACCTGCCAGATGACGACGAGCTGGTCCCAGGTGAACGAGATCTTCTCCTCCTCGTTCAGCCGGCTCCAGGCCGGCGGATGGTTGAGGAGATACCGCCAGCGCGCGCGGGCCCGGGTCCGGAACTCCGCCCCGGCCTCGTCAAGACCCGGCTGCGCGCGGACGAACTCCGCGAAGCTGCCGTCCCGTTGCATACGCGCCACCCAGTCGTTCACGGCCTGCACGGCCAGGGCGATGTCGTCGGGGCGCGGGTGGGGCCGGGCCAGGAAGAACACCGAGCCGATCGCGGCGACTCCCCGGTCGAGGATGTTGTGGCCGCGCTCGACGGCGAGGAGCGGCGCGACGAGGATCTGCGTCCCGGTCGAGGCGAAGTTCGCCACGTCACCGCGGCGCAGCGCCACCACCGCACCGCCGTCGGGCCCCGTGTCCGGGCCCGAGTGCCACTCGTGCTCCTGTTCCGCGTCGTCGGAGATCAGGCGGCACACCTTCCCGGCCCAGCGCGGGATGCGGTTGAGGATCTCCGCCGCGCGGCGCGCCTCGTCGTAGGAGCCGGTGAGGACGAGGAGCCGGCCGCGCCGCTCGTCGTCGTCCAGGGCGGCGAGTTCCCGTTCGAACACACTGGGCTTGCCGTCGGCGGAGCGGCGGGCCAGCTGGTCCAGCATGTGTTCGAGAGCGAGGGGACGCAGATGGGGCTTGGCGCCGGACAGCCTGAGCGGCCTGCCGTCGGGACCGGTCAGGAAACATGTGCGGAACACCGTCCGCTTGATGGCCTCACGCTCCGCGGGCGGGGGCTTGAGCAGTGCGCCGACCTCGGTGAGCACATGGAAGCGGGTGGACCGGCCGGCCCAGCTGGTCCCCGACATGAGCAGCACGTTCGGCCCGGGGAGGCCGTCGGCGAGGGTGAGATCGGGCAGGTGCAGGAGCAGCTCGCGGCCGCTGCCCGCACAGCGGAAGAAGCGCAGTTCGCCGCTGCGCAGCCGGCCCAGGCCCGCGTTCTCGGGGAGGAACTGGAAGCCGAGGATGTTGCCCATGGGGGATTCGGGGACCAGCGGACGGTAGTCCTCCGGCGGACGCCGGGACAGTACGTTGCTGGACGCCTCGAAGTTGAGGGCGGCCTCGATCCGCGGCCACATCTCGGTCAGCTGGTCGAGCCGGGTGTGCAGGGCGGACAGGAGCAGGGTGAACTCGAAGCGCAGCACCTGCTCCGAGACGCTGCTCCGCGCCCTGGACACGGCATCGCCCGCCAGCGCGAGCAGTTCCCGCTCGACGAGGCGGCGGGCGTTGCGGGGGCGCATGGTGTGCAGGAGCTGGCGGGTGAGCCGCACCAGTGCGTCGGCCCGGGGGTCGTCGTGCTCCCGGTCGCCGAGCGGGTCGTCCCGGAACGCGTCGAGGACGGTCACGACCCCGTCGCGGCCCGTGCCGCCCGCCGCGCCCGCCGGGCCCGGCACGTCCGGCTTCCGGGCCCCGGCCGCCTCCGCCTCGTCGTCCTCGTCGGCGATCCGGCCGATCTCCTCGTCCCATTCGGGGGTGGGGCGGTCGGGGGTGTCGGCGGCGTCGGTGTCGGCGTCGGACGGGCTGCCGAACCATTCCGCGACCAGTTTGTACTGGAGGGTCCAGGAGCTGAAGTAGTCGGACTCGACCCATGAGCGCAGACTCTTGTGGCGCAGCAGCATGTGATAGATGCGGTCGGCGGCGACCGTCACCGTGTGCAGGGCGGCGGTCCACTGCATGACGATGGAGTCGGACAACTGGATGCGCCCGCCCCGCGCCAGCTCGTCGATCTTGTGCCGGTGGATCTCGTCGAGCCACGAGTTGGGCGCGCGCCCCGTGAGCACGGCGGCGGGCGCGAACATGGTGTCCAGCTGCATCTGCACCCGGTCGGCCTCGTCGACGATGATCACATCGCTTCTGCGGCAGGCGAGTTCGAGGAAGCGGACGCGTTCCTCGTTCTGGTGGGCGGGCACGGCGCTGTGCACCAGCGCCGCGGGGGTGGCGATCCAGATGTCCGCCGTGACCAGCTCGCGGGTGCCGTGATGACGCGGGCACCTGTTCCACAGGGGGCAGCCGTGCCGCTTGCGCAGGTTCGGCGCCTGGCCGTGCTCCGACTCGTCGACGGCCAGGGCGGTCAGCGGGCGCCGGGGCGGGCGCCGCTTCGGCGGGAACAGCTGGGTGCAGGGCGCGTCGCGGTGGGCGAGCGGCTCCGCCGCCTCCACTCCGCGCAGTGCGTCGAGGGGGCAGGCGGTGCTGAGGTAGTCGAAGCTCAGCGCGTCGTGGGTGAGCAGGGACGCCCCGTCGTCCTGGGCGGCCAGGCGGCGGTGGGTGCGCTGGAGATGCTGTTCTCGTGTGGTCGCTCCCAGCACGGGGGCGGCCCGGAGACCGAGCGCGGAGAACAGGGACGTCAGGTGCAGGGCTTCGGCGACGTCACCCACGACCAGGGTGACCCGCTTGTGATCGGTGGCGGCCCAGACCGCGAGGATGTCGCGAAGCGTGCTCTTCCCGGCCCCGACCATCCCGAGGAGATGGAGCATCCGGTCGATCCGCAGCATCCTCCTCTCCGGCACGAAGTCGTCCGACTCGGTGTCCCGGACGAACAGTTCGACCCTTTCCAGCCTGCGGCGCCAGTCGCCCCCGTCGGGATTCCCAGGTCCGCGCAGCTTGTCCTCCATCCGCGCGGCGGTCGCGACGAGTTCGTCCCAGGGGACCTCCAGGGGCTTGCCGTCCGAGGCCGCGGCTCGTCCGAGGGCATGCCCGGCGCTCTCCTCGGCGGGCAGTTCCTCGGGGAGCACCACCGAGGTCCATGCCTGGCCCTCCAGGAAGCGCCAGCCGCCGGGCTCGGCCGGCGGCAGTGTCCGTGTCCGGTACGGCGGGGCGTCGGCCAGCGCACGGGCGTAGACGGCCCATCGGCCGTGCGCCACCGACACGTTCCGGCGCCGGGGCGGGTCGTCCCTGCTGTCGAGGTCGTATCCGCGCAGCTCGGGCGGGAGGGACAGATAGGCGTCGAGGGACTGGGCCCAGATCCGGCGCCGCCGCAGGGGCCACAGCAGATGCCGTCCGATCCGCAGCATGCGCTGCTCCTCGGGCGTGCGGGCATGGCCGAGGGCCGAGGCGAAGGGATACCCGCCGAAGAGGGTCCACCCCGCCTGGGCGGGATGGCCCGGCAGCAGGCGCTCCACCAGGTGGAGCCCCAACTCGACCTCGCACAGCCGGGACGCGCCCAGCTCCGGATCGGCGTCGTCCGCGAAGTGGGGAGCGAACTCCTGGATGAGGTCGCCGCGCCACTGCATGCGGTCACGCATGGTCGTCCTCCGGTCGGTCGTCGTCCACGGCTCCGCCGCGGGTCTCTTCGAGAGCGGCGCGCACCCTCGTCATGAACTGCCGGTGGCTGACCACGGTGGTGCGACGCCGCACGTCGGGGTCCAGGAAGCGGCGGACCACGGCCACGTAGTCCCGGCGCAGGGCTGTCCTGTGGTCGGGGACGACGAGGAAGGCCCGGTCGTGCGGTGGCCTGTCCGGCAGGAGCAGGGCGTTGCGTCCGAGCAGCGCCGGATTCGCCCAGTCCTTGACGTCCACGGCCCACACCCGTCCGTCCGGCAGGGTGATCCGCAGGTCGTACGCGTCGTAGTCCGGCCACAGCTCGGGAGTGAGGCCGAGGCGTGTCAGGGCCCGCTCCAGGCGCAGCTCGGCGAAGCCCGGGGCGGTGACGAACAGGCGCAGCGGCCTGGTGAGCAGGAGTACTCCACCGCCCTCGGCCTCCGCGTACGCGTGGCCCACGGGAGCGTCCCCCTTGTGCCGGCAGCGCGCGTTCTCGCACCACCAGCCACCGTCGCGCATCGGCGCGAGCAGGGTCCGGCAGCGTCGGCACAGGGTGAACCGGCCGCCCCGTACCCAGCCGACGGGGGCGGGCAGGTAGATCTGCCGGAGGAGCCCGTCCAGTGGGGTGAAGGCCGGTTCCAGTGAGATCTCGGCGGCCTTGTCCCGGGTGAGCACGGGGTGTTCGACGAGCAGGCGCCGGAAGGCGACATAGCTCGCCGGGGCGTTCGCGAGGCGGCAGCGGTCCATCGCCAGGGCGATCAGGGCGCGGTCGATCTGTTCGGTGGCCGAGTCCGGCCGGTCCACGGCCCACTCGTAGCACAGGTCGGTGGGGACGCAGGCGTCCTTGTCGATCAGTCTGTCCTCCGGGGCCGCCAGACCGTCGGGGAGGTCGAGCGGCCATTCCGTCACGGGGCGCCGTCGGCACCAGATGAGCAGGTCGCTGACGCTCAGGGGCGGGTCGGCGCCGCGCAGCAGACAGGCCAGCGCGGTGCGGTCGAGGGCCCGTTGCGCCTCGGCCGGATACGGGAGGGTGAAGGTGCCCAGCCCGGTCAGGGCGTCCAGGTCGAGGACGGCGGTCGCCACGGTGCGCAGCAGGGTGAGTCCGTCGTGCGGGACGAGGGGGGAGCGGGCGGCGCCCGCGGCGGTGCGCGTCACCGCTGCTCCCCGACGGCAGCCGCACCCGAGGACGGTGGTACGGCCGGGCACCAGCGGGCCACCTCGCAGCGGGCGCAGTGCTGCCCCGGCCTCGGCGCCGAGATGGCGTCCCGGTGCCACGGGGCGGCGAGGCCGTGGATCACCCGCCGGGCGGTGGCGACCCGGTCGGCCTGGCGGGGCGAGACGAGTTCCAGGTCGGAGCCGGTCGGCCGCAGGACCTCCACCTCGACGCGCGAGCGGCGCACGTCGCCGCCGAACACGCCCTGTGCCAGCAGCACCAGGGCGAGCGCCGCCTGCGGGTACCGCTCCAGGACGTCCTCGTCACCCCGCGGCGCGCGGTATCTGGTGCTCTTGATCTCCCGCCACACCACCGCTCCGCCGCTGCGGTAGACGAGATCGGGCTTGGCGACGAGGACGACGTCGGCCTCCGGGTCCTGGAAGGCGAGGAGCCGTTCCGCGACCACCGGCGCCTCCGGATCGGCGTGCCGCAGCGGGCACACGGCGGCATGGCGGCCGATCAGCCGGGCCCCGAGTTCGGCGTCGGCGCCGGTCAGGTGCCAGCCATCGGCCTCCCAGTCCGTCGGGTCGGCGGGCGCGTCGGCGGGTGTGCAGGGGCGCCGGGGCGTCCGCTCGTGCAGGCGCTGGAGCCAGGCGTGCACGGCGTGCCCCCGTGTCACGTGGCGGTCGTGCTCAAGGCTCTCGTCGTACGGCAGGTGGAGGCGCCGCAGATGCTCCTGGGCCGGACACTTCGCGTACCTGCGCAGATCCGTGACGGACAGGGTGCGGCGGGGGCGGGAGACATCCGCGACGCCGAGGACGCCGGGGGCACGCGGCAGGTCGGGGCAGGAGGCGGTCAGCCGGCAGACCGCGCAGCCGGGCCCCGGTCGCCGGTGCACGGCGTCGACGGTGGCCCGCAGCCGGGGTGCGGCGAGCCGGCGGTACGCGGCCTCCGCCTCCTCGGGGGTCCCGTCGAACAGCGGTTCACCGACCGAGCCGTCCAGACACCCGATCTCCACGACCCGGATCCGCCGGGGCGCGGTGACGTCCTGCACCTCGTGCTCGTCCCCCCACCGGGCGGGCTCCGCCGCACGGCCGCCGTAGGCGGCGACGTACGCCGCCATGGCGGTCTCCGCCGGATCCCGTTCGGCCCGTGGGCGTCCCCCGCGGCGCACCGACCCGAACCTGAGGAGCCGCAGCTCGCACACCGTCCGCTCGCGGTCGGCGTAACACCGCCCCCACGCCCGGAGTTCGTACACCGTGCGACCGCCACCGGAGCCGGCCGGTGTACGCGTCTGCCTGACCCAGTATTTGTGGTCGGGCAGCAACCGCCCTTCCGGATCCAGTGATTCCGCCGCGGTCAGGTACTGCGCCGCGGCATGCTCGGCGAAGCGCTCCAGACCCGGGTGGGACGGGCGCACCCGGGCCGGATCGTCGCGGATCCGGCCGAACTCCAGGAGATCGAGCCTGCGCATCACGGGGGCGAGGGCGAACGTCTCCAGGTCGTCCGGCTTGTAGGGAGTGCGGTGCGCGGCTCGGAGACGGGGCCGGGCCTTGACGGCGCGCAGCGTGGGGCAGTCCTCCGCCCCCTCCTTCGCGCCTCCGGCGAACACCCTGATCAGGCGGGGGTCACCGGTGAGTCCTTCGGGCAGCGGCCAGTCGGTCACTCTCTCTCCTCATCTGTTCCCCTGTGAACAACATTCACGGGATGCTACTCACTGCTACCATCCGTGTACGGACGTTCCGTCAGATCCCAGGCACAGGGCGGTTCTCAGGTGGGTTCGCAGAACGATGTCATCGCCGGGCAGTACCACCTGGTGAACCGGCTGGGGTACGGCGGGATGGGCGAGGTGTACCTGGCCCAGGATCTGAACCTCGCCCGGCAGGTGGCGGTCAAGCTGCTGCTCCCGAACAACGTCGAACGGGAGGAGCGCCGACACCGGGACCGCTTCCGGCGGGAGGCCAGGACGACCGGCACACTCGGCCGTTCCCGGCACTTCCCCCAGGTGCACGCCTTCGGCGAGCACGAGGGCGAGCCCTTCCTCGTCATGGAGTTCATCGAGGGCCCCACCCTGGAGGAGCTGGCCGAGCAGCATCACCCGCTGCCGTTCCGCGGCGTCGTCGCGATCCTGGCCCAGCTCGCCACCGCCCTCGCCTCGCTGCACGACGCCGGACTCGTGCACCGTGACCTCAAGCCGTCCAACGTCATGATCGCGCCGGGCGGCGTCGTCAAGGTGATGGATCTCGGCATCGTCGCCCACACCGATCCCTTCGCGACGCGTATCACCACCACGGGCGGCGCGGCCCCGGGCACCGTCGCCTACGCGGCCCCCGAGCAGGTGACCGAGGGGCGCGCGGAGCCGCGCAGCGACCTCTACTCGCTCGGCTGCATCGTCTTCGAACTCGTCACCGGGGAGTACCTCTTCACCGCGGAGACCGCGTACGCGATGGCCCGCTGCCACGCCGACGAGCCACCGCGCAGGATCGCGGACGTACGCCCGCAGACACCGCCGTGGCTGGCCGAGACCGTCGACCGGCTGCTGTGCAAGAACCCGGATCTGCGGCCGGGCGACGCGAGGGCGCTGTTCGACCTGATCCGGCCGCACCTGGCGGTCCTCGAATCGGCCGGCTGCCCCGGACTCGGGGACTACGACCCGACCCTGCCGTGGGTGCGGCCGTGCTCTCCGCCGCCCCTGCCGAAGAAGTCCCCGTCGGACGCGCGGCGTCGGCAGGGCTCCGACCTCGACGACCTGGCACGCCGCCAGAAGCGCACCACGGAACTGCGGCGGGACGACCTTTCCCGCATCCGCGCCGAGGCCGGCGCCTTCGCGAGGGACGGCGATCTGCGCGGGGCCGTCCAGCTGATCGACCAGTGCCTCGACAGCGCGGTGGGCCGCTTCGGCCGTATCGAGTCGGGTGTCGTACGGCTGCGCATCGACCGCGCCGCACTGCTGCGCCAGGAGGGACTGCCGCGGGACGCGCACTCCGCGTACACCGAGGTACGCCCTGATGCCGTACGGGCCTTCGGGGAGCCGAGTCCGGAGGTCCGGGAGATCGACGACGGCATCGAGCGGTGCGCGCAGGACGGCGGGCCGCCCTGACCGGGACGACCCGAGCCGGGCGGAGGTGGCCGCCGGACCGCGCGGGACCCGGCCGCCCGGGGGAACGCCGGTACGCTTCACGTCTTCCCCGAGGGACACGGCGGGATGCAGGGAGACAGGCGTGGCAGAAGAACCGACCACGGTGACGGCCACCGGAATCGCCAGGATCGCCGGTGTCGGCCGGCCCGCGGTGAGCAACTGGCGCCGCCGCCACCAGGACTTCCCCCGGCCGGTCGCCGGGACGTCCGCCAGTCCCGCCTTCGACCTGCGTGAGGTGGAGCGATGGCTCGACCGGCAGGGAAAGCTCCGCCCCCTCGCACCGCTCGGCCGCCTCACCCGGTGCGCCGAGACGTTCGGCGCGGCAGGACGGCCCGCGGAGGCCCTCGCCCTGGCCGGGCTGGCACTGCTGACCGCACCCGCCGAGGCGCCCACCCCGGACCGGCTCGGCGACGCGGTACGGGCGGTCGTGTCGCCCCGGCATGCCGGCCTGCTCATGACCGGGCTGCCCCCCGCGTGGTCGGCGGACCAGCGGGAACTCCTCGAAGCCGCCCGGCTGGTGGCGTGCGAGGAGGATCGCGTCCGCGTCCTGGAGCACCTCCACGCGTGGTACGCGACGGCCCGGGGCACGGCAGGACTGACGGACGTCCCCACCCCCCTGGCCGGTCTGATGCTGGACCTCACCGGCCCGGCGGACTCGGTCCTCGACAGCGCCTGCGGAACCGGTACGTTCCTGCGTCCCGCCCTTGAGGAGAGTCTGCCCGGCAGGCCGCCACGGATCCTGGGGCAGGACCGCCGTCCCGAGTACGTGCGCATCGCGCTCCTTCGTCTTCTGCTGCTTCGCTCGCGGGCCGGAGCCGGAGCCGGAGCCGGGGCCGGGGCCGATCCGGAGGCCGACGGACGGCTGCGCCTGGGGGTGGGCGGTCCGTTCCCGGAGGACGCCTTCGCCGAAGAGACGGTCGACGCCGTCGTCGGCGGTCCTCCGCCGGACGGCCTCCAGGATTGGACCCAGGACCGGTTCGCCCTTGACTCCCGGTGGCTGTACGGGGGTCCTCCGCCGCGCTCCGAGCCGGAACTCGCCTGGGCTCAGCAGGTGTTGGCGCGCCTCAGGCCCGGCGGCCGGGCCGCCCTGCTCATGCCCGCGGCCGTGGCCGGACGGTCCACGGGGCGCCGGATCCGCGGCGAGCTCGTCCGGCGCGGTGTGCTCCGGGCCGTCGTCGGACTGCCCCCGACGACGGCGGCCGGGAACAGCAACGGCGCCCACCTGTGGGTGCTGCAACGTCCGGAGGCAGCCGGTGTCCCGGACGCGGCGGTGCTGCTGGTGACCGGCGAGGCCGTGCGCGGAGACCGGCACGCGTCGCCGGGCGACCCCTTCGACGTGCTCCGCCGACGGGTCAGGGACCTCTGGGCCGGTCACCGCACCGGACACGGGGCATCGGGCACCGAGGGGGTCATCGCCCGGCGCGTACCGCGGGCCGAGCTGCTCGACGAGGACGCCGACCTCACTCCGCGACGTCATGTGCCGGGGCAGGGCGGGGCGTACGCGCTCGACGCCGTGCTGAGGATGCCCGCCGCGCTGGAGGCCAGACTCGCCGCGCTCCGCGTCGCGTTGCCCCGGCCGGACCGCGCCCCTCGGCCCGAGCCGGAGGACGTGTCCACGGCGACGCTGGGAGAGCTCTCGCGGACCGGAGCCCTCACCCTGCACCGCCACCCGGCCCGTGCCGCGGGCCAGGAATCTCCCGGCACCGACCGGGTGGAGCCTGCCCTCACAGGACAGGACGTCGCCACCGGGCGACCCGCTAGCGGATCCGTCCCCGTCCGCCCCGGCACCGAGCCGGCCGCCCGGGTACAGGCCCACGACATCCTCGTCCCGTCGCTCGCCGGAGACCTGGTGGCCAAGGTCGCGACGGACGAGCAGATCGGGGCCCGGCTCGGCCCCGGCGTCCATGCCGTACGCGTCGACCGGGACCTTCTCGACCCGTGGTTCGTGGCGGGCGCCGTCACCCACCCCGACAACGCGGCGAGAGCCGCGCGTACGTCCGTCACCGCGAGCGGTGCCCCGCGTATCGACGTGAAACGGCTGCGCCTTCCGCTCCTGCCGGTCGACGTGCAGCGCCGCCGGGGCAGCGTACTGCGCGGTCTCGACCGATGGGGGGCGGAGCTGACGCGTACCGCCGAGGCCGGGCAGGCGCTCGCCCGAGCCTTCACCGCGGCTCTGATCGACGGAAAGCTCGCGGCGCCGGACGACTGATCCGGTCGTGGGAGAGGGCTGAGTCGCGCGGGAGGGCTGAGTCGCGCGGGAGGGCTGACCGGACCGGGTCATGCCGGGGTGGCGTTCTGCTGTGGCTCCGGGACGGCGTCGAGATCCACGGCGTACATGGGCCGTTCGTCGATGCCGAGCAGGCGCATCAGCTCGGCCGTCGGGATCCGGTACTGGCGTCCGACCCGCATGATGGAACAGGGGAACGTGCCCTCGTAGACGAGCCGGTACGCGGTTCCCCGGCAGATGCCGAGCGCGCGTGCGGCCGTCCGCAGATCCACCGTGACCGGCAGTTCGAAGATCTCGGTGAAGCCGAGCCGACGTGACAGCGCCTGCTTCATGCCTGCCTCGCCCCGCGCCGGAGCGTCAAGGTGCCGATCTGCCGCCTCCGGTCGCACGGTGCCACGCGGTACGAGCCGGGACGCGCTTCCAGGTGCCCGGTCAGCTTGCCGAGCATCTCCTTCCGCACCTGCTGCGAGGCGATCCGGAAACGGAGCGGCGCGTGCAGCCCGGCCCGTTCCGGACGGAGGATCTCCAGCGCGAAGTCCTCCCGCCCGCACGGGTCCGCCGCCGGTCCGTCCGGCGCGGTCTGCTCGTCGTCGTCCGCGATGTTCTCCGGCAGGGTGGAGGGAATCTCCCGCAGCCCTGCGCGGGCGAGCCGCCAGGCGCTGCTGCGCGCCGCACCGAGCCAGGTCCGGACCGGGGGAGGCGGACCGTGCTCCCCGCTCCGCAGCCCTTCCAGGAGGGCGAGTGCCATCTCGGACTCCACGTCGGACCGGTCGACACCCAGCCGCGTGCTGATGCGCCGGACGGTGCCGGTGAGCTGCGGCAGGGCCAGCCAGATCACCAGGAGCCGCCAGGGGCCGCCCGGTGCGGTCTCGGCGCGCGCCGCGCCCAGGGCCTCCTGCCAGATCGAGGAGGCCAGGGCCGGGACGGCCGCCGGTCCGTACAGGGCCTCACGGGCTTCGGCGGGGGAGAGCGGGACCGGGGCTGCGCCGTCCTCCGTGCTGACACTCAGACGTGCCTCCTCCGCCGCGCGGGGATTCTCGAAGTGCCGGGTGACCGCGGCGAACAGGCCGCCGGGGGCGATAAGGGCCATGGAACGTCCTCTCTGGGCCCGCGGACCGACGCCGGGGCCAGGTGAACAGAGGCCGGGTGGTGAGCGCGGGCGCCCGACCGCTCATCCCCGAAAAAGGGGCAAAGCGGTCATGAGTCCCACCTGCCTCAGAATTACACACGCGTGCTGTCGTGTCGGGTCCTCGGCCGAGTGGCGGAGCGGCCGGCCCGTACGTGTACCGGGCCGGCTCGGAGGACGGGCGGCGTGCTCCCGGGCGCGGGGCGCCCGCCCGCAGGCGGGCGCCCCGCTGGGCTGTGGAGCGGACCGCCTCAGTCGGTCTTGGCCGGTGGTGCCTCGTGCGGCGCCGCGGTCTGCGGCGCCGCGAGGCTCTCGGGCCGCACGGTGCGGCCGGTGCGTCGCGGGGTGGGCGGGAAGCCGCCGGACCGCCTGAGGTGGCTGGGGAGGTGTTTCTTCATGGCAATCGATCCCTTCGGACGAAGACGGAGCCGGTATCGCCCTGTCCGGCGAGCGGCTGACGCCATCGTGCCGGGCCCGCGGGGTCCGCCGCGGCACCGGATCTGACGAAAACCTGACGCGGGTCTGAAGCGGTAGAGCGTGTCGACGAGCGCCCAAGTGCGCCCGAATGCAGGAGTGTTCTCGTCATGGCTGCTGCTTCGGTGCGTGAGGGAGGACAGGCAGTGGAGGCGCGTGTACTCGGCCTGATCAGTGTCAGGGGATCGAACGGAAAGGGGATCTGTGGGGTGAAGAAGGCGACCGCGCTGTTCGGACTGCTGGTGACCTCGCCGCAGTACCGCTGTACCACCGACGAGATCGCCGAGCACCTCTGGCCGGGCCAGGAGTGCCCGCGAGAACGGGTGTACAAGGTCGCCTCGTTGCTGAGGGGCGTGCTGGGGGATGAGGTCCTCCCCGATCTGAGATCGAGCGTCTGTGTGATGAACCTTCCGGAAGGAAGTGTCGATCTGCTCCGCTTCCGTGAAGGGGTGCGGAAGGCCGCTCACCTCAAGTGGCCGGAGAAATTCGCGCAGTTGTGCACGGCCCTGGCGGAATGGCAGGACGACGAACCGCTGCGCGGGCTGCCGGAGGAAACGTTCGGCGGACGCAGGGCCGAGCTGCGGGAGGAGCTGATGGCCGCCGTCTGCGACCAGATGGAGGCCGCACTGCGGGCCGGCGAAGACACATGGCTTCGCATGGAAACGAAGAAATGGTATGAGCGCATGCCGGAACGGTCCCGGACCTTCGGGTTCTATCTGATCGCCCATGGACAGGCGATGGCGAGAGGGGTACTGGAGAGGCTGATCGAAAAATGGGAGGCGGACCACGGGAAGACGGAACAGGACCCGGAACTACAGGAAATCGTCGACGACCTGCGTGGTACCCCGCGGCGTTCACGCGGTACATCTCTTCGTCGTGTCCCGGACCAGCTCCCCGCGGGAAAGCACCGTCCTTTCGGGCGTGACGGACTCATCGATGAACTCGCCGGGGTGGCCCGGACGCGGCAGGAGGCGGAAAGGCCGACGCTGATCGTGCTCAGCGGAATGGCCGGTGTCGGAAAGAGCCTGGTGGCGTACCGGCTCGGGGCGGTCCTGCGGGAGAGGTTCCCGGACGGCGCTCTCTACGCGAACCTCCGCGGGTTCGCGGGCGCCGACGTGCGGCCCGCCGAACCGGAACACGTCCTGGACGGGTTCCTGGCCGAGTTCCCGCCCTATGCGGGAGCGGAGGGAATCGAGGCGAAGAGCGCGGCGCTGCGTTCGGTCCTGGCGGACAAGTCGGTGCTCATCGTGCTGGACGACGCGGTGGACGTGGCCCAGGTGCGTCCGCTGCTGCCCGGGAACGGCACCAGCGCGGTGATCGTCACGAGCCGTAACACACTCAGAGGTCTGGGTGCCGGACAGGACCCGTACTTCCGCAAGGTCGACCTCCTGGACGACGAGTCCGCCGCCGCCATCCTCCGGGAGAAGCTCCCGGAGGGCGACCCGAGAGGCCGTGAGCCACTCATCCGTGCCCTTGTCGAGCTGTGCGGCCGGCACCCGCTCGCTCTCACCGTGGTCGCCCGGCGCCTGGAGAACCGGTCGGTCCGGGGCACGAGCGACCTTGTGCGGGATCTCCGGGAGGAGAAAGAGAAGCTGGGCGTTCTGCACCTGCCCGAGGAGGAGTTGTCCGTCCGGATGGCGTTGGCCTGTTCCATCCGCGCGCTGTCGCCGGCCGCGCGTCGGCTGCTCCGGCAACTCGCCGTGCACCCCGGCCCGAGTGCCGGCTGGGACGCCGTGATGGACCTCGGTCCGGCCGGCGACGGAATGCGTCCCGACCATGCCCTGGAGGAACTGGTGGCGGCCAGTCTGGTGGAACTCCGGGCCGACCGCTACAGCCTGCACGACCTGGTGCGCGCCTTCGCGCGCTACGAGGTGGACCCCGAAGTCGGCGGTTCCTCGGAGGACTTCGAGGACACGACCGTACGGCGGGTGCTGGAACACCAGTTGCACAACGTCCACGCCTGTGACCGCCGGCTCCATGAGCGGCGAGTGCTTCCCGTGGGTGATCCCGCCGGGGTGAGAGTGTTCGAGCCGGTGGACCTCGAACAGGCGCTGGCCGTACTGGACGTGGAGTACGACACCGTCCAGCTCGGTGTCCAACTCGCCCACCAGAAAGGTTTGCGGCGCTACGTCTGGCTGCTGCCGATGGCTCTCGTCACCTATCAATGGTCCCGCCGCCGCCTCGACGACGCGTTGCGCGGGCTGACGCTGGCGCGGGAGGTCGCGGAGAAGGAAGCCGAGCCCGCTCAGTGCGCCATGGTGCACCGGATGCTGGCCGGGACCTACTGGCGGCAGGAGCAGTTCGAGCGGGCGGCAGGCCATCTGTACCGGGCCGTCCGGCTGAGCAAGGAGGACGACACCGAGACCGGCAGACTGAGCCTGGCGCACTCCCTGCACACGCTCGCGCTCACGATGCGCAAACAGGGGAACGGAGCGGCGGCGGAGGAGCATCACCGTCAGGCTCTTGAGCTGTACCGGGCGTTGGGCGAGCACAGCGGGGAAGCGGCGGCGCTGAACGGCATCGGTACCCTCCACCGGGACCGCGGGGAGTACGACGAAGGGCTCCGCGCGTGTGGTGAGGCGCTGCGCATCGCGGAGGGGACGACGGACCGGAGGTGCAGGGCGGACGTCTTGTACACACTCGCCCAGATCCACCTCTCCAGGTCGGAGGGGGAGGAGGCGCTCAGGCTGCTCCGGCAGGCCTGCGGAATTCTGTGTGACCTCGAACACTGGCACGACGAGGCCAAGCTCCTGTGGCTCTGTGCCGATGTCCTGGTGGCGGCCGGCCGCTCGTCCGAGGCCGTCGAGGCGCTGGAACGCGTCCTCGTGCTGCGCGAACTGATGGGCGGACACGGCACCCAGGAGGTGCGGGACCGTCTGGAAGAGCTGCGGTGAGAGCTTGTGTCTTGAGGGAACAGGCATACTCGGTCCCGGCGTGAGCGACGGTCGGCCGATCAGGGAGGTACCGCGGTGTCCGAGGACCCGTCCGGCGGCATACCGCCGCGCGCGGCCGTCGTCCGTGCGGCCGGAGCCGGAGCCGGAGCCCGTGCCGGAGCCCGTGCCCGTGCCGTGCCGGGTCGTGGTGTGCCGGGACTGCTGCTGCGGTACGCCCAAGGTGACCGGCGTCGACCACGCGGCGCAGACCGCGCGGCTGCGGGCCGGGGTGCCGGTGCGGATCTCCGCGTGCCTGGACGTGTGCGATCAGGCCAATGTCGTGGTCGTGCAGCCGTCGGCCGCGGGCCGGGCGGCCGGTGCGCGGCCGGTCTGGCTGGGGCTGGTCAATGACGCGGAGGCCACGGAGGACATCGTCGGCTGGGTGCGGGCCGGTGGCCCGGGGGTGGCCCCGCTGCCGGACATCCTGGAGCTGTACGCCTTCGACCCGCCCGGACGAGGAGTGGGCAAACGCCCCCCGGCCGGGCTCGACCGGCCCTAGGATGACGGCGGTTCGCCCGCGCGTTCGGCGGACGGACCGTGTGTACGACAACCGCATAGGGCGCGTGACTGGGGGAAGCCGGTGGGATTCCGGCGCTGACCTGCAACCGTGTGCGGCCGGTGGGCCGCGAGTCGGGACACCCGGGGCGCGCCGTGAACCGCTTCCCCTGTCATGGTCTGCAGCGCGAAGCCGAGAGTCTCGCCCGAGGCGGCGGCGGTGTCCGCTCCGTCCGCTCGGCGACGGGGCTGCGGGCCGCCCACACCAGGAAGGCTCCCGCCGTGCGACACACCTCCGGCACCTCAGCCGTCTCCCGTACCTCCCTGCGCCGTACGCTCATCGCCTCCGTCGCCCTCGGCGTGGCCCTGGCCGCCGCGCCGGCCACCGCCCAGGCCCACGGCGTACCGGGCACGCACGCCGTGCACGGCACGAACACCCCGGTCAGGGTGACGCTGACCGTGCAGGGCCCCGACGGGCCGCTGTTCCACGGGAAGGTCTGGACGCGCGGCCACGACGTCACCACGGCGACGGGCGGTACGCACAGATGCGACGGGACGAACGGGAGCGCCCACGCCTCCGCCGTGCCGACGCCCACCGCCGCCCTCGACGACGCCGCCCGCAAGCGGCACTTCGGCTGGGACGGTGCCTGGTACGCGTCGTTCGACGACTACGCGGTCGACAGCATCAAGAACGTCAGCGGCGGCGGCTCGGCGTACTGGAACATCTCCGTCAACGGCACGCCCACCCCGGTGGGCGGCTGCCAGTTCGAGCTGAACGCCGGGGACACGGTGGCGTTCACCTGGACGGCCTTCTGACGGCCGCCCGCCGCCCGGCGGCCGGGGGAGCGCCGCTCCTCCGGCCGGTCCGGCGCCCCGGCGGGGGTCCGCTTCGGCGGGAATCCGGTACGGCTCCACCCGTGGCACTGGATTTACTAGGACGTCCAACTATATTCTAGGGACGTAGGCCCGCGGTGCAGGGAAGCCGGTGTGATTCCGGCACGGTCCCGCCACTGTGACCGGGGAGTACGCCGTCGAGCAGGACGCCACTGACGAGCTGGATGTCGGGAAGGCGGACGGCGCGCGCTGATCCGGGAGTCAGGATACCGGCCGTGGGATGTTCCGTGTGGTCCACGAGGATGGAGCTGACACGCATGGCACCGGTGCGTTTCCACGATCCCGGCGAGCTGCGCCGCGGGAGTTCCCCGCATTCCGCCACCGGCCTCACCCGCCCCGGCCCGACGGCCTGACGGTCCGGCGTCCTCAGCGTTCCGCGCCGACCGCCCTCGCGCACGCCCGCGTCCATGAGCGGGCCGTGCGCCGGTCGCGCGCGCCGTCCTGGATCACCCCCACCTGACGAGAGCAGGCACCCATGATCCGTCCGAACCACCCCGCCGGTGTACGGGAACTGACCCACTTCATCGGCGGCGAGAACGTCCCGGGCACCTCGGGGGCCCAGGGCGACGTGTACGACCCCAACACCGGAGAGGTCCAGGCCCGGGTACCGCTGGCGGACCGGGCCGAGACCGAGGCGGCGGTCACCGTCGCCGCCGAGGCGCAGCGCGCCTGGGGCGAGTGGAACCCGCAGCGCCGCGCCCGGGTCATGCTGCGCTTCCTCCAGCTCGTCGAGCAGGAGAAGGACGACCTGGCCCGGCTGCTCTCCGCCGAGCACGGCAAGACCGTCGCCGACGCGCACGGCGACCTCCAGCGCGGCCTGGAGGTCGTCGAGTTCGCCGCCGGGATCCCGCACCTGCTCAAGGGCGAGTTCACCGACAACGCGGGCACCGGCATCGATGTGCACTCGCTGCGCTCGCCGCTCGGTGTGGTCGCCGGCATCACCCCGTTCAACTTCCCCGCCATGATCCCGCTCTGGAAGGCCGCCCCCGCCCTGGCCTGCGGAAACGCCTATGTCCTCAAGCCGTCCGAGCGGGCACCCTCGGTGCCGCTGCGGCTCGCCGAACTCTTCCTGGAGGCGGGCCTGCCGCCGGGCGTCCTCAATGTCGTCAACGGCGCGCGGGAAGCCGTCGACACCCTGCTGGAGGATCCCCGCGTGGCCGCCCTCGGCTTCGTCGGCTCCACCCCGGTCGCCGCGCACGTCTATGCCGCCGCCGCCGCCCACGGCAAGCGCGCCCAGTGCTTCGGCGGCGCCAAGAACCACATGATCGTGATGCCGGACGCCGACCTCGACCAGGCCGTGGAGGCGCTGGTCGGTGCCGGGTACGGCTCGGCGGGCGAGCGCTGCATGGCCATCTCGGTCGCCGTGCCGGTCGGCGAGGAGACCGCCGACGCCCTGGTCGCCCGGCTCAAGGAGCGCATCGGCACGCTGCGCATCGGCCGCAGCGACGACCCGGAGGCCGACTTCGGCCCGCTGGTCGCCCGGGACGCGGTGGAGCGCGTACGGTCCTACGTCGACCTCGGAGTGGAGGAGGGCGCCGAACTCGTCGTGGACGGACGCGACTTCGTGCTCCCCGGGCACGAGAACGGCTTCTTCGCCGGGGCCTCCCTCTTCGACCGGGTCACCCCCGACATGCGCATCCACCAGGAGGAGATCTTCGGTCCCGTCCTGTCCGTGGTCCGCGCGGCCGACTACGAGGAGGCGTTGCGCCTGCCCAGCGAGCACGCCTTCGGCAACGGCGTGGCGATCTTCACCCGGGACGGAGACACCGCCCGCGACTTCACCCGGCGGGTGGACACCGGCATGGTCGGCGTCAACGTGCCCATCCCGGTCCCGGTCGCCTACCACACCTTCGGTGGCTGGAAGCGGTCCGGCTTCGGCGACCTCAACCAGCACGGACCGGACGCCGTCCGCTTCTACACCCGTACCAAGACCGTCACGTCCCGCTGGCCCGCCGGGCTGCGCGAGGGCGCGAGCTTCACCATTCCCACGATGGGCTGAGCGACCATGACCCACACCCTGCTCACCGAGGACCAGCAGGCCCTCGTGGAGACCACCCTCGACTTCGCCCAGGACCACCTGGCACCGCACGCCCTGGACTGGGACCGCGACAAGCACTTCCCGGTCGACGTCCTGCGCAAGGCGGCCGGGCTCGGCCTCGGCGGCGTCTACGTCCGCGAGGAGTCCGGCGGCTCCGGCCTCGGCCGGGCCGACGGCGTCCTCGTCTTCGAGACCCTCGCCTCCGGCTGCCCCGCCATCGCCGGATACCTCTCCATCCACAACATGGTCGCCTGGATGATCGACCGCTACGGCGACCCGGCCCAGCGCGAGCGGTGGCTGCCCCGGCTGTGCGCCATGGACGACCTGGCCAGCTACTGCCTGACCGAACCCGGCGCGGGCTCCGACGCGGCCGCCCTCACCAGCCGGGCCGTCCGCGACGGCGGCACCTATGTGCTCAGCGGCGTCAAGCAGTTCATCTCCGGCGCGGGCGCCTCCCAGCTGTACGTCGTGATGGCCCGCACCGGCGGCACCGGAGCGGACGGCGTCTCCGCCTTCGTCGTCGACAAGGACGACGCCGGGGTGGGCTTCGGCCCCAACGAACGCAAGATGGGCTGGAACGCCCAGCCCACCCGCCAGGTGATCCTGGACGGCGTACGGCTGCCCGCCGACCGGCTGCTGGGCCGCGAGGGCGACGGCTTCCGCATCGCCATGAACGGCCTGAACGGCGGCCGGCTCGGCATCGCCGCCTGCTCGCTCGGCGGCGCCCGCAGCGCCCTGGACCGCAGCCTCGCCCACCTCGCCGACCGGGAGGCGTTCGGGCAGCGGCTGCTCGACGCGCAGGCGCTGCGCTTCCGGCTGGCCGACATGGCGACCGAACTCGCCGCCGCCCGCGCCCTGGTGCAGCAGGCCGCCCGCGCCCTGGACGCCGGCGACCCGCAGGCGCCGTACCTGTGCGCGATGGCCAAGCGGTTCGCCACCGACACCGGGTACACGGTCGCCGACCGCGCGCTCCAGCTGCACGGCGGCTACGGCTACCTCAGCGAGTACGGCATCGAGAAGATCGTCCGTGACCTGCGCGTCCACCAGATCCTGGAAGGAACCAACGAGATCATGCGCGTCATCGTGGCCCGCGGCCTGACGGAGGCGTTCCGGTGACCGGCACCGAGGACCCCGTCCTCCTGCGCACCGACGGCCGGGCCGCCCACATCGTCCTCAACCGGCCCCGGGCCCTCAACGCCCTCACCCACGAGATGGTCCGCCGCATCGACGCGGCCCTCACCGCCTGGGAGCACGACCCGGAGGTGGCCACCGTCGTCATCAGCGGCGCGGGCGAGCGCGGCCTGTGCGCGGGCGGCGACATCCGGGCCATCCACGACGACGCCAAGACCGGCGACGGCACCGCGGCGGCCGCGTTCTGGCGCGACGAGTACCGCCTCAATGCCCGGATCGCCCGCTACCCCAAGCCGTACGTCGCCGTCATGGA
The DNA here is from genome assembly GCF_058344915.1 of Streptomyces sp. PL-25. Classification (NCBI taxonomy): domain Bacteria; kingdom Bacillati; phylum Actinomycetota; class Actinomycetes; order Kitasatosporales; family Streptomycetaceae; genus Streptomyces; species Streptomyces sp. PL-25. Next base: position 5,896,195 of record NZ_CP136997.1, read on the forward strand.
CGGCATCGTGATGGGCGGCGGCGTCGGCGTCTCCGCCCACGGCAGCGTCCGCGTCGTCACCGAACGCGCGCGCGTCGCCATGCCCGAGACCGGCATCGGCTTCGTCCCCGACGTCGGCGGCACCTATCTGCTGAGCCTCGCCCCCGGTGAACTGGGCACCCATCTGGCGCTGACCGGCGCGCAGACCGGCGCCGGGGACGCCCTGCTGTGCGGGCTCGCCGACCACCATGTGCCCGCCGCCGCGCTCGGCGCCTTCACCGCCGACCTCGCCGTGCTGTCCGTGCACGACGCGCTCGCCCGGCATGTGCAGTCGCCGCCGCCGGGCGCACTCGCCGGGCAGCGGGAGTGGATCGACGCCTGCTACGCGGCCGACACCGTGGAGGAGATCCTGGACCGCCTCCTCGGCCGCGGCGAGCCCGCCGCGAAGGAGGCGGCCGAGACCCTGCTCACCAAGTCGCCCACCGCGCTGAAGGTCACCCTCGCCGCGCTGCGCCGCGCCCGGCACCTGGGCCCGCTGGAGGCGGTCCTCGACCAGGAGTACCGCGTCTCCTGCGCCGCGCTCGCCGCCCCCGACCTGGTCGAGGGCGTCCGCGCCCAGGTCATCGACAAGGACCGCAGGCCCCGCTGGTCGCCCGGCACCCTCGCCGAGGTCAGCGCGGCCGACGTGGACCGCTTCTTCGCCCCGCTCGGCGACCGCGAACTGGGGCTCGCCGGATCCGACAGCACCGTGGAGGTGGCCTGGTGAGCCTGACCGTCGCGTTCATCGGACTCGGGCACATGGGCGCGCCCATGGCCGCCAGCCTGGTCAGGGCCGGGCATCGGGTACGGGGCCACGACCTGGTGCCCGAGGCCCTGGAGGGCGCCGTCCGCGCGGGTGTCGAGCCCGCCGCCGACGCCGCCTCGGCGGTCGCGGACGCCGACGTCGTCGTCTCCATGCTGCCCGCCGGACGGCACGTCCTCGGCCTGTACGGCACCGTCCTGGCGGCGGCCCGGCCCGGCACCCTCTTCGTCGACTGCTCCACCATCGACGTCACCGACGCCCGTACGGCCCACGAGCGGGCCGCCGCCGCCGGGATGCGGTCGCTGGACGCCCCTGTCTCCGGCGGGGTGGTCGGCGCCGAGGCCGGCACGCTCACCTTCATGGCGGGCGGCGGCGAGGCGGAGTTCGCCGAGGCCCGGCCGCTGCTGGAGGCCATGGGCAAGAAGGCCGTCCACTGCGGCGGCGCGGGAGCCGGGCAGGCGGCCAAGATCTGCAACAACATGATCCTCGGCGTCTCCATGATCGCCGTCAGCGAGGCGTTCGTGCTCGGCGAGCGCCTGGGCCTGTCCCACCAGGCCCTCTACGACGTGGCGTCCACGGCGTCCGGGCAGTGCTGGGCGCTCAGCGTCAACTGCCCGGTCCCCGGCCCGGTCCCGGGCAGCCCCGCCAACCGCGACTACCGGCCGGGCTTCGCCGCCTCCCTCATGGCCAAGGACCTCGGACTCGCCGCGCGGGCCGCCCGCGACAGCGGGGTGGACACCGGACTGGGCCTCGCGGCAGCCCGGTTGTACGAGGAGTACGCCGAACACGTCGGCGCCACCGAGGACTTCTCCGGCATCGTCCGCACCATCCGGGACCGCGGCACCCGGCAAGAACGAGAAGGGGAAGGGGAGAAGCGATGAGCACGCGGAACGGCACCGGGCTTCCCGCGTACGAGACCATCCTCGTCGAACGCAAGGGGCGTACCGCCCTGCTCACCCTCAACCGGCCCGAGGCCCTCAACGCCCTGAATCTGACGGTCATGCGCGAGGTGGTGGCCGCGACCGAGGCGCTGGACCGGGACCCGGAGTGCGGCTGCGTCGTCATCACCGGCTCGGCGAAGGCGTTTGCGGCGGGCGCCGACATCAAGGAGATGCGGCCCCAGGGGTATCTGGACATGTACCTCAGCGACTGGTTCGCGGCCTGGGACCGGCTCGGGCAGCTGCGCACCCCGACGGTGGCCGCCGTCGCGGGCTACGCCCTGGGCGGCGGCTGCGAGCTGGCCATGCTCTGCGACATCCTGCTCGCCGCCGACACCGCCGTCTTCGGGCAGCCCGAGATCAAGCTCGGGGTGATCCCCGGCATCGGCGGCTCCCAGCGGCTGACCCGCGCGGTGGGCAAGGCCAAGGCCATGGAGCTGTGCCTGACCGGGCGCACCATGGACGCGGCGGAGGCCGAGCGGGCCGGACTGGTCTCCCGGGTGGTGCCCGCCGACGATCTGCTCGGCGAGGCGCTGGCCGTCGCCGAGACCGTCGCGGGCATGTCGCTGCCGGTGGCGATGATGGCGAAGGAGGCCGTCGGACGGGCCTTCGAGACGACGCTCGCCGAAGGCGTCCGCTTCGAACGACGGCTCTTCCACGCGGTGTTCGCGACCGAGGACCAGAAGGAGGGCATGGGCGCCTTCGTCGAGCGCAGAGCGCCCGAGTTCCGCCACCGCTGAGCGGCGGCCCGCATGCCGCCGCGCCCGGTCCGCCCTGCTGGGAGGGGAGATCACGTTCGGGGATCACCTCCCGGAGGCGGTCTTGGCCGGGGCGGCGGCACGCGGTACCGTCTGTTCGATATCGACGACGGCGAGACGGAAGCCGGTGGGAAACCGGCACGGTCGCGCCACTGTGTGCGACGGCTCCCCGGAGCCGCTCGCGAGTCAGACCCGTGGCCGTCGTCCAGCGCACCACCGAGATGGGACGCGAACTCCCAGAGGAGGCCCCTGCCATGGCGCAGCATGTCGCCCAGCCGACCGCCGACGCACCTGTCCTGCCCGCGAAGCTGCCGCTGAAGGCGATAGCTCCCTGGGCGGTCTTCTTCGGCATCCTGATGCTGATCCTGCTCTACTTCGTCGGCGCCGAGCAGGGCGCCACCTCCGTGTTCAGCGGCACGGACGTCCACGAGTGGGTGCACGACGCCCGCCACCTGCTCGGCTTCCCCTGCCACTGACGCGAGGGGCGCCGCACACTCATGAACTCCGCAACTGTGCGAAACCTCCTCGTCCGCGGCATGCTCGCGGGCCTGGCGGCGGGCGTGCTCGCGCTGGTCGTCGCCTATCTCCTCGGTGAGCCCGGTGTCGACAAGGCCATCGCCTTCGAGGACGCCCACTCCCACGAGCACGAGATGGAGGTCGTCTCCCGCTCGCTCCAGTCCACGGCGGGCCTGGCCACCGGTGTCCTCGTCTACGGGGTCGCCTTCGGCGGCATCGCCGCGCTCGCCTTCTGCTTCGCGCTGGGCCGGGTGGGCCGCTTCAGCCCGCGGGCGACCGCGCTGCTGCTGTCGGGCTGCGCCCTGCTCGCCGTGTACGTCGTGCCGTTCCTGAAGTACCCGGCCAACCCGCCGTCGGTCGGCGACCCCGACACCATCGGCAAGCGGACCGCGCTGTACTTCCTGATGATGGTCCTCAGCGTGCTCCTCGCGGTCGCCGCGACGCTGCTCGGCAAGCGCCTGGCGCCCGCTCTGGGCACCTGGTGGGCGACCGTGGCCGCCGTCGCCGCCTTCGCCGTGGTGATCGGCCTGGCCTATGCCTTCCTGCCGGTCATCAACGAGGTGCCGCAGGACTTCCCGGCCGCTCTGCTGTGGCGCTTCCGGCTCTCCGCCCTGGCCATCCAGTCCGTGCTGTGGGGCGGCTTCGGCCTGCTCTTCGGCGAGCTGGCCCAGCGGCTGCTGGCCCCCGCTCCGGCCGGGTCCGGCGCCGGGCGGGCGGTTCCGGCCGCGCGCTGACGCTTTTCCGGACACCAGAGGGCCCTTCGGAACCACCGGGGGCCCTCTGCCGTTCTCCGGGACACCGGCCCGCACGGCACGCGGCCCCGGCCCAGTACGGCGCCCGGCACGGCACAGCGTCCGCCGACCGTGTGCGGACCCCAGCCAGAAGCGGAGGAACCGAGTGGCCAGAGCCCCCCGGCCGCGTCACATCACACTCGGCGGCCGTGCGGCGGTCGCCCTGACCGTGGAGGAGTACGACCAACTGATCGCCAGCCGACGGCAGATCGGCGGCCAGAGCGCCCGGGTGCGGGTGCTCGCACAGCGGGCCAAGCAGGCCGAACAACTGCTGGACGACCTGGAGGCGCTGATCACCGCGCACCGGGCCGGCTGCCCCGGGCACACCCGCCCGTCCCCGGCGGACCGCCCCGAGGACGGGACCACCCCGAAGACCCCTTCGGAGGACGTCCCCGGCCGCTGTCTGTGCGGCGACGTCGAGTCCCTGCTGCGCGCCCACCGGGACACGGTGTCCTGAACCGCCGGGACCGCGCCGACGCGCGTGCTACGGCGCGGCGGGAGCGGTCAGCGGCCGCCCCAGCCGCAGGTTCCAGCGCCCCGCCCGGCCACTGACCTCGGTCACCGTCAGCGGGGCCACGTCCAGCCGCCAGAAGACGGCCGCGTCCAGGCCCAGCGCCGCGACGACCGCCGCCCGCACCACCTCCGGCTCGACCACCGCGACGCTGCGCCCCTCGGCCCCGGCCGCCTCCGCGAGCCACTCCGCCACCCGGCCGCACAGATCCGCCACGGACTCACCGCCGTGCGGGGCGCTCGCGGGGTCGCCGAGCCAGCGGGCCAGGGCCTGCGGCTCGGCGGCGCCCACCTCGTCCAGCGCGAGCCCCCGCCAGCGGCCCACGTCCAGACCGGCGGGCGCCGGGGCACGTACGCCGTCCAGGCCCAGCGCGTCGGCCGTCTCCCGGCACCGCGCGCCGGGGGAGACGAGGACGCGCGCGGCGGCGGGCAGCGACCCGGCCGCCGACCGCGCCGCCGCGGCGCCGCCCTCCTCCAGCGGGCCGCCGTCGTCGAAGCGGGCCTGCCGCACGGACGCGTTCATGGCGGGGGAGACGAGCAGCATCCGGCTGGTCACGCGGTCACTCCTGGGGTGCGGCCCACGGGCCGCGGACGGGGTCGGACGTACGGGACTCGACCGGGTAGGGCACGTACGTGCGCCGGTCGGGGTCGATGGCCAGCCGGCCGCCCGCCGGGGGCCGGGCCCGCTGCGCGCAGTCGCGGCGCTCGCAGATCCGGCAGCCCAGGCCGATGGGCGTGGCGGCCCGCGGATCGTCCAGGGCGATGCCCTCGGCGTAGACGAGCCGGTGGGCGTGGCGCAGCTCGCAGCCGAGCGCGACGGCGAACTCGGCGCGCGGGGCGTGGTGCCCGGAGCCGCCGCGGGTGATGGTCCGCGCCACCCAGAAGTACCGCTTGCCGTCGGGCATCTCCGCGACCTGGGTCAGTATCCGGCCGGGCGCGGAGAACGCCTCGTACACCGTCCACAGCGGGCAGGTGCCGCCGAGCCGGGAGAAGTGGAAGTCGGTCGCGGACTGCCGCTTGGAGATGTTGCCGGCCCGGTCCACGCGCAGGAAGGAGAACGGCACACCGCGCCGCCCGGTGCGCTGGAGGGTGCTCAGCCGGTGGCAGACCGTCTCGAAGCCGACGCCGAAGCGGGCGGACAGCAGCTCGATGTCGTAGCGGGTCTCCTCGGCGGCCCGGTGGAAGGCGGTGTACGGCATCAGCAGGGCCCCGGCGAAGTAGTTGGCCAGGCCGATGCGGGCGAGCGCCGCCGACTCCGCCGAGGCGGTGCCCAGGGCGCCCTGGGCGAGGCGGTCCAGCAGCGGCCCGTGGCCGAGCAGCGCGAGCTGTGTGGCGAGCTGGAAGGCGCGCTGCCCGTCGCTCAGCCAGGGGGAGAGGAACAGCAGCCCGGTCTCCGGGTCGTAGCGCCGGGCGTCCACCGAGCGGCCCGCTGCGGCGGCCCGCACCACGCGCACGCCGTGCCGCTCGGCCAGCCGGACGGCGAGCGGATCGGCGGCCCGGCCCGGCCGCAGGCCGAGTTCGGCCGCGATCCGCTCGGCCTCGGTGTCCAGCGGCTCGAAGTGGTTGTGGTGGGCGTAGAAGAAGTCCCGTACCTCGTCGTGCGGTTCACCGGGCGGCAGCAGGTCCTCCGGGCCGCCGCCGGGCGCGGCCAGGGCGGCGGCCTGCTCGGCGGCGTCGCGGTAGCGGCGGTGCAGGGCGACCAGGGCGCGGGCCACCTCCGGATGGTCGCGGGCGGCCTCGGCGCACTCCTCGGGCGCGGGCAGCGGCACCCCGCACGCCTCGTCGGCGAGCGCGGCCCGCAGCTCGGCGGCGAGCCGGTCCTCGGCGGCCTCGGAGAAGAACTCCGCGTCGACCCCGAAGACCTCCGCGATGCGCAGCAGCACCGGCGCCGTCAGCGGCCGCGTGCTCTGTTCGAGCTGGTTGGCGTAGCTGGTGGACAGGCCCAGCGCGCGGGCCATGTCGACCTGGTTCATCCCGTGCTCGCGGCGCAGCCGGCGCAGCTTGGCATGGGCGTAGATCTTCCGGGCGGCCGGTCCCCTCGCCATGCGCGCACCTCCCGCTCCCGCCCGACCCGGCTGCGAACATAGCATCCGCAGGATTCGCAGATTCCGCAGATCCGCAGCTCGCGGATGTACGGATTACACAGCGTGGAGCGGTGGCCGGGCGGTGGGCCGCCGGGAAGGCTGAGGGTTGTCCGTCCCGGCGTGCCCTCCGAGGAGTCCTGTGATCGAGCACCACGTCCGCGTCCGTCCCAGCGCCGACCGGCTCCCGCGCGAGCAGCAGCTCGCCTGGAAGCTCGCGGCGGTGGCCACCGCCACCGGGGAACCGGACCCCGGCAGCGCCGCGATGGCCGTCAACCGGGTCATCGACAACGCCTCGGTCGCCGTCGCCTCGCTGCTGCGCCGCCCGGTCGCCGTCGCCCGCGCCCAGGCCACCGCCCACCGGGGGGCCGCCCCGGGCGCCGCCGTCTTCGGCAGCCGCGCCCGCGTCTCCCCGGAGTGGGCGGCCTGGGCCAACGGCACCGCCGTGCGCGAACTCGACTTCCACGACACGTATCTGGCCGCCGACTACTCCCATCCCGGCGACAACATCCCGCCGCTGCTCGCCGTCGCCCAGCACACCGGGCGCGGCGGCGCCGATCTGCTGCGCGCCACCGTCGCCGCGTACGAGATCCATGTCGCTCTGGTCAAGGGCATCTGCCTGCACGAGCACCGCATCGACCACGTGGCGCACCTGAGCGCGGCCACCGCGTGCGGACTCGGCGCGCTGCTGCGGCTGCCCACCGAGACGGTGTACCAGGCGGTCCAGCAGGCCGTGCACACCACGACCGCGACCCGGCAGTCCCGCAAGGGCGAGATCTCCAGCTGGAAGGCGTTCGCGCCCGCCTTCGCAGGGAAGGCCGCGATCGAGGCCGTGGACCGGGCGATGCGCGGCGAGACCTCCCCGTCGCCGGTCTACGAGGGCGAGGACGGTTTCCTGGCCTGGATGCTGGACGGGCCGGACTCCGACTACACCGTGGCGCTGCCCGAGCCGGGCGAGCCGCGCCGCGCGATCCTCGACACCTACACCAAGGAGCACTCCGCCGAGTATCAGGCGCAGGCGTTCATCGACCTGGCCCGGCGGCTGCGCGAGAAGGCCGGACCGCTGGAGCGGGTGCGCTCGGTCGTGCTGCACACCAGCCACCACACGCACCACGTCATCGGCTCCGGCGCGGGCGACCCGCAGAAGTACGACCCCGGGGCCAGCCGCGAGACGCTGGACCACTCGGTGCCGTACATCTTCGCCGTCGCCCTGGAGGACGGCACCTGGCACCACGAGCGCTCCTACGCCCCCGAGCGGGCCGCCCGCCCGGAGACGGTCGCGCTGTGGCGGAGGATCAGCACGGTCGAGGACCCGGAGTGGACCCGCCGCTACCACGACCCGGACCCGGACCGGCGGGCCTTCGGCGGGCGCGCGGTGATCACCCTGGAGGACGGCACGGTCGTCGAGGACGAACTCGCCGTCGCCGACGCCCACCCGGCCGGCGCCCGGCCCTTCGGCCGCCCGGCCTATGCCGCCAAGTTCCGCACCCTCGCCGAGGGCGTCGTCGCCCCCGCCGACCAGGACCGCTTCCTGAGCGCCGCCGAGCACCTGGCCGATCTGGGCCCGGCCGGTCTCGACGGGCTGTTCCCGGCCGTCGGCACCGAGGCCGTCGCCGCATACGACGCCCGGCTGCCGAAGGGGCTGTTCTGATGCTGCTGCACACCCGCACCACGCCCGAGCGGCGCCGCCGCGCGCTGCGCGAGCGGCTGGCGAGCGGCCGGCTGCTGGCCGTGCCGGGCGCGCTGAACCCGCTCTCCGCCCGGCTCATCCAGGACACCGGCTTCGAGGCCGCCTATCTCTCCGGTGCCGTCCTCGCCGCCGACCTGGGCCTGCCCGACATCGGCCTGACCACCTCCACCGAGATCGCGGACCGCGCCCGGCAGACCACCCGGGTGACGGACCTGCCCGTCCTGATCGACGCCGACACCGGCTTCGGCGAGCCGATGAACGCGGCCCGCACCGTCCAGCTGATGGAGGACGCGGGACTGGCCGGACTCCATCTGGAGGACCAGGTCAACCCCAAGCGCTGCGGCCATCTCGACGGCAAGACCGTCGTGCCCCGCGAGGAGATGACCCGCCGGGTCCGGGCCGCCGTCGACGCCCGCCGCGACCCGGACTTCCTGCTGATGGCCCGCACCGACGCCCGCTCCGTCGAGGGCCTGGCCGCGGCGATCGACCGGGCGAAGGCGTACGTCGACGCCGGCGCCGACGCGATCTTTCCCGAAGCCCTCGCCGATGAGGCCGAGTTCGAGGCGTTCCGCGCGGCGGTCGACGTGCCGCTGCTCGCCAACATGACCGAGTTCGGCAAGAGCCGCCTGCTGGACGCCCGCACCCTGTCGAACCTCGGCTACGACATCGCGCTCTACCCGGTCACCCTGCTCCGGCTCGCCATGGGCGCCGTCGAGGACGGCCTGCGCACCCTGGCCGCCGAGGGCACCCAGGAGTCCCTGCTGCCCCGGATGCAGACCCGCTCCCGGCTCTACGAGCTCCTCGGCTACGAGGAGTACGCGGCCTTCGACTCGGCCGTCTTCGACTTCACCCTCCCGCCCGGCACCTGACCCGAAGGCAGACCCATGACCACCAGCGCCGAGATCCACCGCGGACTCGCCGGTGTCGTCGTCGACACCACCGAGATCTCCACCGTCATCCAGGAGACCAACTCCCTCACCTACCGCGGCTACCCGGTGCAGGACCTGGCCGCCCGGTACTCCTTCGAGGAGGTCGCCCATCTGCTCTGGTACGGCGAACTGCCCGACGCGCGACGGCTCGCCGAGTTCCGGGCCGCCGAGCGCGCCCTGCGCCCGCTGGACCGCACCACCGCCGAACTGCTGGCCCGGCTGCCCGAGACCTGCCACCCGATGGACGTGCTGCGCACCGCCGTCAGCTTCTTCGGCGCCGAGGACCCCACCGAGGACGACGGCAGCCCGGCCGCCCACCACGCCAAGGCCCTGAACCTGCTGGCGAAGCTGCCCACCGTGGTCGCCGCCGACCAGCGCCGCCGCCGCGGACTCGACCCCGTCGCGCCCGACCCCGGCCTCGGGTACGCGGAGAACTTCTTCCACATGTGCTTCGGCGGCGTGCCCGACCCGGACGTGGTCCGCTGCTTCGAGATCTCCCTCGTCCTGTACGCCGAACACAGCTTCAACGCCTCGACGTTCACCGCCCGCGTGGTCACCTCCACCCTCTCCGACCTCTACAGCGCGGTCACCGCCGCCGTCGGCGCCCTCAAGGGACCGCTGCACGGCGGCGCCAACGAGGCCGTGATGCACATGCTGGAGGAGATCGGCGACCCGGCGCGCGCCGAGGAGTGGCTGGAGGAGGCGCTGGCCGCCAAGCGGAAGATCATGGGCTTCGGGCACCGCGTCTACCGGCACGGCGACTCCCGCGTCCCGATCATGCAGGACGCCCTGGACCGGCTGGTCGCCCGCGCCGCCGACCCCGAGGTCACCCGCCTGGCCACGCTGCACGCCGCACTGCGCCGCGCCGTGCGGGCCCGCAAGGGCATCCACCCGAACCTGGACTACCCGGCCGGGCTCGCCTACCACCTGATGGGCTTCGACACCCCCGTCTTCACCCCGGTGTTCGTGATGAGCCGGGTGACCGGCTGGACCGCCCACATCACCGAACAGCTCGCCCACAACGCCCTGATCCGGCCGCTGGCCGCCTACGCGGGCCCGGGACAGCGGCCGGTGCCGATCGCGCGCTGAGTGTCGCTGAGCCCGGGAACGGCTCAGGAATGCTCAAAAGTGATCGCTACTCACCCGTTGCGAGCAGAAAAGAACACTCTCTAGGGTGCGGCACATGACTCCTCCCTCCAGGATCACGCGCCGCACCCTGCTCGCCGGTGCCGCCGCCGCGGCCGCGCCGGTGCTCGCGACCCCCTCCGCCGCCGCCCCGCTCCGCCGCGGCGACTGGACCTCGGTGCGCTACCGCGGCCTGTGCGCCGACGACCCCGGCGGCCGGGACGCCCTGGCCGCCCCGCACCGCGGCTTCCGCTACGAGATGTCGTACAACGCGATCGACCTCACCAGCCCGTGGGCCAACGAGCAGAACCACAGCCCGGACGTCGAGGAGACCCTGCGCACCCTGCGCGCCGAGTACGGCGAGGGCGCCCATGTCACCCAGCTGTACTTCTACCTCTGGGACTTCGCCACCACCGCGCTCCCCGACAGCGCGCTCGCCAACATCGAACGCGTCCTCGCGGGCCTGCGCCGGGCCCGCACCACGGCCGTGCTGCGCTTCGCCTACGACGACGGGGTCCGCGAGGGCCGGCGCTACACCGTCCAGCACATCCAGGCGCATCTGCGCCAACTGGCGCCGCTGGTCGGCCGGTACAGCGACGTGGTCACCGTCTGGCAGGCGGGCTTCCTCGGCGCCTGGGGCGAGTGGCACGGCAGCTACTACGACCACGAGGACCACCCGGACGCGGTCACCGAGATCATGCGCGGCCTGGTCGCGGCGCTGCCGCCGATGGTGCAGACCCAGGTCCGCTACGCCGAGAAGCGGCAGCTGGTCGCCGACCGGCAGACCCGGGACCGGATCGGCTACCACAACGACTACCTCACCCTCGGCGAGGGGCAGTGGGACTACTACGTCCCGGGCAACCCCGGCTGGCCCGACTACCTGGCGGTGTCCCCGCACCACCCGGTGGACGGCGAGATGCCCTGGGACAAGGGGCAGAGCACCGACCCGTACGCCTGGAGCGAGGTCATCGACCCGATCGCCGCCGCCCGGCGGCTCCAGACGCTGCGCTTCGACACCCTGTCGATGGTCCACAACGCGACCGTGACCATCCCGGGCTGGCGCACCGCCCGCCTCACCGAGGGACAGGTCGCGGCCGCCGGACTGCCCGCCGCCACCGGCTACTTCCGCCGCCGCGACGGCAGCGCGGTCGAGCGCACCGCCTTCGAGTACCTCCGCGACCACCTGGGCTACCGCATCGAGGCCCGGCAGGCCCGCTGGCGGCGCTCCGGGGCCGGACTCGACGTGGAACTCGACGTGGCCAACACCGGGTTCGCCGCGCCCAAGCGGCCGCGCCCGGTCCGCCTCGTGCTCCTCGACCGGTCCGGCCGCGTCGCCTCCGGCGCCGACGCCGGCACGGACTGGCGGACCTGGCTGCCCTCCGGCCGCGCCGAGATCGACGGCGAGGACCGCACCGTCCCGGTCACCCGGGTACGCGCCACCCTGCCCGCGCCCCGCCACCCGGGCACGTACCGCCTCGGACTGCTCGTCACCGACGAGGGCCGGGACGGGAGATACGGCCTGCGGCTGGCCAACGCCGGGGTGCCGGTGGCCGACGGCGTGAACGTGCTCGGCGAGGTGGCGTTCGGCCGGCGCTGAAACAGAACACGGCCCCGGCCGCGCGGCCCCGGACGACGGGCGGTGCGGCGCGGGCGCGGTACCGCCCGCCGTTCACGGTGTCGCCTTCACGGCGTCCCGTTCACGGCGCGCCCGGACCACCGGCCGTCTGCGCGGCCCGCGGCCGCCAGGACGCGCTGCGCTCCTGGCGCCGCCGGACGTCGTGGAAGCGCCCGCCGGACGCCGGCAGCGCGTCCACGCTCCCGTCCTCCACCACCGCGCCGTCCTCCAGGAACAGCACCCGGAACACCGGACACCCGTCGAACTCAGGGCCCTCAGTCAGGGCGTCAACTCGATCGCCGGACGGGGTCAGGGCGACCTTTCGGGCCGGCGTCCGTGAAGTGGGCTCACTGCTTTGCCAGTTGGTTATCGCCCAATCCCTTGACCAGTCCCGGTCCTTGAGTATGGTCTAGACCAAGTTTCGTAGGTCTAGACCTACATCGACGTGGCCTCGCAGGCGTCGGTTCCGGCGGCGCGCCGGTTCCGTACATCGAAGGTAGTGATGTGGCATGAACACGAAAAGACGAGTCGCTGTCGCGATCGGGGCCCTGGTCGCCCCGGTGCTCGCCGTCAGCCTTCCCGCGGCCTCGGCCAGCGCGCACGGCTGGGTCACCCTGCCCACCAGCCGTCAGGAGCAGTGCGCCGAGGGTGTCGTCGACTGCGGTCAGATCAAGTACGAGCCGCAGAGCGTCGAGGGCCCCAAGGGCCTCCAGAGCTGCAGCGGCGGGCACGCCGAGTACGCCGAGCTGGACGACGACAGCAAGGGCTGGAAGGTCACCGCGGTCGGCAGCTCGGCGACCTTCACCTGGCACAACACCGCCCGTCACGCCACGGCCAACTGGCAGTACTTCATCGGCGGCCAGAAGATCGCCGAGTTCGACGGCCACAGCCAGCAGCCGCCCGCCGACGTCAGCCAGCAGGTGAACTTCGGCAGCTACACCGGCAAGCAGAAGGTGCTCGCCGTCTGGAACATCGCGGACACCGGCAACGCCTTCTACTCCTGCGTCGACGTCAACATCGGCGGCACCCCCGGCGGCGGTGACCCCGGGAACCCCGGCGGCGGTGACACCTGCACCGCCCCGGCCTGGGACGCCGCGCACGTCTACAACGGCGGCGACAGCGTCTCCTACGGCGGCCACACCTGGCGCGCCAAGTGGTGGGTGACCGGCGACAAGCCCGGCACCACCGGTCAGTGGGGCGTCTGGGAGGACCTGGGCGCCTGCCCGGCGTGAGCCCTCGGCCCCGGCGGCCCTGAGCACGGCAGGTGGGGCGGCGCGTCACGCGCCGCCCCACCTGCCGTGCCGTGCCGGGCGCTCCGGCCCGGTGAACCCCGGTGAACCCCGGTGAACCCCGATAAACCCCCGGTCAGTCCCGCGAGTTGCCGAACAGCAGCCGGTAGAGGGCCAGCAGCACCAGGGAACCGCCTATCGCGGCACCCCAGGTGGGCAGGTCGAAGAAGTGCTTCTCCACCGGGCGGTCGAGGAAGCGGGCGGAGAGCCAGCCGCCGACGAAGGCGCCCGCGATGCCGATGAGGGTCGTGCCGATCAGGCCGCCCGGGTCGCGGCCGGGCAGCAGGATCTTGGCGATCGCCCCGGCGAGCAGGCCGAGGATGATCCAGCTGATGACGCCCACGTTGTCGTCCTCCAGACGAGTCGGGTCGCGGCGGTCCGCCCGGCCCGGTGGCCGCACGGTCCGCTGTTCCGCTCCAGATGTTCCGCTTGCGTGATTGCGCAAGCCTAGAGGCACGCTCGAACTACCGCCAACAGCGCTTCCAGGCAGGCGACGGGAACAGGCCCGCGCAAAGCGTGCCCGGTCACCTCGGTGGGCGGATTGCGCAACTCTCGAACCACCTCCACGCCGTACCGCGCACCGGACCCCGGGGGCGCGGCGGCCCGCGGCGGCCCGGCGGACACCTACACTGGTGGGCGCATACGCGGTGGACGGTGACGGGCGGACGGGAGAGCGCTGTGACGGGGAACGCCGGGGGATTCGAGGACCCGCCCGCCGAGGTGCTGGCCTCCGCGGCGGCCGCGTTCGGGCTGCTCGCCTCCTCGGCGCGGCTGCACCTGATGTGGGCGCTGTCCCAGGGCGAGAGCGACGTCACCCATCTCGCCGACCGGGTGGGCGGCGCGCTGCCCGCGGTCAGCCAGCACCTGGCCAAGCTGAAGCTCGCCGGTCTGGTGCGCTCGCGCCGCGAGGGCCGTAGACAGGTGTACTACGTGGACGACCCGGACGTCGTCACCGTCGTACGGGTGATGGTCGGGCAGCTGACCGCGCGCTCCCGCACCTCCGCGGCGCCCGTGCGCGCGCTGCGCGGGACCGGTGGCTGAGACCAGCGCGGCGCCGGGCCGGCGGCAGGACGGGGACCAGGGGCGGCCCATCCTGACGGCGGCCCCGCCCGGATGGGCGCCGGGGCGTCCCGTGCCCACCGTCCTGGAGGTGCTGCGCGGGCTGGACAGCGGCCCCCGCGGGCTGACCGAGGCCCAGGCCGCGCAGCGGCTGGCGCTGCTGGGCGAGAACACCGTCCCGGCCCGGCGCGAGGCGTCCTGGCCGCGCCTGTTCGTCCGCAGCCTGCGCGATCCGTTCACCGCCGTGCTCGGCTGCCTCGGACTGGTCTCCGCCGCCGTCCTCGCCTGGGGCACCGCCGCGGTGATCCTGCTGCTCGTCGTGGTCAGCTGCGCCCTGCGGGCCTCCGGCGAGCACCGGGCCGACCGCTCCGCCGCCGCGCTGCGCGAACTGGTCGCCACCACCGCCACGGTGGTCCGGCGCGAGGACGGGGATGACGACGGGGCCGGGGCCGGGGCCGGGGTACCGGTCGCCCGCGAGACACCCGTGGCCGAGCTGGTGCCCGGCGACGTCATCCGGCTCGGGCCCGGCGACGTCGTCCCCGCCGACGTACGACTGCTGCGGTCGAGCGGCCTCACCGTGCACCAGGCCGCGCTGACCGGGGAGTCCGCGCCCGTCGCCAAGACCGCCGACGATCTGCCGCCGGAACCGGGCGGCGGGGTGCTGGAACAGCCGCAGCTCTGCTTCCTGGGCAGCAGCGTGGCCTCCGGCGGCGCCACGGCGGTCGTCACCGCGACCGGCCCGCACGTCCGCTTCGCCGCCGCCCACGACCGCGCCGGGGCCCGGCCCGCCGCGAGCGCCTTCGACCGGTCCGTGCACGGGATCTCCTGGATCCTCATCCGCTTCATGCTGCTCACCCCGCCGCTGGTGCTGACCGCGAACGCGGCGCTGCGCGGACGCGGCCTGGAGACCCTGCCGTTCGCGGTGGCGGTGGCGGTCGGGCTGAGCCCGGAGATGCTGCCGGTCCTCGTCACCCTGTGCCTGGCCAGGGGCGCCTCGCTGCTGGCCCGCGCGCACGGCGTGATCGTCAAACGGCTGCCCGCCCTGCACGACGTCGGCGCCGTCGACGTGCTGTGCCTGGACAAGACCGGCACCCTGACCCAGGACCGCCCGGTCCTCGACCGCGCCCTCGGTCCGGACGGCCGCGACGACCCCGAGGTGCTGCACTGGGCCGCCGTCAACGCCTGGTGGACGCTGCAACTCGCCGACCTGCCCGAACCCGACGCCCTCGACGAGGCCATCCTCGACGCGGCCGACGAGGACGCGCTCACCGCGTACGAGGGCACGGCGGCCCTCGCCTTCGCCCCCGCGCACCGCCTGGCCACCGCCGTCATCCGGACCCCCGGACGGCTCGGCCGCCACACCCTGGTCGTCAAGGGCGATGTCCAGGCGGTCCTGGAGCGCTGCGCGCTCGACGAGGAGGAGCGCGCGGAGCTGTCCGGCCTCGCCGTCCGGCACGCCGGGCGCGGGGCGCGGGTGCTGGCCGTCGCCACCGCCGAACGCCCGGCCCGCTCGCGCGGTTACACACCCGCCGACGTCCGCGGGCTCACCTTCCGCGGCCTGGTCACCCTGCGCGACGCGCTGGCGCCCACCGCCGCCGACGCGCTGCGGGTCCTCACCGACCGGGGCGTCACCGTCAA
The DNA here is from genome assembly GCF_058344915.1 of Streptomyces sp. PL-25. Lineage (NCBI taxonomy): Bacteria > Bacillati > Actinomycetota > Actinomycetes > Kitasatosporales > Streptomycetaceae > Streptomyces > Streptomyces sp. PL-25. Next base: position 5,911,915 of record NZ_CP136997.1, read on the forward strand.
GGTGCTCACCGGCGACCATCCGGGCACGGCCGTGCGCGCCTGCCTCGACCTCGGGATACCCGTCGAGCCGGACGCCGTGCTCACCGCCGACCGCGTCGACGCCCTCACCGACGGCGAACTCGCCGCCGCGGCCGGGCGTACGACCGTCTTCGCGCGCTGCACCCCCGAGCACAAGGCCCGGATCACCCGGGCGCTGCGCCGGGCCGGACACACCGTGGGCTTCCTCGGCGACGGCGTCAACGACCTGCCCGCGCTGCGCGCCGCCGACGTCGGCATCGCGCCCCGGGACGCCGCCGACGTGGCCCGGGAGAGCGCGGACGTGGTGCTCGCGCGCAAGGACCTCACCGCCGTCGCGCACGCCGTCGCCGCCGGGCGGCACGCGGGCGACAACATCGCCACCTATCTGCGCGTCACCCTGTCGTCCAACCTCGGCAATGTGCTCGCGATGCTCTCGGCCGGGCTGCTGCTGCCCTTCCTGCCGATGCTCCCCGCGCAGGTCCTCATCCAGAACCTGTGCTTCGACGCGGCCCAGCTCGCCTTCGCCCACGACCGGCCGCATCCGGCGGTCCTGCGGCGCCCCGCCGTGCTGGACCCGCGGGACCTGCTGCGCTTCATCACCGGCTTCGGCGCGCTGAACGCCGTCGCCGACCTGGCGACCTTCGCCGTCCTCGCGCTCACCCTGCACGGCCCGGGGACCGGGGACGACGAGGCGGTGTTCCACTCCGGCTGGTTCACCGAGAACCTGCTCACCCAGGCGCTGGTGATGGTGCTGCTGCGGGTCGGCCGCCGGACGGCCGGGGCCGGCCGACCCGGCCCCGTCGTGTGGGCGGCGGGCGCGCTCGCCGCCATCGGCCTGACCCTGCCACCCTCCCCGCTGGGCCCGCCGCTCGGCCTGACCGCCCTGCCGGGCGAGTACTACCTGCTGCTCACCGCCGTCCTGGCGCTCTACGCCGCGGCCCTCCTGGCGGCCAGGGCACGCTACACCCGCGGCCCGGACCCCACCTGACCGCCCCGCCCCGGCGCGCGACGGGGGTGCCCCGGACCCCGGCGGGCGCGGTGCGCGAGGGCGCGGCTTCCCGCTGGGTGCGAGCGGTGCGCGCGGGCGCGCGGGGCCTCTCCCCGCATGGCCCGGTGCGCGACGGCGTCCGGTTCTCCGTCTGTCCGGCCCGGTGCGCGCGGCGATGACGTCCCGCGGCCTCGGCGGGCGCGGTGTGCGGCGGTGTGTGTCGTGTCGTCCGGGCGGGTCGGTGTGTAGGGCGCGGGGCTTTCTGCTGGGTGGGTCAGGGGTACGCGGCGGGGTGCGGGTTCTTTCCCGTCGGGCCCGCGTACGTCACTCCTTGGCGCCGTCGCGCAGGTGCAGGGAGCGCAGGGCGGCTTCCAGGGCGAAGCGGTGGCCGGGGTCGGCGAGGCGGTCGCCGAGGCGGGCGTCCAGGTTCCGCAGCCGGTAGCGGACGGTCTGGGCGTGCACACCGAGGATCTCGCCGACCTGTTCCGCCGGCGCCCGGGTGGAGACGTGCACGCGCAGCGTCTCCACGAGCCGGTCGCGGCGGCTTGCGGGCAGCCCGTCCAGCGGGGCGAGTTCCCTGGCCGCCAGGTGGGAGACCAGCGGCGGGTCGGACAGCAGCCAGAGGGTCACCAGATGGTCCTCGCAGCGGACCAGCGGAGCGTCGGCGACGACGCCCTCGTCGATCAGCTGGAGCACCCGCCGCGCCCAGCGGATGGAGTCGGCGGCCTGGGTGAGCGGCACGGTCAGGCCCGCCACGGCGTGTGTGCCGCCGAGCGCCGAGTCGAGCATCGCCAGGCGCTCGGCGGTCAGTTCGCCCGGGACGAGCAGATGCGGCTGGGGGATGTCCAGATCGGCGAGGACGTCCCCGGCGAGGCCCGCCTCCACATGGTCGGGCGCGGGGGAGCGCAGGGCGACCAGGGTGACATGGGAGGGCAGCGTCCAGGCGGCGGCCTCGCACAGCCCGGACACGGTCGACTGGGGCAGCGGCGGAGCGGCCAGGATCAGGTGCAGCAGCTGTCTGCGCAGCGCCGAGACCTCGGAGGAGGCCCGCGACTGCACCTCGACGTAGCCCTCGCGGGAGACCGCCTCCAGCTCCTCCACGTAGGCGAACAGGGCGTCGGCGAAGGCCAGGATGACCGTGGGCGACAGGTTGTACTGGCGGCCCACGGCCTTGGCCCGGCGCAGCGCGATCCGGGCGCCGAGCCGGTACGCCCCCTGGAGCGTGTCCAGTTCGCGGCCCTCGTACGCCTCGACGCGCCCGAACTTGCGCAGCAGCTCGTCGCGCAGGGCGGAGTTCTTGCCGGGCTCGGCGACCCGGTCCACGAACGCGGACAGGGCCTGTTCGACGCCCTGCCGGATGGCGTCCGCGTTGGGGCCGTTGAGCAGTCGGCCGTAGACCGGGTAGGCGCGGGTGACCTCGATGCGTATCTCCTTCATGAGTCCGGGTAATTCCGGACGCATGAAGGCCGCGAACTCCTTGGGCAGGGGGTCGAGCGGTTCACCGACCTCCGGTGTCCGTACGGGTGAAGGCATGAGTTGGTCGTCCCTTGCTCTTCCGACGCGCCCGGTGGGGAACCGGCCGTCTGTCACCCGCCGTCGCGGGGCGTGACAGGCGGCCGGTCCAGGTGCAGACCTGTGTGAAAGGTGAAGCTAAATCAACTTCCTTGATCCGTACACAGGTTGGACACACTTTGGTGCCGAGGCACCGGCGCGGCCGGCCGGGACGGCTGATAATCGCCGCCGTACGGCCATTACTTGACGGCGGAGTTCCAGTTCTGCGAGAGGATCTTGCCCGCGTCGGGGGCGGCGGCACCGGGTGCGTTCAGACCGGCCAGGTAGGTCTGGGCGTTGTTCAGGGTGACGCTGTTCTTCCCGGCGGCCGAGGGCAGGCCCGTCTTGAGGTTGACGGCCGCGTCGATCAGCCCGAGCAGGCCGAGTCCGCAGCCGCTGGCGCCGGGCACCGCGAAGGTGCTGTCGTTCTGGGTGGCGCCGGTGAGGTTGATCCGGCTCATGTCGCCGTCGTCGGCGAGGGTGCCGTCGCCCTTGAAGAAGGTCATGCCGAAGTCGGGCAGGTTCACGTTGTGCGGGCGCAGCACGATCGGGTTCGACTTGGTGCCGATGTAGCAGTTGGAGCCGAGGAACGGGTTCTGCAGGTGGACGCGGACCGGGATGGCGACGATCGGTTCGTCGGTGAGGATGCCCGCGGTCTGGTTGAAGTCGTGGGGCGCGCCCACGGACTCCACGGTGGCCGTGATCTTGTTGAGGCTGCTGTCGGCGATCTGGTTGCAGATGGCCGTGACGGCGGGGATGTTGCTCGGGCACATCAGGCCGAGCAGACCGCCGGGCACGGTCGCGGAGTCGGCGATGAGCGCCCCGGTCGGCGGGGCCACCACCGAGCTGGTGCCGTCCGCGTTCTGCACCACCCCGATCTGGAGCTCGGTCCGGCCCGTCGTCACCGTGGTGTTGCCCAGCTTGATGGAGCCGCCGGCCGAGGTGGACACCACGCACTGCGGGGTCTGGACCAGACCGTCGGCGGCGAGCATCGCGGAGGCGCCCACCGGACAGCGGGTGAAGGGCCCCCACTCGCCGTTCAGCTGGGTGGTCGCGGCGGTGGCCGTGCCCATGGCCGCGAAGGAGCCGAGGGCGGTGCCGAGCACGGTGACGGTCGTGGCGGCGAGTCTGGTGCGGCGGGACAACCGGTTCATGGCATGGCCTTCCATGGGAGTACGGGGGACGAGTGCGGAGAAGGGGAGTTCAGGGTGCCGGGGGTGCCGGGCGAGCGCGGCGGACGGCGGGTCAGCGTTCGGGCACCGGGATCTGCGCCGGCTCCAGGTCCTTGGTGCACTGGCCCTCGACCGGATTGGCCTGGCCGCAGGTCTGGCCCTGGATCTGTTTGATGTAGTTGCCCGGCCCGGAGACCGAGGCCGTCAGCAGGCCGTCGAGGTCCTCGCCGCCCGCGCCGCAGCCGGTGAACGCGGGGATCGTCGTCTCGCCGGTCAGCGGGCCGCCCGAGAGCAGGATGTAGCCGGTGGCCGGCTCGCCCAGCGCGTACTCGCCCCTGCCGTGCAGCACCAGGTGGTCGCCGGGGTGCTTGGCCGGGTCCGGGTCGGCCGAGCTGAGCGAGGTGCGGGTCCGGCAGGACGAACCGACGTCGAGGGGAGTGCCGTTGACGGTCAGGGAGGTGACCCTGAGCACCAGCGGGACCCGGATGTAGGTGTCCATCGTGGTGTAGAAGGTCGTCATGTCCATCTCGCCGCGGGAGTCGATGGACAGCGGACCCGTCTCCTCCAGCACCATGGTGGCCGTGGCCGGGGCGAAGTCGAAGGTCAGGAAGGTGGCCTTGAACGGCGGGGTCTGCTGCTTGCCCTGGTAGGAGAGCTGACCGTCGGAGTGCTGGGTGATGACCGCCGGGCCGCCGTCCTCGGGGAACTGGAAGTCCGGCTGGCCCTGCTCGATCAGCGCGCAGGACACCGGGATCAGCGACGCGCCCTTCTGCTTGCGTACGTTGGCGTAGCCGGTGATGTAGCTGTTCAGCGACATCTCGTCCGCGGGGTGCCCGGCGTCGAAGCGGCACGGCGGGGCGTTCGTGCCGCCGGTGGTGGCATCGGAGAGGCTGCCGGTGAGCTTCGGGGCCCGGTCGCTCTGCGGGTTGCCGTCCGGCGCGGCGGAGCGCCCGGCGGCCGAGGACGGCGCCGACGGGGCGCCGGAGCCGGAGGGCCCGGTGGACGGCCCGCCGGGGGAGCCGGAGGGCGCACCGGAGTGATCCGCCGTCGGACCGTCCACCGGCACGGTGGCCAGCAGCCCCTTGCCGGGCGCGTCCTCGCCCAGGGTGCACCGCAGGGTGACCGGGGGCGGGGCGGTGGCCGTGGCGTCCGCCGGGGACACCGCCAGGTCGATGTCGAGACCCTGGGCCGTCAGCGTCAGATCGCCGGCGCTCTGCGCGGTCATCGAGGGCACGTCGCCGGTGGCGGTCAGCGTGAGCGGCCCGGAGCCGGGCACGGCGGCGGGCTCTGCGGTGCCGCGCCAGGTCGCCTGCGCCGAGGCGGTGTTCTGCGTGACGCCGACGCTCAGCCGGGTCGCGGCCCGCACCTCGGCGCTCTCGGGAGCGCCCAGTTCCGCCACGGCGGCGGCCGGCAGCTCCACCGTGGTGGTGACATCCGTGGGCCGGATCGTCCGGCGCGGTGCCGCCCGGTCCGGGAACGCCGCCGTGACCCGTACCGTCGCCGGCTGCTGGTGCCCGGACGGGAAGGCGCACACATAGGGCAGTGCCGTGTCCACCTGCTGGGTCCCGGCCGCGGCGACGGCGGCGGGGACCATGGCGGCGAGCACGACGAACGCGGCGGTCGTCGCGCCCCGGACCCGGACCCGCCGGGTCCACCGCTCGGCTGCACGGGGGCCTGTCATCTGCTGCTCCACTCGGGTCGTTCACGGACAGGGGCGCCGAACCGGCCGCAACCGCCCGGCCAGGGGTGTCCCGGACGGGCGGTTGCGAACGGCGGGCGTCTTACGGGTTGGAGCCGACGATCGTCGGGATGGTGCTGGTGCCGGTCACCTTCACGGCGTAGTTGCCCTTGAAGGTGGGCTTGGTCGCGGTGGTGACGACCGTGCCGCACCCGCTGGCCGCGGTGACGGCCAGGTCACCGGCGACGCTGTTGACCGCCAGGATGCCGGTGGAGTTGGTGTACGTGCCGGACGCCTTGCCCGCCACGGTGAAGTGGCAGGCGCCCGCGACCACGTTCGCCTGGACGCTGCCGACGTAGCCCTTGGTGACGCCTGTCGCGGCGGTGTAGTCCTGCGCGACGACGTGCCAGGTCCCGATCGGGGTGGCGGTGACGGCACCCAGGATGCTGGTGCACGGGGACGCCGTGGTGCCGAAGTTGATGGCGGTGATGTCGGCGACCGACGCGGGGTTGCCGGTGGCGCTCGCCATGGTGCCCGACGCGCCCGACGTCGTACACGTCATCGGGATGTTGGCGGTGAGCACGATGTTCCCGCTGTTGGTCGCCGTGAAGTTGGACGGCGTCGGGCTGACGGTCCAGACGGTGGACGCGTTCGCGGAGGCGGGGGCGACGGCGATGCCGAACGCTGCCGCGCCCGCGCCCGCCACGACGGCGATCCTTCTGATGGACTTCTTCATGGCTCTGGGACTCTCCTCGTGGATTGACCGGCAGAGACGGACCGCCGCGGAACGGATGGAGCGGGAGTCGTGCGGTCCGGGGGATCGGAAAACCTCGATCGCGAGCACCGACGTTACTTGCGGGAAACTTGGCCGAACAATGCCGCCGACCATGATTCTTTGAAAAGGGCAATCATCTGTCCAGTGGGTGAGCAGTCGGCGCGCGGCCTTAGTCATCCGCTGCTAAGGCCGATTCGTCCCCGGTCCGCCCCGCCGATGCGGGCGAGAAGTCCGGAATGTGCCGCACCGAACGCCTTCCGGGGCGTCCGACACGCAGCGCGATGATAAATCGGGGGCCTCTTTTTATAGGCGCTCTGACAGGCCCGGGATGGCCGAAGAGAATGTCGTCGAAAAGTCAGAATCCGCTCTTGCCTGCCGAGGTTACCGGGCCGTAACGTGCCGGGTACGGCGCTGATCTCCAGGTCGGTGGCCCACCGCCGGCCGGAGACACGACGGGCGATTTCCGGCCCTTGCCCTCCTTCGGGTCCGGACGTCCGCAGGCAGGGCCCGCGGATCCAGTCCCCCCGGAGGCGCGCGGCCCTGCCCTGTCTGTCGGAGACAAGTGCCGGGCCGCTTTTTGTCTGCGCGGTGACAAAGACGGGAAGCGCGGCAGGAACCCGGTGCCCGCCTATTGTCAGTGAACCGTGCACCGACTTAACGTGCGCTCCTCGGTGCACACCTGACCCACCCTTGTCGGAGGTGATATGGGAATCGAAGTGGTGGTCGAGGGTCTGACCAAGTCCTTCGGCAAGCAGAACATCTGGCAGGATGTGACCCTCACCCTTCCGGCCGGGGAAGTCAGTGTGATGCTGGGGCCCTCCGGAACCGGAAAGACCGTCTTCCTGAAGTCGCTCATCGGGCTCCTCAAGCCGGAGCACGGCCGTGTCCTCATCAATGGGGTGGACATGGTCAACGGCCCGGAACGCGACATCTTCGAGACCCGGAAACTCTTCGGCCTCATGTTCCAGGACGGTGCCCTCTTCGGCTCCATGTCCCTTTTCGACAACATCGCCTTCCCGCTGCGCGAGCACACCCGCAAGAAGGAGTCCGAGATCCGCCGCGTCGTCATGGAGCGGATCGAGGTCGTCGGCCTGCTCGGCGCCGAGGGCAAGCTGCCCGGCGAGATCAGCGGCGGCATGCGCAAACGCGCCGGGCTGGCCCGCGCGCTGGTCCTGGACCCGCAGATCATCCTGTGCGACGAACCGGACTCCGGCCTGGACCCGGTGCGCACCGCCTACATCTCGCAGCTGCTGATCGACCTGAACGCGCAGATCGACGCGACGATGCTGATCGTCACCCACAACCTCGACATCGCCGCCACCGTCCCGGACAACATGGGCATGCTCTTCCGGCGCGAACTGGTCACCTTCGGGCCCCGCGAGGTGCTGCTCACCAGCGACGAACCCGTGGTCGCCCAGTTCCTCGCCGCCCGGCGCGAGGGGCCCATCGGCATGTCCGAGGAGAAGGACGCCGCCACCCTCGCCGCCGAGGCCGCCGCCCTGCCGGAGCCGGACGGACCGCGCGAGATCGTCCCGCAGCTCGAACCGTCCCCCGGACTGCCGCCGCGCCGCGCCGTCCTGCGGCGCCGCGAACGGGTCCTGGGAATGCTCGACCGGCTGCCGCCCGCCGCCCGCGCCGCCATCGAGCGCACCTACGCCGCCTCGGGCACGGCCGGTCTCACGCTGCCCACCGGCGGGAGCGGCTCGTGATCACCGGTGCCCTGCGGCAGACCGGCCGGCTCTTCGCACTCGCGGCGGAGGTCGGCCGGGCCATCTTCAGACGGCCCTTCCAGTTCCGCGAGTTCATCGAGCAGTTCTGGTTCCTGGCCAGCGTCACCATCCTGCCCGCCGCCCTCGTGTCCATCCCGTTCGGCGCGGTGATCGCCCTCCAAGTCGGCTCGCTCACCCAGCAGCTCGGCGCGCAGTCCTTCACCGGCGGCGCCAGCGTGCTCGCCGTGGTGCAGCAGGCCAGCCCGCTCATCGTGGCCCTGCTGATCTCCGGCGCCGGCGGCTCCGCCATCTGCGCCGACCTCGGCTCGCGCACCATCCGCGAGGAGCTGGACGCCATGGAGGTCATGGGCGTCTCCCCGGTGCAGCGCCTGGTCGTCCCGCGCGTGCTCGCCGCCATGGGCGTGGCCGTCCTGCTCAACGGACTGGTCTCCGTGGTCGGCATCCTCGGCGGCTACTTCTTCAACGTGTACCTCCAGGACGGCACCCCCGGCGCCTACCTGTCCAGCTTCTCCTCGCTCGCCCAGCTCCCCGACCTGTACGTCAGCGAACTCAAGGCGCTCGTCTTCGGGTTCATCGCGGGCATCGTCGCCGCCTACCGCGGGCTCAACCCGCGCGGCGGCCCCAAGGGCGTGGGCGACGCCGTCAACCAGTCCGTCGTCATCACCTTCCTCCTGCTCTTCTTCGTCAACATGGTGATGACGGGCGTCTACCTCCAGATCGTCCCGCCGAAGGGAGGCTGAGGCCGTGGCCTCCCCGCTCGTCTGGCTCGACCGCTCCGGCGACCAGCTCCTGTTCTATCTGCGCTCCCTGCTGTGGATCCCGCGCACCCTGCGCCGCTACCTCAAGGAGGTGCAGCGGCTGCTCGCCGAGGTCGTCTTCGGCACCGGCGGCCTCGGCGTCATCGGCGGCACCATCGGCGTGATGATCGCGATGACCCTGTTCACCGGGACCGTCGTCGGCCTCCAGGGCTACGCCGCCCTGGACCAGATCGGCACCGCCGCGTTCACCGGGTTCGTCTCCGCCTACTTCAACACCCGCGAGATCGCCCCGCTGGTGGCCGGGCTCGCGCTGTCCGCGACGGTCGGCGCCGGCTTCACCGCCCAGCTCGGCGCCATGCGCATCAACGAGGAGGTGGACGCCCTCGAAGGCATGGGCATCCGCTCCCTGCCCTACCTGGTCACCACCCGCATCATCGCCGGGGTCGTCGCGATCATCCCGCTCTACGCGATCGGGCTGCTCTCCTCCTACCTGGCCTCCCGCTACGTCACCGTCCTGTTCAAGGGCCAGTCCCGGGGCACCTACGACCACTACTTCGGGCTGTTCCTGTCGCCCACGGACGTCCTGCTGTCCGTGCTGAAGGTGCTCATCTTCAGCGTGATGGTGATCATCGCCCACTGCTACTACGGCTACCGCGCCACCGGCGGCCCCGCCGGTGTCGGCGTCGCCGTGGGCCGCTCGGTGCGCAACGCCATCGTGCTGATCGGCGTCACCGACTTCTTCCTCTCGCTGGCCCTGTGGGGCGCCACGACGACCGTGAAGGTGGCGGGGTGAGATGAGCAGACCCAGCACCGGCACACTGAGCCAGAGGCTGGCCGGGGTGGTGTTCCTCGTGGTGCCCGCCCTGCTGATCTGGCTCGCCGTCGCCGTCTACGACAAGCAGTTCACCGACTCCGACCCGGTCGTCGTGGAGACCGGCAGCGTCGGCAACGAGATGCACCTGGGCGCCGAGGTGAAGCTGCGCGGCGTCGTCGTCGGCGAGGTCCGCTCCATCGAACCCACCGACCACGGTGCCCGGCTCACCCTCGCGCTGCGGCCCGGCGTCCTGAGCGACATCCCCTCCGACGTGAGCGCGCAGATGCTGCCCACCACCCTGTTCGGCGCCCGGTTCGTCGCCCTGGTCCCGCCCGCGCACCCCTCCTCCACCCCGCTGACCGCCGGCGCGACCATCCCGCAGGACCGCTCGGCCAACGCCGTCGAACTCCAGCAGGTGCTGGACAACGTGCTGCCCATGCTGACCGCCGTCCAGCCGCAGAAGCTCTCCGCCACCCTGTCCGCCGTCTCCCAGGCGCTCCAGGGCCGGGGCGCGAAACTCGGCGACACGCTCACGCAACTCGACGCGCACCTGAAGGAGTTCAACCCGGACCTGCCCGCCCTCAACCGCGATCTGAAGGAACTCGTCAAGGTCAGCCAGGTCTACGCCGACGCGGCCCCGGACATCGTCACCGCGCTCACCGACTTCACCACCACCACCGGCACCCTGGCCGAGAAGGACGCCGACCTGGCCGGCACCCTCGGCGCCACCACCCGCACCGCCGAGGACCTGACCTCCTTCCTGCGGCAGAACAAGGACAACATCATCCGGCTCAGCGCGACCTCCAAGCCCACCCTGCGGCTGCTCTCCGAGTACTCCTCGTCCTTCCCGTGCACCCTGCGCACCCTCGCCGACTTCGTGCCCCGGATGGACAAGGCCCTCGGCAAGGGCACCGACCGGCCCGGCCTGCACGTCGACGTCACCACCGTCCCCTCGCGCGGCGCCTACGTCCCCGGCCGCGACACCCCCTCCTACGACGCCTCCGGCGGCCCGCACTGCTACCCGGTGCCCTACCTCGGCGTACCCGCGCGGCCCGCCGCACAGGTCGCGGCCACCGCGCGGCAGGACCTCGGACCCGCCAACTCTGCGCAGGAGAACGACCTCGTCAAGGAGCTCCTCGCCCCGGCCACCGGCAAGCCGTCCGCCGACCTGCCCGACTGGAGCAGCCTGCTCGCCGGTCCCGCCCTGCGCGGCGCGGAGGTGACCCTGAAATGACGTCCCCGCGCAGCGCGCACACCCGGCGCCGCCCGCTGACCGGCCCCGTGCTGAAGTCCCTCGTCTTCGTCCTGGTCACCGCGCTGGCCACCACCGTCCTCGGACTGAGCGTCGCCAACCGGGGCGTCGGCGACGGCACCCGCTCCTACAAGGCGCTGTTCACCGACGTCACCGGACTCGTCGACGGCGACAGCGTGCGCGTATCCGGGGTGAAGGTCGGCGAGGTCACCGACATCCGCGTGGTGAACCGGCGCACCGCCCAGATCACCTTCAGCGTCCGCGACGACCGCACCCTGCCCCGCTCCACGACGGCCGCCGTGAAATACCTCAACATGGTCGGCCAGCGCTACATCGCCCTCGACCAGGGCAGCGGCGACATCGGCGGCACCCTCGGGGCCGGCGACACCATCGCGCTGGACCACACCGCGCCCGCCCTCGACCTGACGCTGCTCTTCAACGGCTTCAAGCCGCTGTTCGAAGGGCTCTCCCCGAAGGACGTCAACGAACTCGCGGGCTCGATCGTGCAGGTCCTCCAGGGCGAGGGCGGCACCGTCGACAGCCTGATCCGGCACATCGGCTCGCTCAGCACCACCGTCGCCGCCAAGGACCAGGTCATCGGCGCCGTGGTGAAGAACCTCAACACCGTGCTGACCACCCTCAACGAACGCGAGGCCGGCTTCGACACCCTCGTCGACACCCTCCGCCGGCTCGTCAGCGGCTTCAACGACGACCGCAAGCCGCTGGGCCGGGCCGTCGCCGCCATGGGCGATCTGACCACCGTCACCGCAGGACTCCTCCAGGACGGACGCGCCCCCCTCAAGCAGGACATCCGCGAACTGGGCCGGCTCTCCGGCAACCTGGGCGACGCCACCGGGCAGATCCAGGACTTCCTGGCCAAGAGCCCCGCCAAGATGACCGCCCTGGCCCGGCTGTCCTCCTACGGATCCTGGTTCAACCTCTACCTCTGCGAGGCGCGCGTGAGCGGAGTCAGCACCTCCGACGGCTCGAAGCCGCCCACCGGCATCGCCGTCACGGAACCGAGGTGCGGCGCATGACCCTCCTGAACCGCCCCCGCCCCGTCGAGCGGGACGCCGCACCGCGCCGCGCCCGCCGGCCCCTGTTCAAGCCCGTCAAGGAACGCAACCCGATCGCCGTCGCCCTGGTCGGACTGTTCCTGCTGGCCCTGCTCACCGTCTTCGCCTACAACGCCGACCGGCTGCCCCTCATCGGCGGCGGCACCACCTACAGCGCCGACTTCAGCGAGGCCGCCGGACTCGACAAGGGCGACGAGGTGCGCATCGCCGGCGTCAAGGTCGGCAAGGTCACCGGGGTCGCCCTGGACCGCGGCAGGGTGAAGGTCACCTTCGAGACCAAGAACGCCTGGATCGGCGACCGCACCACCGCCGCCATCGCCATCAAGACCCTGCTCGGCGACAAGTACCTGGCGCTCGACCCGCTGGGCACCGACCGCCAGGACCCCGGCGACCGCATCCCGCTCTCCCGCACCACCTCGCCCTACGACGTCACCCAGGCGTTCCAGGACCTCAGCTCCACCGTGGACGAGATCGACACCCAGCAGCTCGCCAAGAGCTTCGAGACCATCTCGCAGACCTTCAAGGACTCGCCGCCCGCCGTGCGCAACGCCGCCACCGGCCTGTCCGCCCTGTCCAGGTCGGTCTCCAAGCGCGACGCCGAACTCTCCCAGCTCCTGAAGGGCAGCGCCCGCTTCACCCAGACCCTGAAGGACAAGAAGTCCAGCTTCGAGACACTCATCGAGGACGGCGGCTCCCTGCTCGGCGAGCTCCAGGACCGCCGCGACGCCATCCGCGCCCTGCTCACCGGCAGCAGGGCACTCGCCACCCAGCTCAGCGGCCTCGTCCAGGACAACGACAAACAGCTCGGGCCCACCCTAAAGGCACTCGGCCGCGTCACCGACGTACTGGCCGCGAACAACACCCAGCTCGACCGGACCCTCGCCCTGGTCGGCCCGTACTACCGGCTCGTCGGCAACACCCTCGGCAACGGACGCTGGTTCGACAGCTATCTGTGCGGAGTCGTCCCGCGCGACTACCTGCCCGCCGGGTCCCAGCCCGCCACCGGATGCATGCCGCCCGAGCAGTCCGCGCAGAACCGGGGGAGCGGTCAGTGATGAGCAAGCGCAGCAGACTCCTCGCCGCGGCCGTCGCCCTGGTGGTCGTCGCGGCCGGCCTCGCCGTCGCCCGCGTCCTGGACTCCGGCGGCACCCGCGTCACCGCCTACTTCGACCGCGCGGTCGGCATCTACGCAGGCTCCGACCTGCGCATCCTCGGCGTGCGGGCGGGCGAGGTGACGTCCGTGCGGCCGCAGGGCACCCAGGTGCGGGTCGAACTCGAACTCGACGACGGCATCCAGGTCCCCAAGGGCGCGCACGCCGTGATCGTGGCGCCCAGCGTCGTCGCCGACCGGTTCGTGCAGCTCACCCCCGCCTACCGGTCCGGGGCGGCCCTCTCCGACGGGGCCGTGCTGCCCGCCTCCGGCAACCGCACCCCCATCGAGATCGACCAGCTCTACGCCTCCCTCACCGACCTCAGCAAGGCGCTCGGCCCCGACGGCGCCAACTCCACCGGCGCCCTGTCCGACCTGCTGAAGACCGGCGCGGCCAACCTGAACGGCAACGGCAAGGCCATCGGCGACAGCATCGAGCAGTTCGGCAAGGCCGCCAAGACGCTCAACGGCTCCAGCGACGACCTGTTCGCCAGCCTCGGCAGGCTCCAGACCTTCACCACCATGCTCAAGGACAAGGACGCCGACGTCCGCACCGCCCAGGAGCGCCTGGACACCGTCGTCAGCTTCTTCGCCGACAACAAGAACGACCTCGCCGGAGCGCTCGCCGAACTCGGCAAGGCCCTCGGACAGGTCAAGCAGTTCATCCAGGACAACCGGGGCGAACTGAAGAAGAACGTCGACAAGCTGGTGCCCCTCACCCAGACCCTGGTACGGCAGCGGGCCTCGCTCGCCGAGGCCCTGGACGTCGCGCCGCTGGCCGCGAGCAACGTCGTGGGCGCCTACGACCCCGACCACCGCAGCCTCGACGGCCGGGCCAACCTCAACGAGATCAGCATGGGCGGCCCGCTGCTGCCGCTGCCCGCCACCGGCGGCGCCGCGGCCACGGACGGCGCCGCGGGGAAGGGGGAGCGATGATGCGCTCCATCCGCAGGGGCGGCGCGGCCCTGGGCGTCTCCGTGGGCGGACTCGTCGCCCTGGCCCTCGGCTTCGCCCTGGCCTTCGGCGCGTTCTCCGTCGACGCGCCCCGCTTCGACGGCATCGAGGACCTGCCGCTGCCCGGCGGCGCCGACCTCGGGTCCCACCCCTACATCGTCACCGCCGAACTCGACGACGTCCTCAGCCTCGTCCCGCAGGCCGCCGTCAAGGTCGACGACGTCGCCGTCGGCCGGGTCACCGCCATCAGCCTCGACGGCTGGAAGGCCCGCGTCACCATGAAGATCAACGGCGATGTGCGGCTGCCCTCCGACGCCGGCGCCCGCCTGGAGCAGTCCAGCCTGCTCGGCGAGAAGTACGTCCAGCTCGTCGCCCCCGCCAAGGACACCAGCACCACGCACCTCACCGACGGCAGCGTCATCCCCGTCTCGCGCACCGGCCGCAACACCGAGGTCGAGGAGGTCTTCGGCGCGCTGTCCCTGCTGCTCAACGGCGGCGGCGTCAACCAGCTCAAGACCATCACCCGGGAACTGAACACCGCCCTGGGCGGCCGCGAACCCCAGGTCCGCTCCATGCTCCAGCGCGTCAACACCCTCGTCACGGACCTCGACCAGCACCGCGACGACATCACCGACGCCCTCGACAGCGTCAACCGGCTCGCCGCCACCCTCGCCCACCGCAAGACCGACGTACAGACCGTCCTCACCGGCCTCTCACCGGGCCTGAAGACCCTGGACGAGCAGCGCGGCGCCCTGCTGACGATGCTCCGCTCCCTCGACACGCTGTCCGGCGTCGCCGTCTCCACCGTCAACGCCAGCAAGGACGACATGGTCGCCGACCTGAAGGCCCTCGCGCCCACCCTGAAGGCCCTCGCCGACGCGGGCGCCGATCTGCCCGACTCGCTCCAGGTGCTGCTGACCTACCCGTTCACCGACGAGGTGATGACCGGCATCAAGGGCGACTACCTCAACGTGTACCTGAACATGGCCGCCGTACCGGGCACCCAGATCATCCCGCCGCTGGTACCGGGATCCACCGCCTCGCCCGCACCCACCGGCACGGCCTCCGCGCCCGAGGCGGCCCGCCGCGGCCTCGGCCGCGACCCGGCGCCGAAGTCCGTCCCGTCCGCACCGCTGCCCCTGCCCTCCGTCCCCACCCCCGCGAAGGACGGAGGCACCCACCGGTGATCACCCTCGCCGTACGGCTGAAGAACCTCGCCTTCCTGGTCATCGCCGTCCTCGTCCTCGGCTTCGTCGGCATCCGCTACGCCGACCTCGGCCGCTACGTCGGCGTCGCCGACTACTACACCGTCGATGTGCAACTCCCGCGCACCGGGGGCCTCTTCACCCACTCCGACGTCACCTACCGCGGCGTGTCCGTCGGCCGGGTCGGGCCCATCGACCTCACCGCGGACGGCGTCACGGCGGAACTCCGCCTGAAGAAGTCGGCACCGCGCATCCCCGCCGACACCCGGGCCGTCGTCGCCGGGCTCTCCGCCGTCGGCGAGCAGTACATCGACCTGCGCCCGCGCGGCGACGACGGCCCCTACCTCAGCGACGGCGCCCGGATCGAGCAGTCCGACACCGAGGTGCCCGCGCCCGTCACCGACGTCCTCACCAGCGTCGACGATCTCACCAAGTCGGTGCCGCTGGACGATCTGCGCACCGTCGTCGACGAGTTCGGCAAGGCATTCGAGGGCCACGGCGACGACCTCCAGGTGCTCCTGGACAACGGCAGCGAGTTCGTCCAGGCGGCCGACCGGGCGCTGCCCTCCACCACCCGGCTGATCAACGACGGCGAGACCGTGCTGCGTACCCAGGCCGAAGAAGGCCGCGCCGTACGCGACTTCGCCACCGGCGCCACCCAACTGGCCGCCACGCTCAAGGGCTCCGACGCCGACCTGCGCCGGCTGCTGACCGTCGCGCCCGACGCCGCCACCCAGATCAGCGGCGTCCTGCGCGACCTCGACCCCAGCCTGGGCGTGGTCCTCGCCAACCTGCTCACCACCTCCGAGGTCGCCGTCACCCGGCAGCACGGCATCGAGGAGCTGCTCGTGAAGTACCCGGCGGCCGTCGCCGCGGGCGCCACCGCGGTCGACGGCGGAAAGGTCAACCTCGGCATGGCCGTCACCTTCTTCAAACCCCTGCCCTGCACCGCCGGTTACGGCGCCACCCGCTACCGCAACGGCCTCGACCTCGGCACCGCGCCCCCGCTCAACACCGGAGCCTCCTGCACCGCGCCCGCCTCCAGCGGCATCGGCGTACGCGGGTCGGCCCACGCCCCCGGGAGCGGCGCGGTGCCCGACCCGGCCAGGCCCGCCTCCCTGCCCTCGGGCAGCGGCACGGCCGCCACGGGCACAGGAGCGGGCACGGCGGGTACGGGATCCGCCGCACCGCTGCCGGGCGCGCTCGCCCTGCCGGGCGTCGGCGGCGGCGCCCCGGCCGGCCTCGCGGACCTGCTCGCCCCGGCCGGCGAGGGGGACCGGTGAGGCGGGCGCGCGTCCTGGCGGGCGCCGCCCTCGCCCTGGCGCTGGCGTTCTGCGGCGCGGGCGCGTGGACGTACGCCCAGGCCCGTGGCGACGACTCGCTCGCCTACGGCCGGGCCCGCGACGCGGTGCTCGCCGACGGACGCCGCAACATCGCCGTCCTCACCACCTTCGACGCGTCCACGCGGCAGACGGCGCAGGCGGGCGTCAGCGCCTGGCGGGCCGCCTCGACCGGGCCGCTCCAGGAGGAACTGGGCCGCACCGAGGCGAAGACGGGTGCCTCGGCGCGCGGCACGGTCACCGAGGCCGCCGTCACCGCGCTCGACACCCGGGCCGGTACCGCGAAGCTCATCGCGACCGTCCGCGTGGACGTCACCCCCGCCGGTTCGAAGACCCCGACCACGGACCGCAAACGGCTGGAAGCGGTGCTGGCCCGCACCGGCGAGGACGAGTGGAAGGTCAAGGCACTGGACGCGGTACCGCTCGCCCGGACGGCGGAGGACGGTGACGCCCGATGACCCGGCTGCTGCGCACGACGCGTAGGGGGTCCGCCACGGGGGACCCGGGGGACCTGGGGGACACGACGGACACCACGGCCCCGGCGGACAAGGCGGACCCGGCGGACGAAGCGGCGGCGCCCGAGCCACGGGACGAGAACGAGGCGCCCGCCGCACCGGGGACGGCCGACGAGGCGGAGGGCGCCGAGAACGCGGCCGACACGGAAGACACGGCCGACGCCGACGACGCGGCCGAGGCGCCTGCCGCACCCTCCCGCCCCTCCCGCCGCACGCTGCTGCGGCGGTCCGCGCTCGCCGCGCTCGCGGTCGTGCTCGTTCTGGCCGGCGGCGCCTTCTTCTACGGCGCCCACCACCTGCGCTCGGCACCCTCCGCCCGGAACACCGCGCTGACCGACAACGAGGCCACCACCCGGGTCGCCGGGGACATCGGCAACGACCTCGCCCGCGTCTTCTCGTACTCACCGGACGGCCTCGACGCCACCGAGCGCTCGGCCAGGTCCGTCCTGACCGGGAAGGCGGCACGGCAGTACACCGAGCTGGTCGGCCGGATCCGCGCGGACGTCGCCAAGCAGCGGGTCACACTCAGCACCCAGGCCGTACGCGTCGGGGTGGTCGAACTCCACGGCGGCAGAGCCACGTTGCTGGTCTTCCTCGACCAGGTGTCCCGCCGGGACAAGGGCAAGGCGACCGCCGCGGCGGCCCAGCTCGTGGTGAGTGCCCAGAAGGAGGGGGACCAGTGGCGGATCGTCGACATGCAGACCCGCTGACGGCGGACGGGAACGGCAGACGGGAGCACCCGATGAAACGCACGGTCCGCACATGGGCGGCCGGTCCCCGCGCCCTGCCGGCCGCGGCCCTCGCCCTCACGCTCCTCGCGGGCGGCTTCGCGGCGTGGGCGGGCTGGGACTGGTACGGCGCGGCGCACGACGACTCGGCGGCGTACGCCGTCCAGCGCGACAAGGCACTGGCCGCCGGTGAGCAGGCCGTGCAGAACCTGAACACCCTGGACCACAGCAGCGTCGACCGGGGACTCGACCTGTGGGAGTCCTCGACGACCGGCGACCTCCACGACCAACTCGTCTCCGGACGCAAGGAGTTCACCACACAGGTGAAGTCGGCGAAGACGGTCACCACCGCCCGGGTGCTCTCGGGTGCCGTCACCGAACTCGACGACCGGGCCGGACGCGCCCGGGTGCTCGTGGCCCTGCGGGTGACGGTGAAGGCGCCCGGCGGCCAGAGCACCGACAAGGACAGCCGCATGCTCGGTGAACTCACCCGCACCGGCGGCGGCTGGAAGCTGAGCGCCCTGGGCCAGGCACCCGTGGGCGGCACCTCGGCCGGCTGACCCCTGCCCGCCCCGCGGCGGCCGGCCGCCGCACGAGAGGACGACACCGATGTCGACGACCCGTCACCACATCAACCGCCAGCGCCGCCGCCAGGCCCGCGGCCTCCCGCCGGAGACCGCCGGCGCGGCCGGGCAGGAGCCCGCCCGGCATTCCGCCGCCGTGGCCGTGCTGCCCGCGCGCACCTCCTCGCCCGGCCCGGACACCGCGCCCGACGCGGCCACCGAGAACACCACCCGGGCCACCGCGGACAAGGCCGCCGACTCCGGCACGGACACGGCCGCCCCGAGCCGCCGCCCCGGGAAGCGCCGTCCGTCCCGCAACCTGGTCCTGGCCCTGCTGTGCCTGCTGACGCTCGTCCTCGGCGGCTTCGCCGGCTGGGCGCACGGGCACGCCCAGAGCCTGCGGGACGATCCGGCCGTACGCAACACCGCCCTGACCGACCCCGCCCGGACCAGCGAGATCAAGACCCAGACGGAGAAGGCGGTCACCGCGCTCTTCTCCTACGACCACGCCGCGCCCGCCGCGTACGACAAGGCCGTCAAGACGCTGCTCACGGGGAAGGCGGTGGCCCAGCACCGGGCCCTGCTGGACGCCGTACGGACCCGCGCCGACCAGCAGAAGGCGGTCATCACCACCACCGTGACCGACAGCGCGGTCGAGCGCATCGACGGCGACCGGGCACGGGTCCTCGTCTACGCCGACCAGAGCAGCGTCAGCACCGCCGGGACCAAGGGCACCAAGGAGTCCAAGGGCGCCGGGGGAGCGAAGGGCGGGCAGCAGGCGCAGGACCAGGGGACGTACGCCGGTGCCATGTTCGCCGTCGACGTCGTCCTGCGCGACGGCCGCTGGCTCGTCTCCGGCATCGACACCTTCGGCCGCTGAGCACACATCCGTCCGGTCCCGCCCGCCTCATCGACACGGAGTGAGAGCCATGCCCGTACGCCGCGTACGATGTCTGAGCGCCCGCACCCGGCACGGCCTGCGCGCCACCGCCGTCGCCGTGGCCGCGGTCGCGGCGCTCACCGCCTCGCAGGCCCCCGGCGCGCTGGGGCCGGACGGCCGGGAAACCGGCCGCCCGGCGGCCGACGACGAGCGGGCGACGGCGGCGCCGGGCGCCCCGGCGTCCGCCGCCCCCGCCCCCGGCGCCGCACCCGGTGACGGCTCGTACCACACCGAGCTACCGCCCCTGGTCACGCAGTCCGGCGGCAGGCCGCTGACGGCACGTCAGACAGCGGACGTACGCGCCGAGTCGGGCATCCCCGGTACCGTGCTGGCCGCCTACCGCGCGGCCGAGCGGTCCGTCGCCCGCACCGACCCGGGCTGCCGGCTGCCCTGGCAACTGCTCGCCGCGATCGGCAAGGTGGAGTCCGGGCAGGCGCGCGGCGGCGCGGTGGACCGGCAGGGCACGACGCTGGGGCGGATCACCGGCCCGGCGCTCGACGGCCGGGGCTTCGCGCTGGTGAGGGACACCGACGGCGGGGTCCTCGACGGCGACCCGGTGTACGACCGCGCGGTGGGTCCGATGCAGTTCCTGCCCTCCACCTGGAACGGCTGGGGCGCCGACGGCAACGGCGACGGCCGCGCCGACCCGGACAACGTCTTCGACGCGGCCCTGGCCGCCGGGCACTACCTGTGCGCGGGCGGCCGGGACCTGGGCCGGGCCGCCGACCTGGACCGGGCGGTGCTCAGCTACAACAACTCCCGGGAGTACCTGGACCTGGTCCGCTACTGGCTGGACTTCTACCGCCATGGCGTGCACAGCGTGCCGGACGGGAAGGGCGTCATCCCCAAGTCCCCGGGCGCGGGCGGCGACACCCCGGCGACCAGGCCCGTGGACCACGGCGGAGGGGACGCGGGGCACGGCGGGAGCGGCAAGGGCGGCGGCGGGATCATCATCGGCCCCGACCCCGGAGCCTCCGGCCCCGGCACGCCGAGGCCGTCGCGCTCCGCCTCGTCCGGACCGTCCTCCCCGGCGCCCACCTCCAGCGGCGGCCCGTCCCCGTCGGCTCCGGGATCGCCCACGCCGGACCCCTCGGACTCCGGCACCGGCGAGCCCACCTCCTCGCCGGAGCCCAGCGGCTCGGCGTCCCCCACAAACTGCCCGTCGCCCTCGGCGAGCCCGTCCCAGGACGGCACCGGACAGCCGGCCACCGGCGATCCCACGGCCGACCCCACCACCGGCCCCTCCTGCCCGGCGGCCACACCGGCCGCACCGGAGACCGGACAGGAGTAGGGGGCGGTACGGAGCGGCGCCCGCCCGGCCGATCATGTGGACTTCTTGTACACTAGGGCGCCCAGTGGACCGGGAGTACGCGGATGGACAGAGCCGAGCGGGCCGAAGCGGGCGGACGCGCCGCGCCCCCCGCCCTCACACCGGGCCGGGGCCGCCGCCGGGCCGAGGACGTGCGGCGGGCCACGCTGGCGGCGGCGGCCGAACTGCTGCTCGCGGAGGGCATGCCGGGGGTGACCTTCGCGAAGGTCGCGGCCCGCGCCGGGGTCAGCAAGATGACCGTCTACAAGTGGTGGTCCTCACCGGGCAGTCTCGCCTTCGACGCCTACTTCAGCGCCTCCGAGTCCACGCTCGCCTTCCCCGACACCGGGGACGTCCGGCGCGACCTGACCGACCAGCTCCACGCCTTCGTCGACCTGCTGCGCCGCAACGGCACCGCCTTCGCCGGGATCATCGGCGCCGCGCAGAGCGACGCCTCGCTGGCCGAGGCGCTGTCGGAGCAGTACGTCCGCAAGCGCCGCGAACTCGCCGTGGAACGGCTTGAGCTGGCCCGGCGCGCGGGGCAACTGCGCGCGGACGCCGACCTGGAGTCCGTCGTCGACCAGCTCTGGGGCGCCTGCTACCACCGGCTGCTGATGCCGGCCCAGCCGCTGGACACCGCGTTCGCCGACCGGCTGATCGCCAACCTCTTCGACGGCATCGCCGGACGGGACGGGCAGCGGGACGCACGGCAGGACGGGTGACCGCACGGGGGAGTGCCGGGCCCCCGCGCCGTCCGGACGGACAGGTCATCCGGGCGGGCAGACGGTGTCCGGCCGGGCCGTGGCCCAGCCCTCGCCCACCGCGCGCACGCTGACGTGCGGCTGCGGCCCCGGCTGCCACGGCGGTTCCGTGGGCATGCCGCCCACGGCGCCCGGCCCCACCCACTCCGGCAGCGCGGAGCCCGGTCCGGCGGAGCCCGGCGAGACGGTGTCGGCACCGGTCGGCGACGGACTCGCGCCCTGCCCGCTCCAGCGCAGGGCGCGCACGGCGGTGCAGGTCAGCTGTTCCATCGCCGTGGTGTCCAGCCGTTCCACCCCGGCGGGGAAGCGGACGGTGACGGCGTCCCCGGCCACCGTGACGGCGGCCCGGCCCGGCACGGCGGGCAGAGCGGTGGTCAGCTTCAGGGCCTCGTCGCCGACGGGCCCGGCCAGCAGCAGCCGTACCGCCCCCTCCACCGGGTCGCCGGCGCCCTCGGGGAGCCGCCGGGGCACGGGCCGCAGGGTCCCGCCGGCGACGAAGTAGAGCATGGTCCGGGCGGAGACGCCGACCGCGGGCGCCCCGACGTCGATCACCCCCGAGGTGGGCACCCCGCAGCCCGCGAGGGCCAGCAGAGCGCCGGTGAGGGCCGCGGCGGCGGCCGTGCGCGGGGCGCGTCTCATACGCCGTCCTTCCTTTCAGCCCTTTCAGCCCTTTCGGCCTTTTCAGCCCTTTCGGCGGCCGTGCCGTCGTGCTCTGCCCCGGCCGTCGCCGTTCCGGCCGGCCGGCCGTGCCGCAGCGGCAGTTCGACCGTGAACACCGCGCCGCCGCCGGGGGCGTTGGCCGCCCGGACGCGTCCGCCGTGCAGGCGTACGTTCTCGGCGGTGATGGCGAGCCCGAGTCCGCTGCTCTCACTGCGGGTACGGGCCCGGCTCGCCTTGTAGAAGCGCTCGAAGATGTGCGGCAGGTCCGCCTCGGGGATGCCGGGCCCCCGGTCGGCCACGGTGAGGACGGCCCAGCCGCCCTCGGCGGTCAGCCGCAGGGCCACCGGCGGCGCGCCGTGCCGCAGCGCGTTGCCGACCAGGTTGGCGACCACCACGTCGACCCGGCGCGGGTCGACCCGGGCCCGCAGGCCGTCCGGCTCCGGCAGGTCCGCCGCCACCCGGTCCAGCCAGCCGCGGGCGGCGAGCGTGTGCCGCACCGACTCGGCCAGATCGATGTCGTCGGCGCCGAGTTCGGCGGCGCCCGCGTCGAAGCGGGAGATCTCCATCAGGTCGTCGACCAGCCGGGCCAGCCGCGCGGTCTCCTCGCTGACCAGGCGCACCGCCTCGCCGGTGACCCGGTCCAGCCGGGACGACTCCTCGTCGAGCACGTCGGTGACCGCCGTCATCGCGGCGAGCGGGGTGCGCAGTTCGTGCGAGACGTCGGCGGCGAAGCGGCGGGCCCGCTCCTCCATGCGGCGCAGCTCGGCCACGGACTGCTCCAGCGCGGCGGCGGTGTCGTTGAACGTCCGCGACAGCTCGGCCAGTTCGTCGGAACCGCTCACGGCCAGCCGGGTGTCCAGGTGCCCGGCGGCCATCCGCCGGGTGGCCCGGCCCAGGGCCCGTACGGGGCGCAGCACCCCGCGCGCGACCAGCAGCGCGATCAGCACGGCGAGGCCCAGCGCGGGCAGGGTGGCCCGTTCGATGGCGGTGATCAGGGCCTGCACGTAGAGCTGTTCGGTCTCCTGCGGGACGACCAGGTAGAGCACGAGGCCGGTCGGGGTGGCGGAGACGCCGCCCGAGGAGGCGTAGGTGACGGGCAGTCCCACGACGAGGTACGCCCGGCCGTCGTGGCGCACCCGCTGGAAGACGGCGGCGGCCCGGGTGCTGACGGAGCGCCGCAGTTCGGGGGTGAGGACGTCGAAGCTGTCCTGCGGTCCGTAGACGGCGCGCAGGCCGCCGTAGGTGGCCAGGAAGCGCCACTGCTGCGAGCGGTGTGTGTAGGCGAGGTCGGCGACGATGCTGTCCAGGTCGGCCTTGCCGGGCGCGTCGGGGAAGCCGGGCGCCCGCGCGTCGACGCTGTCGCGGAACTGCCGGACCACCGCGTCCTGGCTCTGCTGGAGCACTCCGGTGCGGGCCTCGCGGAAGGTCAGCACACCGGTGCTCAGACAGCTGGCGACGGCGACGACGGTGAAGCCCGCGACGAGCCGGAGCCGCAGACCGCCGCGGAGCGAGGGGCGGCGGAGTCTCACGGCGACCGGAAGCAGTAGCCGAAGCCGCGCACGGTGTGGACGTAGCGCGGGGTGCCGCCGGGCTCGCCGAGCTTGCCGCGCAGGCGCTTCACACAGGCGTCCACCAGGCGTATGTCCCCGTGGTAGCTGTGCTCCCAGACCGCCTCCAGCAGTTGCTGGCGGCTGAGGACCTGGCCGGGGGAGGCGGACAGCGCGAGCAGCAGCCGCAGTTCGGACGGGGCGAGGTCGACCGGGTGGCCCCGGTGGGTGACGCGCAGTCCGGTCCGGTCGATGCCCAGCTCGCCGTGGGTCTCGGCGCGGGGCCTGGCGGCGCCGGTGTGCGGGGCGTCCAGACGGCGCAGCAGGGCGCGGATGCGGGCGTCCAGGACGCGCGCCTGCACGGGCTTGACCACGTAGTCGTCGGCGCCCGCCTCCAGGCCGACGATCATGTCGACGCTGTCGCCCTTGGCGGTCATCATGATGATCCCGACCTGCTCGCGGTCCCTGATCCGCCGGCACACGTCGAGGCCGGGCAGTCCGGGCAGCATGAGGTCGAGGACGACCACGTCCGGGCGGAAGGCGCCGAGCTGCTCCAGGCCCTCTTCGCCGGTGGCGGCGGCGCAGACGTCGTGCCCCTGGTGGCGCAGGGCGAGCCGGACGCCCTGGCGCACGGCGGCGTCGTCTTCGATGAGCAGGATCCGGGGCATGACGCCCAGTATGTGCGGGCCGCGGGCGGTGCCGGCCGCCGGGGCCGTCCGCGGCCGGAATCTGTTACCGAAGGATCATATGAAGACCCCGACGGCGCTCCGGAGAGCCGCCGTTACGTTTCCGTGACCTTTCGGTCCCGAGGGCATCACATGAGGTCATCAGCCTGTGCGCCATGCCCAGAACCACGCCCAGCCCGGACGCCGGCCCCGGCGCTGACGGCATCCGCAGCCGCCGCACCGCCCGTCGCGCCTCCCGCCGACGCACCCGCCACCGCCGCCGGGTGTACCTGCTCTGCGCGCTGGCCGCGGCCGGTTCGCTCGGCGCCGCGGCCCTGCTCGCCGGCGGCTCGGACGGCGCCGACCGCGCGTCGGCGGCCGGGAACGGCGCGACCTCGTCCGCGTCCGCCGGGAAGGGGCGTACGCAGGCGGCGGACACCGGACGGCACGCGGACGACCGGCCCGCCCCGTCCGGGAAGGCGACCGGCGGCGCGGGCGCGACACCGGGCGCGAGCGGCAAGGGCTCCGACCCGCACAAGACCGGCAACGGCGTCTTCCACACCGCGCACGCCACCGGAAAGCAGGCCGGCACGGGCACGCTCCGGCGGTACGAGGTCCAGGTCGAGGAGGGCACGGACATCGCGCCCGACGAGGCGGCCCGCGAGATCGAGGGCATCCTCGCCGACCGGCGGGGCTGGACCGCCGACGGGCACGACGCCTTCCAGCTCGTCTCCCAGGGCCCCCTCGACTTCGTCGTGCGGATCGCCACGCCCGACACCGTGGACCGCCTCTGCGGCGCGGCCGGACTGCACACCCACGGGGAGGTCAACTGCGACGTGGGCAGCCAGGTGATCGTCAACCTCAAGCGCTGGAACCAGGGCTCGCCCGAGTTCCCGGGCCCCCTCCACGAGTACCGCGCCCTGATCGTCAACCACGAGGTGGGCCACCGCATCGGCCACGGCCACGAGGCGTGCCCGGGACCCGGGCGGCCCGCGCCCGCCATGATGCAGCAGATCGACGGGCTGCACGGGTGCGTCGCCAACGCCTGGCCCTACGACGCCAAGGGCCGCTACCTCAGCGGCCCGGCCGTGCCCTGAGCGCCGCCCTCCCGGCCGCGCCGCCGGC
Source organism: Streptomyces sp. PL-25 (assembly GCF_058344915.1). NCBI lineage: Bacteria > Bacillati > Actinomycetota > Actinomycetes > Kitasatosporales > Streptomycetaceae > Streptomyces > Streptomyces sp. PL-25. The sequence goes on from NZ_CP136997.1 coordinate 5,937,189, forward strand.
CCCGGCGGCGGACCGGGCACGGCCGGACCGGGCACGGCCGTACCCAGGGCGACCTGCCCAGGAGCGGCAGGACCCAGCGTCGCGGTGCCGTCGTCATCGCGATCACCACGGCCAGCCCCGTCACCGTCGCCGGTACGGCGGGCCAGCCGCCGTACGTCCGGCACGCACAGCACGGCCAGGGTCAGCACCAGCACCAGCGCCGAGCACCCCCACAGCGCGGCCGGCCGGCCCACCGCGTCCTGCACCGGACCGGCCGCCGCCGTCGCCACCGGCACCAGCGCCAGCGATCCGAGCCAGTCGTAGGACGACACCCGCGAGAACTTCTCCTCCGGTATCTCCTGGTGCAGCGCGGACATCCACGCCACCGCGAACACCTCGACGCTCACCCCCGTCACGCACAGCACCGCCACCAGCACGGGCGTCGCCACCGGCACGGCCAGCGCGGCGGACGGCAGCGCCAGCGGCAGCACGCCCAGCACACCCACCAGCAGCAGCCTGCGCGGCGCCCAGCGCGTCATCAGCAGCCCGCCCAGCAGCGTGCCCACCCCGAAGGCGGCCAGCGCGAGACCCCACGGTCCCGCGCCGCCCAGCCGCTCCCGCGCGACCAGCGGCCCGTACACCGACTCGACCGCCGCGACCACCGCGTTCACCACGGCGAACTGCGTCACGATCGACCACAGCCAGGGCCGCCCGGCCACCTCGCGCCACCCCTCGCGCAGATCCGTCAGGAGACCGGCGCCGCCCCGCCGCCCCGGCACGTCCCGCACGTCCAGGAAGGCCCGCAGCGCCGCCGCGACGGCGAAGGCCCCCGCGTCGGCCGCCAGCACCCAGCCCGGCCCGGTCGCGGCGGCCAGCGCCCCGCCCAGCGCGGTGCCGAGGATGCCCGCGCCGTTCACCCCCATCCGGAAGGCCGCGAAGGCGCGCCCGGACTCGCTGCCGGAGACGGTGGCCAGCACCATCCCCTCGGCGGCCGGGGAGAAGAACGCCTGGCCGGTGCCGCCCAGCGCGGCCAGCAGCGCCATCTGCCACACCTGCGCGGTGCCGGTCAGCACCAGGACGGCGAACAGGCCCTGCGAGGCGCAGTTGAGCGCGTTCGCCGCGACCATCACACGGTGCCGGGGCAGCCGGTCCGCCAGCGCCCCGCCGATCAGCACGAACAGCACCAGCGGCACGGTCCGCGCCGCCGCGACCAGCCCCACGTAGGTCGCCGAGCCGCCGGCCGCCAGCACCGCGAAGGCCCCCGCGACCAGCGCCCCGGAACTGCCGAGACCCGAGACGACGGCGGCGGCGGTGAGCAGCGTGTAGTTGCGCCCGGCCCAGGAGGGACGACGAACAGGGTTTCGACGGGGGATCACCCACGGAGTATCCCTGGTGCGTCGTGTCCCCGGTGCGTCCGGGAAGCCCGCGGCGCGGGGGAGACGGCGGGAGGACCGACCCACTCCTCGCCACTCTCAACGTATAGCGCACCGGGGGGCTTGCGGCAAGGCCCCCCTTGCCCCGCAGAATGTCCGGCCGAAGCTCATGACCTGCGAAAACGCCGGACTGCCTCGGCGCGCTGGCCGCCCGTGGGACGCATGGCACCGCACCCCCGCACCCCCGCACACCCGAGGAACGGGAGCCCCCAGGCCGTGAACCCTCTCACCACGCACGCCTTCGACCTCCCCGAGCGGCTGGCCGCCAAGGCCGACCCCGCGCTGATCGCCGCCGACGAGCGGCACTTCGCGGCCGTCGCCCGGTGCCTGGAGCGGTCCGTCGCCGAACTCACCGACCGCCTCGACGCCGAACGCCGCGCCCCCGGCGGCCTCGGCCGGCAGGCGATGGACCGGGACGCGGAGGTCCACCGGCTGACCGCCCGGCTGCGCACCCTGCGCCGCTTCGGACTCGACCTGTGCCTGGGCCGCATGGTCGGCGCCGACGGCACCGGACCGGTCTACGTCGGACGGCTCGGCCTCACCGACGGCTCGGGCGCCCGGCTGCTGGTCGACTGGCGCTCACCGGCCGCCGAGCCGTTCTTCGGCGCCACCCACGCCGACCCGATGGGGCTGGCCGGCCGCCGCAGGTACCGCTGGACCGGCGGCCGGATCAGCGATTACTGGGACGAGGTGTTCGCCGAGGACGCCCTCGCCGGACACGCCGCGCTCGACGACCGGTCCGCCTTCATCGCCGGTCTCGGCGCCACCCGCTCCCCGCGCATGCGGGACGTGCTCGCCACCATCCAGGCCGACCAGGACGCCGTCATCCGCGCGGGCTCCCGCGGCGCCCTCGTCGTCGACGGCGGCCCCGGGACCGGCAAGACCGTCGTCGCGCTGCACCGCTCCGCCTACCTGCTGTACTCCGACCCGCGCCTCGGGCACCGCAGGGGCGGCGTGCTGTTCGTCGGACCGCACCAGCCCTACCTGGGCCATGTCGCCGACGTCCTGCCCGGCCTCGGCGAGGAGGGCGTGCGGACCTGCACCCTGCGCGACCTCGTCCCCGAGGGCGCCGGCGCGGGCACCGAGACCGACCCGGAGGCGGCCCGGCTGGAGTCCTCGGCCGGCCTGGTGCGCGCGATCGAGACGGCCGTACGGTTCTACGAGGAGCCGCCCACCGAGGCGATGACGGTCTCCACCCCCTGGTCCGACATCCCGCTCGGCCCGGACGACTGGGCCGTCGCCTTCGAGTCGGCCGGACCCGGCGCCCCGCACAACGAGGCCCGCGACCAGGTCTGGGAGGAACTGCTCACCGTCCTGGCCGACAAGCACGACGGCGCCACCGCCCCCGAGACGCTGCGCGCCGCCCTGGGGCGCGACCGGGACCTGCGCACGGCCTTCGACCGCGCCTGGCCGCTGATCGAGGCGGCCGACCTGGTGGAGGACCTGTGGTCGGTGCCCGCCTATCTGCGGCTGTGCGCGCCCTGGCTCGAACCGCGGGACGTACGGCGGCTGCAGCGCGCCGATCCCCGGGCGTGGACCGTGTCCGACCTGCCGCTGCTCGACGCGGCCCGGCAGCGGCTCGGCGACCCGGAGGCGTCCCGGCGCGGGCGGCGGCAGCGGGCCGCCGCCGCGGCCGAGCGCGAGCGGATGGCCGGTGTCATCGAACACGTCCTGGCGGCCGATGACGACGGCGAGGGCGCGGTGGCGATGCTGCGCGGCCAGGACCTGCGGGACGCGCTCGCCGACGAGGACGCGCTGCCCGGCGCCGAACCCGACCGGCTCGCCGGGCCGTTCGCGCACATCGTCGTGGACGAGGCCCAGGAGCTGACCGACGCCGAGTGGCAGATGCTGCTGGTGCGGTGCCCGTCGCGGAGCTTCACCGTCGTCGGGGACCGCGCCCAGGCCCCGCAGGGCTTCCCCGAGTCCTGGCACGAACGGCTCCGGCGGGTCGGGTTCGACCGGATCGACCTGGCCTCCCTGAGCGTCAACTACCGCACCCCGCGGGAGATCATGGAGGAGGCCGAGCCGGTCATCCGGGCCGTCCTGCCGGACGCCGGAGTGCCGGTCTCCGTGCGGGACGCCGGCGTCCCGGTCGGCCACGCTCCCGCGCGGACCTCGGCCCGGTCCTCGACGCCTGGCTCGCCGAGCACGCCGAGGGGACCGCGTGCGTCATCGGCGACCCGTCCTTCCGGCCGCGCCCCCGGGTGCGGTCGCTGTCCCCGCGGCTGGCCAAGGGACTGGAGTTCGACCTGGTCGTCCTCGTCGGCCCGGAGGGCTTCGGCACCGGCGTCGCGGGCGCCGTCGACCGCTATGTCGCCATGACCCGGGCGACCCGGCAGCTCGTCGTCCTCACCGGCGGCTGAGGCCCCCGGAGAACCCGCCGCCGCGCCCCGGGTCCGCCACCGGCTCCGGCACCGGCCGTGTCGCAGTTGGGCCGAACAGGTGACATGGCGTAAGAATTGGCCAGTGCAGGCGATGAGTGCGAGTCAGGTCGGGGGGAGCCGGTGAACAGCCACGACGTCACCGATGAACAGTGGGAGGGGCTCGCCCAGGTCGTTCCGTTGCGCGGACGGGACTCCTGGCCGTCCGCGGTGGACCACCGCTCCCTCCCGGAGGCGGACACCGAGATGCGCCGCCGGTTCGTCGTCCTCAGGGTCAATGTGTTCGCGGACGCCCGTGACGTGGCCGAGACGCTGATGGCGGGGGTGCCGGTCCTGCTGGACCTCACCGGCGCCGAGGGCGAGGTGGCCAAGCGGGTCCTGGACTTCAGCACCGGCGTCGTCTTCGGCCTGGGCAGCGGGATGCACCGGGTCGACCGCAATGTGTTCCTCCTCACCCCGCCGGGCACCGAGGTGAGCGGACTCATGCAGGGGGCGGCCGTCCCGGGCGTGTGAACGGGGCCGGGGCCCGCCGGGACGGCACGGGTGACGGACCCGGTGACACGGGTGATAGACCTGGTGAGGTGACCGAGCACCCCGACCCCTCCGCACAGCCGAACCCCGCCCCCGCCCCCGCCGGTGCCGCCCCGGCCACCGGGTCCGGCCCCGAGCTGGCCGGACTCCAACGGCGGCTCGCCGAGTTCGCCGCCGCGCGGGACTGGCAGCCGTACCACACCCCGAAGAACCTGGCCGCCGCGCTCAGCGTCGAGGCGTCCGAACTGGTCGAGATCTTCCAGTGGCTGACTCCGGAGGAGTCCGCGCGTGTCATGGACGACCCGGACACCGCGCACCGCGTGCGGGACGAGGTCGCGGACGTCCTCGCGTATCTGCTCCAGTTCTGCGAGGTGCTCGGTGTCGATCCGCTGACGGCGCTCGCCGCGAAGATCGATCGCAACGAACACCGGTTCCCGGCGCGGCGCACGGACACCGGGAGCACGGGGGAAAACAGCCGGAGTTGAGCATTCCGGTATTACTCTCCGGAGTCGTTCACCCGGTCGAAATCGATTTGTTGTCCAGAGATTTCCGTCTTCCTCTGGCTTTTTGTGCCAGGCGCCTTCACTCTGGGTAGTGAACAAGGGAGTTCGGGCAGACGTGCGGTGAGTACGTCGGAGGAAGCGGGGGCAGCGCATGGACGCGATGCGGCTCATCCTGGCGAGCAGGCGTGCGCTGGCGGGCAGCGGCGAGGCCCCCGCCATCCTGGCGGAGGTGTGGCAGGCGCAGGCCCTGGCCCAGGCGGTCGGCAGCCGCATCGCGGTCACCGGTCCGCCCGAGCTGCGGGGCGAGGCCCTGGGACTGACCGAGCTGGCGGGCCGGGGCTGCGGGGTGCTGGACGCCCCGGACCTGGACCCCGGCGCCTCGCGCGCCGCCCAGCTCACCGAACTGGCCGACGAGCGCCGGGTGCTGCTGTGCCTGGGCGGACTGCTCGGCGAGGTCGGGATAGCCCTCGTCGGCATAGCCAGCTCGGCCGCCGACGAGCGGACGTACTGGCAGTGCATGGAGGCCATCGACGCGGCCGACGAGTCCCGGGACCGGGTCCGCGAGATGCTGCGCAAGCTGGCCGCCCGCGAGGAGGCGGTCCTGCCGGAGCGCGAGGCGGGCTGAGCGCCCGAGCGCCGGTCCCTCACCCGTGGTCCTTCACCCGTCCGGAGCCGGACGGACGGCGCGTCCGGGGCGGGCGGCGGGGTCGGCGGGCCCGCCGGGGTGCCGGACGTGCAGGATGGGACCATGGATCTGCGCATCTTCACCGAGCCCCAGCAGGGGGCTTCCTACGACACCCTGCTCACCGTCGCCAAGGCCACCGAGGACCTCGGGTTCGACGCCTTCTTCCGCTCCGACCACTACCTCCGCATGGGCGGCGGCGACGGCCTGCCCGGACCCACCGACGCCTGGATCACCCTCGCCGGGATCGCCCGCGAGACCAGCCGCATCCGCCTGGGCACGCTGATGACCGCCGCCACCTTCCGCCTCCCCGGCGTCCTCGCCATCCAGGTCGCCCAGGTCGACCAGATGTCCGGCGGCCGGGTCGAGCTGGGCCTGGGCGCGGGCTGGTTCGAGGAGGAGCACAAGGCGTACGGCATCCCCTTCCCGAAGGACAAGTTCGCCCGCCTGGAGGAGCAGCTCGCCGTCGTCACCGGCCTGTGGGCCACCGAGACCGGCAAGACCTTCGACTTCCAGGGCGAGCACTACCAGCTGACCGGGTCGCCCGCGCTGCCCAAGCCCGCGCAGGCGAAGATCCCCGTCCTCATCGGCGGGCACGGCGCGGTCCGCACCCCGCGGCTGGCCGCCCGGTACGCCGACGAGTTCAACATCCCCTTCGCCTCCGTCGAGGACAGCGAGCGGCAGTTCGGCCGGGTGCGCACCGCCGCGCGGGCGGCCGGCCGCGACGCCGACGCCATCACGTACTCCAGCGCCCTCGTCGTCTGCGTCGGCCGCGACGACCAGGAGGTCGCCCGCCGCGCCGCCGCGATCGGCCGCGAGGTGGACGAGCTGAAGGCCAACGGCCTGGCCGGCTCCCCGGCCGAGGTGGTCGACAAGATCGGCCGCTACGCCGAGATCGGCGCGAGCCGCCTCTACCTCCAGCTGCTCGACCTCTCCGATCTGGACCACCTGGAGCTGATCTCCTCCCAGGTCCAGGCGCAGTTGGCGTGAATTAAAGGCGGGCGCGGGTCCGCCGCCCTGTGCCAAGGTGGAGGCACCGTCCTGCCGGGCCCCCGGGATCTGCGTCCCGGGGGCCCGCGCACGCCCGGCACCCATCCACCCGACCGGCCGGAGAGGCCACCGCCATGTTCCTGACCGTCAGCACCACCGGCACACCCGAACGCCCCGCCACCGACCTGGGCCATCTGCTGCACAAGCATCCCGGCAAGGCGCAGGCGTTCTCCACCTCCTTCGGCACCGCGCACGTCCTCTACCCCGAGGCGGACGACGAACGCTGCACGGCGGCGCTGCTGCTGGAGGTCGACGCGGTGGCGCTGGTGCGGCGGAGCAAGGGCAGGGGCGGCCGCGGCGGCGCACCCGACGCCGCGCTCGCGCAGTACGTCAACGACCGCCCCTACGCGGCCTCCTCGCTGCTCGCCGTGGCGCTGAGCGCGGTGTTCTCCAGCGCGCTGCGCGGTGTGTGCCGCGCCCGGCCCGAACTGCCGGGACAGCCACGCCCGTTGCGCATCGAGATACCGGCCCTGCCCGCGCGCGGCGGAGCGGCCCTGGTGCAGCGGCTGTTCGCCCCGCTCGGCTGGACGGTGACGGCCGACGCCGTACCGCTGGACACCCGGTTCCCGCAGTGGGGCGACTCCCGCTATGTGCGCCTGGTGCTGGACTCGGACACCGTCACCCTCGCCGAGGCCCTGCGCCACCTGTATGTGCTGCTGCCCGTCCTCGACGACGCCAAGCACTACTGGGTCGCCCCCGACGAGGTCGACAAGCTGCTGCGGGCGGGCGAGGGCTGGCTGCCCGCGCACCCGGAGCAGCACCTGATCACCAGCCGCTACCTCAGCCGCCGCTGGTCGCTGACCCGGCAGGCCAGGGAGCGGCTGGAACTGGCGCGGCTGGCCGAGTCGGACGACAGCGCCGTCGAGGAGATCGACAACGCGGTGGCGGCCGACACCGACACCGAGCCCCCTACCGGCACCGGCACCGACACCGGAGCGGGCGACGGGACCGAAGCCGGTCCCGGGACCGGCGCCGACGGCGGGCCGGGCGCCGACACGGAGACCGGAGCCGGTACCGGGGAGCGGTCCGTCCCGCTCGCCGTCCAGCGGCGCGAGGCGATCCTCGCCGAGCTGGCCGCGGCGGGCGCCGCCCGGGTGCTCGACCTCGGCTGCGGCCAGGGCCAGTTGGTGCAGGCGCTGCTCAAGGACGTCCGCTACACCGAGATCGTCGGCGTCGATGTGTCGGTGCGGGCGCTCACCATCGCCGCACGGCGCCTCAGGCTGGACCGGATGGGGGAGCGGCAGGCCGCGCGCGTCACGCTCCGGCAGGGCTCGCTCGTCTACACCGACAAGCAGCTCAAGGGGTACGACGCGGCCGTGCTCAGCGAGGTGGTCGAACACCTCGACCTGCCCCGGCTGCCCGCCCTGGAGTACGCGGTGTTCGGCGCCGCCCGGCCCCGTACGGTCCTGGTCACCACGCCGAACGTCGAGTACAACGTCCGCTGGGAGACGCTGCCCGCCGGGCACGTCCGGCACGGCGACCACCGCTTCGAGTGGACCCGGGAGCAGTTCCGCACCTGGGCGGGGGAGGTCGCGGCCCGGCACGGCTACACCGTCGGGTTCCGGCCCGTCGGCCCCGACGACCCCGAGGTGGGCCCGCCCACCCAGATGGCCGTGTTCACCCTCGCGTCCGGCGAGCGGCCCCACGAGCCCCGCGGGACCCGCGAGCAGCACGAGCAGCACGAGAAGACCGACGAGAAGGAGGCGAAGGCGGCATGACCGGCACACCGGAGAACGAGCACGAGAACGAGACCAGCGGCACCACGCGGGGACGCGTGCTGCCCGTCACCGACCTCTCCCTCGTCGTCCTCGTCGGCGCCACCGGCTCGGGCAAGTCCACCTTCGCGCGCCGCCACTTCAAGCCCACCGAGGTCCTCTCCTCGGACTTCTGCCGGGGCCTGGTCAGCGACGACGAGAACGACCAGAGCGCCAGCCGCGACGCCTTCGACGTCCTGCACTACATCGCGGGCAAGCGGCTCGCAGCGGGCCGCCGGACCGTCGTCGACGCCACCAGCGTCCAGCAGGACGCCCGGCGGCAGCTGATCGACCTGGCCAGGCGGCACGATGTGCTGCCGATCGCCATCGTCCTGGACCTGCCCGAGGAGGTCTGCACCGCGCGCAACGCGGCCCGCGCCGACCGGGCCGGGCTGCCCCGCCGGGTCGTCCAGCGGCACATCCGCGAACTGCGCCGCTCGCTGCGCCACCTGGAGCGCGAGGGCTTCCGCAAGGTGCACGTACTGCGCGGCGAGGAGGAGGCCGAGCACGCCACCGTCGTCACCGAGAAGCGCTTCAACGACCTCACCCACCTCACCGGCCCCTTCGACATCATCGGCGACGTGCACGGCTGCGCCGCCGAACTGGAGGCCCTGCTCGGCAGGCTGGGCTACACCGACGGCGTCCACCCCGAGGGCCGTACCGCGGTCTTCGTCGGCGACCTCGTCGACCGCGGCCCCGACTCGCCCGCCGTGCTGCGCCGCGTGATGGGCATGGTGAAGTCCGGTACCGCGCTGTGCGTCCCGGGCAACCACGAGAACAAGTTCGGCCGCCACCTCAAGGGCCGCACCGTCCAGCACACCCACGGACTGGCCGAGACGGTCGCGCAGATGGAGCGGGAGAGCGAGGAGTTCCGCGCGGAGGTACGGGAGTTCATCGACGGCCTGGTCAGCCACTACGTGCTCGACGGCGGCCGGCTGGTGGTCTGCCACGCGGGGCTGCCCGAGAAGTACCACGGCCGCACCTCCGGCCGGGTCCGCTCGCACGCCCTGTACGGCGAGACCACCGGCGAGACCGACGAGTTCGGCCTGCCGGTGCGCTACCCGTGGGCGGAGGACTACCGGGGCTCGGCGGCCGTGGTCTACGGCCACACCCCCGTCCCGGAGGCCACCTGGCTCAACAACACCCTGTGCCTGGACACCGGCGCCGTGTTCGGCGGCAGGCTGACCGCGCTGCGCTGGCCGGAGCGCGAGCTGGTCGACGTACCGGCCGAACAGGTCTGGTACGAGCCGGTCAGACCGCTGCGCTCCGAGGCGCCCGGCGGGCACGACGGGCGTCCGCTGGACCTCGGCGACGTGCAGGGCCGGCGCGGCGTGGAGACCCGGCACACCGGCCGGGTGGCCGTCCGCGAGGAGAACGCGGCGGCGGCCCTGGAGGTGATGAGCCGCTTCGCCGTCGACCCGCGGCTGCTGCCCTACCTGCCGCCCACCATGGCGCCGACCGCCACCTCACGCGAGGACGGCTACCTGGAGCACCCGGCCGAGGCTTTCGCCCAGTACCGGGAGGACGGCGTGGCGCGGGTGGTGTGCGAGGAGAAGCACATGGGCTCGCGGGCGGTGGCCCTGGTGTGCCGGGACGCCGGCGCGGCACGCGAGCGCTTCGGCGTGGACGGCCCCACGGGCGCCCTCTACACCCGTACCGGCCGCCCGTTCTTCGACGACCCGGCGGTCACCGAGGAGATCCTCGGCCGGCTGCGCACGGCGGCCGGCGACGCCGGGCTGTGGAGCGAGCTGGACACCGACTGGCTGCTCCTGGACGCCGAGCTGATGCCGTGGTCGCTGAAGGCGTCCGGTCTGCTGCGTTCGCAGTACGCGGCGGTCGGCGCGGCCGCCGGTGCCGCCTTCCCCGGGGCGCTGGCCGCGCTGGAGGGCGCCGCGGCCCGGGGCGTCGACGTCGCCGGTCTGCTGGAGCGCCAGCGCGGGCGGGCCGAGGACGCCGCCGCGTTCACCGCCGCCTACCGCCGGTACTGCTGGCCCACCGAGGGTCTGGAGGGCGTCCGCCTGGCGCCGTTCCAGCTCCTGGCCGTGCGGGGCCGCAGCCTGGCCGCGCTGCCGCACGACGAGCAGCTCGCGCTGGTGGACCGGCTCGTGGAGCACGACACCAGCGGGCTGCTCCAGGTCACCCGCCGCCTGTACGTCGACACCGCCGACCCCGAGTCGGTGCGCGCCGGAGTCGACTGGTGGCTGGAGATGACCGGACGCGGCGGCGAGGGCATGGTCGTCAAGCCGCTCGGCGCGCTGGTGCGCACCCCGGAGGGCCGGCTGGTCCAGCCGGGCGTCAAGTGCCGCGGCCGGGAGTACCTGCGGATCATCTACGGCCCCGAGTACACCCGCCCGGACAACCTCGCCAGGCTGCGGCAGCGCTTCCTCCACCACAAGCGCTCGCTGGCGATCCGCGAGTACGCCCTCGGTCTCGAGGCCCTGGACCGGCTGGCGGACGGTGAACCGCTGTGGCGGGTGCACGAGGCGGTGTTCGCGGTGCTCGCCCTGGAGTCGGAGCCGGTGGACCCCCGGCTCTGACCGGACCCGGCCGGGACCGGGCCGCGCACACGCGGCCCGAACCGGGGAGTGCGGCGGAATCGGCGGAGCAGGGGGGTGAAGCCGCCCGGCAGTGGTCAGGATGGAGGCATGGGATTCCATGTCGACTCCGAGGCCGGGCGGCTGCGCCGCGTCATCCTGCACCGCCCGGACCTGGAGCTCAAGAGGCTCACGCCCAGCAACAAGGACGCCCTTCTCTTCGACGACGTGCTGTGGGTGCGCCGGGCGCGCGCCGAGCACGACGGGTTCGCCGACGTGCTGCGCGACCGCGGGGTCGCCGTGCACCTCTTCGGCGAGCTGCTGACCGAGACGATGGGGATCGCCCCGGCCCGGTCGCTGGTCCTGGACCGCGTCTTCGACGAGAAGGAGTACGGCCCGCTCGCCACCGACCACCTGCGGGCCGCGTTCGAGACGCTGGACGCGCGGGAACTGGCCGAGGCGCTGGTCGGCGGCATGACCAAGAGGGAGTTCCTGGCCGGGCACGCCGAGCCCGCCTCCGTGCGGTTCCACGTCATGGACCTGGACGACTTCCTCCTCGATCCGCTGCCCAACCACCTCTTCACCCGCGACACCTCCGCCTGGATCTACGACGGCGTCTCCATCAACGCCATGCGGCTGCCCGCCCGGCAGCGCGAGACCGTGCACTTCGAGGCGATCTACCGCCACCACCCGCTCTTCGCCGACGAGGCGTTCCACCTGTGGTCGCAGGGACAGGCCGACTACCCGTCCACCATCGAGGGCGGGGACGTACTGGTCATCGGCAACGGCGCGGTGCTCATCGGGATGAGCGAGCGGACCACCCCGCAGGCCGTGGAGATGCTGGCGCACAAGCTGTTCGCCGCCGGTTCGGCGCGCACCATCGTGGCGCTCGACATGCCCAAGCGGCGCGCGTTCATGCACCTGGACACGGTGATGACCATGATCGGCGCGGACACCTTCACCCAGTACGCCGGGCTCGGCACGCTCCGCTCGTACACCATCGAGCCGGGCGTGGGCGACAAGGAGCTGAAGGTCACCGACCATCCGCCCGAGCACATGCACCGGGCGATCGCCGCCGCGCTCGGACTGGACGGGATCCGGGTGCTGACCGCCACCCAGGACGTGCACGCGGCCGAGCGCGAGCAGTGGGACGACGGCTGCAATGTGCTCGCGGTGGAGCCGGGCGTGGTCGTCGCCTACGAGCGCAACGCCACCACCAACACCCATCTGCGCAAACAGGGGATCGAGGTGATCGAGATCCCCGGCAGCGAGCTGGGGCGGGGCCGGGGCGGGCCGCGCTGCATGAGCTGCCCCGTGGAGCGGGATCCCGTCGAATAGAAATTCTGAGCCTCGCATAGAATTCCAACAGTCCCTGTCCCTCATCTGTTGGAGCGCCCCATGGCGACAGTCCCGACCGCCCTCGCCGGCCGCCACTTCCTCAAGGAGCTGGACCTCACCGGGGAGGAGTTCCGCGGTCTGATCGAGCTGGCCGCCGAGCTGAAGGCGGCCAAGAAGGCCGGGACGGAGACGCGCCACCTCACCGGGCGGAACATCGCGCTGATCTTCGAGAAGACCTCGACCCGCACCCGCTGCGCGTTCGAGGTCGCCGCCGCCGACCAGGGCGCCTCGACCACGTATCTCGACTCGTCCGGGTCGCAGATCGGGCACAAGGAGTCCCTGAAGGACACCGCCCGGGTGCTCGGCCGGATGTTCGACGCGATCGAGTTCCGCGGGGACAGCCAGGCGGCCGTCGAGGAACTGGCCGCGCACGCCGGTGTGCCCGTCTACAACGGGCTCACCGACGACTGGCACCCCACCCAGATGCTCGCCGACGTGCTCACCATGACCGAGCACAGTGCCCGGCCGCTCACCGAGACCGCCTTCGCCTACCTCGGCGACGCCCGCTTCAACATGGGCAACTCCTATCTGGTCACCGGCGCCCTGCTCGGCATGGACGTCCGGCTCGTCGCCCCCAAGACCTACTGGCCCGCTCAGGACGTCGTCGACCGGGCGCGCGAGCTGGCCGCCGCCAGCGGGGCCCGGATCACCCTCACCGAGTCCGTGGAGGAGGGCGTGCGCGGCGCCGGCTTCGTCGCCACCGACGTCTGGGTCTCCATGGGCGAGCCCAAGGACGTCTGGGCCGAGCGCATCGAGGCGCTGGGCCCGTACGCGGTGACCATGGACGTGCTGCGCGCCACCGGCGAGCCGGACGTGAAGTTCCTGCACTGCCTGCCCGCCTTCCACGACCTCGGCACCGCGGTCGGCCGGGAGATCCACGAGCGGTACGGGCTGCGCTCGCTGGAGGTCACCGACGAGGTCTTCGAGTCGGCGCACTCGGTCGTCTTCGACGAGGCCGAGAACCGCCTGCACACCATCAAGGCGGTCCTGGTCGCCACCCTGGCGCGCGGCTGACCCCCGCCCGGCCGTTCTCCCGGGTCTCTCTGGTCTCCCCGGCGCCGCTCACGCGGGGCGCGGCTCCCGGGGCGGCGCGGCCAGCCGGAACCACACCGCCTTGCCCGACGCGGTCGGCCGGTGCCCGCAGGACGAGCTGAGCGCCCGGATCAGCAGCAGACCGCGCCCGTCCTCCCGCCACGGATCGGGCGGGGCGAGACCGGGCCGGGTCAGGGCGCCCGGCGGCGCCGGATCCGGGTCGCGCACCTCCACCCGGCAGCCGCCCGGCTCCAGCTCCAGCAGCAGCTCTATCGGGCCGCCGCCCGCGGTGTGCTCCACGGCGTTGGCGACCAGTTCGGCCGTGAGCAGCTCCGCGGTGTCGCTGTCGGCCGTGTGCTCCCGTTCGGCCAGCGCCGTACGGACCAGGGCGCGGGCCACCGGGACGGCGGCGGCCGAGTGCGGCAGCGCGATGCGCCAGGCGGAGGCGGGGGGCTCGTGCAACGTGTGTCCGTTCATGACGCAGGCCGCACCGGTGGTCACCATCAGGCTGTCCTGCTCTCGACGAGGGAATGGTACGGGGGCCGTCGGCGGCGGCTCCCGGTGCCCTCCGTGCCGGGATCCGGGCCCCGGCACGGAGGGCACTACCCCTGGGAACGCCTCTCCCGCCCGGCGCCCTCCCGCCGTTACCGCCCCATCGAGGAGCTGTGACGAAGCCCGGGACGGCGGCCACATTGTCACAGGCTCTATCGCGCCCTCGTGACGACAGTCACGGATGAGTGATAGCTTCGGAGCGAGCGCCGGGCGCGGCACCACCGGCGCCGGACGACCCGGACGCCCTGGACGAAACGGACAGCCGCCGAGGAGGCCGTACGTCATGAGTCCCTTCACCGGTTCCGCCGCCCGCACCTCCGCGTGGCGCCATCTGCGCGTGGTGCTGGACGACGGCGTCGCCACGGTCACCCTGGCCCGCCCCGACAAGCTCAACGCCCTCACCTTCGGCGCCTACGCCGACCTGCGCGACCTGCTCGCCGAGCTGTCCCGGGAGCGGGCCGTGCGCGCCCTGGTGCTGGCCGGGGAGGGGCGCGGCTTCTGCTCGGGCGGCGACGTCGACGAGATCATCGGCGCCACCCTGGCCATGGACACCGCCGAACTGCTCGACTTCAACCGGATGACCGGCCAGGTGGTCCGCGCCGTGCGCGAATGCCCGTTCCCGGTGGTCGCGGCCGTGCACGGTGTCGCGGCGGGCGCCGGGGCCGTGCTGGCGCTGGCCGCCGACTTCCGCGTCGCCGACCCCAGCGCCCGCTTCGCCTTCCTGTTCACCCGCGTCGGCCTCTCCGGCGGCGACATGGGCGCCGCCTATCTGCTGCCCCGCGTGGTCGGCCTCGGCCACGCCACCCGGCTGCTGATGCTCGGCGGGCCGGTCCGCGCCCCCGAGGCCGAACGCATCGGCCTGATCAGCGAGTTGACCGAGGAAGGGCGTGCCGACGAGGCGGCCGGTGCCCTGGCCCGCCGGCTCGCCGACGGCCCCGCCCTCGCCCACGCCCAGACCAAGGCCCTGCTCACGGCCGAACTGGACATGCCGCTGTCGGCCGCCGTGGAGCTGGACGCCGCCACCCAGGCCCTGCTGATGAACGGCGCGGACTACGCCGAGTTCCACGCCGCCTTCACCGAGAAGCGCCCGCCGAAGTGGCAGGGGAGGTGAGCGGGCGATGACCGCTGCGAGGCGGGTCGCCGTCATCGGCGGCGGACCCGGCGGGCTCTGTACGGCGGCCCTGCTGAAACGGCTCGATCCGGCCCGCGAGATCACCCTCTGGGAGCGCAACGCCCCCGACGACACCTTCGGCTTCGGCGTCGTGCTCTCCGACGAGACCCTCGGCGGCATCGAACACGCCGACCCGGCCGTCCACCGCTCGCTCCAGCGGGAGTTCGTCCGCTGGGACGCCATCGACATCGTCCACCGGGGCACCCGGCACACCTCCGGCGGCCACGGCTTCGCCGCGCTCGGCCGGCACCGCCTGCTGCGGATCCTGCACGAACGCTGCCGCGAACTCGGCGTCGACCTGCGCTTCCGCACCCCGGCCCCGGACACCGGCCGGCTGACGCGCGAGTACGACCTCGTCGTCGCCGCCGACGGGGTGCACAGCGCCGTCCGCACCGCCCACGCCGACGTGTTCCGGCCCCGGATCACCGGCCACCGCTGCCGCTACATCTGGCTCGCCGCCGACTTCGCCTTCGACGCGTTCCGCTTCGAGATCGCCGAGACCGAGCACGGTGCGATGCAGCTGCACGGCTACCCCTACGCGGCGGACGCGTCCACCGTGATCGTCGAGATGCGCGAAGAGGTGTGGCGGGCCGCCGGGTTCGACGCCCTGGACGAGCAGGGCTCCGTCGAGCGCTGCGCCAAGATCTTCGCCGAAGCGCTCGGCGGACGCCCGCTGCGCTCGCGCGACTCGGCCTGGACCACCTTCCGCACGGTGGTCAACGAGCGCTGGTCGCACGGCAATCTGGTGCTGCTCGGCGACGCCGCGCACACCGCCCACTTCTCCATCGGCTCCGGCACCAAACTCGCCGTCGAGGACGCCCTCTCCCTCACTGCCTGCCTCACCGGACAACGCACGCTCGAACAGGCGTTGACGGCCTACGAGCAGGAGCGCGCCCCGGTCGTCGCCTCCACCCAGCGCGCCGCGCGGGCCAGCCTGGAGTGGTTCGAGAACCTCGCCCTGTACCTCGACCGCCCGCCCCGCCAGTTCGCCTTCAACCTGCTCACCCGCAGCCGCCGCGTCACCCACGGCAACCTCCGGCTGCGCGACGCCGCCTTCACCGAGTCCGTGGAGCGCGAGTTCGGCTGCCCGCCCGGCACACCCCCGATGTTCACCCCGTTCCGGCTGCGCGGGCTGACCCTGCGCAACCGGGTCGTCGTCTCGCCGATGGACATGTACTCCGCGGTCGACGGCGTGCCCGGCGACTTCCACCTGGTGCACCTGGGCGCCCGCGCCCTGGGCGGCGCGGGCC
This sequence comes from Streptomyces sp. PL-25, assembly GCF_058344915.1. Lineage (NCBI taxonomy): Bacteria > Bacillati > Actinomycetota > Actinomycetes > Kitasatosporales > Streptomycetaceae > Streptomyces > Streptomyces sp. PL-25. The sequence continues at coordinate 5,953,439 of NZ_CP136997.1, forward strand.
TGGTGATGACCGAGATGGTGTGCGTGAGCCCCGAGGGGCGGATCACCCCCGGCTGCGCCGGCCTGTGGACCGGACGGCAGACCGAGTCCTGGCGGCGGATCACCGACTTCGTGCACCGGCAGGCGCCCGGCACCGCGATCGGCGTCCAGCTCGGCCACAGCGGACGCAAGGGCTCGACCCGGCTGATGTGGGAGGGCATGGACGAGCCGCTGCCCGAGGGCAACTGGCCGCTGGCGGCCGCCTCCCCGCTGCCGTACACGCCCCGGAGCCAGGTCCCCCGGCAGCTCACCCGGGCCCAGCTCACCGATGTCCGCGAGCAGTTCACCTCCGCCGCCTGGCGCGCCGCGCGGGCCGGCTTCGACCTGCTCGAACTGCACTGCGCCCACGGCTATCTGCTCTCCGGCTTCCTCTCACCGCTGACCAACCACCGCACCGACGCCTACGGCGGCTCCCTGGACAAACGGCTGCGCTTCCCGCTGGAGGTCTTCGACGCGGTGCGCGCGGTGTGGCCCGAGGAGCGGCCCATGACCGTACGCGTCTCCGCCACCGACTGGGCCGAGGGCGGCACTGGGGCCGAGGACGCCGTGGCCATCGCCCGCGCCTTCGCCGCGCACGGCGCCGACGCCGTCGACGTCTCCACCGGACAGGTGGTCGCCGACGAGCGGCCCGAGTTCGGGCGGTCGTACCAGACGCCCTTCGCCGACCGCATCCGCAACGAGGCGAAGGTCCCGGTGATCGCGGTCGGCGCGATCTCCTCCTGGGACGACGTCAACTCCCTGATCCTGGCCGGACGCACGGACCTGTGCGCGCTGGCCCGCCCGCATCTGTACGACCCGCACTGGACCCTGCACGCCGCCGCCGAACAGGGCTACCAGGGCCCCGGCGCCGTCTGGCCCGCCCCCTACCGCGCGGGCAGCAGACCCCCGCGCACCGGCCGCGCGGACGACCCCAAGTCACGCATCAGGCCGGGCGGTTGACGAGGCCCGTCCTCAGGCCAGATCGGCGAACTCGGCGCCCGCGTCCCGCAGCCGCTCGTGCAGAGCCCGGAAGACGGCGGCCGAGCGGGCGCCGGGCCAGCCGGCCGGGAGCAGCCGGGCCGGCAGACCCGGGTCGGTGTAGGGCAGATGGCGCCAGGAGTCCAGGGCGAGGAGGTAGTCGCGGTACGCCTCCTCGGGCGGGGTGTCCGCCCGCCGCTCCCACGCCCGCAGCACGCCCGCGTGCCGGTCCAGGAACGCCTCGTGCTCCGCGGCGATCGCCGCCAGGTCCCACCAGCGGCCCACCGCCTCGGCGGTCGGTGCGAACCCCAGGTGCTCGCCGCGGAAGAAGTCCACGTACGCGTCCAGCCGCAGCCGCCGCAGCGTGTGCCGGGTCTCCTCGTGCAGCCTGGCCGGGGCGATCCACACGCCCGGCGCCGCCGTGCCGAAGCCGAGCCCGGCCAGCCGCGAGCGCAGCACATGGCGCTTCTGCCGCTCCGACTCCGGTACGGAGAACACCGCCAGCACCCAGCCCGCGTCGTCCGGCGGCGCGTCGGCGTACACGCGGCGGTCGCCGTCCTCCAGCAACTGCCGTGCCTGTGGCGAGAGTTCGTAGCCCGCCGCGCCCTGCGCGGTGCGCGCGGGGAGCAGCAGCCCGCGGCGCTTGAGCCGGGACACCGAGGAGCGCACGGACGGCGCGTCCACCCCGACAGCGGCCAGCAGCCGGATCAGTTCGGCGACCGGCACCGGGCCGGGCGCGAAGCGGCCGTACGCCCCGTAGAGCGTGACGATGAGGGACCTCGGGGCATGCGGTACGGGCTGCTCGGACACGTTGATCATTTTAGGTCGTGGCTGTCACCGCTGGTCACCGGCGTCCGGGTCGGCGTCCGCGGCCCCGCCGGTGGCCGTGCGCAGCCGGAAGCGCTGGAGCTTGCCGGTGGCCGTGCGCGGCAGCGCGTCCAGGAACACGATCTCGCGCGGGCACTTGTACGGCGCCAGCTCGGACTTGACGAAGGCGCGCAGCGCCTCCGCGTCCCGGGCCGCGCCCCGCCGCAGCACGGCGTAGGCCACCACGACCTCGCCACGCGCGTCGTCGGGCCGTCCCACGACCGCCGCCTCGACCACGTCCGGGTGGCGCAGCAGGGCGTCCTCGACCTCCGGCCCGGCGATGTTGTACCCGGCCGAGATGATCATGTCGTCGGCGCGGGCGACGTAGCGGAAGTACCCGTCGGAGTCGCGGACATAGGTGTCCCCGGTGAGGTTCCAGCCGTCGCGCACGTACGCGTGCTGCCGCGGGTCCGCCAGATAGCGGCAGCCGACGGGCCCCTGGACGGCGAGCAGTCCCGGCTCCCCGTCGGGCACCGGCCGGCCGTACTCGTCCTGCACGCGCGCGTGCCACCCCGGTACGGGCAGTCCGGTCGCGCCGGGTCTGATGTCGTCGTCGGCGGCCGAGACGAAGATGTGCAGCAGCTCGGTGGCGCCGATGCCGTTGATGATGCGCAGGCCGGTGCGCTCGTGCCAGGCGTGCCAGGTGGCCGCGGGCAGGTTCTCGCCCGCCGACACGCAGCGGCGCAGCGAGGAGAGGTCCTGGGTGCCGAGCCGGTCGAGCATCGTGCGGTAGGCGGTGGGGGCGGTGAACAGCACGGACACCCGGTGCTCGGTGACGGCCGCGAGCAGCTGCTCGGGACGGCCCTGTTCGAGCAGCAGGGCGCTGGCGCCCGCCCGCAGCGGGAAGACCACCAGACCGCCGAGGCCGAAGGTGAACCCGAGCGGGGGGCTGCCCGCGAACACGTCGTCCGCGCGCGGCCTGAGCACATGCCGGGAGAAGGTGTCCGCGACGGCCAGGACGTCCCGGTGGAAGTGCACACAGCCCTTGGGCCGCCCGGTCGTGCCGGAGGTGAAGGCGATGAGCGCCACGTCGTCGGCGGCGGTGTCCACCGCCCGGAAGGGCACCTCGGACACGGCGCGGCGCAGCAGGTCGTCGGGCGCGTCCCCGCCGTACGCGGTGATCGAGAGCCCGGGGACCTCCGCCTTGACCAGGTCGTCGACGGCCCGTACGTCGCACAGCGCGTGCCGGACCCGGGCGATCTCGCAGATCGTGCGCAGTTCGTGGGCCCGCTGCTGGGCGAGCACGGTGACGGCGACGGCGCCCGCCTTGAGGACGGCGAGCCAGCAGGCGGCCAGCCAGGGCGTGGTCGGCCCGCGCAGCAGCACCCGGTTGCCGGGCACCACACCGAGGTCGGCGGTGAGGATCCGCGCGACGCGGTCGACGTGGGCGCGCAGGTCGGCGTACGTCCAGACCGCTCCCGCGGGGGTGCGGAACACCGGGCGCGTGCCGGGGGTGCCGGCCGGGTGGAGGAGTTCGGCGGCGCAGTTCAGCCGGTCCGGGTAGCGCAGCTCCGGCAGTTCGAAGCGCAGCCGCGGCCACTGGTCCGGGGGCGGCAGATGGTCGCGCGCGAAGGTGTCGACGTGGGCCGAGGGAACCGGCGGCCGCGGGCCGCCCCCGGCACCGGCGGACTCGGTCTCCCCGATGTCCGCCCTGGTGTCGTCCCAGCTGGGATCCGTCGGGTTCATGGCGGTTCGCCCCCTTGTCGTGGTGGGCTCGCACAGGGAGCGTATCGTGTTGATGACGACAGTCAACGGGGCGCGATACGGTGGCCGTGGACCCCGGTCGCCCCGGGGGAGGGAGGACCGGCGAATGCCCGCATTCTCGCTCGAACCGGACCGGATCGCCTGGTGTGCCGAACTGCGCGCACAGGCCGCCGACCGGCTGCGGCCCCTCGCGGAGAAGGGCGAGCCGGGCCGCGTCAACCGCCCGCTCCTCGCCGAGCTGGGCCGCCTCGGCTTACTCGAACGCCTGTTCACTTCCGGCGCGCTGGACCTCTGCCTCATGCGCGAGTCCCTCGCCCGGAGCTGCACCGAGGCCGAGACCGCCCTCGCCCTCCAGGGCCTGGGCGCCCACCCGGTCCACGCCCACGGCACCCCCGCCCAGCGCGCCCGCTGGCTGCCCGCGGTGGCGGCGGGCGAGGCGGTGGCGGCGTTCGCGCTGAGCGAGCCGGGAGCGGGCTCGGACGCGGCGGCCCTGGCCCTGCGCGCGGAGCCGGAGGCGGGCACCGCACCGGAGGTGGACGGCCGGGGGGAGCAGCGCGGGACCACCGCCCCGGACGGCACCGGCGGGTCCCTCGCCGCCCGCCCCGACGGCCCCCGCCGCTGGCGGCTCACCGGGACCAAGTGCTGGATCTCCAACGCCCCCGAGGCCGATCTCTACACCGTCTTCGCCCGCACCACGCCCGGCGCCGGTGCCCGGGGCGTGACCGCGTTCCTGGTCCCGGCCGACCGCCCCGGGCTCACCGGCAGCGCCCTGGAGATGCTCTCCCCGCACCCCATCGGCACGCTCGACTTCGACGGCGTCCCCGTCACCGGCGACGACGTGCTCGGCGAGCCGGACCGGGGGTTCCGCGTCGCGATGGGCACCCTCAACCTGTTCCGCCCGAGCGTCGGCGCGTTCGCCGTCGGCATGGCGCAGGCGGCGCTGGAGGCGACCGTGGCGCACACCGCGCGGCGCGACGCCTTCGGCGGCAGGCTCAGCGACCTCCAGGCCGTCGCCCACCGGGTGGCCGAGATGTCCCTGCGCACGGAGGCGGCCCGCCTGATGGTGTACGCGGCGGCCACCGCGTACGACGCCGGGGACCCGGACGTGCCCCGGCGCTCGGCCATGGCCAAACTGCTCGCCACCGAGACCGCGCAGTACGTCGTCGACGCGGCCGTCCAACTGCACGGCGCCCGCGCCCTGCGCCGCGGCCACCTCCTCGAACACCTCTACCGCGAGGTGCGCGCGCCCCGGATCTACGAGGGCGCCAGCGAGGTCCAGCGCTCGATCATCGCCAAGGAGACCTACGCCCGGCTCGCGACCCAGGAGGCCCCGTGACCGTCCGGCGCGTCAACCCGCCCGAGCTGTCCCCGCCCACCGGCTTCTCGCACGCCGTCGTCGCCACCGGCTCCCGCGTGGTGTTCCTGGCCGGGCAGACCGCGCTGGACGCGGACGGCAAGGTGACCGGCACCACCCTGCCCGAGCAGTTCGCGACGGCCCTCACCAACCTCCTCACCGCCCTGCGCGCCGCCGGCGGCACCCCCGCCGACCTCGCCCGCGTCACCGTCTACGCCACCGACGTCGCCGCCTACCGCGCCCACGCGCCCGCCCTCGGCCGCCTCTGGCGCGAACTGGCGGGCCGCGACTACCCGGCGATGGCGGTCGTACAGGTCGTACGCCTGTGGGACGAGGAGGCGATGGTGGAGATCGACGGTCTCGCGGTCCTCGCCTGAGGCCACAGGGGCGCGGACTCGCCACCGAAGGGGTGAGGATCACGGCGGAACGCCGGGCCGCCGGGTACCAGTGGAGGCCCCCGTTCCGCTCACCCGCCCCGGGAGGCACCCGATGTCCCTCACCCCGGTACGACCTCTGCTCGGCGCCCTCGGACTGGCCGCCGCCGCGCTGCTCCTGAGCGCACCGCACGCGGCGACGGCCGCGGACGGCACCGACACCGGCACCGGCACCGACACCGTCACCGTCGACCCGACCGCCCGCCTGGCGGCCGACGGCACCGTGACGCTCTCCGGCACCTACCGCTGCACCGGCGCCGACGGCCCGGTCTTCGTCAGCTCCGCCCTCAGCAGAAACGACTCACCCACCCGCTACGGCATCGGCGGCACCCGCGCGGTCTGCGACGGCGCCCGGCACACCTGGTCCAACACGGGCGCCCCCGCGGACGCCCTGGACCCGGGCGCGGCCCGCGTCGAGGCCACCGTCATGGAACTCACCACCCAGGGCGGGCTGCCGCTGATGCCCCGCTTCCACGCGGTCGGACAGCAGGACGTCACCCTGACCCGCGTCTGAGCCCCGGCCGCACCACGGCACGGCGGCCTCCCCGGCCGCCCGCGCACCCGGGCGGGGAAGCCGCCACCCGCCCGCCTGACGGTCCATGACATCCTGTGTCGCCACAGGACGTCACAGGGCGCCGGCGACAAGGGCCGGCGCCCGGCGGTTACGGGGAAGATCGATGAAGCTCTGCTTTCTGGTGGAGGAGCAGTACCGCCGCGACGGCATGCCGGTCGAGGTGATCCGCCGGCTGACCTCCTGGGGACACCAGGTGGACGTGGTGCGGCCGGGCGGCTCCCTGCTGGACATGACGGAGGAACTGCGCACCGGCGCCCACGACGCCTGGGTGCTCAAGACGGTCTCCGGCGGCCCGGGACTCACCCTGCTCGAAGCCGCGGCGGCCGCCGGGACGACCACCGTCAACGACGCCCGCTCCATACGCGGCGTACGCGACAAGGCGCTCGCCGCCGCCATCGGCCGCAGCCGCGGACTCCCGCTGCCCCGGACGTACGCGGCGGCCCGCCCCGAACTGCTCGCCGAGATACCGCCGTCCGAGTACCCGCTCGTCGTCAAGCCCGCCGACGGCAGCTCGGGCCGGGCGGTGCACCTGGTCCCCGCACCGGACCGGCTCGCCGCGCTCCTGCCCCAACTGGCCGGTGAGGGCCTGCTCATCGCCCAGCCGTACGTGCCCAACCCGGGCACCGACGTCAAGGTGTACAGCGTCGCCGGTGAGCTGTACGCGACCGAGCGCCGCTCCCCGCTCCACCCCGAACACGCTCTGCGCGAACGCCGCGTACCCCTTTCGGCGGAGGTCGCCGCGCTGGCCGCCCGCGTCGGCGCCGTCTACGGCCTCGACCTGTACGGCGTGGACGTGGTGCTCGGCCCCGACGGTCCCGTGGTCGTCGACGTGAACGACTTCCCGAGCTTCCGCCAGGTCCCCGACGCGGTGTCCCGCGTCGCCCGCGCCGTACTCGAACTGGCCGCCCGCACGGACACCCCGGCCCCCGCGCCCGCGCCGGGACTCGACGCCGTCCCCGGCCCCGACGCCGGTCCCGCGGCGCAGCGGACGGAGCCGCCCGCGCCCGCGCTGCCGGTGACGCTGCCCCACCTGCCCGGACAGGTCCCCGTCACGGTGGGCGAGACCGCATGAGGATCGGCCTGGTCACCGCGGACCCCGGCCACCCCCTGCTGGCCGACGCGACCGCGCTGCTCACCCCCGCACACCAGGTGGACGTCCTGCACCCGGAGACGGCCGACGCCGCCGGGCCGCTCGCCGACGTCTACCTCCTGAAGGCGCGCACACCCGGCGCCCTCCGTCTCGCCCGCGCACTGGAGCGGCGCGGCGCGCCCGTGGTCAACTCGGCCGCGGCGACGGCGCTGTGCCAGGACCGCACGGCCATGGCCGAGCACGCCCGGCGCGCCGGACTGCCCTTCGCGGCCACCCGCACCCTCGCCGCGCTCGCCGAACTGGCCGCCGGACCACCGCCGTCCGCGCCCGTGGTGATCAAGAGCCGGCACAGCAGGCGGCACGATCTGGTGGCCCGCGTCGACGGCGCCGCACCACTGGCCCGGCTCGCCGCCGCGCACCCGCGAGAACCGGTCGTCGTCCAGGACTTCGCGCCCAACAACGGCTGGGACCACAAACTCTGGGTGGTGGGCGGCCGCCTCTTCGCCGCCCTGCGCCGCTCCGAACTCTCCCCCGAGGGGCGGGGCCCCACCGTGCCGCTCGCCGCTGACGCCCTGCCGCCCGGCTGGGCCGCCCTCGCCCACCGGGTCGGCGAGGTCTTCGCCCTGGAGGTCTACGGCGTCGACATCATCGACCGCGGCGACGGCACCGCCCTGATCGTCGACATCAACGCCTTCCCCGGAGCCCGCGGCCAGGCGGGCGCCCCCGAGGCACTGGCGGCCCTGGCCCTGTCCGCGGCCACCACGGCACGGCGGCGGCCGGTCACCGGCACCGTCCCCGGGAGCGCCTTGCTCCCGGCACGCCCCGGGGACAGGTCCTAGAGCAGCGCCTCCTGCGGGGACTCGGCGACCAGCCGGGCCAGCGACCGCTCGTCCGTCTCGGACGCGGGCATGAACACCACCAGGTGCTGGCCGGGCGCCTCCGCCACGTCCAGTTTGGTGTAGTTGAGATCCAGCCGCCCGGCCGTCGGATGGCTGAAGCGCTTCATGGTCGGCCGGAACGCCCGTACGGGATGCTCGGACCACAGGGCGCGGAACTGGCCGCTGGACCGGGTCAGCGTGTCGATCAGCGCGGCGGTGCGCGGATCGTCGGGGTGCTGCCCGACGGCGATGCGGAACTGGCCGAGGATGTCGCGCACCTCGTTCTGCCAGTCGACCAGGAGCGACTGCATCTGCGGGCGGGTGAACAGCAGCCAGATGCTGTTGCGTTCCTCCTGCGGCAGCTGTTCCAGACCGCCCACCAGGGAGGCGTAGCCGCGGTTGGCGGCCAGCACGTCCCAGCGGTCGTTGATGACGTGCGCCGGGTTGGGGTCGAGGGTCTGCACCAGCTTGCGCAGGGTCGGGTGGACCGTCGCGGGCCGCGGCGGCTCGACCGGCAGCGCCGTCTCCGCCAGGGTGAACAGGTGCCGCCGCTCGTCCGGGGTGAGCTGGAGCGTCTGGGCGAGCGCTTCCAGGACCTGGCGGCTCACCCGGATGTCCCGGCCCTGCTCCAGCCAGGTGTACCAGGTCAGGCTGACGCCGGAGAGCTGGGCGACCTCCTCGCGGCGCAGCCCCGGCGTGCGGCGGCGCGGTCCTGGGTTCAACCCGAGCTGTTCGGGGGAGAGTGCTTCCCGTCGGGACCTGAGGAACGCCGCCAGAAGTTCTCGCTGCATGCCGGCCATCCAAGCATCCGCCTTCCGGGCGTGTCCTGGTGGTCATTACACCAGCATGATTGGCCCTCTGTACCCCCATCGCGACAAGCGCCACGCTTCTTGTGTGACTACCGAATCGACCACCACGGGCACGAAGAGCCCCACCACGGCAGCGCCGTCCTGGGGAAGGCCCGTCGCCGTACTCGCCCTCGGCTCCTTCGCCATGGGCACGGACTCCTTCGTCCTGGCCGGCATCCTGCCGCAGATCGCCGACGGTCTGCACGTCTCCACCGGCGCCGCCGGCCAGACCATCACCGCCTTCGCCCTGACCTACGGCCTGGCGGCGCCCTTCCTGGCCGTGCTGACCAGCCGGCTGCCCCGCAAGCCCCTGCTGGCGGTCGCGCTCGCCCTGTTCGTCCTCGCCAACCTCGCCTCCGCCGTCGCACCGAACCTGACGCTGCTGCTGGTGGCGCGGGTCGTCGCGGGTCTGGGCGCGGCCCTGTACACGCCCAACGCCTCCGCCGCCGCGGCCGCGCTCGCCGGACCGGCCGCCCGCGGGCGCGCCCTGTCGGTGATCCTCGGCGGCCTGACGGTGGGCACCGTCTTAGGCGTCCCCGTCGGCACGGCCATCGGACAGCACGTGTCCTGGGAGGCCAGCCTCGTCTTCGTCGCGGCCGTCGGCGCGCTGGCGCTGCTCGGTGTCCTGGCCGTGCTGCCCGCCCTGCCGATCCCGCCGGCCATCCCGCTCGCGCAGCGGTTCGCGGTGCTGGCCAACCGCCGGGTCGTCGTCATGGTCCTGTTCATGCTGCTGGCCAGCGGCGCCAGCATCATGGTCTACACGTACACCTCGACCGTGCTCGGGGACATCGCCCACATCCACGGCACCGCCCTCGCCACCGCACTGCTCGCCTGGGGCTTCGGCGGCATCTTCGGCTCCTTCGGCAGCGGCTTCCTCACCGACCGCCTGGGCGCGACCCGCACCCTCACCTACGCCGTCGTCCTGCTGGTGGTGACCCTCGCCCTGCTGACGGTCTGCACCTCGATCGTGCCGGTGATCATCGTGATGGCGCTCAACGGCGCCGCCGGCTGGGCCCTGGCCACGCCCAACAACCACCGGCTGACGGAGCTGGTGCCGACGCTGCCCAGCGTCGTCATCTCCTTCAACTCCTCCGGCATCTACCTCGGTCAGGCGCTCGGCGCCGCCCTCGGCGGCATCCTCATCGACCAGGACGTCACCGCCCGCGCACTGTGCCTGACCGGCGTCGCCATCGCCGTGGTCGCCGGTGTCGTCCACCTGCTGGTCCCGCGACCGGCCACCGAGTCCTGACCCGGGCACCGGCCCCGGGACCCGAACCCCGGGCCCCGGAGACCGAACCCCGAACCCCGGGCCCCGGAGACCGAACCCCGAACCCCGGGCCCCGGAGACCGACCCCCGAACCCCGGAGACCGGAACCGGACCCCTGGCGCACGCCGCCGCACTCCTCCCCATCCGCCCCGGCGGGAGCGGGCAGGGTGCGGCGGCGCCGCCGTGTCCGGAGCCGGACGCGGCGGCGCCCGGCGGCTACGGGGTCCGGGCGCCGGGCACGCGCGAGACGTCCGGCGAGCGCGGCGCGCGGGACGCGTACGGGGTGAAGTGCGCCGGGGTGTGGTCGACGGGCAGACCGGGGCGCCACGCGGTGAGGATCTGCGCGCTGCACACGAACAGGCCGTCGGGCAGCCCGTCCAGCGGATACCAGTCCCAGTCGCCCACCCGCTCGTCCGGCTGGGTGGACGGTGTGCCCGTCCAGGCGTGCACCACCGCGCCCACGGTGATCCGCACCACGTCCTCGACATGGTCGACGAGCGTGCCGAGCAGGGAGACGTCCTCGGTCCCGGCGCGCAGCCCGGTCTCCTCCGCGAGTTCCCGCACCACGGTCTCTTCCAGGGACTCCCCGGGCTCCACGGTGCCGCCCGGCAGTTCGTACGTCCCGTGGCGATGGCGCCCCAGCAGCAGGCCCCGCTCGCCGAGGACGACGGCCCCCACCCCGACGGCCGCGTGCGGCACGGGCGGCCGGTCCGTACGCGGGCGGCTGGAGAGCCGTACGGGCCTGCCGCCCCGATCCTGCACGGCGGGCACGCCGTCCTCGCGGTCATCGACGGACACGGGAACTCCTGCGGGGGGCTCGGCGGATGGTCGGGGAGCGTCGGGGCCACCGTACAGAAGCGGGCGGCACAGAAGCGGGCGGCACAGAAGCGGGCGGCACAGAAGCGGGCCGTACCGCCTCAGACGGCGGCGGCCGGGCGGCGCCGGGACAGGACGGCGACCGCACCGAGGAGGACCAGCAGCACGGCGGTGAACCAGGTCAGCACGTCCGGCATGGGCAAGGAGCGCGAGGCCACGCCGACGGCGACGACGGGCACGGCCAGACCGAGGTAGGAGATCAGGAACAGCCCGGCGAGGGCCTCGCTGCGCTTGGCGGGCGTGGCCAGCGCGGCGACCGTGCCGAGGGACGCCTTGAACAGCACGCCCGCGCCGGTCCCGGCGACGACGCCGCCCACGAGGAAGGTGGCCAGGTCGGCGGTGTGCGTGCCGACGACGAGCGTGACCGCGCCGGCCGCCTGCGCGAGCAGCCCGAGTCCGCGCCGGGCGGCGGTGCTCAGCCCGGCGGTGAGGCTCTGCGCGGTGGCCGAGGCGCCGTAGACGGCGAACACGATCAGCCCGGCCAGCGCCCGCGAGGGGTGGTGCAGGGAACCGGCGACGAAGCCCGGGGCCACGGAGGTGAAGAGCCCGAGGACGGCGAAGGACGCGAACCCGGCGGCCGCCGCCGCGGCGTACCGGGCGCGGTCGCCGTCGACCGAGATCCGCTGGGGCCGGTAGGCGGGCCTGACGAGCTGCTCCTCGACCGTCTCGGGCGCCAGTGCGACGGCGGCGAGGCTCACCAGCAGCAGGGCGGCGAACACCAGGTACGGGGTGCGCAGCGGACCGCCGGCCCACTGCGCCAGGAGGCCCGAGACGAGCGGCCCGACGCCCAGGCCGCCGATGTTGGCCGCGGTCGACACCAGCTCGAAACGCTGGCTGGAGGCCCCGGGCCGGTGCGCGGCGTGCAGGTCGTGCAGATGGGCCGTCGCCGTGGCGGTGACCATGCCGACGCCGAGACCGGTGACGACCCGGGCGGTCAGCAGGACGGGCAGCGAGGTGCTCGTCATGAAGAGCACGGCGGCGATCAGTTCCAGGCCGATCGCGGCCACGAGCACCTTCTTGCGGCCGACCCAGTCGGATATGTGCCCCGCCAGGACCAGGCTGATCACGACACCCACCGCGTAGGCGGCGAAGACGACGGTGACCATGAACGTGGAGAAGCCGTCCTTCGCCATGTACAGCGGGTACAGGGGGGTGGGGACGGTGGAGAAGGCCATCGCCGTCAGGAACACGAACGCGATGAGCGAGAACCCGGCACCATGGCGCCGGGAGCCGCCCTTCGTGCCGCCGGACACGGACGCGGCCCGGTGTTCGGGTGCCGCGGAGATCGACTGCGCCATGGGGGAGTGCTCCAGACCTGGGGCGAGCGGGGAGGGTCGGACATCCCACAGCGTCGGTCCGCGGCGATCATCTCGTCCAACGAAAGCTGGAGACCGTGACCATCTCTGGATGAGATGATCGAGCCATGGAACTGCGCCAGCTCGCCTGCTTCGTCGCCGTGGCCGACGAGGCGAACTTCACCCGCGCTGCCGCCCGGCTGCACATCGTCCAGTCCGCGGTCTCCAGCACGATCAAGAGCCTCGAACGCGAGCTGGGCGCACCCCTGCTGGACCGCAACTCCAAGCGGGTGCTGCTCACCGACGCCGGTGCCGCGCTGCTCCCGCGCGCACGCGCCGCGCTGCACGCCGCCCAGGAGGCCGCCGACGCGGTCGCCGAGGTCCGCGGCGGGCTGCGCGGCACCCTGCGCCTGGGCACCCTGACCTCGGTCCGGCTGCTCGACCTCCCCGCACTGCTCGGCGAGTTCCACCGCCGCCACCCCGGCGTGCTGCTCCGGACCAGCGCCGTGCCCACCGGCTCCCAGGGCCTGGTCGAGGCCCTGCTCGACCGCCGTCTCGACCTGGCCTTCGTCTCCCTGCCGGGCCCCTGCCCGGACGGCATCTCGCTGACGCACCTCACCAGTTCGGTGCTCGACCTCGTGGTCCCGGCCGGCCATCCGCTGGCCGGGCGGGGCAGTGTCTCCATCGCCGAGCTGACCGGACTCGACTTCGTGGACTCCCCGTTGGGCTACGGCAACCGCACCGTGGCCGACCGCGCCTTCGCCGCCGCCTCCGTGCCCCGCCGCGTCACCGTCGAGAACACCGACATCGCCACCGGTGCCGACTACGTACGCCACGGCCTGGGCGTGGCCCTCCTGCCCCGCTTCTCCCTCGGCGCCGCCGAGGGCGTCGCCGTCCTCACCGTCCGCGACGCCGACCTCGACTGGCCCCTCTCCCTGGCCGTCCCGAGCGCCCACCGCCCCGGCACCGCGGCCCGCGCGATGATCGAGATGGCCCACGAGCTCCTGAGCTGACGCCTCGTCGGCGCACGACCCGCGGCAGGCGCCGCCCCCCCGTCGCCACGGACCCCGTGGACGCGTACGCGCCCAGCCGCCGACACGGCTTCCGTGCCGCGCGCCGACGGCGGCGGTCATTCCCTCGGCGTGCCGATCCGCAGCCGGTTGCCGTCGGGGTCGCGCAGCTCGATCTCACGCGCCCACGGAGCATCGTCCACCCGCACACCGAACTCGGCGGCGACGGCCTCGACATCACGAACACGGAGGTAGACCAACGTGTCGGGCCGGGCATCGCCCTCGTGCTCGGACAGGAACAGCCGCATGCGGCCCCGGGCGACCTCGACGAACGCGGGGAACCCCGGCTCGAATCGGTGTTCGGACTGTTGGGCGAAGCCCAGCCGCTCGTACCAGGCGACCGCCGCCGCGGCGTCCTCGACGCGGAGAATGGGAGTGACTTCCTCGTCCATGGGGTCATCGTCGCAGAGTCCCGGAGGCGCCCCATGGATGCCCCGGGAGAGACCGGTTGGGGCTGTGGCCCGCGCCCTCGGCCGATCATGTGCCGCTGACCTGCGGAAATGGCCTTTCGGTTGTTTCACGCCCGTGCCCGTTGACGCAGCCGGAAGTCCCAGAAAAGTCCCAGAGGACTCCCACTGCTGGACGGGCGCCCTTTCAGCCCTGTACGCCAGGCGAGCTCGACGAGCGCCCTGTTCGTCACGAGGGTGCTGGAACCTTGGTGTCGGGTGACTGGCGCTCAGGAGATGCCTTGCGGGATCGTGGGTTCCTGGTGATCGACGATGACTCTGTGGCCGCTGCTGGCGGCAGGGAGCCGGCGTTGTCTTACAAGCCTCGGGCGCCCTAGCCTCGAAGTTTCGTGACGGTCCACCGGTAGAGTCGGTGTACCGTCACGAAACTTCGAAGTCAGCCTGGGTCTCCTCCTTCTGTCCTGTCAGCTCAGCGATCCGTGCCAGTAGTGCGGCGGAGGACTCATCCGCATGTCGGCTGGCCAGGGTTCGTGCGACCTCCGGCCTCTTTGAGGTGGGTCTCGGCGGTCTTCGCTTTGGAACTCTCCTTGAGCAATCATGCTGGCGCTGTCCGGCGCGGCCTACGTCTACCAGGACGAGGAACTGTGCCTGTCCTCGGTGGCCAATTCGCCCACCGAGGTCCTCCGAGACCCAATCTGGGAGCAGACCGGACGTGTCGGCAAGGGCCGTGCCGGCTGCCGGGTGGCGCTGCCCTGGACGTAGGACGGGCCGTCGTACGGTTTCGGCCTGGCCGGTGCCTGGCTGCCGCAGCCGCTCGCCTTCGCTGAGTACTCTGGCGAGGCACAGGACGGGGCGGCGGGCTCCACCCCGAAGTTGTACCGCGCGGCCCTCAGGCTGCACCGCAAGCTGCTCGATGGGAAGACGCTGACCTGGCCGGACGAGGCGCCGGACGGAGTACTGCGGTTCGACCGGTCGGCGGGCTGGTGCTGCGTCACCAATCTGTCCCGGTTTTGACGTCGACCTCCCAGCAGGCGAGGTCCTGCTGAGCGGCGCGCTGCTAGACGACGGCCGGCTGGGCCCGCACACCATGGTGTGGCTGGCGCGCTGACTGCCGGGGCCGTCATCCGCCGTACGCCCCGCGGGAGGCCCGCCACATGGTGTGCTCGCGGCTGATCGCCTCCTCGGCGTCGGCCGCGTGCACGGCCCACTCGGTCTCGGAGTCGATGGTGCGAAGCCCGTTGTGGATGGTGCCGAGGTCCTTGGCGGCGAAAGCGTATGCCCGTGACTGAGCGTCGTACTGGCGGACCGCCAGCCATGCCGTCCCGACGCCCAGCAGCGCGGCGAGGATGCCGGGCAGGTCGACATCGACGACACCGAAGGCCCGCAGCGCGGCGGCGATCACCCCGAGGGCCTCGATGAGGATGAGAGCCAGCCGCCAGCGGCGCGCCCGGTTCGCGTTGAAGCGGGCCTTGGTGGAGTACCAGGTGAGCTGGTCGCCGATGCGGTTCTTCAGATAGAGGTCCCGGCGGATGGTGAGGCCGGTGTGCCGGAGGTCGCACATCACGTCGGTGACACCGAGCGGCGCGGTCACGATGACGGACGTCGCCGGGGCGTCGTCAATGAGCTTCTCGGCCTCGGAGACGTAGTGCCGTTCGGCTTCCTCGTCGGACAAGGACGCCGAGAACGGGGTGGCGGCGACGGCGTACCGCCAAGAGAGTGTCTTCACGGACTCCGCGAGCGCCCTGCCGTCGTACCAGTCCCGCTCGGGGCTGCGGCCCAACAACCAGATCTCCAGGACCAGCGTCCCGAGGAACACGACGGCCACGATCAGCGCGGGCAGGTCCCAGCCGTCCCCAATCTCCAGGCTGACGGCGGCGAGGACCGCGGCGGTGACCGCCAGGACGAGCCTGAGCCGGGTGCCGCGGATGTAGAGCCGCTGCCCTTCCAGGGAGGCGGCGTCGGCAACCCGGAAGAGTTCGGGGAGATCGGAGCTGCGCAGGCTCTGGTCGTCGGTCACGGCACTCTCTTCTCTTCTGCGGGAGGAACGTACGGAGGTGTACGGGGGCTGCTCAAACGTCCTGCGCCGAGGCCATGGTCCCCGGGGACGTGCTGTGCATTAGGTCCTGGAGCCAGGCGGAGCCGTTCTTTGACTTCAGCTCGCCCATGAGGACCATCAGGCTGTCTCGCTGGAGGTGGCCCTGCTGGACCCATATCCCGATGACGTTCTGGAGGAGGGCCAGGTCGTGCCGGGTAGAGGTCTCGTTGGCGGGTCGGCTGAGCTGCCGCTGGATGCCCTTGACCACCTCGAGGATGTCCGCCACCCCGCGCTCTTCCGCCTTGTCCGAGCTGCGGAGTTCGGCGAGATCCATCGTGTACGTCATGGGTGTGTTCACGGCCTCGCCCGCCTCGACGGCCTTGATTGCCCGAACGATCGCCTCCCGGGCCTCAGCGGCGCTGTCCAGATCGCGGTGGTCCAGTTCGATGGTCCGCAGACCCTGTACGTCGAACGGAATGGTCTGGCCCTCGGAGATGATCTGGATGAAGGGCTTGCCCGTGGTGTGCCGCACCGCGAGTTCGTAGAAGACGTTCGGGTTCTGGTCGGTCAGATCGGCGATCACCAGTCCGTCGCCGAGAATCCGCTCGAGGACCTGTGTGCTGATCAGCCCCGAGGAGTCGATCTCGTCTGCCCTGGTCGCCTGATATCCACAGTCCAGGGCGGCTGGTTTCACGATGTGTCGGAGAATCTGGTCGCTGCGTCGCCGGATGTCCGAGCCCGTCGCTCCGATCGGCGCTATGTAGAAACAGCGGTGGGTCGCGGCTGGCGTTTCCATGTTCCCCCCAGGTCCATGAAGTGAGCAGCGGCAGTATATGGCGTCGCACTCTTCGAGTATTCATCATATCTGATGGGAAATAACCCGATATCGGGTAGATTGCACTCGGTGCTACGCGCAGACAGGCGCTCCACGGGCCACTATGCTGGCGGGTGAAAGTACACGGAACCGGGGGGTTGATCAGTGGACTTCACTTATACCGAGCAGACCTTGCCCCGCGCGGTGGCCTGGCTCTTCGAGTCGAACGGCTACTCGGTCACCGAGGATGTCACCGTCCATGACGTGGTTTTCCCGCTCCTTGCAAAACAGATGGCGGGACTGGTCGAGCAGAAGGTATTCATTGAAGTCACGATCGATCATGTGAACATGGTCAAGCATGAGGGGCTGATGGCGAAACTGGCCATGGCGCGGAAACAGGTGCTCGGTTCGCAGCAGGTTCTCGTGTCGTCAGGTGGATTCACCGACGAGGCGCGCGAATATGCGAAAATGGAAGGAATTCTGGTCTACACTTTCCAGGAACTTTTCCGGCAGTTTGAGCGCACCGACCCGTATATCGAGCACGTCCTGGGGGACGGTGACTTCGCCGAGTCCCTGCGCGACCTTGACCAGGTCTACGAGGAACCCGACTTCGACGACGACCAAGGCGTGCACCGCGCCACGGAGTGGCTGACCCGCTGGGTGGGCGACGACGCCGAGCCGTCCCGCTGGGTGGTGGTCGTCGGCGAGTACGGCACGGGGAAGACTGCCCTCACCCGGGTCCTCCAGCGGCGCTGGATGAGCGACTACCGCGAGGGCCGACTGACCAGGCTGCCGTTCCGGGTGGAACTCAGGGACTTCAGTCGCCAGTTCGACGCCCGGGGCCTGCTCCACCACTTCCTCGACCGCAACGAATTGGCCCACCTCAACATCAGCTTCGTGGAGTCCATGATCGCCAACGGGCGTGTCATGCTTATCCTCGACGGCTACGACGAGATGGCCCAGTTCCTCAACGTGAGGGAACGTAGAGCCTGCCTGCAGGCGCTCACCGAACTCTCCGGCGACGGCGTCCGGGGTATCCTCACCAGTCGGCCCAACTACTTCACCGAGGCCGAGGAACTCCAGGTCTTCGAGGTGCTCTACCGGAACCTCGACACCCGGCCCCAGATCGGCGCCGCCGCCCTCGACAAGGAGGTTCTGAAACAGGAGCAGCAGGTCGACCGGATGCTGGAGCAGTTCGTCATCCAGCGCGCCGAGCGGCAACTGCGCGACCTCAGTCCGGACCAGACGTTCCATCTGGTGAAGAAACGCCTCGGGGACGACCCTGCGGGCGAGAAGGCGGTCACCGGCATCCTCAGCCGGGTCTTCCGCCCCGAGAGCACCCGCGAGCACTCCCTCAGCGGCAAACCTGTCATCGTCAGCTATCTCTTGGACGTCGTCGAGGAACTCAAACGCGATGAGGCCAGCGGCAGCGGGGGCAAGCTCACCGAGTGGCAGATCTACGAGCTGATCATCAACAAGTTGATGCTGCGTGACTGGGCCCGGGTGAAGAACATCCCCCCGTCGGACCGCCTTGAGTTTCTCCAGCATCTCGCGGTCCGGCTCTCTTCCGAGAGCCGCCGGTCGATCCGCGAGGCCGCCTTCCGGGAACTCATCGAAGAGCGCTTCCCCGGCTATCTCGCCAAACAACGGGCCGTTGACGCCGCCGATGCCGCCGACGCCCTCTTCGACGACCTGCGCTCCTCCTCTACGCTCACCCGCTCGCGTGAACCCGGCGAGTACGCCTGGCAGTTCTCGCACAACTCCCTGCGTGAGTACCTCGCCCTCACCTTCATGGTCAGCGAGCACCAGGCAGGTCGCTCACTGCCCCGGCAGATCCAGCTCACCGACGCGATGCTGACCTTCGCCCGGTCGATGCCGAAGGACGTCCTGGAGGGCTCCCTCGCGCAGCTCGCCATGGGCTGGCCCAACCGCAGCTACAGCAAGAGCCTGGACCGCATCCTGACGCTGCTCTGGCCCGCCCTTCTCCAGAACGCCCCCGCCACCGAAGACAAGCGGGACATCCTCGCCCGGATCGTCGGCCCTCGTTTGGACATCTCCAAGTCCCGGCTGAGCCAGGTGGACTTCTCCGTCGACGCCCGGCCCTCGGACCTGCACCGGCTGAGCGCCTCCGAGACCGAACTGTCGGGGGTCTCCTTCCGCGGGGCCCGGATCGAGCGGTCCAACTTCTCCGACTCGATCTTCGAGGCGTGCAATCTGTCCCAGGCGGTGGCCGACGGGGCCTCGTTCGAGCGGGCCCTCATCATGGACTGCGACATCACCGGCCTGCGGTGTGCCGAGGCCGACTTCACCGACCTGGACCGGGACTCGACCGCCGTAATCAAGACCTCCCGGGGCACCCAGATCATCACCGGAGAGTACCTCGTGGGCCATCTGCGGGCGCAGGGTGCGATCACCGATGACGTCAACCCGTACTACGTGTTCGCCACCAACCCCGACTTCGAGGTCATCCAGAAGATCTGCAAGGTCCTCGCAGACGGGGCGCAGCACCAGCGCCGTGGGGTCCAGCAGCGGGGCGCCGCCGAGCGGAACGTGCCGCTGGCCCGTAAGTTCCTGGAGTACCTCTTCGGCTGCGACTATCTGATCGTCAAGGGCGGCCGCAGCGAGATGATCAGCGCCACCAGCAGCGGTCGGCAGGCCTGCCACCAACTGGCCGTCGAAAACAAGGTGGACGACACCCTGGGCCGCTTCCTGGAGGAGAACGTGGGCCGCCCGCGCAGGGCCGCCAATTAGAGAGCGTCTGATCTATGTAGTTGGTAGTTAGGGATGTTTTTGTGACTGTTGGTGTTGGCGGTCGTTGGGCGGGGTGTGAGTGCTCGTCGTCCGTACCGCAGTGATGTCTCCGACGCCCGCTGGGCCTTGATCGAACCCGTCTTCGTCGCCTGGCGAGCCAGGAGAACCGGTCCCGGCACGGCGGCCCGGGTACACGAGCTGCGGGAGACCGTCAACGCGATCCTCTATGTCAACAGCACCGGTACCCCGTGGGAATACCTGCCCCACGACTTCCCGCCGTACAAGACCGTCTACGACTACCACGCCAAGTGGGAAGCCGACGGCACCACCCAGCAGGTCCACGACCTGTTACGCGACGAGATCCGTCGATCCCACGGTCGCAGCGCTCAGCCGACCGCGGCTGTGATCGACGCGCAGAGCGTGGAGACTTCGGCACACGTGGCCGAGACCAGCCAGGGCATCGACGCCGGCAAGAAGATCAAAGGGCGCAAGCGACACGTCATCACCGACACCCTCGGCCTGGTCCTGGCCGTGCTGGTCACCGCCGCGAATGTGCACGGCACCACCGGCGGCAAGTTCCTGCTCGACGACCTGGCCGCCGCCCACCCCTCAGTGGCGAAGGTCTGGGCCGACGGTGGCCGATGTCTAACAAAATGTCCCGCGAACTGACCGGAGAATCGGCACCAACGTGGCGAATCGAAACGGACATCCCACTCACATCCGCGTGAATATTGATCAGATGCTCTCTTAGCCCCCGCTAGTACTGCAACGGTGCTTGCCGTGACGGCTGGTCAGTTCACGGACTGTGTCCGCGTCGTTTGTAGTGGCTGGTTCGGGCTGCAAGGTCCACGCTGCCCTGATACCCGAGGGGGTTCACGGTGGCCCGTTGCACGGTCGATTGGCTCATGTGTGCGGTCGGACCGCGTGGAGTGATCTGGGCCAAGAGCTGCGCACCACCCGCCTCGCGGCTGGGACAGCCCGGCCCGCTGATCTGGTCGAGCGGCAGTTCACCGCGGGCACGCCGAACCAGCTGTGGGTCGCGGTCATCACCCATATCCGAACCTTCTCCGGCTGGGTCTACGCCGCCTTCGTCGGCGACGTCTTCTCCCGCATAGCCGTCGGCTGGCAGGCCGCCACCTCCCTCCATAGCGTCCTCACCCTTGACGTGCCAGAGATGGCGATCTGGCGCCGTCGGCACACCGGCGCCGACCTCAACGGCCTTACGCACCACTCGGACCCCGGCGTCCAATATCGCGCTCTGCGCTACACGGAACGCCTCGAACGGGAGCCGGCACTGGCCTCGGTCGGTTCTTAAGGGTGGCTCGTATGACAACACCCTGGCCGAGGCGTTCAACAGCTTGTTCAAGGCCGAACTGATCCGAAACCAGGGGTCGTGGACCGGCATCAACGATGTCGAAGTCGCGGTCGTCGAGTACGCCGACCGGTTCAACCAGCGCCGCCTTGATGGAGTTCTCGGCCACGTCACCCCGGCCGAGCACGAAGGTACCCACTACCTCGCGGCCGAACCTGCTGCGTCACTCAAGAAATCCAGTTAACTCAGTCTTCACGAAACCCGGGGCTTGACATGGCCCGCACGGCACACAGTCCTGTTTTCACGCCGACTTCCAGGCCGAGGCCATGGAGGCGAGCGCGTAGGGACGCACGAGGGTCGGCTCCAGTGGATCAGCCACGCAAATAGGGGATGGGAGCTTGACCTCCGGCTGACCTGTGCCCCGAATCTGCCCGGCATGCTTGACGTGGAACAAGCCCCCTGCTCATTCCCCGGTTCTTGCTTCGATTGCTTGCAGATGCGATCCGATTCGGACGTGATTACTCGATGTCCGGATCATCGGCCTCTTCGAGGAGACGGACCGCGAGGTCGTCGGCCCACTCCACGGCCCACGTACGGAGAGCGGTGATGGTGGCGTCATCGAGTCCATAGGCGGCGAAGGCGTCGTCGTCGGTCCACTCGGCGCCTGTGAGGTTTGATTGCAGATCTTCGCGCTCGAAGCGGCCGCGGGCGTGGCGGCGGCCGAACTCCTCGAGCTGGGCATTGGCCCAGCGGCGGGAGGCTGCGTACACGTCGATCAGGTCGCGGGGCGCTCCACGGTCGGCGAGGGCGCGAACCTTGGTCCCGATCACGTCCTCCTCCGCGAGGACGGGCCCGTACAGGCTCTCGGCGACCGGTCGCCAGAAGATCTCCTTGAGGATGTCGACTTCGCAGTCCTGCCCGGTGACAGGGTCGGTCACGGTGAAGCGGGCGGACAGCGGAGCGGTCTCCAGCGCGTGCACCGTCCAGCCGCGAGCTTCCAGGCCGGCGCGGAGTGCGGCGGCGATGTCGGCCATGGGTGCCGGGTTCTCGGTGGCGACGTCGAGGTCCTGGCTGGGCCGGTTCACGAGACGGTGCGCCCGCACGGCATACCCGCCGGTGAGAACCAGGGGATACGGCGAGCCGAGCGCGATCACATCCGCCAGAAGCCGCACGTGCAGCTCCGGCATGTCCGTCACGCGGCTGCCCGTGTGCGCGAGGCGAGCTGTGGGAAGGCGTCTTCCCACACTGTGCGCACGGTGCGGCCGACGAGGGTGCGCAGCACCGGCCACAGTTGGAGGAGCAGGTCCTGGTTGAGGTAACGGGGCAGGTCGTCGTGCAGGCCCTCGTGCAGGACAGTGCGGTACAGGCCCATGCGCTGACGAGGCTTGCCCATGTCGTACGAGGTCATCCCCGACCAGGCGATGTGCAGCGGCAGCTCCACGATCCCTTGGGCCGGGCCGTGCAGCTCGTCCAGCGACTTCGGTAGACGCCGCCGGAACTTCTCCCGGTACAGCGCGAGATCCTCGGCGACCGCCCCTGGGAGGCGGCTCCGCGCTGATTCGGAGTGCTGTGGGATGGAGGACATGCCTCCATTATGGCCGCCGGGGTAGGGGTACGAGTCGTGATGCGCCGCTTGTGCCCGCAGTGAGGGGGACGGGCTCGTGCCTGGTGCCTGGGCGTGACAGCGGGGCGGTGAGCCGAAGAACCGGCCCTCAACTCTGCCTTTCCATGACCTGCGTAGGCCGACGCCCTTCCGGTGACGCATCACCTGGAGTGCCGGGCAGTCCGTTCCCCCGGTCCGTGAGGCCCGCAGTCTCGGGCCTTGGATCAAAAGTCCCTGAGAAGTCCCACAGAGCCCGAGCGAAACCCCTCCTGCCTCGGATACACGCAGATCAGGAGGGGTTTGGCGGTATTTTTTTCTGACGGGTCTCAGATGTCCCGGAAGATCTCGATCTGCGCCCCGATCGAGTTCAGCCGCTCCGCGAGATCCTCGTAACCGCGGTTGATGACGTACACGTTGCGCAGCACGGACGTGCCCTCGGCGGCCATCATGGCGAGGAGGACGACGACGGCGGGGCGCAGGGCCGGCGGGCACATCATCTCGGCGGCGCGCCAGCGGGTGGGGCCCTCGACCAGGACGCGGTGCGGGTCGAGGAGCTGGAGGCGGCCGCCGAGGCGGTTGAGGTCCGTCAGATAGATGGCGCGGTTGTCGTAGACCCAGTCGTGGATGAGGGTCTTGCCCTGGGCGGTGGCCGCGATGGCGGCGAAGAAGGGCACGTTGTCGATGTTCAGGCCGGGGAACGGCATGGGGTGGATCTTGTCGATCGGCGCCTCCAGCTTGGAGGGCCGGACGGTGAGGTCCACCAGGCGGGTGCGGCCGTTGTCCGCGACGTACTCGGGCGTGCGGTCGTGGTCGAGGCCCATCTCCTCCAGGACCGCCAGTTCGATCTCCAGGAACTCGATCGGGACGCGGCGGACCGTCAGTTCGGACTCCGTGACGACGGCGGCGGCCACCAGGCTCATCGCCTCCACCGGGTCCTCGGAGGGGGAGTAGTCGACGTCGACGTCGATGACGGGCACGCCGTGCACGGTGAGCGTGGTGGTGCCGATGCCCTCCACCCGCACGCCCAGCGCCTCCAGGAAGAAGCACAGGTCCTGGACCATGTAGTTGGAGGAGGCGTTGCGGATGACGGTCACGCCGTCGTGCCGGGCGGCGGCCAGCAGCGCGTTCTCGGTCACCGTGTCCCCGCGCTCGGTCAGCACGATCGGCCGGTCCGGGCGGACGGAGCGGTCGACCACGGCGTGGTACTGCCCCTCCGTCGCGGCCACGTCCAGACCGAACCGGCGCAGCGCGATCATGTGCGGCTCGATGGTGCGCGTACCGAGGTCGCAGCCGCCCGCGTAGGGCAGCTTGAAGCGGTCCAGGCGGTGCAGCAGCGGACCGAGGAACATGATGATGGAGCGGGTGCGGACGGCGGCCTCGGCGTCGATGGTGCCCAGGTCGAGGTCGGCCGGCGGCACGATCTCCAGGTCGGTGCCGTCGTTGATCCAGCGGGTGCGCACGCCGATGGAGCCCAGCACCTCCAGGAGGCGGTAGACCTCCTCGATCCGGGCCACCCGGCGCAGCACCGTGCGCCCCTTGTTGAGCAGCGAGGCGCACAGCAGCGCCACGCACGCGTTCTTGCTGGTCTTCACGTCGATGGCGCCGGACAGCCGGCGGCCGCCGACCACCCGCAGATGCATCGGGCCCGCGTAGCCGAGCGAGACGATCTCACTGTCGAGCGCTTCGCCGATCCGGGCGATCATCTCAAGGCTGATGTTCTGGTTGCCGCGCTCGATGCGATTGACGGCGCTCTGGCTGGTGCCGAGCGCCTCGGCGAGCTGCGCCTGCGTCCAGCCGCGGTGCTGCCGGGCGTCGCGGATGAGCTTGCCGATGCGTACGAGGTAGTCGTCTGCCATGGGGTTGAGGTTATCTCAGATATGAGATGGCACCTCTCGGGGGGTCCGTTCGGGTGATGTGCCGTCAGTCCGCCCTGCTCACAAGGGTTCCGCGTCACTCGAACGGACCCGGCAAATCGCCCGATGTCGTACGACATCCGCTGTTGTGGTGGGTGTGTCGCGGGGTTTCGGCGCGGTCGCGCGGCGGGCGGCCCGGGGTGCGTCGGGGCGTGTCTGAACTCCGGAACGGGCCTCTGGCGCGGGGCGCGCATGACCTTCCGGGTCTCATGTACTAGAGTTATCTCGACATCGAGATATCTGCCGAGGAGCACCACCGCCGTCACCTGGGTAAGGGCTACCTAACTTAGGTCTACCTTAGCGGACTGGCCGAGTTGGCGTGGCGGCAGGATCGTGGTGGTACGCGCACATCAATGAAGGAGACTGTCGTGTCGGCGAACAGCTTCGACGCCCGCAGCACGCTGCAGGTGGGCGACGAGTCGTACGAGATCTTCCGGCTTGACAAGGTCGAGGGCTCGGCCCGACTGCCTTACAGCCTGAAGGTGCTGCTGGAGAACCTGCTCCGCACCGAGGACGGCGCGAACATCACCGCCGACCACATCCGCGCCCTCGGCACCTGGGACTCCCAGGCCCAGCCGTCGCAGGAGATCCAGTTCACGCCGGCCCGTGTGATCATGCAGGACTTCACCGGTGTCCCGTGCGTCGTGGACCTCGCGACCATGCGCGAGGCCGTGAAGGAGCTGGGCGGCGACCCGGCGAAGATCAACCCGCTGGCCCCGGCCGAGCTGGTCATCGACCACTCCGTCATCGCCGACAAGTTCGGCACCAACGACGCCTTCCAGCAGAACGTCGAGCTGGAGTACGGCCGCAACCGCGAGCGCTACCAGTTCCTGCGCTGGGGCCAGACCGCCTTCGACGAGTTCAAGGTCGTCCCGCCGGGCACCGGCATCGTCCACCAGGTCAACATCGAGAAGCTGGCCCGCGTCGTCATGGTCCGTGACGGCAAGGCCTACCCCGACACTCTGGTCGGCACCGACTCGCACACCACCATGGTCAACGGCCTCGGCGTCCTCGGCTGGGGCGTCGGCGGCATCGAGGCCGAGGCCGCGATGCTCGGCCAGCCGGTCTCCATGCTGATCCCGCGCGTCGTCGGCTTCAAGCTGACCGGCGAGCTCCCGGCCGGCACCACCGCCACCGACCTGGTGCTGACCATCACCGAGATGCTGCGCAAGCACGGCGTGGTCGGCAAGTTCGTCGAGTTCTACGGCGAGGGCGTGGCCGCCACCTCCCTGGCCAACCGCGCCACCATCGGCAACATGTCGCCGGAGTTCGGCTCCACCGCCGCGATCTTCCCGATCGACGACGAGACCCTGAAGTACCTGCGGCTGACCGGCCGCAGCGACCAGCAGGTCGCGCTGGTCGAGGCGTACGCCAAGGAGCAGGGCCTCTGGCTTGACCCGAAGGCCGAGCCGGACTTCTCCGAGAAGCTGGAGCTGGACCTCTCCACGGTGGTCCCGTCCATCGCCGGTCCCAAGCGCCCGCAGGACCGCATCGTCCTGGCCAACGCCGCCCAGCAGTTCAAGTCGGACGTCCTCAACTACGTGGACGTCGTGGACGAGGCGGGCAAGGAGTCCTTCCCGGCCTCCGACTCCCCGGCCGTCACCCCGAACGGCGCGCCGTCCAACCCGGTCCAGGTCACCGCCCCCGACGGCACGACCTACACGCTGGACCACGGTGCGGTGACGGTCGCGGCCATCACCTCCTGCACCAACACCTCCAACCCGTACGTCATGGTCGCCGCCGCCCTGGTGGCCAAGAAGGCGGTCGAGAAGGGCCTGACCCGCAAGCCGTGGGTCAAGACCACCCTCGCCCCCGGGTCCAAGGTCGTCACCGACTACTTCGACAAGGCGGGCCTGACCCCGTACCTCGACAAGGTCGGCTTCAACCTGGTCGGCTACGGCTGCACCACCTGCATCGGCAACTCCGGCCCGCTGCCGGAGGAGGTCTCCCGGGCGGTCAACGAGCACGACCTGGCCGTCACCTCGGTGCTGTCCGGCAACCGCAACTTCGAGGGCCGGATCAACCCCGACGTCAAGATGAACTACCTGGCGTCCCCGCCGCTGGTCGTCGCGTACGCCCTGGCGGGCTCCATGAAGGTGGACATCACCAAGGACGCCCTCGGCACCGACCAGGACGGCAACCCGGTCTACCTGAAGGACGTCTGGCCCTCCGAGGCCGAGGTCAACGACGTCGTGGCCAACGCCATCGGCGAGGACATGTTCAACAAGTCCTACCAGGACGTCTTCGCCGGCGACGCGCAGTGGCAGGCGCTGCCGATCCCGACCGGCAACACCTTCGAGTGGGACGCCGAGTCGACCTACGTCCGCAAGCCCCCGTACTTCGAAGGCATGACGATGGAGACCACCCCGGTCTCCGACATCTCCGGCGCCCGGGTGCTGGCCAAGCTGGGCGACTCGGTCACCACCGACCACATCTCCCCGGCCGGCGCCATCAAGGCCGACACCCCGGCCGGCAAGTACCTCACCGAGCACGGTGTGGAGCGTCGTGACTTCAACTCCTACGGCTCGCGCCGGGGCAACCACGAGGTCATGATCCGCGGCACGTTCGCCAACATCCGCCTGCGCAACCAGATCGCGCCGGGCACCGAGGGCGGCTACACGCGCGACTTCACCCAGGAGGGCGCGCCGGTCTCCTTCATCTACGACGCCTCCCGCAACTACATCGACCAGGGCATCCCGCTGGTCGTCCTCGCGGGCAAGGAGTACGGCTCCGGCTCGTCCCGCGACTGGGCCGCCAAGGGCACCGCGCTGCTCGGCGTCAAGGCCGTCATCGCCGAGTCCTACGAGCGCATCCACCGCTCCAACCTCATCGGCATGGGCGTCCTGCCGCTCCAGTTCCCCGAGGGCCGCACGGCCGAGTCCCTCGGCCTGACCGGCGAGGAGACCTTCTCCTTCACTGGTGTCGAGGAGCTGAACAACGGCACCACCCCGCGCACGGTGAAGGTCACCACCGACACCGGTGTCGAGTTCGACGCGGTCGTCCGCATCGACACCCCCGGCGAGGCGGACTACTACCGCAACGGCGGCATCATGCAGTACGTGCTGCGCAGCCTGATCCGCAAGTAACCGGCAGGCGCACGGGCGCACTCGGGCCGCACCCCCGGCGAAGGGGGTGCGGCCCTCGCGCTCGCCGGGGGGAAGGTGCGCGGGCGATCACGAACGCACGCGATCTGTTCCCGGGGTGCAGCTGAGCATCCTACGACGACGAAGAACCCCGCACCTGTATCAGGTGCGGGGTTCTTCTGTTCCTGCGAGCGTGTGGCGAAGGAGCGCCGTTAGGCGATGTGCTGCAGTTGCGTGTCGTCGCGGAAGCTCCGCGACGAAGCAGATGCCGCGGAAGCGGCGTTCCGGCGGCTTCGAGACCTTGGCTGAGGCTGGTTCTCCGTCGGACGCTTCCGGAGAATGGTGCCGTGGAACGGCGGATCGACTTCACGCGCGAGCGGCAGATACTTTGTGGGCGCTGCGATCATCGGTGGCGCGTCGAACCGGACTGGATCGATCGGTGGGAGCAGGCGCAGGAGACCTGCCCCGGCTGCGGCATTACCTGCGAGCACGAGGACTCGCCTCGGGTGACGCTAGACTCCGGCGATCCAGCGCTCGAAGACGACAGGGTCGCGCAGTTCTCCTGGTACCACACGAGCACGCAGCCGGACTGACCGACGCGGGACTTCGCCCCGGCAGCCGTCTTGACTCCCGAGACCCGCAAGATGGTGGGTGGAGAGCAGCGGGTTGCCGCGTGGGCCGCGCGCCATCGGGCGAAGGCCCTTCACGTCGGAACGTACGAGGCCGCTGTCCACAACATGCTGCGTCGTCATACTGACCGCGGAGGCGATGCCGGCTTGGGAAAGTCGTTCCCATCCGCTTTCGCTACCCCGGTCGAGTGCCGCCGTATCGCGACCGTCGAGGCCATCGTAGATTCCGCGAATCGCAACGTGCTCCCCGGCGCGCACCGCTTCCAGAAGGCGCAACGTCTGCATCTTGAAGAGCATGCACGTCACACACCCCCCCCGCCCGGAGACTGAGCTGCTCGACCGTCATGCGTGATGCGATGCTGACGAGAATGGATAGCACTGGTTCTGGTGGCCGCCGCAGGGCTTGCTGCCGCGTACTGCGAGGCGTGGGCGAGCGCTCTGACACGCAGTAGCCCGCCGTCGGAGGCGGCGAGGAGGGCGATAGAGAGGAGGTCGCCGAGGGTCACGGTCATGGCGGGCCTTTTGATGTTGCGGGCGAGGGTGAGACGGAATGCGCGTATGTGTGTGGTCAACTGCCTCCGGCGGGAGGGGGTGGTGAAGGTTGTGTAGGTCAGGGGGAGGGAGAGGGGCTCGGGACGGGGGCGTACGAGCATTTCGTCTCATGGCGACCCGTCCGCCGGGCCGCCGGAAGCACCCGGGGCCGTCCCAGCGGCCGGGGGAGCAGACGCGGGTGGGGTTGGCATAGCGCGGCGCGGGCGCGGGACGCGCGGGCGAAGGAGGCGGGAGCGTCCCCGAGGGCGAAGGTGTGCCTCCACTGCGGCCATGTACCGCTCGCGGACATCCGCCAGCGCCCGCAGGTCGATGACCGACGTCGGGATCACCATCGCCGTGTCGTCCGCCACTGGGGGCGAGAGCCACGCATCCTTCATGCTCTGTCCGACCACCGTCCGCGTACGGGCGACGAGTTCGTCATATGCGGCGCCCACCTCCGGGGCCTCGAAGCGGACCCACGCCTCGTGCCAGGTCAGTCCGGCCTGGATCTCCCGCAGCTGCTCCGACAGGCGGACGCGCTCCTCGGCGGCGGCGTCCGCGCGGCGGCGCCGCACGGCGTAGGCCATCTCCGCGTACTGGATGCTCACCTCGTACGCGCTCGCGAACAGTTCCTGCTTCCGCTCCCGCAGCTGGGCGCTGCGGCTGATCCGCGCCTGGACGCCGAGGACGAGGCCGGTCACGAGTGCGGCGAGAACGGCGGCGTAGGGGCCGAAGACCTTGATCGCGTCAGCCAATGATGTGGTCCTGTTCGTCGAGGCCCGGCGAACCATGGCCGTGGGGTGCTTCGAAGCCCGGCCAGATGTTGGTGGCGCGATAGGCAGATTCCCATCGCAGATGGCGGACGATGATCGCGACGAGGAGCCGGCCGCCGTCACCGGGCGACCAGCGGCGCGAGGGCGCGTCCTTCGGGTACCAGAGGCAGAGGGAACCGTCGGGGTTGCGGTGGGCGGGGCAGTCGGGTCCGCGTGCATGGACGCGGGGGAATGCCGGATCGCCGGGGGCGAAGACGATGCGGAGGCTGTGTGAGGGCAGGATCCGAACGTGCGGGTAGACCTGGACGGTGAACCCGGACGCGAAGTCGGCGGGCCTGTCCACCTCGCGCACGTCGAGCCCCGTTGAGCGCATCCCGGTCAGCAGCTCGGCGCGGGCCATGGGACGGGCGAACCAAGGACGGCGCGCGGGACGCCCGTCACCGCTCAACGGCCGTGTCCTCCCGCCACGAGCGCGTCTTCGGGATGAGCAGGCTCGCGCCCGCGAGACCGAGGCTGGCGGTGGTGCTCAGGGGAGTGGAGGCGGCGGAGAAGGCGCGCTCGCGTTCACGCATCGTCTTGGGGAAGAGATGCTCCAGGACCTCCGCCACCGTGTCGATGTCGTCGGGATCGGCGATGGCCTTCGCGAGCTGGTCGGCGGCGACCCGCAGCCGCCGCTCGGCGTCCGCACCGGGGATCAGCGGCTTGAGGTCGGGCGAGACGGAGCGCGGATCCTTGGTCGGCTCGCCGCGCTGGAGGCGCAGGGCGGCCTTCAGCAGCACCGTGTGGACCGCGCCGACGAGGCCCATTCCCGACTCGACGAACTCGTAAGCCCACACGGAGAGTTGGTGCGAGGAGAAGCCTGGCTTCGTGGCCTGAGCATTCCACGCCTTGAGGATGCGGATGGCGCGGCGCCGGGTGCGCCGCAGGGCGTCGGCGCCGGACGTCAGCAGCTCCACCTGGCCCCGGGGGTCGCTGGCACTCCAGGACTTCTTGGAGCCCGGGGCCCGCTCCAGGTCGGGGATCCAGAGCCCGCGCCCCTCGCGGCGGCGCAGCGCTACGATGAGATCGACCGTGACATCCGTGCCGTTGACCGGAGCGCCGAAGTGAATCTTGAGGCCCCGCCGGGAGGTGCACACCCGCGCCTTGGGGTAGGACGGGGTGCGCTCCGGGTCGCGGAGCCTCGGACCGATGAACGCGACGAGTTCGTCGGTGACGGCGTGCGGGGCCTCCCCCTCGCCGTCAGGACCGAGCTCCGGGTGCCGGACACGGTCCAGGATGATCCCGCCGTCCCCGTCGCTGACCGCTCCCGCGTGCGGCTGGATGTGGGTGCCCACGGGGATCGAACCCGAGCTGTACGACGTACGGCCCTCGGGGTGCTGCTCTGCCAAGGTGCGTGCCAGCGCGAGACGTTCGCGCGTCGCTGTGAGGACATCGGGATCTACGTTGATTAGGGTGAGCAAGTCGTCGAACTGCTTGTGCAGATGTGCCATGACCGCTCCTTGCGGGTGGAGAGGAGTGAGGTGCGTGGACAGACGGTCGGCACGGTGTGTGCCGTGCTCCGAGTCTGACGCACGCCACTGACAACGCCCCCGCGCTCGGCGGGGGTCATAACCCGGCGCGGCCCGGTCGACGAGACGGTCACCGAGATCACGGGACGGCGCCGCCCATCGGGTCTCACGACTCCCCGGTGTCATCGGGTTCTTCCTTGCCTTGGGCCAAGATCCGGCCTCCGACGAAGACCACACCCAGAGCGAGCGCGGAACCGACACCGACCATGGTCTTCCTCAGCAGACCGTCCACGTGGCGTTTGTGCTCGGTGTCCTTCTGAGAAGCAAGTCTTGCCGTTTCCTGGATGAGTTCGAGGAGGTGCTTCCTCTGCTCCCAGGTCAGGTCGTCCCTGCGGAGTTCCCGCTCGAAGATCTCCCGGTTCTCCCGGAGGGCCTGGTAGACCTGATCCAGGCTGTGCCTGCCGTCCGCGAGCGTGGCCTCGTGGGCCTTCTCGATGGCGCCGAAGGCGTCCGTGGCGAACTTCCTGAACTCGGGGAACTGTTCGACGATCTTCATGGCCACTTCGGTGTCCATGTCAGGCATCATGGCCGCGAACCTGACCATCTTCTCCTTGGAGAGGTGCCTCCAGGTGTCGATCCCGAGCGCGCGCATGATCTCGGCTTCGTTCTTGTACTTCATGCCGTGGAGCCTCCATTGCTCTCCTTCGCAGCGCGCTCTTCCGCGCTGCGAACCCGGTAGTCGATCCCCTGGATGTGCACCAGCGCTGCCCACGGACGAGACCCGCGACCTGATTCATGCATGGCTGGTAGGCGGCTCTGTGAATCCGCTCCCCATCTCGATGATCGACCGGCTGTGCGGTCGGTCTTATCCAAGCATCGAGGAAAGCTGAGATCTGACATCGGACCGCATCCGGAGGTCGAGTCTGGCGCACGCACTCCACAGCCTCCACTGGACTTCCGAATACGTTCCGAATACTATGGATCCATGACCACCGCAGCGGAACTCCCCGTGGCGACTCGGCGCTCCTCGGACCTGAGCAAGCACTCCGCCGAGGTCTTCGCCGAGGCCGAGGACCACCCCGTGACGGTGACCCGGCGCGACGGCGAGGCTCTGGTCCTGATGTCGCAGCGCGAGGCCGAGGGTCGTGTCCGCTTGCTGGACTTTGCCGCGCAGCTCATCACCGTCGCCCTCGACGACCGCGGATCGCTCGCCGAGCGGATGTCCAAGGTCTTCCCTTGGATGCTCGCGCTGTCGCCGGCCGACCGGGAGTCCTGCGCGCAGGACCTCGTCGATGCGGCGCGCGCGTCTTTCTCCACCAGCCAGCCGCACCTTGCGATCGGAGAGCTTACCTCGTGGAAGGAGACGGCCACCGCCGTCGCGGCCGGGCTCAGCAGCGGCAGCGCCGGTCTGGAGTGGCTCGACGACGATGAGACCGTGGAGCGTCCGTAGCCGTGGC
This sequence comes from Streptomyces sp. PL-25, assembly GCF_058344915.1. Classification (NCBI taxonomy): domain Bacteria; kingdom Bacillati; phylum Actinomycetota; class Actinomycetes; order Kitasatosporales; family Streptomycetaceae; genus Streptomyces; species Streptomyces sp. PL-25. Next base: position 5,985,507 of record NZ_CP136997.1, read on the forward strand.
GGCCGCCAGGAAGGGTGAGCTGGTTCCTCGCCCTCCGAAGAAGATCGAGTACGAGATCCGCTTCGCCACAGCCGACGCGCAGAAGGGATGGCGCGACCTCGTCGCGACGATCCGCAACCCCATGACGGAGACCTGGGATTTTCTCACGCGGACGCCGCTGTCCACGACGCCGACGAACTATCGGCTCAAGGGTGAGCTCGGCGTCATCGAGCGTGGCGGCGCGACCCATGAGCGGTGGCAGCACAAACCCACTGCGAAAGGCACCGCGCGCATCTGGTTCTACGTCCACGAGCGCACGGTCTTCCTTGAGCAGGTGCACACGAGCCACCCGAACGAGACGAAGTAGGCGGGCGTCGCAGCGTCGCACATCGTCGGTGAGCGCGCATCCGGCGATCACCAGCATCGCCGGTGCCATCCCGGTAGTAGGTCCGCCTCGGTCGCGATCAGGGAGAACCAGACCGGCGGGATCGCGCTGCGGCAGTGGGCGAGCGCTAACGCGAGAGGAGCGTGACCGCGCCCTGTTCCGCCGGTGTCGAGTACCGCTCCTGCGGCCCTCCAGATGTCCGGCGTGGCGCTCCGCGTCCATGACGTGCACTGGTCCGAGAGCCTACCTGGCGCAGGATGGCGACGATCCAGTCGACTTGCGCCTGTGACAGCGGAGGCGCGCCCTGGGCCTCGGCGGCTCCCGCCTTCCGGAGGTCCTCGAGTACGGCCGGAAGGTCCTCGAGTACGGCCGGAGAGGCCGGGTGGCGAGGCCATTGTGTTCGCGAAGCGCTCTGATTTGTGGGGCGTGCTCCACGCTCACGGCCGTGCGTGCCGAGTGTCGAACTGACCGTGGTGTATCGCTGCTGTTCTCGGCTGTGTTGCCTGCTGCAGCTGATGGACCCAGCAATTGCCCCATTTCAACCAGGTCCTTCTGCCGCAGGTACAGCGGCGCCTCACGCTGCCATCGGCGGTACGTGCGCGGCTGCTGCTGTTCCTGGGAACGGACCAGGCCATGCGGCACAGCACCCGGTGAGCCGTTGCCCGCGACGGGGCCGACTCCAGCCCGCAGCCGGACAGCTCATGGGAGATCCGCCGAGCACTTCGAGGGCAGCCCGGTTGCGGTACTCGGCCAGCTGCTGCATCTCCATGACTCCGACGGAAGCAACCCTGCTGCGCTGGCAGGTGGGACAGCGGGCGTTCAGCCGAACAAGTCAACCATCTCCAGAGCGCAAACCGTCAAGCATCTCCTGAGACCTCACGCCGCCGACAATCGCCAATGAAGCACGTTGACTCACCCGTGTCGCGCGTGTCGAGGTGCTGCGTCAGCGGTAGGCAAACCCGGCCAAGTGTACTCTCCATGCCCGGAATCCATGGTCATTGTGGCGATCTGATGCGAGGATCATTGCCAGAATGCCATCATCCTCGAAATCCTGCAGAACTACCGAGTAGCGGAAGCATGTCTCAGCACGTGCTGCGCAGCCTGATCCGCAAGTAACCGGCAGGCGCACGGGCGCACTCGGGCCGCACCCCCGGCGAAGGGGGTGCGGCCCTCGCGCGTGCGGGGCGCGGCGGCCGGGGGAGCGTGCCCGCCGGGTCCGCGAGCAGCCGGGCGGGCGCCGGGGGACGACGCCGGTCCGGGGCAGTGCTGGCTTGTGGTGCCGTGGTGCGACAACGTTGTCTGACTGGTCTGTACATGACTGTACCGCCGTAACGGACAACGATGTCAAGCACCTTGGCCGACCGCCGTCCACCAGGGGGCGCGGCACACGCCGGTGGAGCGCGCGGTCTTCCGCTGTACCACCGGCGCGCGCTACTGTCCCTGCGGCTTGTGTGCTCCGTGGTGCGCGACCCGTCCTGAAGGAGGAGGGGCCGCGTCATGCGTTTCCGTCCCATGTCCCTGCTGCTGGCCGCGGTACTCGCGGCCGGCGGCGCCACGCCCGCCCTCGCGGCGACCACCGCGCCCGGCAGATCCGGGCCCGCCCTGGTGAAGGACCCGACGCCGTACGTCGATCCGCTGATCGGCACCAAGAACGGCGGCGACACCTTCCCGGGCGCCGTCACGCCCTTCGGCATGTTCTCCTTCAGCCCGGAGAACACCCGCGGCGACGCCACCCGCACCACCGCCCCCGGCGGTTACCACTACGACGCCACCCGCATCCGCGGCTTCAGCCTCACCCACATGTCCGGCACCGGCTGCGCGGGCGGCAGCGGTGACATCCCGTTCTTCCCGTACGCCGGGAAGGTCACCACCTCACCGGCGAGCGACACCAAGGACGCCGTCTACGCCGCCGACTTCCAGCACCGCGACGAGCAGGCCGAACCGGGCCACTACAAGGTCGGCCTCGCCTCCGGGGTCACCGCCGACCTCGCCGCGACCGCCCGCACCGGCTCGGCGCGCTTCACCTACCCCGCGGACAAGCCCGCCTCGCTCCTGATCCGCACCGCCAACTCCGAGCTGGGCTCCACCGACTCCTCGGTCACCATCGACCCGGCCACCCGCACCGTGTCCGGCTCGGTCACCTCCGGCAACTTCTGCGGCTACCTCGACCCGGAGGGCCAGCGGGCCTACTACACCCTCCACTTCACCGCCCGCTTCGACCGGCCCTTCACCGCCACCGGCACCTGGCAGGACGACAAGCTGACCCCCGGCGCCACCAAGGCCACCGGCGGCACCGGCGGCTTCTCGCACGGAGGACGGCCGGTGGCGGGCAAGGGCGCCGGCGGCTACGTCGAGTTCGCGCCCGGCACCGGCCCGGTCGGCGTCAAGGTCGGCATCTCCTACGTCAGCCAGGCCGGCGCGGCGGCCAACCTCGCCGCCGAGAACCCGCCCCGCCGCTCCTTCGACGCCGTCCGCGACGCGGCCCGCCGCGCCTGGCGCGAACGGCTGGGCGCGATCCAGGTCGGCGGCGGCACCACCGACGAGCGCACCACCTTCTACACCGCGCTCTACCACGCCCTGCTGCACCCCAACGTCATCAGCGACACCGACCGCCGCTACCGGGGCCCGGACGACAAGGTGCACACCGTCGCCCGCGGCCACCAGGCGCAGTACGGCACCTTCTCCGGCTGGGACGTCTACCGCGACCAGGTGCAGCTGCTCACCCTGCTCAGCCCGCGCACCGGCTCCGACATCGCCCAGTCGCTGTACGAGCTGTCCCGGCAGAACGGCGGCGTGTGGGACCGCTGGCTGCACGGCGCGAGCGGCACCCACGTCATGAACGGCGACCCCTCGCCCACCGCGCTGGCCGGCATCCGCGCCTTCGGCGGCACCGACTTCGACCTCAGGGGCGCGCTGGCCTCCCTGGTGAAGGCGGCCACCGTACCGACGGAGCAGGACCTCTCGCCGGCCGGCAAGCCGGTGCTCTCCGCCGGTCAGCGGCCCTCCCTGGACAAGTACCTCAAGCTGCACTACATGCCGTCCGTCTCCAACGCCTGGGGCGGCGCCGCCGAGACCCTGGAGATGTCCACGGCGGACTTCTCCCTCTCCCAGCTCGCCGCGGCGGCCGGGCAGAAGAGGACAGCGGACGCCTTCGCCGGCCGCGCCCAGTGGTGGCAGAACAACTTCAACGTCGCCGCCACACCCGCCGGCGGCTACATCGCCAACCGCAAGGCCGACGGCAGCTGGGTGACCGGCTTCACCCCGGACACCGGCAACGGCTTCGTCGAGGGCACGGCCGCCCAGTACACCTGGATGGTCCAGCACGATCCGGCCGGACTGTTCGCGGCCATGGGCGGCCGGGACGCGGCCCTCGACCGCCTCGACGCCTTCTTCCACACGGCCGACGGCGGCTGGGCCTTCACCGGCCAGGGCGGCGACAAGGCCGCCATGGACAACGAGCCGTCCATCAACGTCCCCTACCTCTACGACTACGCGGGCGCCCCCTACAAGGCGCAGGAGACCGTCCGCGCCGCCATGCGGCAGCTGTGGACCACCGAGCCCGGCGGCATCCCCGGCAACGACGACCTGGGCGCCATGTCCGCCTGGTACGTCTTCTCCGCGCTCGGCATGTACCCGCAGGTGCCCTCCCGCTCCGAACTGGTCCTCGCCTCCCCGCTGTTCGAGCGCGCCGAGATCCACCGCCCGCAGGGCAACGACATCTCCGTGCGCGCCCGGGGAGCGGCGGCCGGATCGCCCTACGTGCAGTCCCTGAAGGTCAACGGCCGCACCAGCGACCGGCCGTGGCTGCCCGCCTCCTTCGTCCGCGACGGCGGACGCCTGGACTACACCCTCTCCTCGACCCCGAACCGCGCCTGGGGCAGCGCCCCGTCCGCCGCGCCGCCGTCCTTCCGGCAGGGCGAGCAGCCGTACCAGATCGGCGTGGGCCCGACCACGGCGACGCTCGCCCCCGGTGAGAGCGCCGAGGTCACCGTCCGCGCCCTGGCGCTGAACGGCGGCCGGGGACCCGAGGCGCACTTCCGCGTCAGCACCCCGGCCGGTGTCACGGCGAGCCCCGCCGAGGGCACCGTCACCGGCGGCGCGCAGAAGATCACCCTCACCGCCGGGAAGGACACCGCGCAGGGCTACTACGACGCGCGTGTCACGGTGACCTCCGGCGAGCAGTCCTACGAGCAGCCCGTGGCCCTCACCGTCGCGGCCCCCGGCACCCTGCTCGCCGCCCGCGACAACACCGGGGTCTCCGACGACACCGGCGACCACGACGAGGCCGACTACGACGGCGGCGGCTGGAGCTACTCCCGCCAGGCCCTCGCCGCGGCCGGTCTCACCGCCGGCGGCCGGGGCACCGCGGACGGCCTCGCCTTCACCTGGCCCGGCTCGCCCGACGGCCGCCCCGACAACGTCTCCGCGGCCGGCCAGAGCATCACCCTGGACGCGCCCGCGTCCGCCCTGTCCTTCGTGGGCAGCGCGGTCAACGGCAACCAGCAGGCCAAGGCCACCGTCACCTACACCGACGGCACCACGGCCGAGACCGACCTCGCCTTCACCGACTGGACCGTCGGCGGGGGCGGCGGCACCGTCCAGTACGGCAACACGGTGGTCGCGAAGACCGCGTACCGCAATGTCGCGGGCGCCGACAAGGACCCGGTGGCCACCTATGTGTTCGCCACCCGGCCCTTCACGGCCCCGGCGGGCAAGCGGATCCGCTCGGTGAAGCTGCCGTCCGACACCGACCTGCACGTCTTCGCCCTCGCGGTGAAGTGACCGGCTGAGCCGCACGGCGGCAGCACGAAGGGGCGGGCCCGCCGGGACCCGCCCCTTGTGCTGTGCCGCGCACCGGGTGCGCGTCAGGCCAGCAGCTCCACCTCCGCCAGCGTCGCGGAACCGTCGAGCACCAGCCGGTACTTCTGGTACGTGCCCGGCGAGGCTATGGTGAACGGCCGGGTCTGCTTGTCCCAGGCGAAGGACTCGCCCGAGCGCCGGTCCAGCGTCCTGAAGTGCGTGCCGTCCGCCGACGCCTGGAGCGTCCAGCCCTTCGGCGCCTTCGTGCGGTCGCCCGACGAGGTCAGCGTGTACTGGACGGCCTTGGCGGCGCCGGTCACCGGCAGGTCCACCGAGGTCACCGTGGCGTCCGTGGCCGAGGTGTCGTCGAACAGCGCGCCCTCGCCCTTGAGCACGTCCGCGCGCGGGGCGGGCGCCTTGTCGCCGGTCGTGATCGACACCGGCGCCGCGTTCTTGCCGGTGCCCCACTTCGAGGGCCGCGGGCCCATGTCGAACTCCAGGACCCCGCCCTTGGACAGCAGCGAGTGCGGCAGGTTCGTCGAGTCCCACTTCTTGCCGTTGAACCGGACGCCCTGCACATAGATGTTCCGGGCGCTGTTGCGCGGCGCCTTGACGACCAGGTCGTGGCCGTTCTCCAGGTGCACGGTCGCCTTGGTGAACAGCGGGCTGCCTATCGCGTACTCGCCGCTGCCCATGACCAGCGGGTAGAAGCCGAGCGAGGAGAAGAGGTACCAGGCCGACTGCTCGCCGTTGTCCTCGTCGCCGTGGTAGCCCTGGCCGATCTCACTGCCCACGTACAGCCGGGAGAGGACCTCGCGGATCTTCTCCTGCGCCTTCCAGGGCTGCCCGGCCGCGTCGTACATGTACGTGACGTGGTGGGCGACCTGGTTGGAGTGGCCGTACTGGCCCATCCGCACGTCCCGCGCCTCGGTCATCTCGTGGATGATCCCGCCGTAGGATCCGGCGAACTCGGAGGTGGCCGTCTCCGGGGTGGCGAAGTACGTGTCGAGCTTGTCCGCCAGGCCCTTCTGGCCGCCGTACAGGTTGGCCAGGCCCCGGCTGTCCTGCGGGGCGGTGAAGGCGTAGCCCCAGCCGTCCGTCTCCGTGTAGTCGTAGCCCCACACGCGCGGGTCGTACTTCGCGGAGTCGACGCGCCAGTTGCCCTTGGCGTCCTTGCCCTGGAAGAAGCCGGCCTTCGGGTCGAACATCTTCACGTAGTCCTGGGCGCGGTTGAGGAAGTACTGCGCCTCGTCCTGGTAGTGCTTCTGCCCGGTCTTCCTGTAGAGGGCCTCGCCCATCTTGGCGATGCCGTAGTCGTTGACGTAGCCCTCCATGGCCCAGGACAGGCCCTCACCGGTGGCGGTGCTGGTGTAGCCGAGGAAGGGCGAGGTGCTCATGCCCTTGCGGCCCACCCCGGAGGACGGGGGCACCACGGTGGCGTTCTTGACGGCCGCGTCGTACGCCGCCTTCGCGTCCATGGGGACGCCCTTGACATACGCGTCGGCGAACGCCACGTCCGAGGAGGTGCCCGTCATCAGGTCGGCGTAGCCGGGTGAGGACCAGCGGGAGGTCCAGCCGCCGTCCTTGTAGCCCTGCACGAACCCGTCGACCATCTCACCGGCCTGCGAGGGCGTCAGCAGCGAGTACGCGGGCCAGGTGGTGCGGTAGGTGTCCCAGAAGCCGTTGTTGACGTACACCTTGCCGTCGACGATCTTCGCGCCGGTCCGCGTCGGCGTGTCCTCGCCGGTCATCGCCGAGAACGGGGAGGCGTAGCGGTCCTTGCCGCCGACCTTCTCGAAGCCCGAGTTCGGGTACAGGTACAGCCGGTACATGCTGGAGTACAGCGTGGTCAGCTGGTCCGGGGTGGCGCCCTGGACCTCGACCTTGCCGAGCAGCTTGTCCCAGGTGCGCTGGGCGCGGTGCTCGACCGTGCCGAAGGAGGTGCCCGCCGGGATCTCCTGGCGCAGGTTGTCCTTGGCCTGGTCGACGCTGATCAGCGAGGTGGCCAGGCGCAGCGTGACGCTGCGGCTCCTGCCCGCGTCGAAGCGGAGGTAGCCCTTGACGCCGGAGGACGCGCCGTCCTTGACGGGCTTGTCGAAGACGCCGTAGACGAAGAGCCGGGTGGCGCCGGTGGACAGCCCGGACTTCACGTCCGAGAAGCCGGTGACGACACCGTGCTCCTTGTCCAGGGTCAGGCCGGCCTGGTCGGTGACGTTGTCGAACAGGACGCTGGCGTCGTCACCGGGGTAGGTGAAGCGCAGCGCCGCCGCGTGGTCGGTCGGGGCCATCTCGGCCTTGACGCCGTTCTCGAAGGTGACGCCGTAGTAGTAGGGGTGCGCGGTCTCCTTCTCGTGCCGGAAGGGCAGCGCGCGGGCGGCCCGGCCGGTGTCCGGGGTGCCGGACGCGGCCGACGGCATCACCTGGAAGGTCTGCCGGTCGCCCATCCACGGGCTGGGCTCGTGGCTGGCGGCGAACGCCTGGATGGTGGGCAGGTTGTCGCTGTTGTTCGCACGTGCGTATTCGTACAGCCAGCTCTGCGAACCCGCGTTGGTGACCGGGGTCCAGAAGTTGAAGCCGTGCGGCACGGCGGTCGCGGGGAAGTTGTTGCCGCGCGAGAAGCTGCCGCTGGAGTTGGTGCCGCGGGTGGTCAGCGCGTAGTCGGCCAGGTGCGCCTTGGGGCGCTCGGGAGCGGCCTGCTTGATCGACACGTCGTCCAGCCAGCCGCGGAACTTCGCCGGGCCGGTGGGGGAGTCGTAGGCGAGCAGGACGCGGTCGACGGTCTTGCCGGCCGCGACCGACCCGATCCGCGAGGAGACGTTGTTCCACTGGTTGACGTAGAGCGTCTTGGCGGCGCCCTGCGCCTGCGGGCTCAGTCCGAAGCCGTGCTGGTCGGTGGCGCCGAGACGGCTCAGATAGGTGCCGTCGGTGAAGGCGAGGTCGACGGAGACGTTCGTGGCGTCGTAGTCGCGGTCGCCGTCGGCCATCGACGGGAAGAGGCGGTAGGACAGCTGGGTGTCCCGGGTGACCTTGACGTTCACGTCGAAGATCTTGTTGTACGAGTAGGCGCGGCCCTTGGCGGTGTGCCGGCCGGCGTAGCGCAGGGCCCGGGTGCCGGTGTAGCCGGCGCCGGCCTTCGCGGTCGGCGAGCCGCTGGGGCCGCGGTCGACCAGTGAGAGCATGTCCGGCGGGGTGGACCCGCCGTCGTCTCCGGTGGAGAACTGCACATCGGCGAGCTGGAGTATGCCCGAGGCGCCGTTGTTCTTGCTGATGTCGAGCCGGAAGTGCTGGTACTCGGCCGGCGCGGCGAGGTCATAGGTCTTCGTCTGGAGCCGCTGGGCGAAGGATTCCCCGGAGCGGCTGTCGACGGTCTTCCAGTCCTTGCCGTCGGCGGAGCCCTGGAGCGTCCAGTCCTTCGGGTCGCGCTCGCCGTAGTCATTGGCGGACGTGAGAGCGTATCGAGTGATTTTTATGGGTTTGTCGAGGTCGAACTCCACCCAGCCGGTGGATTCGAACGCGAGCCATTTGGTGCCCGGCTCGCTGTCGACCAGGTTCTCCTTCACCTCGCCCGAGCCGCTGTTCTCGGCGCTGGCCCGCAACCCGGTGACATGGTCGTCCACATTGCCCGGGATACCGGTGCTGTAGCCGCCGTCCACGCCCGAGGCGCGCTTGCCGCCGTCCCGCCCGGTGTCGACCGTGTTCAGCCAGTCCGGTGCCGGGTCGCCGGACTCGAACGAGGACGTGAACTCCCGGTCCGCCGCCGGGGCCTTGCCCGGCAGGGCCACCGCCGCCCCCTGGGAACCCGCGGCCAAGGCGAAGGCGGCCGTGACCACGACCGCCGGACCCCATCTGTGCCGTACTCTGCGCTGCATATGAGGGCACCCTCCCTGGTTCTTCTGGCGCCGGACAACGTTGTCAAATTCGGCGCAAGCACCAGTAGGGAGTCAAGTGGCCAGGGATGTCAAGGGTGTTGGGTGCGGCATTCGGGCGTGAAGTCCCGGATATTTCCGTCAAGGACCCCCACAGGGGGTTCATATTTCCGTGAGGTCTCAACTCGGAAAAGACCGACAGTGAACCTTGCGTTCGATCTTGCTCCGTCCGCCTGAAGTGGACTATACCTGTCGGCGTCCGCGAAGCCGTTCGACTGCTCGGCCGCGGCCGCCGGGGGGAGCCGGAAAGGTGGTTTGACGTGCGAAACGCGTCGGCCTCCTTGTTTTCCCAGCGCTCCCGGTGGATGACGCAACGAAGTACTTTTTGCATGACCCAGCTTGGCCTACCGCGGTGCCGGGGAGGATCCGGTTCACCGCCTGAGTCCTGGAGAAGGCGAGGACTTGCGCATGGGATCCACTTCCGCCGAGAACCACGGGGGCGTCGGCCGCCGTTCCCTCATCAAGAGGTCCGCGGCCCTCGGACTCGCGTCCGTGCCCGCGATGAGCTTCCTGTCCGCCTGCGCCAGCGGCGGTGGCGACGGCCAGGACAAGGCCAAGGCGGGCAAGAAGACGGCGAAGAATCCGCTCGGTGTCAACGACACCGCGCAGATGGAATTCGTCCTCTTCGACGGCGGCTTCGGCTCGGAGTACGCCAAGGACGCGACCGGGATCTACCAGAAGAACTTCCCGAAGGCGAAGGTGAAGTTCACCACCACCCAGAAGATCCAGTCCACGCTCCAGCCCCGGTTCAACCAGGGCAACCCGCCGGACCTCATCGACAACTCCGGCGCCGAGCAGATGGACATGGGTGTGCTGGTCGGCAAGAACCAGCTGGCGGACCTCACCCCGCTGCTGGACGCGCCGTCCTACGACGACCCGAGCAAGAAGGTCCGTGACACGCTGCGGCCGGGCATCGTCGAGATGGGCCAGTTCGACGGCAAGCCGGTCTGGATCTTCTACTACGCCTACACCGTCTACGGTGTCTGGTACTCCCAGAAGGCGCTGGACGCGCTGGACGAGAAGTACCCGGAGACCTGGGACGAGATGATCAAGGTCTGCACCAAGGCCAAGGCCAAGGGCATGGCCGGCTGGACCTACGCGGGCAAGTACCCGTACTACCTGCCGTTCTCGCTCTACCCGATGATCGGCAAGGTCGGCGGCCGCGAGGTCCTGGACGCCATCGACAACCTGGAGCCGAACGCCTGGAAGCACCCGGCCGTCAAGGCCTGTTTCGAGGCGTACTACGAGCTGTACAAGAAGGGCTTCATCCTCAAGGGCACCCCCGGTCTCGACCACATCCAGTCGCAGACCGCGTGGGCCAAGGGCAACGCGCTGTTCATCCCGAACGGCTCCTGGGTGGAGAACGAGTCCGCGAACGTCATCCCCAAGGACTTCGACCTCGCCGTCTCCGCGCCCACCGGCCTCGACAGCTCCGACAAGATGCCGTTCGGCACGATCTGGGCCTCCGGCGGCGAGCCCTTCATCGTCCCGGCCAAGGCCGCGAACACCGAGGGCGGCATGGAGCAGCTGCGCATCATGCTCAGCGAGGCGTCCTCCAAGAACTTCACCGCCAAGGTGAAGTCGCTGACCGCGTACAACGGCGGCACCACCGGCATCGACCTGACCCCCGGTCTGAAGTCGGGTGTGGCGGCGCTGGAGAAGGCGGGCACCAATGTGGTGAACCCGCGCATGCAGGACTGGTACGTGCAGCTCCAGAAGGAGAAGATCGGTGTGTCCGGTCTCGGCGAGATGATGGCCGGCCGTGCCACCCCGGCGGAGACCATCAAGAAGATCCAGGGCTTCGCCGACGAGGCCGCCAAGGACACGTCGATCAAGCACTACAAGCACCAGTGAGGGCTCGTCATCAGGGTCCGTCCGGCGGTCGGTCAGGCCGCCGGACGGACCCTGGCGGCACCGCCCGCCCTTCAGATCGGGGTCGCTAGCAATGCAGCACGGCAAGTACCGGTTCATCGTGGGGTTCCTGGTGGTACCCCTGGGGCTGTACGCGCTCTTCGTCGTCTGGCCGTTCATCCAGTCCATCTACTACTCGTTCACGGACTGGACGGGCCTGAGTCCCGACTTCAAGATGGTCGGCGTCGACAACTACAAGCGGATGTTCGACGACGAGATCTTCTGGAAGTCGTTGCAGCACAGCCTGGTGTTCGCCCTGGTACTGCCGGTGGTGACGATCGGGCTGGCGCTGTTCTTCTCCTTCATGATCAATGTCGGCGGGCGGCGCAGAAGGGGCGGACCGGCGATCAGCGGTGTCCGCGGCTCCTCCTTCTACAAGATCGTCTACTTCTTCCCGCAGGTGCTGTCGATCGCCATCGTCGCCCTGCTCTTCGCCTTCGCCTACAACCCGGACAGCGGGGCGATCAACTCCCTGCTGCGCGGGATCGGGCTCGGCAGCCTCCAGCCGCTGTGGCTGGGCGACCCGAACCTGGCCCTGTGGTGCGTCATGGCCGTGCTCGTCTGGTCGACCACCGGCTTCTTCGTGGTGCTCTTCTCGGCGGCGATGGCCTCCATCCCGGCGGACCTGTACGAGGCGGCGCTGCTGGACGGCGCGAGCCGCTTCACCACCTTCTTCCGCATCACCCTGCCGCTGCTGTGGGACACCGTGCAGTCCGGCTGGGTCTACATGGGCATCCTCGCGCTCGGCGCGGAGTCGTTCGCCGTCGTGCAGATCATGACGACCGGCCCCGGCGGCCCCGACTACTCGACCACCGTCATGGTCCTGTACGTGTACCAGAAGGCGTTCCGTGACGGTCAGGCCGCCTACGCCACCACGATCGGCGTCGCCCTGCTCGTCGTCACGCTGGCCTTCTCGGCCCTCGTGATGAAGCTGGGCCGGCGCGAGCGGCTGGAGTTCTGAGCATGGAAACCACCGAGACCCCCGCCCCCGTGCCGGCCGAGTCCGGCGTCGCCGTCACCAAGACCGGCACCCCCGGCGCGAAGAAGGAGCCCCGCCAGAAGAAGGAGGGCGGGATCCTCAACGTCTTCTCGCACGGGGTCCTGATCATCTGGGCGATCATGGTCGTGCTGCCGCTGGTGTGGGCGGTGATGACCTCCTTCAAGTCCGACGGGGCCATCTTCAGCTCGCCCTGGGCGCTGCCCGACAAGCTGCACTTCGACAACTGGTCCCGGGCGTGGAACGACGCCCATATGAGCGACTACTTCCTGAACACCGTCCTGGTGGTCGGCGGCTCGCTCGTGGGCACGCTGGTGCTCGGCTCGATGGCGGCCTACGTACTGGCCCGCTTCGAATTCCCGGGCAACCGGTTCATCTATTACCTGTTCATCGCCGGCATGAGTTTTCCCGTCATTCTGGCGCTGGTCCCGCTGTTCTACGTCGTGAACAACATGGGGCTGCTGAACACCATCCACGGGCTGATCCTGGTCTATATCGCCTATTCGCTGCCCTTCACGGTGTTCTTCCTGACGGCGTTCTTCCGGTCGCTGCCCAGTTCGGTGGCGGAGGCCGCCTTCGTGGACGGTGCCTCGCACACCCGGACGTTCTTCCAGATCATGCTGCCGATGGCGAAGCCCGGCCTGATCAGCGTCGGGATCTTCAATTTCCTGGGGCAGTGGAACCAGTACATCCTGCCGACCGTGCTGAACACCGACCCGGACAAACGCGTCCTCACCCAGGGCCTGGTCCAGCTGGCCGTCAGCCAGGGTTACAAGGGCGACTGGTCGGGCCTTTTCGCGGGTCTGGTGATGGCGATGCTGCCGGTGCTGGCGGCGTACATCATCTTCCAGCGACAGGTGGTGCAGGGGCTCACCGCAGGTGCGCTGAAATAGTTTCGGGGGCCGCGAGGCCCCGCCGCTCCAGGACCGCCCCCGGCGATATGCCGGGGGCGGTCCTCTGCATGTCCGCGAGACGGTTTCCGGTGCCCTGACGTGCTGTCCTGTGCATGCCAGTGTCATTCTCCGTGGCCCTTGAAACGGTTCAACCTCTTGACGGGAGGCGACCCGAACGGCTCATCTTAGAGTTCACTTGTTGGACATGGACGGGGCCTCGCCGAAGCGGCCCCGCGCTCAGGAGGTCGTCGTGGAGACTCCAGGGTCGCAGTCGTCGCTGCACCGAGCCAACCTGGAGCGGGTCGTACGTGCCGTGCGTCTTGCCGGATCCCTCACCCAGGCGGAGATCGCGCGGACCACGGGTCTGTCCGCGGCGACGGTCTCCAACATCGTGCGGGAGCTGAAGGACGGGGGGACGGTCCAGGTCACCCCCACGTCGGCGGGCGGGCGCCGGGCCCGCAGCGTGTCCCTGAGCGGGGACGCCGGGATCGTCATAGGGGTCGACTTCGGGCACACCCATTTGCGGGTCGCGATCGGGAACCTGGCCCACCAGGTGCTCGCCGAGGAGTCCGAGCCGCTGGACGTGGACGCCTCCTCCAGTGAGGGCTTCGACCGGGCCGAGGAGCTGGTCAGCCGGCTGATCACGGCGACCGGGGTGGACCGCGCCAAGATCGCCGGGGTGGGCCTCGGCGTGCCCGGACCGATCGACGTGGAGTCCGGCACGCTGGGCTCCACCGCGATCCTGCCGGGCTGGGGCGGCATCAAGCCCGCCGAGGAGCTGCGCGGGCGCCTCGGCGTCCCCGTGCACGTGGACAACGACGCCAACCTCGGCGCCCTCGGCGAGCTGGTCTGGGGCAGCGGGCGCGGGGTGCGCGACCTGGCGTACATCAAGATCGCCAGCGGTGTGGGCGCCGGCCTGGTGATCAACGGCAAGATCTACCGCGGCCCCGGCGGCACCGCAGGCGAGATCGGGCACATCACGCTCGACGAGGCGGGACCGGTCTGCCGCTGCGGCAACCGCGGCTGCCTGGAGACCTTCACCGCCGCCCGCTACGTGCTGCCGCTGCTCCAGCCGAGCCACGGCACCGAGCTGACCATGGAGGGCGTGGTGCGGCTGGCCCGGGACGGGGACCCGGGCTGCCGCCGGGTGATCGCCGACGTCGGCCGGCACATCGGCAGCGGGGTGGCCAATCTCTGCAACCTGCTCAACCCGAGCCGGGTGGTCCTCGGCGGTGATCTCGCGGAGGCGGGCGAGCTGGTCCTCGGCCCCATCCGGGAGTCCGTGGGCCGCTACGCCATCCCCAGCGCCGCCCGTCAACTGTCCGTGCTCCCCGGGGCACTCGGCGGCCGTGCGGAGGTGCTGGGCGCCCTCGCGCTGGCGCTCAGCGAGATGGGGGATTCGACCCTTTTGGACGGAACCCTGACCGCGGCGACCCCTGCCTTCACTTAGAGAACGTATGGCACCGTTGCCATCTCGTTAAGGATTTACTTCTTGACGCCGCACGTGCGGCCGAGTTGACTTCCAGCCACCTCGGCCGCAACGACGCGGCCTCGTCAGGGAGGTTTGAGGAAGTGAACACGCGTATGCGTCGTGCGGCCTTCGCCGTTGCCGCTGGTGCCATGGCCGTCTCGCTCGCCGCCTGTGGCAGTGCCAAGGAGTCCAAGGACAAGGACACCTCGTCGTCCGCCCCCGCGGCCAAGAAGGGCGACGACATCAAGGTCGGCCTGCTGCTGCCGGAGAACAAGACCGCTCGTTACGAGCAGTTCGACAAGCCCCTGATCGAGAAGAAGGTCGCGGAGCTGACGAACAACAAGGGCAAGGTCTTCTACAACAACGCCCAGCAGAACGCCAACCTGCAGAGCCAGCAGGTCGACACGATGATCACCAACAAGGTGGACGTGCTCATCGTGGACGCGGTGGACGCCAAGGCCATCAAGAACTCCATCCAGAAGGCCAAGGACCAGGGCATCAAGGTCGTCGCCTACGACCGCCTGGCCGAGGGCCCCATCGACGCCTTCACCACCTTCGACAACGAAGAGGTCGGCAAGGCGCAGGGCGAGGCGCTGCTGAAGGCCATGGGCAGCAAGGCCACCAAGGCGAGCAAGATCGTCATGATCAACGGCTCGGTGACCGACCCGAACGCCGCCCAGTTCAAGAAGGGCGCCCACTCCGCCCTCGACGGCAAGGTGACCATCGCCAAGGAGTACGACACCAAGGAGTGGTCGCCGGACAACGCCAACTCCGAGATGGAGGCGGCGATCTCCGCGATCGGCGCCAAGAACATCGCGGGCGTCTACTCCGCCAACGACGGCATGGCCGGCGGCGCCATCACCGCCCTGAAGGCCGCGGGCATCAGCGTCCCGGTCACCGGCCAGGACGCCGAACTCGCCGGTGTGCAGCGCATCCTCGCGGGCGAGCAGAACATGAGCATCTTCAAGTCCTACCCGACCGAGGCGAACGTCGCCGCCGAGATGGCGGTCGCCCTCGCCAAGGGCACCAGCCTGGACTCGATCGCCAAGACCAAGGTCGACAGCGACAGCGCCAAGGGCGTCCCGGCGCTGCTGGTCCCGGTCATCTCGCTGACCAAGGACAACGTCAACGAGACGGTCATCAAGGAGGGCTTCTACACCGCCGCCCAGATCTGCACCGGCAAGTACAAGGCCGACTGCGACAAGGCCGGCGTCAAGTAAGCGGCCCGGCCGGGACCGCACACGCCGGTCCCACCGGACCGCCGTCGAGCGGCCCGCACCGGTCCGCAGCGGGAGTCGCCAGCGACCTCCCGCACGGACCGCGGCCGCCCCATGGCTCCGCCGGCGCCCCGCGCGCCATTCAGCCCCGCAAGCTCGGCGCGGGGCGCCGGACGGAACACCCTCCCCCCAAACTTCTGCACAACCTCCCGCCGGGTCAGGCGGCGAAGGAGATGGTTCACGTGTCCGCTACGCCCGTGCTGGCGTTGCGCGGGGTCTCCAAGCGGTTCGGTGCCGTTCAGGCGCTCACCGACGTAGAGCTTGAGGTCCACGCCGGTGAGGTGGTCGCCCTGGTCGGCGACAACGGCGCCGGAAAGTCCACGCTGGTCAAGACGATCGCCGGCGTCCACCCCATCGACGAGGGCGTCATCGAGTGGGACGGCAGGCCCGTCCAGATCGGCAAGCCGCACGACGCCCAGAGCCTCGGCATCGCGACCGTCTACCAGGACCTCGCGCTGTGCGACAACATCGACGTCGTCGGCAACCTCTACCTGGGCCGCGAACTGAAACGGTTCGGCGTGCTCGACGAGGTCGAGATGGAGCGCCGCTCCCAGGAGCTGCTGCGCACCCTGTCGATCCGCATCCCGAGCGTGCGCATCCCGATCGCCTCGCTCTCCGGCGGCCAGCGCCAGGTCGTGGCCATCGCCCGCTCCATGCTCGGCGAGCCCAAGCTGGTCATCCTGGACGAGCCCACCGCCGCCCTCGGCGTCGAGCAGACCGCCCAGGTGCTCGACCTCGTCGAGCGGCTGCGCGAGCGCGGCCACGCCGTCATCCTGATCAGCCACAACATGGCCGACG
Source organism: Streptomyces sp. PL-25 (assembly GCF_058344915.1). NCBI lineage: Bacteria > Bacillati > Actinomycetota > Actinomycetes > Kitasatosporales > Streptomycetaceae > Streptomyces > Streptomyces sp. PL-25. The sequence continues at coordinate 6,001,944 of NZ_CP136997.1, forward strand.
TGAAGGCCGTGGCGGACAAGGTCGCCGTCCTTCGACTGGGCCGCAACAACGGTGTCTTCGAGGTCAGGACGACCTCGCAGGAGGAGATCATCTCCGCCATCACCGGCGCCACCGACAACGCCGTGACCCGCCGTGCGGCGCGCGCGAACGGGGAGGTATCCAAGTGAGCATCGACAAGACCTCCGCCACCGCGCAGGACGGGCCGACCGTGGAGAACACCGAGGCCGCGGCCGCGGCGGTGACCGCCGTCGACCCGCGCCTCCTGGTGCGCGAGCAGGGACTGGCCGGCTACTTCGGCGAGTTCAAGCGCAAGATGAAGGCCGGTGAACTGGGCTCGCTCCCGGTCATCCTCGGCCTGATCATCATCTGCGTCGTCTTCCAGAGCCTCAACTCGCAGTTCCTGTCCGCGCAGAACCTGAGCGACATCACCGTCACGATGGTCGGCACGGGCATGATCTCCGTCGGCATCGTCTTCGTGCTGCTGCTCGGCGAGATCGACCTGTCGGTCGGCTCCGTCAGCGGCGCGGGCAGCGCCCTGGCCGCCGTCCTCGCGGTCAACCAGGGCTGGCCCGAGTGGGCCGCCGTGCTCATCGCCGTCGCCGCGGGCGCGGCCATCGGCGCGGCCCACGGCTTCTTCTTCGCGGTGCTGGGCGCCCCCGCCTTCGCCGTGACCCTGGCCGGCCTGCTGTTCTGGCTCGGCTTCATGCTCAAGATCCTGGGCGCCCAGGGCACCATCAACCTCGACAGCGACGGCCTGATCGGCAAGCTGACGACGTACTTCTTCGCGGACGTGGCCGCCGCCTACGGGCTGGCCCTGATCGTGGTCGTGGTGTTCTTCGTCACCTCCTTCCTCGGCAACCGCCGCCGGGAGGCCGCGGGCATCCCCTCCCGCCCGCTCAGCGACACCGTCCTGCGCACCGTGCTGCTCGCCGTGATCTCCTTCGCCGCCGCCTTCATGTACAACCAGTACAAGGGGCTGCCGCTGGCCACGGTGATCTTCCTGGTGTTCCTGATCGGCACCGACTTCCTGCTGCGCCGCACCGCCTTCGGCCGGAAGATCTTCGCGCTCGGCGGCAGCGTCGAGGCGTCCCGCCGCGCGGGCATCAACGTCACCGCCATCCGGATCTCCGTCTTCGGCATCTCGGGCGGCTTCGCCGCGATCGGCGGCCTCTTCCTGGCCTCCAAGATCGCCTCGGCCAACCAGAGCGCCGGCACCGGTGACCTGCTGATGAACGCCATCGCGGCGGCCGTCATCGGCGGCACGTCCCTCTTCGGCGGCCGCGGGCGCACCTGGAACGCGCTCCTCGGTGTCCTCGTCATCGTCTCGATCCAGTACGGCCTCCAGCTGGAGTCCATCGCCGAGCCGGTGAAGTACATGATCACCGCGGCGGTCCTGCTGGCCACCGTCGTCATCGACTCGGTCACCCGCAAGACCCAGAAGACGGCCGGCCGCGCCTGACCGCGACCGACCCGAACACCTGTGCCCGGCGCCCCTGCGGTGCCGGGCACAGCCGCGTCGGGAAAGCCGGTGCCCGGCCCCGGCCATGGAACGGCCCCGGCCGGGGTACAGCCGTTCGCGTGACCTACGACGCACCGCCCGGCCGCAGGGCGCCCGAGCGGAACATTAGACTCGACAAGCCCGGCAACAGCTCGATCAGCTCTACTGCAAGGAGGCACGGGTGCCGCTGCTGACCCGCATCAGGGGACCGCGCGATCTGGACCGGCTCAGCATGGAGGAGCTGGACCAGCTGGCGGAGGAGATCCGGACCTTCCTGGTCGACGCCGTGTCCAAGACCGGCGGTCACCTCGGCCCCAACCTCGGTGTGGTGGAGCTGACCATCGCCCTGCACCGGGTCTTCCACTCGCCGAAGGACAAGGTGCTCTGGGACACCGGCCACCAGTCCTATGTGCACAAGCTGCTCACCGGCCGTCAGGACTTCTCCCGGCTGAAGATGAAGGGCGGCCTGTCCGGCTACCCCGCGCAGGCCGAGTCCGAGCACGACGTCATCGAGAACAGCCACGCCTCCACGGTGCTCGGCTGGGCCGACGGCATCGCCAAGGGCAACCAGATCCTGCGGCGCGACAGCCAGGTCGCCGCCGTCATCGGCGACGGCGCCCTGACCGGCGGCATGGCCTGGGAGGCGCTGAACAACATCGCCGCCGCCAAGGACCGCCCGCTCGTCATCGTCGTCAACGACAACGAGCGCTCCTACGCGCCCACCATCGGCGGCCTCGCCGACCACCTGGCCACTCTGCGCACCACCGACGGCTACGAGCGCTTCCTCGCCCGCACCCGCGAGGTCCTGGAGCGCACCCCGGTCGTCGGCCGCCCGCTGTACGAGACGCTGCACGGCGCCAAGAAGGGCCTGAAGGACTTCATCACCCCGCAGGGCATGTTCGAGGACCTGGGCCTCAAGTACGTCGGCCCGATCGACGGCCACGACATCGAGGCCCTGGAGTCCGCGCTGACGCGCGCCAAGCGCTTCGGCGGCCCGGTCATCGTGCACTGCCTCACCGAGAAGGGCCGCGGCTACCAGCCCGCCCTCCAGGACGAGGCCGACCGCTTCCACGCCGTGGGCAAGATCCACCCGGACACGGGCCTGCCGATCGCCGCCTCCGGCGCCGACTGGACCTCCGTCTTCGGCGAGGAGATGGTCAGGCTCGGCAAGGAGCGCGAGGACATCGTCGCCATCACGGCGGCCATGCTCCAGCCGGTCGGCCTGGACAAGTTCGCCAAGGCCTTCCCCGACCGGGTCTACGACGTCGGCATCGCCGAGCAGCACGGCGCGGTCTCCGCCGCCGGCCTCGCCCACGCGGGCGTGCACCCGGTCTTCGCGGTCTACGCCACCTTCCTCAACCGCGCCTTCGACCAGGTGCTGATGGACGTGGCCCTGCACAAGTGCGGCGTCACCTTCGTCCTGGACCGGGCCGGGGTCACCGGCACCGACGGCGCCTCCCACAACGGCATGTGGGACATGTCGATCCTCCAGGTCGTGCCCGGCCTCCGGCTGGCCGCCCCGCGCGACGCCGACCAGGTCCGCGCCCAGCTGCGCGAGGCCGTCGCGGTCGACGACGCGCCCACCGTGGTCCGCTTCTCCAAGGGCGCCGTCGGCCCCGCCGTGCCCGCCGTGGGCCGGGTGGGCGGCATGGACGTCCTGCGCGAGCCCGGCACCGCCACCCCCGACGTGCTGCTCGTCTCCGTCGGCGCGCTCGCCCCGATGTGCCTGGAGATCGCGGCGCTGCTGGACAAGCAGGGCATCTCCACGACGGTCGTCGACCCGCGCTGGGTCAAGCCCGTCGACGAGGCCATGGCCCCGCTGGCGGAGCGGCACCGCGTGGTCGTCACCGTCGAGGACAACTCCCGCGTCGGCGGTGTCGGCTCCACGATCGCCCAGGCGCTGCGCGACGCGGGCGTCGACGTGCCGCTGCGCGACTTCGGCATCCCGCCGCGCTTCCTCGACCACGCCTCGCGCGCCGAGGTCATGGCGGAGATCGGCCTGACCGCGCCCGACATCGCCCGCCAGGTGACCGGCCTGGTCTCCGAGCTGGACGGCCGCTTCGCGCGGACGGCGGCCGACGTCGACCAGGCGGTGCAGCCCGCCCGCGACTGACCGGCGGGCAGCCACACCCCGCGCACACCGGAAGGACCGGTTCCGTCACCCTCCCACAGGTGGCGGAACCGGTCCTTCTGAGTGAACCTGCCAGTGCCGGGACATTCGCGTCCCCAGCCCTCTCGATCACGTCGAGCCAGGTCGAGGCGAGCAGCGTGGGAGGTAGGCCCGTGACCGATTCGCTGTTCCGGACGAAGAACATCGAGCAGTCGATCCAGGACACCGAGGACCCCGAGCACGCGCTGCGCAAGTCGCTGTCCGCCCTCGACCTGACCGTCTTCGGCGTCGGTGTCATCATCGGCACCGGCATCTTCGTCCTCACCGGCACGGCCGCCCGCAACACCGCGGGACCGGCCGTGTCGCTGTCGTTCGTGGTGGCCGGCGTGGTGTGCGCGCTCGCCGCGCTGTGCTATGCCGAGTTCGCCTCCACGGTCCCGGTCGCCGGATCGGCGTACACCTTCTCCTACGCCTCGCTCGGCGAGTTCCCGGCCTGGATCATCGGCTGGGACCTGGTGCTCGAACTCGCGCTCGGCACGGCGGTGGTGGCCGTCGGCTGGTCCGGCTACATCCACTCGCTGCTCGACAACGCGGGCTGGCACCTGCCCGCCTACCTCGGCGGCCGGGACGCCGCCTCCGGCTTCGGCTTCGACATCCTCGCCGCCGTCCTGGTCCTGGTCCTCACCGCCATCCTCGTGGTCGGCATGAAGCTCTCCGCACGGGTCACCGCGGTCGTCGTGGCGATCAAGGTGGCGGTGGTGCTCGTGGTGATCATCGCCGGTGCCTTCTTCGTCAAGGGCGGCAACTACGACCCGTTCATCCCCAAGGCCCGGCCGGTCACGGCGGGCGGCGACCTCCAGGCCCCACTGGTCCAGCTCATGTTCGGCTGGGCGCCCTCGGACTTCGGCGTGATGGGCATCTTCACCGCCGCCTCCGTGGTCTTCTTCGCCTTCATCGGCTTCGACGTGGTCGCCACGGCGGCCGAGGAGACCCGCAACCCGCAGCGCGACGTGCCGCGCGGCATCCTCGGCTCACTGGTCATCTGCACCGCCCTGTACGTGGCCGTGTCCATCGTGGTCACCGGCATGCAGAAGTACAGCAGGCTGTCCGTGGACGCGCCGCTCGCCGACGCGTTCAAGTCCACCGGGCACCCCTGGTTCGCGGGGCTGATCAGCTTCGGCGCCGCGATCGGCCTGACCACGGTGTGCATGATCCTGCTGCTCGGTCAGGCCCGGGTGTTCTTCGCGATGAGCCGGGACGGTCTGCTGCCCCGCTTCTTCTCGCACACCCACCCGCGCTTCCGCACCCCTTACCGGCCGACCATCCTGCTCGGCGCGATCATCGCGATCGTGGCGGGCTTCACCAGCCTGAGCGAACTGGCCGAACTGGTGAACATCGGCACTCTGTTCGCCTTCATCGTCGTCGCGCTGAGCGTGATCATCCTCCGCAGGACCCGCCCCGACCTGCACCGCGCCTTCCGCACCCCGCTGGTGCCCTTCGTGCCGGTCGTCTCCGTCCTCGCCTCGCTGTGGCTGATGCTGAACCTGCCCGCCGAGACCTGGCTGCGGTTCGCCGTCTGGATGGCGATCGGCTTCGTCGTCTACTTCCTCTACGGCCGCTCGCACAGCCGCCTCGCCCAGCGCGCCCGCGCGGCGGCGGACACCCCGCCCGGCGGGCCGCCCCCCGGCGGGACGCCGTAGCCCGCCCGCGCGGGCGCGGCTCAGCCCCGTACCGTACGCGGACCGGTGACCTCGGCGCCCCGCTCCGCCACCCGGCGGCGCAGTTCCCGGTCCGCCGTCACCACCAGCACCGGGCGGCCCGCGGCCTCTTCGACCAGCGCCACCACCAGGTCGTCGCCGCTGCCGGGCGCCGCCTCCACCCGCACCCCCGGAACCGGCCGCACGCCCCGGGCGGCGCCCTCGACGACCAGCACGATCTCCACCGGCCCGGGATGTCCGGGCAGCCCCGGACCCGCGTGGGCCGCCAGCCGGTCCCGCAGCCGCTCGGCGGCTCCGCGCCGGTCGCGCCACCAGCCGTCCGGCACGGACCCCACGACATTGGCCCCGTCCACGACCACCAGCAGCGGCGGCACCGCGCCCGCTCCGTCCTCCGTCATGCGCTCAGCCTCCCACGCACGGGAAAGGGGTGTGCCGCACGGCGCTGGTCCGTGCGGCACACCCCGTCAGTGCGGATCGGTCACACCGGGACCGACGCCACGCCCGGCGCCAGGAACCGCTTGCCGTTGACCCGCTCGCTGACGCCCTCGCGATCCAGGTACGGCGTGATGCCGCCCAGGTGGAAGGGCCAGCCCGCGCCGGTGATCAGGCACAGGTCGATGTCCTGCGCCTCGGCGACGACGCCCTCCTCCAGCATGAGCCCGATCTCCTGGGCCACCGCGTCGAGCACCCGGGCCCGCACCTGCTCCTCGGTCAGGACGGTGTCGCCCTGCTCCAGCAGCGCGGCGACCTCGGGGTCCAGCTCGGGCTTGCCGCTGTCGTAGACGTAGAAGCCGCGCTTGCCGGCCCCGACGACCGCCTTGAGGTTCGGGGAGACCGTGAAGCGCTCCGGGAACGCCCGGTTGAGGGTCTCGGAGACATGCAGCCCGATCGCCGGGCCGACCAGCTCCAGCAGCACCAGCGGGGACATCGGCAGACCGAGCGGCTCGACCGCCTTCTCCGCCACCTCCACCGGGGTGCCCTCGTCGATGACGTTCTGGATCTCGCCCATGAAGCGGGTCAGGATGCGGTTGACCACGAACGCCGGGGCGTCCTTGACCAGCACCGCGGTCTTCTTCAGCTTCCGGGCCACCGCGAACGCGGTCGCCAGGGAGGCGTCGTCGGTCCGCTCGCCGCGCACGATCTCCAGCAGCGGCAGGATCGCGACCGGGTTGAAGAAGTGGAAGCCGACGACCCGCTCCGGGTTCTTCAGCTTCGAGGCCATCTCCGACACCGACAGGGACGAGGTGTTGGTGGCGAGGATCGCGTGCGCCGGGGCGACCGCCTCGACCTCGGCGAACACCTGCTGCTTGACGCCCATCTCCTCGAACACCGCCTCGATGACGAAGTCGGCGTCCGCGAAGCCCTCGGCCTTGTCCAGGACACCGGTCACCAGCGCCTTGAGGCGGTTGGCCTTGTCCTGGTTGATCCGGCCCTTGCCCAGCAGCTTGTCGATCTCGGCGTGGACGTAGCCCACACCCTTGTCGATACGGTCCTGGTCGATGTCCGTGAGGACGACCGGGACCTCCAGGCGGCGCAGGAAGAGCAGGGCGAGCTGAGAGGCCATCAGGCCCGCGCCCACCACGCCGACCTTGGTCACCGGACGGGCCAGGTTCTTGTCCGGGGCACCGGCGGGGCGCTTGCCGCGCTTCTGCACCAGGTTGAACGAGTAGATACCGGCGCGCAGTTCACCGCCCATGATCAGGTCCGCGAGGGCCCGGTCCTCGGCGTCGAAACCGGCCTGGAGGTCGCCGTCCTTCGCGGCGGCGACGATCTCCAGGGCGCGGTAGGCGGCCGGGGCCGCGCCGTGCACCTTGGAGTCGGCGATGGCCCGGCCGCGCGCGACGGCCCGGTCCCACGCCTCGCCGCGGTCGACCGCGGGGCGCTCCACGGCGATCTCGCCCTTGAGGACGGACGCCGTCCAGATCAGCGACTGCTCCAGGAAGTCGGCGCCCTCGAACAGCGCGTCCGCGATGCCGAGTTCGTAGACCTGCTTGCCCTTGAGCTGCCGGTTCTGGTTGAGGCTGTTCTCGATGACGACCGTGACCGCGTTGTCCGCGCCGATCAGGTTCGGCAGCAGGGTGCAGCCGCCCCAGCCGGGCACCAGACCGAGGAAGACCTCGGGCAGCGAGAACGCCGGCAGCGCGGCGGAGACCGTGCGGTAGGTGCAGTGCAGACCGACCTCGACACCGCCGCCCATGGCCGCGCCGTTGTAGTACGCGAAGGTCGGCACGGCCAGCTTCGCCAGCCGCTTGAAGACCTCGTGGCCGCCCCTGCCGATGGCGAGCGCGTCCTCGTGCCGCTCCAGCAGCTCGACGCCCTTGAGGTCGGCGCCGACCGCGAAGATGAACGGCTTGCCGGTGATGCCGACGCCGACGAGGGTGCCGTCCGCGGCCTCCTTCTCGACCTGGTCGATCGCGGCGTCCAGGTTCGCCAGCGAGGCCGGTCCGAAGGTGGTCGGCTTGGTGTGGTCCAGGCCGTTGTCCAGGGTGATGAGCGCGAAGCGGCCCGCACCCAGCGGCAGGTCGAAGTGGCGTACGTGCGCCTGGGTGACGACCTCGCCCGGGAACAGCTCGGCCGCGCCCTTCAGGAGTTCCGTGGTGGTGCTCACTTGTCGCCTCCGGCAGCGCTCTCGAAGTGCGGGTTCTCCCAGATGACCGTCGCGCCCATGCCGAAGCCGACGCACATCGTGGTCAGGCCGTAGCGGACGTGCGGCTGCTCCTCGAACTGCCGGGCCAGCTGCGTCATCAGCCGGACACCGGAGGAGGCGAGCGGGTGACCGAAGGCGATGGCGCCGCCGTACTGGTTGACGCGCGCGTCGTCGTCCGCGATGCCGTAGTGCTCCAGGAAGGCCAGCACCTGCACGGCGAAGGCCTCGTTGATCTCGAACAGACCGATGTCGGAGATGGCCAGACCGGCCTTGGCGAGCGCCTTCTCGGTCGCCGGGATCGGGCCGTAGCCCATGACCTCGGGCTCCACGCCCGCGAAGGCGTAGGAGACCAGGCGCATCTTGACCGGCAGGCCGTTCGCGCGGGCGAACTCCTCGCTGGCGATCACGGAGGCGGTGGCGCCGTCGTTCAGACCGGCCGCGTTGCCCGCGGTGACCCGGCCGTGCACCCGGAACGGCGTCTTGAGTCCGGCCAGGTTCTCCAGGGTGGTGCCCGGACGCATCGGCTCGTCGGCGGTGACGAGACCCCAGCCGGTCTCGCCGCCCTCGGGGCTGGTGCGGCGCACCGAGATCGGCACCAGGTCGGCCTGGATCTTCCCGTTCGCGTACGCCTTGGCGGCCTTCTCCTGGGAGCGCACCGCGTACTCGTCGGCACGCAGCTTGGTGATCCCCGGGTACCGGTCGTGCAGGTTCTCCGCGGTCATGCCCATGAACAGCGCGGACTCGTCGACCAGCTTCTCGCTGACGAAGCGCGGGTTGGGGTCGACGCCCTCACCCATGGGGTGGCGTCCCATGTGCTCCACACCGCCCGCGATGGCCACGTCGTACGCGCCGAAGGCGACCGAGCCGGCCACCGTGGTCACGGCGGTCAGCGCGCCCGCGCACATGCGGTCGATCGAGTAGCCGGGCACCGAGGTGGGCAGGCCCGCCAGGATGCCCGCCGTGCGCCCGATGGTCAGGCCCTGGTCGCCGATCTGCGTGGTCGCGGCGACGGCGACCTCGTCGACCTTCTTCGGGTCGAGCCCGGGGTTGCGGCGCAGCAGCTCCCGGATCGCCTTCACGACGAGGTCGTCGGCGCGGGTCTCGTGGTAGATGCCCTTCGGGCCCGCCTTGCCGAACGGGGTGCGGACGCCGTCGACGAAGACGACGTCCCTGACGGTACGAGGCACGATGGCTCTCCTCCAGGGTGCGGGATGGCACTGCTGCGGCGCGCGGAGCTGAGCGCGCGCTCAGCGCTCATGCTACTCGCGGGTAATGTAACTGCCCAGTCCCCCCGCCCCAAGCGGCGAACATCACACCCCACGGCACCGGAACGCCCCGGAAGGGGCGCGGGGAACTGCGCGAGCAACCACCACGCGACCCGCACCCGCTCCCTGGCACGCGCCCTTACGGCGTCTGGGCGCCCGCACCAGCCAGCGCGGCGACCAGCGAGGGCGTCGCCAGCTCCACCTGCCACGGCCGCGCGCCGTACCCGGCAAGGGCCGCGCCCACGGCCGCCTCGTCGGCCGGCTTCGGCGGCTCCCAGCACAGCCGGCGCACCGTGTCCGGCGCGACCAGGTTCTCCTGGGGCAGGTTCAGCCGTTCGGCGAGCGCGGAGACCGCGGCGCGGGCGGCGCTCAGCCGCTGCGCCGCCTCCGGGTCCTTGTCGGCCCAGGCCCGCGGCGGCGGGGGACCGGTCACCTGCTGGCCCTGCTGCGGCAGCGCCGTCTCGGGCAGCGCCCTGGCCCGGTCCACCGCGGCCTGCCACTGCTCCAGCTGGCGCCGCCCGGTGCGGTGCCCGAAGCCGTTCAGCGCGGCCAGCGCGTGCACATTGGCGGGCACGGCGAGCGCGGCCTGCACGATGGCGGCGTCCGGGAGCACCTTGCCGGGGGAGACGTCCCGGCGCTGGGCGATCCGGTCCCGGGTCTCCCACAGCTCCCGTACGACGGCGAGCTGCCGCCTGCGCCGCACCTTGTGCATCCCGGAGGTGCGCCGCCAGGGGTCCTTGCGGGGCTCGGGGGGTGGCGCGGAGGCGATGGCGTCGAACTCCTGGAGCGCCCAGTCCAGCTTGCCCTGCCGGTCCAGCTCCTTCTCCAGCGCGTCGCGCAGGTCGACGAGGAGCTCCACGTCGAGGGCGGCGTAGCGCAGCCAGGGCTCGGGCAGCGGGCGGGTGGACCAGTCGACGGCGGAGTGGCCCTTCTCCAGGACGAAGCCGAGGACGTTCTCGACCATGGCGCCCAGGCCCACGCGCGGGAATCCGGCCAGCCGGCCCGCCAGTTCGGTGTCGAACAGGCGGGTGGGGACCATGCCTATCTCGCGCAGGCACGGCAGGTCCTGGGTCGCCGCGTGCAGCACCCACTCGACGCCGGTGAGCGCCTCGCCGAGGGCGGAGAGGTCGGGGCAGCCGACGGGGTCGATCAGCGCGGTCCCGGCGCCCTGGCGGCGCAGCTGGACCAGATAGGCGCGCTGGCCGTAGCGGTAGCCGGAGGCGCGCTCGGCGTCGACGGCGACGGGGCCCGAGCCGGCGGCGAAGGCGGCGACCGCCTCGGCGAGCGCCTCGGGGGAGGCGATCACGGCCGGAATGCCCTCGCGCGGTTCGAGCAAGGGGACCGGCGCCCCGGTGTCAGGAGTTCCGCCGTCGTCCGGAGGGGCGCCTCCGGTGGTGCGCAGTGGGCTGTCTGCTGCGGTTTCTTGGGCGTCGGTCACCTGTCAAGGGTATCGGTGGATGGGCGGCGCCCGCCGACGGAACGTTCCGTCGGCGGGCGCCGGGGGTCGTGAACCGGTCAGGTCGGGGACACGTCCGGTTCACGGCCGGTACACGGGACAGGCCGGTGCCCGGGGGCCGGACGCGGTGGGGCGCCGAACCGGACGGCGGGGGGTCGGGGGATTCGCGGGATCGGGCGGTGGAGTGACGGGCGGACGGCCGATCGGGGGAGCGTGGGCGGCCGGGCGCCGGGCGGGGTCAGTGGATGATGCCGGTGCGCAGGGCCACGGCGACCATCCCGGCGCGGTCGCCGGTGCCGAGCTTGCGGGCGATGCGGGCCAGGTGGCTCTTGACGGTGAGGGCGGACAGGCCCATCGAGACGCCGATCGCCTTGTTCGACTGGCCCTCGGCGACCAGCCGCAGCACCTCGACCTCGCGGCCGGACAGTTCGCGGTAGCCGCCCGGGTGGCTCGGGGCGCCCGGGGGGCGGCGGTGCAGCCGGGCGGCGCCGATGGGGGCGGCGCCGGGCCGGGTGGGCAGTCCGAGGTTGGTACGGGTGCCGGTGACGACGTAGCCCTTCACTCCGCCCGCGAGGGCGTTGCGGACGGCGCCGATGTCGTCGGCGGCGGACAGGGCCAGGCCGTTGGGCCAGCCGGCGGCTCGGGTCTCGGAGAGCAGGGTGAGCCCGGAGCCGTCGGGCAGGTGCACGTCGGCGACGCAGATGTCGCGCGGGTTGCCGATGCGCGGACGGGCCTCCGCGACGGACGACGCCTCGATGACGTCACGGACTCCGAGCGCCCACAGATGACGGGTGACGGTGGACCGGACGCGCGGGTCCGCCACGACGACCATGGCGGTCGGCTTGTTCGGGCGGTAGGCGACCAGGCTTGCGGGCTGCTCGAGGAGAACGGACACCAGGCCTCCTGGGGGGTGGGGGACGGGGCCGGCTTGTGGGGAGGAAGCCGGTACGAACCGTGCTTGCTAGGTCACAGTCGTCTTCGGCATCAAACCCCTTGTCCTTTAGAGAATGATCACGATCTGGTGAGTAACAATGCGTTCAATTCGGACATACTGTCGATCATCCGAAGGTCGAATCGGTTCACTCGGGGCCGTTCGGGGTCGTTACCTGCCCGAAAGTGGCCGTATCGACAAAGACACGGCAAGGGACCGGTAAGACGCCGGACGGCGGCGGGGACGGCGCACGGGGCCCGGCACGGCGAACGGCCCGGACGGTGTTCCGTCCGGGCCGTTCGAAGGAGAAGGAGAGGGAAAAGAGAGGAAAGAGAGGAAAGGAGGGACGAAGGGGAAGGACAGGAGCCGTCGGTCGGCGTGGCTCAGCGCGACTGCGGATCCCGTCGCTGCGGCAGTGTCACCACGGACGCGTCACCCGGCCCGGCCGGCGGCAGCCCCGCCACCTGGGCCAGCAGATCGCACCAGGAGGCCAGATGCGCCCCCGTGTCCGGCACCCCGCCCAGGCTCTCGCGCGGGGTCCAGGAGGCCCGGATCTCGATCTGCGAGGCCGGCGGCCGCGCCGACAGTCCGCCGAAGTAGTGCGAACCGGCCCGGGTGACCGTGCCGCTCGGCTCCCCGTACGTCAGCCCGCGCGCCTGGAGCGCCCCGGTCAGCCAGGACCAGCACACCTCCGGCAGCAGCGGATCCGCGGCCATCTCCGGCTCCAGCTCCGCGCGCACCAGGGTCACCAGCCGGAACGTGCCCCGCCACGCGTCGTGCCCGGCCGGGTCGTGCAGCAGCACCAGCCGGCCGTCGGCGAGGTCCTGCTCGCCGTCGACGACGGTGGCCTCCAGCGCGTACGCGTACGGCGCCAGCCGCTGCGGCGGCGGTACCTGGTCGATCTCCACCTGCGGCCGCAGCCGCGCGGCTCTCAGCGCGTCGACGGCAGCCCTGAACGGCAACGGCACCTGATCCGCCCTGCCCGCATTCCCGTCGCCGTCTTTCGCCTCCTTCTTCGCCCCCTTCGCGTCGTCCATCCCGCCAGCGCCGTCCGACAGTCGTCCCTGAGCCGCAGCCATGCCGGGAAGATTAAGGGGAACCGGGCCTTTGTGCAGGGCAAGACACCCCGCCGCAGGCAGGAGCGCCGCCCGGGGGCCGCACACCGCGGCCCGCGCGCCCCCGGCGCCGTGCGAAACTTGCTCGCGTGAGTGCCAACGAGACGCCTGCCAGCCACCGGCCGCCGACGGCCGCCCACGACTCCGCGTTCCTCAGGGCGTGCCGGCGCGAACCGGTGCCGCACACGCCCGTGTGGTTCATGCGGCAGGCCGGGCGCTCGCTGCCGGAGTACCGCAAGGTGCGCGAGGGCATCGGCATGCTGGACTCCTGCATGCGGCCCGACCTGGTCACCGAGATCACCCTCCAGCCGGTCCGCCGGCACGGCGTGGACGCGGCGATCTACTTCAGCGACATCGTCGTCCCGCTGAAGGCCATCGGCATCGACCTCGACATCAAGCCGGGCGTGGGCCCGGTCGTCGAGCGCCCGGTGCGCACCCGCGCGGACCTGGCCCGGCTGCGCGACCTGACCCCCGAGGACGTCTCCTACGTCACCGAGGCGATCGGCCTGCTCACCGGCGAGCTGGGCGCCACCCCGCTGATCGGCTTCGCCGGGGCGCCGTTCACCCTCGCGAGCTACCTCGTGGAGGGCGGCCCCTCGCGCACGTACGAGAACGCCAAGGCGATGATGTACGGCGACCCGGAGCTCTGGGCCGACCTGCTGGACCGGCTCGCCGCCATCACGGCCGCCTTCCTCAAGGTGCAGATCGAGGCGGGCGCGAGCGCCGTGCAGCTCTTCGACTCCTGGGCCGGCGCGCTGGCCCCCGCCGACTACCGCCGCTCGGTGCTGCCCGCCTCCGCGAAGGTCTTCGAGGCCGTCGCCGGGTACGGCGTCCCGCGCATCCACTTCGGCGTCGGCACCGGTGAGCTGCTGGGCCTGATGGGCGAGGCGGGCGCGGACGTCGTCGGTGTCGACTGGCGGGTCCCGCTGGACGAGGCCGCCCGCCGGGTCGGCCCCGGCAAGGCGCTCCAGGGCAACCTCGACCCGACCGTGCTGTTCGCGACCCGCGAGGCCGTGGAGGACAAGACGCGCGAGGTGCTGGCGGCGGCTCAGGGCCTGGACGGCCATGTCTTCAACCTCGGCCACGGGGTCATGCCGTCCACCGACCCGGACGCGCTGACCCGGCTCGTGGAGTACGTGCACACCCGCACCGCCCGCTGAGGCGGCCGCCGTTCGGACGGACGGACCCGCACGGACCCGGGCGGGCGGTCCGCCGGCCGCCCGCCCGGGAGTTCCCGGCCGGCCCGGAGTCCCGGGCCGGCCCGCTCCGCTACTTCAGCCCGGTGTCGAGCGCGGTCATCAGCTGACCGTTCGAGGTGTCACCGGACATCTCCCACACGAAGCCGCCCAGCAGCCCCTTGGACTTGATCCAGGCCGTCTTCTTCCCGATCGACCAGGCGTCGTCGAAGGACCACCACTGGCCGTTCGCGCCGGTGTAGCCGAACGTCGACACCGACTGCTCGTCGTGGTGGACGGTCATCGACGGGAAGCTGGCGATCAGGTTGTTGTAGCCGCGCACCCCGGCCTCGGTGTCGAACTGGCCGGGCGCCGCGCCGTTCGCGGCCTGCCACTCACCGGCCGCGCCGCCGTCGGTGACGCCCTGCCAGCCGCGCCCGTAGAACGGGAAGCCCACGGCCAGCTTGCGCGGGTTGACCCCGGCGTCTAGGTACGCCTGGATGGCGTTCTCGATGCTGAAGTGGAACGAGTAGGGGTCCTGCGCGTCCGTGTACAGGTTGGACGCGTCACCGGTGCGGTTGGGCTCCCAGGAGTTGTCGCTGCCCGAGCCGTGGAAGTCGTAGCCCTGGACATCGGCGTAGTCGAGGGAGTCGAAGATCCGGCCCAGGTCCCAGCCGGCGGCGATCTTCGCCGGGTCGGCCGGGGTGAACGCGGTCAGCAGCTTGTGCTCGCCGCCGAGCGCGTCGAGCTGCTTGCGGAACTCGGCGAGCAGCGCGGTCAGGTTGTCCTTGTCCTGGGTGCCGTAGTGGTTGCCCGGGTGGCCCTCGGAGCCCGGCCACTCCCAGTCGATGTCGAAGCCGTCGAAGATGCCGGCCGCGGTGCCGGGGCCGCCCGCGCCGTTGTAGACGGGCAGGTTGCCCTTGATCCACACGTCGATGCAGGACTTGACGAGCTTCTCCCGGCTGGCCTGGGTGGCGGCGGCGTCGGAGAAGAACTTCGAGTACGTCCAGCCGCCGATCGACGCGACGATCTTCAGCTTGGGGTACTTGGCCTTGAGCTTCTTCAACTGGTTGAGGTTGCCGCGCAGTTTGCCCCAGCCGTCGTCGGCGACGCCGTCGACCGACTGGTCGGCGGACATCGGGCGCGCGTAGTCGGCGTCCGCGTCACCCGCGTCGGTGCCCTGGTCCGGGTCCTCCGGGTCGGTGGACGTGCCCTTGGTGACGCCCGCCTTGCAGGTGAGGTCCTTCGAATCCAGGTTCTCGAAGGCGTAGTTGACGACGTCAAGCTTGGCGGCGGCACCGGAGGTGTCCAGGTTCTTCACGAAGTACTGACGGCCGTAGATGCCCCACTGGACGAAGTAGCCCACCTTGAGCTGCTTGCCCTGCCCGGCCACGTCGTCGGTGGTGACCTTCACCGCGTTCGAGGCGGGCGACGGGTTGTCCGCGGTGTCGCGGGCCTTGACGGTGAAGGTGTAGGCGGTGGCCGGGGAGAGGCCGTCCACCGTGGCCGTCGTGGTGTCCGCGCCGACCGACTTCGCCAGCGTGCTGCCGCGGTAGACGTCGTAGGCGGCCACACCCACGTTGTCGGTGGCCTTGTCCCAGGCCAGGCCGACGCTGTACGAGGTCTTGCCGGTGGAGCGCAGGTTGCCCGGCGCGGTCGGCGGTGTCGGGTCGGTCGACGGGTCCACCGTCTTCACGGTCAGCGGCTGGCTGGCCGGTCCGATGTTGCCGCGGGTGTCCTTGGCCCGCACGGTGTACGTGTAGTTCGTCGCCGGGGTCAGGCCGGTCACGGTCGCCGAGGTGCCGGTGACGGTGGCCACGGTGTTCGTGCCGCTCAGCACGTCGTAGGAGGCCACGGTGTGGTCGCCCGGCTGGGCCGCGGTCCAGCTCAGCGCCACCGAGTGCGCGGTGACCGCGGTCGCCTTGGGGGTGCCGGGCGCGGTCGGCGGGACGTCGGGGCTGCCGTCGCACTTGTCGCCGTTGATGGTGCAGCCGGTCGGCGCGGCGGCCTTGCCGGTCGCGGTGAACCAGTAGCTGTACGGCTCGGTGCTGCCGCCGGCCGGGACGTTCCCGTTGTAGTAGGCGTTCTTCGCGGTCACATGCTGCCCGGAGACCGTGACGTCGGCGTAGTAGTTGCTGGTCAGGGTCGCCCCGGCCGGGAGGTCGAACTCCAGGGTCCAGCCGCTGGCGGCGGCGGAGCCGCTGTTGTGGACGACGTACTTGCCCTGCCAGCCGGAGCCGTTGTCCTGGGAGGAGAAGGTCGCGGTGAGGGTGCCGGCCGCGTGGGCGGGCGCGGCGAGGGCGGTGAGTCCGGCCAGCGGCAGGACCAGGGTCGCGCCCAGGGCGGCGATCCGCCGCCGCAGCCGTCCGGCCCCTGAGCCGGGCCGGCGCGGCGTCCTGATGCCGGACAGCGGTCCTCGCCCGCGGTCCGGCCCTCTCTCGGAAAGTGGTCTGCGCCTGTGGAACATGGCTCTCCCTGTGGTGATGGGTGGTACAGGGGTGAGGTGAACCGTGCGCGTGCGCGTGCGTGTGCCGGGAGGGGAGGCAGGCCGGCGGGCCGGGACACGGCGCGCTGCCGCCTTCGATCGGGGCGCCCACAACGTAGAAGGTCTGGACCAATGCGTCAACAGGTCCGGCCGGACTCCGGGGGGTCAGGGGTACCCCCGGCGGCCCTCACCGGCCGGCGGTCACCAGCCGGTCCGGGCCCGCCGGCCGAACAGCAGACCGCGCGGCTCCGGCGGGGGCGGCGTGCCGGGGCGCAGCGGCAGCGCGAGCAGCATGCCCACGACGAAGCCGAACACATGGGCGGTGTACGCCACGGTGCCCGCGTCGGAGACGCCCTCGCCCGCGGAGTAGAACGCCTGGAGCACGAACCAGAACCCCAGCACCATCCAGGCCGGAAGACGCAGCGGCAGGAAGATCAGGAACGGCACCAGGACCCAGACCCGGGCCCGGGGATAGAGCACCAGATAGGCGCCGAGGACCCCGGCGATCGCCCCCGAGGCGCCGATCAGCGGCTGGCCGGAATCCGCGTCCAGCAGGGCGAAGCCGTACCCGGCCGCGTACCCGCACACCACGTAGAACAGCAGGAAGCGGACGCGGCCCATCCGGTCCTCGACGTTGTTGCCGAAGATGAACAGGAACAGCATGTTCCCCAGCAGGTGCAGCCAGCTCCCGTGCAGGAACATCGAGGTCAGCACCGACAGCACCGGCGACTTGTGGTAGCCCGGAGGGCCCAGCACGCAGCCGGGACCGTGCACGCCCACCCCGGTCGCGCCCGTCGGCACCAGCGACGGCACCCGGCCGTGGATCAGCTCGCGCGGCACCAGCGCGTAGTGCTGCGTGAACGCCTCCAGATGGCACAGCTGCGCCAGCGAGCCGCCCCCGGTCACCGAGCCGGTGACGCCCGGCGTGGCGAGGAACACGACGACGTTCGCGACGATCAGGGCGTACGTCACCCAGGGGGTGCGCCGCACCGGATTGACGTCATGGACGGGGATGACCACGAAGAAGTCCTTCCCGGGATGCGCCCGGTGAACCGGCCCGCCGGATCAGCGCGCCCGGTCGACCGCGGCGGCCGCCTTGCGGGCCGCCACCAGCACCGGGTCCCACACCGGGGAGAACGGCGGCGCGTAGCCGAGGTCCAGCGCGGTCATCTGCTCCACGGTCAGCCCCGCCGTGAGCGCCACGGCGGCGATGTCGACCCGCTTGGCCGCACCCTCCCGGCCCACGATCTGGACCCCCAGCAGCCGGCCCGTGCGCCGCTCGGCGAGCATCTTCACGGTCATCGGGGAGGCCCCCGGGTAGTAGCCCGCCCGGCTGGTCGACTCGACGGTGACCGTCTCGAAGCGCAGCCCGACGCGCCGGGCGTCCCGCTCCCGCAGCCCGGTCCGGGCGATCTCCAGGTCGCACACCTTGCTCACCGCGGTCCCGACCACGCCCGGGAAGGTGGCGTAGCCGCCGCCCGCGTTGGTGCCGATGACCTGGCCCTGCTTGTTGGCGTGGGTGCCGAGCGGCACGTGCCGCTGCTGCCCGGAGACCAGGTCGAGCACCTCGACGCAGTCGCCGCCCGCCCAGATGTCCTCGTGCCCGCGCACCCGCATCGCCCGGTCCGTGAGCAGCCCGCCGTGGTCGCCGAGCGGCAGCCCCGCCGCCCGCGCCAGCGACGTCTCGGGCCGCACCCCGATGCCCAGCACCACCACGTCCGCCGGGTACTCGGCGTCGCCGGTGGCCACCGCCCGCACCCGCCCGTCCTCCCCGGTCAGCACCCCGGTCACCTCGGTGCCGCCCACCATGGTGATGCCCAGGCCCGTCATCGCCTCGCGCACCAGGCGGCCCATGTCCGGGTCGAGCGTCGCCATCGGTTCCGCGCCCCGGTTGACGACCGTCACCTCGTAGCCGCGTTTGATCAGCGCCTCGGCCATCTCCACGCCGATGTAACCCGCGCCCACCACGACCGCCCGGCGGCCCCGGGTGCGGGCCAGGCCGTCGAGCAGTTCCTCGCCGTCGTCCAGGGTCTGCACGCCGTACACCCCGGGCGCGTCGATACCGGGCAGCTCCGGGCGCACCGGCCGGGCCCCGGTCGCGACGACGAGCTTGTCGTACGACGTCCAGGACTCGGCCCCCGACACGGCGTCCCGCGCGCGGACCCGGCGCCCGGCCGCGTCGATCTCCGTGACCTCGGTGCGCATCCGCAGGTCGATGCCGCGCGCGCGGTGCTCCTCGGGCGTGCGCGCGATCAGCTGATCCCGCTCCTCGACGTCACCGCTCACCCAGTAGGGGATCCCGCAGGCCGAGTACGAGCTGAAGTGGCCGCGTTCGAACGCCACGATCTCCAGCTCGTCCGGTCCGCGCAGCCGCCGGGCCTGCGACGCCGCGGACATCCCCGCGGCATCGCCCCCGATCACGACCAGCCGTTCCCGCCGTCCGCCGCCGTCCGTGCCCGTGCCGTCGCTCATGCTCATGCGCACACGCTACGACGGCCGCGTTCACCGCTCCCGGCCGCCGTCCGCACCGCCGCCTTCCGTACCGCCGCCTTCCGTACCGGTGCCGTCCGTACCGGTGCCGTCCGTACCGGTGCCGTCCGTACCGGCAGCGGTCGCCGGGGCTGTCGGGGTCGCCGGGTGGACCGGCAGGCCGGGGCCCGCCGGAGCCGGGGCGCCGAGCGGTCCCAGGGCGGTCACCGGCGCTCCGGAGGGGGCGTGGCGGGGCAGGCGCGGGCGTACGGCCCGGAGCCAGAGCACGGTGAGAAGGGCCGCCGCGGCGGCGAAGGGCAGCACCGCGCCCAGGGCGAGGGCGAGCCAGCGGACCACGGTCACGAACACGTGCCAGCCGCCCGCCAGCGCGTCCAGGAACCCGGGACCGTCGTCCGCGGGCTCGTGCGCCGGCGCGGACGCCGAGGACAGCGACAGGGTGACGGTGGCCAGGCTCGTACGGTCCTTCAGGGACGCCTGCTGGGCGAGCAGCGCCTCCAGATCGGCCTCGCGGCGGCTCAGTTCGCTCTCCAGGGAGACGACGTCGCCGAGGCTGCCGGCCTTGTCCATGAGCGCGCGGACCCGGGCCACGCTGGCGCGCTGCGACCGGATCCGGCTGTCGACGTCCACGACCTGGCCGGTGACGTCCTCGGCCTTGGCCGACCGCTCGACCAGCCGCCCGGTGCCCTCAAGACGGGCGAGGAGCGCGTCGTAGCGGTCCACCGGCACCCGCAGCACGACCCGCGTCCGCTCGTGTC
This sequence comes from Streptomyces sp. PL-25, assembly GCF_058344915.1. Lineage (NCBI taxonomy): Bacteria > Bacillati > Actinomycetota > Actinomycetes > Kitasatosporales > Streptomycetaceae > Streptomyces > Streptomyces sp. PL-25. Next base: position 6,021,589 of record NZ_CP136997.1, read on the forward strand.
CCTCGGCGTCCCGGTCGGTGTTCTCGTCGCCCACGTAGCCCCCGGCATCCTGGGCCGCCGCGCGCGCCGTGGCGAGGGCCTTCGCCACGTCCCGCACCTCCACCGTCAGCGAGGCCGTGCGGACGATCCGGGCGGCCGGGGCCTTCGGCGCGGTGGTGGCCCCGGCACCGGGCGCGGTGCCCCGGTCGGCGTACCCTCCGCCGCCGTTCCCGCTGGCCGGGACGCCCCGCTGGGCCGCGCTCCCGGCGGCCTTGTGGGAGGAACTGCCGGAACCGCCGGATTCGCCGCACCCGGTGAGCGCGAGCGCCGCCGCGAGCAGCACACCGGTCGAAGCGGCAGCGGTCCTGGCGGCGGACCGGGACGCGGACGGCGAAGCAGACGGAGAAGCGGACGGAGAAGCGGACGGAGAAGCGGATATGGCTCGAACGGAGCGTCGAGCGCGGTGCTGTGCGCGCATGTGTCGCGTACCCCCCGGGGCGTGGTGACCTCTGACGTTCCTTCGACTCGGCGGCGGTCCGATGCGTTGCCGGTGCGCGGTCCCGATGCGGTCACGGTCAGGACTCGTCCCGGACACCGGGGCCCCGCGGGCGCGCCGGACGGGTCTGAGAGAGTGGAGGCCATGAGCGCAACGGGCACGGACACGCGGCAGGTCGTCGTCGTCGGAGGCGGGATCGCGGGGCTGGCCGCCGCGCACCGGCTGCTGGAGCGCGGCGCGCGGGTGACCGTGCTGGAGGCCGCCGACCGCGTCGGCGGCAAGCTGCTGCCCGGCGAGATCGCGGGCGTCCGCGTCGACCTGGGTGCCGAGTCGATGCTGGCCCGGCGGCCCGAGGCCGTGGGCCTCGCCCGCGAGGTGGGCCTCGCCGACCGGCTCCGGCCGCCCGCCACCGCGACCGCCTCCCTGTGGACCCGCGGCGCCCTGCGCCCGATGCCCAAAGGCCATGTGATGGGCGTGCCCGGCACCGCTGCCGCCCTCGCCGGGATCCTCTCCGCCGAGGGCCTGGCCCGTATCGAGCGCGACGCCGAACTGCCGCGCACCGAGGTCGGCGACGACGTGGCGGTCGGCGCGTACGTCGCCGAGCGGCTGGGCCGCGAGGTCGTCGACCGCCTGGTCGAACCGCTGCTCGGCGGGGTCTACGCGGGCGACGCCCACCGCATCTCGATGCGCTCGGCGGTGCCCCAGCTCTTCGAGGCCGCCCGCGCCCACACCTCCCTGACCGAGGCGGTCCGCGCCCTCCAGGACCGCGCGGCGCGGACACCGGCCACCGGCCCGGTCTTCCTGGGCATCGAGGGCGGCGTCGGCACGCTGCCGCTCGCGGTCGCCGCCTCCGTACGGGCGCGCGGCGGCGAGATCCTGACCGGCACCCCGGCGAGCGGACTGCGCAGGACCCCAAAGGGCGGCTGGCGCCTGCTCGCCGGGGACCGCGTCCTGCACGCCGACGCGGTCGTCGTCGCCACCCCCGCGCCCGCCGCCGCCGCCCTGCTGGAGACCGAGTCCCCGGGCGCGGCGGCCGAGCTGCGGACCGTCGAGTACGCCTCCATGGCCCTGATCACCCTCGCCTACCGCCGTGCCGGCGCCGCGCTGCCCGAGGGCAGCGGCTTCCTCGTGCCGCCCGTCGACGGACACACCATCAAGGCGTCGACCTTCGCCTCCCGCAAGTGGGGCTGGATCGCCGAGGAGGACCCGGACGTGCTGGTGCTGCGCACCTCGGTCGGCCGGTACGGCGAGACGGAGATCCTGGACCGCGACGACGCCGGCCTGGTGGACCTCTCCCGCCGCGACCTGCGCGCGGCCACCGGCCTGGACGCCGTACCGCTGCGCACCCGTGTCACCCGCTGGGACGGCGGACTGCCCCAGTACCCGGTCGGCCACCACGCGCGCGTGGCCCGGATCCGCGACCACGTCGCCCGGCTCCCGGGCCTCGCGGTGTGCGGCGCCGCCTACGACGGCGTCGGCATCCCCGCCTGCGTGGCGAGCGCGAACGCCGCCGTGGACCAGCTCGCGGGCGACCTCGCGGCCGTGCGGGAACTCACCGCCCACCCGGTGCGGAGTCTGCACGGCGGAGCGGGAGAATAGCCCCATGAGTGACGACGCCTCCACCACCGACGCCGGCCGGATCCCGAACAAGGGCAAGCTGGCCAAGGACCTCAACGAGGTCATCCGCTACACCCTGTGGTCCGTCTTCAAGCTGAAGGACGTCCTCCCCGAGGACCGCACCGGCTACGCCGACGAGGTCCAGGAGCTGTTCGACCAGCTCGCCGCGAAGGACGTGACCGTCCGCGGGACCTACGACCTGTCCGGGATGCGCGCCGACGCCGACATCCTGATCTGGTGGCACGCCGAGACCAGCGACCTGCTCCAGGACGCGTACAGCCGCTTCCGCCGCACCCGGCTCGGCCGCGCGCTGGAGCCCGTGTGGTCGAACATGGCGCTGCACCGGCCCGCCGAGTTCAACCGCTCGCACATCCCGGCGTTCCTCGCCGACGAGACGGCGCGCGACTACGTCAGCGTCTACCCGTTCGTCCGCTCCTACGACTGGTACCTGCTGCCCGACGAGGACCGCCGCCGGATGCTCGCCGACCACGGCAAGATGGCCCGCGGCTACCCGGACGTCCGGGCGAACACCGTCGCGTCCTTCTCCCTGGGCGACTACGAGTGGATCCTCGCCTTCGAGGCCGACGAACTGCACCGCATCGTCGACCTCATGCGCCACCTGCGCGGCTCGGAGGCCCGCAGGCACGTGCGCGAGGAGGTGCCGTTCTTCACCGGCCGCCGCAAGGACGTGGCGGACCTGGTCGCCGGGCTCGCCTGACCGCTCCCGGTCAGGTCCCGGCCGGCCCCCGGCCGTCCTTCCGCCCCAGGGCGTCCCGCAGCTCGCGCGCCCGGTTCTCCTGGAAGGTCGGCCGGCCCGGCAGCGGCTCGGGGCGCGCGGCGCAGTCCGCGTCCCGGTCCGGCAGCCGCCCTTCCAGCAGATACGCGTCCACCCGCGCGTCGACGCACCGGTTCGGGCCGTACGCGATGCCGTGCGTGCCCGCGCCCCGCTCGGTCACCAGCACGGAGCCGGCCAGCCGCCGCCGCAGTTCCAGCGCGCCCGCGTAGGGGGTGGCCGCGTCCCGTTCGGCGGCCAGGACCAGCGTGGGCGGCAGCGCGCCCGGCACGGTCCGCACGTCCAGCGGCCGCTGCCGGGGCACCGGCCAGTAGGCGCAGGGCAGATTCGCCCACACATTGCCCCAGGTCTCGAACGGCGCCACCCGCGCGAGCCGCGTGTTGTCCCGGTCCCAGACCCGGAAGTCGCCCGGCCAGGGCGCGTCGTTGCACTCCACGGCCGTGTAGACGGCGGCGCTGTTCTCCGCCTCGGCGGCCCCCGCCCGGTACGGCGCGGCCAGCGCGACCAGCGGCTTCTCGTCGCCCCTCAGATAGGCCGAGAGAGCCTCGGCGGCCCCCGGCCAGAAGTCGTCGTAGTAGCCCGCGTTCAGCAGGGCGCCCTGCAACTGCGCCGGTCCCACCGTGCCGCCCGCCGGACGCGCGGCCAGCCGGGTGCGCGCCCGCTCGTAGGCCGCGCGCACCGCCCGCGCGCTGCGGCCGAGACCGTACACGTCGTCGTGCCGGGCCACCCAGTCCCGGAAGTCCGCCCAGCGGGTCTCGAACGCGGCCGACTGGTCGAGGTTGTCGCGGTACCAGACCCGGGACGGGTCCGGGTCCACCGCCGAGTCGAGGACCATCCGCCGCACATGCGCCGGGAACAGCGTCGCGTACAGCGCGCCCAGATAAGTGCCGTAGGAGGCGCCCATGAAGGTCAGCCGGTCCTCGCCGAGCGCCGCCCGCAGCACCTCCAGGTCGCGGGCGTTGGCGAGGGAGGTGTAGAAGCGCAGGGCGGCGCCCGTGCGCCGGGCGCACCCCTGGGCGTAGGCCCTGGCCTCGGCCACGCGGCGGCGCTTGTACGCCGCCGAGGGGTGCGTCGGCGCCGGGTCCGGCCCCTTGAAGAAGCTCTTCGGGTCCTCGCAGGACAGCGGAGCCGAGCGGCCCACCCCGCGCGGGGCGTAGCCGACGAGGTCGTAGGCGGCCGCGACCCGCTTCCACTCCGGCAGCAGCCCGATCAGCGGGAACGACATGCCGTCGCCGCCCGGCCCGCCCGGGTTGAAGACGAGGGCGCCCTGGCGCGGCACCCGCCGCCCGGCGGCGGCCGGGTCCCGGCCGCCGGCCCGCGCCCGGCTGACGGTGAGGCGGATCTGCGGGCCGTCGGGGCGCGCGTAGTCGAGCGGCACGGAGACGGTCCCGCACTCCATGACGGCGGGCAGGTCCCGCCCGCCCGGACAGGCGCCGAACCCGATGCCCGCCACCCGGGCGCGTGCGGCGGCCACGGCCGTGCCCCGCAACTCGGCCGCCCCGCCGGGCACTTCGGGAATCGCGTGCACACCTGGGCCGTCGGCCGCCCGGGGAGCGCCGCCCGAGGGGGCGGCGGCCAGGGCGGTCAGGACCAAGGACGCGGCGACCGTGTGGACGGCGGCGGCTCTCATCGGCGTATCCCTTCGGCGCACGGCGGCACCAAGGGATGCTTCGGCCACTCGCGCGCGAAGGCAAGCACCGGCGGCCGGTGTCGCCGCGGGTGCGCCCGATGCGCCCCTCCCGCGGGCCGCACGCCCCGGCGCGCGGCCTGCGGGGCGCGCGGAGTGCACGCCTGCGCGTGCGGATGCCCGGCGGCTTCACTCCCGCCGGGCCGGTCCCGGTCTGCCCGGCCGGTCACTCCCGGTAGGGCTGGTCGCGATGGGCGAAGGCCGCGCGCAGTTCCGGTTCGCCGATCGCGCGGATGCCCCGTACGGCCACGGAGGCCAGGTAGGCGCGTTCGTCGCCGGTGCGGTGCGCGCGCCGGGCCAGGGAGCTGAGCAGGTGCTGCCCCGCCGGGGACGCCCAGCGCGCGGACGGGTGGATCTCGAACCGGGCGATGGCGAGGCAGCCCGCGGTGAGCGCCAGCGGGAGCGCGAACCACAGGGCGATCAGCGGGCGCGGCATCCCGGTCGGGGCGGGCAGCAGCAGTGCGGCCACGCCCAGCGCGGTCACGGTGAGCGCGGCGGCCCGCACCCCGCGCGTCCCGGCCGCCACCGACGCGCCCGGCGCGTCCTCCGGTACGGCGAGCCCGGCGTGCACCAGCCGCTCGGCGAGCCCGCGGACGGGTTCGGCGGCGGCCGTCGCGGACCGTACGGGAGCGATCCGGGACTGCCCCTCGGGGCCGATGGCCCCTATGACGGACCGCTCCATCTCGTCCCGCCCGCACGGGTCGACGACGGTGGCCCAGCCGGTGTGCGCGAGCAGCAGCCTGCGCTCGCGTGCCATGGCGACCAGCGTGACGTCGGCGACCCGGGCGGGGCCGCCGGACAGGAACGCCGCCTCGTACAGCGTGAGGTCGTGGTCCCGGTCCACCACCGGGTCCCGGGTCTCTTCGGCCGCCGCGCGAACGGCGGCCAGGCACAGCCGCGTACAGGCCACACCGGCGACGACCCAGGCCGGGAGCAGGAGGAGAACCCAGAGCATGACCTGTTTCTATGCCAGTGACCTGGGAAAATCCATCGCCTTTTCACATCGCGGACGAGGTGTGCCCGGTGTGTGAAGTCCTCCCGGTGCCGCGCAGCAGCATCCGGCGCGCCGCCCGCGCCACCCGGACCGCCGGCCTGCGCGACCTCGGGACGGGCCCCGAGCGCTCCCGCCACCAGTGGTGCAGCTTCCGGCGGGCCGCGGGGTCCTCGGGCCGCCCGGCCAGCAGCAGGGACTCCGCGAACGCCATCGCGTCCAGCCGGTAGCCGCCGCGCATCGGGTGCCGCTGCGCGTAGGCGAGGAAGGCGGGCCGGTACCCGTCCCCGAGGATGACCGGCAGCTCCGGTGCCACCTTGGCCACGACACCCGCCCGCTTCGACGCCAGCGCCCGCGCCTGGACCCCGAGCCGCGCCCGGTCGAACCCCTCCGGCGCGGGCGTCCCCGCCACCAGCGCCGACAGCAGCGCGGTCTGCGCGAGCGCCAGCCGCTGCCGGACGGGCTCGGACCCGGAACCGGAACTGGACCCGGAAGCGGTACCGGTACCAGTACCGGTCCCGGTCCCGGAAGCGGCGTCCGGGGCGGAGCAGCCGGAGCGGGGGCCCGGGACGGTGGCGCTGACGAGCCGGGAGCCGGCGTCGGTGCCGGTGCCGGTCCGGGCGGCGGCGGTGCCGCGCGGTCGCCCCGTAGCCGCCGCGCGCCCGCGTTCCACCGCCTCCGCGATGGCGTCCAGTTCCCCCTTCAGCACCTCCGGCGCCGGGAAGTTCTCGTCGCGTTCCAGCAGGACCCCCGGCGGGGCGACGCGCGAGGCGAGGTCGGTCAGGATGTCGAGCACCGGCCGGGGGACCGGGTGGGCGTGGCTGTCGTGCCAGACGCCGTCCCGTTCGAAGCCGCCCGCCACATGGACGTACGCCAGTGCCTCCAGCGGCAGTTCGGACAGCGCCTCGGCCGGGTCCTCGCCCTGGTTGACGTGGTTGGTGTGCAGATTGGCCACGTCGATCAGCAGCCCCACGCCGGTGCGGTCCGCCAGCTCGTACAGGAACTGCCCCTCGGTCAGCTCCTCGCCGGGCCAGGCCAGCAGCGCGGCGATGTTCTCCACGGCGAGCGGCACGGGCAGCGCGTCCTGCGCGATGCGGATGTTCTCGCACAGCACGTCGAGGGCGTCGCGGGTGCGCGGCACGGGCAGCAGGTGGCCCGCCTCGATCCGGTCCGACGCGGTCAGCGGGCCGCCCGCCCGGACGAAGGCGATGTGCTCCGTCACCAGCGGCGAGCCGAGGGCCTGGGCCCGCTCGGCGAGCGCCTTCAGCCGCCCCTCGTCGGGGCGTTCGCCGCCGCCGAGTCCGAGCGAGACGCCGTGCGGCACCACCGTCACCCCGCGCTCGCGCAGCCGCCGCAGCGACGCGGGCAGATGATCCGGGCACACGTTCTCGGCCACGGCCTCGACCCAGTCGAGGCCCGGCATGCGTTCCACGGCGTCCGCGATCTCCGGGCGCCATCCGATGCCCGTCCCCAGTCGTTCCATGAGTCCCTCGTCCCCCTCGTCCCTCGTCCCCGCGTCCCCCCGCCCCGCGCACCGACGTCCGCGCACGGCGCACCCGAGGGGTATGGCCCCGCCGGGCGGCGGTGAACCGCGCGGCGGACTCCTTCAGAGCAACATCTGAGGTTTCCCGGTGCGGCCCCGGCCGTGGCTACCGCAGCGCCGGATGGTCGGCGACCACCGTGCACGAGCCGGGCGCGATCTCGGTGAAGCCCGCGTCCCGCACCAACGTCAGCCCGCTGTCCACCAGTTCGCGCCACCGGCCGGGGGCGGCGGTGCGCACGGCGAGCGGGAAGCCGGCGTCCCGCCAGGCCGCGCGCCGCTCGTCGGTCAGCTCCCACCAGGCGAGCTGGGCGCCGTGCCCGGCCTGGGCCATCGCCTTGCCCGCGGACATCTCGAGGCCCGGGTTGAACCACAGGACCGGCGTGCCGGGCGCGGGCCGGGCGGGCGGCTCCGGGTCGTCCAGGTCGGTGCCGGAGACCTGGAGCTTGACCAGGTCCTTGGGCCAGCCGTCCAGCGGCACGGGCGGGAAGACCCGTACCTCGGCGGCGGCTCCGGTGACCGTGACGCCGTCCAGCGCCTCGGCTCGCCGCCACTCCGCGCCGCGCGCCCGCCGCACCACCTTGCGGATCCGGGCGTCCTGCCAGTCCCGCACCGCCTGTGCCCAGGCGCCGTCACCGAGGGCGCGCTCGTCGCTCAGCAGCACCAGCACCGCGCGGGCCGCCGTCTCCAGCGCGTCGGTACGGGCCGGGGGAGCGGCCCGCTCGATCCGGACGACCAGCGGCAGTACGAACTGCGGCGCCTCGTCCCGGGCGCTGGGCTCGGCACGGAACGGGCTCTCGGGAACGGAGGTCTCATAGGTCACGCACCCCAGTGTGCCAACCGCGGCACGCGCCCGGTGCACCCGGTGGAGGGACCGCCGGAGCGGCGGAGGTCAGCCCGAGCAGGCCGTGCGCTGCGCCTCCTGCCACTCGCAGACCGGGCAGAGGGTGATCCCCTTGTACGACTCCGGGTACTCGGTCGGTTCCCGGCACAGCACGCACTCCGCGTACGGCGGCCCGTCGGCCCTGGGCGGCCGGGTCGCGTCGGTCGGGCAGCAGCCGGTGCCGCCGTCCCCGCGGGCCGCGCCGCCGCCGTTCGTGTCGTTCGTGCCGTTCGTGCCGGTCCCGTGGTCCACGCTCATGGTTCCAGCGTAGGACTCAGGTGCGGCCCGCCGAGGCGCCGATCATGTCGGACACCTTCACGAAGCGGTAGCCCTGCTTGCGCAGCTCCGGTACGACCGCCCGGACCACGCGCTCGGTGGTCGGGGCGGCGCTGCGCGTGCAGTGCATGACCACGACCGAGCCGGGCTTCACCCCGTCGAGCACCTGCCGGACCACGGCGTCCGCGTCGGTGGCGAACGCGTCGCCGCTCACCACGTCCCACTGCACGGCGGTGACGCCGAGGGGCGCGAGCGTGCGCAGCACCTGGGAGTCGTAGCAGCCGCCGGGGAAGCGGAGGTAGGGCATCGGGTGCGGGACGCCCGCCTTGGCGAAGGCCGTGTACGCGCGTTCCACGTCGGGGCGGACCTGGTCGGCGGTGACGGTCGGCAGGCCGTAGCAGTCACGGGTGAACGCGTAGTGGCTGTAGGAGTGGTTGGCGAGTTCGAACAGCGGGTCCGTGCCGATGGAACGGGCCTCTTCGGGGTACGTCTCCGCCCACTTGCCGGTCATGAACACGGTGGCGGGCACCTTGAGCGCGCGCAGCGCGGCGATCAGCTCCGGGTTGTCGAAGTGTTCGCCGGAGGCCGCGCGCCGCCCCTCGTCGGCGGTCATGTCGGCGTCGAAGGTGAAGGCGACGGTCTTGCCCTGGTCCCGGGGGCCGTGCGTGAACACGGGCGTCAGCCCGCCGGGCCCGGGGGTGAGGCGGGGCGGCTTGGACGGCGCGGTGGGGGAGGGCTTCGCGGGGGCCGCGGACGAGGGGGAGGCGGGGGAATCCGGGTGCCCGGCGCGGGCGGCCTGGGTGCTCTGGGCGGAGCCGCAGGCGGCGAGGGAGGCGAGCGCGGTGCTCAGGACGCCGGCGGCGGCATAACGGGCGATACGTCGTACAAGTGGGATCACCCGACGAAAGTAGGACGTCTTCCAGTCATATGAACGGCAGCGGGGCCGTGCGGTCACCCGGCCGGTGGTCACCCACCGAACGGCCCGCCGCGGCCGGGGCGGATCCCGGCCCGGGGCGGCTCCGGCCGCGGTGGCTCACAGCTCCCGCCGCTCCAGCGGCTCGGTCGCCGGGCCCTGGAGCACCCTGCCCTCGGTGTCGAAGCGCGAGCCGTGGCAGGGGCACTCCCAGGCGCGCTCGGCGGAGTCGAAGGCGACCAGGCAGCCCAGGTGCGTGCAGCGGGCGGACAGTGTGTGGGCGGTGCCCTCGTCGTCGCGGTACACCGCGAGGTGGTCCAGGCCGGACCGGACCACGGCGCCCTCGCCGGGTGCGATCGCCTCGACGGGCGGGGAGGGGCGCAGCCGGTCGCCGACGAAGTGCCGGGCGACCTCGGCCTGGTTCCTCAGGAACGTCGGCGCCTCCCGGACGGCCGTCCGCAGCCGGCGCGGGTCGTACAGCTCGCGCCACGGGCAGTCCCGCCCGGTGATCAGGGCCGTGAGCAGTCCGCCCGCCATGATGCCGCCGCTCAGTCCCCAGCCGCCGAAGCCGGTCGCCACATAGGTGTTGCGGGCCGCCTGGTGCAGCGGGCCGACCATCGCCACGGTGTCGGTCGGGTCGATGTCCTGGGTCGCCCACGAGTGCGCGAGGTCGGCGCCCGGGAAGTGCTCTCCCGCCCAGGCCGCCAGCCGGTCGAAGCGTGCCTGGCTGTCGCCGGTGCCCGGGGTGAAGTGCTCGCCGGTGACCACGAGCAGGCGCTGTCCGTCCGTGCCGTACGGTGCCGTCCGTACCGAACGGGTGTTCTCCTCCGGGGTGATGTACATGCCGTCCGGGTCCTCGGCGGCGTCGACCGATCCGGCCACGACCAGCTCGCGGCGCGGGGCGAGCCGGGCGAACAGCAGCGCCCGGTCGAACACCGGGTAGTGCGTGGCGACCACCACGTGCCGGGCCCGCACCGTGGCGCCCCCCGCGGTCGTCACCCGGCACGGCTCGCCCTCCGACAGGCCCCGCACGACGGTGTTCTCGAAGACCCGGCCGCCCCGCGCCACCAGGTCCGCCGTCAGGGCCAGCAGGTACTTGCGCGGATGGAACTGCGCCTGCCCGGCCACCCGCACCGCGCCCGCCACCGGGAACGGCAGCCCGGTCTCCGTCACGAACGACGCCGCGAGACCCGCCTCCCGGGCCGCCTCCGCCTCGGCGCGCACCTCGGCCACCCGGTCCGCGTCCCGGACGTAGGTGTACGCGCTGCGGGTCTCCCACTCGCACTCGATGCCGAGCTCGTCCACCAGCGACCAGGCGCGCTCGACCGCCTCCGACTGCGAGCGCGCGTACAGCTCGGCCGCCCGCGCGTCCCGGGTCCGGCGCAGCCGGTCGTAGATCAGGGTGTGCAGCGCGGTCAGTTTGGCCGTGGTGTGCCCGGTGACGCCCGCCGCCACCCGCCGCGCCTCCAGCACCGCCACGCCGAGCCCCGCCCGCGTCAGCTCGTACGCCGTGCTGAGCCCGGCCATGCCGGCACCGATCACGACCACGTCCACGTCCAGGTCCTCGGCGAGCGCAGGGCGCTCGGGGCCCGGGGCCGTCTCGACCCAGTACGAGCCGTTGACACGCCGCCGCCCGTGCGCCTGCCCGGGGTGCTGTTCCTGCCGCTGTGCGTCGTCCATGGCTGCCGGGTACCCCGTCGCAGGCGGGTCACGACCGGGCGGGTCACGACGGGGCGGATCGGCCGGGCGCGGGAGGAGCGGACGGGCGGGTCAGTGCTCGGGGCGGTCGGGTGCCGCGGCGTCGGCCGCCGCCCTGACCGGGGTCACCGAGGCGGCGTCGGCCGGGGGATCGAACGGTGCCTCGGCCGGAGGCCCGTCGGGTGCGCCCGGTACGGCGGTGCCGCCGGGCGCGGCCGGGGGAGGCTCCCCGGCCGGGGCGTCGCCGTTGCCGAGGGCGTGCGCCGGTGGCGCGGGCGGTGCCGGTGCCGCGGGCGCTGCGGTCCCGGCGGGGCCCGGTGGCTGCTGGTGGGCCCGTTCCAGGAAGCGCAGGAGCTCGACCGGGAAGGGCAGGACCAGGGTGGAGTTCTTCTCGGTGGCCACCGCGGTCACCGTCTGGAGCAGCCGCAGTTGCAGCGCGGCCGGTGTGTCGGCCATCTGCTGGGCCGCCTCGGCCAGTTTCTTCGACGCCTGGAACTCCGCGTCGGCGTTGATGATCCGGGCCCGCCGCTCCCGGTCGGCCTCCGCCTGCCGGGCCATGGACCGCTTCATCGTGTCCGGCAGGGAGACGTCCTTGATCTCCACCCGGTCGATCTGCACGCCCCAGCCGATCGCCGGGCTGTCGATCATCAGCTCCAGGCCCTGGTTGAGCTTCTCCCGGTTGGACAGCAGATCGTCCAGGTCGCTCTTGCCGATGATCGAACGCAGCGAGGTCTGGGCCATCTGGGACACCGCGAACCGGTAGTCCTCGACCTGGATGACCGCGCTGGCCGGGTCGACCACCTTGAAGTAGACGACCGCGTCCACCCGCACGGTCACGTTGTCCCGGGTGATGCCCTCCTGGGCGGGGATCGGCAGCGTGACGATCTGCATGTTGACCTTGTACAGCCGGTCCACGAACGGCACGATCATGGTGAAGCCGGGATCGCGCGGGCCGACGAACCGGCCGAGCCGCAGCACCACCCCGCGCTCGTACTGTTTGACGACCCGGGCCGCCGCCGCGAGGTACACGAGACCGGCGCAGCCCGCGGCGACCACGGCGGTCAGTACGTCCTGAAGCATGATGACGACTCCTCGGCAGTCGTCCCGCGCCCGTTGCCGGGCCTCACTCCACGATAGGCCCGGCCCGAGAGGACGGTCGAGTCCCCGGAGCGCCACGGTCCCGGCGGCCGGGAGCGGACGGGCGGGGCCGCCGGTCAGGAGGGTTCGACGAGGACCTTGGCGTCCCGGGCGAGCGCGGTGAGCCGGGATATCGCGCGGAAGTACTTCTTGCGGTAGCCGCCGTTCAGCATCTCCTCGCTGAACAGCCGGTCGAAGGGCCGTCCGGAGGCCAGGACGGGCACCTCGCGGTCGTAGAGCCGGTCGGCGAGGACCACCAGCCGCAGCGCGGTCGACTGGTCCGGCACCGGGCCGACCCCGGTCAGGCAGACGGCCCCGAGGCCGTCGGTGAGCGCGCCGTAGCGGCTGGGGTGCACCCGGGCCAGGTGTCCCAGCAGGTCGGTGAAGTCGTCGAGGGAGGCGTTCTCGGTGGCGTGCGCCGCCTTGGTGACCTGCTCGTCGGAGAACGGGGCCGGTGCCTCGGGCAGGCCGCGGTGGCGGTAGTCCTCGCCGTCGATGCGCAGCGGGCGGAAGTGCGCCGACAGGCCCTGGATCTCGCGCAGGAAGTCGGCGGCGGCGAACCGGCCCTCGCCGAGCTTGCCCGGCAGGGTGTTGGAGGTGGCGGCGAGCGCGACGCCCGCGTCGACCAGCCGGCCGAGCAGGGTGGAGACGAGCACGGTGTCCCCGGGGTCGTCCAGCTCGAACTCGTCGATGCACAGCAGCCGGTGCCCGGACAGCGTCCGGACCGTCTGCTGGAAGCCGAGGGCGCCGACCAGGTTGGTCAGCTCCACGAAGGTGCCGAACGCCTTCAGGGCGGGCTCGGCCGGGGTGGCGTGCCACAGGGAGGCCAGCAGGTGCGTCTTGCCGACGCCGTAGCCCCCGTCCAGATAGACGCCGCGGGGCCCGGCGGGCACCTTGGGGGCCTTGGCGCGGCCGAAGCCGAAGAGCCCGCGCCGGGCGGGACCGGCGGCGTGCGCGCCGCCGAGTCCGGCGGCGAAGCCCTCCAGGACCCGCACGGCCTCCGTCTGCGTCGGCTGCTTCGGGTCCGGGATGTACGTGGCGAAGCGGACCGAGTCGAACCGCGGCGGCGGCACCATCTCGGCGACCAGCCGGTCCGCCGGGACGTGCGGCTCGCGGGCGCACAGGGAGAAGGGGGCGGCGGGGGCGGCACCGGTCACGGGGCTGAGCCGGGAGCCGGCTGTGGAGGACGACACGGTTCCCCATGGTAAGGCGCGTGGAACACTGCACGGCATGCGACGCCTGTTCCCTGTGACCGAAGAAACACCAGCCCAGCCAGCGAAGGGGGCCGACGGGACCGGCCCGGGGAGTGTGCCGGACGCCCTCGCGGACCGGGAGTGGACCCTGGCCGAGCTGGCCGCCGCCTACGCCTATCCCGAGCCCGCGCCGGGCGGCGGTACGGCCTGGCTGCGGGCCAACATGGTCTCCACGCTGGACGGGGCGGCGCAGCACGAGGGCCGTTCGCAGCCCATCTCCGGCGCCGCCGACATGCGGATCTTCGGCACCCTGCGGGCGCTGGCCGACGTGGTGGTGGTCGGCGCCGAGACCGTACGGCAGGAGGGCTATCGCCCGGCGCGGGCGCGGCCGGAGTTCGCCGCGCTGCGGGCGGCGGCCGGGCAGGGCCCCGCCCCGGCCATCGCGGTCGTCACCGCCAGTCTCGAACTGGACTTCTCGCTGCCGCTGTTCACCTCGCCCCTGGTGCCCACGCTGGTCCTCACCGGAGCGGCGGCGGCCCCGGACCGCATCGCGGCGGCCGAGAAGGCGGGCGCCCGGGTGGTGGTCGCCGGTGACGGGGTCGGGGTGGACCCGCCGCGGGCCGTGCGGGCGCTGGCCGGTCTCGGGCACACGCGGCTGCTGACCGAGGGCGGCCCGCGGCTGCTCGGCCAGCTGGTCGCCTCCGGCGTTCTCGACGAGCTGTGCCTGACCGTCGCGCCGATGCTCACCGCGGGCGACGCGCAGCGCATCGCCGGCGGCCCCTCGGTCGCCGTCCCGCACCGGTTCGCCCTGGCGTCCCTGCTGGAGGAGGAGGGTTTCCTGTTCAGCCGGTACCGGCGGGCCTGACGGCGGCCCCGGAGGATCCGCGGCGAGCGGTGCGCGGCCCGCCGTGTCCAGGAAACGGAATTGGTAATTCCGTTCAGGTGGTGGCAGGCGGAGGAAAAGCCGCGATACCCGTGCGATCACAGGGCAGGATGGTTTCTGCGGGGGCTGCTTCGGCCCACACGGAGGTAGCAGAGAGGGCGCGGCCCTCACACGAGAAAGGGCGTCTGGTGTTCACAAGCGTACTGATGATCGAGAAGGCCCTGACGTCCGCCGACGTGGAGTTCGTCACCACATTGCACGGGGAGGAGCAGGTCGCCTTCCACGTACTGCTCCAGCCGCGCGGCGACCAGGCCGACCGGCTGCTGCGGGCCATCGACGACATCGCGCTCGGCGAGATCGACGAGGCCGCGCGCGAGGGCGGCACCCCGGAGGGCGAGGCGGCCAAGCCCGAGGGCGAACAGGCCCTGGAGGTCTCCCTGACCGCGCTGCACGCCGCCGGCCGGCAGGCCGACGGCAGACTCGTCGAGGACCACCCGCTGGACGCGCTGAAGTCCCTGGTCGCCGAGGTGGGCGCCGACGAGGTGATCGTGCTCACCGATCCGCACTATGTGGAGGAGTTCTTCCACCGCGACTGGGCCTCCCGGGCCCGCCACAAGGTCGGCGTGCCGGTCCTGAAGCTGTTCTCCCACAGCAAGGCATAGGCTGGGGCGGCGCCCCGCGCCCGCGGCCGGCGCACCTCGTACAGCTGCCGCACCACCTGGGGAGAACAGCGCATGGCACCCGGCCTTCCTACCGCCATGGACCGACCGCACTTCATCGGCATCGGCGGCGCCGGAATGTCGGGCATCGCCAAGATCCTCGCCCAGCGCGGCGCCGAGGTGGCCGGCAGCGACGCCAAGGAGTCGGCGACCGCCGAGGCGCTGCGCGCGCTGGGCGCCACGGTGCACATCGGGCACGCGGCCGGGCACCTCGCCGACGACGCGACCTGCGTCGTCGTCTCCTCGGCGATCCGGCCGGACAACCCGGAGCTGGTGCGCGCGGCCGAGCTGGGCATCCCGGTCGTCCACCGCTCCGACGCGCTGGCCGCCCTGATGCACGGCCTGCGCCCGATCGCGGTGGCCGGCACCCACGGCAAGACCACCACCACCTCGATGCTGGCCGTCTCCCTCACCGCGCTGGGCCGGGAGCCCTCGTACGCCATCGGCGGCGACCTGGACGCCCCCGGCTCCAACGCGCTGCACGGCACCGGCGAGATCTTCGTCGCCGAGGCGGACGAGTCCGACCGCAGCTTCCACAAGTACGCTCCCGAGGTCGCCATCGTCCTCAACGTGGAACTCGACCACCACGCCAACTACGCCTCGATGGACGAGATCTACGAGTCCTTCGAGACCTTCGCCGGGAAGATCGTGCCCGGCGGCACGCTGGTGATCACCGCCGACCACGAGGGCGCCCGCGAGCTGACCCGGCGCCTGGCGGGCTCGGTGCGCACGGTGACGTACGGCGAGTCCGAGGACGCCGACGTGCGCGTCCTGTCCGTGCGGCCGCAGGGGCTGCGCAGCGAGGTCACCGTCCTGCTGGACGGCGCCGAACTGACCTTCACGGTCTCGGTGCCCGGCCGCCACTACGCGCACAACGCGGTCGCCGCGCTGGCCGCAGGTGCCGCCCTCGGGATCCCGGCCGCCGAGCTGGCCCCGGCGCTCGCGGCCTACACCGGTGTCAAGCGCCGCCTCCAGCTCAAGGGCGAGGCCGCCGGTGTCCAGGTGATCGACTCCTACGCCCACCACCCCACCGAGATGACGGCCGACCTGGAGGCCATGCGCGGCGCCGTGGGCGACGCCCGGATCCTGGTCGTCTTCCAGCCGCACCTGTTCTCCCGCACCCAGGAGCTGGGCAAGGAGATGGGGCAGGCGCTGGCGCTGGCCGACGCCTGCGTGGTGCTGGACATCTACCCGGCCCGCGAGGACCCCATCCCCGGCGTCACCAGCGAGCTGATCATCGAGGCGGCACGGGCCGCGGGCGCCGACGTCACCGCGGTCCACGACAAGGCCGAGGTGCCGGACGCGGTCGCGGGAATGGCGAAGGGCGGTGATCTTGTTCTCACCATGGGCGCGGGCGACGTCACCGACCTCGGACCGTGCATCCTGGACCGTCTGAAGAACTGAGTGAGGAGCTGAGGGCTCATGGCGTACGACGTGGAGAAGCCGGACGAGCAGTGGCGCGCGGAGCTGAACCCGGCCGAGTACGCCGTGCTGCGGCAGGCCGCGACCGAGCCCGCCTTCACCGGTGAGTACACCGACACCAAGACCGAGGGTGTCTACTCCTGCCGGGCGTGCGGCGCCGAGCTGTTCACCTCGGACACCAAGTTCGAGTCCCACTGCGGCTGGCCGTCCTTCTTCGACCCGAAGGACAGCGACGCCGTGGAGCTGCTGCACGACCGGTCCCACGGCATGGTGCGCACCGAGGTGCGGTGCGCGCGCTGCGGCTCGCATCTCGGACATGTGTTCGAGGGCGAGGGGTATCCGACCCCGACCGACCAGCGCTACTGCATCAACAGCATCTCGCTGCGGCTGCGGCCCGCGGAGGGCTGAGCGGGCCGTCGCCCACGGCGCTTTGCGGCGGTCCGCTGTGGTGGGACACTGATTGTGGTGGGACAATATAGGACACAGGTGGCGTCGTTGGCGCCACCGGTTGTTTCGCCGCATCTCCGCAGAGGCGGGTGGAAGACATGGGCACAGCGTCCAACGTCGTACTGGCCGTGGCGCCGCACATCTGGGCCACGTTCGGTGCCTTCATCGGCGGGCTCGTCGTCGTGGTGGCGCTCGTCTGGGCCGTGGGCATGGGCATCGGCGTGATGCGCCGCGAGCCCAAGCGGCCCGAGACGTCCGAGCAGCCGCACCTTCCGGTCACCGGCGCGATCGAGGAGATCAGCGAGAAGCGCGAGCCGGACGAGGTGCACTGCGGCGACGACGGCAAGCGGATCCTGCCGCACGAACTGCACGGCGCCGGCACCCGCCGCAGCCAGGACCAGCACCGCAGCCGCTGGGCCCCGGGCGGCAGCGGCTCCTTCGGCAGCGGAGGCCCCGGCCGCACCTGATCCCGACCGATTCCCCTCCCGACGCGACCCGCACCGCACCGCACGACAACCCACATCCCGCGTCCCGCACCGCACCCGCCCGCCGACCGGTCCGACGGCCCCGGCGGGCGGTCCGGTGCGCGGACCGGAGGTGCGGCCTCCGGGCGCGCCCGGCGCGTGGACCGGCAGAGGCCGCGCCCTGCGCGCGGGCGGCCGGATCTCGTCCTGTGCCAGGCGCGTAGGGGGGCGGCCGTTCCCAGGGCGGCGGCCCCGCGCGCCCCGGGGCGCCGGGACGCGGGGGTTCCGGGACCCGGTGGCTCCGCCGTGGAGTCCGGCGGTCTCCCGCGCCCGGCAGCGGCGTACGGCCGTGCACCGGGGCGGCGTACGGCCGTGCGCCCCTGTCCCGGGGCCCCGGCCCGGCACCGATGCCGCAACCCCGCCGCAATCACAGGCGTCTAGACTCTCTCCGCAACGGCCCGCGCGACCGTGGCCGAGAGCGGGCAACTCCTGCCAGACCCGAAGGGTATGCGGCGTTTTGATACGCATAGATTCAGTCACCAAGCGGTACCCGGACGGCACCGTGGCGGTCGACCGGCTCTCGCTGGAGATACCGGACCGTTCGATCACCGTCCTCGTCGGACCGTCCGGCTGCGGAAAGACCACCACGCTCCGCATGATCAACCGCATGGTGGACCCGAGCGAGGGCCGCATCCTCCTCGACGGCGCCGACATCAGGGAACAGCCCGTCAACACCCTGCGCCGGTCGATGGGTTACGTCATCCAGAACGCCGGGCTCTTCCAGCACCGCACCATCGTCGACAACATCGCGACCGTGCCCCGCCTGCTGGGCTGGAGCAAGCAGAAGTCCCGGGCGCGCGCGGTGGAGTTGATGGAGCGCGTCGGCCTCGACGCGGCGCTCGCCAAGCGCTACCCCTACCAGCTCTCCGGCGGCCAGCAGCAGCGCGTCGGCGTGGCGCGGGCGCTCGCCGCCGATCCGCCGGTACTGCTGATGGACGAGCCGTTCTCCGCCGTCGACCCCGTGGTGCGCAAGGGGCTCCAGGAGGAACTGCTCCGCATCCAGGGCGAGCTGGGCAAGACCATCGTCTTCGTCACCCACGACATCGACGAGGCCATCAAGCTCGGCACCATGGTCGCGGTGCTGCGCACCGGCGGCCGGCTCGCCCAGTACGCCCCGCCCGCCGAGCTGCTGACGCACCCCGCCGACGCCTTCGTCGAGGACTTCCTCGGCACCGACCGGGGCATCCGCCGGCTCTCCTTCTTCGGCACCGACGAACTGGAGCTGCTGACCGGGCCGATCGTCGCCGTCGACTCCACCGCCGAGCAGATCGCCGCCCGCACCCGGGCCGACGTGCCCTACCTCCTCGTCACCGACCTCGAAGGACGCCCCCTCGGCTGGAGTGACCCCGACGGTCTGACGCCCGGCCGGATCGACCAGGACCGGCTGCTGCCCCACGGGCGGCCCTTCGCGCGGGGCGAGTCGCTGCGCGCCGCCCTGGACTGCGCGGTGCTCTCGCCGACCGGCTGGGCGGTCGCCGTGGACGAGTCGGGACGCGCGGCCGGGGTGGTCTCGCAGCAGGCCATCGGCGCCGCCATCCGCGCCGCCCACGCCGAGGGCCACAAGGACGCCGCCACCGACGCCAGGGTCGCCGGATGAACCGCTTCTTCGACCTGCCGAGCGACCTCCAGCACAGCTGGTTCGGACTGATCGGCCTGCATCTGCGCGAGGCGCTGCTGCCGGTCCTGGCCGGACTCCTGGTCTCCCTGCCGATCGCCCAGCTGTGCGTGCGCTTCCGCTGGCTCTACCCGCCGGTGCTCGGTCTGACGACCGTGCTGTACGCCGTCCCGTCGCTGGCCTTCATCGTCTTCCTCATCGACTACACCGGCCAGACCGAGCTGACGGTGATGATCCCGCTCGCCGTCTACAGCCTGGTGGTGCTCGTCCCGGCCATCGTCGACGGTGTGCGCGCGGTGCCGCAGGAGACGCTGGCCGCCGCCACCGCCATGGGCCTCGGCCCCGTACGGCGCTACTTCCAGGTGCAGCTGCCGATCGCGGTGCCCGCCATCTTCGCCGGTCTGCGGGTGGCGACCGTGTCCAGCATCTCCCTGGTCAGCGTGGGCATGCTGATCGGCAATCAGGGCGCGCTCGGCAACCTGCTCAACGACGCGAACATCTACCACCGCCCCGAGCTGGCGGTGAACTCCGTGGTCACCACGGCGGCCCTGGCCATCCTCGCCGACGCCGCGCTGGTCGGCGTACGGCTCCTGCTGACCCCGTGGATGCCGCGCGGCACCCGCCGCCGCGGACCGCAGGCCGAGCCGGAGCCGGCCGCACCCGCACCGAAGGACGCCGCCCGGTGAACGTACTGCACTTCGTCAACGCCTTCTTCAGCGACAGCGCCCACTGGCACGGCTACGACGGCATCCCCACCCGGCTCGCCGAGCACCTGCGGTACTGCCTGATCGCGCTCGGCATCGCCGCCGCCATCGGGCTGCCCGTCGGCCTGGTCACCGGGCACTACGGGCGCGGCGGCAACACGCTCGCCTTCCTCGCCACCGCCGGGCGCGCGCTGCCCAGCTTCGGACTGCTCGTCCTGATGACCATCCTGGTCGGCTTCGGGCTGCTGCCCGTCATGGTGCCGCTGGTCGTCCTCGCCGTCCCGCCGATCCTGGTGACCACCTACGAGTCGATGCGCTCGGTCGACCCGTCGCCGGTGGACGCGGCCCGCGGCATGGGCATGCAGGAGTCGCGGATCCTCTTCCAGGTCGAACTGCCCGTCGCGCTCCCGCTGGTCCTGAGCGGCCTGCGCTCGGGCGCCATCCAGATCGTGTCCACGGCGACGATCGCCGCCTACGTCGGCATCGGCGGCCTGGGCCGCTATGTCATCGACGGGCTCTACCAGCGCAACTACGAGAAGGTGGTGGGCGGCGCCAGTCTGGTCGCCGGTCTCGCGCTGGTGACCCTGGTGCTGTTCTGGGCGGCGGCGCGGTTCGCGGTGTCCCGGGGCGTACGGCGCGGCGCCTGACACCCGCTGCCCGGCGCGGGGCACCCGACGACGGGCAGTCCGGCGCGGGGACCGGGCGGGCGCGGCCCGCCGCGCCCGCGCCGGGCCGCCGTCAGGCCCCGGTCCTGGCCAGCGCCAGTTCCAGCACCACCAGCAGCGCGTCGCGCACCGAGCCGCGCTCACGGGCGTCGAAGACGACCACCGGGACGTGCTCGGACACGTCGAGTGCCCAGCGGACCTCTTCGAGGGAGTGCTCCACGCGGCCGTCGAAGGCGTTGAGCGCCACCGCGAACGGGATCTGCCGGTGCTCGAAGTAGTCGACGGCCGCGTAGCAGTCGTCCAGGCGCCGGGTGTCGACGATGACGAGGCCGCCGACCGCGCCCTCCACGATGTCGTCCCACATGAACCCGAACCGCTCCTGTCCGGGCGTGCCGAACAGGTACAGCTTCAGCGTCGGGTCGATGGTGAGGCAGCCGAAGTCCATGGCGACCGTGGTGGTCGTCTTGCGCGGTGTGTGGGTGAGGTCGTCGACGCCCGCGGCGACCTCGGTGATGGCCGCCTCGGTGGTCAGCGGCTCGATCTCGGAGATGGAGCCGACCGCGGTGGTCTTCCCCACGCCGAAGCCGCCCGCGATCACCATTTTGACCGGCAGCGGCGGCCGTACGGCGCTCTGCCCGGCCGCCCCGGCGGCGGCACCGCGGGCGAGTTGTTCAGTCGGTGTCACGGAGTACTCCCCGGGAGTCGGGGATGGCCCGCAGGCCATCGATAACCCTGCGCAGGACGGAGGCGTCGTGGGTGGCGCCGGAGTCGGGCACGTGCACCGTCAGCTGCCCGGCGGCCCGCAGGTCCTCGGCGAGCACCCGTACCACGTTGAGGTGCAGCCGCAGCCGGGCCGCGAGTTCCGCGATGGACTGCGGCACGCGGCAGGCCGCGATGATGTCACGCTGTTCGAAGGAGAGGCCGTCCAGCGCCGCGAGCCCGGCGGTGGTGGCCACCACCTGGGTCTCCACGGGCACCGGCCGGCCCGCGGCGGTGGGCGCCACCCGGCCGGCCGTGACCAGGAACGGCCGTACGGCGGGGGCGGGGCCCACCGGGTCACCTCCCGGGGGCGGGGAGCCGTCCGCCATGGGTCCTACTTCCTTCCTCGACCGGCGGTGGCCGGTCAGCGCGCCGACGTGGCGCCGACGTTGTTCTTCAGTTCCAGGACGAGCTGCGGGCTGAGCGCGGCACCGGCCCGGTTGGCGAACAGCGTCATCTCGTAGGCGATGTTGCCGAGCTTGGCCTCCTTGTCGGTGACCACGCCGAGCACCGCGCCGCTGCCGATCGCGGAGACCAGGACGTGGCCGCCCTCCAGGTCGATGATGACCTTGTTGAGGGCGCCGAGGCGGTAGTTGCCGGAGGCACCGGCGGCCAGGCTGGTGATGCCGGAGACGATGGCGGCCAGCCGCTCGGAGTCCGCGTGCTCGCGCAGTTGCGAGACCGCGATGAGCAGACCGTCGGAGGAGACCGCGATGGCGTCGACGACACCTGCGGTCTCGGTCGCGAAGCGGTTGAGCAGCCAGGTGAAGTCGGCTGCGGCGGCCTGCAGATCGGTCGGCGTGGTGCCTCCCGTCGGAGTGTCACCTGTCGACGTGCTCACTGCTCGGCTCCTTCCGGGAGGTCGTTCTGGCGGGGCGTGCCGGGGGTGGCGGGACGCGAAGAGGCGGGGGGAGAGGCGGGCGGGGCGGTGTCCGGCGGGCCGGCGTCCTCCGGGCCGACGGGCGGGGTGGCGGGCGGGGTGGCGGTGTCGCGGTGGGCGCGCTCCACCGCCTCCTCGAACTCCTCCAGCGCGGACCGTACGGCCTCGGCGTCGGCCGGCCGCGCGCTCTCGTGGGCGTTCGCGGCGGAGGCGTCCGCCGTGGTGCGCAGGGTCGCGCCGCGCACCCGCCGGCGCAGGGGCCGGGAGGCGGGTTCCGGGCCGGACGCCGTCCGGTCGGGCGCCGCTTCCATGGGCGTGGCCTCCTTGCGGGCCCGGGGGATGAACGGGGCGGGCGCCGCCGGGGGTTCGGGGGCGGGTACGGTCTCGACCGCCGCCTCTCCGGCCGTACCGGCACCGGCCGTACCGGAGCCGATCGTGCCAGTGCCGGTCGTATCGGTACCGGTCGTATCGGTGTCGCTCGTGCCGGGACCGGCCGTGACCTCGTCGGCGGGCTCGCGCCGGGGCAGCCGGCGCGGGAGCGGGCCGGGTTCGTCCTCGTCGGCCGGGGCGTGCGCGGGCGCCACGGCGGTCGCGGGCCTGGGTCCGCCGGCACCGGACGCTCCGGCGGCGCCGGGCGCGTCAGCGGGGGCCGCCCCGGGCGCGGTGTCCGCGCCGGTCCGCCGTCCGGCCGTTCCCGCGGCCTCCGCCGGGCCCGCCATGGCCACCGCGCTCAGTGACAGCAGCAGGGCGGACGGGATCACGACCTCGGCCGTGACACCGCCGCCCGGGGTGCGGGTCAGGGCGACCTCGATCTCCCAGCGGCGGGCCAGCGTGCCCACCACGAACAGGCCCAGCACCTTGGTCGGCACCACGTCGAGGCGTTCGCGGCGGATCAGCCGGGCGTTCTCCTCGGCGAGGCGCTCGGCGCTCATCCCCAGACCGTGGTCGGCGACCGCGATCGACGCGCCCTCGGCGTTCGAGCGCACGGTGACCTCGACGGGGCTGCCCGCCGGGGAGAACGACACGGCGTTCTCCAGGAGTTCGGCCACCATCAGCGTGAGGTCGCCGATGATGTCCGGCGCCACCATGACCTCGGTCTCGGCGTACAGCCGTACCCGCTGATAGCCCTCGATCTGGCCGAGCGCGGCCCGCACCACGTTGGTCAGGGCGGCGGGTCCGGCGTCCAGGACGGTCTCGCGGATGCCGGCCAGCAGCATCAGGCTGTCGGCGTTGCGCCGCAGGCGTACGGCGATGTGGTCGATGGAGTAGAGGCGTTCGAGCAGGGCCGGGTCGGTCTCGCCGCGCTCGACCGCGTCGATCAGCGCGAGCTGGCGGGTGGTGAGGTTGCTGACCCGGCGGCCGACGTTGCCGAACATCTCGGCGACGTTGCGGCGGCTGAGCACCTGGCGCTCCAGCAGTGCGGCGGCGGTGGTCTGCACCTGGTTGAAGGCCGTCGCGAGGTCGCCGATCTCGTCGCGTGCGGTGACCGGCACGTCCCTCAGCCGGGGCGGTCCGCTGTCGTCGGCGTCGTCGTCGGCGACCCGGGCCAGCTCCCGTCCGGTGGCGGCGGAGACCTCCTGCGCCGCCCCGGTCAGTGCCTGCACCGGCCGGACCACCGAGCGGCGCACGGCCACCGAGAAGCCGAGCCAGAACAGGAAGCCGAGCAGCGCGGCGGCCAGCAGCCCGGCGGCGCGCCACCACGCGTCGGACGAGGCGGTGTCGGCGGTGTCGGCGATCTCGCCGATGAGTGAGGAGGCGATCTGGAGCCGGGCGGCGGCCTGCCGGGGGTAGGACGGGTAGTCGGCCAGCGCGTCCTGGAAGGCCCGCCGGATCTTGTCCGGGGTGTTGGCCTGCAGACCGCTCGGGTCGATCTGGAGTTCGGCGTACGCCTCGGCGATCCGGCGCTGGTCGGCGGTGTGCTCCATGCCCGCGAGCCGGTCGGCCTGGGCGGCGGTGGCGAACCGGGTGAAGCGGTCGGCCTGGTAGGTGTACAGCTCGTAGGCGCCGACCGCGCCGGTGAACTCGATCAGCGCGTTGGTGTCACCGGTCGTCGCCGAGAACACGCTCGTCTCGAAGGAGCTGTGGGCGGCGTCGGCGCGCAGCAGGGAGTCCAGCAGATTGCCGGTGAAGGTGGCGGCCAGCGCCGGGTTGCGGTCGAGGCCGAGACCGTCGATCAGGTTCTTGGCGGCGCCGGTGTAGGCCGGGTCGATGTTGTCGGCGGGCAGATAGCTCTGCTCCACGGTGTCGCGCAGACTGGTCAGGCCCTCGATCTCCTTCAGGGCCTGCGCCTCGGTGGCGGGCAGCCGGTCGCCGAACGCCCGCCGGACGGCGGCCACCTGGGCGTCGACGGCGGCCTGCGCCGCGCGGTAGGCGGTGGCGGAGGGCCGGGAGCCGACGCCCTTGGCCTCGTAGCGCACGGAGAGCAGGACGGCCTGCTGGTGCTCGGCCTCCACCCGGTCGACGAGCGCGGCGACCTGCGCGCTGTCCCGCACCAGCCGGGCGGCGGCCGCCGCGTCCCGGGCCTGGCCGACCTGCCCGGCGATGAGGTAGGCGAGCAGCAGGCCGACCACGGCGAGCGGGACACCGACCAGGACGTTGAGCTTGCGCCGGAAGGGCCACCGGTCGGCGAATCCCCTGATGCCGCCGGCCGGGGGCGGCGGCGGGACCTGCCGGGCGGGCGCGTCCACCTCGTTCGTGGACACCGGGCCTCCTTCGACGGGTGTCTCCACCCGGACGGTCGTGACAACGATGATGCGCGACGACACCGGAGCGGCCCGAGTCCACCGCTGTGACCGATGTCAACTGCGCTGGAATCTATCGCTTCTTCGCAGCCCGGTCCGACGCGTCCCATGTCAAGAATGCATTACGAAGCAATCGCTTGCGCTTCACAAGTGCGCCAGGATCGACGCCAATCGGTGACCTGGCTGCCCTTGACCGATCGAGAAGCGGCTGGATTGGATCAGTAAAGTGCGGCGTTCCGCATGCCGTACGTGTTTGTCCCCGTAGTTCAGGCGGCCCACGCGGCTCGCACCGTCCATGTACCGCCCCCATGACTTTCCGACCCGGAACGAGAATTGTGACTTCTTACGCGAAGAGCACCAGGTCCAGCACGAGGCGCACCGGCACGGCCGTCGTCACCCTCGCCGCCACCGCCGCACTCGTCGCCGGGTGTTCGTCCTCCGACGACAAGTCCGGCAGCGACCCGCTCGCGGGCGGCAAGGCCAGTGGCGACAGCGTCGTCGTCGGCTCCAACAACTTCGCCGAGAGCATCCTGCTCGCCGACATCTACGGCGAGGCCCTGAAGGCGAAGGGCGTCAAGGTCACCTACAAGCACAACATCGGCAGCCGCGAGACCACCTACGGCCTGCTCAAGAACGGCTCCGTCACCGTGCTGCCCGAGTACAACGGGGCGCTGCTGGCCTATCTCGACAAGGACGCCGCTCCCAAGACGGTCGCCGCCACCACGGCCGCGATCGGCGCCAAGCTCGACCCCAAGCTGACGCTGCTGGAGCCCTCGCCCGCGCAGAACAAGGACTCGGTCACCGTCAACGCCGCGACGGCGGACAAGTACAAGCTGACCGACAAGTCCTCCATCGCCGACCTCAAGGACGCGGCGAAGGACATGGTCATCGGCGGCTCGCCGGAGTTCCAGACCCGGCAGCAGGGCCTGCTGGGCCTGAAGTCGCTGTACGGCCTGGAGTTCAAGTCCTTCAAGGCGCTGGACGCGGGCGGCCCGCTGACCCAGGCCGCGCTGAAGAAGGACACCGTGCAGGCGGCGGACGTGTTCACCACGGACCCGACCATCGCCAAGGAGAAGTTCGTCGTCCTCCAGGACCCGAAGAACCTCTTCGGTTTCGAGAACGTGCAGCCGCTCGTCCACAAGAGCGGTCTGGACAAGAAGGGCGTCGACGCGCTCAACGCGCTCTCCGCCAAGCTGGACACGGCGACCCTGCTGGATCTGGACACCCAGGTGCAGTCGCAGAACAAGGACCCGCTGGACGTCGCCAAGGCGTGGCTGAAGTCGGCCGGCCTCGTCTGACCCGCCACCGCGCACCGGCGCGGACCGCACCACCGCGGGAGCACGGCGCCACCGCGGGACCACCGGAACACAGGACCATCAGGACGCAGGGATGAGCAGCACGGCGTGGGCGCCCCGGGAAGCGGGCCGGGCCCGCGTCGTGCTGGACGGGCGCGAGCTGACCCTGGACGACGTGGTCCGCCTCGCCGACGCCTCGGCCGAACCCGTCGTACCGGCCGAGGCGCTGGCGCGTGCCCACCGCTCCTGGAAGGCGGCGGACCGGCTGGCCCGCGCCGGCCGGCTCTACGGCCGCGGCACCGGGGTCGGCGCGCACCGCTCGGTGCCGGTGGAGGATCCGGAAGGGACCGGGCACGGCCTGCGGCTGCTGCGCAGTCACGCGGGCGGCGCGGGCGCCGAGCTGCCCGCCCGCCATGTCCGGGCGATGCTGGCGGTCCGCGCCAACCAGCTCCTGGCCGGCGGCTCCGGCATCCAGCCCGCTTTCGTCACCGCCCTCGCCGAGGCGCTGCGCCTCGGCGTCCACCCGGCCGTCAACGAGTACGGCGGTCTCGGCACCGGCGATTTGACGGCCCTGGCCCAGACGGGCCTGACCCTGATCGGTGAACGCCCCTGGCGGACCGCCGCCCCCGCCCCCGGCCCCGCTTCCGCTTCCGACCCTGGAGCCGCTCCCGCCCCCGGCCCCGCCGCCGTCCCGGACGGCGCGGGCGGGCCGTCCACGCCCGCGCCGCCCACCGGCCCCGCACCGGCCGCCGCACCCACCGGCCCCGCACCGGCCACCGCGGCCGCCGCCACGAGCCCCGCCGTGGTCGCGCCCGTCGTCCCCGAGCTGCCCGCTCCGGTCGTCCTGCGGCCCGGTGACGCGCTCGCGCTGCTCAGCAGCAACGCGCTCACCCTCGGCCAGGCGGCCCTGGGCTGCCACGACCTCGACGTGCTGCTGCGGGCCACCCACGCCGTGGCGGCCCTCTCGCTGGCCGCCGTCTCCGGTTCGCTGGAGGCGTACGCTCCCGAGGTGCACGCCCTGCGCCCCTACCCGGGAGCCACCCGTGCCGCCGCCGAGGTGCGGCGACTGCTCGGAGAGCCCGGGGGGACGGGCAGCGGCGGTGCGCGCCGGATCCAGGACCCGTTCGGATTCAGGGCCTTCCCGCAGGCGCACGGTCCCGCGCTGGACGCGGCGGACGCGCTGCGCCGTGTCGTGCGGGCCGAGGTCAACTGCCCCTCGGAGAACCCGCTCATCGGCGCCGACGGCACCACCGCCCACCACCACGGCGGCTTCTACGCCGCTCCGCTGAGCCTCGCCCTGGACGGACTCAACCTCGCGCTGCTCCAGACCGCCCAGCTGTCCGCCGCCCGCCTCACCGCGCTCGGCCGCCCGGACCTCACCGGACTGCCCGCCTTCCTCGCCTCCGGACCGGCCGGCAGCTCCGGCACCATGATCCTGGAGTACACCGCCAACTCGGCCCTGGCCGAGCTGCGTGCCTGCGCGCTGCCCGCCTCGGCCGGTCACGCGGTGCTCTCCCACGGACTGGAGGAGGCGGCCAGCTTCGCGCCCCAGGCGGCCCGCCAGACCCTGCGCGCGGCGGACGCCTACGCGACCGTCCTGGCCTGCGAACTGGTCACCGCCGTGCGCGCGTTGCGCTGCTTCCGGGAGCCGCCGCGCCGCGCGGTGTTCGCCGTGGCCGCCGCCGCGCTGCCGGCCGGTACGGAGGACCGGCCGCTGACGGCCGACGTCACGGCCGCCACCCGGCTCCTCCCGGTGCTGGCCGGGCTGTGACCGCACACCGGCGGCGCGCACCCGGGCGCGGCGGCCGTCCGGTTCCGCCGGACCGGCCGGGTCCACCGCCGCCCGCGTGCCGCCATCGCCCCGACCGGGCCGCTCAGAGGTCGAACTCGTGCGGCGGCAGGTCCAGCGCGTAGCACGCCTCGCGGACCACGGCCTGCTCGGTCTTGTCGAAGTCGCCGTCCGCGCCGCCGATGACGATGCCGATCTGCACGACCGCGCGGGCCTCGGCGGGCTTCTTCTTCGCCTTGGCGATCTCCTGGAGCACGCTCACCTTGCCGAAGGCGAAGTCGGCGGTCAGCTTGTTCAGATTGTCCTCGAAACGGCGGCGCAGATCGTCGGCGGGGAAGTTCTGCAGGACCTCGTTGGTGGCGATCAGCTGGGCGACGCGCTGCCGCTCCGAGGGGTCGACGGTGCCGTCGGCGGCGGCCACGAGCGCGCACATCGCCATGCTCGCGTCGCGGAACGCACCGCTCTTCAGGTCGTTCTTCTTCGCCGTCAACTGGGTCTGCATCTGCGTCGCGGAGTCCTTGATGCGGTCCCACAGGGCCATGGTCGCTCTCCAAAAGGTCGGAAGTCCGCACCGGCCGCGCACGGGAACCGGTGCGGCCGGGACGGTCAGGTCAGATCTACAGCAACGTAGAAACTAGCGGGGCGCCGGATAAGTTCCGCCCGCCGCCCGTGAGGCCGGGACCGGTCCGCGAGGGGCCTCCGGCCGCCGCCGCTACGATCGCGTCCATGGCGAGGCGTGGAGTGCGGCGGCGGACCTCTTCCCGTGCACCGTCGAGTGCCGCCGCGCGGCGGACCGACGTGCGCGTGCGCCGATGTCGACGTGTGGCCCCCGTGCCGCGCCCACGTTGATCAAAATAAAACCGCGCGCCCTGTTTTTATCGAGTCTGCTTTCGCCTTGCTTTGAGGGCTTTTCCGCTGATTATTCGGGGTAAACGGGACTGCCGTTCGCCTGGTGACGGACCGGGCGAGTGGGCTATCGTAGGCTCGAACGAGAAACAAACAGCATGCCCCGTTCGTTACATCCCTGGAGTGTTCTGGCCATGGCGAGGCAGTTACGGGCCGAGCAGACGCGCTCGACGATCATCACGGCGGCTGCCGACCTGTTCGACCGGAACGGCTACGAACGGACGAGCCTCAGTGACATCGTCGAACACGCGCAGGTCACCAAGGGTGCCCTGTACTTCCACTTCGCGGCCAAGGACGATCTGGCCCACGCCATCATGGAGTTGCAGGCCGCGGCCCTGCGGCAGGTGACCGGAGAGGTGGAGGGGCGGAACTGCTCGTCCCTGGAAGCGCTGATGCGCATCACCTTCGCGTTCACCCGGCTCTCCGTGGAGGGGCCGATCGCCCGTGCGGGACTGCGGCTCGCCACCGGCGGGGTCGAGGTGCGCGCGCCGCTGCGCCACCCCTTCACCGAGTGGCTGGAGATCGCCACGCACCGGCTGCTGGGCGCGGTCAAGGAGGCCGACATCCATCCCGACGTCGACGTCCAGGCCGCGGCGCGCTCCCTGGTCTCCTTCTTCGTCGGCACCCGTGTCACCGGCCGCCCGCTGGAGCCGGTGGCCCGGCTGCCGCGCCGGACGGCCGAGATGTGGCACCTGCTGATCCGCGGCCTGGTGCCCGTGCCCCGGCGGCCTCGCTATCTGAGCCTGGCGGTGCAGCTGGAGCGCGACATCGAGCCCGGCTGAGCCGACCTGAGCCCGGCTGAGCCGACCTGGTCCCCGGTGAGCCGAACTGGACCACGATTGACCGCGGCCGGACCCGGCCGGGCCGGGGCGGCCCGGCCGCCGGAGGCGCCTGCCGGAACCGGCCCCCGCGGGAAGGGTGTTCGGCGGTGATTCACGCGATGGTGTGATCGAATGGGTGGCGGAGGATGGTCCCGGAGCGTCCCGGGTAGGGCCCGGCCATGACGCAGCAGCCCTTCGAACTCCCGCACTTCTACCTGCCGCACCCGGCGCGGCTGAACCCGCACCTGGACGAGGCCCGCGCCCATGCCACGCGCTGGGCCCGCGACATGGGCATGCTGGAGGGCTCCGGGATCTGGGAGCAGTCCGACCTCGACGCGCACGACTACGGACTGCTCTGTGCCTACACCCATCCCGACTGCGACGGCCCCGCCCTCTCCCTCATCACCGACTGGTACGTGTGGGTCTTCTTCTTCGACGACCACTTCCTGGAGACCTTCAAGCGCAGCCAGGACCGGACCGGCGGCAAGGCGTACCTGGACCGGCTGCCCCTGTTCATGCCCCTGGACGACACCGCCGAGGTGCCCGAGCCGCAGAACCCGGTGGAGGCGGGCCTGGCCGACCTGTGGGCGCGTACGGTCCCCGCGATGTCGGCCGACTGGCGCCGCCGGTTCGCGGTGGCCACCGAGCACCTGCTGAACGAGTCCCTGTGGGAGCTGTCCAACATCAACGAGGGGCGGGTCGCCAACCCCGTCGAGTACATCGAGATGCGCCGCAAGGTCGGCGGCGCCCCCTGGTCGGCCGGGCTCGTGGAGTACGCCACCGCCGAAGTGCCCGCCGCCGTCGCCGGTTCCAGGCCGCTGCGGGTGCTGATGGAGACCTTCTCCGACGCCGTGCACCTGCGCAACGACCTCTTCTCCTACCAGCGGGAGGTCGAGGACGAGGGCGAGCTGAGCAACGGCGTGCTCGTCCTGGAGACCTTCTTCGGCTGCACCACCCAGGAGGCCGCCGACACCGTCAACGACGTCCTCACCTCGCGGCTGCACCAGTTCGAGCACACCGCGTTCACCGAAGTGCCCGCCCTGGCCGTGGAGAAGGGCCTCACCCCCGACCAGGTCGCGGCGGTGGCGGCGTACACCAAGGGGCTCCAGGACTGGCAGTCCGGCGGCCACGAATGGCACACCCGCTCCAGCCGGTACATGAACGAACGCGCGCGCCCCGCCAACCCCTGGCAGGCCCCGACCGGGCCCGGCACCTCGGGCGTCGACATGGCCGCGCTGCTCGCCGCGGCCGGCGCCGAACGGCTGCGCGCCCACAGCCACGTCCCGTACGAGAAGGTCGGCCCCTCGCGCATCCCCGACCTCTACATGCCCTTCCGGCTGGAGCTGTGCCCGCATCTGGACCGCTCCCGGCTGCGGCTCGCCGACTGGTGCCACCGCATGGGGATCCTCGCCGAGGGCGTCTGGGACGAGGACAAGCTCGACGCCTACGACCTGGCGCTGTGCTCGGCCGGACTCGACCCGGACGCGACACCCGAGGCCCTGGACCTCAGCGCGCAGTGGCTCGCCTGGGGCACCTACGGCGACGACTACTACCCGCTGGTCTACGGCCACCGCCGCGACCTCGCCGCCGCCCGGCTGACCACCGCCCGTCTGTCGGCCTGCATGCCGGTCGACGGCGAGGAGGCCGCCGTCCCCGGCAACGCCATGGAACGGGGCCTGTCCGACCTGTGGGCGCGGACCACCGCCGAGATGACCCCCGGCCAGCGGCGCACCTTCAAGCAGGCCATCGACTCGATGACCGAGAGCTGGGTGTGGGAGCTGGCCAACCAGTTGCAGAACCGGGTGCCCGACCCCGTCGACTACCTGGAGATGCGGCGTGCCACCTTCGGCTCCGACCTCACCCTGAGCCTGTGCCGGCTGGGACACGGCCCGTCGATCCCGCCCGAGGTGTACCGCAGCGGCCCGGTCCGGTCCCTGGAGAACGCCGCCATGGACTACGCCTGCCTGCTCAACGACGTCTTCTCCTACCAGAAGGAGATCGAGTACGAGGGCGAGATCCACAACGGGATCCTCGTCGTGCAGCACTTCTTCGGCATCGACTACCCGGCGGCGCTGACCGTGGTGCACGACCTGATGACCCAGCGGATGCGCCAGTTCGAGCATGTCGTGGCACACGAACTTCCCGTCGTCTGCGACGACTTCGCGCTGTCCGACGAGGCGCGGGCGACCATGGACGGCTATGTGGCCGACCTGCGCAACTGGCTGGCGGGCATCCTCAACTGGCACCGCAGCGTCAACCGCTACAAGGCCGAGTGGCTGGGCCGCCGCGCCCACACCTTCCTCCCGGACCACCCGCCGGCTCCCGTGCTGCCGGCCCCGGCCCGCGCGCTGCCCGTCGGCTGAACAGAAGCCGGGCCGGAGCTGAACCGGCGCCGGACCGCATCCG
Source organism: Streptomyces sp. PL-25 (assembly GCF_058344915.1). NCBI lineage: Bacteria > Bacillati > Actinomycetota > Actinomycetes > Kitasatosporales > Streptomycetaceae > Streptomyces > Streptomyces sp. PL-25. The sequence continues at coordinate 6,053,368 of NZ_CP136997.1, forward strand.
GTTCAGCGCCGCCCGGTGACGGCGGCCGTGGTGGTGGCGGGGCGGTCCAGGGCCGTGCGCGACTGCCGGGCGCGCCGGTCCGGCGCGGCGCGCCCTGGTTCATGACGATCTCGTCGAGCGCGCGGATCAGGGCGGCCCGCGCGTGCTCCGTCAGCCCCAGGTCCAGGGCGTGCCCGGCCCAGGTGAACAGCGACGCGCCGTCCTCGTCCGGACCGGCCGCGACGAGGGCGCCGGTGTCCGGGGCGTGGGCGAGGACCACCTCGCGCAGCGCCGGCCGGGGCAGCGGGTCCAGCAGGCGGTAGGCGCACCCCTCCTCGGCGTTGAGCAGCAGGAAGCCGGGCTCGGTGCGCAGCAGCGACTCGTGCAGCAGGGCGACGAGTTCCACCGGGGAGTGCTCGGGCAGTCCGAGCGCGGAGCGCAGAGCACGGAGCCGTCGCCGCACACGAAGTACGTGCCGCCCGAGCCGTCGCCCGCGACCGGTTCGAGCGGTCCGCCGTCGGCGAGCCGTACCTCCTCGACGTGTTCGGCGCCCGCGAGGTCGAACGCGAAGGGAAAGGCCGCCAGTTCGGCCAGACGCGGGCTGTCCCGCAGCAGCCGCAGGAGGTGATCGCTCATACGGCCGAACGTGGCAGGCGCCCGTGTTCTCACTCTTTCGTGGCGCGTGCTCACCCTTTCGTGGCTCGTGGCGGACCAGGTCGCCGGGTAGGCACCAGCCGGAGGAGAACGAATGGAACAGACTGCGTTGCGTCCCAAGCCCCTGCCCGGTGCCGAGCCCGCGGGCGGCGTCTCGCGCGAGCGGAGCCCTTCCGGCACCGGCCAGCGGCGGCCCGGCCGCCGGTTCGCGGGCGCGCTGTGCGGCCTGTGCGCCGGGCTGGTGCTGCTGCTGGCCGGGGTAGGGCTGGGCGCGGTGGGCGCCACGGTGATCGGTGCGAGCAGGCTGGCCGAGGCCCAGCGGCACGCGGGCCTCGCGGGTCCGGCGGCGGCCCCGGCGGTGTCGGCTTCCGGTTCCGGGGCCGGGTCCGGAACCGGCCCGGAGGGTGCCGCGGCGGTGCGGTCGGCGCCGGTTCCGGTGGGGCCGACCCTCGGGGTGGAGGCGGTGGACGACGGGAAGCCCGGGGCGCGGGTCGTCGGCGTCCATGTGCCGGGCCCCGGCTACTCGGCCGGGCTGGTCCGCGGCGATGTGCTGCTCGTGTTCGACCGGACGCGGATCGACTCGGCGGCCGACCTCGCGCGCGCGGTGGCGAAGGCCGACCCCGGCCGTTCGGTGGTGCTGACCGTGCGCCACCGCGGTGGGGGCTACCAGCAGCTGGACGTCACCCCGGGCGTCGTCACCTGACCACGCCGCGTACGTGACGACGGGTACGGCCGCACGCCCCCCGTCGTCGGATCGACGGCCGCCGTCCAGATCGTCGCGTCAGGCCGTCCCGGCAGGTCTTCTGGACGGTCTTCCGTCAGGTCGTCCTTCAGGGTGTCCTCGTGGCTGACGGTGATCACGCCATCAGCGCTCATGGCCGTGCGAGCCCCGACCGTGAGATCGAGTCCGGGAAAGCGGTGGTCGTGCGGACACCCGGGCAGCGAGGATGGAGGAGGGAGCGGACGGCCGGACCGACCGGCTCGCGCCGCCCACTCCGCGCGGGCAGGATGCTGCCCGTGGGCCCTGCCCGACGCCCGACTGTTCGTCCCACCCGCCCCTTCAGCCGCACACGGAGGCCCGGATGACCGGCACCGCGCCCGCGCCCTTCACCGCCGACGACTACCGGGCCCGGATGGCGCGCGCCGAGCGCGCGGCGGCGGACGCCGGACTGGCCGGACTGCTCGTCGCCCCCGGACCCGACCTGGTGTGGCTCACCGGCTACGCGCCGCCCGCCGCCACCGAACGGCTCACCCTGCTGGTCCTGGTCCCCGGCCGCGACCCCGTCCTCGTCGTGCCCACCCTGGAGGCCCCGGACGCCGCCCAGGCCACCGGCGCCCCCGCGCTGACCCTGCGGGACTGGACCGACGGCAAGGACCCCTACGCCCTCACCGCCGCCCTCCTCGACGGCCGCGGCCGCTTCGGCGTCAGCGACAACGCCTGGGCCCTGCACCTGCTCGGCCTCCAGCAGACCCTGCCCGGCACCTCCTACGCCGCCCTCACCGAGGCCCTGCCGATGCTCCGCGCCGTGAAGGACCCGGCCGAGCTCGACCTGCTCGCCGCCGCGGGCGCCGCCGCCGACCGCACGTTCGAGGAGATCAGGCACGTACGCTTCGCCGGGCGCCGCGAGCGCGAGGTGGGCGCCGACCTCGCCGACCTGCTGCGGCGCTTCGGCCACTCCCAGGTCGACTTCACCATCGTCGGCTCCGGGCCCAACGGCGCCGACCCGCACCACGAGGTGGGGGACCGGGTCATCGAACACGGCGACATGGTCGTCCTCGACTTCGGCGGGCTCAAGGACGGCTACGGCTCCGACACCACCCGCACCGTGCACGTGGGCGAACCCACCGACGAGGAGCGCCGGGTGCACGACGTCGTGCGCGAGGCCCAGGAGGCGGGCTTCGCGGCCGTACGGCCGGGCGCGGCCTGCCAGGACGTGGACCGGGCCGCCCGCGCGGTCATCGCCGAGGCGGGCTACGGCGAGTACTTCATCCACCGCACCGGCCACGGCATCGGCGTCACCACCCATGAGCCGCCGTACATGATCGAGGGGGAGCGGCAGCCCCTCGTGCCCGGCATGTGCTTCTCCGTGGAACCCGGCATCTATCTGCCCGGCCGCTTCGGGGTCCGGATCGAGGACATCGTGACGGTCACCGCGGACGGGGGCCGCCGCCTCAACGACACCACCCGGGAGCTGGTCCTGGTGGACTGATCCGCCGACTGATTCCACCCGACCCGACCCGACCCGACGACACGGCGCGACGATGACCCAGGCACCGACACCCACGGCGGACAGCGTCCGCAGGCTGGTCCGCACCCTGCTCCCCGACGCCCCGTGCGACGGCTACGCCGCCGCCGGGGTGCCCGAGGTACGGCCCGTCACCACGGGCGGTGAGCACTCCACCTGGTGGGTCGGCGCGCGCCATGTGCTGCGGCTGGCCCCCGACCGCGACGCCTCGGCGCGGCTGCGCCGCGAACTGCGCCTGCGCGATCTGGCCCGCCCGCACCTGCCGGTGGCCGTCCCCACGAGCGCCGCGCACGGCGAGTGGGCGCCCGGACTTGCGTACACCCTGGACACCAGGATCACCGGCGGCACGGCCGACGAGCTGGACGTCTCCGCGCTCGGCGAGGACGACCTGGCCGGGCTGCTGGCCGGGCTGCGCGCGGTGCCCGTGCGGCAGGCCGGGACGCTCGGCGTCCCGCGCACCGCGCCCCGCTCCCTGGAGGCGCTGCGCCGGATGGCCGTGCACGCCGCGGAGGAGCTCGGCGCGGCCGACGAGTTCGAACCCGCGCGGATGGCCCAGCTCTCCGCGCCCGCCGCGGCCCAGCTGGCCGCCCAGTCCCACGCCGCCGTCCTCGTCCACCACGACCTCAAGGGCGAGCACCTGGTGCTCTCCCCGGACGGCCGGGTCCGCGGCGTCCTGGACTGGACGGACGCGGTGATCGGCGACCCCGCCGAGGACATCGCCGGGCTCGCCCTGGCCGTGGGATCACCGGCCGCCGTGCGCGCGGCCACCCTCGCGGGCTACGGCGCCCGCCCCTGCCTGCGCGGCCTGTGGCTGGCCCGCTGCGACACGGTGGTCCGCCTCGCCGGCCGCCTGGCGGGCCGCGACGAGAGCCCGCTGCCGCTGCTGCGCGTCCAGCTGCGCCACTCCTGGGAGGCGATCCTGCTGGAGCGGGTCACCGAGTTCCGCGAAGAGGGCGAGCAGGACGGCAAACAGGGCGACACGCAGGACGACACGCAGGACGACACGCAGGACGACGGGCAGGAAGGCGCCGGGGGCGGGCAGCCTTAGCCGCGCGGGGCGGGCCGCGCTCAGCTCTGCGCCAGCACCACGCAGGAGCGGCCGGGCAGCCGCAGCAGCCCCGTCCCGCCGGGCGCCTCGACCGGCTCCCAGGCGGCGAGCACCCGGGCCGGACGGGTGCCCAGCGGGATCGCCGCCGTCGCGCTGCCCAGGTTGACGGCCACCCGTACGTCCCCGCGCCGGAAGGCCAGCCAGCCGGCCTCCTCGTCGTGGGCGACCCGGGTGGCGGCGAGGTCCGGATCGGTCAGGTCGGGCAGCCCGCGGCGCAGCGCGATCAGCCGCCGGTACCAGTCCAGCACGCGCGCGTGCGGCTCGCGTCCGGGCTCCGACCAGTCGAGGCAGGAGCGGTCCCGGGTCGCCGGGTCCTGCGGGTCGGGCACGTCCTGCGCCGCCCAGCCGTGTGCCCCGAACTCCCGGCGCCGCCCCTGGCGCACCGCCTCGGCCAGCTCCGGGTCGGTGTGGTCGGTGAAGAACTGCCACGGTGTGCCCGCCGCCCACTCCTCGCCCATGAAGAGCATCGGCGTGAACGGCGCGGTCAGCGTCAGTGTCGCCGCGCACGCCAGCAGCCCGGGGGCGTCCGCCAGCAGCCCCGACAGCCGGTCGCCCCGGGCCCGGTTGCCGATCTGGTCGTGGGTCTGGCTGTAGCCGAGCAGCCGGTGCCCGGCGGTGCGGGTGCGGTCCAGCGGGCGGCCGTGGTGGCGGCCCCGGAAGCTGGAGTACGTCCCGTCGTGGAAGTAGCCGCCGGTGAGGGTCTTGGCGAGCGCGGCGAGCGGGGCGCGCGCGAAGTCGGCGTAGTACGCCTGCGACTCGCCGGTGACGGCGGTGTGCACCGCGTGGTGGAAGTCGTCGCTCCACTGGGCGTGCAGCCCGAGGCCGTGCTCCGCGCGCGGGGTGATCAGCCGCGGGTCGTTCAGGTCCGACTCGCCGATGAGGAACAGCGGCCGGCCCAGGTCCGCCGCGAGCGCGTCCACGGCCGCCGACAGCTCCTCCAGGAAGTGCCGGGCGCGGGTGTCCACGAGCGCGTGCACCGCGTCCAGGCGCAGCCCGTCCAGCCGGTAGTCGCGCAGCCAGGCCAGGGCGCTGCCCAGGAGGTAGTCGCGCACCTCGTCGGAGCCGGGCGCGTCCAGGTTGACGGCCGAGCCCCAGGGCGTGTGGTGGGTGTCGGTGAAGTACGGCCCGAACTTCGGCAGGTGGTTGCCGGACGGGCCCAGGTGGTTGTGCACCACGTCCAGGACCACGCCGAGGCCCAGCTCGTGCGCCCGGTCGACGAAGCGCTTCAGCCCCTCGGGGCCGCCGTAGGGCTCGTGCACCGCCCACAGCGACACCCCGTCGTACCCCCAGCCGTGCCGCCCGGGGAACGGGCACACCGGCATCAGCTCCACGTGCGTGACGCCCAGTTCCACCAGGTGCTCCAGGCGGCCCGCGGCGGCGTCGAAGGTGCCCTCGGGTGTGTACGTGCCGACGTGCAGCTCGTAGAGCACGGCCCCGGGCAGCGGGCGCCCGGCCCAGCCGTCGCCGCGCCAGGTGTGCCGCCCCTGGTCGACGACGGCGCTCAGGCCGTCCGGTCCGTCCGGCTGCCGCCGCGAGCGCGGATCGGGCAGCACCGGGCCGTCGTCCAGGGCGAAGCCGTAGCGCGAGCCGTCCCGCGCCTCGGCCTCGCCGCTCCACCAGCCAGGACGCTCCGGATCGGGCTCCAGCGCGCGCGTGGCGCCGTCGCACCGGAGCGTCACCCGGCCGGCCTGCGGTGCCCACACCTCGAAATGCACGGACGGTTCCCCTTCGTCTGCTTCACCGTGTTGGCGTCCCCATGGTCCTGCAAAGACGATCAGTCCGCTTTCGGTTCCACCCTTTCGCGGGAGATGTCGTCAACTCGGCACACCGCGGCGCCGTTCCCGTTTTCTGGACACCCCGGGCCGGTTGTCCGACAATCACCAGCGTGACGTCGTCCTTCGAGTTCCACACCCATTCCGCGCGGGTGTCCGACGCGGAGCGCGACCGGGCGCTGGAGGTGCTGCGCGACGGCGTCGCGGCCGGCCGGCTGTCGTACGACACGTTCGCGCACCGCATGGAACGGGCGCTGGCCGCCCGCCGCCCGGACGAGCTCGCCGTGCTCACCTCGGACCTGTCCACCGAGGGACGGCTCTCGCGCGCGCTGTTCGGCGCCGTCGGGGCCGTCTCCGGCTTCACCGTGCGGCTGCGCCGGGCCTGGCAGTCCGAGCGGCTGCCCAAGCTGCTGCTGCCGCACGCGGACAGCGGACATCCGCTGCGCATCGGGCGCGACCCGGCGAGCGGACTGCGGCTCAACCACGAGACGGTCTCGCGCACCCACGCCGAGCTGCGCCACCAGAGCGGCCTGTGGGTCCTGCGCGACCTCGGCTCGACCAACGGGACCACCGTCAACGGGCGGCGGGTGACCGGCGCGGCCGTCGTCCGCGAGGGCGACCAGGTCGGCTTCGGGCAGGTGTCCTACCGGCTGTCGGCGCACTGACGCGGTCCGCGCGCCGGGCGGGGGCGCTCCCGTTCGGGTGAGCCGGACTGGGGGCGGCGCACCGGTGTGCCGATACACCCGCCATGACCCACTTCATCAGCAAGGCGACGACCCGGTGGCTGCGCCGGGCAGTGCCGGCCGCGGCGGTCCTCCTCGCGGGCACGGCGGTCCCGGCCCAGGCGGCCGGGTGGGCCCGGCACCACGACCGGGGCGACTGGCTCTATGTCACCGTCACCCACGGCGACACCCGTTCCGGCGGCGGCGACACGCGCGGCACCCTGCTGCTGTGCGACCCGCCGCACGGCCACGCCCACGCGGCCGAGGCGTGCGCGGAGCTGCGCTCGGCGCGCGGCGACATCCGGGGCATCCCCCGCAAGGACGCGTTCTGTTCGATGATCTACGCGCCGGTGACCGTGCAGGCGCGCGGCGAGTGGCAGGGCCGCGCGGTCGACTACACGGAGACCTTCGCCAACGGCTGCGAGATGAACGCCCGGACGGGGGACGTGTTCGCGCTGGACGCGTGAGCGGCGCGCGGCGGGGCGGGCCTCCCGTACCGGTGGCGGCGCGGGCGTCCGCGCCGCCACCGTCAGCCGGCCACGTCACGGGCGTGGCGGGCCGTCTCCACCACCGTGCGGGACTGGTGCTCCACCTGGTGCTCCAGCGGCACCCAGCGGGCCCGGAACCGGTCGGCGAAGGCCACGCTCCAGGTCGCCACGAGACGGGCGAGCGCCGGTGCCGCCCGGTCGTCGGCCGCGCGCAGCACCCGCAGCAGCATCGCGGCGGCCCGCAGCGGCAGCCGCCGGCCGAAGGCGTCCACACTGCCGACGTAGGCCCTGCTCGTGTCGGCGGGCGGGCCGTCCGTCCAGTCCGCCGCCAGCCCCGGCACCACGCCGAGACCCCAGCGGGCCGCGCGCAGCAGCGGCCCGTCGGCGCCCCGCAGCCGGGGCAGCGCGTCGGCGAGCACCGCCTCCACCGCCCGCGCGTCCCGCAGCAGCCGGGCGGCCAGCCGCCGCAGCTCCGCCTCGGGCGCGGGGTGCGGTGCCGGGTCGTCGACCAGGTCGCTCGCCCACATCGGGATCTCCACGACCGCCGTCAGACCGCCGTGGCGGTGCGCGTGGTACCAGGTGCTGTGCCGGGCGTCGTCGGGCAGGCTCGGGTGGGCCGGGGCCGCGCCGGGCGCCGGCATCACCCGCACCCCGGGCCCGGAGACGGGCCAGCCCGCCGCGTCGCAGGCCCCCGTCTCGATGGGGATGCGCAGCTCCGCCGCCGATTTGCAGAAAGGTTCCGCCAGACCGGGCACGTCGCGGGTGAGCTGCACCCAGCTGCCGCCCAGCTCGGTGCCGTGCAGCGTCACCTGGAGGTAGGGGCGCAGCGCGTCGATCACCCCGGTCAGCGCCCGGGTCTCGGGCGGCAGCCGGCCGGGCGGCAGCACGGACGGCGACCACTCCGGCTGCTCGGCCCCGGCCGGCCGGAAGAAGCCCAGGTGGTAGTCGAGCAGCGTGCGCGGCGCCGGGGTCACGTGCAGGCTCGCCCCGTCCGGGTCGGCGCAGAGCAGGAAGTGCCAGGAGGTGTCCGCCCGCAGCTCCCGCTCGTCCCGCACCCGCCGGGCCAGCGCCAGGAGCGTCGAACCGCCCGCGGGCTCGTTGGCGTGCGCGCCCGCGACCACCAGCACGGCCCGGCGGGCGTGCCCCACGGACAGCAGGTGCAGCGGCCGGCCCGCCCGGGAGAGACCGACCCGGTCGAGGGCGCACAGGTCCGGCCGGTGCGCGGCCAGCGCTCGGGCACCGGCCACCAGTTCGGGCACACTGGGGTAGCGCGTCTCCGGCAGAGGACTCACCCCCGTACGCGTCCGCCCGGTTTCGCATTCCGCAGTACCCCACGGCCGGTGACGGCTGTCAAGGGCATGCTCGACGACGGACCGGGCACCCCCTCCCGGCGCCCCGCGCTCAGTCCTCGCCGGCCGGTCCGCCGACCCGTTCCAGCAGCGCCACCGGCAGCGCCGCGAACAGCTCCGCCACGCGCGCGTGCCCCTCGAAGTGCCGTCCCGGAGCCAGGACGTCCGCCCAGCGGCCCGGCGGCAGCGGCAGCCGGGTGCCGCGCCAGCCGCCCGCCTCCGCCAGGCGCAGCGACAGCCGGGTCACGGCCGTGACCACCTCACCGGAGCGTGTGAAGGCCGCGCAGTGCTCCGCCGCCGGGCCCTCGGCGCGCAGCGGCTCGTACGTCCCCGCGGCGCCGAACACCTCGGGCCGGCGCCCCCGCAGCCGCAGCGCCGCCGCCGTCAGCGCGCCCTTGACCCCCGCGTCGGCGGGCGGCAGGTCCACGGGCCGCCGGTTGTCCGGGTCGACCAGCGCCCGGTACTCGGCCTCCGTGCCCTGGTAGAGATCGGGCACGCCCGGCATCGTCAGGTGCACCAGGGCCGTGCCCAGCACATTGGCCGCGACATGGGCCTCCAGCTCGTCGCGGAAGGCGCTCACCCGCGCGCCCGGCGCCCCGCACGGCCCCTCGGCGACGAACCGCTCCACCGCCTTCTCGTACGCCGCCTCGCGCTCCGTCCAGCTCGTGTACAGACCCGCCTCGCGCACATGCTTCAGCAGCGCGCCGCGCACCCGCTCCGGATCGGCGGGACCCAGCCCGAACACCGTCTGCCAGGCCGCCCACGCCAGTTGCGCGTCGGGCACGAGCGCGTCCTCGCCGGTCACCTCGGCCAGCAGCCGTGCCCAGCGCCCCGGGCACTGGGTCAGCACGGTCAGGGCCGCCCGCACGTCCGCGCTGCGCTTGGTGTCGTGCGTGGTGACCACCGTCCCGGTCCCGGGCCAGTCGCGCTGCACGCGCGCGCAGTACGCGTGGAAGTCCTCGGGCGGCACGGCCGGGCGCCCCGGGTCCCCGCCGACCTCGTTGGCCGACAGCAGCGGCACGTACCGGTAGTACGCGGTGTCCTCCACGGACTTCGCGCGCAGCGCGGAGGCGGCCTGCGCGAACCGGGTCCGCAGCTCCGCCGCCCCCGCACCCTCGCCGGCCCGGCCGACCACCAGGTCGCGCACCACGTCCACGGCGTCGGCCTCCTCGGGCACGGCGAAGGCGAGCCGGGCCCGTCCGGCGGCCTCCTCGGTGACCACCGAGGCCGCGTCCACGGAGGCGTAGGGCCGGTACACCTCCAGACGGACCAGCAGCTCCTGGAGCGCGGTGCGCAGCGCCCACGGCGCGCGGTCGCGCAGCGCCGGGTCGGGCGCGGACGAGCACACCCGGTCCGCGGCGCGGGTCAGCCGCGCGCTCTCGGCGGCCAGCTCGTGGCCGATCACCTGGTACGCGGCCCGCCGGACCGTGGCCGCCCAGTCGCCGCCGCGGTCGGTCTGCGGGGCGGCGAAGCTCCGGTAGTGGTCCAGCAGTTCGTCCGCGCCGGCCGGATCGGTGAACAGCCCGTCGGCGTGCCGCAGGGCGTCGTACCCGGTGGTGCCCGCGACCGGCCAGGAGGGCGGCAGGTGCTCACCCGCGGAGAGGATCTTCTCCACCACCGTCCAGCGGCCGCCGCTCGCCCGGTGCAGCCGGGCGAGGTAGCCGTCGGGGTCGGCGAGGCCGTCGGGGTGGTCGATCCGCAGCCCGTCGACCACGCCCTCGCGCAGCAGCTGGAGGATCTTGCCGTGGGTCGCGTCGAACACCTCCGGGTCCTCCACCCGCACCCCGATCAGCTCCGAGATGCTGAAGAAGCGGCGGTAGTTCAGCTCCGTACGGGCCAGCCGCCACCACACCGGCCGGTACCACTGCGCGTCCAGCAGCTCCGGCAGCGGCAGGTGCGCGGTGCCCGCCCGCAGCGGGAAGGCGTGGTCGTAGTAGCGCAGCACGTCGCCGTCCGCCTTCAGCTGCCCGGCCTCCGCGCCGACCGGGCCGCCGAGCACCGGCAGCAGCACCTTGCCGCCCCCGGCCTCCCAGTCGATGTCGAACCAGCGGGCGTACGCGGACGCGGGACCCTCCCGCAGCACGTCCCACAGGGCGGGGTTGTGCCGCGGGACCATCGCCATGTGGTTCGGCACGATGTCCACGATCAGGCCGAGACCGTGCTCCCGCGCGGTGCGCGCCAGCGCGCGCAGCCCCTCCTCGCCGCCGAGTTCGCCGCGCACCCGCGAGTGGTCCACCACGTCGTACCCGTGCGGCGAACCCGGGACGGCCTCCAGGACGGGGGAGAGGTGCAGGTGCGAGACGCCGAGCGACGCCAGGTACGGCACGGCCGCCGCGGCGGCCTCGAACGGGAACGCGGGCTGGAGCTGGAGCCGGTAGGTGGCCGTGGGCACGGCGGGTACGGGGTGCTCGGGTGTCATGCGATGCTACGTACCCGCCTGGCCCGGTTTCGTGTCATCGGTCCGTCCACGTGCGCGGTGTGAATGGCTAGCTTCGGACGATGACCACAGCGCGGCGGCGCGGCGCCCGGGAGACCTACCGTGACGTGATCGGCCTGACCGGACCGCTGCTTCCTGCGGTGTCGTTCCCCGGGCGGCTGCCCACGGCCACCATCCAGTTCGGCAGTGTGCTGCTGGTCGCCCGGACGAGTGACTCGCTGGCCGCCGCCGGATTGACCGGAGGAGCGCTCGCCCTCGGGCAGGTCTCGTGCGGGCCCCTCGTGGGGCGGCTCGCCGACCGGCACGGACAGCGCGCCGTCGTGCTGCTGTTCGCCTGGGCCAACGCGGTGGCGATCACCGCGCTGGTCGCCGGGGCGCTCGCGGGGCTCGGCGCGCCCGCGCTCGCGCTGCTGGGCGCGGGCGCGGGCGCGACCGTACCGCTGATCGGCCCGCTGGCCCGCGCCCGCCTCGTCGCCCTCGCCCGCGGGGCCGGGGCGTCCGAGGACACGGTGGGCGCGGCGCTCTCCTTCGAGAGCACCCTCGACGAGATCTCGTTCGTCCTCGGCCCCGCCCTGGTCGGTGTCGCCTCGGTCCTCGCGCACCCGGCGTACGCCCTGGGCGCGGCGGCGGTGCTGGTGGCGGTGTGCGGCACCGGCTTCGCCCTGCACCCGACGGCCGCGGCGACCCGCCCGGCCGCCAGCGGCCACCGGGCCGCCACGCGCGCGCGTGGCGGACGGCCGCCCGTCCTACGCGCGCGTGCCGGGCGGAGGGCCGACGCACGCGCGCGTGCCGGCCGCGGCGAGGACACCGGCCGTCGTCCGCGCATGCCGCGCGCCGTGCACGCGCTGCGGGCGGCGCTGGCCCTCCAGGGGGCGATGTTCGGCGCCTGCCAGGCGGGCATCACCGCGCTGACCGGGCGGCTGGGCCACGAGGACCAGGCCGGTCTGGTGTACGCCGCCATGGGGGTGATGAGCGCGGTCGCCGGGCTGTCCATGGCGGCGCTGCCCGCCCGCTTCGGACTGCGGGCCAGATGGCGGACGGCCACGGCGGCGGCGTTCGCGCTGTCCCTGCCGCTCCTGGTCACCCATGGCCTGGCCGCGCTGTACACCGTGGTGACCGTGCTCGGGGTGGCCTACGCCCCGCATTTGATCACGGTGTTCGCGCTGACCGAGCGCGCGGTGCCGCCCGCCCGGCTCGCCGAGGCGATGGCGTACGCGACGAGCGCGATCGTCGCCGGGCAGGCCGTCGCCGTCGCCGTCTGCGGCCGGCTGGCCGGTGCCCACGGGCCCGGCGCCGCCTTCGCCGTGGCGAGCACGGCGGCCGCGCTCGCCGCGGTGCTCGCGCTGGCGGCGCGGCCGGTGCCCCGCGCGCCCGCCTCGCCGGACACCCTCCCCGCGCGCGTGGGCGCCGACGACCGCGCCCGGAGGACTACGCCGGGCGTTGCAGGACGACCAGGCTCCGGTCCGTGAGGGTGAGCCGGTCGCCCGCCTGCGCGCCGCGGCCGGTGCCGGGCGGGACCGGGACGGAGCGGGCGGTGTCCACGACCACCCGCCACTGGCGCCCGTGGTCGACCGGCACGACGAAGTCCAGGGGCCGGGCCGCCGCGTTGAACATCAGCAGGAACGAGTCGTCGGTGATCCGCTCGCCGCGCTGGCCCGGCTCGGAGATCGCGTTGCCGTTGAGGAACACGGTCAGCGCGGAGGCCGACGCGGAGTCCCAGTCCCGCTGGGTCATCTCCTTGCCCTCCGGGGTGAACCAGGCGATGTCCGAGAGCTCGTCGTGGGTGCCCTCCACCGGCCGCCCGTGGAAGAAGCGGCGCCGCCGGAAGACCGGGTGCTCCTTGCGCAGCCGGGCCATCGCCCGGACGAACTCCAGCAGCTCGCCGTCCGGCTCGCCGGGCTCCGGCCAGCGCACCCAGGCCAGTTCGTTGTCCTGGCAGTAGGCGTTGTTGTTGCCCCGCTGGGTGCGCGCGAACTCGTCGCCGTGGCTGATCATCGGCACGCCCTGGGACAGCATCAGCGTGGAGAGGAAGTTGCGCATCTGCCGGGCCCGCAGCTCCCGCACCTCCGGGTCGTCGGTGGGGCCCTCGGTCCCGCAGTTCCAGGACCGGTTGTGGCTCTCGCCGTCCCGGTTGTCCTCGCCGTTGGCCGCGTTGTGCTTGTCGTTGTAGGCCACCAGGTCGTGCAGGGTGAAGCCGTCGTGGCAGGTGACGAAGTTGATCGAGGCCAGCGGGCGGCGGCCGTCGTCCTGGTAGAGGTCGGAGGAGCCGGTCAGCCGGGAGGCGAACTCCGCCAGCGCCCGTGGCTCGCCGCGCCACAGGTCCCGTACGGTGTCGCGGTACTTGCCGTTCCACTCGGTCCACAGCGGCGGGAAGTTGCCCACCTGGTAGCCGCCCTCGCCCACGTCCCAGGGCTCGGCGATCAGCTTCACCTGGGAGACCACCGGGTCCTGCTGCACCAGGTCGAAGAACGACGACAGCCGGTCCACCTCGTGGAACTGCCGCGCCAGGGTGGCCGCCAGGTCGAAGCGGAAGCCGTCCACATGCATCTCGGTGACCCAGTAGCGCAGCGAGTCCATGATCAGCTGGAGCACGTGCGGGGACCGCATCAGCAGGGAGTTCCCGGTGCCGGTGGTGTCCGTGTAGTGGCGCGGGTCGTCCGCGAGGCGGTAGTAGCGCGGGTTGTCGAGGCCCTTGAAGGACAGGGTCGGGCCCAGGTGGTTGCCCTCCGCGGTGTGGTTGTAGACCACGTCGAGGATGACCTCGATCCCGGCCTCGTGCAGCGCCCTGACCGCCGACTTGAACTCCAGGACCTGCTGCCCGCGGTCGCCCCAGGAGGTGTACGCGTTGTGCGGGGCGAAGAAGCCGATGGTGTTGTAGCCCCAGTAGTTGTTCAGGCCCATGTCCACCAGACGGTGGTCGTTGACGAACTGGTGTACGGGCATCAGCTCCAGGGCCGTCACCCCCAGCTCCGTCAGGTGTTCGATGACCGCCGGGTGGGCCAGTGCCGCGTAGGTGCCGCGCAGCTCCTCGGGCAGCCCCGGGTGGCGCATGGTGAGGCCCTTGACGTGCGCCTCGTAGATCACCGTCTCGTGGTAGCCGCGGCGCGGCGGACGGTCGTCGCCCCAGTCGAAGTACGGGTTCACCACCACCGACGTCATGGTGTGCGGGGCGGAGTCCAGGTCGTTGCGGCGGCCGGGGTCGCCGAAGTGGTAGCCGTAGACCTCCTCGCCCCACCGGACCGAGCCGCTGATCGCACGCGCGTACGGATCCAGCAGCAGCTTCGCCGAGTTGCAGCGCAGCCCGCGCTCCGGGGCGTACGGACCGTGCGCGCGGAACCCGTACCGCTGGCCGGGCATCACGCCCGGCAGGTACGCGTGCCGGACGAACGCGTCGCTCTCCCGCAGCTCCACCGCCGTCTCCGAGCCGTCGTCGTGCAGCAGACACAGCTCCACTCGGTCCGCGGCCTCCGTGAAGACCGCGAAGTTGGTGCCGGCGCCGTCGTACGTGGCGCCGAGCGGATACGCCTCTCCAGGCCAGACCTGCATGGACACGACCCTCTGTGGTGTGCGGCGCCCCGGGTGGCGCCCCTGGCCCGAGTGTCCCCGAAAGTGCGGCCGCCACCTATGACTTCGCCACGGGTGCGTCGTCCGGCCGCGTTCTGTCCGAAGCTGTTCGAAAACCCCGGCGCCGGGTCCGCCGCTCCCGTCAACCCCGTGAATCCGCTCACCGCGCCGCCCGTCGCGGCCGGAACACGTGAGTGACCGGGGGAAGTTGGGAAAGGAGCTGTCCATCCGGCTGCACCCGGTACCGCTCCCGGAGTACCCTTCCTTGATCGTTGGGACGGGGATGCTCGGGGGAGCGGAAGGCGGTGCACGGGTGGGCTCGGGAGGCCTGGAGCTTCCCCCTGGTGACGAGGGTCACGAGGGGAACTCCGCAGACGTCCCGCCCGGCGCGGTGTCCCTGGCCCGGCCGATGGACGCGGGTGCCATCGGCCCGGAGCTGGACTGGGACGCGGACGCCTGGCGCGAGGTGCGCACCCGCGCCCAGCGGGCCGGCCGGGCCTACATCTGGCTGAACCTCGTCGAACAGCGGCTGCGCTCGGTCGTCTCGGCCGTGCTGCGGCCCGTCTACGAGCCCGTCCACGGCGACGACTGGGTGGTCGCCGCCGCCGGACCGGCCGGGCAGGAGTGGGTGCAGCGCGCCGTCGCGGTCCGGGAGGTCAGCCGCCGCAAGGGCTATCTGCTCGACCCGGCCGACGACAATGTCATCAGCTTCCTCACCCTGCCCCAGCTGCGCGAGCTGATGGTGCAGCACTGGCCCTGCTTCGAGCCGTACCTCGACGAGCGCCGGGACGTCGAACTCGCCCTGGACGAGCTGGAGGTCACCCGCAACGTCGTCTCGCGCAACCGCGCCCTGTCCAAGGCCGTGCTCAGCCAGGCCGAGCGCGCCTCCGCGCGGCTGCTGGAGATCCTCGGCACCGGCGGCGACGTGCCCTCGGCCCGGCGGCTGCCGGTGGACGCCGTGGAGGACCTGGTCGGCGACCGGTACGCGGACGTGGTCGCCGTGCACCCGGACCGGGTGCGGCTGCTGCGGCAGTTCCCGGCCGAGGACATCTTCGGCGGCGCCCGCCGCCTGGACGCCATGGGCATCGGCCTGAACCTGCTGGTGCAGAACTTCTCCGGCCGCCGCCTGGTGCGGCTGGCCGAGTCCGGCTGCCGGGTGCGGCTGCTGTTCCTGAACCCGGCCTCCAGCGCGGTCAAGCGGCGCGAGCGGGAACTGGGCCTCAAGCGCGGCGAGCTGAGCCGGTCGGTGGAGATGGGCATCCTGCACATGCGCCGGGTGCGCTCCCGGCTGCGCGACCCGGACGCCTTCGAGATCCAGGTCTACGACGAGACACCGCGCCTGACGGCCTACCTGGTGGACGGCGACGGCTCCGATGGCGTCGCGGTCGTCCAGTCGCACCTGCGGCGCAGCCGGGGCATGGAGGCGCCGGTGTTCGTGCTGCGCAACGGGAACAGGCACGGGACCAGGACGGTCAAGCCGGACGAGGTGGGCGACGTGGGCGAAGGCGGCCTCTTCTCCACCTACCGCGAGGAGTTCGAGCTGATGTGGACCGATTCGCGCCCAGTGTCCTGAATCATCCCGCCGATCAGCGGAACGCGCTCCTCGCGTTGTCAGTGGCCCGTGCGAAGGTGGGGACCACTGGGGGAAGCACCACCGAGAAGGGGGGCCGCCATGGGCTGGCACCAGGAGCTGCTGATCGGCTTCGACCTGGAGACGACCGGGACGGATCCGCACGAGGCGCGCATCGTCACGGCGGCCGTGATCGAGGTCAGAGGAGGAGAGCCGCTCGGCCACCGGCAGTGGCTGGCCGACCCGGGGGTCCCGATCCCCGAGGACGCGGTCGCCGTGCACGGCATCAGCAATGAGCGGGCCGCCGCCGAGGGCGCCCCGGCCGACCGGGTCGCCGACGCGGTGGCGGAGGCGCTGACCGGGTACTGGAGGGCGGGCGTGCCCGTCGTGGCGTACAACGCGGCCTTCGACCTGACCCTGCTCGCCGCCGAACTGCGGCGCCACGGGCTGCCGTCGCTCGGCGACCGCCTGGGCGGGGCCGAGCCGGGCCCGGTCGTCGACCCGTACACCATCGACCGCTCGGTCGACCGCTACCGACGCGGCAAGCGCACCCTCCAGGCCGTCTGCACGGAGTACGGCGTGGTCCTCGGCTCCGCGCACGATGCCTCGGCGGACGCGCTCGCGGCGGCCCGGCTGGCCGGGGCGATAGCCGGCCGCCACCCGAAGGTCGCGGCCCTCGGCCCGGCGGAGCTGCACCGCCGTCAGATCGAGTGGTACGCGGCCTGGGCGGCGGACTTCCAGAGCTTCCTGCGCCGCAAGGGCGACGCGGGAGCGGTGGTCGACGGGACCTGGCCGCTGCGGCAGCCCGCGGGCGAGACCGTCTGACGGCCCCCGGGGCGACAGGAGCGGCGCGCGGAGGGGCGGGGCGCGCCGGGGCGGCTCAGAAGGGGTACCAGCGCACCGACTCGTCCCCGTCCCGCAGCGACGCCACCCGGCGTTCGAACTCGGCCAGCGCCCTGGGGTTGCTCGGCGCGTGCTGGGCGACCCAGGCGCAACTGGCCGTCTCCCGCGCCCCGCGCAGCACCGTGCACCCCGCCCACTCCCGTACGTCCCAGCCGTAGCCCGAGGTGAAGGAGTCGTAGGCGGCGGCGGGCAGCCCGTAGCGGTCCCGGGACAGCGCCAGCACCACCAGGTCGTGCTCGCGCAGGTCGAAGGAGAAGGTCTCCAGGTCGACCAGGACCGGTCCGTCCGGGCCGATGTGCACATTGCGGGGCAGCGCGTCGCCGTGGATCGGGCCGGGCGGCAGCTGCGGGGCGAGCGCGGCGGCGGCCGGGGCGAAACCGTCGCGACGCTCGCGCAGATACGCCGCGTCCGCCGGGTCGATCGCGTCGCCCGCGAGCCGCAGCCAGCGCTCCACCCCGCCCAGCAGTTCGCGCGGCGGCAGCGGGAAGTCCGGGGCGGGCAGGGCGTGGACGGCCCGGAGCAGGGGAGCGAGGTCACCCGGCTCGGCCGGACGCACCGGATCCGGGAGCCGGTGCCACACGGTCACCGGATGACCCTCGACGAGCCGCGCCCGCGGGTCGGCCGCCCGGACCGCGGGCACCCCGGCCCCGGCCAGCCACTCGGCCACCGCCAGCTCGCGGCCGGCCCGGTCGAACAGTTCGGCGTCGCGGCCCACCTTGACCACCAGGTCACCGGCGGCGAACACCGCGTTCTCGCCCAGCGCCAGCAGCCGCGCCCCGCGCGCCGCCGGGACCGGCAGCACCCCGGCAGCGACCAGCACCTCGCGCGCCCTCGCCTCGTCCATGTCGCCCGCCTCCGTGTCCGCCCGGATCCCGTTCTCCGCCGGACAGTGTCGCATTCGTACAGGTGGGAGCGTGTGCGCGGGCTCTTGACGGGGCACCGCGCCTTCACGACCATGACCGGGCCCGCCCCGGCCGACCAGGGGGTTGATCACGTGACAGCGGTGACCGAGGCACGACCGCCGGTGCGCGGGGCGCCCCGACCCGGGCGGGGCCCGCACGGGCCCGGTGCCTGGTTCCTGGTGCTGCCCGCGCTCGTGCCCATCCTGGTCCTGAGCGTCGGCCCGCTGCTGCACGGCGTGCTGCTCGCCTTCACCGACGCCCAGTCCGGCCGCACCGAGCCCACCCGGTGGACCGGCACCCTCAACTTCCAGGACCTGGCGCACGACCGGCTGTTCCGGGAGTCGTTCCGGATCGGACTCGTGTGGGCGCTCACGGTCACGGCGGCGCAGTTCCTGCTCGCGCTCGGTCTCGCCCTCCTGCTCGACCAGGACCTGCGGCTGCGCTGGGCGGCCCGCGCCCTGGCCATCGTGCCCTGGGCGATGCCCGAGGTCGTCGTCGGCATCATGTGGCGGCTCCTCTACCACCCCGACGCCGGCATCCTCGGCGAGACGCTGCGCGGCCTCGGCCTCGGCGGCGGCCACGACTGGCTCGGCGACCCGGCCACGGCGCTGCCCGCCGTCGTCGTGGCCGGTGTGTGGGCCGGGATGCCGCAGACCACCGTCGCCCTGCTCGCCGGCCTCCAGAACACCCCGCGCGAACTGCACGAGGCCGCCGCCGTGGACGGCGCCGGAGCCTGGCGCCGCTTCCGCGCGGTCACCTGGCCCGCCCTCAGACCCGTCGCCCTCGCCATCAGCGCGCTCAACCTGATCTGGAACTTCAATTCCTTCGCCCTGGTCTATGTGCTGACCAACGGCGGACCGGGCGGCCGGACCCGGCTGCCCATGCTCTTCGCCTACGAGGAGGCCTTCCGCTACGGGCAGTTCGGATACGCGGCGGCGATGGGCTGCGTCATGGTCGCCGTCGTCTCGGTGCTGCTGGCGGTCTTCCTCGCCGGCCGACTGAAGGGAGGTGACCGGACGTGACGGGCATGAGGACTTCGCCCGG
Organism: Streptomyces sp. PL-25; assembly: GCF_058344915.1. Classification (NCBI taxonomy): domain Bacteria; kingdom Bacillati; phylum Actinomycetota; class Actinomycetes; order Kitasatosporales; family Streptomycetaceae; genus Streptomyces; species Streptomyces sp. PL-25. The sequence continues at coordinate 6,072,106 of NZ_CP136997.1, forward strand.
CGCCCGCGCGGGACAGTACGCCGCGCTGCTCGCCTATCTCGCCTTCCTGGCCCTGCCGTTCCTGTGGCTGCTGTCCACCGCGTTCAAACCCCCGCGCGAACTGGCCGCCGCGCACCCCACCTGGATCCCGCGCCACCCCACCCTCGGCAACTTCCGGCTGGCCTTCGACGAGCAGCCGCTGCCGCACGCCGCGCTCAACTCCCTGCTGGCCGCGTTCGGCGCGGCGGTGATCGCCGTGCTGCTCGCCACCCCGATGGCCTACGTCATGGCGCGTGGCCGCGGGCGGCTGGCGCGCGCCGCCACCGGCTGGGTGGTGGTCAGCCAGGCGTTCCCCTTCGTCCTGCTGATCATCCCGCTCTTCCTCGTCCTCAAGGAGCTGCGGCTGATCGACTCCCTCGCCGGTCTGGTCCTGGTCCACGTGGTGTGGTCGCTGCCGTTCGCGCTGTGGATGCTCGCCGGATACGTCCGCGCCGTCCCGGCCGAACTGGAGGAGGCCGCGGCGGTGGACGGCGCCGGACGGCTGCGGACGCTGGTGTCGGTGACGGCGCCGCTGCTCGCGCCGGGCATCGCGGCCACCGCGCTGTTCGCCTTCGTCACCGCGTGGAACGAGTTCTTCTTCGCGCTGGTGCTGCTGAAGTCCCCCGAGAAGCAGACGCTGCCCGTCGTCCTCACCCACTTCATCGGCGCCGAGGGCGTCGCGGACCTCGGGCCGCTCGCCGCCGCGGCCTTCCTCGCCACCCTGCCCTCCCTCGTGGTCTTCGCGATCGTCCAGCGGCGGATCACGGGCGGGCTGCTCGCCGGGGCGGTGAAGAGCTGATGCGCGCCCGCGCCGCCGCGGCCGTGGCCCTGGTCCTCGCCGTGCTGCTGGCCGGCTGCACCGCCGACCCCCGCGCCGACGGCGGCCCGATCACCCTGCGCTTCCAGTCGCCGGCCTGGCAGCGGGAGTCCGTCGCGGCCACCAAGGCGCTGGTGGCGGAGTGGAACGCCGCCCATCCGGACATCCGCGTCGAGTACGTCCAGGGCAGCTGGGACAGCGTCCACGACCAACTGCTCACCGCCTTCGAGGGCGGCGAGGCGCCCGACATCGTCCATGACGCCTCCGACGACCTCGCCGACTTCGCCCACGGCGGCTACCTCGCCGACCTGACCGGGCTGCTGCCCCGGGACCTGACGGCGGACATACCGGGGCGGAGCTGGGAGACGGCCACCTTCGGCGGCGGCGTCTACGGCGTGCCGTTCCTCCAGGAGCCCTGGGTGCTCATCGCCAACTCCCGGCTGCTGGACCGGGCCGGCGTGCGGATACCGACGCCCGCCGCGCCCTGGAGCTGGGAGGAGTTCCGGCAGGTGGCGAAGAGGCTGAGCGGCCCCGGGAGATACGGGGTGGCCTGGCCGCTGAAGGAACCCGTCTCCGCCACGCTCAACCTGTCGCTGTCCACCGGCGGGCGGCTGTTCCACCGGGACGCGGACGGCAAGGTCACCGTGCGGTTCGAGGACGCCGACCAGGTGGTGCCGCGCACCGTCCGCGCCCAGATCGGCGCCGACCGCAGCGCCTCCCCGACGACGCTGGGCAGCGGCGGCTCCGACACCCTGCCCGGCTTCTTCGCGGGCCGGTACGCGATGGTGCCGCTCGGCTTCTCCTACCGTCAGCAGATCGAGCAGCAGGCGCCGAAGGGCTTCGCCTGGCGGGTGCTGCCCGCCCCGGCCGGCGCCGGCGGACCCGCCCAGGGCGTCAGCCCGCAGACGCTGTCCGTCGCGGCCGACAGCCCGCACAAGAAGGAGGCCGCCGCGTTCCTCGGCTTCCTGCTCCGCCCCGGCCACATGGTGCGCCTGGCCCTCGGCGACTGGATGCTGCCCACCGGCACCCGGGCCCTGAAGGACCCCGCCCTGCACACGGAGCGCTACGGCTGGGCGACCGGCACCGCCCTCGCCGCCGGGCTGCGCAGCGCGCCCGCGCAGTCCGTGCGGGGCTACGCGGAGTGGAAGGACAAGGTCGCGACACCGGCGTTCCAGGAGTACTACAGCGGGGCCATCGGCCTCGGTGAGCTGCGTGAACGGCTGGAACGGGACGGCAATCGCGTCCTCGCCCGCTACCAGCGCTGAAATGAGTTGTACGAGACGTCTCGTCTCGCCTAGGGTCGGGGACATGACCACTCCCGCGCACATCGCCATGTTCTCCGTCGCCGCCCACGGCCACGTGAACCCCAGCCTGGAGGTGATCCGCGAACTCGTCGCGCGGGGCCACCGGGTGACGTACGCCATCCCGCCGTCCTTCGCGGAGAAGGTCGCGGAGACCGGCGCCGAACCCAAGCTGTGGAACAGCACCCTGCCGGGGCCCGACGCCGACCCGGAAGCCTGGGGGAGCACCCTGCTGGACAACGTCGAGCCGTTCCTCGCCGACGCGATCCAGGCGCTCCCGCAGCTCCTCGACGCCTACGAGGGCGACGAACCGGACCTCGTCCTGCACGACATCACCTCCTACCCGGCCCGGGTCCTGGGCCACCGCTGGGGCGTGCCCGTCGTCTCGCTCTCCCCGAACCTCGTCGCCTGGGAGGGCTACGAGCAGGAGATCGCCGAGCCGATGTGGCGCGAGCCCCTCCAGACCGAGCGCGGCCGGGCCTACTACGCCCGCTTCGGCGCCTGGCTGGAGGAGAACGGCATCACCCTGCACCCCGACGTGTTCGCCGGGCGCCCCGCCCGCTCCCTGGTGCTCATCCCGAAGGCGCTCCAGCCGAACGCCGACCGGGTGGACGAGACGACGTACACCTTCGTCGGCGCCTGCCAGGGCGACCGGAGCGCCGAGGGCGACTGGCAGCGGCCCGCCGGCGCCGACAAGGTCGTCCTCGTCTCGCTGGGCTCGTCCTTCACCAAGCAGCCCGCCTTCTACCGCGCCTGCGTGGAGGCGTTCGGCACCCTGCCCGGCTGGCACCTGGTGCTCCAGATCGGCCGCCACGTCGACCCCGCCGAACTGGGCGACGTACCGGACAACGTGGAGGTCCGCTCCTGGGTCCCGCAACTGGCCGTCCTCAAGCAGGCCGACCTGTTCGTCACCCACGCCGGGGCGGGCGGCAGCCAGGAGGGGCTGGCCACCGGCACCCCGATGATCGCCGTACCGCAGGCCGTCGACCAGTTCGGCAACGCCGACATGCTCCAGGCGCTCGGCGTCGCCCGGCAGCTGCCCACCGAGGAGGCCACCGCCGAGGCGCTGCGCGAGAACGCCCTCGCCCTGGTCGGCGACCCCGAGGTGGCGCGGCGGCTGGCACAGATCCGCGAGGAGATGGCCGGGGAGGGCGGCACCCGCCGGGCGGCCGACCTGATCGAGGCCGAACTCGCGGCGGTCCGCGCCGGCGCCTGACCGGCCAGACCGGGACGCGCGAGGGCCCGCCGGTTCCCCTCGGAACCGGCGGGCCCACCGCCGCACACCGGCCGCGGGTCAGCGGCTCACACGCCGACCGGCTCGCCCCGGTCCTCCGGGACCGGCCGGACCACCGGCTCGGGCGCCTCGTCGTGGGTGAGGTCGGGCATCCGGCGCAGCCACCTGGGCAGGTACCAGTTGCGCTCGCCCAGCAGGGACATCACCGCGGGCAGCAGCACACCGCGGATCACGGTGGCGTCGATCAGGACCGCGGCGGCCAGGCCCACGCCCATCTGCTTCATGGACTGCATGGACAGCGTCCCGAAGATCGCGAACACGGCGACCATGATGACGGCGGCGCTGGTGACGACCCCCGCCGTGGTGACCACACCGTGCTGGATGGCGTCCCGGGTGCCGCGCCCGCGCGCCCGCGCCTCGCGGATCCGGGAGACCACGAACACGTGGTAGTCCATCGACAGGCCGAACAGGATCACGAACAGGAACAGCGGCAGCCAGGTGACGATCGCGCCGACGCCGTGGGCGCCGACCAGGGACGCGCCCCAGCCGTGCTGGAAGACGGCGACCAGGATGCCGTAGGCCGCGCCCACCGACAGCAGGTTCAGCACGATCGAGGTGACGGCGACCGTCAGCGAGCGGAACGACAGCAGCATCAGCAGGAAGGCGAAGACCACCACGAACACGAAGACCGGGACGACCGAGCCGACGAGCTGGTCGTTGAAGTCGTGGGAGCCCGCCACCTGCCCGGTGACCGGCGCCCGCACCCCCGCCACCGCGCCGAGCGTGGCCGGTCGCACCTCCTCGCGCAGCTTCTCCAGGCTCGCGCCGGCCCGGTCGTAGTCGGAGCCGCCGACCAGCGGCACCGACACCAGGGCGACGTTGCGCTCCGCGTACACCTTGACGTCCACCGGACCGCGCGAGGCGCCCGAGCCGATCGCCCGCTCCTTGAACTCCGCCAGCGCGGAGCGCACCTCGGGTGCCTGGATGTCCCGCGCCGAGACCACCACCTGCGCGGGCTGCGAGCCGCCCGGGAACGCCTCGTTGACCCGCTGGTACGTCTGCACGATGGGCAGCGAGTCACCGAACTCCTGGTCCAGCGTCAGCTGGGACGTCTTCATGCCCAGCGCCGGCGCGGCCACCGCCAGCAGCGCGCCGAGCGCCACCGCCACCGACACCACCGGCCGGGCCAGCACCCGGCGCACCACGGCCGCCCAGAACCTGCTCTCCCGTGGCCCGCTCCCGCGCCGCCGCAGGAACGGCAGCCGGCCCTTCTCCACCCGCTCGCCCAGCAGCGACAGCAGCGCGGGCAGCACGGTGACGGAACCGACCATGGCCACCGCCACCACGATCAGCGAGGCCAGACCCATCGCCTCGAACTCGGCGAGCCCGGTGAACAGCATGCCCGCCATGGCCACGCACACCGTGACCCCGGAGACGACGATCGCCCGGCCGCTGGTGGCCGCGGCGATGCGCAGCGCGGTTCCCGCGTCGCGCCCGGCGGCCCGCTCCTCGCGCTCGCGGCGCAGATAGAACAGGCAGTAGTCGACCCCGACCGCCATACCGACCAGCAGCATCACCGAGTTGGCGGTGTCGCTCATCGGCTGGAGGTGGCTGACGAGGCCCATCAGACCCATCGTCGCCATGATCGCGGTGACGGCGAGGGCCACCGGCAGCAGCGCCGCGACCAGCGCGCCGAAGGCGATCAGCAGGATGCCCAGCGCGACCGGCACGGCCGAGTACTCGGCCTGCTTGAAGTCGTTGCCGAAGGCGTCGGAGTACTGCTTGTTCATGCTGGCGGCGCCGATCTCCTCGACCCGCAGCGAGGAGTGCGCGCGCTGCACCCTCCCGACGGCGTCCAGTACGGTCCCGACGCGCTCGCCCGCGCTCTCCGCGTCACCGCGCATGTCGAACTGCACCAGCGCGCTGCGGCCGTCCTCGGAGACCGTCCCCGTCGTGTACGGCGACTTCACCCCCGTGACCTCGCCGGTGGCCCCGACCGCCTTCACCACGTCGGCGACCGCGGCCCGGAAGGCGGCGTCGGTGGCCCTGACGGAGCCGTCCCTCGCCTGCACCAGGACGCTCTCGCCCGCCGGCTCCTTGATCCCCGCGTCCTTGATGATCTTCGCGGCGGTGTGTGTCTCGCCCTTGAGCTGGTCGCTGTCCTTGACGTCGAGCCGCCCGGCGGCCGGGCCGAGCCCCAGCGCCAGGACGACGAACAGCACCCAGATGCCCACCGCCGCCCAGCGGTGCCGGGCGCTCCAGCCGCCCGCCCGCGCGGCGAACCCCCGTACCCGTGCGTCCGGTCGTCCCATGACGGCCCCGCCCCCTCGTCTCCCCATGACGGCCCTGTCCCCTCCAGGCCCCGACGGCGGTGTTCCACGGGGCTCGTGCGCGGCGGCGGCCCCCTGCCGCCACCCTCCGGGAACGACGCTAGGGGCCGCCCGCGCCCGGATCGTCGTACCGCCAGGTGAACCGCGACCGCCGCCGCTCCTCCCCCGGGTCCCCGCCCCCTCCGCACCAGGGAGGACCCCGGCCCCTTACATCTACCCGGGCCTCTCGGGGCAGTTGATCAGGGTCGGGGGAGCGAGCCCGGCCTGATCCAAACGAGAGGCCCTAGGCTGAGGCGATGACGACGTACGCGGCGCTGCTGCGCGGGATCAACGTGGGCGGCAGCCGGAAGCTCCCGATGGCCGGGCTGCGTGCCCTGATGGGCGAGCTGGGCCTCGGGGACGTCCGCACGCACCTCCAGAGCGGCCAGGCCGTCTTCACCGCGGCGGACGGCGACGAGGAGGCGCTCGCGGCCCGGCTCGGGGCGGCGGTCGAGCAGCGGTTCGGCTTCCCGGTGGACGTCCTGGTGCGCGACCACGCCTATCTGCGGGCCGTCGTCGAGGCGTGCCCCTTCCCGGCCGCCGCTCTGGAGCCCCGCCAGCTCCACGTCACCTACTTCTCCGCGGACCCCGGCCCGGCCCGCTACGAGGGCATCGACCGGGCCGCCTTCCTGCCCGAGGAGTTCCGGCTCGGCGACCGGGCCCTGTACCTCTACGCGCCCGACGGCATCGGCCGCTCCCGGCTCGCCCAGCGGCTGTCCGGGGCCGGGGTGAACAAGGGCCTGATCGCCACCAGCCGCAACTGGAACACCGTCCTCAGACTCGTGGAGCTGACCGCAGGGTGACCTCCCGCACCCCGGTGTGCGTGGTGTACGAGGTGATCACCTCCGGGACGGTGAGCCGCGCCTCCCGGGCGTACAGCTCCCGCAGTTCCTCCTCGGTGCGGGCGGCGGCGACGGTGTCGAGGAGGGCGAGGTGCGCCGCGTCGAGCGCCGAGTCGTCGGCCGCCCCCGGGCCCCACATGTCCCAGGGGAGCAGTTCGACGCCGTTCAGCGCGGCCAGGTCGCGCAGCAGGTCGGCGCCGACGAACCACAGCCCGGCGACCCCCTCCAGGCCGATCACACCGAACCGCCGCGGGTCGGCCCGCCCCGAGCGGCAGGCCCGCCAGGCGTCCGCCGCCGCCAGGAACCGGTCGCGCGGCACGTCCACGGGATCGAAGTCCAGGCCCTCGTAGGTGTGGTGGAGCTGGGCGTCGGCCAGCCGCCACGTGCCCTGCGGCGTGCGGAACTCGGTGACCCAGTGGTCGGCGAAGCAGCCGTCCTCGAAGTATGTGGCGAAGCCGCAGCGGATCCGGGCGGGCGTCCCGGTCGCCCGCAGCAGCGAGCAGTGCAGCAGGGCGAAGTCCCGGCAGGTGCCCACGAACCGCTGTGCGGGCGGCCGGGGTTCGGTGAGCGGAGCGGCGCCGCGCTCGGCCAGCAGGCGGAGGATGTCGGTGACGTACCGCGCCTCCGCGTCATGTTGCAGCCGGTCGCGGGGGACCGTCCAGCCGAACCGCTCGCCCTCGCCCCGGTGGATGATCAGGTCCCGTACGAGCCCCGCCAGCCGGCCGGGATCGCGCGGCAGCGCCCGCACGTCGAGCCCGCCGGGATCGCTGTACGGCGTCTGCCGCAGATATCTCTGGTCCATGCCGCGACGCTCCACCCTGCCCCGGGGGCAAGGTCAACCGCGGTGGGCGGGAGCGGCGAGGGCGTCGAGGCGGGCCAGGTCGGGCGCCGTGAGCCGCACCTCGGCCGCGTCCAGGTTCTCCTCCAGATGACCGAGCGTGCCCGTGCCCGGGGTCGGGCAGAGCACGGGGGAGTGGTGCAGCAGCCAGGCCAGCGCGATCTGTCCCGGCGCGGCCCCGTGCCGGGCGGCGGTCTCCGCGCACACCGGGTGCCCGGTCAACTCCCCGTTGCCCAGCGGGAACCACGGCAGGAAGGCGATGCCGCGCGCCTCGCACAGCCGCAGCAGCGGCTCTCCGGCCCGGTCGAGCAGGTGGTAGCGGTTCTGCACCGAGACCACCTCCGTCACCTCCAGCGCGGCGGTGAGCTGGTCCGCGGTGACGGTGTCCAGACCGATGTGCCGGATCTTGCCCTCGGTCCGCAACTCGGCCAGCGCGCCCAGTTGTTCGGTCAGGGGCACCGCCGGATCCAGCCGGTGCAGCTGGTACAGGTCGATCCGCTCCCGGCGCAGCCGGCGCAGACTCGCCTCGCACGTCGCGCGCAGCGCCTCCGGCCGCCCGTCCACGTGCCAGGCGGCGGGACCGGTGCGCACCACCCCGCCCTTGGTGGCCACCACCACGGCCTCCGGGTAGGGGTGCAGCGCCTCGGCCACCAACTCCTCGGCGATGTCGGGGCCGTAGTTGTCGGCGGTGTCGATCAGGGTCACCCCGCGCTCCACCGCCCGCCGCAGCACCGCCACCGCGTCCCGGGCGGCACCGCGCGGGCCCCAGTAGCCGGGGCCGGTGAGCTGCGCGGTGCCATAGCCGAGCCGGCGCACGGGCAGCTCGCCGCCGAGGAGGAAGGAATCGAAGGGCTGCACGGAAACTCCTGGATCTCTCGACGGACCACGGCCGGCGCTGTGGGAGGCTCCTCCCATGCGCTACATCATCATCGGGGCAGGGGCGGTCGGCGGAGCGGTCGGGGGGCGGCTCGCGCAGAGCGGGCGCGAGGTGGTGCTCGTCGCGCGCGGCGCGCACCTCGCGGCACTGCGCGCGGACGGGCTGCGGCTGACGGTGCCGGACGGCGAAACGGTCCTGCGGCTGCCCGCCGTGGACGGACCCGCGGCACTGGGCGCGCTGCGCGCCGACGACGTACTGATCCTGGCCGTCAAGACACAGGACACCGAGGCGGCGCTCGACGCCTGGGGACCGGCGCCGGTCGAGGGCGGCGGCACGGCGGCCGAGCGGCTGCCGCTGCTGTGCGCCCAGAACGGCGTCGAGGGGCAGCGCCGCGCCCTGCGCCGCTTCCGCCGGGTGTACGGCGTCTGCATCTGGCTGCCCGCCACCCACCTGGAACCCGGCGCCGTCTCCGCCGCCGGAAGCCCCCTGACCGGCATCCTCCACCTGGGCCGGTACCCGCACGGCACCGACGACACCCTGCGGGCGATCGCCGCCGACCTGGAGGCGTCCCGGCTGGGGGCACCGGTCGTCCCGGACGTGGCCCGCTGGCAGTACGCCAAGCTCCTGAGCAACCTCGCCAACGCCATGGAGGCCGTCAGCGGCCCCCTGGAGAGCGAGGCGGCGCGAGAGCTGTACGCCAGGGTGCGCGCCGAGGGGGAGGCGGTGCTGGACGCGGCCGGGATCGCGTACGCGAGCGAGAAGGAGCAGCAGGCGGCCCGCGAGGGCCGGATGACCCTGGTGCCGCTGCCCGGTGTCCCGCGCGGCGGCGGCTCCTCGTGGCAGTCCCTCACCCGGGGCACCGGCAGCATCGAGGCGGACCACCTCAACGGCGAGATCGTCCTGCTGGGGCGGCTGCACGGCGTGCCGGTCCCGCTCAACGAACTGCTGCAACGGCTGGCCGGCGCCTTCGCCGCCGAACGCCGGGAGGCCGGGTCGCTGCCGATCGCGGAACTGGTCCGCCTCGCCGACCGGGCGGTCGAAGAGGACCAGGAAACGAGCCGCTGATTGGGCCGTGCCCCGGTACCGCCCGGCGCCTAGCGTCGTCGGTATGACGCACTCCGGTCAGCCCGACCAGCCCAGTCAGCACGACCAGTCCGACCAGCCCGATCAGCACGACCAGCCGGACCGACACGACCAGCAAGGCCGGTCCGGCCGGTCCGGCGGGGACACCACCGCGCCCGCGCGGGTGGACTTCTTCTTCGACCCGGCCTGTCCCTTCGCCTGGATCACCTCCCGCTGGCTGCTGGAGGTCGAGCGGCAGCGCCCGCTCGACCTCCGCTTCCACGTGATGAGCCTCCACCTGCACAACACCGGCAACGACCTGCCCGACTGGTACCGCGACCTCGTCGACCGGTCGATCGGCCCGGTGCGGGTGGCCGTGGCCGCCGCCGAACGGCTCGGCGAGGGCCACGGGGACGTCGTCCTGCGCGACCTCTACACCGCGTTCGGCACCCGCATCCACGAGGGCGGCCAGGACGACTTCGACGCGGTCGTCGCCGACTCCCTGGCCGAACTCGGCCTGCCCGCCGACCTGGCGCGCGCCGCGCACGACCCGGCGTACGACGACGCCGTGCGCCGCAGCCACCGGGCGGGCACGGAACCCGGCTCCGGCGGCTATGTCGGCACGCCGACCCTCCATGTCGACGGCACGGTCTGGTTCGGACCGGTCCTGCGGGCGGTGCCGCGCGGCACCGAGGCGGCCCGGCTCTTCGACAGCTTCCGGGTCCTGGCGGCGCACCCCGACTTCTTCGAACTCAAGCGCACCCGCACGGGTTCCCTGCGCTTCGACTGACCGTCACCTTCCGGCCGGTGCACGCCGCCGATCCCCATGGAACCTTCACGCCCGAGCGCACAACCACGGCCAAACATGGGGATGGACACAGTCGCGTTGCGCCTTCCTTGTCCGGTGCGCCGTGGTTTATCTGCTGGCTTGTCATGTGCCCGTCGGCATAGGAAGGTGCGGCGGCGTCGCACGGACGTCGCGGCCGGGCCTCGTCGCCGTGGGCGCGAGCGGCACGAGCGGACCGGCACCCGTGTACGGGAAGCAGCAGAGAAGGAACCAGCTCCGCCCCGGGGGGACCCATGGGACGGAGCCAGAAGGGAAACGTCTTGTCTGGTACGTCCAGAAGAAAGCTCATCCTTCACCGGGCAGCCGTCGCCACCGCGGCGCTGCTGTTCGCGGGATCCGGGATGGCGAGCGCGACCGCGGCCGACGGCGGCGGTTTCGTGCGCAACCCGGACCCGAACGCCGCGCCGTCGTCCCGGCCGGCCGCCGGGCCCGCGCTGAAGGCCACCGCCGCCGCGGCGTCCCGGCCGGTGTCGGGCAAGAACCCCTCGGCGGGGCCGGGCAAGAAGGACGCCTCCGGCGTCTGGCAGGTCAGCACCCCCAAGGTCAAGCTGAGCAACACCGTGACCAACGCCGACGGCGGCACCGCCAACCTCACCTTCGAGGTCTGGACCGCCGACTCCGCGGGCAACGCCAAGACCCAGGTGAAGATCAGCGACAACCAGTACGGCGTCCTGGTGTCCGACTTCGTCAAGTCCGGTGCCACCGCCTCCGTGAGCGTGGGGGCGGGCCGGCTGAAGCCGAACACCGACTACGTCTTCCACACCTCCGCCTACGCCAAGGAAAGCGGCCTGTACGAGACGTCGTGGTCGCCGTGGGCGCGCTTCCGCGTCAGGATGCCCGTCGACCTCGCCCTGCCGGCCCCCAACGCCTCGGCGGCGAACCCGGACCAGACCGCGCAGCCGTACACCGACACCCTGGCACCCGCCTCCCCGTGGCAGACCGCGGCCGGCGCGAGCCGCACCCCCTCCACCGTCCTCGGGACGTCCGGAACCCACTGCACCACCTCGTCCGACGGGGTGAAGGTGTGCGGCAGCGCCGAGCCCTACGACGGCCGCAACTTCACCCTCCACCGGGCGGCCGGCGCCCGGCAGCGGGCCGCCGCGCAGGCGTCCCTGGTCAGCGACTGCGACCCGGCCGCCCCGCGCAAGGGGCTGTGGACGACGCGCTTCGAGGAGTGCTCCTCGTTCACCATGGCGTGGGAGGCGACCCTCAACGACGCCCCCGTGGGCACCGTGAAGGCGCTGGTGGTCAACGAGCGCAAGCTGGACCCGAAGTCGGGGAACATCACCGAGCGGATCAACGTCACCGACGTGGACGTCCCGGCGACCATCCCCGCGTTCACCCTGGACGCCCCGAAGATCGACTGCGAGCCCTCCGGCAACTGCGGCGTCCAGAACGTCAGCGGCTGGACCGGCGCGGCCGCCTGGGTGCCCGGTGACCACCACAGCGTCTTTGCCGACGCCTCCTACCTCTGGGCGCCGGACCTGTCCGGGCCGAACACCAGCAAGCCGCAGGTGATGAAGCTCGGCGTCGCGGTCGCCCTCCAGGGCAACCCGAAGATCCCCGGCCAGACGGTGCAGACGACCCCCGCGGTCTTCATGGACGTCGCGGGCGGCGACCTGGAGAACGGCGGGGCTCCCGACCAGATCCGCTGCGACAACACCAAGATCGTCAGCAAGGTGCCGACGACCGGCTGCGTGTTCCACAACTACGTGCCGACCTACACCTTCAACGCGGCCAAGTACCCGCAGGCCTCGTCGCACGCCTGGCTCATCCAGCACAAGCTGTCCAACCACCCCGGCAGCAAGGCCGACAGCAAGCCGCTGTACTTCCTGCCCGACGGCGACATCAGCGGCAACCGGACGGTGATCTGCCCCACCGGATGGGCGGCCGCCAACGGCGACACCAGCGCCCTCAACGGCGCCACGGACAAGGAGCTGAACTGCGACGAGTTCGCGTTCAACGCCACCTACAACAGCGGCGGCATGCCCTCGCTCGCGGGCGGCCTGAACCCGGTCGGCAGCGGTGACGCCTGTGTGCAGACCCTGGCGAGCAAGCAGGGCGGCACCGTGCACCTGTTCAACATCGACGGCCACACCCCGACGTGGAAGGAGGTCTGCGGGCGGTCCGCGATCTCCGGCAACGACAACAGCGGTTCGATGGCCGCCTTCGGCTCCTTCAACGCCAACCAGCGCCTGCTGGACCGGGATCCGTACTGGCTGGACACCAACGTGCGCGCGGCGTGCTCCGAGGACAGCGCGACCGCCGTGCGGTGCACCATGACCGCGAACAACCAGTAGCAGCACCACCTCACTCACTCACTCACTCACCGGGGGCGCCGTGCCGAGCGGGCACGGCGCCCCCGCCGCGGCTCACACCGGTGAGGGCAGATGCACCGCGGGCAGCAGGCCCAGCTCGATCTCCCGGCGCGGCAGCGACAGCCCGAGCTCGTCGCCCACCGCCGCGAACAGCCGCTTCGCCAGCTCCTCCGCCTCGTCCTCGGGGTCCTCGCAGCCGGGGAAGGTGTCCCGCACCGCACCGGCCCGGCGCATGGCCGCGTCCAGCCCGGCGAACGCCCCGAGCCGGTCCTCGACCGCGACGGCGCTCTCCAGCAGGCTGTCACCGAGCCCGCCCGCACCCACCTCGCCCGCCGCGTCGACCTGGCACACCCACGGCTCCTCGTCCAGGAAGCGGTCCAGGCACACGAGTTCCTCGCCCGGTCCCAGCAGGGTGTCCTGGCCCAGCCGGTCCAGGAGGACCAGGTGCCAGGTGGACCGCTCGACCTCCAGGACGTACGACCACTCGCCGGCGCGGCCGAACATCGCCACGCTGTCGCCCAGATCCACACTCAGCCGGTCGAAGTCCTTGAACAGCGGCGGGCGTTCGGCCATGGCCCGGTCGGCACCGAGGCGCACCGCGAAGTCCACCGGGTCCACGCCCCGCACCGCCGTGAGGCTGATGTCCGAGAGCATCCCGTCCTTGGCGACCGCACCGCTGTACCAGTGCTCACCCATCCACGCCAAGCCGTCCGCCATCGCGACCGACCCCTCTCCTCTCGACCTTGGCCGCCACGATAGCGACCCCCGCGAGAGGCGCCCAGGACAGGTCCTAAGCGCCCACGGCCGCCACCCTCGGCAGCCGCGCCGCGTCGTAGCGCTCCAGCAGCACCCGGGCCACCTCGGGGGCCGGGCCGAGCACCTCGGCGAGGACATCGGCGCCGGCCGCGCCCCGGGCGATCCGGTCCGGGAGGAAGCCGGGCGCCAGGACGTAGGGGGCGACGGCCACCCGCGCACAGCCCTGCTCCCGCAGCTCGCGCACCGCGTCCTCGGTGCGCGGCAGGCAGGCGGAGGCGAACGCAGGCCGCACGGCACACCAACCGGTGCGCCGCCACTCCCGCGCGATGTCTGCGATCACTGCGATCGCCTCCGGGTCGGAGGACCCCGCCGAGGCCAGCACGACCCCGGTCGAGGACCTGTCGGCGGGGGCGAGCCCCGCCTCGCGCAGCCGCCGTTCCAGGGCCGCCGTCAGCAGCGGCGAGGGCCCCAGCACGTCGGCCTGCCGGATCCGCAGCCGCGGCGGCGCATGGCGCAGCACCGCCGGGATGTCCGCCTTGGCGTGGAAGGCGCGGGTCAGCAGCAGCGGCAGCGCCACCACGTCCCGTACGCCGTCGGCCGCCAGCGACTCCAGGACGGCCGGTACGGACGGCACGTTGAAGTCCAGGAAACCGGTCTCCACCCGCAGGTGCGGGCGCAGCGCCCGCACCCGGCGCACCAGGGCGTACACGGTCGCGGCATGCCGCGGATCGCGGCTGCCGTGGGCGACGACGAGGAGGACGGGCTGCGCGGACATGGGCGTTCAGCTCTTCACGAAGAGACCGCGGCTGCGCAGCACCCACCGCTCCAGCGGACTGAAGATCAGCAGGTCGATGGCGATGCCGACGAACAGGATGAGGACGATGGCCTGGAAGACCAGCGACATGGAGCTGGCGTTGCGGCCGTTCTCCAGCAGCGCGCCCAGACCGATGCCCAGGTCGGGCGAGGAGGCGATGATCTCCGCCGCCATCAGCGAGCGCCAGGAGAAGGCCCAGCCCTGCTTCAGCCCCGCCAGATAGCCGGGCAGCGCGGCCGGCAGCACGATGTGCCACGCGCCCCGCAGCCCGGTCGCGCCCATGGTGCGGCCCGCCCGCAGGAACAGCGGCGGCACCTGGTCGATGCCGGACACCAGGCCGTTGGCGATGGAGGGCACCGCGCCGAGCAGGATCACCGCGTACATCATCGAGTTGTTCAGGCCCAGCCAGATCACCGCGGGCGGCACCCACGCCACCGACGGCAGCGACTGGAGCCCCGACAGCACCGGTCCGATGGCCGCGCGCACGAACTTCACCCGGGCCACCACCAGGCCCAGCGGGGTGCCGATGGCCAGCGCGAACAGGAAGCCCAGCAGACCGCGCGAGACGGAGGTCCAGATGAAGCCGAGCAGGGTGCCCTGGAGCCAGGCGTCCTTGAACTCGCGGCTCACGTCGGCGGGGGAGGGCAGCTTGGTCGGGTCGTCGACCACATGGAAGGTGATCAGCCCCTGCCACAGCAGCAGGACCACCACGACCGCCGTGATCGGCGGCAGGATCTTGTCGGTGAAGGTCTTCCGCAGCGGGGTACGGCCGCCCGGGGTGTCCTCCAGCGCGTCGAGTCCGGCCTCGACCCCGCCCAGGCCCTCGTCCCGGCCGTCCGGTTCGGCGTCGCGCGCCGGTGTCGTCTCAGTGCTGGCCATGGCGGCGGATCTCCCCACGCAGTACTTCGGTGATCTCCAGGGACAGTTCCGCGACGGGCGCGTCCTCGATGCGGCGCGGCTGCGGGATGTCCACCGTCCACTGGCGGGCCACCCGCCCCGGCCGGGAGGACAGCAGCACCACGCGCTGCGCGAGCCGCACCGCCTCGCGCACGTTGTGCGTCACGAACAGCACCGAGACGCCGGTCTCCTGCCAGATCCGGGTCAGCTCGTCGTGCAGCACGTCCCGGGTGATGGCGTCGAGCGCGGCGAACGGCTCGTCCATCAGCAGCAGGTTGCTCTCCTGGGCGAGCGCGCGGGCCAGCGCCACCCGCTGCCGCATCCCGCCCGACAGCTCGTGCACCCGCTTGCCGTACGCGCCCGAGAGCCGGACCAGCGCGAGCAGTTCCTCGGCGCGGCCGCGCCGGTCCTGCTTGGTCACGCCCCGCAGCCGCAGGGCCAGTTCGATGTTCTTGCCCGCGGTCAGCCACGGGAACAGGGCGTGCTCCTGGAACATCAGCGCGGGCCGGCCGTCCGTGGTGATGGACCCGGCGCTGGGCCGGTCCAGACCCGCCACCAGGTTCAGCAGGGTGGACTTGCCGCACCCCGAGGCCCCCAGGAGGGTGACGAACTCGCCCGGGGCGACATCGAGACTGATGTCGTCCAGCACGAGCTGCTGCCCGCGCGGAGCCGCGAAGGACTTCGAGACATGCTCGAGGCGTGCCGCGTGTTCGACGGCCTCGGGGGCCTTGGCGAGAGTGGTCGTGGCCATGGTCGTCACCTCCTGGGAACTCGTGGGCTAGGAGTGCTGCTTGACGCCGAGACCGGCGTCGCTGACGGTGGGCTCGCCCTCGGCCTTGAGCACCTTGTTCAGGAGGGTGAGGTCGTAGATGCCGTTCAGCTCGGGCTGCTTGAGCAGGCCGGCCTTCACGGCGTGCTGCGCCTGGCTCTCCAGGGTGGCGGCCAGCGGATCATCGGTGATCTTGATGGACTGCCACGCCGGGTCGAGGATGTCGGTGGGCAGTGCCTTGCCGGAGTCGGCCGCGAGCTGCTTGTTGGCCGCCGCCTTCGCCTCGTCCGGGTTGGCGTTGATCCACTTGTTGGTGTCGACGGACGCCTTCAGGACCGCCTCGACGGCCTTGGGGTGCGCCTTCAGGAACTTCTGCGACACGATGATGTTCGTGATCACGAACTTCTTGTCCGGCCACAGCGCGGACTCGTCCAGCAGCACCTTGGCGCCCTCGGCGACCAGCTTGGAGGCGGTCGGCTCCGGCACCCAGGCGCCGTCCAGGGAACCGGCCTTGTAGGCGTCCGGGGTGACCTTGTTGTCGGTGCGGACCACCGACACGTCGCCCTTGCCGCTTAGCGCGTCGACCTTCCAGCCCTGCTCGGCGATCCAGTTGAGCAGCGCCACGTCCTGGGTGTTGCCCAGCTGCGGGGTGGCGATCTTCTTGCCCTTGACGTCCGCGACGGACTTGATCTTGTCCGGGTTCACCACCAGCTTGACGCCGCCGGAGGCCGAACCGCCGATGATGCGCAGGCTCTTGCCGTCCGACTTGGTGTAGCCGTTGATCGCGGGGGACGGGCCGATCCAGCCGATGTCGACGGAACCGGAGTTCAGCGCCTCGATCTCGGACGGACCGGCGTTGAAGACCTGGTACTTGGCCTTGGTGGCGCCCAGCGCCTTCTGGAAGAAGCCCTTCTGCACCCCCACCAGGGCGGTCGCGTGGGTCACGTTGCCGAAGTAGCCGATCTTGACGGAGTCCAGGCCGTCGGTCTTCTGGGCGCCCGCCGCGATCTTCTGGTCGGCGGGGTCGTCCGCGGCCTTGGAGCCGTAGCTGCAGGCAGCCAGGGCGAGCAGCGGAAGCGCGGTGGCCACGGCGAGGCCGCGGCGCAAGGTGGTCGAGCGGTTGACAGGCACGGGAGGCTGTCCTCTCGGAGGCCCGGCGGTCACGGTCTCTCAGGTCGTGGCCGGGAGGTCGGCAGGTCTTCGTCTACTGCGGTGGGGGGTGAGGGCGCGCGAGCGGTGCGCGTACGTCAGCGCACACATCGCGCCACTCCGCCCTGCCCGCTGCCGAGGGCACCGCTGCCGACCCGGCCGCCCTCCTTGGCGAACAGCGAGTAGTAATCGAAGCAGTTCATCGTCAGAAGTCCCAGCCGCCCTCGTCGGCGGCGTCCTTGACGGGGTCGGGCGCGGCGAACGACTCGCCGACCATGCCCGCGGTCAGGGTGGTGCCGTCGGCGGGGTCGATCAGGATGAAGGAGCCGGTGCGGCGCGAGTCGGCGTAGGAGTCGACCGGCAGGGGCTCGGCGGTGCGGATCTTGACCCGGCCGATGTCGTTGGCGGCGAGCTGTCCCGGGTGCGGGTGCAGCGACAGGTCGTCCAGGGTGAGCCGGGACGGGATGTCCTTGACGATCGCCTTGACCGTGCGGGTGCCGTGCTTGAGGAGCACCCGGTGGCCGACGGTCAGCGGGGCGTCGGCCACATGGCAGACGGTCGCCTCGACGTCCTGGGTGGTGGCCGGCGCGTCCTGGCTCGGCACGATCAGGTCGCCGCGCGAGACGTCGATGTCGTCCTCCAGCAGCACCGTCACCGACTGCGTCGTCCAGGCCGCCTCGACCGGTTCGCCCAGCAGGTCGATGCCGGAGATCCGCGAGGTGCGCCCGGAGGGCAGCACGGTGACCTCCTCACCGACGCGGAAGGAGCCCGCGGCGATCTGCCCGGCGTACCCGCGGTAGTCGGGGTGCTCGGCGGTCTGCGGCCGGATCACGTACTGCACGGGCAGCCGGGCGTGGCAGTGCGCCAGGTCGTGGCTGACCGGGACGGTCTCCAGGTGTTCGAGGACGGTGGGTCCGCCGTACCAGTCCATGACCGCGGAGGGTTCCACCACGTTGTCCCCGGCCAGCGCGGAGATCGGGACGGCCGTGACCTCGGGGACGCCCAGCTCGGTCGCGTACGCCGTGAACTCCTTCGCGATGGCCGCGAACACCGGCTCCCGGTAGCCCACCAGGTCCATCTTGTTCACCGCCAGCACCACGTGCGGCACCCGCAGCAGCGGCGATCGCGGCATGACGGCGGGTCTGCTCGACGACACCGTTGCGGGCATCGACCAGGATCACGGTCAGTTCGGCGGTGGAGGCACCGGTGACCATGTTCCGCGTGTACTGCACATGCCCCGGAGTGTCGGCCAGGATGAACCGGCGCCGGGGCGTGGCGAAGTAGCGGTAGGCGACGTCGATGGTGATGCCCTGCTCCCCGCTCGGCGCGCAGGCCGTCGGTGAGCAGGGCCAGGTCGGGTCCGTCCTGGCCGCGGCCGGCGGAGGCGCGTTCGACGGCTTCGAGCTGGTCGGTCAGGACGGACTTGGAGTCGTGCAGGAGGCGGCCGACGAGGGTGGACTTGCCGTCGTCGACGGATCCGGCGGTGGCGAAGCGCAGCAGGGTGGTGGCCGCGAGGTGTTCGGGTGTCACGGTGGTCATCTCTAGAAGTACCCCTCGCGTTTGCGGTCTTCCATCGCGGCTTCGGAGAGCTTGTCGTCGGCGCGGGTGGCGCCGCGTTCGGTGAGGCGGGAGGCGGCGATCTCGGTGATGACCTTCTCGATGGTGGTGGCGTCGGAGTCGACGGCGCCGGTGCAGGACATGTCGCCGACCGTGCGGTAGCGGACCTGCCGCTTCTCCACCCTCTCGCCCTGGCGCGGGCCGCCCCACTGTCCGGCGGTCAGCCACATCCCGCCCCGCTCGAACACCTCGCGTTCGTGCGCGTAGTAGATGGCGGGCAGGTCGATGTCCTCGCGGGCGATGTACTGCCACACGTCCAGCTCGGTCCAGTTCGACAGCGGGAACACGCGTACGTGCTCGCCCGGTGCGTGGCGTCCGTTGTAGAGGTTCCACAGCTCGGGGCGCTGGCGGCGCGGGTCCCACTGGGAGAACTCGTCGCGCAGTGAGAACACCCGCTCCTTGGCCCGTGCCTTCTCCTCGTCGCGGCGCCCCCCGCCGAACACCGCGTCGAACCGCTCGGTGCGGATCCTCTCCGTCAGCGGCAGGGTCTGCAGCGGATTGCGCGTCCCGTCCGCGCGTTCGCGCAGCACACCCCGGTCGATGTAGTCCTGCACCGACGCCACATGCAGCCGCAGCCCGTACCGCTGGACCGTGCGGTCCCGGTAGGCCAGCACCTCGGGGAAGTTGTGACCGGTGTCCACATGCAGCAGCGCGAACGGCACCGGCGCCGGAGCGAACGCCTTCAACGCCAGACGCAGCATCAGGATCGAGTCCTTGCCCCCGGAGAACAGGATCACCGGATTCTCGAACTCCCCCGCCACCTCACGGAAGATGTGCACCGCCTCCGACTCCAACGCGTCCAGATGCGAGAGGGCGTACGGCCCGGCCGTGCCCTCCTCGGTCTCGGTGACGGTCGTCGTCATGCCAGTCCCCTTTCGCTGAGCAGCGCGTACACCGATGCCGCGGACTCCTGCACGCTCTGGTGCTGCGACTCGATCCGCAGATCGGGCGACACCGGCTCCTCGTAGGGGTCGTCGACGCCCGTCAGACCGGTCAGCTCGCCCGCCGCCTGCTTGGCGTACAGGCCCTTCACATCGCGTACGGAGCACACCTCGACCGGGGTCGCCACATGGACCTCGACATAGGCCGTGCCGTTCTTCACGTGCCGCGTGCGCACCGCGTCCCGGCTCTCCGTGTACGGCGCGATCACCGGGACCAGCGCGAGGACGCCGTTGCGGGCGAGCAGTTCGGCGACGAAGCCGATGCGCTGCACGTTGGTGTGCCGGTCCGCGCGGTCGAAGCCGAGGCCCGCGGAGAGGAACTCGCGGATCTCGTCGCCGTCGAGGACCTCGACGCGGTGGCCCTCCTCGCGGAGCCGGGTGGCCAGCTCGTGCGCGATGGTGGTCTTGCCGGCGCTCGGCAGACCCGTGAGCCAGACGGTGGCTCCGGTCGTCACGTGTGTCTCCTGTATCTCGGTCACGGTCAGCCGTGCAGTCCGCACTCGGTCTTGGCGCGGCCCGCCCAGCGGCCGGCGCGCGCGTCCTCGCCCGCCAGCAGCCTGCGGGTGCAGGGCGCGCAGCCGACGGAGCCGTAGCCGTCCATCAGCAGCGGGTTGGTGAGCACGCCGTGCTCGGTGACGTAGGCGTCCACGTCGTCCTGGGTCCAGCGGGCGATCGGGGAGACCTTGACCTTGCGCCGCTTCTCGTCCCAGCCGACCACGGGGGTGTGCGCCCGGGTCGGGGACTCGTCGCGGCGCAGCCCGGTCGCCCACGCCCGGTAGCCCGCCAGGCCCTCCTGGAGCGGGCCCACCTTGCGCAGCGCGCAGCACAGGTCGGGGTCGCGGTCGTGCAGCCTCGGACCGTACTCGGCGTCCTGCTCGGCGACCGTCTGGCGCGGGGTGAGGGTGATGACG
Source organism: Streptomyces sp. PL-25 (assembly GCF_058344915.1). NCBI lineage: Bacteria > Bacillati > Actinomycetota > Actinomycetes > Kitasatosporales > Streptomycetaceae > Streptomyces > Streptomyces sp. PL-25. The sequence goes on from NZ_CP136997.1 coordinate 6,092,483, forward strand.
CGCACGTCCATCACGGCCTCGACCGCGTCGCGGGTGCCGATGGTCTCCGGGAAGTGGTAGCCGGTGTCGAGGAACACCACGTCCACGCCGGGCATGGCCCGGGAGGCGAGGTGGGCGACGACCGCGTCCTCCATGGAGGAGGTCACGCAGAACCGCTCGCCGAAGGTGTCGGCGGCCCACCGGAGGATCTCCGGCGCGGAGGCGTCCTCCATCTCGCGGCCCGCCCGCTCGGCCAGCTCCTTCAACTCCTCGTCCGTGCACTCGTCCTGAACGGCCGTCATGTGCGCTTGTCCCCTCCGTCGTCGGCACTTCCCGTGAAGCCCCGGGCCAGCAGCCCGAGGAACTTCAGCTGGAAGGCCCGGTTGCACGCCCCGCATTCCCAGGCGCCGTGGCCCTGCTCTCCGGGACGCAGGTCCTCCTCGCCGCAGTAGGGGCAGTAGAAGGGCGCGGCCCGCTCGCTCACGACAGGGCCTCTTCCGAGGCCCGTGCCGCCCAGGCCGCGAAGCGCTCGCCGTCCGCGCGCTCCGCCTGGAAGCGCTTGAGGACCCGCTCGATGTAGTCGGGCAGTTCGGCGGAGGTCACCTTCAGACCGCGGACCTTGCGGCCGAAGGACGGTTCGAGGCCGAGCGCGCCGCCCAGGTGCACCTGGTAGCCGCCGACCTGGTTGCCCTCGGCGTCGGTGACCAACTGCCCCTTGAGACCGATGTCCGCGGTCTGGATACGGGCGCAGGCGTTCGGGCAGCCGTTGAGGTTGATGGTGACCGGCTCCTCGAAGTCGGGCAGCCGGCGCTCCAGTTCGTCGATGAGGTCGCTGCCGCGCTCCTTGGTCTCCACGATGGCGAGCTTGCAGAACTCGATGCCCGTGCAGGCCATGGTGCCGCGCCGGAAGGGGGAGGGGCTGACCCGCAGGTCCAGCGCCTCAAGACCGTCGACCAGCGAGTCGACCCGGTCCTGGGGCACATCCAGGACGATCATCTTCTGCTCGACGGTGGTGGAGACCCGCCCGGAGCCGTGCTCCTCGGCCAGCGCGGCGACCTTGGTGAGCAGCGAGCCGTCCATCCGGCCCACGCGCGGGGCGAAACCGACGTAGAAGCGGCCGTCCTTCTGGCGGTGCACGCCGATGTGGTCGCGCCACTGCCGGGCGGGCATCTCGGGCGCGGGCCCGTCGATCAGCTTGCGCCCGAGGTACTCGTCCTCCAGCACCTGGCGGAACTTCTCCGCGCCCCAGTCGGCGATCAGGAACTTCAGCCGGGCCCGGTTGCGCAGCCGCCGGTAGCCGTAGTCGCGGAAGATCGAGGTGACGCCCTCCCAGACGTCGGGCACCTCGGCCTCGGGCACCCAGGCGCCCAGCCGCACCCCGAACCGGGGGTTGGTGGACAGGCCGCCGCCGACCCACAGGTCGAAGCCGGGGCCGTGCTCGGGGTGGATCACGCCGACGAAGGAGATGTCGTTGATCTCGTGCGCCACGTCGAGGAGCGGCGAGCCGGAGACGGCCGTCTTGAACTTGCGCGGCAGGTTGGAGAAGCGCGGGTCGCCGATGTAGCGGCGGACGATCTCGTCCAGGGCCGCCGTGCCGTCGATGATCTCGTCCTCGGCGACACCCGCGACCGGGGAGCCGAGCATGCCGCGCGGGCAGTCGCCGCACGCCTCGGTGGTGGACAGCCCGACCGCCTCCAGGCGCTCCCAGATGGCGGGCACGTCCTCGATGCGCACCCAGTGGAACTGGATGTTCTGCCGGTCGGTGATGTCCGCGGTGCCCCGCGCGTAGGTCTCGGCGACCTCGCCGATGGCCCGCAGCTGCTCGGTGGTGAGCCGTCCGCCCGTGATGCGGACGCGCATCATGAAGTACTCGTCCTCCAGCTCCTCGGGCTCCAGGAGGCCGGTGCGCCCGCCGTCGATCCCGGGGCGGCGCTGGGTGTACAGCCCCCACCAACGGAAGCGCCCCCGCAGGTCGTTGGGGTCGATGGCGTGGAATCCGCGCTTGGAGTAGATCGTCTCAATGCGTGTCCGCACATTGAGACCGTCGTCGTCCTTCTTGAGCTGCTCGTTGCCGTTGAGCGGGGTCAGGTGCCCCGCGGCCCATTGGCCCTCGCCACGGTGGCGGCTCACCTTGCGGCGGGGCGCGACGGAGTTCTGTGAAGCGGCGGCGGCCATGGTGATACGTCCTTCGGGACAGCGGAAGATGCGGCTCTGACCTGCGCGGATGCGGGCGCATGGGCAGTCAGGCAGGCAGGCGCGTCATTGCGCTCGGGAGGGAGGAGGCTGAAGATCCGGTGGTGCTGTGCCCGTGGCCCCAGGCCACTGCGGGCGAGTCAGCTCGCCGGACAGATGGCGCTGGACATGCGGCCGTGGTCGACGTGCCGTCGGCTCACCAAGGCGGTTCCAGTTCCAGACATGACGGCAGCGTGGCACGGCGATCTGGACACAGTCCACCTTTATCCAAAGTGTGGACACCCTTGTCCCGGAGTGTGGACAAGGGTGTCGTCGGTCACAGTGGAGCCGCGGTGGGGAAAGCGGTTGTCCGGCCCGGGAACGGGCCGTGGGCGGGTGGCCCTCAGGCCGGGAACGCGCCAGGCCAGGGGCCCGGAGCGGTGAGCGCCGGCTCCTCCTCGACCTTGGTGTCGAACAGGACGAACCCGCGCCGCTGGTAGTTGTCCATCGCGTGCTCGCCGTCCTCGCTGCACGTGTGCACCCACACCCGCTTGGTCGGCGCCAGTCCCGGCCAGCGGTCCGCCAGGTCCCAGGCGCGGGCGGTGCCGTACGACAGCAGGTGCCCGCCGATCCGGCGGCCCCGGAAGGCGGGGATCAGGCCGAAGTAGACGATCTCCACGACCCCGTCGTCCTGTGCCTCCAGCTCGATGTAGCCCGCCGGTGTGCCCCGGTCGTACGCCACCCAGGTCTCGACCGCCGGACGCTCCAGGTACTCCCGCCACCGCGCGTACGTCCAGCCGAGCCGGTCCGTCCAGCGGATGTCGCCGCCCACCGACGCGTACAGGAAGCGGTTGAACTCGGGGGAGGGCACCTCGGCGCGGACGATCCGGACGTCCCCCTCGGGCGCGCTGGCCGGCAGCAGGTCGGTCGGCGCGGTCTGCTCCAGGGACCAGGTGGTCACGGCGATGTTCGTCATGCCGGCCAGGGAATCATCCGGCCGGGGCTCCTGTCGATCGCGCGGGCCGGGCCGCCCCGGTGGGTCTAGTGCAGCTCGTGTTCGAGTGCGGACAGCGGCACCGCGAACAGGGTCCGCCCGGACACCGACCACAGTTCGCCGGTCGCCGGAGCGTAGGACAGGGAGCCGACGCCGTCGCCCCAGCAGCGGTGCGTGTCGTCCGAGGTGCCGCACTCGGTCGCCTCGGCGCCCTGGGTGTCCTGCCGCCACAGCGTGCCGTGCCCGCCCCGCTTCCCGGCCGTCCGGCCCAGGTACCAGTCGGTGTGGCCGGCCGGGCCCGTGCGGTGCGACAGCACCCCGCGCACGCCCGGCGCATCCGTCTCGTACGCCTCCTCCGCCCGGACCGTCCCGGTGGCGTCGGCGGCCAGCAGCCCGGAGCGGGCCGGGTCCGCGCTGAAGGAGTAGCGCCACAGCCGGGTGCGCCGGTCGCCGTCCGTGCGGGTCGTCTCGCCCGCGACCAGGCTGTCCGGTACGGAACTGCTATCCAGGGAGAGGCTGCTCGGGCAGGCCGGGGCGACGCCGTCCCGGCCGGATGCGCCGGATGCCCGGGACGTGCCGGCCGTACCGGATGAACCGGACGAACCGGCCGCGCTCGCCGGTCGGCCGCAGGCGCCCTCGGCCGGACGGTAGGTGGCTACCGCCGGGAGCACCCAGCGGTAGCCGTGCGCGGACCAGCCGCCCGGCACCCGGCCGACGGCGTCCTCGGTGACGGTGGCGCGCTGGATGCGGCGCAGGTCGTAGACGTAGAGCGCCTGCCGGCCGTCGCCGGAGGCGGTGACCAGCAGCTTGTCCCGGTAGCGGACCATGCCCGACACACGGGAGGCGAGCGCGCGGTAGTCGCGTCCGCCGTCCACCGGGACGGCGAGCAGCGCCCAGGTGTAGGTGAGGCGGGCCGGGTCGGCGGCGTCGACGAACGCCACCTTGGCCATACGGCGGGGGTCCGCGTCGTCGCCGCGGTGCGTCCAGCCGGACAGGATCACCCGGTGCGCGCCCCACCGGCTGCCGCCGTCCGCGTCCCCGGAGGTGGCCACCGACTGCGGCCGCCATTCCCGGGTTTCCGCGTCCTCGGCGTCCTCGGTGTCCCAGCAGTACGCGCGGGCGGCCGACGGCTCGACGGGCAGGGCCCTGCGCTCCGTGCCCGTGCAGTCGTCGGCGTCGCGCAGGGTGCGGTCGGTGTCGCCGAGCACCGTGCCCGCGTCGACCGGTCGGCCCATCGCCGCGGCGAGCCGGTCCAGCGAACCGGCCGGGACGGGCTGTTCGGTCAGCCGCAGCCCGCCCAGTTCGGCGGCCGACGTGAGCGGCCTGAGCGCGCCGGGATCGTCGGTGACCGTGGCCTGCGAGGCGCTGATCAGCGTGGCGGCGGCGGTCAGGGCCAGTCCGGCACCGGCCAGCACGGCGCGCAGCGCCCTGCCCTGCCTGCGCCGGCGGTGTCGCCCGCGTTGCTTCATCCAACCCCCCTAGTCCAGGGCTCGGTTCGCCTCCGGGACGCCTGCCGACCGGGCGGGCCAACTGCGCCGCGGGTTCCCAGCGTTGAGCGAGGAGCGGATGGGGCGACCCACAGTGATGCTACGGCAGTCCGGCGCGCCGTATGGCGAAGACCCGGCAAACGGCCCCGAGATGCCGTGCCCGCACCCCTGGATTCCTTGCCCCGCCGCCCTCTTCGGGACACGGCGGACGCCGCCCGGCCCCGGCACACCGCGGGAGCGGCCGGGTACGGCAGCAGATCGCGCCGGTCGCGGGGGAGCGGCACGCGCGCCCCGGTGTTCTCACCGCACCGGTCGGGCCGGTGTTCGAGCAGTACGCCCGGACAGCGCCGCACCCACGGCATCTCGGTCCGGACGGTCACTGTGCGTGCCGGGCCGCCGGACACCTCGGCGGCCGAACCCACCGCGCCGCGCCCGGACCGGTGCACCGCGAGGAGGCACGTGAGGAGGCACGTGAGGAGGTGGAGACGGAGGCGGAGGAGGTACAGGGGGTCGGCGCGGCAGGGGTTCGGCGCGGCGCGGGCCCGGTCCCGGCCACCACCCGTACGCGCCCGGCCGCCGGTGTTCCGGCCGCCCGCCGCCCTCGCCGCGCCCCGACGCACCCCCGCGCCCCCCGCGCCCCTCCGTGACCCGCCGCGCTCAGACCACCGGGCGGGCGCGTTCCACCAGCGCGGCCAGGTCCAGCGTGTGCGGGAGGGTGCCCAGCGCCGTGCCGTGGTCGCCGCCGAGGCGGGAGGCGCAGAACACGTCGGCGACCTCGGGCGGTGCGTACCGGACGAGCAGCGCGCCCTGGAGGACCAGCGCCATCCGCTCCACCACCCGCCGGGCGCGCGCCTCGATGCCGTCCAGGTCGGCCAGTTCGGTGAGCAGGTCCTTGACGGCGGCGTCGAGCCGGTGGTCGGCGCCGCGCGCCAGACCCACCTCGCGCAGAAAGGCGTCGAACGCCCGCGGCTCGCGCCGCAGCGCCCGCAGCACGTCCAGCGCCTGCACATTGCCCGCGCCCTCCCAGACCGAGTTCAGCGGCGACTCCCGCACCAGCCTGGGCAGTCCGGACTCCTCCACGTACCCGTTGCCGCCCAGGCACTCCGCGGCCTCCACCACGACCGGCGCGCACCGCTTGGTCACCCAGTACTTGGCCACCGGCACCGCGATCCGCAGCAGCGCCCGCTCCTGCTCGCCGTCGTCGTCCCGGGCCGCCGCGAGCCGCAGGGCCAGCACGGTGGCCGCCTCCGACTCCAGCGCCAGGTCGGCCAGTACGTTGCGCATCAGCGGCCGGCCGGCGAGCGGCCCGCCGAACGCCTCCCGGTACGTGCAGTGGTGCACCGCCTGCGCCACCGCCTGCCGCATCAGCCCCGCCGAGCCGAGCGCGCAGTCCAGCCGGGTCGCCGCCACCATCTCGATGATGACGGACACCCCGCGCCCCTCCTCGCCGACCCGGCGCGCCCACGTCCCGTCGAACTCGACCTCGGCGGAGGCGTTGGACCGGTTGCCCAGCTTGTCCTTCAGCCGCTGGACCAGGAACACGTTGCGCGTGCCGTCCGCCAGCACCCGGGGCACGAGGAAGCAGGTCAGCCCGCCGGGAGCCTGTGCGAGCACCAGGAAGCCGTCCGACATCGGCGCCGAGCAGAACCACTTGTGCCCGCGCAGCTCGTAGGTGCCGTCCTCGGCCAGCGGCCGGGCCCGCGTCGTACCGGCGCGCACATCGCTGCCGCCCTGCTTCTCCGTCATGGCCATCCCGAACAGGGCGCCGGCCTTCCGCGCGGCCGGACGCAGCCCGCGGTCGTACACCATGGACGTCAGCCGCGGCTCCCACTCGGCGGCCAGCGCGGGGTCGGCGCGCAGCGCGGGCACCGCCGCGTGGGTCATCGACAGCGGGCAGCAGTTGCCCGCCTCGGCCTGCGTCCACACCAGGAAGGCCGCCGCCCGCCGCACCTGACCGGCGGGCCGGGTCCAGGCGGCCGTCAGACCGGCCGAGACGCCCTTGCCGAGCAGCCGGTGCCAGGCCGGGTGGAAGTCCACCTCGTCGATCCGCCGGCCGTAGCGGTCGTGGGTGCGCAGCCGGGGCGGGTTCTCGTTCGCCTGCGCGCCCCACTCCTGGACCTGGGCCGAGCCCGCGGCCCGGCCGAGCGCCGACAGCTCGGCGCGCACCTCGTCGAGCAGACCGGGGGCGACATGCCGCCCGACCGCCTCGGACAGGGCCCGGTCGGCGGCGAAGAGGTCGTAGCCGACCAGCGGCGGCACCTGGTTGGTCACGGAATGAGTGCTGGCTGCCATGGCACGGAACCTACCCGCGCCACGACCGCCGTCACCACATCGGCGGCCCCGGACGGGCACCGGGCCCGGCGGGGCGCCGTACCGTCCCCCGCCGGGGCGGCGGCGGACCGCCGAAGATCGCGGAGCGGCGCCCGTGGATGAGGGGGACGGGCCGGGACAGGGATACCTTTGGGTCGTGCAGCCAGCCAGTGACACCCCCGACAGGCCGACCGGCCGTTTCCACCGGGCCCGCGCCCTCTACCGGAACGTCTCCAAGCGCAGGACCGCCTGGCTGCTGCTCAAGGACACCGTCAACTCGTGCATGGAGTACCGCATCCTCGGCCTCGCCGCCGAGGCCGCGTTCTTCACCCTGCTCTCCGTGCCGCCCCTGCTGCTCAGCCTGATCGCCCTGCTCTTCTACGTCGACTCCTGGACCGGCGCGCACACCATCGCCAGCCTGGAGCGCAACATCATGGACGCCTCCCGCACCGTCCTGTCCGACCAGGGCGTCAAGGAGATCACCCAGCCGATCCTGCGGGACGTGATGCAGGGCGGCCGCCCGGACGTGATCTCCATCGGGTTCGTGTTCGCGCTGTGGTCGGGCTCCCGCGCGGTCAACGTCTTCATCGACACGATCACCGTGATGTACGGCCTGGACGGGGTGCGCGGCATCGTCAGGACCCGCCTGATGGCCTTCCTGCTCTTCGTCGTCGCCCTGCTCATCGGGTCGGTCGCGCTGCCGCTGATGGTGGCGGGACCGGACGCGGTGGTACGGATCGTGCCGTGGTCGACGACCGTCGTGCAGGTCCTGTACTGGCCGGTGGTCATCGTCCTGTCGGTCGCCTTCCTGACCACGCTCTACCACGTGTCCGTCCCCGTGCGCTCCCCCTGGATCGAGGACGTGCCCGGCGCGCTGGTGGCCCTGGCCATGTGGGTGGTGTGCAGCTTCCTGCTGCGCATCTACCTCACCAGCACCGTCGAGGGCCCCACCATCTACGGATCGCTGGCCGCGCCGGTCGCCGTGCTGCTGTGGATCGGTGTGTCCGCGTTCGCCGTCCTCGTCGGGGCCGCGGTCAACGCCGCCATCGACCGGGTCTGGCCGGCCGCCGCGACCGCCGCGGCCCGCGCCGCCAACGAGCGGGTGCGCGAGGCGCAGATCGCCGAGTACGTCGCACGCGCCGCCGCCGCCCGCGAGGCGTACCGCGCATCCCTCGGCGACCCGGACGGCCTGGAGGACATGGACGACATGGACGAGACCGACGACGCCGACATGCCCTCCGAGTTCCCCGAGCGCTGGTCGCGCTTCCTGCCCCCGGAGGACGTGACCGCGCGCCTGCGCGCCCACGCCCGCAGCGCCCACGTGCGCGGCCCGCACAAGGACGACAGCGACGGCGCCCAGCCCGACAAGTGACCGCCCCGGGGCGCGGTCAGGGCTGCTTCCACACCCCGGCGGCCGCCGCCTCCCGGGCGAAGTCGGCGAAGTCGCGCGGCGCGCGCCCCAGCACCTGCCGCACCCCGTCCGACAGGTGCGCGTTGCGCCCGTCCAGCAGCGTCCCGAACAGACCGACCAGGAACTCCACCTCCTCGGCGGGCACCCCGAACCCGGCCAGCGCCTCCCCGTACGCCCGCGCCGGCACCGGCCGGTACACCAGCTCGCGCCCGGCGGCGGCGGCGACTTCCGCGACCGCCTCGCCGAACGTCAGCAGCCGCGGCCCGGACACCTCGACGATCCGCCCGGTCCAGCGGTCGCCCGAGGTCAGCGCCGTCACGACGACGTCCGCGATGTCCCGTACGTCGACGAACGGCTCGCGCACGTCACCGGCCGGGAACACCAGTTCCCCGCTCTCCCGCAGCTCCGTGAGGAGCGGGCCCTCGCTGAGGTTCTGCGCGAACCACGCGGCGCGCACCACCGTCCACCGGGCCCCCGAAGCGCGCAGCGCCTCCTCGGCGGGCAGGGCCTGCTCCTCGCCCCGCGCCGACAGCAGCACCAGCCGCTCCACCCCGAGCGCGACCGCCTCGCGGGCCAGGCTCCCCACCCGCTGTGCCGCGTCCGGCGCGCCGATGTCCGACGGATACATCAGGTAGGCGGCGTCCGCGCCGCGCAGCACCGGCGCCCAGGTCGTCTCGTCGTGCCAGTCGAATCCCTGCGCCCGGCACGCCGCCCGCACCGTCAGCCCCGCCGCCGCGGCCGCCGCGGCGACCCGGCTCCCCGTACGGCCGGACGCGCCGGTGACCACCACCGTCGCCGCCCGCGCCCCGCCCGTGCCCGCCGCACGGACCGCGTCCTGCGTGCCCTGCCCGACCTCTGTACCGTCCGTGCCCTGCGTGTTCTGTGTCATGGGAGCAGTCAACTGCCCTGCCCCGCACGGGATCCATCGCCGAACCGCTCACCCGCATAAGCGCGCGTCTACGCTGTCCCCATGGACGCACTCGCCGGCCTCCTGGAGGGCCCCCGCGCGCGCGGCGCCTTCATGATCCGCGCCTGCCTCGACCCGCCGTGGGCCGTACGCGTCGAGGACGAGGCCCCGCTCACGGTGATGCTGATGATCCGCGGCCACGCCTGGATCATGCCGGACACCGGCGAGCGGGTGCGGCTGGGCCCCGGCGACCTGGCCATCGCGCGCGGCCCCGGCCCGTACACCTGCGCCGACGATCCCGGCACCGCCCCGCAGGCGCTGATCCTGCCCGGCGGCGAGTGCGCCTACCCCGACGGCCGTTCGCTGAACGGCTCCATGGACCTCGGCGTACGCACCTGGGGCGACCGCCTCGACGGCGGCACGGTGGTGCTGATCGGCACCTACCTCATGAAGGGCGAGATCAACGGCCGGCTGCTGGACGCGCTGCCCCCGCTGCTGACCCTGGCCTCGGACATGTGGACGTGCCCGCTCACCCCGGTGCTCGCCGACGAGATCGTGCGCGACGAGCCCGGCCAGGAGGTCGTCCTCGACCGGCTCCTCGACCTGCTGGTCATCGCCGCGCTGCGGACCTGGTTCGCCCGGCCCGACGCGGCGGCGCCCGCCTGGTACGGGGCGCTCGCCGACCCGGTCGTCGGCCCGGTGCTGCGGCTCGTCCAGGACGACCCGGCGCACCCCTGGACGGTCGCCGCGCTCGCCGCGAAGGCCGGGGTGTCCAGGGCGGCGCTGGCCCGCCGCTTCACCGCGCTGGTCGGGGAGCCGCCGATGGCGTACCTGACGAACTGGCGGCTCGCGCTGGCCGCCGACCGGCTGCGCGACACCGACGACACCATCGCCGCCGTCGCCCGCCTGGTCGGCTACGGCAGCGCCTTCGCGCTCTCCACGGCGTTCAAACGCTCCTACGGCGTCAGCCCGCAGGAGCACCGGACGCGGACGGCGCGCGCGGGGGCGGCGCGCGCGGGCGGGTGAGCAGGGTGTACGGCGCCCGTCCGGTGGGCCCGGTGGGCCCGGTGGCCTCGCCGGAGCCGGTGAACTCGGTGGTCCCCGTGGTCCCGGCGGACGCTGTGGAGGCGGCGCGCGGGGCGCGTGCGGCCCCCGCTCCCGCGCACGCTCCTGCGCCTGCGCCCGCTCCTGCGCCCGCGCCCGCGTCCGTGCGCGCCGGCCGGGCGCCGGGCGGGTACGCCGAGCGGCCCGCGCGGCTGCCGGGCGCGGTGCTGTGGACGAAGACACCCGGCGGGTCCGGCGCCGGGGCAGGGCTCGTCCTGCCCGACGGCTGCATGGACCTGCTGTGGAGCGAGGGCCGGCTGCTCGTCGCCGGGCCCGACACCCGGGCTCACGCCCCCGGCGGCCCGCCCGCGCACTGGACCGGGCTGCGGTTCTTCCCCGGCACCGCGCCCGGCTGGCTCGGGGTGCCCGCGCACGAACTGCGCGACCGGCGGACCGACCTGGCCGAGCTGTGGCCCGCCGCCGAGGTGCGGCGGCTGCGCGCCCGCCTGGAGGCGGCGGCGGACCCGGCCGCCGCACTGGAGGCCGCGGCCCTGGAACGCGCGGAACGCACCGGGCCGCCGGACCCGCGGCTGCGGCGCCTGGTCGCGGCGCTGGACGCGGGCCGCCCGGTCGCCGCTACCGCCGACGAACTCGGCGTGGGCGCGCGCTGGTTGCACCGCCACTCCCTGGCCGCCTTCGGCTACGGGCCCAAGACGCTGGCCCGGGTGCTGCGGTTGCAGCGCGCCCTGGCACTGGCCCGGAGCGGAGTCCCGTTCGCGCAGACGGCCCTCCGCGCGGGCTTCGCCGACCAGGCGCATCTGGCCCGGGACGTGAGGGAGTTGGCCGGGATGCCGCTGAGCGGACTTCTGGGTGGGCGCTGACAGCGCCGCGAGTGCCACTCGGCAGGCGCGGGCTCCGCGCGGGGGGTGCGGGCGCTACGCGCTGGGTGCGGGCAGCGGGGCGAACAGGTCGACGCCGTTGCCGTCCGGGTCGTGCACGACCGCGTACCGCATCCCCCAGAACGCGTCCCACGGCTTCAGCTCCCCGTGGTACCCGGCGCCGGCCAGGTCGGCGTAGAGGGCGTCCACCTCGGCGGGTGTGCCGCAGTGGAAGGCGAGCGCGCACCGGCCGCCCCCGGCCGGCGGGCGCCAGTCCGGATGGAAGGAGCGGACGGTGTCCTCGGTGTCCAGCGCGAGGGTGAGACCGCCGGGCAACTCGGCCTCGACGTGCGGCTGTTGTTCGGCGTCCTCGGGAAAGACGAGCCCGAGGCGGCGGTAGAAGGCGAGCGAGGCGGCCAGGTCCGAGGCGACCAGGCCGACCACGGCGAATCGTGGAGTCATGCCGTCACCGTAGGCGCGGCCCCGGCACCCGGTCTTGAAGGAATCGGACACCTCCGCGACGCCGCCGCCCTCCCGCCGGTCCCCGGGGCGCTCATCAACCCGGCTCCGCGACACGCCGGTCAGTGACGTTTCTCCGGTGACGGCGTACGCCCGTCCGAGTGAGTAAAGGGCATCTCAAGTACCGCTCTCGGTGCGGTCTAGGGATGCTTATGTCTCGGCAAAGGACCGGGTGCCGCCGGCCACCGGAATCCGGCCGCTCCTGAGGGCGCGCCCCGCGCCCGACCCCCCATCAGAGGAGTCACGTTGACCTACGGCAAGAAGCTGCGCGCGCAGATCGCCGGGCCGGGTACCACCCCGCTGATCGGTGTGTACGACATGTACTCGGCGTCGATCGCCGCCGAGCACTACGACGGCATGTTCGTCTCCGGATTCGGCTTCGCCGCCTCCTACTACGGCCTGCCGGACATCGGGTTCATCGCCTGGCCGGACATGGTGGCGTTCGTCCAGCGGCTGCGGGGCGCCTTCCCCGCCCACCACCTGCTGGTGGACATCGACGACGGCTATGTCGACGCGGAGGTCGCCTGCCACGTGGTGGAGGGGCTGGAGCGCATCGGGGCGTCCGGGGTGATCCTGGAGGACCAGAAGCGGCCCCGCCGCTGCGGACACGCCGACGGCAAGCAGGTGCTGCCGCTCGACGAGTACCTCGCCAAGCTGGAGAAGGTGCTGGCCACCCGGCAGGACCTGGTCGTGGTGGCGCGGACCGACGCCACCGACGAGGCCGACATCCTGCTGCGGGCCGAGGCGCTGGCCGCGACCGAGGCGGACGTCATCCTGGTCGACGGGATCCGCTCCGTCGACTGGATCCGCCGGGTGCGCGCCGTGGTCGGCGACAAGCCGCTGCTGTTCAACCAGATCGGCGGCGGGAAGTCGCCGCGCCTGTCGCTGGGCGAGCTGTCCGAGCTGGGTGTGGACGTCGCGATCTACAGCACCCCGTGCCTGTTCGCCGCCCACCAGGCGATGGACTCCGCGCTCGCCGAACTGCGCCGCGCCGACGGCCGGTTGCCCGAGGTGGACGCGGCCGGCGGCGTGGGCGTACAGGCCGCGACCAGCCTGCTGGAGCGCAACCTGGCGCACCGGCGTCCCGTACGCGCGGGCGCGCGGGCGGGCGTGGGCGCACCGGCGGTGGGCGCGCAGGCGGGCGCGGAAGAAGGCGTGGGCGTGTGAGCGCCCGCCCGCCCCGGCTGCGCACCGCGGCCGTCCTGGCCCTGGCCCTGGTGGCGGGTGCGGCCCCCGCCGCGGCGGCCGGCAGCCTCATCACCGTCCTGGACAACTCGCACTCCGACTCCATCCTGGAGGTCGACCGCACGGCCAACCTCCAGACCGGCCACGGCACCGCGGGCAGCGACCACGACGGCAGCGCCGTCGACGCCATCGAGGCCCTCATGGGCGTGGGCCGCGACGGGGAGGAGGACGGCGACTGAGCGACAGCGGCAGCGACGACAGCGACACGGACCGCACCGGGCGCCGCCGTGCGGGGCGGCCCCGGTGACGGCCCGGGTGAGGGCCCCGGCGTCGGTCCCGGAGCCGACCCCGGCGTCGGCTCCGGTGGTGACTCCGGTGGTGGCTCCGGTGGCGATGGGGCGCCGCGCGAGCGGCACCGAGCAGGCTGCCGTACTCCGGACAGCCCCGTTCCGGGCCCGAGCGGCGGAATACCGCGCACCGCCGTGGTGCTCTTGAGGTACCGGTGCGCGAGCGCTGACGCCCGCGCACGAGCGGGGTGCGAGCGCGCTGAAGGGCTGGTGGTCACATGGCGGCGGACCGGACGGCTCCCGTGGTGGCAACGCCGTACGGGGCGGTACGCGGACGGTACGAACACGGGGTCGCGGCCTTCCGGGGCATCCCGTACGCGGCGCCCCCCTTCGGCCCCCGGCGGTTCCGGCCGCCCGAGCCGCCCGAGCCCTGGGACGGCGTGCGCGACGCGCAGGTCTACGGCCCGACCGCGCCCAAGCCCCCGTACTCCGACGCCTTCGCCCCGTACCTGTCCGATCCGGCCGTTCCCGGCGACGACTGCCTCAACCTCAACGTGTGGACGCCCGAACCGGACCCCGGCGCCCGGCTGCCCGTGCTGGTGTGGCTGCACGGCGGGGCGCTGACCCGGGGCTCCTCGGCCGTGCCCGTCTACGAGGGCCACTCCTTCGCCCGCGACGGGGTCGTCCTCGTCTCCGTCAACTACCGGCTGGGTGTGGAGGGCTACGGGCTGTTCCCGGACGCCCCCGCCAACGCCGGTCTGCGCGACCAGCTCGCCGCGCTGCGCTGGGTGCACGAGGCGATCGGCGCCTTCGGCGGCGACCCCGGCCGGATCACCCTGTGCGGCCAGTCGGCGGGCGCCATCAGCGTCGGCGCCCTGATCGCCGCCCCGCAGGCCCAGGGACTGTTCCGGCGGGCCGTGCTCCAGAGCGGTGCGCCGGAGGCGTCCGGCCGGGACAGGGTGCGGCGCATGGTGCGGCGGATGGCGGCCCGGCTGAAGGTGCCCGCCACCGCCGAGGCGTTCGCCGCCGTCGACCGCGAGCTGCTGCTGCGCACCCAGGCCGAGACGGGCAGGCTCAGCAGCCCGGTCCTCGGCGGCCCCGCCTTCGGCATCGTCGTCGACGGCGACCTCGTCCCGCGCGATCCGCTGGAGGCGCTGATCGAGGGGGAGGCGGCACGCGACGCCGACCTGCTCATGGGCTGGACCCGCGACGAGTACCGGCTGTGGCTGGTGCCGGGCGGCCTCATCGAGCGCGTCGACCGGCTCGGCGCGGTCGCCCTGGCCGGTGCCATGGCCCGCTGCCACTGCGGACACGAGGTGGTGCGCGGCTACCGGTCGCTGCGGCCCCGCGCGGGCGCCGCCGAGATCGTCGGCCAGCTGGTCACCGACCACATGCTGCGCCGCCCCCTGCACCGGCTGGCCGAGGCCCGGCCGGGCGCCGCCCACCTGTACGAGTTCGCCTGGCCGTCCCGGCTGCCCGGCCTCGGCGCCTGCCACGCCCTGGAACTGGGCTTCGTCTTCGACACCGGCGACGTCCCCGACGCGCGCCGGCTCGCGGGCGAGGGCGCCCCGCAGGAACTGGCCGACGCGATGCACGCGGCCTGGGTCCGCTTCGCCGCCGACGGCGACCCCGGCTGGGCGGCCTGGGGCCCGGACCACCCGGTCCGGGTCTTCGGCGACGGCCCCGCGCACACCGCGTACGGCCCCCGGGACGCCGAACTGGCCCTGTGGACCGCCCCGCCCGCCGCCGCGGTCCCCGACCCCCTGCCCGCGCTTCCCGCCCCGCCCCCCGCGGCCGACGGCTCCCCGGCCCGCGCCGCGGAACTCCGCGCGGTGATACGGCGCCTGCGCCGCTCGGGCGGTGTCCGCGGAACGTGAACCGCGGCCCCCCGGGCAGGGGAGGGCGGGTCACCCGGCCCCCAGAGAGCGGGCGATCCGGCCGATCACCGGCGGGCCGACCCGGCAGCAGCCGCCGATCAGGCGTGCGCCCGAGGCGCGCCAGCGGTGGACCAGGGCCGGGGTGAAGGTGGAGCGCCCGGTCCAGGAGCGGGCCGTGGCGTCCCAGCTCTCCCCGCTGTTGGGGTAGGCCACCACCGGCTTGCCGGTGACCCGCGCGGCCACCGCGACGGCGTCCGCCACGTCCTCGGGCGCACAGCAGTTCACCCCGGCCGCGATCACCTCGTCCGCGTCGGCGACCGCGCCGAACGCCTCCTCCAGGGGCTGCCCGGCCCGGGTGCGCGAGCCGTCCACCGTGTACGACAGCCAGGCCGGCACCCCGAGGCCCCGCACGGCCCGCAGTAGGGCCACCGCCTCGTCGGTGTCCGGGACCGTCTCCAGGGCGAGCACGTCGGGCCGGGCGGCGGCCAGCGCCTCCAGCCGGGGCCGGTGGAAGCGCTCCAGCTCGGCGACGCTGAGCCCGTAGCGCCCCCGGTACTCCGAACCGTCCGCGAGCATCGCCCCGTAGGGACCCGCCGACGCGGCCACCCAGAGCGGGCGCGCCACCCCGCGCGCCCGCGCCCGCGCCACCGCCTCCCGCGCCAGAGCGACACCGGACGCCATGAGCGCGCCGGCCCGCTCCCGGCCGAACCCGCGCCGCGCCAGCCCCTCGAAGGTGGCCTGGTAGGTGGCGGTGATCAGCACGTCCGCGCCCGCCTCCAGATAGGCGAGGTGCGCCTCGGTGACCGCCTCGGGCCGCTCCGCCAGCAGCCGGGCCGACCACAGCTCGTCCCCGAGGTCGTGCCCGGCCGCCTCCAGCTGGTTGGACATCCCGCCGTCGAGCACCACCGTCCCGACGGCCAGGGCCTCGGCGAGAGTCCCGGCGGGACCGTCCGAGGCCGCGCCGCCCGTGCCACATGTCATGCCACGACGCTAACCGAGCGCTGCCCCGACCGTCCCGCCGCCCGGATCGCCGGGACCTACGGCTACGACGACTGCGCGACCGGGGCCGTCGACACCTACCTCCTCGACGGCACGCCCCCGGCGCGCGGCACGATCTGCTCCTGACGTGTTCCGGCCGCGCCGAAAACCCGTTTCACCGGCTTCCGGGCGGCTGCCACGATGTCCCGCATGACCTCCAGGATCCGCCATGTGACCATCGACTGCTCCGACCCCTACATCCTGGCCCGCTTCTGGTCCCAGGTGCTGGACCTGCCGCTGCACGACGACGACCACCCGGGCGACCCGGAGGCGCTGATCGAGGGCGCGGGCCTGCTGTTCGTCCGCGTGCCCGACCCCAAGCGGGCCAAGAACCGCGTCCACCTCGACCTCCAGCCCCAGGACCGCACCCGCGACCAGGAGATCGAACGCCTCCTCGCCCTCGGCGCCACCCTGACCGACGACCGCCGCCGCCCGGACGGCCGGGGCTGGGCCGTCCTCACCGACCCCGAGGGCAACGAGTTCTGCGTGGAGCGCTCCGCCGCCGAGACGGCAGGCTGAGCACCGGGGTGTTCTACGAGGACCTCAGCACGTACGCCTACCTGGACCACGACGCCTTCACGGACAGGGAGTCGGGTTTCCACGCGCTCTGGTACCGGCCGGCGTACGCCCGTCTGAACGTCGGATGGCTGGAGGCGGGCAGGCCGTATCCGACCGGAGCGGTCCCCCCGGGATTCGTGGACAAGCTGAGGGCCGTTCAGGAGATCCAGTGGATGAACGTCTGCCTGGGCGTGCACGAGTGCGACCTGTGCCCGGGGCCCGGAGCCCCGGAGGGGAACGGGGAGATCCGCGTCCCCGGTGGGCCCGGCATCGCCTACGCCGCCCCGTTCCTGATCACGCACTACGTCACCGTCCACCGCTACCGGCCGCCGCGGGTCTTCGGCGACGCCGTCCTCGCGCTCGACCTCGGGCCCTGGACCCGCGCACGATGGCCCGACGTGCCCTTCCCCTGGGTTCCGGACGACGCGGAACGCATGCTGGAGTAGGGCCGGAAAAACTCCCGGAACTGCTCGAACTCCCCTGCTAAGGTGCGCCGATGCCCACGGTCAAGAAGGTTCAGATCACGTTCGACTGCGCGGAGCCCGAGCGCGTGGCCCGGTTCTGGTGCGAGGTGCTGGGGTATGTCGTGCCACCGCCGCCGGAGGGGTTCGGGAGCTGGGACGCGTACGGGCGGTCGCTGCCGCCCGAGCGGCAGGGCGCGGGGTTCGTCTGCGGTGACCCCTCGGGCGTGGGGCCGCGGCTGTACTTCCAGCGCGTCCCCGAGGGCAAGGTCGTCAAGAACCGGGTGCACCTCGATGTGCGTGTCGGCACCGGGCTGGCGGGAGCGGAGCGGCTGGCCGCGCTGGAGGCCGAGTGCGAGCGGCTCGTGGCGCTGGGCGCGACCCGTGACCGCGTGCTGCTCGCCGACGAGTACGACGAGTCGTGCATCCTGATGCGGGACATCGAGGGCAACGAGTTCTGCCTCGACTGAGCGCCCCGGCGGGGCGGCCGGCCGGGGTCACAGGGTGCGGCGCATGCAGAGCCGCGGCCACCGGTCCAGGCCGAGGGCGGCCTCGTGGGCGCGGATCTCGCGCAGCCCGGGGGTGAGCGCGCTGTCGGCCAGGGGCGCGAAGCCGCAGCGCGCGTAGTAGGGGGCGTTCCACGGCACCTCGGCGAAGGTGGTGAGGGTGAGGGCGGTCGCGCCCTCGGCCCTGGCACGGTCCGCCAGGTGCTCCAGCAGCGACCGGCCGATGCCGCGGCGGGCGTGCGCCGGGTGCACCGAGACCTGTTCGACGTGCAGGGCGCCGTCCACGCGGTCGGCGATCAGATAGGCGACCGGGGCGTCGGCTTCGTCGGTCGCCACCCAGGCGAGACCGGCCTCCTGGTGGCGGGCCAGCTCGTCGAGCGCGGGCGGCTCGTCCGCCGCGATCTCCGGCATGCCGACGTCCGCGAAGCACAGCCCCGCGGCCCTCTCGATGTCCTGGAGCAGGGGCAGTTCGGCGGTGCGTACGGCTCGGATGCGCATGGACGTATTGTCCATGGTCGTCCCCGGCGGGCCGGACAGGGGGCGCGCGGCATCTCAGCCGCGCCCGGCCTCCGGGCGGGCCGGGGCCCGGTCGAACACGGCGGTGAGCCGGTCCGCGAAGTCCTCCGGGTGTTCGAGCGCGCCGAGATGGCCGCCGGGGAACGCGGCGAGGCCCGCGCCCAGCCGCTCGGCGAGGGCCGTCGCGGTGCGGTGCAGCAGCAGGCCGCGGGAGGTCTCGCCTGCGGCCAGGGTGAGGGACGCGCCCGCGCCGGGGCCCCGTACGGGAAGACCGTGGGCCGTGAAGGGCACCAGGACATGGGCCAGGAAGATCGCCATGGGGGAGGCGAGTTCCTCCTCGCGGGTCAGGGGTTGGGGGGCGGCGGCGGGCGCGGGGCCGGGGGCGGGATCGGGGGCGCGTTCCTCCAGGACGGCGGTCAGCAGGGACGCGGCGGCCGCCGGACCGGCCGTGCGGTGGACGGCGCGGACCTCGCGGAAGCGGGCCCGCAGCGCCGCCCCGTCCGGCAGTGCCGCCACGCAGGGCGGCTCGTGCGCGACGACGTGCCGCAGCCGCTCCGGGTGCCGGGCCCACAGATCGAGGGCCACGACACCGCCCGCGCTCGTGCCGAAGACGTACGCGGGCTCGCCGCCGGGCGACACCTCGTCCAGCACCCGGAGGGCGCTCTCGCTCCAGTCCCCGGGCCGCTGGTCGGCGACGGGCAGCCCGAGGCGGCCGTGGGCGAGGCCGAGCGGGTCGTGGGTGACGACGGTGAAGCGCCGGGCCAGGCGGGCCGTCAGCGCGTCGAGCCCCATCGGGTGCCCGGCCCCGCCCGGCAGGACGAGCAGGACGGGGCCGCCGCCCCGGACGTCGTGGTACGCGCGGGTGCCGTCGGTGTCAGTCATGTCGCGGATGCTCCCTGGGCCAGTGGGTGAGGGCGGTGTGCAGAGCGTCGACGGCCTTGTCCCAGGACGCGTCCACGTCCCGGGCCGCGTTGAAGCCGCCCGCGGCCTCCAGCGCGCAGAAGCCGTCGAAGGTGCTGCGCAGCAGGCGCACCGCGTCGGTGAGGTCGGGTTCCTCCAGGCCGTAGGCGCGCAGCATCCCGTAGGTGATCTCGGTGGTGCGCCGCATGGCGGAGAGGTCGGTGACGAGGGCCGGGTCGATCCGCAGCCGGGTGGCCGCGTACCGGCCGGGGTGCCGGTGCGCGTACTCCCGGTAGGCACCGGCGAACGCGGCCAGCGCGTCCCTGCCGGCCCGGCCCGCCACGGCCGCGGCGATGGCCTCGATCATCTCGCCGCCGGCCAGCAGGGCCAGCCGGGTGCGGAGGTCCTGGAGGTTCTTCACGTGCGAGTACAGACTCGCGTCCTTGACGCCGAAGCGCCGGGCCAGCGCGGACAGGCTGACGCCGTCGAGCCCGGCCTCGTCGGCGAGTTCGGCCGCCGCCGCGACGACGCGGTCGGCGGTGAGTCCGGCTCGGGCCATACGGTTCCGTCCCCTCGGGCTGTCCCAGCGACACCTGTTGCCTAGAGTCTCTAGGGTGCAGCCTTGGACCGCCAGGAATCAAGGGACGGCCGCGCGTCTCAGCCGTTGAGCAGATCGCGGACGAAGGCGTTGGTGAACTTCCCGGCGGGATCCAGTTCGCGGGCCAGCGCCCGGAAGTCCGCCAGCCGCGGACAGCGCTCGCGCAGCGCGGCGGCCGGCAGGGTGAACACCTTGCCCCAGTGCGGACGCGGGCCGAACGGCTCCAGCGCCGCCTCCAGGCGCCGTACGGCCGGGAGCACCGCCGCGGTGTCCTCGACCCAGGTGAAGTGCAGCGCCACCGAGTCCCGTCCGTGGCTCGGGCTCAGCCACTGCCCGTCGGCGGCGACGGTGCGCACCTCGCAGGTTTGGAGCACCGGCGCCACCGCGTCCCGGACCGCCTCGACGGCGCGCAGGGCCGCCAGGGCGTCGCCGCGCGGCAGCAGGTACTCCGACTGGAGTTCGGCGCCGCTGCTCGGGGTGAACTCCGCCCGGAAGTGCGGCAGCCGCTCGTGCCAGGGGCCCGGCACGCCGTGCTGCGCGGTGCAGTTGTCCGCCGGCATCCCGGGCACCGGGTGCAGCGCGGCCTTCGCGGGCACCGCCCACGGGAAGTCCGCGAGGGGCTGGTCGGTGCGCCGCTTGAGCCACACCTGCCGGAACCCCGCGTCCCGCCAGTCGGTGAACAGGCTGACGCTGTACGCGGCACCGGCCACCGCCTCGAAGTCCAGCCCCTCCAGGGGGAGTTCGGTGAACACGTGCTGCTCCACGGCGTAGGCCGGCTCCAGGTCGAGGACCAGCGCGGTGACGACGCCGAGCGCCCCGAGGGAGGTGACGGCCCCGCCGAACCGGGCGTCGCCCCGCCCGATCCGTACCGTGGAGCCGTCCGCCGTGACGAGTTCCACCTCGCGGACGGCGGCGGCCAGCGGTCCGTTGGCCACGCCGGAGCCGTGCGTGCCGGTCGCCACCGACCCGGCCACGGAGATGTGCGGCAGCGAGGCCATGTTGGCCAGCGCGAGGCCGTGCCCGTGGACCCGGCGGGCCAGCTGCGCGTACCGCACCCCGCCGCCGACCCGGACCGTGCGGGCCGCGGTGTCCACCTCCACCTCGGGCGGCAGCGCCGCGAGCGAGAGGAGCACGCCGTCGGCGCCCGGGTCGGCGATCGTGTTGAAGGAGTGCCCGCTGCCCAGGGCGCGCACCTTCGTGCTCCCGGCGACCAGCGCCCGCAGGGCGTCGGCCGACCCGGGCCGGTGCACCCGCCCGGTGCTGTAGGTGATGTTGCCCGCCCAGTTGGTCACGGCCCCGGCCATCGTCCCGCCCCTCCCGCCATATTTGTCAACCGAGCATACTAATTGGTGGGCGGGGTACCGGGCGAGCTGCCCGGCGAGGTGCCGGACGGAGCGCGCCGTGCGCCGGCGGGGGACCCGGCACCGCCCGCCCGCACGCGGGGGCATACCGTGAGGAGTCGTACGTCGGAGCTGGGAGGAGAGACGGGATGGGCAGCCGTACCGCGCTGGTCGAGGATCTGATGGAGCGCTTCCCGCACGTGCCGCGCGAAGCGGTCTTCAAGGAGGACCTGCTGCGAGGCGGTGTGGCCTTCGACCCCTCCGCGCTCAGCGACAACGAGAGCGGGGAGGTGAAACCGAAGTCGTACTTCATCTTCTCCTTCGACCACAGCACCCTGCCCGAGCTGGGCGAGGCCGCGCTGCGCCGCCCGCCCGAGGAGATCATCCTCACCGGCGGTCCGTACGGCCTGCGGCGCACCGTCGTCTCCGTACGGGTGAATCCCGCCTCGCCCTACCGGGTGGCCGCCGACGAGGAGGGCCTGCTCGGGCTCTACCTCGACGGGAAGCGGATCGCCGACGTCGGTGTGCCGCCCATGCCGGAGTACTACCGGCACACCCTCTCCAACGGGAAGTCCGTGATGGAGGTGGCGCCCACCATCCAGTGGGGCTACCTGATCTACCTCACCGTCTTCCGGGTCTGCCAGTACTTCGGCGCCAAGGAGGAGTGCCAGTACTGCGACATCAACCACAACTGGCGCCAGCACAAGGCGGCCGGTCGGCCCTACACCGGCGTCAAGGACGTGGAGGAGGTCCTGGAGGCGCTGGAGATCATCGACCGGTACGACACCCAGAAGGCGTCCACCGCCTACACCCTCACCGGCGGCGCCATCACCAAGACCGTCGCAGGGCGCGACGAGGCCGACTTCTACGGCCACTACGCCAAGGCCATCGAGGAGCGCTTCCCCGGCCGCTGGATCGGCAAGGTCGTCGCCCAGGCGCTGCCCCGGGACGACGTGCAGCGGTTCAAGGACTACGGCGTGCAGATCTACCACCCCAACTTCGAGGTGTGGGACGAGTATCTGTTCAAGATGTACTGCCCCGGCAAGGAGCGCTACGTCGGCCGCGACGAGTGGCACAAGCGGATCCTCGACTCCGCCGACATCTTCGGCGCCCGCAACGTCATCCCCAACTTCGTGGCGGGCGTGGAGATGGCGGAGCCCTTCGGATTCACCACCGTCGACGAGGCCATCGCGTCCACCACCGAGGGCCTGCGCTTCTTCATGTCCCACGGCATCACGCCCCGCTTCACCACCTGGTGCCCCGAGCCCACCACCCCGCTCGGCAAGGCCAACCCGCAGGGCGCGCCGCTGGAGTACCACATCCGTCTGCTGGAGGCCTACCGCGCCACCATGGACGACTTCGGCCTCTCCTCGCCCCCCGGCTACGGCCCGCCCGGACCCGGCCGGGCGGTCTTCTCCGTCAGCTCCTTCATGGACAGCCTGCCCGCGCGGGACGACGAGCGGGAGAGCACCGGGCAGGACGCGGCCGAGCCCAGCGGGGCCGGGGCCTGAACGGCGCGTCCGAAGCCCGCGCGGCGTACGTACCGGAGCGCGGCGCGACCCAGGACCGTGTACGGGAGACACACAGGAGGGTGACGCGCGGCGGGCGCCGCGGAAGGCGGGCACGGAGCGGCTGACGTGCGGGCGGGCGCCCGCACGGGCATCCGTGCGCCACGGCGGGCGGACACGCGCCTTGTCAGCCGTGCCGCGGACGTGAAAAGCTCGCGCATCCCCGCGAACCGCCCGCCGTCAGGGCCCAGGACCGGGGCCGGTCGATTCCCGCCCGTGGACGCAGGAGCCCCATGCCCGACCAGCCGAGCCCCCAGGACGCCGCCGAGGCCGCGCTGCCGGCCGAGTGCTGGGACGCGGTGCTCTCCTACGCCGGCCTGTGCGCCTCCGGTTCCGCGGCGGCCGGGGAACTGGCCACCGAGTCCTTCGCGCTCGGCCTGCGCGAGGTGCGCGCCGCCGACGCCGGGGCGTTACGCGGCCGCCGTACGCCCCGGCTGCCCGCCGTACCGCTGATGCTGACCGCGGTGCGCACCACCGCGGCCGCCTGGGAGCGTGCCGGGCTCGGCGACCGGCTCGACAACGACCTGCGGCTGTGGCTCAACTCCCCGCAGGCCGCCCGCTATCCGGGCCCGCCCCGGCACCGTCCGCTGGCGCTGCGCGGGCTGCGCGACCTCCAGGAGGCGGACGCGGCGCTGCTGTGGCTGGCCGAGGTGGAGGCGCTGCCCCTGGTCGTGGTGGCCCGGCGGCTCGGCCTCGACCCGGCCGGGGTGTCGGAGGGACTGGAGCAGGTGCGCGCCCTGTTCCGGGACCGCTGCCGCCGCGCCCACCTCGACTCGCCGCTGGACAGCGAGTGCCGCGGCTACGCCCGGCTGCTGGACGCGGTCACCCGCTCCGCCGCGCCCCTGAGGGTCCCCGAGGACCTCTCCCGCCACCTCGCCACCTGCGCCCGCTGCGCGGAGGCCGCCGCCTGCCTCCAGCCGCGCGCGGGCGCCCTGCCCGTCGCCCTCGCCCAGGGCGTGATCGGCTGGGGCGGCCTCGCCTATCTGGAGCGGCGCCGCCGGGCCGCCGACGTACGCCTCGGCGCGCGCCGGCCCGCGCCCGGCGCGGCGGACGGGGGCCCGGGGCAGCCGGGGGCGGTGCGGGCGCGCCTGGTGCGCGGCGGGCTGCTGGCCGCCGCCGTGGTGCTGTCGGCGGTGGCCCTGACGGTGTCGCTGATGCCGTTCGACGGCGCGGCCGACGACGCGGCGCACGGCGCCACGGACCGCCGGACGGCCGCCGCCGTCACCCCGCCGCCCGCCGACCACAAGGCGGACCAGGCCCCCGGCGACGGCCCGGCCCCGGCCTCCTCGGCGTCCGCCTCCGGTCCCGGCGGGTCCCTCACCGGCACCGAGGCGCCCGTGCCCTCGGGGGACGACCCCGACCCCGAGCCCCAGGGCACCCCCTCGGCCGTCGCCGGCACGCCCGGACCGACCGGGCCCGACCCGGCGGCCTGCCGGGTCGGCTACCACGTCGTCGACCAGTGGACCGACGGTTTCGAGGCCACCGTCACCGTCACCACCGGCCGCCCGCTGGACACCTGGCGGCTCGCCTGGACCTTCGGCGACGGCCAGCGCGTCACCCGCATGTGGGACGCCACGGCCGCCCAGAGCGGCTCCCGTGTCACCGCCACCGCCGCGCGGTACAACGCCTCCGTCGCCGCGGGCTCCACCGTCACCTTCGGCTTCGTCGGCTCCCGGCACGGCGGCAACTCCGCGCCGTACGACTTCACGCTCGACGGCCAGGACTGCGCGACGGGCTGAGCGGTCCGTTGGCGCCGGAGGGGAGCGCGGGCGATCCTGGAGAGCGGACCGACCCCTGACGAGGGAGGGCGCGGCCATGCACGCTCAGCCAGGCGACCGGCTCGTCGTGGAGAGCCCGGCCACCGGTGCCACCCGGCGCGACGGCGAGATCGTCGCCCTGCACCACGAGGACGGCACGCCGCCCTACGACGTGCGCTGGTCCGACACGGGTGAGGTGACGCTGGTGTTCCCCGGCCCCGACGCGCACATCGACCACCTGTCCGGACCGGACGACGCCCCGGCGCCTCCCTCCGCGCACGGCTCCTCCGGGGCGCCGCCTGCCGAGGCGCGTCCGGGGCGCCCCGGGGACATCGGGCGCCGGCTGACGGCCGCCCGGGAGCGGTGCGGGCTCAGCGTCGAGGAGACGGCCGACCGCGCGCGGATGTCCCCGCAGTACCTCGCGTATCTGGAGGAGTACCCCTCCGACCCCAACCCGGCGACGCTGCTGCGCCTGGCCGATGTGCTGGGCACCACGCTCGACGCGCTGCGCGGCGGCGGCCAGGACCTCCCGCCCGGCCAGGGATACGCCCTGCCGCGGCCAGAGCTGCGCGACCTCGGTCCCGAGGAGTGCCGTGAGCTGCTGTCCACGCACGGTGTGGGCCGGCTCGCGCTGTCCACGTCCCGGGGCCCGGCCGTCTTCCCGGTCAACTACGACGTGGTGGACGGCGACCTGGTCTTCCGCACCGCCCCCGGCTCCGCCCCCGCCGAGGCGGCGGGCGCCGAGGCGGCCTTCGAGGTCGACCACATCGACGACGCGATGAGCCGGGGGTGGAGCGTGCTCGCCGTCGGCCGCGGCGAGGCCGTCACCGATCCGGACGCGGTGCGCCGCCTGGAGGAGCGGGCCCGCTCCACGCCCTGGGCGGGCGGCCCCCGCGACCTGTGGATCAGGATCCGCCCGGAGCGGCTGACCGGCCGCCGGATCACCCCTCGGCAGGACTGAGCGGTCGCCGGATCGCCCCCTCGGCAGGACTGACCGGCCGCCGGATCACCCCCGGCAGGATGGAGTGGCCGCCGGATCGCCCCGCCGACAGGACCGAGCGGCGGGGCGGGTCCGCGCACCGGCACGGCAAGCGGAACGCGTCCGGTGGCCGGTGCGTCACCGTACTCTCACGTGCTCGACACGGCGTCGTCACCGCTTCCGCGACGGGAAAACCTGAGTTTTCGCCAAAGGCGGCTCATCGGCCGATTCACGACGACCGCGCCGCGGAGAGCCGTCGCGCCGGTGCTGACCTCACCGTCGTCCGCGTGCGGACGGGCCGCGCCGCGGGCAGGGAGCGGGAGAGGAGAGCCGGGGCGACGGGGGAAGCGGGGCCCTGGAAGCGATCTACCTGCCGAGTCCGCTGTTACCGGCCGGTATGCCAATGTGGCGTAATTCACTCGTCCTGAATCGACTCTCTGTCACCATCATCGCCAACGAGGCACAGGCATCCGGACTGCGGCGGGGGGCGTGGCATGGGGCTGCTCGGCGATGAGCTGGCATTCGCGCACGCCCTGACGCCCCCGGAACGCGAGAGTGTGATGGCGCTCGGCAGCCGCCGGAGCTACCCGGCCGACGGCCATCTCCTGACCGAGGGCGACCGGTCCACCCATGTGATGATCATGATATCCGGCTGGGTGACCGTCTCCGTCTCCACCGACCGCGGCGCCACCCGGCTCATCCTCGGACTGCGCGGCCCCGGCGAACTCCTCGGCGAGATGGCCGCCCTGGACCCGCATCCGCGCAGCGCCACCGTACGCGCGCTCGGACCGGCCGAGGCCCAGGTCATACCCGGGGACGCCTTCCGCCGCTTCCTCGCCCTCCAGCCCCGCGTCAGCGGTCTGGTCATACGCCAGCTCGCCTTCCGGCTCCGCAGCGCCGACCAGGAACGGTCCGCGCTCGCCTCCCTCACCGTGCTGCAACGCCTCGCCAGCCGGCTCACCGAACTCTCCTCGGCCGCGCCCTCGGGCCCCTATGCCCCCTCCTCCCGGGCGGGCCCCGCGAGCGGCATCCGCCCGGCCGGGCCCGTCGTCCACCTCGCCCAGGACGAACTGGCCGCCACGGTCGGCGCCACCCGCGAGGCCGTCGCCAAGGCCCTGCGCCTGCTGCGCACCCAGAACGTCGTGCGCACCGGCAACCGGATGGTGGAGATCCTCGACCCCGGGCTGCTCGCGCTCCTCGCGGACGGCCACCAGGAGTAGATCCCCGCCGTGTGTAAACGGCTACAGACGTCCCCCCGCCCCCAGGAGGAGGCTCCGGAGGGACGGGAGGACCGCCACCTCTTCTTCGGCAAGCGCACAGAACACCGCAGGGGGACACGGGTGAACCACGACGCCACCGGACTCACCGAGGAACACTACGAGTTGGTGATCAGTGTCGACGCCAGACGATCCGGTCAGTACGACGACGTCGACAAGCAGCGGATGCGCGCCCGCATCTACCGGGTGCTGGAGACGGCGTTCGCCCACGCCGCGGTCGCCCGGGACGCCCTGCACCTGGAGGACCGCGGTGACGGTGTCCTGGTGGCGGTGCAGGGCCGGATCGCGGCCAGCCGCATGCTCGGCCTGTGGCTCGTCGAGGTGCACGAGAAGCTGCGGGACGAGAACCGCGGTCTGCGCGTCCCGCTGGGGCTGCGGATCGGCATGCACGTCGGCCCGGTCCGCCACGACGGGCGGGGCATCAGCGGACGCGCGGTCGACCTCGCCTGCCGGCTCGCCGACTCCGCGCCCGCCCGGCGGCTGCTGGACGCCGAGGGCGCCGACCTGGTCCTGGTGACCTCCTCGTCCCTGTACGAGGACGTGGTCAGCAGCGGCGGCAAGTTCATCGAGCCCGAGCGCCACACCGCCGCCCGGCTCGGCCTCAAGGAGGGCGAGGTCACCGCCTGGTTCCACCTGCCCGGCAGACCCGCCCCGCAGCTCCCCGCCGACCCGCCCGCCGATCCGCCCGCCGAGGCTCCGACGCCCGGGAACGAGCGAACGGATGCCGTACAGAAGGTTGATGACGTCCCGTCGGAGGCATCACCCTCCGAGGCGCCCCGGACGCAGTACACCGTGCAGGGCGACATGTCCGAGCACAGCGGCAACGTCTACCACGACCGCGTGCACATCGGCCGGGTCACCGACCGCGACGCCGACCGGGGGAGGGGCTGAGCCGAGTGAGCGACGAACCGCAGGCGGACGGCCCGGCCCAGGACGCGCCGGAGCGCCCCGCACGCCGGGAGAGGCCGGACGAGGGCCGCTCCCCGAAGGGCGACGAGCGGCACGGCAGGCGCGAACGGTCCCGCGACGACGGCGGGTCCGGCGCGGGCAGGCGCCCGGCGGGCAAGCGGGACGCCCCCGGCAAGGACGCCGCCGAGCACGGGGACGGCGACAAGGACAAGAGCAAGGACGAAAGGAGCAAGGACGAAAGGAGCAAGGACAAGGAACAGGAGGAGCGGGAGGAGCGCGAGCGCGAGCGCGAACGCGAGCGCGCCGCGGGGCGGTTCAGGGAGCTCACCCGCGATCCGCTCGCCGAGGAGGAGAGCGAGGACGGCCCCACCGACCTCGCCGCCGCCGCCCGCGCCCGCCGCGCGATCCAGCAACTGTTCGACGTAGGACGCGACTTCACCAGTTTCGACCGCTCCTACTTCCACAGCGCCCTCATCGGCGACGTCAACCTGATGCTGGACAGCCGCCGCGTCGGCGCGGGCATGCGCAGCGGTCCCGTACCCGACGAGGAGCTGCACCGGCTGCGTCTCGTCCATGTGGAACCCGCCGGCTACGTCCAGTTGCGCACCGCGCTGCGGGCCCGCCGCCTGCTGGTGCTCGGCGCGGCCCCCGGCACCGGCCGCACCAGCACCGCGCTCTCCCTGCTCGACGAGGTCACCATCAGCGGGCCCGGCACCACCGGGCCGGAGACCGGGAACGGCCACCGGGTGCGCCGCGTCGACCCGGACGACGACGGGCTGCGCAAACTGGCCGACTCCCTGGGCGAGCCGAGCGCCGACCAGCACACCGAGAGCCGCGGCTATCTGCTGGAGGTGCCCCTGGACCGGCCCGGGGGCCCGCTCCCGGCCGAGATGGACCTCGATCAGCTGGCCGCCGCGCTGGCCCGCCGGGAAGCCTTCGCGGTGGTCGTGGTCACCCTCGGCTCGGCCGCGGGCCCGCTGCTCGCCGGCCGGTACGGCATGCTCTGCCCGCCCGCGCCCACCGCGGAACTCCTGCGCACCCGGCTGCGCGAACGGCTGGAGCACCATGCCGCCGCGCCGGGCGCCGACGGCCCGGAACCCGCCGAACTGCTCGCCCGGAGCGAGGAGTTGTACGCCCGCGCCGACGTCAAGGACGCCCTCGGCCTGGACGACCTGCGCCCCGCCGAGGCCGAACTGCTCGCCTCGCTGCTGGCCGGGCACGTGCTCGGCGACGTCACCCGCGAGGACCTGCTGTCCGGCTGCCGCAGCCTGGCCGCCGCCCAGGCCCAGGAGTGGTTCGCCGGGGTGGACCGCGCGCTCACCGCGCCCGCACCGGCGGTGGGGACGGACGGGAAACCGGGACGGCCGGGCACCGCCGAGCTGTTCCACCCGGTGGCCTTCCGGATCGCCCTCGCCGTCCTCGGCGGCGCCCCGCACAGCGCCGTGGCCGCCGCCGCCCACCTGCTGACCTGGGAACTGTCCGTGCAGTGCGACCCGGACAACACCCCGGCCCGCCCGCTGTTCTGCGACGACCCGGACGCCGACGTCGCGCTGTCCCGGGCCGAGGTGCGCGACGGCCGGGTCGAGGTCGCCGGAGTCGACGTACCCGCCCGGCTGATCTGGTACCGGGGCTCCGCGCTGCCCGCGGCGGTCCTCACCGAACTGTGGGACCGGCACTTCCCGGCCCGCGGCCCGGTGGTGCGCTGGCTGCGCCAGCTCGCCGACGACCCGCGCCCCCAGGTGTGGATGCGCGCCGCCGTCGCCGCCGGCGAGCTGTGCGTACGGGACTTCGACCACGGCTACACCGAACTGGTGCGCCCGCTCGCCGAGGCACCCACCCCGCTGCGCCGGATCTTCGCGGCCACCACGCTCGACCAGGCCGCCCGGCACGACTCGCACCGCAAGGCCGTGCACCGGATCGTCGGCGACTGGAGCAGGCACGGCACCAAGTCGCTGCGCTGGAGTGCCGCGATGGCCCTCGGCTACGGCAACGCCGCCGAGAGCACCGACGAGACCCTGGACGCCCTGGCCCGCATCGGCATCCACGGCGACGGCGACCAGCTCGCGGTCGCGAGCTTCAACGTCGTCCGGCTGCTGACGCTGCCGGACGCGGCCCAGGTGCTCGCCCGCATGGCCGAGTGGACCCACCACAAGCGCGAGCCGTACCAGGACCTCGGCCTCGTCACCACCGTCCGGCTCGCCCTGACCACGGTCGACGAGATGCTGACGGACGCCCCCGACGCGCGGCCCGCCGGCCGCGGCGACTGGCCGCTGCCGCTCGCCCTCGCCGCCGACCGCCCCGAACTCGTCGAGCCCATGGCCGACCTGATGTGGACGGCGCAGAACACCGCGCGCTCCCAGGAGGTGGCGACGGACGCGCTGGAGTCCCTGCTGCGGTCGGCGGTGCGCAAGGACGGCACCGAGTGGACCCGGCCGGGGCTGGCGGCGCTGCTGCCCGCGCTGGCCGCCGACGAGTACGACCGGCGCCGTCTCGACTGGCTGCTGCGCCGCATGATGAACGACCCGGAGAAGCCGCTCCCCGACGCACGCGCGCGCGACCTGTGGTGGCTCGCCGTGACCCCGCCCCCGCGCCCGCGCCCCTCGGCGCGGAGCGAGGAAGGGACCCGCCCGGAGCGGACCCGCCGGGAGAGGACGCGCGAGGAGGAGAGGCATGGCTGACGACGAGAAGCGGGCCGCCGGGAACGAGGGCCCGCCCGCGGGGCCGTTCCTGCGGGAGTACGCGCCGACGGGCGGGTATCCGCCGGTCAGCGCGCAGCGGGCCTCCGTGGTCTTCTACCGCAACGGCGGCTACAGCGTGATCACCGTCGCCGGGATCCAGCACGTCGGCAAGCGCGCCCTGGCCCGGCCGTACACGGTGTGCGAGATCGCCCAGGGCACGTTCGTGAGCACCCTCGGCCTGGAACTGCCGGCGGCCGGCGGGACCAGCTTCTTCAAGGCCGAGGTGGACATCGAGTGGGAGGCCACCGACCCCCACCTGGTCGCCGTGAACGTGGTGACCGATGTCGCCAAACGGCTCACCGCGCCGGTGCTGGAACGGCTGCGCGAGGTCACCCTCGGCTACCAGGTCACCGAGGCCGACCAGGCCAACCGGGTCGTGACCCAGGAGTGCGTCGGCGGCCGGTGGAGCGACCTGGGCTCCGAACTCGGGCTGCGGGTACGGCTCTACGTCCGGCTCGGGGTGGACGACGAGGCCATCACGTACGCGCAGAAGAAGCGCGAGGTGTACGCCGACGCCGAGGTGACCCGGGTGCGCCAGGAGGAGTTCCGGCGGATGCTGCGCGGCGGCGACATGGAGCAGCTCACCTACATGCTGGCCGCCGACCCGGACGGGGCCAAGGACTTCCTGGAGAAGATCCGCCAGGAGGGCAGGCAGGACGAGAAGGACCGCCTGGACCGGCTGTACTCCATGGCCATGGCGGGCGAACTGCACGCCGCCGACGTGGAGACCCAGGTCCTCAACCTGCTCAACCAGGGCCGCGGACGTCCCCTCCAGGGCCCCATCGGCGCGGTGCCCGCCCGCCGGCAGCCGCGCTCGCTGGAGCCGGGCGGCGAGCGGCCGTTCACCCCGGACTGGGCCTCGGACGACCCGCCCCGGCGCAGGCCGCCGCGCGACCGGTCGCCGTGGGACGAGCCCGGACCCGACCGCGGACCCGACCGCGGACCCGACCGCGGACCCGACCGCGGACCCGGCCGCGGATCGGACCACGGATCCGGCCGCGGGTCGGACCGCGGATCCGGCCGCGGAGGCGACCGGCCCGACCGTACGGACCGCCGCCCGGCCGACGGCTACGACGAGGATCCGCCCCCGCGGGTCCACCGGCCCGAGCCGTACGACCCGTACGAGGACGACCCGGACCGCGCACCCCGCCGCTCCCGGGACGACGGCTGGTCCTGGGCGGACGAGGACCGGTGACCGCCGACGGGGGCCCCCGAACCTCCTCCGACCCGGTCGTGCCCGTGCCGAACGGGGGTCGGCACAGCCACGACCGGGCGGAGGAGCGCATCGCCGAGCGGCTGCTCGGCACGGTCCGCGAGGACCTCGGACGCGCCGACTCGAAAGCCGCCGTCCTGCTGTCCGGGACGCTGGCCCTGCCCGCGTTCCTGGTCGGCTGGCACGGCACACCCGGCTGGCACGGCCCCGCGGACGTGTGGCTGGTGCTCGCCGGGGTGTTCTGGGCCGTCGCGGTCGGCGCGCTGGTCGGCGCGCTGCTGCCGCGCACCGGCACCGTACGCGGCGGGGACGGGGTGACGTACTTCGGCGACCTGGTGGCGCCCCGCGACCTCGCGGGACTGTCCGCCCGGGTCGCCGAGGCCGGCCGCGACCCCACCCGGTGGCTGCTCGTCCAGGCGGTGGACGTCAGCTCGATCCTGTCCGCCAAGTACCGGGCCATCCGCTGGGGAGTGGGCTCGCTCGCCCCCTCCTCGGCACTGGCACTGGTCTGGGGCCTCGCCTCGCGCTGACGCGCGCGGCGGGGCCCGCACCCCGCACCGAAGACAGACACGAACGACGAAACAGGGGACGCCGTGGGAAGAGTCACGGGAAGACGGCAGACAGGCAGGAGCCGGGTGCGCCGCGCCGCGGTCTCGGTGCTGGGCGGCACCGCGGTGCTCATGTCGCTGCTGGCACCTGCCGGCCGGGACCCGGTGCCGGCGGCGGACGCCGTCCCGGCGTTCCCGGCCGTCAACTACGCCGTGGCCGTGGACGAGTCGGCCAGCCTCGCCGCCGCCGACCTGAAGGCCGAGAAGGCCGCCGCCGCGCGCATCGCGCTCGGCGACGTCTCCTCCGACTCGCACGTCACGGTCTACGGGTTCGCCGCCGCCGAGTCCGCCGACCAGCGCGCCGTGGACCCGGTCTGCCCGCGCACCGGCCTGGACGCGGCGGGCCGCGAGAGTATCGACGCCTGTGTGGGCAAGCTGCGCGCCCGCAAGAAGGACGAGGGCACCGGCACCGACTTCCCGAGCGCGATACGCCAGGGCGTGCACGACCTCACCGACGGCACCGACCCGGCCCAGCCCCGCGTGCTGTTCCTGCTCACCGACGGGAAACTGGACGTCACCGGCAGCCCCGCCTACGGCGACCCCGCCCACCGCACCGCCGAGGGCGAACGCCAGCTCAAGCAGGAACTGGCGAACGCCGCAGCCCACGGCGTGCAGGTCTGGCCGCTCGGCTTCGGCCCCGACCCGGACAAGCAGCAGCTCGACCGGATGGCCGCCGGCGGCTACCAGAAGGGCTGCGTCGCCCTGCCCTCCGCCGCGCCCAAGGCGCACAAGGTGTCCGGCGCCAAGGACATCGGCGCCACCCTGGAGGAGATCTTCGCCGCCGCCCACTGCCTGCGCCACGAACAGGGCCCCAGCAAACGCCCGCCCGCCACCCTGGAGATCGGCATCTCCCCGCTGGCGACCGTGGGCAGCATCGTCGTCGACAAGGGCGACCCCGCCGTCGAGATCACCTACTTCGACCCGCGGGGCCACAAGGTGCCCACCCACGGCACCTACGAGAACTCCGCCTTCGAACTCGCCGGCGGCTCGGGCCCGGTGGAGGCCCTCAAGGTCGTCGACCCGCTGCCCGGCACCTGGAAGGTCAAGGCCGAGGCACCCGAGGGGCACCGCTCCCTGCCCGTCGCCGTCAGCGTGCTGTGGCAGGGCGAACTGCGCGGTGCCCTGACCGCCGACCCGCCCTCGCCGCAGACCGGCGACAAGGTCACCGTCACCATGCGCCTCCAGACCCGCGAGGGCTACGAGATCAAGGACCCGCGCGACTACGCCGGCCTGCGCGTGGCCGGTGAACTGACCGGGACCGGGATCACCGCGCTGCCGCTGCGCCTGGCCGACGACGGCACCGCGCCCGACCGCACCGCGGGCGACGGCGACTTCACCGGCACCGTGCGGATACCCGCCGCCGCCCGCGGGACCCTGAAGGTGAGCGCCACCCTCACCGCCTCCGGGCTCAAGGCCGACACCCGCGACCTGGGCGTCGACGTGGCGCCCGGCACACCGCCCGTCACCGCCGCGCTCGACCTGCCCGCCGCCGACACCCACCCCGGCGCCACCGTCACCGGCACCCTCGCCGTCCACAACACCACCTCCACCGCGCACACCCTGCGCCTGACCACCGCCGACGTCCGCACCGGGCTGCTCACCCTCAGCCCCGCGCAGCTCATCCTCAAGCCCGGCGAGTCCGGCACCCGCGAGGTCAGCGTCGAGGTGGCCCCGGCGAGCGTCTTCGGCAACCGCCTCGGCGACGGACTGAGCCTCGCCGCCACCGTCCGGGTCACCGACACCACCGACGGCGACCGCGCCCTCGTGGCGTCCCCGCTGTCCCTGCGGGTGACCCCCGAGCCCGGCATCTGGGACCGGTTCTGGTGGGCGTTCGTCGGCGCGGCCGTCGCCCTCGTGGTCGCCGCCGCCCTCGTCGCCGCCTGGATCGGGCTGCGCCGCCGTCGCCGCGACCCGTACGGCCTCAGGCTGCGCCTGGTCTCCGAGGACGGCGACGTGCTGAGCGAGCACAAGGCCGGACACGGCAACAAGAAGCAGTGGTACGAGTTCGCCGTCGCCGAGGCGCACCGCAGCCCCCGCCTGGAGAAGCGCGCCCACGGCCCGTACGCCGTCCGGCGCAACCCCGAGGGCGGAGCGGTCCTGCGCACCCAGGGCGGCCGGACCCCGCTGCGGGTCGGCGGCCGTGTCGCGCTCACCGACCTGCTCCACCTGGAACTGGCCGAGGACACCCCCTCGGGCGGCAGAGCGTCCCGGTCCGCCACCGTCCCCGCCCCCGACGGCGGCAGCGGCGGCGGCGCCTACGAGGACTACCTGTGACCGGCCCGCGCGCGGCGGACATCGCGGCCGCCGCGCCGCACGCCATCCACGAACGCACCGAGCACGAACCGCGGCCGGCCCGGCCGCGAGCGGGGAGGAAACCATGAAGATCTTCCAGCCGATGCTCTTCGTCGGCCTGGGCGGCACCGGCGGACTGGTCGGCGCCGAACTGGAACGCCGGCTCCGCGTCGAACTGTGCGGCCCCGACGGCATGGCGCTCAGCCGGCTCAGCGGCCACGCCCCCTTCCAACTGCCCGACTGCCTCCAGTTCGTGTACGCCGACTACAGCGAGTCGGACCTCCAGCGGCTGCCCCAGTTCAATGTCGACCCGTCGCTGCGCGCCGCCTACTCCCGCACCTCACGGGCCACCCACAACCTGCTGCCCAACTTCGACAGTTCGCCCGAGGTGACCAAGATGCTCCGGGCTAGCCTGCGCGAGGAGGTGGCCGGCTGGCTCCCGCCGATCATCGGCGAACCCGAGGTCACCCCGCTGCACAACGGCGCCGGCCAACTGCCCACCGTGGGCCGCGCCGCCCTCTTCGCGACCCTGCGCCACAGCCTCGCCCCGGTCCTCGAACCGCTGCTCCAGGCGATCGACGCCATGGCCAAGGCGGCGGGCGACCTCAGCGAACTGGGCGGCGGCAAGGTCAACGGCTGCGATGTCTTCGTCGCCTTCTCGGTGGCCGGCGGCACCGGCGCCGGGATCTTCCTCGACTACCTCCACCTCATCAACTACGCCTTCCAGCTACGCCGCTTCGACGGTGTGAAGATCTACCCGCTCGTGGTGATGCCGTCCTCGTTCTCCGCCGCCACCGGCGGCGGGCGCGAGGCCGAACTCAACGCCGCCCGTGCCCTGGTCGACCTGTTCCGCCTGGTGGACCAGCAGAACGCGCCGAGCGAACGCGCCGAGATCGGCGACCTCGACCACGAGGCCAAGTTCGGCATCCGCTACCCGGGCACCACACCGATCCGGCTGCGCACCGGCATCCTGCCCACCGCGTTCCTCTTCAGCCCCACCGCCGGGATCCGCGCCGACGACCTGCGCCGCTCCATCGTCTCCCTGGTGATGTCGCTGATCGGCACCGAACTGGGCGACGGCCGCAGCACCCAGGGCCGCAAGATGGCCACCGACGACGACTACCAGACCTTCGCCGCCAGCTTCATCAACCGCGGCGTGGCCCGCAGTTCCGTCTCACCCACCGGCATCGGCAGGCGGGGCGTCTCCACCAGCCTGGTCGCCGCCATGACCGCCCCCATGGACCAGCTCGCCGACCTCGTGGCCGGACGCATGCTGCGCGAGGCCGTCACGAACCTGGTGGAACGGCCGCGCGTCGAACTGCGCGAGGGCGCCGCCCCGATGATCCGCCGGCTCTTCGCGGACTCCCACCTCGAAGAGCTGTGGGAACGGCGGCAGTTGCCCGTGCCCGAACCCGAACCGCTGCCCCGCGGCGGCCGGAACATAGAACAGGCCCTCGGCCAGCGCGTCGCCGACATGCAGGCCCTGCTGTCCGACCTGCGCGCCGAGGCCGGCCGGCAGGCAGCCGTGATGGCCGACCGCTTCTCCCCGCGCCCCGCCATCGACAAGCTCCTCCAGAGCGCCGACCCGTTCCTCGTCGAACGCGTCGTGCGGGGCGTGCCGGACAGCGACGAGCAGATCACCCGGCTCGGCTTCCTCGGCATGCTGGACAACCGCGCCCGCGCCCCGCAGCGCCCGCCGGGCGTCACCGAGCAGCCGCCCAAGATCCCGCGCATCAAGGGCCAGTTGGGCGGACTCGCGCCCGCGCGCTGGGGCGACGACGACGTACAGGCCGCCCTCCAGGAGCAGAACACCTGGTACCAGTGGCGCTGCCGCTCGATCTGGCACGAGGCCTGGCGCGACCAGCAGCAGCACTGGCAGCCCCAGGCCGACGTGGCGGGCGTCGACCTCGACCGCCTCGTCCGGGCCTTCCGCCGCCACAGCGACCAGGAGCCCAAGGCGGCCCAGCAGAAGGCCCGCGAACTCTACGACGACCGCACCGGCATCTCCTACCTGCTGCCGCCGCAGCGCAACCTCAACCACTTCTACGACGACGTGGTCGACCGGCTGCTGCGCCGCGAGGGACTGCGCGATCAGGACCACGTCTCCACACTGCTGCTCAAACTGATCGACGGCGACACCTGGCGCCAGGTGCACACCGTCAGCCGCCGCGACCCGGAGGGCGCCGTCGCCCGGATCAAGAGCCAGCTGGAGGGCCGCGTCACCCGGCTGTTCGCCGAGAGCGGCACCCATCTGGAGGAGCGTCCGCTGCTCCCGGCCATGGGCACCCTGCTGGCCGCGGCGGCGGGCGACACCGACGCCCGCGACCAGGTCAGCAAGGACGCGCTCGACATGTTCGGCCGCAAGCTGGCCGGGCTGCTGCCGGTGGGCTTCGCCCCGGAGGGCACCGGACCGCTGCGGGTCCTGGTCACCCACCCCCGGGTGACGGCCGTGGACGAGGTGCAGGAGTTCCTCGGCAAGACGCTGCGGCTGCCCTCGGACGCCAAGAACTCCGTGGAGTACCGGGGCGTGGAGAGCGACTCCGTCACCGTCGTCCTCTTCCGCAGCGAGATGAGCCTCACCCAGGTGCCCGAGGCCCGCAAGGTGCTGCGCCAGTGGGCCCGCGCCAAGGAGAACGAGCAGGCACAGGACGTCCTGCGGTGGCGCCAGCGGCTCGGCTTCCGCGACACCTGGATGGTCAGCGCCGAGGAGGACCGGCGCACCATCCTGCACCGGTTGCTGTGCTGCCTGTGGAACGGCCAGGTCGACGTGCTGGACGGGGAACCGGCCTCGCCGCAGCGGGTCAGGCTGCGCCTGTTCCCCGAGAAGGCCCCGGACGTGCCCGGCGTCCGGCTGCGCCTCGGCGACTTCCCCGGCGGCGTGTCGAGCTGGGCGGAACTGCTGCGCTCCTACGAGCGCTGGACCGTCCTCGACGACGAGTCGACCGTGGAGGACTACTGCCGCGAGCTGATGGGTGCCCAGCCGCTCGGCCTGGCCCGCACGGGCAGCGAACCCCACCCTCTCTTCGTCGAACTGGTCGAGAAGATCGCCCCGCGCCAGCTGGAGCTGCTGGCGGACCGCCGTGAGCGCGGCGGCGAACGCGTCGAGGGCTGGGTGCGGCCGCTCTGGGAGTTCTGGGCGGAGACCCTCCCGGCCGCCCTGGACAAGGAGTTCGGCGACCAGCGCGCCGTCCAGCCGACCCTGCGCACCCTTCTGGAGCACGTACGCGGCGGGCTGCCCGCCCGGCCCCGCCAGGACCGGGACGCCCTCCCCGCGCCGCGCCGCGCGGTGCCCGAGGACGACGACTTCGGCACGGCACCCGTCACCCGGCGCGCCGAGCGTGAGAAAGCCGTCCGGGACACCCGGGAAGCCCGGGACACCCGGGACGTGTGGGCCGAACCGGCCGACGACTACGGCACAGCGGCCCGCGACGGTGTCGGCCCCCGCGCCGCACACCGCGACCCGGCGCCGGTCCGTGAGGACCGTTACGAGGGCGACCGGTACGAGAGCGACCGGTACGAGGGTGACCGCTCCGGCTCCGACCGGCGCCGCGGGGCCCGTCCCGGCACGGACCGGGACGAGGAGGAGCGGTACGGCGACGGACACGCGGACCGCTACCGCGACGAGCGGGCCGAGCGCGAGGAGCGGGCCGGACGCGGCGAACGGGGTGAGGGGCGGCGGGCCGACCGCGACCGCGCCCGCGGCGCGTACGGCACGCCCGGCGCGTACGAACCGCGGCGCAACGAGTACGAACCGCCCGAGAGCGGCGACCGCGGCCGGAGCGGCGACCGCCCCTCCTTCGACTTCGACAAGCCCGGGACCGGCAGCACCCGCCGCCCCGCCGAGGACGCCCCTCGCGCCGACGACCGCCGTACGGACGAGTACCGCACGGACGGGTACCGAGCGGACGATTACCGGGCGGACGAGCACCGTACGGACGACCGCCGCCGGGACCGGGACGCGGGGGACCGCGACGAGCCCGGTGACGAGGACGTCCGTCTCCGCCGGGCGCCGTGGGACGAACCCGCCGACCCGCGGGCGTCCTACGCCGACGCCGCCGACGACGACCGGTCCCGCGACCGCGACCGGCCCAACCCCTGGGACGGTGACGCCCAGTGAGCACTCCCGACAGCTCAGGCGTCCCCGAGGACCCGTGCGAGATCATCCACCTGGACCTGCGCGCCGGGGCCGCCGAACTGGACAACGCGGCGGCGCTGCGGGCCCGGGTCGCCCGGCAGCTGGGCCGCGCCGGGCTGCCGGAACCCGACAGCCCCAGGTTCCTGGTGATCGACACCCCGGCCGGACTCACCGACCACCAGAAGCAGTACAAACTGCTCGTCGGCTACCCGGCCGTGGGCTCGGTCAGCCTGCTGGTGCTGCTGGTGGGCAGCGCCCCGGGCTCGTACGCCCGTGACGACGAGGCGTTCCAGCCCGACAGGCGGCTGCGCCGGCCGGCCGCGCTGCGCTCCTCGAACACCGGCCTGCTCTGGGCCGGTGACCTGCGCTCGGCCCGCACCGCGCTGGAACACCCCGCGCCGGACGACCCGGAGGCCCTGGCGGTCCTGGTGGACGTGCTGTCGGTGCGGAGCCTGTACGACGAGGTGCTGGAGAAGACCTGCTCGCTGCCCGAGGCCGCCGCGGCGCCCGGCGTACGGCTGCTGGAGCAGGACCTGCCGCCGGAGGTGCGCGACCGGGCCTGGCGCGCCGCGCTCACCCGGTTCGCGGGCGAGGACACCGAACTGCCCACCGACGTCATGGCGACCGCCTCCTCCGGCGTGGACCTGCCCGTGGCGCTGCGTGACCTGGTCACGGCCCGGGGCGGCCGGGACCAGCCGCACCGGATCCGCGGCGGGGTCGCGGACGAGGCGTACCGCGCCTGCGCGGACGCCCTCGACCACGCCGAGGAGGCCCTGGCCGGGCTGGGGAGCGTCCCCGGGCTGCTGCGGCCCGCGCGCCGCGCCTCCTTCGAGACGGACGTCGAACAGGCGCGCCAGGCCCTCGGCGAGTACCGCGAGCTGGTGGACACGGCCCTGCGCAGCGGCGGCGGGTCGGCGCGGTCCACCGCCGACTCCACCGCCCGCTTCGCCGCCCTCGGCCTGGGGGTGCCGGCCGCGCGGGGCGCCGCCGAGCCGGCCCACCAGGCGCGCCTGGCCATCGGCGCGGGCCTGAAGGACTTCGCGGTCAGACTGCTGGAGCAGGGCTTCTCCCTGCGCGCGGTGGCGCAGCGCTTCACCGGCCTCGCCGGACGCGTGGAGCCGCTGCCGGGTTCGGCGCTGCTGCCGAAGCTCGCCGCCCTCCCGCAGCCGCCGGGCCGGCCCCCCGGCGACCTGTCCGGGGCCGCCGCTGCGGTCCCCGGACCGCCCCTGGCCGGCCTCGCCGCCGCCGGGGCCGGAGTGCTCGGCGCCCTGTGGTGCTGGCCGTTCCTCCCGCTGGCGCTGGCCGTTCCGGCGCTGTTCGCCGCCGTGGCGGCGCTCGGCGCGTCCCGGCTGCGGGGCTCGGGCCGGCGCGGCCGCTGGGCCGTGGCGCCCCGGGTCGCGGCGCTGGGCGGCGCGGTGGCCGCCGCGGGCGCGGCGTACGCGACCGAGCCGCCGGTGTGGCTGGGCACCATCGGGCTGCTGCTGGGGCTCGCCCTCTCGGCGGAGACGGCGCGCAGGCTCTGGCGGACGGCGGCCGACGCCTGGGGCCCCGGCCGGGTGACCGCCGTACTGCGGCGCTCCCTGGACAGCCTCGACGCGCTGCTCGCGGAGGCGGTCCATGAGCACTGGGCCGTCGAGGAGCGCCTGTACTGCGCGGACGCGGCCCGGTCCGTGGCCGGGGTGCTGCGGGCGACGGCCGCCGCCGCCGAGACCGAGGCCGTGGCACGGCCCGACGAGCGGCGCGCCCCGGACGGCGGCGCCCCGCACGTCACCGGCGACGTGGACGCCGAGGGCGGCTGGATCGACGAGCCCTCCACGCTGAAGGACACCGGCGGGTACGACGACGAGGAAGCCGACTGGACGCGCATGTACGCCGCCGGGAGCGACCCCTTCGACGACCCCGGGGGGGAACCGGCGGCGGACGGCTCATGGGGCGCGGGCCCGGCGGGCGGCCGGGCCGGGGAGACGAGAGCCCCGCAGGACACGGAATCGGCGCCGCGCTGGCTGGACCGGGAGAACGGCGAGGGCGGCCCGGACCTGGTCACCACCCTGGCCGGGGACCTGACGGACGCGGCCCTTGAGGCGCTGGCCCCCTACTGGGGCTCGGTCACGCACGACCAGGGCGGCACCTCCGCCGTCGGCCGCACCGAGGAACGCGTCCGGCTGCTGCTGTCCGCGGCCCGGCACCACCTCAGCCGCAACGGCGTCCTGGCCGCGCCACCGTTCGCCGCGCCGCGCCGGGTCCGCCCCGGTTCGGCCGGGCTGCTCGGCACCGACCCGTACCGGCCCGCGCGGCTGGTCGGCGCGGAGGCGGACCGGCAGGCCGTGGTCCAGCTCTCCTCGCCCGAGCAGGGCGCCCTGCTCGACCGGAACCCGGGGGCGGGGGTGTGGATCAGGTTCGCGCCGCGGGCGGTGCGCGCCGAGATCGAGCGGGCCTGGGAGGCGGACGGCTCCGGCCAGC
The DNA here is from genome assembly GCF_058344915.1 of Streptomyces sp. PL-25. NCBI lineage: Bacteria > Bacillati > Actinomycetota > Actinomycetes > Kitasatosporales > Streptomycetaceae > Streptomyces > Streptomyces sp. PL-25. The sequence continues at coordinate 6,133,386 of NZ_CP136997.1, forward strand.
CCGCGGACGTGCTGTGGACGTCGTCGGGACGGTACGCCGGCCTGGTCCGGCTGACCCCGCTGCGGCCGGAGGTGGTGGACAGCGTCCGCCCCCAGCACGGCACGCCCGAACCGTACGGGACACGGCCGACGTACGAGACAGGGCCGACGTACGAGGCGGGGCCGTCATATGAGGCGGGGCCGTCGTACGAGCACGACGGCGGCCAGTACGGCACCGGCGAGTACGGGACCGGCGAGTACGGCACCGACGGGCACGGGTACGAAGGAGAGGGCCGCCGGTGACGAGCACCACACATCCCACCGGACCGGGACAGGGCGGTCCGCCGCCCGTGAAGCTCGCGTTCACCACCCCCGAGGGCCGGCGCCGCAGCGCTCCCGCCCGCTTCGGCCCCGAGGCCCGCCGGGACCGGCTGGAGCCCCCGCTGATCCGCAACTGCATCCTGGACGACAAGGCGGAGCGGTGCGTCCAGGTGCGCCTGGCCGTCCCCGGCGCCGCCGACCCGGCCACCCGCACCCTGCTGGAGAACGAGACCGGCACCGCGCTGCACCTGCACCGCGCGTTCGCCGGCACCGGCTGCGAATCGCTGTTCCCGCAGGTCGTCGGGTACGAACTGGACACGGCGGAGCCCTTCCTGCTGTACGCCCCGCCGCGCGGGAAACGCGTGGCGCTGACCCAGGTGATCCCCGCGAGCGAACAGCAGGACTTCACCAGGGCCCTGATGCGGGCCCTGGTCCTGCTGGACGGGCAGGGCCTGGTGCCGCGGGGGATCTCTCCGGAGACGGTCCTGTGGAACAGCCGCGAACTCCAGCTCTGGGGCCTGGACGCGGTCGAACGGGCGGGACGGCAGCGGGCCCCGTGGGGCGCGGCACCGTACGCCTCGCCCGAACAGCGCCTCGGCGAGGGCACCGTGGACTCGCGGGACGCGGTGTGGAGCGCGGCACAGCTGCTCTACCGGCTGGTGACCGGACGGGACGGACCGGCCGAGGGGCCGCCCGCCGACCTCGGCGAACACCGGGTGCTCGACCGGACGTTCCGCGCCGCCTTCGCCCCGCGCGCGGGCGGTCGGCCCACACCCGCCCAGGTGCTCGACGTGCTGCGGCCGGGAGAGGTCGAGCGCCTCCGGCTCCTCGTGCCCGCCGACGAGACGCGCCCGCACCGGGAGGCGTTCGAGGAGGCGCTGCGCCTCAAGCGGCAGGTCCCGCTCGCCCGCCCCGGCGAGGAGAGCGGCCCGGACGCCGGGCACGGCACCGGCGAAGTCCTGTGCCCCTACTGCCTCCAGACCATCCAGCTCGACCTGAGCAAACTGTTCGTGGCCGACAACAAGATGCAGTACCGCAAGCCGCTGGACGTCTCCGGCATCACCAACCCGGTCGTCCGCGACGACGTCATGCGCGGCGCGGTCCAGAAGTGCACGGCCGACCCGGACTTCCCCGAACACGTCATCCCCGTCCCGTACCTGATGAACGGCCGGCCGCTGACCGTCGCGATGGTCGGGCAGTCCTCGACCGGCAAGAGCCATCTGCTCACCCAGATGATCGCCGCGATCACCGACGGCGGCCTGGAGCCGTTCGGCCTGACCTGGCAGTCGGTCAACCCGGAACAGCACGCCCGCTTCGTCCGCGAACGCGTGCAGCCGCTGCGCAACGGCAATGTGCTGGACCACACCGCAGCCCTCGGCCTGGACGACTTCGCCCGCTTCGTGGAGTCCCTGCTGATCACCGACGCCCGCGGCCAGGTGCGTCCCGTCGCCTTCTTCGACCTCGGCGGCGAGGACCTGGTGCGGACCGACTCGGCCCTGCGGTTCCTGCTCGGCGTCGACGCCCTGGTCTTCGTCGTGGACCCGGCGCTGGCGCTGCCGCTGCCCACGCTGGACCACGCCAGGCAGCGCTGGGGGGTGGAGGTGAACCGCGACGGCGACCTCGCCTTCGGGACCGTCCTGGACCGGCTGCCGAAGAACGGCCCGTACCTCGACGTCCCGGCCGCCATGGTGCTCGGCAAGGCCGACCTGCTGCGGTTCCAGCCGCCCGTCGACCGCTGGCTGAGCCGCCCGCCCGCCACCGCTCTCGATCCCGCGCTGGTGCGGGCGGAGAGCCGGGACGTGCACAGCCTGCTGCGCCGGTACGCGGGCCAGGCGTGGCTACGGCCCTTCGACACGATGCGCCGCTGCACCCTGCACATCGCCTCCGCCACCGGCGGCCAGGAGGACCGCGGCCGCTACCCGGCGGGCACCGGGCCCCGGCGAGTGCTGGAACCGCTGCTGGCGCTGCTGGCGATGCACGGGCTGATCGAGGTGCCCGGGGGCGCGGAGGCGCTCGCGGTGGGGGAGACACCCGGGTTCGAGACCGTACCCGGGCAGCGGCGAAGAGCACGATCCGCGGGAGCCGGAGGACCGGCCGGAGGGGACGATCAGTGAGCGACTTCCAGGACCGGGACCCGGTGCACCAGGTCGTCTTCCGCTGGGACGGCAACCACGGACGCCAGGGCACCGGCATGAACGCCGTCGCCCATTCCTGCACGCCCGAGCGAGCCGCCGAGCTGGGCCGTGAACTGGGCCCGCTGCTGTGGATGTCCGGCGCGGCGGCCCGCCCGAGCGTCGTCCGCACCGTGTCCAGCGACGAGCACGTCATGCTCGTCCAGCGCTGGCCCACCACCGACCCGGGCGGCCGGCCCAGCACGGTCAGCCATGTCCTGGTCGGTCCGCCCGGCACCCTCAAGACCCGCCAGTGCCTGGGCCTCGCCCACGGCGGCTGGAGCACCCGGGAACAGGCCGAGCGGGCCTCGGGACACAAGTCGGTGGTCGACGCCGCCGAGCTCAACGACCTGGCCATTGCCCGGCTGCCCGACATGCTGGGCGGGCTGCCCGAGGTCAGACACGCGCTCACCCAGATCACGGCGGAGCTGCTGCGCGACCCCACCCAGCGGGTCTCGCTGCTCCTGGAGGAACGCACGCCCATCCCCTGGCCGGACCGGGCCGCCGTGCCGCTGGTCTACCTCGGCCTGTTCCTGCTCTTCGGCTCCTGGCTCGGCCACGAGTGGACGTTCGCCACGTACGACACCACGGACACCCACCCGCTGCGGCTGACCGCCGTACCGCGCTGGGAAACCGACACCGGCGGCTCGGGCCCGCTGGCCCGGGTCATGGGCCGCAGGCCGGAGGACCTCCACTTCGGCCGCGAGGCCGCCCAACTGGTCAAGTACCTCCTCGACCACCCGGACGGCCTCCCGGGCGTCCCCCACCTGGTCGACGACCTCCCCGACGGGCGCTCCCTGGACTGGCCCCTTCGCAGAGCCCACCTCCGGGACATCCTGGACTCCCGGCCCGTGGCCCCCCGCCCCGCGACCCGGTCCAGCCTTCTCGGCGGCGAACGCCCCGAGGAGACCGACCGGCCCCGCCGGGCCGAATGGCCCGAAGGCTTCGAGCGCCCGGAGCATCCAGAGCACCCAAGGCACCCAGAGCACCCGGAGCGCCCGGAGCACCCGGAGCGCTCCGACCGGCCCGTTACTCCCGCACGGCTCGACCCACGCGAACGGGACGCCCCGACCGAAGGGAACGCCCGGGACGCCCGGGACGCTGGGGACGACAGAGACGCGAGGGGCGCGAGGGGCGGGAGGGGTGACAGGGGCGTCTGGGCCGGCGGGACTGAACGGGATCCCCGGGACGGCACGGTCGGCGAGGCCGACCGGCCCGCCCCGGTCCTCCCGGCCACTCCGACCGCCCCGGCCGACCGGTCCGGCCGGCCGGCCGGGCCCGACCACCCTGACCGGCCCCGGCCCGACCACCCCGAGCGCCCGGACCACCTCGACCCGTCCGGTCACCCCGGCCACCCCGGCCACCCCGGCCGCCCCGACCGCACCGGCTGGGTCGGTGGGCGCGCGCCCGCGGTGCTGCCGGGGCAAGCCGGGCCCGGACCGGCCGGGTCCGGGGCCGCCGGGCACCCGGGATCCGCACCGCCGCCACCGTCGTCGCCCCCGTCACCCCCGCCCCCCACCCGTCCGCCCGGACAGACGGCGGCCGGACACCTTGAGGTCCACCCCCCGGCCCCGTACCACCCGACGTACCCTCCGGGCCCCGCACCGGCATCCGCCGCCCCCCGGACGCCCGTGCCCGGGGACGGTCCGACGCCGGGCGGAACGGGCGTCCCGGCCGCCGCAGGGGCGTCCGACCTCAGCCGGGCGCTGCGCGACCGCCGGCCCGGTGACCGTCAATGGCGCAGGACCCTGGCGTCTGCCCTGAGCGAGCAGCCCGACGAGTTCCTGCTGGCCGAACTGCGCTCCGAGCAGCTTCCGCAGAGTTCTCTGGGGCTGCTGCTGACCGAGCTGGGCAAGCCCGAGCGCTGGAACGAGCGCAGCGAGGAGATGCACCACGAACTGTGCGCGGAGGCGCTGCGCAAGGGCCTGTACTTCGGACCGCGGGGCCCGGGGGCCGACGACATCTCCCTGGTGGAGATGACCGAGCGGGCGGTGGAGGTGTTCCACTGGGCCGTCGCCCCCTGGGCCAGGGACGTGCGCTACTTCCAGGATCTGCGGGAACTGCTGCACAAGATGGACCACGCCCGGGAGGGCGCCTCGGGCAACTGGCTCAGGGGCGCGTTCCTCAAGCCGGGGCGCCATCCGGTGCCCGACCTGCCGCCCGGCCTGTGGCAGCAGGTCCTGGAGGACGTGATCAAGCGTGGCGGTCCCGCCGGTACGGAAGCGGGGCACCCGGAGGAGCGCGTCGGAGGAGCGGCGTCCCCGTCGCGGCCGGCCAGTTGGGTGCTGTGGGCCATCGCGGGCACATTCGCGGCGTTCATCGGGCTGGTGATCCTGCTGGCTGTCGGCTGAGGGAAATTCCGTGGCGCGGGGGAGGAGCGAGTCCCTAGGGTGAGGGACGCAACGGGCGGTGGCCATCGGCTGCCGCCGCCCCCGTCGACCGGATCCGACCAGGAGGTGTGACCCATGGCTGTCTCCGTGATGGGCGCTGCCCGCAACCACCAGAGCATCCACTGCATCTCCGCGGTCTCCGGCTGACCTCTTCTCCCAGCGCGCATCTGCGCGAGCCCGGGGCCGCCCTGTGAAGGGTTCCCCTTGTTTCTCCATGCTTCGTCTTCTTCTGCTTCTTCTTCCGCCAGTTCTTCCTCCGCGTCTTCTTCCTCCTCCGCTCCCTCCTCCGCCGGTGAGGCGGCGCTCGTCCGGTACGGCTGGGACGAGGGCTGGGCGGCGGAGTTCGGCCCGTACGGTGAGCAGGGGCTGCTCGCCGGGCGGGTGGTGCGGGTCGACCGCGGGCAGTGCGACGTCGTCACCGCGGGCGGTGTGCTGCGCGCGGACACCGCGTTCGTGACGCCGCACGATCCGATGCGGGTGGTGTGCACCGGTGACTGGGTCGCCGTCGAACCCGGCGGCAACCCGCGCTACGTCCGTACGTACCTGCCGCGCCGGACCGCCTTCCTGCGCTCCACCTCCTCCAAGCGGTCCGAGGGGCAGATCCTCGCCGCCAACGTGGACCACGCGATCGTCGCCGTGTCGCTGGCCGTCGAGGTGGACCTCGGCCGGATCGAGCGGTTCCTCGCGCTGGCCTGGGAGTCGGGCGCGCAGCCGCTGGTCGTGCTGACCAAGGCGGATCTGGTGCCCGACCCGGTGGCGCTGTCGTACCTCGTCCAGGACGTGGAGACGGCGGCGCCCGGGGTGCCGGTGCTCGCGGTCAGCTCGATGGCGGGGGAGGGGCTCGACGCGCTCCTCGCCGCCGTCTCCGGGGGCACGTCCGTGCTGCTGGGGCAGTCCGGTGCGGGCAAGTCGACCCTCGCCAACGCGCTGCTGGGCGAGGAGGTGATGGAGGTGCGGGCCGCCCGGGACGTCGACGGCAAGGGCCGGCACACCACCACCACCCGCAATCTGCTCGCCCTGCCCGGCGGCGGCGTACTGATCGACACGCCGGGGCTGCGCGGGGTCGGCCTGTGGGACGCCGAGAGCGGTGTCGGACAGGTGTTCGCCGAGATCGAGGAGCTGGCCGGGGGGTGCCGGTTCCAGGACTGCGCCCATCTCAGCGAGCCGGGCTGCGCGGTGCTGGCCGCCATCGACTCGGGCGAGCTGCCCGAGCGGCGGCTGGAGAGCTACCGCAAGCTGATGCGCGAGAACCAGCGCATCGTCGCCAAGACCGACGCGCGGCTGCGGGCGGAGATCCGCCGCGACTGGAAGCGCAAGGGGGCGGAGGGCCGGGCCGCCATGGAGGCGAAGCGGGGGCGCTGGGGATAGCGGGGCCGCGGCGGAGCCTGGCAGCGGCCTCGAAGCCCGTGTCCGATTCCCGCCAGCCGAGGACGGCAGGGGGGCGGACACTGGACGGTGTGATGGACGAGGACACCAGGTACGAGGCGGTCCGTAGCCGGGACGGCCGGTTCGACGGAGAGTTCTTCTTCGCCGTCGAGACGACCGGGATCTACTGCCGTCCCAGCTGCCCGGCCGTGACCCCGAAACAACGCAATGTGCGCTACTACGCCACGGCCGCCGCCGCCCAGGGCGCGGGCTTCCGCGCCTGCCGGCGGTGCCGGCCGGACGCGGTGCCCGGCTCGGCCGCGTGGAACGTGCGGGCCGACGTAGTCGGCCGGGCCATGCGGCTGATCGGCGACGGCGTGATCGACCGCGAGGGCGTGGGCGGGCTCGCCGCCCGGCTCGGTTACAGCGCACGGCAGGTGCAGCGCCAGCTCACCGCCGAGGTGGGCGCCGGGCCGGTCGCCCTCGCCCGCGCGCAGCGCGCGCACACCGCCCGGGTGCTGCTCCAGACCACCGGTCTGCCGGTGACCGAGATCGCCTTCGCGGCCGGGTTCGCCAGCGTGCGGCAGTTCAACGACACGATCCGGGAGGTCTACGCCGCGACCCCGAGCGAGCTGCGGGCCGCCGCGCCCCGCACCAGGCACCGGCGGGCGGCCACGCCCACCGCCGGAATACCGCTGCGGCTCGCCCACCGCGGCCCCTACCAGGTCGGACCCGTCTTCGACCTGCTGAGCCGCGAGGCCGTGCCCGGCGTCGAGGAGGTGAGCGGCCGGCCGGGCGCGCGTACGTACCGGCGGACCCTGCGGCTGCCCCACGGCACCGGGACCGTCGCCGTCGACGAGCGCCCCGGCGGACCGCGCACCGCCTCCTGCGCCCACCCGGGCGGCTGGCTGGAGGCCCGGCTGCACCTGACCGACCCGCGCGACCTGACGACGGCCGTCCAGCGGCTGCGGCGGCTGTTCGACCTCGACGCCGATCCGTACGCCGTCGACGAACGGCTCGGCGCCGACCCCCGGCTGGCCCCGCTGGTCGCGGCCAGGCCGGGACTGCGGTCGCCGGGTTCCGCCGACCCCGACGAGACGGCGCTGCGGGCGCTGACGGGACCGGAGGCGGCCGGGGAAATGGTGCGGCGCCACGGCAAGGCGCTCGACGCGCCCTGCGGCACGCTGACCCATCTGTTCCCGGAACCCGCCGCGCTCGCGGGCGCCGAGCCCGGCGGTACCCTCGGCGCGCTGGCCGCCGCCCTCGCCGACGGCGCGGTACGGCTGGACCCCGGCGCCGACCGGGACGAGGCGCACCGGGCGCTGCTCGCGGTGCCCGGCCTGGACGCCGCCACGGCCGCCGCCGTCCGCACCCGCGCCCTCGGCGACCCCGACGTGGCCCCGCCCGGCGTGCCGGTCCCCGACCACTGGCGCCCCTGGCGCTCGTACGCACTCCTCCACCTGCGGGTGGCAGACGACTTGGAGACACCGTGACCACCGTGACCACCGTGACCAGCATGGAGACCGTCATCGAGGCCCCCGGCGCCCCCCTCGCCGAGGCGGGAGCGACCTACTGGACGCGCTGCGACAGCCCGCTCGGACAACTGCTCCTGACCGCCGACACGGACGGTGTCCTCACCTCCCTGTCCGTGCCCGGCCAGAAGGGCGGACGCACCGTGCGGGACGACTGGCGGCACGACACCGGCCCGTTCCGGGCGGCCGAGGAGCAGTTGCGGGCCTACTTCGCCGGTGAACTCAGGGAGTTCGCCCTGCCGCTGCGCAGCGAGGGCACCGCGTTCCGGGAGCGGGTGTGGGCCGCGCTGGACGCCGTCCCGTACGGCACGACCACGACGTACGGTGAGATCGCCGCGCGGATCGGGGCCTCCCGGGCGGCCGTGCGCGCCGTCGGCGGCGCCATCGGCGCCAACCCGCTGCTCGTGGTGCGCCCCTGCCACCGGGTGATCGGCGCCAACGGCACGCTCACCGGGTACGCCGGCGGGCTGGACCGCAAGGTGCGGCTGCTCGCGCTGGAGGGCGTACCGCTGCCGTAGGACGTACCGCCGCCGTGGGCCGGGCCCCGGGGTCAGCCGTCCCGGCCGTCGTCCAGCCCCCAGCTGTGGATCCACCGCGGATGGACGCGGATCACCTCCTCGCTGAACCGCGGACCCAGGGTGTGCGTCCCGGTGAGGAGTTCGGCCTCGCCGCGGATGTCCACGCCGCGCACCTTCCAGGGGTCGAGGCTGACGATGTCGTCGACGACCAGGGCGACCTTGGGGTTCTGCCGCAGATTGCGCCACTTCTTCGTCCGGCCCATCGCCTGGCCGCCGATCAGGATGGTGCCGTCGTCCTGCGGGAAGAAGCCGACGGGGTTGGCCTGCGGCTGGCCGCGCGGATCGACGGTGGCCAGCCGCCCCAGCCGCTGGGTCCTCAGATAGGCGCGCTCCGCCTCGGTGAATTCGGTCATGGCAGCAGCCAAGCACCTCGGAAGCGGCCGGCGCACCGCGCCCTCCCCGGGGCACGCCGCGAACGGGCGGCCCGGCCCGGCCCACCTGCCGGGCGGGCCGCCCGGCGGGTCACACATCGTGCGGTTCCCGGGCCACCCAGCCGCGTTCGTAGGCGTGCCAGCCCAGTTGCAGTCGGGTGCTCACACCGGTCAGCTCCATCAGCCGTTTCACCCGCCGCTGCACCGTCCGCAGGCCCAGGTCGAGCTGTTTGGCGACGCTCGCGTCGGTCAGCCCCGCCAGGAGCAGGGAGAGCACCTGGAGGTCGGTGGCGTCCGGGGCGTGCGGGCCCTGCTCGACGACACCGGACGCGCCGAGGCGCAGCGGCAGCGCGCCCCGCCACACCGACTCGAACAGCCCCGACAGCAGCTCCAGCAGACCGCTGGAGTGCACGACGAGCGCGGCGGGCTCCGCCATGCGGGAGGTGAGCGGCACCATGGCCAGCGCCCGGTCCGCGACGACCAGTTTGGTCGGCACCTCGTCGACGACCCGCACCCGTTCGTCGCGGCCCAGCGCGGCGGTCAGCTCCGTGATGCCGTGCGGCAGGTCGAGCACCGCGCGCTCGACCACCACCCGGTAGCGCACACCGCGGCCCGCCGCCTGCTCCTCGGCGTCGTTCTCCATCCCGGAGACCACCATCGGATTGCCGGTGACCAGGGCGCACACCTCGTCGGCCGCGCCCAGTTGCAACTGGAGGAAGCGCTGGGCGACCGCGGAGGCGCCGGTGACCACCTCGATCAGATCGTGCACCGACGGCTCGGCCGCCGCCGCGCGGTACTCCTCGGCGAGCAGCGCGGCGGCCAGCTCCGCCTTCTCCAGCTCGTGCCGCTGCTGGGTGAGCAGCGCGCCGAGCGCCACCCCGGGCGGGGCGGCGACCCAGCGGCCCGGCCGGGCCGAGGACTGGGCCGCGAGCCCGTGCCGCTCCAGCCGGCGCAGGGCGCGCTCGGTGTCGTGCTCGCCGAGCATCAGCCGCCGGGCGAGGTCGGGCACGTCGGCGGCGCCCACCGCCACCAGCGCCCGGTACGCCGACTCGTGCCTCTCGTCCAGCCCTATCGCTGCCAGCATCAGCTGCGGTTCCTCCTCTTCAGGCTCTTCGGGTCCTGTCGCCGGTCGCCCGCCGCCGGCCGGCGGCGGGCCGCGGTGGCGGGAAACAGCCACGGCGCAAACCCGCCGCCCAACATCATCGCCGTAGCCCTGGTCATCCTGACAAGGTGGCACCACCGAGGAGCCGGTGACGGCGGCTCGTCAGCCGGCCTCGCCGGGGTGGCCCACGCGGGTGGCCTGCGGGGACACGGCCGGCCACTCCGGCGCACGCCTCAGCGCGCACACCGGCGCGCGGCTCGCCGTACGACTCGGTCCGGCAGCCGCGACCGGCGGCCGCGGACCTCTTGGACGGCCTGGTTCCGGCCGTCCGGAACCTGACCCTGACCCGGGTCCACCAGACGTCGCCGGGCGGTTCTCCCGTGGGGGGTGGGACCGCCCGGCGGCACCTTCCGTACATGAGTTCGATACGTAGCCCGGCAGGCCGTTCCGGTCGTCCGCCGGGGCCGGATTTTCCCGATGCCCCGTTTTCCTCCGGCCCGCGCGGTGAACAATCGGGGGCATGAGCCAGCAGGGGGGAAGGCCCACCGGTCATGAGGACGACTGGTGGCGGCAGTTGTACGACGACTCCACCGAGGACACGGGTCCCACGGCCGCGGCCGATTCCCTGGACGACCGTTTCGCCTCGGCGTCCGGGGCGCTGGACCGGGCCGCGGGCCCGGCCGCAGTTCCTGCGGGGGAGGGGGACCGGTCCGACCGCCCGGACCTGGATCTGGACCCGGGCCCGTACCCCTGTCCGGCCCTGGACCTGGACCTGGACCGGGACGTGGGCCAGGACCAGGGACTGGGACTGGGCAACGGCCTGGACAGGGGCCGGGAGCAGGGGCAGGACCAGAACTCCGGCCGAGGCCAGGATCCCGTTCCGGACCCGCACCTGGGCCCGGACCCGCACCTGGACCCGGCATCGGACCTGGACCCGGTACCGGACCTGGACCCGGCACGGGCACCGGCACTGGACCCGGAACCAGACATGTGCCCGGACCTGCTCGCGGACGGCCCGCCGACCATGCGACTGACGGCATCCGGCGCTGGAACGGCATCCGGCACCGGAGCCCCCACCGGATCCCCGGCGGCAGCCCCGCGCCCCGCTGCGGCTCCGGACGGACCGGCTCCGGACGGGCCGGGTCTCGACGGGCCGGCTCCCGGCGGGCCGGGTCCCGGACCGGCCTCCTGGTGGCAGCGGGCCCCCTGGGAGGCCCCACCGGCCGCGCCCCCGTCCCCGCCGACCGGGCCCGACGGCCCCGACGGCCCGCCGGCCCCCGCCTCGCTCGTCGTCGCCCACGTGGGGTCCGGGCCGCCGACGTACGACGCCGAGCCCACCGCGCTCCCGGCCGCCGACCCCGACGCGCTCGACGATCTGGTCCCGGACACCGTGGTGGACGGCGCCCGGTACGGCGCCTGTACGCTGCGTGCCGTCTCGGTCCGCGGCGATTCGCCGCGCTACCGGGGCGAGCCGCGCCGGGACGCGCTGCTCACCGCGCGCTTCGGCGCGGGCGAGCAGGCGCTGATCCTCGTCGCGATGGCCACCGGCGTGCGCGCGAGACCGGGCGCGCACCGCGCGGCGGCCGAGGTGTGCCGGTGGATCGCGCGGGCGGTCGGCCGCAGTCACGTCCGGCTGGCCGAGGACATCCGGGCGGCCCGGCGCGGTGAGCTGAAGTCCGGTCTCCAGCGGCTCACCGACCGCAGCCTGGGCAGACTCCGCGCCAGCGCCGTGGAACAGGGCCTGGCCCCGGAGGAGTACGCGGCCACGCTGCGCTGTCTGCTGCTGCCCGCCGACCCGCACTGCCGGACGCGGGTCTTCTTCGGGGTGGGCGGGGGCGGCCTCTTCCGGCTGCGGGACGGTGCCTGGCAGGACATCGAACCCCGTGTCACCGACGAACCGGACCCGTCCGGACAGCCGGGCCCCCACCAGCGGCCGCAGCCTCCCCACCCGCCGCAGCCGCCCGAGTCGCTGGGTCCGCCCGAGCCGTCCGGACAGGCCGCCGGGCCCACCGACCCGTTCACCCTGGATCTCGGCGCCCCGGCCCCGCAGGACCCGCGGTCCGCGCACGCGGAGGAGTCTCGGCCGCCCCACGCGGAGCCCTTCCGCTTCCGTGCCGGGGTAGCCCGGCCGGGTGACACCCTCCTGATGTGCACCGGCGGCCTCGCCGAGCCGCTGCGCGGCGAGGCCGAACTGGGCGTGTATCTCGCCCGGCGGTGGGCCGGTTCCGCCGTGCCGGGTCTCGCCGCGTTCCTCGCGGACGCCCAGGTGCGGGTGAAGGGCTACGCGGACGACCGCAGCGCCGCCGCCATCTGGGAGGCGTGAGCGACGGGGCTGTGAATTCATGGACCCAGGAGTCCGCAGTGGTCGGCGGCAGTCGGCCAAAGACCGAAGGGTACCGGGAGCATGGCCAAGCAGAACGTCGCAGAGCAGTTCGTCGACATCCTCGTCCGTGCCGGTGTCAAACGCCTGTACGGCGTCGTCGGGGACAGCCTCAACCCGGTCGTCGACGCGGTCCGGCGCAACTCCGCCATCGACTGGATCCACGTACGCCACGAGGAGACCGCCGCGTTCGCGGCCGGTGCCGAGGCACAGATCACCGGGAAGCTGACGGCCTGTGCCGGCTCCTGCGGCCCCGGCAACCTGCACCTCATCAACGGTCTGTACGACGCCCACCGCTCCATGGCCCCGGTGCTCGCCCTCGCCTCGCACATCCCGTCCAGCGAGATCGGCCTCGGCTACTTCCAGGAGACGCATCCCGACCGGCTGTTCCAGGAATGCAGCCACTACAGCGAGCTGATCTCCAGCGCCAAGCAGATGCCCCGGCTGCTGGACACCGCCATCCAGCACGCGGTGGGCCGCAGCGGGGTCAGCGTCGTCACGCTGCCCGGCGACATCGCGGCCGAGCCGGCGCCCGACAAGGCCGCCGAGACCGCCATCGTGACCTCGCGGCCCACCGTCCGGCCCGGCGACGCGGAGATCGACCGGCTGGTCCGGATGATCGACGCGGCCGGCAAGGTCACCCTGTTCTGCGGCAGCGGCACGGCGGGCGCGCACGCCGAGGTGATGGAGTTCGCCGGGAAGGTCAAGTCACCGGTGGGGCACGCGCTGCGCGGCAAGGAGTGGATCCAGTACGACAATCCGTACGACGTCGGGATGAGCGGGCTGCTCGGCTACGGCGCCGCCTACGAGGCCACCCACGAGTGCGACCTGCTGATCCTGCTCGGCACGGACTTCCCGTACAACGCGTTCCTGCCCGACGACGTGCAGATCGCACAGGTCGACGTGCGGCCCGAGGTGCTGGGCCGGCGGTCCAAGCTCGACCTGGCCGTGTGGGGCGATGTGAGGGAGACGCTGCGCTGTCTGATCCCCCGGGTGCGGGAGAAGACGAACCGGCGGTTCCTGGACCGGATGCTCAAGAAGCACACGGACGCGCTGGAGGGGGTCGTCAAGGCGTACACGCGCAAGGTCGACAAGCACGTCCCGATCCATCCCGAGTACGTGGCCGCCGTACTGGACGACCTCGCCGCCGACGACGCCGTGTTCACCATCGACACCGGCATGTGCAACGTGTGGGGCGCCCGCTATCTCTCGCCCAACGGGCGCCGCCGGATCATCGGTTCCTTCTCGCACGGGTCCATGGCGAACGCGCTGCCGATGGCGATCGGCGCCCAGTTCACCGACCGGAACCGGCAGGTGGTCTCGCTGTCCGGGGACGGCGGCTTCGCCATGCTGATGGGGGACTTCCTGACCCTGGTCCAGTACGACCTGCCGGTGAAGGTGGTGCTGTTCAACAACTCCTCGCTCGGCATGGTGGAGCTGGAGATGCTGGTCGCGGGCCTGCCCTCGTACGGCACCACCAACAAGAACCCGGACTTCGCCGCCGTCGCCCGTGCCTGCGGCGCGCACGGTGTCCGGGTGGAGAAACCCAAGGAGCTGGCGGGCGCCCTGAAGGACGCGTTCAAACACAAGGGTCCCGCGCTGGTGGACGTCGTCACCGACCCCAACGCCCTGTCCATCCCGCCGAAGATCAGCGCCGAGATGGTGTCCGGCTTCGCCCTGTCGGCGTCCAAGATCGTGCTCGACGGCGGGGTGGGGCGGATGCTCCAGATGGCCCGGTCGAACCTGCGCAACGTGCCGCGGCCCTGAGGGCGCCCCCGTGGAGAGCGTCGTACTCCGGCCAAGTTCCGGCCGCGGCGCGTCCGCCCGGCTGTCGTACACCTGAGCGACCATGAGTGTCCGTACAGGCCCGTACAGACCCGTACGGGCCCATGCGTGGCCGGAATCGGCCGGGTGCGGGCGGCGGCGGCCCGGCCCGGGAACCGCGGGCCGGGCGGCCGGGCATCCCGGGCGCGTCCGGTGGGGCACCGGCCCTGCCCGGGGCCCACGGCAGGGCGGTCCGCGACGCCCCCGTGGGGCGCTGCCGGGAGTGCCCGGACATGGCCGAACACACGGTCGTTGACGATTCGACATGACTGCCCCGGACCTCACGGGGCATGGATCCCCGTGAACGTGTTCGAGCTGGAGGGGAACCGACATCGGCACGCGGGCGGGGGAGATGACGAGTCAGGCACGAGGGGGCGGGCCCATGACGGCGGGGGCCTCCCCGGTGAGGACGGCGGGGGACGAGAAATTCGGAGAGGCGGACCGTGAGGCGGACCGGGCGGCGGCGTCGCAGCTGAGACGCCGGCTGGGCCGCGCGGATCTGCGGGCGGTGCCCGAGGCCAGGCGGGCGCTGCGGGAGCTGCTGCACCGCTGGGGGCCGCCGGAGCGGTCGGAGGTCGCCGAGCTGCTCACCAGCGAACTGGTGACCAACGCGCTGGTGCACACCGACGACGACGCGATCCTGACGGCCACCGTCTCCCCGGACGGACTGCGCGTGGAGGTACGGGACTTCGTGGCCAGGGGACCGCGGCCGCGGGTGCCGGTCGCCGCCGAGGACACCAACGGCAGGGGACTGGTGCTGGTCGAGTCCCTCGCGGACGACTGGGGCGTGTGCCCGCACGAGATCGGCAAGTCCGTCTGGTTCGAGCTGGGCGGGCGGGCCGCCTGACCCGGGACGGAAGCCGGGCGCCGGACGACGGACGGCGGGGCGGCGCGGGCCCGGACAACGGGGAGGGGGCCCGGACCTCGCGGTCCGCGCCCCCTTCCCCCACGGTCACTCGGTGACCGTACGACCCTCAGCCGAACTGCTGCTCCAGGTCCTTGAGCTTGCGCTCCAGCGAGTCCAGCCGCGGCAGCGCCTGTGTGTCGTCCTCCGCGGTGAGGTCGACGGTGATGGCGTCACCGCCCTTGCGGACGGGCTGGAGCGAGGGCCTGGCGCGCACCGGAAGCGGTTCCGCCGCTATGGCAGGCTCCGTGGCGGCCTGGGAGGAGCCGCGCTCCAGGGCCTGTGCCTCGCCCTGCCGGCCGCCCCGGCCGGGAAAGCCGCGGTGGCCCCGGCTGATCGCCTTGAGCTGGGCGCGCTCCACCCGGTCGTGCTCGCGCCGCAGCCGCCGGTTCTCCTCCTTCTGCCGGGCGTCCTCGCGGACCTCCTCGACCGCCTCGTCCAGGCTGCGCACGTTCTCCAGGAGCATCAGCGACCAGGCGCGGTAGGTCTCCCGGGGGGCCCGCAGCCAGCGGACGATACGGATCTGCGGCAGCGGCCGCGGGACCAGGCCCTGCTCGCGCAGGGCGGCCCGGCGGGTCTGCTTCAGCGCGCGGTCGAAGAGGACCGCCGCGGACAGCGACATGCCGGCGAAGAACTGGGGCGCGCCCGCGTGGTCGACGCCCCGGGGCGCGTGCACCCAGTTGAACCAGGCGGCGGCAGCGGCGAAGAGCCACACCAGCAGGCGGGAGCCGAGCGCCGCGTCACCGTGGCTGGCCTCGCGCACCGCGAGCACGGAGCAGAACATCGCGGCGCCGTCCAGGCCGAACGGCACCAGGTACTGCCAGCCTTCGGTCAGGCCGAGGTTCTGCTCGCCGAAGCCGACCAGGCCGTGGAAGGAGAGGGCCGCGGCGACCGCCGCGCAGCAGAACAGCAGGACGTAGGAGGCGGTGCCGTAGACCGCCTCCTTGCGCCTGCGGCGCTCCTCGCTGCGCTCCCACGAGTCGTCCGTGCTCGTCTTCCCTTCGGACCGCTTGCCGCGCGCGAGCACCGCCACCGCCGCCAGCACGCCCAGGAGCAGTACGGCGCCCGGAAGCAGCCAGTTCAGCGATATGTCGGTCAGTCTCATCTGGGGTCCCTTGCATGGGGATAGGGCGTAACGCCCGCCATAGTGTCCCAATCCCACCGGCCCTCAGGGGGTTTCGGGGCAAGAGACCGCCAAGGGGGTGCAAGGGGCTGCCCGAGGACGGCGTTCTGCTCGAACTGCCGCATGAGGGGCGGGAGTTGAGTTCGAATAAGACTACCCGTACGGATGGTTCCGCGGAAAGTTCCCGTGCCGGGTGGGGAAATCGTGAATCTCCCGTGACCGCGGTGCCCGCAAGGGTGCCCTGTTCGCGGATGATCTTACGGGACGCACGGCTGTGCTCCGTACCGCCTGACGGGCGGTCAGGAGGCTCAAGCGGCCGCGGCGGCGGTGAGTTTGGGGGCCCTGGTCGTGCCGCAGGTGCGCGGGCAGCCGGCGCAGATCTCCTCGGGGCGCACGGTGTAGAACATGCAGCAGCTGACCCGGTCCCGGGCGGGCGAGGCCGTGTCGCCGGGCCCGGCCGGCTCGCGGAAGGCCGTCGAGCCGACGAAGGGGCGGGTGGTGCCGGGCAGCAGCAGCTCCAGCTCCCGCCGGGCCCGCTCCTGCTCGCCGAGCAGCTGGGCTACGTAGTGCAGGCCCTCGACGACCTCGTCGGTCGCCATGCCCCACATGGCCCGGCCGCGCCGCCGCATGCGCGGTCCGAACCCGGCGAGCAGCGGTTCCAGGTGCTCGGCGACGGCCGCCCGCACCTCGGCCCGCAGGGTGTCCTCGTCGGGCACCACGCGGGCGCCGGGCAGGGCTGCCGCCGGGTCGTCCGGCAGGCAGGCGAAGGAGCCGGGGCGCACGGCCATGCGGCCGGCGGTGCGGTCGTACCAGACGCGCTCCGGGGGCAGATACGGCACGCGGCGGTGCAGGAACCACGGGATCGTGAACAGCAGGCAGGCCGGCCAGGCGTACCGGTGCAGTCCGAAGCTCGCCACCACGTCCGGGCGGGCCGGGGTGCCGTAGTCCCGCAGGACCTGTGCGTCGTCCCAGGCCAGATACGCGTCCAGGGCGTCGCCGCCCGCCGCGAGGGCCGCGGCCGACACCCAGGCGCCCCCGGCGGGGGCCTCGTCCGCCGGGCCGGTCTCCGTCACCGTGAAGGACGGGAGGGCCTCGGTGAGGCGGGCGTAGGCGTCCGCCACGGCCGAAGGGTGCACAGGCATGCGGGACCGCCGATCAGCGTTCGAAGGGCTGCTGGGTGAGAGGTAAGCCTTACCTTACTCAACTTCTCCGGAATGTGAACCCTCGGCCCCTTGCGCCTAAGGTGCCTTGACGGACGAGTGACAACTCGTCGTCCTGAATCGCGTCATATGGCCTCATGCCAGGGCGGAACAGACGAGCGGACCCGGAGGAGGACCGTGGAGCAGGGCATACCGGCCCCCGCCGGGGCGGGAATCTCGCGCACGGTACCGGCGGTGCCGCCGCCACGGGAGGTGCGGCGCGCCTCCGTGCGCGGACAGGTCCTCGACGCGCTGCGCACGGCCCTGGTGACGGGGGAGCTGCGGCCCGGCGAGCTGTACTCGGCGCCCGCGCTCGGCGAACGGCTCGGGGTGTCGGCGACCCCGGTGCGCGAGGCGATGCAGCAGCTCACACTGGAGGGCGCCGTCGAGGTGGTGCCCAACCGCGGCTTCCGCGTGGTGGAGCGCGACGCCCGCGAGGCCGCCGAGCTGGCCGAGGTGCGGGCCCTGGTCGAGGTGCCCGTGCTGCTCCGGCTGGCCGGCACCGTGCCCGCCGGACGCTGGGCCGGGCTGCGCCCGCTGGCCGAGGCCACCGTCCGGGCCGCGTCCTCGGGCAGCCCGGCCGCCTACGCCGAGGCCGACCGCGCCTTCCACGGCGCCGTGCTGGCCCTGTCCGGCAACGAGCAGCTCGTCCGGGTCGCCGGCGACCTGCACCGGCGGGCCCAGTGGCCGCCGCCCGGCGCCCTCGCGCGCGCCGCCCGCGCCGGTCTGGTCGCCGACGCCGCCGAGCACGGCGCCCTCCTGGACGCCCTGATCGCCCGCGACGGCGCCGCGGTGCGCGCCCTGGTGGACGCCCACTTCGCCACCCCCGGCTGACCGGCGCGGACCGGGCGCCCGCGCCCGCCGGACGGTCCCGTGCTCGCCGGGCGGTCCCGTGCTCCCCGGATGGGCCCGTGCTCGCCGGGCGGTCCCGTGCTCCCCGGATGGGCCCGTGCTCGCCGGGCGGTCCCGTGCCCGCCGGATCGGGCCGTGGCCCTGGGGGATCAGGCCGTGGCCGCGCCCGGTGGTGGGGCGAGCTGCCGGGACAGCCAGGTGGGCACGCCGCCCAGCAGGCGGAACAGCCGGCGGGCCTCCTCGCGCAGCCGGGACGCCTCGGGCTCCTCCTCGGTGTCGGCCAGGGAGACCAGGGCGGGGGCGGTGCCGACCAGGTATCCCAGTTCCTCGCGGATCCGCAGGGACTCGGCGAACCCGTGCCGGGCCTCGGCCAACTCGCCCTCGCGCAGGGCGAGTCCGGCCAGATGGCGCCAGGTGAAGGAGAGCAGCAGCGGGTCGGGCCGGGCGGTGGCGCCCGCGTGGGCGCGGCGGTAGGCGGCGCGCGCGGCCTGCGCGGAGCGGGTCAGGTTCTCCGCGATCAGCCCGCGCCGGAAGTCCAGCAGCGCCCGCCCCGCCCCGCCCGGCTCGATCAGCGCGGCGGCCCGGCCGAGCGCCGAGCGCGCCTCGTCGGCCCGGTCCCGTACGCCGTGCAGCGTCGCGGAGTAGGCCAAGTACCCGCGTTCACAAGCGGCGGCGCCGCGCTCCTCGTCGGAGTGGGCCAGCGCCTCCGCGGTGCGCAGCGCGTCCTCGGCCTCCTCCCAGCCCGCCTCGGTGTACAGGCAGCGCTCCACCAGCAGCACGGTGCGCTGGAGCGCTGCGGCGGCGGTGCCCACCGGCAGCAGCGCGGCCGCGTCGGCCCAGCACGCGCGTGAGCGCAGCCGCCATACCGCGGTCTGGAGTGGATCGTCACCAGCGGTCGTTCCGTTACCAGACATGGCGGTATGCGCCACGTTGCCCTCCCCGAGCACGCCTTCGAGCCTTGAGTGGTGGCCGCATCTCAGCATGGATCCGGCGGCCCGGCCAAGGGGGCGGGTGAAGGATTTCACAAAGTCGTGGGACGGTGGCCGGTACGCGCCACCGGCGGCGGCCCGCGCGCCGGCCTCAGCTCATGCGCAGGGCCAGGAAGAAGTCCAGCTTGTCCTCCAGGCGCGACAGGTCACGGCCCGTCAACTGCTCGATCCGCCCGACCCGGTAGCGCAGCGTGTTGACGTGCAGGTGGAGCCGGGTCGCGCAGCGCGTCCAGGAGCCGTCGCAGTCGAGGAACGCCTCCAGGGTCGGGATCAGCTCCGCGCGGTGCCTGCGGTCGTAGTCGCGCAGCGGGTCCAGCAGCCGCGCGGTGAAGGCGCGGCGCACGTCGTCCGGGACGAACGGCAGCAGCAGCACGTGCGAGGCCAGCTCCTGGTGCCCGGCCGCGCAGACCCGGCCGGGGCGTGCCGCCGCGACCCGGCGGGCGTGCCGGGCCTCCTCCAGGGCGCCGCGCAGCCCCTCGGCGGAGTGCACGGCCGCGCTGACGCCGAGGGTGAGCCGCCCGTCGTCGTCCAGACCGGCGGCCAGCGGGTCCCGCACGGAGCGCAGCAGCGCGTCCGCGAGGATCCCGGCTCCCGGGCCTTCCTGCTCGGCGGGGACGGCGGGGAGCGGCACCAGGGCGATGGCCTCGCCGCCGCTGTGCGCGACGGCTATCCGGTCGGACGGCTCGGGGCCGGTGCTGTGCGGGTCGACCAGGATCTCCTCCAGCAGGGACTGGGCGATGGGGCCGCTCTCCTCGCCGCGGCCGTCCCACTCGACGCGGGCCACCACGACCTGCCAGTGCGGGGCCGAGCCGAGGCCGGGCAGCAGCACCGGCGCGGCCACCCGCAGCCGCGCGGCGATCTCGGCGGGCGGCGCGCCGCTCTGCACCAGCTCGAGCACTTCCTGCGCGAGCCGTCGGCGCACCGTGCGCGCCGCGTCCCGCCGGTCCCGCTCGACCGCGATCAGCTGGGTGACGCCCTGGAGCAGGTCGAGCCGCTCCTCGGCCCAGTCGCCGGCGTCCGCCTCGACGGCCAGCAGCCAGTCCGACAGCACCGTCTCGCGCACGTCCCGTCCGGCCTGGGGCGCGCCCGCCGCCGCGGGATGGGGAACAGCGAGTACGTCGTGCCCTCCAGCGTGACCCGGTGCGGTCCGCGCCGTCCGGTGCGGGCGGCCGCCAGCTGCCCGGCGGCCAGCGTCCGGCAGGTCTGCGGGGGCAGCGCGGGCCCGCCGACCTTGGGTCCGGCGATCAGCCGTCCGGCGGGGGAGAGCAGCCAGGCCCGCAGGTCCAGGTCGGAGCCGAGCAGGTCGAGGACCACGTCCGGGCCGCCGCCCGCCGGTCCCGCGGTCATCATCCGGCGGTGCCGGTCCACCACGGCCGCGAGATCGCCCGCGCGCTCGCCGGAGACCTGCCGCACCACGTGCTCGGTGATCGTCGCGAACGCCACCGACTCGTGCACCGCGAACAGCGGCAGCCGGTGCCGGGCGCAGGCCAGCACCAGGTCCTCGGGCACCTCGCCCAGCTCGGCCTCGCCCGCGGCCAGCGCGGCGACCTGGGCCTGCACCAGGGTGCGGACGAACGGCTCGGCGTCGGCGGCGTCCCGGCGCCAGGCCAGGCCCGTCAGCACCAGCTCGCCGCCGGAGAGGTAGCGGCTCGGATCGCGCAGGTCGGTGGTCATCACACCGCGGACGGTGCGGTCCAGCTCCTCCTCGCCGCCGAGCAGTTTCAGGCCCAGCGCGTCGGTGTCCAGCAGTGCGCGCAGCCGCATGTCTCGTCGCCGCCGTTCTCTTGTCTCGAAATCTATGATGGATCTTGTGGGCGAGGGGACCGCCCGATGGCCGGCCGGCGACTCGGCCGCTGGTGGGGCCCCGCCGGGCCGTGACCTCTGTTTCCCGGGGGAAACGAAGATGCGGGTGACGGCCTTCGTTCATACGAATCTACAAGATGCATCCCGCGGCCAGCCAAACCCTTCATGGTTTCGGTGACTGACCCCGCCGGAGTACTCGGTTGTGTACTGACTCCACTCCACGTGAACAGCACATGAACGAGCCTGGCCCGCCGCACACGGATTGGCTCAATCTGTACGACCTTCCGAGACGAAGAAGAGAGCCGGTCATGGACTTCCTTCGCCCCGCCAGCTGGGAGGAGGCGCTCGCCGCGAAGGCCGAGCACCCCACCGCTGTACCGATCGCGGGCGGCACCGACGTGATGGTCGAGATCAACTTCGACCACCGCCGGCCCGAGTACCTCCTCGACCTCAACCGCATCGGAGACCTCTACGAGTGGGAGGTCGGCGAGGACAGCGTGCGGCTGGGGGCCTCGGTGCCCTACACCAGCATCATGGACAGTCTCCGTGCCGAGCTGCCCGGCCTGGCGCTCGCCTCGCACACGGTGGCCTCCCCGCAGATCCGCAACCGCGGCGGCGTCGGCGGCAACCTCGGCACGGCCTCTCCCGCCGGTGACGCCCACCCCGCCCTGCTCGCCGCGGGCGCCGAGGTCGAGGCCGAGTCGGTGCGCGGCACCCGCCGCATCCCGATCGACGAGTTCTACACCGGCGTCAAGCGCAACGCCCTCGCGCCGGACGAGCTGATCCGCGCGGTGCACATCAAGAAGGCGGACGGCCCGCAGCAGTACTCCAAGGTCGGCACCCGCAACGCCATGGTCATCGCGGTCTGCGCCTTCGGTATCGCCCTGCACCCCGGGACCCGCACCGTCCGCACCGGCATCGGCTCGGCCGCCCCCACCCCGGTGCGGGCCGCCGCCGCCGAGGAGTTCCTGGCCGCGGCCCTGGAGGAGGGCGGCTTCTGGGACAACGGGAAGATCATCACTCCGTCGGTGGCCAAGCAGTTCGCCGAGCTGTGCGCCGCCGCCTGCAACCCGATCGACGACGTCCGGGGCACCGCGAGCTACCGCCGCCACGCGGTCGGCGTGATGGCCCGCCGGACACTCACCTGGACCTGGGAGTCGTACCGCGGCACCCGCCGCGCCACCGAGGGAGCTGCGTGATGCGCGTCAACTTCACCGTCAACGGACGCCCGCAGGAGGCCGACGACGTCTGGGAGGGCGAGTCGCTGCTCTACGTGCTGCGCGAGCGCCTGGGCCTGCCCGGCTCCAAGAACGCCTGCGAACAGGGCGAGTGCGGCTCGTGCACGGTGCGCCTGGACGGCGTGCCGGTGTGCTCCTGCCTGGTCGCGGCCGGACAGGCGCAGGGCCGCGAGGTCGTGACCGTCGAGGGCCTGGCGGACTTCGCCCGGCAGCGCGCCGAGGGCGCCGGCTGCGCGAGCGGCGCCTGCGGCACCTCGCTGGACGAGGCCAAGGGCTGGCGCGCCCAGGGCACCGACTCGCAGACCGGCGAGGGCACCGAACTGTCCCCGGTGCAGCAGGCGTTCATCGACGCGGGCGCCGTCCAGTGCGGCTTCTGCACGCCCGGCCTGCTGGTCGCCGCCGACGAGATGCTCGAACGCAACGCCAACCCGACCGACGCGGACATCCGCGAGGCGCTGTCGGGCAACCTGTGCCGCTGCACGGGCTACGAGAAGATCATGGACGCGGTGCGCCTGGCGGCCGCCCGCCAGTCCGAGGGGGTCTGACATGACCACGGCCAACGGTGCTCCCACCAAACTCACCCAGGGCTACCGCACCAAGGGCGGTGTCGGCGAGTCCACGCTCCGGCCCGACGGCATCCTCAAGGTCACCGGCGAGTTCGCGTACTCGTCCGACATGTGGCACGAGGACATGCTCTGGGGCCAGATCCTGCGCTCCACCGTCGCGCACGCCGAGATCGTCTCCATCGACGTCTCCGAGGCGCTCGCCCTGTCCGGCGTGTACGCCGTGCTGACCTACGACGACCTGCCCGCCGAGACGAAGCACTACGGCCTGGAGATCCAGGACACCCCGGTGCTCGCCCACGGCAAGGTGCGCCACCACGGCGAACCGGTCGCCATCGTGGCCGCCGACCACCCCGAGACCGCGCGCCGCGCCGCCGCCAAGATCAAGGTGGAGTACAAGGAGCTGCCCGTCATCACCGACGAGGCATCCGCGACCGCCCCGGACGCCGTCCTCGTCCACGAGACGCGCGTCGACCTCCCCCAAGGACCTCCGGCAGGCTCCGGTCCAGGGGGTGCCCCCGTCATCGGCCACGTCCCGCACCCCAACATCGTGCACCGCCAGCCGATCGTGCGCGGCAATGCCGACGAGGCCGCGAAGAAGGCCGACTTCATCGTCGAGGGCGACTACTACTTCGGCATGCAGGACCAGGCGTTCCTCGGCCCGGAGTCCGGCCTCGCCGTGCCCGAGGAGGACGGCGGCGTCCACCTCTACGTCGCCACCCAGTGGCTCCACTCCGACCTGCGCCAGATCGCGCCCGTCCTCGGCCTGCCCGAGGACAAGGTCCGCATGACCCTGGCCGGCGTCGGCGGCGCCTTCGGCGGGCGCGAGGACCTGTCGATGCAGATCCACGCCTGTCTGCTGGCGCTGCGCACCGGCAAGCCCGTCAAGATCGTCTACAACCGGTTCGAGTCCTTCTTCGGGCACGTCCACCGCCACCCGGCCCGGCTGCACTACGAGCACGGCGCCACCAAGGACGGCAAGCTCACCCACATGAAGTGCCGGATCGTGCTGGACGGCGGCGCCTACGCCTCCGCCTCCCCGGCGGTCGTCGGCAACGCCTCCTCGCTGTCGGCGGGACCGTACGTCATCGACGACGTGGACATCGAGGCCATCGCCCTCTACACCAACAACCCGCCCTGCGGCGCCATGCGCGGCTTCGGCGCGGTCCAGGCGTGCTTCGCCTACGAGGCGCAGATGGACAAGCTCGCCGACAAGGTGGGCATGGACCGGGTGGAGTTCCGCCGGCTCAACGCCATGGAGCAGGGGACGATCATGCCGACCGGGCAGCCGGTCGACTCCCCGGCCCCGGTCGCCGAACTGCTGCGCCGTGTCAAGGCGATGCCGCTGCCGCCCGAGCGGCAGTGGGAGTCCAGCGAGGGCGCCGACGTGCGCCAGCTGCCCGGCGGACTGTCCAACACCACGCACGGCGAGGGCGTCGTCCGCGGTGTCGGCTACGCGGTCGGCATCAAGAACGTCGGCTTCTCCGAGGGCTTCGACGACTACTCCACCGCCAAGGTGCGCATGGAGGTGGTGGGCGGCGAGGCCGTCGCCACCGTGCACACGGCCATGGCGGAGGTCGGCCAGGGCGGCGTCACCGTGCACGCCCAGATCGCCCGCACCGAGCTGGGCGTCACCCAGGTGACCATCCACCCGGCCGACACCCAGGTCGGTTCGGCGGGTTCCACCTCGGCCTCCCGGCAGACGTACGTCACCGGCGGCGCCGTCAAGAACTCCTGCGAGCTGGTGCGCGAACGGGTCCTGGAGATCGGCCGGCGCAAGTTCGGCTCCTACCACCCCGCCTGGGCCACCGCCGAACTCCTGCTGGAGGGCGGCAAGGTGGTGACCGACGGCGGCGAGGTCCTCGCCGACCTGGCCGACGTCCTGGAGGACGAGGCCGTGGAGATCGAGGCGGAGTGGCGCCACCGGCCCACCGAGGCGTTCGACCTGCGCACCGGCCAGGGCAACGGCCATGTGCAGTACTCCTTCGCCGCGCACCGCGCCGTCGTCGAGGTCGACACCGAACTCGGCCTGGTCAAGGTCGTCGAACTGGCCTGCGCGCAGGACGTCGGCAAGGCGCTCAACCCGCTCTCCGTCATCGGGCAGATCCAGGGCGGCACCACCCAGGGCCTGGGCATCGCCATCATGGAGGAGATCATCGTCGACCCCAAGACGGCGAAGGTCCGCAATCCCTCCTTCACGGACTACCTGCTCCCCACCATCCTCGACACCCCGACCATCCCGGTCGACGTGCTCGAACTCGCCGACGAGCACGCCCCGTACGGGCTGCGCGGCATCGGCGAGGCTCCCACCCTGTCGTCCACCCCGGCCGTCCTCGCGGCGATCCGGAACGCGACCGGTCTCGAACTCCCCCGCACCCCCGTCCGGCCCGAGCACCTGACCGGCCGGGCGTAGGACTCCGGAACGGAGCGGCCGGGCCCACGGGTTCCGGCCGGCCCGGACCGGAGAACCGGCAGACCCTCCGGGCGGCGCACCGGAACGTCACACTTCCGCGCCGCCCGGAGCACTCCCCCCGCACCCCCTTCGAGTTCCGCTCCGCTCGCGGCCCTTGAAGTACCAGCACCAGTTCGTCTCGGGCCGTCCCCCGGGCCGTCCATTCCCAAATCCCGTGCCCAGGAAGGGCTTTCACGGGTGCACCTATGAACCTTGGGAGTTGGCCCCATGACCCAGCAGTCTGTGGAGCCGAGGACCGCCGCCGAAGACGCGGGCGCGGGCAGCCGCGTCCCGGCGGGACGGTCCTGGCTCGACCGGTACTTCCACATCACCCGGCGGGGTTCCACGATCGCGCGTGAAGTGCGCGGCGGCGTCACCACCTTCATGGCGATGGCGTACATCCTGCTGCTCAACCCCGTCATCCTCTCCGGCAAGGACGTCGCCGGGGACACCCTGGGCCAGAAGGCCCTGATCACCGCGACGGCGCTCGGCGCGGCGTTCACCACGCTGCTCATGGGCTTCGTCGGCAAGGTGCCGCTCGCCCTGGCCGCCGGACTCTCGGTGTCCGGGGTGATCTCCACCCAGGTGGCGCCGAACATGACCTGGCCGCAGGCCATGGGCATGTGCGTGGCCTACGGCGTGGTCATCATGCTGCTGGTCGTCACCGGCCTGCGCGAGATGATCATGAACGCGATCCCGCTGCCGCTCAAGCACGGCATCACCATGGGCATCGGCCTGTTCATCGCCTTCATCGGACTGGTGAAGGCCGGATTCGTCGGCCGCAACCCGTCGCCCGGCGGCGGCCCCGTCGTCCTCGGACCCGGCGGTGAGCTGTCCGGCTGGCCGGTGCTGCTCTTCGCCGCCACCCTGCTGCTGATCTTCGCGCTCCAGGCCCGCAACATCCCCGGCGCCATCCTCATCGGCATCGTGGGCGGCACCGCCGTGGCGGCGGTCCTGAACGCGACCGGCGCCATCGACGCCAAGCAGTGGGTGAACGGCGCCCCCGAACTCCACGGCAGCCCCGTGTCCATGCCCGACTTCTCGCTCTTCGGGCACGTGTCCTTCAGCGGCTGGGGCGACGTCGGCGTCATGACGGTCACCGTGATCGTCTTCACGCTGGTCCTGGCCGGCTTCTTCGACGCGATGGCCACCATCATCGGCGTCGGCACCGAGGCGAACCTCGCCGACGACAAGGGCCGGATGCCCGGCCTGTCCAAGGCGCTGTTCATCGACGGCGCCGGCGGCGTGGTCGGCGGTGTCGCGGGCGGCTCGGGACAGTCCGTCTTCGTCGAGTCCGCCACCGGCGTGGGGGAGGGCGCCCGCACGGGCTTCTCCTCCGTGATCACCGGCCTCTTCTTCGCGGCCTGCCTCTTCTTCACCCCGATCACCGCGATCGTCCCCTCCGAGGTCGCCTCCGCCGCCCTCGTCGTCATCGGCGCGATGATGATGATGAACGCCCGGCACGTCGACTGGGGCGACCGCGCCACCGCGATCCCGGTCTTCCTGACCGTGGTCATCATGCCGTTCACGTACTCCATCACGCCCGGCGTCGCCGCCGGTGTGGTCTCGTACACGGTCATCAAGGTCGCCCAGGGCAAGACCCGGGAGATCGGGGCCTTCATGTGGGTCCTGACGGCGGTCTTCCTCGTGTACTTCGCCCTCAACCCGATCGAGGGCTGGCTCGGCGTCCACTGACCGAGCCCCGCGCCCTCCACCCGACCGCTGTAAGGAGAACGACAGATGCTGGACATCGCCGAGGAGCTGGACCGGTGGGTCGAGCAGGGCCGTGACTTCGCCGTCGCCACCGTGGTGGCCGTCGGCGGCAGCGCCCCGCGCCAGCCCGGCGCCGCCCTCGCGGTGGACGCCGACGGCACCGCGATCGGCTCGGTCTCCGGCGGCTGTGTGGAGGGCGCGGTCTACGAGCTGTGCCGACAGGCCCTCCAGGACGGCGAGAGCGTCCTGGAGCGGTTCGGCTACAGCGACGAGGACGCCTTCGCCGTCGGCCTGACCTGCGGCGGAGTCATCGACATCCTGGTCACACCGGTACGGGCCGGCGACCCGGTCCGTCCGGTGCTCGCCGCCGCGCTGACCGCCGCCGCCCGGGGCCGGGCGGCGGCCCTGGCCCGGATCGTGTCCGGACCGGCCGAACTGACGGGCCGCGCCCTGCTGGTGCACCCGGACGGCACCCACGAGGGCGGCTTCGGCGGCCACCCCGAACTGGACCGCACGGCCGCCGCCGAGACGGCCGCCCTGCTCGACGCCGGCCGCACCGGCACCGTGGAGATCGGCGAACGGGGATCGCGCTGCGGCTCCCCGCTCACCCTCCTCGTCGAGTCCTCCGTACCGCCGCCCCGCATGATCGTCTTCGGCGCCATCGACTTCGCCTCCGCGCTGGTACGGATCGGCCGCTTCCTCGGCTACCGCGTCACCGTCTGCGACGCCCGCCCCGTCTTCGCCACCCGCGCCCGCTTCCCGGAGGCCGACGAGATCGTCGTCGAGTGGCCCCACCGCTACCTGGCGGACACCCAGGTCGACGGCCGTACCGTGCTGTGCGTCCTCACCCACGACGCCAAGTTCGACGTACCCCTGCTGGAACTCGCCCTGCGGCTGCCGGTCGCCTACGTCGGCGCCATGGGCTCCCGGCGCACCCACCTGGACCGCAACGCGCGCCTGCGCGAGGTCGGCGTGAGCGAACTGGAACTCGCCCGCCTCAGGTCCCCCATCGGCCTCGACCTGGGCGCCCGCACCCCCGAGGAGACCGCGCTGTCCATCGCCGCCGAGATCGTGGCCGCCCGCCGCGGCGGCAGCGGCGTCTCCCTGACCGGCGCGCACACCCCCATCCACCACGACCCGGCGACCCGGCCGGCGGCCCGCATCGGCTCGGTCGCCTAGGCGGGGCAGGCGGGGTGGCCCCGCCGGGCCGGGGGACGCACGCGTCCCCCGGCGGGAACGGTTGGACGGTCAGATGCAGCCCGCCGCAGCGGAGTTCGCATCGCGGTGCGCGCTTGCGGCGTTCCCGGACCTGAGCCATGACACCGGTGCGCGACCGCGCTCCGGTCAGGAGGAACCGCCGCGCCGCCATGTCGGGCGGAAGCAGAGGATCTCCGCGGTGGCCGCGCCGCTGGTGACGAAGGGGTCCGCGGCGACGGCGGCCTCGACCACCTCGCGCGGGCCCTCGGCCAGGACCACCCCGCCCCGGCGCGGCTCCAGCGGCCCGGCGACCTGGGCCAGGCCCTGTGCGAACACCCCCTCGGGGTGGGTGTAGTGAGCCTCCTTGAGGGAGTCGACGGTCTCCAGCGGGGCCTGGTATCGGAACACGATGACGTACATGGCTCCACTCAAGGGCACGCGGACCGCCCCGCACCAGGACCGGTCAGCCGGGTAGCCATAGGCTGGCGCCTATGGATGAGCCGGAGGAGATCCCCGAACTGGAGCTGCGCCCGCTGCGGTACTTCGCCGCCGTCGCCGAGGCGGGCACCGTCACGGAGGCCGCGCGGCGGCTGCGGATCGCCCAGCCCAGCCTGAGCCAGCAGATCAAGCAGCTCGAACGGCGCGTGGGCGCACCGCTGTTCCGGCGGCTGCCCCGGGGCATGGAGCTCACCGAGGCGGGCCGGCTGCTGCTGGCCGGGGTCCGCCGGGCGCTGGACGCGCTGGGCTCCTCGGTCGCCGCGGCCCGCGCCGTCCCGGTGACCGCGGCGCTCGGCGTCTGCCGGGGCGTACCGGGGGAGGTGCTGCGCCGCGCCGAGCGGATCCTGACCGGTGCCCGGCCACTGCGGCTGGTCCACGAACAGGCCGACTCCGCCCGCCAGGGCGAACTGCTGCGCACCGGAGCCCTGGCCTACGGCATCCTGCGCGCACCGGTGGACGACACGGCGGGCCTCGATCTGCGCACCCTCGCCGACGAGCCCCTCGGCGTGCTGCTGGGCCACCGCCATCCGCTGGCCGGACACACCGAGCTGACCTGGGACGATCTGGCGGGGCAGCGGCTGCTGTGGTTCCCCGGGCGGCGGGCCCCCGGCTACGCCTCGGCCGTCCGCGAGCGGCTCGCGCGGCACGGCTGGCACCCCGGCCTCCTCGTCGAGGACACCGGCAGCCACGGTCTGTTCCGGCACGCGCTGCTCGGCCACGACGACCTGGTCGCGCTGCGCACCCGCGCCGGTGCCGCCACCGACACCGACCTCCTCTGGCGCCCCGTCGGCCCCGAACCGCCCCGCGAGCGGCTGCTCCTGGCGACCGCCGCCCGCGGACCGTGGGCGCCGCTGCCGGAGCGGGAAGAGGCGGTGGACGGGCGGCCGTAGCGCCCCGGACGGCAGGCGCGTTCAGGGGCGGCGCAGCAGCCCGTCCACCGCCCGGCCGAACACAGCCCGCGCCGCGCGGTCCAGCAGCGGATCGAAGAGGGCGGGCAGGAACCGCACCCGCAGCTCCTCCCGCCAGCGCACCCGCGTACGGCCGCCGGAGTCCTGCCGCACCTCGATCTCCGCCCGGCCGAGGATCACCCGGCCCCGCTTCTCCAGCCGGCACAGGCCCGGCTCACCACCGGCGGGCGGGCGCCAGAGGGTGACCTCCATGGGGTCGTCGAAGCCCAGCGGGCCGAGGCCGGTCCGGGCCACGAAGCGGGTGCCCTCGCCGGTGGGCGCCGGGGTGAGCACGGTGACGCGGGTCAGCGGGACCGCGCCGCCGTGCCGCGGCCACTCGGTGAGCCGCCGCCAGGTCTCGTCCGGGGCCAGCGACGGCGTGCGTTCCAGGCAGAAGGTGACCACGGCACGATCGTAGACAGCCGCGGCCCCGCGGCCACCCGACCGCGGCCGGGCCACCCGGGGCGGCCGTATGCTGCGCCCATGCTGACACTGGAGCGGCTGCGCCCCGACCACGCCGACGCGCTCCTCGCCTTCGAGCGGGAGAACCGGCGCTGGTTCACCCGGACGATCTCGGACCGCGGGGACGCGTACTTCGCCGGGTTCGCCGGTGTGCACCGGGCCCGGCTCGCCGAACAGGACGCCGGTGTCTGCCACTTCCATCTGGTCCTGGACACCGAGGGCACGATCCTCGGCCGGGTGAACCTCGTCGACGTCGCCGACGGCCGTGCCGAACTGGGCTACCGCGTCGGCGAGCGGGCCGCCGGACGGGGTGTCGCGACGGCGGCCGTACGGGAGGTGTGCCGGCTGGCCGCCACCGCGTACGGGCTGCGGGAACTGACCGCGGTCACCACGCTGGACAACCCGGCGTCCAGGACCGTGCTCGCCCGCAACGGCTTCGCCGAGACGGGCGAGGTGAGCATCACCGGCCGGCCGGGGCTGCGGTTCCTGCGCGTGCTCGACGCCCGCGACGCGCCCTGGCCCGATCCGGACGACAGGCCCTAAGGGCGGTACACCTTGCCCGGCACCGGCTTGCCCGGGGCCAGGAGCTGGGGCACGGTGACGAACACGTACCCGCGCTCCTTCAGCGCGTCGATGATGCCGGGGACGGCGGGCACCGTGCCCTTGTAGATGTCGTGCAGCAGGATGATCCCGTCACGGGAGGACTGGTCGAGGACCCTCTTCTTGATCAGCTCGGAGTCGGTCGTCGTGTAGTCCTTCGCGGTCACGCTCCACAGGACCTCCGACATGCCCATCTCCTTGGAGATCCGCTGCACGGTGTCGTTGGTCCGGCCCTGCGGCGGGCGCATCAGGGTGGGCTTGTGCCCGATGAGGCGTTCGATCGCGTCGTTGGGCCGCTTCAGCTCGTCGCGTATCTTCGCCTCGGATATCTCGGTGAGGATCTCGTGGTCCCAGGTGTGGCTGGCCACCTCGTGGCCCTCGGCCGCCATCCGCTTGACCAGTTCCGGGTACGTGTCGATGTGCCGCGCCCCGAGCAGGAAGAAGGTGGCGGGCACCTTCTTCTCCTTCAGGATGTCGAGCAGCCGCGCGGAGTTCTCGCTCGGACCGGCGTCGAAGGTCAGCGCGATGCACTTGGCCTGGCGGCAGTCCACCGAGCCGAAGCGGCCCGGCGCGCCGTCCGCCGCCTGGGTCCTGGCCGTGCTCGGACTGGTCGCGTCCACTGTGGTGCAGCCGCTCAGCGCGAGCGTCAGGCCGGCCGCGGCGACGAGTGCGGCGATCACGCGGGACCTCGTCCCCGTTTTCCCGGTTCTCCCGTTCGTGCAGGTCTTCTTGGTCAAGGAAGGCATGCCGGGGACTCTACAGAGACGCTATAGACGCAGTGTATAGCGGGGTCGAATAGCTGAACGTCGTACATGTGATCTGCCGGAAACGTGGTGATGTGTGCCGTTCCGTCACCGGGTTACTCAAGCCGACACATGACGCCGGCGCATGGGCGGCGGCGAGAAGTGAGAGGCGAGAGGGAGGAGAGCCCTGTGAGCGGACGCATCTGGCGCCGGGCCCTGGTGACCGGCGGGGCCGGTTTCGTCGGATCCCATCTGTGCGCGCGGCTGCTCGACGCCGGCACCGGCGTCGTCTGCCTGGACAACCTGGCCACCGGCAGCCTCGCCAACGTGGCCGAGCTGGAACGGCGCCCCGGCTTCCGCTTCGTGCGCGCCGACGCCACCGACCCCGGCGCCCTGCGCGCGCTGCCCGGCACCTTCGACCTGGTCCTGCACTTCGCCTGCCCGGCCTCGCCCGCCGACTATCTGCGGCTGCCCCTGGAGACCCTGGACGTCGGCAGCACCGGCACCCGCAACGTCCTGGAACGCGCCCGCGCCGACGGCGCCCGCTTCCTGCTCGCCTCCACCTCCGAGGTCTACGGCGACCCGCTGGAGCACCCGCAGCGCGAGACCTACTGGGGCAACGTCAACCCGGTCGGCCCGCGCAGCGTCTACGACGAGTCCAAGCGCTTCGCCGAGGCGCTGGTCACCGCGGACCGCCAGGTCCACGGCACCGACGCCGCCATCGTGCGCATCTTCAACACCTACGGCCCCCGGATGCGCACCGGCGACGGCCGCGCCGTGCCCACCTTCATCGCCCAGGCCCTGGACGGCGCCCCCCTCACCGTGGCGGGCGACGGCGGCCAGACCCGGTCGCTGTGCTACGTCGACGACACCGTCCGCGGCGTCCTCGCCCTGGCCGCGGCCGACGAGACCGGCCCGGTCAACATCGGCGGCGCCGACGAGATCACCGTGCTGGAGCTGGCCCGCCGGGTCGTGGAGCTGACCGGCTCCGCCTCCCGCATCAGGTTCGTCGACCGGCCCGTGGACGACCCCGGCCGCCGCCGCCCCGACACCCGGCTCGCCCGGGAACGGCTCGGCTGGCAGCCCCGCGTGCCCTGGGCCGAGGGCCTGGAACGCACCATCGGCTGGTTCGCGCAGTCGGTCGCGGCCTGAAGCCGCCCCCGGCGGCCCGCTCACGCAGCGTGAGCGGAGCCGTACGGTGCCGAGTCGTCTTCAGGTGTTTGAGACAGCTGAGGCGCGGCACTCAGAAGCCCGGAATGTCCAAGAAGTTCCAGTAGGTCCGACCGGCCCCGCAGGACCCCGCCGCAACGGGACGGAGCCCACCCCCATGCGCATCCTTGGAATCAACGCCCTGTTCCACGACCCCGCCGCCGCCCTCGTCGTCGACGGCGAGACGGTCGCGGCCGGCGAGGAGGAGCGCTTCAGCCGCCGCAAGCACGGCAAGCGCCCGGTGCCGTTCTCCGCCTGGGAACTGCCGGAACTCTCCGCCCGCTGGTGCCTGGAGCACGCGGGACTGCGCCCCGCCGAGCTGGACGCCGTCACCTACTCCTACGACCCGGCCCTGGCCCGCCCCGCCGCCGAACTCGGTCTCTTCGACCCGTGGGACCCGCTGCGCCAGGAGTACGCCCGCCGCGCCCCCGAGTTCCTCGCCGAGGCCCTGCCCGGCCTGGACCCGGCCAAGGTCGTCTTCGTACCGCACCACATCGCGCACGCCGCCTCAGCCGGGCCCGCCTCCCCGCACCCCGACAGCGCCGTCCTCGTCCTGGACGGCCGCGGCGAGGCCGCCTCCCACCTGGCGGGCCGCTTCCACGACGGCAAGCTCGACACCCTCGCCGCCCAGGCGCTGCCCCACTCCCTCGGCCTGCTCTACGAGGAGCTGACCGCCCACCTCGGCTTCCTGCGCAGCAGCGACGAGTACAAGGTCATGGCGCTCGCCTCCTACGGCAGGCCCCGCTTCCTGCCCCGGCTGCGCACCCACGTCCACGCCACCGGCGACGGCGGCTTCCGCGCCCACGGCGTCGACTGGGCGGACCTCGCCCCGCCGCGCGGCAAGGACGAACCCTGGACCCAGGACCACGCCGACCTCGCCGCCAGCTGCCAGGCCGCCCTGGAGGAGGTCCTGCTGGAACTCGTCCACTGGCTGCACCGCGAGGCCGGCGGCGACGCCCTCGCCCTGGCAGGCGGCGTCGCCCTCAACTGCGTCGCCAACTCGAAGATCGCCGCGCGGGGCCCGTACCGGCACGTGTGGGCGCAGCCCGCCGCCGGTGACGCCGGCACCGCGCTCGGCGGCGCCCTCTACCTGGCCGCGAGCGAGGGCGCCGTCCCCGCGCCCATGCCCGGCGCCGCCCTCGGCCGCGGCTGGAGCGACGAGGAACTGCGCCACCGGCTGGAGGAGGCCGGTGTGCCCTACGAACGGCCCGACGACATCGCCGAGACGGTCGCGGAGGAACTGGCCCGCGACGGCGTCGTCGCCTGGTTCCAGGGCCGCAGCGAGTACGGGCCGCGCGCCCTCGGCCACCGCTCCCTGCTCGCCCACCCCGGCCGGTCCGACAACCTGGAGCGGCTCAACCGGGTCAAGGGCCGCGAGGAGTTCCGCCCGGTCGCCCCCATGGTGCTGGCCGACCGCGCCCACGAGCTGTTCGAGGGGCCGCTGCCCAGCCCGTACATGCTCTTCGTGCACGACGTCCACCGCGACTGGCGCGACCGGATCCCCGCCGTGGTGCACGTCGACGGCACCGCCCGCATCCAGACCGTCGACGAGCGCGACGAACCCCTCGTCGCCCGGATGCTGCGCGGCTTCGAACGGCGCACCGGGCTGCCCGTCGTCGTCAACACCAGCCTCAACACCGCGGGCCGCCCCATGGTCGACGACCCGCGCGACGCCCTGGAGTGCTTCGGCTCCGCCCCCGTCGACCTGCTGGCGCTCGGCCCGTACGCGGTGCGCAGGGCGAGGGCGTACGCATGAACGGCACCCTCACGCACCCCGCCTACGCCGTGGTGGTCCCCACGCTCGCCCGGGACACCCTCGCCGACTGCCTGGCCGCGCTCGCCGCCGCGCACGGGCCCCGGCCCGACGAGATCGTCCTCGTCGACGACCGCGGCGAGCCCGAACCGGGCGCGCTGGAGCACGCGTTGGCCGTGCTGGGCGACCTGCGCCCGCGCACCACCGTGCTCACCAGCGGCGGACGCGGACCCGCCGCCGCCCGCAACACCGGGCTGCGCGCCGTCACCGCGCCCTGGGTCGCCTTCCTCGACGACGACGTCCAGGTCGGCCCGCACTGGTGCGACCAGCTCAGCGAGGACCTGGCCGAGGCGGACGAGGACACCGCCGCCGTCCAGGGCGTCATCGCGGTGCCGCTGCCCGGCGAGCGGCGCCCCACCGACTGGGAGCGCGGCACCGCCGGACTGGCCGGGGCCCGCTGGATCACCGCCGACATGGCGTACCGCACCGACGCGCTGGCGCAGGTCGGCGGGTTCGACGAACGCTTCCGGCGCGCCTTCCGCGAGGACGCCGACCTCGCGCTGCGCGTCCTCGACGCCGGGTGGCGCATCCGGCAGGGCCGCCGCACCACCCGCCACCCCGTACGCCCCGCCGACCGCTGGGTGTCCCTGCGTGCCCAGCGCGGCAACGCCGACGACGCGCTGATGCTGCGGCTGCACGGCCCCGGCTGGTGGCAGCGGGCGGTGGCCCCGCGCGGGCGCATCCGCGCCCACCTCGCCGTGACCGCCGCGGGCGTCGCCGCCTGCGCGCTCGCCGCGGCCGGGCGGCCCCGGCCCGCCGCGCTCGCCGCGCTCGGCTGGGCGGCCGGCACCGCCGAGTTCGCCCGCTCCCGGATCCTGCCCGGTCCGCGCACCCGCGACGAGGTCACCACCATGGCCGTCACCAGCGTCCTCATCCCGCCCGCCGCCACCTGGCACTGGCTCAGCGGACGCTGGCGCCACCGCGCCGCCCCCGCCTGGCGGGAGGTGGCCCCGTGAACCCGGTCCGCGCCGTCCTGTTCGACCGCGACGGCACCCTCGTCGAGGACGTCCCCTACAACGGCGACCCCGACCGGGTCCGGCCCGTCGAGGGCGCGCGCGAGGCCGTGCGGCTGCTGCGCGCGCACGGTGTCGCCACCGGCGTCGTCACCAACCAGTCGGGCGTGGCCCGCGGCCTGATCTCGGTCGCCGACGTCCGCCGCGTCCACGCGCGCGTCGACGCGCTGCTCGGCCCCTTCGACGTGTGGGCCGTCTGCCCGCACGGCCCCGGCGACGGCTGCCGCTGCCGCAAGCCGCAGCCGGGCCTGATCCTGTGGGCGGCGGGGCGGCTGTGCGTGCCGCCCGCCGACACCGTCGTCATCGGCGACATCGGCTCCGACATGGAGGCGGCCCGTCGCGCCGGGGCCCGCGGCATCCTCGTCCCCACCCCGGTCACCCGCCCCCAGGAGACCGCCGTCGCCCCCCGCACGGCCCCGGACCTGCTGACGGCGGTCCGCACGGCCCTGACCGACCCCTGGACCGGCACCGGCACCGGCACCGGCGGCGCCGCACCCCGCGCCGCCGCGGCGCCCGCCGTCCCGGCCGCCGCCGGACGGACCGGCACGAGCGGATCCGGCGGCCGGACCGGCGCGGGCGCGCCCGGCGGACGGAGGCGGCGATGAAGGCACTCGTCAGCCGCCTCGACAGCTTCGGCGACGTACTGCTCGCCGGGCCCGCCGTGCGGGCCGTCGCGGCGCGCGCCGAGCGGGTCACCCTGCTGTGCGGGCCGCGCGGGGAACCGGCCGCGCGGATGCTGCCCGGCATCGACGACATCCTGGTCTGGGACGCGCCCTGGGCCGGGTTCGAGCCACCGCCCGTCGACCGGCCGGAGATCGAGAAGCTGCTCGACGCCGTCGACGCCGACACCGCGCTCGTCCTCACCTCCTTCCACCAGTCCCCGCTGCCCACCGCACTGCTGCTACGGCTGGCCGGGGTCGGGTTCATCGCCGCGGACAGCGTGGACCACCCCGGCTCCCTGCTGGACGTACGCCACCAGCGCGCCCCGCACGCCCACGAGGCCGAGGCCGCCCTCGACCTCGCCGAGGCCGCCGGGTTCCCGCGCGCCGACGACGGACGGCTGCGCGTGCTGCCCCCGCCGGACACGGCGCACCTCACCGGAGAAGAGCCGTACGTCGTCCTGCACCCGGGGGCGAGCGTGCCCGCCCGTGCCTGGAGCACCCGGCGCTGCGCCCAGGCCGTACGCGAACTGGCCGCGGCCGGGCACCGGGTGGTCGTCACCGGGGGAGCGGGCGAGCGGGAGCTGACCGCCGAGGCCGCGGGCACGCACGGCCTGGACCTGGGCGGCCGGACCCAGGCGCCCGAACTCGCCGGGGGTCCTCGCGGGCGCCCGCGCCGTCGTCACCGGCAACACCGGCCCCGCCCACCTCGCCGCCGCCGTCGGCACCCCCGTCGTCTCCCTGTTCGCGCCGGTCGTGCCCGCCGAGCGCTGGCGCCCCTACGGCGTCCCGTACGTCCTGCTCGGCGACCAGAGCGCCCCGTGCGCCGACAGCCGCGCCCGCACCTGCCCGGTGCCCGGACACCCCTGCCTGGAATCGGTGACCGCCACCGACGTGCTCGCCGCCGTGGAGAAGGTGATGCAGCCGTGAGGATCCTCATCTGGCACGTGCACGGTTCCTGGACCACCGCGTTCGTCCAGGGCCCGCACACCTACGTCGTGCCCGTCACCCCCGGCCGCGGACCCGACGGCCTCGGCCGCGCCCGCACCTTCGACTGGCCGGACTCGGTGCTCGAACTCCCCCCGGAACAGCTCCCGGACGCCGGCATCGACCTCGTGGTGCTGCAACGCCCGCACGAGTACGAGCTGGTACGGCGGTGGCTCGGCCGCACCCCGCCCATGGTGTACCTGGAGCACAACGCCCCCCACGGGAACGTGCCCGACACCCGGCACCCCGTCGCCGACCTGCCCCCGGGCATCCCGCTCGTCCACGTCACCCACTTCAACCGGCTGATGTGGGACGCCGGAGCGGCCGACACCGCCGTCGTCGAGCACGGCATCGTCGACCCCGGCCCGCTGTGGACCGGCGAGGTGCCGCACGCGGCCGTCGTCGTCAACGAGCCGGTCCGGCGCGGCCGCACCACCGGCACCGACCTGCTGCCCGCGTTCGCGCGGGCCGCCCCGCTGGACGTCTTCGGCATGGGCACCGACACGATCGCCGCCCACCTGGGCCTGCCGCCCGGCCGGTGCCGCGGCCACGAACTCGTCCAGCGCGAGCTGCACCGGGAGATGGCCCGGCGCCGCCTCTACCTCCACCCGGTCCGCTGGACCTCCCTCGGCCTGTCCCTGCTGGAGGCGATGCACCTGGGTATGCCCGTGGTCGCCCTCGCCACCACCGAGGTCACCGAGGCGGTCCCGCCCGGCGCCGGAGTGGTGTCCAACCGGATCGACGTACTGACCGACGCCGTACGGGACTTCGTCGCCGACCCGCTGTACGCCCGTACGGCCGGGGAGGCGGCACGCGCCGCCGCGCTCGCCCGCTACGGACTGACCCGCTTCCTGGACGACTGGGAGCGGCTGCTGAAGGAGGTCACCCGATGAGGATCGCCATGGTGTCCGAGCACGCCAGCCCGCTGGCCGCGCTCGGCGGGGTCGACGCCGGTGGCCAGAACGTGTACGTCGCCCGGCTCACCGAGGAGTTGGCGCGCCGCGGCCACGACGTCACCGTCTACACCCGGCGCGACGACCCGCACCTGCCCGAGCGGGTACCGCTGCCCGGCGGCGCCGTCGTCGAGCACATAGCGGCCGGACCGCCCGAAGTCCTGCCCAAGGACGACCTGTTCGCGCACATGCCGTCCTTCGGCGCCCAACTGGCCCGCGCCTGGCGCAAGGGCCGGCCCGACGTGGTGCACGCGCACTTCTGGATGTCCGGCATGGCGTCCCTGCTCGGCGCGGGCCCGCACGGCGTCCCCGTCGTCCAGACCTTCCACGCCCTCGGCACCGTCAAGCGCCGCCACCAGGGCAGCGAGGACACCAGCCCGCCCGAACGCATCGGTGTGGAACGGCAGATCGGCCGCACCTGCGACCGTGTCCTGGCCACCTGCTCCGACGAGGTGCACGAACTCGCGGGCCTGGGCGTCTCCCCGAGCCGGGTCTCCGTCGTCCCCTGCGGCGTCGACTCCGCCCACTTCCACCCCGACGCGGACACCGCGACCGCGCCCGAGCGCAGCCACCGGCACCGGCTGCTGTCCTGCGGCCGGCTGGTCCGCCGCAAGGGCTACGACCAGGCGATCCGCGCCCTCACCAGGATCCCCGGCGCCGAACTGCTCATCGCCGGGGGCCCGCCCCGCGCGGGTGTCGGCACCGACCCCGAGGCCCGGCGGCTGCTCGACCTCGCCCGGCGCGAGGGCGTCGGCGACCGGGTGCGGCTGCTCGGCGCCGTCGACCCGGCCCTGATGCCCGCCCTGATGCGCAGCGCCGACCTGGTGCTGTGCACCCCGACCTACGAGCCGTTCGGGATCGTGCCGCTGGAGGCGATGGCGTGCGCCGTTCCCGTCGTCGCCCACGACGTCGGCGGCCACCGCGACTCGGTCGCCGACCGGCGCACCGGCCGCCTCGTCCCCGAGGGCGACACCCCGGCGCTCGCCGCCGCCGTACGCGACCTGCTCGGCAGCGACCGCACCCGCCGCCGCTACGGGACGGCCGGCCGCGAACGCGTGCTGACCCTGTTCACCTGGGGGCGCGTCGCCGACGGCGCCGAACAGGTCTACCGGCAGGTCACCGCGGGCCGCGCGGTCAGGTCGGAGGTGGCCTGACACGGCACCGTCCGCCGGGCCGCCGGCCCCCACAGAGCCTCCCTGCCCCACCGCACCCCCACCGCACCCGCGGAGGTGACGCCATGAGCACACAGACCCCGGCCGTCGTCGGCCACTGCGACGAACTCCTCACCGCCCTGGGCCGGTTCCGCGGCCACGCGCACATCACCCAGCGCTGGGGCGAACGCCTCGCCGCCGTCCTCGGCGGCGGCGGGCGGCTGCTCGCCGCGGGCAACGGCGGCAGCGCCGCCCAGGCCCAGCACCTCACCGCCGAACTCGTCGGCCGCTACCGCGACGACCGCCCCGCCTACTCGGCGATCGCCCTGCACGCCGACACCTCCAGCACCACCGCCATCGCCAACGACTACGGCGTCGACGAGGTGTTCGCCCGCCAGGTGCGCGCCCACGGCAGGCCCGGCGACGTACTGATGCTGCTGTCCACCAGCGGCGCCAGCGCCAACCTGCTCTCGGCGGCCGACGCGGGACGCGCGGCCGGACTGCGGGTGTGGGCGCTGACCGGCCCGGCACCCAACCCGCTCAGCGCCGGCAGCGACGAGGCGCTGTGCGCCGACGGCCCCTCCACGGCCACCGTGCAGGAACTCCACCTGGTCGCCGTGCACATGCTCTGCGCGGCCTTCGACGGCGCCCTCGAACAGGACGCCCTCCAGCGGGGCGGGAGGTGACATGACGGGCAAGGCACCCCTGGTCGTGGTCGGCGACGCCCTGCTGGACCGCGACCTCACCGGACACGCCGACCGGCTCGCACCCGACGCGCCCGTCCCCGTCGTCGCCGACTGCGCGGAACGGCTGCGGCCGGGCGGCGCCGCGCTCACGGCCTACCTCGCCGCCCGCGACGGCCGCGACGTCACCCTGGTCACCGGCCTGGACGACGGCCCGGCCGCGCGCGAACTGCGCCGCCTGCTGGAACCCTGGCTCACCCTCGTGCCGCTCCCGATGAGCGGCGAGATCTCCGAGAAGACCCGCGTCCTGGCCCAGGGCCGCCCCGTGGTCCGCCTCGACCACGGCTCCGGCCGCGCCCGGCGCGCCACCGAAGAGGCGCGGGCGGCGCTCGCCGGGGCGGCGGCCGTCCTCGTCTCCGACTACGGACGTGGCGCCGCGGACGCCCTGCGCGCCGAACTCGGGCGCCGGCCCCCCGTCCTGTGGGACCCGCACCCGCGCGGCGGCCCGCCGGTACCGGGCACCCGCCTGGCCACCCCGGCCCGCGCGGAGGCCCACGGCTTCGCCACGGCGCTGCGCCCGGCGGACGCGGAAGCGGACCGCGCCCCGGCCTCCGCTTCCGGGGACGGCGCCGGGTCCGGCGGCGCGGGCAGCGCCCTGCGCACCGTCGCCCACGAGGCCGCCGCGCTGGTACGGCACTGGCGCGTCGCCGCCGTCACGGTGACCCTCGGCGACCGCGGCGCCCTGCTCTCCTACGGCGAGCACCCGCTGCTGGTACCGGCCACCGTCGCCCACCACGGAGACCCGTGCGGCGCCGGGGACCGCTTCGCCGCCACCGCGGCCGGACTCCTCGCGGACGGCGCGCTCGTGGAGGAGGCCGTCGAGGGCGCCGTCACCGCGGCGAGCGCGTTCGTCGGCGCGGGCGGGGCGGGCGGACTGCTGGACGCTTCGCGCGCCGCGCACGCCCCGGCCGCCCCGCCGCGCCGGGACGACCCCGCCGAGCTGATCGCCCGGGTCCGCGCCGCCGGCGGCACCGTCGTCGCCGCGGGCGGCTGCTTCGACCTGCTGCACGCCGGACACGTCGGCCTGCTCCAGGCCGCCCGGCGCATCGGCGACTGCCTCGTCGTCTGCGTCAACTCCGACTCCTCCGTACGGCGCCGCAAGGGCGAGGGCCGCCCCGTCAACCCGCTCGCCGACCGCCTGCGCGTCCTGCGCGCCCTGGCCTGCGTGGACGCCGTCGCCGTCTTCGATGAGGAGACCCCCGAACGCCTCCTCGCCGCCCTCCGCCCCGACGTCTGGGTCAAGGGCGGCGACTACGCAGGCGCCGAACTCCCCGAGGCCGCCCTCCTCCAGGAGTGGGGCGGCCAGGCCGTCCTGCTCCCGTACCTGGACGGCCACTCCTCCACGGCACTGCTGGCACGGGCGGCGGAGGGAGCACGGTGAGGGGCGCGGCCCGGCACGGGGACGGCACGCCGCGGTCCGCGGTTGCGCCGCGGTCGGCCGGTGCGGCGGGGCTCGCCGGTCCGGCGGGGGCCGCCCAGGTGCCGCGGTCCGGCGGCGCCGGGCCGGACACCGCCCTGCGGGGCGCGTCGCCGGGACCCCGGATCACCCGTACCGGGCGTCACGGCCCACCGCGCGGAGCCACCGTGTCCCGTGCCGCCGCCGATCCGCCGGCGGCGGGAGCGCGAAGCGCGGTCTCCGCGGCCGAGGGGCCTCCTCTGAGCACCGTTCCCGCAGGCACCTCCCTCGCACCCCAGGAGCCCGGCGCCCGGCGCGTCGGGGCGTCCTCCTCACCTCGTACGGCCGACCGCGGCACCGCCCCCGTGGTCCCCACCACCCCCACGGCCCCGGACACCGCGCCCTCGCCCGCGCCCCGCACCTCCTCCCAGCCGCCCCGCCCGCCCCGTCTGCTCGTCCTACGCGCCCTCGGGGTCGGGGATCTGCTGGCGGGTGTACCGGCGCTGCGTGCCCTGCGGCGGGGGTTCCCGGGGTACGAGATCGTGCTCGCCGCGCCGCGGGAGCTGGCGCCGCTCGTCGCGGCGACGGGCGCCGTCGACCGGCTGCTGCCCGCCTCGGCGCCCGGCCGCGCCGTACCCGGTGAGCTGGCCTGGGCCGGGCCGCCCCCGGACGTCGCCGTCGACCTGCACGGCAACGGTCCGCCCAGCCACCGCCTGCTCGCCGCGCTCCGCCCCGCACGGCTGTTCGCGTTCGCGCACCCCTGGACCCCGGGCATCGAGGGCCCGAACTGGTTCGCCGAGGAGCACGAACGGGACCGCTGGTGCCGGCTGCTGCGCTGGTACGGCGTCGACGCCGACCCCGCCGACCTGCGGCTGCCCCGCCCGGCGGAGCCCTCCCCGGCCCCGGGCGCGCTCGTCGTGCACCCCGGTGCGGGCTCTCCCGCGCGCCGCTGGCCGCCCGACCGGTTCGCGGCCGTCGCCGCCGCGGCCCGCGCCCGCGGCCACCGCGTCGTCGTCACCGGCGGGCCGGACGAGTCCGGCCTGGCAGCGGCCGTGGCCGCGCGGGCGGGGCTGCCCGGCACCGACGTGTTCGCCGGCGGCCTGCCGCTGGGCCGGCTCTCGGCGCTCGTCGCCGCCGCCCGCGCCGTCCTCAGCGGCGACACCGGCATCGCGCACCTCGCCGTCGCCCACGCCACCCCGTCGGTGACCCTGTGCGGCCCGGTCCCGCCCAGCCGCTGGGGCCCGCCGCCGGGCGACCCCCGCCACCGCGCCCTCTGGCACGGCCCGGAGGGCGACCCGCACGGAAGCGACCCCGACCCGGCGCTGCTGAGGATCAGCCCCGACGAAGCCCTGGACGCCCTCGACGCGCTCCCCGGACCGGCGCGCTGACCGAGGACACCCGCAGGACGACCGAAGGACGACCCGGACATGGAACACGCACCCGTCGGCGTGGTCATCGCCACCCGCAACCGCTCGGCCGGCCTCGCCGTGACCCTGCGCCACCTGCTCGACCTGCCCGAACACCCCGAGATCGTGGTCGCCGACAACGCCTC
This sequence comes from Streptomyces sp. PL-25, assembly GCF_058344915.1. Classification (NCBI taxonomy): domain Bacteria; kingdom Bacillati; phylum Actinomycetota; class Actinomycetes; order Kitasatosporales; family Streptomycetaceae; genus Streptomyces; species Streptomyces sp. PL-25. The sequence continues at coordinate 6,176,157 of NZ_CP136997.1, forward strand.
CACCGACGACACCCGTGCCCGCCTGGCCCGCGACTTCCCACAGGTCCGCGTCCTGGCCCTGCCGTCCAACCGGGGCGCCTGCGCCCGCACCCACGGCGTCCGCGCCCTGCACACGCCCTACGTGGCCTTCAGCGACGACGACTCCTGGTGGGAACCGGGCGCGCTCGCCGAGGCCGTACGCCTGCTGGAGCGCCATCCCCGGCTCGGCCTGCTCGCCGCCCGCACCCTCGTCGGTCCCGAGGACGAACCCGACCCGCTGGACAAGGTGCTCGCCGACTCGCCGCTCGGCCGTGCCACCGACCTGCCCGGCACCCAGGTGCTCGGCTTCCTCGCCTGCGCCGCCGTCACCCGCCGCACCGCCTACCTCGACGCGGGCGGCTTCCACCCGCTGCTGTTCTTCGGCGGCGAGGAGACCCTGCTCGCCTACGACCTCGCCGCCCGCGGCTGGGGCGTCACCCACTGCCCCGAGGTGGTCGCCCACCACCACCCGGCGTCCGGCCCGCGCACCGGCCGCGGGGCCCTGGTACGCCGCAACGAACTCCTCACCGCCTGGCTGCGCCGCCCGCTGCCACACGCCCTCGCCCGCACCCGCGCCCTGGCCGCCGACGCCCGCCACGACCCGGACGCCCGCCGCGCCCTGCGCGAGGCGCTGCACCGCCTGCCCCGCGCCCTGCGCGCCCGGCACCCCCTTCCCCCGTACGTCGAACGCGCCGTACGGGAACTGGACCAGGACCGGGGAGGCACCCCGTGACCGACCCGCGCACCACCGTCGTGGTCATCACCCACAACCGCCGCGACGAACTCCTGCGCACCCTGGACCGCCTCGCCGAACTCCCCGAGCGGCCCGCGGTGATCGTCACCGACAACGGCTCCACCGACGGCACCTCCGCCGCCGTGGCCCGCCACCATCCGCGCGTCCTGCTGCTGCGCCCCGGCCGCAACCTCGGCGCGGTGGGCCGCAACCTGGCCGTGCGCCGGGTCCGCACCCCCTACGTGGCCTTCTGCGACGACGACTCCTGGTGGGCGCCCGGCGCGCTGGCCGGCGCCGCCGACCTGCTCGACCGGCACGCCGCGCTCGGCGCGGTCACCGCCCGCATCGTCGTCGAGCCGGACGGCACCGAGGACCCGATCGTCGAGGAACTGCGCAACTCGCCCGTGCCCGGCCCCCGCTGGCTGCCCGGCCCGGCGCTGGGCTCCTTCCTCGCGGCGGCGACCGTCCTGCGCACCGACGCGTTCCGCCGGGCCGGCGGCTTCCACCCGCGGCTGTGGCTCGGCGGCGAGGAGGAACTGCTGGCCGCCGACCTGGCGGCGGACGGCTGGTGGCTGACGTACGCCGAGGAGCTGACGATCCATCACCAGCCCTCCGAGGTACGGGACCCGACGCGCCGCCGCCGGGACGGCATCCGCAACACCCTGTGGTTCACCTGGCTGCGCCGCCCGCTCGGTCCCGCGCTGCGCCGTACCGCCCATCTGGCGCGCACGGTGCCGCGCGACACCGCGTCGCTGCGTGCCTTCGCCGAGGCGGCCGGCGCCCTGCCGTGGGTGCTGCGCGAGCGGCGGGTGCTGCCGCCGCAGGTGGAGGACGGGCTGCGGCTCCTGGAGGAGAGCCAGCGCCGGTCGAAGGCCCGCCGCTACACCGGCTGACCGCGCACCGGGGCGCGGCCGGGGCGCGGTCGGCCGGGCGCCGCCCGCGCACCGGGTGACAATGGAGCCGTGGACACGGCAGCCGACCCCCGCGAACTCGGGGCCTTCCTCAAGGCCCGCCGGGCCGTGCTGGCGCCGGACGCGTTCGGGCTGCCCCCGGCCGAGTCCCGCCGCAAGGTCGCCGGACTGCGCCGCGAGGAGGTCGCGCGGATCGCCGCGATCAGCGTCGACCACTACACGCGGCTGGAACAGGGCCGGGCCCCCGCCTCCGCGTCCGTGCTCGCCGTGCCGGCCCGCGCGCTGCGCCTGGACGAGGACCAGGAGACGTACCTGTACAAGCCGGCGGGCAAGACCGACGCCCGCCCGGACCGGCGGCGCCCTGCCCAGCGCGTACGGCCCGCGCTGCGGCGCCTGCTCGCCCAGCTCCCCGGTGCCCCGGCGATCGTCCTGGGCAGGCATCTGGACGTCCTGGCCTGGGACGCGGCGGCGGTGGCCCTCTACACCGACTTCGCGGAGATACCGCGGGACCGGCGCAACTATGTGCGCCTGATGTTCACCGACCCGGTGGTGCGCGGGACGCACCGCGAGTGGCGGCACGACGCGCGCGACACCGTCGCCGCCCTGCGCATGGGCGGCGCGGCCGGCCCCGACGACCCCGGCCTCGGGCGGCTCGTCGCCGAACTCTCCGCCGCGGACCCCGACTTCCGCGCCTGGTGGACCGAACGCCGCGTCACCACCTCCAGCCACGGCACCAAGCAGTACCGGCACCCCGTGGCCGGGGACCTCACGCTCGACTGCGACACCTGGAACAGCCCGGACGACTCGGGCCAGCGCCTGATGGTGCTCACCGCGGAGCCCGGCAGCCCGTCCCACGAGGCGCTGCGCCTGCTGACGACCGGGGCGGGGGCCACCGCGTCCTGAGACCGCCCGGCCGGACCTGCCGGGCGCGGCGCGGGACGTATCGGGTGCGGGACGAATCCGGTGCGGCGCCGGTCAGCGTATCCGCGCCCGATGGCACCACAGGCGCAGGGCCGCGAACAGCGCGGCCGGCCACACCGCGGCGAACGCCCAGATCACCCCCGGCTCGCCGGTGGCGACCCCGGCCGCGAGGAGGGCCACGGCCACCGCGAGCAGCGCGATCACGGTCACGGGCCGCGGCGCGTAGGCCGCCACCCGGGCCGGGTCGGGGCCACGGCGCCGGTGCGTGGCGCTCAGCCGCCGGGCCAGTCTGCGGTCACGGCTCAGAGCGCGTTCTATCTCGTCCAGGATCCGCTGCTCGTGATCGGGAAGTCGGTATGTCGACACTGTTGCTCCTACGGGGACCGAGCTGCCTGCCGCGTCCCGTTCCGGGTGCCCGCGCGGTCCTGCGGCTAACCGTGACGGGCCCGCCGCGGGCCCCGCTCCCGCGCCCCCAGCAGCGCGGGCAGCTCCTCGGCCCCGTCCGGGCCCGCGCCCGCCGCGAACTCGTCCCGCGCCTGCCGCGCTGCCACCCGTCCCGACGTCAGGCACCAGCCCCACCAGCGCTCCAGCTCCACCGCGCCGGCCGACTCCAGGCGCTCGGCCGCCACCAGCGCCGGCCAGCCGCAGGCCCGCGCCTGGGCGCTCACCTTCGCACCCCCGGCGACCGGGTCCACCGCCAGCGCCGGTGTACCCGCGCGCAGCGCGAGCACCAGCCCGTGCAGCCGGTCGGTGACGACGAGGTCGAGGCGCCGCAGCACGGACTCCAGCTGCGCGGGGGTGGCGCACAGCCGCCAGTCGTGCGCGTCGAGCCGGGTCTCCAGTTCCAGGCGCGCGCAGTCCTTGCCGTGCAGCCAGCCCGTCACCGCCGCGGCGACCGCGCCGTGCCGCCGGGCCGCGCCGTACTCGTGCTGCCCGTGCGTGAGGATCACCCCGACCACCGGCCGGGCCGGGAGCGCGGGCGCCGAGGCCGCCAGGTCCGGTAGGGGCCCGGCGCCCGGGGCGTCCCGGGCCAGCACCCGGTGGAAGCCGGTGACGGCCTCGCTGCCGGGGTCGGGCACCGAGGTGCCCACGGCGATCCGCACACAGTGCGCGAACCGCCGGTGCAGCCGGGCCACCTGCGGCCCGTGCAGCGGACCGCACACGAACACCAGATGTCCGTAGCGCGCGGGCGACAGATCGGCCAGGTGCAGCGCGCCCGGCCGGAATCCGGGGCTCCAGGCGACGTCGTAGGCCACGCCCGCCCGGCGCAGCACGTCCTCCACGCGGCGCAGCGCGAGCACGTCCCCGGCGGTCGCCTCCCCGTCCGGGAAGCTGAACCAGCCGGTGAGCAGCGTGCGCGAGCCGTGCTGTTCCCGGTCCCGGCGTTCCTGGCGCTGTCGTTCCTGGTGCACAGTGCGCCCCGGGTGCCCGCCCGGCCCGGCGCCATGCACGCACCGGCGACCGGGGAGCAGGGGAGTGGGAAAAGGGGAGCGGGGGCTAAGCGTCCTGCTCGTCCTCCGCGCCGAGGTCCAGCTCCACGTCGACGACGCCGTCCTCCTGGAACAGCTCGGACGCCAGCAGCCCGGTGTCGGCGGTGCCCTCCAGGCGCAGCAGTACCCGGGCGGCGGCGTCGGTGCGGCCGGGCAGCCGGTCGGCCTTGAACTCCAGGATGCGAAAGCCCCGGCCGGTGCACCGCTCCATCAGCCGCGGCAGCAGCGCCCGGCCCGTCAGATACGTCAGCCGCACCTCCACCGTGCCCGGCACGCCGCGGCGGGTGAGCCGGCCGGAGAGCCGGGGATAGCCGCGCACCACCAGGAAGTGCAGCACCGTCGTGGCCAGCGCCAGGATCGGCAGACCGCCCCCGCAGGCCATGCCCACGGCACAGGTCAGCCAGATGGTGGCGGCGGTCGTCAGCCCGCGCACCGCGTCCCGCCGTACGAAGATCAGGCCGCCACCGATGAAGCCGATGCCGGAGACGATCTGGGCCGCCACCCGGGACGGGTCGAAGGACACGTGGTCCAGGCCCAGCACATTGGTGAACCCGTGCTGCGACACCTCCATCATCAGCGCGCTGGCGACCCCGACCAGAGTGTGGGTGCGCAGCCCCGCGCTCTTCTGGTGCGCCTCCCGCTCCCAGCCGATCAGGCTCGACAGCAGCAGCGCGAGCCCCAGCTCGGCGAGCTGGCGCAGTCCCTGTCCATTGGCCACGTCCCACAGCGGAACCGCGAGCCCCGGCATGCGTCTCCCTTCGTCGCCCTCACCTCGGCGTACGGACCTCATTGTCCGCCCCGTACGGCTCCGAGGGGGTACCCGGAGGCGGGACGCGCTCACCCGGCGGTGAAGGAGGCCCCGACGTGCCACGTCTGGACGCGCGAGAGGCCCGGCGGCGGTTCGCGGCCGCACGGGTGGCGCACCTGGCCACGGTCGGCCCGGACGGCCGCCCGCACCTGGTGCCGGTGGTGTTCGCCGTGCGCGGCGACACGATCGTGACGGCGGTCGACCACAAGCCGAAGACCACCACCGCCCTGCGACGCCTGCGCAACATCGCTGCCCACCCGGCCGTGTGCCTGCTCGCCGACGCCTACGACGAGGACTGGACCCGGCTGTGGTGGGCCCGCGCCGACGGCCACGCCCGCATCCTGCCACCGGACAGACCTGACGCCACGTCAGTCCCGCGCCTGGGCGCGCTGGAACTCCTGCGGCACACCTACCCGCAGTACGCGGCCCAGCCACCGGACGGCGCGGTCGTCGAGATCACCGTCCGGCGCTGGACGGGCTGGACGGGCTGGACGGGCCGGACACTCTGAACACCGCCGCCGGGCCGCCGTCCGGACCCGGTCCGCTGCCCGGACCGAGGACGCGCGGCTGGAGGTGGTCGGCCGGGACGGCAGCGCGGTCGGTGAGTACGTCATCGGCCGGGTGTCGCCCGTGCTGCCGGACCCCTCCTCCGGCGCCGGTGAACGACCCGGCGCCGACTGGGACTTCCTCGGCCACACCTGCGAGTACCCCGATGCGGGCCGGATCTGGCCGCTGTGGGCCGAGGGCGGTCCGGCCGGACCCGGCGAGTGGGCCCGCGGGCCGGCCCGGACGCACGGAAGCTGGCTGCACGTGGTCCAGACGGCCTGGTTCACCTCCGGCCGCCGCGCCACGCGGTACGGCACCACCGAGACGGCCGTGCTCGACGGCTCTGCCCTCACCACCAAGGAATCCTTCTACTGCGCCCTCGGAGAAGCGGTCAACGGGCCGGGCGGCTACTTCGGTTCCAACCTCGACGCGCTCCACGACTGCCTGCGCTCCCTGCGCCGGAACAGCGACCGCCCCCTGCGCGTGCGCTGGCACGACCTCGCCGCCTCCCGCGCCGCACTGGGAGACGCGTACACGGACGCTCGCGCAACTTTCACCCGCCAACTGCCGCCGTGCCGCTCGCCGTTGCCCGCCGAAGCCGCCGTCGGCCAGCTCGTCGGGCTCCAGACGCAGAACGTCCGGCCGCCGTATTACGCGCCGGCCGCCCGCCTGGACGGCTTCGTGCCGCATCTGGCCGGGCTGATGGCCGACCGGGCCGTGGCCCGCATCGTCACCCCGCGGTCGACCCTGGACATCCACACCGCCGCCGACTGCCTGGCCCTTCGCGCCCTCGTGCAGAGCGCCCGCACCCGCGAACCGGCCCAGTTCCACGAGGGACTCACCGGCGTCGACCTCGCCCGGCTCGCCCACCCCGCGCGGGCTGTGGGGCCGTGGCGGCCAGGTCGCCCTGACCACCGCCGAGCACCGGTTCGGCGACGGTCACGGCACCGAACTCCTCGTCGTCGAGCCGTCCGGCGAACCGACCCGCGCCCAGCGTCAGGCCGGGGCGGAGGAGGGCGGCGAGCGGCTGCACGCCGGCCGCGCCCCGGGGAGGCGTACGGCATCCGGTTCCGTGCCGCCGTCCGGACGTGATGCGAGGCCGGGCCGCGGGTGCCGGGCGTTGGAGGGGGCGCTGCGGGCCGCTCGTGGAGGCCCGCAGCGCCCCCTGGTCGCACCCCGGGGGACCAGCCCCGGGAGACCTCAGGAGCCGAGCTGCGCGGTGACCAGGTCCGAGAACGTGGCCAGCCGGGTGTAGACACCCGGCCGGCCCGCCTGGGCGCAGCCGTCGCCCCATGAAGTGATCCCTGCCAGGACGCCCCCGACTAGCAGGGGACCGCCGCTGTCGCCCTGGCAGGTGTCTGTGCCGCCGGAGTCGTACCCGGCGCAAACCATGTCGCTCGCGACGAAGTCGGAGCCGTAGGCGTCCGCGCACCCGGTGTCGGACATCACCGGGACGGTCGCCGTCCGCAACTGCTCGGAGGCGCCGCCGCCTTCGGCGGTGGTGCCCCAGCCCAGCACCCGTCCGGTGCTGCCGGGCGCGTACACCGAGGTGTCCGCGGCCGAGACGTACGGCGCCGGGGTGTACGGCATCGCCGCCGCCAGCGTCAGCACGGCCACGTCGGAACCGCTCGCGGCGTCCGTGAAGTCCGGGTCGACCCAGATGCCGCTGACCTTGCCGACCCTGCCGTCGCTGCCGTGCAGGTTCGTGCGGCCCCCGACCACCCGCACCCCGCCCGCGCTCTCCCCGGCCACGCAGTGCGCCGCGGTGACCACCTTCCTGGCCGCCACCAGCGTGCCCCCGCAGAACTGCTTGCCGGACGCGTCCGTGACCTGCATGACGAAGGGGTACGCCGAGGTCGTGGTCGGTGTGCCGCCGACGACGGACTCCGGTACGGCGGCGGCCGCTCCGGGCGCGGTGAGCAGCGCGGTGGCGGCACCGGCCGACAGCGCGGCGGCGGCGCGTCCCAGTCGCCTGGGTCGGACGCGGGTGAGGCCGAACATGCGTCTCCTCGTGGGCTGGCCGGTGGGGGGTCGCACAGGTGCGGGGGACCGGGCGGGCCGAGGGACCCGGTCCGGACTCCCGTGGATCCGGGCGAGCGGCACGTCCTTCACGCTAGGGCCCGTCCCGCACGGCCCCAATGAGGGAACCCCCTAGCCCGCCCGCACAGGGAAAACCCTCGGTGGCCCCGCACCGGTGACCGCGGCCGTCCGCACTGTGTTCCACCCGGTCAGTCAACCCGGGCCGTGCTCACTTCGCGCGCCGGCCTGCCGCCAAACGGACGATGTCGACGCGCGAACGGATGCCCAGCTTGCGGTAGACCCGGGTCAGGGTCGCCTCCACCGTCTTGACGCTGATGAAGAGCCGCCCGGCGATCTCCCGGTTGGTCGCGCCCTCCATGACGAGGGAGGCGACCTGACGCTCCATCGAGGCCAGTCCGTCCAGCACCGGCGGCACCGCCTCGGGCTCCGGCCGGGCCGGACGGGCCGAGGCGGCGGCGTCCACCCGGCGCAGCCACGGCCGGGCCCGGCAGCGCCGGAACAGGCGCGCCGCCTCGTCGTACGCGGCGGGGCCCGGGGCCGCGGCGCCCGGCGCGCGGGCGGCACCGGGCGCGCGCGGGACGGTGTGCAGCCCGGCGAGCGCGAAGGCGGCCCGCGCCTCCTCCAGGCCGTTGCCCAGCTTGGCCAGCCGGTCCTGCGCGGACGTCAGCCGGGCCACGGCCGCCTCGGTCTCGCCGTGGGCCGCGCGGACCAGCGCCTCCGCCCGGTCCAGCACGGCGAGCACGCTCTCGCGGCCCAGCCGCAGCGCGTGGGCGCGGGCCGTGTCGATGACCTGCTGGGCCTCGGCCGGCTCGCCGGCCAGCACCAGCGCCTCCGCCAGGTCGCCGTGCCAGCGGCCCCGGGCCGGGTCGGTGATGCCGAGGCCCTGCTCCAGCTCCCGCACCCGGCGCAGCGTCGCCGCGCACGCCCGCGCGTCGCCCGCGACGAACTGGGCGTAGCCGAGGGCCGCCAGCGCGCGCGAGAGGTACATCTGGTCGCCGTCCTCCTCGGCGAGCCTGACCGCGTCCCGGGCCAGGCCCAGCGCCCGTTCGGTGTCCCCGCCGGACGCCTCGGCGAAGCAGGCCAGCATGGCGGAGGCGCCCTCGCCGATCCCGGTGTCCCGGGCCAGCCGCAGGCTCTCGCGGGCCAGGTCAAGGGCGCGCCCGCAGTGCCCGGCGCGCAGTTCGGTCTCGGCGAGCAGCCGCAGGTAGTGCACCTCGCTCTCCACCATGCCGCGCCGCCGCACCTCGCCGAGCAGCGCGGTGATGGTGGCCCGCGCCTCGGTGAGCCGGTCGCTCATCAGCAGCCAGCGGTAGCGGGCCGAGCCGACGCCGTTGTGGTGGCAGGCCACGTAGGGGTCCTGGGGCTCCTGGGTGGCGCGGGCGATGGTCTCCGCGGCGTCGGGATGGCCCATCAGGGTCTCGGTGGACGCCTGGAAGGCCAGCGCCATCAGCTCGGTGCGCCGGTCCCGGCCGCGCGCGGCCAGTTCGGCGGCGTGCGCGGCCTCCTGGCGGGCCTCGGCGAAGTCGCCCTCGACGACCAGGGCCCGCCAGGCGAGCTGGTAGTGGACCTGGGCGAGCAGCCCGGGGTCGTCACCGGCGTCGGCGAGCGCCTGCGGGAAGACCGCGTCCACGTCCCCGAGGGCCTGCCCGGCGGCCTCGACCACCACCATCCAGGCCCGCACCCGCTGGGCGGGCACGGCGGCCCGGGTCAGCACCTCCCGGGCGATGTCCCGGGCGAGGTCCACCTCACCGGCCGTGATGGCGTCCTCGGCGGCCGCCAACCGCCGTTCGTCGGGGCCCGGTTCACCGTCGGCCGGGGTGTGCCGGGCGGCGAGCAGCCCGAGCGAGGCGGCCACCGAGGGGGCGCCGCGGTCGCGGGCCAGCGCGGCGGCCTCGGCCAGCCGGGCGGCCACGTCCGGGTCGGTGCCGGTGGTGGCCAGGGCCAGATGGCGGGCGCGTTCGATCGGGTCGGAGGCCGCGGTGGACAGCGCCGCGTGCACGGCCCGCCGCTCCTGGGCGGGCGCCTCGGCGTACAGCGCGGCGGAGATCAGCGGATGCGCGAACCGGACGGCGGGGCCCTCCGGTTCGGTGGCCAGCAGTCCGAGCCCGGCGGCCTGGGCGCACTCGGCCTCGGCGTTCTCCCGGCCGGCCGCGTGCAGCAGCGCCGGGGTGGGCCGGGCGCCCGCGCTGGCCACCAGGAGGGTGCGGCGGGCCTCCTCGGACAGCATCTCCAGCCGGCTGAGCACCAGGGCGCGCAGCGAGGTCGGCACCGGCAGCGGTTCGCCGGGCCGGGGCGAGGCGGGGCTCTCGGCGAGCGCCCGGCCCAGCTCCAGCGCGAACAGCGGGTTGCCGCCGCTGGTGCGGTGGATCTCGCGGACCGTGGAGCGGGGCAGCCCGGTGTAGCCGCGGTGGTCGAGCAGCGCGGAGACCTGGGCGCGGGAGAGCGGGCCCAGCCGCACGGAGAGGGTGTCGGGCGGGCAGGCGCGCAGCTGGCGGGCGTAGTCCTGGTCCTCGGTGCGCACCGCGCACAGCATGCGTACGGGGGTGCCGCCCAGTCGGCGGGCGGCGAACCCGAGAAGTTCCGCGCTGGCCGGATCCAGCCACTGGAGGTCGTCGGCGACGATCAGGACCGGGCCGCGCGCGGCGAGCGCGCGCAGGGTGGAGAGCACGGCCAGGCGCAGCGCGAGCCCGTCGCGCTGGAGGGTGGACTCGCCGCGTCCGGTGAGCGCCGACTCCAGTGCGGTGCGCTGGGCCGCGGGCAGTTCCCCGGCCACCTCCGGAAGGACCAGACCAAAGAGATCGGCCAGGGCCAGGAACGGCAGATGGGATTCGGACTCGGTGGCGGAGCAGCGCAGAACGGTGCGGGCCGCGGCGGAGTATTCCGCCGCCAATGCCCGCAGCACCGTCGACTTTCCTATTCCGGCCGGTCCGTGCAGCAGCACACTCCCGCCGCGTCCGAGCTGCTCACGGGCGGCGGCGGACGGTTCGGCCCGGCCGATGACCAGGTCGGAGCGGCAGCCCGCAGGGTCCTTGGAGTCCCGTCGCACGGTCACCGCTCCCCTCGTGTCGTGTCCGGGCCAAATTCTAGGCATCGAGCCGGTGAATTCCGGACTGCCGGGGTGGTGAGGGAAATAACAGCGGCGGTGGCACGGCGTAATTCGGGGCCGTGCCGATGGAATACGCTTGCCCTCCGCACGGTCCCTCGACCGTACCGCGACCATCTGACCGACGGTACTCCCGGTGCCGCGCATTTCCGCCCGCCGCGGCGCTCGCGGGCCACCGCTCTCCGCCCGCCGCGGCGCCCGCGGGGCGCGGCTCGCCGTCCGCGGCGGCGCCTGCGGGCTACGGCAGCACCCCCGCCCGGCGGGCCGCGGCGACCGCCTCGCCACGGGTGTGCGCGCCCAGTTTGCGCATGGCCGAGCGGAGATAGCCCTTCACCGTCTCGGCGCCCAGGCCCAGCCGGGCGGCGGCGCCCGCGTTGGTCGCGCCGGCGGCCACACAGGCGAGCACGTCGACCTCCCGGGGCGCCAGCCGCACCCCGGACTCCGGCTCCTCCGCCACGGTCAGCAGCCCGCACGCCGCCAGCAGTTCGGCGCGCAGGGCCGGGTCGCCGATCCGCGGGGCCAGGGCGCGCAGCGCCGCGTGCGCCTCGCGGACCTGCTCCCAGACGGCCCCGCTCTCCCCGGTCCCGGTCCCGGCCCCCGGCTCCGGTGCGGCGGCGGCCAGCAGCCCCTGCGCCTCCTCGCGCACCACCAGCGCCTGTTCCACGTCCCGGGCCGCCGCCACCGCCGCGCTCAGCGTGCGGTCGCCCAGCGGGTGGGCCGTGCGCAGGGCGCCGTACAGCACGCCCCGCACCCGGCGCCGTACCACCACCGGCACCGCCAGGATCGACCGCAGGCCCTCGGCGGCCACCGGCCCGTCGTACTCGTGGCTGATCTGCCGGGACAGCGAGTAGTCCGTCACCGCGCACGGGCGGGCCAGCGCCACCGCCCGCCCGCCGAGACCGTTGCCCGAGACCACCGCGAGCGCGCTCAGCGCGAGCGTCGAGGTCCCCGTCAGCTCGCTGATGCGCACCCGTGGCCGGCCCGGCTCGACCAGGCCGCCGAAGGCGACCGGAAGGCCCGTCGCATGCCGCAGCCGTACCAGCGCACCCCGGATCTCCGCCGCCCCGGACCCGTCCGCCGTCACCCGCTCGCCCCTTCGTCACGGTCCCGCGCCCACCACACCCCCGTTCGGGGGTAGTGAGACCTGCATCACGGATTACACGATGGAGCCGAGCCGCACGGCAATGGTCCGGATGCTGGACCGCACATGGAGGACAGATGACGACGGCGACGGAGACCTTCCGCGGGGCACGGGACTTCCTGCTGGCGCACCGAGAGGACTACACCACGGCCTGCGCCGGTTTCGAGTGGCCCCGGCCCCAGCAGTTCAACTGGGCGCTGGACTGGTTCGACGTCATCGCCGAGGGCAACGACCGCACCGCCCTGCACATCGCCGAGGAGGACGGCACCGAGGTCCGGCTCTCCTTCGCCGAGCTGTCCGAGCGCTCCGACCGGGTCGCGAACCGGCTGCGCGCGCGGGGCGTCGGCGCCGAGGACCGCATCCTGGTGATGCTGGGCAACCAGGCCGAGCTGTGGGAGACCGCGCTCGCCGCGATGAAGCTGCGCGCGGTCGTCATCCCGGCCACCCCGCTGCTCGGCCCCGCCGACCTGCGCGACCGCGTCGAGCGCGGCCGGGTCCGGCACGTGATCGCGCGCGCCGAGGACACCGCCAAGTTCGCCGAGGTGCCCGGCGCCTACACCCGGATCGCGGTCGGCGGGCTGCCCGAGGAGGGCTGGGAACCGTACGAGGACGCGTACGCGTCACCGGCCGGGTTCCTGCCGGACGGCCCGACCCTCGCCGACGACCCGCTGATGCTCTACTTCACCTCGGGCACCACCGCCCGCCCCAAGCTGGTCGAGCACACCCACACCTCGTACCCGATCGGGCATCTGGCGACCATGTACTGGATCGGCCTGAAACCCGGCGACGTGCATCTGAACATCTCCTCGCCCGGCTGGGCCAAGCACGCCTGGTCCAACCTGTTCGCGCCGTGGAACGCCGAGGCGACCGTCTTCATCCACAACTACACGCGCTTCGACGCGGGCCGGCTGATGTCCGAGATGGACCGCGTCGGCGTCACCACCTTCTGCGCCCCGCCGACCGTGTGGCGCATGCTGATCCAGGCCGACCTGGGCTGTCTCGCCACCCCGCCGCGCGAGGTCGCCGCGGCCGGCGAACCGCTCAACCCGGAGGTCATCGAGCAGGTCAGGCGGGCCTGGGGCGTCACCGTCCGGGACGGGTTCGGGCAGACCGAGACGGCCGTGCAGGTCTCCAACAGCCCCGGCCAGGTGCTGAAGTCGGGTTCCATGGGACGGCCCAGCCCCGGCTTCCGCGTCGAACTGCTCGACCCGGTCTCCGGGGCGCCGGGCGCCGCCGAGGGCGAGATCGCGCTCGACCTGTCCGCCCGCCCGGTCGGCCTGATGGCCGGCTACCACGGCGACGCCGACCTCACCGCCGCGTCCATGGCCGGCGGCTACTACCGCACCGGGGACGTGGCCTCCCGCGACGCGGACGGCTATCTGACCTACATCGGCCGCTCCGACGACGTCTTCAAGGCGTCCGACTACAAGATCAGCCCGTTCGAGCTGGAGAGCGCCCTGCTGGAGCACGAGGCGGTGGCGGAGGCGGCCGTGGTGCCCGCCCCCGACGCGGTGCGCCTGGCCGTGCCCAAGGCGTACGTGGTGCTGGCCGAGGGCTGGGAGCCGGGCCCGGACACCGCCAAGGTGCTCTTCGAGCACTCCCGCAAGGTCCTCGCCCCCTACAAGCGGCTGCGCCGCCTGGAGTTCGGGGATCTGCCCAAGACGGTCTCCGGCAAGATCCGCCGGATCGAACTGCGCGAGGCCACGGCCCAGGGCTCCGACCACGAGTACCGCGAGGAGGACTTCCGGTGACTTCCGCACTGTCGTACAGCCACGGGACCGGCGGCACGGCCCTGCTCGGCGACACCATCGGCGAGAACCTGGACCGGGCCGTCGCCGCCTGGCCCGAGCGGGAGGCCCTGGTCGACGTCCCCTCCGGGCGGCGCTGGACCTACGCCGAGTTCGCCGCCGACGTCGACCGGCTGGCGCTCGCGCTGCTGGCCACCGGCGTCGCCAAGGGCGACCGGGTGGGCATCTGGGCCGTCAACTGCGCCGAGTGGATGCTCGTCCAGTACGCCACCGCCCGCATCGGCGCCGTCATGGTCAACATCAACCCGGCCTACCGCACCCACGAGGTCGAGTACGTCCTGAAGCAGGCGGGCATCTCCCTGCTCTTCGCCTCGCTGCGGTACAAGAGCAGCGACTACCGGGCGATGGTCGAGGAGGTGCGCGGCGCCTGCCCCCGGCTGACCCGGACCGTCTACATCGGCGACCCCACCTGGGACGAGCTGATCGCCCGCGGCACACCCGAGCACGCGGACGAACTCGACGAGCGCGCCGCCGAGTTGTCCTGCGACGACCCCATCAACATCCAGTACACCTCGGGCACCACCGGCTTCCCCAAGGGCGCCACCCTCTCCCACCACAACATCCTCAACAACGGCTATTTCGTGGGGGAGTTGGTCAACTACACCGAGCAGGACCGGATCTGCGTCCCGGTGCCCTTCTACCACTGCTTCGGCATGGTGATGGGCAACCTGGCGGCCACCTCGCACGGCGCGTGCGTCGTCGTCCCTGCCCCGTCCTTCGACGCCGAGGCCACCCTGGAGGCGGTCCAGCGCGAGCGCTGCACCTCGCTCTACGGCGTCCCGACCATGTTCATCGCCGAGCTGAACCTCCCCGGCTTCGCCTCCTTCGACCTGTCCACCCTGCGCACCGGCATCATGGCGGGCTCCCCCTGCCCGGTGGAGGTGATGAAGCGGGTGGTCGCCGAGATGCACATGGCCGAGGTCTCCATCTGCTACGGCATGACCGAGACCTCCCCGGTGTCCCTCCAGACCCGCGCCGACGACGACCTCGAACACCGCACCGCCACCGTCGGCCGGGTGCTGCCGCACCTGGAGGTCAAGGTCGTCGACCCGTCCGGGGCCACCGTGCCGCGCGGCACGGCGGGCGAACTGTGCACCCGCGGCTACAGCGTGATGCTCGGCTACTGGGAGGACCCGGTGCGCACCGACGAGGTCGTCGACCCCGGCCGCTGGATGCACACCGGCGACCTCGCCGTGATGCGCGAGGACGGCTATGTGGAGATCGTCGGCCGCATCAAGGACATGATCATCCGCGGCGGCGAGAACATCTACCCGCGCGAGATCGAGGAGTTCCTGTACGGCCACCCGAAGATCCGCGACGTCCAGGTCGTCGGCGTACCGCACGAGGAGTACGGCGAGGAGGTCCTGGCCTGTGTGATCCCGCTCGACGCGGCCGACCCGCCGACCCTGGAGGAGGTGCGGTCCTTCTGCCGGGGCCGGCTCGCGCACTACAAGGTGCCCAGCCGGCTGAGCGTCCTGGAGTCCTTCCCGATGACGGTGTCCGGCAAGGTGCGCAAGGTCGAACTGCGCGCCGACCACGGCGGTGCCGCCACCACCGCCGCGGCCGGCGCCGTCATCGCGGCAGCACCGCCGGAGAACTCGCGTCTCGGATGAGCAGCCGCGGCGCCCCGCTCCCGTCGGCCGGGACGGACCACACGTCCCAGCCGCCGCCGTGGCGGGGCAGCCCGTACATCACGGTGTGCCCGTCCAGCCAGGCCGCCTGGTCGTCCACGCTGCGCGCCTCGGCCAGCGGTGTCTCCCGCATGGTCGCCAGGTCCAGCGAGTACAGCCGCCACGGCCGCCCGCTGCCCGCGCTGACCCGCTTCTTGAACACCAGACGCGTCCCGTCCGGCGACAGCGACGGGCACTCGGCGTTCTGCCGCAGGGTGCGCGCCGTCCACGCGCGGTAGTCGCCGCGGACCAGATAGGTGCGGCCCGCGGTGCGCACCGTGGCGTAGAAGGTGTTGTCGTCGGACGCGAACGTCACGCCCCAGTAGTTGACGTCGGCGGCCTCGTAGGGACGGCCGTCCAGGGTGAGCGGGATCCGCTCGATGTTCCCGGTCAGCCTGCCGGTCCGGGTGTCCAGGATGCCGGTGCGGGTGGAGAAGTCGTCGCGCAGATAGGAGTCACCGCGCACGAACATCGTCCACGACAGCATCCGGCCGTCCCCGGAGACCCGGGCCCGGTTGGGGAAGCCCTCGGTGCGTACCCGGCGGACCCGGTTCAGCTCGCGGTCCAGCACCGTGACATAGGTGCCCGGCACCGGGCCGGTGCGCTGGAGGCACACCCCGGTGCCCCGGGCCGCGTAGACCCGGTCGCAGCGGGTGCCGCCGACCGTGCGGGCGGCACCGGGCCGGTCCAGCGGTACGGTCGCCACCTTGCCGAACCCGGACCCCGGGGCGGTGTCGCGGAACAGGATCCGCCCCCGCGCGTCCAGCCGGACGGTCCCGCTCCCGGTGTCCGCCTTCGTACCGCCGCGTACGTGCCACACATATCCGGTGCTGGCGCCCACCACCAGCAGGACGGCCGCGACGACCGTCAACAGCCTTGCCCTGCCGCTCACTCGGCGTTCCCCTCGCTGTTCTCCCGGCCCCTGGCCGCGGCCGCGGCCTCGGTGCCGGTGCCGGTGGCCTCGGTGTTCCCGGCCGTCCTGTCCGTCCCGGCCGCCCCGTCAAGACCTCGCCGCTCGGTGCGCCAGGGCAGGATCCACACCGCGAGCGCGCTCGCCACGGCCAGGGCGACCAGCGCCGCGGCCAGCGCGGTGCGCAGCCCCCACAGCGACCAGCAGGCCCCGAACAGCACCGAGGCGGCCAGCGCGGCCACCGACTGGGCGGTCTGGATCAGGGACAGGCCGCCCGCCCGCAGCCGCTCGGGCACCATCGGGCCGACCGCGGCCATCAGCACCCCGTCCGTCGAGGCGTAGAACACGCCGTGCAGGGCCAGCACCGCGACGATCGGCGCGATCCCGCCCCACGGCAGGAACAGCAGCAGACAGCCCGCCAGCAGCGCGACATGACCGGCCGCGAACACCCGCAGCCGGCCCACCCGGTCGGCCAGCCGGCCCATGGGCACCGCGAGCAGCAGATAGCCGCCCGCCGTGCCGAGCGGCAGCAGCGGGAAGTACTGCTCGGGCACGCCCAGCCGCTCCTGGAGGAGCAGATAGACGAACGAGTCGCCGATGACCACCGCGGACAGGAGCACCGCGGCCAGGCCCACCCGCAGATAGGCGCGATGGCGCAGCAGCGCCAGCACATCGCGCAGGCCCGCCCGTTCGGCGGGAGCTCCGGCCGGTGCCGGGGTGCGCCGCTCGCGGACCAGCAGGACCAGCATCAGCACACCGAGCGCGGCGATGCCGAAGCTCACCACGAACACGGTGTCGTAGCGGCCGGGCGTGGCCAGCAGCAGCGCGAAGGCCACCAGCGGACCGAGGAAGGCGCCCACGGTGTCCAGCGCCCGGTGCACGCCGAAGGAGCGGCCCAGGGCCTGCGGGGTGCTGCTCAGCGAGATCAGCGCGTCGCGCGGGCCGGTGCGCAGGCCCTTGCCGGTACGGTCGGCGGCGATCACGGCGCCGAGCACCGGCACCGAGGAACCCGCCGCCAGCAGGCCCAGTTTGCACACCGCGGAGAGCGCGTAGCCGCCGCCCGCGACCAGTTTGCGGCGCTGCCAGTGGTCGGCCGCGTGCCCGCCGGCCACCCGCACCAGCGCGGTCACCCCGACGTACATGCCGTTGAGCGCGCCGAACTGGAGGGGGCTGAGGCCCAGGGTGAAGATGACGTACATGGGCAGCACCGCGGTGATCATCTCGGAGGAGATGTCGGTGACCAGGCTGACCGAGCCGAGCGCGAGCACATTGGGGGAGACCCGGGCGGTGGCACGGGTCCGGGCCGTGGCCTTCGGCGGGGCACCCGGTTCCGCCGGTGCTCCCGGCCCGGCCGGACCGGCCGGGCCTTCCGGACCTGCGGCGCCGGTGGCGGTGGCCGGGTCGGTTTCGGTGCCGGTTCCGGGGGACCGGGGGGTCGCGGTCGCCCGGCTCGATGAGATGTACATGGCTGACGTGTCCTCTCGTGCCTGTCCCGTCGTGGGGGGTGTCGCCCGGACAGGGGCCCGCCGGCGCGGCGGCCGGCGGGCCCGGGGCGTTCGGTCGGGTCAGCCGTCGATCTCGTACGGGTCGCCGTAGACCTTCCACTTCAGCGGCGGGTTCAGCCGGAGGTTGCCGGCCTTGAGGAAGACACGCTGCTCGGCGTCGACCCTGCTGGTGTCGCTGTGCGCCTCCTCGGTCTTCATCGCGGCCACCCGCGCGTCCAGGAACGCGTTCAGGTACGCCGTCTCGTCACCGCCCTGGGACGGCGGCTTGGCGTGCCGCAGCGCGGTCGCCCGGATGCCGCCGAAGCTGGTCGCGTCGTCGCCGGGACCGTGCATCACGATCGCGTCGTAGTACGCGAACTGGCCCAGCGCCTGGAGCCCGTCGGCCTTGGCCTGCCGGACGGCCGGGTCGAAGTAGACCCGGTCGCGCTCGTCGTCCTGCGCCTGCCGGAACACGGCGTCCTTGGCCGCGGTGTGCCAGGCCGAGACGAACGCCGAGCCCAGACCGGAGTGCGAGTCGCTGCCGTTGACCTTGCGCAGCGCGGGCAGGTACTTCGCCAGCGCGTTGTCCGGCTTCAGGTCGGTGTAGTGCTCGACCAGGTCGAGCATGTCGCCGGTGCCCGAGCAGAAGCCGACGATGCCCCCGGTGTAGCCGCGGCCGTCGTCGATGTCCTCGATGTAGGTGTACTGGGCCTTCCAGTCCAGGGAGGAGTTCTCCGCACTGGAGACCAGCTCCATCGCGATCTCCTTCTTGGCCGGGTCGGTCAGGTCGGCCCCGGACTCCACCGGCGGCGTGGTGGAGGAGCCCGCCTTGCCGTACACCTCGAAGCCGTACAGCGAATACCCGTACGACGTACCGCGCTTGGTGCCGTTCACGCGCACGTACCGGCCCTTCCCGCTGACCGTGAGGTCGTCGGTGCCGCCGTCGCCGCTGGTCGTGGAGTACACCGTCGACCAGGAGGAGCCGTCCTTCGAGGTCTGCACCGTGTACGCCTTGGCGTAGGCGTCCTCCCAGGTGAGCTTCACCCGGTTGATGTCGGTGTCCGCGCCCAGGTCCACCTGGATCCACTGCGGGTCCGAACCCTCCTTGCTGGCCCAGCGGGTGGCCGGGTCGCCGTCCACCGCCTTGGCACCGGAGTAGGAGGTGCTCTCGGTGGAGGAGGTCTTGGTGGGCCGGTTCAGCGCCAGGTCGTCCGAGGAGCCGGGCGGGGTGGTGCCGCCGTCGTCCCAGATGTCGGTGAGCGGCTGGCGCGAGGCCGCCTCGCCCAGCGCGGGCAGCCCGTGCATGTCCTCCAGGGTGCGCAGCAGCGAGTAGAGGTCGCCGCGGCTCTTGCCCTTGTAGCCCTGCTTGACATGGGCGCCGACCACCAGCGTCGGGATGTGGTTGACGTCGTCGTCGCTGTCGTCCTCGTCCCAGGTCAGCACCAGCGCGCTGTTGTGCGTCCTGGCCCACTGGACGTACCCGTCCAGGTTCTTGCGCAGCCAGTCGTCACCCTCGCGCACGGTGCCGTCGTGCATGTCGTTGGTGAGGTTCGGCGTCACGAACGAGACGTCGGGCAGCTTGCTGTAGTCCGAGGGGAAGCGGCTCATGCGCAGGTTGGAGGAGGCCGGGACGTTCTTGAAGTCGACCCAGCCGTTGTGCTTGCGCGCGTAGCCGCTGTCGCCGTCGTCACCGCAGTCCTTCGACCCGTCGGACGGCAGGTCCTCGGAGTAGCCCACGAACGTCTTGCCGTGGGTGAGGAGTTGGTTGCCGAGGTTGTCGGAGGAGTAGTCGTGCGGGCAGTCGTCGTCCTTGATGCCGTGCGTGGAACCCGAGAAGAGCGCCACGTAGTTGCCCTGGCTGGGGTGGACGACGCCGTGGAAGTCGGAGAACGAAGCGCCCTGCTTGGCCAGGGAGTTGATGTACGGCGCCTGGGAGCTGCCGATCACGTCCTCGTAGAACTTGTTCTCCTCCATGACCACCACGACGTGGTCGAGCTTGGGGACACCGCTCGCGGTGAACGTCGCGGGCACGGCGGCGGACGCTGCGGACGGTTCGGCCTGCGCGCTGGGGGCGCCGGCCGCGGCGGTCAGTCCGAGCAGGGCCAGCGCCATGCTCGTGCCGGCCGCGACGGCGGTGCGCCGGGCACGGCGGCCGGGGCGCACGGGCGGCCTCAGGGGTGGGGTAGGCGTCATGCTGATCTCCTTGAGGAGGGGCGAGGGGCCCCCGGACAACAGAGGTGAGCAGCGCCTGGGCGACTTGCGGCAGGCCGGGGTCCGGTGCGGCGCGGTGTGGGGGTGCGTCGCGGGACGTGCGCGTGCAGCAACAGGCAAGGAAAGCGGCATGGGACCGCGGACGGCCGGGGCACCGCTGTCCGCACGGGTGCGGACGGGTGAGCGCGTCGGGTTCGGAACGTCCGCGCCAGGCCGCCGACGGAATAGGTACGCCCTGTGGCGCGCGCCTGTCAACGGTCCCGGCGGATCCCGCGGGCATCCGGTCGTATCCCTTGACGGGGCGGGTCCGGTTTCAGTATCCCTCTTCTGTTAGGAAAGTTTCCTGACACCCGGAACCCTCCGGGCCCGACCGTGGATCCCGCCGTGTGGGGGCGGGAGAACGGGCAGGCCGGGCGCGTGGCGACCGTCGCCCCGGCCTGCCCCGCACCACGACGCACCGCACCGCGCCGCCCTGTTCCGCGCCGTCCTCGCCTCCTCCCGCCTCCCCTCCTCCCTCCCCCCTCCTCTCTTCTCCTCTCTTCTCTTCCCCTCTCCTCTTCTTCTCTCCTCTTCGCGCGCGTCCGCGCGCCTCGGCCCCGCCGGGCAGCCGCCCGGCGGGCGCTCACGCCTGCCCTGCCGCGGCCGGTCCGCTCCCTCCTCCCTTGACGCCTCTCGGGCGCCCGCTTACATTGCTTCCAGATCGTAGAAACTACTTTCCGCTATACGGAAGTACGGAAGAAGCTCACCGCGGGGCGCGACGGAGTGCGAATCCGGCAGCCGAGACAGCAGAAGACAGCCGAAGCAGGAGTACTCGATGGCTCGAATGACCGCTGCCCGCGCGGCAGTTGAGATCCTCAAGCGCGAGGGCGTCACGGACGCGTTCGGTGTGCCGGGCGCGGCGATCAACCCCTTCTACGCGGCGCTCAAGGCCTCCGGAGGCATCGGCCACACCCTCGCCCGCCATGTCGAGGGCGCCTCGCACATGGCCGAGGGCTACACCCGCACCCACCCGGGCAACATCGGCGTCTGCATCGGCACCTCGGGACCGGCCGGCACCGACATGATCACCGGCCTCTACTCGGCCATCGGGGACTCCATCCCGATCCTGTGCATCACGGGCCAGGCCCCGACCGCGGTGATCCACAAGGAGGACTTCCAGGCCGTCGACATCGCCTCCATCGCCAAGCCGGTGACCAAGATGGCCGTCACCGTCCTGGAGGCCGCCCAGGTCCCGGGCGTCTTCCAGCAGGCGTTCCACCTGATGCGCTCCGGCCGCCCCGGCCCGGTCCTCATCGACCTGCCGATCGACGTCCAGCTCACCGAGATCGAGTTCGACCCGGACACCTACGAGCCGCTGCCCGTCTACAAGCCGGCCGCCAGCCGCGCCCAGATCGAGAAGGCGATCGGCATGCTGACCGCCTCCGAACGGCCGCTGATCGTGGCCGGCGGCGGAATCATCAACGCCGACGCCGCCGACCTCCTGGTCGAGTTCGCCGAGCTGACCGGCACCCCGGTCGTGCCGACCCTGATGGGCTGGGGCATCCTCCCCGACGACCACGAGCTGAACGCCGGCATGGTCGGCCTCCAGACCTCGCACCGCTACGGCAACGCGACCTTCCTGGAGTCCGACTTCGTCCTCGGCATCGGCAACCGCTGGGCCAACCGCCACACCGGCAAGCTCGACGTCTACACCGCCGGGCGCACCTTCGTCCACGTCGACGTCGAACCGACCCAGATCGGCAAGATCTTCGCCCCGGACTACGGCATCGCCTCCGACGCCAAGGCCGCGCTGAAGCTGTTCGTCGAGGTGGCCCGGGAGCTGAAGGCGGCCGGCAGGCTGCCCGACCGCTCCGCTTGGGCCGCCGCCGCGCAGGAGCGCAAGGCCACCCTCCAGCGCCGTACGCACTTCGACGACATCCCGATCAAGCCGCAGCGCGTCTACGAGGAGATGAACAAGGCCTTCGGCCCGGAGACGCGCTACGTCTCCACCATCGGCCTCTCCCAGATCGCCGGCGCCCAGATGCTGCACGTCTACCGGCCGCGGCACTGGATCAACTGCGGCCAGGCCGGACCGCTCGGCTGGACCGTCCCGGCCGCCCTCGGCGTCGCCAAGGCCGACCCGGAGTCCCCGGTCGTGGCCCTCTCCGGCGACTACGACTTCCAGTTCATGCTGGAGGAACTGGCCGTGGGCGCGCAGCACAAGATCCCCTACATCCACGTCCTGGTGAACAACTCCTACCTGGGCCTGATCCGGCAGGCGCAGCGGGCGTTCGACATCGACTTCCAGGTCAAGCTGGAGTTCGAGAACATCAACGCTCCCGAGCTGGGCGTCTACGGCGTCGACCACGTCCGGGTCGCCGAGGGCCTGGGCTGCAAGGCGATCCGGGTCACCGACCCGAACGAACTGGGCGCCGCCTTCGAGGAGGCCAAGAAGCTCGCCGCCGAGCACCGGGTGCCGGTCGTCGTCGAGGCGATCCTGGAGCGCGTCACCAACATCTCCATGTCGGGCACCAACGACATCAGCAACGTCGTGGAGTTCGAGGAACTGGCCACCGAGCCGCAGCACGCGCCCACGGCCCTCAAGCCGCTGAAGGTCTGAGCACGGCCCTCAAGCCGCTGAAGGTCTGAGCACGGCCCTCAAGCCGCTGAAGGTCTGAGCACGGCCCTCAAGCCACTGAGGGTCTGAGCACGCCGTCGAGCCGCTGAAGGTCTGAGCACGGCCGTCGAGCCGGGCGACGTCCGGGCGGTGCCGAAGGGTCCGTGAGACGGCGACGGCCCGCCGCCCCCGTGCGGGGCGGCGGGCCGTCGGTCGTACCCGGCCGGGCCGGTCAGTAGGGCTTGACCAGGACGTGCGCGGCGCCCGGGACGCCCACCTTCAGCAGCTCGTCCTCCTCGGGCGTCGTCGCGGCGCCCATCTCCTGCTTGAGCACCGCGCGCGAGAGCGCCTGCACCCACATGGCCCGGGGCCGGCGCCGCTCCTCCCACGCCTTGAGCGCGCCGGGCACATCGGCCTGGGCGTCCAGCGCGTGGGCCAGCACCACCGCGTCCTCGACCGCCATGGCCGCGCCCTGGGCCAGGTGCGGGGTGCTCGCGTGCGCCGCGTCACCGGCCAGCACGACCCGGCCCACGTGCCACGCCTCCTCGACCGTCACCTGGGAAATACGGGAGTAGACCACACCGGCGGGGTCGGTGACCGAGGCGAGCGCCTGGGCCACGGGGCCCGAGAAGGCGGCCAGCCGCTCCCGCAACTGCTCCAGGGCGCGCTCCGGGTCCGGCCGGAAGTCCTCGGCCTCGGCGAACACCGCGCCCAGGTACATCAGTTCGTCCGTGATCGGGGTGAGCAGCGCCTTCGCCTCCTGCCCGGCGACCCCCATCACCACACCCCGCACCTCGGGCAGCCGCGGCACGGTCACCCGCCAGTTGGCGAACCCCGTGTACTGCGGGGTGTACCGGTCGCCGTACAGCCGGGAGCGCAGCGGCGAGCCGATGCCGTCGAAACCGACCACCACGTCCCAGCGGCCCGAGGAGCCGTCCGACAGGGTGACGTCGACGCCCGCGCCGTCGTCGGTGAGTTCGGTGATGGTGGCCGAGAAGCGGATCGTGGCGCCGGCCGCTGTCGCCGCGGCGCCGAGCACCCGGGCCAGTGCCGGGCGCGGGATGCCGTTGTTGGACGGGGTGTCGCCCATGCGCGGCTGCGGTATCTCGGCCAGGGTGGTGCCCGTCGGGTCGGCGATGGTGAGCACCTCCCACTCGAAGCCGGCCCGCAGGCAGTCGTCGAGCACCCCGATCTCGTCCATGGCGTGCAGCGCGTTGGACGGCTGGATGATGCCGACCCCGAGCGCGTCCAGTTCGTGCCGGGCCTCGACCACCTCCACGGTGTGACCGCGCCGGGCCAGCGCCGTGGCCAGAGTGAGTCCGCCGATGCCACCACCGTGGATCAGCACGTGCAGGGGTGTCGTCATCTCGGGTGTCTCCAGAACGAGGAAGAGGGAAAGAGAAGAAGAGGGGAGCGAAGAGGGGAACAGGGGGAACAGAAGGGGTGGTTCAACCGGCCGGGACCGGCAGGCTCATCAGGTGGTCGACCAGGGCGAGCAGCGTCTCCTTGGCGAACTCGCGCTGCCTGACGTCGCCGATCAGCAGCGGGACCTGCGGATCGAGGTCGAGCGCCGTCCTGATCTCCACCGCCGTACGGGTGTTGTGGCCGTGGAAGCAGTTGATGGCGACCACGAACGGGATGCCCCGGCTCTCGAAGAAGTCGATCGAGGCGAAGCTGGTCTCCAGGCGCCGGGTGTCCGCGATGACGACACCGCCGAGGGCGCCGTTGACGAGGTCGTTCCACATGAACCAGAAGCGTTCCTGGCCCGGGGTGCCGAAGAGGTAGACGACGACCTCGTCGCTGATCGTGATGCGTCCGAAGTCCAGGGCGACGGTCGTCGTCTCCTTCTCGCGGATGCCCGCGAGGTCGTCGACGCCGACGCTGGCCTGCGTCATGTACTCCTCGGTGCGCAGCGGAGTGACCTCGCTGACCGCACCCACCAGGGTGGTCTTGCCGACGCCGAACCCGCCGGCGACAAGGATCTTGACGGCGGCGGGGTCCGCCTGTCTGTTGCTCATGGTGTTCTACAGTCTCCGAAGTCCGTCACGGACGGCGGCCAGCAGCCGCCGGTCTGCGCCGCCCGCCGCCCACGCCACCGAGATCGGCGCGCGGGCGCCCAGCAGGCCCTGGCTGACCAGATCGCCCACCAGGATCTTGGTCACCGACACGGGCAGATCGAGCCCGGCGGCGACCTCCGCCACGGCGACGGGGCGGCGGCAGCGGGCGAGGATGAGCCGGTGCTCCGGCTGGAGCCTGCCCGGACGCAGCGGGGCGCCCCGCTCGTCGAGGGGTTCGTCCAGCGTGCTGAGCACCGTGATCAGGGTCAGGTCGTCGCGTTCGGGAGCGGTCCGGCCGCGGGTGATGGTGTAGGGGCGCACCATGCTCTCCTCGGCGTCGTCCCCCGTGTCCTCGTGCTCCCAGTGCGTGTTCACGGGCGCGGTCCGGTCCCGAAGGCGTCGAACTCCCCGCGGACCGCGGTCCCCAGCTTCTGCCCGACCTGCTGGACGAGGTTGTGCATGGCCAGCGACATCACCTCGGCGTCGACGTCCTGGGAGGCGACCACCGCCAGGTGCGTGCCCTGGCCAGCGGAGATGATGAACAGCCACAGGTCGGACAATTCGACGATCACCTGGTGCACCGCACCGCCGCGGAAGAGCTGGCCGACGCCGCGGGCCAGGCTCTGCTGACCGGTGCAGATGGCGGCCAGCCGCTCCGCGTCCGACCGGCCGATGCTCCGCGAGTGGCTGACGACCAGGCCGTCGTCGGAGAGCAGGACCGCGTTCCTGGTCTCGGCGACCGAGTCGACCAGGCCGTCGAGCAGCCAGTCGAGGTCCTGGTGGGTTGCGGTGGTACGTGTCATGATCCGTCCTCATCTCTCGTGGGGTGGCCGGGCGTGCCGGGCGCGGGGGCCGGCGGCTCGGCGTTCGCCCGCGCCGCGCGCGAGCGGCGCTGGAAGGCGCCGATCGTGGCTCCGGCACGGCGCGGTACGGGCCGGAGCATCGGGTCGTCCTGCCAGCGCGGCGGCTGTGCCGCGTCGTTCTGGGCGCCGGGGTCCAGCCGGAGTTCGTCGACCAGGCTGGCCTGCCGGACGCGGCGCGGCAGCGGCGGCTCTGCACCGGGGGCCGGCGGCAGCGGCGCGCTGGTGCCCGTGTGGGAGGGCAGCGGTGTCACGTACCGCACCGGGTGCCCCGGCTCCTCGGCCGGTGCGGCCGGTGCGGGCGGCGTGGTGTGCGCCGGCTGCTCCGGCACGGGGTACGGGTTCGCCCCCTGCTGGTACGGAGCCGGGCCGGCGTACCGGCCCTGGTCGCCGTACGCACCCTGATCGCCGTACGTCTGTGCGTTGCCGTACGCGCTCTGGTCGCCGTACCCGCCCGCGTCCGGTCCGGGGTGCGGGTGGGCGCCGAAGGCGTCCGGGGCCGCGGGCGGGTGCGCAGCCCGGCCGTACGGGACCCGGCCGCCCTCCGGAGCCGGGAGCGGGGCCGGGATCTCGTGCCGCGCGTGGTCCGTGGCGCCGGGGAAGGGCGCGTCCGGCGGGGTGAAGAGGTCGGAGGGCCCGGTGGGGGGCTGCCCCGCGCCGGGGTACGGGGCTTCCCGGCCCGGACCGGCGTAGACGTCGTCCCGGCCGTGGGCGGTACCGGCACCGGCGTAGGCGTCGTCGTCCCGGACGGGAGCGGCGTACGCCGGTTCGGCCGGCTCACCCGGTGCGGGCGCCGCCGCGGTGTGCGGGACGAGCGGGGTGACGGCGGCCAGGGCCTGGCCCTGGCGCCGCGAGGGCAGCGGGTCCTGGGGGCCGGCCGTCGCCGTCGCCGCCGCGGGCACCGGCTCCGGGGCGGGTACGCCCACCGGGCCGCGCGGCGCCGGTTCGGCGACGGTCAGCTCGCCCGGGACCAGGACGACGACGCGGGTGCCGCCATAGGCGGAGGAACGGAACTCCACGCCCAGGCCGTACTGGGCCGCGAGCCGGGCGACCACGTGCAGGCCGAGCCGGATGTCCTCGGCGTGCGCCAGGATGTCGAGCCGGGGCGGACGGAGCATCAGGGCGTTGGCCTCGGCCAGTTGCTCCTCGTCCATGCCCAGGCCGCGGTCCTCGACCTCGATGGCGAGGCCGCGGCTGACCGTCGCCGCCCGCACCTCGACGGGGCTCGGCGGACGGGAGAAGGCGAGGGCGTTCTCGATCAGTTCCGCCAGCACGTGCGAGACGGGTCCCACCGCGCGGGCCGCCAGCCACGGGCTGCCGTCGAGATCGAGGACGACCCGCTGGTAGTCCTGCACCTCGCCCTGGGCCGAGCGCATCACGTCGAGCAGGGCGACCGGCTTGCGCCAGCGCCGGTGCGGCGTACCGCCGGAGAGGATGACGAGGTTCTCCTCGTAGCGCCGCAGCCGGGCGGTGAGGTGGTCCAGGTCGAAGAGGCCGTCCAGCACCTCGGAGTCCTCGTGCCTGCGCTCCATCTCGTCCAGCTTCTTCAGCTGCTGTCCGATGAGCTGTTGGGTGCGGCGGGCGATGCGCTGGAGCAGTCGCTCGAAACCGCGGTGCTGGTCCGCCTGGTTGACCGCGGCCTGGAGGGCGCTGGTGCGCGCGAGGTTGAGCGCCTGCCCGAGCCGGGTCAGTTCGTCGGCCGCGCCGTCCTCGGCCTGCGGCCGGATGGCCCGTGCCTCGGTCTCGACGTCGATCTCCTCGCCCCGGCCCAGCCGTTCCACGACCTCGGGGAGCGCCTTCTCCAGCGCCTCGGCCTGTTCCTGGAGGCGGCGGATGCGCAGCCGCAGGCTGCGGGTCAGGCGCCAGGTGGTGAGGATGACGGCGACCACGGCGGCCAGGCCGATCAGCGAGGTCAGCACCAGGCGGCGCAGCAGGGAGAGCACGCTGTCCTTGCCCTCGGCGACGACCTGGTCGGTGCGCTCCTCGATGACCCCTTCGAGCTGGGGCTTGAGGGCGTCCATCGCGAGCCGCCAGGGCTTCTGCCGGTCGGCGGGCAGCCGGACGTTCCCCGACGCGTCGGGCGCCGCGGGGTGCAGCAGGGTCTGCTCGACGCGGGTCTTGCTCTGCCAGGCGGCCCCGGAGGTCATCTTCTGCCAGACCGCCACCAGGTCGGCGGGCAGATAGGGGGTGAGCTTCGCGTTCTGGAGGAACGACTGGTCCAGGACGGCCTGTTGCACCTGCTGGTAGTCCGTGGCGCTCAGCCTGCCCCGGCTCCAGCCGCGGGCCAGCAGCGCGTCGGAGCGGGAGACCATCTCCTTGGTCCAGAAGAGGTCGACGAGCGGCTGCGAGGCGGTGGTGATCCGGCCGTTGTCGACATGGCTCAGCGCCGTGAACAGCTTGAGGTCCACGGAGATCAGGTCCGTGTAGTAGCGGTACACCGCCTCCTGCTGGTCGGCGTCGCCGTCGTCGACGAGGGACCGCTGCTCGGACAGCTTCCCGATCGCCTGCCGGGCGTCGGCGACGGCGTCCCGCACCTCGGCGGGGGCGTCGCCCACGGCCGAGTCGTCGGAGAGCGACAGGAACGTCGCCACCGCGCCGTCGGTCGAGTGCCGTTGCCGGGTGAGCGCCTCGGCGGCGCCGGCCTGCCCGGCCAGCCGCTCGGCGCTGAGCCGCCGTTCCTCCTGGAGGTTGTAGTACACGGCGTTGGAGGGCTGGCCGGCTTTCTCCGCCAGCCGCCCCTGGGCCGCCTGGCGCTGGAAGTCGAAGAAGGTCTGGCCGCTGGTGACCGCCCAGAGGGCGGCCAGGGCGACACCTGGGACGAAGGCGAGGATGAGCAGAGCGGTCCGCAGGGAGAGGGACTTCGAGCTCGTCCGCCGTGACGCGCGCGTGCGCAGGGCGATGCTCCTTGACGAGGGCCGGCCTGACGGCCGGTCATTTCTGATCCGTGCTACGACGCGTGCATATTAGTCACACTATGGAGACGAATCGGAGATCACCCTGCTCGATCAACATACGTTGTCCACACGTTCACCGTGAAATCGGGCGCCGGACAACGGGATCGGGGGCCCGCCGCCCCCGTGTCGGCGGGCCCCGTCTCCTGAGTGAGTGCCCCGGTCGGGGGGTGTCCGAAGCCTGTCCGGGCCCGGTTCAGAGCTTGATTTGAGCATGCCGTAGTCGGCCTACGTCCCCTGCCGTACGCGCGCCGGGTCAGCCCTCCGGGTGCTCTTCCATGCCGGGCCACTCGTCGGGGCCGCCTCCCTGCCACTCGATGAGGTCGCTCTCCTCGACCTCGATGCGGTCCAGGTCTGCCAGCCGGAGGATCTCGATGACGTCGTCCAGGTGGGAGGCGAGCCCGAGGGTCACGTCGTCCTCGGTGACCCGGCGGGAGCCGTCCAGCGCGGGGGAGTGCACCACGATGTGCGGATGCTGCGTGGGGTGTGCCATGCCCCCAGGCTCCCGCCGGACGGGCCGGTCCGCACCCCGGGGGCCGGGACGGACGACGCCGGGCCGGGCGGCACCGGATGCGGGACCGTCCGCATCCGGCACCGCCCGGCCCGGTGAGCTCTCCGGCGGTGGAACCCGCCCGGCGGCGCGAGACTGGGCGCGACAGGACATTCGCGCCGCCGGACGGAGTCGGGACCGCCTCGCGCGGGCGCGGGGCGGAAGAACATGGAGAGAAGAGGAAGAAGAGAGAGGGAAAAAAGAAGGGGGAGGGGGGAGGGGCTGGGACCGCGGCGGGCGCGACGGCCCCGGAAGCGCTTCCCTCTGGTCGAGAAGACGGTTCCGGTGCCTTCACCACCGCACTGGCTCGCATCTCCCGTGCGTCCCCGGCCTCGCTGGAAGCCGGGCCACGGGGATTCCGCCGCGGTCCTCGCCCTGACCGCGGGGCGCCGGGCGGCCACCCCTCATCCGGGTCGCCCGGCGCCCGCGCGGGGCGTACGCGTCCGGCTCCCGACCTCCCCGTCGGGCAGCCGGACGCGGCTGGTGGGTCAGTCCTCGCGCAGGGCGCGGACCGCCTCCTCCACGCGCTTGCCGTACTCGGGGTCGGCGGCGTGGAAGTGTGCGAGGTTCTTCTCGACGACGTCCTGGCGGGAGACCTGCGAGAGACCGCCCGCGATGTTCGCGACCAGGCGCTCCTTCTCGGCCTCGGACATCAGCCGGTACAGCTCGCCCGCCTGCACGAAGTCGTCGTCCTTGGTGTGCGCCGGCGCCTCGTGGGTGCCGGTGTGGCCGCTGACGGCCAGCGGCGCGGCGAGCGGCCGGCCGGTCTCGACCGGGCCGTCGTAGGAGTTCGGCTCGTAGTTCTTGGCGTGCCGGCCCTGGGAGTTGGCCGCCATCAGACCGTCCCGGCCGTAGTTAGCGGCGCCGCCGGGCACGGCCCTGGGGGCGTTCACCGCGAGCTGGGTGTGGTTGACGCCCAGGCGGTAGCGGTGCGCGTCGGCGTAGGCGAACAGCCGGCCCTGGAGCATCTTGTCCGGGGACGGGCCGATGCCGGGCACGAAGTTGTTCGGGGAGAACGCGGCCTGCTCGACCTCGGCGAACACATTGTCGGGGTTGCGGTCCAGGACCAGGCGGCCCACCCGCTGGAGCGGGTAGTCCCGGTGCGGCCACACCTTGGTCAGGTCGAACGGGTTGAAGCGGTAGCCGTCCGCCTGAGCCGCGGGCATGAGCTGGACGTACAGCGTCCAGGACGGGTGCACCCCGCGCTCGATGGCCTGAAGCAGGTCGGTCTGGTGGGAGCTGCCGTCCTTGCCGGCGAGTTCCTGGGCCTGCTCGGCGGTCAGGCAGCGGATGCCCTGGTCCGTCTTGAAGTGGTACTTGACGAAGAACGCCTCGCCCTCGGCGTTCGTCCACTGGTAGGTGTGCGAGCCGTAGCCGTTCATGTGGCGGTACGACGCCGGGATGCCGCGGTCGCCCATCAGCCAGGTCACCTGGTGCGTGGCCTCGGGGGCGTGCGCCCAGAAGTCCCAGACGTTGTCCGGCTCCTGGCGGCCGGTGAACGGGTCGCGCTTCTGCGAGTGGATGAAGTCGGGGAACTTGATCGGGTCCTTGATGAAGAACACCGGGGTGTTGTTGCCGACGAGGTCGTAGTTGCCCTCCTCGGTGTAGAACTTCAGCGCGAAGCCGCGCGGGTCGCGCACCGCGTCCGCGCCGCCGAGGCTGTCGGCCACCGTGGAGAAGCGCGCGAACACCTCGGTGCGCTTGCCGATCGTGTCCAGGAAGGCGGCGTGGGTGAACCCGGTGACGTCGTCGGTCACCTCGAAGTGGCCGTAGGCGCCCGAGCCGCGGGCGTGCACCACGCGCTCCGGGATGCGCTCGCGGTTGAAGCGCGCCAGCTTCTCCAGGAGGTGCTGGTCCTGGAGGAGGAGCGGGCCGCCGATGCCGGCGGAGGCGGAGTTCTGGTTGTCGGCGACCGGGGCGCCGGACTCGGTCGTGAGCACGCGCTGCGACATCGTGGACCTTCCATGCGAGGGGCAGCGGAAACTTGTTTCCGCTTCGTGGAGCCTAGATTTGGGCGTTCGGGACGTCAACAGTTTGTTGAATTCCCGCGCGCGGGGCTGCTGCCGGAGGCTGACCGGGTGGACGCCGCCGCCTGGGCGCGACAGGACAGGTGTCGGCGGCGGCGTCCCCCGGAGCTGTGGGACCGGCCTGCGGGGGCGCCGGTCAGACCCGGGCGCCGGACAGGCGCTCCACGGCCCGCAGCAGGGCCGAGTGGTCCAGACCGCCGTCGCCCTGGGCGCGCAGCGAGGCGACCAGCTGGGCGACCACGGCGCCGACCGGCAGGGCCGCGCCGACGCCGCGGGCGGCGTCGGTGACGATGCCCATGTCCTTGTGGTGCAGGTCGATGCGGAAGCCCGGCTTGAAGTCCCGGTCGAGGAAGTTGTCCTTCTTGCGGGTCAGCACGGTGGAGCCGGCCAGCCCGCCGTTCAGCACGTCCAGGGCCGCCGCGAGGTCCACGCCGGACTTCTCCAGGAAGACCACGGCCTCGGCGCACGCCTGGATGTTCACCGCGACGATCAGCTGGTTGGCCGCCTTCACGGTCTGGCCCGAGCCGTGCGGACCGCACAGCACGATGGTCCGGCCCAGGGCGTCGAAGAGCGGCTTGGCCTCGTCGAAGTCGGCCTGACCGCCGCCGACCATGATGGACAGCACCGCCTCGATCGCGCCCGCCTCACCGCCGGAGACGGGGGCGTCCAGCACGCGGATGCCCTTGTCCTGCGCGGCCTTCGCCAGGTCGATCGAGGTCTGCGGGGTGATCGAGGACATGTCGATCAGGAGCGCGCCGGAGCGCGCGTTCTCCAGGATGCCGTCCGGACCGTAGGCGATGGCCTCGACCTGCGGGGAGGCGGGCACCATCGTGATGATCACGTCGGCGTCCGCGACCGCCTCGGCGATCGAACCGGCCGCGGTGCCGCCGGCGGCGGTCAGCCGGTCCAGCTTCTCCTGCTCCAGGGTGAAGCCGGTGACCTGGTAGCCCGCCTTGATCAGGTTCTCGGACATGGGGGAGCCCATGATGCCGAGGCCGATCCAGGAAACCTTGGGAAGAGTGCTCATGACGGGGGTGCCTCTCTGAAAAGCTCTGGTGTCTTGGAGGGTCAGCGGGCCGCGCGGGCGCCGGCGGGCAGCCAGTCGAAGGTCTCGGCGCTCGGCCGGTCGCCGGGCTTGTACTCCAGGCCGACCCACCCGTCGTAACCGGCCCTGGCGAGCCGGTCGAGCAGGTCCTCCAGGGGCAGCGAGCCGGTGCCGGGGGCGCCGCGCCCGGGGTTGTCGGCGATCTGCACATGCCCGGTCCTCGCGGCGTACCGGTCGATCACCGCGGGCAGGTCCTCGCCGTTCATCGACAGGTGGTACAGGTCCATCAGGAAGCGGGCGTTGCCCAGGCCGGTCGCGGCGTTCACCCGGTCCACGACCTCGACGGCGGCGGGCGCGCTCACCAGCGGGCACAGCGGCGACTCGGGCTTGTTCAGGGCCTCGATCAGGACGGTCGCGCCGATCCGGTCGGCGGCGCGGGCCGCCAGGACCAGGTTCTCCAGGGCGAGCGCGTCCTGCTCGGCCGGGTCCACGCCCTCGACCCGGTTGCCGTACAGCGCGTTGAGCGCCGTGCAGCCCAGCGAGCGGGCGAGTTCCACGGCCATGTCGATGTTGGCGCGGAACCGCTCCGACTCCTCGCCGGGGATCGACAGGGCGCCGCGGTCGGGGCCGGGGAGCCTGCCGGCGTAGAAGTTCAGGCCGGTGAGCCGGACGCCCGCGTCCTCGATCGCCTTCCTGAGGGCGTCCAGCTCGGACTGCTCGGGGGTGGGGGTGTCGATCCAGGGCCACCACAGCTCGACCGCGGTGAAGCCGGCCGCGGCGGCGGCCGCGGGGCGCTCCAGGAGCGGGAGTTCCGTGAAGAGGATCGACAGGTTGACGTTGAAGCGCTGGTCTGCGAATCCCATCGGGGCCGCGCTCCCTTCCGTGTCGTTATTCCGTATGACGGAAGTTCGTTTCTGCTTAATGGAAGACTGCCGTCGGGTGTCGCGGCTTGTCAAGAGGGCGCCGGCGGCGGACGGTCCCCGGATCGCCCGGACCCGCCCGGAAACCGGCCTTGCGCGTTAGGTTGAGCGCGTGCGATTGAGAGTGGAGTTCACGACCGAACCCTTCGACCTGGACCAGGCCCCCGCGCACGCGGTGGTGGCCCGCGAGGTCGTGGAGGGCGCCGCGCTGGACGCCGTGGACGTCGGCCCCTTCGGCAACACCGCGGAAGGCGGCGCCGACGCCGTGCTGAGCGCCGTGGACACCCTGCTGCGCAGGAGCCTCGCGGCGGGCGCCACCCGGATCTCGCTCCAGGTCAACGTGATCGGGGAGGGCGATAGGTGACCGGTCAGGAGCCGTTCATCGCGGCCGTGAAACCGCTGATCGACGCGATCGGCGGCGAGCTGCTCCCGCCGGAGCAGGCCGGACCCGACGACGTCGTGCTCGCCTGGGAGGGGGTGGACGCCGTCGGTGTGCGCCTGCCCCAGCTGGCCGACTCCCTCGACCACATCCTGGCCGCCATGGAGCGCCGCGAGGGTGTGCCGCTCGCCGACCTGGACCGCAGGTCCAAGCAGGAGATCGTACGGGTCCTGGAGGCGCGCGGCGCCTTCTCCGTGCGGCACGGGGTGGAGACCGTGGCGAGCGCGCTCGGGGTCAGCCGCTTCACCGTCTACAACTACCTCAACCGGGACAAGGAGGGCTGAGCCGCCCCGACCGGGAGGAGTGCAGCGGGGCCTCTCCGGGCTTTGCGCGGAATTTTCAACAAACTGTTGACGCAGTGTTTCGGAGAGCGTTAGCTATCCGCAGCCCGTTCAGCACACAGGCCGTTCGCGGCCACGGAGGCTCCCGTGACTACGACTTCCACGCCGTCGGGCCTCGCCCGCTTCAACACTCTCCCGGATGCCGCGGCCCGCGCCGCGCTCCTGGAGGCGTGCGCCTCCACGGCATGGGCCGAGCGGCTGCTCGCCGCCCGCCCCCACGCCAGTGCCGAGGACCTGTACACCGCCAGTGACGCCGCCATGGCCGAGCTGACGGCGGCGGACCTCGCACAGGCCATGTCCGGCCACCCGCCGATCGGCCGCCCCAAGCCCGGCGACCCGACCTCGGCCCGCGAACAGAGCGGTATGGCCGGCGCCTCCGAGGCCCTCAAGGAGGAGATGCTCGAACTGAACCTGGCCTACCAGGAGAAGTTCGGCCATGTGTTCCTCATCTGCGCCACCGGCCGGACCGGTGAGCAGATGCGGGACGCGGTGAAGGAGCGGATCGGCAACGCGCCGGAGCAGGAACGGGAGATCGTCCGCACCGAGCTGGGGAAGATCAACCGCATCCGGCTCGCGCGCCTGCTCGAAGACGCCTGAGCACCTCTCGAAGACGCCCGAAGAGGAAACCATGAGCACCGAGACCACCGCCTCCGTGTCCACCCACATCCTGGACACCAGCGTCGGCCGCCCCGCCGGGGGCGTCGCCGTCCAGCTCTCCGCCCGCTCGGGCCGGGACGCGGACTGGCAGACGCTCGGCGGCTCCGCGACCGACGCGGACGGGCGGTGCAAGGACCTGCCGGCCCTGCCGGAGGGGACCACACACGTGCGGCTCGGCTTCGACACCGAGACGTACTTCGCCAAGAAACAAGCCGCGGCCCAGCAGGACGCCCCCGCGCTCCGGGACAGCGAGAACGGCCGGCCGGTGTTCTTCCCCGAGGTGACCATCGCCTTCGCGGTGGTGCCCGGGGAGCACTACCACGTTCCGCTGCTGCTCAACCCGTTCGGCTACTCCGTTTACCGAGGGAGCTGACCGACACATGACCCGTTTCGTCCTGGGACAGAACCAGTACGGCAAGGCAGAGAACCGCGTCGTCAAGATCACGCGGGACGGCGACACGCACCACATCAAGGACCTGAACGTCTCCGTCGCCCTCTCCGGCGACATGGAGGAGGTCCACCGCAGCGGTTCCAACGCGAACGTCCTGCCGACCGACACCACCAAGAACACGGTGTTCGCCTTCGCCAAGGAGCACGGGATCCAGAGCGCCGAGGACCTCGGCGTCAAGCTCGCCCGCCACTTCGTGGACCACAACGAGCCCATCCACCGGGCCCGCATCCGCATCGAGGAGTACTCCTGGGAGCGGATCGAGACCTCCAAGGGCGGCGCCCGCTTCGTCGGCGCCGACGAGATCGCCCACTCCTTCGTCCGCAAGGGCCAGGAGACCCGCGTCGCGCAGATCACCTACGACGGCCACGGCATCCAGGTGCTCTCCGGGTTCAAGGACCTCACCGTCCTGAACTCGACCAACTCCGAGTTCTTCGGCTTCCTGAAGGACAAGTACACCACCCTGCCCGAGGACCACGACCGCATCCTCGCCACCACCGTCGCCACCTGGTGGCGGCACAACTGGGACGGCGTCGACTCGCACGCCCCCGACTGGGACCGCTCCTACGGCGGAGTGCGCAAGCACGCCCTCCAGGCGTTCGCCGAGACCTACTCGTACTCCCTCCAGCAGACCCTGTTCGAGATGGGCGTACGGGTGCTGAACTCCCGTGACGAGGTCGACGAGATCCGCTTCTCGATGCCCAACAAGCACCACTTCCGTTCGGACCTCTCGCCGTTCGGGATCGACAACGAGGCCAAGGACGGCGCCGTCTACTACGCCGCCGACCGCCCCTACGGCCTGATCGAGGCCACCATCCTGCGCGACGGAGCCGAGCAACTCATCCCGGTCGACATGACCAACCTCTGACGCGGGACGCGTGCCGCCGGCCCGGCCCCACCGGGCCGGCGGCACGCCACACCGGAGGGAACACCATGGCACAGCCTGCAACGGAGCCGGCGAAAGGCTCCTGTTCCACCCCGCCGGTGCACACCGAGGACGCCGTCACGTCCGTGCACCCGGTGGACGAGAAGCTCCACCCCTCGCGGCTCGTCCCCGCCGCGCTCCAGCACATCGCCGCGATGTACGCGGGCGTTGTCACTCCTCCGCTCATCATCGGCCAGGCCTGCGGGCTCGACATCGCGGCCCGCACCCGGCTGATCGCCGCCTCCCTGCTCATCGCCGGCGTGGCCACCGTTCTCCAGACCATCGGCGTCAAGGGTGTGGTCGGCAACCGCCTGCCCTTCGTCAACGCCGCCTCCTCCGCGGGCATCGCCCCCATCCTCGCGATCGCCGAGACCAACTCACCGGGCCGCCAACTCCCCGCCGTCTACGGCGCGGTGATGGTCGCCGGCGTCTTCTGCCTGGCCGTCGGGCCGTTCTTCGGGCGCCTGCTGCGCTACTTCCCGCCGCTGGTCACCGGTGTGGTGATCACCCTCATCGGGGTCACCCTGATGCCCGTGCCGGTCGGCTGGGCCCAGGGCGGCGACAAGACCGCCGCCGACTTCGGCTCCATGAGGAACCTCGCGCTGGCCGCCTTCACGCTGGTCGTCATCCTGCTGATCCAGCGCTTCGGCCGCGGCTTCGTCAAGCAAGTCGCCCTGCTCTTCGGCCTGTTGATCGGCACGCTGGCCGCCATGCCCTTCGGGATGGCCGACTTCAGCGGCATCCGCTCCGCACCCGTCGCCGCGCTGCCCACCCCCTTCGCCTTCGGCGCCCCCGTCTTCGAGCCCGCCGCGATCCTCTCCCTGTGCATCGTGATGCTGGTGCTGATGACCGAGTCCAGCGCCGGGATGCTCGCCCTCGGCGAGATCTGCGACCGCCGCGCCGACGCCCGCACCATCACCCGCGGACTGCGCACCGACGGCATCGCCACCCTGCTCGGCCCCGTCTTCGGCGGCTTCCCCACCTCGGCCTTCGCCCAGAACGTCGGCGTCGTCTCGCTGACCCGGGTGCGCAGCCGCTACGTCGTCGCCACCGCCGGTGCCGCCCTGCTCGTCCTCGGCGCCTTCCCCGTGCTCGGCGCGGTGGTCTCCCTGGTGCCCATGCCGGTGCTGGGCGGCGCGGGCATCGTCCTGTTCGGCTCCATCGCGGTCAGCGGCATCCGTACGCTCTCCGAGGCCGGACTCGACGACAGCTCCAACATCATCCTGGTCGCCGTCGCCCTGGGCGCCGGCATCATCCCGCTGGCCGCGCCCACCTTCTACGCCGAGTTCCCGGCCTGGGCGCAGACCGTCCTGGGCTCCGGGATCAGCGCCGGCGCACTCGTCGCCGTCCTGCTCAACCTCTTCTTCCACCATCTCGGCACCCGGAGCCGCACGGCCCCGGCACTCAAATCCTCCTAGGGTCCTGCCGTGCCCTCCCCGTGGGCCATCCCCGTCCACGGGCCGCCACCGAAAGACAAGGAAAGCGCCATGGCACCATCGGCAGCCCAGCGCATCGTCATCGAGAACGCCGCCATCGCGACCGTCGACGCGAACGACACCGAGTACGCCTCCGGACACCTCGTCATCGCCGGGAACAGGATCGAGTCCGTCGGCGCCGGACCGGCCCCCGCCGGCCTGGCGGACGTGACACGGCGCATCGACGCCGGCGGCCACCTCGTCACCCCCGGCCTGGTCAACACCCACCACCACTTCTACCAGTGGATCACCCGGGGCCTGGCCACCGACCACAACCTGTTCAACTGGCTCGTCGCGCTCTACCCCACATGGGCCCGCATCGACGAGGAGATGGTGTACGCGGCGGCGCAGGGGTCGCTCGCCATGATGGCCCGCGGCGGGGTGACCACCGCCATGGACCACCACTACGTCTTCCCGCGGGGCTCCGGCGACCTGTCCGGCGCGATCATCCGGGCCGCCTCCGAGATGGGCGTCCGGTTCACGCTGGCCCGCGGCTCGATGGACCGCAGCGAGAAGGACGGCGGGCTGCCGCCCGACTTCGCCGTGGAGACGCTGGAGGGCGCCCTCGCCGCCACCGAGGAGACCGTCAAGAAGCACCATGACGCCTCCTTCGACGCCATGACCCAGGTGGCCGTCGCCCCCTGCTCGCCCTTCTCCGTCTCCACCGAACTGATGCGCCAGGGCGCCGAACTCGCCCGGCGGCTCGGGGTGCGCCTGCACACCCACGGCTCGGAGACCGTGGAGGAGGAGAAGTTCTGCCACGAGCTGTTCGGCATGGGCCCCACCGACTACTTCGAGTCGACGGGCTGGCTCGGCGAGGACGTGTGGATGGCGCACTGCGTCCACATGACCGACTCCGACATCGCCGCCTTCGGCCGCACGAAGACCGGCGTGGCGCACTGCCCGTCCTCCAACGCCCGCCTCGCGGCCGGCATCGCCCGGGTCCCGGACATGCTCGCCGCGGGCGTCCCGGTCGGCCTCGGCGTCGACGGCACCGCCTCCAACGAGTCCGGTGAACTCCACACCGAACTGCGCAACGCGCTGCTGATCAACCGTCTCGGCGCGCACCGCGAGGCGGCCCTGAACGCCCGGCAGGCGCTGCGCCTGGGCACCTACGGCGGCGCCCAGGTCCTGGGCCGGGCCGGGCAGACCGGCTCCCTGGAGGCCGGCAAGCTCGCCGACCTCGTGCTGTGGAAGCTGGACACCCTGGCCCACGCCTCCATCGCGGACCCGGTGACCGCTCTGGTCTTCGGCGCCGCCGCCCCGGTCACCGCCTCCTTCGTCAACGGCCGGCAGATCGTCGAGAACGGCCGCCTGCTCCACGCCGACGAGGACGCCATCGCGCACGCCACCCGCGAAGAGGCCCGCCGTCTGGCGCGGATCGCCGCACAGCACTGACCCGGTCCCGGCCGGCCGCACAGCACGAAGCGGCCCCGCCGGACGAAGAACTCCGGCCAGGAGGGACGGCTCCCGGCCGGTGGCCGCGGACCCGAGCGGGGTCCGCGGCGGCCGCCCCCGGGGCGCGCGTGCACACGCGCGCCCCGGGCCGGTCACCGTCACCCGGAGCGGCCCGTCCGCCGGCCGCCCCCTCCCCAGCTCTCGGTCCCGCTCGTGAGCTCCCGGTCCCGCTCGCGCGGGAGGCCCCCCACGCCCACGCATCACCTCCTTGACACCCACGTCGGAGCCGACGTGACAACCGACCGGAGGAACCGCCGTGCCCGCACCGACCGCCGACGCGCCGGACGCGCCAGCCAGGACACCCGTCCACCCAGTCGACGAGAAGCTCCCCGCCCTGAAGATGGCGACCAGCGGCCTCCAGCACGTGGCCGCCATGTACGCGGGGGTCGTCGCCCCGCCCCTGATCGTCGGCGCGGCCATCGGCCTGAGCGCCCGTGACCTCACCTTCCTCACCGGCGCCTGCCTGTTCACCGCGGGCCTCGCCACCTTCCTCCAGACGCTCGGCATCTGGAAGATCGGCGCCCGGCTGCCCTTCGTCAACGGCGTCACCTTCGCCGGTGTCGCCCCGATGACCGCGATCGTCGCCTCCACCAAGGACAAGTCCGACGCGCTGCCGGTCATCTTCGGCGCGGTCATCGTCGCCGGACTCCTCGGCTTCCTCTGCGCCCCGCTGTTCTGCAAGGCCATCCGCTTCTTCCCGCCGGTCGTCACCGGCAGCGTGATCACCCTCATCGGTGTCTCCCTGCTGCCGGTCGCCTTCGGCTGGGCCCAGGGCCCCAACCCGGCCGCGCACGACTACGGCTCGGCCACCAATCTGACCCTGGCCGGCATCACCCTTCTGCTGGTCCTGCTGCTGCGCCGCTTCACCCGCGGCTTCGTCAAGCAGATCGCCGTCCTGATCGGCCTGGTCCTGGGCACCCTGGTCGCCATCCCGTTCGGCGCCACCGACTTCGGCCCGGTCGCCGACGCCGACGTGGTCGGCTTCCCGACGCCCTTCCACTTCGGCGCCCCGCAGTTCCAGGTCGCCGCGATCCTGTCGATGTGCGTCGTCATGGTGGTCTGCATGACCGAGTCCACCGCCGACATGCTCGCCCTCGGCGAGATCGTCGAACGCCCGGCGGACGAGCGGACCATCGCTGCGGGCCTGCGCGCCGACACCCTCGGCTCCGCCCTCAGCCCCCTGTTCAACGGCTTCATGTGCAGCGCCTTCGCCCAGAACATCGGCCTGGTCGCGATGACCCGCATCCGCAGCCGCTACGTGGTCGCCGCGGGCGGCGGCTTCCTGGTGCTGATGGGCCTGTGCCCGGCCGCCGCCTCCCTCATCGCCGTCGTACCGCGGCCGGTGCTGGGCGGCG
Organism: Streptomyces sp. PL-25; assembly: GCF_058344915.1. Taxonomy (NCBI): domain Bacteria; kingdom Bacillati; phylum Actinomycetota; class Actinomycetes; order Kitasatosporales; family Streptomycetaceae; genus Streptomyces; species Streptomyces sp. PL-25. The sequence continues at coordinate 6,216,055 of NZ_CP136997.1, forward strand.
CGGGCGTGGTGCTGTTCGGCTCGGTGGCCGCCAGCGGTATCCAGACGCTGGTCAGGGCGGGCCTGGACAAGGACAACAACGTCCTGATCGTCGCCGTCTCGCTCGCCGCCGGCATCATCCCGATCACCGCGCCGGAGTTCTACCACGCCTTCCCCGAGACCGCCCGGATCGTCCTGGACTCGGGCATCTCCACCGGCTGCGTCGTGGCCGTCGCGCTGAACCTGCTCTTCAACCACATCGGCAAGGGCCAGGACGCGGAGGACGTCACCCACCCGATGGAGAGCGGCACGGAGATCGCGGAGGCCGCCCAGCCGGCCCCCACGCACTGACCGCGCCCGCCCGCGGGGGTGCGGCACCGCCCGGTGCCGCACCCCCGCGGGCGGCACCGCGCGGCGGTCTCACAGGCCCAGCAGCACCGGATCCTCCGCGAGGTCCCGGAACCGGTCCCGGGGAGCGGCCACCAGTCTGCGCGCCTTCAGGTCCAGCAGCCCGCCGACCGCGGTGATCTCCGCGGCCACCGTGCCGTCGGCCTTGCGGACGGTCTGCCGTATCCGGAACGTCTTGCCCTCGCCCCACTCGAACACACAGCTCACCACGGCCTCGTCACCGGCGAGCAGCTCCCGCCGGAAGCCGATGGTCGTCTCCAGCGCCACCGGTCCCACGCCCGTGGCGATCAGGCCGCTCTGGCTGATGCCGGCCGCCTGGAGCAGCGACCAGCGTGCGTGCTCCGCGTAGTTGAGGTACACGGCCTGGTTGAGATGCCCCTGCACATCGGTCTCGTAGCCCCGGACGGTCACCGGGACGGAAAACGGCTCGCTCACTGCATCCCCTTCTCGCACGTCACGCCGGTGACGTCTGTCCTCGTCCGACCGCCCCGATCCTGGCACGCCCCTCACACCCGGCGCGGGGAGGCCAGCAGGTAGCGCACCCGGGTCCGCGGCTCCGTGCACACGCCGGGCTGCCAGCCCGCCCGCTCCAGCGCCGCCGCGCAGGCCGCCAGCGGCTCCGCGTCCGGCGCGTACACCGCGACCGCCTCGGGCTGCGGGGTCGCCCGCACCCGGTAACCGTCGGCCGCCGCTCCCGCCGGACGGAGCCCGGCCGCCTCCAGGGCCAGCGCGGCGGCCCGCACCAGATGCGCCCGCTCCCAGCCGCACGGCCGCTCCACCGCGCCGTCCGGGTTGGTCATCCGGCGCAGCTCCAGCAGCCCCTGCCAGGCACTGTGCACCTCACGCGCCCGCGCGGCCCCGTCGGAGGCCCCCGCCGTCCCCGCCGCTTCCTCGTCCTCCTCGCCGCCGACCCGGGCGGCGAACACACCGGCGGGCGGCGGGGTGTCCGCCGGGGGACCGGAGGCAGCCGGTGGGGGAGCGGAGGCAGCCGGTGCGGGCCCCGTCTCGCGTATCCGGTGGCCCGCCGGGGTCAGGAAGTGGTCGTGCGGCGGGCGCGGGTGCCGGAAGGCCAGCCCGCGCGCCACCAGGGCCGCGAGCTGCGCCTCGGTGCCCCGCAGCCGCCCGGTCACCGGATCGGCGGCGTCGACGACCCGGCGCTGCGCGGCGGTCGGCGGTCGTGTCACGGCGTGCTCCCTCCCCGGGGCCCGGCATGGGCGAGCGGACCGGGAAGGAATCTCCGGCCCGATCAGAAGGCTACGGCGCGGGTCTGACAACGCGCCGTGGTTTTCTGAACGGACCCTCAGTGCGATGATCCGGCCGGTGCGGGCGGCCGGATGTTCCAGCCCGCGACCACCGGCCGGTCGTGTTCCGTGCCCAGCCGGCACACTGTGCCGGTGGCGAGCTGGAACAGCGCGCCCGAGGCCGGGGGCAGACCCAGCCGCCGGGCCGTCAGCACCCGCAGGAAGTGCCCGTGCGCGACGAGCAGCACGACGCCCTCGGTGTTCGCGAACGCGGCGTCCACCTTGGCCAGCATCCGGTCGGCGCGCTCCCCGACCTGCTCCACCGTCTCGCCGGGGTGCTCCGGCGGGCCCGGCGCGACCCCGTCGGTGAACAGGAACCAGCCGGGCCGGGTCCGCTGGATCTCGGGCGTCGTCACCCCCTCGTAGCCCCCGTAGTCCCACTCCCGCAGGTCGGCGTCGATGCGGGCGTCCGGCACACCGATCAGCTCGGCCGTCTCCCGGGCCCGCTGGAGCGGGCTGACGAACGCGGCGCCGATGCGGTGCGACCGGATCAGCGGCACCAGCCGGCGCGCCTCCTCCCGCCCGTGCTCGGTGAGCGGCACGTCCGTACGGCCGGTGTGCCGCCCGGAGCGCGACCACGCGGTCTCCCCGTGCCGGACGAGAAAGAGGTCACCCATGCCGGCCGTCCCTTCCCTGTCGCCGCGTCGCCGCCGACGACACCCTGACACGGCCCGGGGAGGTCCGCAGCCGGAGTGCGCCGTACGGCCGGTACGGGGCCGTTCACCGCGGTGCCGGCCAGGGGTCCACCTGTCCCCCGTACAGGTGGGCCCCTGACGGCCCGAGCCGTACGGGACCGGCGCCGCACGGGGAAGCATGCCAAGGAGCCGCTCCGCCGAGTTGACACAGAGTCGACTCTTGTTGCCATCGCGTCCACACAAGAGCCGATACGGCCACCTCCCGCGCCACGGGACCCGCGGATTCGAGCCGATACGCTTGTTCACCTGTGAAGTACTTCTTCCCTCGCGGCCGCCAGGAGGAGGGGAGGGGCGATGGGAGAACGAGATGCCGGTGACACCCGAGACGGCCGGGAGCGACGTCCTGGACGGGGTCGAGTGCTTCGAGCACTGGCGGGAGGTGATGGGGCGGTCACGGGCCGCCGAGATGACCAGCGACCATGTCACCACCTTCAGCGCGACCGTGCGGCAGGCGCAGCTCGGGCCCGTGGCCGTCCTGAGGACGGCGTTCCCCTCGATACGGGTCAGGCGGACCGAGCGGATGATCCGCCGGTGCGACGACGAGCTCTACCACCTGACGATGCTGACGGCCGGCCACGGAACCGTGGCCTCGGTCGGCCCGGGAGGGACACAGCGGCTCACGCCGGGCCACTTCCACCTGGTGAGCAGCTCACAGCCCTACGATTCCTGGTTCGCCGGCACCCCCGGCACCGGAGGGGCGCCACCGCGCGCCGAGGGGATCGGCATCGACCTCCCGGCGTCGTCCCTGCCCATCCCGCCGCACCGGGTCCGCCACCTGCTCGGCCGGGTGCTGTCGGGACAGCAGGGCACGGGCGCGGTACTGGCGGCGTTCCTGCTCACCCTGGACCGCCAACTGCCCGCGCTCCGGCCCGCCGAGGCGACCCGGCTCGGCGCCGTGGCGGTCGACCTGCTGTCCGCCTGCCTGGCGCGGGAGCTGGACGCCGAGGACGCGCTGCCGGAGGAGACGCGGCACCGGGCCATGCTCCACGATGTGCGCGCCTTCGTCCGGCGGCACCTGCACGACCCCGGCCTGACCCCGTCGAAGGTCGCCGCGGCGCACCACGTCTCCGTCAGCTATCTGCACCGGCTCTTCACCCGCGGCTCGCAGGGCACGACCCTCGCCGCGTACATCCGCCGGCAGCGGCTGGCGAAGGCGTACCGCGATCTCGTCGACCCGGCCCTGAGCGCCCTGCCGATCCACGCCGTCGCCGCGCGGTGCGGAATGCCCCACCCCTCCGCCTTCACCCGCGCGTTCAAGGCGGCCTACGGGATCTCGCCGAGCGATCACCGGCACTACTGCCGGTAGCCGTCGAGGAACCGCCCGATCCTGCTGATCGCCGTCTCCAGCACATCCGCGTGAGGGAGCGTCAGGATGCGGAAGTGGTCGGGCGTGGGCCAGTTGAAGCCGGTGCCCTGCACGATCTGGATCTTCTCGCGGAGCAGCAGGTCCAGGACGAACCTCTCGTCGTCGTGGATCTTGTGGACCGTTGGGTCGAGCCGGGCGAACGCGTACAGGGCGCCCCGGGGCTTGACACAGGAGACGCCCGGGATCTCGTTGAGCTTCTCCCAGGCGATGTTCCGCTGCTCGTGCAGCCTGCCGCCGGGCACGGTCAGCTCGCCGATGGACTGGCGGCCGCCGAGCGCGGCCTGGATGGCGTACTGCGCGGGCGCGTTGGGGCACAGGCGCATGGAGGCCAGCATGGTCAGGCCCTCCAGATAGTCCTTGGCGCGCTGCCGGGGTCCGGTCACGACCAGCCAGCCGGAGCGGAACCCGGCCACGCGGTACGTCTTCGACAGGCCGCAGAAGGTCAGGACCACCAGGTCGGGCGCGAGCGCGGCCGTCGAGTGGTGCACGGCGTCGTCGTAGAGGATCTGGTCGTAGATCTCGTCGGCGAACACCATCAGGCCGTGCCTGCGGGCGAGGTCGAGGATGCCCTCCAGGATCTCCTTCGGATAGACCGCGCCCGTCGGGTTGTTGGGGTTGATGATCACGACGGCCCTGGTCCGGTCGGTGATCTTCGACGCCATGTCGTCCAGGTCCGGGTACCAGTCGGCCCGCTCGTCGCACAGGTAGTGGACCGCCTTGCCGCCGGCCAGGGTGGTCACGGCCGTCCACAGCGGGTAGTCCGGGGCGGGGACCAGTACCTCGTCGCCGTCCTCCAGCAGCGCCTGTACGGCCATGGAGACCAGCTCCGAGACGCCGTTGCCGAGGAAGACGTCGTCGACGCCGACCTCCAGGCCGCGTGCCTGGTAGCGCTGGGCGACCGCGCGGCGGGCGGAGAGGACCCCGCGCGAGTCGGTGTAGCCGTGCGCCCGCGGGAGCATCCGGATCATGTCCTGGACGATCTCCTCGGGCGCCTCGAAACCGAAGAGCGCCGGGTTGCCGGTGTTCAGGCGCAGCACGCTGTGGCCCGCCTCCTCCAGCGCGTTGGCGTGCTCGATCACCGGGCCGCGGATCTCGTAACAGACCTCGTTGAGCTTGCTCGACTGCCGGAACTCCATGCGCCCCTCCGGTTCGTGTTGTTGCTTGGTTTTACCAAGTGCGAGCTTGGAAAGTCCAACAACATGTCTAGACTGCGTCGCATGTCACCTCGCCGAAGCTACGACCAGTACTGCTCCGCGGCCCGCGCGCTCGACGCGGTCGGCGACCGCTGGACCCTGCTGATCGTCCGGGAACTGCTCGCCGGTCCCCGCCGCTACACGGACCTGCACGCCGATCTGCCCGGGGTGAGCACCGACGTCCTCGCCTCCCGGCTGAAGGACATGGAGCGCGACGGGCTGACGAGCAGGCGCCGGCTGCCGCCGCCCGGGGCCGCCCATGTCTACGAACTCACCGCGCGCGGGCGTGCGTTGCTGCCCGTGCTGCGGACGCTGGGGGAGTGGGGGCGGGCGGAGCTGGGCGAGCCGCGCCCCACCGACGCGGTGCGCGCGCACTGGTTCGCGCTGCCCCTGCTGGGCGCGCTGGCGGGCGACGGCATCGTCGAAGTACGCCTGGAGAAGGGCGTCTTCCACCTGCACCCGCGGGAGGAGGCGGGAGCCGTGTACGGCGACGGGCCCGCCCCCCGGGAGCCCGACGCCCGCCTGTCCCTCGACTCCGCCACCTGCGCGGAGATCGCGCGCGGGGAGCTGGACCTCGCGGACGCGGTGCGCGCGGGCCGGGTGACCGTCACCGGGGACGGCCCGCTCGCCAAGTCCCTGCGGGAGGCGTGACGCACCTGCGGGAGGCACGGCGAAGGCCCGCCCCGCCGACGCGGAACGGACCTCCTGGATCAGTGGGGTGACGTACCGTCAGGCGCCGGGCGGCACCCGAGACGGCCGTCCGGAACCCCGCGTCAGCGCGTAGCCGCCGATGCCCGCGAGCGCGGCCAGCACGGCACCGATCCCGGACCACACCCACCGGTCGGACCACCAGCCCGAGGACCAGCCGCCGTCCGGCTCGATGCTCGACAGCACCGCCGTCTTCTTCTTGCCGTCGCCGCTGTCACCGCCGTCGTGCTGCGAGGTGACCGCGATCCCGGGGACCAGCGGCTGGGACAGCGAACCGTCCACGGCCGCGGGGCCGCCGATGTGCTTGGACTCCGCCCGGACCTCGGCGCTCACCGGCAGGCCCAGGTCCGACGCCTGGAGGCCGACCACGGTGAGCCGGATGTAGTACGTGCCGGGCAGCGGGTCGTTGGCCCACGGCTCCGACCAGGCGCGGACCGTGCGCAGGACGCAGGCCAGCTCCACCGAGGCGGTGCCCGCCGCGGCGGTGCGGGTCTGGGCGCCGTACTGGCACGACTGGCGGCGGCGCAGCCCGTCGTAGACGTCGACCTGCCAGGTCTGCGTGGTGTGCTGCTCGGGCAGCTTCACCGTCGCGTGCACGGTGGGGCGCTGACCGGCGTCCGCGGGGAACGACCAGTACAGGTAGTCGCCGGTGGAGGCGCTCGCGGTCGCCCGCTGCCCCTGCTCGATCTCCGTCGCCGTACGGAAGGAGGTGCCCGCCTGGGAGGGGGCCTTGCTGTCGCCGGACGGGCTCGCCGAGGGCGAGGAGTCGGCCGCCGCGGGGGCCGCCGCAAGCCCCAGGACGAGCAGCGCGGCGCCGAACGCACGGGTGAGACGCATCAGTTGGTCCTCCAGATCGCCACGCGCCAGCGCGAGAGCCAGCCCCAGATCACTCCGGCGAGGAAGCCGGTCAGCACCAGGAGGCCGAGCAGCCACCAGCCGCGGCCGAGTCCGAACGCCGCCACGTCGCCCGACGGGTCGGGGGCGCCCACCACGTCCACGGTCAGCTCCAGCGGCAGACCCGGCGTGGTCTTCACCCCGGCGGTCGGCGCGAAGGAGTTGGTGACCTGGAGACACACCGTCTCCGCCGGGGCGTTGTCGTCGTCGCTCTTCGGCTTCGGATAGCGCAGGCCCGTGGAGACCACGTCGGTGCGGCCGGTGCCGGCCGCCTCCCCGCGCACGATCTCCCGCCCGTGCACGGTCACCGCCCGCAGCAGCATCCCGTGGTCGGGGCGCACGGCGCGGTCGTCGGCGACGCTGACCGAGGCCCGAAGCTCCTGGCCGGGCTTGACGTCCACCCGGTACCAGCGCTGCTGCCCGAACTCCTCGCGGTCGGTGTACAGGCCCGACTTGAGCGCGGGCGCCCTGGTGCAGTCGGCGGCGCCCTGGGTGGCGACCGGCGTCACCACCGGGTCGGCGGCGCGGTCCACCAACTGACCGACCCGGTCGGACAGTTCCTCCTTGTGCCGGACGGAGGTGTAGGTGCCGCCGGTCGCGTCGGCGATGCAGCTGAGCTGGTCACGGGTCTTGGCGTCCGGCACCAGGCCCAGGGTGTCGATGGTCAGGCCGATGCCCTTGGCGGCTATCTCGCGGGCCACCTCGCACGGGTCCAGCGGCTGGCAGGTGTCCTCGCCGTCGCTGATCAGCACGATACGGCGGGCGCCGTCGCCGCCCTCCAGATCGGTCGCCGCCTTCAGCAGCGCGGGCCCGATCGGGGTCCAGCCGGTCGGCGCCAGGGTGGCCACCGCCGCCTTCGCCTCGGTGCGGTTCAGCGGGCCGACCGGGTAGAGCTGCGCGGTGTCCTTGCAGCCCGTCTTGCGGTCGTCGCCGCGGTAGTTGGCGCCGAGGGTGCGGATGCCGAGCCGGACCTCCTCGGGGGTCGCGTCCAGCACCTCGTTGAAGGCCTGCTTGGCCGCGGCCATCCGCGTCCCGCCGTCGATGTCCCGTGCGCGCATGGAGCCGCTGACGTCCAGGACGAGTTCGACCTTCGGCGCTGCCCGGCCGTCCGGTTCGTCGGCGACCGCGCCGGCGGGAAAGGCGATCCCGGCCGTCAGGGCGGCGAGCAGAGCACAGACTCCTGCCGCCAGCCGTTGTCTTGTGATCATCGGCGGATCCTATTGACCCGACGGTGGTTGCTCCAAAACGAGCGGCGGCGGCCTACTCCGCCCCCGGCCCCGGCTCCTTGCCGAACAGGCCCGCCAGCCGCGCCCGGTAGAGCACCGCGACCGTGAACCCGTCGGTGATCCGCCCGTCCGCCACCATCGCCTCGGCCTCGGCCCACGGCACCGCGCGGATCCGGTCGATCGCCTCGCCTCGCTCCGGGTCGCCGAAGCCGTCCACCCGGGCGGCGTACAGCTCGACGCGGTGGGCCAGCAGCCCGGTGTCCGGATGGAGTCCGCCGAGCGGGACCACCGCCGTGGGCACCGCCGCGATCTCCTCCCGGAGCTCCCGCGTGACGTTCTCCTCGCCACCGGCCCCCGGGTCCCCGAAACCGCGCACCACCTCCCAGTGCCGGGTCCGCGTGGCGTGCCGGAAGTGCTCGATCAGCACGACATCGCTCTCCGGGCCGAGCAGCGGCAGGACCACCACGCCCGGGGAGGCGTCCGGCGGCGGCAGCAGCCGGTCGTACAGGCCCAGCCGCCCGTCCGGGAAACGCACCGGGTCGCGCAGGTACCACAGATGGCGGTTGGCCGACACCACGCCCGCGGGAACCGGCCGCAGCAGCACCGCGAGCCGGGCCCGCAGGGTCCCCAGGAAGCCCCTTGCCGGCTGCCGTCCGGCCGCCGTGACCTGGCGCCGGGCCCGGCGGACCAGGGCGGGGTCCGTGAGGATGCCGATGCCCCCCGGTTCGTCGCGGAACCACCGCGGAACGGCCCGCCGCAGGGCCTCGTACCGGTTCATGGGATGCTCCGCGGGCAGTGCAAGGGCTGACTCCGGCCTTCTCAGTACTCGGGCAGGTCTTCGTTGTCCTGGGTGGTGGCGGACGCCGTGCCGGTCGGGGCGGGGCCCGACGCGTCCCGGTAGCCGGGCAGGCGCCGCACCAGATCGTGGAACTGGGTCCATTCTCGTTCACTCGCCAGCCGCACGGAGGCGATCTCCCGGGCGAACCTCTGTTCCTGCCGCCCGGCGATCCGGTTGCGCAGCACCAGCTGCACCGAGCCCGTCAGCGAACCGCTCACCGTGAGCGGCAGGACCGAACCCGCCACCTCCCACAGGTCGCTGCCGCTGACGGCGGTGAACACGGCCGCCCCCACGGTGACGACGACCTCCACGACCGGCCGCCACGGGGCGGGTCTGGCCCGCTCGCGCTTCCTGGCCAGCCTGAGGATTTCCGAGTTGAGCCCTACGTAGCGGTCGAAGACCTGCCCCACCCGCTCGTCGAAGGTGTCGGGAGCGGCGGTGAGCGCGCCGAACGCCCGCACGTACTCGTTCCACACGGAGGTCTGCCGCAGCCGCCAGATGTCCTGGAGGGTGAGCGCGTTGACCGCGGCGGGCGTCAGCCGGTCCTGGACCGCGGCGAAGGCGTGCCGCCGCAGGAACGTCAGCAGATGCTCGGGGTCCTCGACGAAACCGGTGGCGGCCCGCGCCTCCCGGGCCTCCTGGAGCACCACGCGCCGCAGGCTGTCGCCGGGCGTGAGCGGGTAACGGCCCAGCGCGTCCGCCAGGTTGACGTTGTAGACGAGGTCGAGGAGCTGCTTGATCTGCGCCGCGAAGGGCTTGCTCCGGTCGTACCTGCCCTCGGCGACATTGGTCCCGGGGACCGTCACGAACTCCTCGTACAGGGCGTTGCGCACCACGGGCCGCCGGCTGACCCTGAGGTCGTTGCTGAAGGCGACCACCTCGCCGAGTCGCCGCCCGAACCGGTCCGCGTCCTCGCGGGCCACCCCCGTCTGGGCGGCCAGGACGTCGATGTCCTTGGCGGTCAGGCCCTGCACCTTCTCGGCGAACGGCTGGAACAGCCGCAGCCGGGTGCTCTCCCGGTTCTCGTGGTCGTCCGCCGAGTCGTCCCAGGACATGCGCACACAGCGCACCCGGTCCGTGGCGGGCAGCCCCTCCAGGGTCTCCTGCCAGGCCGTGAACCCGTCGCGCCGCACATGCAGACGGCCCGGCGGCTCCTCGGCCGGATGCCGCTCACCGAGCAGGAAGGGCACGATCGCCCCCGAGGCGAGCAGCCGCTGGTGCGCCGTGCGGGACTCGCCCTGCTCCACGAGGTCGCAGTTGATCGCGTCGTTGTTGTAGAAGTACGCGCGGTTGATCACGACCTGGCCGGCGTTGATCAGGCTGCGGAAGTACTCGGCCCGCACCTCCTGGCGGCGCAGCAGGCCGACCTGGTCGAGGGACTCGCCCCGCTCGATCATCTGCCGTGTGAGCTGCGCCGGGACCCATTGGTTGTCCAGCGACTGCGCGATCACCGCACCCGGGTCGAGCTGTTCGGGACGGATCGGCTTCATCAGACCGTCACTGCTGTCGACGTCAGTCATCTTCCGCTCTCGGGGCCGTGGGTGTCCGACGAACGCCCCACAGCTACACCGCCGCGGCGTGATGAGGACCACAACGCCGTTGTTTGGCCGGAAAGTTGTCTCATAGCCGGACGGAAGGTCACAGTCCGGTCGCGCCCGGCCGGGGCAGCTCGGTCCAGATGTCGCCGCTGCGGCCGGGGGAGAGCCGCATCAGCGTCAACGCCTTGACGGGCAGCGGCTCCTCGCGCAGGGCGCGGACGTCCGCCGTGCGCGGCAGGTCCGGCAGGGCCGCCTCCAGGGCCGCGCACAGCGCCGGACCGGAGCCCGCCGCACCGGCCAGCGCGCCCGCCACCAGCGAGCCGAACAGCTTGCGGCGCAGTGCGGTGGGGTCGTCGGTGAGGTTGCGCTCGGGCAGCGCGGGGACCGCGATGCCGTGCCGGGCCAGCCGGGCGGGGCTGACCCGGATGTCGGCCAGGTCGCGGTAGACCAGGCGCAGCGGCGCACCGGAGGGGGAGAGCACCACCAGCAGGTTCTGGCCGTGCGCCTCCAGCGCCACGCCCAGCTCCAGCAGGCCGAGACCGGCGGTGAGCGCGAGCCGGGTGAAGCCGGCCAGCCAGGCGGGGGAGTCCGGCAGCCCGGTGCCCGGCAGGGCCGCCACCGGCAGGACGCGCTCGCCGGGACGGACGTACTCCTGCGGCGACTCGCGCCACAGGGCCGCCAGGTCGGGGGAGTGCGCGGTGGCCGCGCCGAGGGTGCGGGTGAGGTGCAGCAGACCGCCGGTGCGGGCCGCCAGGTCCTGCGCGAACGCCGACAGGACCGCCGAGGCGGTCACCGAACCGACCGAGATGTCCCTCACCGACGACGTCAGCCGCGCCGACAGCGCCGTCTTGACGTGCGGGCCGTCCGGCAGGGCCAGGGTGCGCAGCGACATCAGCGGATGCGCGGCGAGCCGGTCGCCCTCGCCGGGCCGCTTGAGCACATGCTCCGCCTGCCACGGGTGCACCGGCATCAACAGGCGCCCGCCGTCCCGCAGTTCCCGCGGCCACTCCCCGGTCACCAGGCACTCCCGGGCGGCGACCGGCAGCAGCCGCAGCTCCACCACAGGCCGGTGCTCCGGGCCGTACGCCAGCTGCTCGGCCACCGAGAAACCGGGCCGGGACCGGCAGTTGGGGTGGAAGGGATGGCCGTCGACCACCCGCTGCTCCCACTCCCAGTCCCGGCCGGGCCACTCCTCCGGCGGGAGCGGCCCCCCGGCGGGCGACGGCCGGTCCGCGCGGGACAGCGCCAACGACGCCGCGCTGTGCGCGAGTTCGGCGGCCAGCGCGCCGCCGTGCGGCACCGCGAGGGCGGTCGTCAGCCGCGCCGGATCGTCGTGGACCTCGCCGTCGAGGCGCACGGCGGTGACGTACGCGTCCGTCGCGTACGGGTCGGCCGGCGGCCCCTCCAGCACCCGGCCGTCGGACAGCCGCAGCACCAGGGCGTCCCGCACCCGCTCCCGGCCGCCGATCCACGGCAGCGGCTCGTGCGCCAGCGCCCGCCACAGCCGGGTGAGCACGGCAGCCCGCGCGCCGGCCAGTTCGCGCGCGTACCGTGGGACGAGGCCGGGACGCACCACGGCCAGTTCCTCGCCGATCTCGGCCTCTGCGGTCGGGAGACGGTGCACGGTCGGGCTCCTCGGGTACGGATCGGACGCGCGGGCGCCACGGTAGCGCGCGGGCAGACATACTGATCACCTTCGCACCGTGTGGACGTATGGAACGAATGGAACGCATGGAGCTGACGCCCCCCACCGACGGCACCGGCGCGTCCGCCGCCGACAACGGCGCGCGCGCCGACGCCCACGCCGTCGCGCCCCTGCTGAACTGCCTGATCCGCGAGGTGGCACACCCCTGCCCGGAGCACGGGAACGGCCAGCCCGAGCAGGCCGGACGGCGCGGACCGGCCGGGCACGCCCTCTACCGGCTGCCGGGCACCGGGCGGCTGCTGCGGGTGCGCGCCGGGCGGCGCCCCGCCGCGCCCGAGGTGGCCGCCGACGGCCGCTGGCAGCGGCTCGGCCACACCGAACTGGTCAAACTGGTCGCCGACGAACTGCGCCGTCACACCGGCGTCACCAACGACGAACTCTCCGCCGAGATGATCGACAGCCGGGAGGCGGTGGCGGCACTGCTCGCCGCCCGGGAGCGGACCGCGCCGCCCGGGGACCTCTACACCCGCTCCGAGCAGTCCCTCGTCACCGGGCACCCCTGCCACCCGGCGCCCAAGGCGCGCGGCGGCGGCCCGGTCACCTCCTGGCTGCCGTACGCGCCCGAGGCGTACGCCCGTTTCCCGCTGGTGCTGCTCGGGCTGCGCGAGGACCAGGTCGTGGAGGAGGGCGACACCTCGGCGCTGGACGCCCTCGGCCAGGCCCCGCCCGGCTACCGGCTGCTGCCCGCCCACCCCTGGCAGCTCGACCTGGCGGCCGAGGCCCTGGCCGGGGCGTTCGCCGACGGACGGCTGCTGCGGCTGGGCACGACCGGCTTCGACGTGCGGCCCACCGCCGCGATCCGCACCGTCCACGTGCCGGAGGCCGACCTGTTCCTGAAGTTCAGCCTGGACGTGCGCATCACCAACGACGTACGGCGGCTGTGGCGGCACGACCTGCTGACACTGCGCCGCACCGACACAGCGGTCACCGCCGCCTTCGCCCGGCTCGGCGGACCGGCCGCCTGGCTGAGCGACCGCGGCCACCGCACCGCCGCCTTCGCCTTCGAGGAACTCGCGGTCGTCGTCCGCGACGGACTGCGGCGGCATCTGCTGCCCGGCGCGACCCCGCTGCTCGCCGCCGCCCTGACCGAGGAGTTCGCCGGCAATCCGCTGGACGGCCCGCTGGATCCGGCGGTGTGGTGGGCGGCGTATCTGCGCCAGGTCGTGCCCCCGGCCCTCACCGCCTTCGCGCGGCACGGAGTGGTGCTGGAGGCGCACCTGCAGAACTCGCTGGTCGCCCTGGACGGCGCCGGGCTGCCCGTGCAGGCGCTGTTCCGGGACGCGGAGGGCGTCAAGCTGCTCTCCGAGGTGGACCGGGCGGCCGGCTGGGAGCGGCTGGTGTACTGCCTGGTCGTCAACCACCTCGCCGAGATCGCCGCCGCCCTGGCCGAACGCCGTCCGGGCTTCGACCCGTGGCCCGCCGTCCGGCAGGAGCTGTCCCGGCACGCCCTGCCCGAGGTGCCCGCCCTGCTGACCGCGCCGACCCTGCCGGGCAAGACCAACCTGCTGCTGCGCTGGACGGGCGCGGACGGCGCCGACGCCCGCTACCGCCCGCTGCCCAACCCGCTGGCCGGCGGATAGGCACCCGGCAGGGCCCGTCCCGGCGGCTCACCCGGTCGGAGGCGGGGGCGGGGCCGCCGGCGGCCAGGGCGGGCGGCAGTACCGAGCGCCGCCGTCGGCCGGCAGCTCCCGCTCGTAGTCGCAACTGGCCACGGCGCGCACCTCCAGCGTCCAGAAGGCGGTCAGGAGCCGCGAGACCGCGTCGATCATCTCGGCGGCCGGGGGGTCGTCGACCGGCTCGCAGACCAGGACGGAGGGCCAGCCGATGAAGTCGTCGTCGGGCAGGCCGTCCCCCGCGTGGTCGTTGCGCCCCCAGTCGGCCCGCAGCGACGGCAGATGCAGGGTCCTGCCCCGGCGCACCGCGCCCGGGACCGCGCGGGCCACCCGCTCCCACAGCTCGTCCCGGTAGGGCACCGCCACGAAGACCGCGCAGTCGAGGTCGCGTTCCGGATCGCCGGGATCCGGGAACCGGTCCGCCGTCACGCGGTCTCCCCGTCGCCGCGCACGCCCGGCGCCTGGGCCCGCGTGAAGCCGTGGCTGCGCTCGACCTTCGCCACGTGCAGCGTGTAGGTCTCGTACCACTGGGCCCGCCCGCGCTTCTGCGCCGCGCGGTGCTCGGCGTCGCCCCGCCACCGCGCGAGGGCTTCCGCGTCGCGGAAGTAGCCGACCGTGATGCCCAGCCCGCCGGGGGTCTGCGCATGGTCCATCCCCAGGTACCCCGGGACCTCCTTCACCAGCTCTTCCATACGGTCGTCGGTCTCGCGGTAGCCGTCCTGGTCCGGGGTCCGCACCGTGGTGAAGACAGCGACGTAGTAAGGGAGTTCGAAAGCCGGGACGGGCACGGCGGGCGCTGTCCGATCACTGGTCATGGCGCCACCGTAAGGCGGGACACGTCCGGAGATCCAGTGTCCGTCGCCGGGGCGGGCGCGCCGGACCGGAGACGGCGCCGGCCCTGCTGGAACCGGTCCGCGTGGGCCGGCGTCCTTCCGTGGGTCCGCAAGATCTACTTCTTCGAAGGACGCGTCCATGACCGGTACGGCCGCCCGCTACCTCTATCTCGCGCGTCACGGCGAGGCGTCGCCGGACGAGAGCGAACTGACGGACACGGGCCGCCGCCAGGCCGCCCTGCTGGGCCAGCGGCTCCGCGGGATCCCGCTGACTGCGATCCACCACGGACCCCTCGCCCGTGCCGAACAGACCGCCCGGCTGGCCGGTGAGCAGCTCGACGGAGTTCCCTGCCACCGTTCCGAAGCGGCGGGCGACTACGTCCCCTACCTGCCGACGCGGGCGGAACTGCCGCCGGAGGCCGCCGATGACTGGGGCGAGTTCCTGGACCGGTTCACGGCCGAGGAGCGCCAACAGGGTCCCGGGCTGGCGGCGAAGGCACTCGCGGAGTTCACCGGGCCCGTCGGCGGAGACGAACCGCGCCACGAACTCGTCGTCACGCACAACTTCCTCGTCGGCTGGCTCGTCCGGGCCGCCTTCGAGGCGCCGAAGTGGCGATGGCTGGGCATCAACCATGCCCACGCGGCCCTGACCGTCATCCGCTACACACCCGAGCGGCCCCCGGCGGTTCTCCTCTTCAACGACACCGGCCATCTCCCCGCCGGGCTGCGCTGGACCGGTTTCCCGCCGGAACTCCACGTCTGAGGCCCGTGGCCGACGGTGGGCCGCCGGAGGAGGCGGCCGACGACGATCGGGGCGGGCACCCTGCCCGGTGGATCCGGTGCCCTTCGACGGGAGTGCTCCGCCTCGGCCCCGTTCCGTTGAGGGCGTACGCCTTCCGCGTCATCCCGGGCTTCGGCGACAGCTGTCCCGATGTGTCAGGGCCGGTGAGTGTTGTCGCCGAGCCAGGCCAGGACCTGGCCGGCATGCCTGTCCGGAGGGAAGATCGGGTAGAAGACGTGCTCGATCACGCTGTCCTCGATGATCAGGGTGAGCCGCCTGTAGAGCGTCTGCCCGCCGGTGGTGAACGTGGGGAGGTCCAGTGCCCGAGCCAGGCTCCGTGCGGGGTCGGACAGCATCCGGAAGGGCAGGCGGAGCCGCTCGATGACCTCGCGCTGGTAGTCGCCGTCCTGACCGGAGAGGCCGTACACCCGGGCGGCGCCGGCTGCGAGCAGGTCCTGGTGGTGGTCACGGAAGCCGCACGCCTCGGCGGTGCAGCCACGGGCGCCGGGGATGGAGTTCCAGCCCTCGGGCAGATCGGTGCCGGGGCGGCCCGTGAGCGGGTAGACGTAGAGCACCGTGCGACCCGCGCCCAGCGCGTCGAGGCCGACGGTGGCGCCGTCGGTGGCACGGAGTTCCAGCTGCGGCATCCGCGCCCCGCGCAGGTGGTCGGCGGCCCCGTCGTCCTCGGGAACGGGCAGGCCGGCAGGCAGGCGCGTGTAATCGGTCATCGGTTCCTCTCCTTCGGTCGGTGACAGGCGGCTGTTGCGGTGGGCGGCCCGGTGCAGGTGCGTCACCAGCGCCGCCCGGCGGGCGGTGAGGCCCTCGATCCGCCGCGTGAGCTCGTCGATGGCGTCCCGGTACCCGGCCAGCGCGGCCGGGCAGTCGTCCGCGTGCCGGTGCCCCAGGGCCAGGCACTCCAGGAACGGCCGTGTCGCCTCGACAGGGATGCCGAGGAGACTCAGCGCCCGGATCTCTCGCGCGAGCCGTACGTCGTGCTCGCCGTAGTCCCGATAGCCGTTGGCCAGCCGCACCGGCGCGAGCAGCCCCAGCGATTCGTAGTAGCGCACCGCCTTGGTCGTCACACCCGCCCGCCGGGCCAGTTCGCCGATTCGCGCGCCTCTCACCTCGAAGAACGCTAAACCTTGCCCTTGAGGGTAAGGTCAAGCGCCCGCGCCCGAGGCGTCCTCCCCGGCTGTTACGCTCGGTCACTATGCGCACTGCACGCCGCAGACCGGGGACGAGGGGTGTACCGCCATGCTGACCGAGGTCACCGCCACCCGCTATCTCGCGCCGCTGCGCTCGGGCGGGTCGGTGCCGGGGATCGTCGAGGCCGACGACCTCGGGACGTACGTCGTCAAGTTCACCGGCTCCGCGCAGGGGCGCAAGGCGCTGGTCGCCGAGGTGATCGTCGGGGAACTGGCGCGTGCGCTCGGGCTGCGGTTCCCGGAGCTGGTGCTGGTGCACTTCGATCCGGCCATCGCCGCGCACGAGCCGTACCAGGAGGTGCGGGAGCTGCACGGGGCGAGCGCGGGGGTCAACCTGGGGATGGACTATCTGCCGGGGGCGCGGGACCTCACCCCGGAGGTGGCGCGGACGTTCCCGGTGGATCCGCTGGAGGCGGGGCGGATCGTCTGGCTGGACGCGCTGACCGCGAACGTCGACCGGACGGTCCACAGCTCCAATCTGATGGTCTGGCCGACCCTCGGGGTCGCGCCGCCGCGCCTGTGGCTCATCGATCACGGCGCCGCGCTGGTCTTCCACCACCGCTGGGACCTGACGGCACCGGGCAAGGCGTACGACTTCCGGCACCACGCGCTCGGCCGGTACGCGCCCGATGTGCGCGCGGCCGACGCCGAGCTGGCCCCGCGGGTGACCGAGGAGCTGCTGCGCGAGGTCGTCGCCCAGGTGCCGGACGGCTGGCTGCGGGACGAGCCGGGGTTCCGCGCGCCCGAGGAGGTGCGCGAGACCTACGTCCGGCATCTGCACGCGCGCGTGCGGGCCTCCGCGTCCTGGCTGCCCACGGACTTCCCCGGGCACGACGAACTGGCCGCCGAGGAGGCCCGGCGCGCGGCGCGCGCGCAGCGGGGGCGGCCGGACTGGCTCAAGCGGGTCCCTGACCTGCACGGCAAGCCGGCCGCGGAGCAGGACTGGTCCGTGCACCTGGGGCGCGAGGACTGAGGAGAAGGCCGAGGAGGGGCGAATGGCCGTACGGCCCGGCGGGGGGGGTATCGCCTCCGGGCCGTACGGCCGTGACGCCGCCGCCGGTCAGCCCTTGAGCTGCTGGTAGGCGGGCAGGGTCAGGAAGTCCGCGTAGTCCTCGTCGAGGGAGACCTGGAGCAGCAGGTCGTGGGCCTGCTTCCAGTGACCGGCGGCGAAGGCGTCGTCGCCGATCTCCGCGCGGATGTTCTCCAGCTCCTCGGCGGCGACCTTGCGGGCCAGCTCGGGCGTGGCCTTCTCGCCGTTCTCGAACTCGACGCCCGCGTTGATCCACTGCCAGATCTGCGAGCGGGAGATCTCGGCGGTGGCCGCGTCCTCCATCAGGTTGAAGATGGCCACCGCGCCGAGGCCGCGCAGCCACGCCTCGATGTAACGGATGCCCACCTGCACGGCGTTGACCAGGCCCGGGTAGGTCGGCTTGGCGTCGAGCGAGTCGACCGCGATCAGGTCGGCCGCCTCGACGTGCACGTCCTCGCGCAGCCGGTCCTTCTGGTTCGGCCGGTCGCCGAGCACCTTGTCGAAGGACTCCATGGCGATCGGCACCAGGTCGGGGTGGGCGACCCAGGAGCCGTCGAAGCCGTCGCCGGCCTCGCGGTCCTTGTCGGCGCGGACCTTCTCGAAGGCGACCTTGTTGACCTCGGGGTCCTTGCGGGACGGGATGAACGCCGCCATGCCGCCGATGGCGTGCGCACCGCGCTTGTGGCAGGTGCGCACCAGCAGTTCGGTGTACGCGCGCATGAACGGGGCGGTCATCGTCACCGCGTTGCGGTCGGGCAGGACGAACTTCTCGCCGCCGTCACGGAAGTTCTTGACGATGGAGAACAGGTAGTCCCAGCGGCCGGCGTTCAACCCGGAGGCGTGGTCGCGCAGTTCGTAGAGGATCTCCTCCATCTCGTACGCGGCCGTGATCGTCTCGATCAGCACGGTGGCGCGCACGGTGCCCTGCGGGATGCCGAGCGCGTCCTGGGCGAAGACGAAGATCTCGTTCCAGAGGCGGGCCTCCAGGTGCGACTCCGTCTTGGGCAGGTAGAAGTACGGACCCTTGCCGAGGTCGATCAGGCGCCGCGCGTTGTGGAAGAAGTACAGGCCGAAGTCGACGAGGGCGCCGGGGACCGGCCTGCCGTCGGCGTCGACGAGGTGGCGCTCGTCCAGGTGCCAGCCGCGCGGGCGGGTGACGACGGTGGCGAGTTCGCCGGCCGGGCGCAGCGCGTACGACTTGCCGGACCGCGGGTCGGTGAAGTCGATGCTGCGGGTGTAGGCGTCGATCAGATTGAGCTGGCCGAGGACGACGTTCTCCCAAGTGGGGGCGGAGGCGTCCTCGAAGTCGGCGAGCCAGACCCTGGCGCCCGAGTTGAGGGCGTTGATGGTCATCTTCCGGTCGGTGGGACCGGTGATCTCGACCCGGCGGTCGTCCAGGGCCGCGGGGGCGGGGGCGACCTTCCAGGAGTCGTCCGCGCGGATCGCGGCCGTCTCCGGGAGGAAGTCGAGGGTGGAGGTACGGGCGATCTCGGCGCGGCGCTCGGCGCGGCGGGCGAGCAGTTCGTCGCGGCGCGGCGTGAACCGCCGGTGCAGCTCCGCCACGAAGGCGAGCGCCGCGTCGGAGAGGACCTCCTCCTGCCGGGGCAGGGGCTCGGCGTCGACGATGGCCAGCGGGGACGGCGCTGGTGCGGACATGAGCTGTCACTTCCTTCAGCGGTGGCACCGGGTGCCAAGGAGTACGAATGGGGCGATTCGCACCCGCTGTGCGGTCGGGTGCTTCTGATCAGTGGATAGTAGTTTCCTTATCGTGGAACTTCAATGGTTTGTTGATGTCGAGATTCTCTGAGTCGAGGGAAGCTGGCGCTCGGTGCCAGCCCGTTCACTCCAGGTGCGCCAGGTCCGCTTCCGTGTCGATGTCGTAGGGCTGCGCCACGTCCGCGCACTCGATCAGGACGATCCGCCCGGCGTGCTCCTTCAGATAGCCGCGTGCCCCCCGGTCGCCGGTGGCACTCGCCGCGATCCCCGCCCAGTGCGCGGCGCCGAAGAGGACCGGATGCCCGCGCACCCCGTCGTACGCCGCCGAGACCAGCGACGTCTCGTCCCGGAACGCCGCCCGCACCCGGGCCGCCGCCACGGCTCCGATGCCGGGCTGGTCCACGAGCGAGACCAGCGCCGCCCGCGCCCCCGAACCCGCGAGCGAATCCAGTCCGGCCCGCAGCGAGGAGCCCATGCCCTGCTCCCAGTCCGCGTTGTCCACGAGCACACAGCCCTCCAGCCGGGCCCGCCGCCGCACCTCGTCCGCCCGCGCGCCCAGCACCACGTGCACCCGCGCGCAGCCCGCCGCGCGCAGCACCCCGACCGCGTGCTCCACCAGCGGCCGGCCCCGGTGGGTGAGCAGTGCCTTGGGCCGGCCGCCGAGCCGCCGGCCGCCGCCGGCCGCCAGGACGAGACCGGCCACCTCGTCATCCGTACGTGTCATACGTCCTGCATACCTGACGGCCCGTCGAACGCGCCGGGCGAGCGAGGCTGAATTTCGGTCCGCACGCTGGCGCACCCCGTTCCGGTGGCGTTTACTGACCCGGGTCCGGGGACTGCGCGCGGCGACGTGCGAGGGGGAGGGCTGTGTTGCGGAGCTTGGAACAGCGGCCGGTGACCGGCGGCAAAGAGGATCCGAGGGTGGTGGGGCTGCGCGCCGCCGTATCCCGTCTGCGTCGTGAACTCGCCGCGCATCCAGGGGAGTTCCCCGACCGCGCGATAGCCGAGGACGAGCTCGCGGCACTCGCCGCGCTCTCGGCGGCGACCGCTCCGGGCATCCCCGAGATTCCCCGGCTGCGCCGCTCCCTGCTGCTGATCGCCGGCTCGATCGGCTCCGTCAGCGCCCTGCGCCCCGGCCTGGCCGAGGTGCGCGCCGCGGTGGACCTGTTCGGACCGCCGCCGCTGCGCTGACGTACGCGCCCGGGGGCGCGCGCCGCACATCGAGGGCTCGCGCGCCGCGTACGCCTGCGGGGCACGTACGCCCGCGGGTCACGTACGCCTCCGCGCCGCGTAAGCCTGCGGGTCACCTAAGCCTGCGGGTCACGCACGCCTCTGCGCCGCGTACGCCTCCGCGCCGCGTACGCCTCCCGGGCGTGTGCGCCGAGGGCGCCGTCGGGGTCCTCCACCCCCGGGCCACCCCCGGGACCCGTGCCTCAGGGCCTGCGCCGCCGTACGAGCCCCTGCTCGGTGGCCGCCGCCACGGCCGCCGTACGGGAGTCGACGCCCAGCTTGGCGTAGACGTGCACCAGATGGGACTTCACCGTGGCCTGGCTCAGGAACAGGCGCTTGCTGATCTCCAGGTTGGACAGGCCGTCGCGGACCAGTTCCAGGACCTCCAGCTCACGGCGGCTGAGCGCGGCGGCCGGTGTGCGCATCCGGTCCATCAGCCGGTGGGCGACCGCCGGGGCCAGCGCCGAACGGCCGGAGGCGGCGGTGCGCACCGCCGCGGCCAGCTCCTGCGGCGGCGCGTCCTTCAGCAGATAGCCCGCCGCCCCGGCCTCCACCGCCGCCAGGATGTCCGCGTCGGTGTCGTACGTGGTGAGCACCAGGACGCGCGGGGCGCCGGGCCGGGCGGTGATCGCCGCCGTGGCCTCCGCGCCGTGCATCCCCCGCGGGCCGAACTGGAGATCCATCAGCACCACGTCGACCCCGCCCTCGGCGGCCAGCTCCACCGCGCGCTCCGCCGTCGGCGCCTCCGCGACGATCTCGAAGTCGGGCTCGGCGGACAGCACCGCCTTGAGACCGGCGCGGACCACCGGGTGGTCGTCCGCGAGCAGCAGCCGCACGCTCACGCGCCGCCTCCCGTGTCCCGGGCCACCGGCCAGGGCAGGGTGACCGCCACCGCCGTGCCCTGGCCCGGCGCGGACTCCACCGCGAACGTGCCGCCCAGCGCCTCGGCGCGCGAGCGCATCGCGGGCAGCCCGAAACCGCCGTCCTCTCCGGCGCGCGGGGACTCCGTCCGGCGCCCGCCCGCGGCCCCCGCGCCCCCCGCTCCCGCGCCCGCCGGCACCGCGTCCGGCACGAAGCCCGTCCCGTCGTCGACGACGTCCAGCGCCACCGCCGTGTCCATGAAGCTCAGCGTGACCTCCGCACGGGCGGCGCGGGCGTGCCGCAGGGTGTTGCCGAGCGCCGACTGCGCGATCCGCAGCAGCGCCACCTCGTACGGAGTGGGCAGCGCCGCCGGGCTGCCGCTCACCGAGAAGCGGACCGCGGGCGGGCCCACCGCGCGCGAGCAGAGCCGTTCCAGCGCGCCGGTGAGTGAGCCGTGCTCCAGGTCGGGCGGGGTCAGGGCGCGGACGAAACGGCGGGCCTCGGTGAGATTGTCCTGCGCGGCGCCGCGGGCCTGCTCGATGTGCGCGGCGGCCGGCGAACCGGCGGGCACCTCGCGCTGGGCGGCGCGCAGCAGCAACTGGATGCTGGACAGGCCCTGGGCGAGCGTGTCGTGGATCTCCCGGGCCAGCCGCTCCCGCTCGGCGAGCGTGCCCGCGGCCCGTTCGGCGGCGGCCAGGTCCGCGCGGGTGGCCACCAGCTCCTCGATCAGCTCGCGGCGCCGCTCGCTCTCCCGGTACAGGGCCTCGTAGCCGAGGACCGTGGCCACGGCGACCGCCGCGCCGAGCAGCGGGCCGATGAACACCCCCGCGTTGATCCGCTCCGCGTGTCCGGCGAACCCGGCGATGGCCGCCGCCGCGGTCGCCGCGACCGCGGGCAGGCCCCAGCGCACCGGCAGCAGATGCAGCAGCAGAAAGTACAGCGGGAACGCCGCCCACACGGCCTGGGGGGAGTACGCCAGCAGGACCAGCCAGGCCGCGCCGAGCGCCGCGAGCCACACCGCCGACCGGCGCCGGGAGCGCAGCACGGCGGGCTGGAGCACACCGAAGGCGAACACCGCGCCCGTGCCGAGCGCCGCCGCCACCGTGCCGGGTCCCGTCGCATGGGCCGCGGCGAGCCCGAGCAGCCCCGCGAACAGGGCGTACAGGCACAGGCGCAGGATGACGGCGACGGGGGAGCGGGGGCGGAGGTCCATGGCCCGTCCAGCGTAAGCGGGCCGGGCGCCGCGCCGGTCAACCGAAAGGTGGAAAGACGGCTGCTCCCTTCGGACCGGCACGAGCGTGCCCCGGGGCGATGCCCGGCGAGGGGTGCGCGGCCGAGGCTTGGGCACATGTTCGTCGCATGGAGAGACCTCCGGTTCGCCAAGGGGCGGTTCGCCCTGATGGGAGCCGTGGTCGCACTGATCACCCTGCTCGTGGGGCTGCTGTCCGGGCTGACCGCCGGGCTTGCCGAGGAGAACACCTCGGCGGTGAAGGGGCTGTCCGCCGACCATCTCGCCTTCGCCGCGCCGCCGGCCGGGCAGGCGGTGTCGTTCACCGGCTCGTCGCTCGCCCCCGAGGCCGTGGACCGGTGGTCCCGGCGGGTGCCGTACGCCGAACCGGTCGCGATCCGCACCGTCGACGCCACCGCCGAGGCGGGCACGGGCGCGGGCACCGGCGCGGGCACCGGCGCGGGCGGGCGCAGGGCGGCGCTGGCGGTGTTCGCCGTACGCCCCGCCTCCGGACTCGCCCCGTCCGGCGTCGCGCCCGGACACGCGGTGCTGTCGGCCGGGGCGGCCGCCGCGCTGGGCGCCGGTGCCGGGGACCGGATCCGGCTCGGCGAGCGGTCCTGGACGGTGGCGGCCGTCTCCGGGCGCTCCTCCTACAGCCATGTGCCCGTGGTGTGGACGGCGTGGGACGGCGGCCGGGCGACCGTGATCGCGCTGCGCGCGCACGGCGCCGACCTGGCCGCCGGGGACCGCGCCGCCGGCACCCGCACGCTCACCAGGGACGACGCCCTGACGGCCATCGGCTCCTACCAGGCGGAGAACGGCTCCCTGCAACTGATGCGCGGCTTCCTCTTCGTCATCTCCGCGCTGGTCGTCGGGGCCTTCTTCACGGTGTGGACGATCCAGCGCTCGCCCGACATCGCCGTGCTCAAGGCGCTCGGCGCCTCCACCCGCCATCTGCTGGCCGACGCCCTGGGGCAGGCGCTGGTCCTGCTGGCCGCGGGCACCGCGCTGGGCACCGGGCTGGCCTGCCTGGCGGGCGCGCTGGTGCGCGGTGGGACGGTGCCCTTCGTGCTCGACCTGCCCACCGTCCTGGTGCCCGCCGCGGTGATGACCGCCCTCGGTGCGCTGGGCGCGGGACTGTCCGTGCGGCGGATCACCGCCGTCGATCCGCTGACCGCGCTGGGAGGCGTGCGATGAGCCTGCTGCTGGACGACGTGACCCTGACCTACCCCGACGGCGACAGCCGGCTGACCGCGCTGGACCGGGTGAGCCTGGAGGTGCCCGCGGGCACGGTCACGGCCGTGGCCGGGCCCTCCGGATCGGGCAAGTCGAGCCTGCTCGCGGTCGCGGCCACGCTCATCACCCCGGACAGCGGAAGCGTGCGGGTGGCGGGCGTGCCCACCGGGCTGCTGAGCGCCGCCGAGCGGGCCGTACTGCGCCGCCGCGACATCGGGATCGTCTTCCAGCAGCCGAACCTGCTGCCGTCCTTGACGGCGCTGGAGCAGCTGGAGCTGATGGCCCGCCTGGACGGCCGCCGGGCGGCGGGCTCCCGCGCCCGGGACCTGCTGGCCGCGGTCGGCCTCGCCGATCAGGCGCACCGCCGCCCGCACCAGCTCTCCGGCGGCCAGCGGCAGCGGGTGAACATCGCCCGCGCGCTGATGAACGAGCCCTCGGTGCTGCTCGTCGACGAACCCACCAGCGCCCTGGACCAGGAACGCGGCGCGGCCGTCCTCGGCCTGCTGACCCGTCTCACCCGCGACCGGGGCACCGCCACGGTCCTGGTCACCCACGACCGCGCCCACCTCGACGCCGTGGACGCGGTACGGGAGATGCGGGACGGACGGCTCACCGCGGCGGCGGCGACCACCGCCTGAGGGCATCGGCCCCCGGCGTGGGCGCGGCGGTCCTGGCCGGGTGGCTCAGGCCGCCGGACCGGCGCTGGTCAGTGCCTGGGACAGCTCCGCCGCCACCTGCTGGAGCACCGGGACGATGCGCTCGGTCGCGGCCTCCGTGACCCGGCCGGCCGGGCCCGAGATGGAGATCGCGGCGGCGGTGGGGGAGTCGGGCACGGTGACCGCGAGGCAGCGGACTCCTATCTCCTGCTCGTTGTCGTCCATGGCGTACCCCAGCTCGCGCACGTCCGCCAGGGCCGCGAGGAAGCCCTCGGGGGTGGTGATCGTCTTCTCGGTGGTGGCGGGCATGCCGGTCCGGGCGAGCAGGGCGCGCACCTCGTGGTCCGGGGTGTGCGCCAGCAGTGCCTTGCCCACGCCCGTCGAGTGCGGCAGCACCCGCCGGCCCACCTCGGTGAACATCCGCATCGAGTGCTTGGAGGGCACCTGCGCCACGTACACGATCTCGTCGCCGTCGAGCAGTGCCATGTTCGCCGTCTCGCCGGTCTCGTCGACCAGCCGGGCGAGGTAGGGGCGGGCCCAGGTGCCCAGCAGCCGCGAGGCCGACTCGCCCAGGCGGATCAGCCGGGGGCCGAGCGCGTACCGCCGGTTCGGCTGCTGGCGGACGTAGCCGCAGGCCACGAGCGTGCGCATCAGGCGGTGGATGGTCGGCAGGGGCAGGCCGCTGGCCGCGGACAGCTCGCTGAGGCCCACCTCGCCGCCCGCGTCCGCCATCCGCTCGAGCAGATCGAAGGCGCGCTCGAGGGACTGGACCCCACCGCTCGCGGAGGACTTGGCGGAGTCGGTGGTGCTGGCGCTGGACGTCGGCACGGCGCGTTCCTTTCGGGGCGGGCAGGAAGGGCCAAAGCCTACCCGGGGGCCGGTTGACTCCCTGCCTGTACGGAACTACGTTCTGTCTGTTGGAATTCTAATTCCGCTTTGTGGAAACGTCCAGAGTGTACGCGCCGGCCGGCTGTCCAGCAGTGTGCCTCTTGACGGGGTGAGGGCGGGAGTGAAGACTCCTTCAACAGAACGTTGAAGTCCGTTACATGGGTGTAAATGGGCGTATTTCACCTGCCCATCCCTGTACCCGTACGTCTGTAGTCACGTTTGTCGTCACGTCTGTGTTCTCACGTGTCCCGGCTCCGCGCGTCCGCGGACCGACGGCGCCGCGCGACCCGCCCCCGGGCCCGCGCGATCCGCCTCCCGGGCCCGCGGCGGCGGCGAAGAGCCGGCAAAGAGACGAGAAGAGACGAGAAGAGAGGGGTCCCGGTGTCCGACGCCGAACTGGTGCTGCGCTCGACACGAGTCATCACGCCCGAGGGGACGCGCGCCGCGTCCGTCGCGGTCACCGGCGGCACGATCACGGCCGTCCTGCCCCATGACGCCGAGGTCCCCGCCGGTGCCCGTCTGGAGGACCTCGGCGACGACGTGCTGCTGCCCGGTCTGGTCGACACCCACGTCCATGTGAACGACCCCGGCCGCACCGAGTGGGAGGGCTTCTGGACCGCCACCCGCGCCGCGGCGGCCGGCGGCATCACCACCCTGATCGACATGCCCCTCAACTCCCTGCCGCCCACCACCACCGTGGACAACCTGCGGATCAAGCAGGACGTGGCCCGGGACAAGGCGCACATCGACGTCGGCTTCTGGGGCGGTGCCCTGCCCGGCAACGTCAAGGACCTGCGCCCGCTGCACGACGCCGGGGTCTTCGGCTTCAAGGCGTTCCTCTCGCCCTCCGGCGTGGACGAGTTCCCGCACCTGACCCGGGAGGCGCTGGCCACCTCGCTCGCCGAGACGGCCGGCTTCGGCGGTCTGCTGATCGTGCACGCCGAGGACCCGCACCACCTGGACGCCGCCCCGCAGCACGGCGGCCCCCGGTACACCGACTTCCTCGCCTCCCGGCCGCGCGACGCCGAGGACACCGCCATCGCCACCCTGATCGCCGAGGCGAAGCGGCTGGACGCGCGCGTGCACGTACTGCACCTCTCCTCCAGCGACGCGCTGCCGCTGATCGCCGAGGCCAGGGCCGAGGGTGTACGGATCACCGTCGAGACCTGCCCGCACTACCTGACCCTGACCGCGGAGGAAGTGCCGGACGGCGCCAGCGAGTTCAAGTGCTGCCCGCCGATCCGAGAGGCCGCCAACCAGGACCTGCTCTGGCAGGCGCTGGCCGACGGCACCATCGACTGCGTCGTCACCGACCACTCGCCCTCCACCGCCGACCTGAAGACCGGCGACTTCGCGACCGCCTGGGGCGGCATCTCCTCCCTCCAGCTCAGCCTGGCCGCCGTCTGGACCGAGGCGCGCGAGCGCGGGTACGGCCTGGAGGACGTCGTACGCTGGATGTCCGCCCGCACCGCCGCCCTCGTCGGCCTCGACCGCAAGGGCGCCATCGAGCCCGGCCGGGACGCCGACTTCGCCGTGCTCGCCCCCGAGGAGACCTTCACCGTCGACCCGGCGGCACTCCAGCACCGCAACCGCGTCACCGCCTACGCGGGCCGCACGCTGCACGGCGTGGTCAGGTCCACCTGGCTGCGCGGTGAACGCATCGTCGCGGACGGCGAGTTCACCGAGCCGAAGGGCCGGCTGCTGACCAGGCCCCACTGAGCCACCTCCCGTACGCGCGGACGCGTGACCCGTTCCCGCACCCGCGCCCCCACCGCACCGGCCGACTCCCGAAAGGAAGCACTGATCACCGTGACGGCGACTCCTCGTTTCACCGGCGACGCGAACCCCTACGGAGGCGGTGACCCGTACGCGGACTACCGCACCGCCGACTTCCCCTTCACCCAGTACGCCAACCTCGCCGACCGCCGGCTCGGCGCCGGTGTCGTCGCCGCCAACGACGAGTTCTTCGCCCAGCGAGAGAACCTGCTGGTGCCCGAGCGCGCCGAGTTCGACCCGGAGCACTTCGGGCACAAGGGCAAGGTCATGGACGGCTGGGAGACCCGCCGCCGCCGCGGTGTGTCCGCCGAGCACCCCTGGCCCACCGAGGACGACCACGACTGGGCGCTGGTCCGCCTCGGCGCGCCCGGCGTCGTGCGCGGTGTCGTCGTCGACACCGCCCACTTCCGCGGCAACTACCCGCAGGCCGTGTCGGTCGAGGGCACCTGCGTGGCGGGCTCGCCCTCCCCGGCGGAACTCCTCGCCGACGACGTCAAGTGGACGACCCTCGTCCCGCGCACCCCGATCGGCGGCCACGCGGCCAATGGCTTCGAGGTCGGCGTCGAGCAGCGCTTCACGCACCTGCGCGTCAACCAGCACCCGGACGGCGGCATCGCGCGGCTGCGCGTGTACGGCGAGGTCGTCCCCGACCCGGCGTGGCTGGCGGCGCTCGGCACCCTCGACGTGGTCGCCCTGGAGAACGGCGGCCGGGTCGAGGACGCCTCCAACCTCTTCTACTCGCCCGCCACCAACACCATCCAGCCGGGCCGCTCCCGCAAGATGGACGACGGCTGGGAGACCCGGCGCCGCCGCGACCAGGGCAACGACTGGATCCGCTACCGGCTGGTCGCCCGGTCCGAGATCCGCGCCCTGGAGATCGACACCGCCTACCTCAAGGGCAACAGCGCGGGCTGGGCCTCGGTGTCCGTCAAGGACGGCGAGGACGGCGAGTGGCGCGAGGTGCTGCCGCGCACCCGCTGCCAGCCCGACACCAACCACCGCTTCGTCCTGCCCGAGCCCGTCGTCGGCACGCACGCGCGCGTGGACATCTTCCCGGACGGCGGCATCTCCCGGCTGCGCCTGTTCGGTGCGCTGACCGAGGACGGCGCCGCGGGCCTGGCCGCCCGCCACCAGGAGCTGGGCGGCTGACCCGCCCCGCTCCCGGCCCGCGGCGGCGGGGCGCACCGGCCCGACAGCACCGGTGCGCCCCGCCGCCCGAGGGGCCTCGGCTCACGCGGCGTGCCCGCCGTCCACCGCAAACTCCGCGCCGGTGACATAGGCCGCGTCGGCTCCCGCGAGGAACGCGACCATGGACGCCACCTCGTCGGCGGTGCCGAAGCGGCCCAGCGCCGTCATGGCCGCCTGGCCGGGGGCGAGCGGCCCGTCGGCCGGGTTCATGTCGGTGTCGATCGGACCCGGGTGGACGAGGTTCGCGGTGATCGCGCGCGGTCCCAGCTCCCGGGCGAACGCCTTGGTCAGACCGATCAGGGCGGACTTGCCGGTCGCGTAGAGGGTGCCGCCGGGCCCCGGCACGCGCTGGGTCATGCAGGTGCCGATGGTGATGATCCGGCCGCCGTCCGCCATCCGTACGGCGGCGGCGCGGCAGGCCAGGAAGACGGCGCGCACGTTCACCGCGAGCACCCGGTCCACATCGGCGAGCGAGAGGCTCTCCACCGGGCCCAGCACGCCCACGCCCGCGTTGTTCACCAGCACGTCGAGGGTGCCCAGTGCGTCGGCCGCGCGGTCGACCACGGCCGACGCCTGCGCCGGGTCGGCCGCGTCCGCGCGCAGGGCCACCGCCCGCCGTCCGAGTCCCCGTACGGTCCGGACCACCTCGTCCGCCGCGTCCTTGCCGTTCACATAGGTGAGCGCCACATCGGCGCCCGCGCGGGCCAGCCGCACCGCCGTCGCCGCGCCGATGCCACGGCTGCCGCCGGTCACGAGCGCCACTCTGCCGTCGAGGGGCCACCGCGAAGCCCCGGAAGCAGCGGGCGTGGTCGCAGGACCAGGAGCAGGACCAGAAGTAGAACCAGAAGCAGAAGCAGAAGCTGTCGAAGTCATGCCCCCATCCCAGCGGCCGGGCCGCCCCGGCGCTGGCGGCCTTCGGACGCCGACGTGGGCCGGGAAAGCGCCCGGGAGCGCCCCCGGAAGAGCGGCTCGCGTGAACGTCCCGGGAACACCTGACCGCCTTCGGTCAACGGCCGGTGAATTCACCGGACATGCCGGGAAGCTCCACAGTCTTGTCATTGACATGCCACTGTCTACGCGCGTCATCATGAGGCATGAGATTCCCCCCACGCATGACCCGCATCGGCGCCGCAGGCGCCCTCCTGTCCGCCCTCCTCGTGGGCGGCACCGTCTCCGCCGCCGCCCCGGCCGGCGCCGCCACGGCCTCGGTCGGCAGCATCTGCTACGGCGACCTGCCCTCCCAGGCGCACCACACGCTCGACCTGATCGACCAGGGCGGACCCTTCCCCTACGACCAGGACGGCGTCGTCTTCCAGAACCGCGAAGGCGTCCTGCCCAGCCGGTCCAGCGGCTACTACCACGAGTACACCGTCGTCACCCCCGGTTCCCCCACCCGCGGCGCGCGACGGATCGTCACCGGTGAGAAGAACCAGGAGGACTACTACACCGCCGACCACTACGCGACGTTCGACCTGGTCGACTTCGGCTGCTGAGCACGGCCCGCACGGCCGCCGCCGCAGAGCCGCGGTGCCTCACCGCCCGCGGCCCTCGGCGGCGGCGAACAGGGCGCAGCCCAGCACGATCAGCACGAAGCTCGCGAACACCTCGTAGCCATGGAGAAAGGACAGGCGCTGCACCATGCCCACGTGCCAGTGGGTGAAATCCTGCACGAAACCCAGTACGCCCTGCGCCACGGCGACGAACCCGGCGACCTCCAGAACCTTCTTCATGGAAGCGAGCCTCCCCCCGCCGGACGCCCGCGCGCATCGGCCGCGGGGCGCGGTCCGGCCGCCGGAGGTCTACGTTCCCGCCGGGCCGGTGAGCCGGAAGTCTCCTGCGTCGCGACTTTGGTCGCACAACCGTTCCGGACCCGTGAAGCGGGCCACCCGCGTTGCGTAGATTTGTCGACTGTGAAGACTGACACGACGCTCCAGGAGCCGGTGGCGTTCGCCGGACGGCGGTGGTGGCTGCCGTCCGCCGTGGCCGACGAACTCGACCCCGGCACCAGCGGCGGCGGCCGGCCCCGGCGCACGGCGCGCGACTGGATCGTCGACTTCCTCTGCTTCTTCCTGGCCGTCCTCCTCGGGCTCGCCGCCGCGAGCTCGCTCGACGCGGAGCACCTGCCGCGCGCCTTCTCCCTCGCCGACCAGGTGATCGGGGCGCTGGCCTGCGCCGCGCTCTGGCTGCGCCGCCGGTGGCCCTTCGCGCTGGCGGTCGCCATGGTCCCCGTCGGCCTGGTCTCGAACACCGCGGGCGGCGCCGGTCTGCTCGCCCTGTTCACACTCACCGTGCACCGCCCCCTCCGGTACGGGGCCTGGGTCGGCGGCGCACAGCTCGCGCTGCTCCCGCTCTACTACTGGCTGCGCCCCGACCCCGACCTGTCCTACCCGGCCGTCCTCGCCTTCGCCGTGCTGCTGACCTTGTCGGTCATGGGCTGGGGCATGTTCGTGCGGTCCAAGCGGCAGCTCATGCTGAGCCTGCGGGACCGGGCGCGGCGCGCCGAGACGGAGGCGCGGCTGCGCGCCGAGCAGGCGCAGCGGCTCGCCCGCGAGGCCATCGCCCGGGAGATGCACGACGTCCTCGCGCACCGGCTGACCCTGCTGAGCGTGCACGCGGGCGCCCTGGAGTTCCGGCCCGACGCGCCTCGCGAGGAGGTCGCGCGGGCCGCCGGGGTCATCCGGGAGAGCGCGCACGAGGCCCTCCAGGACCTGCGGGAGATCATCGGCGTACTGCGCGCGGGCGACTCCGACGACGCGGGCCGCCCGCAGCCCACCCTCGCGGCGCTGGATGCGCTGGTGGCCGAGTCGCGGGAGGCCGGCATGAAGGTGGTGCTGACCGGACAGGTCACCGACCCGGCCGCCGTGCCCGCCTCCGTGGGCCGCACCGCCTACCGCATCGCGCAGGAGGCGCTGACCAACGCCCGCAAGCACGCCCCCGGCGCACAGGTCGCGGTGACCGTCACCGGCGCACCCGGCCGGGACCTCGCCGTGCACGTGCGCAATCCGCCGCCCGAGGGGGAGGTCCCGCACGTCCCCGGTTCGGGCCAGGGGCTGATCGGCCTGACCGAGCGGGCCGCGCTGGCCGGCGGCACCCTGCGCCACGGGCCGACCCCGGAGGGCGGATTCGAGGTCAAGGCGCTCCTGCCGTGGCCGGCGTGACGGCGCTCGCCCGGCGGCCGGGGCGGCGGGGGACCGGCCGGGCCGCCGGCGGCCGTCCGGTGCGGGGCGGCGAGCCGGTGTGGTCACCGCGCGGGCGTTTTGATTGGCTTGGCCCATGACCGCGATCCGAGTGCTCCTCGTCGACGACGACCCGCTGGTGAGAGCCGGTCTGTCCTTCATGATGGGAGGCGCGGACGACATCGAGATCGTCGGCGAGGCGGCCGACGGGCACGAGGTGGAGGCACTGGTCGAGCGCTCCCGGCCGGACGTCGTCCTGATGGACGTCCGCATGCCGGGCATGGACGGGCTGACCGCGACGGAGCGCCTGCGCGCCCGTCCGAAGGCGCCGCAGGTCGTGGTCCTGACCACCTTCCACGCCGACGACCAGGTGCTGCGCGCGCTGCGCGCGGGCGCCGCCGGGTTCGTCCTCAAGGACACCCCGCCGGCCGAGATCGTCGCCGCGGTGCGCCGGGTGGCCGCCGGTGACCCGGTGCTCTCGCCCACGGTCACCCGCCAGCTCATCCGGCACGCCGCGGGCGGTGCGGGCGGCGCGGGCGAGGACCGGCGCACCCGCGCGCGTGAGCGCCTCACCGCGCTCAACGCGCGCGAGCGCGAGGTGGCCGTCCGGGTCGGACAGGGCCTGGCCAACGCCCAGATAGCGGGCGAGCTCTACATGAGCGTCGCCACCGTCAAGACACACGTCTCCCGCATCCTCGCCAAGCTCTCCCTCAACAACCGGGTGCAGATCGCCCTGCTGGCCCATGACGCGGGACTGCTCGACGAGGAAGCGGGCTGAGGGGCGTCCCGAAGAGGGCGCGCGGCGGGGGCACTTCGCCCCGCCGCCCCGCGTTGTATGGGACACGGGGCGGTGCCGGACGGTGCGCGCGCCCCGGAGGGGAGCGAGCATGGCGGACGTGATCGATCTGGCGGAGTACGGCGAGGGGTTCCGCACGGACCCCCACACCGTCTACGCCGAACTGCGCGCACTCGGCCCGGTCCACCGGGTGCGGCTGCCACCACCGGAGAGCTACGACACCTGGCTCGTCGTCGGCCACGAGGAGGCCCGCGCCGCCCTCGCCGACCCGCGGCTCGCCAAGGACGTCGCCGGACTCGACATCCGGCCCATAGAGGAGGAGGCGATCGGCCGGCATCTGCTGATCGCCGACCCGCCGCACCACACCCGGCTGCGGTCCCTGGTCACCCGCGCGTTCACCGCACGGCGCATCGAGGCGATGCGGCCCCGGATCCAGGCGATCACCGATGAGCTGCTGGACGCGATGCTGCCGCTGGGGCGGGCGGATCTGGTGGAGGCGTTCTCCTATCCGCTGCCGATCACGGTCATCTGCGAGCTGCTCGGGGTGCCGGAGATGGACCGGACCGCGTTCCGGGACATGTCGAACGAGTTCGTGGCGCCCACCAGCGAGGAGGGCTTCCTCGGCTCCGTGGAGCGGCTCGGCGCCTATCTCACCGAGCTGATCGAGGACAAGCGGGTCGCGGGCCCCGCCGACGACCTGCTGAGCGCGCTGATCCGCACCACGGCGGAGGACGGCGACCGGCTCTCCCCCGGGGAGCTGCGCGGCATGGCCTTCCTGCTGCTCATCGCGGGCCACGAGACCACGGTCAATCTCATCACCAACACCGTGCACACCCTGCTCAGACACCCCGCGCAGCTCGCCGAGGTGCGCGCCGACCCCGCGCTCGTGGACGCCGCCGTGGAGGAGACCCTGCGCTACGAGGGCCCGGTGGAGAACGCCACCTTCCGCTACGCGGCCCGGCCGCTGGAGATCGGCGGCACCGCCATCGCGCAGGGCGAGCCGGTGCTGATCGGGCTCGCGGCGGCCGGCCGGGACGGCGCCCGCCATCCGGCGCCGGACCGCTTCGACCCGCACCGCGACACCCGCGGCCACCTCGCCTTCGGTCACGGCATCCACTACTGCCTGGGCGCCCCGCTGGCCCGTCTGGAGGCCCGTACGGCCCTGCACACACTCCTGCGCCGCGCCCCCGCCCTCGCACTGGACGGCCCGCCGGGCGAATGGCTCCCGGGCATGCTGATCCGCGGCACCAGGAGCCTGCCGGTCCGCTGGTAGCCACGGCGGACCGGGCCACCGGCTGGTCGGCCGCGGCCCGTTCAGCCGCCCGCCGTGCCGTCCGGGATTTCCGCCAGCCGCACCGGCCGGTGCTCGCGGCGGGACCGCTCGCACGCCTCGGCGATCCGGAGCGCCTGGAGAGCCTCGTGGCCGTCGCAGGGGTTGGTGCGCTGGCCGAGCAGGACGTCGACGAAGGCGTTCAGCTCGGCCTCGTAGGCGGGGCCGAAGCGCTCCAGGAACCCGGTCCACGGCTTGTCCGCGGCCGGCGGCCCGGTCGGTTCGGTGGACGCGATCGGCGTACGGTCGTCGAGGCCGACGACGATCTGGTCGCGTTCCCCGGCCAGCTCCATACGGACGTCGTAGCCGGCGCCGTTCAGCCGGGTCGCCGTCGCGGTGGCGAGGGTGCCGTCGTCCAGGGTGAGCACCGCCGCGCCGGTGTCGACGTCACCGGCCTCCCGGAACATGGCGGGACCGGCGTCGGAGCCCCGGGCGTACACCTCGGTGATCTCCTGGCCGGTCACCCAGCGCAGCGCGTCGAAGTCGTGGATCAGCGTGTCGCGGAACAGGCCGCCGGACAGCGGCAGCCAGTCGGCCGGCGGCGGTGTGCGGTCCGAGGTCAGCGCGCGCACGGTGTGCAGGCGCCCGAGCCGTCCCGCGCGCACCGCCGCGCGCGCACCGGCGTACCCCGGGTCGAAGCGGCGCTGGAAGCCCATCTGGAGGACCGTCCCGGCCGCCGCCACCTCGGTGAGCGCCCGCAGGGTGCCCGGCAGGTCCAGGGCGATCGGCTTCTCGCAGAACACCGGGAGTCCGGAGCGCGCGGCCCGGCCGATCAGGTCGGCGTGCGCCTGGGTCGTCGTGCTGATCACCACCGCGTCGACGCCCCAGGTGAAGATCTCGTCGGCGCCGGGCGCGGCCGTCTCGCCCAGCCGGTGCGCCAGAGCCTGGGCCCGCGCCGGATCGGCGTCCGTGAGGATCAGTGAGCCGACCTCGCGGTGGCGGCTGAGCGTGTTCGCGTGAACGGTGCCGATCCGGCCCGTTCCGATGATCCCGATGCGCATGGGAACAAAGTGGGGGCCCACCCCTGACCCTGTCAATCTGTATGTCAGGACAATCTGACTACACGACTTCCCGTCAACCGGCCACCGGGCTACGCTCGGCGGGTGCCCAAACCAGATGTGGACCCCACCGTGTCGCTCGCGCTCGGCGTCGACCGGAGTTCCCCCGTGCCGCTGTACTACCAGCTGGCACAGCAGCTGGAGGCGGCGATCGAGCGGGGCGCCCTGACGCCGGGCAGCCTGCTGGGCAACGAGATCGAACTGGCCGCGCGGCTCGGCCTGTCCCGTCCCACCGTCCGCCAGGCCATCCAGTCGCTCGTCGACAAGGGCCTGCTGGTGCGCCGCCGCGGTGTCGGCACCCAGGTCGTGCACAGCCAGGTCAGACGCCCGCTGGAGCTGAGCAGCCTCTACGACGACCTGGAGGCGGCCGGGCAGCGCCCGACCAGCAGTGTCCTGGTCAACACCGTCGTGCCCGCGTCCGCCGAGGCCGCCGCCGCGCTCGGGGTGGCCGAGGGGGACGAGGTGCACCGGGTGGAGCGGCTGCGCCTCACCCACGGCGAGCCGATGGCGTACCTGGTCAACCAGTTGCCGGCCGGTCTGCTCGACCTGGACACCGGGCGGCTGGAGGCCACCGGCCTGTACCGCCTGCTGCGCTCGGCCGGGATCACCCTGCACAGCGCCCGGCAGTCCATCGGCGCCCGCGCCGCCTCCGCGCCCGAGGCCGAGCGGCTCGGCGAGAGCGAGGGCTCCCCGCTGCTCACCATGGAACGCGTCACGTTCGACGACACCGGTCGCGCGGTGGAGTTCGGCACCCACACCTACCGGCCGTCCCGCTATTCCTTCGAATTCCAGCTGCTCGTACGGTCTTGAACGCAGACCCCCGGGTCGTCACAATGTCCGGACAAGTGAGCCAGGGCACACGGCCCGGCCTCTCACCCTCGTACGCTCGTGTCAGATAATGCGATGTTCGGGGCTGATGGAACGCTCATCGGCCCCGCGCGTACGTTCGAACACGGCGAGAAGGGCACGGCCTCGTGGCACGGTTTCCAACCTGGGTAGGCATGGCGCTCGCAGGGGCGCTGTCGCTGTCCCTCGCGGGATGCAGCAGCACCGGCGGCAAGCGGGCGGAGGACGCCCGCAAGGCCGCGGCGGCCCAGGGCCGGGCGGCGGTGAACACCCCCCGCTGGACCTTCGCGATGATCACCCACTCCGGGGACGGCGACACCTTCTGGGACATCGTGCAGAACGGTGCCAAGCAGGCCGCGGTCAAGGACAACATCAACTTCCTGTACTCCCACGACGACGAGGCGCAGCAACAGGCGCAGCTCGTGGACGCAGCGGTGGACAAGAAGGTCGACGGCATCATCGTCACGCTCGCCAAGCCCGACGCCATGAAGGCCGCCGTGACCCGCGCCGAGAAGGCCGGCATCCCGGTGATCACCGTGAACTCCGGCTCCGCCGAGTCCAAGGCGTTCGGCGCGCTCACCCACGTCGGCCAGGACGAGACCGTCGCCGGTGAGGCCGTCGGCGAGGAGCTGAACAAGCGCGGCAGGCAGAAGGTCCTCTGCGTCCTGCACGAGCAGGGCAACGTCGGCCACGAGCAGCGCTGCGCCGGAGTCGCCAAGACCTTCTCCGGCAAGGTCGACAACCTCTACGTCAACGGCACCAACATGCCCGACGTGCAGTCCGCGGTCGGCGCCAAGCTCCAGGCCGACAAGGCCGTCGACGCCGTCGTCACCCTCGGCGCGCCCTACGCGGACACCGCCGTGAAGGCGAAGCAGGACGCGGGCAGCAAGGCCGAGATCGACACCTTCGACCTCAACGCCAAGGTCGCCGCCGAACTGAAGGACGGCACCCTCGGCTTCGCCGTCGACCAGCAGCCCTACCTCCAGGGCTACCAGGCCGTCGACCTGCTGTGGCTCTACAAGTACAACGCCGACGTCCTCGGCGGCGGCAAGCCGGTGCTCACCGGCCCGCAGATCGTCACCAAGGACCAGGCCGGCGCCCTGGAGCAGTACGCGCAGCGGGGCACCCGATGAGCGCGACCGCGAACCGGGCCGAGGCGGTCGCCGACGAACGGCTGCTGCGCACCTCCCCGCTGCGCAAGCTGCTCGCCCGGCCCGAGCTGGGCTCGGTCGTCGGCGCCGTCGCCGTCTTCGTCTTCTTCGCCGTCATCGCCGACGGATTCGTCCGCGCCTCCAGCCTCAGCACCGTGCTGTACGCGTCCTCCACCATCGGCATCATGGCCGTACCGGTCGCGCTGCTGATGATCGGCGGCGAGTTCGACCTGTCCGCGGGCGTCATGGTGACCTCCTCCGCGCTCCTGTCGTCGATGTTCAGCTACCAGCTGACCGCCAACGTATGGGTCGGCGTCGGCGTCTCCCTGCTGGTCACCCTCGCCATCGGCGCGTTCAACGGCTTCATGCTCACCCGCACCAGACTGCCCAGCTTCATCATCACGCTGGGCACCTTCCTGATGCTGACCGGCATGAACCTCGGCTTCACCAAACTGATCGACGGCACGGTCTCCACCAAGACCATCGGCGACATGGAGGGCTTCCCGGCCGCCCACGCCGTCTTCGCCTCCACGCTCAGCGTCGGCGGCGTCGACTTCAAGATCACCATCCTGTGGTGGCTCGCCCTGGTGGCCGTCGCCTCCTGGATCCTGCTGCGCACCCGCACCGGCAACTGGATCTTCGCCGTCGGCGGCAACCAGGACGCCGCCCGCGCGGTCGGCGTCCCGGTCACCCGGACCAAGATCGGCCTGTACATGGGCGTGGCCCTCGGCGCCTGGATCTCCGGCCAGCACCTGCTGTTCTCCTTCGACGCCGTGCAGTCCGGCGAGGGCGTCGGCAACGAGCTGATCTACATCATCGCCGCCGTCATCGGCGGCTGTCTGATCACCGGCGGCTACGGCAGCGCCATCGGCTCGGCGGTCGGCGCGCTGCTGTTCGGCATGACCAGCAAGGGCATCGTCTTCGCCGAGTGGAACCCCGACTGGTTCAAGTTCTTCCTCGGAGCGATGCTGCTCCTGGCGACCCTGCTCAACGCCTGGGTCCGCAAGCGGGCGGAGGCCACCACATGACGCAGACCGACACACGCACGCCCCTGGTGGAGCTGTCCGGCGTCAGCAAGCACTACGGCACCGTCCGCGCCCTCGAAGGCGTCTCCCTCCAGGTGCACGCCGGGGAGATCACCTGCGTCCTCGGCGACAACGGCGCGGGCAAGTCCACGCTGATCAAGATGATCGCGGGACTGCACCGGCACGACGGCGGCGTGCTGCGCGTCGAAGGGGAGGAGACCACCCTGTCCTCCCCGCGCGAGGCCCTGGACCGGGGCATCGCGACCGTCTACCAGGACCTGGCCGTCGTCGGCCTGATGCCGGTCTGGCGCAACTTCTTCCTCGGCTCGGAACCCACCCGGGGCACCGGCCCCTTCAAGCGCATGGACGTCGACCTCATGCGCCGCACCACACACGCCGAACTGCTGCGCATGGGCATCGACCTCAGGGACGTCGACCAGCCCATCGGTACCCTTTCGGGCGGCGAACGCCAGTGCGTGGCCATCGCGCGGGCGGTTCACTTCGGCGCGAAGGTGCTCGTCCTCGACGAGCCCACCGCGGCGCTCGGTGTGAAGCAGTCCGGCGTCGTCCTGAAGTATGTGGCCGCGGCTCGCGACCAGGGGCTGGGTGTCGTACTCATCACCCACAACCCGCATCACGCGTACCTCGTGGGTGACCGCTTCGTCCTGCTGAAGCGGGGCACCATGGTGGGCCATCACACACGGGACGAGATCACCCTCGACGAACTGACCCGGCAGATGGCGGGCGGCAGCGAACTCGACGACCTCCGGCACGAGCTGGAGAAAAGCACTCCCTGAGGAGAGCGGCTGGGCGGGCGGCGCACCTCCACGCGCGCGCGTGGAGCCCGCCCGGGGCACCGGCCGCCCGGTGCCCCGTACGACACGCACACCGCGCGTGCGGCAGAATCGGGGCCGATGAGCACCTACCGCGACCTCACCGCCCCCATCGGCTCCCGCCGGGCCACGGTCCTGCGCACCGTGGGCACCAGGGAGCGCCGTTCCCACCTGACGGCGCCCCGGGTCCCCACGGTCGGCATCGACATCGGCGGCACCAAGGTGATGGCGGGCGTCGTCGACGCCGACGGCAACATCCTGGAGCGGCTGCGCACGGAGACCCCCGACAAGTCCAAGAGCCCGAAGGTCGTCGAGGACACCATCGCCGAACTGGTCCTTGACCTCTCCGACCGGCACGACGTGCACGCCGTCGGCATCGGCGCGGCCGGCTGGGTCGACGCCGACCGCAACCGCGTGCTCTTCGCCCCCCACCTGTCCTGGCGCAACGAACCGCTGCGCGACCGCCTCTCCGAGCGCCTGTCGGTGCCCGTCCTGGTCGACAACGACGCCAACGCCGCCGCCTGGGCCGAGTGGCGCTTCGGCGCCGGCCGCGGCGAGGACCACCTCGTCATGATCACGCTGGGCACCGGCATCGGCGGCGCGATCCTGGAGGACGGCCAGGTCAAGCGGGGCAAGTACGGCGTGGCCGGCGAGTTCGGGCACATGCAGGTGGTGCCCGGCGGCCACCGCTGCCCGTGCGGCAACCGCGGCTGCTGGGAGCAGTACAGCTCCGGCAACGCCCTGGTGCGCGAGGCCCGCGAACTGGCCGCGGCCGACTCCCCGGTCGCCTACGGCCTCATCGAGCACGTCAAGGGCAGCATCTCCGAGATCACCGGTCCGATGATCACCGAGCTGGCCCGGGGGGGCGACGCCATGTGCGTCGAACTCCTCCAGGACATCGGCCAGTGGCTCGGCGTCGGCATCGCCAACCTCGCCGCCGCCCTCGACCCGTCCTGCTTCGTCGTCGGCGGCGGCGTCTCCGCGGCCGACGACCTGCTCATCGGCCCCGCCCGGGACGCCTTCAAGCGCCACCTCACCGGCCGCGGCTACCGCCCCGAGGCCCGCGTCGTGCGCGCCCAGCTCGGCCCCGAGGCCGGCATGGTCGGCGCCGCCGACCTCGCCCGGCTGGTCGCCCGCCGCTTCCGCCGCGCCAAGCGCCGCCGGGTGGAGCGCCACGAGCGCTACGAGCGGTACGCGCAGTCCCGCCACGACGCCCGGGAGGCGCTGTGACGATGTCCGTGCCCCGCCAGGCCGCGCCGCCGGACGAACCGCCGTCCCCGCCCGCCGAGGACCGCCGCCACCGCGACCGCCGCCGGGCGCTCACCCTGCTGATCATCATGCTGCTCATCGGCGTCCCGGCCGGCTATCTGGTCCTCTCCGCCGCCCAGAGCCGCGCCAGCGGCAAGGACAAGGAGGCCAAGTACGCGGCGACCGGCCTCACCCCCACCTACCCGGCCAAGGTGCAGCGCCGGCTCTACCAGGTCCCCATCCCGCACCCCGCCGACCGGGTCGCCTCCTACGAGACCAACAACTGGAAGACCAGCCGCCTCTACGTCCAGTTCCGCACCACGCAGCCCGGACTCGACACCTTCCTGGAGGCCATGGGGGTCAACCGCGGCGACCTCAAGAAGGGCGAGATCAGCTTCGGCCACCGGGACCGCGACATCACCGGCTGGAACTTCAAGGGCCCCGGATCCTGGTACGGCCTCAGCCACGGCCAGGAGAACCCCGCGCCCAGCCAGGACATCATGGTGAACTTCGCCGACCCGGTGCTGCCCATGGTCTACGTGGTCTCCCAGACGGTCCCCTGACCGGGCCCGGAGCCGATTGTCAGACCCCGACCGTAGAGTCGAAGACGACTGACTCGACCGGCGAGCGGGAGGTGACAGGACGTATGAGCGACATGGCCGTGACGGAGACGACCGGGACCGTCCCCGGGCCGGGCGTGCCCGGGGCGGGACGGCTCGGGGCGGCCGGGACACCCGGCTCGCCGGGGACGCCTGTCTCGCCGGGAATGCCGGGCTCGCCGGGGATGTCCGGCGCGGCCGGAGGCTCCGGTTCGGCACTGGCGGCGCACGGACCCGCCGTGTCCGTCCGCCTCCCCGCCGTCTTCGCGCCCGCGCCGCTGCCGCGCGAAGGCCGCATCGTCCTGTGGGACCCGGACGCGCCGGCCTCCGACGCCCTGCCGGGACCCGTCCCACCTGCCGTCGGCGCCCCGCCCGTCCCCACGACCCTCACGGTGGTCCGGCCGCACGGCGCCGCCCTCCGCCGCAGGACCGTCCCCGCCCTGTCCCTGCCGATCGAGGCGGCCCTGCCCCACCTGCTGCGTGCCCGCCACGACCCCGCCGCCCACCCCGCCACGGCCTGCTGGGGCGCCGCCGCCCTGCACGCGCTGCGGCTGAGCGCGCGGGGCCGCCTCCTGCCGGGCCTGACCGCCACCGGACACGACGCCTGGCGGGCCGGGCCGCTCGACCCCGACGACATCGCCCACCTGCGGGCCGTCGCCGCGGCCCTGCCCCCCGAGGGACACGCCGTGCCGCTGCCCGGCACCGGCCCGCTCCGGCTGCCGGAACCGGAAGCGCTGCTGCGCGCCTTCCTCGACGCCGTCGCCGACACCCTGCCCCGCACCCCGGCCGCCCCGCACACCGCGGGCCGGCCCTTCGCCCACCGCGCTCCCCAGCACCTCCCGGCCGCGCAGGACTGGGCGGCCCAGGTCGCCGCGGGCACGGACGCCGGAGTCCGGATCTCCCTGCGCCTGGACCTGTCGGCGTACGACCTCTTCGACGCGGACCCGGCGGACAGCCCGGCGGGCGGCGTCGGCGGACGGCCGACGCGCAGGTCGGGCACCGCGATCGTCCAGGTGCACAGCCTCGCCGACCCCACCCTCGTCGCCGACGCGACGTCCCTGTGGGCGGGCGAGGCCGACGCGGCGTTCGGCCCCCGCGCGCGCGTGGACGCCGCCCTGGCCGTGCGCCGCGCGGCCCGGGTCTGGCCGCCGCTCGACCGGCTCGCCGAGCAGGACGTGCCCGACGTGCTCGCCCTGTCCGAGGAGGAGGCGGGCGAACTGCTCGGCGTCGCCGC
This sequence comes from Streptomyces sp. PL-25, assembly GCF_058344915.1. Classification (NCBI taxonomy): domain Bacteria; kingdom Bacillati; phylum Actinomycetota; class Actinomycetes; order Kitasatosporales; family Streptomycetaceae; genus Streptomyces; species Streptomyces sp. PL-25. The sequence goes on from NZ_CP136997.1 coordinate 6,257,442, forward strand.
GACCCGGCTGGCGGCGGCCGGCGTCGCCGTGCACTGGCCGCGCGACCTGGCCGACGACCTCACCGCGACCGCGGTCGTGCGGTCCGCTCCCGGCTCCGCGACCGACGGCACCGGCTTCTTCGAGAGCGAGGAACTGCTGCGCTTCTCCTGGCAGCTCGCGCTCGGCGGCGACCCGCTCACCGAGGCCGAGATGGACGCCCTCGCCGAGGCCCACCGCCCGGTCGTCCGGCTCCGGGACCGCTGGGTCCTGGTCGACCCGGCCCTGGTCCGCAAGGCCCGCCGCCGCGACCTGGGCCTGCTCGACCCGGTCGACGCGCTCTCCGCCGCCCTCACCGGCACCACCGAGGTCGACGGCGAGACGGTCGAGGCCGTGCCGGTCGGTGCCCTCGCCGCCCTGCGCGACCGCATCACCGCGGGCGTACGCCCGGCCGAACCGCCCCCGGGCCTGCGCGCCACCCTGCGCGACTACCAGCTGCACGGCCTCGGCTGGCTCGACCTCATGACCTCCCTCGGCCTCGGCGGCTGCCTCGCCGACGACATGGGCCTCGGCAAGACCGTCACCCTCATCGCCCTGCATCTGAAGCGGGCCCGCCGCGAACCCACCCTGGTGGTCTGCCCGGCCTCCCTGCTGGGCAACTGGCAGCGGGAGATCACCCGGTTCGCGCCCGGCGTCCCCGTCCGCCGCTTCCACGGCCCGGACCGCACCCTGGACGGCCTCGACGGCGGCTTCGTCCTCACCACGTACGGCACCATGCGCTCGACCGCGCCCCTGCTCGCCGAGCAGCCCTGGGGTCTGGTCGTCGCGGACGAGGCACAGCACGTCAAGAACCCCCACTCGGCGACCGCGAAGGCCCTGCGCACGATCCCGTCGCCCGCCCGCGTCGCCCTGACCGGCACCCCAGTGGAGAACAACCTCTCCGAACTGTGGGCCCTCCTCGACTGGACCACCCCCGGCCTCCTCGGCCCCCTCACCTCCTTCCGCGCCCGCCACGCACGCGCCGTGGAGAACGGCGAGGACGAGGACGCCGCCCGGCGGCTGGCCCGGCTGGTGCGGCCCTTCCTGCTGCGCCGCAGGAAGTCCGACCCGGGCATCGTCCCCGAGCTGCCGCCCAAGACCGAGACCGACCACCCGGTCCCGCTCACCCGCGAACAGGCCGCGCTCTACGAGGCGGTGGTACGGGAATCGATGCTGGCCATCGAGACCGCGCAGGGCATCGCCCGCCGCGGCCTGGTCCTCAAACTGCTCACCTCGCTCAAGCAGATCTGCGACCACCCGGCCCTCTACCTGAAGGACGGGGACATGCCCGGCGGCGACCGGGCGGCGGCCCGCTCGGGCAAGCTCGCCCTGCTCGACGAACTGCTGGACACCCTGCTCGCCGAGGACGGCTCCGCCCTCGTCTTCACCCAGTACGTGGGCATGGCCCGGCTGATCACCTCCCATCTCGCCGCCCGCGCGGTCCCCGTCGACCTGCTCCACGGCGGCACCCCGGTCCCCGAGCGCGAACGCATGGTGGACCGCTTCCAGGAGGGCGCCACCCCCGTCCTCGTCCTCTCCCTGAAGGCGGCCGGCACCGGCCTGAACCTCACCCGCGCGGGCCATGTCGTCCACTTCGACCGATGGTGGAACCCGGCCGTCGAGGAACAGGCCACCGACCGCGCCTACCGCATCGGCCAGACCCAGCCCGTCCAGGTCCACCGCCTCATCACCGAGGGCACCGTCGAGGACCGCATCGCCGAGATGCTCGCCGCGAAGCGCGCCCTGGCCGAGGCCGTCCTCGGCACCGGCGAGTCCGCCCTCACCGAGCTGTCCGACCGGGAGCTGTCCGACCTAGTGTCGCTGCGGAGGGGGGCCTGATGCACACGACCGAACAGACCGAACAGACCGGGCGTGCTGGACGTACTGGACGGTCGGACGCGGTCGGCGGAGCCGAGCCGACGCGGACCGAAGCCTCTGCTGCCTCCGAGACCTCCGACGCTCCTGGGCCGCGCACGCCCGCGGAGCCTCAGCCGCCACGCCCCGGTGACGTGGCGCGCGAGGCGCTGCGAGCGGCGCGACGGCATCGACCGCAGCCGCCCGGCACACCGACCACGCGGTCCGTCGACCCGACCGCTTCCGCGCCGGACGGGGCCGAGGAGCCGGGATCCGAAGGGCGACCGGAATCGGTCACCGAGCCGTCCCCGGAACAGCCGTCGCCGCCGCAGCGGCCACGCCTGTCACAGGAGCCGTCGCGGCCGGGCGACGCGGCGCGCGCGGCCCTACGGCGCACAGCACAGTCGGCCGCGGCCCCGGCCCCGGCCCCATCCCCGTCCTCGGCACAGCCCCCGACCCCGCAGCACACCGAACCGGCCCCGTCCCCCCCGCCGGACACCCTGGCGCCAGACCACCCCGCACCGGCGAAGACCACCGGCGCCCGCCCCGCCGACATCGCGCGCGAGGCCCTGCGCGCGGCGCGCGCCCGAGGCGGACCGGAGGAGGAGCAGCCGTCCGCGCCGGCCGAGGGAGGGGCGCGGCCCCGGCCGGCCGCCGCCCGTGGCACGCGTACCGCCCGCGACGCCCGCCCGTCACGCCGTACGGCCGCACAGCCCGGCACGTCCCGCGCCCGCCTGCCTCGAACCGGCGGCCGGGCGGAGGGCGTCGGCGGACCGGGCGACGGAGCCCCGGACACCGGCCCCGGCACCTCCGCCCCCGGCACCTCCGCCCCCGTCCGCGCCGTGGCGGAACTCCTCGCGCACGCCTTCCGGATGCCCCCGGCAGCGGAGACGGACGACGAACCGGACGACAGCACCGAGGACGCACCCCCCGGCACGGGGACCGGCACCACGGCCACCCCCGAAGGCGACCCCGCCCCGGCCGGGCCCACCAGTCCGCAGCCCACCAGCGCTCAAGTCACCAGCGCCCACCCCACCAGTCCCCAGCCCACCGCGTCCCATCCCGCCGTGCGCGCCCCCGGCGGCATGGCCTCCCCCCGCCGTGACGGCGAACTGCGCCGCACCTTTCCGGCGCTCCCCGCGCCGCCCGCCACCGCCCCGGAAGGCCGGACGGGACCCGGTTTCGCACAGACCTGGTGGGGCGAGGCATGGACGAGCGCCCTGGAGGACGGCGCGCTGGACGCGGCCCGGCTGGCCCGGGGCCGTGACTACGCGCGCACCGGCCATGTGGACGCCATCACCGTGACCCCCGGCCTGGTCCTCGCGTACGTACAGGGCAGCCGTCCGCGTCCGTACCGCGTCCAGGTGCGGATGCGCACCCTGGACGACGCCGAGTGGGACCGGTTCCTGGACGCCGCCGCCGAGCGGCCCGGTCATATCGCCGCGCTCCTGGACAAGGAGATGCCGCAGTCCCTGGCGGACTGCGGTGTCCCGCTGCTGCCCGGCCCGTACGACCTCGACCCGCACTGCTCCTGCCCCGACCGCGGCCACCCCTGCAAGCACGCGGCGGCCCTGTGCTACCAGACGGCGCGGCTGCTGGACGCCGACCCCTTCGTCCTGCTGCTGCTCCGCGGCCGGGGCGAGCGGGAACTGCTGGACGCCCTGTCCCGGCGCAGCGCGGCCCGTGCCGCCCGCGACGCGCAGGGCCGGGCCCCGGAGCCGCTGCCGGGGGAGCGGGCCACCGAAGCCCTCGCGCGCCGCCCGCTGCCGCTGCCCGCCCCGCTGCCGCCCCCGCCGCACCCCGGGCAGCCCCCGGCGTATCCGTCGGCACCGGGCGGCCCGGACCCGTTCGCCCTGGACCAGTTGGCGACCGACGCGGCCGCCCGCGCCCACGCCCTGCTCACCACCGGCCGCGATCCGGTCGGCGGGCTGACGCTCTGGCAGGACGCGGTGCGCCTGGCCGCGGCCCGACCCGGCTCCGGACTGACCGCCGCCACCCGCTCCCTCTACGCCTCGCTCGCCTCGGCCACCGGCCGCACCACGGCGGAGCTGGCCCGCGCGGTGGCCGCCTGGCGCCAGGGCGGCGCCGAGGGGCTCGCGGTCCTGGAGGATCCCTGGGACCCTCCGGCCGGCCGCTTCGACCGGGCCCGCCCCCTGCTCCTCGCCGCCGGCCTGCCGCCTTTCCGCCCCCACCGCAACCGCCTCACCCACCCCGTCGGCCGGCTCCAGCTCCGCCTGGGCAGGGACCACCTCTGGTACGCGTACGAGTCCGAACCCGGCCGCGACGACTGGTGGCCGCGCGGCACCCCGGCCCCGGACCCGGTCGACGCGCTGAGCGGCCTGGAGGCCGTCCCGGAGGCGTGACCGGAAACGGCCGACGCGAAGAAGCCGAGCCGGTGCATCAGCCGAGTGGCACCCGAGACGCTGTAGGAGACGTGGAACTTCCTGCCGATCAGCGTGGCCACCCTCGATGCGGTCCACACCTGGTCCTCCACCCAGCCATGGGCGGCCGGACCCTGCTCCAGATACGCGGCCAACTTCTCCAGGCAGCGCGGGGACAGACGGCACCGCGATCCACTCGGGCCACGGGAAGTCAGCGCCTGCACGCCGCCGTCCCGCCACAACTGATGCCACTGGTAGGCCGACTTCGCACTCACCCTCAGGCGCCGTGCCACCCCCGGCGGCTTGATCTTCTGCTCAAACAGCTCGGCCGCCTGCATCCGCACCGACTCCCGGCGCTGCCGTCCCGCAGGGGTCAGTCTGCCCCCATCCGCATACCTCACCCACCACGGGATACAGGAGCCACTCCGAACCCATCAGGGACTTCGCCGAAGTTCACCCTGACGAGCCGAAGTCAGTATAGGGGCGTCCATGAGACGACGAGGTCCCGCCGGAAGTTACTGTAGGTGGAGGCCGCAGTAACTGGCCTAGGGATCGGGGGCATCTGGCGCGGGCATTGTTGTAGTCAGATCTCCGCTTTCGAGGACGCGGAGTAGGAACGCCGTGACGACACGTGTCTTACGCCCGATGCGCGGCACATGGCACGGAAACTGCCCGCTGCGGATCAGGTCGTATCCCTTGGCCCGTGAGAATCCAAGCGCCCTTGAGGCGCCCTCCACGCTCCCCGTTCCGTTCCATGTGGCACGAATGTGCGCAGACAATATTGGGCGCTCACAGGCCCACTCTCCCGTATGTGCATCGGCTTCTTTCGTTGGGGGCGCTTCGTGTCAGGTATGCAGTGCGCAGGCCGGGTAAGCGCGGTAGCCCTCAATTGTCCGCGAAGCTGCCGGTTTGGCTAACCGACGGTTCGCTGAAATGTTCCCGTGGCCTGGGCCCTCACGTCCGTTATCCCAGGCCGCCCCGCGCTTTAGCGGAGCATCGCCCCTGCTGCTGGTGGAGAAGGCGATGTGAAGAGATCGCCGTATCATGGCGGCACTGAAGTGTCGTCCGCCACCGTCGGTATCGAGCCTGTTTCATGCCCGCAGTTATCAGACTCATGCGGGAATGCAGACCGCCCATGCGTGCAGCGTGCGCGGGCGTGTGGTCTCTCAAGAGGGCGCGATCTCGCGCCCCTGAGGGCGTGAGCACTGCCGCGCATCAATGTGCCTGTCACGGGGGAGTGCTTGTGTGTACGGCGGGCGGGGGGGGCGGGAAAGATGGAGGAGTACCGTCGCAGCGTCGGAGCTGACTCCTGATATTTCTGGACCAAAGTTTCCTGATGATCCTGCGTCGTTCACGGGGTCGGGCGGTGCGCTGGGGCGCAGGGTCGGGCAAGCGTGTCCAGAGCACTGTCTTGCACGGCGTACGTGCACTTTCTCACTGGTGACCGCTTGTCCGGGCCGACGGCACTGCGAACATGGTGAACCACCAATGGAGGGCGATCATTTCACCAGAATCTGCCCGCTCCACAGAACCTCCCTCGGGCGCCACGGAGGCGGTACTCGGAGTGGAAATGCATGGCGATTTTCGTGTTGCGGCCGTTCTTGCCGTGACCGAAAGAACTCTGGGAATCGAGCGTTTCCCGGCCGCTGTGAGTCGTTATCAGCACCTGCACGCCTGGGCGACTCATTTGGGTGGCATCCGTCGCGCCGGAGCGGAATCCTCCGGTAACTACGGCGCGGACCTGTCGCGCTATCTCTTCTCCCATCGACGCAGTGGGCATCGGCCCGCATAGCGCAGCGGTATTGCTGACCGCCATGGGTGACGACAACGGCCGCCTGCGCGGTGAGGCATTTGCCGCGTTGTGCGGAGCGAGCCCGGTGGAGTACTCGTCCGGGAACAGGCAGCATCGCTGGCTCAATCGCGGCGAGAACCGGCGGGCGAACGCTGCGCTGCACCGAATCGTGTTGAGTCGGCTGCGTTGGGATGCGCGGACTCAGGCGTACTACGAGCGACGCGTGATGGAGGGCAAGACGCAGCGGGAGGTCATCCGTTGCCTGAACCGGTATGTGGCCCGTGAGGTCTACCGGCTGGTTCAGGAGGACCGCCGGGACTTGAGTCACATACCGGCTCCATTTCTGGCGGAGCGGCGCTGAACTTTTGCGGTCGTCTCAATGGGCCTTGACCCCTGACCCTGCACACGGGTTATGCGGCTCCGGCTGAAGGGTGTTGCAAAAGGCCGTGATCAGGCAGGTCGGAGTGGGTGCCCGGGGCTGTGCGGTCATGCCGCGAGGGCGAGGTTGCGTATGCGGGCGACTGCCTGGACGGCGCGGTGGAGGCTGTCGCCGCGTTGCCGGCAGTCGCGGAGGATCTTGTAAATTCTTCACGCGGGAGAAGGGGGCCTCGACGCAGGCGCGGGGACGACCCACGGCGTACTGGTCCAAGACGACGCTGGCGGGAGCTACCCTCGCAGGCGCGGGGACGACAGCGACTGCTCCGCATCGAGGTTATTGCGTGGGGAGCTACCCCCACGGGCGCGGGGACGACCGCCTCATGGCCGAGGCCATCTCGACTGGCAGGAACGGTGCTGCGGAACTTGGGCTCCATCGGTTGCGAGCACAGCGGGTAGGGGTCTGCGTAGATCAGTTGCTTCAACATGCGGCGGACCCTCACCGCCAACTACGAGGAACGGCAGGGGCACCCGCCGGGGGAGCGGGCCGACTACGCGCTGGCCTGCCAGGCCGCCGACCAGACCTGCTCGCCCAGCGCACCGAGCTGTCGCTGACCGAGCTGTGGACGCGATGGCGCACCTCAGTGATACAGGCGTTCGGCGGCACCGTCTACCGACGACCGCGTCGCGCCCTCAGTTCTGAAATGATGGGCCGCGCGGCAGCGTGCAGAGGGGGGCGCGTTCACCCGGGGGACGGTGGGACGCGTGCAGAGAACAGAGGAGCGGCAGTGACTCACGAGCTCGTCGACGGCAGATTCCGCATCGGGCGCGTCATCGGCAGCGAACTCGCCTACGAGGCCTACGACGTGACCCTCCTCGCCCACGACCTGGGCGACGCGGGTGAACCGTTCCGCTGGGACGAAGCACGACGGATCCGACTGCGTACGGAATCGGAAGCCTGCTTCTTCCACCTGTACGGCATCTCCGCCGAAGATACCGACTACATCCTGGAGACCTTCCAGTCGGAGTCGGGTGGCCTGAAGAACAACGAGATCGCCAAGTACGGCGAGTACCGCACCAAGCGGCTCGTCCTCATGGAGTACGACCGCACGGCCACCGCCGGCCTGAGCCTGGACAAGCCCCTCACGGACGGCGAGACCTACACCTCGCCCCTCACCTCGTCTCAGGGCCACGGCCCCCGCCACGAAGGGCTCAGACAGTGACAAGCCCGCCGTCGGCAAGCGGTCCGGGGCAGTCGGCTTCGATGCGCAGGGCCGAGGCCGTGGCCCGAGAGCGGGAACGGCTGAAGGCACTCAGGGAGCGCCGGGACGCCCAGAGCGCGGCCGCGGGAGTCGACGGGTTCACCGTGCGCAGGTGGCGAAAGGTCGGGGTGTTCGGAGCCCAGGCGGTATTGCAGGCCCACGCCGTACTCCAGCAACTCGCTTCCTTCGCACACGACGCGACGCACGACGCCCTGGCCCACGCCCTGCGCGACGAACCGGACGACCGGCTGCTCCCCGCTGTGCGGGACGTCCTCGAACAGGCTGACCCGGCCACGGTTGCCACGACGCTCACAGCGGTCCACGCCGGCGGCTTCCTGTGGCTGTCGGAGGTCGGGGAGCAACGGCTCACCGCCCTGGCATCGGGAGACAACACACTCGCCGTTCCCGGGAGCGAGGACCCGGCCGGGGCCTTCGCTCTCCTCACCGCGCTCGCGGCGAATGGCACAGCCATCGCATTCCCGCCTCGCATGCTGCCGCGTGTGTTGCCCTGGATACCGATCAGCATCCTCGATGACCTCATAGACGCCGGCGCGGTCGGCCCGGAGCACCAGCCTTGGCAGTACCGGGCCGAAGAGGTGGAGCACACGTACCTCAAGGCCCGGCTGGTTCCCGATCAGGTGACCACCGAGCAGGCGACCGCGCTGGAGTGGACCGCCCGGCAGCGGCGTGACGCGTTCCTCGCAGGCTACGAGCCATTGCCCCGGGCCGGTGACGTCTACGACCTCCTGGAGCGAGTTGCCGACGGCGACACCTCAGTGGTGAAGGAGCTCGAGTGGAGCCTGCCCCGCGATCTGGTCCTCCGGCTGCGTCGGCTCCTGGACGGAGTCGCCGTCGGCCACTGGGACCGGGACATATGGGAGGACAGGGGCCTGTGGCGGCTCATCTTCTCTCTGTGGGAGCCCAAGGCGGCCGTCAACCCGGCGCGGTCGCCGCTGCACGCGCTCATGGCCCTGCGTCAGGCCTACGACCTGCTGTGTCTGAACGACCTCGTGCGAGCGTCGGCGCAGACAGACAAACTGGTGTCGTTCGAGACCGTTGATCCGGCCTACCGGGCCGAGGCCCTCAACCTCCATGCGTACACGCTGCTGCTCCGGGAGGATCTGGACGCCGCGGCCGCCGTCCTGGAGGAGATCAGCGCATCGCACACGTCCGCCGAGTCCAACCTCCGCATGGTCCGGCAGCGTCGGACGGTTCCCCGCAACGACCGACCGGCGGCGTCCAATCCCTATCTGGACCTTGGGCTGCCCCACGGCGCGGAGAGCTGGGAGACGCGCTACCGGGACCTCCGCCGGGAGCATGTGCACGACGTGGACATGAGCGCGCGGCTCAACAGCGCGATGAAACGCATCAGAGACGCCGAGCGCGACGAGGTCTGGTCCGGTTTCTTCGTGCTGCCGCTCGACCTGGACGTGTTCGCGCTTCCGGACGAGGTGCCGGTCAGTCTGGTCCCGCCCCTGGCCCCGCTGACCAGGCGGACGACGCCTCAGTCCCCAAAGAGCCTGGCGCTCGTGCGAGAGCGGGCGATGGCGGGTCTGCTGCCCCACCTGCTCAGCGCGCCTCGGCGCCCCGATCGCAACGCAAGGATGCACACACAGTGAAAAAGGTGCCTCGCAGCCGGCGGAAGACCACAGCGGCGCCCACGAGGGTCACCCCTAAGGGCAACAACGGTCTGAAACATCGACGGGAGAAGCGGCGGGCGGCAGCCGATGCCCCCGAGGACTCACAGCTCACCTACTACCGCCCCGAGGAACTGCTCAGTCCCCCGATGCTGCTCTCCCGCTTCACCGAGCGGGCGACCGAGCTCCTGACGGCGCTCCCGGAACAGGAGCGGCCCACACAGGCCGCTGTGACGGCTGCCTTGCGTCAGGCCGTGCTGGAGGCGTTCCGCTCCCGGGAGGAGTACGTGGCCCGGATGGTCGAGGTCGATCTGCTGGCGGGCGCGCCCAACCAGAGCGCCCGTTCGCTTCGGAAGGGCATCCGTACCGCCCTGCTGGACCAAGGCGTGCGCTGCGTGGACTCACCGGACGGCGAACGCGAGTTGTTCGTGGTGGTGGAAGGCGACGGTGAAGCGTTCGAGGTGCTGCGTCCGGCCTATGTGGACCAGTCCACCGGCAAGCTGGTGCTGTCGGGACAACTGCGGCGCCTGCCCGTGCCGGACGGAGCGGACCACCCCACCGGTGACGACGACACGGCGAACGGAGAGGGCGTGTGACCGCCACCGGGATCGACTTCGGCACCACCAACTCCGTCGTCGCCCAGTGGCTGGGTGACGACGCCGACGTACTGCTGCTGGACGCTCACCACATCGACGCCGACTGGCGCCATCCCGGCTTCGAGTATCTCTTTCCGTCGGTGGTGGGCATGAGTTCGCTGCGCCGGGGCGCTCTGTTCGGCTGGGAGGCCAAGCTTCGCTCGGAGGAGGCGGCCGAGGCCTGCAAGCGACTCCTCAAGAGCGACGAGTACGTCACGATCCATGGCCGCAGGTTCGCGGCCACGACGGTGGCCGCCGGGGTGTTCCAGGCCATGCGGAAGGGCGCGGAGCACAACCTCACCGCGATCGACCGCGCCGTGATCACCGTGCCCGCCAACGCCACGGGTGCCGCGCGCTACCGCACGCGTGCCGCAGCGCAGTTCGCGGGAATCGAGGTCCTGGCTCTGCTCAACGAGCCGACTGCGGCCGCGATCTCGTACGTGCACGAGTTGCAGGAGGCCCGCACGATTCTGGTCTTCGACTGGGGTGGCGGCACGATCGACGTCACCGTGCTCGACTACCAGGACGGCTTCTTCGAGGAGCTCGCGTCACGGGGTGTCACCGAGCTGGGCGGTCTCGAGATCGACCGTCGGCTGCGCGACCTCGTCCTCGAACGGGCTGCGGCGCGATCGGCGTGGACGCCCGCGCAGGAGCGGCAGTTCGGTCTTGACGTGGAGCGCAGCAAGATCCGCCTGTCTTCCGAGGACTCGGTCACCGTCAGAACTCCGGACGGTGACGTCGTCGAGGTGTGGCAGGAGGAACTGGAGGACGCCATCACCGACCTCGTGGACCGCGCTCTGGTGCCGGTCCAACAGTGCCTCACCGACCTGCACATGGCGCCGCTGGACGTGGACGCGGTGCTGATGATCGGCGGCACGAGCCACATCCCGAGCGTGCGGGCGGCGGTCGCCGAGGTCATGCAGCAGCAGCCCGTCGGTGTCGACCTGTGCGATCCCATGACGACGGTGGCCCGCGGCGCCTCCATCGCGGCGGCTGTGCTGTCAGGGGAGGCCGACGGCGTGATCCAGGTGGCAACGAGCCACGCCCTGGGCACGGTCGTCATGGACGACACCGGACAGCGGAAGTTCAGTCAGATCATCCCGCGCAACTCGCCGCTGCCCTGGAAGGAGCGCAAGAACTACACGCCGCGCCGGGACAACGCCCGCAGCCTCGCCGTGGAGATCTGGGAAGGCGACCCGGACCGGCCCCTGGACCACCCCGACAACGTGCAGTTGACGAATCTCCGTCTCACCTACGCGGATCCGCGCGCTCGTGAGGACTCCCGCTTCCTACTGGAGTACACGTACGACACGAACGGCCTCCTGCACGTCAGGGCAACCCTTGAGCGCACCGGCGAGGAGGTGCTGAACGAGGAGATCAAGAGCTTCAGTTCCGGCGGTCCGACGCCAGCGGTACGCCGGGAACTCGATGATCTGCTCGCGGGCAACACCACGATCACCAGCCCACTGCTGGCACGGATGCGGAAGCGAGCCACGGGCCCGGGTCCCGCGGTGCTCGTGGTGGACGGCTCCAACCTGGCGTGGATCGGCAGATCACCGCGGCAACCCGGTGTGTACGGCAACGACGACCGGCCGTCCTACGCCCAGCTGCTGTCCGCGCGCGACGCCCTCACGTCGCGGTATCCCGACGCCGTGCTCCATGTGGTCGTCGATGCCACGTTCCGGCACAAGGTCGCGGAGGAGGAACGCGCGGCGGTCGCCGCGGCGCTCGGCAAGGGGGACCTCATCCAGCCTCCGGCCGGAACCGAGGGCAAGGGCGACGCGCTTGTCACAGCGATCGCGGAGGACACGCACGGAACCGTCGTCACCAACGACAACTACGTCGAACTGCAGGGCAGATACTCCTGGTTGCGGAACAAGGACCGGGTACTCGGGGCCACCCTGACCCAGGGCAGGTGGGTGTTCACGCCGCGCACCTGCGTGCCGCCCCGCCACCGGATCGCACAGGCGACGGTGCCTCGGCAGCCCCAAGCCCTGATTCCCCCGGGCCCCGGCCCGCTCCCCACGTTCCGGTACCACCGCCCTCATGAGGAGTAGCGGTGAGTGACCGGGCAGTGCACGACAGGACGACGAGCCTCCGAACCGAGATGCTGGCCCTCCTGCTCGAACCGTTGGGTGTCGACGCCATGGCCGGGCAGGCCGCGCTCCGGTGGCTCGCCGAAAACCTGCACACGGTGGCCCAGGCGTGCGGGTGTTCCGACCTGCCTCCGTCCGGGAGCACTCTTCCGTGGGTCTCAGAGGCCGTGGCGGCGTGCGTCGAGGAACACGAACTGGTTCGTCTGGCCATAGCCCGGGGCGGGATTCCGACGCTGGGAGAGGCCAGAGCCCTGCGGGAGTTGACGCACCTCGAAGGACTACTGCCTCGTCTTCGTACGCTTGATGGTGTGCCGGTGGACGCGCTTCGGTCGGACCTCGCGGCGGTGGCGGTCGCGGAACGGCTGCTGCCCGAAGCCCTTGAACCATGCAGTCGCGCGGGCCAGGACTGGCCCGAGGAGATCTGGCAGTCGATCCGCGAGATCGATGTCGACAGCGCGCTGGCCGATCTGAGCCGTCCTCGCATCATCCGGCAGGCGGCAGCCGCGCGGGAACTCGTCCTCCAGCACAGCATCTCGGCAGCGCGGGATCTGCGGAACCGGGATCTGGTGACGCGGCTTGAGAAGGTGCGGGACTTCGTCGCGGCGGAGAAGGCCTACGAAGCGTTCCTCTCTGTACGACCAGGGTGGTGGCGCTGGCTCGGGCCGGACGCGCGGTCCGGGTTCAGATCCGACCGGCGTGACGCCTTGGTGTGGGCGATCGAGGCCCGCGACACCGGTGCCGTGCCGGGAAGCGCTCTGGAGCTGCTCGCGGCGGACGACGCGCGGGCTGTGATCGAACACGCAGTGACGGCCTCCGTGGCTCCGATCGCTTCCCTGCCCGCGCCACCTGCCAAGAGTTCGGCCGCACGGCTCGTGACAGGGCTCCTGGCGGTCGCCTCCCGGCACGACGCCGACCAGCTGCGCGCTCTGGAGTCCTGGTACACGAGGAACGCCGCGTTGTTCGACCGCGTGGCAGCGGCCATGGACGCACGGAGAGCCGATCCCGGACTCCGTGAAGCCCTCGATCCTCTGGTCGGGGAACTGGCGCTGCCGTCCGGGGCAGTGGACACGAGCCGTTCGGACTACCGCGATATCCAGTCCGCTCTTCGGGCCGAAGTGGAAGCCGACCTGAAGCGGACGCCGTACTCCGAGCACGCGATGGAGAGCGAGGACCTCTTGGGGGTCATCGGTCGCATCGGAACACTCGAGCGCGAACTGCGCGATGCCATACGGCCCCTGCCCGCGGTCAGAGGCAGGCTGCTCGTGGCCATCGTCGGCAGGACCAAGTCCGGGAAGACCACGCTCCGCAAAGCCCTCACGCGCGATGCGGACCGGACCGGGATCGGGCGAGGCGCACACCGCACCACACGGAAGACCTCCGCGTTCGATATCGGCTCCGTGACCTACCTCGACACGCCCGGCGTCGCCGCGAAGGACGACGACTTCGACGCCCAGCATGCCCAGGCCGCGTGCGACGTCGCCGACGCGGTCATCTGGAACTACGCCGACACGTTGCGCGAGGAGGAGTCCGCCGAACTCCAGCGGCTTCTTCTCTCGGGGAAACCTCTGCTGGCTGTCGTCAATGTGAAGGGACTGGTCAACACGCCTGTCCGTCTTGAGCTCTTCGCCGAACGCCCGAACAGAGAGTTCAAGTCGGTGGCCGGGCACGCCGCCCGGATCGAACAGGTCGCCACAGCGGTCGGAGTCGCGCCGCCCGTCATCCTCGCGGTCCACTCCGGCGCCGCGCACGAGGCGCTGTCCACAGAGGATCGCGAGCTGGCGGACAAGGCCCTTCGGGCGAGCAGGCTTCCGGACCTGGAGCGCTCCCTCGAACAGCTCCTGGCCGAGCGCGCGATTCCCCTTCGTGCCGTCCGGCTGGCCGAAGGCGTACGGACGCCGCTCGCCGCGATCCACGGTCGGCTGATCGAGGAACTCCCCCACATCGACCTCGCTCTTGGCGAACTCGAACGCTCGGCGCCGAGTGAACAAGCCGGGCTGCTCGAAGCCTTCCGGACCGTGGGCCGGAACACACGCGACCGGCTCGAAGCCGAGCGGCACCGTGCCAAAGAGCGGTTGCCGGAAGTGGTTCGGGAGCTGGGCGGCGCGGATCACGCGCAGCGGTGGAGCGACTTCGTCACCGGTCTGAAGCTGGAGGCACTCGTCTCGAGTCTCGAATGTGAGCTCGAGCGGGAGACGCGGAAACGGGGGAAGGTTCTGCGCGCGCGGGCAAGCGCCCCGGATCCGCAGGAGGACGAGCACCTGGAAGTACGACCGCGTCCTGACGCGAAGGCCGGCAGCGTGAGCGCGGCCGCCGCCAAAGGGGCGGGGGCAGCCCTCTTGGGCTCCGTCGCCGCGAAGGGGATCCCCAAGAAGCTGGCTCCCCCTCCCGTGGTGGTCGCGGATTACGTACTGACGCCCCTGGTCGGAGCGGCGAAGGCGGTGAGCGGCGAGGTTGATCGCCTGCGACAGGCGAGGGACGAGTGGAGCAGCGAGACAACGGCCGCAGCCGAGGCCAGGCTCGATGAGGTGTTCGGCGGGCGCGAAGCACAGGTGGCTCGGATCGTTGACGACACGACGACTCAGGTTGGTGTCCAGTTCGAAGCTCAGTTCGCGGACATCGCTCGCACACGGGGCCGGTTCCAGCAGCTCCGTCAGCTGCGGTCGGGCGTGCGCTCCGCCCTTGATGCGATCGACCTCGTACTGGTGCGTCGGCTCCTGACCCTTGCGGATAGGGATCCGGCGACCGTCCGCTCGGCACGGCGAACGCCAGGCGTCGAACTTCGCGTCTGGACCGACGCGTCCAGCGTCGCGGATGTGTGGGCGTGCTTGCAGGAGCGGCTCGCGGATGTCCTCACCGAGCGGATCGAGATCCGCAGTGCACACGATGGGAACACAGATGACTGACGGCAATCCGGTTGACGCAGCGGAGAGCGACGAGGGCCTGAACGCCTTCGTACCCGCGCTGAGTGCACGGGCTGAGAGTGTCCTGAACGCTCACCCGCGGACTCGGGACCTGGCAGAGGGCCTGCCCCGTGCGGACACGAGTCCGCTGCGCATCGCGCTCCTGGGCCCGTACAGCGCCGGGAAGTCGACGCTCATCGCGGCGCTGCTCCGGCTCCCGCCGTCCGAGGTCGAGGAACTCGTCGACGCGGCCCCCAAGACACACGAGGCGACGCCTTACCGGTGGAACGGCGTGACGCTGGTCGACCTGCCTGGCACGCTGTCGGGCAACGACGAGCATTCCGACGCGGCGCGGCGAGGTGTGCGTGGCGCTGACGCCCTGATGATCGTGACAACGAGCGAGCTACCGGGCGAAGCGGAGACCGGGGCGATTCTGCGTGCGCTCGACGCCGACGGGTTCGCTGACCGAAGTGTGGTCGTCGTCAACAAGATGAACGCCGAGAACAGTGATCGGGACGTCATCCTCGACGAGATCCGCGAGCGGCTCGGTCCCTTCGCCGACCGTGTCCCGATCGTCCCGACCGACGCCCGCGACTACGTCGATGCGGTCAACGACCCCGACCTCACGGCCGCTCAGCGTGAGTTGCTTGTCGCGGAGAGCGGCATCGACACCCTCACAGCCGAGTTGCGGAGAATCACCGCGCCTGGTGTCAGCGGTGTCCGGCCCCGGGCGCAGGCGTTCGAACTCCTCCGGGTTCTGGCGGACGCCGAGGGGATGTGGGTGCTGGACGGCGAGGAACTCAGGGCCGCGGAGACCGCGAAGAAGGTCGATGACGCGATCTTCCAGGCGAAGGAGGGTGTGCTGAGCACGCTGGAGAGGGGAAGCGACGTCGTCGCCGCCAAACTCAGAACAGCGGGAAGAAGGCTTGCTGCCGGCGTCTCGGAGAAGGATGACAAGGTCTCCGTCGGCGTCGCTGGTGATGTCGTCGAAGAACTGATGCGTGCGAGCGCCGAGTTCGACGCCAAGTTCGCTTCATCGATGCGGACAGCGTTCGATGCGCTGGTCTCCGAGTACGGAATCGGAGTACCTGAGCCTGAAGCCTGGGTGAACGACCTCGACGCACCCGAGACGACGATCGACGCGTCCCCGGATGACGAATCACCGCTTGCACGTGCGGTCAGGGAAGCCGCGGAGAAGGCCGCGAAGGCGGCCACGGGAACGCTGCACGAATGGGTCGTGAAGGTCGCGGACGGCGGTGGCGAGCAGGGAAGCGTGGCCTCCGACATCGCCGCTTGGCTCAACAAGAGCAGAGTCGGCCAGAAGTTGCTCGACGCCAACGGGAAGATCACCAACGGTCCGAAGAAGTTCAAGCCCTGGGGCAAAGGCAAGGCGACCGACAAGGTCGCCAGTGCGGCTGGCAAGGTGCAGTGGGTGCTGGCGGCCATGGGGCCGACGATGGACTTGCTGAGTGTCGCGCAGGACCAAGGCAAGTGGAGGACGCTCAACAAGCGCCGGAAGATGATCAGGGATCACTACGACGAAGAAGCACGCAGACAGCGGACCTGTCTTACTGACGCTGGCCGACAGCACCTGAACGAGTGGATCGCGGAGGTGGAGCAGTCGCTCAGCGGGCTCACGAAGCCGGGTTCGGAGATCACGGCTGTGCGTGAAACAGCGTTGGAGGAAATCAAGAGCCTCCGCGCCGAGGCAGAGAAGCTTGTCAGGCCGACCGCCGACTGACCCGGCGGGCCGGTGTCCTGGCAGTGAACGTGGTCACGCGACCGCCGGGACGAACGCGACTCGGGCTCCCGCCGCGAACCCCGCGTACCGCGCCCCGCTCCAGCGCGTGGTCGAACAGCCCACGCATCACTCCGGTACCGCCCAGCCTCCGCCGGAACACGTGCTCCTCGACGATGAAGCTGAACGGAACGTCGTGGCGCTCGTACAGCATCCTCTGTCGCTGCGGCCGGGCGACCGCCTGCGCCTCCGACAGCAGCGGACCGTGCGGTTGGAGAAACAGAGCAACTCCCCGAGCTCCGCCCTGCTCAACCCGGAACACGCAGGGCCTGGACGACGGCACCGAAGGTCCGCAGTCTGTCGGACGGGCCCGGTTGCTCCCCGCACGCGGCCGGGTGCACACGGACCGAAGAGGCGTGGGCGTCGGCAACAGATCTATTTAAATCGCGCAACGCAAACAAGTCGTCGTGCCCGTGGGATGTCGTCGCACTGTTCGTCCTGATCGGCATCGTCGGTTCCGTCGCGAGCGGCGGAGGCGACTTCGGATCCACGGCCTCCACGACCAAGACTGACAAGCCGGCCACCAGCGACCCTTACCCCCCGGGCGGTGAGACCGTCCGGGCGGAGCTGAACCACCGGCGAGACCGATTTCCCGAACCATCCCCGCCAGCGACGGACCGCCACTCGTTCCAGACGATGTCGCAGACGTAGACGCACTGCTCGTGCCGGGGCGCGCCGTGAGTTGTTCGGCGGTGGCACGCGGGGCGTCGGGAGTCAGGGCGGGCATGGGGATGAGCCGCGGCTCGCAGAGTGGGCGCGGATGGCGACCGCGGCGGTGTGGGCGCGGGTGCGGCCGGCGGTCGACGTCCTCCTGGCCGCCGTGGACACCGTCGCCGTGGCGTACGTCATGCGTGGCGTCTTCGCCAGGACGCCGGCGGCGGAACGGGCCCGCTCGTACAGCGGGGCGGTCCGCTACCCCAACCGGTTCGTCCCCGACTTCTTCCGCAGCCGCTCCTGATCCTCCTCCAGCAGCCTCCAGACCTCGATCTGGTTCTTCGGCCCCACTCCTGCGGCACCCCGCGCTCCCTCCAGTAGCCATGGGCCGGATCAAACTCGCCGAGAACGCGCTCCCTGATGGGCTCAGAAGATCAAAAACGCTGACAAGCACATCCAGGATCTGCTATAGAGAGCTACTTGTCACTTCGCCGTAGCTTCGGGGGAGCAGGGCCCAAGACGTGTGCGGAGGCCGCCCTGTAGTGCGCACTGACCTGGGGCCGCGTCGCCACCCCGGCGTTGGGGCACGGTATGACCGTGTTCTCCTCCCGAATGCCCCGGACCCGGAACTCGGCTCAGATCGGCAGGTACGGGCTCGGCTTGTCGTGCCAGCTGATGTGGAGGGCGTCGCGGGCTCGGGTCGCGGCCACGAAGAGCAGCGAGCGTGCCCTGAGCTCCTCGCGGGCGCAGCGCTGGGGGTCGGTGGTGCGGTAGCGCTCGATCACCGCCGTGCGGGGGATGACGCCGTCGCGGGCTCCGACGATGGCCAGCTTCTGGTACTCGAGGCCCTTGAAACGGTGCATCGTGCCGACGTGCACCTCGCCGTCGCCCTTGGGGCCGTCCTTGGTGAGTTCGGCGACGGTGATCCCCGCCTTGGTGGCCAAGTGGAACATCACCTGGCTGACCATGTCCCGTTCCGCGACGCACACGGCGATGCTGCCGCGCGGGTCGCGGCGCGGGCCGGTGCCGCCGTTGCCCGTCGCGATCTCCTCGCGCCAGGCGGTCAGCGTGGCGGCGAGCCGTTCGAGTTCGTCGTCCCAGGAGACGCAGGGCACCAGGTCGGGCACGGGGCCGCGCAGGACGGAGCGGTATCCGTCGAGGTTGTCGGTGCTGTCGTCGAGGTCGTCGTAGGCGAGCTTCTTGCCGTTGAGGTTCACCACCTGCATGGCCCGGGAGAGGATCTCCTTCGTGGTGCGGTAGCTGAGGGTGAGCCTGGACGAGCGGCCGCGGATGTGGATGCCGACGGTGCCCAGGGTGACCTGCTGGTCGTAGATGCGCTGGTGCGTGTCGCCGGCGATGAACAGGTCGTCGGCGCCGGGGGCGACCATGGCGCGTAGCATCTTCCAGTGGGCGGCGCGCAGATCCTGGGCCTCGTCGACGACGATGTGGCGGTAGCGGTGGTGCAGGAAGTGCATGCCGGAGCCGTCGTCGCGGTGGACGAGGTCCTTGCCGCCGACGGCTTCCTTGTGTTCCTGCCGGGCCCTGATCTTGGCGTCGCGCTCCATCTCGAGGCGGGCGGCGCGCTCGGCGGCCTGCCCCCAGGTCTCCAGACCCTCCTTGTCCAGGCGGGCGGTGAACTGCTCCAGGATCTTCCAGATCTGGGCCCGCTCGGGCCGGGTGACGGAACGGCCGCGGCCGGCGCGGCGGGCTTCGAAGTACGCCTTCCGGTTGCCGATGGACTGTCCGAGGAGCACCTGATCCCATTCCTCGTAGAGGAACTCGGCGTCCCAGCGGCGCTCGTCGAGTTCGAGCAGCAACTGGCGCAGCACGTTGAGTGCGGCGCTGTCGTAGACGCGCTGCCTGGCTGCACCCTTGACGGCGTTCTCGCTGAGGACACGCGCGGCGAGCTGGTCGATGTGGGCGATCTCGACGCGGGCGAGCAGTTCGGGGTCCATCAGTGAGGCGAGCCGGGCGCGCAGGTCGGTGGTGAGGTTCTTCGTGAACGTCGTCAGGAGGATGGGCTTGTTGTGCCCGGGCGACAGCTGCCGCGCGAGGTGCTCGACCCTGTGCAGGGCGACGATCGTCTTGCCGGTGCCCGGACCGCCGGAGACGCGGGCCGGCCCGTTGTAGGCGCGGTTGACGAGTCTGGCCTGGGTGGGGTGCAGGAAGACCTTCCAGGCGCGGAAGTCGCCCTCTTCCAGGGCTGCCTGGATGTCGGCGTCGATGGTGGTGACGGTGGTGCGGGCGAGCGCGGCACCGAGGTCCTGCTCGTAGTCCTGGCCGAGGTCGACCTTGACCGGGGCGGTGATCTCCTTGCGGACCTCGTCGAGGGACATGCCGGCGGCGAGCCCGTACAGGATGTCCTTGGACAGCAGCGGCGCGCCTGCGACCAGCTGGTCGAGCTCGTCGCTGTCGGTGACGGCGAGCGCCAGGTCGATGAGCTGGTCGGCGACGCCCAGGTCTCGTAGGTCGTCGGCGGTGACACCGGTGAGGAGGGGTTCGGCGACGGCCGGCGCGGGCTCGGGTGCGGGTTCCGGAGCCGGCTCGGGTTCGGTGGGGGTGAGGGTGATGCCCGCGCGCTGCAGCACGCTCCCGCCCACGACGGAGAGGTCCACGAACTCGATCTCGCCCGTGATCCTGTTGATCGCGACCGAGAGTTCCTCATAGACGTGCTTGCGGTGGCGTACCGCGATGACGAGCCAGTTCTCCTGGCCCTTGTCGTCGACACCGGCCCTGGCCAGCAGGGCGCGGTAGGACGGGTCGATCCTGGCGCGGAAGACCCGGCCGTCGCCCTTGAGGGGCTTGAGGTCCAGGCCGGGGTGGTCCGGGTCCTCGCGGAAGCGGTGGCAGAAGTCGTAGAACTTGCCCTTGACCGAGCGGTCGAGCTTGTACAGCTCCTGTTCGGCCTTCTGGTACAGGCTGAGCCGGGCGGCCATGGAATCAGTTCTGCCTTCCGTCGCGGGGGAAGTTGAAGGAGTCGGGCGCGTCATTGGTACCGCGCGCTTGCGGAACGTCGGGAAGCGCGCCGATGAGAGAGTCGAGGTGGACGAGCCAGTCGGCCGCCGTACGGACCGTCCACCCCGCGTCGGCGTAGGCATGGTCGCGCCGGAGGGCTTCCTCGTCGTCCTCGCCGTGCGGTGCGGCGACGACGGCGACCCGGACGCCGGGCTCCTGCCAGGCGAAGTCGGCTTGCCAGCCGCGCTCACCGAGCTCGAAGCCGAAGACGGGGGCCTGCTTGCCGTGTCCGGCGAGCTCGCGGCCGAGCCGTGTGAGCGCCGAATCCGGCTCGTCCTCTTCCAGCAGTGGAAGGATGTCCTCGTCCCAGGCGGCGTCGCGCAGCAGCCGGGCGACGGCCTGCTCGGCCACGGAGTCGCCGGCTTCCGCCCCGGAGGCGGTGGCGGCAGGCGCGTCCTGTGCCACCGCCGTCGGCAGTTCCCGCGGCCGGCGGACGGCGATGAGCGAGTCGAGCTCGCCGATACCGCCGGTGACGGCGAGTACATCGACGGGGAAGGTGCGCGCACGGCTTCCGGCCAGCTGCACGCCGTCCCCGCCGGCGAACGCGAGGAACTGGAGCAGGTTCGACCAGTACAGCCAGGATCGCCAGCGCAGCTTGTGCTCGTCGGTGCCCAGGACCTCGTCACGGTCGTCCAACACGGCGAGCGCGCTCCACCGCACCGCGTTCGCGTCCTCGCCGTCGCTCGCGTCGACGGTGAAGAGGAGGGACAGGCCGTACCCGTCGGTCGCGCGGAGCACCAGGACGGCCCCGTCCCCCGTGACGGGCTCTGCGGACAACGGCTCCCGGCCCGCGCCGTACGCATCGAGCGCGGACCTCAGCACCTGGCGCGCCTGGGAACGGTCCGCCTGCATCGCCAGGGCGGCGGGCTCGGCCATGAGACCGCCCACCAGAGCCCTGGCACGGCGTCCCCAGCGCTCCTTGGCCGGCTCGCGCAGGTAGGCGAGGAGCGTGTCGACGGGGTTGGCGAACACGGCCTCCGGGAACTCGGCACGCTCGCCGCCCATCTCCTCGTACCAGTCCTTGGCCGCGTCCTGAGCGCTGCGCGGGTACGGCGGCCAGACCGGCTCGGCCTTCGCGGCCTCGCCCTTCTCGAACAGCTCCAGGTCGTCCCAGGTGAGCTGGAAGACGATGTGGTTGCTGCTCCGCAGCTGGTTGCGTTTGTCGCAGTCCGCTGCGATCCGGTTATGGGCGCGAGTGGCATGGTAGCGGTGGCCGTCGAGGTAGACGGTGACGTACTCCTTGGGGCCGTCCGTGGACTCGAAGGTGAAGTCGGTACGGGTGAACTCCATGTCCCGCTGTGCCGTGAGCCGCCAGTTGGCGCCCTGGCTGAAGCGCAGGTAGCCGCTGGCCGTACTGCTCTCCTCCAGTACGGCGTCCTGTTCCCCGCCGGTCCACGTCCGCAGCGCGGCAAGGAACCGGGCCTCCAGATCGGACTCGACCTGCTTGTCCAAGCCGATCAGGTCCGTGCTGGGCAACTGCGCGACCTTCCACAGGTCGACGGGGTGCCCGTCCTCGCCGAGCACCGGCTCGCCGTCCTGGTCGACCGGGCCCAGCAGATCGTTGATGATCTGCAGGGCCTCGAGGCGCGACACGATGTCCTGGTGCCGTTCCTCGGTGTAGCGGTGCAGACAGCGGTGGCAGGCGAGCTGGCCCTCGTCGCGGCAGGGGCACTTCAGCAGCGCCCGCCGTGCGTCGGCGAGGGCGGCCCGGAAGTGCGCCGGGTCGGTGAGCCGGTGCAGGTAACCGGTGCCACCCGGCAGGCGGTCGAAGAGCACCAGGAAGTGCCGTGTCTCGCCGGTGGCCTTGTCGGGCATGCGCGCCAGAGTCGAGTCCAGATGCTGCGGATCGCCACCGAAGTGATGGTCGACGCCGAGGCGCAGGGCTGCCCGGAAGGAGTGGATCTTCTCGTCGACCAGGACGGTGGCGGCCGGCAGCAGCACCCGCAGCGCCTCGGTGCGCAGCTGGTGGGCGAGCAGCACCGGTTCCTGCGGCACGCTCTGCGGCTTCTTCCCCCGACGCAGCGGACACCACGGCTGGTGGTGCTTGAGCTTGGGATTGCGCGCCGCCGCGGAGTCCAGGGCGTCGGTGTCGTGGTCGAAGACGGGCCGCCCGTCGGCCGTCGCCGCGCCGCAGCCCGTGCAGACGTGAAAGGGCGCCATCCGCACACTGTGCCCGGCGAAGTCGTCCTCAGCCTTGGCGTCGAACCGCATCGGGCCGACGTTGATCCGCCGGATGAGTGCCGTGCGGCAGAAGTCGATGCCGAACGCCTGGGTCTGATGCCGCCAGGACGTCTTCGGCTCGATGTCCTCCAGCGCGATGTCGACCGCGTCGATCACCGTGTAGTGGCGCTGCTCGCGGTCGTCCTTGTCATCGCTGATCCGGGCGTCCTCCCGCTTGTCCCGGGAGGTGACGACGACAGGCTCGACGACCTTGTGGAGGCAGGAGCCGTCGTCAGCGATCCGGGCGCTGCGGCAGCGCGGGCACGGCGAGCGGTCGTCCTGGGCGTTCTGGGTGCGCACGTACCCGCACTCCTGGCAGAACCGCCACAGCCGCCAGTCGGGATCGGTGGCGGTCCCGATCTCCAGGCCGGTGACCTGGTGCTTGTAGCCGTTGACGTAGAACGTGTTACCGGGCGCGAATTCGGACAAGGCGTAGCGGCGTGGCCGCTCGTAGGCGCGCGGCTTGGACCTGTACGTCTCCCTGCCGGTCTTCTCGTCAGCGCCGTCCGGCCAGTACAGCGTGGCGTTCAGCGTGGTCGCCGCGTCGATGAGGGCGTAGTTCGGCAGCAGCCCGAGGTCGCACAGGGCCTGCTGGGCGGTGGTGAGTCCGAGCGACAGCAGCCGTTTGCCGACCGACCGGTGCTCGGCGTCCAGCTCGGCCTTCTGCCGGGCCTGTTCGTCGTCGCTGTCGTGCAGTTCGTCGCGTGCCTCGCCGATCATCTTCAACCGGCGGCGCAGCACCTCCTCACCGCGCCGCCACTGCCGTTCGGCCTCCTCAGCCGCGCTGCGCAGCTTGCGGGTGGCGTAGTCGCGCAGTTCGGCCCGTGCCTGGTCGCTCACTCCGCTGGGGAACAACCCCAGGAATCCGTCGACGAGCTGGTCAGCATGGGCGAGGGCGGCCTCGACCAGGTCGGCGAGGTAGCCCGAGGGGCCGAACAGCTCCGGGGCCCGGGGCGGGATCGCGGCCAGGGGCTTGCCGTCAGGACGCGGCAGGCGCCCGCGCGCGGCCAGGTCCAGCAGGTGGGCCAGGTACTGGCGGCGCAGGATCTCGATCGCCGACAGATGACTGCCCGGCGGCACGATCCGGCCGGCGATCATCTCGCGCGGCTGGTCGAGGAAGTACAGGTCGCGGCGGCTGCGGTCGGGAATGGTCAGCAGGAACGCGTTGCCCGTACGCCGCCCGGCCCGGCCCACCTGCTGGGCGTAGTTGGCGGGCCGGCGCGGCAGCGCGGCCAGCACGACGGCGGACAGGTCGCCGATGTCGATGCCCATCTCCAGGGTGGGCGTGCAAGACAGCACGTTGGGGTCCTTGAAGCCGGTGCCGTGCTTGAACGCCGCCTCGACCCGCTCCCTCTCCGGGCGGGTGAGCATGCCGGTGTGCTCTGCGGTGATCACTTGGTAGGTGCCCGCTTTGCGGTACAGGCGCCGGTAGTAGTCATCTCGGTGGTTCCGGTCCCGGTGGTGCCTGCCCAGCTCCTCGGGGCGGTTCCCGGCGACCAGGCGGCCCCTGCGGCAGCGGTACGACGGGCACGGCTGGCCGTGCCACTGGTCCAGGACGTCCGGGTGGACCGTCTGCTCCCAGAAACAGACCGGGCAGCGCACGAAGGCGTCGTTGACGATGTCGTCGGCGAGGAGCCGCACGTCGATGGCGCCCGGCTGCAGCCCGTAGATCCGCAGGCTGCTGTCGGCCGGGGTGCGCACCGAAAGCAGTCCGGCCGCCACCAGGTCCGGCAGCAGCCGGTTCCAGAACCCGGCCGTCTGCTCGCGGGGCAGATCCAGGCAGCGCTGTGCCCACCGCTCGTACCAGGACAGCCGTCCCGTGGCGAAGTCGAACTCGCTCTTGGCCTTGGGCTGGTCTAGGAGGAACACCGGCGCCGCGACGCCCCTGGGGAAGGCGCGCATGCCGACCGGCCGCCTGCCCCAGATGAAGTAGCGGCTGGTCCCGGCCTCCTTCAGATAGCCGTCCAGCCACTTGTGGCCGATCGCGCCTCTGGTGCGCAGCCGCTCCAGGAAGATCCGCAGGAACGCCAGGTAGCGGGCGTCGTCCTGTTCGACGGGCGGCAGCCCGCCGCGCGGGCCCTCCTCGGCCAGATGCGCGGCCTTGACGACCGCGACCGCCGCCGTCACGTCCGCGATGCGTACCTGGGCCGCCGCCGTACGGGTCAGCTCCAGGGTCCGGCCGTTGCGGGAGCGGAAGCCGAACTCCATCAGGGCCTCGAACGCGAAGCGCTCACCGATCAGGTTCCATGTCCTGCGGTCGCCGCCTCGGCCCTGGCCGGACAGCAGCCGTTGGACGCCCGCGACGTCGTGCAGGTCGGTCGGGACGACGGCGGCGAGCGTCGTGCGGTCGGTGGTGGCCGCGACGACGTCCGCGATCAGGTCGTTGAGCGCGGTCGGCCGGTTCTCGGACAGGTGCTTCTTGAACAGGGCGCGCAGCGAGAAGGTATACGAGCGGGAGGCCACGAACCCGGCCCGGTGCGCGGCGTCCTGCACAGAGTCGTTGAACATCAGCGTCTTGCCCTCGCCCTGCTCCTCGTCCATCTCACCCCCCGTGAAGAGCTGGGTGACCGAGGCCGCGGCAAGCGCCGCCGCACCGGTGCCGAGGAAGCGGATCGCGTTGCGCGACCCGCACGCCGGGCACCAGTCCTCCTCGGGCCGCCGTGTTCGCCGTTTCACCCAGGTTCACCAGGACGAAGGCGGAGTCGCCGGCCGCCGGGCGCGGCTGTCCGGTCGAGGAGGCGTAGTCCCTGACGGGATCGGGCAGGCGTAGTTTTCGGTTCGGCCCGTCCAGCACGCGCAACTGCCCGCCCCGGCCCGAGGAGAGAACGGACGTGCCGCGGCCGCCGTCCGCGCCTCGCCCGGCCGAAGCCATCGGCGCGGTGCCGGAGCCCTCGCGGGCCTCGGCGTCTGTCGCTGCGATCAGGTTGCGCACCCGCATCTTGTCCTGGCTGACCGAGGCCCGCCGGATTTTGTGCGAGTCGACCTGGACATGGGTGTCGTCCGTCTCCGGGGGAGAACACCGCCCAGCCCGAACGCCCGCAGTCACGGCAGTACACGGCGGGCAGGAACAGGTTCGAGGCCTGGCCCCCAGTTGCCGTGGTGACCGGCGCCGTCCGGGCGTGCTGGTCACCCTGCCGGTCCGACGCGCCGGCAGCGTCCCACTGGAACTCAGCTTTCGGCCACGGCAGCACGCCCCGTACAAGGCGGGAGACCGAGCGGGCCCACTGGTGCACCTCGATCTGCACCAAGGGCCGCGGACGCTCCGGAGTCGACTCGGGATCGCGGGCGACGGCCATCAGCGCGACGAAGCGGGCGAGGGCGGAGGCGGCGACCTCGGGCCGCTCGGTGATGGTCCTGCCCCACGAACGCGCGCCTTTGCGCCACATCAGGTCGAGCACTTCGCCGGTGGTGCGGACCTCGCCGTCGAGCGCCTGCATGACGGCGGAGGTGAGCGTGTGCCGCTTCAGGTTCCGGCCCAGCAGGAACGGGTCCGCATCGCAGGTGCCCGTCAGTGTCTCGACGAGGTGAGCGAACTCATCACTGCCGAGGGTCGGATCGGGCAGCAGCGCCAGTTCGTCCGGGGAGGGATCCGGCAGCGCCGGGTCGAAGTCGTCGGGCGGAAGGAATTCGTCGACGCTCTGCCGGTCCTCACCGATGATCGCGTCCTCGGTGAACTCGGTCCCGAAGACCTGGGTGGCGACGGTGAGGAGCCGGCGCACGCCGTCCCCGTCCTTTCCGGAAGCGAGGGTCGCGGAGGTGGCGACCGGACAGATCCGCCCCAGCGGGTTTCCGGGTTCCGACGCCCCGACTGCGGCGGCCAGACGTCGCAGCAGCATGGCCACGTCGGTGCCCTGGGCGCCGTCGTAGGTGTGGAACTCGTCCACGACGACGTACCGGATGTCCGCGCCGTTCCACAACGCGGCGTCCTGGGAGCGCTGGAGGAGCAGGTCCAGCATCTTGTAGTTCGTGATCAGGATGTCCGGCGGCGACACCCACATGTCGGAGCGGCGAGTGTAGACCCGGTCGTACTTCGTCTCCGCCCGGTCGCCGATGTACAGGCCGGCGCGGAGCTTGCCGAGATCGGCGTCGTACTCGCACAGCAGGTCGTTGATGCGCTGTGCCTGGTCGGTGGCGAGCGCGTTCATCGGGTACAGGAAGACGGCCTTGATGCCTTGGTTCCCCGCGTCGCGCTCGCGCGCGCAGTGGTCCAGGACCGGGTAGAGGAACGACTCGGTCTTGCCGGAGCCGGTACCGGTCGTGACGAGGGTCGGCCGCGGGGTCCGTCCGCGTGCGGACGACAGCCGCTGGAACGCCTTCGCCTGGTGGGCGTACGGGGTCCAGCCGTCCGTCCGCCGCCAGTCCAGCAGTTCCTTCCAGGAGTCGTCGGCCTGCGTGAACGGCGTCCGTATCCGCAGGAACGGCCCCCGGAACATGCCGGACGTCTCGTCCCCGAGGAACCGGTGCAGCGACTCCCGGGCGCCTTCGTCGGTCAGCGCGTAGGTCGTCGAGAGGTACTGAAGCAGGCTCTCCTTGAGCCCCTGCGCTTCGAGCGTCGGCCTCACGGGGTGGGCACCTCCTGCTTCACCGGGTCCCACTCACCATGGGCGACGGCGTCGTCCAGCCGCTTCTGGAAGTAGGCGTGCGCCTCACGCATCTCCTTCTCCCGGTCGGCCTTGTAGAAGGGGGCGGTGTAGCCGTCCGGGACAGGGTTGTTGTCGGGGTCGGCGAGGTACGCCTCGAACTGGCCCCAGGTCTCCTTGGTCTGGCGCTGACCGATGGTGCGGGCGTTACCCGCGAGCTTCCAGCCCTCGGCGTCGAACCAGGTCACGGCCTCGTACTTCTGCAGCACGGGGAACCGGCCGCGGTAGGCGGCGATGAGCGCGTCGGCGTCCATGCCGAGCCAGACGGCGACGAGGGCGTCGATCTCGACGAGGGCGGACCTGCGGGCACGTTCCGTGCGGAGGGGGGTGTCGGGGCGCCAGTCGGCGGTGACGTCTTGGAGCGGCTGCAGGCCGGGCCAGGGCAGGGCCCAGGGCTCGTAGGCGGGCCAGGTGGGGTCGTAGAGCTCTCGCCAGAGGTCGGCGTAGGCGGTGGTGAGGCAGTTCAGGCGGAGGGTGCGGAGCAGTAGAGCTGCGGCCAGCGGGTGGCCTTGGCGAGGCGCGGGCATTGCCTTTGCTCCAGCGCCTCGGAGATCGCTACGTCCAGTGATACGCAGAAAGTAATCCAGAGGGAGGGAAGCCCAAAAGCCAGCCACTAGAGCGGTCATGCGAGTGTCTTGCATGGCAAGGCTATAGACAGTATCCACGTGGGCGGTTCCGGGTGGAATTAGAGCAGCATACAGAGCGCGTTCCGTATTGGGGGCAATTTGGCGGCGCCATGCAAGCCGCTGGAAGGAAGTGTGCCTGCGGTGTGCCCATTTAGCGAGCATGGTATTAATGCTCTTAGTATCAACGTCCTCCAGCGGGATTTTTCGGGTCTGGGCGATCTCCTGCTTGGCCCATCTGTGTGCTGTCTCGCTATGCCGTAGACGCTTCAGCGCATCTTTAGAAAGCCACCTATCTTGATCGGCGAGGTAATCGATCGTCTTGTTTTTGATGCGAACGAAGGCGGAATCAGGGACAAAGCTCTCTGAAAGAGATACTAGGTCGATGCCGAACGGATCGTTACTGTTTGCGTCATGGCGCTTGAAGGCAGGGGTTGCGACACTCAACTGGGTCCCCTTCAGGATCACCTCGCGCCATGCCTTAGGTGTGTATTCCGATCCGTCAGAGCCGGACGCCCGATTGTAGTCGATCAAGCCATTTGCTTTAGAGGTCACCTCGGTACAGCCATCGGTGATTTCGGGTGAGAGGCTCCCCAAACGCATTGGGTAGTCTGCCAGCGACGCAATGGCGGTGGTTTCCGCGATGCTCACAGGGAAAAGCAGCCGTGCCTGTTCAACCGGTTTGTCTTCTTCATCCAGCAGACGCTGCCATACAGCCAGCAGGCCCGTATCGACTCGGACTACCCGCGACCGGTGCGGTCGCTCGTCGAACTCGCCGTTGCGGTACCGGATGCCAGGCACCTCGCCACTGCCGTCATGCGTGGCGGAGAACCGCAAGGCGTCTGCCGAGACCAGCCAGGACAGGTGGTCGAACACGATCTGCTGCTGACGGCCGTACACGTGCACACCGAAGTGAGCGGTGTCGCCCACCGGTCGCGGGAAGAACTTCTGTCCCGAGTTGACGAAGTCGCCGTGAACACGCAGCCGCCGGTAGGCAGCTTCCCGCAGCGCGCCTTCCTTGTCGCCGGTGAAGTGGCTGTCGGGGTGAACCAGCCCCGTGGTTCCCGACGCCGACACGTGGTCCCACACCTGGCACATGAAGGCCCGATACAGGTCCGGCTGCGTGCCGGTTAGCAAGGGGTAGAGCTGCGACGCTCCCAAGACCGCTACTTGCCCAGAGACGTTGGTCAGCTCGTCGAGCACGTGCTGACGGACCGTCGGCAGCCGCAGAAGCTCAGCCCGCCGCTCGTGCTTCTCCGCAGTCGACGCTCGCTCAGTCAGTGCGAACCACGGCTCATGCTCAGCCAGCACCGAACTCTCGTTCCATCGGGGCCGCACCCAAGGCGGGTTACCCACCTGCAGATCGAACCCGCCGCCCTGCGCGAAGACCAGCGCGAAGTCCAACTCCCAGTGCAGGAATCCCTGTTCCTCCGCGATGTTGGTGACCGTGTGCATCCAAGGGAAGCGGGTCTCCGGGTCCGCGAGGTCCATCCCCATCAGGCGGGGGAGGTTCTTCTCGAAGTCCTTGAGCGCGTCCAGGTTGTCGAACTCGGTGATCAGGTTCTCCTCGTCGGGGTCGACCGTGCCCAGGAGGGCTTCGAGGAAGTCCAGCCAGTCGTCCAGCTCGACCAGCGGGATGGTGTCCCGCCAGGTCCGCTGCTTGGACTGCTTCGGCGCATTGCGCCTGGACTGACCGGCCGCCTCCACCGTCTGGAGGTCGATGAGCGGCTCGTCCTCCGCCAGGGCGGACGTCAGGGTGCCCTGCGTCGGCCTCGACGCGAACAGCATGGTCTGCTCGGTGAAGCGCGGCCCCGGGATCGTCGCCGCGGACTCGCTCCCCCCTCCCGGAGAGACCGCTCCCGCCTCCCCACCGACCAGCGGCACCCCCAACAGATCACCCAGCGCGTCCGCCGAGGCCACCGCCGGCACCGTGTCGTCGTACACCCCGTCCGTGCCGTCCAGCAGGGACGCCTTCTCCGCCGGCCAGAACCACAGGGCGCACCAGGCGTCCATGACTTTCTTCAGCCGCCAGTACGGCGTCTCGGTGGCCAGGAACAGGTCGGTCATGACCTGCTCCTTCGGTACCGCGCCCGCCGCCGTTCGCAGGAAGTCGTACTCGGGGTCGTCCGGCGCCGCGCCCCACACGTCGATCTTCCGCGCGATCGCCGCCTCGGAGAGCTGCATGCGCTTGATGACGAGCGACCACAGGAACTCGGCCCGCTTGGCCGCGTCCCGCAGCCGGGTGAACTGGGAGGACGCTTCCTTCCTCGGCTTGCCCGCCTTGTCGAGCTTGGGCGTGCCGTCCTTGTTCAGGTGCGCGGTGCTGCGCTTGGGGCGCTGGAGGATGCCCTTCTTCCAGGCGGCCAGCTGCGCCACTTGGTCCTTGGCGAGCTCCCTGGCCTCCTTCGAGCCGGTCACCGCCGCCCATCCGGGGGTCGGTAGCAGGAACTGGTGCACCGCGTCCTCGGGCAGCGGCTGTGGCTCGCCGTCCTTGAGGAACGGCAGCGGCGTCGGTGCCAGGGTGTTCTTCGCCGCGAGCCAGGCCTTGGCTGGGGAGACGACGTCCTCGCCCGCGTACACCGCCCGCCGTCCGCCGATCAGCGAGTTGCCCCGCCGCAGGTGCAGGCCGAACCACGGCGCCCGCATCCCCGGGTGCATGGTGTTGAGCCACAGCGAGACCTCGGCCAGCTCCACTCCCGTGGCGTTCAGGTCGACGCCGTACGCGTTGTGCAGGGCGACGTACGCCTTGATCTTCTGCTTCTCCGTCAGCGCGTCCGCGGCCGGGACGGAGACGCCCAGCTCGTCCTGTCGGCGGCGCAGGTACTCCTCGGCGACCTGGTTGATCGCCTCGTTGAGGAACGCGCCGGAGCCCAGCGCGGGCTCGCAGATCTTGTACTTCAGCAGCTCCGAGGCCCGCGTCCGGACGATCTCGCCGCTCTCGTCGCGCTCCTGGTCGAGGAGGTGCTTGAGCGCCAGCTCGACGGTGACCTTGGTCAGGGACTCGGGGGTGTAGTACGAGGCGGACGTCTCGCGGTCGCGGCCCGCCAGCCGGTAGACGAACTCGCCCACCTTGTACTTCTTCGGGCCGCGCAGGCCTTTGACCGCGTCGTGCTCGT
Source organism: Streptomyces sp. PL-25 (assembly GCF_058344915.1). Lineage (NCBI taxonomy): Bacteria > Bacillati > Actinomycetota > Actinomycetes > Kitasatosporales > Streptomycetaceae > Streptomyces > Streptomyces sp. PL-25. The sequence goes on from NZ_CP136997.1 coordinate 6,288,456, forward strand.
CGTACTCGACCCAGGTCTTCTCCGGGTACTCCTTCAAACGGTGCGCGGGCACCAGCCAGGAGCCCTTCTCCGGGTCGCCGCCCTTGGCGACCTCGGACAGCCCCTCCTCGGCGATGATGCCGGTGTACGACATCAGGCCCTCGTACACGGCGCCGAGCTGGTTGATGCCGAGGTTGCGGTAGGAGATGAAGCCGCCGCGTTCCCCGCGCCGCTTGGCCTTCTTCATCGTCAGCAGCCGCAGCACCTCGTGCAGGGCGCTGTTGCGCAGCCGCAGGTCCAGCCACCTCGGCTCGGTGTCCTCGTCGCTGCGAGGGTCGAGGACACCGCGGCCGATGAGGCGGATGGACTTGGGCTCGAAGAGCTCGCTGCGCAGCGGCTCGAAGCGCAGACCGCGGTCCTCGCTGCGGCGCTTGGCCTTGAGCTTGCGGGTCTCCTCGTCGTCGTCCGGCAGCTCGTCGTCGGGCTCGGTGCCATACGGACGGTGGCCGTGGTTGACCTTGTTGAACAAGACGTCGAGGGAGGCGAAGAGGTGGAAGCCGTTGCGGGCCTCCTCCTCGACGAGTTGTTCGTCGCGCTCGACCAGCTCCCGCAGCCGCGCCACCGAGTAGCCGGCCTCGTAGGTGCCGTCGTCAGCGGGCAGGATACCCAGCTCCGGGCGGGCCTCGGCGTACAGCAGGAACAGGATGCGGTAGAGGTAGCGCAGCGATTCGTGGGTGAGTTCCTTGGCGAACGGCAGCTTCGGGTCCTCGATCTGACGAGGCTCGACATCGGCCTCCTCCAGCCGGTCCAGGACCTCGTTGGCGATGATCTCGACCGAGCGCTGCAGGCCCTCGCGCAGCTCCCCGGAGACGCCGACCGCGTTGTCGCGGGATGCCTTGACCAGGGCGTCGATGCCCGGCCCCTTGCCGTCCTCGGCGGGGGCGAGCATGTCGTGGCTGAACAGGGCGGCGATGGTGGCCAGTTCGCCGCCCTGCTTGCGGTCGTTGCGCTCCAGCGCGGCGTCGAGGTTGGCGGCCAGGAAGCGGCCCTCGCCCCACACCTGGCGGTCGGCCAGGACGAGGACGCCGCCGCAGAGCAGCAGCACGAAGCGGGGCGGCTCCCCACCGGGCTCGCCCAGCTCGCTCTGGAAGAGCCAGGTGGCGAGGGACTGGCCGGTCTCGTAGACCTCGCTGCCGCTCACCCGCAGCGGGTGCCGCAGCCGGCCGGGGCCGGCTGCGTCCAGGGCCGTGTCATTCCCGGCGGCCCAGCCGCACTCGACGGCCACGATGCCGTCACCGTGCCAGGCCGTGGCGACGGTGTGCTCGCGTCCGGCGCGGTGGACGGCCAGCTGCCGCCGCTCGGCGCCGCCGGAGAATCCGAGGGCCCCGAGCACCTTGTCGTGCCAGGCGCCGAGCCGCTCGCACCAGTCGCCGTCGTTGTAGGTGTTGAGACGGGCTCCGGCGGCGGCGCTGTTCTCGTCGACGTCGTCCTCGGCGTCCAGCTTGGCGCGTTCGGCGAAGAAGTTGCGGAACTCCTCCGACAGGTACGTGCCGCGCAGGGCGCGCAGCATCTCCCTGGGCGTGGCACGCGGGTCCTTCTCGTCGGTCTCGCGGCCGGTCCAGGTGGCGAAGAGCCCCTTCTTGAGGTCCTGGCCCAGCTGCTCGGCGAAGTAGTGCGCCGACAGGTACTCGCCGCGGTTGGAGAAGGAGTCGAAGTCGGTGCTCATCGGGTGGTGTCTCCAGCGGCGGCGGACAGGGGCTCCAGGACGCACAGCAGGCGCAGCATGGGTGCCCCGGAGGTCTTCAATGACTTGATCAGCGTCTTGCGGCGGCTCGCCGTGAGGTTCACGTCGTTGCGGCCCTTCGCCGAGCGGGCGGAGGCGAACAGGGCGTCCTGCTGCCATCGCGTCACGCGCTTCTCGTACGGGGCGAGCATCTCCTCGATCCTGCGCGCGTACTCCGCCTCCTGCTCGCGCAGGTACCGCGCGGCCTCGTCGACCGCCACGGGAACGAGGCGCTGCAGCACCTCGCGCTCCTCCCGGGGGACGGCGCGGCCAGGCATCTTCGGACCGACGCCGCACGCGTCGAGGAAGGCCGCGTCCATCCGTACGACGCGGGGCGCGGCGGGCAGGCCGACGACGGCCATCCACTCCACCACGGTGGGACGGCCCAGCGCGTTGGAGTGGATGCCCTGCACCAGGTAGACCGGGCCGGTCAGCTCGGCCGGAAGGCGGGAGTCCAGCTTGGCCGCCGCAGTGGCGTCGGGACGGTACGCGAGGACGAACGCCTCGTCGTGACGCAGAGATGCCAGGGCCTTGTCGGTCACCCAGTCCAGCACGGGATGCACGTCCGAGACGTACCCGACGTTGGGCCACTGGGTCTTGGAGGACTCGCGGGCCGCCTTCAGCCGCTGCTCGCCGAGCCGCTTGTCGAAGGTGATCCGGAGCCGGCCTGGGGCCTTGCTCGTGGGCAGGATGTTCTGCTCAGTCAGGTACGACTTGGGCAGTGCCTTGAAGCGGTACTGGAGGTCGGCCGGCGGCTCGAACGCGATGGTGCCGTCGTCCTCGTGGCGCAGCTTGAGCTCGTTGTCCGCCCCGGTCGGGCAGATCTGGCGCAGAGCCTCCTCGAAGTACGCGGAGGTGGAGCGGAACACGCTCGGGACCGTCGCGTACGCGATGTCGTCCTGGGCCGACTTGGCGCCGATGTTGCCCATCATCCTGCTGAGCATCGACGGGGCGCTGCCGCTGGAGCGCTTGATGGACTCCTCCACGGTGCGGCCGGCGAGCAGGTCGCGGGTGAGGCGGTTCTCCTCCTCCTGCGCCCGGTACAGGCCGGTGACCGCCTCGGCCGAGCCGTCGATCCGGTGCGCTTCCGCCTCGCGCTCGAGGAGCTTGGCGCCGACCAGCCGGTCGTCGAGCGGCAGGGCCTCACCGGTCTCCGGGGCGCGGCGCCACTCCACGTCGCTGGTGAGCACCAGAGCGCGGAACTGCGGCTTCTCCTTCTGTCCGTAGCGGTCCACACGGCCGTTGCGCTGCTCGATGCGGATCAGCGACCAGGGCAGGTCGTAGTGGATGAGCTGGTGGCATTCCTGGTGGAGGTTGACACCCTCGGAGGCGACGTCGCCTGTGAACAGGATGCGCACCGGGTCGTCGCGTAGCCCGAACTTCTCGACGATCCGCTTCTGCTCGTCCTCGTTGGTGGCCTCGCCGTGCATCACCTGCACCACGCCGCCGTACGCCAGCCAGGGCCGGTTCTTCTTGTCGCCCGCCTCGACAGAGCCGCTCTTCTGGAACCCGAGCCGGGCGGGGACGGCCTCGGCGAGCCATGTCAGGGTGGGAATGCGCTCGGAGAAGACGACGACGCGGGTGTCCGAGCCCGGACCGACCCCGATCTTCTTCAGCTGCTCGACCAGCGCGTCCAGCTTCGCCGAGTCCTCGTCACCGATCTCGTCGGCCAGCCGCTCCAGCTCCACGATCGCCTCGCGCTCGACCCGCAGGGCGGCCTCGCGGGCGGCCAGGTCCTCGCCCTTCCTCACCTTCGCGGGGCCGGCCAGGTAGCGGCGCCGTGCATCCAGTGACTTCTGGAGCGCCTTGTGCGAGGAGAGGAAGGCCTTGAAGAAGTTGTACGCGGCGAGCGGGTCGGCGCAGACCGAGGAGGCGGTCGGGTCACGCGGGATCCAGCGGGCGGCCAGCTCCTCGAAGACCGCGCGCTCCTTCTCGGTGGCCTGCGCGGGGACCAGCTCGGACGGGCCGCGGTCGGCCCACACACCCTTGAGGGAGTCCCGCACCTCCTTGTCCGTCTTGGTGCGCCGGATGTAGAGGTGGTCCAGGTCCTTCACCTCATAGTCCGAGGTGTTCGCGATCGCGGCCTCGTCCAGCATCTTGATCAACTCGGCGAACGACTCGGTCTCGCCGTTGTGCGGAGTTGCCGAGGCGAGGATCAGCGCGTCGGTGCGGCGGGCCAGCAGGCGGGCGAGGTCGTTGTTCTTCGTACCGCGGTTCACCAGGTTGTGGGACTCGTCGATTACGACGGCGTCCCACTCGGTTGAGTCCAGGTGGTGGGCGTACACGTCGCTCTTGAGCGTGTCCACGGAGATGATCGCCCGCTTGAAGTACGCAAACGGGTTCCGCCCTGCCGGGATGTCCTGCTGGATGCGCTGGATGCCCGTGGAGTCGAGCCGGACGAGCGGGATGGAGAACCGGGTCCACAGCTCGCGCTGGAACTGCTCCAGGACGTGCGCAGGTGAGACCACGAGAATGCGCTCGCCCCGCCCGCGCCGGATCAGCTCGGCCAGCAGGATGCCGATCTCCAGTGTCTTACCGAGGCCCACCACGTCCGCGATGAGCACGCGCGGCTGCGGGTTCTTCATCGAGAGGGCGAGTTGGGCCGGCCGCAGCTGGTGGGTCTGCTTGTCCATCAGGAAGCTGTCGGCCAGCGCGAGCCCGTGCTCGGTCTGGGGCAGCGCCGTCTTGCGGATCACGGCCTCCAGGTAGAGGCGCGCCTTGCGGTGATTGGGGGAGTCGTCGCAGACCAGCTCGGTCCTCCGCGGGTCGAGCACCTGGATGTCGTCGAGCAGGCTGTAGAAGACGGCGTCGGTGCCCCGCACGAACGAGGAGACGCCGGTGACCTCCACCATCCAGCCGTCCCGGGCGGTGGCCGCGACCTTCCGGACGAGCCACTGCTCGTCACGGACCCGGACCTGGGCGCCCGGAGCATAGGCGACCGCTCCGCCCCCCGGCCGTGCCACATCCCCCGACGCGTCGAGCGCGAGCCCGTCCTCACTCACCACGTCGAGCACGCCCTGGCTGTCATCGGCCTCCGCAACGGTGGTCACGTGCTGCTCCATTTCCCGCCCTTGATCTTCCTGGACCACCGTCGTGCACGGTTCGTCCGTGTCCATGCTGCCTGCCTGTACCGCGCCCCACTGACACCGCCCCGCGGCTTCGCCGGAAGCCGGGGCTCAGAGGCCGGGCTGGGCGGCGTACCGACTCCGCAGCTCCTCGGCCACGCGCTGTGACGCGGGTGGCCGTCCCGGCTTCCGAGCTATGGGTACGGGCGCGGGAACATCGGCCACCGGGGCCGGGGACGCCGCCGTGCTGTCCGCGGACGGGCTGGGCACGTTCTCAGCCTCGGAGGCGTCCTCCCCATCCGGTTGCGGCGCGGTCGGCCGAGGGCTGTCCAGAGGCCCGGCCGACTCGTCATCGCCGAGCTCGGCCGCCTGCTCGGCGATCCTCTTCCACGTTCCTGTCCCTGCCGGTTCATTCCCGGGGGCCGATACCGTCCCGTCCACCGCGGTGGCGTCGATCAGGGCGTGCCGGGCCGCCATGGGAGACAGGGCCGCCGCGGACAGCACGTTCGTGCATCCGGCCATCACCGCATCGAGGGAGGGCCGGTCGACCGGGTCGTGGGCCAGCATGGAGCCGATCAGTGGTACCAGGGCCTGCGGGAGCCCGCTCAGGTCCGGGGCGTGGTCGGGACTGGCGACCTGCCCGACGATCGCCTCCCAGCGCGCTCCGTCGTAGGGGTAGTGCCCGGTGGCCGCGTACAGCAGCACCGTGCCGAGCCCGTACACGTCGGCGGACTCCTCGACCTTCGTCCGCCCCAGAGCCTGCTCGGGCGGCATGCACCGCACGGTGCCGATGATCATTCCGCTGTGGGACAACGTGTCCTTGGCGGTGTCGAGGAACGCCCCGAGGCCGAAGTCGATCAGGATGGGGCCGTACGCACCCAGCATGACGTTCTGCGGCTTCAGGTCGCGGTGGAGCAGCCCGGCCGTATGGACGGCCTGAAGCCCTTCCGCCAGCAGGGCGCCGAGGCTCGCCACCAAGGGAGCGGACAGCGGACCGCGTCCGTCCACGTACGTCAGGAGCGTCTGGCCCGGCACGTATTCCATGGCCAGCCAAGGCCGCTCCGCGTAGGGATCGGCGTCGAGAAACCGGGCGACTCGGTTGGTCCCCACCACTGTCCTGGCGATGAGCGCTTCCTTCTCGAAGCGCGCCCGGGTGGCCGGGTCCAGCCGATCGGGGCGGATCAGTTTCACGGCGACCGGGTCGCCGGCGGGCGAGAAGGCCAGGTAGACCTCGCCCATTCCCCCCGAGCCCAGCTCCCGCTCGACCACATATCGGCCGATCTGCTCGGGCACCCCGTTCATGAACCGCACATATCCTCTCGACGCCCCGCATGTCCCCAAGCGGCCTTCACCAGACCTACACCTTAGTCCTGGAAGTAAACCGGAGGGACCCCCGTCCCGCTCTTCGACCTGATCACGGCCTCAGACGGACAGGCGGGTCAGATCAGGCCCACCCCGCCCCATGCCCACGACGAACCCGGACCGTGCGGTCTGCGTGAATGCGAGCTGGAGACCGCAGCGTTCCTTGCTCCACATGACCGCACGAGGCGCGTATCGCGTACACCGCACGCCCCATGCCGCGGGGCGCCGGTGCGAACGGCGGGCCCGTCCGGTCTCCTGCCGTCAGGAAGCACCTGGTCCCGCTCACCGCAACTTTCCTCAGGACGTGCCCCGGTCTTCCCACCGGTCTCGGAACCACGTCAGCGTCTCAGCGAGGACTTCGCGGTTGCGCTCCTTCTCCAGCAGGGACAGCCGGATGTTCGGGCGCAGCTCCAGCTTGCCCTCCGGGATGTCGACGCCGTCCAGAGCGTTGAGACGCGTGAGAAGTTCGGCGCGCAGTGGGCGGTCGGTGAACGGCTCCCTCGTGGCGAGGTACTGGAAGACGATTTCCGCCGTGCCGCCGCGCCCGGTGCCGGGGTAGAGCGTCATCGGCCAGACGCCGCGGCCGGGGCTGCCCGCTTCGCCGAGCATGAGGAACGCGCTGGTGGTGTGGCGACCCGCGCCGTGACCGATCCAGCCGCCGAGTCCCTCCCAGTGAGCGAAGAGCGCGCGCACCGCTTCGACCGTTTCGGGGGAGTCGTCCGCGGTGAGCTGGCGGAAGAACCGCTCGGCACGGGTCTCCTCGCCAGGCGCCTCCATGGTGACGTCCTGAGCGGTGCCCTCACTGTCCATTCGGTCGTCGTCCGTGCCGGCGAGCAGCGCGGCGAGGTCGTCGGCGGTGAGCCGCTGGGCCGGGTCGGCGGACCCGGTGGCCGTGAAGCGGACGCCGTCGGCGGCCAGCCGGGCGCGGACGTCGTTGTTCCCAGCCTCCTGGGGCGCCGCCCACCGGAAGCCGTCGGAGACCTTGCCCTCGGAGGTGAGGACCCGGTACCCGTATGCCACTCCGCGAGCGTTGGCCAGGTGGTTGCCCACGGCCTGGGCGCCGGAGCCGACGAACGCGGCGAGGTCTCCGTACGAGGTCCAGGTGCCGTGGGGGAGCGCGGCGAGGACCTGGTGGACGAGCTGCCAGTCGCGGCTGCGTTCCGCGCGGCCCACTCCGCGCAGCGGGGCCGGCCACACCGCGATCGCACGGTCGGCGAGTTCGTCGGCGCGGGCGCGGATCTCCTTCGCACCCCAGCGCTCGGTGGCGGCGATGCGGCGGTTCATCTCCAGGTGGCTGCTCTGCAGCAAGTCCTGCTTGCGCTCGAAGGGGTGGTTCGACAGCTCCGAGTTGACCGCGGTGAGTGTCAGGTTCCCGAGCGTGTGCTGCAACCGGGAGTGGAGGTCCTCCGCGCTCTCCCCGTCGGCCACGTCCTCGCTCAGCATCCGGATCCACTCACTGCCGGGAGACTGCGGCATGACGTGCTCGATGGTGAGCTGCGCGGCGGCGAAGTCCACCGGCTCGGGATGTTCGTAGCTCTCCTCCAACCGCTGCAGCACCAGCTTGCGCTGGTGCCAGCGCCCGTACTGGTAGAAGGGCGCGGTCCGGATCTTCTCCCGCAGCTCTTCGTCGTCGGGCCAGAAGCGGTTGGTGGCGGAGAGGAGCTGGTGCAGGCCGTCGGCGACCGGCATGTCGAGTGGGAGCTGTCCGGGCATGGCCTGGAAGATCCTGTTGAGGTTGTTCGTCGGTACCCGGCCGATCATCCGGCGTACCAGGAAGCTCTCGATGTACGACATCGCGCGGGCCGTGTCCGCGGAGTCGAGCTCCCCGCTCTCGCGCCGGTCGAGCAGCAGCATGAGCGCGGGATAGGTGACCTGGGCCTGCCAGGTGTCCAGACGGTGCAGATGGGCGCGGACCGCCGCGTCCGGCTCCTCTTCGGGGTGGAGCAGCCGGCGGAAGAGAGCGCCGCGACGGTGCAGCTCCCTGATGTACGCCTCGATCTCCTCTTCGCTCACCTCCCCGCGCTCGAAGCGCTGCTGCTGAGCCGCATACAGGTCCTGGCGACGCACCCGGTCGTCCCCGTCGAGCACCAGCTGGAGCCACATGAGCTGTTCGAGCTCGTCGTTGCTCAGACTGTCCTGCAGGGGCAGCCAGTAGGTTTCGTAAACGTGCTCACTGCGGGTGGAAAGCCGCATGAACAGGTAGTTGCGCAGCAGGTCGGCCTGGCTGAGCTTGAGGCCGGTGTTGTTGAGCGACTCGAAGATGCGGTGCACGTTGTCCCCGCGCTCGGCGGTCACCGCCACCAGTGTGAGCCGTGAGGTGATGGCCTGCTCGATACGGAACACATCCTGCGGGGCAGCCGGATCGGCCGCCGCGACGAGCTTGCGGCGGAAGAAGGCATAGGCCGTCGCGACGCTTCCACCGACATTCTGCTCCACGCCTGGCCCTCGGACGTGCGCGGCGAACTGCGGCCGGTCGGCCTGTGTCGGCAGCAGCCGGAAGTGGTCGTTGCCGGCTTTGCGCTTGTTGATCAAGTATTCCTCGTCGATGCGCTCGGCCTCCTCCGGATCGGTGTCCGCGATGTGATCGCGGACCGCGGCCAGGGCGAGGGAGAGCGTGGTCAGCCGCTGCTGACCGTCGACGACAAGCCAGCGGGGGAACGTCGCCTCGTTCTGCGGAGACGGCGCGAGCACGACGGAACCAAGGAAGTGCGTGCTCGCCTTGTCCCCGGACTCCAGCAGCTCCGCCTGCTCCAGGATGTCACTCCACAGTTGTCCCAGCTGTTTCTCCGTCCAGGAATACGTCCGCTGATAGAGAGGCACCTGGAACTGCTGGGCCCTCCCCTGCATGAGATCAGCGAACAACGTCTCCTTCGCCTGCATCGTCTCCCCCCTCGGTGACTGATTCGGTTGCGGCGCAGGAACGACCATAGGGCTTCCCACGGACATCCACGGTCCCCTCAGCCCTCTCGTCCAGGAACCCACGCCACCGACCTGGCAACCGACGCTACCTGTACTCACCGGCGGCCGGAGTGCGATGCCATGCGGCTACGTCGGCTCAGCGTCCCCACGGCGCCAGCGCGCCTCGTCCCGCAGAGTCAGGCCGTACCAGAGGCTGAGCGCGCCCGCGGTGCCCACGACCGTGATCCACGCCGCCATGTCTCCGTCGAACAGCCAGCCAGGGAACCTCCATCAGAAGTACGAACCTGCCGTGCGTGAGGCTCCTGCCGACCGCCGTTGCAAGGCGCACCATCCATGCTCCGAGGAACAGCGGACCCAACGCCAGCACCACCACGATGACCAGCACGAAGAGAAGGAGTTCCCCCCGCCGTCCTCGCCCTCCTCGCCGGACACGCTGCGCTGCAGGTGGTTGTCGGCGATCTCGTAGTAGGCCGCCGCCTCGCCAGCCGCTGGTGCAGCGGCCACAGCGGCCCGGCAGCGGGCTGAGCCCACGGTTGGGCGGCGGGAGCGCGGGGTGCCTGGGAGACGTCGCCCTGGTACTTCCCAGGGGACAGTACCTGGTTGGGTTCCTCGACGTACCGTTCCTGACCCATTGAGCGCTCACGACTTCGATGTCGGGTGGATTCTGCAAGGAAGGCGAGGCTCTGGTGTACCAGGAGGAAGTCGGCTGCGTTCTGACGGTTGTGGACGACTTCGCCGAAGGAACGGGGATGCTGCGGAGCCACCTGGAACAGGCGACGGAACGGGTGCGGGAGGCCGCCTACACCACGCCCGATGGCGACTGGAGGGTCCACTGGACACGCTGCCATGTGCTTCTGACCGAGCTGTGACCGATCGACGGCTCCGGGCTGTGGTGCCCTGTTGTTTCCATCCAGTCGGAGGGCAGAGAGCGAGCAGCTGCCGCCCGAGTCGATACGCGTGCAGACTGCTGGTGGCACGGGAGAGGCAGCCGCGGTCGATCTCAGGCTCTGACTTCAGCCTCAGCATCGCCGCCGATCACCGGATCGACCGAGACCGTACTTGCGAACAAGTGGTACGTGAAGCCAGATATGGAAGACCTCCGCGAAGCCGCCACCGCATGGGATCGCCTGCACGGCGGGGTGAACGGTCGCCCGTGAGGCCGGCGGCGTATCCCAAGGGGGGCTATCGGGTGCTGACCGGAGTGGCCCGAACGGATTCTCGCCTCCCCGTCCCGGCCTTCGGGACGGTGCCACACGCTTTGCTGCAAACTGGGAACTGTCGGCAGCTATGTTGACGAAGGAAGCAGTGTGTCGACGCGGGGACCAGACGCGAGCGCGGCCAGCAGGACACGCTGCGTCAACGGCGCCCGTGTATCCTGAGATGCTCGGACCCGATCGATGAGGCCGTCGGCGGTGCTCGACGAGCCGAGCCGCAGATGCATCGGGCCAGCTGGCTTCCTTCGGCTGTGTGAGATTTTGTGAGTCGTGAGAGGGTCTACGGCGTGAGTGAGACACCGTCGAACACCCTGCAATACCGCTTTGACGGGCCAGAAGAGGCTCCCGTCCTGATCCTCGGTCCCTCACTGGGTACCACATGGCACATGTGGGACCGGCAGGTGCCCGAGCTGACGCAGCAGTGGCGGGTCTTCCGGTTCGATCTGCCGGGGCACGGGGGCGCGCCCGCGCATCCGGCCGGGTCGGTGGGGGACCTGACCGACCGGCTGCTGGCGACCCTCGAAGGGCTCGGGGTGCAGCGCTTCGGCTACGCCGGCTGCGCCCTCGGCGGCGCGATCGGCGTCGAGCTGGCGCTGCGGCACCCGGAGCGGCTCGCCTCGCTCGCCCTGATCGCGGCCTCGCCCCGGTTCGGCACGGCGGACGAGTTCCGCCAGCGCGGGGTGATCGTCCGGACCAACGGGCTCGACCCCATCGCCCGCAGCTCCCCGGACCGCTGGTTCACCACCGGGTTCGCCTCCGCCCAGCCCGCGATCACCGACTGGGCCGTGCAGATGGTGCGCACCACCGACCCCGGCTGCTACATCGCCGCCTGCGAGGCGCTCGCCTCCTTCGACGTCCGCGCCGAACTCGGCCGGGTGGGCGTGCCGACGCTGGTGCTGGTCGGCTCCGAGGACCAGGTCACCGGTCCCGCCGAGGCCCGCACCCTGGTCGCCGGGATCAGGGACGCGCGGCTCGCCGTCGTGCCGGGCGCCTCCCACCTGGTGCCGGTCGAGCAGCCCGCCGCCGTGACCGACCTGCTGGTGCGGCACTTCTCCACGGCGTGGCAGCCCGCCTTCGAGTCGAGCACCGGCCAGATGGCGATCGTCGCGGCCCCGCCGAGGCCCGTACTGGCCGCCCCCGCGCAGGCCCCGCAGAGCGCGCCGATCGCCGAGATCGCCCCGGCGGCGGTGCCGCCGCAGCCCGCCGGCGGGCCGGACGCGTACGACACCGGACTCAAGATCCGGCGCGAGGTGCTGGGCGACGCGCACGTCGACCGGGAGCTGGCGCAGGCCGACGAGTTCGGCGGGGACTTCCAGGAGTTCCTGACCCGCAGCACCTGGGGCGGTGTCTGGGGCCGCCCGGGGCTCGACCGGCGCACTCGCAGCTGCGTCGCCCTCACCGCCCTGGTCGCCGGAGGCCATCTCGACGACCTGGCCGCCCACACCCGGGCCGCGCTGCGCAACGGCCTCACCCCCGACGAGATCAAGGAGGTGCTGCTCCAGACGGCGGTCTACTGCGGGATGCCGGCCGCGGGCAGCGCCTTCCGGGTGGCCCAGCGGGTCATACAGGAGGAGACGACCCCCACGGAGTGACACCGAGCCCGCGCTCCGGAGGACAGTCCGGGCCCCGGACTCCGGGACTCCGGGCCCCACGGAGCGGGGTGATCGTCCAGCCGGGTGCCAGGAGCACCAGTTCCGCCGCGCCGTCCGTGCGCCCCGCGCGGCAGGATGGGAGCCATGAAGCTCACGAAGAAGTCGCACGCCTGTGTCCGCCTGGAGAAGGACGGGCGGACGCTCGTCATCGACCCCGGCACCTTTAGTGAGGAGGACGCCGCGGTCGGCGCCGACGCGATCCTGGTCACGCACGAGCACCTGGATCACTTCGCCGAGGACCGGCTGCGGGCCGGCCTGGAGGCGAACCCGGGCGCCGGGATCTGGACGCTGCGGTCGGTGGCGGAGCAGATCTCGGCGGCCTTCCCGGGCCGGGTGCACACCGTGGGCCACGGGGACACCTTCACCGCGGCCGGTTTCGACGTGCAGGTGCACGGCGAGCTGCACGCCGTGATCCACCCGGACATCCCGCGCATCACCAACGTCGGTTATCTGATCGACGGCGGCAAGATCTTCCACCCGGGCGACGCGCTCACCGTGCCCGACCAGCCGGTCGAGACGCTGATGCTGCCCGTGATGGCCCCCTGGAACAAGATCGCCGAGGTGATCGAGTACGTCCGCGAGGTCAAACCGCGCCGGGCCTACGACATCCACGACGCCCTTCTGACCGACCTGGCCCGCCCGATCTACGACCACCAGATCGGCAGCCTGGGCGGCGCCGAGCACCTGCGGCTGACGCCGGGGGACTCCGCCGACGTGTGAACGGACGCGGGCGGGCTTGTCAGTCGCGGCGGGTAGGTTGTGAGGCATGCGCATCGCGACCTGGAACGTGAACTCGATCACCGCCCGCCTCCCCAGGCTGCTCGCCTGGCTGGAGAGCAGCGGCACCGACGTGCTCTGCCTCCAGGAGGCCAAGATCGCCGAGGACCAGTTCCCGTTCGAACCCCTGCGCGAGCTGGGCTACGAGGCGGCGGTCCACGCCACCGGCCGGTGGAACGGCGTGGCGGTGCTCTCCCGCGTCGGCCTCGACGACGTGGTCAAGGGCCTGCCCGGAGACCCTGGCTACGACGGCGTCCAGGAGCCCCGCGCCGTCTCCGCGACCTGCGGCCCGCTGCGCGTCTGGTCGGTGTACGTGCCCAACGGCCGCGAGGTGGACCACCCGCACTACGCCTACAAGCTCCAGTGGTTCGAGGCGCTGCGGGCGGCCGTCGCGGGCGACGCCGCCGGCAGTCGCCCCTTCGCCGTCCTCGGCGACTACAACGTCGCGCCGACCGACGACGACGTCTACGACCGCGCGGCCTTCGAGGGCGCCACCCACGTCACCCCCGCCGAGCGCGCCGCCCTCGCCTCCCTGCGCGAGGCGGGCCTGTCCGACGTGGTGCCCCGGCCCCTGAAGTACGACCACCCGTACACGTACTGGGACTACCGCCAGCTCTGCTTCCCGAAGAACCGCGGCATGCGCATCGACCTGGTCTACGGCAACGAGCCCTTCGCCAAGGCGGTCACCGACTCCTACGTCGACCGTGAGGAACGCAAGGGCAAGGGCGCCTCGGACCACGCGCCCGTGGTGGTCGACCTGGACGTGTAGCCCCGGGCCGAGGCATCGCCCCGGGTCGGCGCACCGCTGAGGACCCGGCGCACCGCCGCGGACCCGGCATCGCCGCGGGCCCGACGCCGCTGCGGACCGGCGGCACCCGGGACGCGCCGTCCGTGCCGCCCTGTGGCGCGGACGGTGGCCGCGGTGCCACGCTGGGTGCATGGGTTTCCGCTTCACGGGCAACTGGCACAAGCGGCACGCGACGGCCGTCGGCGTCACGGTGGTCACGGCCGGGGAGGGACCCCCGGCCCCGGAGGATCTCGCCTCTCTCTTTTCCACCTGCGAACAGTTGCGCGCCCTGGTGGCCGCGTCCGGGGTCCGGCTCGACGAGTCGCCCGCCTCCCTGGAGGCGCTGGACCAGCTGCTGCCGCGCTGGCGGGACGACGCCGAGACGGTGTCGTGGCTGGGCATCGACGCCGGGCTCTATCTGGGCACGGTCATCGTGCGCACCGTGCCGGGCGCCGTCTGGGAGTTGTGGCCGAGCGGCCACCCCGTCGTACGGCTGGCCTCCGGCCGGGAGATCGTCGTGGTGGAGGCCGGACACACCTGGGCCGAGGAGGGCGTACCGGAACTGTCCCAGTTGTACGCGGAGGTCGCCGAGGGCTGAGACACGGCAGCGGACCGGCCGGAACCGGCGCCGTACGGCGGTTGCTGCAACCGTCGCAAAGCCGGATCCGGGCCGCCCCGGCGCCGTCGCCCGGGGCCCTTCCTCCACGTCGGCGGGCCCATCGCGCCGAACCTCGACTACGATATGGCGTTCGCGACCGTCGCAGGGGGCAGCGGTCCACAGAGCCATACCCGGCCGGCGGCAGCCGGAGATCACTGCTCGCGCGGCGGTACGGACAGCCACTCCGCACCGTCCGCAGGCGAGAAGAAGGTCAGCTGCGCGCCGGGCGGGTTGTGCTCGCGGCGGGATCGGCCGGGGCCGGCAGCGGTGCCTGGGCCGCGCGGGTCACGTCCGCGACGAGCTCGACCACATCGGGGCCGTAGGACTGGGAGCTGACCACCTTCAGCAGCAGCACGAAGGGGCGCGTGCCGTACTTGCGGGCGAGCCGCTCGTGGTGGCGGGCCAGATAGCGGGTCGCGGCCTGGTTGTCGATGGCGCGCTGGCCGCAGAAGAGGAACACGGGCCGTGCCTCGCGGCGCTCTCCCGGAACCAGGCGGGCCAGCAGCACATGCTCCGTGACGCCCGGGTCCATCCGGTAGCGCTCGGTGCCGATCTGGAAGGCGCCCCGGTCCGGGCCCGGTTCCGGGTCGATGTTGACGCGGACCCCGGGGAGCATGGCCGCCATGTGGGCCAGCATCCGGCGATTGGAACCGGGCCCGCCCACGCAGAACTCCGTGCGCTCGCCCACCCCTTGATGGACCATGTCCTGGGTGACCACCTGGAGGTGCGCACCGCACTCCTTGATCAGCGCGGACAGTTCGATCAGCGCGAAGACGTCGAATCGGTGGACGGCCGGTTCGCTCGCGGCCGGGTCGCGGTTGACGACCAGCAGCGACTCGGAGTTGTCGGGCAGCCCGAAGAACGCCTGCTTGCGGCGGAGCCCGCGCCGCCACAGGAACGTACGGGCCAGCCAGCCGAGCGCGGCGCTGACGCCGGCGGCGACCACGCCCAGGACGATGTTGCGCACGTCGTCGTTCATGGCCGCGCATGCTAGCGGCTCGGACGGTACTGTGTTCGAGACGGTCCTGACGCGATCATGGCAATGCCATAGGCTGCACGGACGGTCTCTGACTGGAGGTGCGGATGCGTCGCCCAGGAACACGGAAGCTGACGGTTCTCGCGGTCTGTGCCGCCGTGGTGTCGGTGGGAGCGGCGGCGCCGCCCGCCGCGCACCCGGACACGGGCCGGACACCGGCCGGGACGGCGGGGAAGAAGGTGCCCGTCGCCGTCGGCCGCGGCGGCGCCGTGGCCAGCGTCGACGCCGACGCCACCGCGGCCGGCATCGAGGTGCTGAAGAAGGGCGGCAACGCGGTCGACGCGGCCGTGGCCACCGCCGCCGCCCTCGGCGTCACCGAGCCCTACTCGTCGGGCATCGGCGGAGGCGGCTACTTCGTCTACTACGACGCCAGGACCCGCACGGTGCACACGATCGACGGCCGCGAGACCGCGCCGCTCAGCGCCGACGAGGACCTGTTCAAGGAGAACGGCAAGCCGCTCTCCTTCGACGACGCCGTCACCAGCGGGCTGAGCGTCGGCACCCCCGGCACGGCCGCCACCTGGCAGAAGGCCCTGGACGAGTGGGGCAGCAAGCGGCTCGGTACGGTGCTCGGGCCCGCCGAGCGGCTGGCCCGCGACGGCTTCACCGTCGACGACACCTTCCGCTCGCAGACGGCCGCCAACGAGACCCGCTTCCGCGCCTTCCCGGACACCGCGAAGCTCTTCCTGCCGAACGGCGCGCTCCCCGCCGTCGGCTCGGTCCTCAAGAACCCCGACCTCGCCCGCACCTACGCGGAACTGGCCCGCAAGGGCGTCGGCGCGCTCTACCACGGCGCCCTCGCCGACGAGATCGTCGACACGGTCGAGCACCCGCCCGTCGACCCCGCCTCGGGCTGGAACGCCCGGCCCGGCAAGCTCACCGAGAAGGACCTCGCGGTCTACCGCGCCAAGCTCCAGGCCCCGACGCGCACGTCCTACCGCGGTCTGAACGTGTACTCCATCGCGCCCTCCTCCTCCGGCGGCACCACCGTCGGCGAGGCGCTGAACATCCTGGAGAACACGAAGCTGTCCAGGGCGAGCGAGGTCCAGTACCTGCACCACTTCATCGAGGCGAGCCGGATCGCCTTCGCCGACCGCGGACGCTGGGTCGGCGACCCCTCCTTCGAGAAGGTCCCCACCGCCGGGCTGCTCTCCCAGCGGTTCGCTGACTCCCGGGCCTGCCTGATCAAGGACGACGCCGTCCTCACCAGCCCGCTCGCGCCCGGCGACCCGGGCCGGCCCGCCGCCTGCGGCACCGGCGGCACCGCCGCGCCCACCACCTACGAGGGCGAGAACACCACCCATCTGACCACCGCCGACCGGTGGGGCAACGTGGTCTCCTACACGCTCACCATCGAGCAGACCGGCGGCAGCGGCATCACCGTCCCCGGCCGGGGCTTCCTGCTCAACAACGAGCTGACCGACTTCTCCTTCACCCCCGCCAATCCGGCGGTGCACGACCCGAACCTGCCCGGTCCCGGCAAGCGGCCGCGCTCCTCCATCGCGCCGACGATCGTGCTGGACGGCGCCAACCGGCCGGTGGCGGCGGTGGGTTCACCCGGCGGCGCGACCATCATCACCACCGTGCTCCAGACCCTCACCGGGCTCCTCGACCGGCATCTGCCGCTGGTCGACGCGATCGCCGCGCCCCGCGCCAGCCAGCGCAACGCGGCGCAGACCGAACTCGAACCCGCCCTCTACGACAGTCCGTCGAGGAAGCAACTGGAGGCGATCGGCCACTCCTTCAAGCTCAACCCGGAGATCGGCGCGGCCACCGGGGTGCAGCGCCTGCCGGACGGCAGGTGGCTGGCGGCGGCGGAGAAGGTGCGCAGGGGCGGCGGCTCGGCGATGGTCGTCCACCCGGACCGGTAGGCCGGAGGCCGCCGCCCACCCGGACCGGCAGGCCACCGGAACACACCCGACGCGAGGGCCCCGGAAGGCAGTTCACCGTCCGGGGCCCCCGCGCGTGCGCCGGGCTCCGTCACTCGACGGGGGCGGGGGCCGCTTCCCGGTCCCCGGCCTCCCCGTTCTCGGTGCGGAAGGCGAGGCGGTCGTCCTCGACGTCCACCGTGACCCGGCTGCCCTCGCCGAGCCGCCCGTCCAGCAGCAGCCGGGACAGCCGGTTGTCGACCTCGCGCTGGATGGTGCGGCGCAGCGGCCGCGCCCCGTACTCCGGCTGGTAACCGCGCCGCGCCAGCCACTCGACGGCCGCGTCGGTGAACTCCACGGCCACGCCCTGGGCGTGCAGCAGCCGCCGGGTGCGCTCCAGCAGCAGATCGGTGATCTGCCGCAACTGCTCGGCGCTGAGCTGCCGGAAGACGACGATCTCGTCGATGCGGTTCAGGAACTCGGGCCGGAAGTGCTCGCGCAGCGGGCGCAGGATCTGCTCGCGCCGCGCCTCCTCGTCGGCCTCCGCACCGCCCGCGCCGAACCCGATCCCCGCGCCGCGCCGGGTGATGGCCTCCGAACCGAGGTTGCTGGTCATCACGATGACGGTGTTGGTGAAGTCCACCGTGCGGCCCTGGGAGTCGGTCAGCCGCCCGTCGTCGAGCACCTGGAGCAGGATGTTGAAGACGTCCGGGTGCGCCTTCTCCACCTCGTCGAGCAGCAGCAGCGAGTACGGGTGACGGCGCACCACCTCGGTGAGCTGCCCGGCCTCCTCGTGGCCGACGTAGCCGGGCGGGGCGCCCACCAGGCGGCTGACGGTGTGCCGTTCCTGGTACTCGCTCATGTCGAGGCGGACCATGCGGTCCTCGCTGCCGAACAGCGCCTCGGCCAGCGCGCGGGCCAGCTCGGTCTTGCCGACGCCGGTCGGCCCGAGGAACAGGAAGCTGCCGATCGGCCGGTCGGGGCTGGCGAGCCCGGCACGGGAGCGCAGTACGGCCTCGGAGACCACGGCGACCGCCTCGTCCTGGCCGACCACCCGCCGGTGCAGATGCTCCTCCAGGCCGAGCAGGCGTTCCTTCTCCTCCTGGGTGAGGCTGCTGACCGGGATGCCGGTCTGCCGGGACACCACCTCGGCGACTGCCTCGGCGGTCACCTCCAGGTGCTGGCCCTCGTCGGCCTCCTCGCCGCCGCCCGCCTCGGCGATGCGCCGCTTCAGCTCCCCGATGCGGTCGCGCAGCTCGGTGGCCCGCTCGTACTGCTCGTCCGCGACGGCCTGGTCCTTGTCGCAGGCGAGCTGCTCCGCCTCGCGCTCCAGGGCCCGTACGTCCGTGCCCTTGGTGCGGGCCCGCAGCCGTACCCGCGCGCCCGCCTGGTCGATCAGGTCGATGGCCTTGTCCGGCAGCCGCCGGTCGGTCAGATAGCGGTCGGACAGCTCCACGGCCGCCACCAGGGCCTCGTCGGTGTAGCGGACCTGGTGGTGGGCCTCGTAGCGGTCGCGCAGCCCGCGCAGGATCTCGATGGCGTCCGCCGGGGTCGGCTCCGGGACCAGGATGGGCTGGAAGCGGCGGGCCAGCGCCGCGTCCTTCTCGATGCGCCGGTACTCCTCCAGGGTGGTGGCGCCCACGATGTGCAGCTCGCCGCGGGCCAGGGCGGGCTTGAGGATGTTGCCCGCGTCCAGCGAGCCGCCTTCGCCGCCGCCGCCCGCGCCGACCACGGTGTGCAGTTCGTCGATGAAGACGATCAGCTGGTCGGAGTGGGTGCGGATCTCGGTGACGATGGTGTTCAGGCGCTCCTCGAAGTCGCCGCGGTAGCGGGTGCCGGCGACCACGCCCGTCAGGTCCAGGGCCACCACCCGGCGGCCGAGCAGGATGTCGGGCACGTCGCCGTCGGCGATGCGCTGGGCGAGCCCCTCGACGATGGCCGTCTTGCCGACGCCCGCGTCCCCGATCAGCACGGGGTTGTTCTTCCCGCGCCGGGACAGCACCTCGACGGTCTGCTCGATCTCCTGGTCCCGTCCGATCACCGGGTCGACCCGGCCCTGCCGGGCCAGCTCGGTGAGATCGCGGCCGTACTTGTCCAGGGTGGGCGTGCCGGTGGGCCGCTGCCGCTCGGCGCCCGGCGCCGCCGCGGTGTCCGGCTGCTCGGGCGGCAGACCGGAGGCGGCGAAGCGGGCCGCGTTCAGGATGTGCCCGGCCGCCGAGTCGGGATTGGCGGCCAGCGCGCTGAGCACGTGCTCCGGGCCGATGTAGCCGGCGCCGCCGGCCCGTGCCATGTCGTGCGCGTCCAGCAGGGCACGCTTGACGGCCGGGGTGAGGGACAGCGCGGGGGGCGGGGAGGCGTCGCCCGGTGGGTTCTGCACGGGCCCGGACCGCTCGTCGATCTGGGTGGCGAGCGAGTCCGGGTCCGCGCCCGACCTGCTGAGCAGGGAGCGGGTGGGTTCGGTGGCGAGCGCCGCGCGCAGCAGGTGCTCGGTGTCCAGGTCCCGGCTGCCGTGGTCGGCGGCGTACTGGGCCGCGCCCTTGACGAGTTCGCGGGCGGGCCGGCTGAGGAGCCTGCCGATGTCGACGTGCCGGGGCCCGGGGCGGGTGCCGCCGAAGAACCGGGCGAAGAATTCGCCGAAGGGGTCGCCCTCGCCCTCCGGGCCGACGAAGCCGCTGGTCATCGCTTTCCGTTCCTTCGCTGACGGGTGGCTTTCGACGGGTAACCGGATGAGATGCGGTCATGCCACGATGACACGTCCCATTTGTCCGGGCACGTCGGGCGCGGGAGCGGGCGGGCACGTCGAGCGCGGGGGCGGGGGCGGGCGCGGCTGCCGAGGTGCCGGGCTACCGCTGGGTGAGGACGCGCGGGCCGTCGTCGGTGATCGCGACCGTGTGCTCGACGTGGGCGGCGCGGGAGCCGTCGTCCGTGCACAGGGTCCAGCCGTCGGGAGCCGGGTGGTACCCGTCGGTGCCGCCGCCGATCAGCATGGGCTCGATGGCGAGGACCATGCCGTGGCGCAGCGGCATGCCGCGGCCGGGGCGGCCCTCGTTGGGGACGCCGGGGTCCTCGTGCATGTGGCGGCCCACGCCGTGGCCGCCGAAGTCCTGCGGGATGCCGTAGCCCGCCGTACGGCACACCGTGCCGATGGCGTGGGCGATGTCCCCGACGCGGTTGCCGACGACGGCAGCGCCGATGCCGGCTGCCAGGGCCCGCTCGGCGGTCTCGATCAGCCGGGCGTCGGCGGGACGCGCCCGGCCGACGGTGAAGCTGAGCGCGGAGTCGCCCGCCCAGCCGCCCAGGTGGGCGCCGAAGTCCAGGGAGACCAGGTCGCCGTCGCGCAGCCGGTAGCGGGTCGGGACGCCGTGCACGATCGCGTCGTTCACCGAGACGCAGAGCACCGCCGGGAAGGGGGTCGGGGCGAAGGAGGGCCGGTAGCCGAGGAAGGGCGAGGTCGCCCCGGCCTCGCGCAGCACGTCGTGCGCGACCTCGTTCAGCTCCAGCAGGGAGACCCCCACCGCGGCGGCCTCGCGGGCGGCGGTGAGTCCGCGCGCGACGACCTGGCCGGTCTCGTGCATGGCGTCGATCGATGTGTCTGTCTTCAGTTCCACCATGCCAATTACTATACCGGTATTTCAATACCGGCCGACGCGCTAGGATGGCGTCATGGTGCGCACCCCTCTCACTCCGGAAGAGCACGAGCGCGGCGAGCGTCTCGGGCGGTTGCTGCGCGAGGCGCGCGGGAGCCGCAGCATGGCCGAGGTCGCGGCGAGCGCGGGCATCTCGGCGGAGACCCTGCGCAAGATCGAGACCGGCCGGGCGCCGACCCCGGCGTTCTTCACGGTCGCCGCCCTGGCGCACGCCCTGGGCCTGTCCATGGACGAACTGGTGGGCCGGTGCGTGCCCGTCCAGGTGTGAGCACGCCCTGCCGGGCCCGGCAGAGGCCGCGGGCTCACCCGGCGGAGTGTGAAACACGATCGACTCCGCGGGTTCACGACGATGGTCTTGGCAAGGGGCGCCAGGAGGCTTACGTTCGTGCCCCCGGGCCTGTTCTACGGGCGTAGAGGACTCTCCCGCGCCATGTCCGCCGCGCAGTGACCCGATCGCCTCCCCGGCCCGCGCGGGCCGGGCGTACGAGGAGGGACGCCGTGAACGACCTCTACGACCGTCACCGGGCCGTCCTGCCCGACTGGCTCTCCCTCTACTACGAGGACCCGCTGGAGATCACCCACGGCGAGGGCCGGTACGTCTGGGACGCGGCGGGCCGCCGCTACCTGGACTTCTTCGGCGGGATCCTGACCACCATGACCGCCCACGCGCTGCCCGAGGTCACCAAGGCGGTGAGCGAGCAGGCCGCCAGGATCGTGCACTCCTCGACCCTCTACCTCAACCGGCCGATGGTCGAACTGGCCGAACGCATCGCCCAGTTGAGCGGCATCCCGGACGCCCGGGTGTTCTTCACCACCTCGGGCACCGAGGCCAACGACACCGCGCTGCTGCTGGCCACCGCCCTCCGGCGCAGCAACACGGTCCTGGCCATGCGCAACAGCTACCACGGCCGCTCCTTCAGCGCGATCGGCGTCACCGGCAACCGCTCCTGGTCGCCCAGCTCCCTCTCCCCGCTCCAGACGCTCTACGTCCACGGCGGCGTCCGCACCCGCGGACCCTTCGCCCACCTGGACGACGCCGGCTTCGTCGCGGCCTGCGTCGAGGACCTCAGGGACCTCCTCGGCCACACCCGGCCGCCCGCCGCGCTCATCGCCGAACCGATCCAGGGCGTCGGCGGCTTCACCTCCCCGCCCGACGGCCTGTACGCGGCCTTCCGCGAGGTCCTCGCGGAGCACGGCGTCCTGTGGATCGCCGACGAGGTGCAGACCGGCTGGGGCCGCACCGGCGACCACTTCTGGGGCTGGCAGGCGCACGGCCGCAGCGGACCGCCGGACATCGTCACCTTCGCCAAGGGCATCGGCAACGGCATGTCCATCGGCGGGGTCGTCGCCCGCGCCGAGATCATGAACTGCCTGGACGCCAACAGCATCTCCACCTTCGGCGGCACCCAGATCACCATGGCCGCGGGCCTCGCCAACCTCAACCACCTGGTCGAACACGACCTCCAGGGCAACGCGCGCCGGGTCGGCGGCCTGCTCATCGAGCGGCTGCGGGCCGTCGCCGCCCGGCTGCCCGGCGTACGCGAGGTGCGCGGCCGCGGACTCATGATCGGCGTCGAACTGGTCAGACCCGGCACCGACGAGGCCGACCCGCGGGCGGCCGCCGCCGTGCTGG
The DNA here is from genome assembly GCF_058344915.1 of Streptomyces sp. PL-25. Lineage (NCBI taxonomy): Bacteria > Bacillati > Actinomycetota > Actinomycetes > Kitasatosporales > Streptomycetaceae > Streptomyces > Streptomyces sp. PL-25. The sequence continues at coordinate 6,310,836 of NZ_CP136997.1, forward strand.
AGGCGGCCCGCGAGCGCGGCCTGCTCATCGGCAAGGGCGGCGGCCACGCCACCAGCGCCCTGCGCATCGCCCCGCCGCTGTCGCTGACCGTCGCGGAGGCCGAGGAGGGCGCCGCCCTGCTGGAGGACGCGCTGCGCGCGGCGTACTGAACGCACACGCGGCCCCCGGGCGGGACCCGGCCGGGGGAGGAGCGCCGCGAGAAGGACGAGAAAGAGGGGAGTGTCGCCCATGACCACCGCCCCCGACGGACCCCTGACCGCCCACGGCGGGCCCCCGGCAGCTCACGGCGGGCCCCCGGCAGCCCACGGCGGCCCCCTGACCGCCCACGGCGGACTTCCGGCAGCTCACGACGGACCCCTGACCGCTCACGGCGGACTTTCGGCAGCCCACGACGGTCCCCCGGCAGCTCACGGCGGACTTTCGGCAGCCCCCGCCGGTCCTCCGGCAGCCCCCGCCGGTCCTCCGGCAGCCCACGCCGGATCCCTGACCGCCCGCGACCGCCCGGGACCGGTCCCCCGGACGGCGCCGGAGACCGCCCTGTCCGTGCGCCAGGTCCTCACCCTGGAACGGGTCCTCGCCGGGGAGCCGGAGGTGGTGGCGGGCGCGGACCGGCTCGACCGGCCGGTGCGCTGGGTGCACGTCGCCGAGGCGGCGGACGTCGGCGTGATGCTCAGCGGCGGCGAGATGGTCCTCACCACCGGGGTGCTGCTCGCCGGGGACGAGGAGAAGCAGGCCGAGTACATCCGCTCGCTGCACCGGGCGGACGCCGCCGCCGTGGTCCTCGGCCTCGGCCGGGCCTTCCCCGCGCCGCCCGACATGATGCGCCGCGCCGCCGAGCGGTGCGGGCTGCCGCTGGTGGTCCTGCACCGGCCCTTCCCGTTCGCCGAGCTGACCGAGGAGGTGCAGTCCCGGCTGGTGCGGCAGAAGTTCGCCTCGGTCAGCCTCTCGGAGGCGGTGCGCACCGCGCTCACCGCGCTGATCACCGCGGGCGCCCCGCTCCAGGCGCTGCTCGACGAGATCGCCCGGCACAGCGCCTGCCCCGTCGTCGTCACCAACCTCGCCCACCGGGTGCTCGCCACGGCCGGGGAGCGCTCCGCGGTCGACGACGTGCTGCGCGACTGGGAGCGGATCGCCCGGCAGGCAGGCGGCAGCGAGGGCGACGGCTGGATCCGCGCCGGGCTCGGCGGGCGCGGGGAGATCTGGGGCCGGCTGGTGCTCTGCGGCCACCGCGGCGACGCCGCCACCGGGCGGCTGCTGGCCGACCGTGCCGCCGAGGCCCTGGTCCTGCACCGCATGCTCGGCGGCCACGGCGGCGGCACCTGGGAGGAGCAGTCCGCGCAGAGCCTGCTGACCGACCTGGTCGGCGAGGCCGTACCGGCACGGCAGCTGCTGCCCCGGGCGCGGGCGGCCGGACTGCCCGTCAACCGGCGCACCTTCGTGCCCCTGGTGGCGCGCGGCGCCGAACCGGCCGGCCTCGACCGGCTGCTGCGCCTGCTGGGCCTGCCCGGACTCGTCGCCGAGCTGTCCGACGGCCTCACCGCGATCCTCCTCAGCCTGCCCCGCGACCAGGACGCCGACGCCCTCACCGCCCACTTCGCGGCCCGTCTGCACCGGGAGGCGGCCAGGCCGGGACCGGTGGCCGGACCGGACACCGGCACCGGCGCACCGCCCCCGCCGGGCCACGGGCCGGACCCCGGCGCGGCGCGGGCGCGGGCGGGCGGGACGTCCGGCCGGGTGCGGGCCGTGGTCGCAGCGGCGGCCGCCCGGACCGACTGGGACGAGGTGCCCGCCGGACTGCGCGAGGCCCGGCATGTGGCGGACGCGGTGGCGGACTCCGCCACGGCGCGTGACCTGCCGGCCGTCGTCCGGCTCGGCGACGTCCATCTGCGCGGCCTGATGCGGCTGCTGCGCGACGACCCGCGGGTCCAGTCCTTCGCCGAACGGGAACTGGACGGACTCCTGTGCGAGGCCACCGCCACGGGCACCGCCCACGACCTGCTGGACGTCCTGCGCACCTACCTCGCCACCGGCCGCAACAAGTCCCGCACCGCCCGGCTGCACCATGTCTCGCGGCCCGCCCTGTACCGCCGTCTGGAAGCCATACAGGGCCGCCTCGGGGTGGACCTCGACGACTTCGAGCAGGCCGCGTCCGTGCACATCGCGCTCCTCGCGCATGATGCGCAGCAGCGCTGAACGGCAGCGCATCCCGCGACGACCAGGGGAAACGGCGGTGGGACATGGGACGGCGCCAGGGTGACACGGTGGCACGTCCCGCCCGCGCGGACGTGACACCGTGCACCTCAAAACCGGGCCCGCCGCCTCCCTACGCTCACCCCACACCGACCGAGCAGCGGAGGTCCCGATGAGCCGAGTGATCCGTGCCGCCCTCTTCCAGGCCGCCTGGACCGGCGACAAGGAGTCCATGATCAGGGCGCACGAGCAGGCGGCCCGCGACGCGGCCGCCCAGGGCGCCCAGATCCTGTGCTTCCAGGAGCTGTTCTACGGCCCGTACTTCTGCCAGGTGCAGGACCCCGCGTTCTACGAGTACGCCGAGCGGATCCCGGACGGCCCCACCGTCCGGCGCTTCCAGGAACTCGCCCGGGAACTGAACCTGGTCCTCGTCCTGCCGATGTACGAGGAGGAGCAGCCCGGCGTCCTCTACAACACCGCGGCCGTGCTCGACGCCGACGGCAGCTACCTCGGCAAGTACCGCAAGACCCACATCCCGCAGGTGCACGGCTTCTGGGAGAAGTTCTACTTCCGCCCCGGCAACAGCGGCTGGCCCGTCTTCGACACCGCCGTCGGCAAGGTCGGCGTCTACATCTGCTACGACCGGCACTTCCCCGAGGGCTGGCGGGCGCTGGGCCTGTCCGGCGCCGAGATCGTCTTCAACCCCTCGGCCACCTCGCGCGGCCTGTCCGGCTACCTGTGGCAGCTGGAGCAGCCCGCCGCCGCCGTCGCCAACGAGTACTTCGTCGGCGCGATCAACCGCGTCGGCATCGAGGAACTGGGCGACGACGACTTCTACGGCACCTCCTACTTCGTCGACCCCGAGGCCCAGTTCGTCGGCGAGGTGGCGAGCGACAAGGAGTCCGAACTCCTCGTGCGCGACCTGGACCTGGCCAAGCTGCGCGAGGTCCGCGACCGCTGGCAGTTCTACCGCGACCGGGCGCCGGGCGCGTACACGCCGCTGACCGCGCCCTGACCGGCACCCCGGACCCGCCGTGCCCGCACGACCGGAAGGAGAGGGAGCATGAGCCGTACCGTCATCCGCGGCGGCCTCGTCGTCACCGCCGCCGACGAGATCCACGCCGACGTCCTGATCGAGGACGGCCGCATCGCCGCGCTCGCCGCCACCGGCACCCCGGCCGCCGAGGCGTTCACCGCCGAACGGACCCTCGACGCCACCGGCAAGTACGTCATCCCGGGCGGCGTCGACGCCCACACCCACATGGAGATGCCCTTCGGCGGCACCTACGCCTCCGACACCTTCGAGACCGGTACCCGGGCCGCCGCCTGGGGCGGCACCACCACCGTCGTGGACTTCGCGATCCAGACCAAGGGCGGCACCCTGCGCGAGGGACTGGACGCCTGGCACGCCAAGGCCGAGGGCAACTGCGCCATCGACTACGGCTTCCACATGATCGTCTCCGATGTGCGCGAGGAGACGCTCAAGGAGATGGACCTGCTGGTGGAGGAGGGGGTGACCTCCTTCAAGCAGTTCATGGCCTACCCCGGCGTCTTCTACAGCGACGACGGGCAGATCCTGCGCGCCATGCAGCGGGCCGCGGACAACGGCGGGCTGATCATGATGCACGCCGAGAACGGCATCGCCATCGACGTCCTGGCCGAACAGGCCCTCGCCCGCGGCGAGAGCGACCCGCGCTTCCACGGCGAGGTCCGCAAGGCCCTGCTGGAGGCCGAGGCCACCCACCGCGCGATCCGGCTGGCCCAGGTGGCGGGCGCGCCGCTGTACGTCGTGCACGTCTCGGCGCGCGAGGCGGTCGCCGAGCTGACCCGGGCCCGCGACGAGGGGCTGCCCGTCTTCGGCGAGACCTGCCCGCAGTACCTGTTCCTGTCCACCGACAACCTCGCCGAGCCGGACTTCGAGGGTGCCAAGTACGTGTGCAGCACCCCGCTGCGGCCCCGGGACCACCAGGCCGCCCTGTGGCGCGGGCTGCGCTCCGACGACCTCCAGGTGGTCTCCACCGACCACTGCCCGTTCTGCTTCAGCGGCCAGAAGGAGCTGGGCCGCGGCGACTTCTCCCGGATCCCCAACGGACTGCCGGGCGTGGAGAACCGCATGGACCTGCTCCACCAGGCCGTCGTCGACGGCCGTCTCACGCGCCGCCGCTGGATCGACATCGCCTGCGCCGCCCCGGCCCGGATGTTCGGCCTGTACCCGAAGAAGGGCACCCTCGCGCCCGGCGCCGACGCCGACGTCGTCATCTACGACCCGCACGCCGAACAGGTCGTCTCCGCGCGCACCCACCACATGAACGTCGACTACTCGGCGTACGAGGGCCGGCGCGTCACCGGCCGGGTGGAGACCGTCCTGTCGCGCGGCGAGCCCGTCATCACCGAGCGCGCGTACACCGGACACGCCGGCCACGGCGTCTACACCCCGCGCTCCACCTGCCAGTACCTCGACTAGGAGCGGTGCCCATGGACTTCGGACTCGTCCTCCAGACCGACCCGCCGGCCTCCCGTGTCATCGACCTGATGCGGCGCGCCGAGGAGAACGGCTTCCGCTACGGCTGGACCTTCGACTCCGCCGTGCTCTGGCAGGAACCGTTCGTCATCTACAGCCAGATCCTGGCGCGGACCCGGCACCTGACCGTCGGCCCGATGGTCACCAACCCGTCCACCCGCACCTGGGAGGTGACCGCCTCCACCTTCGCCACCCTCAACGACATGTTCGGCAACCGCACGGTCTGCGGCATCGGACGCGGCGACTCCGCGATGCGCGTGGCCGGCCGCAAGCCCAACACCCTGGCCCGGATCAGCGAGGCCATGAAGGTCATCCGGGCACTCGGCAGGGGAGAGGAGGCCGACCTCGGCGGCACGGTCGTCCGGTTCCCCTGGATCCGTCCGGGCGCCGAGGTGCCCGTCTGGATGGCCGCGTACGGGCCCAAGGCGCTGAAGATGACCGGCGAGGAGGCCGACGGCTTCATCCTCCAGCTCTCCGACCTCTATCTCACCGAGTACATGGTCAAGGCGGTCAAGGACGCCGCGGCCGCCGCCGGACGCGATCCGGCCGAGGTGCGGATCTGCGTGGCCGCCCCCGCCTACGTCACCGACGACGACTCGCCCGCCGCGCTCGCCCACGCCCGCGACCAGTGCCGGTGGTTCGGCGGGATGGTCGGCAACCACGTCGCCGACCTGGTCGCCCGCTACGGCGAGCACTCCGCCGCCGTGCCCGAGGCACTCACCGACTACATCAAGGCCCGCCAGGGCTACGACTACGCCCACCACGGGCGCAGCGGCAACCCGGACACCGAGTTCGTGCCCGACGAGATCGTCGACCGGTTCTGCGTCGTCGGACCGGCCGAACGGCACATCGAGAAGCTGAACGCGCTGCGCGACCTGGGCGTCGACCAGTTCGCCCTGTACGCCATGCACGACGCGCGCGAAGCCGTGATCGACGCGTACGGCCGCGAGGTCATCCCCGCCGTCGACCCCAGATAGCCCGCACTCCTGCCGACCGGGAGCACCCCATGACCGACACCGCGTCCCCGGGCATACCGCCGTCCACCCAGGTCACCCTGCCCGACGGGCGGGTGGAACTCGCCCCCGGCACCGCACCGCCCACCGGCCCCTACGCCAACGCCGACCTGCTCCCGGTCCCGGTGGCGGGACGCACCTGGACCACCTACAACTTCTCCGCCCTGTGGGTCGGCATGGCCCACAACACGGCCTCCTGGACCCTCGCCTCCGGGCTGATCGCCGTCGGCATGGACTGGAAGCAGGCGGTGTTCACCATCGCCGCGGCCAATCTGATCGTGCTGGTGCCGATGCTGCTCACCGGCCATGCCGGACCGCGCTACGGCATCCCGTTCCCGGTGTTCGCGCGTGCCTCCTTCGGCGTGCGCGGCGCCAACCTGCCCGCCGTGGTACGGGCGTTGGTGGCCTGCGGCTGGTTCGGCATCCAGACCTGGATCGGCGGCGAGGCGATCTACCTGCTGGCCGGGAAGCTGATCGGCGACGGCTGGACGGACGCCTCCCGGGTGGGCGGGTACGCCTGGACGATGTGGCTGTCGTTCGCGGTGTTCTGGGCGATCCAGGTGGCGATCATCCACCGGGGCATGGACACCATCCGCCGGTTCGAGAACTGGGCGGCGCCGTTCGTCCTGGTCGGCGCGTTCGTGATGCTGTGGTGGATGAGCGTCGAGGCCGGCGGCTTCGGCCCGCTCTTCGACCAGCCCTCGAAGCTGGGCTGGGGAGCGGACTTCTGGAAGCTGTTCGCCCCCTCCCTGATGGGCATGATCGGCTTCTGGTCGACGCTGTCCCTGAACATCCCGGACTTCACCCGCTACGGCAGGAGCCAGCGGGCGCAGACCTGGGGACAGGCCCTCGGACTGCCCACCACCATGACGCTGTTCGCGTTCCTGTCGGTGCTGGTCACCTCCGGTTCCCAGGCGGTGTACGGCGAACCGGTCTGGGACCCGGTGCAGTTGGCGGCGAAGACGGACAACGTGGCCGGACTGCTGTACGCGCTGGTGACCGTGCTGGTGGCGACGCTCTCGGTGAACATCGCCGCCAACCTGGTCTCCCCGGCGTTCGACTTCTCCAACGTGGCGCCGCGCAAGGTGAGTTTCCGCACCGGCGCCCTGATCACGGCCGTGCTCGCGGTGGCGATCTGCCCGTGGAAGCTGTACGCCGACCCGCAGGGCTACATCTTCACCTGGCTGGGCCTGGTCGGCGGGCTGCTCGGCACGGTGGCGGGCATTCTCGTCGCCGACTACTGGGTGGTGCGCCGCTGCCGCCTGGCGCTGGCCGACCTGTACCGCGCGGGCGGACGCTACTGGTACGCGGGCGGCTGGAACTGGCGGGCGGTCACCGCCTTCTCGGTGGGCGGCGTGCTGGCCGTCGGCGGCGCCGACTTCCATCCGCTCGTCGACGGCCGCCCCGTCCCGGCGCTGCGGCCGCTGGCCGACTACGGCTGGGCGGTGGGCCTCGGCACCTCGGCCGCGCTCTACCTGCTGCTGACCCTGCCCGGACTGCGCGGCCGGACCGCCGGACAGGAGGGGCAGGAGGCGCGGAAGGTGCGGGAGGCGCGGGAGGCCGGGTGAGAGACGGCACGCCGCCGGGCGGTCGGCGCGCGGCCGGGCAGCCGGTCCTCAGTTCCCCTGGGACCGGCTGCCCAGCAGCGCGGCCACCGCCTCCTTGGCCGCCTTGATGGCGCCCTTGTTGATCACGTCGGTGTCGGGGGCCTTCTTCGACTCGAAGTCGCTGCCGTTGTACGTCACGACCACCAGCGCGTTGGCGGCCCGCACCAGGACCACGCCCTCCCGGGTCTGCTGCTTGTCCTCGGTGGTGAGGTTCACGACGGAGTACGCGGCGTCGCCGAGGCCGGGCACCGCGCCGCCGCCGCTCTTCTCACCGGTCCGCTGCTGGTAGGCGGTGGTCGCCGCCTCCTGGGACCGCATCACCTCGAAGGACACGTCCAGCCAGCGGTAGTCGTAGCCCTTGAGCGCGTTCCAGGAGCAGGTGCGGCGGACGTTCCTGTCCGTCGAGGCGATCTCCTTGCCCGCCGTCTTCGCCCCCGGCACCAGGGCCCCGACGGTCTTCGCCGAGATGGCGGTGCACGGCGCGGGAGCCGTCGTGTAGACGGCGGCACCGGCGGACGAGGACGGCGCGGAGGAGGGTCCGGGCGCACCGGACGAGGAGGCCGACCGGGTGCCGGTGGTGCCGGCCCCCGCTCCGCCCGCCTCGGGCCCGCCGTCGGACGGGGAAGCCAGCGGGCCGGACGTCAGCGCCCAGCCGGCACAGGCGAGGACGACGACCGGGGCCAGCCGCGCGGACAGCGCGAGCGGCAGGGGGAGTTCACGCACGGCACACTTCTCGTGTGGGGGGACGGACGATGCGGGGGCCGTCCGGATGGCGGACGGGGACGACAGTGTCACACGCCCGCCTGTGCGGCGGAAGTGCCAACTCGCTCCGTGCCCGCCCGATCACTGAGCCCGGCACCGGCGGCCTCCCGGAGGGCAACCGGGACAGGCCGTCCGGTCAGCGTGTCACGGCACACGCGCCGTCCACTCGGGCCCGCCGAACTTCGTGCGTGCCAGCTCCTGGGCGCGGGCCAGCTCCTCGTCGGTGACCTTGCCCGCCGTCAGGCCGTACCGCCCGTTGAAGGACTCGATCATCCGCTCGATGACGGCCTCGCGCGCCAGACCGGTCTGCCGCCGCAGCGGATCCACCCGCTTCTTCGCGCTCCGCGTGCCCTTGTCGGACAGCTTCTCCCGCCCGATCCGCAGCACGTCGAGCATCTTGTCGGCGTCGATGTCGTACGACATGGTCACGTGGTGCAGCACCGCACCGGGCCCGCCGCCCGGCCCGACGATCCGCTTCTGCGCGGCGCCCGCGATCTTGCCCTGGTCGGTGGCGATGTCGTTCAGCGGCTGGTACCAGGCGCGGATGCCCATGTCGCCCAGGGCGCCGAGCACCCAGTCGTCGAGGTAGGCGTAGCTGTCCTGGAAGGAGAGCCCCTGCACCAGCGCCTCGGGCACCGAGAGGGAGTAGGTGATGGTGTTGCCGGGCTCGACGAACATCGCGCCGCCGCCGGAGATCCGCCGCACCACCTCGATGCCGTGCCGCGCGGCGCCCTCGGCGTCCACCTCGTTGCGCAGCGACTGGAAGCTGCCGATGATCACCGCGGGGGCGCCCCACTCCCACACCCGCAGTGTCGGGGGCCGCCGCCCGGCCGCGACCTCGGCGGTCAGCACCTCGTCCAGCGCCATGTGCAGCGCGGGTGCCTGCGGGCCCTCGTGGATCAGCTGCCAGTCGTAGTCGGTCCAGTCGGTGGCGTGGGCCAGCGCCCGGCGCACCGCGATGCCGACGCCCTCCGAGGTCAGCCCGTACATGACCGTGCCCGCGGGCAGCGCGGCGTCGATCCGGGCGGCCAGGCCCGCCGCGTCGGTGTCCGCCGGTGCGCCCTCCAGCGCGCCGTTCACCGCGTCGAGCGCCTCGTCCGGCTCCAGGAAGAAATCTCCCGCCACGCGCACCCGCCGCAGCACGCCGTCCTCGGACTCCACGTCCACGACGACGAGCTTGCCGCCGGGCACCTTGTACTCACCGTGCACTTCCCGGGCCTCCCTTGCTGCCGCAGGGACCAACGCCCGGCACGGCCCCGGTGTTCCCGCCCGCTGTGATGCCCCTGTGACCCGGAACTGTGGCTTCCGTCACAGCCCCCTGCCGTGTCGCCCTGATCGGCTGAGCGGATGCGCAGAGCCCTCCCTCTCGTCCTGCTCCTCGCCGCGGGCCTCGGCCTCACCCTGTGCGGCGACCGGCCCGGGACCTGGCCCCCGGGCGGCCCCACGGCGGGCGGCCGGGACGCCCAGCCGCTGGACGCCTTCGAGCTGACGGACGCCGAGCAGGACACGGTCACCGCCGCCCGCTGGACGCTCGCCGCGCAGTGCATGCGCCGCCTCGGCTTCGACAGCCTCGCCGACGTGGACCCGTACCACCCGCCGGGCTGGCCGCAGCGCCCCGCCGACGCCTCCGGGACGGTCCTCACCCTGGTGGCCGTCAGCGACGACGCCCACCGCTACGGCGTCCAGGACCCCGAGGACGCCGCCGCCCACGGCTACCGGGGCGCCCTCGCCGCGTACCGCGCCCACGTCCGCGCGAAGACCTGGACGATGCCCGAGTACGTGGCCCTCACCGGCAGTTCGGCGGACGGCGGGCCCGCCCGCGCGCACGAGAGGCCGGTCCCCGACGGGGGCTGCCTGGGCCAGGCCGAGCGGCGGATCCGCGGCACCGGCCCCCGCACCGAACCCGACCCGGTGTCGGTCCTGCGGGGCGAGAGCCGCCGCAGCGCCGAGCAGGACCCGGCCTGGCGGCGGGCCGACCGGACCTGGTCGGCCTGCATGCGCGGCGCCGGCTATCACTACGCCACCCCCGCCGACGCCCAGCGCGGCGACGACCGCCGCGAGGAGGAACTGCGGCTGCGGCTCTCCGGCGGGCGCGGCGAGGCGGACCTGCCCACCGAGACCGAGAAGCGCACGGCCGTCGCCGACGCCCGCTGCAAACAGCGCACCGGCTACCTCGGCACGGTGCGCGCCCTGGACATACGCGCCCAGGAACGCGTGATCGCCGGCCACCGCGCCGAACTGGACCGGCACCGCGCCCGCGAGCGGGCCGCCGTCCGCACCGCCGGGCACGTCCTGGCCACCGGAACACCCTGAACGTTCAATCCACAACTGTGCTAGTTTCCTCCTCTTCCCTGTAGCCCCGGCGCGGCCCCGGCCGGTCCGCCGGTGCGGGATCCGGTGGGGTGAGGATGGACAAGAAGGCGTTCGGCGGGCTGCTGCGCGAGGCGCGGCAGCGTTCCCTGCTGACGTTGGAGGGCCTCGCCGAGGCGTCCGGCGTGAGCGTGCGGGCCATCAGCGACATCGAACGCGGCCACAGCCTGCCCCGCCAGTCGACGCTGACCGAGCTGATGGACGCGCTCGAACTGGACGAGGACGAGCGGCGCCGGCTGCTCCAGTCCGTCACCCGCCCGCCGCCCACGCCACGGTGCCCCGGCAACTGCCGCCCGACCTCGCGGTGTTCCGCAGCCGCGAGACCGCCGTCGCGGCCGCCCGGGGCATCACCGGCGACGTGGCACCCCACGGCAGGCATCTCGTCGTCTCCGCCATCGGCGGCATGGCCGGCGTCGGCAAGACGGCCCTCGCGGTGCACTGGGCGCACCAGGTCGCCGACCGCTTCCCCGACGGCCAGCTGTACGTGAACCTGCGCGGCTTCGAGGCCTCCGAACGCCCCCTCGACCCCGGCGAGGCCCTCGGCGGATTCCTGCGCGCCCTCGGCGTGCCCAGCGGCGACATCCCCGCCAGCACCGAGCGGCGCAGCGCCCTGTTCAGGGAGAAGACCGCCTCCCGGCAACTGATCGCCGTCCTGGACAACGCGGCCGACGCCGAGCAGGTCAGGCTGCTGCTGCCCGCCTCCGCGGGCTGCCTGACCATCGTGACCTCGCGCAACCGGCTGGCCGGCCTGGCCGCCGCCGAGGGCGCCTTCGTCATCAGCCTCGACGTCTGGACGCCGCAGGAGGCGCTGGAGGCGCTCGCGGCCCGGATCGGCGAGGAGCGCTGCCGGGCGGAACCCGCCGCGGCGGCCGAGCTGGTCGAGCTGTGCGGGTTCCTGCCGCTCGCGGTCGCCGTGGTCGGCGCCCAGCTGAGCGCCGCGCCCCGGATGCGGCTCAGACTGGCGGCACGCGAGCTGAAGGAGTCCAGGCCCCGGCTGGATGCCTTCGCCGCCGACGACCAGCGCGCCGACGTCCGCGCGGTCTTCTCCTGGTCCTACCGGGCGCTCACCGATGACGCGGCCCGCTTCTTCCGCCACCTGTGCCTGCACCCCCGGCCCCAGCGCCACCGCCGAGGCCGCCGCCTCGCTCGCGGGCGTCGAGATGCCGGCGGCCCGCCGCTGCCTGCGGGAGCTGACCTCGGCGAGCCTGCTCGCCCGCGACGCCGACGGCCGCTACGTCCTGCACGACCTCGTACGGGACTACGGCGGCGAACTCGCGGCCGAGGAGCAGGACGACCGCGTCGGCGCCCAGGCACGCCTGCTGGACTATCTGCGGCACAACGCCCACCTGGCCAACCGGCACTCCTCCTGGCTGGAACCCGAGCCCGCCGAGGAACCTCTGGAGGGCATCGTCCACGTCGCGATCGACAGCCGCGACGAGGCACTGGACTGGTACCGCCAGGAGGAGCCGGCCGTGGGGCCCGCCCTCCAGTCCCTGGAGGATCCGCGGCTGCTGCGCCTGCGCGGCGCCTGCGCGCGCGAGTGGATCGCCTACAACGTGATCGTGGGCCGCTGGGCCGAGGAGATGCCCGCCGCGCGGATCGGCCTGGAGGCCGGACTCGCGCTCGGCGACCCGGTCGCCACCGTGCGCAGCCGCTCCAACCTGACCCGCGCGCTCCTGGAGACCGGGCACACCGACGAGGTCGACGAGCAGATCGAGGTGCTCCTCGGGGAGCTGCCCCGGGTGCCGCTGGAGCTGCGCGCCCGCATCGTGTGCGAGATCGGCTTCTTCCGCATCCGCCAGGGCCGCTTCGCCGAGGCGCTGGAGCATCCGCGCCGGGCCCTGGAGCTGTACCGCGTGGCGCGCAACCGCGAAGGGGTGGCGTCCACTCTCAGCAACATCGGCTGGGTCCTCGCCCACACCGGCGCCTACGAGGAGGCCATCGCCACCTGCGAGGAGGCACTGCCCCTGCTGCGGGCGGTGGGCGACGTCAAGTTCCAGGCCGGCGCCTGGGACGCCATCGGCTACGCCCAGCAGGGCCTGGGAGACCTCGACGCCGCCGTCGCCGGCTACGAGAGATCGCTGCGCCTGTGGGAGGAACAGCACGACGACTACAACCGCGCCGACGTCCTGGACCACCTCGCCTCCGCCCAGCTGGAGCAGGGCAGGAGCGAGCAGGCGCGGGCCAACTGGTCCCTGGCGGCGGACCTCCTCGACGCCCTGCGGGTGCGCCGCGCCGCCGAGATGCGGGCCAAGGCCGAGACACTCCCGCTGCGCGGCACCGAGGCGACCGCCGACGGCCGCCGGTGATCAGGAATCGAGAAGCGCGGGGCGGGACGGCCGCCTAGCCTGCCGTCATGGACATCATCATTCACACGACCGTTCTGCCGCACGACGACCCGGACGCGTCGCTCGCCTTCTACCGCGACGTCCTCGGCTTCGAGGTGCGCAGCGATGTCGGGCAGGGCCGGATGCGCTGGATCACGGTCGGCCCGGCCGGTCAGCCGGGTACGTCCCTTCTCCTGGCACCGCCCGCCGCCGACCCCGGCGTCACCGAGGACGAACGGCGCACCATCGCCGAGATGATGGCCAAGGGCACCTACGGCTGGATCCTGCTGGCCACCCCCGACCTCGACGGTACCTTCGAGAGGGTGCAGGCCGGTGACACCGAGGTCGTCCAGGAGCCGACCGAGCAGCCGTACGGCATCCGCGACTGCGCCTTCCGCGACCCCGCGGGCAACCTGGTCCGCATCCAGGAACTGCGCTGAACCATCCCACGGGAAAGGGGAGTTGCCCATGTGCCGGCCCGACTGGCGCGACGCCCGCGTCGAGGCGCAACGCCTGACCGACCTCGCCCGGCTGCGCCGCATCCGCGACCGGATCGACCGCGAGTACGCGCAGCCGCTGAACGTGGAGGCGCTCGCCCGTGGGGAGAACATCTCGGCCGGACACCTCAGCCGGCAGTTCCGGGCGGCCTACGGCGAGTCGCCGTACGCGTACCTGATGACGCGCCGCATCGAGCGCGCGGCGGCCCTGCTGCGCCGCGGCGAACTCAGCGTCACCGAGGTGTGCTTCACCGTCGGCTGCGCCTCGCTGGGCACCTTCACCACCCGCTTCACCGAACTGGTCGGCATGCCGCCCGGCGCCTTCCGCCGCCTCGCGGCCCACCCACCGGCCGACCCCGCACCCACCGGACCGCGTCCCGCCCTCACCGTGGAGGGCATGCCGGCCTGCGTCGCCAAACAGGTCACGCGCCCACTCCGCAACCGCGAGACGCCGGGCAGCGGGCCCTCCGCATGAGAACCGTGGCGCAAACGGACCACGAATCCCGGTCCGTCGGGCGCCGCCCCAGCGACTCTTCGGTCACACCGACCGGGGCGGCGCCCTGCTGCGGAACGGACTCGGCCCTCGCTCAGCTGTAGGGACGGATCAGCGTGAAGTCGCTGAAGGTCCACCCGGTTGCGGTGCTCCAGCCGGGTACGGCGGGGTTGAAGCCACCAGGGGCGGTCGCGGTCCAGGTGAACATGCGGACGGAGCCGTCGGCGTACCCGTAGACGGCGCCGAGGTCGTCGCGGCCGTCGCCGTCGTAGTCGCCGGCGACGATCTTCATCTGGGAGTAGGACCAGTTGCCGGCCGCTGATTCCCACCCCTGAGTCGGAGTGGCGAACTCGCCTCCTCGTGTACCGGTACTGATCAGAGTGTGCAGAGCATCGTGGCCGTCCGCGTAGTCGTACCAAGCAGTGACGTCGTCGATGCCGTCACCGTTGAAGTCGCCCGGATGGACATAGGTACGGTGCCAGTCGCCCCAACGGGCGATCGTGCTGCCCCATGAGACGACGCTTGCGGTGAATCCGCCGGTCGGGGTGGTGCGCAGGGTGTGCATCTTGAGGGAGCCGTCGGCGTACCCGTACAGGGCCCCGAGGTCGTCGCGGCCGTCACCGTCGAAGTCACCGGTGACGAATTTGCTGCGGGAGGTCTCCCATACCCCAGCGAGCAGGTTGAGGGAGGGAAAGGGAACGTTGAAGCCTCCGCGGACATCGGTGGTGAAGGTGAAGAGTGTGTCGTGGCCGTCGGCGTAGTCGTACCAGGCCATGAGATCGTCGCGGCCGTCGCCGTTGAAGTCTCCGGCTTGCAGGGTCATATGCTGCAACGACCAGTTGTTAGGCTGTGACGTCCAGGACGGAGAAGGTGTGCCGAGAGTTCCGTCGGCCTTCCCCAACGCGGTGAACAGCCGGATGGTGTGGTTGCTGTCGTAGGACCGGAGTACTGCCACATCACCGATTCCGTCCCCGTTGAAGTCACCCGTGAATGTCTTGGTGCTCTGCTTGGGCCAGTTCCCGGCAACAGACTGGTACGAGATGAAGGGCTTCTGGAACGTCCCGTCTGTGTTCGTCAGGAACGTGTGAGTGGCCGAGTGCCCGTCGGCGTAGTCGTACCAGACACCGATGTCGCTGCGCCCGTCATTGTTGTAATCATGTCTGGTCTCCGTTCCAGCGGCCCAGACGGACTGGCCCTTGGCGTTGTAGAGCACGAGGTTTCCGCGGTCCTGGAGGACGGCGTAGCCGTTGTCGGTGAGTTCGGGGGTGACGATGCCTGGGCCATCGGCGGCCGACCGGACCAAGTTGCTGCTCCAGAGCCTGCTGCCCGAACTGCTGATCACCGTGAGATTTCCGTCGCTCTGCATCAGAGCCGTTGCGCCAGGATTGCCCGCGGTGTTGGTCTGCCAGATCACCTTGCCGGCGTGGGAAGTGACGGTGAGATTGCCGTCGCCCTGCATGGTGAGCCTGTTGGATCGAGCGGTCAGTGACTGATCTGCGGTGAGAGTGGTGCCCGTCGGGATACGCGCTCCACCAGTGATGCCGTCGATGACGAAGGAGGCTCCGATCGACTTGTTGTCGGCTCCGGGAACTGTGCCGTACCAGCCGAGCATGGTGTTGTCGTTCTTACGTGCCCATAGATCCGGCAGTCCATCGCCGGTGACGTCACCGACGGAGCCGATGACGGGATAGCTGGAGGCAGGGTAGCCAGAAGCGATCTTGACCCGAGCGGCGGTGTCGCCCCACGTCGTCGGGTCGAGACGCCCGTTGCTGCCCTTGTTGCCGTACGACCTCCAGATGTCACCTGTGGCGTCCTCGCGCAACCATAGGTCGGCCATGTTGTCACCGTTGAGATCACCCGGTGCGATCACGGTGAATTTGTTCCAGTCGGCTCCGCCGACGAGTACGGGCGCACCGTAGAGGTCCAGCAGGTTGGCAGACTGTGAGCCGTAATAGGCCCAAAGGTACTTTCCTTGCTTGACGAGAAGGTCCGGAGCGTTGTCGCCATTGATGTCGCCCGGCGTGATGACCTGTTCGGCGTTGTACCAGTGATCGTCTCCGGTCCATTTGTCATCGCCGACGCAACCCAGATCCTCGTCAACCGTAGGACACGACACCGCGAGCTCGGTGGATTCGTCGCTGATGACGCCGCTGCCGTCGTTGGGATAGATCCGCAGCAGTTTCTTCTTCTCGGCGCTGTTGTACTCCAGGGCGATCAGATCGTTGTAGCCGTCTTGGCCCCAGTCACCACGCGAACCGATACTTGAGCCTTCGAAAGGCCTGCCACCGTTCGTGGCCGTGGCGAAGGTGCCGTTGCCCTGACCTGCGTAGGTGAGCAGTGTGCCGTTCGAGTCCGTGCTCCAGATGTCGCTGTTGGCATCGCCGTTGAGATCAGTCGGCCCGTCGCGCTCCTGGGAGCGGCCGGCGTAATACAGGTATGTCGCGGTGTCGGATCGGTTTCCGGCCCGGTCGACGCTGTAGGCGTAGACGAAGTGAGGCCCGTAGCCGGGCGGACGTACGGTGGCGGCGACGTCTGACTGGGCTTCGTGGAGGCTGGGGTCGTAGTCGGTCCACCAGACGTAGTGGCTGACGTCGGTCACGCCGTTTGCCGAGAACGAGAAGGTACCTGTGTCGCGTGCTTTCCCGGTTGCGGTGGGCCAACCGTTCTCACCGGAGGGGAACTTGCCGTCCGCCGAGTTGATCACCGGGGGCTTGCTCGGCCGTGTACGGTCCACGGCGAACTTGCATGTCGGGGACCAGGGAGAGGGCGCGCCGTCCTGGTCCTTTGCCCGTACTCTCCAGGTCCAGTCGCCGCTCGTCAGCGAGGCATCCGGGACCAGCCAGGTGGCGATCTTCCCGTTTGCAGCAGGCAGGGACGTACTGGCGGACGGTGTGTCGGAGCCTGCCTTGAGAATTTGGAACTCGGCGGTGAGGTTCCCGGCGTCCTTGTCGTCGATCCTCGCGTAGAGGCTGACCCGCGCGTTGCCGATCAGCCCACCGGCCTTGCAGTCTGTGCGGGGGTTCGTGCCCATTTCGGTCGGGGGCTTCGGTATATTGTTGTATATGGTTTCCAAAACTGCGGTCTTCGGATCGAACTTCTTCCAACCGAATGTGTCGGTCTCGTCCGATGCGTAAAGTCCGAAGGTGATATTCGACTGGCCTTTCGAGGCTGCGTCCCGGATCTGAGCAGTGGTGTCGAACTCTAGATTTCCGGCCGCGCAATCCTTTCCCCAGCCCTTGGACTCATTGACCGTGTATACTTTAGCCTTTTTTTGGGGTCGATGGTTCCATGTCGTCTTGTTGTTTATGGCGGAGGTGAGCCATAGTTCCACGGGGCGCGCCTTGCATGACCAGGACCAAATGTTGCGGATTCGCAGGACCGAATTCTTCACCTGCGTGTGCTTGGTCTCGCTGGTGTCCAGTTGGAGGAAGGACTCGGAGACGCGGTCGGAGCCCCCCGACTGTGCCTCGTAGCCGACTCGCACGGGATCTTTGGTGTTCCAGAAGGAGGTGTTCGGGTAGTGCTTGTAGACGCGTGTCCAATTCTGCTTCTCACCCCAGGCCCAGGATGGATCGATGAATACGGGGTAGGTGGTGTCGCCGCCGGTCAGCAGGCCCTCGTCCGGCCTGATCTCCAGCGTGTCTCCCGAAACCGTGGTAGACATCTGGGCTTCCTGTGTGCCGGGCGGAGGGTCGAAGCCCTCGTCCGGTGAACCAACCTCCGATTTTGCGGCGGTCGCACGGGCAGCGGAAGTGGAAGCGGAAGAGATGGTCGAGGAGTCCCACATGAGCGGTGAGGGGCTGGTGAAAATCGTCTGTCCTGCGGGATTCACCGCAGTGACACTTCCCGTTTCAGGATCGGTCGATATGTCCAGGCCCACGGTGTCCAGCTTGTACTTCAGCGACGCGAGTGCTGGATTAGTGGCCGCCTGGGCGTTCTTGACGACAAGAAGCTGTGAGAACCCTTCCACCTCCGCCTTGAGCTGGAGATCGACGCCCGGCAGCACTTCGCTGTAAGTGGCTACGTTGCCGTCGAGTGTCGGCTTGGGCAGTGCCGTCGTCCAGGTCAGAGAAAGCGTCCGGCCGTCCCTGACCCCGGTGAGGAGCGGACCGCTGCCGCCACCGGAGAACCTCACGTCGACGGTGGACGCCTGGGGAGCAACACTTCCGTCGGCGGCGAAGGCCAGTGTGGGATCCGTGGGCACCCACGCGCCGTTGCGCAGGAGCCGGACCGGGGTGCTGTACCGCTTCACGGACCAGCTTCGGTCGGGCAGGGCCCAGGTGTCCGTGGTCTCGGTGCGCGCCGAAACCAGTTCGTAGGGGTGACCGGTGACGACAGCCTGCTCGAGCGCGTACTCCTCCTCGCTCATCGAACCGTCGCCGACCGGGTCTGCCTCCGCCGGCGCGGCGGCGGCGGGTGTCGGGAGCGAAACTGCCCAGGGGGTGGCAATCGCAGCGGCAAGCGAGAAGCAGACAATGGCGGAAAAGAATCGCCCCTTCACCGCCTGCCAGTCGGATTTCTCGCTTCCCGGACATCCCTGTCCGGGCCTCATCTTTCGCATGTCAATCCTTTCGACTCGACAAGTCGCCCGGAACTATATCTGCGGAGCCGGAAATTCGCTCACTTCGTGACACTTTTCCAGTATGGTTCAGCCGAAAAAGCGCAAATCGACTCTTTTTGTGGTGTGTGCGTCATCATGCAGTTAATGAGCATGCTTTGGAGTGAAATTAGGGCAAGCTGTTCGGTCTGACCAAGAAATTGGCGACTAAATGCTGCCCTGTAGAGGCACAGTCCTGTTACCTTCCAAAGGTTGATCTTGCGGATCACTGGGGAGGGGCGCGTGAGACGCTTCGGCGTGCGTGCATGGGCAGTTTCGCTGGCTGCCGTGGTGATGGCGGGCATGGTTCCGGCCGATTCGGTTGCTGTTACCGGGAACGAGCGGGGGATCTCGCTGCCGCAGCTGAAACAGCCCAGGGCTGTGCCGGTGCAGCCGGTGAGAGCGGGGGGAAGCAAGCGGCCCGATGCCGCGGCAGAGCACGCGTGGCGTCAGCCCCCGCAGGTTGCCTGGCCCTCGAAGGGTGCGGCCGAGGTCGAACTGAGCGACGGCGGGGTTCGGCGCGCGGGCACACTGCCGCTGTATTTCGGCGAGCTGTCCGGCGGGCGCGGTTCGGCTGCCCTGAAAGCACCCGGCAAACTGAAGGTGGCGCTCGCGGATCGGGAGACGGCACGTCAGGCAGGCATCGACGGGCTGCTGATGACCCTTGAGCGAGATGTCGACTCGTCCCGTCAGAGGAAGTTGCGAGTGGAGGTCGACTACTCCGCCCTTCGCAACGCCTACGGCGGTGACTGGGCCGCGCGGCTGCGACTGGTCCGCATGCCTGCCTGCGCATGGAGCACGCCGCAGCTGAGCAAGTGCCGGATCGGCACACCTCTGCGGACGACGAACGACCCGAGGACCGGCCGTCTGACGGCGCAGATCGCCCCGACGTCGTCGGCGCGGGTCAAGGGCCAGGATGAGGCGGCTGCCGTCCCGACGGTGCTGGCGGCTACCGCCGGCGTGGAAGGAACGACCGGTAACTACCGGGCGACTCCCTTGACGGCTTCAGGGAATTGGAGCGCCGGCGGTTCGACCGGGGCGTTCACCTGGTCCTACCCCATAGAAGTTCCCGATGTGCCGGGTGGGCAGAAGCCGCCCGTCGCTTTGAGTTACAGCTCGCAGTCCGTCGACGGGCGCACCGCGGCGAGCAACAACCAACCGTCTTGGGTCGGTGACGGTTGGTCATGGGAGCCTGGCTATATCGAGCGTCGGTACAAGGTGTGCAACGACGATCAGACAGGCGGGACCAACACGAGCAAGGTCGGGGACCTCTGCTGGTACAACGACAATGCCATCCTCTCCCTGAACGGTACGTACACCGACCTGGTCTGGGAAAAAGGCAAGGGCTGGCACCCGGCGACCGACTCGGGCGAGAAGGTCGAGAAGCTCACGGGAGCGGTCAACGGCGACAAGGGTGTCGACGGCGTCGACGGGGTTGGTGAGCATTGGAAGATCACGACCCAGGACGGAACTCAGTATTTCTTCGGCCTGAACCATCTGCCGGGATGGAGTGATCACGGCTCGGCAGAGGATGACCCGGTCACCGATTCCACCCTCACCATGCCCGTGTTCGGTAACCAGTCCGGCGAGCCTTGCTACAAGCCGGCCTTCTCGGATGCCTGGTGCCAGCAAGCATGGCGTTGGCAGCTCGACTACGTGGTCGACACCCATGGCAACGCGATGGCTTTCTACTGGAACAAAGAGTCAAACAGTTACGGCCGGAACTGGTCACAGTCCACCGGTAAGAGTACTGTGACCCCTTACGACCGGGCTGCCTACCTGAATCACATCGACTATGGGTTGCGCTCCGGCACCGTGTACACGGCTAAGGCCATGGGGCGGGTGGACTTCGGGGTGAGCGAGAGGTGCCTCACTGCCTGCAGCACCTTTGACGAGAAGAACGCCGGTAACTGGCCCGACGTGCCATTCGATCTTTACTGCAAGCCCGATGCCACGGAGTGCAAGGGCCAGAACGCTCCAAGTTTTTGGACCCGCAAGCGCCTTTCCACGATCACCACCAGGGTATTGACGGGGGGAGCATACGAAGACGTAGACGTCTGGCAGCTGGCGCAGGGCTTTCCCGCAGCTGGCGACGGAATCTCCACCCCCATGTGGTTGCAGTCCATCACCCACGTCGGCAAGACCGGCGGCACGGCCGCACTGCCGCCCGTCACCTTCAGCGGTGAGCAGTTGGCCAACCGGGTGGACGCGCTGGGCGACGGCCTCGCGCCGTTCGTCCGTCTGCGTCTCTCACAGATCACCACCGAGACAGGCGGCACGATCGCCGTCTACTACAGCAAGTCCGACTGCACCGCTTCGACCCTGCCTCCGGAGGACAGTGCCAACGCGACTCGCTGCTATCCCATCAAATGGGCCTTCGAGGGCGAAACGGCCAAGAAGGATTGGTTCAACTCCTATGTGGTGACGCGCGTTCTGGAAGGCGATAACGTCGCCAGCACCCCAGACAAAATCACTACCTACAGTTACCTCGACGGTGCTGCCTGGTCCAAGAGTACGGACGAATTCACCAAGGCCGAGGACCGGACTTACTCCACGGCCCGTGGCTACGGGCGAGTGCAGATACGCTCCGGAGCCGGATCCGACCCGCTTCTGTTGAGTGAGAAGCGCTACTTCCGAGGACTGGACGGCAAGGAGGTCGCCGACTCCACCGGTGCCAACGTCACCGATCGTGAGCAGTTCGCCGGTCAGCTCCGAGAACAGTCCACGTACAACGGCGACAACACGTCTCAGACGGTCACCTCCACGTCCTACACACCATGGCGATCCGGTGTTACGGCGACCCGGGTCCGCCCTGGCCTGCCAGACCTCAACGCCTACATGGTGGATATCGGCAAGGAGGAGACCCGCACCACGATATCGGGCGGCAAGACGCGGGTCACGGAGACCGACCGGACTTTCGACTCGTACGGCCTGGTGGCATCAGTCTTCGAGACAGGGGACACCTCCAAGGCAGGTGACGAGACGTGCACCACTACCACTTACGCCCGTAACGCGGACGAGCATCTACTTGACCTCGTCGCACGGGTGGAGAAGGTCGCAGTGCCTTGTGGCGCAGCCGTGAGCCGACCGGCTGACGTCGTCGACGATGTCCGTACCTCCTACGACGGCAAGTCGTTCGGAGCCGTTCCGACCATTGGCGACATCACCCGGACCGAGCGGGTCAACGGCACAGGAAGTGACTACGAGGTCACCTCCAGCGTCCCGGGCTCGTGCGGGCCGAACAAGAACCAGCTCTGCTACGACCAGTACGGCCGCGCTCTCGCCGCAAGCGACGCGTACGGCAAGACGAGTACGACGACGTATCTCCCCGCCACCGGCGAGGCGCCGACCAGTTCCACCGCCACCAATCCGCTCGGCCACACCACCACGACCACGCTTGATCCGCTTCGCGGGCAGCCCGTCCAGGTGGAGGATGCCAACGGCAGGATCACCACGACGGCGTACGACCCGCTGGGCCGTACCACCAAGGTCTGGCTCCCCACTCGGTCGGCGGCGACCTCCCCGGACTCGCCGAATTACGCATTCGACTACCTCGTACGAAATGACGCTCCGATCGTCACCACGACCAAGGTCCTGACGCACGACAGCAGGTTCGACACCTCCTACTCGTTCGCCGACGGTCTCATGCGACCCCTGCAGACCCAGGCACGGTCCCCGGACGGTGCCGGGCGCCTCGTGACGGAGACTCTCTACGACTCGCGTGGCCTTGTTTGGCGGACTTCCGGTACCTATTTCGCCGACGGATCTCCGGAAGCGGTTCCCGTCACGGGACAAGAGCTGAACTATCCGGCTTCGACAGACACCGAGTACGACGGTGCCGGCCGTGCCACCGCTGTCATCTCCAAGAGGTTCGGCGACGAGACGAAGCGGTCGGTCACCGTGTACGGCGGCGACACCACGACCGTGATTCCTCCCCGAGGCGGAACCCCGACCACCACGGTCGTCGATGCCCGCGGCCGTACGGTCGAGCTCAGGCAGTACACCAATGCCGAACGAACGGCATCACAGTCGACGACCTACCGCTACGACAAGCGGGGTCTCCTGGACCTCGTCACTGACCCCTCGGGTGCGCAGTGGAGTTACGTCTATGACGTCCGTGGCCGTCGGACGGAAACGAAGGACCCGGACAAGGGCACCACGACCACCGTCTACGACAAGGGCGATCGAGCCACCGACACCACGGATGTCGGCAGGGGGATCACCCTGCACACCGACTACGACGCACTCGGCCGCAAGACCGCACTGAGGAAAGACACCACGAAGCTCGCCTCGTGGACATACGACACGGCTTCGAACGGCAAGGGGCAACCGGCGACGTCGACTCGATGGGTCGACGGCGGAGCATACGAGTCGGCGGTCACGTCGTACAACGCTCTCTACGAGCCGATCGGCTCCCAGATCACCGTTCCTGACACCGAGGGCCCACTGGCGGGCGTCTACAAGTGGACGACCTCCTACAACCCCAACACCGGTCAGGTGCTCTGGACGCAGCAACCAGGCATCGGCGGTCTTCCGCCCGAAAAGGTCGCCAACTCCTACCTGTCCGTCTCCGGCCTGCTGTCCACCGTCGGTGCGGGATCCGATCCGCTCGTGTCGGGTATGACCTACGACCACTATGGCCGCAACACCCGGCAACAACTGGGGGCCTTCGGTCAACGGCTGTTCACCAGCAACGAGTTCGACGAACACACCGGCCAACTGGTCCATACCTACAATGACCGCGAGGTCGCGCCCCAGCGGATCGACGACGCGCAGTACACCTACAACCCCGCAGGCCTCGTCACCGCTGTCGCGACCGCATACGGTCAGGACGCAGCGCGCACGACCGACACCCAGTGCTTCACCCTCGATCTGCTGGGGCGCATCACCGACGCCTGGACCGGTACCGGCACCGTGTGCGCGTCAGCTCCGTCGAATGCTGTCGTCGGCGGCCCTGACGCCTACTGGACCAGTTACACCTACGACGCGGTGGGCAACCGCAGGACGGAGACGCAGCATCAGACTCCCTCCGGGCCGGCGAACGACACGATCCGCACATACACGGCCCCGCGGTCGGGCACCCATGACCTGCCCGCCGTCTCGCAGTCCGGGACCGACGCACACGACGAGACCTTCACCTATGACTCCGCAGGGAACCTCGAGACGCGCAGCGCCGGCTCCGGCACGGTCCAGAGGTTTTCCTGGGACGACGAAGGACATCTGAAGAACGTTGCTCAGGGAACCGCGAGCAGCGGATACCTCTACGACGCCGACGGCCAGCGTCTCGTCCGGCGGGACTCCACCGGCACCACTCTGTACCTGCCCAACGGCAACGAACTTCACAGGGACGAGTCCGGGACCGTCACCGGAACCCGCTATTACACTGCCGGCGGTGCCCTCGCCGTGCGTACCGGAGGCAAGCTCTTCTTCCTCCTCTCGGATCAGCACGGCACCGCCACCACCGAAGTCACCGCCGACGCTGCGCAAGAGGTCACGCACCGCAAGACAAACATTTTCGGCGGCCCCCGAGGCACCCAGCCACCCAAATGGGCGGGCGACAAGGGATTCGTCGGCGGTACCAATGATGCGGATACAGGCCTGGTCCACTTGGGCGCACGCGAATACGACCCGTCAACGGGACGTTTCATCAGCGTCGACCCACTTATGGACCTCAACGACCCACAACAGATCAACGGCTACACCTACGGCGACAACAATCCGGTCAGCCTCAGTGACCCGGCTGGAACACGGCCCGAAGGTATCTGCGGGGGAAATACCAGCAGATGCGAGCCTGATAATTCGCCGAGTCATGAAGAGAAGGATTATCACGAGTCCTGGCAGAAGACCAGGAGCGGGTGGATCTGGCAGAGCTACGACGAAAGCAAGAACGGCAAGCGCTGGTACCGTAGTGCGTGCGTCGGATGCAACTGGGAATACGGCAGCCCCGCCCACACCAAATGGACCGACGTGGTGGGGGCCGTAGCGATTGTCAACCCGGAGCTGACTCCACTCACCAATACCATCCTGGCGTACAATTCAGCCCGGCAGGGAAATTATCGCGAAGCGCTGTCCCAACTGGTCGACGCGAATGGCGCACTGAAGATGTTCAGGGGTTTCCTTGGAGGGGGCAAGACGCAGGGATCCCTCAGTTGCATCACCGGGCGCAACAGCTTCAAACCCGACACACCTGTTCTGCTGAAGAACGGCAGGGCCAAGAAGATCTCTGATGTCAAGGCCGGGGACGAGGTCGAGGCGGCTGACCCGGAGACGGGGAGACACGAAGCCGCCCGCACGGTCACGGCCAAACACGTACACCACGACGCCGATCTTGTGGACCTGACCGTCCAGGATCCCCTGGGGCGGAAGTCGACCCTGCACACCACGGCCCACCACCCCTTCTGGGACGACACCAAGAAGAAGTGGGTCGACACTGCCGACCTCGCGGTGGGGGACAACCTCAACACCGTCGACGCCCGGCATGTCAAGGTCGCTGCAGTCCGCCACGTCAAGGGCGCAGCGGACATGTACAACCTGACGGTCGCGAATCTTCACACGTACTATGTACTCGCTGGCAGCACGCCTGTTCTAGTTCACAACACCAATTCTCCGATTGGTTGTGGCGTGAATGGTGAGCCGATTTACGATATCCCAGCTGGTTCGAGTGGTGGCGCTGGTGCCGGGAAGAGGATTCCGCCAAACCTCCTCAAGGATTACGATGTCGGTAAGAATGCGGCTCCTGGGACGACCGCCCCGTTGTGCTCGTATTGCCGGACGAATCCAGCCACGGCGATTGACCACGTCGAGCCTAGGATCGGTGGCGGTGACCTCACCGATGCGAATACCACGCCGGCTTGCACATTCTGCAATAGCTCGAAGAGGGATCGATTGGCTCCATTGAACCCTCCACCCAATTACACTGGTTCCTGGCCGCCGCCGTGGTGGCCTTCGAGAATGACACCGCCCTAGGGGTGTGTAGGTGAGAGATGGCCCGCGACGACTGGGAGGAAGATCGGCCGTCGCGGGCCATCTCGCTGGGCGGGGGCGCGTGGTCGCGTCGCCCGACCGCCTAGACTGCGTGGGACTGTAGCCACCTTCCATCCGGATTCGACCTGGAGCGTCACATGAAGTTCATTGTCCATGAGAGCCCAGTTCGCCGGGGCGACAGCGACTACATCGCACGGGCCGATCTCGCGCCGTTCGGATTGGAGGGAGAGGTAGAACAGCTTTGGCTCAAGAAGCTTGAAGACGGTTCACTTGAGCTATGCTGCATCCCTTTCCGGGTTTACGGTATTTCCCTCGGAGATATCGTTACTCTTTCCCCGGACGGCACCACGGTCGCCCACGTGGTCCGCAAGTCAGGGCGGAGAGCCCTGCGGGTTTTCCTGTTGGAAACACCGAGCGCTTCAAGCGTAGCGAGGGAGTTTGATATTGAGATTTCGCGGCTCGGCCTGTTGAGCGAGTGGAGTGGTGATAGGCACGCTGCAATCGACGTTCCGATTGGCTTCGACGTTGCTAGTCTTATCGGCCTCCTCGAACGAGAAGAGGCTGCGTCTCGGGCTTTTTGGGAATGGGCTGACAGTGTTTCGTTCTCGTCAGGTGAGGCGTAGATTCTACTTGTATACAAAGTTATTTCGGCCCCACCGAATGTTCCCGGTGGGGCCGTAGCGGTGTCTGACAGCAGTAGTTGACGGCAACGTCAGCGGACGGGGGTTGCGCAGGAGGGTGGCTTGTGGCCGTCGTTGGGCTTGCTGGTGGTCTCGCTGGGGTTGCGGAGGGCGTGGCCGAGGAGGTTGATGGCGTCGCGTTGGAGGCGGAGCCGGACGTGGGCGTACACGGTGGCGGTGACGCCGATGTGGGCGTGCCCCAACAGCTCTTTGATCGCGACGAGTTCGACGCCCTGCTCCAGGAGGAGGGTCGCCGCCGAGTGCCGGAGATCGTGGAAACGGATGCGGCGTAGCTGTGCGCGGCGGAGCAGGGTGTTGAAGTGCCTGGTGAGGGTAGCTCCCTCGATCGGGGAGCCGTCGGGCCGGGTGAAGACGTAGCCGCTCGCTTTCCAGCGGCTTCCCGCCGCTTCGCGTTCCTGACGCTGCCGTTCGCGGTGCTGTTCGAGGGAGCTCCCGCGGAGACCGCGTCCCGACTCCCAACGGGACACGTCATTTCGCGTCGGCGGAACGCGCCCAGGAGCAGCCTCAGCCAGCGACTCGGCGAGCCGCCGCTGACTCCAACCACGCGCCAGACGCGCCCGCCTCACCAGTTCCCCGACCGTCTCGCGCACCCCACCAGCTTGGCAGACATCAAGGCAGACACGCTGGCTCCTCCGCAAGGTCCACGCCAGCGAGACGCTGATCAACAACCCCGGATCGAGTCGAGGAGAGGGCAACACGATGGCTGAGCACGCGACGCCATGGCCAGAGGGACCCGCTATGCAGGGGCCGCGCCTGCTGCCGTGGGCCACCGCCGAGGGGAAACCCTGCTACCTCAGCACCGACGTCCGCGGCTACCTCGCCGCCCTCGCCGACAACATGGAGTCGGTGCAACTCGGCATGGGCAAGGAACTGCTGGAGTACGCCCGAGACACCACAGCCCCCGGCGCGAAGATCCTGACGGCGACCGAATACCGCTGGCTGGCCCGCCGGTTGACCGAAGCCCTCTCCGACGCACTCCGGGCCGCCGACTCACGCGGACAACGCCTCCCGGGCCCGCAGGAGGATGAGGAAGCGAGCGAAGATGCCTGACGCCACGAACACCGGCGCACCGGCCCGCAGGACTGCCCGTGGCCTCTTTCGATTCCGCGAGTACCACGTGACCACCGTTCCGGACGCCATGGCTCTGCCGACCGTCACGGCGGAGTGCGTCACCGGCGATGACCACAACTGCGGTGTCACCTCTGACCCGCTGGATCGCAGGCCATTGCGCCGCCACCGGCCACGAGCTGTACGAACAGACCACCCGCACCCTCCTCCGCGCCGAGCCCGGAGCGTGGCAGTAAAGCCCCCTGGGCCAGCACCGCTTCGGGTATAGCGCGACCGCGCGGCCAGGACCCTCTGACGGCAGTAGCGATGGCAACACCGACGGATTCCCCCGCACAACCACGGACACCAGCGAAACCCGAAACCACCGCTGATCTGCGAATACGCAGATAGAGAGGGGTCGCGTAACACACGTACTATGTGCTGGCGGGCGAGACTCCGGTTCTCGTTCACAACAGCAACTGTGACGTCTCGGATCTGGCGTCGAAGATCGATGTCGAGAACATTTCGATGACCAAGACCGTCGAAAATCACACCTGGGACATTGCTGGTACTCGGGACGTCGAAGCCCCGAACTTCGGTAAGGCAGCACGTCCATACATGAACGGCAATAACGGGATGCTCCTTCGGGAGATCATGGAGGGATCTGCGCCTAGGATGGATCCCCGTGGCGCTCCTGGAGTCGTCGAGTGGAGAACGCCCGGAACGATGAACGGAAGCAACGGGATCTGGGAGCTCAACATCGACGCAAATTCCAACAGAATCGTCCACTTCCTCTTCAAGAGCACAAAAGGCTAGCCCGAAATGAAATTCTCCATCCAAGACGGATCTCCTCTTGAGGGTGTCCTCACCTACGACGAGTCCGAGTACGGATTCTCTTTCAGTGCGCAGAGCGGGGAGTCGTTGAGCGAGAGGCTCGGCTCGGTAGGGGTTGCGAGTGTGCTGATCGGCACGCTCCAACTTGAGGTCGATATTGAGTCCCGGGAAGTCCTGTTCGCCTGGGGATACTTCCCGAACGTCCCGGGTGTGGTGGCCGAGTTGGCTGCTCCACAGTTCAATCCCGGGCGGGTATTCATCTCGTCGGACCACTCTTTCGAGCCTGGGGTTTCTTTCGAGGTTCCTGGAGACAGGTGGTGGGTTTCGTATGATCCTATGCTAAGTTCGTCCAAATCGCTAGCGGAACTGTCTTGGGTGTCGACAACGGTAATCTGGTGGCAGTCTGGCTTAATCCGGTTTTTGCGGAGTGACAGGCGCTGAGGCGCACGGGTAAGCAGAAGATCTGTTAGCGTCAGCAAAAATGAGGCCCCGCCAGGTGCGCCCTGGCGGGGCCTCTGCATGCGGTGACGGCAGTAGTTGACGGCAACGTCAGCGGACGGTGGCTCCGCACAGCGGCGGGTCGTCGCCGTCGTCGCGGGTCCACTCGTCGTGGGCCTGTCAAATGGGCGGTGTAACTGGGGTTGTTGAGGTGAGGGGTACTGACGGGCTGCGGAGAGGCGGCCGTCGAAGGTGATGTCGACGGCGTTCAGGGCGGTCTTCCAGCGCATGGTCCAGCGGGCCTGGCCCTTGCCGGTCGGGTCCAGCGACATGATCGCCATGTGGACGCACTTCAAGGCGGCCTGCTCGTTCGGGAAGTGCTCGCGAGCCTTGACTGCCCGCCGAATCCGGGCGTTCACGGGACTCGATGGCGTTCGTGGTGCAGACGATGCGGCGGATCTCGGTGTCGGACCGGAGGAACGGAGTGAACTCCTCCCAGGCGTTCTCCCAGAGCCGGACGATCGCCGGATGCTTCTTGCCCCACGCGTCGGCGAACTCCGCGAACCGCTCGAGTGCGGCTTCCTCGGTCGCGGCGGTGTGGACGGGCTTGAGGAGGCGGGCGATCTTGTCCCAGTCCTGGCGGGCGGCATGGCGGACGGAGTTCCGCAGCAGGTGGACCACGCAGGTCTGGACGGTGGTGCGGGGCCAGACGGCCTCGACCGCCTCAGGCAGGCCCTTGAGTCCGTCGCAGACCAGCATGAGGACATCGTTCACGCCGCGGTTCTTGATCTCGGTCAGGACATGCATCCAGTGCTCGGCACCCTGGCCGCCGTCGCCGGCCCGCAGCCCCAGAATGTCCCGTCGGCCCCCGACGGTGACGGCCAGGGCCACGCAGACCGGCCGATCCGCGACGGCACCGTCGCGGATCTTCACGTGGACCGCGTCGATGAAGATCACCGGACAGACCGGGCCGAGGGGCCGGTTCTGCCACTCGGCCATGCCGTCCATGACCTCGTCGGTGATCGTGGAGATGGTCTGGCGGGAGACCTCGACGCCGTGGACCTCGGCCAGACGGGCCTGGACCTCGCCGGTGGTCAGGCCCTTCGCGGACAGCGAGATCACCATCTCGTCCACGCCGGTCAGGCGCTTGTGCCGCTTCTTGACGATCTTCGGTTCAAAGCTGCCCTCGCGGTCGCGGGGCATAGCTGTCTCGACCGGGCCGACGTCCGTCAGCACGGTCCTGGCCCGGGTCCCGTTGCGGCTGTTGCCGCCGTTCTTCCCGGCGGGACCGTGCTTGTCATAGCCAAGGTGGTCGGTGATCTCGCCTTCCAGGGCGGACTCCAGAAGCCGCTTGGTCAGCTGCTGGAACAGCCCACCCTCACCGGTCAGCTGCAGGCCCTCAGCTTGAGCGCGGCCGACCAACTCGTCGATGAGTTGGTCGTCCACCTACTTCGCCGGCTGCGGCTCAGCGGCCTTGACAGGCTCGGCCTCGGTCACGTCGTCGCTGGTCATCGATGCATCTTCCTTGATCAGGAGTTACACCAATCGTTTTATAGTCCCCTCTGTGACCTCACTAAGCCGAGTCCGTATGCAGTCGAATCAATACCTGCACGTTCTCAGTCCCAGCGCTTTACGCAAGCCGAAAAGGATGCGATCAATCGGATCGGAGACTGGTTTGGTTGCCACAGTTGTGGGGCTACTTCGCCGGGGCGTCCTAACTGGACTCCGGATCATCAGCCAGTTTCCAGGTTCGTTCTGCCGGGAACGCCGCAGCGGCTGTACCTTCACTGCATAGCCTGTTCCAGCCGTCAGGGAGGGCTCGTGGGTCACATGCCGGCTGGTAGCGGAGTCCCATATGCTCCGCGACCCAATGGATTGCCCGAGGAGTGACGATGAACGAGAAGCTTGCAGCCTTGCAGTTTGCTGCCCCCAACGGAGTGATCCTCATCGAGGACGCAGACAGGTCGCTGAGCGCAGAGATCGGTTCATCTGGCGAGCTTGCGGAGCCTGACCCGACTAGGTCTGTCACTGTCGGCGTTGTGCACGCGATGGATGGCCTCGTTTCAATCGAGGTTCAAGAAGGGGAGGAAGAGCCAGAGGGTCTGGTGAGGTTCTTTGACGGCACCCTGGAATTCCAGTATGGCCGACTCCGTGTCCGAGATGTCCCTGGGGACAGCCTTGTCACAATCGGATTGACGCCAGGGCCTACTCGCGTCCGCGTCTATTCCGAACCGACGGAGGTTCCCAATTTCCTTATTGTGCTTGTTCCTCCGCTCTGATCTAGTAGTTGAAGCGGCCGGTCGTGGCGATCTAGCTAAATCGGGACACTGCTGATTTTGTGGCCGCCGAGGCGAAATTTGATTTGATTCGCCGACGCCAATGAAATACCCCGCCGAAGTGTTCTCCGGTGGGGTATTTCATGTGTTCTGACGGCAACGTCAGCGGACGAGTGCTGCACAAGGCAACTGATCGTCGTCGCCGTCGGAGTTCGCGGCAGGCTTCGCGCGGGTCTGGAGGGTCTGACTGAGGAGGTCGATGGCCTGGCGCTGGAGGCGGAGGCGGACGTGTGCGTACACCGTCGCGGTGACGCCGATGTGGCATGCCCCAACAGTTCCTTGATGGCGACGAGTTCGACGCTCTACTCCAGGAGGAACGTCGCGGTCGAGTGCCATAGGTCGTGGAACCGGATCGCCCGCATGCGGGAGCGGTGCAGCAGCGTGTGGAATGGGGTGGCCGTCCAGGTGGGTGGAGACGAGCCGCTGTCCATCCAGTCTGCGCTGGCCTGGTGCTTCTTGCGAGCCTGCTGGTCACGGTGCGCCGTGAGTGAGATGAGGCAAGGGGCTGGGAGGGCGATGCGGCGTTCTGAGCTGTTGGTGTTGGTCGGCAGGGTGGTAAGGCCGCCGGTGCAGGTGCGCTGGAGCGTGCGACGGATGCTGGCGGTGTCGTTGTCGCGGTCGAGGTCTTCCCAGCGCAGGCCGAGGAGTTCGCCCTTGCGGGGCCGGTGCGAAGGGCGAGTACAAACAGAGTCTGGAAACGGTGGCCGTGGGCGGCGGCGAGGAAGTGCCGGGCTTCGTCGGCGGTGAGGGGGGCGAAGCGGCGGGGCGCGGAGCGCCGGTGCGGACGTTGCGGGCGACGTTGCGCGGGATCTCCTCCTCACGGACAGCGTGCTTCAGCGCGGACTTGAGGACGGAGCGGACGTAGGCGAGGGTCGGCGGGGAGAGGTGCTTGCGGCAGCACCTCCCGACGGCGCAGCAGCGCGGCCGACGGTCGGCCTGGGCGTCGGGCTGGCGTCGGCGTCGATGCCGCGCGCAGCACTGGCAGACGGTCCGCAGCCCGATCAGCGAGGTGCGGACGCCCTCGGTGGCGAGCTTGGCGAACTTCCTTTTACCCGAACCGGGAATGAGGTACTGGGTGACGCAGGTGGTGTAGCGGGTGTGGGCGGTCTCGCGGAGCTGGTGGACGGCGACGTTCTCCAGCCAGTACGTCAGGTAGGCGGCGACACTGCCTTGTGCGGTGGGTATGGGGACGCCGCGGTTGCTGGTGGCGATCTTCTCGGTGAGCTTGGCGAGCGCATCCTTGCGGGTGGTGCCGTAGACGCGGATGCGCTTGCGGGTGTTGCCGGGGGCGAGGACGTATCCGGCGGCTTCCCAGCGTCCGTCCTTGGGCTGGTAGACGGTGCCGTCGCCGTTGGCACGGCTGCGGCGGGAGGCGCGGGGCGTGGGGTGTGGTCATCAGACGGTGTCCTGTATGGGTCGGGTGCGGATGAAGTCGGTGAGGGCCTGGGTCTGCGGCGGAGCCCATGGAAAGGGACGGCTGGGCCGGCTGTTTCGCGCCCGGTCCGGCGGTGGTGGAGCCGGAGACCACCGGATCCGAGCCGGATCACTACGCGGTGTGGGGCGGCCTGGCCATGGAGGCCGGCGCCGCAGCCGCCAGGAACAAACGTCCAGAGAGTTGAGAGCGGCTCGGAAATGCCCGGGGTGATGGAGGGGGAGAGGAGTGGGCTTCCGTTGCGTACTTTGCGACGGCCACGGTCTGGGCGGTGGGGGCAGTGTCCGTACGAGCGCCGTCGGATGCCATCGAAGTACTCGACCGCACCACGGGATAACTGATGCCGCACATGGGGACGACCTCTGAGGGACTCTGTGGAACCTGTTCACGGCCGTCGGTCCTGCGGTCGCTCATTCATGTCGACACCAGCGGACAGTGAGGTGAGAGGCAGATTGTTCACCACCCGCCCCACCCTCCAGGGCACCTTCGGCATGGTGTCCTCCACGCACTGGCTGGCCTCGCAGTCGGCTATGGCCGTGCTGGAGGGCGGCGGGAACGCGTTCGACGCGGCCGTGGCCGGGGCGTTCGTGCTGCATGTGGTGGAGCCGCATCTCAACGGACCGGCCGGGGAGGTGCCGATCCTGCTCGCCCCGGCGGGCGGTGCGGTGCGGGTGCTGTGCGGGCAGGGGGTCGCCCCGGCGGGGGCGAGCGCCGCGCACTACCGGGGGCTCGGACTCGATCTGGTGCCGGGCACGGGGCCGCTCGCCGCCGCCGTCCCGGGCGCCTTCGACGCCTGGCTGCTGCTCCTGCGTGACCACGGCACCAAGCCGCTCGACGACGTCCTGGCGTACGCCATCGGATACGCCGAGCACGGGCACCCGCCGGTGGAGCGCGTGGGGGAGACCGTCGAGACGGTGCGGGAGCTGTTCGAGACCGAGTGGACGTCCTCGGCCGAGGTCTACCTGCCCGGCGGCCGGGCGCCCCGTCCCGGCGAACCGCTGCGCAACCCCGCGCTCGCCGCCACCTGGAAGCGGCTGCTGGCCGAGACGGCGGGAGCCGGGGACCGGGAGGCGCGGATCGACGCCGCGCGCGAGGTGTGGCGCTCCGGCTTCATCGCCGAGGCACTGGTCCGCCAGGCCCGCCGCCCCACGCTGGACACCAGCGGCGCACACCACACCGGCACCCTCACGGCCGCCGACCTCGCCGGCTGGTCCGCGACGTACGAGGACCCGGTGACGTACGACTGGAACGGCTGGACCCTGTGCAAGGCCGGACCCTGGAGCCAGGGGCCCGCCTTCCTCCAGCAGCTCGCCCTGCTGCCGCCCGAGCCGCCGGTCCACGGTTCGGCCGACTACGTCCATCTCCTCATCGAGAACTGCAAACTCGCGATGGCCGACCGGGAGGCCTGGTACGGGGACGCCGCCGACGTACCGTTGGACACGCTGCTCGGCGACGCCTACAACGCCGGACGGCGCGCCCTGGTCGGGGAGCGGGCCTCCTACGAGCTGCGCCCCGGCAGTCCGGACGGGCGCGAGCCGCGGCTGAGCGCGCACGCCTGCCGGGCCGCCGCCGAGCCCGGCGACTTCGACGCCCTGGGGGTCGGCGAGCCCACCGTCGCCAAGCCCTCCACCTCGCCCGTGCCGGGCGAACCCGAGGTCGGCGCGGACGGCGCGACCCGCGGCGACACCTGCCACCTCGACGTCGTCGACCGCTGGGGCAACATGGTCGCCGCCACGCCCAGCGGCGGCTGGCTCCAGTCCAACCCCGTCGTCCCCGAACTCGGCTTCCCGCTCGGCACCCGGCTCCAGATGACCTGGCTGGAGGAGGGTCTGCCGAACACTCTGACGCCCGGCCGCCGGCCGCGTACCACCCTCACGCCCTCGCTCGCCCTGCGCGACGGCGAACCCGTCCTGGCCTTCGGCACACCCGGCGGCGACCAGCAGGACCAGTGGCAACTGCACTTCTTCCTGGCCCTCGCGCTGCGCCCCGCCGTCCGCGGCGGCCTCGACCTGCAAGGCGCCGTCGACGCCCCGAACTGGCACAACGACTCCTTCCCCGGGTCCTTCTACCCGCGCGGCATGCGCCCCGGGTCCGTCACCGTGGAGTCCCGTACGGACCCGGAGGTCGTCGCCGGGCTGCGCCGCCGCGGACACGACGTCACGGTCGGCGGCGCCTGGTCGGAGGGGCGGCTGTGCGCGGTCGCCCGGGACCCGCGCACCGGCATCCTGTCGGCGGCGGCCAACCCGCGCGGGATGCAGGGCTACGCGGTCGGCCGCTGAGGGGGCTTCACACGGCGGCCGGAATGGGACGGAACGGGATAGAAGGGGTAGCGGGCTTCGGGCGGTCGGCGCCGGGAGTTCACGGTGATTCCACCTGGAATACACCGGTGCGGGGGGCGTTGTCAGTGGGCTGTGCTCTCATGGAGGCATGATCGAAGAGACGGAAACCATCGAAGAGTTTCTCGCGGAGCGCTCGTCCGACGTCGAGGAGGCGGTCCGCAAGGCCGCCGCGGCCGAGATCATGCCCCGCTTCCGACGGCTCGCCGAGCACGAGGTCGACCAGAAGTCCGGACCGCACGACCTGGTCACGGACGCGGACCGGCTCGCCGAGCGCTATCTCACCGACACGCTCGCCGACCTGCTGCCCGGCTCCCTGGTCGTCGGCGAGGAAGCGGTGCACGCCGACCCGGCGGTCTACGACGCGATAGGCGCCGACGTTCCGGTCTGGATCGTGGACCCGGTCGACGGCACCCGGCAGTTCGTGCACGGCGACCCCGGCTTCTGCACGCTGGTCGCCCTCACCCTGCGCGGCGCGGTCCTGGCCTCCTGGACCTACGCCCCGGCGCAGGACCGGCTCGCCACCGCCGTCCGCGGGCACGGCGCCCGCCTCGACGGCCGGCCGCTGCGCTCCGGCAGCCCCGAGCCGGGCCGCGCCCTCGAAGTGGCGCACTCCCACCCGGACTACACCACCAACGAGCAGAAGCGCACCCTGCGCGGTCTGCGCACCGACGGCCTGGCGCCGCGCCCCTGCGGCTCGGCCGGGCTGGAGTATCTCGCCGTCGCGAGCGGCGCGTTGGACGCCACCGCGTTCACCTGGGAGGCAGCCTGGGACCACGCGGCCGGTCTGCTGCTGGTCGAGGAGGCGGGCGGCATCCAGCTGACCCGCACCGGCGAGCCGTTCCGCCTCACCGGGGGCAACGCCCTGCCGTTCACCGCCGCGCGGGACGAGGCCACCGCCCGCCGGGTGATCGAGGCGCTGGCCGCTGGATGAGCAGGGGGCTGACCGGTGGGTGAGCAGGGGGCTGGCCGGTGGGTGAGCAGGGCGCGGATCGGTGGGTGAGCTGGGCGCGGACCGCCGCGTGAGGGGAGATCGGCCGGTCCCGTCCGAGTCCGCCGCCTCGTCCGAGCCCGCCGTTCCGTCCGAGTCCGCTGTCCCGTCCGAGTCCGCTGTCCCGTCCGAGTCCGCTGTCCCGTCTGAGACCGCCGGCCCACTCGATCCTGCCCCTCCCCGGCCGGGGCGTGCGCGGGCGTGCGCGGTCGCTCCGGTTGCCGCCCGGTGGGTCCGGCGGGTGCCCCGGTCGGCCGTGGCGCCCTGCGGTCGGGTGTGTCGGTGCGGCGGCATATCCTGGCCCCCGACGACAGGTCCGCGTGGCCATCGGCTGACGAAGGGGTCCGAAGGTGCCGTCGATGCTCGATGTCGTGGTGGTGGGCGCGGGGCCGAACGGCCTGACCGCCGCCGTGGAGCTGGCCCGCCGCGGCTTCTCCACAGCTGTGTTCGAGGCGCGCGGCACGGTCGGCGGCGGCGCCCGCACCGAGGAGCTGACCCTCCCCGGCTTCCGGCACGACCCGTGCTCGGCCGCCCACCCGCTCGCCGTCAACTCACCGGCGTTCCGCGCCCTTCCCCTGGAGCGGTACGGGCTGGAGTGGCTCCATCCCGAGCTGCCCATGGCCCACCCCTTCCCGGACGGCACCGCGGCCGTCCTGGCCCGCTCCGTCGCCGAGACCGCGGCCTCCTTCGGCGCGCGCGACGCGGGCACGTACCGCAGGCTCGTCCAGCCGTTCCTGCCCCACTGGGACACCCTGGCCCGGGACTTCATGTCCCTGCCGCTGACCGCACTGCCCCGCGACCCGGTCACCCTCGCCCGCTTCGGACTCGCCGGACTGCCCCCCTCGACCTGGCTGAGCCGCCGCTTCCGCGACGAGCGGGCCAGGACGCTCTTCGCCGGACTCGTCGCCCATGTCATGGCCCCCCTGGGCGGGTTGGCCACCAGCGCCGTCGGCCTGGTCTTCTGCCTGGCCGCGCACGCCCGCGGCTGGCCGCTGGCCCGCGGCGGCTCCCAGTCGATCTCCGACGCCCTCGCCGCGTACCTCAATGACCTCGGCGGCGCCGTGCACACCGACTACGAGGTCAAGCGCCTGGACGACCTGCCGCCCGCCCGCGCCTACGTCTTCGACACCTCGCCCACCGCCCTGGCCCGGATCGCCGGACTCGGCCGCTACTACGACGCGTACCGGTACGGACCCGGCGTCTTCAAGATCGACTACGCGCTGGACGGACCCGTCCCGTGGACCGCCGAGGAGGCCCGCACCGCCGGGACCGTGCAGATCGGGGCGGACAGCGCCGAGATCGGCACCGCCCTGCGCGCCGCCGCCCGCGAGGGCCGCGCACCCGAGAGACCCTTCCTCATCACCGTCCAGCCCACGGTCGTGGACCCCACCCGCGCCCCCGAGGGCAAGCATGTCTTCTGGGCGTACGGACATGTGCCGGCCGGCTGGGACGGCGACCTCACCGACGCCATCGAACGCCAACTGGAGCGCTTCGCCCCCGGTTTCCGCGACCGCGTCCTCGCCCGCGCCACCGCGGGCCCGGCCCAGCTCGCCCACCGCAACGCCAACTACGTCGGCGGCGACATCGCGACCGGCGCGGTCTCCGGGCTCCAGATCCTGCTGCGGCCCAGGCTCACCCTGTTCCCGTACCACACCCCGCACCCGGCCGTCTTCATCTGCTCCTCGGCCACCCCGCCGGGACCGGGTGTGCACGGCATGTCCGGGCACAACGCGGCCAAGGCCGTGTGGAGGAGGCTGCGCCAGACATGACCCATGGTCCCGCGCCCGTGCCCCCGTCCGCTCCCGCCCTCGTCCTCGTCCGCGGCGACATCACCCGGCAGAGCGCCGACGCCCTCGTCAACGCCGCCAACTCCTCCCTGCTCGGCGGCGGCGGGGTCGACGGCGCCATCCACCGCCGCGGCGGACCCGCCGTCCTGGAGGAGTGCCGCGCCCTGCGAGCCTCCCGGTACGGCAGGGGGCTGCCCACCGGACAGGCCGTCGCCACCACGGCGGGCGCGCTGGACGCCCGCTGGGTGATCCACACCGTCGGCCCGGTGTACCAGGGGCCGGGCAGCGACCCGGCGCTCCTCGCCTCCTGCTACCGCGAGTCCCTGCGCGTCGCCGACGAGCTGGGCGCCCGTACGGTCGCTTTCCCCGCGATCTCCACCGGTGTCTACCGCTGGCCGCTCGACGACGCCGCCCGCGTCGCCGTCGAGACGGTGCGCGGGACGCGGACCGCGGTGGCGGAGATCAGGTTCGTCCTTTTCGACGAACCGGCGTACCAGGCGTTCGCGGCCCAGCTCGACTGAGCCGACCCGATCGGACCCCCGGCCCCCGGACACCCCGCCCCCGGACCCCCCGCCCCGCCGCACCGGCGGCCGGGACGGGCACGATGATCCCCAAGCCCAGCCCTCACGACCGCATGACCTCACGACCTTATGACCTCATGACCTCATGACCTCA
This sequence comes from Streptomyces sp. PL-25, assembly GCF_058344915.1. NCBI lineage: Bacteria > Bacillati > Actinomycetota > Actinomycetes > Kitasatosporales > Streptomycetaceae > Streptomyces > Streptomyces sp. PL-25. The sequence continues at coordinate 6,348,774 of NZ_CP136997.1, forward strand.
CGACCGACGGAACGCCTCCCCCCACCCCACAGGAGCCGCCTCATGTCCAAGCCCCCGCTGCCCGCCGAGGCCGTCGCCCTGCTGCGCCGTCCCAACCCCTGTGTCATGGCCACCCTGCGCGCGGACGGCGCGCCGGTGTCCACGCCCACCTGGTACGTGTGGGACGACCCGCGCGTGCTGATCAGCCTGGACGAGGGCCGGGTGCGCCTCGGGCATCTGCGCCGCGACCCGCGCGTCACCCTCACCGTCCTGAACGGCGACGACTGGTACACGCACGTCACCCTGATCGGCCGGGTCGCCGAGCTGCGCCCGGACGACGGCCTGGCCGACATCGACCGGATCGCCCGGCACTACACCGGCGAGCCCTACCCCGACCGGGTCCGGCCCCGCGTCAGCGCGTGGATCGAGGTGGACCGCTGGCACGGCTGGGGCGCCCTGAAGGACAGCGGCCAGGCGTCCACCTGAGTCCGGCCGGGCGCCGCGCACCGCGACGGCGCCCGGCACCGGCCCACCCCGGAGCAGCCGGGGGAGCGGCGGGGCGCGGTGGAGGAGCGGCCGGAGAAGGGGGAGGGGGGGAGGAGGGGGAGGAGGGCCGTCTCCCGGGGCGTGATCCGGAGCCGCCCTGGGCACGCAAGGTCCATGTCGGATTCTCGCCAGCCCAGCGGGGCGCCGATGCTGTTTCCTGGAGCCATGCAGAAGGGGATGCACACCGACCGGACGCGCTGCGTACGCGCCGTCCAGTCCAAGGACGCACGCTTCGACGGCTGGTTCTTCACCGCCGTCCTGACCACTCGCATCTACTGCCGGCCCAGCTGCCCCGCCGTGCCGCCCAAGCCGGAGAACATGACCTTCCTGCCGAGCGCGGCCTCCTGCCAGCAGGCCGGGTTCCGCGCCTGCACACGCTGCCGCCCCGACACGAGCCCCGGCTCACCGGAGTGGAACCGGCGCGCGGACCTGGTGGCGCGCGCCATGCGGCTCATCGCCGACGGCGTCGTGGACCGCGACGGCGTACCGGGCCTCGCCACCCGCCTCGGCTACAGCACCCGCCAGATCGAACGCCAGCTCCTGGCCGAACTCGGCGCGGGACCGCTCGCGCTCGCCCGCGCCCAGCGCGCCCAGACCGCCCGGCTGCTGATCGAGACCACCGCGCTGCCGATGGCGGAGATCGCCTTCGCCGCCGGCTTCTCCTCGATCCGCTCCTTCAACGACACCGTGCGGGAGGTCTTCGCGCTCACCCCGAGCGACCTGCGCACCCGCGCGCCGAAGGCCCCCGCCGGCCGGGCGGCGCAGCCCGCCGCCCCGGGCGCGCTCACCCTGCGCCTCCCCTTCCGCGCCCCGCTCAACCCGGACAACCTCTTCGGCCATCTCGCGGCCACCGCCGTCCCCGGCGTCGAGGAGTGGCGCGACGGCGCCTTCCGCCGGACGCTGCGGCTGCCCTACGGCCACGGCATCACCGCGCTCACCCCGCGCCCGGACCACATCGCCTGCCGGCTCACCCTCAGCGATCTGCGGGATCTGCCCGTCGCCATCAGCCGCTGCCGCCGGATGCTCGACCTCGACGCCGACCCGGTCGCCGTCGACGACCAGCTGCGCGCCGACCCCGTGCTCGCGCCCCTGGTCGACAAGGCTCCCGGCCGCCGTGTGCCGCGCACGGTCGACGAGGCCGAGTTCGCCGTCCGGGCCGTGCTCGGCCAGCAGGTCTCCACGGCCGCCGCGCGCACCCACGCGGCCCGCCTGGTCACCGCGCACGGCGAGCCCGTCGACGACCCCGAGGGCGGCCTCACCCATCTCTTCCCCGCCCCCGGGGCACTGGCCGCCCTCGACCCGGAGTCGCTGGCCATGCCCCGAACCCGGCGCGCCACCTTCACCACCCTGGTCGGCCGGCTCGCGGACGGCAGCCTGCGTCTGGGCGTGGAGAGCGACTGGCCCGAGACCCGCGCCCAGCTCCTGGCCCTGCCCGGCTTCGGCCCCTGGACGGCCGACGTCATCGCGATGCGCGCCCTCGGCGACCCGGACGCCTTCCTCCCCACCGACCTCGGCATCCGCCGCGCCGCCCGGGAGCTGGGCCTGCCGTCCACCCCGGCCGCCCTCACCGCGCGCGCCGCCGCCTGGCGCCCCTGGCGGGCCTACGCCGTGCAGTACCTGTGGGCCACCGACAACCACCCGATCAACTTCCTGCCCGTCTGACCCGCCCGCCGAGCCTGTCCCACCTGCCTGTTCCACCCGCCCGTCCCACCTGCCTGTCCCACCCGCCCGTCCGATCCGCCCGTGCGAGGACGCACCGCCATGAAGCAGCACACCGTCATCGACAGCCCCTACGGCCCGCTCACCCTCGTCGCCGACGACGGGGTCCTGTGCGGTCTGTACATGACCGACCAGCGCCACCGCCCGCCCCAGGAGTCCTTCGGTGAACCCGCTGACGGCACCGGACCCCTCGGCGCGGCGGCGGACCAGCTCGACGCCTACTTCTCCGGCCGCCTGCGGGAGTTCACCCTCCCCCTGCGGCTGGCCGGGACGCCCTTCCAGCGCCGGGTCTGGGAGCAGCTGCGCCGGATCCCGTACGGCGAGACCCGCACCTACGGCGAACTCGCCCACGCCCTCGGCGCCCCCGGGGCCTCCCGCGCGGTCGGCCTCGCCAACGGCAAGAACCCCATCGGCATCATCGTCCCCTGCCACCGCGTCATCGGCGCCGGCGGCAGCCTCACCGGCTACGGCGGCGGCCTCGCCCGCAAGCGCCGCCTGCTCGACTTCGAACAGGGCGCCGGCGCCGGCCTCTTCTGAGGTCCGCCCGCCCTGACCGGCCCCCCTGCCCGCCCCGCCCTCAGGCGCCTCGGGCGCCGCCGTCGCGCAGAGCGGCCAGCAGCGCGGGCAGGGCCGTCCCGATGGGCTCGCGGATCACCTCGTCGGCGATGCCGTCGTACGGGGTCGGCTCGGCGTTGACGATGACGAGCCGGGCGCCGTGCTCGGCGGCGAGAGCGGCCAGCCCGGCCGCCGGCTGCACCTGGAGGCTGGTCCCGACGGCGATGAACACCTGGCACGCCTTGGTGATCGCGACGGCCTCGCCCAGCACGACCGGATCGAGCCGTTCGCCGAACATCACCGTGGCCGACTTCAGGATCCCCCCGCACTCCCGGCACGGCGGATCGTCCTCGCCCGCCTCGACCCGGGCGAGGGCGTCGGCCATGGAGCCGCGCGCGTGACACCGCGTGCAGACGACGGAGCGCACGCTGCCGTGCAGTTCCAGCACCTTGCGCGCGGGCATCCCGGCGAGCTGGTGCAGCCCGTCCACGTTCTGCGTGATCACCCGGACCGGCACCCCGGCCCGCTCCAGCTCGGCCACGGCCCGGTGCGCGGCGTTCGGCTCGGCCGTCAGCGCGCGGTTCTTGCGCCGCAGCTGCCAGGACCGCCGCCGGATCTCCGGATCGCCCATGTAGTACGTGTACGTCACGAGCTTCTCGGCCTCGGGGTCCTTGCGCCAGACCCCGTTCGGGCCGCGGTAGTCCGGGATGCCGGAGTCGGTGGAGATCCCGGCCCCGCTGAGCAGGGCGACGAGGGGCTTGGTCATGCGACCGAGGGTAGGGCGGGCCGGGCGGCCGGGCGAACGGATATCCGGAAGCGGCCCGGCGGCGGCCCGGTGGCCGGTGCCGGGTCAGCCGACGCGGTGGCCGTTCTCCAGTTCCGCCGTGTCGCCGCCGCGGGTGAGCACGTCGAGGGCGGTCAGGACACGGCGGCCCAGGGACCCCGGCAGATGGGCGGCGAGGTCGTCGCGTGCCACCAGGCGCCAGGAGAGCAGTTCCTCCTCCTGGAGCCGGATCGCCTTCAGGTCCTCCGCGGCCAGGACCCCGCCGTCGTAGACGTAGGCGACCAGCGGCGGCCGGGCGGTGCCGGGCACCCAGTCGACCGCGAGCAGCCGGCCCGGTTCGCGGTCCAGGCCGATCTCCTCCAGCGTCTCGCGGCGGGCTCCCTGGCGGGGGCTCTCGCCGGTGTCCGACTCGATGGTGCCGCCCGGCAGCGTCCACCCGTCCCGGTAGTTGGGCTCGACGAGCAGCACGCGGCCCCGCTCGTCGCGGAAGAGGGTGGCGGCACCGGCCAGGACGCGGGGGAGACCGGCGATGTAGGTGGCGTAGTCGGGGAGGTCAGGAGTCGTCATCCGACGAAGGGTAGCGGGGGTGGCACCGCCGGGGCCGCCGAGGTCACGGGCGGGCCCGCTCCCGGGCCGTCCGCCCCTTCTCAGCCGGCGGGCGGGGCATGACGGCGGGGGGCGTCGCCGGTTATGGTCGCAGCGGCGCGACTGGCCCCCTGACGTGCGGGGCCCGGAGAGCAAGGGGAATGCAAGGTGGCGGACGCTCCAGTGCAGGGCACCCGCAGGGTGCTGGTTGCCGCGGACAAGTTCAAGGGCTCGCTGACGGCCGTACAGGTCGCCGAGCGGGTGACGGCCGGGTTGCGCAGGGTCGTGCCGGACCTGGAGGTCGAGGCGCTGCCCGTGGCCGACGGCGGGGACGGCACCGTGGACGCGGCGGTCGCGGCCGGTTTCGAGCGCCGGGAGGTACGGGTCGCCGGGCCCCTCGGCGAGCAGGTGACGGCGGCGTTCGCGCTGCGCGGCGACACCGCCGTCGTGGAGATGGCCGAGGCCAGCGGGTTGCAGCGGCTCCCGGAGGGAGTGTTCGCGCCGCTGACCGCGTCCACGTACGGCTCGGGCGAGCTGCTGCGGGCCGCGCTCGACGCGGGGGCGCGCACCCTGGTCTTCGGCGTCGGCGGCAGCGCGACCACGGACGGCGGCGCGGGCATGCTGTCCGCGCTGGGCGCGCGCTTCCGGCGCGCCGACGGTACGCCGCTCGCGCCCGGCGGCGGCGGTCTCGCCGATCTCGCGCACGCGGATCTGTCGGACCTGGACCCGCGGCTCGCCGAGACCGAGTTCGTGCTCGCCAGCGACGTCGACAATCCGCTGACCGGCCCGAAGGGCGCCCCGGCGGTCTACGGGCCGCAGAAGGGCGCCTCGCCCGAGGACGTGGCGGCCCTGGACGCGGCCCTCGCGCACTACGCGAAGGTGCTGGAGGAGGCGATCGGGCCCCGGGCCGCCGCGTACGCGGCCTCGCCCGGCGCCGGGGCGGCCGGCGGCATCGGTTACGGCGCGCTGATCGTCGGCGCCCGGTTCCGCGCCGGGATCGAGGTCATGCTCGATGTGCTCGGCTTCGCGCCCGCGCTGGAGCGGGCGTCCCTGGTGATCACCGGCGAGGGTTCGCTGGACGAGCAGACCCTGCACGGCAAGGCGCCGGCCGGGGTCGCCGCCGCCGCGCGCGCGGCCGGCAAGGAGGTCGTCGCGGTGTGCGGGCGGCTCGCGCTGGCACCGGAGGCGCTGGGCCGGGCGGGAATCCGCCGGGCGTACGCGCTGACGGACATCGAGCCGGACGTGGCCCGGTGCATCGCGCAGGCCGGTCCGATCTTGGAGCGGGTCGCCGAGCGCATCGGCGCGGACTTCCTGGGCTGAGCTGCCGCACGTAAGAGGGAAGGGCCCCGGAACCGTACGGTTCCGGGGCCCTTCCCTCTCGCGGGTCGCGGCGGCTACGGCAACTGGGCCGCGCGTGCCTCGCGCCGGTTGTCGCGGAAGTTGTTCACCCGGCGGGCCGTGGCGAACAGCGGGATGACCGCGCCCATCACCAGCTGGAGCGCACAGCCGGTCTGGAGCAGCAGCTGACCGCTCGGGGCGTCGAAGGCCCAGGCGGCCAGCAGGCCCATGGACAGCACGATCCAGGAGAGCATCGCCACCGCGAGGCGGCCCCGCGGCTTCGGGTACTCCACGCGGCTCACCATCAGCCACGCGGTGCCCACGATCGCCAGCAGCGTCGCCACGAAGGGCAGCTCCAGCAGGACGACGGAGACCACCGTCAGTGCGCCGAACGGCGAGGGCATGCCCTGGAAGACGCCGTCCTTCATGGTCACGCAGGAGAATCTGGCCAGGCGCAGGACGACCGCGAGGAGCACCACGATCGCGCCGAGCGCCGCCATCCGCTGGTGGGCGTCGTCGGCGACCATGCCGTAGACCAGGACGAAGTACGCCGGGGCCAGGCCGAAGCTGATCAGGTCGGAGAGGTTGTCCAGCTCCGCTCCCATGGGGGAGGAGCGCAGCTTGCGCGCCACCAGGCCGTCGAACAGGTCGAAGACCGCCGCGCACAGCATCAGGATGACCGCCGTGGCGGCGCTGTGCCGGGCCATGCCGTTCTCCTGGCTCCCGGTGAGGTGCGGGATCAGGATGCCGGTGGTGGTGAAGTAGACGGCCATGAAGCCGCACGTGGCGTTGCCCAGGGTGAGGGTGTCCGCTATCGAGAGGCGGAGCGAGAGAGGCATCTCCTCCTCGTCGTCCAGCTCGTCGGCCTCGGGCACCCAGCCGGCCTGGGTCTCTGGATCAATCACGGTCAATGCGAGTCACCCCAGCCACGGTCTTCTGGCCGACCTCGACCGCGACCTCCACACCCTCGGGCAGGTACAGGTCGACGCGGGAGCCGAAGCGGATCAGACCGATCCGCTCGCCCTGCTCGACCTTGGTGCCGGACGGGATGTAGGGGACGATGCGGCGGGCCACCGCGCCGGCGATCTGGATCATCTCGATGTCGCCGAGCTCGGTGTCGAAGTGCCAGACGACCCGCTCGTTGTTCTCGCTCTCCTTGTTGAACGCCGGAACGAACCCGCCGGGGACGTGTTCGACCGAGGTGACCGTGCCGGAGAGCGGGGCGCGGTTCACATGGACGTTCAGCGGGCTCATGAAGATGGCGACGCGGGTACGGCCGTCCTTCCACGGCATGATGCTCTGCACCACACCGTCGGCGGGCGAGATGACCCGGCCCTGGGCGATCTCGCGCTCGGGGTCGCGGAAGAACCACAGCATCCCCGCCGCGAGCGCGGTGGCGGGGACGGCCACGGCCTTGGCCACGCCCGAGCGGCGGGCGCGGACCAGGCTGACGGCTGCGGTGGCGACGGTCGGCAGAAGCCACGGCGATGCTCCGCGCGCGAGGCGTACGCCGGCGAGGCTGTCGCGAGGTGCAGAGGTTTGGCTGTGGGGCATGGATGACCTTCGTAGCGGATGATGCCGCGCTCTCGACGGGGGACGGCGGCTTTCCGCGATCGTAGCGGTTAAGGGCCACAACTGGGTAAGCCGGGAAGCCGAGTCGGCGGCCGAAGACCGCTGACGGGGTGTGATCTTCTTCTCGGTGAAAACACCCCGTATGCGGACATTCAGCCCTGGATTCGATACTCTTCGAGCAGTCGCCGGCCGATGATCATTTTCTGGATCTCGGCGGTACCTTCACCGATGAGCAGCATCGGCGCCTCGCGGTACAGGCGCTCGATCTCGTACTCCTTGGAGAAGCCGTAGCCGCCGTGGATCCGGAAGGCGTCCTCGACGACCTCCTTGCAGTACTCGGAGGCCAGGTATTTCGCCATGCCCGCCTCCAGGTCGTTGCGCTGTCCGGAATCCTTCTTCCGGGCCGCGTTCACCATCATCGCATGGGCCGCCTCGACCTTGGTGGCCATCTCCGCCAGCTTGAACTGGATGGCCTGGTGCCGGGCGATCGGCTTGCCGAAGGTGTGCCGCTGCTGGGCGTAGCCCACACCCAGCTCGAAGGCGCGCCGGGCGACCCCGCAGCCGCGGGCCGCCACGTTCACCCGGCCGACCTCGACCCCGTCCATCATCTGGTAGAAGCCCCGGCCGGTGGCGCCGCCGAGCACCCGGTCGGCCGGGACCCGCAGCCCGTCCATGATCAGCTCGGTGGTGTCGACGCCCTTGTAGCCCATCTTGTCGATCTTCCCGGGAATGGTCAGACCGGGCCGGACCTCGCCGAAGCCGGGCTCCTTCTCCACCAGGAAGGTCGTCATCGACTTGTGCGGGGCCGTCCCCTCGGGGTGACCCTCGTCACTGCGCACCAGCACCGCGACCAGCGAGGACGTACCGCCGTTGGTCAGCCACATCTTCTGCCCGGTCAGGACGTACTCGTCGCCGTCGCGCACCGCCTTGGACGTGATGGCCGACACGTCCGAGCCGAGCGCCGGCTCCGACATCGAGAAGGCGCCGCGGATGTCGCCGAGGGCCATCCTCGGCAGGAAGTGGTCCTTCTGCTCCCGCGTCCCGTGCTGCTTGAGCATGTACGCGACGATGAAGTGGGTGTTGATGATGCCGGACACCGACATCCAGCCGCGCGCGATCTCCTCCACGCACAGCGCGTACGTCAGCAGCGACTCGCCCAGGCCCCCGTACTCCTCGGGGATCATCAGACCGAACAGCCCCAGCTCCTTGAGGCCGTCCACGATCTGCTGCGGGTACTCGTCGCGGTGCTCCAGCTCGGTCGCGACCGGGATGATCTCCTTGTCGACGAAGTCCCGCACGGTGGAGACGATCTCCTGCTGGACGTCGGTGAGACCGTGGGTCTGGGCGAGACGGCTCATCTACTTCCCCTGTTCCTTCAGCTCGGGCCGGCCGGGCTGCTCTCCCCCAGTGCCTGAATGGCCTGGGAGGGGCCCCCAGCCGCGCTCCTCGATGTACGTCCCGGTCGGCACCATCACCTTGCGGCGGAAGACGCACACGAGGGTGCCGTCCTGCTTGTAGCCCTTGGTCTCGACGTGCACGATGCCGCGGTCGTCCTTCGACTTCGACGGCCACTTGTCCAGCACCGTCGTCTCGCCGTAGAGCGTGTCGCCGTGGAAGGTCGGCGCCACGTGCCTGAGCGACTCGATCTCCAGGTTGGCGATCGCCTTGCCGGAGACGTCCGGCACGGACATGCCGAGCAGCAGCGAGTAGATGTAGTTGCCCACGACGACGTTCCTGCCGAAGTCCGTCGTCGACTCGGCGTAGTGCGCGTCCAGGTGGAGCGGGTGGTGGTTCATGGTGAGCAGACAGAACAGATGGTCGTCGTACTCGGTGACCGTCTTGCCGGGCCAGTGCTTGTAGACCGCGCCGACCTCGAACTCCTCGTAGGTGCGTCCGAACCGCATCGCGCTCAGCCCTCCGGGATCTCGAACTTCGACGTGCGCCGCATCCCGGCCGCCCGTCCCTTGCCCGCCACGACCAGGGCCATCTTGCGGCTGGCCTCGTCGATCATCTCGTCGCCGAGCATCGCCGAGCCCTTCTTGCCGCCCGCCTCGGACGTGCAGTACTCGTACGCGTCCAGGATCAGCTCGGCGTGGTCGTAGTCCTCCTGCGAGGGCGAGAAGACCTCGTTGGCGGCCTCGACCTGGCCGGGGTGCAGCACCCACTTGCCGTCGAAGCCGAGCGCGGCGGCGCGCCCCGCGACCGTGCGGAAGCCGTCGACGTCGCGGATCTGGAGATAGGGGCCGTCGATCGCCTGGAGGTCGTGGGCGCGGGCGGCCATCAGGATCTTCATCAGGATGTAGTGGTAGGCGTCCGCCGGATAGCCCGGCGGCTGCTCGCCCACGACCAGCGTCTTCATGTTGATGGAGGCCATGAAGTCGGCCGGTCCGAAGACGATCGTCTCCAGGCGCGGGGAGGCCGCGGCGATCTCGTTGACGTGGTTGAGGCCCTGCGCGTTCTCGATCTGCGCCTCGATGCCGATACGGCCCACCTCGAAGCCCATGGTCTTCTCGATCTGCGTCAGCAGCAGGTCGAGCGCCACCACCTGCTGGGCGCTCTGCACCTTGGGCAGCATGACGCAGTCCAGGTTCTGGCCGGCGCCCTCCACCACGGTGACGACGTCCCGGTACGTCCACTCGGTCGTCCAGTCGTTGACCCGGACCACCCGGGTCTTGCCCGTCCAGTCGCCCTCGTTGAGGAACTTGACGATGGTGTGCCGCGCCTCGGGCTTGGCCAGCGGCGCGCACGCGTCCTCCAGGTCCAGGAAGACCTGGTCGGCGGGAAGTCCCTGCGCCTTCTCCAGGAAGCGCGGGTTGCTGCCCGGGACGGCCAGGCACGAGCGCCGCGGACGCAGACGGTCGGCCTGGGGAGCGGGGCTGGTCATACGGGAACCTCCAGGGGGTCGAGCTTGTTCGCTTTCCGGATCTCGTCGACGATGCGACCGATGATGCCGGTGATGTCGAAGTCCTTCGGGGTGAAGACGGCGGCCACTCCGGCGGCCCTCAGCTGTTCGGCGTCACCGCCTGGGATGATGCCACCGGCGATCACCGGGATGTCTGTGGCACCGGCCACACGCAGCCGCTCCAGCACGTCCGGCACCAGCCGCGCGTGCGAGCCGGACAGGATGGACAGGCCGACCGCGTGCACGTCCTCGGCGAGCGCCGCGTCCACGATCTGCTCGGGGGTGAGCCGGATGCCCTGGTAGACCACCTCGAACCCGGCGTCACGGGCCCGTACGGCGATCTGCTCGGCGCCGTTGGAGTGGCCGTCGAGACCCGGCTTGCCGACCAGGAAGCGCAGCTTGCCCACGCCCAGTTCGCGCGCGGTCAGGTCCACCTTGCGACGCACCCCGGACAGGGCCGAGCCCTCCTCGGCGGTGACGGCCACCGGCGCGGACGACACCCCGGTCGGCGCCCGGAACTCGCCGAACACCTCGCGCAGCGCCCCGGCCCACTCGCCGGTCGTCACCCCGGCGCGGGCGCACTCCAGAGTGGCCTCCATCAGGTTCTCCGTGCCCGCGGCCGCCTCCTTGAGCCGGTCGAGCGCCTGCCGCACGGTCGGGAAGTGGAACGGATCGCCCATGCCCTGCCGGTCGGAGGACTCCTGTCGCGTGGTGCGCCACTGCTCGACCGCCTCGACGACGCGGTCCTCGACCGCCGGGTCCACCGTCTGGATCGCCGTGTCGAGATCGGCGGTGAGCGGGTTCGGCTCGGTGCCCTCGAAGACGTTGACGCCGATGATCTTCTCCTGGCCGGACTCGATCCGGCCCCGGCGCTCGGCGTGCGAGGCGACCAGCTGCGACTTCAGATAGCCGGACTCCACGGCGGCCAGCGCGCCGCCGAGGCGCTGGATGTGGTCCATCTCGCCGAGCACCGGGCGGACCAGCTCGTCCACCTTCGTCTCGATCACCTTCGAACCCTCGAAGATGTCGTCGTACTCCAGCAGGTCGGACTCGTAGGCGAGCACCTGCTGGATGCGCAGCGACCACTGCTGGTCCCAGGGGCGGGGCAGGCCCAGGGCCTCGTTCCAGGCCGGCAGCTGCACGGCGCGGGCGCGGGCGTCCTTGGAGAGGGTGACGGCCAGCATCTCCAGGACGATCCGCTGGACGTTGTTCTCCGGCTGCGCCTCGGTCAGGCCGAGCGAGTTGACCTGGACGCCGTAGCGGAAGCGGCGGTGCTTCGGGTTCTCGATGCCGTAGCGCTCCCGGGTGACCTGGTCCCAGATGCGGCCGAAGGCGCGCATCTTGCACATCTCCTCGATGAAGCGGACCCCCGCGTTCACGAAGAAGGAGATCCGGCCCACCACCTCGCCCATGCGCTCCGGCGGCACCTGGCCGCTGTCGCGCACCGCGTCCAGGACGGCGATCGCCGTGGACATCGCATAGGCGATCTCCTGCACCGGTGTGGCCCCGGCCTCCTGGAGGTGGTAGCTGCAGATGTTGATCGGGTTCCACCGGGGGATGTGGGAGACGGTGTACGCGATCATGTCCGTCGTCAGGCGCAGCGAGGGACCCGGCGGGAACACATGGGTGCCCCGGGACAGGTACTCCTTGACGATGTCGTTCTGGGTCGTGCCCTGGAGCCGGGTGATGTCCGCGCCCTGCTCCTCGGCGACGACCTGGTAGAGCGCCAGCAGCCACATCGCGGTGGCGTTGATGGTCATCGAGGTGTTCATCTGCTCCAGGGGGATGTCCCGGAACAGCCGGCGCATGTCACCGAGGTGCGCGACCGGCACGCCGACCCGGCCGACCTCGCCGCGCGCGAGGACGTGGTCGGGGTCGTAGCCGGTCTGCGTCGGCAGGTCGAACGCCACCGACAGGCCGGTCTGGCCCTTGGCGAGGTTGCGCCGGTACAGCTCGTTGGACGCCTCGGCCGTGGAGTGGCCGGCGTAGGTGCGCATGAGCCAGGGCCGGTCGCGCTCCTTCGGCGGCTGCGCGGTCTGACGCTCAGTCATGGGTCCCTCAGACGTTCCGGAAGCGGTTGATGGCGTCGGCGTGCCGGGCGCGCAGCTCCGTGTCGCGCACCCCGAGGCCCTCCTCGGGGGCCATGCAGAGCACGCCGACCTTGCCCTGGTGGGCGTTGCGGTGCACGTCGTGGGCGGCCTGCCCGGTGTCCTCCAGGGCGTAGACCTTGGAGAGCGTCGGGTGGATCTTCCCCTTGGCGATCAGGCGGTTGGCCTCCCACGCCTCGCGGTAGTTGGCGAAGTGCGAGCCGATGATGCGCTTCAGCGACATCCACAGGTAGCGGTTGTCGTACTCGTGGTGGTAGCCCGAGGTGGAGGCGCAGGTGACGATGGTGCCCCCCTTGCGGGTGACGTAGACGGAGGCGCCGAAGGTCTCGCGGCCGGGGTGCTCGAAGACGATGTCGACGTCCTCGCCGCCGGTGAGTTCGCGGATGCGCTTGCCGAAGCGCTTCCACTCGCGCGGGTCCTGCTCGTGCTCGTTCCTCCAGAACCGGAAGTCCTCGGCGGTGCGGTCGATGATCGCCTCGGCGCCCATGGCCCGGCACAGCTCGGCCTTCTGCGGCGAGGAGACGACACAGATCGGGGTGGCGCCGCCGGCCAGCGCGAACTGCGTGGCGTACGAGCCGAGTCCGCCGCTCGCGCCCCAGATGAGCACGTTGTCGCCCTGCTTCATGCCGGCGCCGTTGCGGGAGACGAGCTGGCGGTAGGCGGTGGAGTTGACCAGGCCGGGGGCGGCGGCCTCCTCCCAGCTGAGGTGGTCCGGCTTGGGCATCAGCTGGTTGGACTTCACCAGTGCGAGCTCTGCCAGGCCGCCGAAGTTGGTCTCGAAGCCCCAGATGCGCTGCTCGGGGTCGAGCATGGTGTCGTTGTGGCCGTCGGACGACTCCAGTTCGACGGACAGGCAGTGCGCGACGACCTCGTCGCCGGGGTGCCAGGCGTTGACGCCGGGCCCGGTGCGCAGGACCACGCCCGCGAGGTCGGAACCGATGATGTGGTACGGCAGGTCGTGGCGGCGGGTCAGCTCGCTGACCTTGCCGTAGCGCTCCAGGAAGCCGAACGTGGACAGCGGCTCGAAGATCGAGGTCCACACCGAGTTGTAGTTGACCGAGGAGGCCATGACGGCCACCAGGGCCTCGCCCGGCCCGAGTTCGGGCAGGGGCACCTCGTCGAGGTGCAGCGACTTGCGCGGGTCCTTGTCGCGGGTCTCCAGCCCGGCGAACATCTCCGTCTCGTCCTTGTGCACGGTGATCGCGCGGTACGACTCGGGGAGCGGCAGGGCGGCGAAGTCGGCGGACGTGGCGTCCGGGGACTGGATCGCGTCCAGGATGTCCTTCACGGTCACGGTGTTGCCTCCGGCGGTGAGCGCCCTGAGGGAGGGGCGCTGAGGGGTACGTCGGTGCTGCTGAGGGGTGCAGAGGAGGTGCCGTCGGTCCGGCGGTTGCCGCGGGTGCGGCGGCTGGTGCGTGGCGGCGCTTTGTGGCGCGGGAGGGTGCCTGTGACGCAGGCGTCAGGGCGCGCAGGCGGTGGGCCTGCCGGGACAGCCCGGACACCTTCAACGTATGACACCGCGTGTCAGCTGACAAGGCACTGAGTGCCAGATATTGCGCTCAGGTGAAATCTTTACCCGACAGATGAGCGATGATCGATCGTGCGCGGGTGGAGGATCGCTCGAAAACAGGCCCGGACACACCAAAACGGCCACCCCCGAGGGGGTGGCCGTCGGCACAGCGGTCGTGGCTCAGCGCTCCCTCAGTGCCTCCTCGATGGCGCGCATGACCTCGTCCAGCGGGGCGTCGGTCCGGGCGACCGTCACCAGCACCTCGCCCTGCCGGGAGACGGCGGCGGGCGACACGGGCGCTCCGGGCGCCCCGGCCGAGGAGGCGGCGGTGGCCGGCGCCGCCGTGGTGCGGCCGGCCCCGATCCCGGTCCCGAAGGTCCTGCGGACGATCGCGAACGCGTGGTCGAGCTGGGTCTCCACGTCGCCCCGGCCGTCCGCCCGCAGCCAGCGCCGCAGCACGTGGTTGTGCGCCGTGACCACCGCCGAGGCGGCGACCTCGGCCAGCAGCGGATCGTCGTTGGCGTCGTCGGCGTGCGCCCGCTCGTCGAAGTGCCCCAGCAGATAGCGGGTGAACAGCCGCTCGTAGCGGGCCACCGAGGCGATCTCCGCCTCGCGCAGCGTGGGCACCTCGCGGGTCAGCTTGTAGCGGGCGACCGAGATCTCCGGCCGCGCCGCGTACATCTTCATGACCTCCTTGATGCCGCGGCACACCGTGTCGAGCGGATGCTCGTGCGCGGGGGCGGCGTTCAGCACCGCCTCGGCCCGGATCAGGGTGTCGTCGTGGTCGGGGAAGATCGCCTCTTCCTTGGAGCGGAAGTGGCGGAAGAAGGTGCGGCGGGCGACCCCGGCCGCCGCGGCGATCTCGTCGACCGTGGTCGCCTCGTACCCCTTCGTCGCGAACAGCTCCATCGCGGCGGCGGCCAGCTCCCGGCGCATCTTGAGCCGTTGCGCGGCGGCGCGGGAGCCCGCGGCGCTCTCCGGCGCGTCGGGCGTGGCGGGGGTGCGTGAGGACTTGGCGGGCTGGGGCATGACCTGAACGTACTGCATGGGCGCGGCCCGATGCGCAGGTCCCCGGCCTTCACCACCCTGGCCGGGCGGGGGCGGGGCGGCCGGGTCCAGCAGACCGCCCCACTCCCTCGCGGCCCGGAACCGCTCGCTGCCCGGCCCGCACCGCTCCTCTGCCGGCCGCGATCGTCCCTCCGCGGGCCGGGACCGGCCGCCGGAGCGGTCAGCGCCGGGCATGCTCACGGAAGCCGCGGCCCGTCTTGCGGCCGAGGCAGCCCGCGGCCACCAGATGCTCCAGCAGGGGCGCCGGGGCCAGGCCCGGGTCGCGGAACTCGCGGTGCAGCACCTTCTCGATGGCCAGCGAGACGTCCAGACCGACCACGTCCAGCAGTTCGAAGGGCCCCATCGGATAGCCGCCGCCCAGCTTCATCGCCGCGTCGATGTCGTCGAGGCTCGCGTAGTGCTCCTGGACCATCTTGATCGCGTTGTTGAGGTACGGGAACAGCAGCGCGTTGACGATGAAACCGGCCCGGTCGCCGCAGTCCACCGGGTGCTTGCGGACCTCGGCGCACACCTCGCGGACCGTGGCGTGGGCGTCGTCCGCCGTCAGCACCGTGCGCACCACCTCGACGAGCTTCATGGCCGGGGCCGGGTTGAAGAAGTGCATGCCGACCACGTCCTGCGGGCGCGAGGTGGCACGGGCGCAGGCGATCACCGGCAGCGAGGACGTGGTGGTGGCGAGCACCGCGCCCGGCCTGCAGACCTTGTCCAGCGTCGCGAACACCTGCTGCTTGACGGCCAGGTCCTCGGCGACGGCCTCCACCGCCAGGTCGACGTCCGCGAAGTCGTCGTACGTGCCGGTGGCCGTGATCCGGTCGAGGGCCTGCGCGGCGGTCTCGGCGCTCATCCGGCCCCGGTCCACCGAGCGCGCCAGCGAGCCGCCGATCCGGGCCCTGGCCGCCTCCGCCTTCCCGGCGGTGCGCGCGGCGAGCACCACCTCGTAGCCCGCCTTCGCGAACACCTCCGCGATGCCCGACGCCATGGTGCCCGAGCCGGCCACCCCGATCACGCGCACGGGCCGGCCGGGGGCGGGCGCGTCGCCCTCCGGCGGGGTGAGGGCGTCCCGCACGAGGGTGCCGCTGCCCGGCGACTCGTAGGTGTAGAAGCCGCGCCCCGCCTTGCGGCCGGTCAGGCCCGCCTCGCTGAGCTGCCTGAGGATCGGCGCGGGCGCGTGCAGCCGGTCGTGCGAGGCGGCGTACATGGCCTCCAGGACGGTGCGCGCGGTGTCCACGCCGATCAGGTCGAGCAGGGCGAGCGGGCCCATCGGCAGGCCGCAGCCGAGCCGCATCGCGGCGTCGATGTCCTCCCGTGAGGCGTACTTGGCCTCGTACATCGCGGCGGCCTGGTTGAGGTAGCCGAACAGCAGCCCGTCGGCGACGAATCCGGGCCGGTCGCCGACCGCGACCGGCTCCTTGCCCAGTTCGGCGGCGAGGTCGGTGACGGCGGCGACGGCCTGTGGCGAGGTCAGCACCGAGGAGACCACCTCCACCAGCCGCATCGCCGGGGCCGGGTTGAAGAAGTGCAGGCCGAGCACGCGCTCGGGACGGGCC
This sequence comes from Streptomyces sp. PL-25, assembly GCF_058344915.1. Taxonomy (NCBI): domain Bacteria; kingdom Bacillati; phylum Actinomycetota; class Actinomycetes; order Kitasatosporales; family Streptomycetaceae; genus Streptomyces; species Streptomyces sp. PL-25. Next base: position 6,364,987 of record NZ_CP136997.1, read on the forward strand.
GAGTCGGCGGCGAGCCGGGTCACCGACAGCGCGTTGGTGCCGGTCGCCAGGATGGTCCCGGGCCGCACGACGCGGTCCAGCTCGCGGAAGATCTGCTGCTTGATCTCGTACGACTCCGGCGCGACCTCGATGACCAGGTCGGCGTCGGCGGCGGCGGACAGATCGGCCGAGGTGCGCACGCGGGCGAGGACGTCCGCGCGCTCCTGCTCGGTCAGCCGGCCGCGCGCCACGGCGCGGGCGGTGGAGGACTCCAGGGCGGCGACGGACCGGGCGGTCGCGGCCTCGTCGATGTCGATGCCGACGACCTCGCGGCCGGCGCGGGCCAGGACCTCGGTGATGCCGGTGCCCATGGTGCCGAGGCCGACGACGGCCACGGTCTTGAGCGGGGACAGGGGGGTGTCGGGGCGGGGAGCGGCCATCGCGGGACTCCAGGAATGAGGGGTGACGACTGGGAACGCGACCGGGTGCGCCGAGCGGGCGCACCGGGTGCGGAGGGAGGGGGTGCGGGTGTTGCCGGGCTGCCGAGGACCGTCAGGTCCTGGCGCACACGCCCGGGAGCCCGCGCCGCGGACGCGCACACGCCCGTGCGGCACGAGGCCGGCCGGCTCTGTCCCGGAGCCGGGTCGTACAGCGGTACACGCGCCGGTACCAGGGGGCACCGGACCGACGGCACTCGCGGTGGCTGCGTCACCAGGCCGCCACGAGTCGATGCGAGTGGGTAACTCGCTCGTCTGAGCTTAACCCGTGGGTAACGAGCGCGCTAGCCCCCTGAGTTTGCTGCGCGCGGGGTGTCCCGTGCGGCCCGGCACGCCTCTATCGTGGCCTTCGTGGACGAAGAGTTGCGATCACTCACGGAACGCTTACGGCAGGAGTCCGGAGGGACGGCCGAGTACCGGCGACTGGCGCGGACCGAGGACCCGGACGAGCTGGCCGCCGTCCTGACCGCCGCGGGACGGCCGCTGTGGGCCAGGGAACTGGCCGCTTTCCGGCTGGGCCTCGCGGGTGACCGGCGCGCCTTCGAGTCCCTCGTCCTGCTGCTCAACCACCGCGACCCGCCGCGCTGCGCGAGCGCCGCGTACGCCCTGGGCCGCCTCGGCGACCCCCGCACGGCCCGCGCGGCGGCGGCCCTCGCCACCAACGAACTCCGCGTCGCCTACGCCCTGCACCCCGTGCGCCTGCTCGTCACCCTGCGCGCCCCGGAGTCCGTGCCCGCGCTGATCACCACCCTGCGCCGCCGGCTGCACCCGCACGACCCCTACCGCCGGGTGGCGCTGGCCTGTGTGGAGGGCCTCGGCGCCCTGGGCGACGCCCGCGCCCGCCCGGTCCTCGACGAGGCCCTGGCCCACCCCCCGCTGGCCGAAGCGGCGGTCCACGCCCTGGCCCGTCTCCCGAAACGCAACTGACCGCGCCTCAGCCGCTCAGCCCCCGGACATTCAGCCGCTCAGCCCCCGGACATACCGCACCTCGGGCACGGCGACACCGTCGACCCTCGGAGGAGACGACGGCACCGTCGGCCCGGAACCCGGCGCGTTCGTAGAAGCGCCGGGCGCGGGTGTTGCCCTCCACCACCCACGGGGACATCCGCGGTGTCTGGCCGCGGCGCACCGGCGCACGGACTCCGCCGGCAGCCCGTGCCCGATGCCGTGGCCGTGCCACCGCGGATCGACGTAGAGGGCGTACAACTCGGCGTCATCGGTGGCGACCTCACCGTCCCGGTGGGGTCCGTGGCAGGCCCGGCCCAGGACTTCACCGTCCCCGCCCGGCTGCCCCGGCTGCCCCGGCTCGCCGGGAGGCGCTCCCACGGCGACCAGGTCGACCGTCCTGCTGTCTTCCCGCGCGAGCAGAGCGCGGCGCAGCTCGGCGTCCCGCTCCACGCTGAGCGCGTCCAGGAAGGAGCGCGGCATCAGGTCCCGGTACGCGGTGCGCCAGCCGTGGACGCGGATCTCGGCCACGCGGTCGCAGCCGGCGAGGGCCGTCTCGCGCACCCGGGGTCCGCTCACCCGCTCACCCGCTCACCCGCTCACGACCGCGAACGCCTCGATCTCCATCAGGAATTCGGGGCGCACCAGGGCGGCGACCTGGACGGCGGAGGAGGCGGGGAGGCGATCGTCGGGTATGTGGGCGGCGCGGGCCGTGCGGATGGCGGGGAGGTGGGCGATGTCCGTGACGAAGTAGGTGAGTTTGACGACGTCGTCGAAGCCGGCGCCCGCGGCGGCCAGGCAGCGGCGCAGGTTCTCGAAGACCTGGCGGGCCTGGGCCGCCGGGTCGCCCTCGCCGACCAGCCGCCCGTCCTCGTCCAGGGCGAGCTGGCCCGAGACGGCGATGAGGCGGCCGGTGCCCATGACGACGTGGGAGTACGGGGGTGCGGGGGCGACGCCCTCGGGCGCGGGAATTCTGGTCAGCTCGCTCATGCCCCCATGGTGGACCATGGGTGTGACAGCCGGACCCCGCCCCCGCCCCGAGGGTGCGTCAGGTGGTCAGCCGCGGAAGCGGACCAGGTCGTGCAGGGCCGCGGCCCCGCGCGCCCCACCCGTGCCGTGCGCGGGCGCCGCGGCCTTGCCGCTCAGCGGTTTCGGGTCGGGCGTCTTCGGGCACACGGCGTCGGCCGCCGCGCCGCCTTGGGCGCGCGGCACGGTGCCGTCGCGCAGATACGCCGCCAGATGCCCGTCCAGGCAGGTGTTCCCGCTCAGCGTGACGCCGTGGTTGCCGCCGCCCTCCTCGACGACCAGCCGGGACCCGGCCAGCATCCGGTGCACCCGTACCCCGCCCTCGTACGGCGTGGCGGCGTCGTCGGTCGCCTGGAACAGGAGCACCGGTGGCAGCGCGTCGTTGGCGATGTCCAGAGGACGCTCGGCGGGTACCGGCCAGAACGCGCACGACGCGTTGTACCAGGCGTTGTTCCAGGCCATGAACGGCGCCTTGTCGTGCACCGCCCAGGTGTCCGCGCGCCACTGCCGCCAGTCGCGCGGCCAGGCGGCGTCACGGCACTGCACCGCCGTGTAGACGCTGTAGCCGTTGTCCCCGGAGGCGTCCACGGCGCCGAGGTCGTCGTAGGCCGCGACCAGCGCGTCGCTCTTCCCGTCCTTCGCGTACGCGGCGAACGCCTGGGCGAGCAGCGGCCAGTAGCCGTTGTAGTAGCCGCCGGGCATGAAGGTGTCCTCCAGTTCGGAGGCGCCCACCTTCCCGCCCGCGGGCTCGCGCGCGAGCGCCGCCCGCATCGCGTACCACTTCGCCTCGACCACCGCCGGATCGGTGCCCAGCCCGTAGGCGGCGTCGTTGCGGGCGACCCAGGCCAGGAACGCCCGGTGGCGGGCGTCGAACGCCACGTCCTGCCGCAGGTTGTCCTCGTACCAGATCCCGGCCGGGTCGACGACCGAGTCCAGCACCAGGCGGCGCACCCGGTGCGGGTACAGCTTGGCGTACACCGCGCCGAGGTAGGTGCCGTAGGAATAGCCGAAGTAGCTGAGCCGCGGCGCCCCGAGGGCCTCGCGGACGGCGTCCATGTCCCGGGCCGCGTCCACGGTGTCGATGTGGGGCAGCACGCTCGCGTACTTGCGCGCGCAGGCGTCGGCGAAGGAGCGCACCCGCGCGAGGCCGGCCTGTTCGAGGGCCGGGGTGGCGGGCACCGAGTCCGGGCGCACCGCCTTGAAGTGGCCCGGCGCGCAGTCCAGCGCCGGGCCGCTCTCGCCCACCCCGCGCGGGTCGAAGCCGACGACGTCGTACTGGGCCGCGACCGCCTTCGGCAGCGCCGAGGCGACGAAGGCGGCGAGGGAGAGCCCGCTGCCCCCGGGGCCGCCGGGGTTGACCAGCAGCGGGCCCTGAGAGGTCCGCGCGGTGTGCGGGATGCGGGTCAGTGCCAGCGAGACCTGCCGCCCGGACGGGGCGCGGCGGTCCAGCGGCACCCGCACGGTGCCGCACTGGAGGGTCGGACGGTCGGTGGTGCCGCACTTCTTCCAGCTGATCCCGGCGGTCGGGGCGGCTGCGGGGTGCGCGGTGCGCGCGTCGGCGGGGGCGGCGGTGACAGAGCCGGCCACGACGAGCGCGGCACCGCACAGTACGGCGGCGCGTCTTCTCATGCGTCCTCCCAGGACGGAGAGGCTGCGGACCGCGCGTCCCGCGATCCTCGCCGCATCGTCCCGGAAGGCGCCTCCGGTGCGCCGCATTATGAACCTTATTGACCCGATTGGTCGGGCCGGTGCCCTCGAACGATCACCGGCACCGTCTCAGAGGAGCGAGAGCTGTACGGGCTCGCTCGGCCCGGCCGTGTCCGCCGGATGCGCGAGCGGCCGGTCCGGGCGGATGCGGCGGGCCGCTCCCGCGCGCGCGGGGCCGATGCCGTACTCCTGGGCCAGTTCGTGCACCTGGCCGGTGATGCGGCGCTGGTACCACTTGGGGGCGTAGGAGCCGTCGGCGTACAGGCGCTCGTAGCGGCGCACCAGATGCGGGTGGTGCGCGGCGAGCCAGGCCATGAACCATTCGCGGGCGCCGGGCCGCAGGTGCAGCGTCAGCGGTGTGACGGAGGTGGCGCCCGCCGCCGCGATCGCCCGCACCGTCGCCCGCAGCTGGGCCGGGTCGTCACCGAGGAAGGGGATCACCGGCGCCATCAGCACCCCGCAGCCGATGCCGTGCTCGCCGAGGGTGCGCACGACGTCCAGGCGGCGTTCCGGCGCGGGCGTGCCCGGCTCCACGGTGCGCCACAGCCCGGGGTCGGTGAAGCCCACGGAGACCGAGATGCCCACGTCGGTGACCTCGTTGGCCTGCTTCAGCAGATCGAGGTCGCGCAGGATCAGCGTGCCCTTGGTCAGGATCGAGAACGGGTTCGCGTGATCGCGCAGCGCGGAGATGATGCCCGGCATCAGCCGGTAGCGGCCCTCGGCGCGCTGGTAGCAGTCGACGTTGGTGCCCATCGCGATGTGCTCGCCCCGCCAGCGGCGGGCGGAGAGCTGGCGGCGCAGCAGCTCGGGGGCGTTCACCTTGACCACGATCTGGGTGTCGAAGCCGAGGCCCGTGTCCAGGTCCAGATAGCTGTGCGTCTTGCGGGCGAAGCAGTAGACGCACGCGTGCGTGCAGCCCCGATAGGGGTTGACCGTCCATTCGAACGGCATCCGGGAGGCGCCGGGCACCCGGTTGACGATCGAACGGGCCCGGACCTCGTGGAAGGTGATCCCGGCGAATTCCGGGGTGTCGAACGTGCGGACCGTGACCGCGTCGGCGCCGAACAGCGCCGCGTCCGCCCGGCCGTGTTCGACGGCGGGCTCGCCGGGGTCCCGGGAGTCTGCCGGTTCTGCCGGGCCCGCCGGGTCTTCGGGGTTCACGGGGCCCGCTGTGAGGTTGTCCCAGCGCATGACGCCTCCTCGGTAGCACTGCCCACAGAATAGAACACTTGTTCCCTTGATCGTGCGGACGACCGCGGCCGGGCCGTTCCGGCACCGTTCCCGATCGCCCCGCGCGCCGGGTCCGATCACTTGCCGCACCCCGATTTGGGTGCCCGGCGAGCGGGGTGGTTGGCTTGCCCCCCACCCTGAGAACGGATGTCCTGGAGGAACCCCATGGCGCAGGTCGAGGCCACTACGGAGCGGGTCGTCGCGGCGGACGCGGAGAAGGTGTTCGACGCCCTCGCCGACTACAGCGGCACCCGCGGGCGGTTGCTGCCCCAGCACTTCAGCGAGTACGAGGTACGTGAGGGCGGCGACGGCGAGGGCACCCTCGTCCACTGGAAGCTCCAGGCCACCAGCAAGCGGATCCGCGACTGCCTCCTGGAGGTCAGCGAGCCCACCGACGGCGAACTGGTCGAGAAGGACCGCAACTCGTCCATGGTGACCACCTGGCGGGTCACCCCGGCCGGCGAGGGCAGCTCCCGGGTCCTCGTCACCACCACCTGGCAGGGCGCGGGCGGTATCGGCGGCTTCTTCGAGAAGACGTTCGCCCCCAAGGGCCTCGGCCGGATCTACGAAGCCCTGCTCGCCAACCTCGCCACCGAGGTCGAGAAGTAGCACCGCCGGGGCAACTCGCCTCTTCCCCGCCCATGTTGACTCCTTCACCGGTTCGGGTGATCTCCGCACCGCCCCGCCCGGCGCCGTAACCCGGCGCGCTGTCCGCAGTTGTCGCTTTACGCGCGCAATCCGCGCGAGTGCGACGAGCGCGACGGTGCGACGAGGGAGAAGGACACGTGGGCGGGATCACTCTGGCGCAGGACGAACCGGTCGTGGCGCGGGCCGGGACCCGCGCCGCGACCGGTCCGCATCCCGTCGCGGCCGGCCCGGACCCCGCCGCGCCCCCGGCCGGCGCCGACGCCCTCAGCCCGCGGCGGGTCCGGCTGGTCTTCGTCGGTCTGATGCTCGCGCTGCTGCTGGCCGCCCTGGATCAGATGATCGTCGCCACCGCGCTCCCCAAGGTCGTCGGGGAACTGCACGGCCTGGACAAGATGTCGTGGGCGATCACCGCCTATCTGCTCACGGCCACCGTGGGACTGCCCGTCTACGGCAAGCTCGGCGACCTGGTCGGCCGCAAGGGCGTCTTCCAGTTCGCCATCGCGGTCTTCGTCATCGGCTCCGCGCTGGCCGGCCGGGCGCAGAGCATGGACCAGCTGATCGCCTACCGCGCCGTGCAGGGGCTCGGCGCCGGCGGTCTGATGATCGGCGTCCAGGCGATCATCGCGGACATCGTGCCGCCCCGGCAGCGCGGCCGGTTCATGGGGCTCATCGGCGCCGCCTTCGGACTGGCCTCCGTCGCCGGACCCCTGCTCGGCGGCTACTTCACCGACCACCTGTCCTGGCGCTGGTGCTTCTACGTCAACGTGCCCTTCGGCCTGGTCACGCTGCTCGTCGTCACCCTGGTGCTGAAGCTGCCCCGGCCGCGCACCAGGGCGCGCTTCGACTTCCTCGGCACCCTGCTGCTCGGCGCCGCCTCCACCTGCGCGGTCCTGCTGACCAGCTGGGGCGGCACGGAGTACGCCTGGGGGTCCCGCGTCATCCTGGGCCTGGGCGCGGGCGCCGCCGCCGCCAGCGTCCTCTTCGTCGTCGCCGAGCGCTTCGCCGCCGAGCCCCTGATCCCGCTGCGGCTCTTCCGCGACTCCGTCTTCAACATCAGCGGCCTGGTCGGCCTGGTCATCGGCGTCGCCCTGTTCGGCGCGGCCAGCTATCTGCCGACCTTCCTCCAGATGGTCGACGGCGCCTCGGCCACCGAGTCCGGACTGCTGATGCTGCCCATGATGGGCGGCATCGTGGTGGCGTCGATCGTCTCCGGCCAGCTCATCAGCCACACCGGCCGCTACCGGATGTACCCGCTGCTCGGCAGCGCCCTGTCCGCCGTCGGCATGTGGCTGCTGTCCCGTCTGGAGGTCGACACCTCCCGCGCGGCGTACAGCCTGTGGATGGCCGTCCTCGGCGCCGGGATCGGCCTGGTGATGCCGGTCCTCGTGCTCGCCGTGCAGAACTCCGTGCGCCCCGCCGACCTCGGCACCGCGACCAGCGCCAACAACTACTTCCGGCAGATCGGCGGCAGCGTCGGCGCCGCCGTCTTCGGCACCCTCTTCGCCGGCCGCCTCGCCGACGCCCTGCGCGAGCGCCTGCCCGCGCGCGCGGGCGCCGCCCTCCCCGACCCCGAGTCGATCACCCCCCAGACGGTCCGCGCGCTGCCGCCGGCCCTGCGCGACGCCTACATCCGGGCGTACGCCGACGCCATGCCGCGCATCTTCCTCTATCTGGTCCCGGTGCTCGTCCTCGGCCTGATCATCGCCTTCTTCCTCAAGGAGAAACCGCTGGTGTCCCACAACACCCACGCCCCGGCCGCCTTCGAGACCGAGCCGGTGGCGTACGTCCCCGCCGACGTGCCGCCGGCCCGGGTGCCCCACCCGGCCGGAGTCCCCGTGTGCGGCACGGTGCAGCACGCGGACGGGACCGTCGTGCCGCGCGCGGCCCTCACGCTGATCGACGTCGGCGGCCTCCAGATCGGGCGGGGCGCGAGCGGCGAGGACGGCCGGTACGCGCTGTCCACGCCGGGCAGCGGCTCGTACGTCCTGATCGCCTCGGCCGGCGGCCACCAGCCGCAGGCCGTCTCGGTGACCGTCGGCGAGCGCCCCGTGGAACTCGACGTGGTCCTCGGCGGCGCCGGACGCCTGGCGGGCACCGTGTGCACCGCGGACGGCAGCCCGGTGCGCGAGGCCACCGTCACCCTCACCAATGTGCACGGCGAGGTCGTCGCCAGCACCCGCAGCGGACGCGAGGGCGGCTACGTCATCACGGAGCTGGTCGCGGGGGAGTACACCCTCGCCGCCAGCGCGCCCGCCTTCCGCCCGGCCGCGCTGCCGGTCAGCGTGCAGGCCGCCCGCGAGACCCGCCAGGACGTCGAGCTGGCGGGCGGCGCCGTACTGCGCGGCACCGTACGGGCGAGCGGCGGCCGTGTCGTCGAGGACGCGCGCGTGACGCTGCTCGACGCGGCGGGCAACGTCGTCGACACACTCACCACCGGACCCGACGGAACGTTCCGGTTCGTGGACCTGTCCTCCGGCGAGTACACCGTGATCGCGGCCGGGTACCCGCCGGTCGCCACGGTGCTCCAGGTCGCGGGCGGCGGACGCACCGAACGCGATCTCCAGCTCGGTCACGAGGACTGACCCGTGCCGCCCGTGATCCACAGGTGACCCCCGGGCGGCCCGGGACCCGGCGGCCCGGGACCCGGCGGCCCGGGACCCGGCGGCCCGGGACCCGGCGGACCGGTGCCGCGGCGGCACGGTACCGTCGAGCCCCGGGCCGCCGCCCCGGCGTACGGTGAAGTACCGCCCGGCGGGCCGCAGTTCGCGCCCCCGCGCCGCCCGGCCGACCCGCGTGCGCGCCGACGCGCGGCGGGCGTGCCCGGCGGCGGACGGACGCGCGGTCCGCGACCCAGCGTGTCAGCGGAGCGGCGTATTGTCGCATTGACGTAGTTTGAAGGGGGCGGGGGCCGGTGCGGACCCTACGGGTTGTAGGGTGGCGTCCGCCCCATCGCAAACCCCCCACGGTACAGAGACGAGAGGTGGCCGTGTCGAGCGTCGCGCCCGAGCCGGACGTGAGTGTTGTCGTCATCGTCTACAACGACGAGGAGCGACTTTCCACGGCCGTCGGTTCCGTTCTCGAGCAAACTCTGCGCAATGTCGAGGTGATCATCGCCGACGACTGCTCGACGGACGGCTCCTTCGCTGTCGCGCAGGCGCTCGCCGCGGCCCACCCCGGCACGGTGCGCGCCATCCGGCTCCCGGAGAACAGCGGCGGCTGCGGCGAGCCCCGCAACCAGGGCGTCAAGGCCGCCCGCGGCCGGTACGTGATGTTCCTGGACAGCGACGACACGCTGGAACGCAACGCGTGCCGCAACATGGTCGAGGCCGCCGACCGCACCGAGGCCGACCTCGTCTCCGGCCTGTGCGTCCGGGTGTACACCGACAACCGGCACGGCAAGCGCGTCGCCTGGTACCCGTGGATGTACCGCACCACCCGCACCCTCGAATCGGTCGCCGAGCTGCCCGACCTGTTCGTCTTCGACACCCTGTCGACCAACAAGTGCTACCGGCGAGGCTTCCTCGTCGACAACGACCTGGCCTTCCCGCGCGGCATCCACTACGAGGACCTGCTGTTCTCCGCCCAGGCGTATCTGGCCGCCCGGCGCATCACCCTGATCCCGAACACGGTCTACCACTGGAACGTGGTCGAGAAGACCGCCGCCAAGTCGATCAGCAACCGGCGCGGCGAGATCAGGAACTTCGCCGACCGGGTCGAGATCCACCGCCGGATCGACGCCCTCCTGGACCGCCAGGGCCAGGAGCGGCTGAAGCTGTGGAAGGACATCAAGTTCCTCAAGCACGACCTCGTGCTCTACCTGCGGGAACTGCCCTTCCTCGACGACGACTACCGGCACGGCTTCGCCGAACTGGCCCGCGATTACGTCCAGGACTTCCCCGAGGCCGCCTACGCCGAGCTGGACCGCGTCCACGCCATCTGCGCCCAGCTGCTGCTGCGCGAGGACTGGGCCGGCCTGATGCCGGCCATCGACACCCTGATCAACCGGCACAAGATCGCCACCCCGCTGGCCGAGCGGGACGGCCGGATCTACTGGACCGACCGCCACCTCGACGACCCCGAGATGCGCGCCGTACTGGACGTCACCACCCTCGGCTACCACGCCAAGCGCCTGAACCAGATGTCCCTGCGCAACCGGCTCACCGACTACACCGCGCACGACGGGGACGTCCGGCTCGCCGGGGAGATCGTCAACCCGCTGGGTGTCATCGCCCCCGGCGCGAAGCTCTCGGCCGAGCTGGAGTTCCGGGCCAGGCGGCGCAGCCTGCAGACGTTCAGCTTCCCGGTCACCGCCCTCAGCCACGAGGGCGACACCATCGCCTGGCGGGCCGAGGTGCCCCTGAGCCGCCGCCTGCGGCCGCTCGGGATCATCGACGACGTCTGGGACGTCCGGCTGCACCTCACCGCGGACGGCACCAGGACCACCAGCCGGCTCACCGTCGGCACGGTCGACCTGGAGAACACCGAGGCCCTGCCCGTCCGGCCGCGGCTGACCCGGCTGCTGGCCGACCGCATCGAGGCCCAGGTGTCCGCCAAGGGCCACCTCGCCTTCCGGCTCGCCCAGCACGGCCAGGCCGCCCGCGCCGGACACGCCGCCGTCCGGCGCAACCTGCACGGCCGCCCCGCGCGCGCCGCCAAGGGCGCCTACCGCAAGCTGCGCGCCGTGCGCCGCGACCTGAACTCCGGCGCCCGCAAGCTCCAGGTCTACGAACGCATGCTGACCAGGCTGCCCATCCGCAAGGGCACCGTCGTCCTGGAGAGCCACCTCGGCAAGCAGTACAGCGACAGCCCCCGCGCCATCTACGAGGAGCTGCGCCGCCGCGAGGTGCCCGTCACCGCCATCTGGTCCTACGCGGGCGAGAGGCCCAAGGGCTTCCCCGAGGACGCCGAGCTGGTGCGCCGCTGGTCGTGGCGGTACCTCAAGGCGCTCGCCCAGGCCGAGTTCTGGATCGACAACCAGGGCTTCCCGCTGCGCCTGGCCAAGCGACCCGGCACGACGTACATCCAGACCTGGCACGGCTCCGCGCTCAAGCGGATGGGCTTCGACGAGCCCTCCCAGCGCATGCAGTCCGAGCAGGAGCAGCGCTCCTACCAGCAGGCCCTGGACCGCTTCGACCACTTCGTGGTCCGCAGCGAGCACGATGTGCGCACCCTCGCCCGCGCCTACCGCATCCCCGAGCACAAGCTCCTGCGCACCGGCTACCCGCGCAACGACGCCCTGGTCCGCGCCCGCGAGTCCACCGCGCCCGACCCCCGGGCCCGGCGCCTCGCCGAGCGCCTCGGCATCGACCCGGCCAAGAAGGTGCTGCTGTACGCGCCCACCTTCCGCGCCCACCGCGACGGCCGGGTACGGGACTTCGCGTTCCCCTTTGACGTCGAGGAGTACGCCGACCGCTTCGGCGACGACCACGTCCTGCTGGTGCGCGCCCACTACCTCAACCGGCTCACCCTGCCCCCCTCGGTGGCCGGGCGCGTCATCGACGTCAGCGCGGAGCCGGACATCACCCCGCTGCTGCTGCTCGCCGACGCCCTGATCACCGACTACTCCTCGGTGATGTTCGACTACGCCCTGCTCCAGCGCCCCCTGGTGTTCTACGTCCACGACTGGGAGGAGTACGCCGGGGACACCCGCGGCACCTACTTCGACCTGCTCGCGGAGGCGCCGGGCCCGGCACCGCGCACACCGGAGGAGCTGTTCGCCGCCATCGGCGACCTGGACGCCGTGCACGCCACGTACGAGGCGCGGCTGAAGGAGTTCGTGGACAAGTACGGCGAGTACGACCGCGGGGACGCCGCGGCGCAGATCGTGGACCGTTTCTTCGGCCCCGCGGGAGAGGCCCGATGACCCAGCGCGACATCTTCTTCGTGGCCAACGAGGTCGACGAACTCGGCGGCGTCGGCCGCTGGCAGGCCCAGCTCGCGACACTGCTCGCGGGCCGCGGCCACCGGGTCACCATCGCCGGCATCGCCCCGGCCGGACACCCGATGGACCTCGGCGAGAACCCGCCGTTCCGCACCGTCACGCTGTACGCCCGCCGCCCGCCGGGCCGCCCGCGCCCCCGCCGACTGCTCGGCTCCGCCGACCCGGCCGTGCGCCGCCACGACGCCCACATGCGCGCCGCCGCGAGCCGCCTCACCGGCCTCTTCCGGGCCGCAGCGCCCGGCGCGGTCATCATCGTCACGCAGGTGTGGGCGATGGAGTGGGTGGCCCTCGCGGACACCGCCGGGCACACCGTGATCGGCATGACCCACGAGTCCTTCGAGACGGCCCGCAAGTCGTCCCGCTTCGGCCGGGTGAAGAAGTACTACGGCACCGTCGACCGGCTGCTGGCCCTCACCCAGGAGGACGCCGACCGCTGGGTCGGCGAGGGCATGAACAACCTCGGCTTCATGCCGAACCCGCTGCCCCTGGCCCCCGGCGCGCCGTCCCCGCGCACCGAGAAGGTCGTGGCGAGCATCGGCCGGCTCTCCCACGAGAAGGGCGTCGACCTGCTCCTGGACGCCTGGGCCGAGGCCGCGCCCCAGCAGCCCGGCTGGACCCTGCGGATCTACGGCCGCGGCGAGTCCGAGGCCGACCTGCGCCGCCGGTGCGCCGAACTGGGCGTCGAGGACTCGGTGGACTTCGCCGGGCAGACCGACGACGTGCCCGGCGCGCTGCGCGCCTCCTCCGTCTTCGTGCAGTCCTCCCGCGGCGAGGGCTTCCCGCTGGTGCTGCTGGAGGCGATGGCGAGCGGGGTGCCCTGTGTCGCCTTCGACTGCGCGCCCGGCGTCCGCGAGATCGTCGGCCACGAGGAGGACGGGCTGCTGGCCCGGCCCGGCAACACCTCCGAGCTCGCCCGCCATCTGGTGCGGCTGATGTCCGACGAGGAACTGCGCGACCGGATGGGCGAGCAGGCCCTGCGGAGTGTGCGGCGCTTCGACCCGGACGCGATCACCGACCGCTGGGAGCGGCTCTTCGACTTCCTGGAGCGGTAGCGGCGAGCACCCTCGACCGGGCCGGCCCCAGGTACACCGACGACAGGCGGAGGACGGAGCGCGCATGACGGTGAGGCATTCTCGTGACGACCGGGGCGACAGCCGTGATCTGGCGGTCAACCCGGTCTTCAGCCGCGAGCCCCTTCAGGTGCCGCGGTACGCGCTGCCCCGGGCGGAGATGGACCCGGACACGGCGTACCAGATCGTGCACGACGAGCTGATGCTCGACGGCAACGCCCGGCAGAACCTGGCGACGTTCGTCTCCACCTGGGCCGAGCCGCAGGCGCGGCGGCTGATGGACGAGTGCGCCGAGAAGAACATGATCGACAAGGACGAGTACCCGCAGACCGCCGAGGTCGAGACGCGGTGCGTCCACATGCTCGCCCGGCTCTGGCACGCCGAGGACCCGCGCCGGGCGATCGGCTGCTCCACCACCGGTTCCAGCGAGGCGGCCATGCTGGGCGGGCTCGCGCTCAAGCGCCGCTGGCAGCACCGGCGCCGCGCCGAGGGCAAGCCCGCCGACCGGCCCAACCTGGTCATGGGCATCAACGTCCAGATCTGCTGGGAGAAGTTCGCCGACTACTTCGAGGTCGAGCCGCGCTACGTTCCGATGGAGGGGGACCGCTACCACCTCACCCCCGAGCAGGCCGTCGAGCTGTGCGACGAGAACACCATCGGGGTGGTCGCGGTCCTCGGTTCCACCTTCGACGGCAGCTACGAGCCCGTCGCCGCCATCGCCGCCGCGCTCGACGACCTCCAGGCCCGCACCGGCCTGGACATCCCGATCCATGTCGACGGCGCCTCCGGCGCGATGATCGCGCCCTTCCTCGACCCGGACCTGGAGTGGGACTTCCGGCTGCCGCGGGTCGCCTCCATCAACACCTCCGGGCACAAGTACGGGCTCGTCATGCCCGGCGTCGGCTGGGCCCTGTGGCGGGACAAGAAGGCCCTCCCCGACGACCTCGTCTTCCACGTCAACTACCTCGGCGGCGACATGCCGACCTTCGCGCTGAACTTCTCCCGGCCCGGCGCCCAGGTCGTCGCGCAGTACTACAACTTCCTGCGGCTGGGCTTCGAGGGCTACCGGCGCGTCCAGCAGACCTGCCGCGACGTCGCCACCCGGCTCGCCGCCGAGATCGCGCGGCTCGGCCCGTTCGAGCTGATCACGGACGGCAGCGAGATCCCGGTCTTCGCGTTCCGGATGAGCGCGGGCACCGACCACTTCAGTGTCTTCGACGTCTCCGCCGCGCTGCGCGAGAGCGGCTGGCTGGTGCCCGCGTACACCTTCCCGAAGAACCGCACCGATCTGGCCGTGCTGCGGATCGTGGTCCGCAACGGCTTCAGCCACGACCTCGCCGATCTGCTCCTGGCCGATCTGCGCCGCGTCCTGCCCCGGCTGGACAAGCAGAACGAGCCGCACCGCACCGCCGACGACGCCGGCGGGTTCGCGCACGGCGCGGAGACCAAGAACCCACGCAGCCCCGGCCGCGACTGACCGAGGAGGTACCCGATGTGCCGTCTGTTCGGCCTCAGCAGCGCCCCGCGCCGCACCCGCGCCACCTTCTGGCTCCTGGACGCCCCCGACAGCCTCAGCAAGCAGAGCCACCGGGACCCGGACGGCACCGGCCTCGGCTACTTCGCCCCGGACGGCACCCCGCGGATCGACAAGGCCCCGATCGCCGCCTTCGAGGACCGGGCGTTCGCCGAGGACGCCCGGCGGGCGGAGTCCGCCACCTTCCTCGCGCACATCCGCTACGCCTCGACGGGCGGCCTGGACGCGCGCAACACCCATCCGTTCGCGCAGGACGGGCGGCTGTTCGCGCACAACGGCGTCATCGAGGGCCTGGACCGGCTCGACGCGCACCTGGGCGCCGACCGGTCACTGGTGACCGGTGACACCGACTCCGAGCGGTTCTTCGCGCTCATCACCCGCGAGATCCGCGAGCACGGCGGCGACGTGGGCGCCGGTGTCCGGCGGGCGGCCGGCTGGATCGCCGCGAACCTGCCCGTCTACGCCCTCAATCTGATCCTCGTCACCCCGGACGAACTGTGGGCGCTGCGCTACCCCGACACCCACGAGCTGTATGTGCTGGAGCGCCCGGTGGGCGGCCCGCACGGGGGACGCCACCTCGACCACAGCGGGGCCCGGGGGCGGATGCGGGTGCACTCGGCCGACCTGGCCGGGCTGCCCGCCGTGGTCGTCGCCAGCGAACGCATGGACGACAACCCCGGCTGGCGCCTCATGGCACCGGGCGAACTCCTGCACGTCGGCCCGGACCTCGCCACCACCGCGCACACCGTCCTGCCCGACCCGCCGGCGCACCGGCTCACCCTGGCCGATCTGCGTCCCGAGGCCGCCGCGTCCCAGAAGGCCGCCTGACCCTCCGGCGGGCACGGCACGGCACGGTGCGGTGCGGCCCGGCCGGAGGACGGCCGGACCGACGCCGTGTCAGATGCGGACGCCGAACTGGTACGGCATGTTGCTCATCGACTCGTACCGCACGACGGCGCCGGTGTGCGGGGCGTGCAGGACCATGCCCTTGCCCGCGTACAGGCCGACGTGGTGCAGGTCGCCGTAGAAGAAGACCAGGTCGCCGATCTGGAGCTGGCTCTGCGAGTAGATGCGCTGGCCGGCGTTGGCCTGGGCCTCGGACTGGCGCGGGATGGTGATGTTCGCCTGGGCGTAGGCCCAGGAGGTCAGGCCCGAGCAGTCGAAGGTCGAGGGCCCGTTGTGGGCGTACTGGTACGGGCTGCCGATCTTCGACTGGGCGGCGGCGAAGGCGGCGCCCGCGTGGCCGCTGCCCGGGGTGATGTTGCCCAGGTCGACCCGCTCGGTGCCGCGGGTGGCTCGGGTCTGCTCGGCCTGGGCGAGCTGCTGCTTCTCCTGCGCGGTGAGCGTGTTCAGCAACTGCCGCGCCTCGGCCAGCTTGCCCTGGACCTGCTGCTTCTGGCGGCCCAGTTCGGTGCGGGTGGCGGCGAGGTCCCTGAGCTTGCCGGTGGCCTCGGCGCGCTGCTGGGCGAGCTGGCGCTGCTTGTCCTGGATCTTCTTCAGGGAGTCGGCCTGCTGCCCGCTGACCTGGCTGAGGGTGGCGGCCTTGTCCAGGTACTCGTCCGGGTGCGAGGACAGGAATAGCTGGAGGGAGGGGTCGATGCCGCCGCTGCGGTACTGGCCCGCGGCCATCGAACCGAGGCCGTCGCGCAGCTTGTTGAGGTCCTGCTGGCCGCGGGCGACGTTGTCCTGGATGGTGGAGATCTCCTTCTGGAGCTTCTCCTGCTTCTCCTTGGCCCCGTTGTACTTCTCGGTGGCCTGCTCCGCCTGCTCGTAGAGCGTGTCGACCTTGGACTTGACCTCGTCCTTGCTGGGCTTCTCGCTCGGTGCCGCGTTGGCCGACTGCGCGCTGATCGCGACGGCGGCGGCTGCCGCGGTGGTGAGCATGGTCACCCGGGCACGGCTGGGCTGTTTGGGTCGACGGTGGGACGCCACGGAAGCGAACTCCTTCTGCTGGGTGAACTCCCGTTCGGGAGTTCGAGTTTAAACCTAGTGATCCGGGCTCGTCGGCGCCAGGCTCGGGGCGTTCCGTTTCCTGCGCTCCACCTGGTAGGAAGTTGCAGCCCCGGCGCGTAACCTGGCGCCCCATGAAGATCCTCATCAGCGCGGACATGGAGGGCGCCACCGGTGTGACCTGGCCGGCCGATGTGCTGCCGGGGACGCCGCAGTGGGAGCGGTGCCGGTCGATGTTCACCTCGGACGTCAACGCCGCGGTGCTCGGCTTCCTCGACGGCGGCGCCGACGAGGTCCTCATCAACGAGGCCCACTGGTCGATGCGCAACCTGCTGCTCGAAGAGCTGGACGACCGGGCGCAGATGCTCACCGGGCGGCACAAGTCGCTGTCCATGGTGGAGGGCGTGCAGCACGGCGACGTGGACGGCATCGCCTTCGTCGGCTACCACGCGGGCGCCGGCATGGAGGGCGTCCTCGCCCACACCTACCTGGCCAACTCCATCACCGGGGTGTGGATCGACGACGTACGGGCCAGCGAGGGACTGCTCAACGCGCATGTGGTCGCCGAGTACGGCGTGCCGGTGGTCCTCGTCACCGGCGACGACGTGGCCTGCGAGGACGCGCTCGGGTACGCGCCCGAGGCGCTGAAGGTCGCCGTCAAGGACCATGTGTCGCGGTACGCGGCGGTGTGCCGCACCCCGGCCCGCACCGCCGCCGACATCCGCGCGGCGGCCCGTGAGGCGGCCGCCCTGGCGGTGCGCCGTCCGCCGGTCGCGGGCGGCCCGTTCACCGTCGCGGTCGAGTTCGACGCCGAGCACCTGGCCATGGCCGCCACCGTGGTGCCGGGCGTCACCCGGGCCGGTGAGCGCAAGGTGGCCTACACCAGCGCGACCATGTACGAGGGAATCCGCACGTTCAAGGCGGTCACCACGATCGCTTCGGCCGCCATCGAGGAGCAGTATGGCTGACGCGCAGGCACTGGACGAGGTCGTCCGCTTCACCTCCGACCTGATCCGCATCGACACCACCAACCGGGGCGGCGGCGACTGCCGCGAGCGCCCGGCAGCCGAGTACGCCGCCGAGCAGCTCGCGGCGGCCGGTACGCGGCCGGTGCTCCTGGAGCGGACCCCGGGCCGGACCAATGTGGTCGCCCGGATCGAGGGCACCGACCCGTCCGCGCCCGCCCTGCTCGTCCACGGTCATCTCGATGTGGTGCCGGCCCAGGCGGCGGACTGGAGCGTGCACCCGTTCTCCGGCGAGGTCCGCGACGGTGTCGTGTGGGGCCGGGGCGCCGTCGACATGAAGAACATGGACGCGATGATCCTCGCGGTGGTCCGCTCCTGGGCCCGCCAGGGGGTGCGGCCCCGCCGGGACCTGGTCGTCGCCTTCACCGCCGACGAGGAGGCCAGCGCCGAGGACGGCTCCGGATTCCTCGCCGAGGAGCACCCCGAGCTGTTCGAGGGCTGCACCGAGGGCATCAGCGAGTCCGGCGCGTACACCTTCCACGACGGCGCCGGACGGCAGATCTACCCGATCGCCGCCGGGGAGCGCGGCACCGCCTGGCTGAAGCTGACCGCGCGCGGCCGGGCCGGCCACGGCTCCCGTGTGAACACGGAGAACGCGGTGACCCGGCTCGCCGCCGCGATCACCCGGATCGGTGCCCACCAGTGGCCGCTGCGGCTCACCCCCACGGTCCGCGCCGCCCTCACCGAACTGGCCGCCCTGTACGGCCTGGAGGCCGAGCCGGCCAGCCTGGACAGCGCGGACGGCGCGGACGGCGCGGACGGCGTGGACGTGCTGCTCGACAAGCTCGGCCCCGCCGCCCGCCTGGTGGAGGCGACGCTGCGCAACAGCGCCAACCCGACCATGCTGGACGCCGGTTACAAGGTGAACGTCATCCCGGGCGAGGCCGTCGCCCATGTCGACGGACGGTATCTGCCCGGCGGCGAGGACGAGTTCCGCGCCACCCTGGACCGGCTCACCGGGCCCGACGTGGACTGGGAGTTCCACCACCGCGAGGTGGCGATCCAGGCCCCCGTCGACTCCCCGACGTTCGCCGCGATGCGCGCCGCCGTCCAGGAGTTCGCGCCCGAGGGCCATGTCGTGCCGTACTGCATGGCGGGCGGCACCGACGCCAAGCAGTTCTCGCGGCTCGGCATCACCGGCTACGGCTTCTCGCCGCTGAAACTGCCCGCGGGCTTCGACTACGACGCGCTGTTCCACGGCGTCGACGAACGTGTCCCCGTCGAGGCGCTGCACTTCGGTGTCCGTGTGCTCGACCGCTTCCTGCGGACGTCCTGAGCGAGTTGGGAGAAGGAAACAGTGGAGACCCTGCCGTACGGTTCCTGGCCCTCGCCGATCGACGCGGCGCTCGCCGCCGCGCACGACGGAAAGCCGGAGTTCGTGGGTTTCGTCGGCGACGAGGTGTGGTGGACCGCGCCCCGGCCCGCCGAGGGCGGGCGGCGGACGCTGGTGCGGCGGGGTGCCGACGGCACCGAGGAGCCGGTCCTGCCGCCGCCGTGGAACGTGCGCAGCAGGGTCATCGAGTACGGCGGCCGGCCCTGGGACGGGACGGTCGTGGACGGCACCCCGCTGGTCGTCTTCGTGAACTTCGCCGACCAGCGGCTCTACCGCCACGAGCCCGGCGGCACCCCGCGCCCGCTCACCCCCGTCTCCGCGGTGGGCGGCGGACTGCGCTGGGCCGAGCCGCAGTTGCTCGTCGACCGCGGCGAAGTCTGGTGCGTACTGGAGGAGTTCACCGGCGAGGGACCCACCGACGTGCGGCGCGTCCCGGCCGCCGTACCGCTGGACGGATCGGCCGCCGAGGACCGGGACGCGGTGCGCGAACTGACCGCCGAACGGCACCGGTTCGTGACCGGGCCGCGCCTGTCGCCGGACGGGCGCCGGGCCGCCTGGCTGGCCTGGGACCACCCGAGGATGCCCTGGGACGGCACCGAACTCCTGGTCGCCGACGTCAGCGACGACGGCCGCCTCACCGCGCCCCGAACCGTCGCCGGCGGCCCCGAGGAGTCCGTCGCCCAGGCGGACTGGGCCGCCGACGGCTCCCTGCTGTACGCGAGCGACCGCGGCGGCTGGTGGAACCTCTACCGCGACGGGCGTCCGCTGTGCCCGCGCGAGGAGGAGTTCGCCGGGCCGCTGTGGAAGCTCGGGCAGCGCTGGTTCGCGCCGCTGGACAGCGGTCTCGTCGCCGTCGTGCACGGCCGCGGCGCCACCGCCCTCGGCATACTCGACCCGGAGAGCGGCGAGGTCGTCGACGCGGCCGGGCCCTGGGGCGAGTTCGACGCCACTCTCGCGGTGCACGGCGGGCGGGTGATCGGCGTCGGCGCCGGACCGCACGGCTCCCACGAGGTCGTCGAACTGGACACCCGCACCGGACGGGCCCGCGTCGTCGGCGCCGCCCACCGCGACCCGGTCGACCCCGCCCACTACCCCGAACCGCGGGTGCGCACCTTCACCGGACCGGGCGGCCGCGAGGTGCACGCCCACGTCTACCCGCCGCACCACCCCGGCCTCTCCGCGCCCGCCGGGGAACTGCCGCCCTACGTGGTGTGGGCGCACGGCGGGCCCACCAGCCGGTCCCCGCTCGTCCTCGACCTGGAGATCGCCTACTTCACCTCACGCGGCATCGGCGTCGCCGAGGTGAACTACGGCGGCTCCACCGGATACGGCCGCGAGTACCGCGAGCGGCTGCGCGAACAGTGGGGCGTCGTCGACGTCGAGGACTGCGCGGCCGTCGCGCTCGCCCTCGCCGACGAGGGCACCGCCGACCGCGACCGGCTGGCGATCCGGGGCGGCAGCGCGGGCGGCTGGACCACCGCGGCCTCGCTGACCGGCACCGACGTCTACGCCTGCGGCACCGTCCTCTACCCGATCCTCGATCTGACGGGCTGGGGCACGGGGGAGACGCACGACTTCGAGTCGCAGTACCTGGAGAGCCTGGTGGGACCGCTCGCCGAGGTGCCCGAGCGGTACGCCGAGCGTTCGCCCGCCGAGCACGCCGACCGGATCACCGCGCCGTTCCTGCTGCTCCAGGGCCTGGACGACGTGATCTGCCCGCCCGTGCAGTGCGAACGTTTCCTCGCCCGGCTCCGCGGACGCGACGTACCGCACGCCTACCTCACCTTCGAGGGGGAGGGGCACGGCTTCCGGCGGGCCGAGACGATGGTGCGCGCCCTGGAGGCCGAACTCTCCCTGTACGCCCAGGTGTTCGGCCTGGAGCCGGCCGGGATCCCCACCCTGGAGCTGGGCACATGAAGGAACTGCTGCGTCCCGCCCGGCTCGCCCCCGGCGCCCGCGTCGCCGTGGTCGCCCCCAGCGGGCCCGTCCCCGAGGAACGGCTCCAGTCCGGTCTCGACGTACTGCGCGGCTGGGACCTGGACCCGGTCGTGGCACCCCATGTGCTCGACCGGCACGAGGAGTTCGCCTATCTCGCCGGGGCCGACGCCGACCGGGCCGCCGACCTCCAGCGGGCCTGGTGCGACCCGTCGGTGGACGCGGTGCTGTGCGCCCGGGGCGGCTACGGGGCGCAGCGCATGGCCGACCTGCTCGACTGGGAGGCCATGCGCGCGGCCGGGCCCAAGGTGTTCGTCGGCTTCAGCGACATCACCGCGCTGCACGAGGCGTTCGCCGTCCGGCTGGGCCTGGCCACCCTGCACGGGCCCATGGCCGCCGGGATCGACTTCCTCAAGAACGCCCGCGCGCAGGAGCATCTGCGGGCCACCCTGTTCACGCCCGAAGCGGTCCGGGTGATCCCCTCCGACGGGACGGCCCTCGTCCCCGGGCGGGCCCGGGGCGTCACGCTCGGCGGCTGCCTCGCCCTGCTCGCCGCCGACCTCGGCACGCCGCACGCCCGGCCGTCCGCCGCCGGTGGCCTGCTCTGCCTGGAGGACGTCGGCGAGGAACCGTACCGCCTGGACCGCTACCTCACGCAACTGCTGCGGGCCGGCTGGCTGGAGCGGGTCGGCGGGGTGCTGCTCGGCTCGTGGAAGGACTGCGGCGAACCCGAGCGGGTGCGCGCGCTGCTCGCCGACCGGCTGGGCGGACTCGGTGTGCCCGTCGCGGCCGACTTCGGGTTCGGGCACTGCGCGGGCGCCCGCACGATGCCCTTCGGGGTGGCCGCCGAACTCGACGCGGACGCGGGCACCTTGACGCTGGACACACCCGCGCTGCGCTGACCGGCGCCACCGGTGCCCGCGCAGCCCGGCGGAACGCCGCACACCGCGTCCCGCCGAGGGGCCCGGCTGATCACGGACGAGGACCGGGCCGGGTTCCTGGTTCTGCGAGAGACCCGGCGGCGCCATCGCCGGACCCATCAGCATCAACAACACGGCCTCCCTCGCGCTCGCCCGCTCCTGAGGCTTCCGGCGGGAGGGCTGCTCGCCGAAGACGCCGTACGCCGACGGGGCCTGGCGCGACCAGGAACGCCGGGCGCTCAGCGCCGGGACGCCGACTTCCGGTTGATCTTCATCGTGTCCAGGTCGGTGACGGTCGAACGCAGGTCCCGGAAGCCGCAGCCGAGCGCCCGCAGCGCACCCTCCGCGCGGTCCTCCGCGAGCGCCGCCGCCATCTCCTCGCCGTCCGCGGCGTCCGACACCACCACGTAGCGCATCGAGAAGTGCTTCAGCGGAACCGGTTCGTAGGACAGCGAACCCTCCTCGGTGAACCGCATGCTCGTCATGCCGTGGTCGCCCGCCTCGGCGAGCAGCCGCGCCCGCGCCTCGTCGGTCAGCCCGTCCCAGGTACCCCGGACGATGACCCGGTAGGTGTGCTGCTCGCTCATCGCGTCCCGTACTCCTCGGTGCCGTGCGTGTCCGCGCGCGCGGACACGGCCGAAGCCCCGACTGTACGTCGCCCGCCGGGCCGCGGCCCACGGGATTTCCCCGCCGCCCGGCACGGGCCCGCCCGCACGCTTTGCGCAATCCTGACGTGTGCCGCCCCTGGTCAGCTCCCCGCTCACCGGGTTCCATGGTGATCGTGACGACGATCCGACGTGAGGTACTGACGCTCCCCGCCGCACCACTGGGCCCGGACAACCCGCTGCCCGCGCTGCGCCCGCTCGACGAGGCGCACCGCATCGAGGACCGGGACCGGGCCGGCCTGCCGCACGACATGGCCCGGCAGATCGGCTACGCCCCCCTGCACAGCCTGCTGCCCGCGCGGATCCGCGACGGCTACGGCCGCACCCGGCGGCCGGCCGCCGTCGACGCCCTCGTCCTGGAGAACGACCGGCTGCGCGCCACCGTCCTGCCCGGCCTCGGCGGCCGCGTCGCCTCCCTCGTGCACAAGTCCACCGGCCGCGAACTCCTCTACCGCAACCCGGTGTTGCAGCCCGCCAACTTCGCCCTCAACGGCGCCTGGTTCTCCGGCGGCATCGAGTGGAACATCGGCGCCACCGGGCACACCACCCTGTCCTGCGCACCCGTGCACGCCGCCCGCGTCCCCGCCCCGGACGGCGGCGCCATGCTGCGCCTGTGGGAGTGGGAGCGGCTGCGCGACCTGCCCTTCCAGGTGGACCTGTGGCTGCCCGAGGGCTCCGACTTCCTGCACGTCGGCGTCCGCGTCCGCAACCCGCACGAGCGGCCCGTGCCCACCTACTGGTGGTCCAACATCGCCGTCCCCGAGGAGCGCCGGGTCCTCGCCCCGGCCGACGAGGCATGGCTCCCCCACTGCCTGAACGGCGTGGGAGGTACCCCCATCGGCTACGAACGCCGCCTCACCCGCGTCCCCGTCCCCGAACACGACGGCACCGACCGCACCTACCCCCTCAACAGCCCTTACGCCGCCGACTACTTCTACGAGGTGCCCGACGAGCGGCGCCGCTGGATCGCCGCCCTCGACGAGGACGGCACGGGTCTGGTGCAGACCTCCACCGACGCGCTGCGCGGGCGCAAGCTGTTCGTCTGGGGCTCCGGGCCCGGCGGACGGCGCTGGCAGCAGTGGCTGACCGAGCCCGGCACCGGCGGCTACTGCGAGATCCAGGCCGGTCTGGCCCGCACCCAGCTCGAACACGTACGCCTGGAGCCGGAGAGCGAGGTGGCGTGGCTGGAGTCCTACGGACCGCTCGACGCGCCCGCCCCGGCGGGGGAGTGGGACGCCGCCGTACGGCGCACCGAGGAGCGTCTCGAAGAGGTCCTGCCGCGCGCGGCCGTCGAGGCCGCCCACGCCGCCTGGCGGCCGTACGCCGACACCGAACCGGAGGAGATCCTCAGCGCCGGGTCCGGCTGGGGCGCGCTCGAAGTCCTGCGCTCCGGCTGGAAGCTGCCCGGCACGCCGTTCTCCGAGTCCGCCCTCGGCGCCGCCCAGGAGCCCTGGCGGGAACTGCTGCGCACCGGCTCCTTCCCCGAGCGGCACCGGCAGGACCCGCCCGGCGAGAGCCTGGTCGCCCCGCACTGGCGGGACCTGCTGGAGACGGCGCCCGTCGGTCCGCTGGCCGAGTACCACCTCGGTGTCGCCCAGTGGCACGCGGGCGACCGCGCGCAGGCGGTGCGCAGTTGGGAGCGCGCCCTCGAACGCGCCGCGCTGCGCTGGCCGTCGCTGCGCTGCCTGGCCGTCGCCGACCAGGAGGCGGGCCACCACGAGCGGGCCGCCGACCGGTACACCGAGGCGTTCGACGACCTGTGCCGCGCCGCCACCGGGCAGGACGGGCAGGACGGGGAGGACGGGGAGGACGGGGAGGACGGGGAGGACGGCGACGTCAGCGCCGCCGTCGCCGTCGCCGCCCTGGGCCGCGAGGCGATCGAGGCGCTGCTGCACTCGGGCCGGGCGGCCGGTGCGCGGTCCGTGTGGGACCGGCTGCGCGCCGCCACCCGCGCACGCGGCCGGTTCCGGCTGCTGGAGGCCGAACTGCTGCTCGCGGAGGGGCACCGCGACCGCGCCCGCGCCGTCTTCGAGGACGGCTTCGAGGTCGCCGACCTCAGGGAGGGCGACGAGCGGATCGGCCGGGTGTGGGAACGGGCGGTGGGCACACCGCTGCCGGAGCGCCACGACTTCCGGATGCGGCCGTCGTCGCACTGACCGCCCTGGGCGGGCGCCCCGGTGCCGGTCAGCCGCGGCGGTCCACGTACTCGTACACCGACCCGTCCGGATGCACGGCGATGAGATTGCGGCCCGCCGGGGTGCCGACCGGGCCCGCGATCACCCGGGCGCCGAGCGAGGTCAGCACCCGGGCCGCCTCCTCGACGTCCGCCACGGCGATCGTCGCCGACACCTTGCGCAGCACCTCCAGCTCGGCCGCGGGCCCGCTCATCAGCAGAAAGCAGCCGACCGCGGCCACCCGCACCCCGCCGCGCTCGAACCGGAGGGCCGGGGTGCCCGCCAGACGTTCGTAGAAGGGGACGGCGGTCTCCAGGTCGTCGACGCAGACGCGCAGGCTGGTTCCCAGAATCTCCATGCCAGGGAGCCTAGTTGGACGCCCGGCCCGGCGGAGATCGTTTGCGCCGACTGCCGCGGGGCCGCCGGACCGGCCACGCGTGACGCGTCCATGCGCGGGTACCCGCAGCTCCATGGAGCGCCTCGAACACATGGAGCATCTGGACAAGCACCTGGTCGACGAACTGGCGCAGGTGGCGCGCGAGACGGTGCGCGACGAACTGCGCGAGCAGGCCCGCAGGCAGCGCCGTACGGCCCTGCTGTACGCCGCGTCGGGCGCGGTCGCCCTGTACGCGGGCGCGGCCGTCGCGCTCGCCGTGGGACTGGCCCTCGCGATCGGACTGCCCGGCTGGGCCGCCGCCCTGATCACGGCGGCGGTGCTGGGCGCGGCGGCCTATGCGCTGCGCCGCGCCGCGCGGCCGGGGGCACCGGGGGCGGCACCGGGAACAGCGGCAGCGGGGGTGGCGGGCGGTCCGGAGGCGGCCCGTGCGCCGCACCCGGCGGCCTCGCACGTGCCGCCGATGCCGCCGAGCCCGCCCGCCGTGCCGCGTCCGCCGCACACCCGGGGGGACGACGTGTCCTGAGCGGCACCCCGACAGCAGCATCCGGCGTCCGCCTTGATCTCGATGGGGCGGACGCCGGTGCGGGCGGGGCGCGTCAGTGCGGGAGCTGCGGCAGCACCTTCGTACGGTAGAAGTCGAAGAAGCCGCGCCGGTCGGGGCCGATCTGGTTGACGTACACCCGGTCGAAGCCCGCGTCGGCGTACTCCCGCAGCGTGGCCGCATGCCGGTCCGCGTCGTCGCCGCACACCACGTTGGCACGGACCATGTCCTCGGTGACCAGCGGCTCCAGCTGCTCGAAATGGCGGGGTGTGGGCAGCACCTGGCCCATCTCGCCGGGCAGTTGCTCGTTGTACCACAGCCGGTGCACGGTGCGGACGCACTCCTCGCGGTCGTGCCCGAAGCACACCTTCGTCCCGCCGCTGACGAGCTTGGCCCCGCCCCCGCCCTTGCGGTACTGCGTGACCATCTCCTCGTCCGGCGTCATCGTGATGTACCCGTCGCCCACCCGCGCCGCGAGCGAGGTCGCCTTCGGGCCGAAGCCGGAGACGTCGATCGGCACCGGCTCCTCGGGGACCGTGTACAGGCGGGCGTTCTCCACCGTGTAGTGCGTGCCGTGATGGTTCACCTCCTTGCCCGTGAACAGCCGGCGCATCACCTGGATCGCCTCCTCCAGCATCTCCAGGCGGACATGCGCGGGCGGCCAGCGGTCGCCGAGGATGTGCTCGTTGAGCGCCTCCCCGGTGCCCACACCGAGCCGGAAGCCGCCCTCGGCCATCACCGCGGCGGTCGCCGCGGCCTGCGCCACCACGGCCGGGTGCATCCGCACCGTGGGACAGGTCACCGCCGTCTCGACGGGCAGCGACACCGCCTCGGACAGCGCCCCGATCACCGACCACACGAACGCGCTCTGACCCTGCGCGCCGTTCCACGGATGGTAGTGGTCGGAGATCCACAGGGCTTCGAATCCGGCCTGCTCGGCCATTCTGGCCTGCTCGACGAGTTCCGCCGGGCTGTGCTGCTCGCAGGACAGGAAGTAGCCGTACTCGGGCATGGGGCGAACCTCCACGAAGGGGCGGGCGGGACCGCGCACCCGAGTACCCGGGCGAGGGGACGGAAACCGGCGTGGGACCGCCGGGCGGGGGCGCGCGGCGCCGGGCCGCGCACACGTTTGGGCGCCCCGGCCCGGGGGACGCGGAAAGCTCCGTACCAGGTACGCCAGAGCGCCGGAGGAGGCGAACCGTGGGTCGACCCCGCATCGTGATCGTGGGCGCCGGTTTCGCCGGTTTCCACGCGGCCCGGACCCTGTCCCGGATGTCCCGGAACAGGGCCGACATCACCGTGCTGAACCCGACCGACTACTTCCTGTACGTGCCGCTGCTGCCCCAGGTGGCCGCGGGTGTGCTGGAGCCGCGCCGGGTCGCCGTCTCGCTCTCCGCCGCCCTGCCCGGGGTCCGCCTGGTGCTCGGCGAGGCCGGCCGGGTCGACCTGGACGCGCGCACCGTGCACTTCACCGGCCCCGAGGGGGATCCGGGCACGCTCGGCTACGACCGGCTGGTGCTGGCGGTCGGCAGCGTCAACAAGCTGCTCCCGGTCCCCGGTGTCGCCGAGCACGCGCACGGCTTCCGCGGCCTGCCCGAGGCGCTGTACCTGCGCGACCACGTGACCCGCCAGATGGAACTGGCCGCCGCGGAGGACGATCCCGCGCTCCGTGCCGCCCGCCGCACCTTCGTCGTGGTCGGCGCGGGCTACACCGGGACCGAGGTGGCCGCGCACGGCAAGATGTACACCGACGCGCAGGCGCACGGGCTCCCGCCGCACCACGGGACGCGGCCCCGCTGGCTGCTCCTGGACATCGCGGAGCGCGTCCTGCCCGAGCTGGACGAGCGGCTCTCGCGCACCGCCGACCGGGCGCTGCGGGACCGGGGCGTCGAGGTGCGCATGGGCACCTCGGTGAAGGAGGCCACCCACGAGGGGGTGCTGCTGACGGACGGCGGGTTCGTGCCGACCCGCACCCTCGTGTGGTGCGTGGGCGTACGCCCCGACCCGCTGGTGGAGAGCACCGGGCAGGACCTGGAACGCGGCCGGATCGTCGTGGACCCCTACCTCCAGGTGCCGGGACGGCCCGAGGTGTTCGCCTGCGGCGACGCGGCGGCCGTGCCCGACGCCCACCACCCCGGCTCCTTCACCCCGATGACCGCCCAGCACGCCTGGCGGCACGGCCGGATCGCCGCGATCAACGTCGCCGCCTCGCTCGGCGCCTGCGCACGGCGGCCCTACCGCCACCGCGACCTGGGCTTCGTCGTGGACCTCGGCGGTGCGCGGGCCGCCGCCAACCCGCTGGGCCTCCCGCTGTCCGGGCTGCCGGCCGCCGCCGTCACCCGCGGCTACCACCTGGCCGCGATGCCGGGCAACCGGGTCCGGGTGGCCGCCGACTGGCTGCTGGGCGGTGTACTGCCGCGCCAGGCCGTCCAGTTGGGACTCGTACGGTCCTGGTCCGTGCCGCTGGACACCGCCTCCCCGGAACTGGCCCGGGTGGGCGGCGGGCCGGGCGGCAGAAGCGGCGGGACCTGCAAGGACGGCAAGGACGGCAAGGACAGCAAGGACGGCGAGGACGGCAAGGACGCAGCAGACGGCGCGGAGGGCGCGGAGGGCGCGGAAGGCGAGAGCGTCACCGAGATCATCGACAACACCGAGAAGGCCCAACTGGCGGGCGCCGAACCGGCACCGCACACTCCGGCACCGCACACTCCGGCACCGCACACTCCGGCACCGCACACCCCGGCCCCGGAGACCGGCTCCCGGTCCGGCCGGTCCGGCCCCGGGACCGGTGCGAAGCGGCCCCCGGAGACCGGCCGGGAGTCCGTGCCGAACCGGTCCGCGCGCCGGCACAGCCCGAGGGGCCCCGACCCCGGCCCGGCGGCGCACCACGAGCACCACCCCGCTCCCGGCCCGGTCAAGCGGGCCGACATCCCCGCGGAAGGAGACTCATGAACCACGCCGAACTCGTCGACCTCGGCCAGCAGTTGCGCGTCGACAGTGTGCGGGCCGCCGCCGCGGCGGGCTCCGGGCACCCCACGTCCTCCATGTCGGCCGCCGACCTGATGGCGGTCCTGCTCGCCCACCATCTGCGCTACGACTTCGACCGGCCCGAACACCCCGGCAACGACCGCTTCGTGCTGTCCAAGGGGCACGCCTCCCCGCTGCTGTACTCCGCCTACAAGGCGGCCGGCGCCGTCGACGACGACGAACTGCTCACCTTCCGCAAGCTGGGCAGCCGTCTGGAGGGCCACCCCACCCCGCAACGGCTGCCGTGGGTGGAGACCGCCACCGGGTCGCTCGGCCAGGGCCTGCCCATCGGTGTCGGCATCGCCCTGGCGGGCAAGCGCCTCGACCACGCCGACTACCGCGTCTGGGTGCTGTGCGGCGACAGCGAGATGGCCGAGGGATCGATCTGGGAGGCCGCCGAGCACGCCGGGTACGAGCACCTGGACAACCTGACCGTGATCGTGGACGTCAACCGGCTCGGCCAGCGCGGTCCCACCCGGCACGGCCACGACCTGGACGCCTACGCCCGCCGCTTCCGCGCCTTCGACTGGCACACGATCGAGATCGACGGCCACGACGTGGACGCGATCGACCGGGCCTATGGCGAGGCCGCCTCCACCAAGGGCCAGCCCACCGCGATCATCGCCCGCACCCTCAAGGGCAAGGGCGTCAAGGACACCGAGGACCGCGAGGGACTGCACGGCAAGCCGCTGAAGGACGCCGACGAGGCGATCGAGGAACTCGGCGGCCCGCGCGACCTGCGCGTCCAGGTCCACGAACCGCCCTCCGCGCGCTCCCTGCACGCCGTGGGCGACGGCAGCCTCGAACTGCCCCGCTGGGAGCGCGGCGAGCAGGTCGCCACCCGCGACGCCTACGGACACGCGCTGGCCGCGCTCGGCACCGCGCGCGGCGACGTGGTGGCCCTGGACGGCGAGGTCGGCGACTCCACCCGCTCGGAGTTCTTCGCCAAGGAACACCCCGACCGCTACTTCGAGTGCTACATCGCCGAGCAGCAGATGGTCGCCACGGCGGTCGGCATGGCCCGGCGCGGCTGGGTGCCGTACGCCTCCACGTTCGCGGCGTTCCTGACCCGGGCGTACGACTTCGTGCGGATGGCCGCCGTCAGCGGTTCCGGGATCAACCTCAACGGCTCGCACGCGGGCGTGTCGATCGGCGAGGACGGGCCCAGCCAGATGGGCCTGGAGGACCTGGCCATGATGCGGACCGTGCACGGTTCGACCGTGCTCTACCCGTGCGACGCCAACCAGACCGCGCGGCTCGTCGCCGCGATGGCCGGCCTGGACGGCATCCGCTATCTGCGCACCTCGCGCGGCGAGAGCCCGGTGCTGTACGGGCCCGACGAGGAGTTCCCGGTCGGCGGCAGCAAGGTGCTGCGCTCCTCGGACCGGGACCGGCTGACGATCGTCGCCGCGGGGGTCACCCTGCACGAGGCGCTCTCCGCCGCCGACTCCCTGGACCGGGAGGGCATCCCCGTGCGCGTCGTCGACCTGTACTCCGTCAAGCCCGTCGACCGGGCCACCCTGCGCCAGGCCGCCGAGGACACCGGGTGCCTGCTCACGGTCGAGGACCACCGGGAGGAGGGCGGCATCGGCGACGCGGTGCTCGACGCCTTCCTCGACGGCCGCCCGGTGCCCCGCCTGGTCCGGCTCGCGGTGCGCAGCATGCCGGGCTCGGCCACTCCCGCCGAGCAGCTGCACGCGGCGGGCATCGACGCGGAGTCCATCGCCGCCTCCGCCCGGCTCCTGGTGGAGGAAGCGGTGGTGCCGTGAGCGGAAGCCCCCGCACGGTACGGGCCGGCCGGCGCACCCTCGAGGTGCACCGGCCGGACAAGGTTCTGTTCCCGGCCACCGCGGGCTGCCCCGCCTACACCAAGGCCGACCTGGTCGGCCACTACCGCGCCGTGGCCCCCTTCATGCTGCCCCACCTGCGCGGCCGGCCGCTGATGCTGGAGCGCCGCCCGGACGGCCTGGACGGCCCCGTCTTCATGCAGAAGAACACGCCCGCGTACTACCCGGACTGGATCACCCGCGCCGAGGTCGCCAAGGAGGACGGCACCGTCACGCACACCGTCTGCGACGACACCGCCACCCTGGTGTACCTCGCGGACCAGGCGTGCCTGACCCCGCACCGCTGGCTCTCCCGGGCCCGCGCGCCCGAGCGGCCGGACCTGATGATCTTCGACCTCGACCCGTCCGGCGACGACTTCGCGCCGGTGCGCGAGGCGGCCCGGCTGCTGGGCACGCTCCTGGACGAGCTGGGCCTGCCCGCGGCCCTGATGACCACCGGGTCCCGCGGACTGCACGTGACCGTGCGCCTCGACGGGCGGTGCGGCTTCGACGAGGTGCGGGAGTTCGCCCGGGACACCGCCGGACTGCTGGTCGCCGGCCACCCCGACCGGTTCACCACCGCGGCCCGCAAGAAGGACCGCGGCGAGCGGCTCTACCTGGACGTCCAGCGCAACGGCTACGCCCAGACCGCGGTGGCGCCCTACGCCGTACGGGCCCGGCCGGGCGCGCCCGTCGCGATACCCCTCTCCTGGGACCAGCTCGACGATCCGGCGCTCGGGCCGCGGCGCTGGACTGTCGCCGACGCCGTCGACCAGGCCCGCACGCGGCCCTGGTCCGGGCTGCCCGCACGCGGCCGGGCGCTGGGTCCCGCCCGGCGGCGGCTGGATGCGCTGCGTGACTGAGGTTTGGCCAAGGAACCTGCGGCCACACGAAGAGGAGAGGTGGTCATGGCGAACACAGAGACCCCAGAAGAGCCGGAGGATCCGGAAGAGCCGGAGAACGCGGCGGAGTCGCAGGAACCACAAGAGCCCCGGAAGCCCCGGGGATCCCAGACAGCACAGAAGCCTCAGAAAACACAGAAGTCACAGCAGTCGGGCAGCGGCCACCACGAGGACCGCCAGGCCTCGCCGCGGCCCCGGCCGATGGAGGTGCTGCGCGAGGCGCGCGCCCAGTTCGGCGAGCTGACCGGCCTCGTCCCGGAGTCCGTCACGAGTTTCGAGCGGACCGGGGACGGCTGGTCGCTGGAGCTGGAGGTCCTGGAACTGGCCCGCGTGCCCGACACGATGAGCCTGATGGCGAGCTACGAGGTCGAACTCGACCCCGAGGGCCAGCTCACCGGATACCGGCGGCTGAGCCGCTACGAACGCGGCCGGTCCGACGCCCGCAAGCACGGCGGCCGGTGACCTCCGGGGCAGCCCGAGGCAATCCATTTTCACACGGAAAACACACCTTTTTCCACACGGGAAACACACCCTCACACGAGAAGAGGAGGCACGGTCGGCATGACCGTTGTCCCGGCACAGACGTCCGGTGGTGGAGGCGGCAGCAGTGGCCTCTACGACGTACTGGAACTCGTCCTCGACAGGGGACTGGTGATCGACGCGTTCGTGCGGGTTTCGCTGGTGGGCATCGAGATCCTGAAGATCGACGTACGCGTCGTCGTGGCCAGCGTCGACACATATCTGCGCTTCGCCGAGGCGTGCAACCGGCTCGACCTGGAGTCCGGCCCGCACAAGAGTCCGGGCCTGCCGGACCTCGTCGGCGAGGTCACCGAGTCCGGCGCGCGCGGCAAGTCCAAGGGGGCGCTGTCCGGCGCCGCCCAGACCGTCTCCGACGCCTTCAAGCAGGCCCGCTCCGAGAGCTCGGGCGAGTCGGAGTCCCGTCCGCGACCGCGCAGGACGTCCTCGGCGCGCCGGAAGGAGGAGCAGGAGTGAGCACGTACGTCTACGGCATCACCGCCGCCTCGCACCCCGCGCTGCCCGAGGGACTGACCGGCATCGGCGACCCGCCCCGGCCGGTCCGCGTCCTGACGGCGGGCGAACTGGCCGCCGTGGTCAGCGACGCACCCGAGGACCTGCGCCCCAAGCGCCGGGAACTCCTCGCCCACCAGGGCGTGCTCGGGGAGGCGGGCGCCGCCGGCTGTGTGCTGCCCATGCGGTTCGGCAGCGTCGCACCGGACGACGACGCCGTCACCGGTGTGCTCACCGAGCGCGCCGAGCACTACAAGGAACGCCTGCGGGCACTGGACGGCAAGGTCGAGTACAACATCAAGGCCAGCCATGTGGAGGAGGCCGTCCTGCACCACGTGATGGCCGACAACCCGGAGATCAGGGCCCAGGCCGAGGCCAACCGGCAGGCCGGCGGCGGCAGTTACGACGACAAGATCAGGCTGGGCGAGATGGTCGCCGCGGCCGTCAAGGCCCGGGAGGCGGAGGACGGCGCCCTGGTGATCCGGGCGGTCGAGTCGCACGCGGCGGCGGTCAGCGAGGGCCCGGCGTCCACGGGCTGGCTCGTCAACGCCTCCTTCCTGGTCGGCCGGGACGAGGCGGCCGGCTTCCTGGAGGCCGCCGAACAGGCCCGCAAGGACCTGCCCCATCTCGAATTGCGCGTCAACGGCCCGTTGCCGCCCTACAGCTTCGTCGAGCCAGGCCCGGCCGAGCCCGCGGGCACAGCGGCGGGAGCCGACGCGGGAGCGGAGTGACGCCATGGGACTGATCTCGGAGGTGCTGCTGCTGCCGTTCGCACCGGCGCGCGGCAGCTCCTGGGCGATCAGACAGGTGCTGCGCGAGGCGGAGCGCATCTACTACGACCCGGCCACCGTCCGGGCCGAGCTGGCACGGCTGGAGGAGCGTCTGGAGGCGGAGGAGATCACCGAGGAGGAGTTCGACCGCCAGGAGGACGAGCTTCTGGACCGGCTGGAGATCGGCCTGCGCGGCGGCGCGGGGACGGGTGAGGGGACGGCACGATGAACCGAGTGGGACTGGGCCTCGCGGTAGGGGCCGGATATCTGCTGGGGCGGACGAAGAAGGCGAAACTCGCCTTCGCGGTGGGCAGCCTGGTCGCGGGCAAGAAGCTGAACCTCGGTCCGCGCGCCCTGGCGGACCTGCTCAACCAGCAGCTCAAGGACAACCCCCAGTTCAAGGAGATCGGGGACCAGCTGCGCCAGGACCTGCGGGGTGTCAGCAAGGCGGCCTCCGGGGCGATGGTCGAGCGGCAGATGACGGCACTCGCCGACCGGCTGCACGGCCGTACGGCCCAGGTGCGCGACGAACTGGCCGGCGCGGTGCCGGACGGCGGCTCCGGCGACGGGGCCGAGGACGGGCGCCAGGACGGCGACGACGGCGACGGCGGCGACGACGACTACGAGGACCGCGGCGAGGGCCGCGAGGCCGACGAGGACCAGGGGCAGGACGCGCGGGAGGAGTCCCGGAGGAAGGCGCCCGCGAAGAAGAGCCCCGCGGACCCCGCGAAGAAGGCCGCCCGCAAGGCACCGGCCGCGGAGCCCGCCGAGAAGGCGGCGAAGAAGGCCCCCGCCCGCAAGGCGGCGGCGAAGAAGACAGCCCCGGCCCGCAAGGCGGCGGCGAAGAAGACGGCCGCGGCCGGCCGGGCTTCCGGCGCCGCCCGGTCCAGGTCGGCGAAGGGCGGCGGTGAACGATGACCGAGACCTTGGGATCCGCGGCCTCGACCGCGGGCAGGACGGCGGGCGGAGCGGCCAAGGGCAGCCCGCTGGGCGACCTGGCCCACAGCGAGGCCGCCGACCGGCTCAAGGCGGAGGCGCAGGAGTACCTGTCCGCCCAGGCCGAGCGGCTGCTGGCCGGCCTCGGCCGCAAGCTCGGCGAGACCACCGGGAAGCTCAACGACATCGCCGAGGGCAACAGCCCCGGCTTCGCGCGCCTCGCCCTCGAAGGCGGCCGGAAGGTCGCCGAGGGCAAGGGGCCGGTGCGCTCCGTGCTGGAGCTGGGCGCCTCGCACGCCAAGGACAGTGTGATGGGCGCCCTGAAGAACCTGGGCGGCGGCAAGGGCAAGGGCAAGGGCAAACGCGGCGGTGGCAACAAGCCGATCGTCATCATCGAGTCCGTCGACGTCGGCGTCCCGCTGCGCACCGCCTACGACCAGTGGACCCAGTTCCAGGACTTCAGCACCTTCGCCAAGGGCGTCAAGAGCGCGAGCCGCGCCGACGACACGCACTCCGACTGGCAGGCGAAGATCTTCTGGTCCAGCCGGAGCTGGAAGGCCCACACCGTCGAGCAGATCCCCGACTACCGCGTCCAGTGGACGTCGGAGGGCGCCAAGGGCACCACGAAGGGGGTCGTCTCGTTCCACGAGCTGGAGGAGAACCTGACCCGCGTCCTGCTGGTCATGGAGTACTACCCCAGCGGATTCTTCGAGAAGACCGGCAACATCTGGCGGGCCCAGGGCCGCCGCGCCCGGCTCGACCTGAAGAACTTCGCCCGCTTCATCACCCTCAAGGGCGAGGCGGAGGACGGCTGGCGCGGGGAGATCCGCGACGGCGAGGTCGTCCAGAGCCACGAGGACGCGGTCGCCGAGGAGGAGAAGGCCGAGGGCACCGAGGAGGACCAGGAGGAGTCCTACGAGTCCGAGGAGGAGCCCGAGGAGGAGCCCGAGGAGGAGCCCGAGGGCGAGGGACCCGAGTACGAGGACGAGGCGGAGGACGAGTACGAAGACGAGCCCGAGGGCGAGGAGGAGAGCGACGCGGAGGACGAGGCGGCGGACGCCGACGAGGGCGGAGCGGAAGAGGAAGACGCCGAGGAAGACGCCGAGTACGAGGACGAGTACGCCGAGGGCGGGAGCCGTCGATGACGACCCCGAGCAGGCTGCCGGACCCGTACGGCTCGGGAAGCGGCGCCAATCTGGCCGACATCCTGGAGCGGGTGCTGGACAAGGGGGTCGTCATCGCGGGCGACATCCGGATCAACCTGCTCGACATCGAACTGCTCACGATCAAGCTCCGGCTGGTCGTCGCCTCGGTGGACAAGGCCAAGGAGATGGGCATCGACTGGTGGGAGAGCGACCCGGCGCTCTCCTCCCGGGCCCGCCGCGACGAGCTCACCCGGGAGAACGCCGCGCTGCGCGAGCGGCTGGCGCGTCTCGAGGAACTGGAACAGGGCAGCACGGTCCGCAAGGAGGCACCATGACGGGACTGCGGTACGTCTACGCCGTCTGCCGCCCCCTCGGCGCGCCCCTCCAGGCGCAGCTGACCGGGGTCGCGGGCGCGCCGGCCAAGTCGCTGACCCACCACGGCCTGGTCGCCGTCGTCAGTGAGGTGCCGGAACGGGACTTCTCCGAGGAGGCGCTGCGCGCCCGTCTGGAGGACCTGGACTGGCTCGCCGCCACCGCCCGCGCCCATCAGGGCGTCATCGACGCGCTCACCGTCGTCACCACCCCGCTCCCGCTGCGGCTGGCCACGGTCTTCCGGGACGACAGCGGGGTACGCGCGATGATCGAGTCCCGCGAGGAGCACTTCCGGCGGACCCTGGAGCGCCTCCAGGGCCGGGTGGAGTGGGGCGTCAAGGTGTATGTGGAGCCCGAGCGGTCCGAGGAGCCGGCGGCCGCGGGCGCCGGGCGCAGGCCCGCGTCCGGCCGGGACTATCTGCGGCAGCGGCGGCAGGAGTCCCGGGCCCACGAGGACCGGTGGCAGCGGGCCGAGACGTTCGCCACCCGGCTGCACGGCAAGCTGTCGGCGTTCGCCGAGGAGTCCCGGCTGCACGCCCCGCAGAATCCCGCGCTCTCCGGCGCCGCCGGGCAGAACGTGCTCAACGCCGCCTATCTGGTGCCGCGCGCGCATTCCGAGGAGTTCGTGGAACTCGTGGACCGCACGAAGGACGAGGCACCGGGGCTGCGGGTGGAACTGACGGGCCCCTGGGCTGCGTACTCGTTCGCCGGGGAGAACCCCGAGGGTGATGCCGGGGAGAACCCATGACCGTCATCGAGCGCCGGGAGATCGCCCTGGTCGACCTGCTGGACCGGCTGCTGGCCGGCGGGGTCGTCATCACGGGCGACGTCACGCTGCGGATTGCGGACGTCGACCTGGTCCGGATCGACCTGAACGCGCTGATCAGCTCGGTGAACGCACAGGTTCCCTCGCCGTTCGACCCTCTCATGGCCGTCGAAGGGCCGCAGGAGCCCCGCGAACCCCTGGAGGAACCGTCGTGAGCGCGCGCAAGCGTCTGGAGCTGGAACCCGACACCGTCGAACGCGACCTGGTCAAGCTCGTCCTCACCGTGGTCGAGCTGCTGCGCCAGCTCATGGAGCGGCAGGCCGTGCGCCGCTTCGACGTGGGGGACCTGTCCGAGGACCAGGAGGAGCGGATCGGTCTGACGCTGATGCTGCTGGAGGACCGCATGGCCGAGCTGCGCGACCGCTACGGACTGCGGCCCGAGGACCTGAATCTGGACCTCGGGCCGCTGGGACCGCTGCTTCCCCGGCAATGACCCGGCAATGACCCGGCAATGACCTGGCAATGCCCCGGGGACGACCGGGAACGAACCGGGACGACCGGGAACGCTCCGGGGCCGGGGGAGTCGGAGAGTCCGCGAGGGAATCAGCCTTCCTTGCGGCACAGAACCTCTCCGTGCAGGACCGCGAACCAGCCGTCCTCCCGCCGCCCCCACGCGCGCCAGGCTCCGGACACGGCCCGCAGCTCCTCCTCGGTGGCGTGGCCGCCGGCGGTGGCCCGCTCGGCGTAGGCCGACGCCAGTGTGCGGTCGGCCCACAGCCCGCTCCACCACTCCCGCTCCTCGGCGGTGGCGTAGGTCCAGGTGCCGGAGGTCGCCGCCACCGCGGACTCCGGGAAGCCCGCCCGCAGCGCCCAGGAGCGCAGCCGCCGCCCCGCGTCCGGCTCGCCGCCGTTGGCCCGCGCCACCCGCCGGTACAGGTCCAGCCAGTCGTCAAGACCCGCCATCTCGGGGTACCAGGTCATCGCCGCGTAGTCCGCGTCCCGGACCGCGACGATCCCGCCGGGCCGCGTCACGCGCCGCATCTCGCGCAGCGCCCGCACCGGATCCCCGACGTGCTGGAGCACCTGATGGGCGTGGACCACGCAGAACGTGTCGTCCGGGTAGTCCAGGGCGTGCACGTCCGCCACGGCGAAGTCGATGTTGCCGAGTCCCCGTCCGGCCGCCGTGGCGCGGGCCTGCTCCAGGACGCCCGGCGCCCGGTCGACGCCCGTGACATGGCCGTCGGGCACCAGTTCCGCCAGGTCGGCGGTGATGGTGCCGGGGCCGCAGCCGATGTCCAGCACCTTCATGTGCGGCTTGAGCGAACCGAGCAGGTAGGCCGCCGAGTTGGCGGCGGTGCGCCAGGTGTGCGAGCGCAGCACGGACTCGTGGTGCCCATGGGTGTAGACGGCCGTCTCCCGCGGTTCCGGCATGGCGGTACCCCTTCTCCTGACCTGTCCCCGCACGGGCCGCGCGGCCCCGGGGCGGTACGGATCACGGTACGCGCGCATGCCGAATGATGAGACCTGCGTTTCACCATACGGACTGACGGTTCGGCAGTGCCGATGCGGTCAGGCGCCGGGCAGCGGCCGGTAGACCGTCAGCGCCTCGGGCAGCTTCTCCAGGCGCACTTCGCCCTCCACCTCGGTGACCTCACCGTCGTAGGCGAGGAGGGTGCCCGGCTCCAGACCGGCCAGCCGCAGCCGGCGCACCTGGACGGCCGCGTGGGCGGGGGAGCGCGTGAGCGGGCCCGCGAGCGCGGCCGACAGCAGCCGCAGCGCGGGCCTGCGGCCCCCGTGCACCACCCGGACGTCCAGCACCCCGTCGGCCAGGTCGAGGCGGCGGCCCGGCGCGAGCCCCATGCGGTGGTAGGTGCCGTTCCCGGCGAACAGCAGCCACATCGGGCGGCAGCGGCCCTGCACCTCCGCCTCCAGCGGATGGCGGTCCGCGCGCAGCACCCGCAGCGCCGCCAGCACCCCGGCCGGCCAGCCGCCGATCCGGTCCGTCCACCGCTCGCGCAGCCGCACCAGCTCCGGGTACACCCCGAGACTGAAGGTGTTGAGGAAGATCCCCTGCCCGCGCCCCGAGGTGAAGCGGCCCACGTCCACCCGCACCCCGTGCCCGCGCCGCACCGCCCGGCCCAGGTCCTTGGCGTCCTCCACGCCCAGGTCGTACGCGAAGTGGTTGAGCGTGCCGCCGGGCAGCACCGCGAGCGGCAGGCCATGGCGCAGGGCCGTCCGGGCGGCGGTGTTCACGGTGCCGTCGCCGCCGCACACACCGAGCACCACGGCCCGGCCCGCCGCCTCCTCCAGCGCGTCCCCGACGTCCTCCGGCGCGCACTCGACGACCTCCGCCTTCGGCAACACGTCCAGCAGGGCGCGGGCCCGGTCCGAGGTGCCGGAGGCGTCGTTGGCGACCAGCACCAGCCCCTCGCCCTCCGCCAGCGCGGGCACCTCGGCGCGCGGCCGGGCGGGCGGCACCAGCTGG
Organism: Streptomyces sp. PL-25; assembly: GCF_058344915.1. Lineage (NCBI taxonomy): Bacteria > Bacillati > Actinomycetota > Actinomycetes > Kitasatosporales > Streptomycetaceae > Streptomyces > Streptomyces sp. PL-25. Next base: position 6,403,762 of record NZ_CP136997.1, read on the forward strand.
GCGCGCGCCGGGACCAGTCCCCGTACGGCGAACGCGGCTCCCGCCCCGAGGGCCGCGCCCGCCAGCACGTCGCTCGGGAAGTGGACGCCGGTGTAGACGCGGGAGGCCGCCACCGAGACGGCCAGCGGCGCCACCGCCGCGCCCCACCCCGGGGACTCCAGGGCCACCCCGGTCGCGAAGGCGGCGGCGGAGGCCGCGTGCCCGGACGGGAAGGAGGTGGTGATCGGCTGCCGCCCCAGTCGGCGCACCAGCGGCACCGGGCCCAGGTCCGGGCGCGGCCTGCGCACCGAGCGCTTGCCGAGCGTGTTCACGGTCAGCGAGGCCAGCCCCAGCGAGGCCAGGCCCCGTACGGCGGCCCGGCGGGCGCGCGGGCTGCGGCTGGCCGCGACCGCCGCCGCCGTCGCGAACCACAGCACGCCGTGGTCGGCGCTCCGGCTCAGCCGGGGCAGCACCGGGCCCGCGCCCGGCCAGCGGCGTCCGGCCGCCGCGCGGAACAGCCACGCGTCCGCGGCGAGCAGCCGGGTCAGGCCGGTACGGGCGCCGCGGCCCGCGGCGGCGGGGGAGGTGAGGTCGAGGTCTGGGCTCATACAGGCACCGTTACCCTGAAGCGGCCGTTTCTTGTGCGCGGGCCGGACCCCGCCCCGGGCGCGCACGGCACGCCACTGCCTCCGCACCCGGGACCACCTATGCGCCTGCTCCTCGTCCGCCACGGCGAGACCCCGTCCAACGTCGCCTCGCTGCTGGACACGGCCGCCCCGGGGCCCGGCCTGACCGAACTCGGCACCCGGCAGGCAGCCGCGCTGCCCGAGGCGCTCGCCGACGAGGACATCGAGGCGCTGTACGCCTCCACCCTGGTGCGCACCCAGCTCACCGCCGCCCCGCTCGCCGCCGCCCGCGGCCTCGGCGTGCACATCCGCGACGGCATCCGCGAACTGGCCGCAGGCGACCTGGAGCGCGAACCGGGCGACACCGAACGCGGCCGGCTCTACATGCGTACGGTCCTGGCCTGGGCGGACGGCGAGCGCGACCTGCGGATGCCGGGACCGGGCGGCGAGAGCGGCGCCGAGGCGCTGGCCCGCTACGACGCGGTCGTCGCCGAGGCCGCGGGCAGCGGCGCCCGGACCGTCGCCATGGTCAGCCACGGCGCGGCCATCCGCCTGTGGACCGCCGTCCGCGCCCGCAACCTGGACGCGGACTTCGCCGCCGCCCACCCGCTGCGCAACACCGGCGTGGTCGTCCTGGAGGGCTCGCCCGACGACGGGTGGCAGGCGCTGTCCTGGGCGGGCGCGCTCGTCACGCCCGCGCGCGAGGGCGGACCCGCGGGCCGCCCGGTCGACGCCGGATGACCGGGCGTGCGGGCCGGTGACCCGTTAAGGGTTTGCCGCCGCCCCGGGCGCGCCCGCACAATGCGTGACCATGGGACATCTGGAAGCCGCGCACCTGGAGTACCACCTGCCCGACGGGAGGACGCTCCTCGGCGACGTGTCCTTCCGGGTGGGCGAGGGAGCGGTGGTCGCCCTCGTCGGGCCCAACGGAGCGGGCAAGACGACCCTGCTGCGGCTGGTCTCCGGCGAGCTGAAACCGCACGGCGGCACCGTCACCGTCAGCGGCGGCCTGGGCGTGATGCGCCAGTTCGTCGGCTCGGTCCGGGACGAGACGACCGTACGCGACCTGCTGGTGTCGGTCGCGCCGCCGCGCGTGCGGGAGGCCGCCCGCGCCGTCGACGCCGCCGAGCACGCCCTGATGACCGTCGACGACGAGGCCGCCCAGCTGGGGTACGCCCAGGCGCTCGCCGACTGGGCCGAGGCCCGCGGCTACGAGGCCGAGACCCTGTGGGACATGTGCACCACCGCCGCGCTCGGCGTGCCCTACGAGAAGGCGCAGTGGCGGCAGGTGCGCACCCTGTCCGGCGGCGAGCAGAAGCGGCTGGTCCTGGAGGCGCTGCTGCGCGGCACCGACGAGGTGCTGCTGCTCGACGAGCCCGACAACTACCTCGACGTGCCCGGCAAGCGCTGGCTGGAGGAGCGGCTGCGGGAGACCCGCAAGACCGTCCTGTTCGTCTCCCACGACCGGGAACTGCTCGCCCGCGCCGCCGAGAAGATCGTCTCGGTCGAGCCGGGACCGGCCGGCGCCGACGCCTGGGTGCACGGCGGTGGCTTCGCCACCTACCACGAGGCCCGGCGCGAGCGCTTCGCCCGCTTCGAGGAGCTGCGCAGGCGCTGGGACGAGAAGCACGCCCAGCTGAAGAAGCTGGTGCTGAACCTGCGCCAGGCCGCCAGCGTCAGCCATGAGCTGGCCTCCCGCTACCAGGCCGCCCAGACCCGGCTGCGCAAGTTCGAGGAGGCCGGGCCGCCGCCGGAGCCGCCGCGCGAGCAGGACATCCGGATGCGGCTCAAGGGCGGCCGCACCGGCATCCGGGCCGTCACCTGCCAGGGCCTGGAGCTGACCGGCCTGATGAAACCGTTCGACCTGGAGGTCTTCTACGGCGAACGGGTCGCCGTCCTCGGCTCCAACGGCTCCGGCAAGTCGCACTTCCTGCGGCTGCTGGCGGGCGGGGACGTCGCGCACACGGGCGCGTGGAAGCTGGGCGCGCGCGTGGAGCCCGGCCACTTCGCCCAGACCCACGCCCATCCCGAGCTGGTCGGGCGCACCCTTCTGGACATCCTGTGGACCGAGCACTCCCAGGACCGGGGCGCCGCCATGTCCCGGCTGCGCCGCTACGAGCTGACCGGCCAGGCCGAGCAGTCCTTCGACCGGCTCTCCGGCGGCCAGCAGGCCCGCTTCCAGATCCTGCTGCTCGAACTGGCGGGCGCCACCGCCCTGCTCCTGGACGAGCCCACCGACAACCTCGACCTGGAGTCCGCCGAGGCCCTCCAGGAGGGCCTGGAGGCGTACGAGGGCACCGTCCTCGCCGTCACTCACGACCGCTGGTTCGCCCGCTCCTTCGACCGCTACCTGGTCTTCGGCAGCGACGGCCGGCTCCGCGAGACGGCGGAACCGGTCTGGGACGAGCGGCGTGTGGAGCGGGCCCGGTAGCCCCTCCTGCGCGGCCGGACCGGCGGTGAGAAGGCGGAGGAGTGCTCAGCGCCAGCGCAGGAGGGCGCCCAGGCCCCCGGCCGGCGCGGCGCCCGTCGGCAGGGGGCACACCGGCGTCAGGGAAAGGGCCGCGGCGTCCGTGGTCACCGCCGCGCGGATCAGGGCGTCGTCCGCGCGCGTCGCCCACACGTGCCGCTCACCGAGCGTCCGCAGCTCCCCGCGGCGCGCCGCCAGCTGGTCGGGGTCCTCGCCGACCCACACCTCGCGGTGGGCGTCCGCCGCCTCGGGACGGATCAGCAGCTCCTCGATACGGTGCTCGCGGGCCGCCTCGACCAGCGCGGGCACCCCTTCCACGGCACCGGCGCGGCCCGCGTCGTCGGGTGCGCGGGCGGCCCGGAACCGGTCCAGCTCCCCGTCGATCCGGTCGCGTACGTGCTCGGCGCGCAGTTGCTCCACGTCCTCGTCCAGCAGCCTGCTCCCGAAGCCGTGGGTGGCCTCCACCACGCGGTCGTGCAGCCGCTCCGGCAGCCGTTCGCGCACCTCGTGCCGCTCCCGCTGCTCACCGACCATGATCATCAGATCGGCCCGGGTCTCGTCCTGGCAGACGCTGAGCGCGTCGGCGATCTCGGCGGCGTTGTGCTCCCAGGTGTTCTCGACCTTCAGCTGGAAGTGCCGCTCCGACCAGTCGGCGCTGCTCGTGCGGTGCAGCGGCCACTGCCGCCCCGTCACCGTGCCCGCCTCCCGGCGGCCCAGCGCGCTGCGCAGCTCGAAGTCGGCGCCCTTGCGGTCGACGTAGGCCACGATCGCGACCGGGTCCTCGCCCGCCAGGTCGAGCAGCGGCCCCACCCGGGGCAGCGGACCCCACTCGGCCCGGCTGCCGCCCAGCGGTGGCCGGGCGAGACGCGGGTCCAGGACGATCGTCCCGGCCCGTGCGAAGAAGGCCCTCCCGTGCGGGTCGGGGGAGTGGCGCAGCTCCTCGACCGCCTCCTCCACGGCCCGGCAGGTCGCCTCGTCCGCGCCCCGCTGCGCCAGGTCGCCGGCCATCGCCCGCGCCGTCAGACGCAGCTCGCGCGCGCTGTCCTGCGTGGGACGGGAGGTGTCGACGTACACCGACGCCCAGGGGCCCGGGTGTTCGTACAGTGGATGGAGAAAGGCGAGATCCATGGCTCCCTCCCGGGTGCCGTTCGGTGGCGGTGTGCGCCGGGCGGGTACCCGGGCCGCATGGACGAACACGACGAGCGGGGCACCACCATGACCGGAGTCGACCCGGGCCGCCTGGACGACCAGCAGCTCATGAAGGAGCTGGAGACCATCCACCGCACGCGCCACGACACCCTGCTGTACGGCTCCGACGACGCGTTGCGGGCCCACAACGGCCGTATGGCCCAGCTGGAGGGCGAGTTCCTGCGGCGCAACCCGCGGCGGCTGGTCGCGGCGGGGCGGACCCGGGAGGGCGCGCGGGAGCGCCGGGAGCGCTGAGGCCCCGAACTGGCCCCGTACCGGTGAGCGTCCGGCGTACCGGTGAGTGTCCGGGCGTCCCGTGAGTGTCCGGGCGTCCCGGTGGGCTCTCGCCCCGGCGACGGGCGCAGCCGTGCCCGCCGGCCCGCTCGCCGCTCTGCACGGCCGCGGGCGGCGGGCACGGCGGAGGCTGTCCGCGCCGCGCCGGCGACCGGCTCAGCCGCCGGTCGGCCCCTGCTGCGCGAGCACGTCGAGGAACGCCTCGTCGAACGCCTTGAGGTCGTCCGGCTTGCGGCTGGTGACCAGCGTGTTCGGGCCGTTCGTGCAGATCTGCACCTGCTCGTCGACCCAGGTGCCGCCCGCGTTGCGGATGTCCGTGCGCAGGCTCGGCCAGGAGGTCAGCACGCGGTCGCGCACGACATCGGCCTCGACCAGGGTCCAGGGCGCGTGGCAGATCGCCGCCACCGGCCTGCCCCGGTCGAAGAAGCCCTTGACGAACGCCACGGCCCGCTCGTCCGTGCGCAGGAAGTCGGGGTTGGCCACGCCGCCCGGCAGGACCAGCGCGTCGAACGAGTCGGCGGAGGTCTCCCCGACGACCTCGTCGACCGGGAACGTGTCCGCCTTGTCCAGGTGGTCGAAGCCCTGGACCTCGCCCGCCCGCGTGGACACCAGCACGGGTTCGTGCCCGGCGCCCTTCGCGGCCTTCCACGGCTCGGTCAGTTCGATCTGCTCCACGCCCTCGGGTGCGGTCAGAAATGCGATGCGCATGATGGTTCGGAGTCCTTCCGTCGCCTGTTCGGAGTCGTTCCGCCGCCTGTCGGCCAGGTCCTAGGCGCGTTCGTGGTGGGTCACTTCCTCGGCCAGCTCCTGGACGTTGGCGTACCGCGTCCGGCGCGGCAGCCGCTCCACGGCGTCGGCCAGCGCGTCCGGCGCGTTCTTGCGGCGCAGTACGCGGGCCAGCTCGCCCGGGTCCGCCGGGAAGGCGCTGCGGCCGAGGATCCTGGCCAGCTCCAGGCGCACGGTCTCCAGGGAGGCCCGGGAGCCGCCCGGGGCCACCGGTCCGCCCCACACCTCGGGGTCGTCCTCGGCGGTCGGCTCCGGGTCGTGCCACTCCTCGCTCCGCGTGGGATGGCCGGACCGGAGCAGGCCCTGCAACTCGTGCTTCATCTCGTCGTCACGGTGGACACTCAGCCGGTCGCTGCCTCGCTGCATGTCTCCCTCCAGATCGTCGGGGGTGGCTGCCGCGTACCCGTGCACGCCGGGCCGACACGGCCTTTCCGGACCGGATGCCGCAGCCCGCGGCGCCCGCCGGAACACGCCGGAGCCCGCGCCGCCCACCGGCGCGCGAGGTCACCCGATAGGCCGCCGCCGTCCCGCGAATGGTGCCCGGCCGCGCGCGCCGGGCGGCGCCCGGGGCTGTGATGGCGGAAGGGAGAGGCACGGCCACCGCGCTCGCCTCTTCCGGGCCCCTGGCCCTGCCCTCTGTCTGCCGTCCGTCCCGTGCCCCACTGTCCGCCGCCCGCCGTCCAGTCCCGTGCCCCGCTGTCCGCCGCCCGCCGTCCGTCCCGTGCCGCAGTGTCCGTCGCTCACCGCTCACCGCTCACCGCTCACCGCTCACCGTCCGTCGTCCGTCGTCCGCCGGTCCGAGGAGTTCCGCCCATGCGCCGTACCGCCCCCCGCGTCCTGCCCGCCGCCGCCCTGGCCGCGCTGGGGCTCATAGCGGGCTCCGCCGCGCAGGCCGCCGCCGCGTCCCCGGCCGTGCCCCCGGACCCCGTCCGGCGGGCGGCGGGCCCCGGCGCTGCCCTCGTGGGCCGCGCGGCCTGCGCCCCGGCGACGGCCGGGCCGGTCGCGGCGGACGCCGCCGGTCGCGGGCTGCCGGAGGCCGGTTCCTGCGCGGGAGGCGGTGTCCGCGGTGGTGGTGATGCCGGTCGGGCCGGAGGGGTACGGGCGGTCGGCGACGTCGGGGTCGTGAAAGACGCGAAAGATGTGAAAGACGCAGCCGTGAAGGTGGGGAGCACGGGCGCCGGGGTCCGTGCGGCCGGGGCGCGGAGCGGCGCGGCGGTCGGGCCCACGCCCGCGCAGGACGGTCCGCCGGACGGCGGGCCGGGTGCGGGAGTCCGGGACGCCGCCCCGGCCCCCGCCCGCGTACCCGACCCGCCGGACGTGTCCGGCGGGGACGACGGCGCGCTCCAGGACCCCGCCGACGACCCGGTGCTCCAGGACGCGCTGGCCCACGACCCGGCCCGCGAGGCGGCCTCCCCGGACCCCCTTCAGGACCCGCTCGCCGACACCGGCCCCCAGGTCGGCACCGTGCCCGGCGACCCGGTCACCGGCCCGTCCCCGTACGCGTACGACCCCGCGCACGGCACCTCCCCGGCCCAGGACGGCCGGGACCAGACGCCCCACGCCACGCCCTCGCGTGCGCCCGGCCGGGACGAGGCCGCCACCCGGGCCCCGGGCCGCGACACGCCTCCGCGCGACCAGTCGGGCCGCACCCCGGGTTCCGGCTGCGCCGGGGACATGGGCGCGGACCGGGACGGCGGACCCGGCGGCGTCCCGGGCAGGAGCGGGTACGGCGGCGGGGACGACCGGCCGGGGGCGGACGACTCGTGCCAGGGGGCGGCGGCCGAGCACGGGGTGCAGGCCGGTACGGGCGGTTCCTTCACCGCGTCCCTGCCCGCCCTGATCGGCGGCGGCCTCCTCGTCGCGAGCGCGCTCTGCGGTGCCGCCCACCGGATGTGGCGGCGCAGGCGGGCGGACGGCTGACCGGGCCCGCGGGACACGGCATGCCCCCGCGTGGAACCGAGCGCTCCGCGGCCGCCGCACCCGCCGCGCCGCGACCGGCCTCCCATGGGAGGCCGGTCCGCGGGGTACCCGCACGCCAGGTGTGCCGGTCCGGACCGTGCGGGAACCTCTTCCGTGCGGGACGCGGCGGCGGACCGGCGGTGCCGGGTGCCGCCGGACGGCCCGAGCCCGAAGCGCCGGGCCCGTACGGCACCACGGAGGCAGGGCACGGTGTCCGGCACGGCAGCCGGGCCGGACCCGGTGTCCGGCCGGGAGTCAGGGACTGCGCGGAGGTGGCGGCCATGCGGCGGACGGTCCCCGAGGGGCGGGGCCACGGGCCGGTGCGCTACGGGCCCTCGGCGCTGCCCGACGACGGGCTGCCGGTGCTGCCGGAGCTGTGCGAGGCGCTGGCCGCCGCCGCGGGCCGGCGCCGCGACCGGCCGATCGGCGGCGCCGCCGCGCTCCTGGACGCCGCCGCCGGATACTGGGCGCGGCGCGGGCTCGCGACCCGGCCCGAGCGGGTGGCGGCCGCGCCCGGCGCCCCGTCGCTGCTGCTCGCCCTGACCGCCGCGCTCGGCGGCGACGTCCTCGTGCCCCGGCCCTGCGCCGCCTGGTGGGCGCCGTCCGCGCGGCTGCTCGGCAGGCCCGCCTTCTCCGTCGCGACACCGGCCGGGAGCGGCGGCGTACCGGACCCGTACGCCCTGCTGGAGACCGTGCGCAGGGTCCGCGCCGAGGGCGGTGACCCGCGGCTGCTGGTGCTGTCCGTCGCGGACGACCCGACCGCCACCGTGGCCCCGCCGGAACTGCTGCACCAGACCGTCGAGGCCGCGGCGGGCGAGGGACTGCACCTGGTGGCCGACGAGACCTGGCGCGACACCGTGCACGCGCCGCACGGCACGGTGCTGCTCAGCCCCGCCGAGATGCTGCCCGAGCGGGTCACCGTCGTCACCGACCTCGCCGGGGCCTTCCTGCCGGCCGGCTGGCCCGCCGCCCTCGCCCGCTTCCCGGCCGGCGCCACCGGCGACGCCCTGCACGCGCGCGTGCTCGACGTCCTCACCGCGCTGGACGCCCGGATCGCCGAACCCGTCGCCGCCGCTGCCGCCTACGCGCTGGACGAACCCGCGCCCGTGACCGAGCGCCGGGCCGCCACCGTGCGCCTGCACGCGCGCGTGGCCCGCGCCGCGCACGCCGCTGTGGTCGCCGCGGGCGCCCTGGCACCGCCGCCGCAGGCGGGCCGCCACCTGTACGCCGACCTCGGCCCGCTGCGCCCCGCGCTCACCGCCCTCGGGGTCGGCGACGCGCAGGAACTGGAGGACTTCCTCGGCGCCCGGCTGGGCATCGCCGCGCCCGGCGGCCACCGGTTCGGGGACGGCCTCGGCCCCCTGCGGGTCCGGCTGTCCTGCGCGGACCTGCTCGGCGGCACGGACGAGGAACGCGCGGCGTGCCTCACGTGCCCCGATCCGCTGGAACTGCCGCACCCGCGAAGCGCGTTGATCTCCTTGAGGTCCGTCTTCGACGGTCTCCGTGACGACGCTCAGCGATGGGAGCCTCCTCGATGACGCAGCAGTCCGAGCCGACCACGACCCCGACCAAGACCCCGACCGCGACCGCGACCACCGAGCCGACCCCGACCGCCGCCCCCACGGCCACCCGCCCCGGCGGCGCTCCCGCCCCCGCCCCGTTCCCGCCGCTGGCCGAACCGCGCCCGCTGGGGGAGCGGCGGGTGTGGCCGCGCGCCTTCCACGACCGGCTCACCGCCCCGCTGCCCGGTCTCAAGGCCCTCGCCCGGTTCGCCCGGGAGGGCGCGGTACGGCCGGGCCGGGAGGGACTGGCCGACGTCCCGCTGCTGCCGTACGAGCCGGGGCCGCTGCCCCGCGTGGACCACCGCACCGTCGCCGTCACCTGGGCCGGGCACGCCAGCTGGGTGGTGCGGATCGGCGGGCTGACCGTCCTGACCGACCCGGTGTGGTCCCGCCGCATCGTCGGCACCCCCGCCCGCATCACCCCCGTCGGCGTCCCCTGGGAGGCGCTGCCGCCCGTCGACGCGGTCGTCGTCAGCCACAACCACTACGACCACCTGGACGCCCCGACCCTGCGCAGGCTCCCGCGCGACACCCCTGTGTTCGTGCCCGCCGGACTCGGCCGCTGGTTCCACCGCCGCCGGTTCACCCGCGTCACCGAGCTGGACTGGTGGGAGGCGGCCGAACTGTCGGGGGTACGCGTCGACTTCGTCCCCGCCCACCACTGGTCCAAGCGCACCCTCACCGACACCTGCCGCAGCCTGTGGGGCGGCTGGGTGCTCACCGCACCCGACGGGCAGCGCGTGTACTTCGCGGGCGACACGGGCTACGGCCACTGGTTCGAACGCATCGGCCGCCGCTACCCCGGCATCGACCTGGCCCTGCTCCCCATCGGCGCCTACGACCCGCGCTGGTGGCTCAGCGACGTGCACTGCGACCCGGAGGAGGCAGTCCGCGCCGCCCAGGACCTCGGCGCGCGCCGGATGGCCCCGATGCACTGGGGCACCTTCGTGCTCTCCGCCGAGCCCGTGCTGGAACCCCTCACCCGCGTCCGCGCCGCCTGGCACCGGGCGGGCCTGGCCCGCGAGGACCTGTGGGACCTTCCGGTGGGCGCCTCGGCGGTCCTGCCGTCCTGACCGGCGCGCGGCCTCGCCAGGCATCCCCGCGCACTCTCGGCAGGGCCCTGGCCCGCCCCTCCTGGTCAGCCCGAGCGGTGCACCGGCGCCGAGCGGCGCAGCCGGCGCCACACCGCCGGGGCCGCGCCGACCAGCACGGTCACGGCGATCGCGGCGGCCACGCCCTCCCACGGCTCCCGGAACAGCGACCCGCCGAGGATGCCGATCACCTGGTACGTCGCCGCCCAGGCGAGACAGGCGGGCAGGTTGCCCCGGGAGAAGCGGCGCAGCGGCCAGCCGGCCAGCAGGCAGGCCAGCATCACCGGTATGCGCCCGGCCGGCACCAGCCGGGACAGGACCAGCACCGCCACACCGTGCTCGGTGAGCTTCTCCTGCGCCTGCGCGAGCCGGTCCTCGGGGGCGCGCGAGCGGATCGCCTCCAGCCAGCGCGAGCCGTTCTTCGAGCCGAGCCCGCGCCGCCCCAGCCAGTACAGCGCGGCGTCCCCGAGGAACGCGGCCAGCGACGCCGTCACGAACACCAGCCCCAGCGAGAACGGCGCCGTCTGGTGCACGGCGACCACCGCCGCCGAACTGACCAGCGCCCCGGTCGGCACCACCGGTACCAGCGCCCCGATGAGCACCAGCAGGAACAGCGAGGGATAGCCGAGCGCCTGCTGGGTGGACTCCGGCGGCACCACCGTCGTGACGGCGGCGGCGAGCCGTATCACCGGGCGACCTCCGGCCGTACGCTCTCCCCGTGCCCGAGCCGGTGCACCGCCACCTGGGGCGCGCGCAGCGCGGCATGGCGCACGAACTCCTCGCCCGGCGCGTAGAACTCATGGGGGCGCACGGCGTCCATCCCGATCGGCCAGTACGTGCCGTAGTGCACCGGGACGGCGCTGCGCGGCGCGAGCCGGGCCAGTGCCTGCGCCGCCCGCCCGGCGTCCAGATGGCCTTCCCCGAGGTACGGCCCCCAGCCGCCCACGGGCAGCAGCGCCACGTCCACCGGCCCGACCTCCTCGGCCATCGTCTCGAACAGACCGGTGTCCCCGGCGAAGTACGTCCGGGCGGCGCCCTCGACGACGTAGCCGAGCGCAGGTGAGCGGTGCGGTCCCACGGGCAGCCGCCGCCCGTCGTGGCGCGCGGGCACCACCCGGACCACGAGCCCGCCCGCCTCGAACCGGTCACCGGGCGCCACCTCGGTGATCCGCAGCCCGGCCAGCCGGCGCAGCCCCGGCACCGCCCGCGCCGCGCCGCGCGGCACCAGCACACGGGTGCCCGGGGCGAGCCGGGCCAGCGAGGGGAGGTGCAGATGGTCGGCGTGCAGATGGGAGACGAGCGCGAGGTCGGCCCGCCAGGCGTCCGGCGGCGGGGGTGCGCCCCGGCGGCGGCGCAGATGCGCGAGCCGGCGGGCGAACAGCGGATCGGTGAGCACACGCACGCCCGAATCCTCGACCGTGCACGTCGCGTGACCCCACCAGGTGATCTCCACCGGCACCTTCTTTGCCTCCTTCGCGCGACTCCCCCTGAGCCTACGTGCAGGGGTAGGGTCGGCGGGCAGAACCCGGAGGTGAGGGAGACTCCATGGGAGATGTGCGGGACGCTCGCGGCCAGGGCGTCGCGACGCCGGTCCGTGTGACGGCGATCGCCAGTCTGACCCCCCTGGAGGAGCTGAACGAGGACCCCTTCCTCGTGGACTCCCGCAGTCAGCACGCGATGTGCGCGCGCTGGGCCGCCGAGCACGGCTATGTGATCGCGCGGGAACTGCTCGTGGGCGGGCTGCGCACCGACCACCGCGCCCTGTGGGAGGGCGTACGGCCGGGTCTGGACCTGTTCGTGGCGCCCAGCCGCCGGGTGCTGGAGCGGGCGCTGTCCTCCGTGGAGGAGTTCACCGCGGAGTGCGCGCGGCGCGGGGTGCGCGTGGAGACGGTCGGCACCGCCGAACCCTGCTACGACGCCCAGATGAAGGCCCGCGTCCACCGCCGCCTGTCCATGCCGACGGCGGGCTACGACGGCCGCTGACCGGCTGTGACGCGCCGCCCGGCCCGACGGGCCCGGCCGCCTGTGGACAACGGGACGGTGCCTTGCCGCGGCCTGTGGACGACGGGCCGGTGCGCTCCCGCCGTGTGACAAGCTGGACCGGGCCCGTGCGGACGACCCGGGCCGGGACGTGAGGTGCGGACGTGCGAGGCGGGTGGTGGCGGCGGGCCGCCAGTCAGGCGGGACGGAGCATCACGGTGTGGGCCGTCTCCACGGTCACCATGCTGGTGCTCGCCGGGATCCTGCCGGACTTCCGGCTCCAGTCGGCCGACGGCGACAGCGCGACCACCATCGCGGTGACCGCGGCCCTGGGTGCCGGTGCCTTCGGTGTGCTCTCGGCCGTCGTCTGGCCGCTGCTGGTCCGGCTGCTGCTGCTCGTGCCCGCGCTGGTCCTCGGCCTGCTGGTGTTCTTCCTCAACGGCTCGCTGCTCCTGCTCGCCCTGCGCGTCAATCCCTCCGGGAACCCGCAGGCGGCCCCCGAGACCGCCGTCATCGTGGCCGCGGTGATGTCCGCGGTGGCCTCCGCCACCGGCGGCGCCCTCGCCGTGCGCGACGACGAGGCGTACCGGCGCAGACTCCACCGGCTCGCCGACCGCCGCCGCAGACGGCAGCCGCCCTGCTCGGGCACGCCCGGCACGGTCCTGATCCAGCTCGACGGCGTCGGCCACGACGTGCTGCGGGACGCCGTGGACCGGGGCCTCATGCCGACCGTCGCCCGCTGGCTGGGCACCGGCACGGGCAACGGCAAGGGCACGGGCCCGGACACCGCCCCGGACATCACCCCGGCGCACCCGCCCACCCACCGGCTCACGCCCTGGCGCACCGACTGGTCCAGCCAGACCGGCGCGAGCCAGCTCGGCATCCTGCACGGCAGCAACCACGACGTCCCCGCCTTCCGCTGGTACGAGAAGGACACCGGCGAGGTCATGGTCTGCAACCGGCCGTCGAGCGCGGTCGAACTCCAGCGCCGCGCCGTCGCCCGCACCGGCGACGGCGGACTCCTCGGCGACGACGGCGCGAGCCGCGGCAACCTGTTCAGCGGCGGCGCCGGGGAACTCGCCCTCGTGCTGTCCGTCTCCGCCCGCCGCGGCCGCGGCACCCGCTCCCGCGCGGGCTACTTCGCCTACTTCTGCGACCCCGCCAACGCGGTGCGCACCGCCCTGTCCTTCGGCGCCGAGGTCGGCCGCGAGATCGGCGAGTCGCTGCGCGCCCGGATGCGGGGGCAGCGCCCGCGCGTCTCCCGCGGCGGCCTCTACCCGCTCGTCCGCGCCTTCGCGACCGTCGTCGAACGGGACGTCGTCGTGGCCGCCGTGGTGGGCGACCTGCTCGCGGGCCGCACCGCCGTCTACGCCGACCTGGTCGCCTACGACGAGGTCGCCCACCACTCCGGACCGCACAGCAGGGACGCCGCGAAGGTGCTGCGCCGCCTGGACCGCTCCCTGGCGCTGATCGAGAAGGTCGCCGAGCACGCCCCGCGCCCCTACCGGATCGTCGTCCTGTCCGACCACGGGCAGAGCCCCGGCGAGACCTTCCACGCCCGCTACGGACTCACCCTCGGCGACCTGGTCCGGGCCGGCTGCGGACTGCATGTGCCCCGCAGGGCCGAGCGCACCCGCAGCGGCGCCGAGGCGCGGGCCGCCGTACGCGCCGCGCTGCGCCGCCCGGCCGAGGAGCCGCGGGAGCGGCGGCCCGCCGGCCGCCGCAGCGAACCCGTCGTCCTGGCCTCCGGCAACCTGGGCCTGGTCTCCTTCCCGGACGTCCCGCACCGCATGAGCCGCGAGGAGATCGACGCCCGCCACCCCGCGCTGCTGCCCACCCTCGCCAACCACCCCGGCATCGGCTTCCTGCTGGTGCGCAGCGAGGAGCACGGCGGCGTGGTGCTCGGCGCGCGCGGCGCTGAGACACCCCTCGCCGCCCTCGACACCGACCCCGGACCGCTGGCCGTGTTCGGGCCCGGCGCGGCCGACGCGGTGCGCCGCACCCACTCCTTCCCGCACACCGCCGACATCATGGTCAACTCCTGCCACGACCCGGACGACGGCGAGGTGCTCGCCTTCGAGGAGCAGATCGGCTCCCACGGCGGGCTCGGCGGGCAGCAGGGCCGCCCGTTCCTGCTGTCGCCGCTGCTGTGCTCCCCGCCGGCCGAGGGCGGCGCCGAGATCGTCGGCGCGGAGCAGGTCCACCGGGTCCTGCGCCGCTGGCTGGCGGAGGCCGCCGCCGACGCCGAGGCCGCCCCGCGGGTGCCGCGTCCGGCCCGGCCGGAGGAGGAGCGGGCCGCCTGACCGCTCGGCCCGCGCACGAGGCCGGACGGAGAACGTCGGGCGGCGCACCCCGTTCGGCGGGTACGCGCGGCGCGGATGTGATCGGATGGGGGCGAACGAACCCCGGAAACGGGTACCTAGGCGAAAGGTATGGAACACACCGTGGCAACCACGCGCACCGCTCACACCGTCTGGGAAGGCAACCTGCTTCAGGGCAACGGCGTCGTCACCTTCGACTCCTCCGGTATCGGCGAGCAGCCGGTGTCGTGGCCGTCGCGCGCCGAGCAGGCCAACGGGAGGACCAGCCCCGAGGAGCTGATCGCCGCCGCCCACTCCAGCTGCTTCTCGATGGCGCTGTCGCACGGCCTGGCCGGTGCCGGCACCCCGCCCACCAAGATCGAGACCAAGGCGGACGTGACCTTCCAGCCCGGTGAGGGCATCACCGGCATCCATCTGACCGTCGAGGGCTCCGTCCCCGGCATCGACAACGACGCGTTCGTCGCCGCCGCCGAGGACGCCAAGAAGAACTGCCCGGTCAGCCAGGCCCTGACCGGCACGACGATCACCCTGGACGCCAAGCTCGCCTGACGCGTCCCCGGATCGCCCGGCGCCGCGCCCCCGCTTCTCGCGAAGGGGGGCGCGGCGCCGTCGTGTTCCCCGCCCGCCTGGGTACCCGGACGAGGCGGAGCACAGTGGCGGAAAGCGGCGGAAGAGCAGGGAAAGAAGCGCAGGGGAAGCAGGGAAAGAAGCGCAGGGAAAGCAGCGCAGGGAAAGCAGGGAAAGGGGACGGCCATGGCACGCGCGGTCGGGATCGATCTCGGGACGACGAACTCGGTGGTGGCCGTCCTGGAGGGCGGCGAACCCACGGTCGTCGCCAACGCGGAGGGCGCGCGGACCACCCCGTCGGTCGTGGCGTTCGCCAAGAGCGGCGAGGTGCTCGTCGGCGAGGTCGCCAAGCGGCAGGCGGTGACGAACGTGGACCGCACCGCCCGCTCCGTCAAACGCCACATGGGCGACGCCCACTGGCGCTTCCCGGAGGAGGGGTCGGTCGACGGCACCCGCTACCGGGCGCAGGAGCTGTCCGCGCGGGTGCTCCAGAAGCTCAAGCGGGACGCCGAGTCCTACCTCGGCGAGGACGTCACCGACGCGGTGATCACCGTGCCCGCCTACTTCGACGACGCCCAGCGGCAGGCGACCAAGGAGGCCGGGGACATCGCCGGTCTCAAGGTGCTCCGGATCATCAACGAGCCCACGGCCGCCGCGCTCGCCTACGGCCTGGACCGGGGCGAGGAGCAGACCGTCCTCGTCTTCGACCTCGGCGGCGGCACCTTCGACGTGTCCCTGCTGGAGATCGGTGACGGCGTCATCGAGGTCAAGGCCACCAACGGCGACACTCACCTGGGCGGCGACGACTGGGACCAGCGGATCGTCGAGCACCTGGCGAGCCGGTTCCAGGGGCAGTACGGGATCGATCTGCGCACCGACAAGATGGCGGTGCAGCGGCTGCGCGAGGCCGCCGAGAAGGCCAAGATCGAGCTGTCCTCGTCCACCGAGACCTCCATCAACCTGCCCTACATCACGGCCTCCGCCGAGGGCCCGCTGCACCTGGACGAGAAACTCACCCGCGCCCAGTTCCAGGAACTCACCGCCGATCTCCTGGAACGCTGCGAGAAGCCGTTCCACCAGGCCGTCCAGGACGCGGGCGTCAAGCTGTCCGCCATCGACCACGTGATCCTCGTCGGCGGCTCCACCCGGATGCCCGCCGTCACCGACCTGGTCCGCGAACTCACCGGCAAGGACCCGCACAAGGGCGTCAACCCCGACGAGGTGGTCGCCGTCGGCGCCGCCCTCCAGGCCGGGGTGATCCGCGGCGACGTCAAGGACGTGCTGCTGCTCGACGTCACCCCGCTGTCCCTCGGCATCGAGACCAAGGGCGGCATCATGACCAGACTGATCGAGCGCAACACCACGATCCCCACCCGGCGCTCGGAGATCTTCACCACCGCCGAGGACAACCAGCCCTCGGTCGGCATCCAGGTCTACCAGGGCGAACGCGAGATCGCCGCCTACAACAAGAAGCTCGGCGTCTTCGACCTCACCGGGCTGCCGCCCGCCCCGCGCGGGGTGCCGCAGATCGAGGTCGCCTTCGACATCGACGCCAACGGCATCATGCACGTGTCCGCCAAGGACCTCGCCACCGGCCGCGAGCAGAAGATGACCGTCACCGGCGGCTCCGCCCTGCCCAAGGACGACATCGACCGCATGATGCGCGAGGCCGAGCAGTACGCCGAGGAGGACCGCGCCCGCCGCGAGGCCGCCGAGACCCGCAACCAGGCCGAGCAACTCGTCTACCAGACCGAGAAGTTCCTGCGCGACAACGGGGACCGGGTGCCCGCCGCGACCAGGAGCGAGGTCGAGGCGGCCGCCGCCGAGGTGAAGTCCCTGCTGGAGAAGAACGCCGACACCACCGCCCTGCGCACCGGCGTCGACCGGCTCGCCGCCGTCAGCCAGCAGATGGGCCAGGCCCTGTACGCCCAGGCACAGCAGCAGAGCCCGCCCGAGGGCGGCACCGGACCGGCCGGGACCGGCGGCACCCAGGACGACGAGGGCGTGGTGGACGCGGAGATCGTCGACGACGACCGCGGCACGGGCGGCGAACGCGACGACGGCCGGGCGCCGAAGGACGGCACCTCCTGACCCGCGCGCGGGGCCGACGCCCCGGCGGCCTCCGTACGGGCGCCCCGGGCCAGGGTCGGCCGGCCGTGCCCGCGTACACCGGCAGATGCCCCGTTATCTTCTTCGCGGTCCTGCAAGAGGGCCGCTGGCCTCCGGGCCCGGCATGACTGTTGCCCCCTGTCGATCGGATGACCTGGGGGGTGGTGTCACCGGGCCCGAGGGGTGCCGTCGGAGACGCTGATCAGAGGTCCGGCCACCGCCTGGCCGGGCGAAATGCCCGGCTGCTCGCGGGCGGCAGGTCTGCATAACGTGGCTGCGCGAGAACGGCTCCCGACCTCGGGGCCGGCACACGTCGACACATGTGGGGGCACGGTGATCAGCATCGACGGGGTGGGCGTCTTCCTGGGCCTGGACGTCGGCAAGCAGACCCATCACGGACACGGACTGACCCCGGCCGGGAAGACGGTCTTCGACAAGCCGCTGCCGAACAGCGAACCGAAGCTGCGGGCGGTCTTCGACAAGCTGAAGGCCAAGTTCGGCACCGTCCTGGTGGTCGTGGACCAGCCCGCCTCCATCGGCGCCCTGCCGCTGACCGTCGCCCGGGACGCCGACTGTCAGGTCGCCTACCTGCCCGGCCTGGCGATGCGCAGGATTGCCGACCTCTACCCCGGCGAAGCCAAGACCGACGCGAAGGACGCCGCCGTCATCGCGGACGCCGCCCGCACCATGCCCCACACCCTGCGCACCCTCGACCTGACCGACGAGGTCACCGCCGAGCTGACCATGCTCGCCGGCTTCGACCAGGACCTCGCCGGCGAGGCCAACCGCACCTCCAACCGCATCCGCGGCCTGCTCACCCAGTTCCACCCCAGCCTCGAACGCGTCCTGGGCCCGCGCCTGGACCATCCGGCAGTGACCTGGCTCCTCGAGCGCTACGGATCCCCACAAGCACTCCGCAAAGCGGGCCGCCGCAAACTGGTCGAGGTCGTCCGGCCCCGGGCGCCGCGCATGGCCGAGCGGCTGGTCGACGACATCTTCACCGCGCTCGACGAGCAGACCGTCGTCGTCCCGGGCACCGGCACCCTCGACGTGATCGTGCCGTCGCTGGCGAAGTCGCTGGCCGCCGTCCACGAACAACGCCGGGCCCTGGAAACGCGGATCGAGGCACTGCTGGAGGCCCACCCTCTTTCCCAGGTCCTGACCTCGATGCCCGGCATCGGCGTCAGGACCGCCGCAGTCCTCCTGGCCACCATCGGCGACGGCAGCAGCTTTCCCACCGCCGCCCACCTGGCCTCCTACGCCGGCCTTGCCCCGGCAACCCGCCAGTCCGGCACGTCGCTCCACGGCGAGCACGCCCCCAGAGGCGGCAACCGGCAGCTCAAACGCGCGATGTTCCTCTCCGCGTTCGCAGCCCTCCACGACCCCCGCCTCCCGCACCTACTACGACCGCTGCCGAGCCCGCGGCAAAACCCACACCCAGGCCCTCCTCCGACTCGCCCGCCACCGCATCAGCGTCCTGTTCGCCATGCTCCGCGACGGAACCTTCTACGAACCCCGCAGCCCTCGCCTCGCTTGACGAAGGACATAGAGGCACCCCCCGCCCGCGCGGCCACGTCCGCCGACTCCGGCCGCCCCCCTTGGGAGGGAACAGCTCGGGGGCCCGGCCCGCCGCCTCCGGGTTCAGGTCCGGTGTCGTGTCCCCTGCGACAGCGGCAGATGACTGCCCGGGGCCAGGGCGTCGACGTAACGCCGCACCCAGACCGTGCGCGTCGTCCACACTGCCGCGTCCCCGCCTCGGCGGCCACCCGGGTCGCCCGTTGCATGGACCGCCAGGTCGACCCGCGCCCCGCGCCCCGCGCACGCGGTGCCGCCGACGGCCGGGACCCGGCGGCCCGGTTCCTCGTCCACCGGGTGGTCGCCCTCGCCGCCCGGCCACCGGCCGTAGACCCGCACCGGGTGCGGACGGCCGGTGCCGAGGCGCGCGGGCGTCCGGTCCGGCCGGACCCGTCGTACGGCTCCTCGGTCGTCCCCCGGTCAGTACCTCTCGCGGCACTCCCGCAGCAGCTTGCGGGTGCGCTCGGCGGTCGCCGCGCGGGCCGTCATGTGGTCGAGGACCTCCAGATGCGCGGAGACCTCCTTGCGCGAGTCCAGATACAGCGCGCCGGTCAGATACTCGGTGTAGACCAGGTCGGGCAGCTCCGGCTCGGCGAAGCGGAACAGCGAGAACGGCGCGTACGTCCCCGGATGCGGGCCGTCCGCGAACTCCGCGACCTGCACCGTCACCCGGTCCCGCTCGGTGTACTCCAGCAGCTTGTCCAGTTGCTCGCGCATCACCGCGCTGCGGATGCTCACCGGCCGCAGCAGCACCGTCTCCTCGACGATCACCCACAGGTGCGGCGCGTCCGGGCGCTCCAGCAGCTCCTGGCGGGCCATGCGCAGCGACACATGCCGCTCGATGGCCTCCGGGCCCGTCTGCCCCACCGTCCCGGCCTCCAGCACGGCGCGCGCGTACTCCTCGGTCTGGAGCAGTCCGGGCACGAAGTGCGGCTCGTAGGAGCGGATCAGCCGGGCCGCTCCCTCCAGGCTCACGTACAGGCTGAACCACTCCGGCAGCACGTCGTGGAACCGCTGCCACCAGCCCGGCTCGTTGGCCTCCTCGGCCAGCCGCACGAAGGTGGCCGCCTCCGCCTCGCCCACCCCGTACGTCGCCAGCAGCATCTGCACATAGGGGATCTTCAGGGAGACCTCGGCCAGCTCCATGCGCCGCACCGTCGCCGCGGTCACCCGCAGCACCTGCGCGGCCTCCTCGCGGGTGCGGCCGGCCGCCTCCCGCAGCTCCTGGAGCCTTCTGCCGAGCACCACCTGGCCCACGGTGGGCGCGGGCCGCCGCTCACTCACGCCACGCCTCCCGACATGCGCCGACAACCGCGCAGCAGTCTGTCACACCACCTCAGGCCGACAGCGAACGAAGGTACTTCACCGTCGCCGGGTCGGCGGGCAGGAACGTCTCGATCGCCAGCTCCGCCACCGTCACGTCCATGGGCGTGTTGAACGTGGAGATCGACGACACGAACGACAGCACCCGGCCCTCGTGCTCGATCCGCATCGGCAGCGCGAAGTACGGCACGTCACCGGCCGGTTCCTCCGGGACGCCGCCCGGCTCCGGTTCCGGCACCGGGTACGCCGCCACCTCCTCGTACAGCGCGCGCAGCGCGTCCGAGCGGTCCAGCGCGATCTGCCGCTCCATCTGCGCCAGCAGATGCCCCCGCCACTCGCGCAGATTGCGGATGCGCGGCGCCAGACCCTCCGGGTGGAGCGTCAGCCGCATCGCGTTCAGCGGCGGCGCGAGCAGCCGCTCCGGGACGCCCTCCAGCAGCATCGCCACCCCGCGGTTCGCCGTCACCACGTCGTACACCGCGTCCACCACCAGCGCCGGATACGGCTCGTACCCCTGGATCAGCCGCTCCAGCCCCTCCCGCAGCGTGCCCAGCGCCGGATCGTCCAGCGGGGTCTCCGGATAGCGCGGGGCGTAACCGGCCGCCAGCAGCAGCGCGTTGCGCTCGCGCACCGGCACCTCCAGATGCTCCGCCAGCCGCAGCACCATCTCCTCACTCGGCCGGGAGCGGCCCGTCTCGACGAAACTGATGTGCCGGGCCGAGGAGTCGGCGCGCAGCGCCAGCTCCAGCTGGCTGATCCGCCGCCGCTCCCGCCAGGCCCGCAGCAGCGGCCCCGCACCGCGGCCCGAGGGGGCGGTGGGAACCCGGACGTCACCGGTCGCGAGAATGGTCATACGTACGACCGTAGTCGAAGCGCTGTCGAGGAGTGACCGCATGAACGAGCTGGGGAAGCCGTCCGGGGAAGCGGTGGCCATGTACCGGGCGAGGGTCCGCGGCTGCCTGCTGGGCGGCGCCGTCGGTGACGCCCTCGGCTACCCGATCGAGTTCAGCACCCTGGAGCGGATCCGGGCCACCCACGGCCCGCGCGGCCTCACCGGCCTGGTCACCGCGCCCGCCGGGGCCGGTGCCGTCGGCCTGGTCAGCGACGACACCCAGATGACCCTGTTCACCGTCGAGGGCCTGCGCCAGGCACACCAGCAGGGCCACGGCCCGCGCCTGGGCAGCGCCGGTTTCCGGCTGGTGCGCTGGGCCTACGAACGCTGGCTGGAGACCCAGCGCCGCACCGGACCGCACGAGAGCGAACTCGCCCAGCCCTCCGGCGGCTCCTACGCGGGCCCGCGCGGCGGACTGGTCACCGAAGGGTGGCTGTACTCCCGGCGCGCGCCCGGCAACGCCTGCCTGTCCGGCCTCGCCCTGGACCTCGTGCCCGACCCGGCCGCCCCGTTCGGTCCGCCCGGACCCGTCAACTCCGACTCCAAGGGCTGCGGCGCCGTGATGCGCTCGGCGCCCTTCGGGCTCACCGGCGCCACCGCCGAGCAGGCCTTCGACAGCGCCGCCCGCTGCGCCCAGACGACCCACGGCCACCCCACCGGCTACTACGCGGCCGGCGCCCTCGCCGCGATCGTCGCGCACCTGGTGGACGGGGAGTCCGTGGAGGGCGCGGTGCTGCGCGCGCTGCGCCTGCTCGGCCGCCACCCCGGCCACGAGGAGACCACCGCCGCCCTCACCCAGGCCCTCGACCTGGCCGCCGAGGGCACCCCGAGCGCGGAACAGGTGGAGCGGCTCGGCGCCGGCTGGATCGCCGAGGAGGCCCTGGCCATCGGCGTCTACGCGGCCCTCGCCGCCCCCGGGACCGAGGAGGCGCTGCTGCTGGCCGTCAACCACTCGGGCGACAGCGACTCCACCGGGTCGGTCTGCGGGAACATCCTCGGCGCCCGGCACGGCGACCACGCCCTGCCGCACGCCTGGGTGGAGCGCGTGGAGGGACGGGCCCGGATCGCCGTCCTGGCCGACGACCTCGCGGCCGCGTGCCTGCCCGGCTGACGCCCGCCGTACTCGCCGTACTCGCCGTACCCGCCGGGCCGGTTCCCGGCGGCCTTCCTGTGGGAGGCTGAACGGGGCAGGCCGCACCGGCAGGCCCCGAGATTGCCGCCGCGGGTGCGCGCCGCCCCGCGGCGCCCAGGAAGGGAGCCGGCCCATGGCCGTCGCACCGCTGCCGCACCAGGAGATCGAGGACCGGCTGGCCGAACTGCCCGGCTGGTCCCTCGACGGGGACCGCCTGACCCGCACCTACCGGCTCGGCTCGCACATCGCGGCGGCCGCGCTCGTGGTGCACATCGCCCAGGTGCAGGACGAACTCGACCACCACTCCGACCTCACCCTCGGTTACCACACCGTCCAGCTGAGCGTGAACACGCACAGCGCGGGCGGCGCCGTCACCGAACTGGACCTCCGGCTCGCCCGCCGCGTCCAGGACCTCGCACCGGCCCACGGAGCGAGCTGAACCACGCCAGGACCAGGGGGGAACCGCGTGCTGGACTACGACGAGGAAGCCGAACGCTACGACGCGGCGCGCGGCGGCGAGCCCCGGGCGGCCGCCGCGGCCGACGCCGTCCTGAGCCTGCTCGACCCGGGCGGCACGGACCTGCTGGACGCCGGCTGCGGCACCGGCATCGTCACCCGCCGCCTCGCCGCCGCCCGCCCCTGGAGACGGGTGACCGGCGTGGACCTGGCGCCCGAGATGACCCGCCGGGCCGCGGCGCGGCTGCCCGGCGCCGTCGTCCGCGCCGACCTGCGGCACCTGCCCTTCCCGGACGGCGCCTTCGACGCGGTCGTCAGCGTCTGGCTCCTGCACCTCGCCCCGAGCGACGCCGACGCCCGCGCCATGGTCGCCGAGTGCGCCCGGGTGCTGCGCCCCGGCGGGGTGTACGTCACCACGGTCGACAAGGCCGCCGCGCACAACGTGGGCAGCGACATCGACGCCGCCCTCGCCTCCCGGCCGCCCAGCCCCGCCCGCGACGAGGCCCGGCTGGTCGCCGGGCACGCCGCGGCGCACGGCCTGGTCCCGGCCGGACAGGCCCGCTTCCCCGGCCTCGGCCAGGGCCGCAGCCCGCGCGGCACCGTCGCCGACCTGCGGCGCGGCTGGTTCGTCACGCTGCCGCCGGGCGACCCGCTCGCCGACGGCTTCGCCGCCCGGCTGGCGGCCCTTCCCGACCAGGACCGGCCGCGGCCTGACCCGGTCTTCAGCCTGCGGGCGTTCCGCAGGCCGGCCGACGGCTGAGCGTCCGGCCCGCGCTGTTCCCGCACGCCGGGCGTGCACGCGGGCGGTGCTCGGCGTCCTGCTGATGTCAGGGAGGCATGGGCGGGGGATCCTCTCCGTGCGGCTCGGACAACGGGGGAGGAACGACAGACCTTGACCAGTGGGAGCGCTCCCATAGTGCGGATGTGTCAGGGCACGGTCAAGAGCTGGACGAGGCGAAAACATGCGAGCCCCGGCTGACAGGCCGTGACGTCGGGAAATCGGCGCAGGACCGGCGGGGCGCCGACGGAACGCCGACGGAACGCTGACGAAAAGGCAACGGAAAGTCACCGGCCCCCTGTTCTCCGGCGGGACTTGGCGCTACCTTCACTCGCACCAGTGGGAGCGGTTCCATCAGTCGGTGCGTCCCTCGCGACGCGCCCGGTCTGCAAGGAGTCGCTCATGCGCCACCCCCGCTCTTCCCGCTCCTCGCCGCCGCCCGCCCGCACGGGCCGGTGCGACGACGGCGCCTTCCCGGACCCCGGCCGCCCGGCCGCCGGACCGCGCGGTCACCTGCGCGCCCGCACCCCCTGACACACCTCTCCCCGCCGGCACGCCCCTTCCGTACGCCGGGCGCGCCGGACGCCCGTGTGCCGGTCGCGCGGATCCCCGCGGCACCGGCACGTCAGCAGGTCCCAGGTCCCATCCCACAGGAGGAGTCCCCCACCCATGAGCCGCAGCAGAACAGCGATGCTCGCCGCCCTGACCCTGGTCGCCGGGGGCACGGGGCTGGCGCTCACCGCCGTACCCGCGGGCGCGAGCGCCGCCGCCGCGCCCTGCACCGTCGACTACCAGGTGCAGAACCAGTGGAACACCGGCTTCACGGCCGCCGTCACCGTCACCAACCACGGCGCCGCCAAGTCGGCCTGGACCCTGAAGTGGTCCTACGCCGGGGACCAGAAGGTCACCAGCGGCTGGAACGCGCGGATCACCCAGAGCGGTACCGCCGTCACCGCCGCCAACGAGAGCTACAACGGCACCCTCGCCCCCGGCGCCGGCGCCACCTTCGGCTTCCAGGGCACCTACAGCGGCACCAACGCCGTCCCGGCCGCCTTCACCCTCGACGGAGCGGCCTGCGACATCGTCGGCGACGGCACCACGGACCCGGGCGGCGGCACCACGGACCCGGGCGGCGGCACGACCGACCCCGGCGGCGGCACGACCGGCCCCGGCGGCGGCACCGACCCGAGCGGACGCGTGGCCAACCCGTACGAGGGCGCCAAGGTCTATGTGAACCCCGAGTGGTCCGCGAAGGCCGCAGCCGAACCGGGCGGCAGCCGTGTCGCCGGCCAGCCCACCGCCGTCTGGCTCGACCGGATCGCCGCCATCGGGGGCGTCGACGGCGGCATGGGCCTGCGCGACCACCTCGACGAGGCGCTGAAGCAGAAGGGATCGGGCGAACTCGTCGTCCAGCTGGTCGTCTACGACCTGCCGGGACGCGACTGCGCGGCCCTCGCCTCCAACGGCGAACTCGGCCCCGCCGACCTCGGCAGGTACGAGACCGAGTACATCGACCCGATCGCGGCGATCCTGGCCGACCCCGAGTACGCCGGGCTGCGCATCGCCACCGTGATCGAACCCGACTCGCTGCCCAACCTGGTCACCAACGCCGGCGGCACCGACACGACCACCGACGCCTGCGTGACCATGAAGGCCAACGGCAACTACGAGAAGGGCGTCGGCTACGCCCTGAGCAGGCTCGGCGCCGTCCCCAACGTCTACAACTACATCGACGCCGCCCACCACGGCTGGCTGGGCTGGGACTCCAATCTCGGCCCGTCCGTGCAGGAGTTCCGTGCCGCAGCGACCAGCAACGGCGCGAGCGTGGGCGACGTGGCCGGCTTCATCGTCAACACGGCCAACTACAGCCCCACGACCGAGCCGTACCTCAAGATCACCGACAGCGTGAACGGACAGACCGTGCGCCAGTCCAAGTGGGTGGACTGGAACCAGTACGTGGACGAGCAGTCCTACGCCCAGGCGCTGCGGAGCCAGTTGGTGGCGGCCGGGTTCGACTCCGGCATCGGCATGCTGATCGACACCTCCCGCAACGGCTGGGGCGGCTCCGCGCGTCCGGCCGGGGCCGGGCCGCTGACCTCGGTGGACGCCTATGTCGACGGGGGCCGTGTCGACCGCCGTGTCCACGCGGGCAACTGGTGCAACCAGAGCGGTGCGGGGCTCGGCGAACGGCCGGTGGCGGCCCCGGCCGCCGGGATCGACGCCTATGTGTGGGTGAAGCCGCCGGGGGAGTCGGACGGGTCCAGCTCCGCCGTCTCCAACGACGAGGGCAAGGGCTTCGACCGGATGTGCGACCCGACGTACGGGGGCAACGCGCGCAACGGCAACAGTCCCTCGGGCGCGCTGGCCGACGCGCCGCTGGCCGGGCACTGGTTCTCCGCCCAGTTCCGGCAGCTGATGCAGAACGCCTACCCGCCGCTGCCCTGACCGAGGGAGCGCGGGTGATCCGCCGGGGCCGGTCCGGACCGGCCCCGGCGGATCACCCGGCCGCACCGCAGGTCCCCGCCGCTCGTTGCCAGGAGCGGAAATCCGTGCCTGTTTTTTGCGGTCCCGGCAAGGGAACTGGCCCCGGCGCGGGGCGGCGGCGCACGCTGGCCGCACCGAGACGAGAGGCAGACCACCATGGCGCAGGAGCACGCGGGCCACCAGGGTCCGCACCACCACGGCCAGCACGGCCAGCACGGCCACCAGGATGGTGCCCAGGGGGCCCGCCCCGGGCACCACCACGATCACGGCGACCTCGACTGGGCCGTGCTGGCGCCGCTGCTGGAGTCCCAGGCGGAGCTGTTCGCCCCGATGTACCGGGAGGCGATGGCCTGGCTGGGCGAGCTGGCGCCCGAGCCCGGTCTGATCGTGGACGCGGGAAGCGGTCCCGGCGTGGTGTCCTGTCTGTTCGCCGAGGCGTTCCCGGGCGCCCGGGTGGCGGCGGTGGACGGCTCGGCCCCGCTGCTGGAGCTGGCCCGCGCCCGCGCCGGCCGGCTGGGCCTGGCCGACCGCCTCACCACGGTGACCGGTGAACTGCCCGGGGCGCTGGACGAGGTGGGCTACCCGGCCGACCTCCTGTGGGCCAGCAACAGCCTGCACCACCTGGGCGACCAGCGGGCCGCGCTGGCCGCGTTCGCCGAGCGGCTGGCTCCCGGCGGCACGCTCGCCCTGCTGGAGGGCGGTCTGCCGGCCCGCTTCCTGCCCCGCGACATCGGCTTCGGCCGCCCCGGGCTCCAGGCCCGGCTGGACGCCGTCGAGGCCGAGTGGTTCACCCGGATGCGGGAGGGGCTGCCGGGCTCGGTCGCCGAGACCGAGGACTGGCCGGAGCTGCTGGCCTCGGCAGGGCTGAAGCCCACCGGCACCCGCACCTTCCTGCTGGACCTGCCGGCCCCGGTCTCCGGGCCGGCCCGCGCCTATGTGGCCGCGACCCTGGCCCGGATGCGGGAGGGCACGGCCGAGGAACTCGCCGCCGACGACCTGGCCGCCCTCGACCGGCTGCTGGACCCGGAGGACGAGGCGAGCGTGCACCGCAGGAAGGACGTCTTCGTACTGAAGGCGCACACCGTGCACACGGCCGTCCGCACCGCCTGACGCCCACGGCCCGACGCGTACGGCCCGACGCGTACGGCCCGACGCGTACGGCCCGACGCGTACGGCCCGGCACGTATGGCCCGACGCGTATGGCCGGACACATATGGCATGAAGCGCACGGCACCGCGGACGGGGGCGGGCGGGGCCCGGTGCCGTGCACCGGACCCGCCCGCCCCGGCCGCTCAGTTGGCCGCGATGAACTGCTTGGCGAGCTGGTCGCCGAGGGTGACGGCCGCGCTGTGGCTCTCGATGGGCGACGCCTTGGAGTTCTTGAACAGGATGTACGTCACGCCGGAGTCGGCACCGCCGGTCTCCGGGTCGGGGTCGATACCGAGGGCCTTGGCGGTGGCGTACGACGCCTCGCCGATGATCTTGTTCGGTCCGGTGTCGCCGACGACGGCGTACTCGACCTTGTTGTTGTAGATGACGGCGACCACGCCGCCGCCCTTGATGCCGGAGTCGGCGTAGTTCCAGATGCTGCTGGAGCTGGGCACCACGACGTACGGCAGCGACTCCGCCTTGAGCGGCTTGCCGTCGGACTGGTGGAACCGCGTGTCGTCCTGGTACCAGGGGTCGCGGTCCTCGTTGCAGTTGGTGGTGCGCTGCCCGTCGCAGTCGATGTCCATGTCGGCCTTCCAGAACACCGCGCCGTTCTTGCCGCACACGGGGACGGTGGCCGAGGTCTCGTCGTCGGTCTTGTACTTGCCGTTGGAGATCTGCGAACAGGACTTCACCTTGGCGAGCAGGTCGGCCGCGCTGACCGAGCCCTCCTGGGCGGCGCGGGGCGCGGTGGCGCCGGAGGCGTTGGCGGGGAGCACTCCGGCGGCGAGCAGGGCGGCTCCGGAGGCGGCGGCGAGGGCCAGAGTTCGTACGCGCACGGTGGGGGGAACCCTTCTGTTAGGAAACTTTCCTGACCGGGTGCGATACAAGGTGGCCCCTTGGCCATGTGCGCGTCAAGGGTGGCGTACGGGGATGTTCGGACCGCGGGGACGGGAAGTGCCCCGCCGCCACCGCCGTGCGGCGGTGGTGCCGGGGCACTCGGGAGGAACGGGCCGGGGCCGGCCCGCCGGGTCAGACGACCTCGAACTCCGCCGGATGCGGACCGAGCCGCCGGTCCTCGTTCAGGGCGCTGATCGCCGCGAGGTCCTCGTCGTCCAGGCTGAAGTCGAACACCTCGATGTTCTCCTTGATCCGGGACGGCGTCACCGACTTCGGGATCACGATGTTGCCGAGCTGGAGGTGCCAGCGCAGCACCACCTGGGCCGGGGTGCGGCCGTGCTTGCGCGCGATCGCCACGATCGCCGGGACCTCCAGCAGGCCCTTGCCCGAGCCCAGCGGCGACCACGCCTCGGTCGCGATGCCCTGCTCCGCGTGGTACTCGCGGGCGGCGCGCTGCTGGAGGTGCGGGTGCAGCTCGATCTGGTTGACCGCCGGGATCACCGAGGTCTCGGCGATCAGCTCCCGCAGGTGCTCCGGCAGGAAGTTGGAGGTGCCGATCGCCCGGACCCGGCCGTCGGCGAGCAGCTTCTCGAACGCCTTGTACGTGTCCACATAGGTGCCCTTGGACGGCATCGGCCAGTGGATCAGGTACAGGTCCACGTACTCCAGGCCGAGCTTGGCCAGGGACGTGTCGAAGGCGCGCAGGGTGCTGTCGTACCCCTGGTCGCCGTTCCAGAGTTTCGTGGTGACGAAGAGGTCCTCGCGCGGCAGGCCGGAGGCGGCGACGGCCCGGCCGGTGCCCTCTTCGTTGCCGTAGATCGCCGCGGTGTCGATGCTGCGGTACCCGGCCTCCAGAGCGGTGGTGACCGCGCGCTCTGCCTCGTCGTCCGGCACCTGCCAGACGCCGAAGCCCAGCTGGGGCATCTCGACGCCGTTGTTGAGGATGATCGGGGGGACCTGGCTGCTCACGAGGTGTGGATCCTTCGGTCGACGTGAAGTGGTACTCCTATCGTCAACGATCACGAGCCGTGCCGCATTCCTGACCGTGCGATCCGGCCGGAATCACCACCGCGCGAGCCCGCGCGAGCTCACCCGCACCCGGGGCTCACCCCCGGTACAGCGCCTCCACCTCGGCCGCGTACGCGTCCTCGATCGCCCGGCGCTTCAGCTTCAGGGACGGCGTCAGCAGCCCGTGCTCCTCGGTGAAGGGCTGGGCGAGGATGCGGAAGGTGCGGATGGACTCGGTCTGGGACACCAGGGTGTTCGCGGCGACCACCGCGCGCCGCACCTCGGTCTCCAGGTCCGCGTCGTGCACCAGCTCGGCGGGGCTGCGCCGCGGCTTGTCGCGCATCCGGAGCCAGTGCTCGACTGCCTCGTGGTCCAGGGTGACCAGGGCGGCGATGTACGGGCGGTCGTTGCCGACGACGATGCACTGCGCGACCAGCGGATGGTCGCGCACCCGCTCCTCCAGCACACCCGGCGCCACGCTCTTGCCGCCGGAGGTCACCAGGATCTCCTTCTTGCGGCCGGTGATGGTGAGGTAGCCGTCGTCGTCGAGGACGCCGAGGTCACCGGTGGCCAGCCAGCCGTCGTGCAGCGCCTCGTCGGTGGCCTTGGGGTCGTTCAGATAGCCCTGGAAGACATTGCCGCCGCGCAGCCAGACCTCGCCGTCGTCGGCGAGGTGCACGGTGACCCCCGGGATCGGCTGCCCGACCGTGCCGTAGCGGGTGCGGTCGGGTGGGTTGGCGGTGGCCGCCGCCGTCGTCTCGGTCAGCCCGTAGCCCTCGTAGATCTGCACCCCGGCGCCCGCGAAGAACAGGCCGAGCCGCCGGTCCATGCCCGAGCCGCCGGACATCGCGTTGCGGATCCGGCCGCCCATCGCGGCGCGCACCTTGGCGTACACGAGTTTGTCGAAGAGCTGGTGCTGCACGCGCAGCGCGGCCGACGGGCCCGGCCCGATGCCCCACGCCTTCGCCTCGACCGCGTCCGCGTACTTCACGGCCACGTCCACGGCCTTCTCGAAGGCCCCCTCCCGGCCCTCCTTCTCCGCCTTGCGCCGGGCCGCGTTGAACACCTTCTCGAAGATGTACGGCACCGCCAGGACGAACGTCGGCCGGAACGCCTGGAGGTCCGGCAGCAGCGCGGCGGCGTGCAGGTGCGGCTGATGGCCGAAACGCACCCGGCCGCGGACCGCGGCCACCTCCACCATCCGGCCGAAGACGTGCGCGAGCGGCAGGAACAGCAGCGTCGACGCCTCGTCGCCGCGGCGCGAGTGGAACACCGGCTCCCAGCGGTCGAGGACCGTGTCCGCCTCGGTCATGAAGTTGCCGTGGGTGAGGACGCAGCCCTTGGGGCGGCCGGTGGTGCCGGAGGTGTAGATGACCGTGGCGACCGACTCCGGCGTCACCGCCTCGCGGTGCCGGTGCACCACCTCGTCGTCCAGGTGCGTGCCCGCCTCGTTCAGCTCCCGCACCGCGCCCGCGTCGAGCTGCCACAGCCTGCCGAGGCGGGGCAGCCGGTCGATCACGGTGGCGATCGTCATGGCGTGGTCCTCGTGCTCCACGACCGCCGCCGACACCTCCGCGTCGTACAGCATCCAGAAGCACTGCTCGGCCGAGGAGGTGGGGTACACCGGCACCACCTGGGCGCCGATGGTCCACAGCGCGAAGTCGAACAGCGTCCACTCGTAGCGGGTGCGCGACATGATCGCGACCCGGTCGCCGAAGCGCACGCCCTGGGCGAGCAGTCCCTTGGCGAGGGCCAGCACCTCGTCGCGGAAGCCGGCGGAGGTCACCTCGCGCCAGCCGCCCGAGGCGTCCTTGCGGCCGAGCGCGATGTGCGACGGGTCGTCCTCGGCATGCTGGAACACGACGTCGGCCAGGCCGCCCACCGGCGGTGCCGACGCCGACGGAGGGCTGGTGAACTCGCGCAAACCCCGCTCCCGCTCCCGTTCCCGCTCCGGTCCGACTCCCGGACGCCCGTGACGCTCCGCACAGCGCCGTGAAAGCTACCCCACGGAAACCGGGGCCCCGGGGCGGACCGGAAGCGGACGGTGGTGGCGTCCGCCCAGGTCAGCGGCGGAAAAAGCGCTCACATGGGGCAGGGCCGGACAGAAGATCCCACGGTTCAGTGAGTTTCGGTGCCGGTATCTCCACCGAATCTGTACGACCCCCTGACCCTTCCGTGGCCGGATCGGCACCTCCGGCGGACGGTGTACGGGTGTAAAGGCGCCCGGATCGACTGGCGCCCGGATCGACGGGCGGCCGGGCGGCCGGGCGGCCGGGCGGACGGGCGGGCGGACGCATGGACGTATTGGCGGACGGACGCCCGGTCACCCGTGGGACACCGTCTCCTTCCCCGGCCGCTTCCCCGGCAGCGGGCGCGCCCCGGACCGGGCCGCCGCGCCCCGGGGGCCGCGCGGCGGCCGGACCAGCACCGCCACCAGCACCGCCGCCGCCAGCCCCGCGCACCCGGCCACCACCAGCGCCGCGTCGAGACCCGAGGCGAAGGCCGCCCGCAGCGTGTGCTCCGGGAACGAGCCGCGCAGCGCCCCGGCGCCGCCGCCCGCCAGTGTGTGCGCCGCCTCGCGCGGCAGCGTGTCCCGCATCCGCGAGGCCAGTACGGTTCCGGCCACGGCCACCCCGAGCGCGTACCCGAGCTGCCGCACGGTGTTCACCGCGCCGCCCGCCATACCGGCCCGCTCCGGGGGCACCGCGGCCAGCGCCGCACCGGCGACGGTCGGCGAGACGAGCCCGGTGCCCGCACCGACCAGCACGAACCCCGGGATCAGCGCCGTCCACGTCGAGCCCGCGCCCAGCACCGCCTGCGCCAGGCACCCCGCGCCGATCAGCAGCAGCCCGCCGCCGATCGTCCGGCGCGCCGGTGCCCCGTGCAGCAGCCGTCCGGCCGCGATCGCGACCACCATCGCGGCCACCGTCATCGGCAGCAGCGTCAGACCGGCCCGCACCGGGCTCATGCCCAGCAGCGTCTGCATCCACAGCGACAGGTACGGCGTCGTCCCGAACGCCACTCCGTTGAAGACGAACCCGCCCGCCATCACCCCCACGAACGCGGGCACCCGCAGCAGCGACAGATCGAGCAGCGGATGCGCCGCCCGGCGCTCCACCAGCACGAAGCACACCAGCGCCACCACGGCCGGCGCCGAGGCGCCCAGCGTCGCCGCGGAAGCCCAGCCGTCCTCCCCGGCCCGCACCACGGCGTACGTCGCCCCGCCCGCGAAGGCGGCGAAGGCCACCGTGCCCACCCAGTCGATCCGCGCCCCCGCGCGCCCCTTCGACTCCGGGACCAGCCGCAGGGTCAGCCAGATCGACGCGACGCTCACCGGAAGGTTCACGAAGAAGATCCACCGCCAGCCGGGCCCCTCCGTGAGCACCCCGCCCAGCACCGGCCCGACCGCCGCGGCACCGCCGCTCACCGCGCCCCACACACCGAGCGCCGCCGACCGCTGCCGCCCCTGGTAGACCGAGCCGAGCAGCGGCAGCGTCGTCGCGAACATCGCCGCGGCGCCCACCCCCTGCACGGCCCGCGCCGCCACCAGCGTGCCCGGCCCGGACGCGAGGCCGCACAGCAGCGACGCCACCGCGAACAGCATCACTCCGGCCACATGCACCCGCCGCCGCCCGAGCGCGTCGGCCGCCGCCCCCAGCCCCAGCAGCAGCGCGGCCAGCGCCAGCGCGTAGCCGTCCACCACCCATTGCAGATCGCCCAGCGACGCGTCCAGCGCCCGCGCCACGTCCGGCAGCGCGACGACCACGATCGTCACGTCCAGCAACAGCATGAACGTGCCCAGGCACACCGCCGCCAGCGGCCCCCACGTACGCATGTCTCTCCCTCGTTCCTCGTCACCCGGTACTCCGTCACCCGGTACTCCGCGCCGGACCGGGGCCCGCGCGCCTCCCCCGTACGATGGGCGGCGCACGGCGGATCCCGGCGGAGAGCGGCCGGTGAGCGCCGGAACCCGACAGCGGAGAGGACAGTCACAGTGGAATCCTCCGTCGGAGCCATCGCGCCGCCGGTGCTGGACTCGGACCTGTTCGACCGGCTCGACCTGCGGATCCTGTCCGCGCTGGAGGTCAATGGACGGGCCTCCTTCAGCCGGATCGGCGCGGTGCTCGGCGTCTCCGACCAGACCGTGGCCCGCCGCTACCGCAGGCTGAGCGCCGAGGGCGGGCTGCGGGTGGTGGCGGTCCGCGACCCCGAACGGCTCGGGCAGGACCAGTGGATGCTGCGGCTGCGCTGCGTCCCGGACACCGCCCAGACGATCGCCGACGCGCTCGCCAAACGCCCCGACACCAGCTGGATCGGGCTCGCGTCCGGCGGCACCGAGGTGGTCTGCGGGATGCGGCCGCGCAGCGCCGGTGACCGCGACGACCTGCTCCTCGGCAAGCTGCCG
The DNA here is from genome assembly GCF_058344915.1 of Streptomyces sp. PL-25. NCBI lineage: Bacteria > Bacillati > Actinomycetota > Actinomycetes > Kitasatosporales > Streptomycetaceae > Streptomyces > Streptomyces sp. PL-25. The sequence goes on from NZ_CP136997.1 coordinate 6,436,793, forward strand.
CGCACCCCCAGCATCGTGGAGATCCGCGCCCACCAGCTGCTGCACCGCTTCTTCGGCGGCCCGGACGGCTGGCTGCGCAAGTTCCGCGCGCTCACCGACGCCGAACGCGCTGCCCTGCTGCCCGCCCCGGTCCCCACCGCCGGACCACCCCGCATCGACCCCGAGGACGAACCGCTGGTCGCCGTCCTGGAGCGCGACGGCCGGGCCGGGCTGCCCGAACTCCAGCGCGCCACCGGCCGCTCCGAGTCCGCCGTCAAGCGCCGGCTGTCCGCGCTCGTCGCCTCCGGCGCCCTCTACATCGACGTCGAGTACCACCCCGAGACCCTCGGCCAGCGCATCGGCGCCGCCCTGTGGATCACCACCGCGCCCGCCGCCCTGCACTCCGTCGGGCAGGCCCTCGCCGCCCACACGGAGATCGCCTATGTCACGGCCACCGCGGGGCAGTCGAACATCATGGCGACCCTGGTGGCGCGGGACACGGCGGGCCTGTACGCCTACCTCAGCGGCCCCCTGGGCGCCCTGCCGGGCGTCCGGCACGTGGAGGCCACGCCGTATCTGCGGCGCGTCAAACAGCTCACGTATCCGCGCCCGGCGCACTGACGGGGTCGGGGGCGGGGAGCGGGCCGGGGCGGGGGAGGGCCGGTCAGCGGTGGTGGAGGCCCTCGCCCCCGGCGAGGACCGCCGCGGCCAGCGCGTCGGCCGCGTGCTGGGCCGAGGGGCGGTGGCGGCCGTGGACCAGGACGAAGTCGACCCCGCCCAGCTCCGGCAGCCCGGCCCGCTCCGGGACCGGCACCAGGCCCGGCGGGACCAGTCCGCGCGCGTGGGCCATCACCCCGAGGCCCGCACGGGCGGCGGCGATCAGCCCGTTGAGGCTTCCGCTGGTGCACACGACGTGCCAGGGGCGGCCCTGCCGCTCCAGCGCCCGGAAGGCGAGCGCCCGGGTGATCCCCGGCGGCGGATAGACGATCAGCGGCACCGGGCGCCCGGGATCCAGGCGCAGCCGCCGCGCGCCGATCCACACCAGCCGGTCGTGCCAGACCGGTTCCCCCCGGGGGTCCTGCGGGCGCCGCTTGGCCAGCACCAGGTCCAGTTTCCCGGCGGCGAGCTGCTCGTGCAGGGTGCCCGACAGCTCCACCGTCAGCTCCAGGTCGACCTCGGGGTGCGCGTGGCGGAAGCCCTCCAGGATCTCCGGCAGCCGGGTCAGCACGAAGTCCTCCGAGGCGCCGAAGCGGAGCCGGCCGCGCACCCGGGTGCCGGTGAAGAACGCCGTGGCCTGCTCGTGCACCTCCAGGATCCGGCGGGCGAACCCGAGCATGGCCTCGCCGTCCTCGGTCAGCTCGACCGAGTGGGTGTCCCGGGTGAACAGCGCCCGTCCGGTGGCGTCCTCCAGCCGCCGCACGTGCTGGCTGACGGTCGACTGGCGCAGCCCGAGCCGCCGGGCCGCCCGGGTGAAGCTGAGCGTCTGGGAGACCGCGAGGAACGTACGCAGCTGAGCGGGGTCGTACACGGCCCCAGGCTACCCGCGCTCATCGCGGAACGTGATGACAGTCAGAGCGGTGTCGCGGTTTCCCGATCGCCGGGGGGAGAGGAGCATGGAGCGGACGAGAGCGCCGACAAGCGCCGCCAAGCACCGACAAGCACCGACAAGCGCTGCCGAGCACGGACGAGGGCCGGTGAGCGCGGTCGGATGCGGGCGGGTGCGGTCGGGCGCCGAGAAGCCAAGTACCGAGAATCGACGAGTGGAGCACCGTGAAACGCCTGCGCCGGCCCAGTCGGATGCCGATCGACCCGTACATCGTGCTGCTGCTGGCGACGGTGGGTCTGGCCGCGCTGCTGCCGGCCCGCGGGGCCGCCGCGCACGTGGCCTCCGGCGCCTCCACCGCCGCCATCGCCTTTCTCTTCTTCCTGTACGGCGCCCGGCTCTCCGCCCGCGAGGCGCTCGACGGACTGAAGCACTGGCGGCTGCACACCACCGTGCTGGCCTGCACCTTCGTCGTGTTCCCGCTGCTCGGTCTGGCCGCGCGCGGGCTGGTCCCGGTCCTGCTCGACCAGCCGCTCTACCAGGGCCTGCTCTTCCTCACCCTCGTCCCGTCGACCATCCAGTCGTCGATCGCCTTCACCTCCATCGCCCGCGGCAACGTGCCCGCCGCGATCTGCGCCGGCTCCTTCTCCTCGCTGATCGGGATCGTGCTGACCCCGCTGCTCGCGGCGGTGCTGCTCGGCAACAGCGGGGCCGGCTTCTCGGCGCACTCGCTGGTGACGATCGTGCTGCAACTGCTCGTGCCGTTCGTCGCGGGGCAACTGTTGCGCCGCTGGATCGGGGGCTTCGTGACCCGGCACAAGAAGGTGCTCGGGTTCGTCGACCGCGGCTCGATCCTGCTCGTCGTCTACACCGCGTTCAGCGAGGGCATGGTGCGCGGCATCTGGCACCAGGTCAGCGCCCTGCGGCTGGGTGGCCTGCTCGTGGTGGAGGCCGCGCTGCTCGCCGCGATGCTCGCCCTGACCTGGTACGGGGCCAGGGCGCTGCGGTTCGGCCGGGGGGACCGGATCGCGATCCAGTTCGCCGGTTCGAAGAAGTCCCTGGCCGCCGGACTGCCCATGGCGAGCGTCCTGTTCGGCGCGCACGCCTCGCTCGCGGTGCTGCCGCTGATGCTCTTCCACCAGATGCAGCTGATGGTGTGCGCGGTGATCGCCAAGCGCAGGGCGCGCGATCCGGAGGCACGGGAGGGGAGCAGCGGCCGGGAGGCACGGGAGGGGAGCAGCGGCCCGGCGGGGGAGCCCGCGGAGCCCTCGGCCCGGGTCGGTACGGCGGCGCCCCGGCCCCGGTGAAGCGCCGGGGCGCTGATCCCTCCGGCTCGCCGGGGGGCCTCGGGTCCGCCGCGGCAGCCGCTGATCCTCAGGTCCGCCGGGTCAGGGGCGCAGCACCGCCTTGCCGAGGTTGCCGCGCGACATGATCGCCTCATGGGCCTTCGCCGCGTCGGGCAGCGCGAACTCGGCGTGCACGGCCGGCCGTATCCGCCCCTCCTCGAACAGCCGCCACAGCTCCTGCCGCCACCGCTCGTACAGCTCGGGCTCGCCCCGGGCGATCCGGGCCATCTGGAAGCCGATCACCGATTTGGCGCCCACGAGCAGGTCGTACGCCTGGACGGTCCCGCCGCCCGAGCTGTAGGCCACCAGCCGTCCGCCCGGGGCGAGCGCGGCGAGCGCCGGGGTGAGCAGGTCGCCGCCCACCGCGTCGAGCGCGTAGTCGACGGGCTCGCCCCAGCTTCCGTCGGCGTAGAGGACCACCTCGTCGGCGCCGAGGGAGCGCACGAAGTCCGCCTTGGCCGGGCCGGAGACGGCACCTACGACCCGGCCCGCGCCCCGCACCCGGGCGAGCTGCACCGCGAGATGTCCGACTCCGCCGGCGGCCGCCGTCACGAGCACCGACTCGCCCGGCTCGGGACGTGCCGCCGCCAGGGCTCCGAGGGCGACCAGGCCACTGCGGACCAGGGCGACCGCGTCGACGGCCCCGGCGCCCTCGGGCACGGGGGAGGCCATGGCCTCGTGCAGCACCGCGAAGTCGGCGTACCCGTGGCCGAAGCAGAGCCCGGTCACCCGGTCGCCGGGGCGGAAGCGCGTGACGTCCGCGCCGACCGCCGCCACCTCCCCGGCGATCTCCCCGCCCAGCGGGACCGGCTCGGCGGCCTCGGTGACCTTGCGGACGACGGGCAGGGTGACGCCGACTGCTTCGCAGCGCACCAGGACCTCGCCGCGGCCCGGTTCGGGAACAGGGGCTTCCTCCAGGAGCAGGGGGCCACCGGCCGACTCGTAGCGCACGCGTCGCATCGCACCTCCAGGGTGAACAACAGTTCGGAATCCGGGGAAACTCAAATAATCATTGGTAGCCCCAACGGTATCCCGATTTCATGGGGGAGTCCAACGACTTTTCGCTAAGCTGCGTGGCATGACCGAAGCCGAAGCCCCCCTCGCCGAGATCCGTTCTCTGCCCAGCTGGCTCCTCGGCCGGGCCGCCGCCCGGGGCAGGGCCCTGGTCGCCGAGGCGCTGGCCGCCGAGGGGCTGAAGATGTGGCACCACGTGGTGCTGTCCGCCGTCCGCGACCTCGCCCCGGTCGCCCAGGCCGACCTCGGCCGCGGTGTGGGGCTCGACCCGAAAGACCTGGTCGGCGTCCTCAACGACCTCCAGGCCGCCGGACTCGTCCTGCGCGAGCCCGACCCCGCCGACCGGCGCAAGAACGCGGTCTCCCTCACCGCCGAGGGCACCCGCCTGCTGTCCCGCTGCGAGCAGGCGGCCCGCGCGGCCAACGACACCCTGCTGGCCCCGCTGTCCCCGGCCGACCGCGAACGGTTCATGGAGCTGCTGGTCCGGGTGTCGGGGACGCGTGACTGACGGCGGCCGGAGCCGGGAGACGCACGACTGACGGCGGCCGGAGCCAGGCGGCCGCGACGGTCGGGTACCGGGTAAGTCCAGGCGTACGCGGAGGCCCTAGCCCTGGGCCGAGTCGGCGCCCAGGGCGATACGGTCCGCACCCGCGTACACGTTCATGGAACCGCCCCGCAGGAAGCCCACCAGCGTCAGCCCGGTCTCCGCGGCCAGGTCCACGGCGAGCGAGGACGGCGCCGAGACCGCCGCCAGCACCGGGATGCCCGCCATCACGGCCTTCTGCGCCAGCTCGAAGGAGGCCCGGCCGGACACCAGCAGGATCGTCCGGGACAGGGGCAGGGCGCCGTTCTGGAGGGCCCGGCCGACCAGTTTGTCCACCGCGTTGTGCCGGCCCACGTCCTCCCGTATGTCCAGCAGTTCGCCGTCCTCGCTGAACAGGGCCGCCGCGTGCAGTCCGCCGGTCCGGTCGAAGACCCGCTGGGCCGCGCGCAGCCGGTCGGGCAGGCTCGCCAGGAGGCCGGGCGTGAGGCGCACCGCGGGCTCGTCGGCGATCGGCCAGCGGGCCGTCGTGCGGACCGCGTCCAGGCTTGCCTTGCCGCACAGCCCGCAGGAGGAGGTGGTGTAGACGTTGCGTTCCAGGGTGATGTCGGGCAGGACCACACCGGGCGCGGTGCGCACGTCCACCACGTTGTACGTGTTGCCGCCGTCCGACGTCGCCCCCGCGCAGTACACGATGTTCCGCAGGTCCGCAGCGGCGGCCAGCACGCCCTCGCTGACCAGGAAGCCCGCGGCCAGCGCGAAGTCGTCGCCGGGGGTGCGCATAGTGATGGCGAGCGGCCGGCCGTCGAGCCGGATCTCCAGGGGCTCCTCGGCCACCAGCGTGTCCGGCCGCGACGAGACCACGCCGTCCCGGATGCGGATCACCTTGCGTCGTTCCGTGACTCGTCCCATGTCCTGATCAGTCCCGGTTCTGTCCGTGCGGGTGGCCGTACCGGCCCTTGCTGCCCAGCTCGCCGCGGACCACCGGGCCGACGGGCGGCGCGGGCGACCCCGACCGTCTCATTGTCCTGCACGGTCGTGTCTCTTCGTCCTGCACGGCATGTCCGGCACGGCGGGCACCCGGGCCCGGCCCCCGGGACGGGCGGCGGAACCCGGCGACCTCTGACGGAAGCCCACAAGCGGGGCCCGGGATTCCTGTGCCTTCGCCCTCCGCCGTACCCGTGAGTCACCGAACAGACTGGTGCCTCGACCGCGATCCGTGGGGAACCGCCGGACGCATCCAGGGGGCGTCCCCGGGGTGCGGCCACGGCAGGACCACCACGCACGGCAACGAGGGGACCGCCCACCCATGAACGGCTCACGCATCACCGCCGTAGGCCACTGCCGGCCCGCCCAGGTGCTCACCAACGACGATCTGGCGGCCATGGTGGACACCAGTGACGAGTGGATCACCAGCCGTGTCGGCATCCGCACCCGGCACATCGCGGGACCCGACGAACCGGTCGACGAACTGGCGGCGCACGCCGCGGCCAAGGCGCTGGCGGCGGCGGGCCGCACGCCCGACGACATCGACCTGGTCCTGGTCGCCACCTCCACGGCCGTGGACCGCTCGCCCAACACCGCGGCCCGCGTCGCGGCCCGCCTCGGCATCCCGGGCCCGGCGGTGATCGACGTCAACGTGGTCTGCGCCGGGTTCACCCACGCCCTGGCCACCGCGGACCACACCGTGCGCGCCGGGGCCGCGCACCGCGCCCTGGTCATCGGCGCCGACAAGATGTCCGCGGTGACCGACTGGACCGACCGCACGACCTGTGTCCTGGTCGGCGACGGGGCCGGCGCCGCCGTGGTCGAGGCGTGCGCCCCGGGTGAGAGCGCGGGCATCGGACCGGTGCTGTGGGGCTCGGTGCCCGAGATGGGGCACGCGGTACGGATCGAGGGCACGCCCCCGCGGTTCGCGCAGGAGGGGCAGAGCGTCTACCGGTGGGCCACCACCCAGCTGCCGCCGCTGGCCCGGCGCACCTGCGAACGCGCGGGCGTCGCCCCCGAGGACCTGGCGGCGGTCGTCCTGCACCAGGCCAACCTGCGCATCATCGAACCCCTCGCCGCCAGGCTCGGCGCGGTCAACGCGGTGATCGCCCGCGATGTCTCCGAGTCCGGGAACACCTCGGCCGCGAGCATCCCCCTGGCCCTGTCCAGACTGGTCGAACGGGGCGAGGTGGGCACGGGCGACCCCGTACTCCTCTTCGGCTTCGGCGGCAACCTCTCCTACGCGGGCCAGGTCGTCCGCTGCCCCTGATCCGCGCACCGAATACGCAGGTGAAACGCACTCCGAAACCTTGGTATGGTTGTCCATGTCGCCGCGGGGAACACCCCACCGAGCGACAGACACCTGGTCCGGGTGGCGGAATGGCAGACGCGCTAGCTTGAGGTGCTAGTGCCCTTTATCGGGCGTGGGGGTTCAAGTCCCCCCTCGGACACCAGCTGAGACCCCTGTTCATCAGGGGTTTCTTGCTTTCCAGGGCTGTGGCGTGACCAACCACGTGACCAACAGCCTGGAGACTTCCCAGGTCAGACCAGGGATGACAGGCCGAGTCGGCCCGCACCGGAGGCGGCCAGTCGGCGCGCTCCGTCCTTACGAGAGTGGCCGTACCGGGCCATCGTGTAGCCCGGCGAGTGGTGCCGGACGTTCGCGGAGACCTCTACAGGATTCTCCCCGGCCTCCAGATCGTTCGTGACCTTGCTGTGCCTCCAGTCGTGGATACGGAAGTCCTCCAGCAGGTGCAGGCGTGTCCGGAGGGTGCGCCACCGAGCCGACATCTTTTCGGGGGCCTGCGGGCCCCCTGCCTCGCCCCGGTAGAGCTTGAAGCCGTCCCGAGCGAACACCAGGTCGTGATCCACCCACGCGGAGCCGAGACGCGCCCGTTCGGCGTCTTGGCGCTGCTTCTGCCCCTCCAGGACATTGATCACGGACTGATCCACATGGATCACCGCGTTGTCGTCGCCGTCCTTGGTCAGCTTCCGCAGCCGGTAGGTGTTGCCTTCCTCGACCACGACCCAGCCCAGTTCGATGGGAGCAATGCTCAGGACTTGTGGATCGGTTTCGGGAGGGCACGCGGAGGACGTACCTTCCCGAATGATCCGTAAGGTCTCCGAGCAGGCCCGCGTTGCAGCGCGGGTCGGGAAGGCACGCCCGTGCTCAGCGTAGTCACCGACGCCGGCTCCACCCAGTCCGGCTCCCTGATCGACGAGATCGTCCGAGAGAGCGCCCGCCGGATGCTGGCCGCCGCACTGAAGGCGGAAGTCAGCCAGTACATAGCCGAGTTGGTCGCCGAGACCGACGAGCAAGGCCGACGTCTCTTGTTCGAAACGGCCATCACCGATCTCGCACCGTGGTCACTGCGGCCGGGCCCAGTCGAGGTCACCGCGCCCCGCATCAACGACCGTCGGGTTGATGAGGCCACCGGCGAACGCAAACGGTTCTCCGCGAAGATCCTGGCCCCATGGTGCCGCAAGCCGTCGAAGATCACCGAGGTCCTGCCGCTGCTCTACGTGCACGGACTGCCCTCCGGCGACTTCGTGCCCGCGCTGGAGCAGTTCCTCGGCGGCACCGCCGGGCTTTCACCGGCGACCGTGACCAGGCTGACGAAGCAGTGGAGCGACGACCACGCCGCCTTCCAGGAGCGTGACCTGTCCGACCGCGACTTTGTCTACGTCTGGGCCCGACGGCGTCCACCCGAAAGTCCGGCTCGGGCAGGCGCACTCGTGCGTCCTGGTCCTGCTCGGCGTCCGCCTGGACGGCACCAAGGAGCTGATCGCCCTGGCCGAGGGCCTGCGGGAGTCCACCGAGTCGTGGGCCGACCTGTTACGAGACTGCCGCCGGCGCGGCATGCGCGACCCCGAGCTGGTGGTCGGGGACGGTGCAATGGGCCTTTGGCGGGCGCTCGCCGAGGTGTTCCCGGCCGCACGGCCGCACAGGTGCTGGGTTCACAAATCCCGCAACGTCACCAACTGTCTGCCCAAGTCAGCGCAGCCCGGCGCCCTGAAGGCGATGCAAGAGATCCACAACGCCGAAGACCGCGGCCACGCCGAGAAGGCGATCGAGGCTTTCGCGAGAACTTACGGCGCGAAGTTCCCCAAGGCCGTCGCGAAGATCACCGAGGACCGGGACGAACTGCTCGCTTTCTACGAATTTCCCGCCGAGCACTGGATCCACCTGCGGACCACGAACCCGATCGAGTCAACGTTCTCCACGGTCAAGCTCCGCACCAAGGTCACCCGCGGCGCTGGCAGCCCTGCGGCGGCCCTCGCTATGGTGTTCAAGCTGGTTGAGTCCACCCGGACGCGATGGCGCGCGGTCACCGGTGCCCGCCTGGTGTCCCTGGTCCGCGCCGGTGCCAGCTTCGAGAACGGTGTCCTGGTCGAGCGCGAGGAGCAGGTCGCATGAACGTCCACGACATCCTGCAGAACCCTGACGAGCACGTCCGCTTCGCGGCCTACCTCGACAAGCTGCAGCAGGTCGCCGAGGTGGACGAGGTCGACTTGGTCCGCCGCGTGCTCACCGATCCGGACCGGACGATGGCCAAGTCCGCCGTGCTGCGGCACCTGGACCGTCGAGCCGCCGGCCTCTACGCCGGTCCCGCTTACGAGGAGTGGGCGCAGGCGATGACCCAGGCCACGATCGACCACTCCTTCCTGGCTCAGCGCCTGCGGGAGTGGTCACTCTTCCGCGCCGTCACGCTCAAGCTGCCCTGGCAGCCGGACGACCTGCTCGCGTCATCCAACTGGCTCCAGCTCAAGACAGCCGCCGGGACGAACACCGAGGCCATCGAGATCCTCGCCGAAGCCGGCCGCACCAAGCGGATCCGGAACACCGCCAGGACCAGCCTCAACCACCGCAGCGAGAGCTGGAACCAGCTCACCCACAACTCTTGACTATTGCTCCGCGGAAGCGGAGAGCGTGAGCAGAACCGAGGAACGGTCGTCCGCCTGGACGCCTACCGCCCGGAGCCGAGACGGGTACCGGAGCCTGCATCGGAACCGAAGCGGCCCGTATCGCTCGAAGGGAACCCGTTCCGCGCACTGCATTAATAAGTCTCTAGAAAGCTAAGCCCCACCCACCTCCGTGGATGGGGCTTGATTATCCATATGCTACCCCAGATACGGACTCGGACGATTCTCCAGGAAGTGTCGAATCCTTAGTTTCTGCGTGTGATGCATCGGTAGCGTATTAATTTCTTCAGGGTCAACAAAGCGAATTTCTGTTGACTCGTCAGAGATTTCCAAGTGTCCACCGACGATTCGCGCAGTGAAGCATACATTGAACTGACGTCTCACTTCGCCGTCGCTGTACGCGAAGATGTGGCGAGGGTCCGTGTACGTGCCGACAAGCCCGGTGATCTCGACGTCATACCCGGTTTCTTCTTTCACCTCTCGTACTGCCGCACCGGAGAGCGAATCACTTATATCCATTCCACCTCCCGGCAGTGCCCAAAGACTATTATCCCTTCGGCGTTGCAGGAGGATTCTCCCCTTATGGTCAGTAACCACAGCAGAAGCCGCCACGACCAGACTATTTGGCTTGGGCGCCTCGGGGTCGTTGTAGTATTCGGTACGGGCCAATTCTTAACCTTCCTGGACCGGCGACGCTTCGTTCCACACGCAGTTGAAGCTGTCCGCGTAGGTGTCGAACATGCCGCCGTCGCCATTGCGTCGCAGGTGCCACACTGGCGCTCCGTACGCGTTCACGCCGAATACATGAGCGTTGGCCAGTAGCTGATCACCGGCGCGGTAAAGGCTGTTGTACAGGGTGGTGCCATGCGTTCGTACCTCAACCCCAGGGATTCCGAGCAGCGTTCGGTAGTGCATGAGGGCGAGTCGACAGCGCGATTCGATGCAGTGGCCGAACTTCTCTTCCTGTCCACGCCGTTGTACGTTCTCGCTGTCTGCATCTCCTACTGTAATCCGAACTGCGCAACCCTCGGAGGCTCGTTCGTGTAGTAGATCATTTAGACGCGGATATGCCTCATGCAGAAATACGGCAGCGTAGACCAGGACATCAATACGTTCCCGCGCTTGCGTGAACAGGTCAATGAACGTGGAAACGGGAAGACTTGCCCGATTGTCATACAGCGCCACCAGCTCTGGGCTCACCGCTTGACCCAACGCTCTGCTGACTTCGGATCGACTTCAACCTTGTCCGCGAGCCTCTCGTGAGTCCAGCCCCCCGCTGCCATAGCGGTTCGTAGTCGCTCGTTCTGCACTCGACCCCTCCTGGAACACCCTTGGGGCGTTCTAGCCCCGTGGTTCCAGCGTCCCTTGGTAGCCGTCGATCCTTACGAGATGAGACGAACCCCCGCGACGCGCGAACGTCCGGGGGCGTGGTCACCAACCATCAAGGGGTTGACGACAGTGCCCAACGCTACAGCCCAACCGCCTGAGAGGCGCCAGCGGACGGGGGAGACGCCAACGCGCTTCAGGGCGAGTACTCGACCTACGCGCCCAAGGGCGAGAAGTGCCGCAAGTGCCACCAGCCGTTCGCCAGTCTTGAGATGGTGCGGCGTGTTCAGTCGGCTGGTAAGTCCGCCAACCGTCCCTACGTGCATGTCGGATGTGTCGAGACGGGGGCGAGTGATGGCGGTCACCCGAGACCACATTGGTCGGCTGGTCACGAACGGGATCAGCACCGGTGTTCTCCAGGAGATCATCAAGGATTGGGAGGACCCGGCGACTGCCCCTGGTGAACGCCTCAGGCAGACGGTTGCATTCGTCCGCCCGTCCGCTGGAGGGCGTGAGTGGCTTGCACCGCCCTCCCAGTTGAGCCCGGTGAGTGGGGGGTGCCTCTATGTCCTTCGTCAAGCGAGGCGAGGGCTGCGGGGTTCGTAGAAGGTTCCGTCGCGGAGCATGGCGAACAGGACGCTGATGCGGTGGCGGGCGAGTCGGAGGAGGGCCTGGGTGTGGGTTTTGCCGCGGGCTCGGCAGCGGTCGTAGTAGGTGCGGGAGGCGGGGTCGTGGAGGGCGGCGAACGCGGAGAGGAACATCGCGCGTTTGAGCTGCCGGTTCCCGCCTCTCGGAGCATGTTCGCCGTGGATCGAGGATCCCGACTGCCTGGTGGCGGGGGCGAGGCCGGCGTAGGAGGCCAGGTGGGCGGCGCTTGGGAACGAGGTGCCGTCGCCGACGGTGGTCAGGAGGATTGCGGCGGTCCTGACGCCGATGCCGGGCATCGAGGTCAGGACCTGGGAAAGAGGGTGGGCCTCCAGCAGGGCCTCGATCCGGGCTTCCAGTGCCCGGCGTTGTTCGTGGACGGCGGCCAGCGACTTGGCCAGCGACGGCACGATGATGTCCAGGGTGCCTGTGCCCGGGACGACGACGGTCTGTTCGTCGAGGGCGGCGAAGATGTCGTCGATGAGCCGGGTGGCCATGCGCGGGGCCTTGGGCCGGATGACCTCGACGAGCTTGCGGCGGCCGGCTTTGCGCAGAGCGGCCGGGGATCCGTAGCGCTCCAGGAGCCAGGTGACGGCGGGGTGGTCCAGGCGGGGCCCCAGGACGCGTTCCAGCGAGGGGTGGAACTGGGTGAGCAGGCCGCGGATGCGGTTGGTGGTGCGGTTGGCCTCGCCGGCCAGGTCCTGGTCGAAGCCGACCAGCATGGTCAGCTCGGCGGTGATCTCGTCGGCGAGTTCCAGGGAGCGCAGGGTGTGGGGCATGGTGCGGGCGGCGTCTGCGATGACGGCGGCGTCGCGGGCGTCGGTCTTGGCCTCACCTGGGTAGAGGTCGGCGATCCGGCGCATCGCGAGTCCGGGCAGGTAGGCGACCTTGCAGCCGGCGTCGCGGGCGACGGTCAGCGGCAGGGCGCCGATGGAGGCGGGCTGGTCCACGACCACCAGGACGGTGCCGAACTTGGCTTTGAGCTTGTTGAAGACGGCCCGCAGCTGGGGTTCGCCGTTCGGCAGGGCTTTGTCGAAGACTTTCTTTCCGGCCGGGGTGAGTCCGTGGCCGTGATGGTTGCTCTTGCCGACGTCCAGGCCGAGGAAGACGCCCGTCTCATCGATGTCGATCACCGTGCCCCCACATGCGTCGATGCCGAGCCGGCCTTGGCGGCGGGGCCGTTCGCGCGCATCCACGTTATACAGACCTGCCGCCCGCAAGTGGCCCGGCATTGCGCCGGACCGGGCGGCGGCCGGACCTCTGATCAGCGTCTCCGACGGCACCCCTCGGGCCCGGTGAACACCACCCCCCAGGTCATCCGATCGACAGGGGGCAACAGTCATGCCGGGCCCGGAGGCCAGCGGCCCTCTTACAGGACCGCGAAGAAGATAACGGGGCTTTCGATGACCTACCGATGCACTGTCGAGATCGAGTTGGACGGTGACGTTCGAGCCTTCGCAGCACAGATCCCTACCCCGCATACGGACATCGAATGGACGTCGTTCGACACGCTTCAGTGCATGGTCGAGGACGTGCCGCACGAGCACCATGCGGCGTTTCTCCGTACGGGAGCGAGGACCGACCCGGACACGGACGTCTACGTGTGCTGGCGAGACGGCGTGTCCAAGCAGTGGCTCGAAGACATCGAGTGCCGCATGAACAGGCCGAATCCCCTGGGAACCGGCTGCACCATCTTCGAGGACCACCCCGGCCGCTGCGAGTGGCAGTACATCGATCCGGCACAGGTGGCCGCTCAAGCGATGGCTGACCGACTAATCAAGGAATGGGGCCTGTCGCGCTTGTTCAGGTCTCGTGAGTGACAACCCCTGAACTTCCGCTACCGGTCCGCTGTCACGCCTGGAGCGGGTTGTATGACGGTGCGGGGACCGTATCCCCGAAGCAGCATGGCGAAGGGATGGGCACATGACCGCAGTCCCCGCGTTCGAGTTCCGCACGTCTACGGCGTGCACCTACAACAACAGCGACCCGCGCTGTGTCGAGGTGGCGACCAACGTTCCCGGCAAGGTCGCTGTCCGCAACTCCGTGACCGGTGAGACGGTCGAGTTCACGGCCGTCGAGTGGACTGACTTCCTCACCGGTGCCAAGGTGGGCGAGTTCGACGTCACGGCGTAGGGAGTCCTCATGGGGCAGTGTCCGCAGTGCGGTGGCAGTGCAGAGCCCGACCCGGAGCACTCCGGGGTGCTGTGGTGCCTGTCGTGCTGGCACGTCTGGACGCCGCCCCGTGAACGATCCTGTCCCGGTTACCGGCCCGCGCTGATCACTGCACTTCGCAGGCTGGACGAGTACCGGGACCTACGTCGCTGATCCGCCCCACGCTCCGCCCCCCCGTAGTGTGCCTCCCCCGTGGTGCACGGCGGGGGCTTCCCGCTACTCAGAGCGGGGTGGACACGTGACCAACGCATGACCAACAGCGGCCACGAACGGGCAGAAACAGCAGGTGAGGGTGATCAACCCTCGCAGCCTAGAAGAGGGCTCAGAGGGTGTGTTTCCCCAGGTCAGCGAACTGAAGGGCTGGTGCCCGAGTGGAGAGTTCAAGTCCCCCCTCGGACACCAGTAGAAACCCCAGTTGATCTGGGGTTTTCTGTTTTCCGGCTACGGCGCGACCGGCGGCGTGACGCACAGCGAAGGGAGTTCCAGGTCAGACCTGGCGGGACGACAGGGAGCCCGGCGAGTGGTGCCGGACGCCGGCGGAGACCGCATCGACAGAAACAGTCGTGGAACCGTTGCCGACCGAGCCCGAGCCTGGATCGGGCGGCAGAGGGATCCGTTCCTCTCACTGCTCCGGCTGATCGGACAAACCAAGGAACGACCCTGCCCGACGGCACGGTTCGGCCACCTGCTCGGGGCCAAGGATCTTCAGAACGTCGCCGTGGGCATCGTGCCGTTCTCGGAGCGACGCACCGTGTGGCCCATGCCGACCTTTACTGTCTTCGACGACACCAGGGTGCACGCGGACACGCTGGATGCCGCTTCCACCCTCACGCAGCCCAGCCAGGTTGAGCTAAACGCCCGAGCCTTCGAGCGGCTTTCACAGGGGGTCGCACGGGGAGCTGCGGCGCGGTCGCTGATAGCTGATGCGCCGGCCTCCCTGGGCTGAGTGGGCGTGCTTGTGAACGGGCAGGCGTTCCCGGTCGGCCCCCGCTCGTCACCGCACCCTGATGACGATCTTGCCGCGTGTATGGTCCGTGGCGCTGGCGTCCTGGGCGGCGGCGGTGTCCGTGAGGGGAACGGTGAGGCGGTCCTGGTCGGCGAGGCCGGCGGCGACGGGCAGTCCGACCCAGCCCGGTGATGTGCACCTCGTTGACCGTCCCGGCGGCGTCCATGCCGGGACATGGGGGAGGCCCAGGGGGACGGCGTCCCGCAGCATGCCGGAACGCAGGTACCAGCCGGCGGGGGTGACGCCGGTGGCGTGCGCGGCGATACGGGCCTGGCCGGGTCCGGCGTGCGGCTCCGCGACGTCCTCGACGCGGAGGACGTCGGAGCTGCCGTAGCGGTGGTAGTGCACAGCAGACATGGGCGATCTCCCGATCCCGATGACCGATGACCCGCTGGATCCGGTGGACAGGTGGCGCTCCCGCTCCCTGTGCGGTGACCATAGTGCTAACCGTTAGCTTTTAGAAGCCGTTGCTCCTTCGGATTTGGTAGTGTCAGCGCCATGACCGTGCCGACCGGACGCCGCGAACGCAAGAAGGCCGCCACCCGCCAGAAGATCGCCGACACCGCCCTGCGGCTCTTCCTGGAACGCGGGTACGACGCGGTGGGCATCCGCGATGTGGCCGCCGAGGCCGACGTGGCCGTCACCACGCTCTTCTCCCACTTCGCCTCCAAAGAGGCCCTGGTGTTCGAGCAGGACGCCGACTTCGAGCAGCGCCTCCAGCAGGCCGTCACCGACCGCGCACCGGACGAACCGCTGATCCCGGCGCTGCGCCGCGAGGTCCACGCCATGGTCCGGCACTGCACGGCGGAGGGGTCCGCCCCGATCTACCGCATGATCGACGAGTCGCGTGCGCTGCGGGAGTACGAGGAGTCGATGCGGCTGCGGCACGCGGACGCGCTGGCGGCGGCCATCGCCGCCGACCCCGGCCTGAACCGGTCCGCGATGGCCTGCCGGACGATCGCGAGGTTCGTGATCGACGCCTATGCGCTGGCCCGCGAGGCGGCCGACCCGCAGGCCGCCCTGGACGAGATCTTCCGGATGATCGAGGCCGCGTGGGAAGCCGCCTGACCGCCTGAGGGCGGTGCGGGGGCGCGGTCGGTCCCTGCTGGGGGGAGCCGCTCAGTCGGCCTCGGCCCACGGCCGCAGCTTCTCCGGGTTGCGGACGGCCCAGATGCGGGTGACGTGTCCGTCGTGGACGTCGAACGCGGCGACGGTCAGGACGACGCCCGCCCGCCGGGCCACCAGGCCGGGCGTGCCGTTGACGGAGCGTTCCAGGAGTTCGAGTCCCGGGGCCCGGTCGGCGATGGCGATCATGTACTGGGCGATGCGGGCGCCGCCCTCGACCGGGTGCAGGGCGGCACCGGCCACGCCGCCGCCGTCGGCGGTCATCACGGCGGCCGGGTCGAGCAGGCCCACGAGAGCCGTGATGTCCTTGGCCTGCCATGCCTCCTTGACCTGCCGTACCGCCTCGGCCCGTACCGCCTCGGCCCGTACCGCCTCGGCCCGGTCGGCGGCCGTCGCCGGCGGCCGGGCGGCGCGCACCCGGCGGCGCCCCGAGGCCGCCAGCTGCTTGCACGCCGCGGGCGTGCGGCCGACGATGCGGGCGATCTCGGCGAAGGGGTAGCGGAAGACGTCGTGCAGGACGAACGCCACCCGCTCGGCCGGCGTCATCGACTCCAGGACGACCAGGAAGGCCATGGTCACCGACTCGTCCAGGACCAGCTGATCGGCGGGGTCGGCGGGGCCGGTGCCGCGACCGGCCCACTCGGTGCGGTCGGGCAGGGGATCGGGCAGCCACGCGCCGACGTAGCGTTCGCGCCGGGCCCGCGCCGAGCCGAGCACGTCCAGGCAGACGCGGCCGGTCACCGTCGTCAGCCAGGCGCCGGGGGAGACGATCTCCTCCTGCCTGCTCCGCGGCAGCGCGTACCAGCGTGTGTACGCCTCCTGCACGGCGTCCTCGGCCTCGGTCAGCGAACCGAGCAACCGGTAGGCCACATTGATCAGTTGGGGCCGCTCACCGGCCGCCCCGCCGATGCCCGTACCGGCTCTCCCCATGCCCCGCCGCCTCCTCGCCTTACCTTTCGCGGGCCCGCGTCGTCGGGTTGGTGAGACCCTATCGATCTACTGCCCCCGGGGCGGAAAAGGGGGGACCGTCACATGGCCACCCAGGCGACGGCACGACACGGCATCTCGTTCCTGCGGTTCGCGATCGCCGTGCAGACCCTGACCATCTTTCTGCAAGCGGTCTCCGCCGGACTGCTGCTGACCGCGTCCTACGGCGAGACGCTGCACAGCGTCGGCGCCCGGGTCATGTACGGGGCGTCGATGCTGTACGTGCTCGCGGCGATACTGGCCTGGAAGCCGGGCGGCGGCTCGACGCGGCCCATCTGGCAGGCGACCGGGTTCCTCGTCCTGGCCTCCGTCCAGGTCGTCCTCGGGATCGCGCACGTGCCGTCGGTCCATCTGCCCCTCGGCGTCGCGATGTTCGGGCTGAGCGTCCTGGCGCTGAGCAAGCGCTGAGCAGGCGCCGAGCCGCTCTCAGAGCGCGCCCGCCGCGTCGACGAGCCGGGCCAGGGCCGCGCCGAGCGCCTCCACGCCGGAGGCGTCGGCCGGGCCGCCCGGTTCGCTCATGTACACGTCCCGCCGGATCTCGATCATCAGCGCGGCGACCCGCCGATCGGTCCCGTAGTACCTCAGCGGTACGTACGTGCCCCGGAAGGGGCTGTCGATCCCGATCCCGCCGCCCCGACCGCCGAGGGCGCCCCGAGCGTCGAGGCCGTCCCGACCGTCGAGGCCACCGCGATCGCCGCCGTTCCCGTCCGCCGCTCCCGGGGCGTCTCCCGGCTCCGCGAATTCCGCGAAGGCGCGCCCGGCCCGGCCCAGCAGTTCGGCGGACGTGTGGAAACCGTCGCTGCCCAGGCAGATCGCGGGCCGCGGACCGTCGCCGTGCAGTTCGTAGGGGAGCCGTGCGGTCGGGTACGAGTGCACGTCGATGATCACTGCCCGGCCCACGGCCGCCAGCCGCTCGGCGACCGCGTCGGTCATGGCGGCGGCGTACGGCCGGAAGTACCGCTCGACGAGCGGGCGTCCGTCGTACGCGTCCGGGCGCAGCGGCGCCCCGTGCGTGGTCCGCGTGTACACCGCGCCCATGCCGACCGACAGCATCTCCTCGCGTTCGTCGGGGAACCGCTCGGGGTCGGTCACCAGGCGCGAGAGCCGGTTCACGAACCGCCAGGGGCGCACGGCGCAGCGCGCCGCCGCGGCCGCCGCGATCTCCTCGGTGTGGGCGTCGGTGATGTGGTCCAGCTCGCGGGCGAGGGCCGCGTCGTCCAGCGTGATGCCGCGCCGTACGTCCGCCGGGACGACCCGTGAGGAGTGCGGGACGTGGAGGATGACGGGGGAGTCGGGCGCGCCGGGAAGGTACGCGAAGGAGGGCCGCGCCGACGTCTCGCTGCTGTGCACTGCCGCCGCCTTCGCGTGTTCGCTCTCCCGTACGTCCGTGTGACCGGCCGTTCCCGCCTCCCGCCGTCAAGGATCGTACGCCGTAAGGATCGTACGCCGTACGGACCGAGCCGGTGCCGCACTGCGGAGCCTGGACCCCGCGCACCGTCCTGAACCCCTCTCCTCGAGACACCTCCCCGCCGCAATCCGCATCCGCATCCGTACTTGGCATGGACCTGATCTATCCGCGCCGCTACCCTCTCCCGTGCACCACCTTTGAGAGCGCTCTCACTCCCCGCATGCCCTTCCGCTCCACCCCCACCGTCACCGGGGCGGGTGCCCCGTCGTGACCGGAACGACGAAAGGCAGCAAGTCACATGAGACGCACGACAGTTCTGCGCGCCGCCCTGTCCGCGGCGCTCCTCCTGACGGTCGGCGCGGGTCTGGCCGGCGGTCAGGCGACCGCCGCCACCCCGTCGTCGGCCGGCTCGGGCGCGGCGGCCGACGCTCCCGCTTCCGCGGCCCTCGTCACCGCCCTCCAGCACGACCTGCATCTGACGAAGTCCCAGGCCACCGCACGGCTCGCCGCCGAGGCCACGGCGCGCACCGTCGAGCAGGCGGCACGCAAGGCCGCCGGACCGGCGTACGGCGGCTCGTGGTTCGACGCGCGGCGCGACACGCTCGTGGTCGCCCTCGCCGACGACACCCACCGCGCCGCCGTCGAGGCGACCGGCGCCCAGGTCACCCGTGTACGCCACACCGAACATCAACTGGACGCCACAAAGGCGAAGTTGGACAAGCTCAAGGCACCCGAGGGCGTGAGCAGCTGGCACGTCGATCCGCGCTCCAGCTCGGTCGCCGTCACCGTGGTCTCCTCACACCGGGGCGACAACGATGTCAAGGCGTTCCTCGACCGGGCCCGCGCCGCCGGTCCCGTGACCGTGAGCGAGACCGCGCAGGCCCCGCGCACCCTGGCCGCCGGAACCGTGGGCGGCGACCCGTACTACACGGGCAACGTCCGCTGCTCCATCGGCTTCTCGGTGTACGGCGGCTTCGTCACCGCCGGGCACTGCGGGCATCCCAGCATGGGCGTCAACGGCTGGGACGGCTCGTACATCGGCACCTTCCAGGGCTCCTCGTTCCCCGACAACGACTACGCCTGGGTCAGCGTGGGCAGCGGCTGGTGGACCGTGCCGGTCGTCCTCGGCTGGGGCACCGTCTCCGACCAGCTGGTCCGCGGCTCGGCCGAGGCACCCATCGGCGCGTCGATCTGCCGCTCCGGCTCCACGTCGCACTGGCACTGCGGCACCGTCCTCGCCAAGAACGAGACCGTCAACTACAGCGAGGGCGCCGTCCATCAGATGACCAAGACCAACGTCTGCGCCGAACCGGGCGACTCCGGCGGCTCGTTCATCAGCGGCGACCAGGCCCAGGGTGTCACCTCCGGCGGCTGGGGCAACTGCAGCTCGGGCGGCGAGACCTGGTACCAGCCGGTCAACGAGATCCTCGGGCGGTACGGGCTGACGCTGCACACGGCGTGAGGCGCTGCCACCCCGTCCGGCCGGGCGCCCGCGCGCCGCGGGACATGACATGACGTGTGGTGCCGTACCGGCCGTACTCCGGCCGGTACGGCACTGTGCCGGGTGCGGTCGCGCACGGCCGCGACCTGGGCGGGGGGCCAGAAAGGGCCTTTCCGAGGACCTGCTGCGCGGACGGACGCAGCACCGCCGCGCTCGGACTCAGTATCACCGAGAGCGCCGCGGTCGCCAGGGTGCTCGGGCTGCGCGACGCGGTCGGCCTCGACGGCGGCGGCTCGACCACGACGGCCGTCGGCGGCGCCGTGCTCGACGATCCGTCCGACGCCGTCGGCGAACGCCCGGTGGATGACGCCCTGTTGATCCTGCCGCGCCGGGACTGACCCCGCCCGGATCCGGTCGGCCGGACGCGGAAAATGCCATGCCCCGTGTCCCGGCCTTGCCTAGACTCCGTCACGCCGCACAACGCGGCGCACCGCACCGCACAACGCGGCGCACCGCACACAGCGCACCGCGCGACACACTGCGCACCGCGCCACACCGAGGGGAGCCGATGATGCGTGACCGTACCGCTGTCGTCGTCGTTCCCCCGTCCCGGTCCCAGGTGATCCTGGTGTCCCGGGGGCTCCGGTACCCGCTGCGCGGCCGGTACCGGATGCCCGTCACCAGGATCTGACCGCTCCCGCTCCAGCGCCCCCCGTCCCGGCCGTCCGCCGGTGCGGGGTGGCCGCCGGGAGTGTCCTCGTGCGGGAATCGCGCCGCCCTTCTCCGGATCATCCCGAAAGGCCATGGGCCGTGCGCAGCACCGAGAACCCTCTCACGACCGTCCGCAACATCGGCATCCTCGCCCACGTCGACGCGGGCAAGACCACCGTCACCGAGCGGATCCTGTACGCCGCCGGCGCCACCCACAGGCGGGGCGAGGTGCACGACGGCACCACCGTCACCGACTTCGACCCGCAGGAGCGCGAGCGGGGCATCACCATCTCCTCGGCCGCGGTGAGCTGCGCGTGGCGGGGGCACCGGATCAATCTGATCGACACCCCCGGGCACGTCGACTTCGCCGACGAGGTGGAGCGCTCGCTGCGGGTGCTGGACGGGGCGGTCGCGGTGTTCGACGCCGTCGCCGGGGTGGAGCCGCAGAGCGAGTCCGTGTGGCGGCAGGCGGACCGGCACGGGGTGCCGCGGATCGCGTTCGTGAACAAGATGGACCGGGCCGGCGCCGACCTCGACGCGGCCGTGGCCTCCCTGCGCGAGCGGCTGCACCCGGCCCCGCTGGTCGTGCAGTCGCCCATCGGCTCGGAGGGCGGGTTCCGCGGTGTCGTGGACCTGGTGCGCATGCGCGCCCTCGTCTGGGACGACGACGGTGTCCCGCTCGACGCCGTACCCGTCCCGGAGCCGCTGCGCGCGGCGGCCGAGGCCCGGCGCCGGATCCTGGAGGAGGCGGTGGCCGAGCTCCATCCCGCCGCGCTGGAGGAGTTCTGCGCCCGGGACACGCTGAGCGTGTCCACCCTCACGGCCGCGCTGCGCGAGCTGACCCGTACCGGCGACGGCGTCGTCGTGCTGTGCGGCTCCGCCTACCGCAACCGGGGGATCGAGCCCCTGCTCGACGCCGTCGCCGCCTGTCTGCCCTCGCCGCTCGACGTCCCCGCCGTACGGGGCGCGTACGACGGCGCGGAGCAGGAGCGGTCGGCCGACCCGGAAGCTCCGTTCGCCGCGCTCGCCTTCAAGGTGACCGCCACCCCGAGCGGCCGGCTGACCTGGCTGCGGGTCTATTCGGGCACTCTGGAGAAGGGAACCGCCGTGTGGGACGCCACCGCGCGCCGCACCGAACGCGTCGGACGGATCCTGCGGATGCGGGCCGACCGGCAGACGCCGCTCGACCGGGCGTCCGCGGGCGACATCGTCGCCGTGACCGGGCTGAAGGGCGCCCGCGCCGGTACCACCCTGTGCCGTCCGGACGCGCCGCTCCTGCTCGAACCGCCCGGCACCGCCGAGCCCGTGGTCTCGGTGGCCGTCGAGGCGTGCCGGAGCACCGACACCGACCGGCTGGCCGCGGCGCTCGCCCGGCTCACCGAGGAGGATCCCTCGCTGGTCGTGCGCGGTGACCCCGAGACCGGCCAGCGAGTGCTGTCGGGCCGGGGCGAACTCCACCTGGAGGTGGCGGCGGAGCGGCTGCGCCGGACGTACGGCGTCGAGGTCCGCACCGGACGGCCGCGGGTGGCGCTGCGGGAGACCGTGGTGCGGGGCGTGACGGGAGCGGTGTTCCGGCACGTCAAACAGGACGGCGGCGCCGGGCAGTTCGCGCACGTGGTGCTGGACGTCGAGCCGGCCGGCGGCGAGGGCGGCGAGAGCGGCCCGGGTGCCGGGGACTTCGCCTTCCGGTCCGCCGTGATCGGGGGGCGCGTACCGCAGGAGTACGTCCGCGCGGTCGAGGCCGGATGCCGTGACGCCCTGGCCCAAGGGCCCCTGGGCGGACACCCGGTGACCGGGCTGCGGGTCACGCTGACCGACGGCGCCACACATGTGAAGGACTCCTCGGAGGCGGCCTTCCGCACGGCGGGGCGGCTCGGTCTGCGGGAGGCGCTGCGGGCGTGCGGGATGCGGCTGCTGGAGCCGGTCGCCGCGGTGACGGTGACCGTTCCGGAGGAGGCCGTGGGCGGGGTGCTGGGCGATCTGGCCGCACGGCGCGGACGGGTGTCCGGGCAGACCGTGCGCGCGGGGACGGCGGTGGTCACCGCCGTCGTGCCGCTGGCCGAGCTGTTCGGGTACGCGACCCGGCTGCGCGGCCGCACCCGGGGCCGGGGGACCTTCACCACCCGGCCCGCCGGGTACGCCCCCGCCCCGGGCACCGCCACGCCCGCCTCCGCGACTGTGTGAGGGCTGAGGGGTTGAGGGCTGAGAGCTAAGGGTTGAGGGCCGGCTCACCGGGCGCCTTACGGCGGCCGGTGAGCCGGCCCTCACCGTCACCACCCCCTTCCACCCGGCCCACCCGGCCGGGCGGAAGGGGACAGAGGGGCGCGCGCCACCAGACCCGCGGCCCCGCCCCGCCCCGCCCCCGCTTCAGGAAGTGAACACCCGCCGCGAACGCCCCTTCTCCCCACTTCCCGGCGGGAGTTGACCGCACCCGCGCCGCACGCCGTACGTCCGCCTTTCGAGAGGCCGCCGATATCCAACCGTTGTACTGACCCTGTACGCCCTCGCGCCGCAGGTCAGCCGGGTGGGCCGGGCTCCTGCCCCCGGGTGCGCCGGTCCGCACCGGCCCCGCCTGCCGATCCAGTGCTGCCGGATCCCTTGACGAACCTTTCCGGGAGGGTTTAACTCACGTCCTAAATTAAGCCCTGAGGTAGTCGTTCGGAAGTCGAACGGAGGACGCCCTCGGGCCTCGACTCCCGGAAAGGGACACCCAGGAGCCATGCGCAGCATCCGAGCCGCGGCCGTAGGCGCCGTCACCCTGTCTCTCGCCCTTGCCGCCTCGGCCTGCGGAGGCGGTTCGTCGACGGGCGGCGGGTCCAACGACTCGCCCAAGACGCTGACGTACTGGGCCTCCAACCAGGGCGCAAGCATCGAGGTCGACAAGAAGGTCCTCCAGCCCGAACTCGACAAGTTCGAGAAGCAGACGGGCATCAAGGTGAAACTGGAGGTCGTGCCCTGGTCGGACCTGCTGAACCGGATCCTGACCGCGACCACCTCCGGGCAGGGGCCCGACGTCCTCAACATCGGCAACACCTGGAGCGCCTCCCTCCAGGCGACCGGCGCGCTGCTGCCGTGGGACGACACGAACTTCGCCAAGATCGGCGGCAAGGACCGCTTCGTCGACTCCGCGCTCGGCTCGACCGGCGTCCAGGGCAAGGACCCGGCGGCCGTACCGCTGTACTCGCTGGCCTACGCCCTCTACTACAACAAGCAGATCTTCGCCGACGCCGGTATCGCCAAGCCGCCCGCCACCTGGGACGAACTGGTCGCCGACGGACAGAAGATCCAGGCCAGGGGCAAGCAGGTGCTCGGCGCCGAGGGCTCCAACGTGTCGGAGAACATCCACCACGTCTTCGTCCTCGCCAAGCAGCACGGCGCCGACTTCTTCACCGCCGACGGCAAGCCCGACTTCACCAGCGACGGAGTCGTCGCGGCCGTCAAGCAGTACGTCGACCTGATGGCGAAGGACAAGGCCATCCCGCCCGGCGACGCCGAGTACGCGCAGAACCAGTCGGTCAGCGACTTCGCCAAGGGCCGGACCGCGATGCTGCTGTGGCAGACGGCCTCCGCCAACCTCAAGTCCCAGGGGATGAGCGAGGACGCCTACGGGGTGGCGCCCGTGCCCGTGCGGTCCGGCACCCCGGGCACCGGCACCCAGGTCAACTCGATGGTCGCCGGCATCAACGTCGCCGTCTTCAAGAACACCCACAACCTCGACGGCGCCGCGCAGTTCGTGAAGTTCCTGACCGGCGACGAGGAGCAGAAGATCCTCAACAAGGCGTACAGCTCCATCCCGCCGGTCAAGTCGGCCCAGTCGGACCCGGCGTTCAGCACCACGGCCAACGCGGTGCTGAAGAACACCCTCGCCACCAGCGCCGCCGCGCTGCCCCAGGTGGCCGCCGAGTCCCAGTTCGAGACGACGGTCGGCACGGCCGTCAAGGAGCTGTTCGCCGACGCGGCGGCCGGCCGCGCGGTGACCACCGACTCGGTGAAGGCCAAGCTCCGGAAGGCCCAGCAGCAGATGCCGGCGAAGTGAGCACGATGACCACGACCACCGTCTCCGGCGACCCGGGCGCGCCCACCGCCGCGCCCGGGAAGTCCCCCGGCGCGGCGGCGCCCGGCCCGCGCCGCCGCGCCGGGTGGATCCGCCGGGTCTCCCTGCCCTATCTGCTCCTGCTGCCCGCGCTCGTCCTCGAACTCCTGGTCCACCTGGTGCCGATGGTCATCGGCATCGTCATGAGCTTCAAACAGCTCACCCAGTTCTACATCCGCGACTGGGGCACCGCCCCCTGGTCCGGCTTCGACAACTACAAGGTGTCGGTGGACTTCGACGCCCCCATCGGCGAGGCGCTGCTCCACTCCTTCGCCGTCACCGTCGGCTTCACCCTGCTCTCGGTCGGCCTGTGCTGGCTGATCGGCACCGCCGCCGCGATCTGCATGCAGGACACCTTCCGCGGCCGCGGCCTGCTGCGCGCGCTGTTCCTGGTGCCGTACGCGCTGCCGGTCTACGCGGCCGTCATCACCTGGGTGTTCATGTTCCAGCACGACAACGGCCTGGTGAACCATGTCCTGCACGACCAGCTGCACCTGACCGACAAGCCGTCCTTCTGGCTCATCGGCGACAACAGCTTCGTCGCCCTGCTGGTCGTGTCGGTGTGGAAGGGCTGGCCGTTCGCCTTCCTCATCGTCATGGCCGGACTCCAGAACATCCCCAAGGAGCTGTACGAGGCGGCGGCGCTGGACGGCGCGGGCCAGTGGCAGCAACTGCGCCGGATCACCCTGCCCTCGCTGCGCCCGGTCAACCAGGTGCTGGTGCTGGTGCTGTTCCTGTGGACGTTCAACGACTTCAACACGCCGTACGTGCTGTTCGGGCGGGCCGCGCCCGAGGCGGCCGACCTCATCTCGGTCCACATCTACCAGGCGTCCTTCGTCAGCTGGGACTTCGGCACCGGCTCGGCCATGTCCGTACTGCTGCTGCTCTTCCTGCTGGTCGTCACCGGCACCTATCTGGCGATCACCTCACGCGGACGGAAGGCGGCCGATGTCTGACATCCCCCGGTCCCCGATGGCGCCGCCCCGCTCCTTCACCTGGTCGCGGCGCGTCTTCCTCACCCTGCTGACCGGCTTCGTCCTGGTGCCGGTCTACGTGATGGTCTCCAGCTCGCTCAAACCGCTGGCGGACGTCACCGGGAAGTTCCGCTGGCTGCCCAGCGGGCTGACCTTCCGCCCGTACATCGACATCTGGTCGACCGTGCCGCTCGCGAAGTACTTCGTGAACTCGCTGGTCGTGGCCGGTGCCGCGACGGTCTGCTCGGTGGTGATCGCGGTCTTCGCCGCGTACGCCGTCAGCCGCTACGCCTTCCACGGCAAGCGCGTCTTCACGGTCACCGTGCTGTCCACGCAGATGTTCCCGGGCATCCTCTTCCTGCTGCCGCTGTTCCTGCTGTACGTCAACATCGGCAACGCCACCGGCATCGCCCTGTTCGGCTCGCGCGGCGGCCTGATCCTCACCTATCTCACCTTCTCGCTGCCGTTCTCGATCTGGATGCTCATCGGGTACTTCGACTCGGTGCCGCGCGACCTGGACGAGGCGGCCCTGGTGGACGGCTGCGGCCCGCTCGGCGCACTCTTCCGCGTCGTCGTCCCGGCCGCGATCCCCGGCATCGTCGCGGTCGCCGTCTACGCCTTCATGACCGCCTGGGGCGAGGTGCTGTTCGCCTCCGTCATGACCAACGACACCACCCGCACGCTCGCCGTGGGCCTCCAGGGCTACTCCACGCAGAACAACGTCTACTGGAACCAGATCATGGCCGCCTCGCTCGTCGTGAGCGTCCCGGTGGTCGCCGGATTCCTGCTCCTCCAGCGCTATCTCGTCGCCGGACTGACGGCGGGAGCCGTCAAGTGACCGGCCACCGTCCTACCGAAAGGGCTTCCGTGTCCGACGCCATCGACCTCGCCGCGCTCCCGCACGACTTCCTGTGGGGCACGGCCACCTCGGCCTACCAGATCGAGGGCGCCGTCGCCGAGGACGGCCGCTCGCCGTCCATCTGGGACACCTTCTCGCACACCCCCGGGAAGGTCGACAACGACGACCACGGCGATGTCGCCTGCGACCACTACCACCGCTGGCGCGAGGACATCGACCTGATGCGCCGCCTGGGCACGAACGCCTACCGGCTCTCCGTCGCCTGGCCGCGCGTCGTGCCCGGCGGCGACGGCCCGGTCAACGCCAAGGGGCTCGCCTTCTACGACGAGCTGGTCGACGCCCTGCTGGAGGCGGGCATCACGCCCTCCGTCACCCTCTACCACTGGGACCTGCCGCAGGTGCTCCAGGACCGCGGCGGTTGGCCCGAGCGCGCCACCGCCGAGCACTTCGCGGCGTACGCGGGGGTGGTCGCCGACCGCCTCGGTGACCGCGTCACACACTGGACCACGCTGAACGAGCCCTCCTGCTCCGCCTGGATCGGTCATCTGGAGGGCAGGATGGCGCCCGGTCTGACCGATCTGACGGCGGCCGTCCGCGCCTCCTACCACCTGCTCCTCGGGCACGGCCTGGCCGCGCAGGCGGTCCGCGCCGCCGCACCGGACGCCCGGATCGGCATCGTCAACAACCTCTCCACCGTCTTCCCCGCCAGCGACCGGACCGAGGACCTGGCCGCCGCCCGCCGCCACGACGGGCACGTCAACCGCTGGTGGCTCGACCCGGTGCACGGCCGCGGCTTCCCCGCCGACATGCGCGAGGTCTACGGCGTCGAGCTGCCCGAGCGCCCCGGCGACGCGGGGACCATCGCCGCCCCGCTGGACTGGGTCGGGCTGAACTACTACTTCCCGGCGACGCTCGCCGACGACCCGGACGGGCCGGTGCCGTACGCCCGCGCCGTGCGCCTGCCCGACGTGCCGCGCACCGGCATGGACTGGGAGATCGACGCGAGCGGCATCGAGACGCTGCTGCTGCGCCTCACCGACGAGTACGGTGCCCGCAAGATCCATGTCACCGAGAACGGCTCGTCGTTCCCGGACACGGTCGGCCCGGACGGCACCGTCGACGACACCGGACGCCAGGACTACCTGGTGCGGCATCTG
Organism: Streptomyces sp. PL-25; assembly: GCF_058344915.1. Lineage (NCBI taxonomy): Bacteria > Bacillati > Actinomycetota > Actinomycetes > Kitasatosporales > Streptomycetaceae > Streptomyces > Streptomyces sp. PL-25. The sequence continues at coordinate 6,464,031 of NZ_CP136997.1, forward strand.
GCCGCCTGCGCCTCCGCCGCCCGCAAGGGCGCCCCGCTGGCGGGCTACTTCGCCTGGTCGCTGCTGGACAACTTCGAGTGGGCGTACGGCTACGACAAGCGCTTCGGCCTCGTCCACGTCGACTACCGGACCCAGGTCCGCACGGTCAAGGGCAGCGGCCACCGGTACGCGGAGATCGTCCGGGCGCACCGGGAAGGGGGCCGCAGGGCGGCGTAGCGGCACGCCAGTGCAGGAGGGGGGCGGGAGCGGGGCGCACCGGCGGACGCGGCGCGGGGGGCCGTGTCCGCCGGTGCGTGCGCCGCGGTCCGCCGGGCCGTTCAGCGGTCCTTGCGGGCCACCGCCCCGTAGATGCCGATCGGCGGGGCGCCGGCCTCCGGTGCCTCGTCGGGGCGCCAGTCCGTGACCTTGACCAGGCCCGGTTCGACCAGTGTGAAGTCGCCGAAGAAGTCCAGCACGCGGGCGTGCGAACGCAGGTTCAGGGAGGCGGTGGCGCGCCGGTAGACGGCCGCCGCGTCCTCCCGCCGGTCCTCGTGGATGTCGCCGGTGGCGTGCGAGAGGACCAGGTAGGAGCCGACGGGCAGCGCGTCGCGCAGGGTGGCGAGGACGGCGTCGGGGTCGTCGGCGTCCGCGAGGAAGTGCACGACGGCCACCAGCAGCAGCGCCACCGGTTCGCCGAAGTCGATCACCCGGCGCACCTCGGGGTGGTCCAGCAGGGCCTGCGGCTCGCGCAGGTCGGCCAGGACCACCGAGGTGCCGGTGCCGTCCAGCAGGGCCATCGAGTGGGTGCTGACGATCGGGTCGTTGTCGACGTACGCGATCCGTGTGCCCGGGGCGACGGCGTGCGCGATCTGGTGCACATTGGGCTCGGTGGGCAGGCCGGTGCCCACGTCGAGGATCTGCCGCACCCCGCCCTCGGCGACGACGTACCGGACGGCGCGGTGCATGAAGTGCCGGTTGGCGAGGACACCGGCCCGCACCTCGGGGGCCGCCTTCATGAACTGCTCGGCGGCCTCCTGGTCGACCGGGTAGTTGTCCTTCCCGCCGAGGAAGTAGTCGTACATCCGTGCGGGATGCGGCTTGCTGGTGTCTATCTCGTACGCGGGGGCGCCGCCGCCGCTGCTCGGGGAGGTCATCGCTGCCTGGCTCCGTCCTGGACTCGCGTCCCGCCACCACCTGCACCGTGGTGAGTGACTGTCAGAACATCATCTTGGCACGCCGTGGCCGGTGTCCGTGCCTGTCCGCCCCTGCCCCCCTGCGTTCCGCTCGTCCCTTAATGCATATGATGTGCAGGTGCGTGACTACCTCATCCGGCCCGCGACCCCCGACGACGTCGAGGGCGCCCGAGCGGTGATGCTCGACACCGTGTACCGCGACTTCGGCACCGGCTACGTGCCCCGCTGGCACGGCGACATCATCGACCCGGCCGCCGCCTACCTCGCCCCCGCCCGGCACACCCTGCTGGTCGCGGTCGACGAGGCCGCCGGCGAGGTCGTCGCCACCGCCGCGCTCGACGCGCGCGGGCCCGCGCACCCGCCCAACCCGCGCCACCTCGCCGAACGCTATCCCTCCGGCGAGACCGCGCAGCTGCGCCGCGTCTACGTCCGCCCCGGGCACCGCAGGCGCGGCCTGGCCCGGCGGCTCGTCGGGGAGCTGCTCGCCTTCGCCGCCGCCGACGGCGGCTACCGCTCCGTCTATCTGCACACCGACCCCGCCGTGCCCGGCGCCGAGCCGTTCTGGCGTTCGCTCGGCAAGGCCGTGCACGACGAGCGCCAGGACCCGGGCGGCGGCCAGGGCATCGTGCACTTCGAGGTCCCGCTGGTGTGACGCCCGCGGCCGGGCGGTCCGCGGCCGGGCGGCCGGGGGCGGAGGGTGTGCGGGGCGGAAGACCCGTGGCGGGCGGGCTGGGGGCGGGGGATTGATGGAAACCATTTTCATGTAGCCTGTCGGCTCAGCGCCCAGACAAGATCCAGAACGAGGACCATGCCCCACCGTCGCCCCCGGCTGCTCGCCGCTCTCCTGCTGGCCCCGCTCCTGACCGCCTGCTTCGCCTCCGGCGGCGGCGAAGCGCAGGGCGGATCCGCCGACACCGCGGCCGGGTCCCGCCTGCGGGTCGCCCTCGCCTTCCCGCCCGCCGAGAACCTCTCGCCCTACGGCGCGGACGCCACCATCCTCAGCAGGCTCGGTGTCACCGAGGGCCTGACCGGGCTCGACGCCAACGGCGCCGCCGCCCCCGCGCTCGCCCAGTCCTGGCGCCGCCAGGACGAGCACACCTGGCTGTTCACCCTGCGCGAGGCCACCTTCCAGGACGGGACCGACGTCACCGCCGCCGCTGTCGCCGCCTCCCTGACCCACGCCATCCGGGCCAAGCCCGCTCCCGCCGCCCTGTCCGGCGTCACCGTCGGCGCCAAGGCGGAGGGCGCCCGCACCCTGCGCGTCACGACCGGCTCCTCCGACCCCGTGCTGCCGCTGCGGCTGTCCAGCCCCAGCCTCGCCGTGCTCTCCGCCAAGGCGTACGCCGCCAAGGACGGCCGGGTGAACCCGGTCGGCACCGGCACCGGGCCCTTCACGCTCGCCAAGGCCGAGGGCAGCACCTCCGCCCGGCTCGACCGGTTCGACGACTACTGGGGCGGCCGCGCCCAGTCCGCCGGGATCGACGCCCGCTTCATCGCCGACGGCACCGCGCGCGCCAACGCGCTGCGCACCGGCCAGGTCGACATCGCCGAGGCCGTCCCCGTCGCCCAGGCCGCCACCCTGGAGGCGGCCACCCGCCGCGAGACCGCCACCACCCGCACCACCAGCCTGCTCCTCAACAGCGCGGCCGGACCCTTCAAGGACCCGAAGCTGCGCGCCGCCGCCCGCGCCGCCGTGGACCCCGCCGCCCTGGCACACGGCGTCTACGAGAACCACGCCGACGCCGGCGCCGGGATCTACGGCCCCGCCGTCACCTGGGCCGCGGGCAAGCGCACACAGCCGGTGGGCAGGGCGGCGGCCGGCGCACCGCACGGCACCGCCGTCACCCTCGCCACCTACGACAACCGCCCCGAGCTGCCCGAGGTCGCCCAGGTGCTCAAGCAGCAGCTGGAGAAGGCCGGGTTCAAGGTCGAACTGGTCGTACGGGAGTACTCACGGCTGGAGACCGACGCGCTCGCGGGCAGGTTCGACGGGGTCGTCCTCGCCCGCAACACCCTCGTCGACACCGGCGACCCCGTCGCCGTGCTCGCCAGCGACTACACCTGCAAGGGCGGCTACAACCTGGCGCGGCTGTGCGACCGGGCCGTGGACGAGGCCGTGGCCGACGCCGAGGGCGTCGGTGAGGACGGCAAGCGCCAGGACGCCGCGATGGCCGCCGAGGCGCGCATCCTCGGCACCGACGCCGTGGTCCCGCTGGTCCACCAGCGCGTCATCACCGGCGTCGGCACCTCGGTCAAGGGCGTCCTCCTCGACCCGTACGAGCGCGTCCTCGTCGGCACCGGCACCCGCCGCTGAACCATGGCAGCGACGACCACCCCGGACGGCCGCGCGGGCAGCCCTCCGCAGGACCGTTCCGCCCGGCGCCCGGGGGAGCGCGCGGCGGCCCGGCCGCGCGGGCGCCGGGGCGGACGTGCGGCCGCCGCGGGCGCCGTGCTGTGGCGGTTCGCCGTCGCCGCCGCCCTGCTGTGCGGCATCGGCCTGCTGCCCTGGCTGACCCGCACCGATCCGGCGCTCACCGTGCTCAAGGCCCGCTCGGCGGACCGCGACCCCACCCCCGAGGTACTGGCCGACATCCGGGCCGGGCTCGGCCTGGACGACGGCCCGCTGCGGCTGCTCGCCCACTGGCTCGGCGGGCTGCCGCGCGGGGACGCCGGACGGTCCTGGCTGTCCGGGCAGGCGGTCACGCCCGCCGTGCTCCAGGCTCTGGGCGCCTCCCTGCTCCTGATGGCGGTGGCGCTCGCCGTCGCCGCCGCCACCGCCGCGCTGGTGTGCGCCCCCGTCCTGCGCCGGGGCGCCCGCGGCCGCCCGGCCGGCCGGACCGGCGGCACCCCCTCCGCGATGCTCGCCGCGCTGCCCGAGTTCCTCACCGCCTCCGTGCTCGCCACCGTCGTCGGCGTCCAGCTCGGCTGGCTGCCCGCGCTCGGCTGGTACGGGCCCCGCTGGACCGTGCTGCCCGCGCTCGCCCTCGGTCTGCCCGCCGGGGCCGTGCTCGGACGGCTGCTGGGCGACCTGCTGCCCGGCGCGTTCGCCGAACCCTGGGCGCGGGCCGCCGCCGCCCGCGGAGTCCCCGGCCGCCGGATCGCCCGGCACGCCGTGCACCGCTGCCTGCCCGCGCTGCTGCCCAACCTCGGGCTGTTCGCCGTCGGACTGACCGGCGGCGCCGTCGCCGTCGAGCAGATCTTCGACATCCCCGGACTCGGCCGCACCACGCTCCAGGCGGCCCTCGCCCAGGACCTGCCCGTGCTCCAGGCGGGCACCCTCGTCCTCGTCCTGCTCGGAGCCGCCGCCTCCCTGGCCGCCCGCCTCGCCGCCCGCCCGCTCACCGGCCCCGCCCTGCGCGACGGCGCCCTGCCCACCCTGCACCCGCCCCGGCCGCCCGCCCGCCGGGCCCTGCCGCTCCTGCACGGCGCGCTGCTCCTCGCCGTCGTCCTCGCCGGGCTGCCCCGCGACCCGCTCGCCCTCGACACCACCGCCCGGCTGCGCGCCCCCTCGCCCGGACACCCCTTCGGCACCGACGCGCTCGGCCGCGACCTGCTCGCCCGCGTCGCGCACGGCGCCCTGCACACCGTGCTCCTCGCTCTCGCGATCAGCGCGGCCTGCCTGCTCGCCGGTGTGCTGCTCGGCCTGCTGCCCCGGCTGTCCGGACCGCTCGTCGACACCGTCAACGCCGTACCGCCCGTCCTCGCCGCGCTGCTCACCACCGCCGTCTGGGGCAGCGGACCGGCCACCCCCGCGCTCGCCGTGACCGCCGTCGCCTGGGCACCGCTGGCCGCCCACACCTCCGCGCTGCTGCGCCAGGAACGCGCCGCCCAGCACCTCGCCGCGCCCCGGGGACTCGGCGCGAACCGCCGCCACCTGCTGCGCCGCCACCTCCTGCCCGCCGTACTGCCCTCCGTCACCCGGCACGCCCTGCTCCGGCTGCCCGGCGTCGCCCTCGCCCTCGCCGCGCTGGGCTTCCTCGGCCTCGGCGCCCAGCCGCCGTCCCCCGAATGGGGCCTGCTGCTCGCCGAGAACCAGCCCTACGCCGAACGCGCCCCCTGGGCCGTGCTCGCCCCCGCCGCCGTCCTCGCCCTGCTGGGCGCCCTCGCGGTGACGGCGGCCGGGGGGATCGGGGGCTCGCCCGGCACCGGCGCCGGACGGCTGCGGACGCGCTTCTCGCGGTCACCGGTCCCGGCGGACGCGGTGGATACGGCGGATACGGCGGATACGGCGGCCACGGCGGCCACGGAGGCGGCGCGCCGGTGACCGCGCAGCCGCCCACCACGACGACCGCGTCCCCCGCAGCGCAACGGGCTCCGCTCCCGCCGCTGCTGCGCCTGCTGATCTGGACGCAGCTCGCCTTCAACATCGGTTTCTTCGCCGTGCTGCCCTTCCTCGCCGAACATCTGGGGCAGGGCGTCGGCATGGCGGGCTGGCTGGTCGGACTGGTGCTGGGGCTGCGGACCTTCAGCCAGCAGGGGCTGTTCGTCGTCGGCGGCATCCTCACCGACCGCTTCGGCGTCCGGCCCGTCGTCCTCGGCGGCTGTGTGCTGCGCATCGCCGGGTTCGCCTGGCTCGCCTACGCGCAGGGCACCTGGCCGGTCATCGGCGCGGTCCTGCTCATCGGCTTCGCCGCCGCGCTGTTCTCGCCCGCCGTCGAGTCGGAGGTCGTACGGCAGGCCGTGGCCTGGGAGGCGGCGGGCGGCGGCCCCCGCACCCGCGTCCTGGCGTTGTTCGCGGCGTCCGGGCAGGCCGGGGCGTTCGCCGGACCGCTGCTGGGCGCGCTGCTGCTCGCGGTGGACTTCCGCACTGCCTGCCTGGCCGGTGCGGGCGTCTTCGTCCTCGTCCTCGCCGGGCACGCCCGGCTGCTGCCCCAGCACCTCCCCGGCCGCACCCGCACCCGGGCGCGCGGCGGTCTCACCGTCCTGCTACGCAACCGCCGCTTCCTGGCCCTGTGCTGTGCGTACGGCACCTGCCTGCTCGCCTACAACCAGCTCTATCTGGCCCTGCCCGCCGAGGTGCAGCGGGTGACCGGCTCCCAGACGGCGCTGGCCTGGCTGTTCGCGCTGTCCTCCCTGCTCGCCGTGACCGTGCAACTGCCCCTCACCCGCTGGACGGGGGAACGGCTCGGCCCGCGCCGCACCATGGCGGCGGGGCTGCTGCTGACCGGTGCCGCCTTCGCGCTGGTCGCGGTGGGCCGCCCGGCCGCCGCCACGGGCAGCGGCCCGGCCGGACTGCTGCCCGCCGTCGGTTTCGTCGTCCTGCTCACCCTGGGCCAGCTGACCGTCGCGCCGGTCGCCCGCGCCTGGGTGCCCGACCTGGCCGAAGAGGGCCGGCTCGGCCTCTACACCGGCGCCCTGTCCTCGGTCTCCGGCCTGATCGTGCTCCTCGGCAGCGCCACGAGCGGCCGCCTCCTCGACTCCCCGCTGCCACCGGCCGTCCCCTGGCTGGCCCTGGCCGCCGTACCCGTCGCGGCGATCGGTCTCCTGCCCCGACGGGACTGAGCGCCACGGGGGCGGCGCGATCCGGCGCCGCCCCCGGAGCCCGCGGCACGCCGGCCGACGACCACCGGTCCGGCACCCTGGACGTTGCCGGGTGCCGCCCCGCCCGCCGGTTCGGGATCCCGGGACTTCTGCGTGCCGCTGAGCGTCGGCCCTACGGCCGGGCGGCCGGGGGCGGGGCGGCACCCGGGACGGGGCGCGGTGCGTACGAGGCCGGTGACCAGGGCCGGGGGAGGCGATGACCGTCCCTGGGCGGCCCTCTGCCCGAGGGCGGGCCCGGCTGCCGCACCGCCCTCGACGGATCGAGGCGCCGCGGTGGGGCAGGGCGCTGCCGTTGCGTACCCCCGGCCGCCGCGGACCGTTGCGCGCCGCCGACCGCCGACCGCCGACCGCCGACCGCCGACCGCCGACCGCCGACCGCCGACCGCCGACCGCCGACCGCCGACCGCCGACCGCCGACCGCCGACCGCCGACCGCCGACCGCCGACCGCCGACCGCCGACCGCCGACCGCCGGTCCGGCGCCTCGGGGGCTGTTCGATGCCGCCGTCCGCCAGGCCGACGCCCCCGGTCATCGGGTGATGGCGCCCGGCGGCCAGCCGATGCTTCGCGAACGCGGCTGTGCGTCGGCGCCCCGGTCCGCCCCACCGGAGACGGTGGGGCGCCGCCGCCCGCCGGTCCGCCGGTGCGGCAGCCCGGTCACTGTCCCGCGCCGACGCGGCCCGTCCGTCGCTCCGAGACCGCTCCCGCACCGCCGCCTCGGGCCTCCTCCCGGACACCACCGCGCGTGCCGCCACCCGCTCCCGGTCGCCCCGCACCCCCGACGCGGTGACCAACTGCCCAGGCCCCCGCCGTCCGCCCGGACTCAGGCGGCCCGTGCCCCCGCCCCTGCCCCCTTCTCATCCTCATCCTCATCCTCTGCCCGGCCTGCGGCCTCGCCGTCCGTGGGCCGGGCGTGGACGCGTCCCGGCAGGGCGCGGGCCGTCAGCGCGCCCGCCGCGGCCACCGACGCGAGGACGGCGAGGGGCAGCCCCGGGCCGCCGTCGGAGCCGCGCAGGGCGGTCGCGGTGGCCACGCCGAGGGCGGGGCCGATGTTCATGGCGGTCTGCTGGAGGCCGCCGGCCACTCCGGCCGAGGCCACGGCCGACTCCCGTACGACGACGTGGGTCGCCGCGACCAGTACCGTGCCGAACCCGGCCCCGAGCACCGCGAAGCCGCCGCACAGCGCGACCGTGCCCGAGGCGCGGGCGAGCAGCAGGACACCCAGCGCGAGCGCGGCCATGGCCGCCATGGTCGTCCCGCGCGCGCCCAGCCGGCGCAGCAGCGCCGGGGCGAGCGGTGCGGCGAGCACCATCAGCATCGCCAGCGGCAGGCTGCGCAGAGCGCTCTGGAACGGGTCGAGCCCCAGGGTGTCCTGGAGGACGTACGTGAGGACGAACAGCGTGCCGGAGAAGGCCGCCGAGGCCGCCCACCAGCACGGCGACGGCCGAACCGACGACGGCCGAGCCGATGACGTCCGGCGGCAGCAGCGGATCGGCGGCGCGGCGCTCGTGCCGTACGAGGAGGACCGCGGCGGCGGCGCCCACGAGCACGACGGGGACCGTGTCCGCGCCCGCTCCGCCGGGCTCCGCCACCGCGACCAGGGCGCGCACGGCGCAGCCCAGGGCGAGGGCGAGGAGCAGCGCGCCGGGCAGGTCGAGCCGGACGGCCGGTGCCCGGCGGGAGGCCGGGGGTCCGGCTCCCGGCCGGGCAGGGTGAGCGCGAGCAGGGCGAAGACCAGCGTCGGGACGACGTTCAGGAGGAACACCGCCCGCCAGCCCGGCCCGGCCACCAGCGCCCCGCCCAGTACCGGTCCGGCCGCCGCCGCCACGCCGATGGCGCTGGTGCGCACCGCGAGCGGCATCCCGAGCCGGTCGGGCGGGAAGGCCGACCGGAGCATGCCCAGCGTGGCCGGTTGCAGCATGGCCCCGCACACGCCCTGGGCGACCCGCAGGGCGATCACCCAGCCGATGCCGGGTGCGACGGCGATGCCCGCCGACGTGGCGCCGAAGCCGAGCATCCCGGCGGCGAACATCCGCCGGTGGCCGAGCGGCGCCGACCGGCGTGTGAGCCCGCGCGGCAGGTCGCCGAGCCGCCCGGCGAACACCAGCAGGCTCGCCACCGCCACGAGATACCCGGTGCTGGTCCACTGGACCTGCGCGTACGAGGCGTCCAGGTCGCGGCGCAGCGCGGGCTGCGCGACGGTGAGGACGGTGCCGTCCAGCGCGACGATCACCGCCCCGGCCACACTGCTGATCAGGGTCAGTGCCTGAGCGCGGTTCATCCGTGCCGCTCCGGGCCGAGGTGCGCGTCGAGCGCCGTACGCAGCAGCGGGGCGATGTCGTCGGTGCCGGTGGCGAGCTGGAGACTGCCCCAGCGCCACAGCTGGGCGATGCCGTGCAGGGCGGCCCACAGGGACGCGGCGACGGTCCGGGCGTCGGCGCCGGGACGGACCCGGCCGACCAGGTCCACCAGGGTGGCGAAGAGCGGCAGGCTGGTGTCCCGCAGACCCAGGTGGCCGCTCTCCAGCAGATCGTGGCGGAACATCAGGTCGTACATGCCGCGGTGGCCGAGCGCGAAGTCCAGATAGACCCGGCCCAGCGCCGCGAGCTGGTCGCGGGGGTGCGCCGCGGGGTCCGCGGTCGCCGTCCGCGCCCGCGCGGCCAGCTCCTCGAAGCCGCGGCGCGCGATGGCGGACAGCAGCTCCAGATGGGTGGGGAAGTGGCGGCGCGGCGCGCCGTGCGAGACGCCCGCGCGGCGCGCGATCTCCCGCAGGGTGAGCGCCTGCGCGCCCTGCTCGGCGACCAGGTCCACCCCGACGTCCACCAGGCGCTCACGCAGGCCGCCGGGACTCTTCTCCGGCTCGTCCTCATGCATAGACAGTGTCTACCAGGCGTGAGTAGACACTGTCTACTCACGCTCGGAGGTCTCCTTCGTGCCGGGAATGCGCCGCGTGGTCGCGGCAGTTGACCGGGGTATGACTCAGGACACACACAGTGCGGCGCCCGGCCCCGCGCCGGACGCGCTGCTCGCCCTCCTCGCCGAGGTCCACGGGGGCGTGCTGGTCACCCTCAAGCGCGACGGCCGCCCGCAGCTGTCGAACGTCAGCCACGCCTACGACCCCGGAGAGCGCGTCCTGCGCGTCTCGGTCACCGACGACCGGGCCAAGACCCGCAATCTGCGCCGGGACCCGCGCGCCTCCTACCACGTGACCGCCCCGGACCGCCGCGCCTACACGGTCGCCGAGGGCACCGCCGACCTGTCGCCGGTCGCCGCGGACCCGTACGACGCGACCGTCGGGGAACTGGTCCGCCTCTACCGCGACGTCGTCGGCGAACACCCCGACTGGGACGACTTCCGCGCCACCATGGTCCGCGACCGCCGCCTCGTGCTGCGCCTGCGGGTGGAGCGGGCGTACGGCATCCCGAAAGCCGGCTAGGATCTTTCGCCCTTCGCCCTTCGCCCTTCGCCCTTCGCCCTTCGCCCGGATCAGGCCCCCGTACGCGCCTCCAGTGCCCGCAGCACGGCCACCATGTCCTCGCCGCCGTGCCCGAGGGCGACCGTCTCCTCGAACAGGGCGTGGCAGGCGTCGAGCAGCGGGGAGGCGATGCCCGCCTCCCGCGCGGCCCCGGCGATCAGCCGGTTGTTCTTGAGTACGTCCAGGGCCGCCGCCTGCACCGCGAAGTCCCCGTCCAGCAGCTTGGGCGCCTTCATCAGCGAGACGGGGCTGGCCATCGGGCCCGCGCCCAGCACCTCGAGGAACAGCCGCCGGTCGAGCCCCTGCCGGCCGGCGAAGTGGAACGCCTCGGTGAGCCCGGTGACCTGGGTGATCAGGAACAGGTTCACCGACAGCTTCATGAGCAGCGCGCCGGGGACCGGGCCGCACGCGAAGGTCCGGCGGCTCAGCCGGGCGAGCAGCGGGCCCACGGACCGTACCGCGTCCTCGTCCCCGGCGGTCATGGCCACCAGCTCGCCCCGCTCGGCCGGGACCCGGGAGCCGGAGACCGGCGCCTCGACGTAGCGCCCGCCCGCCGCGCGGACGTCGGCCTCCAGGCCGCGCGAGTACGCGGGCGAGGTCGTACCCATGTGCACGAGCGTCCGGCCGCTCACCCGGGCGGCGAAGCCCGGGGTGCCCCGGCCCAGGGTCTCGTCCATGGCGCGCTCGTCGGCCAGCATCAGGACCACCGTGTCCGTACGGGCGAACACCTCCGCGGGGTCCGCCGCCACCCGGGCTCCGGCGGCGCGCAGCGGCTCCGTGCGGGCCGCCGTGCGGTTCCACACGGTCAACGGGGTGCCGGAGCGGACGAGCCGGAGCGCCATGGGCCGGCCCATGACTCCGAGACCGAGGAAGCCGACGTTCACGCGATGCCGCCCTGGGGTCGGGACTGTTTCTATGACGGCGGTCATAGTAGCGGGGTTTATGACGCAAGTCATAGAGTCTCGGGATGAGCAACCCAACGGAGCGGCCGGCCAGGACGGGGACGGGGTCCCGGTACGGACCGCGCGAGCGGATGGTCTTCAGCGCCGCCCAGCTCATCCGGCGCGACGGCATCGCCGCGACCGGTATGCGGGACGTGGCCGCCCATGCCGAGGCGCCCAGGGGCTCGCTCCAGCACTACTTCCCGGGCGGCAAGGAGCAACTGGTCGAGGAGGCGGTGGCCTGGGCCGGGCGGTACGCCGGGCGGCGGATCGCCCGCTTCCTGGCGGGTCTTGCCGACCCCGCGCCGAGCGCGCTGTTCGCCGCGATGGTGGCGCAGTGGACGGACGAGTACGAGGCGACCGGCGAGCTGCGCGGCTGCCCGGTCGCCGCCGCCACCGTCGAGTGCGCCGCGGACGGCACCGTACGGCGGACGGTCGCCGCGGCGTTCGCCACCTGGTGCGAGCCGCTGGCCGCCGCCCTCACGGAGCTGGGCGTGCCGTCCGGGCGGGCACCGGCCCTGGCCACGCTCATGATCAGCGCTCTGGAGGGCGCGATCGTCATGGCCCGCGCCGAGGGCGGCGTGGCCCCGCTGACGACCGTGGCCCGGGAACTGGGCCCGCTCCTGGACGCGGCCGTGGCCCCGGACCACCGCCCGCCCGCCGCCTGACGGCACACCCGGAGCACGCGCAGGGGCCCCGGCTCGGTGCCGGGGCCCCTCGGTGCGCGGGTGGCGTGTCCGCCGCTACGCCGCCCTGGTGTTCCACTCCGCGACGACCGGCCGGTCGTGCTCGGTCGAGAGCCGGCTCACCGTGCCCGTCGCGAGCTGGAACAGGCGGCCCTCGGCGGGCGGCAGGCCCAGCCTGCGGGCCGTCAGGACCCGCAGGAAGTGGCCGTGCGCGACCAGGACCACGTCGCCGCCGTCCCGGGCGAGCGCCGGAGCGACCCGCTCCAGCACCCGGTCGGCACGCCGGCCGACCTCCTCCGGTGACTCACCGGGGGAGTCGCCGGGCGGCACCCCGTCGGTCCACAGGTCCCAGTGCGGGCGGGAGCGGTGTATCTCGGCGGTGGTGACGCCCTCGTAGCCGCCGTAGTCCCATTCGCGCAGATCGGGATCCGCCTCGGCGCCGGTCAGACCCGCGAGTTCGGCGGTGCGCACGGCCCGGCCGAGCGGGCTGGTGAGCACCTGTGCGTAGGTCCGGCCGGTCAGGAGCGGAGCGAGCAGCTTGGCCTGCTCCTCGCCGCGCTGGGTCAGGGGCAGGTCGGTACGGCTGGTGTGCTGTCCCGACAGGCTCCACTCCGTCTCGCCGTGGCGGACCAGGAGAAGGTCCCCCACGGCGCGTCAGCCCTTCTTCGACTCGACGGCGTGGCCGCCGAACTGATTGCGCAGCGCCGCGACCATCTTCATCTGCGGCGAGTCGTCCTGGCGCGAGGCGAACCGGGCGAACAGCGAGGCCGTGATCGCGGGCAGCGGCACGGCGTTGTCGATGGCCGCCTCCACCGTCCAGCGCCCTTCGCCGGAGTCCTCCGCGAAGCCGCGCAGCTTCTCCAGGTGCTCGTCGTCGTCCAGCGCGTTGACGGCCAGGTCGAGCAGCCAGGAGCGGATGACGGTGCCCTCCTGCCAGGACCGGAAGACCTCGCGGACGTTGTCCACGGAGTCGACCTTCTCCAGCAGCTCCCAGCCCTCGGCGTACGCCTGCATCATCGCGTACTCGATGCCGTTGTGGACCATCTTCGCGAAGTGGCCCGCGCCCACCTTGCCCGCGTGGACGTAGCCGTAGGGGCCCTCGGGCTTGAGGGCGTCGAAGACCGGCTTGAGCCGGTCGACGTGCTCCTTGTCGCCGCCGACCATGAGCGCGTAGCCGTTCTTCAGGCCCCACACCCCGCCCGAGACGCCCGCGTCGACGAAGCCGATGCCGCGCGCGTGCAACTGCTTGGCGTGCTTCTCGTCGTCCGTCCAGCGCGAGTTGCCGCCGTCGATCACCAGGTCACCGGGCTTGAGGAGGGTGGCGAGCTGGTCGATGACGTGCTGGGTGGCGCCGCCGGCCGGGACCATCACCCAGACGGCGCGCGGACCGTCGAGCCGGTCGACCAGGTCGACCAGGCTGGGCACGTCGGAGACCTCGGGGTTGCGGTCGTAGCCGACGACCGTGAGGCCGGCGTTGCGGAGGCGTTCCCGCATGTTGCCGCCCATCTTGCCGAGGCCCACGAGACCGATCTGCGTCGATGCCATGTCAGTTCGCTTTCTTGAGTTCGCGGTAGGCGGCCACGAGGGCGGCGGTGGACGGGTCGAGACCGGGCACCTCGGCGCCCTCGGTCAGCGCGGGCTCGACGCGCTTGGCCAGCACCTTGCCGAGTTCGACGCCCCACTGGTCGAAGGAGTCGATGTTCCACACGGCGCCCTGCACGAACACCTTGTGCTCGTAGAGGGCGATCAGCTGCCCGAGGACCGACGGGGTCAGCTCGGCCGCCAGGATCGTGGTGGTGGGGTGGTTGCCGTGGAAGGTGCGGGGGGCGATTTGCTCCTCGGGCACCCCCTCGGCGCGCACCTCGTCGGCGGTCTTGCCGAAGGCCAGCGCCTGGCCCTGCGCGAACAGGTTGGCCATCAGCAGGTCGTGCTGGGCCTTCAGCTCGTCGCTCAGCTCCGCGACCGGGTTGGCGAAGCCGATGAAGTCGGCCGGGATCAGCTCGGTGCCCTGGTGGATGAGCTGGTAGTAGGCGTGCTGGCCGTTGGTGCCGGGCGTGCCCCAGACCACCGGCCCGGTCTGCCACTCCACCGGCTCGCCGTCGCGCTGCACCGACTTGCCGTTGGACTCCATGTCGAGCTGCTGGAGGTAGGCGGTGAACTTCGACAGATAGTGCGAGTACGGCAGCACCGCGTGCGTCTGCGCGCCGAAGAAGTTGCCGTACCAGATGCCCAGCAGGCCCAGGTTCAGCGGCGCGTTGGCCTCGGCGGGCGCGTTGCGGAAGTGCTCGTCGACGATGCGGAAGCCGTCCAGCATCTCGCGGAAGCGGTCCGGGCCGATCGCGATCATCAGCGAGAGGCCGATCGCCGAGTCGTACGAGTACCGGCCGCCGACCCAGTCCCAGAACTCGAACATGTTGTCGACGTCGATACCGAACGCGGTGACCTTCTCCGTGTTCGTCGACAGCGCCACGAAGTGCTTGGCGACCGCCTTCTGGTCCCCGTCCAGCCCCTTGAGCAGCCAGTCCCGGGCCGAGGTGGCGTTGGTGATCGTCTCGATCGTGGTGAAGGTCTTGGAGGCGACGATGAACAGCGTCTCGGCCGGGTCCAGGTCGCGGGTCGCCTCGTGCAGGTCGGCGCCGTCGACATTGGAGACGAACCGGACCGTCAGAGCACGGTCGGTGTAGGCGCGCAGCACCTCGTACGCCATCGCCGGGCCCAGGTCGGAGCCGCCGATGCCGATGTTGACCACATTGCGGATCCGCCTGCCGGTGTGCCCGGTCCACTCGCCGGAGCGGATCCGCTCGGCGAAGGCGGCCATCTTGTCGAGGACGGCGTGCACCTGGGGCACCACGTTCTTGCCGTCGACCTCGATCACCGCGTCCCGGGGCGCGCGCAGCGCGGTGTGCAGCACGGCCCGCCGCTCGGTGACGTTGATCTTCTCCCCGGCGAACATGGCGTCACGCAGCCCGGCCACGCCGGTCGCCTCGGCCAGCTCCCGCAGCAGCTGGAGCGTCTCGTCGGTGACCAGGTGCTTGGAGTAGTCGATGCGCAGATCACCGACGCGCACCGTGTAGCGCTCGGCGCGCGCGGGATCCTCGGCGAACAGCTCCCGCAGATGCGACTGCCACCGGGCGCGGTGGTCCTCCAGCGCGGTCCACTGCGGACGCCGGGTGAGCTTGGTGGTGTCGGACATGTCAGACGGTCTCCTTGATCCCGTCGCCCCGCAGGGCCACGGCGTACATCTCGTCGGCGTCGAGGCGGCGCAGCTCCTCGGCGATGAGTTCGGAGGTGGGACGGACCTTGAGGGCGAGGGTGCGGGACGGCTGGCCGGGCAGGCTTAGCGTGGCCAGCGGGCCCTCGGGCCGGTCGATGACGATCTCGCCGTCGGCGGTGCCCAGGCGGACGGCCGTCACGAACGGTCCCTCGCTGCCCACCCGGTCGACCGGGACGCCCAGCCGGGCCTCCAGCCAGCGGGCCAGCAGCTCCGCGCTCGGGTTGTCGGCCTCCGCCTCCACGGCCGCCGAGGTCACCCGGACCCGGGCCTGGTCCAGCGCCGCGGCGAGCATCGAGCGCCACAGGGTGAGCCGGGTCCAGGCCAGGTCGGTGTCGCCGGGCGCGTAGTGGCGCGCCCGGGTCCGAAGGACCTCCAGCGGGTTCTCGAAGGCGTACAGATCGGTGATGCGGCGCTGGGCCAGCGCGCCCAGCGGGTCCGCCGCGAGGTTGCCGGGCGCCTCCACCGGCCACCACACGACGACCGGCGCGTCCGGCAGCAGCAGCGGCAGCACCACCGAGTCGGCGTGGTCGGAGACGTCTCCGTAGGTGCGCAGCACCACCGTCTCGCCGGTGCCGGCCTCCGAGCCGACCCGGATCTCCGCGTCCAGCCGGGAGTGGGTGCGGTCGCGCAGGGTGCGCGCGTGCCGCTTGATCACGACCAGGGTGCGCGAGGGGTGCTCGCGCGAGGCGTCCTCGGCCGCCTTGATCGAGTCGTAGGCGTTCTCCTCGTCGGCGACGATCACCATCGTCAGGACCATGCCCACGGCGGGCGTGCCGATGGCGCGGCGGCCTTCCACCAGCGCCTTGTTGATCTTGCTTGCCGTGGTGTCGGTCAGGTCGATCTTCATGGCCTGCGCCAGCTCCGTCCGTCTCGTGCGAGCATCTCGTCGGCTTCCCGCGGTCCCCAGGTGCCCGAGGGGTACTGGGCGGGCCTGCCGTGCTCGTCCCAGTAGCCCTCGATCGGGTCGAGGATCTTCCAGGACTCTTCCACTTCCTGGTGACGGGGGAACAGGTTCGCGTCACCGAGCAGCACGTCCAGGATGAGGCGTTCGTACGCCTCCGGGCTGGACTCGGTGAAGGACTCGCCGTAGGCGAAGTCCATCGTCACGTCCCGGATCTCCATCGAGGTGCCCGGCACCTTGGAACCGAACCGGACCGTCATGCCCTCGTCCGGCTGCACGCGGATCACGATGGCGTTCTCGCCCAGCTCCTCGGTCGCCGTGGTGTCGAAGGGGGAGTGCGGGGCCCGCTGGAAGACCACCGCGATCTCGGTGACCCGGCGGCCCAGCCGCTTGCCGGTGCGCAGATAGAAGGGGACGCCCGCCCAGCGGCGGTTGTCGATCTCCAGCTTGACCGCCGCGTAGGTGTCGGTCTTGGACTTCGGGTCGATGCCGTCCTCTTCGAGGTACCCGATGACCTTCTCGCCGCCCTGCCAGCCCTCGGCGTACTGGGCGCGCACGGTGTGCCGGCCCAGCTCCTCGGGCAGCCGCACCGACTTGAGCACCTTCAGCTTCTCGGTGAGCAGCGCCTCCGCGTCGAAGGCGATCGGCTCCTCCATCGCGGTGAGCGCCATCAGCTGGAGCAGGTGGTTCTGGATGACGTCGCGGGCGGCGCCGATGCCGTCGTAGTAGCCGGCCCGGCCGCCGATGCCGATGTCCTCGGCCATGGTGATCTGCACGTGGTCGACATAGGAGCGGTTCCAGATCGGCTCGTACATCTGGTTGGCGAAGCGGAGCGCCAGGATGTTCTGGACGGTCTCCTTGCCCAGGTAGTGGTCGATGCGGAACACCTGGTCCGGGTCGAACACCTCGTGCACGATCCGGTTCAGCTCGCGGGCGCTGGCCAGGTCGTGGCCGAACGGCTTCTCGATGACCGCGCGCCGCCAGGAGCCCTCGGGGCCCTCCGCCAGGCCGTGCTTCTTCAGCTGCTGCACGACCTTGGGGAAGAACTTCGGCGGCACCGAGAGGTAGAAGGCGAAGTTGCCGCCGGTGCCCCGGGAGGAGTCCAGCTCCTGCACCGCGTCGCGCAGCTGTTTGAACGCGGTGTCGTCGTCGAAGTCACCGGGGACGAAGCGCATGCCCTCGGCGAGCTGCTGCCACACCTCCTCGCGGAACGGGGTGCGCGCGTGCTCCTTGACGGCGTCGTGCACGACCTGCGCGAAGTCCTGGTCCTCCCAGTCCCGGCGGGCGAAGCCGACCAGCGAGAAGCCCGGCGGCAGCAGACCGCGGTTGGCCAGGTCGTAGACGGCCGGCATGAGCTTCTTGCGGGACAGGTCGCCGGTGACACCGAAGATGACGAGCCCGGAGGGGCCCGCGATCCTGGGCAGCCGGCGGTCCCGGGGGTCGCGCAGCGGATTCACCCAGTCGGCGGCCGGGACGACCGGGACGCGCACGTCCGCCGCCTCGCGCGCCGCGGCGGAGCCCGTGGCCCCGGACGCCTGCGCCTGCTGCATGGCCTTGGGATCCGGTTCCTGGTCCTCGGGCCGTACGGCGACGGGCGACGGACTCGCCGACCCGGCCTCCTCAGCCGCCGGCTCGGCGGGCTTCTTGCTCATTCCGCGTCAACTCCCTTGCTGTTCAAGGACTTCGTGACCGCGTCCAGCAGGTCCTGCCAGGCCGTCTCGAACTTGGCGACGCCCTCGTCCTCCAACTGCTGGACGACCTCGTCGTAGGAGATGCCCAGCCGCCCGACGGCCGCCAGGTCCGCGCGGGCCCGCTCGTAGCCGCCGGTCACCGTGTCACCGGTGATCCCGCCGTGGTCGGCGGTGGCGTTCAGCGTGCCCTCCGGCATGGTGTTCACCGTGCCGGGCGCGACCAGCTCGTCCACGTACAGGGTGTCCTTGTACGCCGGATCCTTCACCCCGGTCGACGCCCACAGGGGACGCTGGGCGTGCGCGCCCGCGCCCACCAGCGCGGCGAACCGCTCGCCCGGCCGGGTCGTACCGTCCGCTGAACCGAACACCTGCTCGTACTCCGCGTAGGCCAGCCGGGCGTTCGCCAGGGCCGCCCGGCCCTTGAGCGCCAGGGCCTCGCCGGTGCCCAGCGCCGTCAGCCGCTTGTCGATCTCGGAGTCGACGCGGGAGACGAAGAAGGAGGCCACGGAGTGGATCGACGCCAGGTCGTGCCCGGCGGCGTGCGCCTTCTCCAGACCGGCGAGGTAGGCGTCCATCACCTCGCGGTAGCGTTCCAGGGAGAAGATCAGCGTCACATTGACACTGATACCCGCTCCGACGACCTCCGTGATGGCCGGCAGGCCCGCACGGGTGGCGGGGATCTTGATCATGACGTTGGGCCGGTCCACCAGCCAGGCCAGCTGCCGGGCCTCGGCGACGGTCGCCGTCGTGTCGTGGGCGAGGCGCGGGTCCACCTCAATGGAGACCCGCCCGTCCCGCCCGCCGGTCGTGTCGTACACCCCGCGCAGCACGTCGGCCGCGTCCCGTACGTCGGCGGTGGTCATCATGCGTACGGCCTCGTCGACCGTGACGCCGCGCACCGCCAGGTCGGCGAGCTGCTCCTCGTAGCCCGCGCCGGAACCGATGGCGGCCTGGAAGATCGACGGGTTCGTGGTGACGCCCACGACATGCCGCCCGGCCACCAGCTCGGCCAGGTTGCCCGAGGTGATCCGGCGGCGCGACAGATCGTCCAGCCAGATCGACACGCCCTGGTCGGACAGGCGCCCCAGCGCTTCCGAGGCCGCGGTTTGTTCGGTCACAGTGATCATCTTCCTTGTTGCGTTCGGATCATGCGCGCGCGGCGGCCAGCGAGGCGCGGGCCGCGGCGGCGACGTTCTCGGGGGTGAAGCCGTACTCGGCGAACAGGGTCCCGGCAGCGGCGGAGGCACCGAAGTGATCGAGGGAGACGATCCGTCCTGCGTCACCTGTGAAGCGGTACCACGTCAGATTGATGCCCGCCTCGACGGCGACCCGGGCCCGCACCGACGGCGGCAGGACGCGCTCGCGGTAGGCGAGGGGCTGCTCCTCGAACCACTCCACGGACGGCATCGACACCACCCGGGTGGCGATCCCCTCGGCCTCCAGCGCCTCCCGGGCGGCCACGGCGAGCTGGAGCTCGGAGCCGGTGCCGATGAGGATCACGTCCGGGGTGCCGGTGGACGCCTCCACGCGGATGTAGCCGCCCTTGGCGGTGTCCGGGTCCGGCACGTACGTCGGCACGCCCTGGCGGGTGAGCGCGAGGCCGTGCGGCGCCGGGTGGGTGGCGTGCCGCTTCAGGATCTCGGCCCAGGCGAGGGCGGTCTCGTTGGCGTCGGCCGGGCGGACGATGTTCAGGCCGGGGATGGCGCGCAGCGAGGCGAGGTGTTCGACGGGCTGGTGGGTGGGGCCGTCCTCGCCGAGGCCGATGGAGTCGTGGGTCCAGACGTAGGTCACCGGGAGCTGCATCAGGGCGGACAGGCGCACGGCGTTGCGCATGTAGTCGGAGAAGACCAGGAAGGTGCCGCCGTACACGCGCGTGTTGCCGTGCAGGGCGATGCCGTTCAGCTCCGCGGCCATGGAGAACTCGCGGATGCCGAAGTGGATGGTGCGGCCGTAGGGGTCCGCCTCCGGGAGCGGGTTGCCCGCGGGGAGGAAGGACGAGGTCTTGTCGATGGTGGTGTTGTTGGAGCCGGCCAGGTCGGCGGAGCCGCCCCACAGCTCGGGCAGCACCTCGCCGAGCGCCTGGAGCACCTTGCCGGAGGCCGCCCGGGTGGCGACGGACCTCCCCTCCTCGAAGACCGGCAGCGCGTCCTGCCAGCCCTCGGGCAGCTTCCCGGCCACGATCCGGTCGAGCAGCACGGCCCGCTCCGGCCGCACGCCGCGCCACTCGGTGAGCTGCTTCTCCCAGGCGGCGTGCGCCTCGGCGCCCCGGTCCAGGGCCCGCCGGGTGTGCGCGAGGACATCCTCGTCCACCTGGAAGGTCCGCTCCGGGTCGAAGCCGAGGACGCGCTTGGTCGCGGCGATCTCCTCCTCGCCCAGCGCCGAGCCGTGCGCGGCCTCGGTGTTCTGCGCGTGCGGGGCGGGCCAGGCGATGACCGTGCGCATCGCGACGATCGAGGGGCGGGAGGTCTCGGCGCGGGCCGCCGAGAGCGCCGCGTGCAGGGCGTGCACGTCGACGTCGCCGTTCGCGGCGGGCTCGACGCGCTGGGTGTGCCAGCCGTACGCCTCGTAGCGCGCCAGCACGTCCTCGGAGAAGGCGGTGGCGGTGTCGCCCTCGATGGAGATGTGGTTGTCGTCGTAGAGGAAGACCAGGTTGCCGAGCCTCTGGTGGCCGGCCAGCGAGGACGCCTCGGCGGAGACACCCTCCTCCAGGTCGCCGTCGGAGACGATCGCCCAGATGGTGTGGTCGAAGGGCGAGGTGCCCTCGGGGGCGTCCGGGTCGAACAGGCCGCGCTCGTAGCGGGCGGCCATCGCCATGCCGACCGCCATCGCGGCGCCCTGCCCGAGCGGGCCCGTGGTGGTCTCCACCCCGGCGGTGTGGCCGTACTCGGGGTGACCCGGGGTCTTGGAGCCGTAGGTGCGGAACGCCTTCAGATCGTCCAGCTCCAGCTCGTAGCCGGCCAGGTACAGCTGGGTGTAGAGGGTCAGCGAGGTGTGGCCGGGGGAGAGGACGAAGCGGTCGCGGCCGGTCCACTCGGGATCGGCCGGGTCGTGCCGCATCAGCTTCTGGAAGATCGTGTACGCGGCCGGGGCCAGGGCCATCGCGGTGCCGGGGTGGCCGTTGCCGACCTTCTGCACGGCGTCGGCCGCCAGCAGGCGCGCGGTGTCCACGGCGCGCCGGTCGAGGTCGGTCCACTCGAAGGGGACGGTCGTCTGCTCGCTCATCTTCAAGAAGTCCTCGGAAGAAGCTGGATTGCTGCCGGACGTGTTCGAACTTAAAAGTCAGACTTTTTTGCCGGAAGGTCTCCGTGTGTCAGCCTGTGGTGAAAGTGGGACACAGTTGGATCACGCGGCCCGTCGGCGGGCGGCCGAGCCGGTACGAGAAGGACATGGCGGACGAAATAACCCAGATTGGCGACGGCGGCGACGGCGGCGACGAGGACGGTGAGGGGAGCGGCGGCGGCCACGCGATCAGGACCTTCCCCTTCCCGGTCGACCTGAGCCTCGGCGGCGTCGGACTCCAGATAGGTCCCTTGGGCACCGGCCGGACCTGGCACGCCGAGGCTCCTCTCCATCGCGTCCACCGCATCGACTTCCATGTGGTCATGCTCTTCGCCGCGGGCCCCGTCCGGCACATGGTCGACTTCACCGAGTACGAGGCGGCCGCCGGCGACGTGCTGTGGATCCGCCCCGGACAGGTCCACCGCTTCTCCCGCGCGCACGAGTACCGCGGAACGGTGCTGACCATGCAGCCCGGCTTCCTGCCCCGCGCCACCGTCGAGGCCACCGGCCTGTACCGCTACGACCTGCCGCCGCTGCTGCACCCCGACACGGCCCGGCGCGTCGCGCTGGAGGCCGCGCTCGCCCAACTCCGCCGCGAGTACGAGGACACGGATACCCTGCCGTTGAGCCTGCACACGGCGGTGCTGCGGCACTCGCTGACCGCGTTCCTGCTCCGCCTCGCCCATCTCGCGGCCAGTTCGGCGGAGGCCGACCGGCAACAGGCCGACACCACCTTCACCCTGTTCCGCGACGCGGTCGAACAGGGCTTCACCACCAACCACAGCGTCAGCGCCTACGCCGACGCCCTCGGTTACTCACGCCGCACCCTGGTGCGCGCGGTCCGCGCCGCCACCGGCCAGACACCCAAGGGGTTCATCGACCGGCGCGTCGTCCTGGAGGCCAAACGCCTGCTCGCCCACACCGAACTCCCCATCGGACGCGTCGGCGTGGCGGTGGGCTTCCCGGACGCGGCCAACTTCTCGAAGTTCTTCCATCTGCACACCGGGCAGACCCCGGTGGCCTTCCGGGCGGAACTGCGCTGAACGGACAGGGGCCCCGCACGGTCGCGGGGCCCCTGCGCGTGCCGGTCCGGCCGCGCGTGCCGGTCCGGCACGGCGCTCAGTGGCCGAAGTCGAACCAGTTGACGTTCACGAAGTCGGCCGGCTGGCCGCTGGTGAAGGTGAGATAGACGTCGTGGGTGCCGGTCACCGCGCCGATGTTCGCCGGTACCGTGCGCCAGGACTGCCAGCCGCCGGTGCTGCCCACCGCCAAGCTCCCCACCGGCGCGTTGCCCCGGCTGTCCAGGCGCACTTCGACCAGCCCGCTCACCCCGTTCGCCGCGCCGCTCGCGACCCGGGCGTAGAACTGCCGCGCGCCCGCGGAGCCGAAGTCGACGCCCTGGTAGAGCGCCCAGTCCCCGTTCGCGAGCGACCCGATGTCCTGGCCGCCGCCGCTGTCGGTGGCCGCCTCCGTGCTCACGCCGCTCTGGCTGTCGTACGACTCGGCCTGTACGGGGCTGTAGGCGTCGCGGTGGCCGGTGGGCGGGGGCGTGGTGCCGCCGCCACCGCCACCCGAGGTCAGCACCTGCACATAGTCCACCGTCATGGGGTGGCCGGGCTCGGTGCCGCCGTCCGGGCCGCCGCCGAAGGCGCCCGGGAAGCCGCCGCCCATGGCCACGTCCAGGATCACGAAGTAGCCGTGCCGGGTGGCGTTCGCCCAGGTGGTCGCGTCGACCTGGTCCGCCCGCACGGTGTGGAAGACGGTGCCGTCCACCGAGAAACGGATCTGCTCGGGACCGGCGGAGCGGTCCCACTCCATGGCGTACGTGTGGAAGCCGGCCTGGCAGGTGGCGCCGGGGCAGGGGGTCGAACCGCCGATGCCCGTGGTCTCGTTGCAGGGGCCGCCCGGACTGGTGCCGCAGTGCATCGTCGCCCAGTCGGTGTTGAGGCCCTGGACGTTCTCCATGATGTCCAGCTCGCCGACGCCGGGCCAGTTCCAGTAGTTGCCGCGGAAGGGCGAGCCGAGCGCCCAGAAGGCGGGCCAGTAGCCCTTGGCGGCGGCGCCGGTGACGTCCGGCAGCTGGATGCGGGCCTGGACGCGCAGTCTGCCGCCGGCCGGCGGCTCGAAGTCCGTGCGGGTGGTCTCGATCCGGCCCGAGGTCCAGTGCCCGGAGGCGTCCCGGCGCGGGGTGATCAGCAGATCGCCCTTGCCGTCCAGGGCGACGTTGGCGGTGGACGAGGTCATCGTCTCCACCTCGCCGGTGCCCCAGCCGGCCGCGCCGCCCGGGTACGAGGTGCCCGTGTCGTACTGCCAGGCCGAGGTGTCGACACCGGAGCCCGCGGCCCCGTCGAAGTCGTCCAGGAAGACCTGGGTCCAGCCCGCGGGCGGGGCGGGGGCCGAGGCGTCGGCCGGAAGCGTCGCGGCGGTGGCCAGGGCCGCCGCGAGGCCGAGGGTGCCGAGCACGGCGACGAGCGCGCGGCGCGCGGAGCGCCGCCGGCGGGGTGCGCTGCGCGCGACGGGCGGATGGGCGGGTATGCCTGAGGGTTCACTCACGGGGGCCTCCCGGGTGGGGGTGGGGAGCGAGTGGGTGGGGAGCGGGGGGAACGTTCTGAGAGCGCTCTCAGGAGGTGCGCCCGCCAATGTGCTCCCCACCGCCCCGGCCGTCAAGAGTTGAAGCAGGGAAAGTCCGGTGGGAGCGGGGGAGTTCAGGGGGTGAAGGGGTGAAGGGGTGAAGGGGTGAAGGGGTGAAGGGGTGGAGGGGGCGGCGGGGGTGAAGAGGGCGAAGGGGGAAGGGCGCGGGGGAGAGGGTGGTGCGGGGGACCCGGCCGCGGAACGCGGACGGCGGCGGGCCGGGCCCGCCGCCGTCCGGTGACCGCTCCTGTCCGCCGCTATCCCAGGCGGAAGCTGTACACGGTCGTGGCGACCTTGCAGACGCTCGGCGGGACGACCTCGGCGCGCAGGGTGCCGGTGGACGTCTCGTAGTCCACGCCCTCCGCCTCGAACCCCCCGCTGCACACGCTGCGCTGGGGCAGCGCTAACAGGCTGGTGACGTGCCCGGTCACGGCGCCGCCGTCCAGCTTGTGGTCCAGGTCCACCTGGAGCAGCGGCCTATCCTCGGGGAACAGCTCCTTGGAGCCGTCGTCCGAGGCGCACAGCAGCCGGGTGTCATTGACGAAGTCGCAGCCCTGGATGTCGCGGACCGGCTTGTCGAGGGTGATCTGCGGGGCCTGCGGCAGCGTACCGCCGGTGCGCGGGGTGGACGGGTTGAGCAGCGGGGCGGGGAAGACCTGGAGCCGGTTCTGGTCGCCCCACTCCCCGGACACCAGCCACTGGGCGTCGGGGGAGACGGCGGCGAAGGAGTTGTTCACCTTCTCGCCCGCGTCCAGCGGATGGACGTACTCATAGCGCCGGCCGCCCGGGGTGGTGACCGCGAACATCTTGGAGGTCGCCGAGTCCGCGCCCTGGTAGGCGTCGAAGACATGGCCCTGGGCCACATCCGGGTCGCCGACGTGGTTCCAGCCCTTGACGCGCAGGTCCAGCGGGACCGAGGCGAGCCCCCGGTACACCAGTGAACCGTCCGCGCGGCTGGCGAGGCCCTGGCTGCCGCTCAGTGAGTCGACGTGCGCGGTGCCGGTCTCCTGCCAGACCGGCCCGGCCGCCGCCGAGGAGGTCGCCGCACCGAGCGTGACGGCCGCCGACAGGGCGGCCAGGGCGAAGAGTTGACGTCTCATCAGTTCCCTGCCGTGGACTAGGGGGTGGGGATTCGAATGGAATCACGTATCGCCTGCCGGGGCGGTCGATTCCCGATCACCCGGTCGGCCGCGTGCGGGGACGGCGGGCGGGGACGGCGGGCGGCTTCCCGTGGCGGCGGGCGGCTCACGGGCCCGGAGCGCGGCGCCGAGTAGGGTTTCGTTCCGGATGTGCGGGCGCCGGCCGGATCGCGGATCCGGTGGCCGGCGCGGGGCCGTGGCGGAGAGGTGCGAGGGTGAGGCTGACGATTCTGGGCGGCGGCGGGTTCCGGGTGCCGCTCGTGTACGGGGCGCTGCTCGCGGACCGCGGCGCGGGCCGCGTCACGGAGGTCGTCCTGCACGATCTCGACGCGGGCCGGCTCTCGGCGATCACCCGGGTGCTGGCCGAGCAGGCCGCCGGGGTGCCGAACGCCCCGGCGGTGCGGGCCGTCACCGACCTGGACGAGGCCCTGCGCGGCGCCGACTTCGTGTTCTCGGCGATCCGGGTGGGCGGTCTGGAGGGCAGGGCGGCGGACGAGCGGGTGGCGCTCGCCCAGGACGTCCTGGGCCAGGAGACCGTCGGAGCGGGCGGCATCGCCTACGGCCTGCGCACCGTCCCCGTCGCCGTCGACATCGCCCGGCGGGTGGCCCGGCTCGCACCCGGTGCCTGGGTCATCAACTTCACCAACCCGGCGGGGCTGGTGACCGAGGCCATGTCCCGCCACCTCGGCGACCGCGTCATCGGCATCTGCGACTCACCGGTCGGCCTGGGCCGCCGTATCGCCCGGGTGCTCGGCGCCGACCCGCGCGAGGCGTGGATCGACTACGTCGGCCTCAACCACCTCGGCTGGGTGCGCGGTCTGCGGGTCGGCGGCCGGGACGAACTGCCGCGCCTGCTCGCCGATCCCGCGCTGCTGGGCTCCTTCGAGGAGGGCCGCCTCTTCGGCGCCGAGTGGCTGCGCACGCTGGGCGCGATCCCCAACGAGTATCTGCACTACTACTACTTCAACCGCGAGGCCGTCGACGCCTACCAGCGGGCCGGGCAGACCCGCGGCGCCTTCCTGCGCGACCAGCAGGCCCGCTTCTACGAGGAGCTGGGCGACCCGCAGGCCCCGGCGCTGGACGCCTGGAACCGCACCCGCGCCGAGCGCGAGGCCACGTACATGGCGGAGAACCGCGAGGCGGCCGGGGCGGGCGAGCGCGAGGAGGACGACCTCTCCGGCGGCTACGAGAAGGTGGCGCTCGCCCTGATGCGGGCCGTCGCCCGCGACGAACGCACCACCCTCATCCTCAACGTCCGCAACCGCGGCACCCTGCCGGAACTGGACTCCGACGCCGTCGTCGAGGTGCCCTGCCTGGTCGACGCCAACGGCGCGCACCCGGTCTCCACCGGCCCGCTGCCGGGGCACGCGGCCGGTCTCGTCCGCTCGGTCAAGGCGGTCGAGCGCGAGGTGCTGGCCGCGGCGGCGTCGGGCTCCCGGGCGGTCGCGGTGAAGGCGTTCGCCCTGCACCCGCTGGTGGACTCCGTGACCGTGGCCCGCAGGCTGGTCGAGGAGTACATGCGGGTCCATCCCGGCCTCTCCTACCTCGGGTAGCGGGGGCGGCGGGTCCCGTGGCGGGCGGCGCACGCGCCGGGGCGGTCGGTCGCTCCCCCGTACGGCGACCGACCGCCCCGACTCCCCGTTCCCCCGTCCCCTTTTCCCCTGTTTCCCCCGTATCCCCCGTGATTCCCCCGCGGTTCCCCCGTGCTCCCCGCGTCCCCCACCCTTGAGAGTCGCTGGTACGGGCCCTGATACACCCCGCGGCGAAAAAAGCCGCGGAAAAAATTCCCCGGCGGGGGAGAAGCGGGGGAGAAGGGGCCTGCGAAGGGCGCGAAAGGGGGGAGCGCGGCCCGTGGCGGCGGGCACCGCGGCCGCCGGCCGGTCGGCGCGTACGCCGGATCCGGCCACGGCGGTGGCCGGTTGCCGGGCCGGACCTTGTCCGCAGGTGGCCGGGTGTGTTGTTGTGGTTCCCACGGGCGGGTGACAGAGGGGTGAGCGGTGACGGGGACGGTCGGTGGCAGCGGGCGACTGCTGGCCATCAGCGACCTGCACATCGGCTACAGCGAGAACCGGGCCCTGGTCGAGCGGACGGTACCCGGCTCGGACGACGACTGGCTGATCGTCGCGGGCGATGTCGCCGAGACCGTCGCGGACATCCGCTGGGCCCTGAAGACGCTGGCGAGCCGGTTCCGCAAGGTCGTCTGGACCCCCGGCAACCACGAACTGTGGACCCATCCCCGGGACACCGTCACCCTGCGCGGCGTCGCCCGCTACGAGTACCTGGTCGAACTCTGCCGGGACCTGGGCGTGACGACCCCCGAGGACCCCTACCCGGTCTGGTCCGGACCCGGCGGCCCGGTCGCCGTGGCCCCGCTGTTCCTGCTCTACGACTACTCGTTCCTGCCCGAGGGCTGCGCCACCAAGGAGGAGGGTCTGGCCTACGCGCACGGCACCGGCATCGTCTGCAACGACGAGTACCTGCTGCACCCGGACCCCTACCCGAGCCGGGAGGCGTGGTGCCGGGCCCGGGTGAGCGAGACCGAACGCAGGCTCGCGGAACTGCCCGAGGACCTGCCCACCGTGCTCGTCAACCACTACCCGCTCGACCGGCACCCCATGGACGTGCTCTGGTACCCCGAGTTCGCCATGTGGTGCGGCACGCGGCTCACCGCGGACTGGCACCGCAGGTTCCGGGTGGCCGCCATGGTCTACGGTCACCTTCATATACCGCGGACCACCTGGCACGAGGGCGTCCGCTTCGAGGAGGTGTCGGTGGGATACCCCCGCGAGTGGCGCAAGCGCCCCGAACCGCCGGGCCGGCTGCGCCGCGTACTGCCGATGGAGGACGGAACCGGTGCTCGGTGAACTGCTGCCGGACCCGGTGGTGGCGGTGGAGGCGTACGGCACGGACGGGCCGGGCCACGCCGCGCTGTACCCCGAGGAACAGGCCGTGATGGTACGGGCGGTCGCCAAGCGCCGCCGGGAGTTCGCCGGTGTGCGGGACTGCGCGCGCCGCGCCATGGAGAAGCTCGGCGTGCCGCCGCGGCCGGTCCTGCCCGGCGCCGGGGGCGCCCCGCGCTGGCCCTCGGGGCTGGTCGGCAGCATGACCCACTGCGACGGCTACTGCGCCGCCGCGCTGGGCCGGGCCGCCGACGTGGCCTCCGTCGGCATCGACGCGGAACCCGACGAACCGCTCCCGGAGGAGGTCCTGCCCGCCGTCACGCTGCCCGACGAGCGCCGCCGGCTGGACGAACTGGCCGAGCGGCGGCCCGACGTGCACTGGCAGCGGCTGCTGTTCAGCGCGAAGGAGTCCGTCTACAAGGCGTGGTACCCGCTGACCGGTCAGTGGCTGGACTTCACGGAGGCCGACGTCGAGATCGGCACCGACCCCGGCACCCCGCACACCGGCGGCTTCCGGGCGCGGCTCCTCGTCCCGGGGCCCGTGCTGGACGGCCGTCACCTCACGCACTTCGACGGCCGCTGGGCCGCGGGGGCGGGGCTGCTGGTCACCGCGGTGACGGTGCACCACCCCTGACCCCCTGGCCCCCCTGACCGTCACGGCCGCCCCCCGTCCGCGCGGGGCCGCGGCGCGGCCGTCAGCCCCCGGGCGCGGACCAGTCGCGCAGCAGCCGGAAGAACTCCTCCTCGTTGCCCGCGAGTCCGGCGCCCGCCAGGGCCGCCTCCGCCTCGGCGAGCACGGACGGCGGGACGGGGACGGGCCGTCGGACGGCCGACGGGGCGTCGAAGGCGGCGCGCACGGTGTGCAGCAGCCGCAGATACGCCTGAACTGCGGTGCGCTCGTGGTCGGTCGGTACGGCGGTGGGCATGGCTCGCTCTCCCCGGTTTCGGCAGCACACGGTCGCGCACGCGTCCGGTCGCCCGGACGGCGCGCCGTGCCCCCCGCGTGGCGGTGGCACCCCTCCAGCTTGCCGCCCCCCACTGACAATGCCCCCGCGCGGTGTCCCGCTTCGCCCGCTCGGCCCAGCGGGTGCCCGGCCGGCGCACGCCCCGCGAGCGGCCCGGGGCCGGTGGCGGCCGGTGGCGCCCGGCGGTGGCCCTCATTCCTCGGGGCGCTTGACGCTCTCCAGGAGCATGTCCAGCCATTCGGCGACCTTGTCGCGGTGCTGGTCGGTGGGGAGTTGGGCGGCCCGCCAGGCGATGGAGCGGACGCCGTGGTTCTGGAGCAGGCGTTCCAGCGGGTCACCGGCGGCAGCGGCGGCCTCCCGCTCGCGGTCGGCGAGCCGCTGGAGCAGATCCTGCTCGGTGCGCTGGAGCGCGCTCGCGAGCGCCTCCGGGTCCTCGGCGGTGAGGAACCCGGCGTGCACGCGGAAGAACCGCTGGAGGGCGTCGCAGTGCTCCATGGTGGGGCGCCGGTCGCCGTTGATGAGGGCGCCCGCCTGCTGGCGCGACATGCCCGCGCCGTCCGCGATCTCCTGCTGCGTGTAGCGGCGGCCGTTCGGTTTCAGCCGGGTGCGGCGCAGCAGGCCGAGCCGTTGCAGGAAGCGCGCCTGCACATCCGGCTCGCCCGCGCTCCGGCCGCTCAGCAGGGCCTTGACCACCGGCTCCGGCACTCCGCAGGCCACGGAGAGGCGGCCGGTGTCGAAAACCTCCGCCTGGGGCACGCCGAGCCGCCCGGCGAGCGCGGTGACACGCGTGACCGCCGCCGTCAGCACGACCGACGCCGTGGTGCCCGGATCCTCGATGCCGTCCGTCACCGACAGATCTCCTACGTCTCTCACAGGCTTCTCACGGGGCGGGGTCGCCGTGAACTTCCCGGAGAGTAGCCCCTCGTTCGAACTCGCATCCAGGTCTCGCCACAACTGTGGCCAATTTCAGCCGTCAACCGGCATGAAATGCCACGATAGTTGACATGGCATGCCGCTGAGCAGCAGGATCAAGGCGCCGCGTGAAGGCCGCAGAGGCAAGAGGGGTGACCTCCCGATGGCATTTCAGGCAGGAGGGCAGCGGCCGGCGCCGCAGCCCGTTCCCGTCCGACCCGAGGCGCAGGCCTATCTTCAGGACTACGCCGTGCTGCTGGAGGCCGTCTCCTTTCCCTCCTTCGTCGTCGACCACCGCTGGGACGTGATCCTGGCCAACAACGCCTACACCGCGCTCTTCCGGGGCATAGGGCAGCACCCGTCGGCCATGCCGGGCGACAACTTCCTGCGCTTCGTGCTCTTCCACCCGGACGCCGGAGCGGTCCTCGGCGAGCACGAGTCCCGGTGGTGCCTGCCGATGCTGGCGCAGTTCGCGGCCGCCGTGGAGAGCACCGGCCCCGACCACGGACTTCAGGCCATCCGCCGGGACATCGCCCAGGACCCGATCATGGAGGCCGCCTACCGGCACGGCCTGCCGCACTGGATCCGCGCGGTCGGCGCCTCGGCCACCCGCTCGGACGGCGCCGTCCGTCCGCTGCTGCACCCCGACCCCCGCTGGGGTGCCACCGACTGCCGCGTGGTCGAGGAGACCCCGGCGACCCTGCGCGACCTCGGCTACTCCCGGCTGACCCTGGTCCTGCGCGAGGCACGCCGGCCCGCCCCGGCGCCCCGCCGGGCCCGTCGCGTCCGCCGCCCGTCCGGCCACCTCAGCGTGGTACCGGACTCCGAGGTCTGACCCGGCACCGTCGGCGTTCAGGTCGCCGACGGCGCCGGGCGGCCCCGGCCCCCGCTCCCGCCCCCATCTCACCCGTCGGGCAGGAGTACGCCCCGAGGCGGTCTTGAGCTTTGCACCACGACTCCCTATCTTGCGTGCAACGTTGCACTGTCCATGAGGGCCGGAAGGGGTCCGCATGCAGGGAAGCGCGATCCGGTTGCGGGGCCTGCGCAAGGCGTTCGGGCGGACCACCGCGGTGGCCGGGGTCGACCTGGAGATCGCGGACGGCGCGTTCTTCTCCCTGCTCGGACCCTCGGGCTCGGGCAAGACCACGGTGCTGCGCCTGATCGCCGGTTTCGAGCGCCCCACCGCCGGAACCGTCGCCCTCGGCGGCCGGGACGTCACGGCCCTCGCCCCGTTCGAGCGGGACGTGCACACCGTCTTCCAGGACTACGCCCTCTTCCCGCACATGACGGTCGAACAGAACGTCGCCTACGCCCTCAGGATCCGCAAGGTGCCCAAGGCGCGGCGCCTGGCCCAGGCGCGCGAGGCACTGGCCCAGGTCGGCCTGGACGGCTACGGCGCCCGGCGCCCGGGGGCGCTCTCCGGCGGCCAGCGCCAGCGCGTCGCCCTCGCCCGCGCCCTGGTGGGCCGCCCCCGGGTGCTGCTCCTGGACGAACCGCTCGGCGCCCTCGACCGGGAGCTGCGGGAGCGGATGCAGAGCGAACTCAAGGCGCTCCAGCGCGAGGTGGGCATCACCTTCGTCCTCGTCACCCACGACCAGACCGAGGCACTGGCCCTCAGCGACCGGGTCGCCGTCCTCCGCGAGGGCCGCGTGGAACAGGCCGGCACCCCCGCCGAGATCTACGAACGGCCCGCGACCGCCTTCGTCGCGGGCTTCGTCGGCGCCTCCAACCTGCTCCGGGACGCGGCCGCCCGGCGGATCCTGGGCACCGGCGGCCTCCACACCGTCCGCCCGGAGAAGATCCGTGTCCGCGCCGAGGCCACCGGGGCGGACGGCCCCGGGTACGTCACGGCCACCGGCACCGTCGCCGAGGTCGTCTACCTCGGCGACTCCACCCGCTTCCTGGTCGACCTCGACGCGGGCGGCCGGCTCACCGCGCTCCAGCAGAACCTGGAGAACTCCGCCGCGGACGTCGCCGCCTACCGCGGCACCCGCGTCGGCCTGACCTGGCACCGCCGGCACGCGGTCCCGGTCCCCGACACCCGCTGAAACACCCGCTGAACCCCGTCCCACCCCACTGGGAGTCACCGCATGCGCCCCACCCGCATCCTCACCCGCGCGACCGCCGCCGCACTGCTGCTCGCCGCCACCGCCTGCGGCTCCTCCGGCGGCTCCTCCTCGTCCGGCGGTCTCCGACCACCCGACCTCAAGGCCCCCGCCCACCTGGGCCGGGCGGAGGGGCAGGTGAACCTGATCGCCTGGGCGGGCTACGTAGAGGACGGCTCGGACGACCCGAAGGCCGACTGGGTCAGCGGCTTCGAGAAGCAGACCGGCTGCCGGGTCCGCGCCAAGGTGGCGGCCGACTCCGACGAGATGGTCAAGCTGATGAAGACCGGGGACTACGACGCCGTGTCGGCCTCCGGGGACGCCTCCCTGCGGCTCATCGCGTCCGGCGACGCGGCCCCCGTCAACACCGACCTCGTACCGAACTACCGCGGTGTCTACCCCGACCTGCGGATGCAGCCGTGGAACTCCGTCAAGGGCCGCGCCTACGGCATCCCGCACGGCCGGGGCGCCAACCTCCTCATGTACGACACGCGGAGGGTGAAGCCCGCGCCCACCTCCTGGTCGGCCGTCTTCGACGGCGCGGCGCCGTACAAGGGGCATGTCACGGCCTACGACTCGCCGATCTACATCGCCGACGCGGCGCTCTACCTCAAGGCGTCCCGGCCCGAGCTGAGGATCGAGGACCCCTACGCGCTGGACCAGAAGCAGTTCGACGCGGCCGTGGCCCTGCTGAAGAAGCAGAACGCGGACATCGGCGAGTACTGGGGCGACTACCTCAAGGAGGTCTCCGCCTTCAAGAGCGGCGACTCCGTGATCGGCACCACCTGGCAGGTCATCGCCAACCTCGCCGCCTCCGAAGGCGCGAAGGTCAGGGCGTTCGTCCCCCAGGAGGGCTCGACCGGCTGGTCCGACACCTGGATGGTCTCCGCCAGGGCGAAGCACCCCACCTGCGCCTACAAGTGGCTGGACTGGATCGTCTCGCCGAAGGTCAACGCCCAGGTCGCCGAGTACTTCGGCGAGGCGCCCGCCAACGCCGGGGCCTGCGCGCACACCGCCGACCGGAACTTCTGCGCCACCTACCACGCGGCCGACGCGGCGTACTGGAAGCGGATCGCCTTCTGGAACACGCCCATCGAACAGTGCCTGGACGGCCGCACCGACGTGAAGTGCGTGCCCTACGCCGCGTGGGTGCGGGCCTGGACCGAGATCAAGGGCTGAACCGTGGCCGCCACCGAGCGGGCCGCCGCACCGGCCCGCAGCCCCCTCACGCGGCTCGCCGGAGCCCTGCACCGGCGCCCCCGGCTCGGGCTCGGGCTGCTGCTCACCGCCCCGCTGCTCTGGCTCGGCGTGCTCTATCTCGGCTCGCTGGCCATGCTGTTCGTCTCCGCCTTCTGGACGACGGACTCCTTCACCTCGGCGGTCGTCAAGGTCTGGTCGGCGGACAACTTCCACACCCTGCTGACGACACCGGTCTACCGCCAGGTGACGGTCCGCAGCATCGGTGTGGCGCTCGCCGTCACCGCCCTGTGCACGGTGATCGCCCTGCCGCTGGCCTTCTGCACCGCGTGTGTCGCGAGGCCCCGGCTGCGCCCGCTGCTCGTGGTGGCGGTCCTCACCCCGCTGTGGGCGAGCTACCTGGTCAAGGTGTACGCCTGGCGGCTCATCCTGTCCCGGGGCGGCCTCGCCGACTGGCTGCTGCGGCCGCTGGGTCTGAGCGGCC
The DNA here is from genome assembly GCF_058344915.1 of Streptomyces sp. PL-25. Taxonomy (NCBI): domain Bacteria; kingdom Bacillati; phylum Actinomycetota; class Actinomycetes; order Kitasatosporales; family Streptomycetaceae; genus Streptomyces; species Streptomyces sp. PL-25. Next base: position 6,497,322 of record NZ_CP136997.1, read on the forward strand.
CCGGGTTCGGGCTGCCGGCGGCGGTGCTGACCCTGACGTACCTGTGGCTGCCGTACATGATCCTGCCGGTGCACACCGCCCTGGCGCGGCTGCCCGCGGGGCTGCTGGACGCCTCGGCCGACCTCGGGGCCCGGCCCTGGCGCACCGTCCGCTCGGTGGTGCTGCCGCTCGTGCTGCCGTCGGTCGCCGCCGGGTCGGTCTTCACCTTCTCGCTCAGCCTCGGCGACTACATCACCGTGGAGATCGTCGGCGGCAAGACCCAGCTGATCGGCAACCTCGTCCACTCCGAGATCGAACTCGACCCGCCGCTGGCCGCCGCCCTCGCCACCGTGCCCGTCGCCGTCATCGTCCTCTATCTGCTGGCGCTGCGCCGCACGGGCGCGCTCAGCGGGCTCTGACCGCCCGTCCCGGCACGTCACAGGGGGTTCCCGCCATGTTGTACCTCTCCCGCCGGGCGCGCATCGCGCTGCGCGCCGCCGCCTGCGCGGGCTTCGCGCTGCTGTACGTCCCGCTGCTGCTGGTCCTCGTCAACTCCCTCAACCCCGACCGCAGTGCGAGCTGGCCGCCGCCGGGGCTGACCACCCGCTGGTGGGCGGCGGCCTGGCACAGCTCGGGGGCCCGCCACGCGCTGTGGGTGTCGGTGCGGGCCGGGCTGGGGGCCACCGCGATCGCCCTGGTCCTCGGCACGCTCATCGCCTTCGCCGTGGCCCGCCACCGCTTCTTCGGCAGCGGCGCCCTGTCCTTCGCCGTCGTGCTGCCCATCGCGCTGCCCGGCATCGTCACCGGCATCGCCCTCAACTCCGCGTTCTCCACGGTCCTCGCGCCGCTCGGGATCGGCCTCGGCCTGTTCACCGTGGTCGTCGGGCACGCCACCTTCTGCGTCGTCGTGGTCTTCAACAACGTGGTGGCCCGGCTGCGGCGCACCTCGGGCTCCTGCGAGGAGGCGGCGGCGGACCTGGGCGCCCACCCCCTGCGCGCCTTCGCCGACGTCACCTTCCCGCTGATCCGCTCCGCGCTGCTGGCGGGCGCGCTGCTGTCCTTCGCGCTGTCCTTCGACGAGATCGTGGTGACCACCTTCACCGCCGGACCCGGGGTCGAGACCCTGCCCGTCTGGATCTACGGCAACATGACCAGACCGCGCCAGGCGCCCGTGGTGAACGTCGTGGCGGCCGTTCTGGTGCTGCTCTCCGTCGTCCCGATCCACCTCGCCCAGCGGCTGTCGTCCGACACGGCGACCACGAGCCGCGTGTAGCGGGCACACACTTCGGTAACGCAAGCGGCTTGCATGAATTGCGCTATTCTTGCGGCCATGACGCGACGACTTGCGGAAGTGGCGAAGAAGGTCGGGGTCAGCGAGGCCACGGTCAGCCGGGTGCTCAACGGCAAACCGGGAGTCTCCGCGGCCACCCGGCAGGCGGTGCTGTCCGCGCTGGACGTGCTCGGCTACGAGCGGCCCACCCAGCTGCGCGGCGAGCGCGCGCGTCTGGTCGGGCTGGTCCTGCCCGAGCTGCAGAACCCCATCTTCCCGGCCTTCGCCGAGGTCATCGGCGGCGCCCTGGCCCAGCTGGGGCTCACGCCCGTGCTGTGCACCCAGACCAAGGGCGGGGTGTCGGAGGCCGACTACGTGGAACTGCTGCTCCAGCAGCAGGTCTCCGGCGTCGTCTTCGCCGGCGGTCTGTACGCCCAGTCGGACGCGCCGCACGACCACTACCGGCTGCTGGCCGACCGCAACATCCCGGTCGTGCTGGTCAACGCCCGCATCGAACACCTCGGGTTCCCGGGCGTGTCCTGCGACGACGCGGTGGCGGTGGAGCAGGCGTGGCGCCATCTGGCCTCCCTGGGGCACGAGCGGATCGGCCTCGTCCTCGGCCCAGGGGACCATGTGCCGTCCGCGCGCAAGCTCGCGGCGGCCCGCGCGATCCGCCCCGATCTGCCCGAGGAGTTCGTCGCCCGCGCCATCTTCTCCATCGAGGGCGGCCACGCGGCGGCGGCCAAGCTCATCGACCGCGGGGTCACCGGGTTCATCTGCGCCAGCGACCCGCTCGCCCTGGGTGTCGTACGGGCCGCGCGCCGCCGCGGACTCGACGTCCCCGCGCGGATCTCGGTCGTGGGGTACGACGACTCCGCCCTGATGAACTGCACCGCACCGCCGCTGACCACGGTCCGCCAGCCCATCGAGTCGATGGGCAAGGCGGTCGTGGAGCTGCTGCACGCCCGGATCGGGGGCAGCGCCGTACCGGCGGACGAGCTGCTGTTCGAACCGGAGCTGGTGGTCCGCGGCTCGACCGCCCAGGCACCCCGCCCCTGAGGCCATCTCCGGGTTTGACGATGCCGGGTAGCGTCCCGGAGATCCATCGCCCTGTCAAATAATTGCAGATTCTGCGCGACATCTTGCGAAGACCTGTCGCCGGTGCTTGAGTGTGCGGCGCCCACCGCTCCTGTCCAGAGGGGTCCACCGATGAGAAGCACCGGGTTCCGCCATGCCGTCGCCGCGATCGGCGTCTGCTCCCTCGCCCTCGCCGCGACGGCGTGCGGCTCCGACGACGACGCGTCCGCGAACGGCAAGACCCGCATCACGGTCAACTGCCAGCCGCCCAAGAGCGCCAGGACCGACCGGACGTTCTTCGACGAGGACGTGGCGTCCTTCGAGAAGCAGAACCCGGACATCGACGTCGTCGCGCACGACGCGTTCCCCTGCGAGGACCCCAAGACGTTCGACGCGAAACTGGCCGGCGGCCAGATGGAGGACGTCTTCTACACCTACTTCACCGACGTCCGCCATGTGGTCGCCACCGGCCAGGCCGCCGACCTCACCCCGTACGTCAAGGAGCTCAAGAGCTACCCCACCCTCAGCAAGCAGCTGCGCGACATCTACACCGTCGACGGCAAGGTCTACGGCATCCCGCGCACCGGCTACTCGATGGGCCTGATCTACAACAGGAAGCTCTTCGAGAAGGCCGGACTCGACCCCGACAAGCCGCCCACGACCTGGGCGGAGGTCCGCGCCGACGCCAAGCGGATCGCCGCGCTCGGCGGCGGCACCGTCGGCTACGCCGACTACAGCGCCCAGAACCAGGGCGGCTGGCACTTCACCGCCGAGCTGTACTCCCAGGGCGGCGACGTCGTCAGCGCCGACGGCAAGAAGGCCAGTGTCGACACCCCCGCGGGCCATGCCGTCCTCCAGAACCTGCACGACATGCGCTGGACCGACGACTCCATGGGCAGCAAGCAGCTCCTCGTCATCAACGACGCCCAGCAGATGATGGGTTCGGGCAAGCTCGGCATGTACCTCTCCGCCCCCGACAACATCCCGATCCTGGTCAAGGAGAAGGGCGGCAACTACAAGGACCTCGCCCTCGCCCCGATGCCCGGCGGGCAGGGCACCCTCGTCGGCGGCGACGGTTACATGTTCAGCAAGAAGGACACACCCGCCCAGATCCGGGCCGGCCTGAAGTGGCTCGACCACATGTTCCTCACCCCCGGCAAGGGCTTCCTCGGCGACTACGCCCGCGCCAAGAAGCACGACGCCCCGGTCGGCCTGCCCGAGCCCCGCCTGTTCACCGGCGCCGCCGACGCCACCGACCAGCAGGTCAAGAAGGCCAACGCCAATGTGCCGGTGGAGAACTACCGCTCCTTCCTGGACGGCAACCAGAGCCTCACGCTGAAGGTGGAACCGCCGAGCGCCCAGCAGATCTACTCCGTGCTGGACGGCGTGGTCTCCGCCGTGCTCACCAAGAAGGACGCCGACATCGACCAGCTCCTGAAGGACGCCTCGGGCAAGATCGACGGCATCCTGGAGCGGAGCTGAGCCGCCATGACCAAGACGGCCGAGCGGCGGCCCCTGCGGGAGCGGGCCGCCGTCCCCCCGCCGCCACAGCCGCCCCGCCCCGCCGGGCAGCGGCGGCGCCGCCTGGCCGAACAGGCCCGCGCCTACGCCTTCCTGCTCGGCGGCCTGATCTGCTTCGCCCTGTTCTCCTGGTATCCGGCGATCCGCGCCGTCGTGATCGCCTTCCAGAAGTACACGCCCGGCCAGTCGCCCCAGTGGGTGGGCACCGCCAACTTCACCCACGTCCTGCACGACCCGGAGTTCGCCGACGCCTGGCGCAACACCCTCGTCTTCACCGGACTCGCCCTGCTGATCGGCTTCGCCGTCCCGTTCGTGCTGGCCCTCGTCCTCAACGAACTGCGGCACGCCCGCGCCTTCTTCCGGGTCGCCGTCTATCTGCCGGTGATGATCCCGCCGGTGGTCAGCGCCCTGCTGTGGAAGTGGTTCTACGACCCGGGCGCCGGCCTCGCCAACGAGGCGCTGCGCACCCTGCACCTGCCCACCTCGAACTGGACCAACGGCGCCGACACCGCCCTGGTCTCCCTGGTCCTGGTCGCCACCTGGGCCAACCTCGGCGGCACCGTCCTCATCTACCTGGCCGCCCTCCAGTCCATCCCCGGCGAGCTGTACGAGGCCGCCGAACTGGACGGCGCGAGCCTCCTCCAGCGCGTCCGCCACGTCACCGTCCCGCAGACGCGGTTCGTGATCCTGATGCTGATGCTCCTCCAGATCATCGCGACCATGCAGGTCTTCACCGAGCCGTTCGTCATCACCGGCGGCGGCCCCGAGAACGCCACCGTCACCGTGCTCTACCTCATCTACAAGTACGCCTTCCTCTACAACGACTTCGGCGGCGCCTGCGCGCTCAGCGTGATGCTGCTCGTGCTGCTCGGCCTGTTCTCCGCCCTGTACCTGCGGCTGACCCGCTCCGGCTCCGGCCAGGAGGACGCATGAGCAGCACCCGTACCCTCGTCTCCCCGGCGGCCCTGGCCCGCCCGCGCGGCAAGGTCCTCTACTGGACCGTCTTCACCGGTGTGGTGCTGCTGTTCGCGCTCGCCTTCCTCTTCCCCGTCTACTGGATGGTCACCGGCGCCCTGAAGTCGCCGGACGAGGTGGCGCAGACCCCGCCCACCCTGGTGCCCGAGCAGTGGCACCTGAGTGCCTACACCGACGCCTGGGACCTGATGCAACTGCCCCGGCACCTGTGGAACACCCTCGTCCAGGCGGCCGGCGCCTGGGCCTTCCAGCTCGTCCTGTGCACCGCCGCCGCCTACGCCCTGTCCAAGCTGAGACCGGCCTTCGGCAAGGTGATCCTCGGCGGCATCCTCGCCACCCTGATGGTCCCGGCCCAGGCGCTGGTCGTACCGAAGTACCTGACCGTCGCCGATCTGCCGCTCCTCCACACCAGCCTGCTCAACGACCCCCTCGCCATCTGGCTGCCGGCCGTCGCCAACGCCTTCAACCTCTACCTGCTCAAGCGGTTCTTCGACCAGATACCGCGGGACGTCCTGGAGGCCGCCGAGATCGACGGCGCCGGAAAACTGCGCACCCTGTGGTCGATCGTGCTGCCGATGTCGCGGCCCGTGCTCGGCGTGGTGTCCATCTTCGCGCTGGTCGCCGTCTGGCAGGACTTCCTGTGGCCGCTGATGGTCTTCTCCGACACCGACAAGCAGCCCATCGGCGTGGCCCTCGTCCAGCTGTCGCAGAACATCCAGCTGACCGTGCTCATCGCCGCCATGGTGATCGCCAGCATCCCGATGGTCGCGCTCTTCCTCGTCTTCCAGCGGCACATCATCGCCGGGATCAGCGCGGGCAGCACCAAGGGCTGACCTGACCCGGCCCCTCGCACCGAGACAGACCGAGACAGAAAGGCACGCACCGTGGGACAGCCCACCCCTGCCCGGAGCAGCCGCGCCGACGACGCCTGGTGGCGCTCCGCCGTCATCTACCAGGTGTACGTCCGCAGCTTCGCCGACGGCGACGGCGACGGCACCGGAGACCTCGCCGGCGTCCGCTCCCGGCTGCCGTACCTCGCCGCACTCGGCGTGGACGCCCTGTGGTTCAACCCCTGGTACCTGTCCCCGATGAAGGACGGCGGCTACGACGTCGCCGACTACCGAACGGTCGACCCCGCCTTCGGCACCCTCGCCGAGGCCGAGAAACTCATCGCCGAGGCCCGCGAGCTGGGCATCCGCACCATCGTCGACATCGTGCCCAACCACGTCTCCGACCAGCACCCCTGGTTCCGGGCCGCGCTGGCCGGCGGCGGCGAGCGCGAGCTGTTCCACTTCCGGCCCGGCCGCGGCGCCCACGGCGAACTCCCGCCCAACGACTGGACGTCCGAGTTCGGCGGCCCGGCCTGGACCCGGCTGCCCGACGGCGCCTGGTACCTGCACCTGTTCGCCCCCGAACAGCCCGACCTCAACTGGGCGCACCCGGCCGTCCGCCAGGAGCACGAGGACATCCTGCGGTTCTGGTTCGAGCGGGGCGTCGCCGGGGTCCGCATCGACTCCGCGGCCCTGCTCGCCAAGGACCCCCGCCTGCCCGACTTCACCCCGGGCCGCGACCCGCACCCCTACGTCGACCGCGACGAACTCCACGACGTCTACCGCTCCTGGCGCCGGATCGCCGACGACTACGGCGGCGTCTTCGTCGGCGAGGTGTGGCTCCCCGACAGCGAGCGCTTCGCCCGCTATCTGCGCCCCGACGAACTGCACAGCGCCTTCAACTTCGCCTTCATGGCCTGCCCCTGGGGGGCGGCCCGGCTGCGCCGCTCCATCGACGAGACCCTGGCCGAGCACGCGCCCGTGGGCGCCCCCGCCACCTGGGTGCTGTGCAACCACGACGTCACCCGGACCGTCACCCGTTACGGCCGCGCCGACACCGGCTTCGACTTCGCCGCCAAGGCGTTCGGCACCCCCACCGACCCGGTCCTCGGCACCCGCCGGGCCCGCGCGGCGGCCCTGCTGTCCCTGGCCCTGCCCGGCGCCGTCTACGTCTACCAGGGGGAGGAGCTGGGCCTGCCCGAGGCGGACATCCCGCCGGCGCGCATCGAGGACCCGATGCACGTACGCTCCGGCGGCACCGACCCGGGCCGTGACGGCTGCCGGGTCCCGCTGCCCTGGACGGCCGACGCCCCCCACGCCGGCTTCGGCACCGGCGCGGACCGGGAACCGTGGCTGCCGCAGCCCGCGGGCTGGGCCGCCCACGCCGTCGACCGGCAACAGCGGGACCCCGGCTCCATGCTGGCCCTGTACCGGGAGGCGATCCGGCTCCGCCCGCACTTCGGCGACGCCCCCCTCACCTGGCACGACGCCCCCGACGGGGTCCTCTCCTTCCGCCGCGCCGAGGGCACGGCCTGCGTGGTCAACCTCGGCGCCGACCCCGTGGCACCACCCGCTCACACCCGACTCCTGCTGGCCAGCGGACCCCTGGACGACTCGGGCCGCATCCCGCAGGACACGGCGGTCTGGCTGCGCGACTGAGCCCGCGCAGCACCGGGGGCCCGCCACCGGCCGGCTTCCTCCCCACGACCGCAGGGGCCCCCGGCCGCCGACCCGCACAGCGCTATCCCCGCACCCCACCACGAAGGGATCAGCACATGTACGGCACCAGCACGCCCAGATCCGCCCGTCGCCTGCCGGCTCTCGCGGCCACCGTCGCCCTCGGCGCCGGCATGCTCGTCACCCTCACCGCGCCCGCCGCGCACGCGGCGGCGGGCGCGAACCTCCCCTTCACCTCGGTGGAGGCCGAGTCCGCCACCACCACCGGCACGAAGATCGGCCCCGATTTCACCCAGGGCACCCTCGCCTCCGAGGCGTCGGGCCGCCAGGCCGTCCGCCTCGCCTCCGGACAGCGCGTGGAGTTCACCGCGCCGCGCGCCGCCAACGCCCTGAACGTCGCCTACACCGTCCCCGACGGCCAGTCCGGCACCCTCGACGTCTACGTCAACGGCACCCGGCTCGCCAGGACGCTCACCGTCACCTCCAAGTACTCCTACGTGGACACCGGCTGGATCGCCGGGGCCAAGACCCACCACTTCTACGACAACGCCCGGCTGCTGCTCGGACAGAACGTCCAGGCCGGCGACAAGATCGCCCTGGTGGCCACGAACGTCCAGGTCACCGTGGACGTCGCCGACTTCGAACAGGTCGCACCGGCCGCCGCCCAGCCCGCCGGATCGGTCTCCGTCACCGGCAAGGGCGCCGACCCCACCGGTCAGGGCGACTCCACGCAGGCATTCCGCGACGCCATCAACGCCGCACAGGGCGGGGTGGTGTGGATCCCGCCGGGCGACTACCGGCTGACCTCCGCGCTCGGCGGCGTACAGAACGTCACCCTCCAGGGCGCGGGCAGCTGGTACTCCGTCGTGCACAGCTCCAGCTTCGTCAACCAGGGCAGCTCCGCGGGCAACGTCCACCTCAAGGACTTCGCGGTCATCGGCGAGGTCACCGAACGCAACGACGGCAGCCCCGACAACTTCGTCAACGGCTCCCTCGGACCGGGCTCGTCCGTCTCCGGCATGTGGATCCAGCACCTCAAGTGCGGTCTGTGGCTCACCGGCGACAACGACAACCTCGTCGTGGAGAACAACCGCATCCTCGACACCACCGCCGACGGCCTCAACCTCAACGGCAACGCCAAGGGCGTACGGGTGCGCAACAACTTCCTGCGCAACCAGGGCGACGACTCCCTGGCCATGTGGTCCCTGTACGCGCCCGACACCGACAGCAGCTTCGAGAACAACACCATCTCGCAGCCCAACCTCGCCAACGGCATCGCCGTCTACGGCGGCACCGACATCACCGTCCGCGGCAACCTGGTCTCCGACACCAACGCCCTCGGCAGCGGCATCGCCATCTCCAACCAGAAGTTCATGGACCCCTTCTCCCCGCTGGCCGGGACCATCACGGTCGACGGCAACACCCTGGTGCGGGCGGGCGCGCTCAACCCCAACTGGAACCACCCGATGGGCGCCCTGCGCGTCGACTCCTACGACAGCGCCATCAACGCCACCGTCCACATCACCGACACCACCGTCACCGACAGCCCCTACAGCGCCTTCGAGTTCGTCTCCGGCGGCGGCCAGGGCTACCCGGTCAAGAACGTCGACATCACCGGGGCGACCGTGAAGAACACCGGCACGGTCGTCGTCCAGGCCGAAGCGCAGGGCGCCGCCACGTTCCGGAACGTCACCGCGACCGGGGTGGGCGCGGCCGGTGTCTACAACTGCCCCTACCCGAACGGCTCAGGCAGCTTCGCGATCACCGACGGCGGCGGCAACTCCGGCTGGACGAGCACCTGGTCGGACTGCTCCACCTGGCCGCAGCCGGGACAGGGCAACCCCGACCCCGACCCGAACCGCAACCTCGCCAAGGGCCGCCCGGCCACCGCCACCGGCTCCCAGGACGTGTACACACCCGGCAAGGCGGTCGACGGCGACGCGAACAGCTACTGGGAGTCCGCCAACAACGCCTTCCCGCAGTCCCTCACGGTCGACCTCGGATCGAGCCAGACCGTACGCCGGCTGGTGCTGAAGCTCCCGCCGTCCGCCGCCTGGGGCGCCCGCACCCAGACCGTCGCGGTCCTGGGCAGCACCGACGGCACGCACTACACCACCGTGGCGGGCGCGCAGGGCTACCGCTTCGACCCGGCGAGCGGCAACAGCGCCACCGTCGCCCTGCCGAACGGCACCGGCCTGCGCTGGCTGCGGCTGACCGTCACCGGCAACACCGGCTGGCCGGCCGGGCAGTTCAGCGAGGTGGAGGCGTACACGGCGCCCTGACCCCGCGCCGGGCGGCGGCGGGCCGCACCGCGCCCGCCGCCGCTCAGGTCTCCTTCAGCGGTGCGTACGCCTCGGCGCCGAGACCGAACGTCCAGGCGACGCCCTCTCTGGCCTCCCGGGTCGACGGCGGCACCCGCAGCCAGTAGGTGCGGCGGGTGCCGTCCGGCTCCGGCGTGGAGTTGAGCACCTCCACCATCACCACCGGCTCGTCCCCCTCCAGGTCGATCCGCCAGAGTGTGCCCGTCTCGTCGCGGTGCACCGGGACGGCACCGGAGTCCGCGAGATACCGGTCGTAGCCGTAGTGCTCCAGCATCACACGGCGCAGCTCCGCGTTCTCCTCGGTGCGGATGCGCTCCGGGGTGAGGGTGCTCAGCTCCGCCAGGAAGGCGGCCGGGACCGGCATGCCCCGCCACGCGTACAGCGCGAAGCCGTCCGGGTAGGCGAGCGCGGGGCCGTCCCCGCGGTCCAGGCGCCCCGCCTCGTCGCGGTGCAGGGCGACGGGCCGCTCGCAGATCACCGCCGCCTTCTCGAACGGCCACCACCAGCCGGCGCTGCGGCACACCAGCGCCAGCCCGTCGAGCGGCGGCCAGCCGGTGTCGAACGCGGCCAGCCACGGCGCGTCGTGCTGGCCCAGCACCGCGTCCAGCAGGATCAGCCGAAGCTCGGCCTCGTCCTCGCTCCCGGCCTCGTCCTCGCTCCCGGCCTCGTTCCCGGTCCCGCTGTCGGTCCCGGTGCTGCCGCCGGCGCCCGCACCGGCGTGCGTCCCGCCGCCGTCGGCCGTCCCGGTGAGATCGTCCAGCACGCCTCGGCGGATCCGGTCCACCAGGGCCTGCGTCGGCTCCCAGAGCGCACCGCCGGTCGCCGCCCAGCGCGCCGACCAGCCGGCCGCGCCCAGCTCCGCCTGCGTCCGGCGCCGCTCGGCCGCCCACGGGCCGGTGCGGACCGCGTCCCGGACGCTGGGACCGGCGTCCTGAAGGTCCTGCACCAGCCGCACACCCGCCCGCGGGGACGGGCCCCACACGATGCGTTCCGGCTCGGCGAGCCCTGCCCGCCGGTAGGCCAGCCGTACGCCCTCCTCGGCCGCGGCCCGGTCGGCGGGCCGTGCCGCCGTCGCCCAGGACCGCCACCGCGCCACCGCGTCGGCGGCCCCCGTGCCACCGGCTTCGTCGGCACCGGCCCGCGTGGAACCGGCCTGCGCGGCACCGTCCGGCGCCCGCTCCGTCGCCACCGTCATCGTGTCCCCCCGCTCCTTCTGTTCCTTCTGTTCCGTCTGCTCTGTCTGGTCCGTCTGTTCCGCCGTCGTCATGTGCCGCACCGTGCCCGCCCCGTCAGTCCGCGACGATCCGCACCGAACCGGGCACGTACTCCCGCTGCCGGATCACCCGGTACCACCCCTTGGACAGGGTGATCGCCGCGTGCTCCTCGTGCACCACCCGGCCGCCCTCGGGCAGCCGCAGCAGCATCGGCCCGAACGGGCCGGGCTCCCTGACCAGTTCCCCCGGACCCACCACCGCGTGGGCGTGACCGGTGACCTCGCCCAGGGCCAGGACCATCCGGCCGCGCGCGTCCCGCGGCTCCTTCGGCGCCCGCCGCGCGTGCGGCGGCACCGCCTCCTCGGCGACGGGCACGATCAGCACATCTCCCTGCCGGTACACGGGCAGCCCCCTCTCCGCCCGGCGCACCGCGCCCCGGGCCATGACGACGACAGTACGAGCCACCACTGACAACGGCCCGGCGGCCGGCCACCGGCAACGGCCCGCCGGACGCCGGGCGGTGGCGCGCGGCCCCGCCCCGCCGCCCGGCGTTGTCAGTGCCGGTTGGTAGAACTGCTCGCACAGTCGAGATCCCGTCCGCCGCCGCCTGTCAGGAGCCGCCCGCATGGCCCTCTACGAGCACCTTTCCGAGTTGTACGGCCTGCCGGCCTTCACCTGCCCCGAGGACCCGACGGCGGTGGACCTGCCCGCCCCGGACACCGTCGCCTGGCGCATCGCCGTCGAGATCGAGGAGGAAGAGGACGGCTGGCGCAAGCAGTTCGAGCGGTTCTGCGCCGCGGTGGACACCACCCGGGTGCGCGCGCTGATCGTCGGCCCCTGGGACGAGCCCTTCGACAACGGCCCCGACGCCGAGATCGAGGCCCTGCTCGCCGCCCGCGACCGGCTGCCCGCGCTGCGAGCCCTGTTCCTGGGGGACATGGTCTCCGAGGAGTGCGAGCTGTCCTGGATCACACAGACCGATGTGACCACGGTGCTGCGCGGCTTCCCGGAACTGGAGGAGTTCGGGGTGCGCGGCGGCACCGGCCTCGCCTTCCCGGCCCTGCGCCATGAGCACCTGCGCTCCCTGACGGTGCAGACCGGCGGGCTGCCCGTCGCGGTGGTGCGCGGCATCGGCGCCAGCGACCTGCCCGCCCTGGAACACCTCGACCTGTGGCTGGGCACGTCCTGGTACGGCGCCGACTCCGAACCCGCCGACCTCGAACCGATCCTCGGCGGCGCCCGCCTGCCCCGACTGCGCCACCTGGCGCTGCGCAACAGCGAGATCCAGGACGCGGTGGCCGCGGCCGTGGCCGCCGCCCCCGTCGTCGCCCGCCTCGACGTGCTCGACCTTTCGATGGGCGTCCTGACCGACGACGGCGCCACCGCCCTGCTGGGCGGCCAGCCGCTGACCCACCTCAAGAAGCTCGATCTGCACCACCACTACGTCACCGAACCCCTCCAGCAGCGCATACGCGCCACGCTGGAACCGGCGGGCGTCGAGATCGACCTCGACGCGAGCGACACCGACGAGTACGAGGACAGCGACGGCACCGTCGTCCGCTATGTCGCGGCGGGGGAGTGAGACTCCGATGCGCTACTACCCCTCGCACCTGACGAGCTTCCACGGCCTGCCGGTGCACGACTTCGCGGCGCCCGAGCCCCGCCGCAAGGTCCCCGCCGCACCGCCGGAGCCCGGCGCGGTGGCCTGGCGGCTGTCCTGCCTGTGGGAGGAGATCCCCTTCGCGACACTGTGGCCCCGGTTCCTCGACGAGGTGCCCACCGAGCAGGTCACCGCCCTCGTCCTGGGCGCCTGGTGGGACGAGTGGGACGAGCACGGCATCGGCCCCGTCCTGGAGGCGCTGACCGCCGAGGCCCACCGCTTCCCGCGGCTGCGCGCGCTGTTCCTCGCCGACGTGGAGTCCGAGGAGTCCGAGATCTCCTGGATCAAGCAGGGCGATGTGACCACCGTCCTGCGCGCCTGGCCGCACCTGGCGGAACTGGGCGTCCGCGGCGCCGAGGACCTGGTGCTCGAACCGCTGCGGCACGAGGGGCTGCGCACGCTGCGCATCGAGTCCGGCGGCCTGCCCCGCCCGGTGGTGCACGCGGTGAGCGCCTGCGACCTGCCCGCCCTCGAACACCTCGATCTGTGGCTGGGCACCTCCTGGTACGGCGGCGACTGCACCCGCGCGGACGCCGACGCGCTGCTGGCCTCGCTCGGCGACCGGCCCCGCCTGCGCCACCTGGGCCTGAAGAACAGCGACATCCAGGACGACATCGCCGCGGCCGTGGCCGCCGCGCCCGTCGTCGCCGGACTCGACTCGCTCGACCTGTCCATGGGCACCCTCGGCGAGGACGGCGGCGGCGCCCTGCTGGCCGGACAGCCGCTCACCCACCTGAAGTCGTTGGACCTCCGCCACCACTTCATGAGCGAGGCGCTCACCGAGCGGCTGCGCGCCACCCTCGCGCCGCACGGCGTGGACCTGGGGCTCACCCCAGCCCACAGCGCGGGCCGGGCACGGGAACGCTATGTCGCCGTCGGAGAGTGAGAGCGCGCCGCGGTTCGCGGTGGTCGGCAACCCGGAGAACCGCCGGGTGGCGCTGTTCACCGCGGCCGTGCGTGCCGCCGGACTGCCCGCGCCCCGCGTCGTGCCGTGGACCGGGGTGCTGCGGGCGGGCGGTGCCGACTTCGCGCCCGGCGAGACCGTACGCCTGGACTCGCCCGGGGAGAACGCGGAGGCCGACCTGCTGCTGCGCGGCGTGGACGACCCCACCCGCGTCGAGGGCTCGGCCCGCTGGTACACGCGGTTCCTGACCGCCGTGGGCGGCCTGCGCGGCGGCGTACGCCTCGACGATCCCGGCGACCTGGCGGTGCTCTTCGACAAGCGCCGCTGCCACGCCGTCCTGGAAGCGGCCGGTGTGCCCGTGCCGTCCTCCCCGACGTCCGGGCCCGCCGCCGCGGCGGTCGGCGGCTGGGACGACGTACGGCGGCTGATGCGGGAGCACCGCATGCCCCGGCTGTTCGTCAAGCTCGCGCACGGCTCCTCGGCATCCGGCGTCCTCGCCGTGGAGTCCGGCGGCAGGGGCCGCGTACGGGCCACGACCTCCGTCGAACGCGCCGAGGACGGACGGCTGTACAACTCGCTGCGGATCCGCCGCTACGAGGACGAGCGCGACATCGCCGCCGTCGTCGACACCCTGGCGCCCGACGGGCTGCACCTGGAGCGCTGGGTGCCCAAGGCGTCCCAGCAGGGCCGCGCCGCCGACCTGCGGGTGCTCGTCGTCGCCGGACGCGCCACCCACGCCGTGGTGCGCACGAGCACCGCGCCCCTGACCAACCTCCACCTGGGCGGCGCCCGCGGCGACCTCGACGCGGCGCGGCGCGCGGTGGAGGCCGCCGGGGGCCGCTGGTCCGACGTGCTCGGTGTGTGCGAGCGGGCCGCGGCCTGCTTCCCGCGCACCCTGTGCGTCGGCGTCGACCTGCTGCCGGCCGTCGGCTGGCGCCGCTTCGCGGTCGGCGAGGTCAACGCCTTCGGCGATCTGCTGCCCCGGCTCACCGGCCTGCCGGGCAGCGGCGCCGAGAGGCTCGACACCTACGCGGCGCAGGTCGCCGCCGTCCTCGGCGCCCCCGCCCGCCCGCACCACCGGACCGAGGCCCCGGCCCGCTCCTCTCGGCCTTCCCCGCCTTCTCTGCCTTCTCCGCCTTCTCTGCCTACTCCGTCTTCTCTGTCTTCCCGGCCCGCACCCCAGCACAGAACAGGACCCGGCCATGCCGTCGCCTGACCCGACGCCCCCGCCCCACGACCCGCCCCGGCGCCGCGTCAGCCCCGCACCCCCGGCCGCACCCGCCGGGACGAGCCCGGACATGCACGAGGTGGTCGGCAGCCACGACCTGCTCCTGGTCACCCTGGACACCCTGCGCCACGACGTCGCCGCCGAACTCGCCGCGGCCGGCCGCATCCCGCACCTCGCCCGCCATCTGCCCGGCGGCCACTGGGAGCGACGGCACGCGCCCGGCTCCTTCACCTACGCCTCCCACCAGGCGATCTTCGCCGGCTTCCTGCCCACCCCGGCCGCGCCGGGGCCGCACCCGCGCCTGTTCGCGGCGAGCTTCGCGGGCAGCGAGACGACCAAGGACGGCACCTGGGTCTTCGACACCCCCGACCTCATCTCCGGCCTCGCCCAGGCCGGTTACCACACGGTGTGCGTCGGCGGTGTGGGCTTCTTCAACAAGCAGGGCGCGCTGGGCTCCGTGCTGCCGGGACTCTTCCACGAGTCCCACTGGGAGCCCGGCTTCGGCGTGGCCTCGCCGACATCCTTCGAGGCGCAGGTGGCGTGCGCCGAGCAGGCGGTGCGGCGACTGCCCCGCGAGCAGCGGCTGTTCCTCTTCGTCAACGTGTCGGCCCTGCACCAGCCGAACTGGTTCCATCTGCCCGGCGCCACCCGCGAGGCGGGCGACAGCCGGGAGACGCACGCCGCCGCCCTGGAGTACGTCGACCGGCACATCGGCCGCCTGTTCGCCGCCGCGAGCAGCCGCCGCCGCTGCTTCGCCGTCGTCTGCTCCGACCACGGCACGGCCTACGGCGACGACGGCTACACCGGCCACCGCCTCGGGCACGAGTCCGTGTGGACGGTGCCCTACGCCCACTTCTTCCTGGAGCCCGGACCCGGTGCCGAGCCCGGACCCCCCAGCCCCACCGCAGCCCGAGCCCCCTCCGGAGCCCCCCGATGACCACCGTGACCAGCCTGCGGCCCGCCGGGAAGGCACCCGCACCGCCGAGCCCGTACCAGCACTACGTCTACGCCTACCCGCACAAGACGGCCTACCGGCGGCTGCCCGACCGCCCCCGGCTCGCCTCCCTGTGGGCCGCCGAACCCAAGGACGCGCTCTCGCTCTATCTGCACATCCCGTTCTGCGAGGTGCGCTGCGGCTTCTGCAACCTCTTCACCCGCATCGGCGCCCCGGACGGGCTGACCGGTGCCTATCTGGACGCCCTGGAGCGCCAGGCGGGCGCCGTCCGCGACGCGCTCGGGGACGGCGCGCCGGTCCGGTTCGCCACCGCGGCCTTCGGCGGCGGCACCCCCACCTTCCTCACCGCCGCCGAGCTGACCCGGCTCTGCGACATCGCCGAACACCGCATGGGCGCCGACCTGCGGGCCGTCCCGCTGTCGGTGGAGGCCTCGCCCGCCACCGCCACCGCCGACCGGCTGGAGGTCCTGGCCGACCGCGGCGCCACCCGGCTCAGCCTCGGCGTGCAGAGCTTCGACGACACCGAGGCACGGGCGGCGGTGCGCCCGCAGCGCCGCGCGGACGTCGAGGCGGCCCTCGCCCGGATCCGCGACGCGCGCGTCCCGGTGCTCAACATCGACCTGATCTACGGCATCGACGGGCAGACGGAGGCCAGTTGGCTGCGCTCCCTGGACGCGGCCCTGGCCTGGCGGCCCGAAGAGCTCTACCTCTACCCGCTCTACATCCGCCCGCTGACCGGACTCGGCCGCCGCGCCACCGGACCCGACCCATCCTGGGACGAACAGCGGCTGCGGCTGTACCGGACGGGCCGCGACCACCTCCTGGCCCACGGCTACACCCAGCAGTCCATGCGCATGTTCCGCCGCACCGACGCCCCGCCGCAGGGCGCCGACGACTACGCCTGCCAGAGCGACGGCATGATCGGCCTGGGCTGCGGCGCCCGCTCCTACACCGCCGACCTGCACTACTCCTTCGACTACGCGGTCGGCACCCACGAGATACGCGCCATCGTCGACGACTACGTCGCCCGCCCCGCCGCCGACTTCGCGCACGCCGAGTACGGCCGCCGCGTCGACGCCGGCGAGGCCCGCCGCCGCCATCTGCTCCAGTCGCTGCTCCAGGCCGACGGCCTCGACACGGCCGAGTACCGGACCCGCTTCGGCACCGCGCCCGAGGAGGACTTCCCGGCCGAACTCGCCCGGTTCGCCGAGCGGGGCTGGCTCGCCGCCACCGACCCGCGCACCGCCCTGCGGCTCACCCCGGAGGGCCTGGCCCACTCCGACGCCCTCGGACCCGAGCTGTTCTCGCCCGCGGTCCGCGCCGCCATGACCGCCTACGCCCGCAAGTGAGCCGCGCCATGGACCTCACCCTCCTCTACCGCGGCCCCCTCGCCTCCTGCGACTACGACTGTCCCTACTGCCCGTTCGCCAAGCGGCGCGACAGCCGCGAGCAACTGCGCGCCGACCGCGCGAGCCTGGAGCGGTTCGCCGACTGGGCCGCCGGGCAGCGCGGCGACCGGCTCTCCGTGCTGTTCACCCCCTGGGGCGAGGGCCTGGTGCGCTCCTGGTACCGGCGCACACTCGTCGAGCTGTCCCGCCTGCCGCACATCCGGCGGGTGGCGATCCAGACCAACCTGAGCTGCCGCACCGACTGGCTCGCCGACGCCGACCCGGACACGCTGGCCCTGTGGTGCACCTACCACCCGGGCCAGACGCCGTACGACCGCTTCCTCGCCAAGTGCCGTGACCTGGCGGACCGTTCGATCCGGTTCAGCGTCGGCGTGGTCGGCCTGCCCGAGCACCTGCCCGAGGCCCGCCGCCTGCGCGCAGACCTGCCCGCGCACGTCTATCTGTGGATCAATGCCGCCGAGGGGCACGTCTACGACGACGCCGAGGCCGGCCGCTGGACCGCGATCGACCCGCTCTTCCCCTACAGCCGCCACCCGCACACCAGCGCCGGACTGCCCTGCCGCACCGGCGAGTCCGTCGTCTCCGTCGACGGCGAGGGCACCGTGCGCCGCTGCCACTTCGTCCGCGCCGCACTCGGCAACCTCTACGACGGCTCCTATCGGGCCGCGCTGCGCCCGCGCCCCTGCCCGCTCGCCGTGTGCGACTGCCACATCGGCTACGTCCACCTGGAGACCCTGCCGCTGTACGACGTGTTCGCGGGCGGCGTGCTGGAACGGATACCGGCCGCGCCCGTGGTGGTCCCGTAGCCCCGTTGTACCGACGGCTTTCCCACAGGTGACACCGCACCCTTCCCTCCCGTCCGGTGCTCTTGGAACACTCGGCGCGCAGCACTCCGACTGTTCCGGCCATCCGCACACCAGGAGGAGAGGACCCCCCATGCCGTCACCCACCCCCGAGGTCAACCGGCGCCGCTTCCTTCAGATCGCGGGCGCCACCACGGCGTTCACCGCGCTCAGCGGCAGCATCCAGCGCGCCGCCGCACTGCCCGCCCACCACCGCACCGGGTCGGTCGAGGACGTCGAGCACATCGTCGTCCTCATGCAGGAGAACCGCTCCTTCGACCACTACTTCGGCACCCTGCGGGGTGTGCGCGGCTTCGGCGACCCGCGCCCGGTCACCCTGCCCGACGGCAAGCCGGTCTGGTACCAGAAGGGCACCGCGGGCCGGGAGATCCTGCCCTTCCGCCCCGACGCCGACGACCTCGGCCTGGCCTTCGTGCAGGACCTCCCGCACGGCTGGAACGACGGGCACGCCGCCCACGCCCGGGGCCGCTACGACCGCTGGGTGCCCACCAAGGGCAGTACGACGATGGCGTACCTGACCCGCCAGGACATCCCCTTCCACCACGCGCTCGCCGACGCCTTCACCGTCTGCGACGCCTACCACTGCTCGCTGATCGGCTCCACCGACCCCAACCGCTACTACATGTGGACGGGGTACACCGGCAACGACGGCAAGGGCGGCGGCCCGGTCATCGGCAACGACGAGGCGGGCTACAGCTGGACGACCTACCCCGAGCGGCTGGAGCGGGCCGGGGTCTCCTGGAAGATCTACCAGGACATCGGCGACGGACTCGACGCCGCCGGCGGCTGGGGCTGGATCCAGGACGCCTACCGGGGCAACTACGGCGACAACTCGCTGCTGTACTTCGACCAGTACCGCAACGCCCGGCCCGGCGACCCGCTCCACGACAAGGCCCGCACCGGCACCGACGCGAGCCGGGGCGAGGGCTTCTTCGACCAACTGCGGGCCGACGTCAAGGGCGGCAGGCTGCCCCGGATATCGTGGGTCGTCGCTCCCGAGGCGTTCACCGAGCACCCCAACTGGCCCGCCAACTACGGTGCCTGGTACATCTCCCAGGTCCTGGACGCGCTCACCGGTGATCCGCAGGTGTGGGCGAGAACCGCCCTGTTCGTCACCTACGACGAGAACGACGGCTTCTTCGACCACCTCGTGCCGCCCTTCCCGCCGGACTCGGCCGACCAGGGGCTGTCCACCGTCGACCCGGGCCCGGACCTGTTCAAGGGCGGCGGCGGTCAGGTCGCCGGTCCCTACGGGCTGGGCCAGCGGGTGCCGATGCTGGTCGTCTCGCCGTGGAGCAAGGGCGGGTTCGTCTGCTCCGAGACCTTCGACCACACCTCGATCATCCGGTTCATGGAGCGCCGCTTCGGGGTGCGCGAGCCGAACATCTCGCCCTGGCGGCGGGCGGTCTGCGGCGATCTGACGGCCGCGTTCGACTTCTCCCGCGCGGACAGCCGCCCGGTCTCCCTGCCGGACACCTCCGGCTACGCGCCGCCGGACCGCGACCGCCACCCCGACTACGTCCCGGTCCCGCCCGCCCAGGGCTCCCTGCCCCGCCAGGAACCCGGCAGCCGGCCCGCCCGTCCGCTCAAGTACGCGCCCGTGGTGGACGGTTCGGCGGACCCGGCGGCCGGGAGGTTCACCCTGTCCTTCGCCTCCGGAGCGCAGGCCGGGGCCGCCTTCCTGATCACCTCGGGCAACCGCACCGACGGCCCCTGGACCTACACCACCGAGGCCGGCCGGACCGTCTCGGACACCTGGAACTCGGCCTACTCCGGGGGCTCGTACGACCTGACCGTGCACGGCCCCAACGGCTTCCTGCGCACCTTCCGCGGCCCCGGCCGCACGGCGGGCCCGGAGGTCACCGCGCGCTACGCGGGCGACGACGTGGAGCTCACCTTCACCCACCGGGGGACGGGTACGGCACGGCTCAGGGTGACCGTCGGCTACGGCGGCCGGCCGGTGGAGGTCGCGGTCAAGGCGGGGGCCACGGTGCGCCGCCGGTTCGCCCTCGCCGCGAGCCGGCGCTGGTACGACCTGACGGTCACCTCCGCGGGCGATCCGTCGTTCGTGCGGAGGTTCGCCGGGCATGTCGAGAACGGCCTTCCCGGAGTGAGCGACCCCGCGATCGCGGCCGGCTGACCGGCGTCCGCGCGGCGGTTGCTTTCCGGCCGGCTCGCGGTAGTGTGCCCCGGTGACCACGCATTCGAACACACCTGCAGGCTGGTACCCGGACCCCCACGGGGCGGCGCAGACGCTGCGCTACTGGGACGGCGCGCAGTGGACCGAGCACACCCACGCCGACCAGCAGGCTCCCGCCGCCCAGCAGGTGCCGCCGCAGGCCCAGACGCCCGCGGCGGCCCCGCAGGCCGGGTTCGACCCGCGCGTGCAGCAGCAGGTGCGGGAGGAGGCCGGTGTCGCCTCCGGCAACGTGGGCGGCGGCACCCTGTTCAGCGAGCCGGTCCTCGTGGTGAACCAGAAGGCCAAGCTGATCGAGCTGACCAACGAGTACGAGGTCTTCGACCAGAACGGCAACCGGCTCGGCGTCGTCACCGAGATCGGCCAGAGCGCCCTGCGCAAGGTCGTGCGGTTCGTCTCCAGCATCGACCAGTTCCTGACGCACCGGCTGGAGATCCGGGACGCCTACGGGCAGCCGCAGCTGGTGCTGACCCGGCCCGCGAAGTTCCTCAAGTCGCGGGTGATCGTCTCCCGCCCGGACGGTTCGCAGGTCGGCGAGATCGTCCAGCAGAACGTCTTCGGAAAGATCAACTTCGCGATGAACGCGAACGGGCAGCAGGTCGGCGCCATCAAGGCGGAGAACTGGCGGGCCTGGAACTTCGCGATCGTCGACCACGCCGACAACGAGGTCGCCCGGATCACCAAGACCTGGGAGGGCCTGGCCAAGACGATGTTCACGACGGCCGACAACTACGTCCTCCAGATCCACTACCAGCTGCCCGAGCCGCTGCTGAGCCTCGTGGTGGCGACGGCGCTGACCGTGGACACGGCACTCAAGCAGGACGCGCGCGGCCTGGGCTGACACGCCCCGGCCGCGGGCCCGGAGCGCGCTCGGAGCTCTCAGAGCTTGCTGAGGCGTTCCGGCCCGGACCGGCGGGAGCGGCGCGTCCGGCGCCGCACGCGCAGCGCCGGTTCCCGGGCGGCCGACCCGGCTTCCAGGGCCAGCACAGCGGCCACGGGGTGCTCCTCGTGGCCGCTGCCTTGTGCGGGCGCGGGCGCGGGCGCGGGCGTGCGCGGGTGCGCGGGGACGCTCTCCCGTACCGGCGGCGTTCCGGGTGCGGGCGCCGGTACGGCGGCGAGCGCGGGCGATGCCCCCGGCCCGGACTCCGACGCGAGCCCGGCACCGGCCCCGGTCTCGATCCCGGTGTCGGCCGCCGTCGCGGGCACCCGAACCCCGTCCGCCGCGGCCGGTTCCGTACGCGACGGGGTCGCCCGGGTCAGCTCGACGACGCCCCAGGCGGCGAGCGCCGCACCGGCCAGGGCGAGCAGCACCCCGCGCACCCCTCCCTGGAGCCCCTGTCCGAGCAGGGTGAGACCGATCACGGCGGCGGCCACCGGATTGGCCAGCGTCACCACGGCCAGCGGTGCGCCCAGACCGCCTCGGTAGGCGGTCTGCGAGAGCAGCAGCCCGCCCGTCGCGAACGCCGCGACCAGCAGCGCCACCACGATCACCCGCGCGCTGAGCAGCGGTCCGGTGTGGTCCGTGGCGGCCACGGTCACCGTCTGGGTGAGCGCCGAGGCGACTCCCGAGGCGAGGCCGGAGGCGGTCGCGTGCCGCAGGCCCGGCCGGGCGCCGGGCCGGGACAGCACACCGATGAGGACGGCCGTGGTGCCCGCCACCGCCAGGGCCTCGGCCGGGCTCAGCACCTGCTCGGGCGCGGGCCCGGACGCGGCGACCAGCAGTGCGGCGAGACCGAGCAGCGTGCAGGCCGTGCCGCGCCACTCGGCGGCGGCGACCTTCCGCCCGGCCAGCCGCGCGCCCATCGGCACGGCGGCCACGAGGGTGAGCGCGCCGAGCGGCTGGACCACGGTCAGCGGCCCGTACTTCAGGGCCACCACGTGCAGCAGCGCCGCCGATCCGTTCAGCGCCACCGCTCCCCACCAGGCGCCGCGGCGCAGCAGCGCGAGCGCGCCGGTGGCGGCGGCCCGCGCGGCGAGCCGCTCCTGGGCGACCGCGGCGGCGGCGTAGGCGACGGCCGAGAAGAGCGAGAGGACCAGGGCGAGCAGGGCGGCGCTCATCGGACGGCCCCCACGAGCGTGCCGTCCTCGGCCGGTACGGGCCGTCCGGGGCCGCGTGCCACGACGAGCGTCCGGCCGCTCGGCCGCGGCAGGGCGACGAGGGCCAGGGCGAGCAGCGCCGTGGCGACGATCGCGTCGAGCCAGTAGTGGTTGGCGGTGCCCACGATCACCAGCAGGGTCAGCAGCGGGTGCAGCAGCCACAGCCAGCGCAGGCGGGACCGGGTGGCGGCGACCAGGGCGAGGGCCACCATCAGCGCCCAGCCGAAGTGCAGCGAGGGCATGGCCGCGAACTGGTTCGACAGATGGTCCGTCCTGGGCGGCCCGTACACCGAGGGCCCGTACACGTGCGCGGTGTCGATCAGGCCGGTGGCGGCGAGCATGCGCGGCGGGGCGAGCGGGAACGCCAGGTGCAGCGCCAGGGCGGCGGCGGTCAGCGCGGCGAGGACGCGGCGGGTCCAGACGTAGTGCGCCGGGCGGCGCAGATAGAGCCAGACCAGCAGCCCGACGGTGGCCGGGAAGTGCACGGTCGCGTAGTAGGTGTTCGCCACGCGCACCAGGGTGTCGCCGTGCAGCAGCAGCGACTGGACGGCGCCCTCGCCGGGCAGGTGCAGCGCACGTTCCAGGTGCCACACGTGGTCCGCGTTGCGGAAGGCCTCGCCGGTGTGGTCGGCGGCAAGTCGGCGGCCGAGCTTGTAGACGAGGAACAGCCCCGCGACGAGCAGCAGCTCGCGCACGAGCGCGGGCCGCGCGGGTGCCGCGGCGGCGCCCTCGGTTCGGGATGTCATGCCCCGGCCCCTTCGCGTCCGTGTGTGGTGAGTGGGTGCGTCCCGGCAGGGGCGAGCCGCCCGTACCCGAAGCATCGATACGACATCGTACCGATACGCCAGTGTACCGATACGATGGTGTACCGGTACACTGGCGTATCGATTGAGGCTTCTCACACACGGCTGAGGTCTCTCACGCCGGACATGAACCACACTGGAGAGCGGCTGGAGCCGCGCTGGAGCCACGAGCGAGGAGAAGAGCGATGACGTCGCAGGCCGCGGACGGACCGGACACGGTTGTCGCCTCGCGCCGCTCCAAGATCACGCCCGAGCGTGAGCAGGAGTTCTTCGACGCCGTCCTCGAACAGGTCCGCGAGTGCGGGTACGACGCCGTGACCATGGAGGGCGTCGCCGCCACCACCCGGTGCAGCAAGTCCACGCTCTACCGGCAGTGGAAGAACAAGCCGCGGTTCGTGGTGGCCGCCCTGCGCGCCAACCGGCGCAGCCGCTTCGGCGGGATCGACACCGGCTCGCTGGCCGAGGACCTGCGCCGGGCCGCGCGGGCGGCGGGGGAGTGGTCGGGCAAGGACACCCGGTTGCTCCAGGCGCTCGGGCACGCCATCATGCAGGACCCGGAGCTGAAGCAGGCGCTGCGCGAGGCCGTCGTGGAGCCGGAGATCGCCGCGCTGCGGGAGATCCTGCGCCGCGGCGTCGAACGCGGCGAGGTGGCCCCGGACAACCCGGCGCTGGCCTATGTGCCCGCGCAGATGTTCGGCGTCGTACGCATCCGGCCCGTCATCGACGGGACCTACGCCGACCCGGACTACCTCGTCCGGTTCGTCGAGGCCGCCGTGCTGCCCGCACTCGGCCTCGAACCCTGACCCAGGCCGCCGTCCACGGGATGACCGGACGACGGCCTGCACGCGCCGCACCGTGGGGACGGGGGCGGCGCGCTCCCGGCCGGGCGGCCCCTCTTGAGCGGAGAGGGAGCCCGCCCGGCCGGCAAAGCGGGACGCGCGGCGTCAGGCGCTCTGGCCGCTGCCGCCGCCCGAGGACACCTTGATCCCCTTGGTGATGTCGTCCAGCAGCGACTGCGGCTGGTCGGCGTCCACCCCGAAGCGCACCACGACCAGCTGGCCGGGCCGCGCCGGGGACGGGAAGACCAGGGACTCGACGATCCCGTCCGCGCCCTTGCTCGTGACCGCCTTCCAGCGCACCAGGTAGCCCTTCTGGCCGGCCACGGTCACCGCCTTCGAGGCGAGCACCTGGTGCGAGGTCACCGCGCCGTAGGTCGTCCCGCCGTACGACTCCTTCACATTGGCCTCGATGTCGGCCTTGGCGACCTCCTCGGGCGTACTGCCCGCGGTGCGCAGCGCCGCGGCGGGCACCGAGTAGGCGCCGCCCTTGGTGCAGGACTTCGAGGTGTCACCGGGGCACTTGTAGCCGCTGTCGGAGGTGAGCTGGGCGCCCACGCCGATCTGCTGGCCGTACCAGCCGTCCGGGACGGGTAGGCTGATGCCGTTGACCGGGTCGGCGACCGAACCGCTGCGGATCTTCGGCGCCTCGGCACCGCCCCCGGACCCGTCCGGGTCACCGGATCCACCGGAACCGCCCGAGCCGCCCGGCCCGTCGGACCCGCCCGAGCCGCCGAGGCCCCCGGAGCCGTCCGACCCGCCGGGACCGTCGCCGAACGGGCCGCCCCGGCCGCCGGAACCCTCCCGGTCCCCGGGACCGCGCTGCCCGCCGGGACCCTGCTGGGACCCGGCGCGGGTGCCGCCGCCGTCGTCCTTGCTCAGCGCGTACACGCCGACCCCGATGCTCGCCAGCACCGCTGCGGTCACCGCGACGGCTATCCCGGTCCGCAGCCCGCGCCGCGAACGGGCCGGCGGCTGCGCCGGATAGCCGGGGTATCCCGGATGCACCGGATACCCGGGCTGCACCGGCGCCCCCGGAGCCCCCGGAGCTCCCGGATCCCCCGGCTGTCCGTACAGTCCCTGCGGCGGTCCCTGCGGGCCGGGCTGCCCCGGCTGTCCGGTGTACGGCGGCCCGCCCGCGTCGTCCCCGGGCTCCGGGGACGACGGCCGCGCCGGCTGCTCCGGGGGCACCGGACCGGCGGCCGGGTGCGCCGGCGGACCCCACGCGGCGGCCGGACCGGCCGGGCGGACCTGGTCCGTCCACGCCTTGCCGTCCCACCAGCGCTCGGTGGCGGGACCGTCATTCGTCTGGCCCGGGTCGGGGTACCACCCGGGAGGAGTCACCTGCGTCATGCCCCCACCGTATGAGGCGTCCGTGAAAGCGGTATGAGAGGGACCCCGCTGCGGCCCGGTTCCGCCACGGCGGCCGGGGCCGCGCACGGCACCCGTCACCCGTCACGGCAAGAGGTGGCCCGACCGGGCTCCGCTCGGGCGGCCCGGCCGCTAGGCTCGGCATTCGTACGTCGTTCGGGCGACTTGGGAGGTAGCGGGATGACGGAGGTACGGCCGGGACCGGCCGCCTCGGACTCCCTGTGGGAGCGCGACGAGGAAGTCACCGCCATCCTCCGTGCGGTGGAGGCCCTGTGCTCCGACCGCGCGTCCCACGGAGAACTGCTGGTCCTCCAGGGCGAGGCCGGGCTCGGCAAGACCACCCTGCTCGCCCGCACCCGCCGCATCGCCGAGGCACGCGGCTGCACCGTGTGGTCGGCGCGCGGCGGCGAGATCCTGCGCTCGGTCCCCTTCAACGTGGTGCGCCAACTCCTCCAGCCCGCACTGCTGTCGCTGATGCCCGAGGAGGCCCGCGAGTACCTGGGCGAGTGGTACGGCATCGCCGGGCCCGCCCTCGGCATAGCGGAACCCGGCGGCGGGCAGGCCGACCCGCGGAGCGTGTGCGAGGGCCTGGTCGCCGCGGTGAGCCGGCTGGCCGGGCGGGACTGGCCGCTCGTACTGATGATCGACGACGTCCACTGGGCCGACGAGGAGAGCCTGCGCTGGCTCGCCGCCTTCGCCGGACGCCTCACCGAGCTGTCCGTGCTCCTCGTCGTGACCCGCCGCCCCGGCGAAGTGAGCGGCGACAGCGCCCAGTTGCTGGAGACGGTCGCCGCCGCCGCGGGGGTCCGCACCCTCAGCTGCCTCTCCCCGGAGGCCACCGCCGCGCTCACCCGCACCACGCTCGGCGACCACGCCGACGGCCCGTTCTGCCGCGAGGTGTGGGCGGTCACCGACGGCAACCCCTACGACACCGTCGAACTCCTCGCCAAGGTCCGCGACAGCGAGATGGACCCGGTCGAGGCGCACGCGGGCGAACTGCGCGACCTGAACCGCTCCGCCCGCGGCGGCGGCCTCGTCGCCCGCCTGGAGGAACTCGGCATCGACGCCACCCGGTTCGCGTGGGCCGCCGCCATCCTGGGCACCGACATCTCCGTCCAGCTGGTCGCCCGGCTCGCGACCATGAACCGCGACGACGCCGCGCGCTGCGCCGAACTGCTGCGCGAGGCCCGCATCCTCACCGAGCCCGATCCGGCCACCGCGGGCGCCGACGAAGGCGACCTGGAGTTCGTGCACCCGCTCATCGCCACCGCCGTCTACAGCTCCATCCCGGACGCGCTGCGCACCGCCATGCACGGCATCGCCGCCCAAGTGGTCACCGACTCCGGTCTCGGCGCCGCTGCCGCCTCCCGGCATCTGCTCCAGGTCCACCCGGACGACGACGAGGAACTCGTCGAGCAGTTGCGGCAGGCCGCCCGCGAACACCTCGCCGTCGGCGCCCCGGAAGCCGCCCGCCGCTGCCTGGAGCGGGCCCTGCTGGAACCGCCCACTCCCGAGGTGCACGCACGCGTGCTGTACGAACTGGGCTGCGCCACCCTGCTCACCGCTCCGGCCACCACCATCGACCACCTCCAGCTGGCGCTGAGCATGCCCGGCCTGGACGGCGCCACCCGCGTGGACGCCGTCTGGCGGCTGTCCCAGGCGCTGCTGCACAACAACCAGCTGGAGGACGCCGTCCACACGGTCGAGGCCGAGGCCGCCCGGCACCCGCCGGGCCCCGTCCGGCTGCGCCTCCAGGCCGTCCAGTTCATGTGGGAGGGCCTGCACACCGGTGAGACCATCACCCCGGACCGCTCCGAACGGCTGGCCGAACTCGCCGCCGGCTGCACCGGACGCGACAACTCCGAGCGCGCCCTGCTGATCCTGCGCGGCTTCGACGCCATGGCGCGGGGCGAGAACGCCGAGGAGGTCGCGGAGCTGTGCGACCGCGCCCTCGTCAACGGCCGCCTCGCCCCCGGACTCGGCTGGACCGACACCGAGTGGGGCATCGAACTGCTGCTGATGCTCGCCAGCGCCTATGCCTACAGCGACCGCCTCGACCGCGCCGAAGCCCTCTACAACGAAGCGCTGCGCGCCTACGAGAACGCCCACTGGAACGGCGGCCACCTCGCCCTCGCGTACGCCTACGTGGGCCTCGGCCACCGCAGGCGCGGCCGGCTGCGCGAGGCGGAGCAGGCCCTGCGCGAGTCGCTGGCCATCGCCGAACGCGTCGGCCGCGGCCTGCCGTTGTACTGGACCGCCACCTGCAACCTGGTGGACACCCTGCTCGCCCGCGGCCATGTCGAGGAGGCCTGGGAGATCGCGGAGCGGTACGGCTTCGCGCCGCCCTACCCGGCCACCATCGTCATCCCGGACCCGCGCAGCGTCCGCGGCCGGCTGCTGCTCGCCGCCGGCCGCACCAAAGAGGGCGTGGCCGAACTGGAGGCCGCCGAGCAGGCCGCCGCCGTGCGCGGCCACCACAATCCGGTCATGGTGCCCTGGGCGGCGGATCTGGCCCGCGCCCTCGCCGTCGAGGACCCGGACCGTGCCGCGCGGCTCGCCTCCGACGTGCGCCGCCAGGCCGAGCGGTTCGGCACCGACACCGCCATAGGGGAGGCCCTGCGCTGCGCCGCCGCGCTGGAGACCGGCCCGCGAGCGGTCGCTCTCGCCGCGCAGGCCGTCACCTACCTGGAGGCGTCACCCTGCCAGTACGAACACGCCGCCGCCCGCGTCGAGCACGGCATCGCCGCCGGGTCGGCGGCCGAGCTGCGGCGCGGTCTGGCACTGGCCCGGTCCTGCGGTGCGGACGGCCTGGCGGACCGTGCCCGCGCGGCACTGGAGTCGAACGGATTCCCGCTGGAAGAGGAGGACTGAGCGGCCCCGCACCCGCGCGGACCCGCTCACCCGGACCCGGTGCCGGACCCACTCCGGACCCGGCGACGGACCCGGACCCGGCGACGGCCTCAGCCCGCTTTCGGCTCGCCCGGCCCGCCCGGCTCGCCCGGCTCGCCCGGCTCGCCCGGCCCGCCCGGCCCGCCCGCGTCCGGCTCCTCCGCCAGCACCCGCTGGGCCACCGCGAACGCCGAGTTGGCCGCGGGCACCCCGCAGTACACCGCGCTCTGCAGGAGCACCGCGCCGATCTCCTCGGGGGTCAGCCCGTTGCGCCGCGCCGCGCGGACGTGCATCGCCAGCTCGTCGTGGTGGCCGTGGGCGACCAGCGCGGTCATGGTGATCATGCTGCGTTCGCGCCGGGTGAGCGTGGGGTCGGTCCAGATCTCGCCCCACGCGTAGCGGGAGATGAAGTCCTGGAAGCGGGCCGTGAACGGGGTCTGCCGGGCCTGGGCGCGGTCCACGTGCGCGTCACCCAGCACCTCGCGCCGGACCCGCATGCCCTGCCGGGCGGGGCCGTCCAGCTGAGTGCGCAGCGCGGTCAGCACGGCCTCGGGGCACTGCGCGGGCGCCAGGTGCGAGGCGCCCGGGATCTCGGTGAGGGCCGCGCCGGGCACCGCGTCGGCGATCTCCCGCAGATGCGCGGGCGGTGTCGCCGGGTCCTGGCGGCCCGCGATCAGCAGCGTGGGCGTGCGGATCTCGGAGAGCCTGCCGGTGAGGTCGAAGGCGGCCAGCGCGTCGCAGCAGGCGGCGTACGCCTCCGGGTCGGCCTCCCGGTGGTCGCGGATCAGCTCGGGCACGGTGAAGTCACCGGCGAACCAGCGGGATCCGGCGCTCGCGGCCAGCGCTGCGAGCCCCTCCCGGCGCACCAGCGCGGCCCGCTCCCGCCAGGGCCGCGCCCCGCCGAAGTGGGCCGAGGAGCAGATCACCGCCAGGGACGTCAGGCGCTCGGGGTGGTGCACGGCGAGATGCAGCCCCACGGCACCGCCCAGGGACACCCCGGCGTACGCGAACCGCTCCAGGCCGAGCGCGTCCGCCAGCTCCAGGACCAGCGCGGCGAGGTCGGCCACGGTCGCGCCCGGACCGATCAGGCCGGCCGCCGAACCGCCGTGTCCGGGCAGGTCCCAGCGGACCACCCGGTGGGAGGCGGCCAGTTCCGGGGCGACCCGGTCCCACAGTGCCGAGGAGGTGCCCAGGGAGGGGCCGAGCAGCAGGGCGGGTGCCGTGGCGGGGCCTTCGGCACGGTGGTGCACGGTCAACGTCGCTCCAGAGCACGGTCGGTGAGGGTTCCGGCGCAGCCGGTGTAACGGGTGGGGTCGGTCGGGCCCGCCAGGTCGGTGTCCCGCAAGTCCGGTACCTCGGCGAGGAGTCCGGCGAGCGGTCGGTCCTCGGCGTAGGCTCGGCGGGCCAGTTCGGTGAGGAGTTCCCGGGCGCGGGCGCGGCCGAGCACCCCGGACAGTTCGGCCGACAGCCGCTCCGAGACGATCAGTCCGTGGGTGAGGCCGAGGTGCGCGCGCATCGCACCGGCGTCCACCCGCAGCCCCTCGGCCAGCTCCGCCGCGTCGCGGGCCGCGCCGCCCACCAGCCGCAGCAGATCGCGCAGCGGCTCCCATTCGGCGTGCCAGGCGCCCGCGGGGCGCTCGTCCTCGGCGGCCATGGACGCGTACAGCGTGGCCGCGAGCTGAGGGGCGCGCCGGGCGGCGGCGGCGATCAGGGTGGAGCGCACCGGGTTCGCCTTGTGCGGCATGGCCGAGGAGCCGCCGCCGCTGCCCTCGGCCAGCTCGGCGATCTCGGTGCGGCACAGCGTCAGCACATCGGCCGCCGTCTTGCCCAGGGCGCCCGCCGTAAAGGCGAGGCAGCCGGCCAGGTCGGCGACCGGGGTGCGCAGGGTGTGCCAGGGCAGCAGCGGGGCGCGCAGCCCGAGTTCGCGGGCGTACGCCGTCACCAGCGCGGCCGGGTCCTCGGCGCCGTAGGCCGCGAACGCCGCCAAGGTGCCCGCCGCGCCGCCCAGTTGCACCGGCAGCGCGTCCCGTACGCGCGCGACGCGGTCCCGGGCGTCCAGGACGAGCGAGCGCCAGCCGGCCGCCTTCAGCCCGAACGTGATCGGCACGGCGTGCTGGGTCAGCGTCCGGCCGGGCAGCACGGTGTCGCGGTGCGCGGCGGCCGTGCGGGCGAGGGCGGCCTCGGTGCGGGCCAGGTCGGCGAGGACCAGGTCCAGGGTGCGCGCGGCGACCAGCATCGCGGCCGTGTCCATGATGTCCTGGCTGGTCGCGCCCCGGTGCACGCAGGCGCCGTACTCCTCGCCCGCCGCCTCGGTCACCGCCGTGGTCAGGTCGGCGGCCAGCGGGATCACGGGATTGCCGCCGCCGCGGGCGCGTTCGGCCAGTGCGGGCAGGTCGAAGCGGCCCGGGTCGGCGGCCCGGGTCACCGCCTCGGCCGCGCCCTCGGGGACGAGGCCGAGCGCGGACTGCGCCCGGGTGAGCGCGGCCTCCGCCTCCAGCAGCGCGCTCAGGAAGGCGGCGTCGCCGGTCGCCGCCGCCGCGGCGGAACCGGTCCAGCCGGGCGCGAGCAGCCCGGCCTCGGCGCGGGTGCTGTCGGGTCGTGGTGCGGGTGGTGTCACCGGAACTCCAGGAAGACCGTCTCGCCCTCGCCCTGAAGGCGGATGTCGAAACGGTATGCCCCGCTGTCCTCGCGCGCCGCGATCAGCGTGGCGCGCCGTTGCGCGTCCAGCCGGGAGAGCAGCGGATCGGCGGCCAGGGCGGCGTCGTCGCCGGGCAGGTAGATGCGGGTGAACAGGTGCACGAGCAGGCCGCGCGCGAAGACGCAGACGCTCAGGTACGGGGCGTTGCCCCCGCGGGCGCCGGGCCGCAGGGTGCGCACGTACCAGTGGCCGTCCGCGTCGGTCTGGATCCGGCCGAAGCCGGTGAACTCCACGCCGTTGCGGCCGAGGAAGCCGCCGGAGGCCGGGTCGCGCCGCATCGAGCCGTCCACGGCGGGTATGCGCCCCTGCGGGTCCGGGCCCCATGTCTCGATCAGCGCGTCGGGCAGCGGACGGCCCTCGCCGTCGGTCACGTACCCGTGCACGGTGACGGTGTCCGGATGGCCGTGGGGCGCGACGTCCTCGCCGCCGGGGAAGGGCAGCGCGTAGCCGTAGAAGGGGCCCACGGTGTGCGAGGGGGTGGGTGCCGCGCCCTCGGGGCGGCCGGTGCCGGTCGTCGTCATGGCAGTTCAGCGCCCTTCTTCGAGCCAGGTGGCGGCGGGGCCGTCGAGCACGATGTCCCAGCGGTAGCCGAGGGAGAACTCCGGTACGGACAGGCTGTGGTCGTAGGCGGCGACCAGCCGCTGCCGGGCGGCGTCGTCCGTCACGGACCGGAGGATCGGGTCGTAGGGGAAGAGCGGGTCGTTCGGGAAGTACATCTGCGTCACCAGACGCTGGGTGAACGCCGCGCCGAAGACGGAGAAGTGGATGTGCGCGGGCCGCCAGGCGTTGAGGTGGTTGCGCCACGGGTAGGGGCCGGGCTGGATGGTGGTGAAGCGGTAGCGGCCGTCGGCGTCGGTCAGGGTGCGGCCGACGCCGGTGAAGTTCGGGTCGAGCGGGGCGTCGTGCTGCTCGCGCCGATGGGCGTAGCGGCCCGCGGAGTTGGCCTGCCAGATCTCGACGAGCTGGCCGCGCACCGGACGTCCGGCGCGGTCCAGGAGCCGGCCCGAGACGGTGATGCGTTCGCCGACCGGTTCCCCGGTGTGCTGCCGGGTGAGGTCGTTGTCGGTCTCGGTGAGGTCCCGCTCGCCGAAGGCGGGCGAGGTCAGCTCGACCAGTTCCGGGTCCCGGGCGGTGTCGATGGCCACCAGCGGCTGCTTCGGGTGGCGCAGCACCGAGGAGCGGTAGGGCGCGTAGTCGCGGCGCGGGTGGTGCTCGACGGGGGCGCCCTGGGCGAGCCGCTTCTCGTACGCGGCGTGCTCGGCCGCGATCTCCTGGTCGATGTCCTGCTGGGTGAGGGTCATGGGGCGGTCTCCTAGCGCTCCAGGACGAGGGCGAGGCCCTGTCCGACGCCGATGCAGAGGGTGGCTATGCCGGTGCCCGAGCCCTTGCGGGCGAGCTGGTGGGCGACGGTGCCGGCGAGCCGGGCGCCCGAGGCGCCGAGCGGGTGGCCGAGGGCGATGGCGCCGCCCTGCGGATTGAGGACGGCCGGGTCGAGCGCGGGCCACTCGGCGAGGCAGCCGAGCACCTGCGCGGCGAACGCCTCGTTGAGTTCGAGGACGTCCAGGTCGGCGAAGCTCCTCCCGGCCCTGGCCAGGGCGCGCCGGACGGCCTCGACGGGGGCGAGCCCGAAGTAGTGCGGGTCGGTGGCGCTGACACCGGTGGCCGAGATCCGGGCCAGTGGCTCGCGGCCGGTGGCCCGCAGACCCTCCTCGTCGGTCAGCAGCAGGGCGGCGGCGCCGTCGTTCAGCGGGGAGGCGTTGCCCGCGGTGACCGTGCCGCCTTCCGTGCGGAACGCCGGTTTCAGGGCGGCCAGCGCCGCCGGGGAGGTGTCCGGCCGTACGGACTCGTCGGCGGCGAACACCACCGGCTCGCCCTTGCGCCGGGGCAGCGTGAGCGGCGCCAGCTCGGCGTCGAACAGCCCGGCCCGCTGCGCGGCGGCGGCCTTGCGGTGGCTGTGCAGGGCGAACTCGTCCTGCTGCGCGCGGCTGATCGCGTGCTTGCCGGCGATCAGTTCGGCGGACTCGCCCAGCGGGACCGTCCACTGCGGCTCCATCCGCGGGTTGACCATCCGCCAGCCCAGCGTGGTCGAGTACAGCTCGGTGTGCCCGGCCGGGAAGGGGCCCTCCGCCTTGGGCAGTACGTAGGGGGCGCGGGTCATGGACTCGACCCCGCCCGCCACGACGACGGAGGCGTCCCCGACGGCGACGGCGCGGGCCGCCTGGACCACCGCCTCCAGGCCGGAGGCGCACAGCCGGTTGACGGTCACGCCGGGCACGGAGGTGGGCAGCCCGGCGAGCAGGGCGGCCATGCGGCCGACGTTGCGGTTCTCCTCGCCCGCGCCGTTGGCGTTGCCGAGGTACACGTCCTCGATCCGCGCCGGGTCCAGGCCGGGGGTGCGGGCGAGGAGCGCGCGCAGGGCGTGCGCGGCCAGGTCGTCCGGGCGCACCTGCGCCAGGGCACCGCCGTAGCGGCCGAAGGGGGTGCGGACGGCGTCGACGACATAGACGGTCCTGGTCATCGCGGCTCTCCGGGGACACGGACCTCGGCGTCGGTCCTGGCGGTGATCTCCTCGGTGGTGACCCCGGGCGCGGTCTCGACGAGGACGAGTCCGTCGCCGGTGACGTCCAGGACGCCGAGGTCGGTGACGATCCGGTCGACGCAGGCCGCGCCGGTCAGCGGCAGCGTGCACCGCTGGACGATCTTCGGGGAGCCGTCCTTGGCGGTGTGGGTCATCACGACGACGACCGTGCGGGCACCGTGCACCAGGTCCATCGCCCCGCCGATCCCGGTGATCATCTTGCCCGGGACCGCCCAGTTGGCCAGGTCGCCGCCCGCGGACACCTGCATCGCGCCGAGCACGGCCACGTCGATGTGCCCGCCGCGGATCATCGCGAAGGACAGCGCCGAGTCGAAGAAGGAGGCGCCCGGCAGCACCGTGACGGTCTCCTTGCCGGCGTTGATCAGGTCCGGGTCGACGGCGTCCTCGGCCGGGTAGGGGCCGGTGCCCAGGATGCCGTTCTCCGACTCCAGCACCACCTCGACGCCCGGCGGCAGGTGGTTCGGGATGAGCGTCGGCAGACCGATGCCGAGGTTGACGTACTGGCCGTCGCGCAGCTCGCGCGCCGCACGGGCGGCCATCTCCTCACGGGTCCAGGCCATCACGCGCTCACCGTCCGCTTCTCGATCCGCTTGTCGGCGGCCTGTTCGGCGGTGAGCGCGACCACGCGCTGCACGAAGACGCCGGGCAGGTGCACCGCGTCCGGGTCCAGCTCGCCCGGCTCGACCAGTTCCTCGACCTCCGCGACGGTCACCCTGCCCGCCATGGCGGCCAGCGGGTTGAAGTTGCGGGCGGACTTGGCGAACACCAGGTTCCCGTGCCGGTCGCCGCGGGCGGCGCGGACCAGCGCGAAGTCGGTGCGGATGCCGCGCTCCAGGACGTAGGAGGCGCCGTCGAAGTCGCGGACCTCCTTCGGCGGCGAGGCGAGGGCGACGCCGCCCTGTCCGTCGTAGCGCCAGGGCAGTCCGCCGTCGGCGACCTGGGTGCCGACACCGGCGGGGGTGTAGAAGGCGGGGATCCCGGCGCCGCCGGCCCGCAGCCGCTCGGCCAGCGTGCCCTGCGGGATCAGCTCCACCTCCAGCTCGCCGGCCAGGTACTGGCGGGCGAACTCCTTGTTGGCGCCGATGTAGGAGCCGGTCACCCGGGCGATCCGGCCGGCCGCGAGGAGCACGGCGAGGCCGGACTCCAGCGCGCCGCAGTTGTTCGAGACGACCGACAGGGCGCCGCTCCCGCGCTCGTACAGCGCCTGGATCAGCACGTTCGGCACGCCGCTGAGCCCGAATCCGCCCACCGCCAGCGACGCGCCGTCGCCCACGTCGGCCACCGCCTGGGCGGCAGTGGGGACCACCTTGTCCATCGAACACGCCTCGTCTCTGCCGGGGCCCTGCCGGACGGCACCGGACGGCACCGTCGGTCCGGCGCCGTGGACAGTCGCCGTGGATAGTCAGGGCACTGAGTATTTCCGCGAGCGAGCCTCACGCTGCCACCGTCGCCGGAGGCCGTCAAGGGTTCTGACCAGTGGTTCACATCATCCGCGTGTCACGGGACCGGGGGACGGCCCCATGGAGATATTGTTCAGTGCACCTACAGAAGTGCACCTACAGAATGGGGCGCAGTATGCGCCTGCGAGAACGAGGAGCGCTCATGGCCGCGGTGGACCTGACGACCCACCCCGGGCACCTGGCCCGGCGCCTCCAGCAGGCCCACTACCTGCTGTGGAACACGATGGTCTCCGAGGAGATCACCTCACCGCAGTTCGCCGTGCTCAACGCGCTGGTCGCCGAGCCCGGACTCGACCAGCGCACCGTGGGGGAGCGGGTCGGGCTCGACCGCTCCACCATCGCCGAGGTCGTCAGCCGCCTCGAACGCCGCGGTCTGCTCGGCAAGGTCCGTGACCCCGGGGACGGCCGCCGCTTCCTGCTCCGGCCGACCGCGGAGGGCGAGCGCACCCACCGCAGGCTCACCGTGCGCACCGCCCGGATGAACCAGGTTTTCCTGGGCCCGCTCAGCCCCGCCGAGCAGACCCAGTTCTTCGACCTGATCCGGCGCGTCGCGGACGCCGCCGAGGGCCTGCGTAACCCGGCGGAACCCGCCGCCCGCGCCTGAACCGGGGGCCGCGCCCATCTGGACCGGCCTCCGCCCGCCCCGGACGGGCCCGCCTCGCGCACCGGTTGGCCCGTCCGGGCCCGGGTACCCGGCCGTCGGCCGAGGGGCCCGGCGTGCGGAAGGAGCGCGACACGATGAAGGCAGTGACCTGGCAGGGCAAGCGCGACGTCCGGGTGGAGGACGTCCCCGACCCCACGATCAAGGAACCCACCGACGCGGTCATCCGCATCACCTCGACCGGCCTGTGCGGCTCCGACCTGCACCTGTACGAGGTGCTGACCCCGTTCATGACCCCCGGCGACATCCTCGGCCACGAACCGATGGGCATCGTCGAGGAGGTCGGCTCCGAGGTGAGCGGCCTCCGACCCGGTGACCGGGTCGTCGTACCGTTCCAGATCTCCTGCGGCCACTGCCACATGTGCTCCGCGGGCCTCCAGACGCAGTGCGAGACCACCCAGGTCACCAGCGAGCACATGGGCGCCGCCCTGTTCGGCTACACCCGGCTCTACGGCGCCGTCCCGGGCGCCCAGGCCGAGTACCTGCGCGTCCCGCAGGCCCAGTACGGCCCGATCAAGGTGCCGCAGGGTCCGTCAGACGACCGCTTCGTCTACCTCTCCGACGTGCTGCCCACCGCCTGGCAGGCCGTCGCCTACGCCGACGTCCCGCGCGGCGGCACCGTCGCCGTGCTCGGCCTCGGTCCGATCGGCGACATGGCCTGCCGGATCGCCCTGGCGCGCGGCGCCGGCCGGGTCTTCGGCGTCGACCTGGTCACCGAACGGCTGGACCGGGCCCGGCGGCGCGGCGTGGAGACGTACGACCTGCGCGACTTCGACCACGAGAAGGACCTGGTCGCCGCGGTGCACGACCAGACCGACGGGCGCGGCCCGGACGCGGTGATCGACGCCGTCGGCACCGAGGCGCACGGCAGCCATGTGGCCCGGTTCGTGCAGCAGGCCGCCGCGATGATGCCGCGCGCCCTGAGCGGCCCGCTCTCCGAACGCTTCAGCGTCGACCGGCTCACCGCCCTGTACACCGCCATCGACCTGGTGCGCCGCGGCGGCACCATCTCCCTGTCCGGTGTCTACGGCGGCCAGGCCGACCCGCTGCCGCTGCTCACCATGTTCGACAAGCAGCTCCAGATCCGGATGGGCCAGGCCAACGTCCGCCACTGGACCGACGACATCCTGCCCTACCTCACCGACGAGGACCCGCTCGGCGTCGACGACTTCGCCACCCACCGGGTCCCGCTGTCCGAGGCCGCGCACGCCTACGAGATGTTCCAGCACAAGCAGGACGGCGCGGTGAAGATCCTGATGACGCCCTGACCCGGCGGACATGACGCCATGGCCTGGCGGAGCGGGAGGCCGGCCGCGTCAGGGGCCGAGGATCCGCGCCAGGTCGTAGCGGACGGGCTCCTCCAGCTGGGCGTACGTGCAGCTCTCCGGGGCCCGGTCCGGGCGCCAGCGGCGAAAGCGCGCCGTGTGCCGGAACCGGGCCCCGTTCTCCATGTGGTCGTACGCCACCTCGGCCACCCGCTCCGGCCGCAGCGGCACCCACGACAGGTCCTTGCGGCCCGACCAGCGGCTCGGCGCGCCCGGCAGCCGGGCCGACTCGTGCGCCGCCTCCTCGGACCACGCGGCCCACGGATGCCCGGCCGGATCGTCCATGCGCAACGGCGCCAGCTCCTCGATCAGTTCGGCGCGCCGCTTCATCGGGAACGCCGCCGCCACCCCCACGTGCTGGAGGACGCCCCGGCCGTCGTAGAGCCCGAGCAGCAGCGAGCCCACGACCGGGCCGCTCTTGTGCAGGCGGTAGCCGGCCACCACCACGTCCGCCGTCCGCTCGTGCTTGATCTTGAACATGGCCCGCTGGTCCTGGAGGTAGGGCAGCCCCGGCGGCTTGGCGATCACCCCGTCGAGCCCGGCCCCCTCGTACTGCTCGAACCACTGCCGGGCCACGTTGATGTCCGTCGTCGCCGGCGCCACGTGCACCGGCGCCCCCGCCCCCGCGAGCGCCCGCTCCAGCAGCGCCCGCCGGTCCGCCAGCGCTACGTCGAGCAGGGTCTCGGCGTCCAGCGCCAGCAGGTCGAACGCCACGAAGGAGGC
This sequence comes from Streptomyces sp. PL-25, assembly GCF_058344915.1. NCBI lineage: Bacteria > Bacillati > Actinomycetota > Actinomycetes > Kitasatosporales > Streptomycetaceae > Streptomyces > Streptomyces sp. PL-25. Next base: position 6,534,864 of record NZ_CP136997.1, read on the forward strand.
CGGGGTCCGCTCCGCCAGCGTGCGCACCCGCGAGTCGGCCGGATGGATCCGCTCGGTCAGCGCGTCGAAGTCGAGCCGCCCCTCACGCGCGATCACGATCTCCCCGTCCAGCACGCACCGCTCGGGCAGCCGCTCCCGGAACGCCGCGACCAGCTCCGGGAAGTACCTGGTCAGCGGCTTGCCCGTCCGGCTGCCCAGCTCGACCTCGGCCCCGTCGCGGAACACGATCGCCCGGAACCCGTCCCACTTCGCCTCGTAGTGCATCCCCGGCGGGATGCGCGCCACCGGCTTGGCGAGCATGGGCTTCACGGGCGGCATCACGGGCAGCTCCATGGCTGCGATTGTGCGCGCGGTACGCGCCTTTCGCCCGGTGTGCGAGGTGTGCGGGGTACGCCTACCGTGGCTCGCATGGGCGAAGCGGTGGAACTCGACGTGGCCGGCCGGACCGTACGGCTGTCCAGCCCGGACAAGGTGTTCTTCCCGGAGCACGGATACACCAAGCTGGACGTCGCCCGGTACTACCAGGCGGTCGCGCCCGGCATCCTGCGTGCCCTGCGCGAACGGCCCACCACCCTGGAGCGCTACCCGGACGGCATCGACGGCGAGTGGTTCTACCAGAAGCGCGCGCCCCGGGGCATGCCCGACTGGATCCCGACCGCCCACATCACCTTCCCCAGCGGACGCAGCGCCGACGAGATGTGCCCCACCGAGCAGGCGGCGGTGGTCTGGGCGGCCCAGTACGGCACCCTCACCTTCCACCCCTGGCCGGTCCGGCGCGACGACGTCGAGCACCCCGACGAACTGCGCATCGACCTCGACCCGCAGCCCGGCACCGACTACACCGACGCCGTCCGCGCCGCCGCTGAACTGCGCGCCGTCCTCGACGAGTTCGGCGGCCTGCGCGGCTGGCCCAAGACCTCCGGCGGACGCGGACTGCACGTCTTCGTGCCCATCGAGCCGCGCTGGACCTTCACCCAGGTGCGGCGGGCCGCCATCGCCGTGGGCCGGGAGCTGGAGCGCCGCATGCCGGAGCAGGTCACCACCAAGTGGTGGAAGGAGGAGCGCGGCGCGCGCATCTTCGTCGACTACAACCAGACCGCCCGCGACCGCACCATCGCCTCCGCCTACTCCGTACGCCCGCGCCCGCACGCCCCGGTCTCCGCGCCGCTGCGCTGGGAGGAGGTGCCCACCGCCCGCCCGCGCGACTTCGACATCACCACGATGCCCGCCCGCTTCGCCGAGGCCGGTGACGTGCACGCCGACATGGACGACCACGCCTACGCGCTGGACGCCCTGCTCGATCTGGCCGCGCGCGACGAACGCGACCACGGGCTGGGCGATCTGCCGTATCCGCCCGAGTACCCGAAGATGCCGGGGGAGCCGAAGCGGGTGCAGCCGAGCCGGGCCAGGGCCGCCGGGCAGAACCCCGCCGCCTCCTGAGCCGGACCGGGAGCACCTTCTGAGCCGGGCCGGGAGCGCATCTGAGCCGGACCGGGAACGCCTCCTGAGCCGGGCCGGGACAGGAGGCGGGCACCGCCCGCAGTGCAGCACGGCGTACGACGGGAGACGGGAGACGGAACCGGGACCCGGGAGACCCGCCGCGCCCGCACCGGCGGATCATGGCCGGGTGACCCTACTGCTCACCCGTCGCGACCTCGAAGCCGTCCTGGACCCCGCCGACTGCGTAGACGCCCTGCGCGAGGGCTTCCGCCGAGCCCCGCACACCACGGTCCCCGGACAGCGGATCCGCACCGACCTGCCCTTCCCCGGCACGGCCACCGCCCTGATCCCCGGCCTGCTGCCGGGCATCGACGCCTACACCGTCAAGGTCAACGCCAAGTTCCCCGGCGCGCGCCCCGCCCTGCGCGGCGTGATCTGCCTGCACAGCGGCCGGGACGGCGAACTGCTCGCCCTGCTGGACTCCGCCACCGTCACCGCCCGGCGCACCGGCACGGCCGCCGCCCTGGGCACCCACCTGCTGGCCGCGGCCGGGGACGACACGGTCCTCGGCGTGGTGGGCGCGGGCGCCCAGGCCGAGGCGACCGTGCGCGCCCTGGACACCCTGCGCCCCCGCCGGGACCTGGTCATCCACGATCTGGACCCCGGCCGCGCGGCCGAGTTCGCCGCCCGGTACGGCGGCCGGGTACTGGGCTCCGCCGCCGAGGTCGCCGCCCGCGCGGAGACCGTCGTCCTGGCCACCTGGTCCCGGCAGCCGCTGCTGGGCCTCGCCGACGTCCGGGAGGGCACCCACCTCACCAGCCTGGGCAGCGACGAGCCGGGCAAGCGGGAACTGGCGGCGGACCTGCTGCGCGCCGCCGTGCTCGTGGTCGACGACCGCGAACCGGCCGCCGCCATGGGCGTGCTGGCCGCGGCGGGGCTGCCCGTCTCGGCCGCCGACGCCACGCTCGGCGAGGTACTGGACGGCACGCGTCCCGGGCGGCCCGACGCCTCGGCCCGTACCGTCTACGCGCCGGTCGGCCTGCCCTGGCAGGACCTGGCGGTCGCCTGGACCGCCTACCGGCGCGCCGGGGAACTGGGTGTCGGACGGCATGTCGACCTCCTCGGCTGAGGGCGGCCTCCGGCGGCCGGCACCGGCCGGGAAAGCGCTCTCACCACGGGCGGATCACCGGGCTATCCTGATCCGCAGCCGCCCGTGAGGAGTCCCGAAGTGAGCGAGACCGCGCCGCGTCCCACACTGGAGGCGGTGGCCGCGCGGGCGGGGGTGTCCCGGGCCACCGTGTCCCGGGTGGTCAACGGCGGGGACGGCGTGCGCGAACCCCTCGCCGCACGGGTCCGCCGGGCCGTGGACGAACTCGGCTATGTGCCCAACCAGGCCGCCCGCAGCCTGGTGACCAAGCGGCACGACGCCGTCGCCGTCGTCATCGCCGAACCGGAGACCCGGGTCTTCGCCGACCCCTTCTTCGCCCGCCAACTGCGCGGCATCAGCAAGGAGCTGACGGCCCACGACATCCAGCTCGTGCTGCTGCTCACCGAGGGCCGCGAGGACCACGCCCGGGTCGGGCGCTATCTGGCGGGCGGCCACGTCGACGGCGCGCTGGTCTTCTCCCTCCACCTCGACGATCCGCTGCCCGCGCTGATCCAGCGCGCCGGGGTGCCGACCGTGTTCGGCGGGCGGCCCGGCTGGAGCGACGGCATGCGGGAGGCGGCCTACGTCGACAGCGACAACCGGGGCGGCGCCCGGACGGCCGTACGGCACCTGGCCGGGCTCGGCCGGCGGCGGATCGCCCACATCTGCGGGCCGCTGGACCAGACCTCGGCGGCGGACCGGCTCGAAGGCTACCGGGACGTCATGGACGGGGGCGATCCCCGGCTGATCGCGGAGAGCGACTTCACGCCCGCCGGGGGCGAGCGCGCCCTCGGTGAACTCCTGGACCGGGTGCCCGATCTCGACGCGGTCTTCGCCGCGAACGACCTCACCGCCTCGGGCGCGCTGCGCGTGCTGCGCGCCCGCGGGCTGCGGGTGCCCGAGGACGTCGCCGTCGTCGGCTTCGACGACATGCTGCCGCTGGCCGAACAGACCGATCCGCCCCTGACGACGGTCCGCCAGGACATCGAGGGGATGGGCCGCCTGATGGCCCGCCTGCTGCTGCGGGGCCGCGACACCGCCCCGCCCGGCCCCACCGGACCTGCCAGGCCCGCCGGCCCCACCGGACCTGCCAGGCCCGCCGGTCCCGCCGGGGACACCGGACGCAGCCTCGTCCTGCCGACCGAACTGATCCGCCGGGCGTCCGCGTAGCGCACCCCGGCCGTACCCGCACCTGCACCCGTACCCGTCTCCCTTTCCGGGCGCACCGCCCCGGCTCCGGCCGGCCGCCGCCGTCGAGCTCGATGTCAGTGGCTCCGCGTACGGTTCACCCATGAGCGGCATGCCGACGCACGACGTCGGAGACGTACGACAGGCGTGGGGCCGGGTGACCGGATGGCTGGAGCAGCACGCCCCGGCTGTCTTCGCCGCCCTCGGCGGCCCGGGAAGCGCGACGGCCGTCAGGGCCACCGAGACGCGCATGGGTCTGGTGCTCCCGACGGAGATGCGGCAGTGGCTGCTGGCGAACGACCTCGATGCCGGCAGGCGGCCCGATTCCCGATCGCCTCTGGTGGCGCTGGGATGCGGGGGAGTCCTTCCCAGCGGCGGACTGCTCCTCGGCCTCACGGACATCGAGCGTGTCCACCTCCACAAAGTGGCCATGGCGGAGAGGGAGCCGTCCGCGGACCCCGACCGCCCGTCCTGGCGCCGGGAGTGGGTGCCGGTCTCCGCGGAGAGCGACGGCTTCTACGGGAGATTCCTGGACATACGCACAGGGAAGGTCGGTTCCTGGACCGAAGGTGCTTTCCCCCGCGACGCCGAACACGCCTCGTTGGCCGCCTTCTTCCAGGCCGTGGCCGACCGGCTGGAAGGGGGTGACGCAGCAGGTACGGCAGGGCGCCGTATGCCTGATGGCGGTCCGCAGGCCGAGGCGATACGCCTTTGGGCGCGCGCGAACGGCTACCTCGTCAACGATCGCGGGCGCGTTCCCGCAGCCGTCCGCGAGGCATACGAAGCATCGCGGTGAGCGGCCCGCCTTTCCTTCGGCACCCTGACTCCGAAGCCGCCCACCGCACGTCCGGACCGCCCGGCTACCCCGGCTGCCGCCGCGGTGCCGGTTCGAGGACCGCGAAGCGGGCGCCGGACGGGTCGGTGAGCCGGGCGACGCGGCCGACGTCCGGGACCTCGGTGACCGGCAGGAGGATCCCGCCGCCCAGCTCCACGGCACGGGCCTCGGTGGTGTCGGCGTCCGCGACGGCGAAGTACGGCAGCCAGTACGGCCCCGTCCGGGCCGCCACCGGATCGTCGCCGAGCGGGACGACACCGCCGAACATGGCGTCCTGGCCGCCGTCGGCGGGGTGGACGCAGGTGTAGGTGCCGTCGGGGAGGGGGACCGCCGACGTCTCCAGGCCGAGCACCCGGTGGTAGAAGGCGGCGGCCGCCGCCAGGTCGGGCGTGTACAGCTCCACCCAGCACAGCGAGCCGGGCTCCCCGGCCGCGTCGAGTCCCTGGCGCCGCCCCGGCTGCCAGAGGCCGAACGGCGCCCCGGCCCGGTCGGCGAGGAGGGCCGTGTGCCCTTGGCCCAGCACGTCCACCGGCGCGACCAGCACCCTGCCGTGTGCCTCCTCGGCGGCCTGTGCGGTCGCCCGCGCGTCGGCACACCGGAAGTACACGGTCCAGGCGGACGGGCCCCCGTCCGCAGGGGCGGGCATCGCACCGGCCGTGATCCGGCCGTCGAGCAGGAAGAAGCCGTAGCCGCCGGCGTCGGGTCCGGCCGACCGGAACTCCCAGCCGAAGAGCCCGCCGTAGAAGGAACGGGCGGCGCCGGGATCGGGAACGGTGACGTCGGTCCAGTTCGGAGCGCCGTCGGCGAAACGGGTGGTGAGCATCGTCGCCCTCCTTCGAAGGGACGCGTGGTCCGCTCCACCGAGTCTCGCACCGCCCCCGGACGACCGCCGCCGAAGCGCCGCCGCTCCGCGCGCCGCCGTGCGCGGCGGCTGTCCGGGAGGCCATCATCGGAACGCACCGGAGGGCGGCGGAAGGCGCCTGCCGCCGGCGTTGACCGCGCGTTAATCGAACGTTTTTCGCCGTCCGGCACGATCTCGCCCATGCACATCGAAACGATCACACCGGCCGACCCCGCCTGGCAGGCCCAGGCCCTGTGCGCGCAGACCGGGGCGGAGTTCTTCTTCCCGGAACCGGGCAGCTCCGTGCGCGAGGCCAAGCGCATCTGCGCGCTGTGCGAGATGCGCCCGGCCTGCCTGGAGTACGCGCTCGCCAACGACGAGCGCTTCGGCGTCTGGGGCGGGCTGTCCGAGAAGGAACGGCAGAACCTGCGCCGCAGGGCGCAGTAGGGTCAGCCGCCGGCCCGCGCCGCCAGCCGCGCCTTGCGCGCCGCCAGCTTCTCGTCGAACTTGGCGGCCTCCGTGTTCAGGCCGCCCATGAACAGGCCCAGCTCCTCCTGCGCGCGCAGCCCCTCGGGGCCGAGACCGCCGATCTCCATGATCTTCAGATAGCGCAGCACGGGCTGGAGCACGTCGTCGTGGTGGATGCGCAGGTTGTAGACCTCGCCGATGGCCATCTGGGCCGCCGCCCGCTCGAAGCCCGGAATGCCGTGACCCGGCATGCGGAAGCCGACCACGACGTCCCGCACCGCCCGCATCGTGAGGTCGGGGGCGATCTCGAAGGCCGCCTTGAGCAGATTGCGGTAGAAGATCATGTGCAGGTTCTCGTCGGCCGCGATGCGCGCGAGCATGCGGTCGCAGACCGGGTCGCCCGACTGGTGGCCGGTGTTGCGGTGCGAGATCCGCGTGGCCAGCTCCTGGAAGGCGACATAGGCCACCGAGTGCAGCATCGAGTGGCTGTTGTCGGACTCGAAGCCCTCGCTCATGTGCGACATCCGGAACCGCTCCAGCTGGTCCGGGTCGACCGCGCGCGAGGCCAGCAGGTAGTCGCGCATCACGATGCCGTGCCTGCCCTCCTCCGCGGTCCAGCGGTGCACCCAGGTCCCCCAGGCGCCGTCACGGCCGAAGAGCGTGGCGATCTCGTGGTGGTAGCTGGGCAGGTTGTCCTCGGTCAGCAGATTGACGACGAGGGCGATCCGGCCGATCTCCGTGACCTTCGACTGCTCCTTCTCCCACGCCTCGCCGTCCTCGAAGAGCCCGGGGAAGTTCCGGCCGTCGCTCCAGGGGACGTACTCGTGCGGCATCCAGTCCTTGGCGACCCGCAGATGCCGGTCGAGTTCCTTCTCGACCACCTCTTCCAGCGCGTAGAGCAGCCGCGCGTCGGTCCAGGCGGACGAACTGCCGAGGTGCGAGGAAGTGATCGTCAAGAGAACTCCAAGGGGACGCGCGCGGGCGGGGCCGGCGGGTACATGCGGGAACAGAGCGCACGACGACGTGCGGGGGGACAGCTCGATGTACGCGGGAACCGGCGAGCGGTGCCGGATCCGTCAACCTACGGGATCGTAGGCTACGAGACCGTAGGTTACGAAGCCGTAGGTTAAGGGCGTCGTAAAGATCACTGATCAGACCGCACGGCCGGGAGAAGCGGCGGGCGCGGGACGGCTCCGGGACCCGCAGGTCCCGGAGCCGGGCGGGCGACCCGTTCACCCGGACGAGGGCGCTGTGCGCCCCGCCGGGAGAGAGGCAAGTCACACCGCCGGGAGCCCGCCGCTACGTGGGATCCCCGACCGCCTCCCGGGTGGTCTCCGTCAGTCTTCCCTCCTCCAGGAGCAGCCACCGGGTGATGCCGATCGACTCCAGGAACGGCAGATCGTGGCTCGCCACCAACAGGGCGCCCTCGTAGGACTCCAGAGCGGTGGTCAGCCGGCGCACGCTCGCCAGGTCCAGATTGTTCGTCGGTTCGTCCAGCAGCAGGAGCTGCGGCGCTGGCTCGGCCAGCATCAGCGCGGCCAGTGCCGCCCGGAAGCGCTCGCCGCCGGACAGCGTAGCGGCCGGCTGGTCGGCGCGGGCGCCCCGGAACAGGAAGCGGGCGAGCCGGGCCCGGACCCGGTTGTCCGTGGCGTCCGACGCGAACCGGGCCACGTTCTCGGCGACGCTCAGCCGATCGTCGAGGACGTCGAGGCGCTGCGGCAGGAACCGCAGCGGCACGTGCGCCACCGCCTCGCCCGCCACCGGCGCCAGCTCCCCGGCGACCGTGCGCAGCAGCGTCGTCTTGCCCGCGCCGTTGCGCCCGACCAGCGCGATCCGTTCCGGTCCGTACAGGTCCAGGCCGCCGCGCGCACACGCGCCGTGGGCCGTCTCCAGGTCCCGCAGGGTGAGGACGGCACGGCCCGGCGGTACGGCCGTGTACGGCAGCTCGATCCGGATCTCGTCGTCGTCGCGCACCGCCTCCACCGCCTCGTCGAGCCGCTCCCTGGCCTCGGCCAGCTTCTCCTCGTGCATCAGGCGGTGCTTGCCCGCCGACTCCTGCGCGGAGCGCTTGCGCTGGTTCATCACCGCCCTGGGCTCGCGTCTGGTGTCGTACATCTTCTGGCCGTAGCGCTTGCGGCGGGCCAGTTTCACGTGCGCGTCGGCCAGTTCACGGCGCTGGCGGCGCAGATCGGTCCCGGCGACCCGGACCATCCGCTCGGCGGCCTCCCGCTCGACGGCCAGCGCCTGCTCGTACGCCGAGAAGCTGCCGCCGTACCAGGTGATCTCCCCGGAGCGCAGATCGGCGATCCGGTCGGCCAGCTCCAGCAGACCGCGGTCGTGACTGACCACGACCAGCACGCCCGGCCAGGCGGAGACGGCCGCGTACAGCCGTCTCCGCGCGTACAGGTCGAGGTTGTTGGTCGGCTCGTCCAGGAGCAGCACCTCGGGCCGGCGCAGCAGCAGCGCGGCCAGCCGCAGCAGGACCGACTCGCCGCCGGACACCTCCGCGACGGTGCGGTCGAGCCCGAGGTGGCCGAGCCCGAGTTCGCCGAGGGCGGCCAGGGCGCGTTCCTCCACGTCCCAGTCGTCGCCGACGGTCTCGAAGTGCTCCTCGGACGCGTCGCCCGCCTCGATGGCGTGCAGCGCGGCCCGCCGCGCGGCGATGCCGAGCGCCTCGTCGACGCGGAGCGCGGTGTCGAGCGTGACGTTCTGCGGCAGGTGTCCGACCTCGCCGACCGCGCGGACCGTGCCGCCGGACGGGGTCAGCTCACCGGCGAGCAGTCTCAACAGGGTGGACTTTCCCGAGCCGTTGACGCCGACGAGCCCGGTGCGGCCGGGGCCGAAGGCGGCGTCGAGGCCGGAGAGGACGGAGGTCCCGTCCGGCCAGGCGAAGGACAGGGACGAACAGGTGAGGGATGCTGACATGGGCGCCTCGCGGGTGCTGGATGCGGTGGGTACGGGAAGCGGACATGCACCTGGACACCGCGGGGCCACGGACACCGTGTGGGAGGGACGCCACGGGGCAGAAGAAATGCCCTGGGCCGGACTCCGTCAGGACGGCTCGACGCCGAGGTCGCACGCGACGCACACACCTGTGCGGTGTGACGCGGTGTCTCAGGACCTCAGACGGACAACGTCCTTCTCCGATCGACGGCAACAGAACCGCTGTACACCGTAGGAGCGGCCCCCAGGGCTGTCAACGCGATTACGGGCGGACCCCCCCCGCCCAGGGAAGGAGGCCGGCCATGACCGACGGCGCGCGCTCCGCCGCACCCCGGCGGCCCCCGCTCTCCCTGCCCGCCCGGCTGTCCCTGCTGGCCTGGGACAGCGCCCGGCCGCTGCACGGCGCCGACGTCCTGCCCCGCCTGGTCCGGGCCGGTGCCCTGGCCGAACTGGCCCAGCGCGGACTGCTCGTCGACGACCACGGCGTCGCCACCCCCGCCGACCTCGACTCCTCGACCGGCGACCCGGTCCTGGACGGCCTGCTCGAACTCGTCCGGGAGTCCGGGCCGCGCCCCTGGCGGGGCTGGGTGAGCGCGTGGGCCGGGTACACCTTCACGGCCGTACGGGAGCAGCTGACCGCCGGGGGATGGCTGCGCGCGGGGCCGCGGCGCGCGCTCGGCCTCCTGCCGCCCGCGCGGTACACCCCGGCGCGCGCCGGGGTCCCGGCCGCCCTGCGCGAGCGGGCGCGACGGCTGCTGGACGGCACCCGGCCCGCCGCGGCGGCCGACGCGCGCGACGCGCTCGTCGCCGTCCTCGCGGTGGCCGCGGGGCTGCTCCCCGCCCCGCCCGGCGCCGACCGGGCCGCCCGGGAGCGGCGCGCCGACGAACTGGCCGGGCGCGCCGCGGCGGCGGATCCGGCCCTCGGCCGGGTCCTCGACGAGCTGCGCGCGGCATTGTCCGCGACGGTCACGGCTGCGGCGCCCGCGCGCGGTTGAGCCTTCCGTCTCGCCCGCGCCCTGGGAGGCCGCGACGGCGGCACCTGCGCGCGGCTGAGCCGCGTCGGCCCAGGACGCCCGCCCGACTCGAACCACCCCACACGGCCCCACTCGGCCTGCCCCGCCGCCCCGGACCTGCCTGCTTGGCCCGGTCCGTTCCGTACCGAACCGCCTGGTCCGGCCCGCCCCGTACCGGCCTACGCGGCCCGGCCCGTCCCGGGCCTACCTGCTCTGGCCCGCACCGTACCGGCCACTCGGCCTGTCCGCCCCGGACCCGCCCGCCGGGCCTGTCTCGTCCTGAACCTGCCTGCCGGGCCTGACCCGCCCCGGGTCTTTCTGCCGGGCCTGACCTGCCCCGGACCTTTCCGCCGACCCTGACCCGCCCCGGACCCTTCCACCGGGCCTGACCCGCCTCGGCCCCCGGCCCGAACCGGCTGCCTCCAGCCCGCCCCGCGCGTCGCGTACACGGCGGATTTCTGCCAGCCGTGTCCCGCGTCCGCCTGGTTGAGTTCCGGGCATGACGAAGTCGAACGCCGATACGAACACCCTGCGCGGGCGCGCCCTCGCCTTCCGCGCCCTGCATGTCCCGGGCCGCCCGCTGGTGCTGCCCAACGCCTGGGACGCGATGAGCGCACGGCTCGCCGAGGAGGCGGGCGCTGCGGCCGTGGCGACCACCAGCGCGGGGCTCGCCTGGGCGCTGGGCGAGGCGGACGGCGACCGGCTGGACCGGGACCGGGCGCTGGCCGCCCTCGCCCGCGTCACCGCCGTCACCGGCCTGCCGGTCAGCGCGGACATCGAGAGCGGCTATGCGAAGGACGCCGCCGGAGTGGCCGCCACCGTCCGCGCGGTGCTCGCCGCCGGAGCGGTGGGCGTCAACATCGAGGACGCCGCGCACGAGGCGGGCGGGGGCGCGCTGCGGTCGGTGGCCGAGCAGGCGGAGCGGCTGGCGGCGGCGCGCGAGGCGGCGGACGCGGCAGGGGTGCCGCTGTTCGTCAACGCCCGCGTCGACACCTTCCTGCGCGGCGCCGGAGGTGTGGACGCCACGCTGGAGCGGGCCGCCGCCTACCGCGCGGCGGGCGCCGACGGCGTCTTCGTGCCCGGGGCCGTCGATCCGGGCGTGGTGAAGGCGCTCGCCGACGGCGTCGACGGTCCGCTCAACGTGCTGGCCGTCCCCGGTGCCCCGCCGGTCGCCGAGCTGGCCGCCCTCGGCGTCGCACGGGTGAGCGCCGGATCCGCCCTCGCCGAGACCGCCTACGCCGCCGCCCGCCGTGCCGTGCGGGAGCTGCTGGCGCAGGGCACCCTCGGCGCCCCGGCGGACGGCTTCGGCTACGCCGCCCTGAACGCGCTTCCGGCCCGCGCCGACCGGAACGCTGCGGGTCACTACAGCTAGCAGCCGGTCCTGGGGTCGTTCCCGGCCCGGAGCGGGGTCAGAGCACGTCCCGCATCAGCTCGGCGAGGTCGTGGTCGAGGTCGAGCTGCCGGTACTCCAGACCCATGGGCACCAGCTCGCCCGTCGCCTGGAGGAAACGCCGTATCTCACCGCTGAGGACGTGCACCACGGCGGTGCCCTCCGGGGCGTGGAACTCCAGGACGGTGCGGTCGTACCCGTAGGGGCGCACACGGACGTCCCCGTGCCCCTCGGGCTCGCGCAGACCGGCCGCCAGCAGATCGCGGGCGAACGTCCAGCAGACCTCGACACCTTCGAGGGTGGCGGGCGCCGGGAAGGTCATGCGGACGGCGAACGGGTCGCTCCGGTCGTAGTGCAGTGTGGCGGGGATGCTGGGCATCCGCGGGGCTGCCGCGACCAGGCGTGCCTCGACGGTCTGCTCGATGACGGTGGACAACGCCTTGCTCCCTTGTGACGTCTGACGGCCGGGGGACACGTCCGGGTGGATGAAGCTCGGGCACTGGAAGAGACGACTGAATCAGCCGTTGAGTGCACACGGGGAGCGAGTGACCTCGGTCACCGCGTTCATGCATGCGAGTGACATGAGTCTCGGCCGGGCCGGTCCTCCGGTGTTCCGCCGTGCGTGCGGCGGGAGTTGGCGGAGGACGTCTGGACGCCGTCCGGCCGGTGGGCTAGCTTCGCCCGCCATGAGGCGCTGGGGAACGATGCGACGGATGAGCCGTACGAGCAGCATGAGCCGTACGAGCAGCACGAGCCGTACGAGCGGCGTGGGCAGCACGAGCCGGGGGAGCGGACCGGCGGCCCGGACCGGGCGGACGGCGGCCGTGGCCCTGGGAGTGGCGGTGCTGGCCGTGTCGGCGGCCGTGCCCGCCCAGGCGGGCGGCGGGGACCGGGACGCGGCGGGGGCGCGGCGGCCGCACGCGCCGCACTGGCGGCTGACGGACGGCGGCGCCCCGGACGTCCGCTTCCGCGGGCTGTCCGCCGTCAGCCGCCGCACCGCCTGGGTGGCCGGCACCGGCGGCACCGTGCTGCGCACCACCGACGGCGGCACCTCCTGGCGGAACGTCTCACCGGCCGGCGGCGCGGACCTGGAGTTCCGGGACATCGAGGCGTTCGACGCGCGGCGGGCCGTGGCGCTGGCCATCGGCGAGGGCGAGGCGTCCCGGGTGTACCGCACCGAGGACGGCGGGGCGACCTGGACGGAGTCCTTCCGCAACACCGACACCGCCGCCTTCTACGACTGCCTCGCCTTCTTCGACTCCCGGCACGGCCTGGCGATGAGCGACCCGGTCGACGGCAGGTTCCGCATCCTGTCCACCGCCGACGGCGGCCGCTCCTGGAAGGTGCTGCCCGACCGGGGCATGCCGGCCGCCCAGCCCGGCGAGGCGGGGTTCGCCGCGAGCGGCCAGTGCCTGGTCGCCTCCGGGCCGCGGGACGTGTGGCTGGCCACCGGCGGCGGCGCACGCGCGCGCGTGCTGCACTCTTCTGACCGCGGGCTGACCTGGCGGGCCACCGATGTGCCGGTCCCGGCGGGCGACCCGGCCAAGGGCGTCTTCGCGCTGGCCGTCCGGGACCGTACGCACGCGCTGGCGGTCGGCGGTGACTACCGCGCCGACCAGGCGTCGCCGCGCGCGTCCGCCACGAGTTCCGACGGCGGGCGCACCTGGCGGCCGTCCGCCGTGCCGCCGCCGGCCTACCGCTCCGGCGCCGCCTGGCTCCCGTACACCCGGACGTCCGCCCTCGCGGTCGGCCCCACCGGGACCGACCTCACCACCGACGGCGGCCGGAGCTGGCGCACGGTCGACACCGGTTCGTACGACACCGTCGACTGTGCCTGGGACGGCGGATGCTGGGCATCCGGGGAGAAGGGGCGGATCGCTCGACTGGCGGACTGAACATCGTCTGATGTGACGAATTGTTCCAGGATGCGGGTATCCGTTCCTTGACAGAGAGGAAGTGAACGACATGCCACGCGGGTCCAGTCCCAAACGCGAGCGCCAGTACGAACACATCAAGGAGAGCGAGCTGGAGCAGGGCCGGAGCACCGGCCGGGCCGAGGAGATCGCCGCGCGCACGGTGAACAAGGAACGCGCCCGCTCGGGCGAGTCCAAGACCGCGAGCCGCGTCTCCACGCAGGACATGTCCTCCGGCCGGCGCGGCGGACAGCGCTCGGGCCACGGCTCCCAGGGTCCCACCTACGACCAGCTCTACGAAGAGGCCAAGCGGCGCAACATCCACGGCCGTTCGGACATGAACAAGCAGCAGCTCCAGCGGGCCCTGGGCAAGAACTGACCGGGCCCGCGCGGGACGGGCCCGCCACCGGCACACGCGGCCGGACCGCGAGCCCGTCCCGGAGCACCGGGAGCGGACGTCCTCCCCACCCCGCACGGCAAGGCCCCACCCCGCCGCCCCGGCCCGGCCGTGCCACGCCGTAGGCTCCTCGCACCATGACGACGACCGCAGGCATTCCCGAGGGCTGGCCCACGACCGAGGAGCAGGCCCGCGCCCTCCAGGACGAGTTGCGCGCCCGCCTGGTGCTGGACGAGCCGGGACCGCCGCCGGGGACGGGGCACGTGACAGGGGTCGACGTCGCCTACGACGACGAGTCGGACGTCGTCGCCGCGGCGGCCGTCGTGCTGGACGCCGCCACGCTGCGGGTGGTCGCCGAGGCCACCGCCGTCGGCCGGATCTCCTTCCCGTACGTCCCCGGCCTGCTGGCCTTCCGGGAGATCCCCACGGTGCTCGCCGCCCTCGGCGCCCTGGACCGGGAGCCCGGCCTGGTCGTCTGCGACGGCTACGGCCTCGCCCATCCCCGCCGCTTCGGCCTCGCCTGCCACCTCGGTGTGCTCACCGGGCTGCCGACGATCGGCGTCGCCAAGAACCCGTTCACCTTCACCCACGACGACCCGGGCAGCGCGCGCGGCAGCGCGGCGCCGCTGCTGGCCGGTCCGGACGAGGTGGGCCGCGCCCTGCGCACCCGCGACGGCGTCAAACCCGTCTTCGTCTCCGTGGGCCATCGGGTGAGCCTGGACAACGCCTGCGCCCACACCCTCGCGCTCACCCCCTCCTACCGGCTCCCGGAGACCACCCGCCGGGCGGACGCCCTGTGCCGCAGGGCGCTCAAGGAGGCGACGGCGGACGCCCGTCCGGCCTGATCCGGACGAAAGACCCTAACGGTCCGACGTCGTCGTGCGGAAGGCGATGCCCGCCGCGCGCAGCCGCTCGACCAGCGCGTCGCCCATCGCGACGGCCGTCGTGACCTGGCCCGCCGTGTCGGGCAGGTCGTCCAGGGCGAGGCTGAGGGCCGACTCGGCGAACATCTTCGCCGTCTCGTCGTACCCGGGGTCGCCGCCCGCCACCTCGGTGCGCACCCGCCGTCCGCCGCCCTCGCCCACGAAGCGCACCGAGAACCAGCTCCTGGCCCGCCGCTCGGGGCTCGGTCCCTGCCCGGGGCTGATCCGGCCGGACAGCCAGCGCCGGGCCGGGGGGAGTTGGACGGCCGCCGTGAGCGTGGTGACGGCGGCCACCCCGCCGAGGGCGACGGGAAGGTGCCGTACGGCCGCGTAGTGGCGGTAGCGGAAGTCGGGGCCGTAGCGCTCCAGCGCCCGCGCGGAGCGCAGCACGATCTGCGGATCGAGGGTCGGCAGCGGCAGCGCCCAGGCGCCCACCTCCGGCGCGAAGCGCGGCGCGCACACCGGCGGCACCGAGACCCGGCGCCCCGGCAGCCGCGGCTCGTGCCGCGCGCGCTCCCGCGCCGCCGCGCGCATCCGCAGCGGCCGCGCGAACTGGTTGAGCGCGGAGGCCAGCGTCCCGCCCGAGAAGCCGGCGTGCGCCCGGACGAACCCGTCCACGGCCAGCGGCACGCCCTCGGGGAGCTGCCGCACGGTGACGTACACGCCCAGGTCGTGCGGCACCGAGTCGAACCCGCAGGCGTGCACCAGCCGCGCCCCGGTCTCCCGCGCGCGTGCGTCGTGCCGTACGTACATCAGATCGACGAACTCGGGCTCGCCCGTGAGGTCCAGATAGTCGGTGCCGCTGTCCGCGCAGGCGGCGACCAGTTCCTCGCCGTGGGCCACGTAGGGACCCACGGTGGTGGCCAGCACGCGGGTCCGCCGGGCCAGTTCCCGTACGGAGGCCGGGTCGGTGGCGTCCGCGCGCAGCACGGCGACGTCCGCGCCGCCGGGCAGCTCCTCGCGCAGCTCCTTCAGCCGCCGCTCGCTGCGGCCCGCGACCGCCCACCGCAGCCCCTCGGGGGCGTGCTCGGCCAGATACCGCGCGGTGAGCGTCCCCACGAACCCGGTGGCTCCGAAGAGCACGATGTCGTACGGACGTTCCGCCTTGTTCATCCTGCTCATGACACCCCTCGCTCCGCCGGACGGCGTCCCCGCGCCACTGCCGGTGGCCGAGGCTAGCGTGAGAGGGCCGGACCGGGCGACGCGGGTGGCGTCCGGCGCACGCGGGAACGGCCGACGGCGGCCGGGACCGGCGGAACCGGGCGAGACCGGCCGGGCGCGGGCGCGGGTGCAGTGGTCCGGCGCGCACGGCGGGCGCACGCGCGGCGCGTCCGGCCGGGTTTGGCTAAGCGCTTGCTCGTTCAGGGCTTGTGCCGGGTGCGGCGCGTTCATAGCATCGTCGGTGTCACATCGGTTGTGTCACAGCGAGGGGGCCCCGGATGGCGACAGGACGGACACCCGGACGGGACGGCCCGCTGACCGGGGTGCGCGTGGTGGAGCTGGCCGGGATCGGCCCCGGGCCCTTCGCCGCGATGCTGCTCGGCGACCTCGGCGCGGACGTGGTGCGGGTGGACCGCCCCGGCGGCGCCGGCCTCGGCATCGACCCGGCCGCCGACGTCACCCACCGCAACAAGCGCGCGGTGGTCGTCGACCTGAAGTCACCGCAAGGATCCGCCCGCGTCCTCGACCTCGCCGCCCGCGCCGACATCCTGATCGAGGGCTACCGGCCCGGCGTCGCCGAACGCCTGGGCGTCGGCCCCGAGGAGTGCCGTGCCCGCAACCCCCGCCTGGTCTACGGCCGGATGACCGGCTGGGGACAGGACGGACCGCTCGCCCCGCGCGCGGGGCACGACATCTCCTACATCGCCGTCACCGGCGCCCTCGGTTTGATCGGCGAGCCGGACCGGCCCCCGGCTGTCCCCGCCAACCTGCTCGGCGACTACGCGGGCGGCTCCCTCTACCTCGTCGTCGGCGTCCTCGCCGCCCTGCACCACGCCCGCGCCACCGGTGAGGGACAGGTCGTGGACGCCGCCGTGGTCGACGGCACCGCCCATCTGTCGGCGATGCTGCACGGCATGCTCGCCGCCGGCGCCTGGCAGGACCGCCGCCACGCCAACCTCCTGGACGGCGGCTGCCCCTTCTACGGCACCTACGAGACCGCCGACGGCCGGTACATGGCGGTCGGCGCGCTGGAACAGCGGTTCTACGACGAGTTCATGACCCGCCTCGGCATCCCCGGGCAGGCGCCCGCCCGCGACGACATGACCCGCTGGGGCGCGTTGCGCGAGGCGATCGCCGCCCGCTTCCGCACCCGTACCCGGGACGAGTGGACGGCCGTGTTCGAGGACTCCGACGCCTGCGTGGCGCCCGTCCTGTCGCTGCGCGAGGCGCCGCACCACCCGCACCTCGCCGCGCGCGGCACCTTCACCGAACACGCCGGCCTCACCCAGCCGGCCCCCGCGCCCCGCTTCTCCGCGACCCCCGCCACCGTGCGCACCGCGCCCGCCGGGCCCGGCCACGGCGCCGACACCGTGGCCGCCGACTGGCACCTGCCCGCCCTGCCCGCCCTGCCCGTCCCGCCCGCGACCCCGCTCCCGGAAAACCCTCAGTGAAAGGTCTGCCCGTGACCACCGAAGCGTACGTGTACGACGCGATCCGCACCCCGCGCGGACGCGGCAAGGCGAACGGCGCCCTGCACGGCACGAAGCCCGTCGACCTGGTCGTCGGACTCATTCACGAGATCCGCGCCCGCTTCCCGGACCTCGACCCGGCCGCGGTGGACGACATCGTGCTCGGCGTCGTCGGCCCGGTCGGCGACCAGGGCTCCGACATCGCCCGGATCGCCGCCGTCGCCGCCGGACTCCCGGACACCGTGGCCGGGGTCCAGGAGAACCGCTTCTGCGCCTCGGGCCTCGAAGCCGTCAACCTGGCCGCCGCCAAGGTGCGCTCCGGCTGGGAGGACCTGGTCCTGGCGGGCGGCGTCGAGTCGATGTCCCGGGTGCCGATGGCCTCGGACGGCGGTGCCTGGTTCAACGACCCGATGACCAACCTGGCCACCGGCTTCGTGCCCCAGGGAATCGGCGCCGACCTGATCGCCACCGTCGAGGGCTTCACCCGGCGCGACGTCGACGAGTACGCGGCCCTCTCGCAGGAACGCGCCGCCACCGCCGTCAAGGAGGGCCGCTTCGCCCGCTCCCTGGTCCCGGTGAAGGACCGCAACGGCCTCGTCGTCCTCGACCACGACGAGCACCCGCGCCCCGGCACCACCGCCGACTCCCTCGCGGGGCTCAAGCCGTCCTTCGCCGACATCGGCGAGCTGGGCGGCTTCGACGCCGTCGCCCTCCAGAAGTACCACTGGGTGGAGAAGATCGACCACGTCCACCACGCGGGCAACTCGTCCGGCATCGTGGACGGCGCCTCGCTCGTCGCCATCGGCTCGCGCGAGACCGGCGAGCGCCACGGCCTCACCCCGCGCGCGCGGATCGTCTCCGCCGCCGTCTCCGGCTCCGAGCCCACCATCATGCTCACCGGGCCCGCCCCCGCCACCCGCAAGGCCCTCGCCAAGGCCGGACTGACCATCGACGACATCGACCTCGTCGAGATCAACGAGGCGTTCGCCGCGGTCGTGCTGCGCTTCGCGAAGGACATGGGCCTGTCGCTGGACAAGATCAACGTCAACGGCGGCGCCATCGCGCTCGGCCACCCGCTCGGCGCCACCGGCGCGATGATCCTCGGCACCCTCGTCGACGAACTGGAGCGCCAGGACAAGCGCTACGGCCTGGCCACCCTGTGCGTCGGCGGCGGCATGGGCATCGCCACCGTCGTCGAGCGCGTCTGACCCCCAGCGGCACCCCGGGCCGGCAGCGCCCAGGACCCCCGGACTTCTACGGAGACCCTGACATGACCGAGAGCACGACCATCCGCTGGGAACAGGACGACACCGGTGTCGTCACCCTCGTCCTCGACGACCCGAACCAGTCCGCGAACACCATGAACCAGGCGTTCCGCGACTCGCTCGCCGCGATCACCGACCGCCTGGAGGCCGAGAAGGACTCCGTGCGCGGCGTCATCCTCACCTCCGCCAAGAAGACCTTCTTCGCCGGCGGCGACCTGCGCGACCTGATCCGGGTCACCCCGGACACCGCGCAGGACCTCTTCGACGGCGGCCTCGCCATCAAGCGGAACCTGCGCCGCATCGAGACGCTGGGCAAGCCTGTCGTCGCCGCCCTGGGCGGCGCTGCGCTCGGCGGCGGCTACGAACTGGCCCTCGCCTGCCACCACCGCGTCGCCCTCGACACGCCCGGCACCCGGATCGGCTGCCCCGAGGTCACCCTCGGCCTCCTTCCCGGCGGCGGCGGGGTCGTCCGCACCGTCCGGCTGCTCGGCATCACCGACGCCCTGCTCAAGGTGCTGCTCCAGGGCACCCAGTACAACGCTCGCCGCGCCCAGGAGAACGGCCTGGTCGACGAGGTGGCCGAGACCCCCGGGGAACTGCTGGCCAAGGCCCGCGCCTTCATCGACGCGCACCCCGAGTCGCAGCAGCCCTGGGACCGGCCCGGCTACCGCATCCCGGGCGGCACCCCCGCGCACCCGAAGTTCGCCGCCAACCTGCCCGCCTTCCCGGCCAACCTGCGCAAGCAGACGGCCGGCGCGCCCTACCCGGCGCCGCGCAACATCATGGCCGCCGCCGTCGAGGGCGCCCAGGTCGACTTCGAGACCGCCCAGGTCATCGAGGCCCGCTACTTCGTGGAGCTGGCCGCCGGGCAGACCGCGAAGAACATGATCCAGGCGTTCTTCTTCGACCTCCAGGCCGTCAACTCCGGCGCCAACCGCCCCCAGGGCATCGAGCCCCGCCCGGTACGCAGGGTCGCCGTGCTCGGTGCCGGGATGATGGGCGCGGGCATCGCCTACTCGTGCGCCCGCGCGGGCATCGAGGTCGTCCTCAAGGACGTCTCCCTGGAGTCCGCCGTGAAGGGCAAGGGCTACTCCGAGAAGCTGTGCGCCAAGGCCGTCTCCCGGGGCCGTACCAGCCAGGAGAAGGCGGACGCGCTGCTCGCCCGGATCACCCCCACCGCCGAGGCGGCCGACCTCGCGGGCTGCGACGCGGTGATCGAGGCCGTCTTCGAGGACCCGGCCCTCAAGCACAAGGTGTTCCAGGAGATCGAGCACGTCGTCGCCCCGGACGCGCTGCTGTGCTCCAACACCTCCACACTGCCCATCACCGCGCTCGCCGAGGGCGTGGAGCGCCAGGGCGACTTCATCGGGCTGCACTTCTTCTCCCCGGTCGACAAGATGCCCCTGGTCGAGATCATCCGGGGCGAGCGCACCGGTGACGAGGCGCTGGCCCGCGCCTTCGACCTGGTCCGGCAGATCAAGAAGACCCCGATCGTGGTCAACGACTCGCGCGGCTTCTTCACCTCCCGGGTCATCGGCCACTTCATCAACGAGGGCGTGGCGATGGTCGGCGAGGGCATCGAGCCCGCCTCCGTCGAGCAGGCCGCCGCCCAGGCCGGCTACCCGGCCAAGGTGCTCTCCCTGATGGACGAGCTGACCCTCACCCTGCCCCGCAAGATCCGCACCGAGTCGAAGCGGGCCGTCGAGGAGGCGGGCGGCACCTGGCCCACGCACCCCGCCGAGGCGGTCATCGACCGCATGGTCGACGAGTTCGGCCGCACCGGACGCAGCGGCGGCGCGGGCTTCTACGCGTACGGCGAGGACGGCCGGCGCGCCGGGCTGTGGCCGGGACTGCGCGAGCACTTCACCAAGCCCGGGTACGAGATCCCCTTCCGCGACATGCAGGAGCGGATGCTCTTCGCCGAGGCGCTCGACACCGTCAAGCTGCTGGAGGAGGGCGTCCTGACCTCGGTCGCCGACGCCAACATCGGCTCCGTGTTCGGCATCGGCTTCCCCGGCTGGACCGGCGGCGTGCTCCAGTACATCAACGGCTACGAGGGCGGGCTGCCCGGCTTCGTGGCCCGCGCCCGGGAGCTGGCCGGGCGCTACGGCGAGCGGTTCACCCCGCCCGCCCTGCTGGTCGCCAAGGCGGAGCGCGGAGAGACCTTCACCGACGCCCGCTGAGGCACGGCTCAGCCGGAGGGCGCGTCCTCGGCCCCGGGGTTGCCCGGGGTCCCGGGCGCGCTCTCGGGCGCGCCCTCGGGGGAGCCGACCCACTCCCGTAGCTCCTCCTTCAGCGAGCGCTGGAAGGTGGTCAGCAGCGCCTGCACCACCAGCGGGTGCATGTGCGCGGACAGGGACCTCACGTCCTCGGTGTCCCGCTCGGCCACCGCGTCGCGCAGCAGCCCCGACAGCTCCCGGGCCGCCGCGCGCGCGTGCTCGATCAGCGCCGTACGGGCGGCGAGCACGGTCTCCTCGGACAGCGGCACGTCGAGCAGCTCCACCCCGAGCCGCAGCAGCCCGGTGTCGACCCGGAACGCGCCGTCCTGCCGGGTCAGCACGCTCATCGCGGCCAGCCGCTCCACGTCCTCGTCGCTCAGCCGCCGCCCGGCCCGCCGCGCCAGCTCGGGCCGGGACAGCGTCTCCACGCCCTCCGGCGCCCAGGAGGCGACCACCGCGCGGTGCACGGCCAGGTCGTGCGGGCTCAGACCGGGCGGGAGCTGCCGCAGATGGCGTTCGATCGCCGCCAGGGTCATGCCCTGGTGCTGCATCTCCTCGATCAGCTCCAGGCGCGCGAGATGGTCGCGGCCGTAGCGCCCCACCCGGCGCGGGCCGATCACGGGCGGCGGCAGCAGGCCCCGGCTGCCGTAGAACCGGACCGTGCGCACCGTGACCCCGGCACGCGCGGCCAGCTCGTCGATGGTGAGGGCCGGCTCGCCGGTGTCGGTGGTCGTCATGTGCAGCAGTATCGCTGTCGCACCAATGGTGTGAAAGCCGGTGACCGATCTGCGTGGAAAGTGTGAGAAGCCCCGCTCTGTGACATCTGTCATCGCATGAGAAGTGATCTCTCGGGGAAAGTGCTTGTCTGGCCTGTACCGCGTCCCCAGTGGTCCGAGCCGGAATTGTACGGACACCCGGGCGCACCCCTGCCCGGCCCCCAGAGAGTGGAAACCACCGCGTGAGCAAGGATTCCGTGCGCACGGCACAGGTCACCGGCCATCCCCGGGCGACCGCCGCACCCGCCGACGCAGGTGACGCCGGGTACAGCAAGGACCTCAAGCACCGCCACGTCAACATGATCGCCATCGGCGGCGCGATCGGCACCGGCCTCTTCCTGGGCGCCGGCGGCCGGCTGCACACCGCCGGACCGGCGCTGGCGGTCGCCTACCTGGTCTGCGGCGTCTTCGCGTTCTTCGTCGTACGCGCCCTCGGCGAGCTGGTCCTGTACCGGCCCTCCTCCGGATCCTTCGTGTCGTACGCGCGCGAGTTCCTCGGTGAGAAGGGCGCCTACGTCGCCGGGTGGATGTACTTCCTGAACTGGTCGACGACCGGCATCGCCGACATCACCGCGATCGCCCTCTACACGCACTACTGGAGCCTGTTCACGCCCGTCCCGCAGTGGGTGCTGGCGCTGATCGCGCTCGCCGTCGTCCTCACCGTGAACCTGATCTCGGTGAAGATCTTCGGCGAGATGGAGTTCTGGTTCGCGATCGTCAAGGTGGCCACCCTGGTCGGCTTCATGCTGATCGGCATCTTCCTGCTGACCACGCAGCACCAGGTGGACGGCACGACGCCCGGCTGGAGCGTGATCAGCGACCACGGCGGCCTGCTGCCGCACGGCGCGATGCCGGTCGTGCTGGTCATGCAGGGCGTGATCTTCGCCTACGCCGCGCTGGAACTGGTCGGTGTCGCCGCGGGCGAGACCGCGGAGCCGGAGAAGGTCGTCCCGCGCGCGGTGAACTCGATCATGTGGCGCGTCGCCCTGTTCTACGTCGGCTCGGTCGTCCTGCTCGCCCTGCTGCTGCCCGGCTCGGTCTACTCGGCCGGGGAGAGCCCCTTCGTCACGGTGCTGTCCAAGATCGGCGTGCCCGCCGCCGGTGACGTGATGAACCTCGTGGTGCTCACCGCGGCCATGTCCTCCCTGAACTCCGGTCTGTACTCCACCGGCCGCATCCTGCGCTCCATGGCGATGTCCGGCTCGGCCCCGAAGTTCACCCGCGTGATGAGCCGCAGCCAGGTCCCCTACGGCGGCATCCTGCTGACCTGCGCGGTCTGCGTGCTCGGCGTGGTGCTGAACTACCTGGTGCCCAGCCAGGCCTTCGAGATCGTGCTGAACGTCGCCTCGCTCGGCATCGTCAGCACCTGGGTGATCATCATGATCTGCCACCTGGTCTTCGTCCGCCGGGCCAGGGCGGGCCTGCTCGACCGGCCGCACTTCCGCCTCCCGGGCAGCCCGGTCACCGAGATCGCCACCATCGTCTTCCTGCTGGCCTGCCTCGGCCTGATGTGGAACGACCCCGACGTCGGCCGCAGGACCCTGCTCATGATCCCGCTGATCGCCGTGCTGCTGGTCGCCGGCTGGTTCGGGGTGCGCCGCCGGGTCACGGAGGAGTCCTCGGCCTCGCTGACGAAGTAGCGGGGGGCAGGGGCCGACGGGCGCCGTCGGAAAGCCGCCGGGCCCCCGCACGTACCCACTCCACTGTCGGTGCCCGAGCGGGAAGGTTCCCCGCTCGGGCACCGTCATGATGCGTCCGCTTCCGCGGTGCTCGCTTCGTGTGTCCGCAGCCCGGCCAGGACGTCGTGGTGTGCGCACAGGGCGAGGACCGACTTGGCGATCCGACGCACTCGCACGACCTCGCCCCGCAGGCCCGCTGTCTCCTCCTCGTCGAGTCGCCGGTGGGCTTCCGCGAGTGCGTCCTGGGCGACCTTCGCGCAGACGTCGTCGGCCGGTAGAGCGGCAGCGAACCGCTCGACGCGCGGAATCAGCTCACCGAGGGTTCTGCGGAATCCGTCCTCGAAGGCTCTTACGGTGCCGTGGCGCGGGGCAGCGTCCTCTGATCCAGGAACCATGCTGCGGCGGCGCGCACCGTCACGGAGGCGAGCGCGGCACCGTCCGGCTTCGTGCCGACCCCGCTCACCGGCCGGACTCCGCCGCGCGGTGGACCGGACAGGCACAGGGCAGCGCCCGGCTCAGCGGCAGCGGCAGAGGTCCGTCGCTGTACGGCACGGTCACGGCAGCGCGAGGCTCGGTACGTGAGCCGTCGCCGCGGACGGTGTAGACCCGGACGGTCATCTTGGCGCCTTCTGGGCGCTGCGGATCGGGGGCATTACGGTTCGTCATGTCGACGCTCCCTCGCGGGTTGAGCGTTGGCCATGGCCCGAGACCGTCGCATCGGTCGCCGGGGTCCATGCGTTGCTGTAACGAGGCTCGTGCCTGGCGTTGGGTCGCGGAATGACCGGCGGGGGTTACCGAGGCGGTCATACACTCGTTGCTGATTCGGTACGGCGCGATGAAGCGCATACGATCACCCGGGAAGTCGGCCCATGAACGCCATCACCCCTGGCCTGCTCGCACCCGAAGTCCTTGAACGGGACGATCTGCAGCGAGCACTCGCGGAGCACGACTTCGGCGCGGCCTTCTCGCTCATCAAGAAGTGGGGCGGCGTGTCGCAGAACCGCATCGCGGCGGCTTGCCGACTCACGCCGGGCAAGGTCTCGACGATCATCGGTGGTCAGCAACAGGTCACTTCCTTCGAGGTGATCTGCCGCATTGCCGACGGGCTGCGCATCCCCGGCCACATGGTGGGTCTGGCTGACCGTCCGTGGGAAAGGCAGCCCGACGCCCAAGAGCAACCCGTTCCGTACCCCACCCCGACTGCACGGTCAGCCGACAGGACGTCTTGGAATTCCGCCACAACCGTGCATCTGGTCGGAGATCTGACCAGGAGTGACCTAGTGATGGATCGCCGCACAGCAACGCGCGCGCTGGCCGGCTCAGCCCTGTCCGGCGCCGCTTTGCTTGATTCCCTCGAGGGCTGGCTGCAGTCCGTCAAGGCTCCCGACCAGAAGCCCCGGCGAGGGCGCCTCGGCATGGGAGAGGTCGCAGAACTCGAAGGCACCGCCCGCGCCTTCCGAGCGTGGGACCATCGCTTCGGCGGGGGTTTACGCCGCAAGGCTGTCGTGGGCCAGCTCAACGAGGTGGCAGGTCACCTGGAAGACCACCAGACGGGGGAAGTCGAACGCGGGCTGTTCCGTGTGATGGCCCATCTCGCCGGCACGGCTGCGACGATCGCCTGGGACTCCGGGCTGCAAAAGCGGGCGCAGGACTACTACCTGCTCGCACTGCGCGCTGCCCATGCAGGAACCGACACCGCGTTCGGTGCCAACGTCCTTGCCGGGATGGCGCGACAGATGCTGTATCAAGGCCGTCCTCAGGATGCCCTGGAACTCGTGCACCTTGCGCAGAAGGGCATCGGCAGAACCACCGCACCGCGACTGCGGGCCATGCTGTACTCGAGGGAGGCGTGGTGCTACGCGGCGATGGGGCGGCCCGTGGCCTTTCAGCGTGCCACCTTCGAAGCGGTCGATGCTCTGTCCGAAGCCGCGAGCAGCGAAGAGCCCTACTGGATCGGCTACTTCGACCGCGCGGAGCTGGCGGGAGTCACCGGAGGCCGCCTGTTGGAGATGGCTCGTCGAGAGCCGCGTCAGCACGCCGAGCATGCGGCTGATTCCATCCGCCAGGCTGTTTCCCAGCGCGGTCCCGAAGCCGGTCGAAGTCACGCACTCGATGCCATCGGCTTGGCCGAGTGCCACTTTCTCCTAGGAGACGTGACCGGCGCCGTGGATCACACTCGGCAGGCTGTGGAGGCTGCAGCCCGCACTCAGTCCTCTCGTGTGCGTGCCCAACTGGCCCAGCTGTACCCATACACCGTCGGCAAGACCGCATCGCAGCCGGTGGCCGAAGCCAGGACAATGATCCGCGACCTGCTGTCCACGTAAGAGGATCGACGTGACCACGATTGCCGTCACCGGCCACATGGACCTGACCGAGGCGAGCGTGCCCCTCGTGCGGAAGGCGCTGCGCGGGGCGCTGGAGCCTTACGCCATGGACCTGGCCGGGCTCTCCTGTCTCGCTGCCGGGGCCGACTGCATCTTCGCCGATGTCGTGCTGGAGTTGGGCGGCCGCCTTGTCGCCGTCGTCCCCTCCAAGGACTACCGGGCGGCCAAGGTGAAGCCCGACCACGCCGACACCTTCGACCGCCTCGTCCGGGCCGCGGCCGAGGCGACAGTGCTGGACCATGAGAGCGCGAACCGGGCAGCGTACGAGGA
The DNA here is from genome assembly GCF_058344915.1 of Streptomyces sp. PL-25. Classification (NCBI taxonomy): domain Bacteria; kingdom Bacillati; phylum Actinomycetota; class Actinomycetes; order Kitasatosporales; family Streptomycetaceae; genus Streptomyces; species Streptomyces sp. PL-25. The sequence goes on from NZ_CP136997.1 coordinate 6,560,585, forward strand.
TGCCAACGCAGTGCTTCTCCGGCGTGCGGACCGGCTCGTCGCCGTGTGGGACGGCCGGCCGCCGTCCGGCAAGGGGGGAGGTACCGCGGACACCGTCCTCGCCGCACGCGCCGCCGGACTGCCGGTCGACGTGGTGTGGCCGGAGAGGGCCGCTCGCCGGTCGGCGTCCTGAACAGCCGGGCCGCCCCGGGGGAGGGGCGGTCCGGCCGTGGGGTCACCTGGCGTGGACGTCGTTCGTCGCCTCGATCTTCTTCCACGAGCGGGGCTGCGCCGGGACGGCCCCGGCCGGCGCGGCGAAGGACGCCGCCCGTGCGGCGGGAGCGGCCGGCTTGACCGGCTGGAAGAGCCAGGTGTCGAAGAGTGCGGCCAGCGGCTTGCCGGACACCTGCTCGGCGTACTTCTGGAAGTCGGCCACGGAGGCGTTGCCGTAGGCGTGCTGCTGCGGCCAGCCCTTCAGCAGGGCGAAGAACGCCTTGTCACCGATCGCGTTGCGCAGCGCCTGGATGGCGACGGCACCCCGGTCGTAGACCGGCGCGTCGAACTGGTGGTCGGGGCCCGGGTCGCCCGGCTTCACCGTCCAGAAGGCGTCGTCCGCCGGGTGCGAGGCGTACACGTAGTCCGCCAGCTCCTGCGCCGTGCCCTCGCCCTCGTGCTCGGACCACAGCCACTGCGCGTACCGCGCGAAGCCCTCGTTGATCCAGATGTCCTTCCAGCCCTTGAGCGACACGCTGTCCCCGTACCACTGGGTGGGCCAGCTCGTGCACCACCACGGAGGTGTTGGAGCCGCCCGCGAACTGCGCGGGGCTGTAGTAGACGCGGGTCTGCGTCTCCAGCGCGTACCCGGTGGTCGTGTTCGGCACGTAGCCGCCCGCCGAGCTGAACGGATACGGCCCGAAATAGCCGCTCAGCCAGTCGACGATCTCCCCGGTGCGCTCCACGCTCGCCCGCGCCGCGCCATCGTTGTCGCCGAGGTCCTTGCTGTAGGCGTTGACGATCGGGGACACCGCCCTCGGAGGTGCCGGTGGTGATGTCGAACTTCCCGAGCGCGAGCGTGGACAGATAGGTCGCCTGCGGCTTGTTCTGCCGCCAGTTGTAGCGGGTCCAGCCCAGCTTGGAGGAGACCGACTGGAGGGTGCCGTTGGAGATCGCCTGCGTGCCGTCCGGCACCGCCACCGACACGTCGTAGGTGGCCTTGTCGCCGGGGTGGTCGTTGCTCGGGAACCACCACCAGGCGGCCTCGGGCTCGTCCGCCGCGACGGCGCCGTCCGGGGTGCGGTGCCAGGTGGAGAAGCCGTACGCGCTCTTGGTGGAGGGCACACCGCGGTAGCGCACGACCACCGTGACCGGTGTGCCCTTGGCCAGCGGGCTCTTCGGCGTGACCACCAGCTCGTGCTGCCGGGCCGTGGTGAAGGCGGCCTTGGTCCCGTTGACCCGCACCTCGCTCACGTCCAGCAGGAAGTCCAGGTCGAAGCTGGACAGGTCCTGCGTGGTCCGCGCCGAGATCGTCGCGGTGCCCTCCAGCTCGTCCGTCGCGGGCTGGTACGTCAGCCGGAGGTCGTAGTGGGAGACGTCGTAGCCGCCGTTGCCGTAGTCGGGGTAGTAGGGGTCGCCGAAGCCCGGCGCGCCGGGGGAGTGGCTCGCGGCCGACGCCGGGATCGCCAGCAGGAGGGAGGCCGCCGCCAGAGTGCCCGGCACGATGATTCTGCGGTGCACGTCAGCTCCAAGTCGTAGGGGGACGAGGTCTGTTCGGAGCCTATTGAGTCCCTGTGACCCCAGCCATGTCCATGGCCACCGCTGTCACAAGATCGCCATTCGGCCGTCATGAGCGAAACACTCTCGTGCTCCTGTGGTCCCTTTCGTCACCCCTGTCCCGGCGACACGTCAGCTTCCCTCTTCTGCACGGCAGTTGCCCCCTGTACCGTCCCGCTCATGCCGAACAGCATGCGCATGACCACCTGGAGAACGCTCGCCGTGGCGGCCGTCGCCGTCCTGGCGGCCGTCCTCCTCAGCCCGGCGGCGCACGCCGCCCACCAGGACGCCCGCGGCCCCCGCGAGAGCCGGCCCGTCTACTCCTACGCCGACGCCGTCCGCGAGTCCGTCTGGGTCGACACCGGACTCGACGGGGACGGCGACGGGAAGTCCGACCGCGTCGCCGCCGACATCGTCCGGCCCCGGGAAGCAGCCCAGCAGGGCCGCAAGGTGCCCGTGATCATGGACGCCAGCCCCTACTACTCCTGCTGCGGACGCGGCAACGAGAGCCAGCTGAAGACGTACGACGCGGACGGCCACGTCGTGCAGATGCCCCTGAACTACGACAACTACTTCGTGCCGCGCGGCTACGCCTTCGTCGGCGTCGACCTGACCGGCACCAACCGCTCGGACGGCTGCGTCGACGTCGGCGGCCGCTCCGACATCCAGTCGGCCAAGGCCGTCGTCGACTGGCTCAACGGCCGTGCCAGGGCCTACAGCACCCGCACCGGCACCACCCCCGTCAAGGCCACCTGGACCGACGGGAAGACCGGCATGATCGGCAAGAGCTGGGACGGCACCATCGCCAACGGCGTGGCCGCCACCGGCGTCAAGGGCCTGAAGACCATCGTGCCCATCAGCGCCATCTCCTCCTGGTACGACTACTACTTCTCCCAGGGCGCCCCGCTCTACGGCTCGGGCCCCGAATGGCTCTCCGACGCGGTCGAGAGCGACGCCGCGCACGCCCACTGCGCCGCCGTGCAGCAGAAACTCGTCGACGGGGCCCCGCGCAACGGCGACTGGACCCCCTTGTGGTCCGAGCGCGACTACGTCAAGGACGCGGGCAAGGTCCGCGCCAGCGTCTTCGTCGTCCACGGCATGCAGGACCTCAACGTCCGCACCAAGAACTTCGGCCAGTGGTGGGACGCCCTCGCCGCCCACGGCGTGGAGCGCAAGATCTGGCTCTCCCAGACCGGCCACGTCGACCCGTTCGACTACCGCCGCGGCGCCTGGGTCGACACCCTGCACCGCTGGTTCGACCACGAACTCCTCGGCTACGACAACGGTATCGACCGCGAACCCATGGCCGACGTCGAACGCCACCCCGACCAGTGGGAGACCACCCCGCTCTGGCCGCCGCGCGGCACCGCCACGACCACCCTGCGTCCCGCGCCCGGCACCACCGCGGGCGTCGGCACCCTCGGCCTGCGGCCCGCCCGGGGCACCGAGACCTTCACCGACGACCCGAAGCGCAGCGAGACCGACTGGGCCGCGCGGATCGACAGCCCGTCCCCGGACAAGGCCGGGTTCGTCACCGGCCCGCTCACCCGCGATCTGCGGCTGTCCGGTTCCTCCCGGGTCACCGTGACCGCCGCGTCCACCACCGCGAGCGCCCATCTGTCCGCCGTCCTCGTCGACGTCGGCCCCGACACCATCCGCGACTACACCGACGCCGGCGAGGGCATCACCACGCTCGCCGCCCGCACCTGCTGGGGCGCGAGCACCGCCGGGGACAGCGCCTGCTACCTGGAGACGGCCGCGAAGACGACCGCGGTCGACTTCACCGTCGTCAGCCGCGGCTGGGCCGACCTCGGCCACCGCACCCCGCAGGGCAAGGGCGGCCCGCTCGTCCCGGGCAAGGCGTACACGCTGACGCTCGACCTGGCCGCGACCGACCACGTCGTGCCCCGGGGCCACCGCCTGGCGCTGATCGTCGCGGGCACGGACAAGGACCTCATCGACCCGCCGTCCACCACCCCGACCCTCACCCTGGACCTGTCGCGCACCTCGGCCGCCCTCCCGCTGGTCGGCGGCGCACCGGCGTTCGCCCGCGCCACCGCCTCCGCCACGACCGGCCGGACCGCGTCCCCGCACGCCCTGACCGGCCTGCGCGCCCCGCACACCGCCCACCCGCTGCCCGGCCGGTGACGGCCCGGCACTGACAGGCGCCGCGAGCGCGCCGAAGGAACGGGGGCGGCCGGGCCGACGGGCCGGCCGCCCCTCCCGTCCGCCGGGCCCACCGGTCCGGCACGCGGCACCGGCCGACAGCCCTGCCGGGGGCCCGCCTCCCCCCGGCACGGCCGGACCGTGTTCCCGCACCCCGACCGGCCGGCTCGCCCCGCGCTCGGCCCCCCGCATGGCTCATCCGTCGCCCGGCCGGTGACGGCCCCGGCACCGAGCGGCGCCGCGAGCGCGCCGGAGGCGGGCCCGGCGATCTCCCTGTCCACCGTCCACCGCGCACACCACCCGGTCCGGCACGCGGCACCGACCGGCAGCCGCCCTGAGACCCCCGCTCTCTCCGCCACGTCCGGGCCGCGTCCCCGCGCGCCCTGCCCGCTCGCCCCGCGCGCGCCCTCGCGTCCGCCGGACCGGCGCGCGCCGCCGGTCCGAGCCCGCGCCCGCGCCGTCGCGCGCTCCGGCGCCGGGCCGCACGCGTCCGCCCGCATCCAACCGGCGCACCTGCCCCCCGCGCGCCGCCGGCCCACCGGGTCGAGCGGGTGACACGGCGCCGCGCACCGCGCGTACCGCTTCCGCGCGCCCCAGGCGGGCGCCCTCCCGCGTCCGCCGCCCGGCCGGTTCCGGGCTGCCGTCACGCGGGCACGGTCGCGAGGCGCGGTCAGTTCGAGGGGGCCGGGACCGCGAGGCCGGCGGCCTGCCGCGCGCAGCCCCAGGCCACGGTCACTCCGGCGCCGCCGTGGCCGTAGTTGTGGACCAGGGTCCGGCCGTCCGGCAGGGTCTCGCGCTCCAGGCGTACGCCGGTGCGCCGTGCCGGGCGCAGTCCCACCCGGTGCGCCAGCACCCGCGCACCGGCGATCTCCGGCCGCAGGGCCGCGCACCGGGCGACGATCCGCTCGGCCACCGCCGGATCCGGCTCCGTCGACCAGTCGTCCTCCTCGGCCGTCCCGCCGAGCAGGAGACCGCCCGGCTGCGGGATGTAGTAGACGGACTCCGCGGAGACGTCGTCGACGGCGGTCAGCCAGGTGGTGACCCCCGGGTTCGCCACGACCACCAGCTGCCCGCGCACCGGATGCACCTCCGGATCAGGAACGAGATCGCGCGCGCCGAGCCCGGCGCAGTTCACCACCACCGGGGCGTCCACGGCGGCCAGCTCCGGCACCGTCCGCTCCTCGATGACCCCGCCCGCGGCGCGCAGCCGCTCCCGCAGCCACGGCAGATGAACCGACATGTCGACCACCGGCAGCCGCGCCCACAGCGCCGTACCCGCGTACTCCCCGGCGCGCGCCGGGCGCAGCCCCGGCACCCGCGCCGCCCACGCACCGAGCCCGTCCAGCCGGGTGCCGCCGTGCACGCCCTCGACCATCCGCACGCCGGTCTCCTCGGGGCGCGCGGCCAGCTCCGTGTACACGTCCAGCGTGTGCAGCGCCCACTCCCCGACGAGCGCCTCCGGCTCGATCCGGTACGGCCACCACAGGCCGCCGGCCACCGCCGAGGTCGTCCGCTCGGCGGGCTCGCGCGCCCACACCCGCACCCGCCGGCCGCCCTCGGCCAGCACCACGGCGGTGGTCAGTCCTATGACCCCGCCGCCGACCACCACCACATCGCCGCTCAGTTCACCGTTCATCCCGGGACCGTAGCCGAAGGCGCCTGGGCGCGCCCGGCCGGATCCCCGTGCCCGGCCCGCACCGGGCTGCGGGCCGGGCACCGCCAGGCTCTAGGATCGGCCCTCTGATGACTGCCACCCTCGTCGCCAAGAACCTCGCCGCCGGACACGGCGACCGCGCGCTGTTCACCGGGCTCGACCTCGTCGTCGCCCCCTCGGACGTGATCGGTCTCGTCGGCGCCAACGGCGCGGGCAAGTCCACCCTGCTGCGGATCCTCGCCGGACTGGCCGTGCCCGAGCAGGGCGACCTCGCGCTCTCCCCGCCGACCGCGACCGTCGGCCACCTGCCCCAGGAACCCGAGCGCCGTCCCGGCGAGACCGTACGGGAGTTCCTGGCCCGCCGCACCGGGGTCGCCGCCGCCCAGCGCGCCATGGACGAGGCCACCCAGGGGCTCGTCGACGGCGCCCCGGGCGCGGACGACGCCTACGCCGCCGCCCTGGAGCGCTGGCTCGGCCTCGGCGGCGCCGACCTCGACGAACGCGCCGAGGAGACCACCGGCTCGCTCGGTCTCGCCGTCGACCTGGACCAGGCCATGACGTCCCTGTCGGGCGGCCAGGCGGCCCGCGCCGGGCTCGCCTCCCTGCTGCTCTCCCGCTACGACGTCTTCCTGCTCGACGAACCGACCAACGACCTGGACCTGGACGGCCTGGACCGGCTCGAACGCTTCGTCACCGGTCTGCGCGCGGGCACGGTCGTCGTCAGCCACGACCGCGAGTTCCTCACCCGCACCGTCACCAAGGTCCTCGAACTCGACCTCGCCCAGCGGCAGATCAATCTCTACGGCGGCGGCTACGCGGCCTATCTGGAGGAGCGCGAGGTCGCCCGCCGGCACGCCCGCGACGACTACGAGGAGTACGCCGACAAGAAGGCGGCCCTCCAAGAGCGCGCGCAGACGCAGCGGGCCTGGATGGACAAGGGGGTGAAGAACGCCCGGCGCAAGGCGGGAAGCGACAACGACAAGATCGGCCGCAAGTTCCGCAGCGAGGCCAGCGAGAAGCAGGCCGCCAAGGCCCGCCAGACCCAGCGCATGATCGAGCGCCTGGAGACCGTGGAGGAGCCCCGCAAGGAGTGGGAGCTGCACCTGGAGATCGCGGCGGCCCCCCGCTCGGGCGCGGTCGTCGCCACGCTGCGCGACGCGGAGGTGCGGCGCGGCTCCTTCGCGCTCGGTCCCGTCTCCCTCCAGATCGACTGGGCGGACCGGGTGGCGGTCACCGGAGCCAACGGCGCGGGCAAGTCCACCCTGCTCGCCGCGCTGCTGGGCCGCCTCCCCCTGGACGCGGGGCACGCCACCCTCGGCTCCGGCGTCCTGGTCGGCGAGGTCGACCAGGCCCGGCACCTGTTCCACGGTTCCGAAGCGCTGCTGGACGCCTTCCGCGCGGCCGTCCCGGACACCGAGCCCGCCGACGTACGCACCCTGCTCGCCAAGTTCGGCCTGAAGGCGGACCACGTGCTGCGCCCCGCCGCGACGCTCTCGCCGGGCGAGCGCACCAGGGCCGCGCTCGCCCTGCTCCAGGGCAGGGGCGTCAACCTGCTCGTCCTGGACGAGCCGACCAACCACCTGGACCTGCCCGCCATCGAGCAGCTGGAGTCCGCCCTGGACGCCTACGAGGGCACTCTCCTGCTGGTGACCCACGACCGGCGCATGCTGCGGGCCGTCCGCACCACCCGCCGCCTGGAGGTCGTGGACGGCAAGGTGAGCGAGTACCCGGGCGCGTTCTGAGGGCCGGTCGCGGCGGCGGCCCCGGGAGGCGCCCACCGGGGCCGCACCCACGGGGCTTTACACTCGGCAACCGTTGTCCAGCGCACAGAGACCGCACCGCAGACCGAAAGGCATGGTTGTCCATGTTCCAGGACGCGCCCATCTACCACCAACTCGTCGCCGAACGCGGGGACGTGCCCGCACGGGTCCGTGACGCGGCGACGAGCATACGGCGGGAGCTCGACCAGGTGATGCGGACGGGCCGGCCGTCGGGCGCCTTCGAGCCCGGCCCCGCCGGACGCGGCGCCGGTCCCCGCGCGCACTCCGCGCTGCCCCCCGGCCAGAGCCCGCGCTGACGTCCCGCAGCGCCGCCGGGCCCCCGGCCCCGTCGCACCCGGCCCGCCCCGCCCGCGTGTCCCAGGCAGTGACACGCACCGGACGGTGGACGGCCGGCCGCGCCGGGGCCTTTTCGAGGGCCTGAGGACCACCGGGCCCGGTCCGCGCCGCCGCACGGCGGCGCCGACCGGGCCCGCGGTGTGTCAGCGGCGGCCCTTGTCCCCGCCGTTCAGCAGTCCCGCGCGGCGCAGCGCGTCCGCCATGGCGCTGTTGGCCGGCGCCGGCGCCTGACGCGCACCGCCGCCGCCCCCACCGCCGCCGCGCCCCTGGCCCTGCCGCTGCTGCGGCGGCCGGCCGCCGCGCTGCCTGCGCGCCTCACCGCCGCCGCCCTGGCCCTGCCGCTCCTGCGGAGCCGCCGTGTCGTCCAGGCGCAGGGTCAGCGAGATCCGCTTGCGCGGGATGTCGACGTCCAGGACCTTCACCTTGACGATGTCACCGGGCTTGACCACGTCCCGCGGGTCCTTCACGAACGTCCTCGACATCGCGGAGACATGCACCAGACCGTCCTGGTGGACGCCGACGTCCACGAACGCCCCGAAGGCCGCCACGTTCGTCACCACGCCCTCCAGGACCATCCCGGAGGACAGGTCGGAGATCTTCTCCACGCCCTCCTTGAAGGTGGCCGTCCGGAAGGCGGGCCGCGGGTCGCGCCCCGGCTTCTCCAGCTCCTTGAGGATGTCGGAGACCGTGGGCAGACCGAAGGTGTCGTCGACGAAGTCGGCCGGGCGCAGCGAACGCAGCACGCCCGTGTTGCCCACGAGGGAGGCCACCTCCTGGCCCGTCGTCTTCACCATGCGGCGCACCACCGGATACGCCTCCGGGTGGACGCTGGAGGCGTCCAGCGGATCGTCGCCGCCACGGATCCGCAGGAAGCCCGCGCACTGCTCGTACGCCTTCGGGCCGAGCCGGGAGACCTTCTTCAGCTGGGCGCGCGAGGTGAAGGGGCCGTTGGCGTCGCGGTGCGACACGATGTTCTCGGCGAGGCCCGAGGTGATGCCGGAGACCCGCGCGAGCAGCGGCACGGACGCCGTGTTGACGTCCACGCCCACGCCGTTCACACAGTCCTCGACCACCGCGTCCAGGGAGCGGGAGAGCTTCACCTCGGAGAGGTCGTGCTGGTACTGGCCGACGCCGATCGACTTCGGGTCGATCTTCACCAGCTCGGCCAGCGGGTCCTGGAGCCGGCGCGCGATGGACACCGCGCCGCGCAGCGACACGTCCATGCCGGGCAGCTCCTGCGAGGCGTAGGCGGAGGCCGAGTACACCGAGGCGCCCGCCTCCGACACCATCACCTTGGTGAGGTTCAGCTCCGGGTGCCTGCTGATCAGGTCGGCGGCGAGCTTGTCGGTCTCCCGCGAGGCCGTGCCGTTGCCGATGGCGATCAGTTCGACCGCGTGCTCCTCGGCCAGCCGCGCCAGCGTGGCGATGGACTGGTCCCACTTGTTGGCCGGGACGTGCGGGTGGATCACGTCCGTGGCGACGGCCTTGCCGGTCGCGTCGACCACGGCGACCTTCACGCCCGTACGGAAGCCCGGGTCCAGGCCGAGCGTGGCGCGGGTGCCGGCCGGGGCGGCCAGCAGCAGGTCGCGCAGGTTGGCCGCGAACACGTCCACCGCCTCGTCCTCGGCGGCCGTGCGCAGCCGCAGCCGCAGGTCGATGCCGAGATGGACGAGGATCCGGGTGCGCCAGGCCCAGCGGACGGTGTCCTTCAGCCACTTGTCGGCGGGCCGGCCGCGGTCGGCGATGCCGAAGCGGTGCGCCACGATCCCCTCGTACGAGGACGGTCCCTCGGTGGCCTCCTCGGGCTCCAGGACGAGGTCGAGGACCTCCTCCTTCTCGCCGCGCAGCATCGCCAGGATCCGGTGCGAGGGCAGGTCGGTGAACGGCTCGGCGAAGTCGAAGTAGTCGGCGAACTTCGCGCCCGCCTCCTCCTTGCCCTCGCGCACCTTCGCGGCCAGCCGCCCGCGTGTCCACATGCGCTCGCGCAGCTCGCCGATCAGGTCGGCGTCCTCGGAGAACCGCTCGGCGAGGATCGCGCGGGCCCCGTCCAGGGCGGCCTGCGGATCGGCGACGCCCTTGTCCGCGTCCACGAACGCCGCCGCCGCGGCCGACGGCTCGACACCCGGGTCGCCGAGCAGGCCGTCCGCCAGCGGTTCGAGGCCCGCCTCGCGCGCGATCTGCGCCTTGGTGCGCCGCTTCGGCTTGAACGGCAGGTAGATGTCCTCCAGCCGCGCCTTGGTCTCGGCGCCGCGGATCCGCGCCTCCAGCTCGTCGGTGAGCCTGCCCTGCTCGCGCACCGACTCCAGGATCGCGGCCCGCCGGTCCTCCAGCTCCCGCAGATAGCGCAGCCGCTCCTCGATCGTGCGCAGCTGCGCGTCGTCGAGCGTCTCGGTGGCCTCCTTGCGGTAGCGGGCGATGAAGGGCACCGTCGAACCGCCGTCGAGCAGCTCCACGGCGGCCTTGACCTGCCGCTCCCGTACGCCGAGCTCCTCGGCGATCCTGCCTTCGATGGACCCTGTGAGGGGTGTCGTCACGTTCCCGTACCGCCTTCTCCACTTCGGGTTGCGCGGCAATTGTGGCAGGCGGCACCGACAAGCGGGGGACAGGGCGGTGTCCGGCGGGGCGCGTCGCGCGCCCGGACCGCGCCGCACGCGCTGCGCGCGCCCCGACGGGCGTCCACCGGACGCATGGCAGAAAAGGTGGGGAATCCGTCGTTGCGGCCGTCGGCGGGGCCGCCGAGAATCGGGACCATGGCGCAGCGAACCGTTCTCTTCGTCCTCTTCGACGGCGTGCAGAGCCTGGACGTCACCGGCCCCCTGGAGGTCTTCGCCGGTGCCGAGAAGCAGACACCCGGCAGCTACCGGGTGCGCACGGCCTCCCTGGACGGCGCACCCGTACGCACCTCCAGCGGTCTGAACGTCGTACCGGACTCCTCGCTCGACGAGGCGTCCGTGCCGCACACCCTGGTCCTGCCCGGCGGCGAGGGCACCCGCAGGCCCGATCCGCGCCTGGTCGACTGGGTGCGCGGACAGGGGCCGCGCGCGGCCCGGCTGGTCTCGGTGTGCACCGGCGCGATCCTGCTGGCCCGAGCGGGGCTGCTGGACGGCCGCCGGTGCACCACCCACTGGGCGTACTGCGCCACCCTGGCCCGCGACCACCCGGCGGTGCGGGTCGAGGCCGACCCGATCTTCGTACGGGACGGCACGGTGTCGACCTCGGCCGGGGTCACCGCGGGGATCGACCTGGCGCTCGCGCTCGTCGAGGAGGACCTGGGCCGGGACACCGCGCTCCGCGTCGCCCGCCATCTGGTGGTGTTCCTGCGCAGACCGGGCAACCAGGCCCAGTTCAGCGCCCAGCTCACCGCCCAGACGGCGCACCGCGACCCGCTCCGGGACCTCCAGCAGTGGATCACCGAGCACCCGGCCGGCGACCTGGGCGTGGACGCGCTGGCCGCCCGCGCCGCCCTCTCGCCGCGCCACTTCGCCCGCGCCTTCCGCGCCGAGACGGGCATGACACCCGGCCGGTACGTCGACCGGGTCCGCCTGGAACACGCCCGGCGGCTGCTGGAGGACACCGCCGACGGCGTCGAGGAGATCTCCCGGGCCAGCGGTTACGGCACCCCCGAGGCCATGCGGCGCGCCTTCGTCCGCACTCTGGGCGCCGCCCCGGCGGAGTACCGCCGCCGCTTCCGCCCCGCCCCGACCGCCTGACCGCCGCGCGCGCACCGCCTGACCGCCGCGACCCGCGTACCACCTGCGCACCGCGCACCACGCAGCACGCGCCCCGCGCCCATCACACGCCCCCACCGGAGGGAACACCATGCAGATCGCCATCGTCCTCTACGACCACTTCACCGCCCTGGACGCCGTGGGCCCCTACGAGACGCTGGGCCGGCTGCCCGGGGCGGACACCGTCTTCGTCGCCGAGCGGACCGGGCCCGTGCGTGCCGACACCGACAACCTCGCCCTGAGCGCCGACCGCACCCTGGCCGACGTACCGTCCCCCGACATCGTGGTCGTGCCGGGCGGCCCCGGGCAGCGGACCCAGATGGACAATCCGGTGCTCCTCGACTGGCTGCGCGCCGCCGACGCGACCACCACCTGGACCACCTCGGTGTGCACCGGCTCCCTGCTGCTGGGCGCCGCCGGACTGCTGCGCGGCCGGCGCGCCACCTCGCACTGGCTGGCTCTCGACCACCTGGGGACCTTCGGCGCCGAGCCCACCGGCGAGCGGGTGGTGACCGACGGCAAGTACGTCACCGCCGCCGGTGTCTCGGCCGGCATCGACATGGGCCTGACCCTGTTCGGCCGGATCGCGGGCGACGAGCGGGCGCAGGCCGTCCAGCTCCTGATCGAGTACGACCCGCAGCCGCCCTACGACGCCGGGTCCCCGCAGAAGGCGCCCGCCCATCTGGTGGAGGAGTTCCGCGGCGCCGGACGCGCGCGCTGATCCGGAGCCCTACCCGGCGCTCCAGGTGAAGCGCGGTGTCCTGCGCTCCAGGAAGGCGGCGACCCCCTCGGCGGTGTCGCCGCTGCCGCGTGCCTCGGCGCTCCAGTGGGCGTCCCGGCCGGTGCGGCCGTCCGCGAACTCCTTGGCCGCCGCCTGCGTCAGCTGCGAGCGCGCGGCCAGCACCCCGGTGAACTCCGCGACCCGCTTGCCGAGTCCGCCCCCGGGCAGCACCTCGTCGACGAGACCGGTGCGCAGCGCCCGCTGCGCGTCGATCAACTCGCCGGAGAAGAGCAGGTACTTGGTGGTGGCCGGGCCCACCAGGGACACCAGCCGCCGGGTCGCGGAGGCGGGGTAGACGATGCCGAGCTTCGCCGGGGTCACCCCGAACAGCGCGCCCTCCTCGGCGAACCGCAGATCGCAGGCGGCCGCGAGCTGGGCGCCGCCGCCGACGCAGTGCCCGCGCACCGCCGCCAGGGTCGGCTTGGGGAAGGCGGCGAGCGCCTCCTCGGCCGCCACCGCCAGCGTTTGCGCCTCCTCGGGCGAGCGCCGGAGCGTGGAGATGTCCGCCCCGGCGCAGAACGTCCCGTCCGCGCCGGTCAGCACCAGGACCCGTACGCCCGGATCGGCGGCCAGGCGGTCCAGGAGCGGTGGCAGCGCGCGCCACATCGCGGCGGTCATGGCGTTGCGCTTGGCCGGGTGGTGGACGACGACGGTGGCGATCGCGTCGGTGACGTCGTGCAGCAGCTGCGGCTCCATGGCCCGGATGCTATCGGTGCGAGCGGGTGTGCGAACGGGACGGGTGCGACCGCGCTCCCGGGGCGGTGCCGCCCGCGCGATCCGTACAAACCGAAGAGTTCGCAAACGCGGCACCGACTGAGCAGAACCGTTTCTCTGGGGGGCCGGAACAGCCAGGAACGATCGGGACGCGCCGGATACCGGCCGACTTGCGTCAGTCCTTGGGGATGAGCGCCGCGTTACCAACACTCGACGTGTGGTGACAATCGAGCGCGAGGGCGGCGACCGGACGATGGACGACCAGGGGCGCGGGAACGGACCGCGCCCGGCAGGCGGCACGGGGGCCCCGCCGACCGGAGCACCGCCGCACCCGCTGCCGTACGAGGGAGTCTGGCGCTTCACCGCGCCCGCCGTCGACGCCTCCGTCCCGCAGGCCCGGCACGCCGTGCGCGACCTGCTGCTGCGCCAGCGGGTGCCGGTCTCCGACGACCTGGTGCACGGACTGCTGCTGATCGTGTCCGAGCTGGTCACGAACGCGGTGCGGCACGCGGCGGTGGTGTCGCCGGTGCTCGCCGTGGAGGTGGCCGTCGGCGCCGAGTGGCTGCGGGTCTCCGTGGAGGACGGCCACCCCTACCGGCCGACCGCGCTGGAGACCGACCACGGCCGCACCGGCGGGCGCGGACTGCTGCTGGTGCGCGAGATCGCCCGGGAGGCCGGCGGGGTCTGCGACGTCCAGCACACGGCGAGCGGCGGCAAGGTGATCTGGGCCGCCCTGCCGCTCACCCCCGCGTCGTAGCCGTCGTGACCGCCGTGGGCCCCGTAGCCGTCGTAGCCGCCGTGGCCCCGGCGGGCCGGGCCCTACGGCCTCACCAGCCCGCGGGGCCGGTCAGCTCCCGGACCGCCGGACGGGCCGCGTCCAGCACCGTCATGAACCACGCGGAGAACGGGTCGCGCGCGTGCCGCTCGGCCAGCTCCGCCGGGGAGACGAACGCGGTCGCGCCGACCTCCTCCGGATCGGGCCGCAGCGCCGACTGCACCAGGCCGACGAACAGGTGGTTGAACTCCTGCTCCACCAGGCCCGACGCCGGGTCCGGGTGGTTGTAGCGGACGGTGCCCGCCTCCGCGAGCAGCGTCGGCGAGACCCCCAGCTCCTCGTAGGTCCGCCGGGCCGCCGCCGCGAACGGCGACTCGCCGGGGTACGGATGACCGCAGCAGGTGTTGGACCACACGCCGGGGGAGTGGTACTTGCCCAGCGCCCGCTGCTGGAGCAGCAGCCGGCCCTGCTCGTCGAAGAGGAACACGGAGAAGGCGCGGTGCAACTGCCCCGGCGGCTGGTGCGCGGCGAGCTTCTCCGCGGTGCCGATCGTCACGCCGTCCTCGTCGACGAGTTCCAGCAAGATCGCGTCCGCGGTGCCGTTCGACGAGCTGTGCGTCGCGGTGGCAGGTGTGATCGGCATACCCATCCTTCGCATCGGTCCTCGAGCCCCAAGTCTGCCGCACGAAACCGGCACTCCCGGCACTTCCCGGCGTACCCGCATGTCCCGCGCCCGGGTGTGGACACGACCGGACACGGACGCTCAGCGCACGAGGGCCCGGTTACTGATCGTGCCCTGCCGGACACCGGCGGAACCGTCGGGGTCCCCCGGCGGACCGGCGCCCGGGACGGCGCTCAGTGGCACAGCCGCGCCTCGTGCTCGGCGTGCCCGCCGGGCTCCAGCTGGAAGGTGCAGTGCTCCACGTCGAAGTGGTGGCCGAGGCAGCCCTGCAGCTCGTGCAACAGCTTTTCGTGACCGATGGCGCTCAGCACCTCGGAACTGACCACCACGTGCGCGGACAGTACCGGAAGGCCGGAGGTGATCGTCCAGGCGTGCAGATCATGGACGTCCTCGACGCCGTCCAGGGCCAGGATGTGCGCGCGCACCTCGTCCATGTCCACGTTCTTCGGGGCGGCCTCCAGCAGGACGTCCAGGGTCTCGCGCAGCAGCTTGACCGTGCGCGGCACGATCAGCAGGCCGATGGCGAGCGAGGCGACCGGGTCGGCGGCCTGCCAGCCGGTGAGCAGGATGACCGCGGCCGAGATCATGACGGCCAGCGAGCCGAGCGCGTCCGCGGCCACCTCCAGGAAGGCGCCCCGCACGTTCAGGCTCTCCTGCTGGCCCCGCATCAGCAGCGTCAGCGACACCGAGTTCGCCACCAGGCCGATCAGACCGAACACGATCATCAGCCCGCCGTGCGTCTCGGCGGGCGTCATGAACCGCTGCACCGCCTCGTACAGGACGTAGCCGCCGACGCCGAGCAGCAGCAGGCAGTTGGCCAGCGCGGCGAGGATCTCGGCGCGGGCGTAGCCGAAGGTGCGGTTGCCGCCCGCCGGCCGGTTCGCGAAGTGGATGGCGAGCAGCGCCATGCCCAGGCCCAGGGCGTCCGTCGCCATGTGCGCGGCGTCCGCGACCAGCGCGAGCGAGTCCGCGAGCACCCCGCCGACGATCTCCACCACCATGACGGCGAGCGTGATCGACAGCGCGACGCGCAGCGTGCCGCGGTGGGCGGCCGCCGCCGTACCGGCGGCGCCGTGCGTGTGCCCGTGGTCGTGACCGGCCCCCATAGCCTCTCCACCCTCCTGAGTTCCGTCCCGGATATCCGCCAGGAACCACAGTGAACTACGGGCGGGGGGTATGGGGCAACGCGGCACTGAACACCGTTGTCATGTGCCCTGACCTGCGTAAACGATCCGCAGGTCAGAACGTTTCGGCGGGGCGGCGCCCCGGCGCGCGGCCCGCGCGCCGCCGTCCGCGCCGCGCCCCGCGCCGACGGGGCGAACGCCCGGATCCGGCGCGGAGTTTGTGACCCGGCCCCCGGATCACCCATGATGATCGCGGCGCAGGCTGCGGCAGATGACGTCGATCGGCCCCCGAGCGGGCGGTGGACGCGGGCTTCCCGGCATCCGATAGCCTCTGCCGACATGCCGCCCGGCCGCCCTGCGGCGAGCGGCACCCCTCCACCATGCACATGACCGGCGCGCGCCGGCACCAGGGAGTGAGTTCGGTTGTCGACCGCCATCCTCACCGGTCAGCCGGTCCCCGGATCGTTGATCGAGGCCGATCTGCGGTCCCTCGGCTTCGACGTGCGGCACGCCGCCGACGCCGGTGACGCCGAGGCCCTCCTCGCCCGGGTGCCCGGCGGGGAACGCGTCGCCGTCGTGGACGCCCGCTTCGTCGGCCACACCCACGCCCTGCGCCTGGGACTGACCGACCCCCGCTTCCCGCTGGCCGCCGTCCCCGGCGCCGTCACCGCCCAGCCCGCCGCCCGGCCGGCCCTGACCCGCGCGCTGGCCCGGGAGGTCACCCCCGGCGGCGGCACCGCGCTCGCCGTGGACAGCGTCGCCGACCGTGCCGTCACCGCCCTGCACGCCGACGGCGCCGCCGTGCACCACCCCGAGCTCGGCCGCCTCGTCGCCGTCGTCCCCGCCGACCCGCAGGCCCGCAACGAGGCACGGCAGGCCGTCGCCGCCGTCGACGACGAGGCCGTCCGTCTGAAGTCGGCCGTCAAGGCCCGCGACGGCTTCTTCACCACGTTCTTCATCAGCCCGTACTCGCGCTACCTCGCCCGCTGGTGCGCCCGCCGCGGCCTGACGCCCAACCAGGTCACCACCGCCTCGCTGCTCACCGCGCTCATAGCGGCCGGCTGCGCCGCCACCGGCACCCGCGGCGGCTTCGTCGCCGCCGGCGTGCTCCTGATCGCCTCGTTCGTCCTGGACTGCACCGACGGCCAGCTCGCCCGCTACTCGCTCCAGTACTCCACCCTCGGCGCCTGGCTCGACGCCACCTTCGACCGGGCCAAGGAGTACGCCTACTACGCCGGGCTCGCCCTCGGCGCGGCCCGCGGCGGCGACGACGTGTGGGCGCTCGCCCTGGGCGCGATGGTGCTCCAGACCTGCCGGCACGTCGTCGACTTCTCCTTCAACGAGGCGAACCACGACGCCACCGCCAACACCAGCCCCACCGCCGCCCTCTCCGACCGGCTCGACAGCGTCGGCTGGACGGTGTGGCTGCGCCGGATGATCGTGCTGCCCATCGGCGAACGCTGGGCCATGATCGCGGTGCTCACCGCCGCGACCACCCCCCGCATCACCCTGTACGCGCTGCTCGTCGGCTGCGCCTTCGCCGCCGCGTACACCACCGCCGGCCGTCTGCTGCGCTCGGTGACCCGCCGGGCCACCCGCACCGACCGTGCCGCGCAGGCGCTGGCCGACCTCGCCGACAGCGGCCCGCTCACCGAGGGCCTGGCCCGCCTCTTCGCCCGGCCCGCCCGCCGGCTGCCCGGCATCGCCGCGCCCGCCGTGGCCCTCGTCGGCGGCCTCGCCGTCGTCGCCACCGCGGCCCTCACCGACTTCGGCGGCCCCTGGCCGGTCGCCGGCGCGCTCTGCTACGTCCTCACCTCGGCGCTCGCCGTCGCCCGCCCCCTCAAGGGCGCCCTCGACTGGCTGGTCCCGCCGTTCTTCCGCGCCGCCGAGTACGGCACCGTGCTGGCCCTGGCCGCCCGCGCCGATGCGCGCGGAGCCCTTCCGGCGGCGTTCGGGCTGGTGGCGGCCGTCGCCTACCATCACTACGACACGGTGTACCGCATCCGCGGCGACGCCGGAGCGCCGCCGCGCCGCCTGGTGCGCGCCGTCGGGGGACAGGAGGGGCGGACCCTGCTCGTCGCCGTACTGGCGGCGCTGCTCACCGCCGCGCAGTTCAAGGCCGCGCTCACGGCCGTCGCCGTGCTCGTCGCCGTGGTGGTGCTCGCCGAGAGCATCCGCTTCTGGGTCACCGCCCACAAGGACGGTGCGCCCGCCGTACACGATGAAGGAGAACCCGCATGATCGGCCTCGTGCTGGCGGCCGGCGCCGGACGGCGTCTGCGCCCCTACACCGACACCCTGCCCAAGGCGCTGGTGCCGGTCGGGCCCGCGGGCATAGAGGACGGCTCCGACGGGCTCACCGTCCTCGACCTCACCCTCGCCAACTTCGCCGAGATCGGTCTGACCGAGGCCGGGATCATCGTCGGCTACCGCAAGGAGGCCGTCCACGAGCGCAAGGCGGCCCTGGAGCGGAAGTACGGCCTGAAGCTCACCCTCATCGACAACGACAAGGCCGAGGAGTGGAACAACGCCTACTCCCTGTGGTGCGGCCGTGACGCCCTCAGGGACGGCGTGATCCTCGCCAACGGCGACACCGTCCACCCCGTCTCCGTCGAGAAGACCCTGCTCGCGGCCCGCGGCGACGGCAAGCGGATCATCCTCGCCCTGGACACCGTCAAGACGCTGGCCGACGAGGAGATGAAGGTCGTCGCCGACCCGGCCACCGGGGTGCGCCGGATCACCAAGCTGATGGACCCGGCCGAGGCCACCGGCGAGTACATCGGCGTCACCCTCATCGAGGGCGAGGCCGCCGCCGACCTGGCCGACGCGCTGAGGACCACCTTCGAGCGCGACCCGCAGCTGTACTACGAGGACGGCTACCAGGAGCTGGTCGACCGCGGCTTCCGGATCGACGTGGCGCCCATCGGCGAGGTCGACTGGGTCGAGATCGACAACCACGACGACCTCGCCCGGGGACGGGAGATCGCGTGCCGCTACTGACCCGGCTGATCCCCTCGCCGGTCGCGGTGGACATCCGGCCCGGCGCCCTCGACGACCTGGCCGGTGTCCTCGCCGACGAACGCATCTCGCACTCCGGGCGGCTCGCCGTCGCCGTCAGCGGCGGCTCCGGCGCCCGACTGCGCGAGCGGATCGCCCCGACCCTGCCCGGTGCCACCTGGTACGAGGTCGGCGGCGGCAGCCTGGACGACGCGATCCGGCTGGCCGGCGAGATGAAGAGCGGCCACTACGACGCCGTGGTGGGCCTGGGCGGCGGCAAGATCATCGACTGCGCCAAGTTCGCCGCCGCGCGCGTCGGCCTTCCGCTGGTCGCCGTGCCGACCAACCTCGCGCACGACGGCCTGTGCTCCCCGGTCGCCACCCTGGACAACGACGCGGGCCGCGGCTCCTACGGCGTGCCCAACCCGATCGCCGTCGTCATCGACCTGGACGTCATCCGCGCGGCCCCGGCCCGCTTCGTCCGCTCGGGCATCGGCGACGCCGTCTCGAACATCAACGCGATCGCGGACTGGGAGCTCGCCCACCGCGTGAACGGCGAGAAGATCGACGGCCTGGCCGCCGCCATGGCCCGGCAGGCGGGCGAGGCGGTGCTGCGGCACCCGGGCGGCATCGAGGACAGCGGCTTCCTCCAGGTGCTGGCCGAGGCCCTGGTCCTCACCGGCATCGCCATGGCCGTCTCGGGCGACTCGCGCCCCGCCTCCGGCTCCTGCCACGAGATCAACCACGCCTTCGACCTGCTCTACCCCCGCCGCGCCGCCAGCCACGGCGAGCAGTGCGGACTGGGCGCGGCCTTCGCGATGCACCTGCGCGGCGCGCGGGAGGAGGCGGTCCTGATGGCGCAGGTGCTGCGTCGGCACGGCCTGCCGGTGCTGCCGCAGGACATCGGCTTCACGGTGGACGAGTTCGTCCGCGCCGTGGAGTTCGCCCCGGAGACCCGGCCCGGCCGCTACACGATCCTCGAACACCTCGACCTCAAGACCGAACAGATCAAGGACGCCTACGCCGACTATGTCAAGGCCATCGGTAGCTGAACTCAGGCCGGTCGTGCACCCCGCGGGGGTCAAGGACCGGCGCAGCGGTGAGCACTGGATGGGACGCCTCTACATGCGCGAGGTGTCCCTGCGGGTCGACCGCTACCTGGTGAACACCAAGGTCACGCCCAACCAGCTCACGTACCTGATGACGGTGTGCGGAGTGCTCGCCGCCCCGGCCCTGCTGGTGCCGGGGATCTGGGGCGCCGTGCTCGGTGTCGTCGCGGTCCAGCTCTATCTGCTGCTGGACTGCGTCGACGGCGAGGTCGCCCGCTGGAAGCAGCAGTTCTCGCTCGGCGGGGTCTACCTGGACCGGGTCGGCGCCTATCTGACCGACGCCGCCGTCCTGGTCGGCCTCGGCCTGCGCGCCGCCGACCTGTTCGGCAGCGGGCGCATCGACTGGCTGTGGGCCTTCCTGGGCACCCTGGCCGCGCTCGGCGCGATCCTGATCAAGGCCGAGACCGACCTGGTCGGCGTGGCCCGGCACCAGGGCGGGCTGCCCCCGGTCAAGGAGAGCGCCGCCGAACCGCGCTCCTCCGGGATGGCGCTGGCCCGCCGCGCCGCCGCCGCGCTCAAGTTCCACCGGCTGATCCTCGGCATCGAGGCCTCGCTGCTGATCCTGGTCCTCGCCGTCGTCGACCAGATACGGGGCGACCTGTTCTTCACCCGCCTCGGCACCGCCGTCCTGGCCGGCATCGCGGTCCTGCAGACCCTGCTGCACCTGGTGTCGGTCCTCGTCTCCAGCAGGCTGCGGTGACCGGCGCGGCCACACCGGCGAAGGTCGGGGCCGTCGTCATCACCATGGGCAACCGCCCCGACGAGCTGCGCGCGCTGCTCGACTCCGTGGCCAAGCAGGACGGCGACCCGGTCGAGGTCGTCGTCGTCGGCAACGGCTCGCCCGTCCCGGACGTCCCCGAGGGCGTACGCACCGTCGAGCTGCCCGAGAACCTCGGCATCCCCGGCGGACGCAACGTGGGCATCGAGGCATTCGGCCCCGGCGGCACCGACGTCGACATCCTGCTCTTCCTCGACGACGACGGCCTGCTCGCCCGCCAGGACACCGCCGAGCTGTGCCGCCGCGCCTTCGCGGACGACGGGAAGCTGGGCATCATCAGCTTCCGCATCGCCGACCCCGACACCGGGGTCACCCAGCGCCGCCACGTGCCCCGGCTGCGGGCCTCCGACCCGATGCGCTCCTCCCGGGTCACCACCTTCCTCGGTGGCGCCAACGCGGTCCGCACCAAGGTCCTCGCCGAGGTCGGCGGCCTGCCGGACGAGTTCTTCTACGCCCATGAGGAGACCGACCTGGCCTGGCGGGCCCTGGACGCGGGCTGGATGATCGACTACCGGTCCGACATGGTGCTGTTCCACCCCACGACCGCGCCCTCGCGGCACGCGGTCTACCACCGCATGGTCGCCCGCAACCGGGTCTGGCTGGCCCGCCGCAACCTCCCGGCCCCGCTGATCCCGGTCTACCTGGGCGTCTGGATGGTCCTCACGCTGGCCCGCCGCCCCTCGCGCCCGGCCCTGAAGTCCTGGTTCACCGGCTTCAAGGAGGGCTGGACCACCCCCTGCGGTCCGCGCCGGCCCATGCGCTGGCGTACCGTCTGGCGGCTCACCCGGCTGGGGCGGCCGCCCGTCATCTGACAAGCTCGTTCTTCGGGAGCGTCGGCCGTGCCGGCCGGTGCGGTGTGCCCTCGCGGCACTCCGCGCGGGCCGGCATCCGAGGACGAAGGACGAGTCCGGTGAGTGAGACCGCGCGGGACGACGGCACCGGCACCGGCGCGGTGCCGCCGGCCCGGGAGAACCTTCCGGCGGCACGGCTCGCCGCCGAGTACGGGCTGACCGTCAGCGGTGCCCGGCCCCCGCTCCTGGAGTACGCGCGCCGGCTGTGGAGCAGGCGCCACTTCGTCCTGGCCTTCTCCCGGGCGAAGCTGACCGCCCAGTACAGCCAGGCCGGGCTCGGCCAGCTCTGGCAGGTGGCCACCCCGCTGCTGAACGCGGCCGTGTACTACTTCGTCTTCGGGATGCTCCTGCGCACCGACCGGGGGCTGCCGAACGGCACGTATCTGCCCTTCCTGGTCACCGGTGTCTTCGTCTTCACCTTCACGCAGAGCTCCGTCACCGCGGGGGTGCGGGCCATCTCCGGCAACCTCGGCCTGGTGCGCGCCCTGCACTTCCCGCGGGCCGCGCTGCCGGTCTCGTTCGCGCTCCAGCAGCTCCAGCAGCTGCTGTACTCGATGATCGTGCTGTTCGCCGTGGTGATGGCCGCCGGCAGCCTGCCGGCGCTCTCGTGGCTGCTGGTCGTCCCGGTCCTGCTGCTCCAGTTCCTGTTCAACACGGGCCTGTCGCTGATCGTGGCCCGGATGGGCGCCGGGACCCCGGACCTGGCCCAGCTGATGCCGTTCCTCCTGCGCACCTGGATGTACGCCTCGGGCGTGATGTTCTCCATCGACGGCATGCTCAAGGGCCGGCCGGAGTGGTTCATCCGGCTGATGCAGAGCAATCCGGCCGCCGTCTACATGGACCTGATGCGCTTCGCGCTGATCGACGGCTACGGCGCCTCGCACCTTCCGCCGCACGTCTGGACGCTTGCCCTGGTGTGGGCCGTGATCTTCTTCTCCGGTGGATTCGTCTACTTCTGGAAGGCGGAGGAAAGGTACGGCCGTGGCTGAAAACCTCGCTGGTGAACTGTCCGAAGAGGGCCTCGGCGGAAAGTCGCGGTGGGCTGCGCGTCCGTAAAGGAAACGTCAACTCGCGCGGTTCTTAGGAATCTTGAACGCGATCGGTGTGTTGTTGTGATCTGCGGGACACCCCCCCTGCGACCCCCGGCGTTGTACAACGTAAGCTGTACCGGTCCCGGAAAGCGGCAAGTGGGGAGATAATGCGCGACACCCTCCGCCGGGCCGCTCCCGCGAAGGGCCGGGCGGCGTGTCCGAAATAGTGTGTCTTGGGTCGGCAGTGTAGAACGGGAGATGTGACGGCAATGGCTACGGAAACTCCCCTGCTCAACGGAGCATGTGCCGTCCCCGTGCCGGGCAGCGGACGATGACGCGGAGGAATGAGGCGCCCGATCCGGAACGCGCCACCCTCGACAAGGCCGCGGGCGAGAACTTCCCCGTGGCCCCGTTCTTCCTGCCCCGCGCCTGGCGCACCGACCTCATGGCCGTCTACGGCTTCGCCCGTCTGGTCGACGACATCGGCGACGGCGACCTCGCCCCCGGCGGCGCCGACGCCCGGCTGCTCGGCGTGACGCCCGAGCAGGCCGAGGACCGCCTCGCCCTCCTCGACGCCTTCGAGGCCGACCTGCGCCGGGTCTTCGACGGCACCCCGCGCCACCCCCTGCTGCGCCGCCTCCAGCACACGGTCCGCCGCTGTGCGCTGACCCCCGAGCCCTTCCTCGGCCTGATCGCCGCCAACCGGCAGGACCAGCTCGTCGCCGGCTACGAGACCTACGACGACCTGCTCGCCTACTGCGAGCTGTCCGCCAACCCCGTCGGCCGCCTCGTCCTCGCCGTCACCGGCACCTCCACCCCCGAGCGGATCCGCCGCTCCGACGCGATCTGCACCGCCCTCCAGATCGTCGAGCACCTCCAGGACGTCGCCGAGGACCTCGCCCGCGACCGCATCTACCTGCCCGCCTCGGACATGAAGCGCTTCCACGTCCAGGAGGCGGACCTCGCCACACCCACCGCGGGCGCATCGGTGCGCGCGCTGGTCGCGTACGAAGCCGAACGCGCCCGTGAACTCCTGAATGAAGGCGCCCCCCTGGTGGGTAGCGTCCACGGCAGACTCAAGCTGCTGCTCGCGGGGTTCGTGGCGGGAGGGAGGGCGGCGGTCCGCGCGATCGCCGCCGCCGAATACGACGTACTTCCCGGCCCGCCCAAGCCCGGCAAGGTCCAGTTGCTGCGCGAGGTGGGCGTGACTCTGCGAGGAGAGGGGTGATCCGGTCCGTGGAGTCGGAACAGCACGCGTCCGCACCGGTACTCGCCGCCTACAGCTACTGCGAGGCCGTCACCGGACAGCAGGCCCGTAACTTCGCCTATGGCATCAGACTCCTGCCGGCGCCCAAGCGCCGCGCGATGTCGGCGCTGTACGCGTTCTCGCGGCGGGTCGACGACATCGGCGACGGGGCGCTGGCGGACGACGTCAAGGCCGTCCGGCTGCAGGACACCCGGGCCCTGCTCGACCGGATCCGCGAGGGCGGCGTCGAGGACGACGACACCGACCCCGTCGCCGTGGCGCTCGCCCACGCCGCCCGCACCTTCCCGATCCCGCTGGGCGGCCTGGACGAACTCATCGACGGAGTCCTCGCCGACGTGCGCGGCGAGACGTACGAGACCTGGGACGACCTGAAGGTCTACTGCCGGTGCGTGGCCGGGGCCATCGGACGGCTCTCGCTCGGCGTGTTCGGCACCGAGCCCGGCGCGCGCGGCGCCGAGCGCGCCCCCGAGTACGCCGACACGCTGGGTCTGGCGCTGCAACTGACCAACATCCTGCGCGACGTCCGCGAGGACGCCGAGGGCGGCCGCACCTACCTGCCCGCCGACGACCTGGCCAAGTTCGGCTGCTCGGCCGGTTTCCGCGGCTCCACCCCGCCGGAGGGCTCCGACTTCGCCGGCCTGGTCCACTTCGAAGTGCGGCGCGCCCGCGCCCTGTTCGCCGAGGGCTACCAGCTGCTGCCCATGCTGGACCGGCGCAGCGGCGCCTGTGTCGCCGCCATGGCCGGGATCTACCGCCGGCTCCTCGACCGCATCGCCCGCGAACCCGAGGCCGTGCTGCGCGGCCGGGTCTCCCTGCCCGGCCGCGAGAAGGCGTACGTCGCCGTGCGCGGACTGTCCGGCCTGGACACCCGGCACGTCACCCGGCAGACCGTCAGGAGGCGTGCCTGATGGGCACCTCGACCACAGGGCGGCACGCGGGCCCGCCCCGGCGGGCAACCTTCGGGTGCCCGACGGCGTCACTGACGGCGACGGCCGGCCGGGGAGCACGCGCCCACCGCGGCGGACGTACAGGGGAGGGCGCACGATGACCGACGGGACGCGACCGGACGGCGACCGGACGGCGGCGGCGCCCGGACGGCACGCCGTCGTCGTCGGCGGCGGCCTCGCCGGCCTGACCTCCGCGCTCGCCCTCGCCGACGCCGGGGTGCGCGTGACGCTGCTGGAGAGCAGACCGCGTCTGGGCGGCCTCGCCTTCTCCTTCCGGCGCGGTGACCTCACCGTCGACAACGGCCAGCACGTCTACCTGCGCTGCTGCACCGCCTACCGCTGGTTCCTCGACCGGATCGAGGGCGCCGCGCTGGCCCCGCTCCAGGACCGGCTCGACGTGCCCGTCCTGGACGCCGCCAGACCCGAGGGACGCCGGCTCGGCAGGCTGCGCCGCGACCCGCTGCCCGTACCCCTGCACCTCGGGCGCAGCCTGGCCACCTATCCGCATCTCTCGCTCGCCGAGCGCGCCAGGGTCGGCCGCGCCGCGCTCGCCCTCAAGGCGCTGGACCCCACCGATCCCGCGCTGGACACCCAGGACTTCGGCAGCTGGCTGGCCGCGCACGGCCAGTCGCCCCGCGCCGTCGAGGCACTGTGGGACCTCGTGGGGGTCGCCACCCTCAACGCGGTCGCCTCCGACGCCTCACTGGGGCTGGCCGCGATGGTGTTCAAGACCGGTCTGCTGTCCGACCCGGGCGCGGCCGACATCGGCTGGGCCCGCGTCCCGCTGGGCGAACTGCACGACCGCCTGGCCCGCAGGGCGCTCGACTCCGCGGGCGTCCGTACCGAGGTCCGTACACGCGTCACCTCCGTCTCCCCCCACGAGAACGGCCGCTGGAGCGTCCAGGTTCCCGGCGAGACCCTGGAAGCCGACACGGTCGTCCTCGCCGTACCCCAGCGCGAGGCGTACGAACTGCTGCCGCCGGGCGCCCTGGACGCCCCGGAACGGCTCCTGGACATCGGCACCGCGCCCATCCTCAACGTCCACGTCGTCTACGACCGCAAGGTCCTCGGCCGGCCCTTCGTCGCCGCCCTCGGCACCCCCGTGCAGTGGGTCTTCGACCGCACCGACGCCTCCGGCCTGAAGCAGGGCCAGTACCTGGCGCTGTCCCAGTCGGTGGCGCAGGACGAGATCGACGCCCCGGTGGCCGAGCTGCGCGAGCGCTACCTGCCCGAGCTGCGCCGGCTGCTGCCGCGCTCGCGCGGCGCCGAGGTGAAGGACTTCTTCGTCACCCGCGAGCGCACGGCCACGTTCGCTCCCACCCCGGGCGTCGGACGGCTGCGTCCCGGCGCCCGCACCAAGGCGCCCGGCCTGTACCTGGCCGGCGCGTGGACCGCCACCGGCTGGCCCGCGACCATGGAGAGCGCGGTCCGCAGCGGCGTCGGCGCGGCGGACGCCGCGCTGCGCGCCCTGGGCCGGCCCCGCCCCAGCCGTCTGTTCGCCCTGAAGGAGACGGCCCACCGCACTGCCACCGGGGACACCCCCCGGGGCCCCGGCCGACAACCGGGAGAGACCGGCGCCGCCCAGCGAGGGGGGATCCGGTGAAGGTCGACCAGCAGCCCGCAGCCGGTACTGCCGGCGCCGCCGGCACCGCCGGCACCGCGACAATAGGAGAGACTGTGCCCACTGTGCCCCCGGCCTCGCCGGCCGCTCGGCAGACCGCGGTGGACGTGACCGCGCTCCTGGAGCGCGGCCGGACCCTGGCGACCCCGGTCCTGCGGGAGGCCGTCGACCGCCTGGCCCCTCCCATGGACACCGTCGCCGCCTACCACTTCGGCTGGATCGACGCCGCCGGCAACCCGGCCCACGGCGACGGCGGCAAGGCCGTGCGCCCCGCCCTCGCGGTGCTCTCCGCCGAGGTCACCGGCGCCGCCCCCGAGGCCGGGGTGCCCGGCGCGGTCGCCGTCGAGCTCGTCCACAACTTCTCCCTGCTGCACGACGACCTCATGGACGGCGACGAGCAGCGCCGCCACCGCGACACCGTCTGGAAGGTGCACGGCCCCGCCCAGGCCATCCTGGTCGGCGACGCCCTGTTCGCGCTCGCCAACGAGGTGCTGCTGGAGCTGGGCACCGTCGAGGCGGGCCGCGCCGCCCGCCGCCTCACCGCGGCCACCCGCGCCCTGATCGACGGCCAGGCCCAAGACATCTCCTACGAGCACCGCGACCGGGTCAGCGTCGAGGAGTGCCTGGAGATGGAGGGCAACAAGACCGGCGCCCTGCTCGCCTGCGCCAGCTCCATCGGCGCGGTGCTCGGCGGCGCGGACGACGCGACCGCCGACACCCTGGAGAAGTACGGCTACCACCTCGGCCTGGCGTTCCAGGCCGTCGACGACCTCCTCGGCATCTGGGGCGACCCGGAGTCCACCGGCAAGCAGACCTGGAGCGATCTGCGCCAGCGCAAGAAGTCCCTGCCGGTGGTGGCCGCCCTCGCGGCGGGCGGAGAAGCCTCCGAGCGGCTCGGCGAGATCCTCGCCGCCGACGCCAAGAGCAGCGACTTCGAGAACTTCTCCGAGGAGGAGTTCGCGGCCCGCGCCGCCCTGATCGAGGAGGCGGGCGGCCGCGAGTGGACCGCCCAGGAGGCACGCCGTCAGCACACCATCGCCATCGAAGCCCTCGACTCCGTGAACATGCCCGACCAGGTCAGGTCCGCGTTCGCGGCGCTCGCCGACTTCGTCGTCGTACGAAAGAGATGATCACTATCGCACCCACCCTCGCGTAGTCGCCGGCCGGTGCCGAAAGGTTTCAGGCACCGGTCGACGGCGGACCCACAGCAGCACGACTTGCACGACTGCACGAAGGGGAAGCCATGACAGCGACGACCGACGGAAGCACCGGGGCCACACTGCCGTCCCGCGCTGCCGCGGCCAGCGAAACCGTACTCACCACCCCCGTGACGGCCGGGGTACAAGAAGCCGCCGCACACGCCACCCGGCGTGCCACCGACTTCCTGCTCGCGCAGCAGGACGCCGAGGGCTGGTGGAAGGGCGACCTCGAGACCAACGTCACGATGGACGCCGAGGACCTGCTCCTGCGCCAGTTCCTGGGGATCGCCGACGAGGCGACCACCCGCGCCGCCGCGCTCTTCATCCGCGGCGAGCAGCGCGCGGACGGCACCTGGGCCACCTTCCACGGCGGCCCGGGGGAGCTGTCCACCACCATCGAGGCATATGTCGCCCTCCGGCTGGCCGGCGACGCGCCCGACGCCCCGCACATGGCGAGGGCGTCCGCCTGGATCCGCGAGCGGGGCGGCATCGCCGCCGCCCGGGTGTTCACCCGGATCTGGCTCGCCCTGTTCGGCTGGTGGAAGTGGGAGGACCTGCCGGAGATGCCTCCGGAGCTGATCTACTTCCCCGACTGGATGCCGCTCAACATCTACGACTTCGGCTGCTGGGCCCGGCAGACCATCGTGCCGCTCACCATCGTCTCGGCCAAGCGCCCGGTGCGTCCCGCGCCGTTCCCGCTGGACGAGCTGCACACCGATCCGCTGCGGCCCAACCCGCCCCGGCCGCTCGCCCCCGCGGCGAGCTGGGACGGCGTCTTCCAGCGCCTGGACCTGGGCCTGCAGATGTTCCGCAAGGTGGCGCCGAAGCGGCTGCGCCGGGCCGCGATGAACTCCGCCGTGCGCTGGATCATCGAACGGCAGGAGAACGACGGCTGCTGGGGCGGCATCCAGCCGCCCGCCGTGTACTCGGTCATCGCCCTGCATCTGATGGGCTACGACCTCAACCACCCCGTGATGCGCGCCGGTCTGGAGTCGCTGGACCGCTTCACGGTCTGGCGCGAGGACGGCGCCCGGATGATCGAGGCGTGCCAGTCCCCGGTCTGGGACACCTGTCTGGCCACCATCGCGCTCGCCGACGCCGGGCTGCCCGCCGACCATCCGCAACTGGTCAAGGCCGCCGACTGGATGCTCGGCGAACAGATCGTGCGCCCCGGCGACTGGTCGGTGCGCCGGCCCGGACTGCCCCCGGGCGGCTGGGCGTTCGAGTTCCACAACGACAACTACCCCGACATCGACGACACCGCCGAGGTGGTCCTGGCCCTGCGCCGGGTCCGCCACCACGACCCGGAGCGCGTCGACAAGGCCATCGGCCGCGGGGTGCGCTGGAACCTCGGCATGCAGTCGAAGAACGGCGCCTGGGGCGCGTTCGACGTCGACAACACCAGCCCCTTCCCCAACCGGCTGCCGTTCTGCGACTTCGGCGAGGTCATCGACCCGCCGTCGGCCGACGTCACCGCGCACGTCGTGGAGATGCTGGCCGTCGAGGGCCTGGCCCACGACCCGCGCACCCGGCGCGGCATCCGCTGGCTGCTGGACGAACAGGAGCCGGACGGCTCCTGGTTCGGCCGCTGGGGCGTCAACTACGTCTACGGCACCGGCTCCGTGGTGCCCGCCCTGACCGCGGCCGGTCTGCCCGGCTCCCACCCGGCGATCCGCCGCGCGGTGGCCTGGCTGGAGCGGGTGCAGAACGACGACGGCGGCTGGGGCGAGGACCTGCGCTCCTACCACGACTCCACGGAGTGGAGCGGCAAGGGCGCCTCGACCGCCTCGCAGACCGCGTGGGCGCTGATGGCGCTGCTCGCGGCCGGCGAGCGGGACTCCAAGGCGGTGGAACGCGGCGTGCGCTGGCTCGCCGACACCCAGCGGGAGGACGGCTCCTGGGACGAGCCGTACTTCACCGGGACCGGCTTCCCCTGGGACTTCTCCATCAACTACCACCTCTACCGGCAGGTCTTCCCGCTCACCGCGCTCGGCCGGTACGTGCACGGTGAACCCTTCGCCGACCGGGCACGGGCCGACCGGCCCCGCGCCGAGGCGCAGGGGAGCTGATGAGCACCCGGCCCGCCCCGGACCCGCTGCTGATCGCCTGTGCGCTCGGCATCGAGCACCTCGCCCTGCGCAGCGGTGACCGCGGCGCCCGGCGGGCGGGCCGGCGGCGCACCGCGGACGGTACGGACCGGCGCTCCGGCGCCGGGCCGGTCACCGTCCTGCGCACCGGCATGGGACCCCGGGCGGCGGAACGCTCCGTCACCCGGGCCCTGGCCGACCCGGCGTGGGACCGGTCCGCCGTGCTGGCCACCGGCTTCTGCGCCGGCCTCGCCCCGGGGATGCACCCCGGCGACCTGGTCGTCGCCGAGGAGACCCGGGACCCGCGCGGCACCGTCGCCTGCGTCGGTACCGAACTGCTCGTCAAGGAACTCGCCCGCACCCTGCCCGGCCGCAGGGTGCACACCGGGCCCGTCACCGGGTCCGACCACGTCGTCCGCGGTCCCGAGCGGTCCGATCTGCTCGCCACCGGTGCCATCGCGGTCGACATGGAGTCGGCGGCCACGCTGCTCGGCGCCGTCCGCACGGGCGAGCGCCCGGTTGCGGCCGTCCGGGTGGTCGTGGACGCTCCGGAACACGAACTCGTACGCATCGGCACGGTGCGCGGTGGAATATCAGCCTTCCGCGTTCTCCGTGCCGTCCTCCCTACTTTCTTCGAATGGCACCGTAATGTGCTGCTCCCCAGGAGGTGAGCCAGATGGCCATGCCGCTGCGCCAGTCCATCAAGGTCGCTACATATCTGGCCGAACAGAAGCTCCGCAAGCGGGACAAGTTCCCGCTGATCGTGGAGCTGGAACCGCTCTTCGCCTGCAACCTGAAGTGCGAGGGCTGCGGCAAGATCCAGCACCCCGCCGGGGTGCTCAAGCAGCGCATGCCCGTGGCCCAGGCCGTGGGCGCGGTGCTGGAGTCCGGTGCGCCGATGGTGTCCATCGCCGGCGGTGAGCCGCTGATGCACCCTCAGATCGACGAGATCGTCCGCCAGTTGGTGGCCAAGCGCAAGTACGTCTTCCTGTGCACCAACGCCATGCTGCTGCGCAAGAAGATGGACAAGTTCACCCCGTCGCCCTACTTCGCGTTCGCCGTGCACATCGACGGCCTGCGCGAACGGCACGACGAGTCGGTGGCGAAGGAGGGGGTGTTCGACGAGGCCGTGGCCGCCATCAAGGAGGCCAAGCGGTGCGGCTTCCGGGTGACCACCAACTCCACCTTCTTCAACACCGACACCCCGCAGACCATCATCGAGGTGCTCAACTTCCTCAACGACGACCTCAAGGTCGACGAGATGATGATCTCGCCCGCCTACGCCTACGAGAAGGCCCCCGACCAGGAGCACTTCCTCGGCGTCGAGCAGACCCGCGAGCTGTTCAAGAAGGCGTTCTCGGGCGGCAACCGGCTGCGCTGGCGGCTCAACCACTCCCCGCTCTTCCTGGACTTCCTGGAGGGCAAGGTCGACTTCCCGTGCACCGCCTGGGCGATCCCGAACTACTCGCTCTTCGGCTGGCAGCGTCCCTGCTATCTGATGAGCGACGGCTACGTCCCGACGTACCGCGAACTCGTCGAGAAGACCGACTGGGACAAGTACGGCCGCGGCAAGGACCCGCGCTGCGCCAACTGCATGGCGCACTGCGGCTACGAGCCCACCGCCGTCCTCGCCACCATGGGTTCCCTCAAGGAGTCCCTGCGCGCCATGCGCGAGACCGTCTCGGGAAACCGGAACTGACGCCGTGACGGCCGTTTCCTTGGGCGTTCCCGAGGTACCGGCCCGGCCGGTCGCCGCGCGGCGTGTGTCGCGGCAGATCCAGGTCGGGCCGGTGGCCGTCGGGGGCGGGGCCCCGGTGTCGGTGCAGTCGATGACGACGACGCGTACGTCGGACATCGGTGCGACGTTGCAGCAGATCGCGGAGTTGACGGCGTCGGGGTGCCAGATCGTGCGGGTGGCGTGTCCGACGCAGGATGATGCGGATGCGTTGGCGGTGATCGCGCGGAAGTCGCAGATCCCGGTGATCGCGGACATTCATTTCCAGCCGAAGTATGTGTTCGCCGCGATCGAGGCGGGGTGTGCGGCGGTGCGGGTGAATCCGGGGAACATCAAGAAGTTCGACGATCAGGTGCGGGAGATCGCGCGGGCGGCGAAGGATCATGGCACGCCGGTGCGGATCGGGGTGAACGCGGGGTCTTTGGACCGGCGGTTGCTGCAGAAGTACGGGAAGGCGACGCCGGAGGCGCTGGTGGAGTCGGCGCTGTGGGAGGCGTCGCTGTTCGAGGAGCATGGTTTCCGGGACATCAAGATCTCGGTGAAGCACAACGATCCGGTCGTGATGATCGAGGCGTACCGGCAGTTGGCGCAGCAGTGCGACTATCCGCTGCATCTGGGGGTGACGGAGGCGGGTCCGGCGTTCCAGGGGACGGTCAAGTCGGCGGTGGCGTTCGGTGCGCTGCTGTCGCAGGGGATCGGGGACACGATCCGGGTGTCGCTGTCGGCGCCGCCGGCCGAGGAGGTGAAGGTCGGTATCCAGATCCTGGAGTCGCTGAATCTGAGGCAGCGGGGTCTGGAGATCGTGTCGTGTCCGTCGTGCGGGCGGGCGCAGGTGGATGTGTACAAGCTGGCGGAGGAGGTCACGGCGGGTCTGACGGGCATGGAGGTGCCGTTGCGGGTCGCGGTGATGGGCTGTGTGGTGAACGGTCCTGGTGAGGCGCGTGAGGCGGATCTGGGTGTGGCGTCGGGCAATGGGAAGGGGCAGATCTTCGTGAAGGGCGAGGTCATCAAGACGGTGCCCGAGTCGAAGATCGTGGAGACCCTGATCGAGGAGGCCATGAAGCTGGCCGAGCAGATGGAGGCAGACGGCGTCGCGGCAGACGCCCCCGCCGCCACCGGAACACCCACGGTGACGGTGAGTTGACGTACGGCACGGACCGAGAGGGGGCCCAGCGTGACCATTCTGGAGACGATCCGGGGACCACGCGACCTGAAGGCGCTGTCCGAGGCGGAACTCGGCGAACTGTCCGGTGAGATACGCGACTTCCTGGTGCACGCGGTCGCCAGGACCGGCGGTCACCTCGGGCCCAACCTGGGCGTGGTGGAACTCACCGTCGCACTGCACCGGGTCTTCGAGTCGCCGGCCGACCGGATCCTGTGGGACACCGGCCACCAGAGCTATGTGCACAAGCTGCTGACGGGACGTCAGGACTTCTCCAAGCTGCGCGGCAAGGGCGGCCTGTCCGGCTACCCTTCCCGCGAGGAGTCCGAGCACGACATCATCGAGAACAGCCACGCCTCGACCGCGCTCGGCTGGGCCGACGGCCTCGCCAAGGCGCGTGACGTGCAAGGGGAGAAGGGGCATGTCGTCGCCGTCATCGGGGACGGCGCGCTCACCGGCGGCATGGCCTGGGAGGCGCTGAACAACATCGCCGCCGCCCGCGACCGGCCGCTGATCATCGTCGTCAACGACAACGAGCGCTCCTACGCGCCCACCATCGGCGGCCTCGCCAACCACCTGGCCACCCTGCGCACCACCGACGGCTACGAGAAGTTCCTCGCCTGGGGCAAGGAGCTGCTCCAGCGCACCCCCGTCGTCGGCGGCACCCTCTACGAGTCGCTGCACGGCGCGAAGAAGGGCTTCAAGGACGCCTTCGCACCGCAGGGCATGTTCGAGGACCTGGGCCTGAAGTACCTCGGCCCGATCGACGGCCACGACGTGCGCGCCCTGGAGTCGGCGCTGCGCCGCGCCAAGCGCTTCGGCGGCCCGGTGCTCGTGCACTGCCTCACCGAGAAGGGCCGCGGCTACGAACCCGCCCTGGCCGACGAGGCGGACCACTTCCACACGGTCGGTGCGATGGACCCGCTCACCTGCGCGCCCCTCGCCCCGTCCGGCGGTCCGTCCTGGACCTCGGTGTTCGGCGAGGAGATCGTCCGGATCGGCGAGGAGCGCGAGGACGTCGTGGCCATCACGGCGGCCATGCTGCATCCGGTGGGCCTCGGCGCGTTCGCCGAGCGGTTCCCGGACCGGGTCTGGGACGTCGGCATCGCCGAGCAGCACGCGGCGGTCTCCGCGGCGGGCCTGGCCACCGGCGGACTGCACCCGGTCGTCGCCGTCTACGCCACCTTCCTCAACCGTGCCTTCGACCAGGTGCTGATGGACGTGGCGCTGCACCGGTGCGGGGTCACCTTCGTCCTGGACCGGGCCGGGGTCACCGGTGTGGACGGCGCCTCCCACAACGGCATGTGGGACATGTCGATCCTCCAGGTCGTGCCCGGTCTCAGGATCGCCGCGCCGCGCGACGCCGGGCAGTTGCGCGCCCAGTTGCGCGAGGCCGTCGCGGTGGACGACGCGCCGACGCTGGTGCGCTTCCCCAAGGAGTCCGTGGGTCCGGACATCCCGGCCGTCGACCGGGTGGGCGGCATGGACGTCCTGCACCGGGCGGAGCGGCCCGACGTGCTGCTGGTGGCCGTCGGCGTGATGGCGCCGGTGTGCCTCCAGGCCGCCGGGCTGCTCCAGGCGCGCGGCATCGGCTGCACGGTCGTCGACCCCCGCTGGGTCAAACCCGTCGACCCGGCGCTGCCGGAGCTGGCCGCCGCGCACCGGCTGGTCGCCGTGGTCGAGGACAACAGCCGCGCCGCCGGGGTCGGCTCCGCGGTGGCCCTGGCCCTGGGCGACGCCGATGTGGACGTACCGGTGCGGCGGTTCGGTGTCCCGGAGCAGTTCCTCGCACACGCCAAACGCGGTGAGGTGCTGGCCGACATCGGGCTGACCCCGGTGGAGATCGCCGGCCGGATCGGCGCGAGCCCGGCCGTCCGGGACGGCGGCGGGACCCGGCCGGAGCGGACCGTTCCCGCGCAGCAACCCGCCGCGGCCGGCGAGGCCGCCGGTCCGGCCGGGGCCGTCATGGCAGTCAAGGAGAAAACTGAATGACCACGGAGTTCGACCTCGGCGCCCTCCTGGCCGAGCGCGGCGCCGAGCGCTACGAGCTGCACAGCAAGCACCTGAACCACCAGCTGCCGCGCATGCTGCACACCATCGGTTTCGACAAGGTCTACGAACGGGCCGAGGGCGCCCACTTCTGGGACGCCGACGGCAACGACTACCTGGACATGCTCGCCGGGTTCGGCGTGATGGGCCTGGGCCGGCACCACCCGGTCGTCCGCAAGGCCCTGCACGACGTGCTGGACGCCGGCCTCGCCGACCTCACCCGCTTCGACTGCCAGCCGCTGCCCGGACTGCTGGCGGAGCGGCTGCTCGCCCACAGTCCGCACCTGGACCGGGTGTTCTTCGGCAACAGCGGCACCGAGGCGGTCGAGACCGCGCTCAAGTTCGCCCGCCGCGCCACCGGCAGACAGCGGATCCTCTACTGCGAGCACTCCTTCCACGGCCTGACCACCGGCTCGCTCTCCGTGAACGGCGAGGAGGGCTTCCGTGACGGCTTCGCCCCGCTGCTGCCCGACACCGCCGTCCCGCTCGGCGACCTCGACGCGCTCGCCCGGGAACTGAAGAAGGGCGACGTGGCCGCCCTGATCGTGGAACCCGTCCAGGGCAAGGGCGTGCACGAGACCCCGTCCGGCTATCTGCGGGCGGCGCAGGAGCTGCTGCACCGGCACAAGGCCCTGCTCATCGCCGACGAGGTGCAGACCGGCCTCGGCCGCACCGGCGACTTCTACGCCTACCAGCACGAGGCCGGCGTTGAACCGGACCTGGTCTGCGTGGCCAAGGCCCTCTCCGGCGGCTATGTGCCGGTGAGCGCGACCCTCGGCAGGGACTGGATCTTCAAGAAGGTCTACTCCTCGATCGACCGGGTGCTGGTGCACTCGGCGAGCTTCGGCTCCAACGCGCAGGCCATGGCGGCGGGCCTCGCGGTGCTGTCGGTCATGGAGAACGAGCAGACCGTCGCCCATGTGCGGACCGTGGGCGACCTGCTGAAGTCCCGGCTGGCGGCGCTCACCGACAAGTACGAGCTGCTCGCCGACGTACGCGGCCGGGGCCTGATGATCGGCATCGAGTTCGGCCGGCCGAAGTCGCTGAAGCTGCGCGGGCGCTGGACCATGCTCCAGGCGGCCCGCAAGGGCCTGTTCGCGCAGATGGTGGTCGTCCCGCTGCTCCAGCGCCACCGGATCCTCACCCAGGTCTCCGGCGACCACCTGGAGGTGATCAAGCTGATCCCGCCGCTGGTGATCGACGAGGCGGACGTGGACCGGTTCGTGGACGCCTTCACCGCGGTGATGGACGACGCGCACGGCGGCGGACTGATGTGGGACTTCGGGAAGACGCTGGTCAAGCAGGCGGTGGCCAACCGGTAGCCGCGGCCGGGGCCCTGCCCGCGCGCCGGTTTTGCCCCTGAGGCAAGAAATTTGCCCCAGGGGCAATCCTGCGGCTGAATGGAGGCATGAGCACCCCCGAGTCCGGGCCACCGGAGGGGCAGGCCGAGACCTTGCCCGCCGTGGCGCCCCAACTGCGCGCGCTGCGCCGCCGGGCCTCCCTCACCCTGGAGGTTGCGGCCCGCGCCGCCGGGCTGTCGCCCGCCCATCTCTCCCGGCTGGAGACCGGGCAGCGCCAGCCCTCGCTGCCGATGCTCCTGTCGCTCGCCCGCGTCTACGGTACGACCGTCTCCGAACTGCTCGGCGAGAGCGCCGCGGACCGGGACGCCATCGTCCGCTCCGGCGACATGGAGCCCACCCCCGCCGGCGGCTGGACCTACTGGCAGGCGGGCTCACCCGGGCGCGGCATGCAGGCCCTGCGGGTCCGTGTGCCGCACGGCTCCCAGGGCGACATCGTACGCGTGCACCCCGGCGAGGAGTGGCTGTACGTCCTCAAGGGCCGGCTGCGGCTGCGCCTGGGCGACAGCACCCACCTGCTCGCGCCCGGCGACAGCGCGCACTTCGACTCGCTGACCCCGCACCGCATCGCGGCCGAGGACCCCGACGGGCTCGACCTGCTCTTCGTCCACACCCTGCTGCAGAGTCCCACGGCCGCGCTGTGCCTGGGCCCCCACACCGGAGAGATGCCATGAGCGACATGGAGGAGAAGTTCCCGCGCGCCCTGTGGGTCCGGCTGATCATCTACATCGCCGTCGGACACCTCTTCGCCGCGTTCATCTGGCTGTTGTTCGAGATCGGCGCCAAGTGAGGCGGGCGCCGCACGCGGCGGGCCCGGGGCTCAGTCCAGCAGACGCTCGCGCAGCCGCTCCCTGACCGGCGGCGCGAGCCTGAGCCCCCGCTCCAGATAGGCGTCGACCCCGCCCCAGGTCTCCTCGGCGGTCTCCAGGGCCGCGGTCAGATACTCCGCCCGCGCGTCGAACAGCGGGCTCAGCAGCTCCATCACCTCGGGGGAGCGGGCCGCGGGCGAGGTGCCGCTGCGGCGCACCTTGTAGCGGCGGTGCAGGGCGTTGGACTCCAGGTAGTCCGCGACGATCGCGTCCCGCTCCACGCCCAGCGCCAGCAGCGTCACGGCTATCGAAAGACCGGCGCGGTCCTTGCCCGCCGCGCAGTGCATCAGGGCCGGGACGCTGTCCTCGGCGAGCGCGTGCAGCACCTGGGAGTGCTCGGCGGTGCGCTCCGTGACCATCGTGCGGTACGAGGCGATCATCCGGTCCGCGCCCTTGCCGCCGTCCAGGATCGCCCGCAGCTGGTCGAGGTCGCCGTCGCGGACCATCTTCCAGAACTCGGCGCCGTCGGCGGGGTCGCTCAGCGGCAGGTTCACATTGCGCACCCCGGGCAGCGCGACGTCCGGCCCTTCGAGCTTCTGGTCGGCCGCGTTGCGGAAGTCGAAGACGGTGTGCAGGCCCAGCGAGGCGAGGAAGGCGGTGTCCTGCTCGGTGGCGTGCGCCAGGTGGCCGCTGCGGAACAGCACCCCGTGCCGCACCCGCCGCCCGTCCACGGTCGGCAGCCCGCCCACGTCGCGGAAGTTGCGGACTCCGGTCAGCTCCGGCTCGGTCGACGGCACCTGCTGCGTCACGGGGGCTCCTCCCTGTCCGGCCCGCCTTCGCGGCTCGTCGGCGGGCGCGGTCCCGACGATACGACATGCCCGCCCGGGGCGGCAGCGCCGTCGTACCGCCTCGTACGGCGGGCGTATTCCCGGCTCGGCGATGATGTCGAAGTGGCCTTTCTCACCGACCGTCAACCCCTGCCTACGGTCGCGTAAGTCACATCGGAAGGTGAATCATGGGCCGACGTGGCAGACGATTCGAAGAGTGACAGCAGATCAGTGATCGGGTCGTACGTGGCGGTGGGGGACAGCTTCACCGAGGGCGTCGGAGACCTTGGACCCGACGGAGCGTTCGTCGGCTGGGCCGACCGGCTCGCCGTGCTGCTCGCCGACCGGCGACCCGAGGGCGACTTCCGGTACACCAACCTCGCCGTGCGCGGGAAACTGCTCGACCAGATCGTGGCGGACCAGGTGCCGCGGGCGGCCTCACTCGCCCCCGACCTGATCTCCTTCTGCGCGGGCGGCAACGACATCATCCGGCCCGGCACCGACCCGGACGACGTGGCCGAACGGTTCGAGAAGGCGGTCGCCCGGCTCACCGGGGCGGCCGGCACCGTCCTGGTCACCACCGGCTTCGACACCCGCGGCGTACCCCTGCTCAAACACCTGCGCGGCAAGATCGCCACATACAACGGGCATGTGCGCGCCGTCGCCGACCGCTACGGCTGCCCCGTGCTCGACCTGTGGTCGCTCAGGACCGTCCAGGACCGGCGGGCCTGGGACCACGACCGGCTGCACCTCTCGCCCGAGGGGCACACCCGCGTCGCGCTGCGCGCCGGGCAGGTCCTCGGCGTCGACGTACCGGCCGACCCGGACCAGCCCTGGCCTCCGCTGCCGCCGCGCGGCACGCTGGAGGTCCGCCGCGACGACGTCCACTGGGCCCGCGAGTACCTGGTCCCGTGGATCGGCCGCCGTCTGCGGGGCGAGTCCTCGGGGGACGCGGTGACGGCCAAGGGCACGCTGTCCCCGGACGACATCAGGACGCGGATCGCGTCGGTGGCCTGAGGCGCGCTGACCGGGACCCGCCGCGCGCGGGCCCCGGCCACCGGCCCCGCGCACCCGCCGGAGTCCGGCAGGGCATCGGGCGCGCTCACCGGGCCGCGATGGTCAACGCCTCCCGGTCCAGGCCCAGTTCGCGGGCCAGGGCCTCGTCGACCCATTCCAGCGCCCGGGTCCGGGACAGCGTGCCCCCGTAGCAGGTCAGCTGTACGGCGAGACCGTCCAGATAGGCCGTCAGCCGCAGGGCGGTACCGGCCGGGTCGGGGCAGCGGAACTCGCCCGCCGCCACCCCCTCGGCCACGACCGCCGTGAGCGCCGCCTTCCAGCGCCGGTCCAGGTCCCGGGTGACCTCCCGCAGCGCGGGCTCGCGCACCGCGGCGGCCCAGCCCTCGATCCACAGCCGCCAGCCCTTGGCGCTGCCCGTCGGCGCGTACCAGCGCACCGCCGCCCGCAGCCTGCGCACCGCCGTCGTACGCCGTCCGAGCAGCGCGCGCAGCCGCGCCAGGTCGTCCTCGGCGGCGCGCGCGAACGCGGCGGCCAGCAGGTTCTCCTTGGTCGAGAAGTGGTAGAGCACCAGCGCGTTGCTCACCCCGAGGACCGCGGCCACGTCGGCGATCCGCACCGCCGCCACACCACGCGCCTCGATCTGCCCGATGGCGGCCCGCAGCAACTCCTCGCGCCGCTCCGCCACGCTCAACCGCACTCTCGCCACGCGAGTCACCCTAATGGGTCTTGCCTCTCAGACAAGATCTGTGCCAGGCGCCCGTCGGGGGCGGCGCGGGGCGGCCCGGGAACGGCGCGGCGGCCCCTTCATAATGGACCACCTGAGCGACCCCACCTGGAGGTAACGTGGCCGGCTTCCGTCCCTCGATTCCCGGGCTGAACGCCCTGCGGCCCGAGGCCTTCGGCGTGGACCCCGGCGGTGCGCGCATGGCGCGGATCCGCCGCTCCCCGCATTTCAAGGACGGCGTCTTCCAGAACCCGGGAGGCCCGGCGAGCATCCGGCCCTCGGGCTCGATGCTGGACTTCGCCAAGCACTACTTCGACAAGGACGAGCGGGTCCGGCGCTCGCCCCGGGGCAACATCCCGGTGCACGCCACCACCTTCGCGGACCTGGCCCGCCCCGCGGCCAGCGGTCTGCGCCTGACCTGGCTGGGGCACTCCAGCGTGCTCGTGGAGATCGACGGGCACCGGGTGCTCTTCGACCCGGTGTGGGGCGAGCGCTGTTCGCCGTTCCCCTTCGCGGGCCCCCGCAGGCTGCACCCCGTGCCCCTGCCGCTGGCCGCGCTCGGCCCGGTCGACGTGGTCGTCATCTCCCACGACCACTACGACCACCTGGACCTGCCCACCATCAAGGCGCTGGCCGCCACGGACACCCTCTTCGCGGTGCCGCTCGGCGTCGGCGCCCACCTCGAACACTGGGGCGTCGCCGCCGACCGGCTGCGCGAACTGGACTGGCACGAGGCGACCAAGGTCGGCGGACTGACCCTGACCGCCACCCCCGCCCGGCACTTCTGCGGCCGCGGCCTGCGCAACACCCAGCACACCCTGTGGGCCTCCTGGGTCGTCGCCGGTGACGAGCACCGCGTCTACCACAGCGGCGACACCGGCTACTTCGACGGCTTCCGGGACATCGGCGCCGACCACGGTCCCTTCGACGCCACGATGATCCAGCTCGGCGCGTACTCCGACTTCTGGCCCGAGGGCCAGCCGGACGCCGGGCCGCTGCCGGGCGCCTGGCCGGACATCCACATGAACCCCACCCAGGGCGTGCAGAGCCACCT
Source organism: Streptomyces sp. PL-25 (assembly GCF_058344915.1). Taxonomy (NCBI): domain Bacteria; kingdom Bacillati; phylum Actinomycetota; class Actinomycetes; order Kitasatosporales; family Streptomycetaceae; genus Streptomyces; species Streptomyces sp. PL-25. The sequence continues at coordinate 6,600,696 of NZ_CP136997.1, forward strand.
CGATCTGCAACAGGGCCGGGCCGAGGGCGTCATGCTGCCCATCCACTGGGGGACGTTCAACCTCGCCCTGCACCCCTGGTCGGAACCGGCGGAGTGGGCGCTGGCCGCGGCGGACGCGGTCGGCCAGGCACTGGCCCTGCCCATCCCGGGCCGCCCCTTCGAACCGGCCGGTGAGCTGCCCGCGCTCCCGTGGTGGCGCGACGTGTCCCAGTCCGCTCGCGCCCGCAGGTGGCCGGCGCCCGAACTGGGCCTGAGGACCGCCCGCGGCCTCGACCTGCTGGCCGAGGACTGAACGAGGGCCGGCCACCCGCCGCACCCTCGCGGCCTCCGCCGCGCCCTGCTGTCAGGTGTGTGCCCGCCCGGCCTCCGGGACGTCCTTCACGAACACGATCCCGTCGGTCCGGGCCAGGTGCGCCGGGTCGAGCGGGGCGTAGCCGTGGTACGGCGACTGCCGGGGGACGGGCGGGGTGCCGCCCGCGAGGGCGGCCGCCAGGCCGCGCGCGTCGACGACACGGGGACCGTCGGCTCCCGGGAGGGCGTACAGGATCCCTTCGAGGGTGTCCGGCGGCGGGACGTCCACGCCCCGGTGGCGGAGCGTGCCGAGGGCGGTGGCCAGGAACGCGTACCGCTCGCCCAGGCGGGCGCCCACCAGCGCGCCCGCGCTCCACCACCGCACAGGAGTGCCGTCCATGCGGATGGTGCTCTGCGCCCGCTGGAGATGGCCGTTGTGGGCGTGGACCAGGACCGGGCCGCGTTCGGCGAGGGCCAGCAGGTTGGCCGCCATCATCCGGTCCCGCAGGGCCACCAGCCAGGTCATCCGGGCCGGTGAGGTGTCGGCCGTCCGGGAGTGGTAGCGCAGCAGCCCGGCGGCGGTACGCCCGTACAGGCGCGCCCGTTCCAGCTCCGGTGGCGCGGCCGCCTCCATGAGCTGCGGTGTCTGGGTGTCGAGCAGCGTCACCAGGTCGTCGGCGATCAGCCGGAGCCGCGCGGCCTCGGCCGAGCGCCCCACCGACCGGGCCGGGTCCCGCATCGCGGCCGGTTCGCTCCAGCGGCCGTCGGCGCCGAGCAGCCGGTCCAGCTCCGGCGCGGCGCACGGAAGCAGACCGGCGTCCACCCGGGCGGCGAGAAAGGCGTGCAGCGCGGTCAGGGCGTGCCGGGGGCTCTCGGCGCCGGTCATCTCCAGCGGGCCGTCGATCCCGGCGAAGCGCACCCGCTCGGACAGCGGTCGCCCCTCGTTGAACTCCCGCATCCAGCGCATCAGTTCACGGTTGGGCGCCGACACGTTGAACCACTCGTGACTGAAGCCGCGCTCCATCACCTCGTCCAGGGAGCCCCTGCCCCAGGTGACGTAGTCGTCCACGGCCAGGCCCCGCAGGCAGTCGCTCTCGATCGCGATGGTGCGGTACCCCTCTTCCTCGACGAGTTGCCGGAACAGCGCGTCGCGCGGTGCGAGGAGCGCGTCCTCGCCGTGAGTGGGCTCGCCCAGGGCGAGGATCCGGGGCCGGGACGGGAGCAGCCGCAGCACGGCGGCGGCGTCCACGGCATGGGCGGTGTTCCTGATACCGGTAGCCATGCCTTCAACGCTATCGTTGAACCCTCGGTGGACACTTTTTTCGACCTCTCCCTTCGAAAGCCCCGGAAAACGGCAGGATCATGGAGTCCGACCCTCAAAGCACCCGACGGCTCAGGCCGGTCGACGTGGCCCGCGCGCACGGGGTGTCCACCCAGGCGGTCAGGAACTACGAGGAGGCCGGCATCCTCCCGGCCGCCGCCCGTACCGAGCACGGCTACCGCGCCTACACCCCGCTGCACGCGCGCGCCCTGCGCGCGTTCCTCGCCCTGGTGCCCGGCCACGGCCACCGCACGGCGGTCGCGGTGATGCGGGCGGTCGGCGAGGGCGCGGTGGAGGAGGCACTGCGCCTGATCGACGAGAGCCACGCCCAGCTCCTGGAGGACCGGCGGACCCTTGAGTCGGTCGAACTGGCCCTCCAGGGCCTCCAATCGCCCGCAGCGCGCGGTTCCGGCGCGGTGCCCCGGCCCGGCCGGACGCCCGCCCCCGGTCCGCCGGCCCGGTCCTCGGGCGGGTCCTCGGGCGGCTTCATCGGACCGCTGGCCGGGCAGCTCGGCATCCGCCCCGCGACCCTGCGCAAGTGGGAGCGCGCCGGGCTGGTCCGCCCGCGCCGCGATCCGCGCACCGGCTACCGGGTGTACGACGAGGCCGCCGTGCGCGACGCCCGGCTGGTGCACCAGCTCAGGCGCGGCGGCCATCCGCTGGAGCGGATCGGCCCGTTGATCGAACGGGTCCGCACGGCGGGCGGCCCCGAGCCGCTGGAGGCCACCCTGCGCGACTGGCGGGACCGCCTCAGCGCCCGCGGGCGCGCGCTGCTGGCCGGGGCCGCCGAACTGGACGCGTATCTGCGCGAGCGCGGCTGAAGGGCGCCGCTGTCGCGCGGCTGGGGTGAGGGGTGCGCTGGCCGGGACACGGCGCACCCCTCACCGGTGCCCTTCTCGCGACCGGGGCGCGCGGGTGTGCGCCTCGGAGGGACCCGCGCTGAAGGGCGGTCGGGACGGGTGCCGGGGAGACCGGTCACCCGCTGCGTTCCGCGGCGAGGCAGGTGCGGCACACCATCCGCCGCGCGGCACGCGGCTTGGTGGCCAGACCGGCCCCGGTCAGGTCGTGCAGCGTCTGCGGGGTGGGCCGCCCGTGGCTGCGGCAGATGCCCGCGCCGCACGTACGGCAGACGGCGACGGCGACCGTCGTGACGTCGAGTTCCTGGCAGTCGAAGCAGATCATCGCGCCGCTCCGTCCCGGCCGGGGCCGGACGGGGGCCGCGCACACGGCGGGCAGGCCGGGCGGGGGCGGTGCGGGGGAGTGGGTCCGTGAGCGGCCACGGACGACGGCGAGGCGTCCACGTGCGTACCTCCCGAGGGCATGCGTCCTGACGTCGGTCAGGAACCATCAGCCCGGAGGAGGGCGGTTCGGACCGGGGAACGGCCCAGGCGGGATCCATCGCCGAGTCCGAGTGAACCGGTCCGGGCGGCGCCGGTCAAGGCCGCCGCCGCCATCGGTGTCCCGGTCCCGCGGCGCGGGCCTATTCCAGACAGCCCGTGAGACGCGCGTACGCCTGCCGGGCCTGGGTCAGGAACTCCTCGGCGGCCGGGGGGTCTTCGCACTCCTCGACCCGCCAGTGGTGCGCCGGGTCGAGCCGGTGCAGCACGGTGGCGAGGGTGCCCTCGTCCGCGTGCCAGGCACGCAGCGCCCGTACGCCGGTGAGGGCGGCGAAGTTGGCGTCGTGCGCCGGTACGCACATCAGCTCCGGGCACGGACGGCCGTCCCTGAGCGCGTGCACCAGCGCGACCGGCCGGGCCCGCACGGTCCGGCCCGGCAGCGCCGGTTCCTCCATCAGCAGCAGGACGGCGGTCGGCTCGCCGTCCTCGGTGAGGGTGCCGTCGATCCGTCCGGCGCCGACCGGGTAGCCGGTCACGCGGGTCGAGCCCGCGGCGGCCAGATCGTGTCCGTCCGATCCGTCGTGCGGTGCGAACGGCGATCCGACCGTCGCCGCCACCATGACCATGATCTCCATCGCAGGCTCCTCCCGTGGTACGGCGGTCCGCGTAGAGGCCATCAGCACGGCGGTGCGTGCGGTCAAGGGCGAGCCCCATCGCCCCGGCACGTTCATTCTCCCCGGCCCGAATGCCGGATATGCCTGCCATGTCCACCTGATGCCCCAGGCCGCCGGGGCGGGCTGGCTCGGGCTGGCGCGCGGGCGCCCGCTGTGGGCACCATGGACGGAGACGGGCGATGAGGCTCGCCCTTGACCGCACATTCCCGTGCTGATGGCCTCTGTGAACGACGGCCGCCCGCCCCGGCGGCCCGGTTACGGAGGCATCGCGGATGTACGCGTACACGATGCGCAACGTGCGGATGGTCCACGGCGACAAGGCCGTCCTGGACGACGTCACCCTCTCCTTCCGGCCCGGCGCCAAGATCGGCGTGGTCGGCCCCAACGGCATGGGCAAGTCCACCCTCCTGCGGATCATGGCGGGACTCGAACGGCCCGCGCGCGGGCAGGCGGCCCCGGCCCCGGACACCCGCGTCGGCATCCTGGAGCAGGAACCCCGGCTCGACGACGCGGCCACCGTCCGGGACAACGTCGAGGAGGGCGTCGCGGACGTCCGGGACATGCTGCGCCGCTACGAGGAGGTCACCGCGCGCCTCGGCCGGGCCGGAGAACCGGAGGCACAGGACCTCCTGGACGAACTCGGCGCGCTCCAGGAGGCCCTGGACCACGCGGGCGCCTGGGACCTCGACTCCCGGCTGGAGCAGGCCATGGACGCCCTGCGCTGCCCGCCGCCCGGCACCCCGGTCCGCGGACTGTCGGGCGGCGAGCGCCGCCGGGTCGCGCTGTGCCGGCTGCTGCTGTCCCAGCCGGACCTGCTGCTCCTGGACGAGCCGACCAACCACCTGGACGCCGAGTCCGTGGCCTGGCTGGAACAGCACCTGGCCGACTATCCCGGCACGGTCGTCGCGGTCACCCACGACCGGTACTTCCTGGACAACGTCGCCCGCCGGATCCTGGAGATCGACCGCGGCCGCGTCCACCCCTACGAGGGGAACTACTCCACCTACCTGGAGACCAAGGCCGCCCGCCTCCAGGTGGAGGGCCGCAAGGACGCCAAGCGGCAGAAGCGGCTCGCCGAGGAACTGGCCTGGGTGCGCGCGGGCGCCAAGGGCCGGCAGGCCGCCTCCAAGGCACGCGTGCAGCGCTACGAGGAACTGGCGAGCGAGGCCGCGCGCCGCCGCGAACCGGACTTCGAGGAGATCCGGATCCCGCCGGGCCCGCGTCTGGGCAGCCTCGTCCTGGAGGCCGACCACCTCACCAAGGGCCACGGCGGCCGGCTGCTGATGGAGGACCTGTCCTTCTCGCTGCCGCGCGGCGGCCTCGTCGGCGTGATCGGCCCCAACGGCGTGGGCAAGACGACGCTCTTCAGGATGATCGTCGGCGAGGAGCGGCCCGACAGCGGGACCCTGCGCCTGGGCGGCACGGTCCGCGTCTCCTACGCCGACCAGGACCGCGCCGGGCTCGACCCGGCCGCCAGCGTGTGGGAGGCGGTCTCCGGCGGCCGGGAGCACCTGCGCGTCGGCGGTGTGGAACTGCCCTCGCGCGCCTATGTCGCCACCTTCGGCTTCAAGGGCGCCGACCAGCAGAAGCCCGTCGGCCTGATGTCCGGCGGCGAGCGCAACCGGCTCAACCTGGCGCTCACCCTCCAGCAGGGCGGCAACCTGCTGCTGCTGGACGAGCCGACCAACGACCTCGACGTGGAGACCCTGGCCTCGCTGGAACACGCGCTGCTCGCCTTCCCCGGCTGCGCCGTGATCAGCGCGCACGACCGGTGGTTCCTGGACCGCGTCGCCACCCATGTGCTCGCCTGGGAGGGCGGCGCCCACTGGTTCTGGTTCGAGGGCAACTTCGCCGACTACGAGGCCGGCAAGCGGCAGCGGCTCGGCGAGGAGGCCGCCCGCCCGCACCCGGTCACGCACCGGCGGCTGGTCCGCGGCTGACCGCCCGACAGGAGCACCGCGCCATGACAGAACTCGACCGGGCGGCGGTGGCGGCCCTGCGCACGGCCCGCGTCACCGTCGTCAACGCCGAGTGGCACCTGCGCGAGGAACAGGCCCTCGGCCGGCTCGCCCGGACCGGCGGCCTGGCCTGCACCCCGCTCTTCCCCGGCCACTTCGTCATCCAGGTCGTCGCGATCGGCGGACGGCCGCTCGGCCGCGCCCGCCACCACCGCGACGGCCGCCGCGCCCGCTGGGTCGCCGTCCCCGCGGGCACCGCGCACGAGATCGGCGCCTACCGCACCCTGCACGGCGCCGCCCGCGCCCTGGCCCGCCACGCGGGCCTGCGCCGCCGCCGCGTCACCGACGTCCCCTGCGGCCTTCCGCCGGACGGCGGCGCGGACGGCTCCGGCCGGAGCACGGGCCGCGGGCTCGCGCACGGCTCCCCGGAGCCACCGGCGGACCCGAAGCGGTGAGCCGCACCGGTCGCCAGGGCCCGGCGGGCGGCACCGCGCTGCGCTTCGTGCTGCTCATCGGCGTGGTGAGCCTGTTCTCCGACATGGCCCACGAGGGCGCGCGCGGCGTCACCGGACCGTTCCTCGGCTCGCTCGGCGCCGGTGCCCTCGCCGTCTCCGTGATCGCGGGCACCGGCGAACTCCTCGGCTACGCATTGCGGTTCGTGTCCGGCCACGCCGCCGACCGCACCGGACGGTACTGGCCGATCACCGCCGCCGGCTACCTGGTGCAGATGGTCGCGGTGCCGCTGCTCGCCCTGGCCGGGCAGTGGCCGGTGGCCGCCGTGCTGATCGCCGCCGAGCGCGCCGGACGCGCCCTGCGCACCCCCGCCCGGGACGCGATGCTCGCCCACGCCACCGCCGAGCTGGGCCGCGGCCGGGTCTTCGGCGTACGGGAGGCCCTGGACGCGGCCGGTGCGATGACCGGCCCGCTCGTCGTGGCCGGTGTCCTCGCGCTGCACGGCGGCTACCGCACCGGCTTCGCCGTGCTCGCCGTACCGGCCGCGCTCACCCTGCTCGTCCTGGCCGCCGCGTGGCGGCAGTACCCCGACCCGTCCGGCCTGGACACCGGCGGGGACGTCCCCGGAAGGCACGGCACCCCCCGGGCCTTTTGGACCTATCTGGCGGCCATGGGGCTGATCGCCGCCGCCTACGCCGACTACCCGCTCATCGCCTACCACTTCGGCCGGGCGCACGTCGTCTCCGCCCCCTGGATCCCCGTCCTGTACTCCGTCGCCATGGCCACCGAGGCCCTCGCCGCGCTCACGCTCGGCCGCCTGTTCGACCGGTGGGGGCTGCGGACGGTGGTGGGCGCGACCCTGCTGACGGCGTGCTTCCCGCCGCTGGTCTTCCTCGGCGGCCCGGTGGCCGCCGTGTGCGGCGTGGTGCTGTGGGGGCTGGGCACGGCCGCCCAGGAGTCCGTGGTCCGGGCCGCCCTCACCGGCATGACCGCCCCCGGCCGCCGGGCCTCCGCCTTCGGCCTCTTCGACACCGGCTTCGGCCTGTGCTGGTGCGCGGGCAGCCTCGCCCTCGGGGCCCTCTACGACCACTCCGTCACCGGCCTGGTGGTCTTCTCCGTCGCCCTGCAACTGGCCGCGGTCCCGCTGCTGCTCAAGGTGCGCCACATCGCCTGAGCGCCGCGCGGGACCGGGCGGCTCACCGCAGCAGCCGCATCAGCACGTCCTCGGCCCTCCCGTAGGCCTGCGAGCCCACCCGCAGCCGCCACACGGTCCCCGGCGCGCCTTCGCCCGGCGTCACGACCCGGACCGGCCGGGGCGCGGGCGCCGCGTGCGCGGGCACCCCCGCCTCGCGCAGCGCGTCGAGCACCTCGTCGACCCGGCGCGCGGGGATGTCGGCGACTGGCGCCCAGGACACCGCCCGCAGACCGTTGCCCCGGCCCCCGGGCGGCAGCCACGCGGGCGCGAAGAGTCCCGCCGAGACAGTGAGGTGCGCGCTCCCGTGGGAGCTGGAGACGGCGCCGGACATGGCATCCTCCCCGGGTCTTCCCGCACGTCCAGCGTACGTCGCGGGGCTCCGCCCACGGAGCTGCTCCGTCCGGCGTACCCTGGATACCCGCGCGGGTGATCCATGGGGCACACTGTGGAGGCGCCCAGCGCGTCGGTGATGGGGCTCACCGCGAACCGCGGCATCATGCCGCTGACGGTCCCTGGCAGAACAGCCGAGCCGTGCCATGAGGACGGCTCCCGTCGCCAGGAGGCTCCCGTGGAGTTCGATGTGACCGTGGAGATCCCGCAGGGGTCCCGCAACAAGTACGAGATGGACCACGAACTGCACCGCATCCGGCTGGACCGGCTGCTGTTCACCTCCACCAGGTACCCGGCCGACTACGGCTACATCGAGGGCACCCTGGGCCGCGACGGCGACCCGCTGGACGCGCTGGTGCTCACCGGCGAGCCGACCTTCCCCGGCTGCGCCGTCGAATGCCGGGCGGTGGGCATGTTCGTCATGAAGGACGAGCACGGCCCGGACGAGAAGATCCTCTGCGTCCCCGCCCACGACCCGCGCCACGCGCCCCTGCGGGACATCGACGACATCCCCGAGTTCGACCGCCTGGAGATCACCCACTTCTTCGAGGTCTACAAGGACCTGGAACCCGGCAAGTCCGTCGAGGGCTCCCACTGGGAGGGCCGCGAGCAGGCGTACGCGGAGATCGGCGCCGCCCGGGAGCGGGCCGCGGCCACCCCGGGGACGACCGGTGACTGAGCCGCGCGCCCGGCCCGTGGGCACCCTGGTCCTCATGCGGCACGGCCAGAGCACCACCAACGCGGAGGGCCGCTTCACCGGCTGGACCGACGTGCCCCTCACCCCCCGGGGCGAGGACGAGACCGTCCGGGCGGCCCGGTCGATCGCCCGCGAAGGGCTCCTGCCGGACGTCGTCCACACCTCCCTGCTGCGCCGCTCCGTGCACAGCGCCGACCTCGCCCTCGGCACGCTGGACCGGCTGTGGATCCCCGTACGCCGCAGCTGGCGGCTGAACGAGCGCCAGTACGGGGCCCTGACCGGCCGCCTCAAGCACGAGGTCCGGCAGGAGGCGGGCCCCGGCCGCTACCGGCACTGGCGCCGCTCGCTGCACGGCCGCCCCGCCCCGCTGCCCGCCGACGCGCTGGCCCGGCTGCGCGCCGACCCGCGCTACGCGGCCCTGCGCCCCGACGCGGTGCCCTCCGTGGAGAGCCTGGCCGACATGATCACCCGGGTCGTCCCCTACTGGACCGACGTCCTCGTACCCCAACTGCGCACCGGAGCCACCGTGCTGGTCGTCGCGCACGGCAACTCCCTGCGCGCGCTGGCGGCCGTGCTGGACCGCCTCACCGGCGACGAGGCGGAACGGCTCGACATCCCCACCGGCGCACCCCTGCGCCACGACTTCGACGGCGACCTGCGTCCCCTCGTACGCCACGGCACCTACCTGGACCCCGGCAGCGCCGTCCGCGCCGACCTGGTGGCCGCCGAGGGCCACTGACCCCGGCGCCCCGCCCTCGATCCACCACCCCCGCACCCCGGAGGAAGACCCCCATGACTCTGCGCCCCGCCGAGCTGCACGCCGTCGAGATCCTCGACTCCCGCGCCCGCCCCACCCTCGCCGTCACCCTCACCACCGACGACGGCACCCGGACCCGGGCCGGTGTGCCCTCCGGGGCCTCCACCGGCACCCGGGAGGCCGTCGAACTGCGCGACGGGGACGAGGCCCGCTACCGGGGCCAGGGCGTCCTGGCCGCGGTCGGGCACGTCAACGGCGAGATCGCCCGCGCCCTGACCGGCCGCGCCTTCGACTCGGCCGCCGACCTCGACCGGGCACTGGTCGAACTGGACGGCACCGGCACCAAGTCCCGGCTCGGCGCCAACGCCGTCGTCGGGGTCTCCCTCGCCGCCTGGCGCGCCGAGGCCGCCCTCGCCGGGCGGGAGCTGTGGCAGCACCTCGCCCGGGTCGCGGGCACCACCCCGCGGCTGCCGGTGCCGCACTTCAACGTCGTCAACGGCGGCGCCCACGCCGCGAACGCGCTCGACTTCCAGGAGTTCATGCTCGCCCCGCTCGGCGCGCCGAGCCTGCCCGAGGCGGTGCGGGCCGGAGCGGAGATCTACGGACGGCTCAAGGCCCGGCTGTCCGCCGAGGGGCACACCACCGGGCTGGGCGACGAGGGCGGCTTCGCCCCCGCCGTCGACCGTCCCGAGGACGTCCTGCGGCTGCTCACCGAGGCGATCGGCGACGCGGGCCACACCCCCGGCCGGGACGGCGTGGCCCTCGCCCTCGACCCGGCGGCCAGCGAGTTCCGCGACGGCGACGGCTACCGGGTCGCGGGGGAGCACCTGAGCGCGGACCGCCTCATCGACCGCTACGAGGAGATCGTCGACCGCTTCCCGGTCTGGTCGATCGAGGACGGCCTGGCCGAGGACGACTGGGACGGCTGGGTCCGGCTGACCGCGCGCCTGGGCCACGGGACGCAGATCATGGGCGACGACATCTTCGTCACCGACCCCGCCGTCCTCACCGAGGCGATCGGCCGGAAGGTCGCCAACTCCGCGCTCATCAAGGTGAATCAGATCGGCACCGTCACCGAGACCCTGGAGGCGACGCGGATCTGCCGGGAGGCGGGGTACACGCAGATGGTCTCCCACCGCTCGGGCGAGACCGAGGACGCCTTCATCGCCGACCTGGCCGTCGGCACCGGCTGCGGCCAGCTCAAGTCCGGTGCCCCGGCCCGCGGGGAGCGCGTCGCCAAGTACAACCGGCTGATCGAGATCGCCGAGGCCCACCCCGAGCTGCCGTTCGGACTGGCCGGCTGACGCGGCACACCCGCCCCGCCGGGCGCCGGACCCACGGCGCCCGGCGGGGCGTTCGCGCGCGGCGGTCCGGGGTGACCTCCCCGTACGGCCGCGGGCGGCTGTCACCCTGTCGAGTGGATCTCCGCCCGCTCGCCTGACCCGGGCCGCCCGGCATCGTGATGATGCAGGCGTGATTACCGAATCCACACGGTCCGGGCCCCGTCGCAGGGCTCTGACCACCTCAGGTCTCGTCCTGTTCACCGCGCTCTCGACGCTGGCCGCCGTACCGGCCGCGCCGGCCGCCGCCTCCGCCACGGCCGCCCGGCCCACGAGCCGCCCCGCCGCCGCACGGCCGCCCGCCACCCGGGCGGAAGCCGCGACCGACGCCTACCTGCGCTCGATCCGGCGCGACCCCGCGGCCCTGCGCCGCTTCTTCCAGCACCTGCCCAAGGGCGGCGACCTGCACAACCACCTCTCCGGCGCGGTCACCACCGAGTACCTCGTCGAACTGGCCGCCGAGGACGGCCTGTGCATCCGGACCGCGACGATGACGGCCGTGCCCCCGCCCTGCGGCGCCGGCACCCGGCCCGCCGCCGACGCCCGCACCGACAAGGCGTTCCGCGACGCGATCGTGCGCGCCTGGTCCATGCAGGACTTCCCGCCCGGCGGCAACGGCCACGACCACTTCTTCGACACCTTCGGCAAGTTCGGCGAGGTGACCTGGCGCCACCGGGGCAAGCTGCTCGCCGACGTCGCCGACCACCTCGCCGTCCAGAACCAGTCCTATCTGGAGACGCTGGTCACGCCCGCCTCCGACGGCGCGAAGAAGCTCGCCGACCAGGTCGGCTGGGACCCCGACCCGGCCGCCCTGCACCGCAAGTTGACGGCCGGCGGCGGACTCGACCAACTGGTCGCGCAGGCCCGTACGGAAGCCGACGACGGCGACGCCGAGTTCCGCGCCGCCGAGCACTGCGGGACCAGCTCCGCCCGGCCCGGCTGCACCGTCACCGTGCGCTGGATCTCCCAGGTCTCGCGCGGCAGTTCACCGCAGCGCGTCTTCACACAGATGGCCCTCGGCATGCGCCTGTCCGAGCGCGACCACCGCTTCGTCGCGGTCAACCTGGTCCAGCCGGAGGACGGCGAGACCGCCCTGCGCGACTACAGCCTCCAGATGCGCATGCTCAAGTACCTGCGCACCGTCTACCCGCACGCCCACCTCACCCTGCACGCCGGTGAGCTGTGGCCGGGCCTGGTCAAGCCCGCCGACCTGAAGTTCCACATCAAGGAGGCGGTGGACGTCGCCGGTGCCGAGCGCATCGGCCACGGCGTCGACCTCGTCCACGAGGACGACTGGCAGCGCACCGCCCGCACCATGGCCGCCCGGGAGACGGCCGTCGAGGTGCCGTTCACCAGCAACGCGCAGATCCTCGGCGTCAAGGGCGCCGAGCACCCCTTCGAGACCTACCGCCGCTACGGCGTGCCGGTCGTGCTCGCCACCGACGACCCCGGGGTGAGCCGGACCGACATCACCCACGAGTACCAGTACGCCTCCCGGACGTACGCGCTGGCCTACCCCGAGCTGAAGGACCTGGCGCGGGCCTCCCTGGAGTACGCGTTCGCGCCCGGCGCCAGCCTGTGGCAGGGCAACCCGACCCGCTCCGGCTACACGCCCGTGGCCGCCTGCCGCGGGGTGCGCCCCGGCGTCGACCGGCCGGGCGGCGCGTGCGCCCGGCTGCTGGACTCCAGCCTCAAGGCGCGGCTGGAGTGGCGCCAGGAGACCGCCTTCCACCGCTTCGAGGCGTCGGCGGGCCGGACCCGCTGACCGTGCGCGCCCGGCCCGGTACCCCCGCACCGGGCCGGGCGCCGCGGGCGGCTCGGGTAAGGTCGGTGTGTCATTCAACCGGCCCCGAGCGGGGCCGCGCCCCGGGCACCAGCACCACCGCGGCCGCCGCCGGAAGCCCCTGGAAAGCAGGATCCGCAACACATGAGCAGGTACGGGTTTCTCGTCTCGCCCTCGCACAACCGCGTGTACGCCCGGTCGGCGCCCGCGCTGGCGCTGGCGGAACTGGAGGCGTTCGGCGAGACCGTGATCGACGGCGGTGTCCAGGACGCCGGGATCACCGAGATCGGCGGGGTCCCCTACGTCACGTTCAGCGCCGCGGAGCTGTCCGGCACCGAGATCAGGCTGCTGTCGAACCTGTCGTCGCTGTACGCCCTCTTCGCCGTCGAGAGCGACCTGCTGCGGCCGGTCGCCAGGCAGCCCCTCGACCTGTTCGAGAGCGACCTGCTCACCATCCAGAAGTACGCGGGCAAGACCAACGAGGACTTCACCCGGCTCCTGCTGAACGTGACCGCGCTGGCCTCCGACGAGCCCGCCCGGCTGCTGACGGGCGACCTGCGCCTGCTCGACCCGATGTGCGGCCGGGGCACCACCCTCAACCAGGCCGTCATGTACGGCATGGACGCCTCGGGGATCGAGATCGACCCCAAGGACTTCGACGCGTACTCCGCGTTCTTCCGCACCTGGCTGAAGAACAGCCGCCTCAAGCACCGCGCGGAGACCGGCACCGTACGCCGGCAGAAGGCGACCCTGGGGCGCCGGCTCCAGGTCGCCCTCGGCGCCTCCAAGGAGCTGTACCGCGAGGGCAGCACCATCGACGTGACCGTCGTCAACGCGGACACCCTCCGCGGCGGCGACTTCTTCCGGCGCGGCGAGTTCGACCTGATCGTCACCGACGCGCCGTACGGCGTGCAGCACGGCAGCCGCCCGCACGGCGGCGGGAACGCCGGACGGCTCTCCCGCAGCCCGGTGGACCTGCTGGCCGCCGCCGTCCCGGTCTGGCAGCCGCTGCTGCGGCCCGGCGGCGCCCTCGGCATCTCCTGGAACACCCATGTGGCGGGCCGGGAGCAGCTGGCCGAGATCCTGGAGGCCCACGGCTTCACCGTCCGCGACTCCGCGGCGTACCGGGGCTTCGAGCACCGCGTGGACCAGGCGATCAACCGGGACATCATCGTGGCCCGCAAGAACTAGCGCCTCCCCGGCCGGGGGAGGGGCGCGTCACCGGGGCGGCGGCGGCCGGGTCGCGCGCCGCGCGGACCGCGCCGACGATGAGGTCAAGGTTCCCCACCCCTAAGGACGGGCCGATGCCTCTCCCGCGTCGCGCGGGCCCTTCCGGGCCGCGCCCCACCGCCCTCGCGGCGGCCGCACTCCTCTGCGCCCTGGCGGCCGGCACGCTGACCGGATGCGGCGGCGGCAACGACCGGGGCGGCGGATCCGCCACCCGGACGCCGAGCGCACCCGAGACGGGCTCCTTCTCCGCCGGGACCCTGCCGTCCGCGCTGGCCTCGTCGGCCTCGGCGGCCGTGTCCTCCGCGCGGGCGTCGGCCTCGGCGGCGGCGTCCTCCCTCCAGGCGCGCGCCTCCGAGTTCGAGGCGTCGGTGTCGGCGGACACCGCCCGCTCCGCCGCGGCGGCCGAGAAGGCGCTGAAGGGCGTGCGGGGCAGGGGCAACGCCGTGGGTGAGGTCGGGATGACCGGGGTGCCCCGGGACCGGACCGGCGGGGTGCTCGCCGTCCTGGTGACCATCACCAACAAGACCGACCGCAAGGCGTCGTACGCCGTCCAGGTCGACTTCGCCGACGCCGACGGCAAGGTGGCCGAGACCCGGTACGTCGGAGCGCAGGACCTCGAACCGGGGAAGAAGGCGCAGCCGATCGCGTTCAGCCGGCAGTCGGCCGACAAGAAGCTGACGGCCCGGCTGGCGAAGGCCCAGCGGTACTGAGCCGGCCGCCGGACACGGACGAGCGGCCCGGAGTCCGCGCCCACGGGGGGCGGACTCCGGGCCGTTCAGCCGTGCGGGGGCGGGTCAGCAGGCGCCGAGGTCCTGCCAGACGCCCCACTCACCGGTGGTGCCGGGCTCCTCGCCCGTCGTCCACCACTTGGCCTTCCAGTTGTGGCCCTTGTAGGAGACCTGCTGGCCGCCGGTGTAGACGGTGCCCTTGGCCCACGGGGCGGCGGTGCACTGGTTGCCGTTGCCGCCGGTGATGGTCAGGGCGTACGTCGCCGAGTGGCTGCCGGAGGCGCTCGAACCGGTGACGGTGATGTTGTAGGTGCCCGAGACCGCCGCCGAGGTGGTGGCGAGGGAGAGCGTCGCGGAGCCGCCCGCGGTGACCGAGGTGGGGCTGACCGAGGCGGTGACGCCCGCCGGGGCACCGCTGACGCTGAGGTTCACCGTCTGCGCGTCGCCCTTGGTCACGGCCGTCTTCACCGTGGTGGTGGCGGACTGGCCCGCCGTCACGGTGCCGGAGGCCGCGCCGAGTGCCAGGGAGAAGTCGTTGGACGGAGCGGTGCTGCCGCTGGTGAACGGCTCGAAGATGTGGGAGAAGTCCCAGGTGTTCTGCTGGATGCCGGAGCAGTTGTCGGCGGCGCCACCGCCCGCACAACCGCCGTTGTCGCGCTGGAGCGCCCAGAAGGACAGCGTGTTGATGCCCTTGGAGACGGCCCAGTTGTAGACCGAGGTGGCGTTGGCCAGGGTGAAGGTCTCGGCCGGTCCGAAGTCGTCGACGCCGGGCATCTCGGTGACGCCGACCATGCCCCACAGCTGTGCGGAGGTCTTGTTCGGGTAGAGCTGGCCGAGCGTGTTGACCAGGCCCTGGGCGGCGGTCTGGGTGTCCTTCGCCATGTCGTGGGACTGGTTGTCGTAGTAGTCGAACGTCATCAGGTTGACGACGTCGATCCGGGTGCCGTTGCTGACCGCGTTCTGCAGCAGCTGGACGCCGTTGTCGGCGAGGCCGTGCGTGGTGGTCGGCAGGGTGTAGGAGAACTCCACCGTGCGGCCGTTGGCCGCCGCCCAGTCCTGGACCAGCTTGATCGCCTTGTTGCGGCGGTCGATGCCGGCCGAGTTGTCGATCGAGTCGGCCTCGATGTCCATGTCGAGCCGCGAGATGTCGTAGGTCGTGATGACCTTCTCGTACGCGGCGGCGATCTGCTGGACGTCGGTGCAGCTGTCGGCGATCTCGGTGCCCGTGGTGTCGGCCGTGTAGCCGCCGAACGAGGGGATGACGTCCCCGCCGTTGTTCTGGATGGTCTTGATGTCGCTGCCGAAGGTCGACTGGGAGATCGGCATGCCGGTGTCGCCGTTCCAGTACGGCGTGCACGAGCCCTTGGACGCGGTCTGGAGGAACGCCATCGTCAGGTGCTTGGCACCCGACTGGGCGGCCAGCGCGGCGGGGCTCTCGCCGGTCCAGGCCTCGAAGTAGGGCGCGAAGACGTGCGCGGGCAGCGGTGTGGCCGCCTGCGCCGTGCCGGTGCCCGCCAGGGCGAGGCCCACCGAGGCCGCCGTGGTGACGGCCGCGGTGAGGACCGCGCGGAAGGAACGCCTGAGTCTCATGTCAGTCCCGGTGTGAGGAGGGGGAGTTCGCCGGATCCCGTACGGGGTAGAGAAGTTGATGCGTATGGGATAGCGCCCGCCGACCAGGTGGGTCAATGGTCTGGACCAAAAAGGGACTAGACCAATTCGCCGGTCCGGAAACTCATTCGCCTGCACAGGGCCCGCGGCGGCCGACTGGACCACCCGCGGGCCTCTTTCGCCCCTCTGGGCTCAGCGACCGCTCAGGTAGGCCGCGCCGAGATCCCGCAGCCGGCCGTGGACGCCCTCATAGGCGCGGGCCGCGCCCAGCACCCGCTTGGGCAGCTTGGCGACCATCGTGTACAGGGTGTCGCAGACGTTCGCCGCGGGCGCCAGACCCGCCTGGCTCACCAGTTGGTACGCGTCGAGTTGATCGAGCCCGAGCAGCTCGGACGTCCACTGCACCAGGTCGTGCTGGCTGATGCGGAAGGCGTCCTCCAGCGGCCGGGCGTGCCCGGTGCTCAGCAGGAACCCGTCGTTCTCCAGCCGCGGCACGGCGGGCGCGCCGCCCTTGACGAGATCCACGGCCACCACCGTGTTCATCGCCGTCTCCACCGCCGTACCGCACACCTCGCCCTCGCCCTGCCGGGCATGGCCGTCGCCGACGGCCAGCATCGCGCCCTCGACGTTGACGCCGAAGTAGACGGTGGTCCCGGCCCGCAGCTCGGGCGTGTCCATGTTGCCGCCGTGCACCCCCGGGGAGATCGACATCAGCCGTTCGCCCGCCGCCGGGGCCACCCCCACCGTGCCGTGCATCGGGTCGAGCGGCAGCTCCACCGCGAAGTCGCCGCGGGTCGCCTCGAACCGGCAGGTGCCGGCCTTCGTGTCGATGGCGTAGACCCACACCCGCTCCTCCAGCGCGGGGTGCAGCATGGCCGTGGCGTGTGTCGCCGTCAGCGCGCCGAAGTGCGGGAACGTACTGGACACGCCCCAGTCGCGGGCCGGTGCGATGTCCACGAAGTGCACGGCGAGCGTGTCGCCGGGCTCGGCTCCGGCCACCGCGATCGGACCGGTGACCGGGTTCAGGTACGGGAACGAGCAGACCCGGCTGGGCAGATCGGCCGGTCCGCGCACCCGGCCGCCGAAGCAGTCCTCGGTGGTCAGCTCCACGATGCTGCCGGGCTCCACCGTCACCACGGGCGACCCGCCGCCGAAGGCGTAGGCGTAACGGGCGGGGTCCGAGGGGACGTTGATCACCGGGGCGGAAGTGTTCATGCGGGAGGTTCCTCCTGAGTGCCGGATCGCGGATGCGAACGCGGGTGGGGCGGGCGAGGGACAGGGTGCCGCGTGCGGCGGCACCCGGGGGGAGGACTACCCGCCGGGCGGCGGGGCCACCGGATCGTCCGTGCTCTCCGCGTGCTGCACGGCCGCCAGGTCGGGCCGCCGGCCGGTCAGCAGCAGCCCGGCCAGGACCACGACGCCGATGCCGAGCCACACGAACCCCAGCCGCTGCGCCGCGATGTCGGCGTTCACCACCACGTACGCCAGGATCGCGAAGCCGATCGCGGGTGCGATCAGATGCCGCCAGAAGTCGCGGCTGCGCCGCCGGATCAGATAGTGCACGACCACGGACACGTGCAGCACCAGGAACGTCGTCAGGGCACCGAAGTTGACCAGGCTGCTGAGCAGGGTCACCCCGTCGTCGCGGGAGTTCATGTAGAGGCCCAGCGCCAGCGAGACGGCGGCCGTGAGCAGGGTCGCGTTCACCGGCACCCGGTGGCGCGGGTGCACCTTGGCCAGGAACGCGGGCAGTTGGCGGTCCCGGGCCATCGCGTACAGCAGGCGCGAGGTCGCGGCCTGCGCCACCAGCGAGTTGGCGAAGCCCCAGGCCACCGCGGTGGCGGCGGCGGTCAGCGTGGCCAGCCACTCGCCGGAGGCGACCCGGGCCGCGTCGTAGAAGGCGGTGCCGCCGGGATCGCCCTCGGTGAGCAGCCGGTCCGGCGCGGGCACCAGCAGCGACGCCAGCCAGGTCTGGACGATGAACAGGGCGCCCGCCAGCACCAGCGCCGCCACCATCGAACGGCCGATGGCGCGGGCCGAGTCCTTGTTCTCCTCGGCGAGCGTCGAGATGCCGTCGAAGCCGAGGAAGCTCAGCACGGCAACGGAGACGGCCCCGAAGACCAGCGACCAGGAGAAGGTGTGCCCGTTGTAGACCGCCGTGAAGTCGAAGCCCCGGCCCTTGCCCTGGGCCAGGGCGATCACACCGATCACCAGGAAGACGGCCAGCACCACGAGTTCGGCGAGCAGCATCAGCTTGTTGACCCGCGCGGTCATCCGGATGCCGGTGTAGTTGACCGCGGTGTTGAGCAGCACGAAGCCTGTCAGCCACAGCCACACGGGGACGGCCGGGACCAGCGAGTTCATGGCGATCCCGGCGATCAGGTACAGCAGGCCGGGCGCCAGGACGTAGTCGAGGAGGATCATCCAGCCGGAGAGGAAGCCGACCGGGGCGGCGATCCCGCGGCCCGCGTAGGCGTAGACCGAGCCGGACATCGGGAACGCCTTCGCCATCTGCGCGTACGACAGGGCCGTGAACATCATCGCCACCATGCCGACCGCGTAGGTCAGGGCGACCATGCCGCCCGAGCTCTGGAAGACGCTGCCGAAGATCCCGAAGGGTGCGATGGGCACCATGAAGACCAGGCCGTAGACGAGCAGGTCCTTGAAGCCCAGCGAGCGGTGCAGTTCCTGCCGGTAGCCGTAGCTCTCCAGCGTGCCGGAAGCCGGTGGTTCGGACATCAGGTTCTCCTCACTGCGGGGTGCCCGCGCGTCGCGGGGAGAGCGTACGGCCAGTTATTTCCAGATGGAAGTATCTCGACGGAGTCAGGTGATGGAACCCCGGCACCGCGGGAGACGGGTCAGGGGCCCCCGGGGCGGAACGAGGTCACCACGCGCAGGTCGGGGCCGTCCGCGCGGGCCAGATGCAGGGCGGCCCGTGGCGGTCCCTGCGGCGCCGCGCGCCACGCCTCGCGCGGGCCCGGCCCCCGCGCGGCCAGCAGACGCCGTACGGCCGCGGGTAGAGCGGCGTCCGCCCGCAGGGCGCGGCCCGCGGCGAGCGCGGCGACCAGGTGCACGCCGTCGTAGAGGCCGCGCGCGTAGGAGTCCAGCACCGGGGCAGTCGGGCCGAGCAGGGCGCGGTGCCGCTCGGTCAGGGCGAGCGCGCGGTCGTCGGCCAGCGAGGCGAAGGAGTCCATGCAGGAGTACAGGCCGCCGGTGTCGTCGCCGCCGCAGGCCAGCAGGCCGTTCTCCTCCAGTGCCCCGGACAGCCGCACCAGCCGGCGGTCGAGACCGCTGTGCCGCAGCCCCCGGTTGAACGCCACCAGATCCCGCCCGATCAGACTCACCAGCACCGCCTGGACCCGGTGCGCGCGCAGCTCCTCCACCAGGCGCCCCAGCGCCCGGTCCACCTGCCCCAGCGGCACCCGGCGCTCCAGCACCACCCGCGCGTGGCACCCGGCCGCGGCGTCGCGGGCGGCCCGGTGCACGGCCCGCGGCCAGATGTAGTCGTTGCCCACCAGCGCCCAGCGGAGCACCTGGTGACGTTCGGTCAGAAACCTTATAGCTTCGGTCAGTTGCTCCCCGGGTCCGACGCCGGTGCAGGCCACGCCCGGCCGCCTGGCGCCTCCCTCGTGCGGCGGGGTGAAGACATACGGCACCCGGCCGCTCACCACCGCCTCGACGGCGCGATGGACATCGCTGGAGTGGAAGCCGGCCACCGCGTCCACCGCCCCCGCGCCGACCAGTCCCGCCACCTGCGCGGCGACTGCGGCCGGGGCCCGGCCGCCGTCCACCAGCACCAGGTCCATCCGGTGTTCTGCACACGGATCGGCACGGCCCCGCCCCCGGCGGGCGCCCCGTCCTGACCCGGCGGGCCGGGTATCCGCCGGCCCCTCGGCCCGCCGCGCCCGCGCCGCCGTCCCAAGGCCCCCGGGCCCGGCCGCGATCCCGCCCGCCGCGTTGATCTCGTGCGCCGCCAGCACGGCCGCGTCCAGCGCGGACGGCCCGATCAGGCCCAGCGCCCCGGACTGCGGCACCACCAGGCAGAGCCGGAACGCCGCCGCGTCACCCGGCGCGTACAGCGCGTCGAGCGGCTCGATCAGCCGCGCCTGGAGGTTCACGCCGTAGTCCACGCCGCGAGTATGCTCCAGGAAGCGGCGGACGGAGGAGGTGAGTGCGCGTGGGGAGCGTACGGCCGGACCCCGTCGCAGACACCGCACCGCCCCCGGCCCCCGCGGCGGCGACCGCGCCGGGCCTCCCGGCGCCGCACGGCCTCCTGGCCGCCCGCACCGGCGGGCCCCCGCTCGTGGAGATCCTCACCCTCGCCCAGCGGCGGCTCGTGCAGGGGCTGGCCGCCGTGCTCGACGAGGAGCACTGCACCGTCGACCAGTGGCGCGTCCTGCGCGCCCTCGCCGACGACGCGGGCCGCCCCATGGGCGAGCTGTCGCACGGACTGCTCATCCCGCACGCCTCCCTGACCCGCCTGGTGGACGCGCTCGCCGACGACGGCTGGGTCTACCGCAGGCAGTCCGACACCGACCGGCGCAGCATCCGCGTCCACCTCTCCCGGCGCGGCCGGGACCGGCTCACCCGGCTCGACGCACTCGCCGCCGCCCACGAGTCGGCGCTGCGCGCCGCGGCGGGCACCGGTGGCGCGGACGGCCTCGGCGCCCTGGTGGCCCATCTCGCGGCGGACCCCGGCGCCCGCGCCTGACACCGGCCGCCCGTGCCGTCGGTCCCGACGCGGACGTTTCCGGCGCGGACGTTCTTTCTGCGCGGACGTTTTTTCGGTCGGCCGTACGACGCCTCATACCAGAGCGGGACGCTCGGCGGGGGATTTTGGCGACTGCTCATCGCACATGATGCCTCGGTGACTACTGTGAGTGTCCACCGGACGACGTAGCGGCGCTCTCCAGGGCCCGGCCGTCCGGCACAGCGATGGCGTATGCCCGCTCGCGTCTCCCGCGCGAGCGCACAGGCCCGGACCCAGTACGAGGAACAGATGTCTCACCTCCGCGCACCGGCCGCCCGCGCAGATCACCGCGAGGGCGGCGGACGGCACGGGCGGCCGGTGGCCCGCACCGTCCCCTCGCTGCCCGAGACCCGCATACGGCCCCAACTGCTGCGGCTGGCCGTGCTGCCGCCCCTCGCGGTGGCGCTCGGCGCGGGCGCGGCCGTGCTCTTCACGGTGCGCTCCACCGGCGCCCGCCCCGGCCTCGCCCTGTGGGCGGTGCTCGCGGGCGCGCTGGCGGTCACGGCCGCGGGCATCGCGACCGGCGCCGTCGCCGCCGGGCGCGCGGCCGCCTCCGTGCACGAGCGGCTGGACGCGCTGCGCCGCGGCACCGCGCACCGCGAGGCCGAACTGAGCGCGCTCGTCGAGGCGTTGCGGCACAGCGAGACCCTGCCCCCGCGCACTCTGCCCGGCGGCGCCCCCGGTGACGCCGACGGGTTCGAGCTGCTCGCCGCCGACCTGGCCCGCGCCCACGAGGGGGCGGTCGACGCCGTCGTGCGGGCCGCCCGGCTCTCCGGCCGCGACGGCAGCGAGCAGAAGCTGGAGGTCTTCCTCAACCTCGCCCGGCGCCTCCAGTCCCTGGTGCACCGCGAGATCTCCATCCTCGACGAGCTGGAGAACGAGATCGAGGACCCCGACCTGCTCAAGGGCCTCTTCCACGTCGACCACCTCGCCACCCGCATCCGCCGCCACGCCGAGAACCTCGCCGTCCTTGGCGGCGCCGTCTCCCGGCGCCAGTGGAGCCACCCCGTCTCCATGACCGAGGTGCTGCGCTCGGCCATCGCGGAGGTCGAGCAGTACTCGCGGGTGAAGCTCGTCCCGCCCGTCGACGGACGGCTGCGCGGCCACGCCGTCGCCGACGTCATCCATCTGCTGGCCGAACTCGTCGAGAACGCCACGGTGTTCTCCGCCCCGAACACCCAAGTGCTGCTGCGCGCGGGCCTGGTGACCTCGGGACTGGCCGTGGAGGTGGAGGACCGGGGCCTCGGCATGCCGGTCGGCGAACAGGTCCGGATGAACACCCTGCTCGCCGACCCGGACCAGGCCGACGTGGCCGGACTGCTCGCGGATGGTCGCATCGGGCTGTTCGTCGTCTCCCAACTGGCCAAGCGGCACGGCATCGACGTCCGGTTGCAGACCAACATCTACGGCGGCGTGCAGGCGGTGCTCGTGGTGCCGCAGGCCCTGCTCGGACCCGAGCCGGGCATCGGGTCCGGCACCGGGGCCCGGTCGGGAGCGGGGGCGGGAGCGCGGGCCGGGGGAGCCGGTGCGGTCGGTACCGCCCCCTGCGCCGGTACCCAGGACTCGGCGAGGGACGGCGTCCCTGCCGCCCCCGCCACCTCTGTCGGCTGCGGAACCCCCGGTGGCCCCGGCGCCCCCGGCACCCCCGGCGCCCACCCGCAGGCACCGGCGCGCGACGGTGGCGTACCCGCTCTGCCTGCCGTGGCCGCCGAGCCCGCCGCGGGCGGGGGTCCCGGACCGGCCGGGGACGGCGCCCACGCTGCCGCCGGGCCGTACGCCGAACCGGCCGTGCCCTCCCACCACCAGGAGCCCGCGCCCCTGCCGCGACGCGGTGACCGGCACGGCCGGGCGAACCCGGCGGAGGCCGCCCCCGGCATCCGGCCGCACGACCGGGCCGCCGTGGCGGCGAACGCCGGTGTCCTGCCCGTACCGCGCGTCGACGTGGTGCGCGGCGTCATGGAGCCGCCCAGCCTGCCCCGGCGCCGCGCCCAGCAGCACATCGCGCCCCAGCTGCGCGGCGGCCCCGCGCCCCGCCAGGACAGCGACGACACCGTGGGCCACGATCCCGGTCTGATGGCCGCCTTCCAGCGCGGGATCGGGCTCGCCGAGGCCCGCCAGCGCCAGGACGCGTCCCCGGAGCCGGCCGAGGCCGCGCACCACGACGGGAGCGCGCCCGCCGGATGACCCGCACGACCGCCCCCGCCCACCCGCACACCTCCGTCCCGACCCCCACTCGTCCCCCCGCCTGCGCCCCCACCTGCGGCGCGCCCCCGGACCTTCGTACCCCAAGGAGTCGATCCACCATGGCGAGCGATGCGCCGACCGGCCATGTTTCCGACCTCGACTGGCTGATGAGCGGCCTCGTGCAGCGCGTACCGCACACGACCAGCGCGGTCCTGCTGTCCTGCGACGGACTGGTGAAGTCCGTGCACGGCCTCGACCCCGACAGCGCCGACCACATGGCCGCGCTGGCCTCCGGCCTGTACTCCCTCGGCCGCAGCGCCGGTATCCGCTTCGGCGACGGCGGAGACGTGCGGCAGGTCGTCGTCGAACTCGACTCGACCCTGCTGTTCGTCAGCACCGCGGGTTCCGGCACCTGTCTCGCCGTGCTCGCGGGCCGCGAGGCCGACGCGGCGGTGCTCGGCTACGAGATGGCGATGCTGGTCAAGAGCGTCCGCCCGTACCTCGTGACCGCGCCCCGGCAGCACACCGCCGAACCCCCGGCGCTGCGGCCTTGAGCGCGGCGGTGACCGGCGACGGGCCCTGGCTCGACGACGCGGCCGGGCGGCTGGTGCGCCCTTTCACGGTCAGCAACGGCCGCACCCGGCCCACCATCGCCTTCGACCTGATGTCCCAGGTGATGGCGACCGGGGTGACGCCGCTCGGGTACCTCGGACCCGAGCACGGCGAGGCACTCGACCTGTGCCTCGCCCCGGTCTCGGTGGCCGAGGTGGCCGCCCACCTGAGGCTGCCCGCGGCGGTGGCCAAGGTGCTGCTGGCCGATCTCGTCGACTGCGGCGCCCTGACCACCAAACCGCCCGTCACCCCCCACCTTCCCACCGACCGGGCCCTACTGGAGGCAGTGCTCGATGGACTACGACGACAGCTCTGACCACGGCGACGGCCCCGCGGGCCACGACGGCGGCACGGCGACCCACCACCCGTACACGGGCCCCCCGACGCCTCCCGCCTGCGACGACGGCCCAGCCGACCCCTTCCCCACCGCGCTGAAGATCCTGGTGGCGGGCGGGTTCGGCGTGGGCAAGACGACCTTCGTCGGCGCGGTGAGCGAGATCGCGCCGCTCAGCACGGAGGAACTGCTCACCACGGCCGGCGCCGACACCGACAGCCTCGACGGCATCGAGAACAAGGTCGAGACGACCGTCGCGATGGACTTCGGCCGGATCACCCTGGACGCGGAGCACGTCCTGTACCTGTTCGGCACCCCCGGACAGGAGCGGTTCTGGTTCATGTGGGACGAGCTGTCGGAGGGCGCCCTCGGCGCGGTCATCCTCGCCGACACCCGCCGCCTGGGGGAGTGCTTCGCCGCCGTCGACTTCTTCGAGCAGCGCGGCCTCGCCTTCATCGTCGCCGTCAACGAGTTCGACGGCGCCCACCGCTACCGCCTGGACGACATCCGCTCCGCGCTCGACCTCGCCGAGGAGATCCCCGTGGTGCGCTGCGACGCCCGTATCTCCAGCTCGGGCGTCCAGACCCTGCTGACCCTCGTACGGCACCTCATCGCCCACGCGTCCGCACCGGAGCCCAGCCACGGCGCCCACCTGTGACCACCCGCCCGGCCGCGGCCACGCCCCGGGCCCGACCTCGCCGCTGTCCCGAACCCGCCACGGAGCCCGTCCATGACACACGCCCACGACGCCGGAGCCCGGCGATGACCTACGACCCGCCGCGCCCGGCCGGTCGGCTGCTGCTCACCCCGGAGGACAGGGAGGCACCGGCCCGTGCCCGGCGGCTGCGCCGACTGGGCCTGGGCGAGCGCGCCGAACCGGCCCTCGACGCCTTCGCCGACCGGCTCGCCGGGCGCACCCGGGCGCCGTACGCCATGGTCAACTTCCCCGGTGAGCACTGGCAGTTCTTCGCCGGACTGCACCGGCCGTCCCGGGACGTGCTGGACGTGGACGCCCCGGCACCGCACGGCCCGCCGCGCCCCGGCGACCCGGCGGCCGGAGCGGGAGCGTACCGGGAACTGGGCCGCCGCCTGACGCGCGACCAGGGCTTCTGCCCGCACGTGCTGGTGCGCGGCAAGGCGCTGGTGCTGGAGGACGTCCGCGACTACCCGCGGTTCGCGGGCAACGCGGTGGTCGACGAGTTCGGCATCCGCTCCTACCTCGGCGCGCCGCTGGTGGACAGCGCGGGCATGGTGCTGGGCACGGTGTGCGTCGTCGACGTCGAGCCGCGGCCGTGGGGCCGGGAGGGGCTGGACACCATCAAGGCGGCGGCGGCCGAACTGAGCGGGCGGCTGCGGCGCCGCGAGGCCGAGCGGAGCCCGGACGCCCCGGACGACCCGGACGCCCCGGGGCGCCCGGGTGGCCCGGACGGTCCGCCGCCGGGCTGAACCGGCCCGGGACCCGGGGGCACGGCCGTGTCGCGGGCCGTCTTCCGGACGGCGTGAAGGAAAGCTGTGGCCGTGGTTAAGAAATCCTCGATGGACCGGCGCACCCCGCGTACGGCAGATTGCCAGGTGATTCCACCCCCTCGTCCCGGATGCGGGTCCCTCCGGCGTGCGCCGGACCCGGACCGGGCTCGACCCACAGGAGCCGTAGCGTGAAGGCGCTGGTCAAGCAGAAGGCGGAGCCGGGGCTCTGGCTCACGGACGTGCCCGAGCCCGCCGTCGGACCCGGTGACGTACTGATCAAGGTCCTGCGGACCGGCATCTGCGGGACCGATCTGCACATCCGGGCGTGGGACGGCTGGGCGCAGCAGGCGATCCGCACCCCGCTCACGATCGGCCACGAGTTCGTCGGCGAGGTCGTCGCCACCGGCCGCGACGTCACCGAGATCAAGACCGGCGACCGGGTCAGCGGCGAGGGCCACCTCGTGTGCGGCAAGTGCCGCAACTGCCTGGCCGGGCGCCGCCATCTGTGCCGCGCCACGGTCGGCCTGGGGGTGGGCCGCGACGGCGCGTTCGCCGAGTACGTCGCCCTGCCCGCCGGGAACGTGTGGGTGCACCGCGTCCCCGTCGACCTCGACATCGCCGCGATCTTCGACCCGTTCGGCAACGCCGTGCACACCGCGCTGTCCTTCCCGCTGGTCGGCGAGGACGTGCTGATCACCGGCGCCGGGCCGATCGGCCTGATGGCGGCGGCCGTCGCCAAGCACGCGGGCGCCCGCAACGTCGTCATCACCGACGTCAGCGAGGAGCGCCTCGAACTCGCCCGCAAGATAGGGGTCAGTCTCGCCCTCAACGTCGGCGGCGCCACCATCGCCGAGGGGCAGCGCGTGCTCGGCCTGCGCGAGGGCTTCGACATCGGCCTGGAGATGTCCGGGCGGCCCGAGGCGATGCGCGACATGATCGCCAACATGACGCACGGCGGCCGGATCGCCATGCTCGGCCTGCCCGCCCAGGAGTTCCCGGTCGACTGGGCCCGGATCGTCACCTCGATGATCACCGTCAAGGGCATCTACGGCCGCGAGATGTTCGAGACCTGGTACGCCATGTCGGTGCTGCTGGAGGGCGGCCTCGACCTCGCCCCGGTGATCACCGGCCGGTACGCCTGCACCGACTTCGAGGCCGCCTTCGACGAGGCGGCCGGCGGCCGGGGCGGCAAGGTCATCCTGGACTGGACCGCGTAACCCGCACCCGCCACCGCGCCCTTCGCGTCGGCGCAGGCCGTCCTGCCGGTCCTGCGCCTTCGGAGCGGGCAGTCCTTCGCCTTCAGGCAAGCATCCGAGGAGCTTTTCCATGTTCGACTCCGTGCGTGACGACCTGCGCGCCACCCTCGACGAGATCCGTGCCGCCGGTCTGCACAAGCCCGAGCGGGTCATCGGCACCCCGCAGTCCGCGACCGTCGAGGTCACCGCGGGCGGCCGGCCCGGCGAGGTGCTCAACTTCTGCGCCAACAACTACCTGGGCCTCGCCGACCACCCCGAGGTCGTGGCCGCCGCCCACCAGGCACTGGACCGCTGGGGCTACGGCATGGCGTCCGTGCGCTTCATCTGCGGCACCCAGGAGGTGCACAAGGAGCTGGAGGCCCGGCTGTCGGGCTTCCTCGGCCAGGAGGACACGATCCTGTACTCCTCCTGCTTCGACGCCAACGGCGGTGTCTTCGAGACCCTGCTCGGCGCCGAGGACGCGGTGATCTCCGACGCCCTCAACCACGCCTCCATCATCGACGGCATCCGCCTGTCCAAGGCCCGCCGCCTGCGCTACGCCAACCGCGACATGGCCGACCTGGAGGCGCAGCTCAAGGCCGCAGGCGACGCCCGCCGCAGGCTGATCGTCACCGACGGCGTCTTCTCCATGGACGGCTACGTGGCACCCCTGGCGGAGATCTGCGACCTCGCCGACCGCTACGACGCCATGGTCATGGTGGACGACTCGCACGCCGTCGGCTTCGTCGGCCCCGGCGGGCGCGGCACCCCCGAGCTGCACGGCGTCATGGACCGCGTCGACATCATCACCGGCACCCTCGGCAAGGCGCTCGGCGGCGCCTCCGGCGGCTATGTCGCCGCCCGCGCCGAGATCGTCGCCCTGCTGCGCCAGCGCTCCCGGCCCTACCTGTTCTCCAACACCCTCGCCCCGGTGATCGCGGCGGCCTCCCTGAAGGTCCTCGACCTGCTGGAGTCGGCCGACGACCTGCGCGTCCGGCTGGCCGAGAACACCAAGCTGTTCCGCTCCCGGATGACCGAGGCGGGCTTCGACGTGCTGCCCGGCGACCACGCCATCGCCCCGGTGATGATCGGCGACGCCGCGAAGGCGGCCCGGATGGCGGAACTGCTGCTGGAGCGCGGTGTGTACGTGATCGGCTTCTCCTACCCGGTGGTGCCGCAGGGGCAGGCGCGCATCCGCGTGCAGCTGTCCGCCGCGCACTCGACCGCCGACGTCAACCGCGCGGTCGACGCCTTCGTCGCCGCCCGTACCGAGCTGGACGGCTGACCTGCGGGGACACACCCGTCCCGCACTCCTGAGATAATCGGTTCCATGATCGAAGCGCGGCGGCTGCACATCCTCCGGGCAGTGGCCGACCACCGTACGGTGACGGCCGCGGCCGCCGCGCTCTACCTCACCCCCTCGGCGGTCTCCCAGCAGCTCACCGCGCTGGAGCAGGAGACGGGCCACCGGCTCGTGGAACGCGGCGCCAAGGGCGTACGGCTGACCCCGGCCGGTGAGATCCTGCTCAGCCACACCAACGCGGTCCTCGCCCAGCTGGAGCGCGCGGAGGCGGAGCTGGCGGCCTACGGTTCGGGGGAGGCCGGCACGGTCACCGTGGCCGCCTTCGCCACCGGCATCGCCGAGGTGGTCGCCCCGGCACTCGCCCGGCTGGCCGCGTCGGCGCCCGGCATCCGCATCCGCGTCCACGACGCCGAGGGCGACGCCAGCCTGCCGATGGTGCTGGACCGGCAGGTGGACGTCGCCGTCGCCGTCGAGTACCGGGGCGCGCCGTCCGCCGACGATCCGCGCCTGACCCACGTCCCGCTCTACGCCGAGCCCTTCGACGTGGTGGTCCCGGTCGCCCACCGGGTGGCGGACGCCTCCGAGGTCCCGCTCGCCGAGCTGGCCAAGGACGCGTGGATCAGCCCGTACCCGGGCAACCCCTGCCATGACGTGTCCGTGCTGGCCTGCGAGAACGCCGGGTTCGCGCCGCGTATCGAACACTCGTCCGATGACTTTCGCGCGGTCGTGGCCCTCGCCGCCGCCGACGCGGGCGTGGCCCTCGTCCCGCGCTCCGCGCTGCGCGGCATGGACCTCACGGGCGTGGTCGTGCGCCCGGTCGACGGGGTCGCGCCCACCCGGCGCGTCTTCGCCGCGGTACGCCGTGGGGCGGAGGAGCACCCGCTGATCCGGCCGGTGCTGGACGCGCTGGACGCGGCGGCGCGTTCCTGAGGGCGGGACCGGGCGGGGCGAGGGCTGAGCGGGCCGACCGCGCCCGGGGGCGGGGCGAGGGCGGTGTGAAGAGGCGTGGGGCGTGCGGTGCGGTGCGGTGCCGTGCGGTGCCGGGCCGTGCGGGGTGACGCGCCGGGGGCGGCGGGCGGCTGTCAGTGGGTGCGGCTAGCGTGCGGGACATGCCGGATGCAGAAGACGTACGCCGTATCGCCCTGTCCCTGCCGGACACGACGGAGAAGACGGCTTGGAGCATGCCCACGTTCCGGGTCGCGGGCAAGATGTTCGCCACGCTGCCGGAGGAGGAGACCTC
Organism: Streptomyces sp. PL-25; assembly: GCF_058344915.1. Taxonomy (NCBI): domain Bacteria; kingdom Bacillati; phylum Actinomycetota; class Actinomycetes; order Kitasatosporales; family Streptomycetaceae; genus Streptomyces; species Streptomyces sp. PL-25. The sequence continues at coordinate 6,629,583 of NZ_CP136997.1, forward strand.
CGTCGCCGTGCGCTGTCCCAAGGAGGAGCGCGCCGAACTGGTCCTGGCCGAGCCGGGGAAGTTCTGGATCGCCGGTCACGAGGCGCAGTTCGCCTGGGTGAGGGTGCGGCTGGCAGCGCTGGAGGACGAGGCCGAGCTGCGCGACATCCTCGCCGACTCCTGGCGCCAGGCCGCCCCGGGCCGCCTGCTGGAGGCCCATCCGGAGCTGGGCCTGCCCGCTGCTCCCTGAAGTTGCCTTTCCCGAAGGCCCAGTTCCCGAAGGCCCAGTTCCTGAGGGGCCAGTTCTTGTGGATCGCCTCCCGGAAAATCCCGAGGGCGTTGTCGGTGGGCCATGGCATGATCCGGAGGTGCGGGGCGCAAGCGGGTTTTCGGCCGGGGCGAGGGCGGAGGACCGGACCGGCGGGCGGACCGTACGGGCCTGAGGGCCCGGGGGCCGGGGGATCGGGGCACGGGGGCACGGGGACGGGACATGCCAGGGAGGGGAGCGTCGAACGGATGACCGGGACGTCATCACAGCCGTCACCGCAGGACAGCGTCGCGGGTGCCGGGAGCGAGGCCGGAGCCGGACCTGGGGCCGGACCCGGCCCCGGGGCCGGGTCCGGGGGTGTCGGTGCGGCCGGTGTGCCGGCCGGTGCCGTGCCGGACGGCGGTGCGCTGAACGCCGCCGCGTCGGACGGGCGCGGGGCGCGGCCGGTCTGGTCACGGGACTTCGCGCTGTTCTTCGTCGCGCGGGCCGTCGCCCGGCTGGGCGACACCATGCTGCCCGTGGCGCTCGCCGCCGGACTGCTGCAACACGGCTACGGCGCGGGCGCGGTGGGTCTCGCCATGGCCTCGACGGCCGCCGCCTTCGCCGGACTCGTGGTCTTCGGCGGCGTCATCGCCGACCGCTTCAGCACCCGCAAGCTGATGATCGGCGCGGATCTGGTGCGGCTCGGCACCCAGTCCCTCGCCGCGGTCCTCTTCTACTCGGGGCACGTGGTGCTCTGGGAGATCTGTGTCATCGGGCTCGCCAACGGCGTGGCGGGAGCCGTCTTCCAGCCGGGCGTCGCCAGTACGGTGCCCCGGCTCGCCGCCGACATCCAGGGCGCCAACGGCGCGATACGGATCGCCGAGTCCGCCGCCCAGCTCGCGGGCCCGGCCGTCGCCGGTGTCCTCGTGGGCTTCGCCTCGCCCGGCGGGGTCTTCGCCGCCCACGCCGCCACCTACGCGGTCAGCGCGCTGTGTCTGCTCCTGCTCAGGCTGCCTCCGCTCCCGCCCGGCAGCCGCCCGGCGGCGGCCGCACAGGGATCCGGCTGGGGCACCTTCCGGGCCGACCTGGTCGAGGGCTGGCGGGAGTTCCGCTCGCGCGCCTGGCTGTGGGGAGTCATCGCGGTCTGGTGTCTCTACATGATCGCCGTGTGGGGTCCGACCGTGCCGCTGGTGGCCACCGAGGTGGTCCAGCAGCACGGCCCGCGCGCCTACGGTCTGATCAACTCCGCCTTGGGCGTGGGCACCGTCGTCGGCGGCTTCCTCGCGCTGCGACTGCGCCCGCGCCGGATGCTGCGCGCCGGGGCGGTGGCCCTCTTCGCCTTCTGCTGCTTCCCGGCGGCGGTCGGCGCGGGCCTCGGCGTGGAGGCCATGGCCGCGGGGGCCGCGGTCGCCGGTGCGGGACAGGCGTTCTGGGGCGTGATGTGGGCGACCAGCGTCCAGACCCAGGTCCCCTCGGAGGTCCTCAACCGCATCCACGCCTACGACGTGGCGGGCTCCCTCGCCATGATGCCCGTGGGCCAGGCCCTCGCCGGACCCGCCGCCTCCGCCCTCGGCGCGGGCCATGTGCTGCTGGTGTCCGCGGCGACGAGCGTCGTCGTACCGGTCGTGCTGCTCGCCGTCCCCGCGATCAGCGGCCTCGTACGCGCCGACCCGCCCGGCCCCCACATACGCCGGGCGCGACCGGCGAAGCACTGACCGCCGCCCCCGCTCACCCGCTCGGTGTGCTCGCCCCGAGGAACGCGGAGATCCGCGCCCGCAGGGACGGCGCGTCGAGGCCGTGCGCGGCGGTGTGCTCCTCCAGCGTGCCGTAACGCCGCAGCTCGGCCCGGCCCACCCCGAGGCCCAGGATCCGGTGGGGGACGGCGCAGAGCGCGTCGTTCGCCGCCGCGGTCGACGTGTCCGCGAGATACGGCTCGACGAGCACCACGTCCGGCCCGGCGCCCCGGACGGCACGGCGCAGGGCGTCCGCGTCGAACGGCCGTACGGTCGTCGCGTACAGCACGGTGACGTCCAGGCCCTCCGTCGCGTCGAGCACCGCGTCCAGCAGCGGCCCGACCGCGACCACGACGCCGCGGCGGCCCTCGCGCACCGTCAGGAAGTGCTCGCCGTCGACCGCCCGACCGCGGGCGTTCGACTGCACGGACAGCCGCACGTAGACCTTGTCGTCCCCGGCGGCGACCGCGTGCCGCAGCAGCGTCTCGGCCTCGTCCGGATGGCCGGGCACCTGGACGGTCCAGCCGTCGAGGGTGTCGAGCAGGGCGACATCACCGGGCGCCATATGGGTGAACCCGCCGGCCGGCCAGTCGAACGAGGCCGCGGCGCTCACCAGCACCGCGCCCACACCTTGGTGGCCCAGATCCAGTTTCACCTGTTCGAAGGGCCGCTCCACGAGAAAACTGGCGAAGGTGTGCACCACCGGCCGCATACCGGTCAGCGCGAGGCCGGCACCGGCGCCGACGAGCAACTGCTCGCGGATGCCCACGTTGATCACCCGGTCGGGATGCCGCCGCAGCGCCTCGGTGAAGCCGTCCTTGCCGATCTCGGCGAGGACGACCGCCACCCGCGGGTCCTCGTCGAGGAGGCGTGTGACGACGGGAGCGAAACGGTCACGCATGGTGTCCATGGAGGTCGAGCCCTTCTGCGTACGGGACGTTCGGGATGTTCAGGGTCGGTCGGCGGTGGTGATGGTGATGGCGGGCCGGTGGACGGGCTGAGGAGGCGGCCCCGGGCACCGGCCGCCCCCTCAGGAGTCCTTCGGCTCCACCCGCGCCACCACCACGTGCGGGCGGCCCGGGTGCGGCGCGGTGAACGCGTCGTACAGCGCCTCGTGATCGCGGCCGTCGACGGTCGCCGCCGACCAGCCGGCCGCCTCGAAGCGGGCCGCGATCCCGCCGGGGCGGGCATGGCTGGCGGAGGAGTTGTCGACGACGACGGTGTGCAGCCGGTCCAGCCCCGCGGGACCGGCGAAGGCGATCGCCTCGTGGTTGCTCCCCTCGTCCAGTTCGGCGTCCCCGATCAGCACCCACACCCGGGGTTCGCGCAGCCCCTGGGCGCGCAGCCCGAGCGCCGTGCCGACCGCGAGGGGCAGCCCGTGCCCCAGCGACCCGCTGCCGATCTCCACGCCCGGCACCAGCGTGCGGTCCGGATGGTGCCCGAGCGGGGAGTCGTAGGCGCCGAAGCCCGGCAGCCAGTCCATGGGCAGGAAGCCCTTGGCGGCGAGGACGGCGTAGTACGCCATCGGCCCGTGCCCCTTGGAGAGCAGGAACCGGTCGCGCTCCGGGTCGTCCCGCCGCTCCGGTCCCACCCGCAGGACCCGGTCGTACAGGACCCACAGCACATCGAGCGTCGACGTGGCCGCCGGCCCGTGCTTCTCGTCGCCCGTCATGAGCCCCATCAGCCGGGGCAGGTCGGCGTACCCGTGGGTGCGCCCGAGTTCGTCGGTGGTCGTCATGCCGACGATCGTGCAACCTCGACCAAACTTGAGGTCAAGCACCGCATCCGGCCACTCGCCCGCCCCGGCAAAGGTGTGCGCGACCACCGACCCGAGTGCGGTATGGTTTTCCTGCACGTCACGCCAGGGGAAACCCCAGGTCAGACGGGCATCGGGACGTGGCGCAGCTTGGTAGCGCACTTGACTGGGGGTCAAGGGGTCGCAGGTTCAAATCCTGTCGTCCCGACTCGAAAGAGTCGCAGTTCAGGGCCGGTATCGGAGACATCCGATACCGGCCCTCGATCATTGCCGACCAGTGCTCCGGGAACTTCCGGAGATGCCAGGCCGGGCTGATGTCGACCGCGGAAGTACGTAGACCGCGCTCACTCCGCTGTCCGACGGATCACCGGAGTCGAGCACCGCGTCGTGGGACAGGGTGAAGCCCGCCTTCTCCAACGCGCGGCAGGAAGCGGTGTTGTCCTTCTGGGGAGTGGTGACGATCGCGGAGACGTCCGGGTGGAGGCGGAAGAGCAGGGCTGAGAACGCGGAGATCACCCCTGAACCGATACCGCGGCCGCAGCGGGCCGCGTCGCCGATGAGGTAGTCGATGCCCGCGGCGGCCGGAACGCCGATGCCGCCGACACGCTCCCCGTCGGGAAGATCGGCGTGGCGGTATCCCTGGATCATCCCGATGGGATCGCCCTCGACCTCGATGACGAAGCAACGGATCGGTCCGGTCCCGTCGATCCGGGGTCCGTACTTCCGTTCCACCTCTTCCAGGCTGAGGGTGTCACGCCACCAGGTACGGACATTAGGTGCGCTCAACCACCGGTGCAGAAGGGGGAGATCGGCGTGACCGAGTGCTGTGAACTCGACCGGTCCCGGTGAACCGGAGCGGGATGTCGCGGCGTTGGGCATGAACCATCTTGTCAGATCCGCCGGACGACGAGCATTTTCCCACCTCAGGTTGAGGCGTGACGACGGTCGGGGATGGTCTACACGAGGGCTGTGACCCGGTTGGTGCTACAGCGGAGTTTCCGCGGGAGACGCCAGCCCTTCAGGGCGGCCACTTGTTCGTCGAGGCAACGGATCCTGGTGTGGGTGCTGTCGTGCCGACGTTGCCGCAGCTTGAGACGCAGGCTGCGGAAGGGCAGCCGGATGATGCCGTCGGCGCCTTGATACGCCTTGTCCGCCCAGTACTTCACCTGCACGTCGCCGGGCTCAGTCACCGGCAGCACCCATGTCGTGGCGAGCGCCGGGAACGGTGGGTGGGGCGACAGCAGTCGATCTGCCGCATCGGCGATGACCTGCCACGCCGAGCCGGGCTCGTCGGACATGGCGGCGCCGAGCCGGCTGAGAGGCACCGCGGAGCTGCGCACCGACCGGTGAGCGGTCGGTGCGGAACCGGTCTAACGGTTCGCGGCTTCGCGAGAGGCGATCCGGCTCGTGCAACCGACCGCGCGGCCCACCGCGTTGCGCACCGCGAGGCCTGGCCGGGTGCGGGGCACCATGAGCCTGGAGAGCAGACCGACACGGCGTTGCCGCGGGCCTACCTCGCGGCGGAGCCGCGACTCATAGGCGGCGAAGGCGCGGGTGTGGTCACCGGGATGGGCGGCGAGCTCTTCTGCGAGGGCGTACGCGCCCGCCATCGCCATGCTGGACCCGTCACCCAGCAGGGCTGTCGCCGCCGCCGCGTCCCCGAGCAGTACGACCCGTCCGCGGGACCACGAGGGCACCCGGACGGTGGTCAGGGGGTCGAAGAACGGAGCCGGGTGGTCGAGGAACGCCGCCACGAGTTCCGGTGCCCTCCACCGCACGTCGGCGTAGGCGTCGGCCACGGTCTGCTTGTGAAGGGCGATGTTCTTGCGGTCGTGGGGCGCCGACTGCGCGGCCCGGAAGGTGAAGATCGCGAGCGGGGTGGTCCGCGAGGGGTGGAGGACCAGCATCCGGTTCGGCACGGTCAGCATCGTCATCTCGGTCGGGTCCTCGATGGCGTCGGGTTCCAGCGGGACGGTCGCGCCGTACAGGCCCAGGCCGCCCGCGAACTGCCGCTCGGGTCCGAATACCAGGCGCCGTACGGTGGAGTGCATCCCGTCGGCACCGACTACCAAGTCGAAGCGCCGTGGCGCGGACCGCCGGAAGGTGACGTCCACCCCGCCTTCATCCTGGTCGAGAGCGGTGACCGTGTCGTCGAACAAGAACTCGGTCTCGGTCTGCGCCGACCGGTGGAGCACCTCGGACAGGTCGGCTCGGGTCACCTCGACCGTCGGCGCCTTGTCCGAGGTGAGCGGGAGCTGCAGGATTCGCCTGCCGTCGGGGTCGAGCAGGGTCAGCGACCGATTGCGGGTGGCGAGCTCGCGGAGCTGCGGGAGGATGCCCATGCGCTCGGCGACCGGGATCGCGGGCCCCTTCACGACGATCGCGCTACCACCGGAGCGCAGCTGCCGGGCATGTTCGACGACCGTCGGCCGGTATCCATTCCGGGAGAGCCAGTACGCGAGTGCGGGCCCTGCGATTCCGGCACCGACTATCAGCACCTCGGGCTTCTTCATGACGATGACCTCTCGGAGTGACGATGACCAGGTCCCCGGCGAGTGCCGGGCCGGGTCTGAGGGAGCGGCGGCACGGGACGGTGCCACCGGACCAAGGTACGAGAAATTTCGTACCTCAGGGAATCATGCCCTTCAGGTACGATGCAAGTCTTACCTGAAGGAGGTGCCGTGTGGCTGGGACGAAGCTGGTTGGCCCGGAGGTCGATGCGCTCGATCTGGGTGCGGTGTTTCGCGCCCTCGCCGACAAGCACCGTCGTTCGGTGATGACGGAGTTGGCCGCCGACCGCAGCGACAGCGAGCGGGGCTGCAACTCGTTCGGTCTTTCGGTCTCGAAGCAGACCCAGACCCACCACTTCCGGGTCCTGCGCGAGGCAGGTCTCATTGACGAGATCGACTACGGCAACCGCAAGGGCATCCGACTACGACGCGCGGACATCGAGAAGAGATTCCCCGGGCTGCTCGCGCTCCTGGGAGCAGAGCCCCCGGCCGACACCGCTCCTCTCTGAGCACGCCGGAGGGGAGTCCGAGTCGGCCCTGAGCCGCGAGCTCTACCGAATCCAGCTCGCGCCGCTCGCAGGTAGCCGAGCACGACGCGGGCACGAATGGGATCGGTGTCGCTTCGACCACCGCCCCGCGCTCGTGATCGGCGCCGAGCACTTCCCCGCGCGCTCCCTCACGCCAGCACCCACTGAGGTTTCCGCAACCCGCGTGCGGAACGGGGCCACTGAGGTGAAAACGGAGTCCGGGCACAGACAAGCTCCTGGTAGAGGAGTGCGTGTCGAGCCCAAGCCGTCCTGCCAGGAGCCTCCGCATGCTCGTCTGCCCAGCCGGGGCTGATCTGTCGACCTCCGCTGTGCGCTTCCTCGCTCGTGAGTTGACCGCACCGACAAGGGCTACCGGGGCGCCGGCGGCACCGTGCGAGTTCCCTACTGGGGGCGCTGGGAGACTCTCCCCTGGCCAGATGCTCAGACCGAGGCTGAAAAAGGCTCAATGCCGGCGGAGTGAGCGGCCGGGCGCCGACGGCTCACCGGCCCGGTGTCCGGTGGGAGGACTCCGCCTCCACCAACTGGGTCAACCGCTCGGGGGTGAGGGGGTGTTCCGGGTCCTTGAGCAGGTTCTCGCCCTTGAGGAACACGGCCGGTGTGGCCTGGACGGCGGTCTGCCGGTCGAAGTTCTGCTGCACCTTCTTCACCCAGGTGTCGTGCGTGCCCTCGCTGACCGCGGTGGTGAACTTCGCCATGTCCAGCCCGTCGACCTTCTTCCCGAGGTCGAGCAGGGCTTGTTTGTCTCCGAAGGTGTCCTCCTTCTCGGAGGGCGGCGGGGAGGCGTAGAGGGCGTCGTGGTATTCGCGGAACTTCCCCGCGTTCTGGGCTGCCGCCAGGGCGTTGGCGGCGTACTTCGATCCCTTGCCGGAGACGATGCGGTCGACGAAGGACAGGATGTGGTAGTCGACGCGCAGCTTGCCCTCGTCCTGGAGCTTGTTGATCGTCGCGTGCAGTTCGTGCTCGAACTTGGCGCATCCCGGGCAGCGGGGATCCTCGTAGACCGTCAGGGTCGCGGGGGCGTCCGCCCGGCCGCTGGGGATGACCAGTTTCCCGTCGCCCGTGGCGCCCGCGGGCGCGATGACCGGCCGGTTGTCCGCCGTCCGGCCGGACTGCACCACGACGGCGCCCGCGACGACCGTGACCAGGGTCGCCACGACCCCGGCGCTCACCGCGGCCTGCCGCTTACGGCGGGAGCGCCGGGCGGCTCGTTCGCGTTCGGCCCGCAGGCGTTCGCGTGCCTGGCGGGTCCGGGTACGGGCGGTGGACTTGCTCATGCGGAACCTGTTCGGGAGAGAAGGGGACGAGGGGGTGAGATGCGGGGTGCCGTCACGGTACGAGCGCGGCGTCGAGCGAGAAGCGGCTCGCGGGCCACCGGGCCGCCCAGGCGCTCAGGAGGAGCAGCCCTGCGTCCCTGAGGACTTCCCGGAGATAGTGGGTGTCCGCGGAGCCGATCTCTCCGCCGCCGCCGAAGCAGCCGCAGTCGATGCTCAGGCCGCGGGCCCACGCCTGGACGATCCCGGCCAGGAACCCGGTGAGCAGCAGGGCGGACAGCACCGCGGCGAGCCGGACCCGCAGCCCCGCCAACAGCAGTACGGCGAGGGCGAGTTCCAGCGCGGGGAGGCCGTGGCCGACCGGAGTGACCAGCGCTTCGGGCAGGATCCGGTAGGCGCGCACCGCCTGGACGGATGCGGCCGGGTCCTGGATCTTCGTCCATCCGGCCCAGCCCCAGACGAGCGCGAGGACGAGGCGTACGGCCGTGCCGGCGACCGGCAACGCCCGCCGGGTCCGGTCTCCTCGCGCGGGCGCCGGAGTACGGGTCGAAAGGCGCGTCGTCACCTGGGATCCTGTTCGCTCGGCTGCGACCGGCGCCTTGCCGGTCCGCCCTCTCAACCTCGCCCGGACCGCCGCGGGCCGGTAGCGGCGGCTTTTCGATGGCCTCATAAGGCCGGCCTATGGGTGCGGTGGACGCCGAGGAGGTCGGCCGAGGAATCAGCCGAGGAGTTCATCGGTCGTCGGGAGTAGGTCCAGCGCCTGAGGCGCACGTCGTGTCCGCCTGGCTAGGGTCGGGCCCCATGGAGACCACGGGAACCGTCCGTCGCAGGACGGCGGAGCGCACGCGCGACGTGCTGGAGCGGCTCGGCACCGAGCGGGACGTGTGGGTGGCGACGGCTCACCCTGATCACGGACCGCACCAGGTGCCGCTGTGGTTCCTGTGGGACGGGCGGGCGGTGTGGATGTGCACCGGCGCCGCATCCGCGACCGTGCGGAACCTCCGCGCAGAGCCGCGTGTGCGGCTGTCGCTGCCGGACGCCTTCGACGTGGTGCTCCTCCAGGGCGAGGCGGAGTGCTTTCCGGACCGGGAGGTGCCCGCGGAGGCGGCGCAGGCGTACGCCGGCAAGTTCGGGTGGGATCCTCGCGCGGAGGAGGGGTCCTTCGTGTACGTGCGTGTGGTCCTGAGGACAGTGCGCGCGTGGCGCGGCGAGCCGGAGCTGCGGGGGAGAGTCGTCATGCGGGACGGGGTGTGGCTGGACCGGCCACCGTCCACCGCCGGCGTGCCTGTCACCTGAGAGCGCCCGGTTCGGCGCAGCCGCCGCGGGTCACACCGCCAAGGCCGGTTCCGGTCGGAGATGCCCGGAACCGGCCCCGGCCGCTGCGCGAGGCGGTGGCCCGGCGGCCCGCAGCCGCCCCGCGTCGTTCACACGCGGATCACCAACTGCTCTTGGTCACCCCGGGAAGCTGTCCGGCGTGGGCGAGTTCGCGGACCCGGATGCGGGACAGGCCGAAGGTGCGGAGGTGGCCGCGCGGGCGGCCGTCCACGGCGTCGCGGTTGCGGACGCGGGTGGCGGAGGCGTCGCGGGGCTGGCGGCGCAGTTCCCGCTGGGCGGCGGCCCGGTCCTCGGCGGAGGTGTCCGGGGAGGCGAGGACCGCCTTCAGCTCCGCGCGGCGCGCGGCGTAGCGGGCCACGGTGCGGCGCCGCTGCTCGTTCTTGGCGATCTTGCTCTTCTTCGCCATCAGACCTTCCCTCCCCGGGCGCGGATCCGGGCCACCGCCGCCTCGATGCCGATCGCGTCGACCGTCTTGAGTCCCTTGGCGGAGAGGGTGAGCCGGACATGGCGGCCCTCGCTGGGCAGCCAGTAGCGCTTGTGCTGGATGTTGGGGTCGAAGCGGCGCTTGGTACGCCGGTGCGAGTGCGAGATCTGGTGCCCGAAGCCGGGTCGGCGGCCGGTGAGTTGGCAGTGTGCTGACATGTTCCTCGTTCCTCCTTGGTGCTGGGGCGGCACTCTAGCAGCTTAATGAAAATGAAAACCAATACGTGTATGGTACCGTCCATGGCCCGTAACGAACTGCGCCCGATCATCAAACTGAGGTCCACCGCCGGTACCGGCTACACCTACGTGACCCGCAAGAACCGCCGGAACGATCCCGACCGGCTCACCCTGCGCAAGTACGACCCGGTCGTCGGCCGCCACGTCGACTTCCGAGAGGAGCGCTGAGCACGATGAAGCCCGGAATCCACCCCGAGTACCGCCCGGTCGTCTTCCGCGACCGCGCGGCCGGCTTCGCCTTCCTGACCAGGTCGACGGCGACGAGCGACAGGACCGTCGACTGGGAGGACGGTCACACCTACCCGGTGATCGACGTCGAGATCTCCTCGGCGAGCCACCCCTTCTACACCGGCACCCAGCGGGTCCTGGACACCGCCGGACGCGTGGAGCGCTTCCAGCGGCGCTACGGCCGAGACGGCGGACGTGACGACGCACGTGACGGCGGACATGAGGACGCGCGGGACAACGGCCGTACCGGGGGCGGACGGTGAACGGCCATGACGGACGCCTGCCCGTCGCGATCGTCGCCGGACTGCACGCCGACGCCCGCCGGACCGCCGTCGAACGGATCCTGCGCACGGTCCCCGGCTCGGTCGCGCTCCACCACGACCTGACGGCCGCCGCCGACCGCGCGGTGCGCCGTACCGTACGGGACGCGGGCGCCACTTTGAGCAGCGGCGAAGCACCCCTGGTGAACGACTGCGCCTGCTGCGCGCTCCGCGAGGACCTGCTCCCCGAACTGCTGCGGCTGGCCGAGGAAGGCCGGCACCGCCTGGCCGTCGTGGAACTGTGGGACTCCGTGGAGCCCCAGGCCATGGCCCCGGTCATCGCCGCCGCGGACGGACCGCTGGTCCTCACGGGAACCGCCACCGCGGTCGACCCGGCCCTCGTCCTGCCGTACCTCGCCAACGGCGACGACCTCGCCGACATCGGGCTCGCCGCCGCCCCCACCGACCAGCGCACGGTCGCCGACACCTTCGCCCGGCAACTGGAGTACCCCACCGTGATCGCCCTCGTCGAGGGCACGGAGGCCGGACCGGACGCCGAGGCCGCCGACGACACCGACCACGCCCTGCTCGCCCAACTCACCCCGGGCGCCCGCAAGATGCGGGCGGGCGGTGGAGCCCTCGCGACCGCGCTGCTGGCGGGCTTCGATGTGACAGCGGCGGCGGCCCGGGTGCATCCGGCCTGCGCGCTGCTGCCGCAGGAGTGCGACGAGCACGGGGTCGGCACCTTCGTCTGGCGGCGCGAACGCCCCTTCCACCCGCAGCGCCTCTACGCGGCACTGGAGGATCTGACCTGCGCCGCCGCCCGCAGCCGCGGGCGGTTCTGGCTGGCGGACCGCCCCGACACCCTGCTCACCTGGGACGCGGCGGGCGGCGCGCTGTGCGTGGAATCGGCGGGCCCCTGGCTGGCCGCCCTGCCCGACGCGGCCTGGGACATGGTGCCCGCCGAGCGTCGTCTCGCCGCCGCCGTGGACTGGCATCCCGCGCACGGCGACCGCTGCCAGTACCTCAGCTTCACCTCGCCCGGCCTGGACCGGGACGGCCTGGCGGCCGTGCTCGACGCCTGCCTGCTCACCGACGACGAGTACGCGGCGGGCCGGGAACGCTGGCAGCAACTCCCGCACGCCTTCGACGATTTGCTCGACCCGGTGATCTGACGGGCTGCCCCGCCCCGGCCCGGCCTGGGCACCTCAGCCCGCCCGATCGTCCCCGCCCCACCACCTGAGGAAAGGACCGCAGCACGCCATGTCCCGCCGCCCCGCCACCACCGGCCGGAAGCACCCCGAGCGCCGCCGCGCCAACCCGCTGGACGCCGCCGGCATCACCTTCATCGACTACAAGGACACCGAACTGCTGCGGAAGTTCATCTCCGACCGGGGAAAGATCCGCAGCCGCCGGGTGACCCGGGTGACGCGGCAGCAGCAGCGCCGGCTGGCGCGGGCCGTCAAGAACGCCCGCGAGATGGCCCTGCTGCCGTACGGCTCCCGATAGATGCCGTGGGAGCTTCGTACGGACACCCTGTCCGCACGAAGCTCCCGAACTCATGCTCCGGCTACGGCACGTAGGGGTACCAGTCGCTCCAGCCGCTGGTCCCGAAGTACGAGTAGTAGACGTGGTTCGTCGCCGTCACGGCGTACACGCGTCGCTGTGTGCTGGGCCGGATCTCCCAGTTGCGCATGGTGGCGGCCCGGCCGTCGCCGACCGTCATCCTCGACGGCTCCTCGGAGCCGCCGAAGGCGACGCGCGCGTAGTCCAGCCGTTCCCCGTCCTGGAAGTAGGTCAGGAGGACATGCCGCCAGGCGTAGTACTTCTTGTCGCCGATGGGCACCTGGAAGACCGTCGGCGCCACCCTGACCTTGGAGGTCCCGCCCGCGAACACATATCCCTGGAGCCGGGCCGTCGCCCTGTTCTTGTCGGCCGGGCTCGCGTCGCACAACTGGAGCGTGATGTCGTCCAGCCGCCGCGCATTGACCCACTGACCGCTCCAGTCCACCCGGAACCCTCCCGAGTCCCCGGACGGGAACTGCTCGGCGGCCGCCGCCGGGCCGGTCAGCCCGGTGGTCGCTGCGGCGAGAGCGGCGGCGAGCACCGCGATTCCCCTGGCTGTCACTGCTTGATTCTCACAGTACCGGTAGCCCCCTCGCCGGTTGACGGAGCGTCATGCCCCGCCGGTCGGCAGGCACGTTAGCGGGAATGTGCATGATCCGGACAGTTCTGCCCATAAAAGGACTCAGGGTAGGGGTGGGGGAGGGGCGGCTCGGTCTGTCGCGTCGGCGTAGCCCCGGTTGCGGACGATGTCGTGGGTGAGGTGGGTGAACGCCTGGGCGGCGGCCGTCTCGTAGGCGTTGCCGCGGCGCAGGAGGGTGACGGTGCGGGCGGGGAGGGCGGGGGTGAGGGGGACGGGGGTGAGGTGGGGGTGGTCGTGGGTGATGGCGTCGGGGAGCACGGTGGTGATCGTCGTACGGCGCACGATCTCGACGAGGGCCTGGATGGAGTTGGCCTCGACCGCGATGCGTGGGCACACCCCGTGGGCCGCGAAGTGGGCGTCGATGTGGCCCCGGGTGGCGAAGTCGCCGCTGAGCAGGCCGAGATGATGGCTCGTCAGGTCGCGGATCGGTAGCGGGCGGGGCGGGCCTCCCTCCGGGGCGCGGGCGCCGGTGACCAGGCTCAGGGTCTCGGTGAACAGGGTCGTCGCGGTGATCCCGGGCAGATGGGCGCCCGCGAAGGCGATGCCGAGGTCGATGTCGTCGGCGAGCAGTGCCGACTCGATGCGGTCCTGGGTCATCTCCTTCAGGTCCAGGGTGATGCCCGGGTGCCGGGTGTGCAGTCCGGCGACCAGGGGGCCGACCAGATACGCGGTGAAGGTCGGCGTCACGGCCAGGCGGAGGTGGCCCCGCGTGAGGTCGCGGACGTCCTGGACGGCGCGCTCGGCGGTGGCCAGGTCCCTCAGGGCCCGGCGGGCGTGCAGCGCGTAGGTCTCGCCGGCGTCGGTGAGCCGCACGCTGCGGCCGGTCCGGTCGAGCAGCTGTGCGCCCACGGTCCGCTCCAGCTGTCTGACCTGCTGGGAGAGGGTCGGCTGCGAGATGCGCAGCTCCTCGGCGGCGCGGGTGAAGCTGCCGTGCTCGGCCACGGCGAGCAGATAGCGCAGATGACGCAGTTCCAGGGCCATGGACGCCACTGTAGAGCCAGGTGGGAGCCAGGTCGGCGCCATGTATAGATGTCAGCAATGGCAGGCATGAGTATTGCGTCTTGGACACTATAGATACAGGTCATGCAGGGTGGATGCATCGCGGCCGACCGGCCGGACCCATCGAAGACCCACCGAAGGGAGTGACCCATGCGTGACCTCGCCGAGGGCGTCTCGCGATTCCAGCGGCACGTCCATCCCGCCAAGGCGGACCTGTTCGCCCGTCTCGCCGGGCACCACGCGCCGCACACGCTGTTCATCGGCTGCTCCGACGCGCGCGTGGTCCCCGAACTGATCACCGCCAGCGAACCGGGCGAGCTGTTCGTCGTCCGCACCGCGGGCAACCTCGTCCCCGCGTACACACCGAGCCCGGACGCGGTGGCGGCCGGTATCGAGTACGCCGTCGCCGTCCTCGGCGTCCGTGACGTCGTGATCTGCGGGCACTCGGGCTGCGGCGCGATGACGGCGCTGGCCGAGACGCACGACCTCAGCGGTGTCCCGGCGGTCGCCGGCTGGCTGCGGCACGCGGACGCCTCCCGTGCCCGTACCGCCGCACGCGGGGACGTCACCGCCCTGGTCCGGCAGAACGTGCTCGCCCAGTTGGCGACCCTGGCCACCCATCCCTCCGTGGCCCGCGCCCTGGCCGAGGGCGCCCTCACCGCGCACGGGTGGGTCTACGACATCGCCACCGGCGGGGTGGAGGTCCTCACCTCCGCCGCTGCCCCCACCCCGGCTGCTGCGGACGCCCCGGCCACCCCGGCTCCGGCGGCCTGACGGCCGGGCCCGGCCCCGTCGCCCTTCCGCCCTCTCTGGGCCCCGGGCATCCCTACCTCCCGGCCGTCGCCGTGTCGCGGCGGACCGGGTGTTCCCCCACCCTGGTAACCAGGAAGGACATTCCCTGATGACGCACGCCCAGTTCGACCCCTCCGCCCGGCAGGCCCTCGCCGTCACCGCCGTCGAGGCCAAGATCCGCAAGGACCTCAGCTGGCAGCAGATCGCGGACGCGGCCGGCCTCTCCGTGGCCTTCACCACCGCTGCCGTGCTCGGCCAGCACGCCCTGCCCGAGGAGTCCGCCGCGGCCGTTGCCGAGCTGCTCGGCCTGGACGACGACGCCGTGACGCTGCTCCGGACGATCCCGACCCGCGGCTCCCTGGCCGGTGCCGTCCCCACCGACCCGACCATCTACCGCTTCTACGAGATGCTCCAGGTGTACGGCACCACGCTCAAGGCACTCGTGCACGAGCAGTTCGGCGACGGCATCATCTCCGCGATCAACTTCAAGTTGGACGTCAAGAAGGTCGCCGACCCCGAGGGCGGCGAGCGCGCCGTGATCACCCTGGACGGCAAGTACCTGCCGACCAAGCCCTTCTGACCGCCGGGCGACCGGTGTGCGGGGCTGGGCCGGGGGCGCACCACGACTCCCCGGCCCGCCCCGCCCAAGACCTCATTCCGCAGGACTCGCCGAAAGACTCCGCAGAACTCACCGAAAGCCACTCCCCATGGACTTCGCACAGCGCACCATCGACCTCGCCCGCCGCAATGTCGCCGAGGGCGGGCGCCCGTTCGCCACCGTCATCGTCAAGGACGGCAAGATCCTGGCCGAGAGCGCCAACCAGGTAGCCCAGACCAGCGACCCCACCGCCCACGCCGAGATCCTCGCCGTACGCGAGGCGTGCACCCGGCTCGGCACGGAACACCTCGTCGGCGCCACCGTCTACGTCCTCGCCCACCCCTGCCCGATGTGCCTGGGTTCGCTCTACTACTGCTCGCCGGACGAGGTCGTCTTCCTCACCACCCGCGACGCCTACGAACCCCACTACGTCGACGACCGCAAGTACTTCGAACTCGACACTTTCTACGGCGAGTTCGCCAAGGACTGGCGCGAGCGCCGACTGCCCATGCGGCACGAGCCGCGCGAGGACGCCGTCGACGTCTACCGGCTGTGGCAGGAGCGCAACGGCGGTGAGCGCCGTGTCGCCGGTGCCCCCACGGCGGCCTGAGGAGGCGACGCGACCGTGAACCCCACCGAAGCGTCCGACAGAGACCCCACCCAAGCGTCCGCCGGAGCCCCCACCGGAGAGCCCTCCGGACGCTCCGCCCGCCGCCCCGCCGAGGCGACCGCCGCCGACCTGCCGTACCTGGAACGTGCCGTCGGCCTGGCGGCCGAGGCGCTGCGCGTCGGGGACGAGCCGTTCGGATCGCTGCTGGTCGGCGGCGACGGGCGGATCCTGGCGGAGGACCGCAACCGGGTGCACACCCTGGGCGACCGCACCCGTCACCCCGAGTTCGCCCTGGCGCGCTGGGCCATCGAGCACCTCGATGGCCGCGAGCGGGCGGCGGCGACCGTCTTCACCTCGGGTGAGCACTGCACCATGTGCGCCGCCGCCCACGGCTGGGCCGGGCTCGGGACCGTCGTCTACGCCCACTCGGCCGCCGAGCTGACCGCGTGGCTGACCGCCCTGGACGCGCCGCCGCCCCCGGTGCGCTGTCTGCCGCTGCGGGACGTGGTGCCCGGCCTCGATGTGCGCGGGCCCGCCCCGGCGCTCACCTCCCGGCTGCGCGCGCTGCACCACGAGTTCCACCGGCGGTGCGCGGAAGGACCGTGACCGGCCGACGGCCGCGCGCGGCTACAACACCGCGATGTCCAGCGGCCGGTGACCGACCGTCAGGCGGGTGACGCGGCCCGTGCCGAGGTCGACGACGCTGATGCCGTCCCAGTGTCCGTCCCGGGTGAAGCCGCCCGACACATAGGCCGTGCGGCCGTCCGCCGACACGGCGACGTCCTCGTGCGGCCCGCCGAGCGGGACGACCCGCTCCTGGCCGCCGGGGGAGCGCACCGTCAGCGACGGCCCCTCGTCCCGGGACGGATCGATCGGCCCGGTGCCGACCACGTACAGCGTGCCGTCCGCGCCGATCGTGACCCCGTGCTGATGGGTGTCGGCGGTCATCGGCTCGACCCGGACCCGGCCGGAGCGGGGGTCCACCACCGCGAGCCGCTCGCCCTCGAACGGCAGCAGCAGCGCCCCGTCGGACGGCCGTACGGCCGCGTAGTGCGGCTTCAGCCATGAGCCGAGGCCGCCCTCGGTGCCGTACGGGGCTACCTCGATACGGCGCGCGGACCAGGTGCCGGTGTCGACGACCGTGACGTCGAACGAGTCGTGCCCGGTGGCATGGACCTGGCGGCCGTCGCGCGAGACGTCGACGTCGAAGGGGCGGCGTCCCACCGGCACGGTCCGCACCACCGCGCGACGGCGCGTGTCGATCACCTCCAGGGTGCCGCCGCCATCGGGGACGTTCACCCCGACGTACACCCGCGTGCCGTCCGGGGACAGGGCGATGCCCATGCCGCCGCCCCGGTACTCACCGGTGGTCACCGGGCCCGTGGCCGTGGCCGTGGCCGTGGCGTACGGGATCAGCGCGACGCGGCGCCGGGCGCCGGTGTCCACGACCGCCACACCCTCGGCCGTCGCCACCCACGCCATGCCGTCGGCGCCGAGTGCGACGCCGTACGGAGCCGTGCCCACGGTCACCGAGCCCAGGGCGGCCGCCCGGCCGCGGCGCGCCGGGTCCACGAAGGTCACCGTGTCGGCGCCGAAGTCGGTCACCAGCAGGGCGCCTTCGGACAGCGTGCCCGCCGAGGACGGGTCCGTGGGACCGGCCGCCGCCGCGGGCGTACGGGCGGGAGCACCCGCGCCGTCGCCGCGCCCGGTGTCCGCCGCGCATCCGGCGAGCACCACGCAGACCGTCAGCGCGGCCAGCACCGCCGACACCCGCGATGCCCCGGCCCGCGATGCCCCGGCCCTCGGACCCCCGGCCCTCAGCCCCGGCCGCGTCATCGCCCGGCCTCCCGGCCGCGTGTACCCGCCCGCCCCTCGGCCTCCCGCAGGACGGCGGCGATGCCGTCGAAACCCCGGCGTTCGGCGTGGGCGAGCGCCGTCGTGCCGTCGCCGTCCGGCAGCAGCGGGTCGGCGCCCGCCGCGAGCAGCACCTCCACGACCTCCTGGTGGGTGCGCCCGCCGTCGCCGAGGATCACCGCCTCCAACAGGGCGGTCCAGCCGAGCCGGTTGACGTGGTCCACGTCGATGTCCGTCTCGGCCAGGACCGCCCGTACGTACGCCACATGGCCGCGCTCGCTCGCCGGGATCACCGGCACCCCGCCGAACCGGTTGGTCAGCGCCGGATCCGGCCCGCCGGGCAGCAGCACGCGCATCATCGCCACGCTGCCGGTCACGCCGGTCACCAGCCAGGCGCTGTCCTGCCGTGCGTCCTGCGCGTTCACGTCCGCGCCCGCGCCGACCAGCGCCTCGGCGGCGGCGACCCGGTCGGCGAGGGCTGCCCGCAGGAGCGGTGTACGGCCGTCCTCGTCGCGTGCCTCCAGCCGGGCGCCCGCGTCCAGCGCGGCGCGTACGGCGACGGTGTCACCGCGCCGCGCGGCGTCCAGCAGGGCGCGGTCGGCCGGGGAGAGGGACTTCTTGGCCACGACGGAACTCCTCCACAAGAAGGCGGCAGCGGACAGGAACGAGTGCGGTGGGGCGCGGACGGGTGCCGGGATCAGCGGCCGTTGCCGATGGCCGCCACGCCGGCCTGGGCGAACTTCTCGTCCAGGTCGCCGGAGGGCGCGCCCGCCACGCCGACGGCCGCGATCGGCGCGTTGTCGTGGGCGACCGGGGCGCCGCCCGCGAGGAACAGTGTGCCCGGGATGTCCTTGAGGGTGGGCGCCCCGTCCAGGCGCTTGACCAGCTGGGAGGTGGGGGCGTTCCAGGACACGGCGGTGTACGCCTTCTTGATCGCGGAGTCGTAGGACTGCGGACCGGCGCCGTCCCCGCGCAGCGTGACGACCGTGTTGCCGTTGCGGTCCACCACCGCGACGGTCACCCGCTGGCCCTCCTTCTGCGCCGCCTTGAGGGCCGCCCGCGCGGCGTCGGTGGCGGCCTCGACCGTCAGATGGGTGCTGGTGGTCGTGGCCCTGCCCTTCACCGCGGCGGTCGCCGCGACGGGGGCGGCGGCCGGGGTGCCGGCGGAGGCGGGCACCGCGCCGGCCACCCCGGCACCGACCGCCGCCACGGCCGCCACGGCGGTGACGGTCCTGGCGCGGGTGGAGAACTTCTTGGCCTTGTGCTGCATGACGGGCAACTCCCCGGTGGTGTCGTGGCGCGGTGCTGTCCGCGCCGTGCCTCCAGCCTCGGGCCCCTCACCCCGCGCCGCCGTCGGCGTACCGGCTCGCTCCGGCGCGCGGGACGGCTGACGGCGGGGTCAACCGAACGGTTGACCCCGCCGGGCGCGGCCGGGGCGACAATGTCAGTGCCGCCGTACGCCGATGCCGTCGGCGCCGCCGTACGTCCCGGTGCACGAAGGTGCCAGTAGCCCCGTCGGGGGAGGAGCGGAACAGCCCATGCAGTCCAGTAGCCGTCCCCCGTCGAGCGGGCCGAAGGCCGGCGACGGCGGGGCGCGCGGGCTCGCGTTCGCCGTCCATCTGGCGTTCTTCCTGCTGCTGGGCTCCGCCCTGGCCCGCTATGTGCAGCGGCACGGAGCCCAGCCGCAGGTGCCCGCCGTCCTGGCGCTGGCCGGGGCCCTGGCCGTGCTGTACGTCATCGGCCGGCGCACGGCCGACGGGCCGCCCGGCGACGGACTCGCCGCCGGGGACACGGGCGGCGCGGGCGGCGCGGGCGCGAGCCCCGGACGGCGGCGGCCGTCGCCCGGCGGGCTGCTACGGCTGGGCGCGCTGGTCGCGGTCTGGGCGGTGCTGGTCGCGCTGGCACCCAGTTTCGCCTGGTGCGCGGTGCCGCTCTTCTATACCGCGCTGCGCACCCTGCCCGAACGCGCCGCGTACACGCTGGTGGCGTTCTTCACCGTCTTCGTGATGGTGGCGCAACTGCGGCTGGCCGACCGGATCGACGTCGACCTGGTGGTCGGCCCGCCGGCCGTGGCCCTCCTGGCGACCGCGGTCTTCACCCGCATGGACCGGCAGGCGGCCCGGCAGGCCGCGCTCATCCGCGACCTGGTCCGCACCCGCCGCGAACTGGCCGCCACCGAACGCCGCGAAGGCACCCTCGCCGAGCGCCAGCGGCTCGCCATGGAGATCCACGACACCCTCGCCCAGAGCCTGTCCAGCCAGCGGATGCTGCTCCAGGCCGCCGACCGGCTGTGGGCCACCGATCCGGAGCGGGCGCGCGCCCATGTGCGCACCGCCGGCACGATCGCCGAGCGCAGTCTCACCGAGGCCCGCCGGTTCGTGCACGACCTGGCACCGGCCGACCTCGCCGAGGGCGACGGCCTGGAAGCGGCGCTGCGCGGCCTCGCCTCCCGCGAGAGCACACCCGAGCGCACCGTCACCTGCCACATCGACGGCACCCCGGGGCCGGCCGCGCTCCCCGACCGGGTGCAGTCCGCGCTGCTGCGCATCGCGCAGGGCGCCCTCGCCAACGTCCGTGAGCACTCCGGCGCGACCCGGGCCGCCCTCACCCTCACCTATCTGGGCGACCAGGTCCGTCTCGACATCGCGGACGACGGGCGCGGCCTGGACACCGGCGTGCGGGCGGTGCGCGCCGACGGGCCCGCCGGGGTGCGCGGGCACGGGCTGCCCGCGATCCGCGCCCGGGTCCGCCAGCTCGGCGGGACCCTGACCGTCGAGTCCGCGCCCGGCGACGGCACGGTCGTCTCGGCCGCCGTACCGCTCCCCGCCGCTCCCGGCCCCGGCCCCGGCCCCAGCCCCAGCCCCACGGAGGTCTCCGCACCGTGAACCACCCCCGACCGACCGGCCCGACCGGCCCGACCGGAGCTGACGACCCGACCGGCCCGTACGGAGCTGATGAACCGTACGGACCGGCCGGAGCACAGCAGCCGGCCGCGCCCGCCACGCCTGCTGCGGCGCCGTCCGTGCGGCTGGTGCTGTGCGACGACCACGCCGTGGTCCGCGCCGGTCTGCGCGCCCTGCTGGGCAGCGCGGCGGGCATCGAGGTGGTGGGTGAGGCGGACGGCGGGGCGGAGGCGGTCGCGCTCGCCGCGAAGCTCGCCCCCGACGTGGTCCTCATGGACCTGCAACTGGGGGAGGGGATGGACGGCGTGGAGGCCACCCGCCGGATCACCGCCGCTTCCGGCGGCGCCGTCCACATCCTGGTCCTGACCACGTACGACACCGACGCCGACATCACCCGTGCCATCGAGGCGGGCGCCACCGGGTACCTGCTGAAGGCCGAGCGCCCCGACGAGCTGTTCACGGCGATCCACAGCGCCGCCGCCGGCCGTACCGCGCTGTCGGCGCCGGTCGCCCACCGGGTCATGGCCAGGATGCGCAGCCCGCGCCCCGGCCTCACCGACCGCGAGCGCGACATCCTCGGCCAGCTCGCCCGCGGGCTCACCAACCGGGACATCGCCAAGGCCCTGTTCCTGAGCGAGGCCACGGTCAAGACCCACCTGGGGCGCGTCTACGACAAGCTGGGCGTCGACACCCGCGCGGGCGCCGTGGCGGTGGCCAAGGAACAGCGCCTGCTGCCCTGAACCACCGCCGGGACCGGCCCCCCGGCTCCCCGGCCCGCCTACGGCCGGTCGGCGGGAGGCGGATCGAGCCGGAGCCCCGGCCCCGTACTCGGCAGCAGCGCGGCGTACAGCACCGACGCGACCACCAGGCCCACCGGCAGGGCGAGGTCCACGCCGCCGAGGGCGGACGCGATCGGCCCGGTGCAGGAGAGGGTGTCGACGCACAGGGACGCGGCGGCGGTGCCCGCGAGGACGGCGGCCGCGCCGGCCCGGTTCACGCCGCCGGAGTACCAGAAGGGGCTGCCCGGCGTCTCGTCCGTCAGGGCGCGCCCGTCGTACTGGTTGCGGCGCAGCAGGATGTCGGTGGCGTAGACGGCCATGCTGGGACCGAGGAGCGCGACGGTGAGCTGGAGGACGTTGTTCACCGTGTCGAGGAAGTTGGACACGAGCAGCGCGTACAGGGTGAGCGCGACCGAGACCGTGCCGTCGACGAGGACGCTGAGCGAGCGGCGGATGCGCACGCCCACCGCCTGGAGGGCCAGGCCCGCGCTGTAGGCGGTCAGGGCGTTGATGGCGACGGTGCCGAGGATCAGCGCCAGCAGGAAGACCGGGTCGAACCAGCCGGGCAGGATCCCGCGCAGCGCGCTCTGCGGGTCGGTCATGTCGACGGCGGTCGCGGCGAACGCGCCCAGCGCGCAGACCAGCGTGCCCGGCAGGAAGCCGCCGAGCGCCGTCCAGCCGACGATCGCCCGCGCCGACGTCGTACGGGGCAGATAGCGGGAGAAGTCCGCGCTGGTCGTGTACGACAGCGGGCCCGAGGCGACGAGGGCGATCCCGCCGAGGACGGCCGCCCACAGTGCGGTGCCGGTCAGCGGCTGCTCGGGCGTGTAGGAGAAGTCCGCGTGCCGGACGACGGCGACCGCGACCCCCGCGAAGGCGACGGTGAGGGCCAGGGTGATCGGGAGATACAGCTTCATGATCAGTGCGTGGCCGTAGACGCTGATGGTGAGGGTCAGGGCCGCGACGGCCACCACGACGACGATCTTCACCCCGGTGTTCACCGGCAGGCCCGCCTCGCCGGCCAGGGAGAAGGCCGCCGTCGCGGCGGCGGCGAGGTTGAGCGCGAAGTAGCAGACGGAGATCAGCCAGCCGACGACGGCGTTGTTCACGCGGTTGCCGCGGATCCCGTACATGGCGCGGGTGATCACCTCGCTCGGTGTGCCCGCGGCCGGACCGGAGACGGCCAGCACCCCGGTCAGCAGCCAGAACGCGTTGCCCACCACGATGACCGCGAGCGCCTGCCACAGACCGAGGCCCATCAGGACGAGCGCGCCGCCGACCACCAGGCTGAGGTAGTTGACGTTCGCGGCGGCCCACACGGAGAACAACTCACGTGGCCGGCCGCGGCGTTCGCCGTCCGGGATGTGGTCGATGCCGTGGGCCTCGACGCGCGCCGCGCGCTCGGGGGGCGGCGGTGCGCCGGGACGGTCGTCGACGTCCGGGTGCGGGTCGGGAATCGTGGACGCCATTGTCCCTCCGGGGCGTTCGGAGCCTGCTCACCGGTCGGAGCTTGCTTATTGGTCGGTCACTCAATAGCATCCGGCACATGTCGTCAAGCGTCAGCCGCAAACGAGTTCGCAAAGACCCGGCCACCCGGCGTGCGGAGATCGTCGGCACCGCCGCGGCGATCGCGCTGGCCGAGGGGCTGGAGTGCATCACCCTGCGCCGGATCGCCGAGGAACTGGCGGTGCGCCCGGGGCTGATCAGCCACTACTTCCCCGCCGCGGACGATCTCGTGGCGGAGGCGTTCGGCAGCGCCGCCACCGGCGAGCTCGACGCCCTGGTCCCGGCCGGGCGGCCCGGCGAGACGCCCACCCTGCGCCTGGTCCGGTTCCTCGCCCGCACGACGGGCGACGCCTACGACACGATGAGCAGGCTGTGGATCAACGCCCGGCACCTGAGCCGCTACCGGCCCGAACTGCGCGAGCGGGTCGTCGGGCAGGAGGTCGCCTGGCGCGGTCGCCTCGGCGCGCTCGTCCAGGAGGGCGTGGACGCGGGCGAGTTCCACCCGGCCGACGTGTCCGTGGCCGTCGTCCAGATCCTCGTCGTCCTCGATGGCCTGGGCGCGCACGCGAACACCGGTACGGCCGAGCACCCGGCGGCGGTGAGCGGCATGGCCGCCGCCACGGCGGAGAACGCGCTCGGGCTGCCCGCGGGCACGCTCGCCGCACCCGCCGAGGGAGCGGTTCCCGCCGTGCGGAGCGCCGCCGACGGGAAGAGCGCCCCCGCGTCGGCACGGACCACGGCCATCGCCACCGCCGCCCCTGCAGTCACCTCCGGCTCTGCATCCGGCTCCGGCCCTGGATCCGGCTCCGGTTCCGGCTCCGGTTCCGGTTCCGGCCCTGGATCCGGTTCCGGTTCCGGGTTTCGGTCCGGTTCCGAACCGGCCCCGGTCTCCCGCACGGAGTCCTCGGAGTCCTCGGAGCCCTTGGCCCCGTAGAGGCGCCACCGCCCGCCGCGCCCCGCACACCCCGCACCACCAGTTCGCAAGGAGCGACCCGTGTCCCCCGATCTCGTCCTGCTCTCCGCCCGGCTGCTCGACCCGGGCACGGGCTCGCTCCTGCCGCACACCGCGCTGGCCGCCGGTGGCGACGGCCGTATCACCCACCTCGGGGACGATCGCGAGATCCGGGCGCTGGCCGGACCGGCGACCACCGTGCTCGACCTGAAGGGCGCGGTGGTCACCGCGGGCTTCACGGACGGCCATCTGCACCCGGTCTCCGGCGCCGAACGCACCATGGGCGTGGACCTCTCCGCCTGCCGCGATCTGGCGGACGTGCGCGCGGCGCTCGCCGGTCCGGCCGCGGCGCTCGCGCCCGGCGCCTGGCTGCGCGGCTGGGGCCTGGACCCGAACACCTTCGGCGACGCGCCCGTGGCCGCCGCGTCCCTCGGCCCGGTCCTCGACGGCGTACCGGCCCTGATCGACCTGTTCGACGGGCACTCCATGCTGGCCAGCGCCCGTGCGCTCGAACAGGCTGGTGTCGACGGGC
This sequence comes from Streptomyces sp. PL-25, assembly GCF_058344915.1. Classification (NCBI taxonomy): domain Bacteria; kingdom Bacillati; phylum Actinomycetota; class Actinomycetes; order Kitasatosporales; family Streptomycetaceae; genus Streptomyces; species Streptomyces sp. PL-25. Next base: position 6,653,904 of record NZ_CP136997.1, read on the forward strand.
CCCGCCGGTTCGAGCAGGCCGCCGAGATCGTCTGCGACGAGGCGGGCCGCCTCACCGGGCTGCTGCTGGAGGACGCGGCCTGCGAACTCGTCGAGGCCGTCGCGCCCCGGCCGACCGGGGACGGGCTGCGGGCACGGACCGCCGAGGTGCTGCGGGAGATGGCCGCGACCGGGCTGACCGGCGGGCATGCCATGGACGCGAACGGCGCGACCCTCGACATCCTCGGCGCGCTGGAGGGCGACGGCGACCTGCCGCTGCGGCTGCGGGTGGCGCCCTGGTGCCAGCCCGGCGCCGACGCGGAGGCGGTCGACGGACTCGTCCGGCAGCAGGGCACCGGCGGCAGGCTGTGGCAGGTCGCCGGGGTGAAGATGTTCATGGACGGCACCATCGACAACGGCACCGCCTGGCTGGAGAGCCCCGACTGCCACGGGGAGTCCCGGGACGCCTTCTGGCCCGACCCCGACCAGTACCGCCGGGTGGTCGGCGCGCTGCACCGGGCCGGGGTGCCCACGGCCACCCACGCCATCGGGGACGCCGCCGTCCGTCACGTCCTGGACTCGGTGGAACGGGCGCAGGCGGAGACCCCGGCGGCGGACGGCGCACCGGTACGGCACCGGGTGGAGCACATCGAGACCGTCCCGGACGACACCGTGCCGCGCTTCGCCCGGCTCGGGGTGGCGGCCTCGATGCAGCCCACCCACTGCTGCGAGTACACGCGCGCCGACCACACCGACAACTGGTCGCGCCGCCTCGGCGAGGAGCGGGCGTCCCGGGCGTTCCGCTGCCGCGACCTGTGGGACGCGGGCGCCCGGGTCGTCCTCGGCTCCGACTGGCCCATCGCGCCCTATCCGCCCCTCGGTGTCATGGCGGGCGCCCGGCACCGGCGCCCCGGCGACCTCTCCCGGCCGCCGCACGGCCCCGAGCAGGCGCTGACCCCGCTCCGGGCGCTGCGCGGCATCACCCTCAACCCGGCCTGGGCCGCGGGGGAGGAGCACATGGCCGGCCGTCTCGCCGTCGGGTACCGTGCGGATCTCACGGTGCTCGCCGACAACCCCCTCGACGTGGCCGACGCGGACCTGGCCGGGCTGCCGGTCCTGCTCACGGTGGTGGCCGGGCGCCCCACCCACCGCGCCGCCGGGATCTGAACGCCCACTGGGCGAGGCGGCGGGCGGCGCGGCGGGCGGAGCGGCCGGCGACGGGCGGCGCGGCGGGCGGACGGGCGGCCGGAGCGCTGGTGGAACGGGTCGTCAGATGTCTGATGTCCTACCTTGATACGCTGGGGGTGCGGCCTGCGCAAGGGGCAGGCGCAGCCATCGAGGAAGGGGCAGGTGTGAACCCGTCGCGTCCGAAGGAGTTCCGGACGACGGCCCGGCCGTCGCTGCGGCAGGAGGTCTCGGAGGCGATCAAGAGTTACATCCTCGACAACCGCCTCAAGCCGGGCGACCCGCTGCCGTCCGAGGCCGAGCTGTGCGCCGCGCTCGGCGCCAGCCGGTCCAGCATCCGCGAGGCGGTCAAGGCCCTGGCCGTGCTCGACATCGTGGAGGTGCGGCGCGGCCACGGGACGTACGTGGGCCGGCTCAGCCTCTCCGCGCTGGTGGAGGGCCTGGTCTTCCGCGGTCTGCTCAGTCCTCAGGACGACTTCCGGATCCTGTCCGAGCTGATCGAGGTGCGCGAGCTGATCGAGCGCGGCATGGCCGAGCGCATCCTCGCGGCGCTCGCCCCCGGCGATCTGGATGCGCTGGACGCGCTGGTGGACGAGATGGACGCCCTCGGCGCCGCGGGCGAGGACCTCGCGACCTGCGACCGCGCCTTCCACGAACGGCTGATGGAACCGATCGGAAACCAACTGGTCAGCCAGCTCTCCCAGGCGTTCTGGGACGTGTACGCCCTCGTGGCGCCGCATCTCAGGGGCGGCTCCGAAACGGACCAGGCCGGCACGGTCGCCGATCACCGCGCCCTGGTCCGCGCGGCCAGGGGCCGCGACGCGGACGCCTTCTCGCGCGCCCTCGCCGGTCACTACGCGCCCGTACGCACCCGGCTGGCCCAGGCCCGCGCCGCTCAGGACGGCCCGACGACCGGGGCCGCGACTGCCTCCTGAGACCGTCCGACCACCGGGGCCGCGCCCGCCTCCTGAGACCCGCCCGGCCCGGCGTCCTCCGCCGCCCTCCGGTCGTGCCTCCGGCTCCCGGGGCCCCGAAGCCCCGGGGTGCCCGGCGTGTCCGTACCACTTGTCATGCTCAAGCATTCAAGTGTTTGTCATGCGCATGACTTATATCGCCCCCGCTCCGCCCCGTTCGCCTCCCCACCTGTGACCTGTCCCCCTCTTGACCCGCCCGCCCGGAGGATGCTTAAAGTTCGGACGTCAGACGTCCTACGTCCCTGTCCGGCACCATCCACGGAGAAGTACTTATGCCCTTGACCGCACCCCTGCGCGGAGTCGTCCCGCCCGTCTGCACCCCGCTCGACGCCCAGGGAGACGTCGACACGGGCTCCCTGGCCCGGCTGGTCGAGCACCTGCTCGCCGGCGGGGTCCACGGCCTGTTCGCCCTCGGCTCCACCAGTGAGGTCGCCTACCTCACCGACGAGCAGCGCGGTGCCGTACTGGAGACCGTGGTGAACGTGGTCGACGGCCGGGTGCCGGTGCTCGCCGGGGTCATCGACACCACCACGCCCCGCGTCCTCGACCACGCCCGCGCCGCGGCCCGGCTCGGGGCCGACGCGCTGGTGGCCACCGCGCCCTTCTACACCCGCACCCACCCCCGGGAGACCGCCCGGCACTTCCGCCGTGTCCGGGACCGGGTGGATCTGCCGCTGTTCGCCTACGACCTCCCGGTCTCCGTGCACAGCAAGCTCTCGCCCGCCCTGGTGCTCGACCTGGCCGCCGACGGCACCCTCGCGGGCGTCAAGGACAGCAGCGGCGACGAGGGCTCGCTGCGCCGCCTGCTCGTCGCCCTCGGCGGCCGGGAAGGACGTGACGCCGGACCGGCCCCCGCCTTCTCGGTCCTGACCGGGTCCGAGCTGACCGTGGACGCGGCGCTGCTCGCGGGCGCCGACGGCGTCGTCCCCGGTCTGGGCAACATCGACCCCGCCGGATACGTACGCCTCCACGACGCGGCCCGAGCCGGTGACTGGTCGCGCGCGGCCGCGGAGCAGGAGCGGCTGGCCGCCCTGTTCGCCATGGTCGACGCGGGCCCCGAGGACGAGATGGGCCGCAGTTCCTCCGCGCTCGGCGCGTTCAAGGCCGCGCTGCGGCTGCTGGGCGTCATCGACCACGCCGACACCGCGTTCCCGCAGATCGGGCTGAGCGCCTCGTCCGTCGCCGCCGTCGACGCCCGGCTGCGCGCCGCCGGACTCACCCCGGCCCGATGACCGCCGCCCAGCCGTCCGGTACGGCCGGACCCGGTCTCGAGACGGACAGGGCGGCCGGTCCCGAGACGGGCACGTCGGCCGGTCCCGTCATCGGCCTCGACCTCGGCGGGACCAAGATCGACGCCGCCCTGGTCGCCGTCGACGGCACGGTGCTGCGCCGGTACACCCGGCCCACCCCCGCCCGCGCGGGCGCGGCGGCGGTCCTGGACGCGCTGGCCGCCGCCGCCCGCGAGGTGGACGGCGGCGCCGGAGCGATCGGCGTCGCCGCCGCCGGTGTCATCGACCCGGTCACCGGGACCGTCACCAGCGCCACCGACTCCCTCACCGGCTGGGCCGGCACCGCGCTGGCCGCGGGCCTGTCCGCGCGCACCGGCCTGCCGGTCGCCTGCGACAACGACGTACGCGCCACCGCCGCCACGGAACTGGCCGCGCTCGACGGGTCGCGCCGCTCGCTCCTGCTGGCGGCCGTGGGCACCGGGGTCGGCGGCGCCGTCGCGGTCGACGGCAGGATGCTGCACGGCAGCGCGGGCATCGCCGGTCACCTCGGCCATGTGCCCAGCCCGGAGGCCGAGGGGCTGCCCTGCACCTGCGGCGGCAGCGGCCATCTGGAGGCCGTGGCCGCCGGGCCCGCCATCACCGCCCTGTACGGACGGCTCGCAGGAGAGCCCGTCGGCCGGCTCCAGGACGTGGCCGGGCGCGCCGCGCGGGGCGACGCCGCCGCCCGGCGGGCGATCACCACCGGGGCCCGCGCCGCCGGACGGGTCCTGGGCGGCCTGGCCAACGCGCTGGGCCCGGACCGGGTCGTCGTCGGCGGCGGCGTACCGCGCATCGGCGCGCTGTACTGGACCGCGCTCACCGAAGCCTTCCGCGCGGAACTGATGGCCCCGCTGCGCGCGCTGCGCCCCGTGCCCCCGCGCCTGGGCGCCGACGCGGCCGTCCGGGGCGCCGCCCTGCTCACCCGCACCACCCCGCTGCACGGCCCCGCGCCCCCCGCGACCGGTCCGGCCGTGCCCCAGCCCGTACCCGGAGGAACCCGATGACCCTGTCCGCGGCAACCGTCGCCGCCGCCGTCCGCGGCCGGCTGATCGTCTCCTGCCAGGCACCGCCCGGCGACCCGATGCGCGAGACGCCGACCCTGGTCGCGCTGGCCCGCGCCGCCGCGGCCGGGGGCGCCGCGGGCATCCGCGTCAACGAACCCGAGGTGGTGGCCGCCGTCAGGGCCGCCGTGGACCTGCCCGTGATCGGCCTGTGGAAGGACGGCGACACCGGCGTCTACATCACCCCGACCGTGCACCACGCGCTCGCCGTCGCCGAGGCCGGCGCGCACGTGGTCGCCGCCGACGCCACCGCACGGCCCCGCCCGGACGGCGGCTCGTTCGCCGGTCTGGTGGCCGCCGTGCACGCGGCGGGCGCCCTGGTCATGGCCGACGTCGCCACTCTGGAGGAAGGCGTGCGCGCCGCCGGGCAGGGCGCGGACTTCGTCTCCACCACCCTGTCCGGATACGTGCCCGGGTCCCCGCGGCGGTCCGGCCCCGACCTGGACCTGGTCGCCGCCCTCGCCGCCGCGACCGCCGCCCCGGTCGTCGCCGAAGGCCGTATCGGCACCCCCGAGGAGGCCGCCGCCGCGCTGGAGAGGGGCGCCCACAGCGTCGTCGTCGGCACCGCCATCACCGCCCCGACCGCCCTCACCCGGCGGTTCGTGACCCGTCTCACCCGTCCCTGAGCGTTCTCCCTCGTTCCCGACCGCACTCGACGACGAGTCCGTCCGGCATCCTGGAGTCACCGTGCACCACACCACCGCGCCGCCCTCGGCCCCCTGGTACCGCCAGGTGGGCCGCAGCCAGTGGAAGTCGTTCTTCGCCGCCTGGATCGGCTATCTGCTCGACGGCTTCGACTTCGTCCTGATCACCCTGGTGCTCACCGAGATCAGCGACGACTTCCACCTGGACACGGTCCAGGCCGCCAGCCTGGTCTCCGCCGCCTTCATCACCCGCTGGCTCGGCGGGGCGGTGCTCGGCGCCCTCGGCGACCGCTTCGGCCGGAAGCTGTCGATGGTGGTCAGCATCCTGCTGTACTCGCTGGGCAGCTTCGCCTGCGGGTTCGCCTGGGACTACACCAGCCTGTTCGTCGCCCGGCTCGCCATCGGCATGGGCATGGCCGGCGAGTACTCGTCCAGCGCCACCTATGTGATGGAGAGCTGGCCGGTGCACATGCGCAACCGGGCCAGCGGCTTCCTGATCTCCGGCTACTCGGTGGGCACGGTCCTGGCCGCCGAGGTGTACAAGTGGGTGGTGCCGAACCTCGGCTGGCGCTGGATGTTCTATCTGGGCCTGATCCCCGTCCTGATCGCGCTGTGGATGCGCCGCGCCCTGCCCGAGGCCGCCGACTGGAAGGCGTCCGTCGCCGAGCGCGGACAGCGGCCCAACCCGTTCCGCCCGCTCTTCGCCACCCCCGCGAGGGCCACCACGAACGTCGTACTCGCGGTCGCGGCCACCGTCTCGCTCTTCGCGGTCTTCACCCCGCTCGGCGGGGGCCTGGTGCCGCTGCTGTCGGTGGTGGCCGGAATCTGCCTGATCGCCTTCGCCGTGCAGCTCGGCGGGCGGCGCGGCTGGCTGCTCCACGTGTCGATGATCGTGACGATCTTCTTCGCGTTCCTGTACTCCTGGCCCATCCAGGCGCTGCTGCCCACCTATCTGAAGTCCGACCTCGGCTACGACCCGGGCCAGGTCACCGACGTGCTGTTCTACGCGGGCTTCGGCACGATGGCCGGCTGCTGGCTGGCGGGCTTCGTCGGCGACTGGATCGGCACCAAGAAGGCGTACGCCTTCACCCTGCTCGCCTCGCTGGCCTTCGTCTTCCCGGTGTTCGCGGTCAAGGACAGCCTGCCGCTGCTCGGCGTGCTGCTGTTCGTGCTCCAGGCCACCAGCTTCGGCATCTCCGGGCTGCTGCCGCGCTACATCGGCGGGCACTTCCCGACCCACTCCAGGGCCGCCGCCCTGGGCTTCACCTACAACGTGGGCGCGCTGGGCGGCGCCGTGGCCCCCGTGCTCGGCGCGCACCTCGCCTCGGGCATGGACCTGGGGCAGGCGCTGGCCGTCCTCACCTTCGCCGGGACGATGATCGTGGTGCTGCTGGTCGGTCTCGACGTGCCGGGCAGGCTGGGCCGGCTGCTCGACCCGGAGGGCCCGGCCGACCACCTCGTGGACGAGGGCGTCGGCGGGGCGCCGCGGGGCACACCGCAGCGCACGCGCCCCTGAGGGCCGGGCCGTGCACCGCGCGGCCCAGCGTCAGGCCACGTACCCGACGTGCGCCAGCGCCTGCTTCAGCAGGACGCCGTGCCCGCCCGGCATCTCGCCCTGGAGGGCGGCGGAGACCGCCTCCTGCGGCGTGAACCAGACCAGGTCCAGGGCGTCCTGCCGGGGCCGGCAGTCACCGGCCACCGGGACGACGTACGCGAGCGAGACGGCGTGCTGACGCGGGTCGTGGTACGGCGTGACGCCCGCCGTCGGGAAGTACTCCGCCACCGTGAACGGCTGGAGGGAGGCGGGCACCCGGGGCAGCGCCACCGGTCCGAGATCCTTCTCCAGGTGGCGCAGCAGGGCGTCGCGCACCCGCTCGTGGTGCAGCACCCGGCCGGAGACCAGCGTCCGGCTGACCGTGCCGTCCGGTCCGATGCGCAGCAGCAGTCCGATGCTGGTCACTTCGCCGCTGTCGTCCACGCGCACCGGCACCGCCTCGACGTACAGGATCGGCATGCGGGCGCGCGCCGACTCCAGTTCGTCGGTGCTCAGCCAACCGGGCGTGATCTCGGTCATGTCAGACATTGCTTGATCATACTTTCAGTCATTCCCGAAGGGGGAGGGCGGCGGGGCGCCGCCTCGCGTCACGGCTTCACGGCCACCGCGCCGAACTGCGGCACCACGGCGGACGGCCCGGCCCCGGGCCGCCACCGCGAGCAGGGCACCAGGCCCGGCTCGACCAGGTCCAGGCCCTCGAAGAAGGCGGCGACCTCGGCGCGCGGCCGGGCGGTGATGGGGGGAGTGGCGTTCTCGTTCCAGAACGCCATGGCACCCACGTTGCCCTCGCCGCCCAGGTCGGCGTCGAGGGTCGGGTGGGTGAGGACCAGGAAGCTGCCCGGCGGGACGGCCGCCACGACCCGGCGGACGATCTCGCGGGCCTTGTCGGTGTCCAGGACGAAGTTCAGGATGCCGAGCATCATCACCGCGACCGGGCGGCCGAGGTCCAGGGTCTCGGAGGCCCGCTCGACGATGGCGTCCGGGTCGTGCACATCGGCGTCGATGTAGTCGGTGGCCCCGGCGGCGGTGCTGGTCAGCAGGGTGCGGGCGTGGGCGAGGACGATCGGGTCGTTGTCGACGTACACGATCCGCGCGTCGGGGGCGAGCCGCTGGGCGATCTCGTGCGTGTTGTCGACCGTGGGCAGTCCGGTGCCGATGTCGAGGAACTGCCGTATCCCGCGCTCGGCGGTCAGGAAGCGCACCGCCCGGCCCAGGAACTCGCGGTCCGCGCGCGCGACCTCGCGGATCACCGGGAACATCCCGGCGACGTGCTCGCCGACCTGCTGGTCGACCTCGTAGTTGTCCTTGCCGCCCACCCAGTAGTTCCAGACCCGCGCGTTGTGCGCCACCCCGGTGTTCAGCCTCGGCGACCCGCCCGACGGGGTGTTGCTCTCGCTCACGTCCGTGCTCCCTGGTTCGTCTGTGTCCGTCGTACGTCCCGGTCGTCAGTGCCCGGTCGTACGTCCCGGTCCCGTCTACGCGTGTATCACGGCGGCGTCGTCGACCCGCCGGTCCCAGCCATTGTGCCGCGCGGTGATCACGGTGTCCCGGGAATCGGCGGACCGGCCCGGACGCGCGCCCCGCGGACGGCGTTTGCCCGCGGGGCGCGCGCCGTGTTTGTCTCGGAGACCGGCGGGCCGGGGCCCGGCCGTGCGACCCCGCCCCCGGCCCGCCGCCGCACCGCCCGCCCGCTCCGCTCTCCCACAGGAACCGGTACATGTCCAGCACCCCCTCGCCCGCGCTCACCACCGCCGACGACGGCGCCCCCGGCCCCGCCGGATCCGCCGGGTCCGGCGCCCCTGCCGACATACGTCTGATCGTCACGGACATGGACGGCACGCTCCTCGACGACGGCAAGCGGATCCCGCCGGGGCTGTGGCCGGTCCTGGCCGAGCTGCGCCGCCGCGGAGTGCTCTTCAGCCCGGCGAGCGGACGCCAGTACGCCACGCTGGCCGAGCAGTTCGCCGGTGCCGACGAGGGCATGGTGTTCATCGCGGAGAACGGCACCTACGTCGTCCGTGACGGCGTCGAGCTCAGCTCCGACCCGCTGGACGCGGCCGTGGCCGCCCGGCTGGTCGCCACCGTGCGGGAACTGGCCGGGCGCGGCGCCGACGTCGGCGCCGTGGTCTGCGGCAAGCGGTCCGCCTACGTCGAGCGCAGCGACGAGCCGTTCCTCGCCGAGGTCCGCAAGTACTACGTACGGCACCGTGTCGTGGCGGACGCCACCGCGGTCGACGACGACATCATCAAGGTCGCGCTCTTCGACTTCGGATCCGCCGAGCGGACCGTCGCCCCGGCCCTGGCGCCGTTCACCGCGACCCACCAGGTGGTCGTCTCGGGCGAGCACTGGGTCGACGTCATGAACCGCACCGCCGACAAGGGCGCCGCGCTGCGCCGCCTCCAGCGGGACCTGGGCATCACGCCCGCGCAGACCCTGGTGTTCGGCGACTACCTCAACGACCTGGAGATGCTGGACGCCGCCGAGTGGTCGTTCGCCATGGAGAACGCGCACCCCGAGGTCGTCCGGCGGGCCCGCCACCTGGCCCCCTCCAACAACGACAACGGCGTCCTGCGCACCATCGCCCGCCTGCTGGACCTGCCGGCGGAGCTGCTGTCGGCCGAGCCGCGCGCGGCGGGTACGGGCACCGGCGTACGGGACTGACGCGGCGTACGGTGCGGGCGCCGGGCTCACCCGACGGACTCCGCCACCTTCTCCGCCACCTTCTTGTCGAGCGCCGCGCGCACGAGCGCCGCCGCGAGGGCGGCCGGATCCGTGTCGCCCGCCACCGAGGCCAGCCGCTCCGGGTCCTCGGGCAGCCCGAGTCGCTCCGCACCGGACAGCGCCTTGGCGTCCAGGTACGGAGCGATGTCGGTCCACACGGCCTGCGCCTCGCGCAGGAAGATGTCGGCGCCCGCCGGGCCGAGGCCCGGGACCTCCTGGAGCAGATCGCGCAGCGCCGCCACGTCGCCGCCCGCCTCCCGGTGCAGCCGCCGCAGGTCGCCGCCCCAGCGCTCCTGGACCAGTTCGGCACCCTCGCCGAGCTGGGTGGCGGTGCGTTCGTCGTAGCGCCGGTAGCCGCCGCGGCCCAGCGCGTCCACGCGCCGCTGCCAGTCGGCCGCGGCCATGCTGCGCGGATCGCGCAGCCCGGCCTCGGACAGCTCCCGGGCCGCCGCGACGGCGACCGAGCCGCGGATACGGGCGCTGAGCAGCACCGCGAGGACCAGCAGCCGGTAGAGCGGCTGCGGGGTGTCCTTCAGCGGGATACCGGCCTCGTGGGCGAAGGTCTCGCCGTGCTCGGCGACCAGGTCGCGCACGATCTCGGCCTCGCGGCTCCGTGTCCCCGCGCTCACCGGACGGCTCCGACGGCCTCGGCGATCTCGACGGCCTCGTCCATCACGCGCCCCTTTCGCCGGTCGTCCCGCGGCACCCGTCGGGGGCCGCCGACACCTCTCGGCGGTCGTGCGGTCAGTCGTCGCGGGAGACGTTCTCGGCCGCGAACATCCAGCGCTGCTTCTCCAGCTCCGCGGTGATCGTGATCAGCAGGTCCTGGGTGACCGGGTCCGGCTTCTCGGTCGCTTCGATACGCTCGCGCAGCCGCGCGATGGCCGCCTCCAGGGCCTCGACGATCACCTGGACGACGTCGTCGTCGCGGATCCAGCCGTCCTTCGGGCCGGGCAGCGTGAACGCGGAGGCGATCGTCTCCGGGCGGCCGTCCGGCGGCAGACCGAGCGCCGAGGAGCGCTCGGCGACGGTGTCGGCGAACTCGCGGGCCGAGGCCACCACCTCGTCCAGTTGCAGGTGGATGGAGCGGAAGCGCGGGCCGACGATGTTCCAGTGCGCCTGCTTCCCGATCAGCGACAGGCCGAGGAGGTCCACCAGGGTGCTCTGCAGCGCCTCCCCGGTGACCTGGCGTGCCGACTCGGGAATCGTGCTCTTCACGACAGTCATGCGGTGGTTCTCCCTCGTGGGGTCGTCTCTGGCGTACCGGGCGGGTGCCCGCCGGACACCGTCGCAAACCGGCCCCGCCCCGGCCGGACCGCACGCGGAGGCGGTGCGGGTCAGCGGGGCAGGACCCGCTGGAGGAAGGCCGTCACGTCCGCGAACACCTGGGCCCGGTCGGTCTCCAGGAACACCTCGTGCCGGGCGCCCGGATAGATCCGCTCGGCCAGGTCGCCGCCGCCCCGGCCGCCGGTGAGCCGCTCCACGCCGACCCGGCTCCCGGCGAGCGGCACCAGCCGGTCGTCGTCGCCGTGCAGCCACAGCACCGGGAGCCGCCCCACGTCCCCGCCCTCGGCCACCGTCCGCAGGGTCCGCGCGAACGCCTCCAGCGTGGGCCGCTTCATCGGGCCGTGCCACACCAGCGGGTCCGCCCGGTACGCGGCGCCGACCGCCGGGTCCCGGGAGAGCGCCGCCGGGCTGATCGGCGTGTCGGGGATCTCGTCCAGGGCGAGCAGCCGGCCCGGCAGTTCCCAGGCGCCGATGACCGGCCCCGACAGCACGAGCGCGGTCAGCTCGGCGCCGTACCGCTGGGCGTAGCGGGCCGCGATCAGACCGCCCATGGAGTGGCCGAGCAGGACCAGCGGCAGCCCCGGGTGCGCGGCGCGGGCGAGGTCCGCCACGGCGTGCACGTCGGCGACCACGTCCTCGAAGTCCTCGATCACCGCCCGCTCGCCCGCCGACCCGCCGTGACCCCGGTGATCGGGGGCGTACACCGCCGCGCCGAGCCCGGCGAGCACACCGGCCACCTCCACGTACCGCCCGGCGTGCTCGCCGTAGCCGTGGACCAGCAGGGCGAGGAAGCGCGGGCGCGGGTGCGGCCACACGCGGACGCGGACGGCGCCCCGGGACCCGGTGAGGACGTGCTCGCGGGTGTCGCTCATGTCTCCTCCAGCGGCGTCGGCGGACCCTGCGGGGATCTTCCCAGCGGGCCGGTCCGCGGGCTATAGTCCAGAACAGTATAAAACTAGCAGTGCTAATTAATGGTTGTTGGCCGTACGCGGCCGAGCCGGCCGAGTGCCCGTCCGGGCCCGCGCGGCCGCCGCCGGTCCGTACGCCACCGTGCGAGCCTCCTGGGAGACCTGCCGTGCGCCCCGTCCACTTCGCGGCCGCCCGCCGCACCCCGATCGGCAAGGTGCGCGGCAGCCTGTCCTCCGTGCGCCCCGACGACCTGGCCGCCGCGGTGCTGCGCGCCCTGCTCGCCGACGCGCCCGCGCTCGACCCGGCCCGCGTGGACGACATCTACTGGGGCGCCGCCAACCAGGCGGGCGAGGACAACCGCAACGTCGCCCGGATGGCCGCCCTGCTCGCCGGACTCCCCGAGTCCGTGCCCGGCGCCACCGTCAACCGGCTGTGCGCCTCCGGCCTGGAGGCGGTCACCACCGCCGCGCGCGCCGTGGCCGCCGGAGAGGCCGACATCGTGCTCGCGGGCGGCTCCGAGTCGATGAGCCGCGCCCCCTTCGTGCTGCCCCGCCCGGACGAGGCGCTGCCGCACCGTATGGAGACGTACGACACCCGGCTCGGCTGGCGCCTGGTCAACCCGGCGATGAAGGACCTGCACGGGCTGCTGTCCATGGGGGAGACCGCCGAGGAGGTCGCCGTCCGGTACGGCATCACCCGCGAGCGGCAGGACGACTTCGCGCTGCGCAGCCACCGGCGCGCCGCCCGCGCCCGCGCCGAGGGCCACTTCGACCGGGAACTCCTGCCCGTCGAGCGCCCCGACGGCGTCCTGGTCGACACCGACGAGTGCGTCCGCGAGGACACCTCGTACGAGAAGCTGGCCCGGCTGCGGCCCGTCTTCCGCACGGACGGCACGGTCACCGCGGGCAACGCCTCCCCGATGAACGACGGCGCCGCCGGACTGCTCCTGGTGAGCGAGGATGCCCTGGACGACCTCGGTCTGACGTCCCTGGGCCGCTATGTCGCCGGGGCCTCGGCGGGCGTGCACCCGGACGTGATGGGCATCGGCCCCGTCCCCGCCACCCGCAAGGTGCTGGCCCGCGCCGGATGGGAGATCGGCGGCATCGAGGAGGCCGAGTTCAACGAGGCGTTCGCGGCTCAGGCCCTCGCCTGCGTCGACCAGCTCGGCATCGACGAGGACCTGGTCAACCCGAGCGGCGGCGCCATCGCGCTGGGCCACCCGCTCGGCTGCTCCGGCGCCCGCATCCTCACCACGCTGCTGCACCGCATGAACCGCACCGGCGCGGCCCGCGGCCTCGCCACGATGTGCGTGGGCGTCGGCCAGGGCAGCGCCGTCCTGGTCGAACGCCCCTGACCGCCCCGCCCTGCGCCGCCCCGCCCCCGGCTCTCCGGCCGCACGCACCCCCCACGCCACCGATCCCACCCGAGCCCCACCCCAGCACCATCAGCACCATCGCCGCACCACAGCACCACCAAGGGAGCACCCCCATGGCCACCCTCTCCGTCGCCGCGATCCTCGCCGAGAACGCCCGCCGCCGCCCCCACCGGACCGCCCTCGTCGAAGGCGACCTGCGGCTCAGCTTCGCCCAGGTGTGGCAGCGGGCCCGCGCGCAGGCCGGGGCGCTCATCGGGCTCGGGATCCGGCCGGGGGACCGCGTCGCCCTGATGGCGCCCAACACCGCCGAGTTCCCGCAGGCGTACTACGCCATCGCCGCCGCCGGGGCGGTCGTCGTCCCCGTGCACCTGCTGCTGTCCGCCGCCGAGGTCGAGCACGTCCTGCGGGACAGCGGTGCCACACTGCTGCTGTGCCACCCGGCGCAGGCGGACACGGGCACCGCCGCCGCCCGCGCCACCGGGGTGCGTGTCGTCACCCTGGGCGCCGAACTGGAGGCGCTGGCGGCCGGTGCCGAACCGCTGCCCTCCTACGTCACCCGGGCCGCCGACGACCCGGCCGTCGTCTTCTACACCAGCGGCACCACCGGCGTCCCCAAGGGCGCCGTGCTCAGCCACTTCAATCTGGTGATGAACGCGACCGTCAACGCCTTCGACGCCAACGACATCCGCCCCGACGACATCGCCCTCGGCGCGCTCCCGCTGTTCCACGCCTTCGGCCAGACGGTGTCCATGAACTCCACCTGGCGGGCCGGGGCCACCCTCGTCCTGCTGCCGCGCTTCGACGCGTCCCGGGCGATCGAACTGATGGTGAAGGAGGGCGTCAACACCTTCCACGGCGTGCCGACCATGTTCGTCTCCCTGGCCGCCGCGGCAGCCGGCGCCGACGTCCTGCCGGACCTGCGCCTGTGCGTCTCCGGCGGGGCCTCCCTGCCGGTCGCCGTGCTGGAGCGGTTCGAGGCGGCGTTCGGCGCGAGGATCCACGAGGGCTACGGGCTGTCGGAGACCTCCCCGGCGGCGGCTGTCAACCAGCCGGTGTTCGGCACGCGGCCCGGCTCCATCGGCCACCCGCTGTGGGGCGTGGACGTCGAGATCGCCCGCGCCGAGACCGAGGACCGCGTCGAACTGCTGCCGCCGGGCGAGGTCGGCGAGGTCGTGGTGCGCGGCCACAACGTCTTCTCCGGCTACCTCGGCCGCCCCGAGGCCACCGCCGAGGCGCTGGTCGACGGCTGGTTCCGTACCGGCGACCTCGGCACCAAGGACGACGAGGGCTTCCTGCGCATCGTCGACCGCAAGAAGGACGTCATCATCCGCGGCGGCTACAACGTCTACCCGCGCGAGGTCGAGGAGGTGCTGCTGCGCCACCCCGGTGTCGCCCAGGCGGCCGTCATCGGCCTGCCCGACGAACTGCACGGCGAGGAGGTGTGCGCGGTCGTCGTCCCGGCCCCCGGCGCCGGGCCGGACGCCGCCGCCGTCACCGCCTGGGCCAAGGAGCACCTGGGCCGCCACAAGTACCCGCGCCGCGTGGAGTTCACCGACGCGCTGCCGCTCGGCCCCAGCATGAAGGTGCTCAAGCGCGAGCTGCGGGCGCGGTACGCCTGACGGGACTCCCGCCGGAACACACGTCGGACCACACGCCGGAACACCTGCCGGAACACCCGGCGGAACATCTGACGCACACCCCGCCGGAGCCCGCACCGCGCGTGCGGACATAGCATCGGTGTCCGCATGGACACGATGAATCTGTGGCACCTCACCGGCTGGGGCTTCGCGGCGCTCGCCTTCGCGGCCCTGCTCGTCGGCTTCTCCAAGACCGCCGTCAGCGGGGCCAACACGGTCAGCCTCGCGATCTTCGCGGCCCTGCTGCCCGCCCGCGCCTCGACCGGGGTGCTGCTGCCGCTGCTGATCGCGGGGGACGTCCTCGCCGTGCTCACCTACCGGCGGCACGCCCACTGGCCCACGCTGTGGCGGCTGTTCCCGGCCGTCGCCGCCGGGGTGGTCGTCGGCACCCTGTTCCTGCTGTGGGCCGACGACGGGGTCGTACGCGTCTCGATCGGCGCCATCCTGCTGCTGATGGCGGCCGTCACGGTCCTGCGGCGCCGGGCGGCCGACCGCCCCGGCGAACCCGAGGCGGTCACCACCCGCTCCGGCCGCCTCAAGGCCCGTTCCTACGGCGTCCTCGGCGGCTTCACCACCATGGTCGCCAACGCGGGCGGCCCGGTGATGTCGCTCTATCTGCTCTCCGCGGGCTTCCGCAAGCTCGGGTTCCTCGGGACGTCGGCCTTCTTCTTCCTGATCGTCAACGTCGCCAAGGTGCCGTTCAGCGCGGGCCTCGGCCTGATCGACGGCCGCTCGCTGCTGCTCGACGCGTCCCTCGCGGTGTTCGTGGTGCCCGGGGCGCTGCTCGGCCGGTGGGCCGTCGACCGGATCGACCAGCGGCTCTTCGAACGGCTGGTGATCGCGGCGACGGTCGTGGGGGGCGTGCAGCTGCTGCTCACCTGAGGCCCGGCCCGGGGTGCGCCCTACGCCCTACGAGGCCGTGGACGCCGGGGCCGAGGCGGACGCGGTGGCGCGGGCCAGGGCCGCCCGCAGCCGGTCGTAGCGCTGCACGTTCGTCCAGTCGTCGGCACGCCGCGGGCGCCCCGCGCAGAGGCCCCACAGAGCGGCCATGATCACGGTCGCCAGCGGGATGAGCAGCCAGGTCAGTGGGTCCAAGGTCGTCCTCTCCCTTCCCAGTGGATCAGCGGGTCAGGGCGACCATGACATACATGATCAGTTCTACATACTGGTACGAAGAGCGACGTTCCGCTTTTCACCCGGAAGGATCCAGTACGGCGGTCGGCCCGCGGTCCACCCGGAGGCCGCCAGGGCAATGATCCGGTCGGCGACAGGCCAAGTGATCGTTAAGATGGGCCGGTTGCCGCGACCCGGAGGCGGTGGCTCGGCTGCCGCCGTGCCCACCATCGGGACGGGGCGGGCGCAGGGGGGTCAGGGACAGTGTCGACTTCGGGGACAGAGGGCGGTCTACAGGTGCTGGTGGCGGATCGGTACCGGCTCCACGCGGTCATCGGGCGGGGCGGGATGGGGGAGGTCTGGCAGGCCCAGGACGAGGTCCTCGGCCGGCCGGTCGCGGTCAAACTGCTGTTGAGCGACGTCGCCGACGCCTCGGCCGAGGCCCGTTTCCGGCTGGAGGCGCAGACCTCCGCCCGGCTGCACCACCCGCATGTGGTGGGCACGCTCGACTTCGGCACCTGGGAGCACCGCTGCTTCCTCGTCATGGAACTGGTCGACGGCGGCAGCCTCTCGGGCGAACTGAACGCGGGCGGCCCGCTCACCCCCGACCGGCTGGCCCAGGTCGCCGAACAGGCCGCCGAGGGCCTGGCCGCCGCCCACACCCAGGGCATCGTGCACCGCGACATCAAGCCGGGCAACCTGCTCAGCGACCGCGACGGCACGGTCCGCATCGGCGACTTCGGCATCGCGCGCTTCCTCGACGACCCGTCCGCCGGACTCACCACCACCGGTCAGATCGTCGGCACCGGCCTCTACCTGGCCCCCGAGCGCGCCATCGGCACCCCCGCCTCCCCGGCCTCCGACCTGTACTCACTGGGCTGCGTGCTCTACCAACTGGCCGTCGGCCGCCCGCCCTTCGAGTCGGACACCGCCACCGGACTGCTCTACCAGCACGTCGACTCCCCGCCCGTACCCCCGCACCAGCGCGGCGCCGTGCTGCCGCCCGCCTTCGAGGCGTACCTGCTGAGCATGCTCGCCAAGCGGCCCGAGGAGCGGCCCACGGCCCGGCAGACGGCGGACTGGTTCCGCAGCGGCGCCTGGCGGGGCGCCCCCGAACCACTGCCGCCGGAGCTGCCCGGCCACGCCGTCGAGCCCTACGCGCCCGCCTCGCCCGCCCGGCACCGGGCCGCGCCCCAGGGCGCTCCCGGCCACGCCGCACACCCGCAGGCGTCCGCCGTGGACACCGGCTGGAACACCACCGTCCACCGCGTGCCCGCGCGCCGCCCCGGCCTGCGCACCTCGCTGCGCCGCCACTCCCGCCTGATCGCCGTGCTCGGCGGTGCGGCCCTGTTCGTCTGCGCACTGCTGCTCGGCATGAGCCTGTTCCAGGCGTAGCCTGCCGGGCATGCGGATCTCCGTCTCCTCCGATCTGGACGCGCCCGTGGCCCGCGCGCTGGTCGCCGCGCTCCGCGAGCGCGGCCACGACGTCACCGCCCACGGCGCGCTGCGCCCCGGCGGCGACCCGCGCTGGGCGGTGTGCTCGCAGGCGGCGGCGCGGGACGTCGCCGAGGGCCGCTGCGACCAGGCGGTCGTGTGCTGCTGGACCGGCACCGGCGCGTCCATCGCCGCCAACAAGGTGCCCGGCGTCCGCGCCGCCCTGTGCACCGACGCCGCCACGGCGGACGGCGCCCGCCGCTGGAACGACGCCAACGTCCTCGCCCTCGGCCTGCGGCTGACCTCCCAGCCGCTGCTCGACGAGATCCTCGACGCCTGGTTCACCGCCGCGCCCAGCGAGGACGCCGAGGACCGCGAGAACATCGCCCTCGTCGGACGCCTGGACGAGGCGAGGGCGCAGGAGGCGTGACGGGCCGGGGCCACCGGAAGGCGGGCGGTCAGCCGGGCGGCCGTACGGCCTCCGCCAGCGCGTCCGCGCGGAACAGCGCGCGCCCGGCGGCAACGCGCCGCTCGCGCTCCGGGCCGCGCGCCGTCAGCCGGGCGAGGGAGGCCAGCAGCCCGGCCTCGTCCGGTACGTGGTCGGACACTCCGGCCGCCGCCATCCGGCGGACCCCCTCCGCCCCGTGCCCCGGCAGCGGCCGGTAGCCCACGACCGGCAGCCCCGCGGCGAGCGCCTGGACGGCGGTCTGCCCGGCCGCGTTGTCCACCAGGGCGGCGCAGGCGCGCAGCAGGGCGGGCATGTCCGTCACCCACCCGGGCGTGAGCACCCCGGGAACCGTGGACAGGGCGCGGCGCAGCCGGTCGTTGCGCCCGCAGAGCACGACGGGCAGGTATCCGTGCGCGGCGAGCAGCCGCGCGGTGCGGTGCAGCCGCGCCCCGGCCCCCCAGGCGCCCGCCGAGACCAGGACCGCCGGACGACCGGGTCCGTACGGCTCGAAGCGGCGCCGCCACTCCGACGAATCCGAATGCGAATGCGGATCCGAATCCGAATTCGATGACTCCGACGGCTCCGGGGCCCCTGACGACTCCGAGGGCTGCGTCGGCTCCGGTGTGCCGGGCGCCGGTCCGGCGAAGAACGCGGGGTCCACGACCGGGCCGGTCACCCGGGCGGGCCGCCCCAGGGCCGCGCGCACCTCGTCGGCGGCCCGGTCCGTGAGGCACAGGTGCAGATCGTTGCCGGGGTGCAGCCACTGGCGGTGCACCGCGAAGTCCACCACGACCACCGCGCTGGGCACCCGCAGCGTCCCGTGCGCCCGCAGATGGCCGGTGAGCTGGGCCGCCAGATGGAACACCGGCACCACCAGGTCGGCACGCGAGCGGCGCACCAGCTCCAGCAGCCGGTCACCGGCCAGCCGCGCCAGCGGAGTCCCGCTCGGCCGGGGCCGGGGGCCGGGCCGCAGGAAGAGGTCGTAGACACCGGCGTAGACCCAGGGGCAGTGCCGTACGGCGGCCTGATAGCCGCCGCGCAGCCCCGTCCCCAGCCCCCAGGGCAGCAGTTCCAGTACGTCGACGATCTGCGCCTCCTTCCCGGCGGCGCGGGCCCGGCGCACCAGCTCGGCGGCGACCGTGTCGTGCCCCGAGCCCATGGACGCGCTGACGACGAGCAGCCGCCCGGCCCCGGCGGCGGACCCCTCGGCGGCGGGGCCCTCGAACACGGCGGGAGCGGCGGCGGCCGGGCCGGTCAGGGGGCCCCGAGCGGCGGGCACCGGTGGCGGTACGGGCGTTTCGGACGACACTGGAAGTGAGTAACCCTCACCCACCGCAGCCAAACGAACCGCCGTCACCCGAACGGACACCCCCAGCCCGTCCCGCGTTTCCGACCCGGCCCCGGGACGCTCCACGCCCGGCACGCCGTACCGGACCGCCGGGGCCGCACCGCCGGCCCCGGGCCCGTCGATCCAGAGGTGCCCCGATGACCCAAGCCCCTTCCCGCGCACGGTCCGGCTCCGGGACCCGTCCCGGGGCGCCGGCCGCGCCGGGCACCGAGCGCCGCGGAGGCGACGGCGGCAGGCCGGTCGGCGGGGGTGCGCTGGTCACCGGCGCCTCCTCCGGGATCGGCGCGGCCGTCGCCCGGCGGCTCGCCGCTGAGGGCGGCTGGCAGATGGTGCTCAACGGCCGCGACCGCACCCGCCTGGAGGAGGTCGCCCGGGGCACCTCGGCACTGGCCTACGCCGCGGACCTGTCGGGGCCGGGGGTCGGGCGCCGGCTCTCCGAGTTCGCCCTCGACAGCCTCGGCCGGGTGGACCTGCTGGTGGCGGGCGCGGGCATCGGCTGGGCCGGTCCCTTCAGCACCATGCCCCAGCCCGCCATCGACGAGGTCTTCGACGTCAACGTGCTCGCCACGGTGCACCTGGTCCGGCTGCTGCTGCCGCACATGGTGGGGCGGGGCACCGGCCGCGTGGTCATCATCGGCTCCCTCGCGGGCACGGTCGGCGTACGCGACGAGGCGGTCTACTCGGCCGCCAAGGCCGCGCTGGCCACCTTCGCCGACGCCGTCCGCTACGAACTGCGCGGCACCGGCGTCGGCATCAGCCATGTGGTGCCGGGCGTGGTGGACACCCCCTTCTTCGACCGCCGTGGTGTGCCCTACCGGCGCGCGCGGCCCCGGCCCGTTCCGGCGGGCCGGGTCGCCGACGCCGTGTGGGAGGCGGTCGCCCGCGGCCGGGACGAGGTCTACGTGCCCGGCTGGACCCGGCTGCCCGGCCGGATCCGCGGCGCCGCCCCCGCCCTGTACCGGCGCCTCGCCTCACGCTTCGGGTGACGGCCGATGCGCGGGAGCAGGTCCATGAGCGACGGGGGACGCCTGACCGGCCGGGGGCTCAGGGGCGGCGGAGGACCCCTGACCGGCCGGGGGCTCAGGGGCGACGGGGGATCGGCGAACGGTGCGGGCCGGTGGGCCGAGGGCGCGGAACGGCGGTCCACGCCGGTGCCCCGCGTGCCCCTCACCACCGCGGAACCCGCCACCTCCGCCGGTCCCGTCGCCGCCGTCACCCCCGTCGGCCCCCTTGCCTCGGCGGGGGCGCTCGCGGCCGTGGCGTCCCTCGCCGCCGTGACCGCTGCGGCCGTCGTGCACATCGTCCCGGCGGCGTCCTGGCTGCCGCGCTTCCGCTCCCGCTGTCTGCCGCACCTGGCCGGACACGGCCGGACCGGCCATGTGGCGCTCACCTTCGACGACGGCCCCGACCCCGCGAGCACCCCGCACTTCCTGGACGCGCTGGACCGGCTCGACGTCCGCGTCACCTTCTTCGTGCTCGGCGAGAGCGCGGTGCGCCATCCCGGACTCGTCCGCGACATGGCCGGACGCGGACACGAGGTCGCCGTGCACGGCTGGACCCACAGCCGCCCCTGGCTGCCCGACCCGGGCCGGGACCTGCGGGAGACGGCACGCGCGGTCCGGGCCGTGCACACCCTCACGGGCCGCCGCCCGCTCTGGTACCGGCCGCCCTACGGCATCCTCACCGGCGGCCGCTGGGCCGCCGCCCGGCGCCTGGGGCTGCGGCCGGTGCTGTGGAGCGCGTGGGGCCGGGACTGGACGGCGGACGCGACCGCCGCCTCCGTGCACGCGGACGTCATGGCCGATCTGCGCGGCGGCGGCACGGTCCTGCTGCACGACACGGACCGCGCCTCGGCCCCCGGCTGCTGGCACGCCGCCCTCGGCGCCCTGCCCGGCCTGGTCGCCGCCTGCCGGGAGTCCGGCTGGGACGTGGGCACCCTGGCCGAGCACGAGGTGGCGGGCCGGGCCGGGAGCCGCCGGCGCCCCGGCGCACACCCCCCGGCCGCGCCGCCCCCCGGCGCCCCGCCTACCCCTGCGGCCTGCGACGCAGCAGATACGTGTCCATGATCCAGCCCTTGCGCTCCCGGGCCTCGGCGCGCAGCCGCTCGATGCGCGGCCCGGCCTCGGCGATCGGACCGGAGACGAGGATCTCGTCCGGGGTGCCTATGTAGGCGCCCCAGTAGATGTCGATGTCCTGGTCGGCGTACTGCCGGAACGCCTGCTGCGCGTCGAGCATCACCACCACGTCGTCCACCCCCTCGGGGAACCCCTCGGCCAGCCGCCGTCCCGTGGTGATCTGCACCGGCCGGGCGACCCGGTTGAGCCCGGTGCGGTGCCGGGCCACCAGCGCGGAGACACTGCTGATGCCGGGCACCACGTCGTACGAGAACTCCACGGCACCGCGCGCCAGCACCTCCTCCAGGATGCCCAGGGTGCTGTCGTACAGCGCGGGATCGCCCCAGACGAGGAAGGCGCCGGTCCCGTCCTCGTCCAGCTCGTCGGTGATCAGCCGCTCGTAGATGTCCGCGCGGGCGCTGCGCCACTGGCCGACGGCGGGGGAGTAGCCGCGGCCACCCGCCCGGCGGTCCCGCTCCGGGTCGCGCGCCTCCACCACCCGGTACCCGCCCTCGGGCAGATGGGTATCCAGGATGTCCCGGCGCAGCCGCACGAGGTCCGACTTCACCTCGCCCTTGTCCAGGACGAAGAACACGTCCGTGTCGCGCAGCGCCCTGACCGCCTGCAACGTGAGCTGGTCGGGGTCGCCCGCGCCGATACCGATGACATGAATCTCTCGCACCCCCCGAGTGTGCCGCAGGGCACTGACACCGCGTGCACCAGGTGCTGCGCCCGGTCACCGGCGGCGCTTCGGCGGGACGGCTCCGCCCGGGTGCCTCCGCCAGGGTGCCTACGCCCCGGCGCGCAGCCGGGGCGCGCTCCGTGCCGCGTCCACCGCCCCGGCCGTCCCGTCCTCCACGGCGTCGGCCAGTGCCCGCGCCCAGCCCACGAGCCCGGCCACGTCCATGCCGTACGGCTCCCGCACCCCGGAGTCCGCCGCCCAGTCCCGTACGCCCTGCGCACCGCGCCGCAGCAGGCGGGCGCCGCCGGTCACATTGCCGCGGGCGGAGTGCGTGAGGCCCACCGCGAGCTGGGCCAGCGCGCGCCACAGCCCGCGCTCGGTCTCGGGCCCGGACTTCCAGGCGTCCTCGAAGACCTCGTGCGCGTGGAAGGGCCGTCCCGCGTCCAGCAGCGTCTGCGCCTCGGCGACCGTCCGGTCCGGGGTGCGCACCACCCCCTCGGGCTGCCGCGCCACTCCGTCCGCGCCGTAGGGCAGCGGGCGCCCCAGGCCGTCGCGTGGCCGGGCGTTGCGCGCCCGCCCCTCACTGTCCCGGTCCCGCGCGCCGACCGCCCGGTCGGATGATGTGCTGCTCATACCCACGATTCTCCCCCGTCGCCGCGTCGTCCCGAGCGCCCTCCCGAGTGCCCCCTTCGGCACCGCCCCGGGCGTGCGGTAAAGTGACCTTCGCGCGATCACGCGGGTCCACCGCACGAGAGCGCATCGGGACGTGGCGCAGCTTGGTAGCGCACTTGACTGGGGGTCAAGGGGTCGCAGGTTCAAATCCTGTCGTCCCGACTCATGAGAGTCGTAGGTCAGGGGCGGTTTCGGAGGAATCCGAGGCCGCCCCTGACCGCTTTCCGGTTCCGGGGGCGTGCGGTCGGTCCGGGTCGTTCCGCTCATCTGGTGCCGGAGCGCAGCAGCAGTCGGACGGCGAGTGCTCCCGTGGTGACGGCGACGAGCGCGCAGGCGGCGCAGGCGAGGGACATGCGGGGGGCGGTCGAGGTGCGGGTGAGGGTTCCGCAGACCGCCACGCCGAGGGTGAGGCCGAGCTGCCGGACGGCGTTGGCCGCGCCGCCGGCCGCGCCCGCGTGGTGGGGCGGGGCCGTGGCGATGGCGACGGCGGGCAGCACGGGCGAGACCACGCCCGCGCCGACTCCGCTGAGCACCAGGAACGGCAGCAGCACGGGCCAGTCCGGCCGGCCGGCCACCGCGGTGGCGATGAGCGCGCCGACGCCGACCAGGATCGTGCCCGCGCCGAGGGTCCAGGCCGGGTGGAGCGCGTGGAGGTGCCTGCTGACCAGGCCGGAGACCGCGACGAAGACCACGAGCTGGACGACGAGGACGAGGGAGACCGCCGACGATGCCAGGCCGAGACCGGTCTGCATCCATGTCGCCAGGGCGGGCAGCGCCCCGAACGCGGCGAAGTAGTACCCGAAGGCCGCCAGCAGGACCGCGGCGAACCTCGGTGCCGTGACGAGCGCGGGCGGCAGGATGGGCCGCGGGCAACGGCGTTCGGCGAGCACGAACCCGCCCCCCGCGCCGAGGGCCGCGAGCCAGCCCGCGAGCGAGTTCGGCGCGCCCCACCCCGATTCGCCGCCGGCGATCACCGCGTAGGCGAGACCTGTCACCGCGACGCTGACCAGCACGATGCCCGGCCAGTCCACCCCGGTGCGGAACAGGCCCCGGGCCGCCCGGTCCGGGCCCGGTGCATGGCCCGGCTCCCGCGCCCGGTCCGGAGCCCGGTCCGGAGCCCGGTCCGGAGCCGGGTCCGGCGGCGGAGGTACCGTCGCGTGCGGCAACGAGCGGGCGGCCAGCGCCAGCGCCCCGGCGCACAGGGGGAGCGAGCCGAGGAACAGCCAGCGCCAGCCCGCGTACTCCGTCAGTACGCCGCCGCAGACGGTGCCGACCGCCGAGGCGGCCCCCGCCACCGCGCCCCAGACCGCGAACGCGGTCGCCCGCTGCCCGGGGCGTGCGTAGGTCAGTCCGATCAGCGGGACGATGGTGGCGAGCATCGCGGCCCCGGCCACGCCCTGGCCGGCCCGTGCCGCGATCAGCAGGCCCGGCGAGGTGGCGAGGCCGCACGCCAGGGTGGCCAGGGTGAATCCGGCCAGCCCCGCGAGGTACACCCGACGGCTCCCGAGCGCGTCGCCGATCGCGCCGGCGCCGAGCAGCAGTCCGGCCAGCGCGAGGGTGTAGACGTCGATCACCCACTGCTGGGCGCCGTGGTCCGCGCCGAGACCGGCGCCGATGCCGGGCAGGGCGACGGTCACGATCGACGTGTACAGCAGCAGCAGAAACGTACCGAGGCAGCAGGCGGCCAGCGGCAGCCAGCCCGGTCCGCTCCCGGTTTCCGCCGGGGCGGCGCGCGAAGGGGTGCGAGGGGCGTCGGGCGCCGTCGGGGGCAGGGCGCGGATGCGGTCGCGGGCGGTCATGACCCGACAGTGATGTAATGCTCTTGTGCATGTAAACCCTTACGGGCGCCCCCTGCTGGACAACGTGATCGACCTGCTCAACCGGCCGCCCACCGGCATCGAGGACATCGCCGCGCGCTGGGTCGCCGTCGGCATGCCGCTGGAGAACGAGGCGCGCGAGGGTGACGCCGCGCTGGTGCGCGACTATCTCCGCGGCTGGCGGCGCCTGGTCGACGCCGAGGACGAACCGGCCCGCGTCGCGGTCCTCAACGCGCTGCTGACCCGCTACGCGGGACCGCCCACCGTCACCGACCACGACGGCAGCGGCTGGCACCTGCACTACCGGCCCGACGGCGCGGGTCTGGGCGCGGTCCTCGCCGCCTCCACCACCGTCGCGGCGGCCCAGCACCTCACCGCGCACGGCATGCGGCGCCTCGGCCGCTGCGCCCTGCCCGAGTGCGGCGACGCCTATGTCGACCACAGCCGGCCGGGACGCCAGCGGTACTGCTCCCACACCTGCGCCAACCGCGACGCCGTACGGCGCCACCGCCGGGCCGCGCGGGAGGCCGGCTCGTAGCGGCCGCGGACCCGCGCGGCCGCCGCGTGGCGGCCGAGAGCGCTACGGCAGTCGCCTGCCGAATTGCAAAAGTTCGCAATTGGTTAGATGCTGTGCTGGCTGTGCCCGCAGGAAGCGCGGGCACAGCCTTGTGCGCGCGCCCGGCCTGGGGCGGACGCCGTGAGAGTCGACAGTCGAGGGGTCGGGCCGGTGCCGGTACGGAACGTGCTGCGGGAAGCCGAGGTCGCCACGCGATGAGCACCCCGCTGACACGGGCCGCCCGCTCGGTGCGCTCGCTGCTGCCCGCGCGGTCCGACCTGGCGGACGCCCGCCGGGATCCGCGCCGCGACCTGCTCGCCGGTCTCACCGTGGCGATCGTGGCGCTGCCGCTCGCGCTGGGCTTCGGGGTGTCCTCCGGACTCGGCGCGGAGGCGGGCCTCGCGACCGCCGTGGTGGCCGGGGCGGTCGCGGCCGTCTTCGGCGGCTCGAACCTCCAGGTGTCCGGGCCCACCGGCGCCATGACCGTCGTCCTGGTGCCGATCTTCGGCCGGTACGGGGCGGGCGGGGTGCTGACCGTCGGCCTGATCGCGGGCTTCCTGCTGGTCGCCCTCGCCGTGCTGCGGGCGGGGAAGTACATGCAGTACGTGCCCGCCCCCGTGGTGGAGGGCTTCACCCTCGGCATCGCCTGTGTGATCGGGTTGCAGCAGGTGCCGAACGCGCTGGGCGTGGCCGAACCCGAGGGCGACCGCGTGCTGGTGGTGACCTGGCGGGCCGTCGAGGAGTTCGCGAGGACACCGAACTGGACGGCGGCCGGCCTCGCCGTCGCCGTGGCGGCGCTCATGCTGGCCGGCGCCCACCGCTGGCCCGCCGTCCCGTTCTCCGTCGTCGCCGTCGTGGCCGCCACCGCGGTGGCGCAGCTCGCCGGTCTGGACGCGGCCGCGCCGATCGGCGACCTGCCGGCCGGACTGCCCGCGCCGTCGCAGGCCTTCCTCGACGCGGGGGCGCTCGGCTCGCTGCTCGCACCCGCGGTCGCGGTGGCCGCCCTGGCCGCGCTGGAGTCGCTGCTGTCCGCCTCGGTGGCCGACGGGATGACGACGGGGCGGAAGCACGACCCCGACCGGGAGCTGTTCGGGCAGGGCCTCGCCAACATCGCGGCCCCGCTGTTCGGCGGGGTGCCCGCCACCGGCGCCATCGCGCGCACCGCGGTCAACGTCCGCACCGGCGCGCGCTCCCGGCTCGCCGCACTGACCCACGCCGCCGTCCTCGCGGTGATCGTCTTCGCCGCCGCGCCGCTCGTGTCGAGGATCCCGCTCGCCGCGCTCGCGGGCGTGCTGCTGGCCACCGCGGTCCGTATGGTCGAGGTCGCCTCGCTGAAGGCGATGGCGCGCGCCACCCGCTCGGACGCGCTGACCCTCGTCCTCACGGCCGCCGCGACCCTCGCCCTCGACCTGGTCTACGCCGTGATCATCGGCCTCGCCGTCGCGGGCGCCCTCGCCCTGCGCGCGGTCGCCCGGCAGGTCCGCCTCGACCGGATGCCGCTGGACGGGACGGACGGGCCGGGCGAGGGCGAGCGCACGGCCGCGGCTGACGCCCTGTCGGCCGGGCACATCGTCGCCTACCGCATCGACGGCCCGCTGTTCTTCGCCGCCGCCCACCGCTTCCTGCGGGAACTGGGCGAGGTCACCGGGGTCCGGGTGGTCGTCCTGCGCATGTCGCGGGTGACGACGGTGGACGCCACCGGCGCACTGGTCCTCAAGGACGTGGTGGAGAAGCTGAACAGGCGCGGCATCGCCGTGATGACCTCGGGGATACGGCCGGGACAGCGCCGGGTCCTCGACTCGGTCGGCGCGTTGGAGCTGCTGCGCCGAGAGGGCCGCGAGTACGCGACCACAGCGGAGGCGCTGCGCGGCGCGCGCGACCATGTCGACCTGACCGGGCCGCTGTCCGCCGAACCCGCAGCCGAACCCGCCGCCGTACCCGCCGGGCCGCAGCGCGGCAGTGAGGAACCCGTCCGATGAGCACCGTCCGCACAGCGCTGCGCATGACCGAGGTCTCCGGCCCCGAGGCCCTGTGGCTCCTGGAGGGCAGCCGCCTGGGCCGGCTGGTGTACGTCCGCCGCGAGCAGGCCGTCGTGCGTCCGGGACGGCACGTGTGGCACGTGGGCCGCCTCGTCGTGCGCACGCCGGTGCCGGCCGCCGCGGTGCCCGCCTCGGCGGCGTACCACGTGGACGAGGTGGACCGGGACACCGGCACCGGCTGGAGCGTCACCGCCGACGGCCCCGCCGAGGTGGTCGCCGATCCCGACGAGGCCGCCCACTACCGGCGCGTCCTGTGCGGCTGGACGCACGGCCCGCACGACACGATCGTGCGGCTGCGCCCGCGGACCGTCACCGGCTTCCGGTTCGCCCGGGTACGGGGCTGAGCGGCCATGACCGTGACCACGCGGCTCGAAGCCCTGCCCCACCGCCACGTCCTGACCGTGCCGACACTGCCGTCCGCCGTGCGCCTGGCGCGGGAGACGGCCGAGCAGGCACTGACGGAGTGGGGCGTCAGCCTGTTGCATCCCGCCGTCGGCCAGGCGCTGCTGATCGTCAGCGAGCTGGTCACCAACGCCGTACGGCACGCGGCCGCGCTCTCCCCGCAGACCACGGTCCTCTACGCGGCGGGCGCGGACTGCCTGGCCTTCGGCGTCCACGACCGCCACCCCTACCGCCCGCGGCTGACCGGGATGGTCGGAGGTACGGCCGCCGGGGGACTGGCCACCGTCATGGAACTCACCCTCGGCCTGGGCGGCACCGCGGTCGTGCGCGGCGACGCCGACGGGCGGGGCAAGACGATCTGGATCACCCTGCCCCTCTGAACACGGAAGACACGGCGTATAGAATTGCCGACCTCGGCAATTACCGAGTTCGGCACGACAAGTGGGTGGATGCGATGCGCCGAGGTCCGGCCCGGTCGGCCGTGCCGGCGGGCGGGAGAGGCGACGGCAGCAGCATGAGCACGCCGCTTTACCAGCTGAAGGCCGAGTTCTTCAAGACGCTCGGCCACCCGGCGCGCATCCGCGTCCTGGAGCTGCTGAGCGAGCGCGAGCACGCGGTCGCCGAGATGCTGCCCGAGATCGGTATCGAGCCCGCGCACCTCTCCCAGCAACTGGCCGTGCTGCGCCGGGCCAACCTGGTCGTGACCCGCAAGGAGGGCTCGACCGTGTACTACTCCCTGACCAGCCCGCATGTGGCGGAGCTGCTCAGGGTGGCCCGCACCATCCTGTCCGGGGTCCTGGCGGGCCAGGCCGAACTGCTCGCCGACCTGCGGGCCGCCCAGGGTGAGGGCGGCCCGCAGGCGTAGGCGGCATCGGACGGCGGCCGCCCCGCGCCCGTGATGGTCAGCGCTCCGCCGGCGCCGGGCGGCCGTCCCGCTCAGTAGGCGGTGGCGACGCTCACTCCGCTGAAGCCGTCCACCGCGTACAGGCTGATGTAGTGGGTGCCGGCCGGCGGGTTGTCGACCGTCAGGGTGTGGCTGTTGCCGGGGCCGGTGGCGCGCTGGGTGTAACTGCCGGTGCCCGCCCAGCCGTCGGCGCTGTAGTACAGGTCCGCGTCGCCCGTGCCGCCGGAGGTGGTGATGGTCAGCCGGGAGGTGCCGGCCGGGACGCGCAGATAGAGGTAGGCGTAGTTCCCGGTGGTGGCGGACTGGCCGGCGCGCGCGCAGTTCTGGCCCAGCTCCCGCGCGTCGGTGCCGGTGCACTGGGTGGCGGGCGGGGTGGTGGTGCCGCCGCTGCAACTGCCGGCCGCGCAGGACGCCAGCCAGGTGCGCCAGTCGCTGTCGTAGCGGGTGCCGACGGTGCCGGTGAGATAGCTGCGGGCGGCGTTCCAGTCACCGGCGCGGTAGTCGCCGAGCACGGTGGCCATGTCGGAGGGATGGTGCTCCAGCATGTACCGGACGGCGAGATAGCCCCAGCGGTAGACGCGCGTGGTGTCGTTGTCGTAGGTGGTGTCGAACAGCGTGCTCAGGGCGTACGTGCCGCGGCCCGCCTCGTCCATGGCCTCGGGGTAGGGGACACCGCGGTAGGAGTAGGAGACGTACTCCGCGAAGCCCTCGATCCACCAGACGGTCGGTGTGGTGACGCCCGCGTCGAAGTCGCCGTACATGTCGAAGCGGCCGTCGAGGTAGTGCGTGTACTCGTGGTTGAGGTTCCAGATCTGGAAGTCCGGGCGCAGCCATTCGGCCTCGTAGGCGACGAAGCGCGGCTGGTTTCCGGCCGCCGCCGGGTCGCCCTCCAGATACATGCCGCCGTTGTTGGTGTCGATGCCGTACATGGCACCGGCGTACGTCTGGTAGTCGGCGCTGGAGTCGTAGACGACGACCTCGATGGTGCTGTTGCGGTCGTCGGAGACCGGGCCCTTGTCCTTGACCACACCGTGGAAGTAGGCGTCCTGGCCGCGCAGGCTGGAGCAGGTGGCGGCCAACTCCGCCGAGGTCATCTGCTGCGCCTTGATCGTGATGCCGGCGCTGCACGGGTAGGTCGTGGTGAGGACGGCCCTGGTCAGCTGCGCCGCGAGGTCGCAGGTGCCGTACACGGAGCAGTTCGCCCGGTCGTAGTAGTCCGTCATCTCGGCGACACCGACCCACAGCGGCGCGGTGGCGCCGGTGAGGGAACCGGCGTGCAGCAGGGCGACGGCGAGCGGCTGGACCTTGGACCGCAGCGAGGCGTGCTGGAGGAACCGGCCGAGTTCCCGGCCCGCGTTGGACGTCAGGTACGACTGGTCCGTGCCGAGCAGGGCGAGGTGGCCGGAGGCGAAGCGGTACAGGGAGTCGATCAGGCTCGGGTCGGCCTCGACGGCCGTGACGAACTCGGGCACCTGGTGGCCCCGGAAGGTCACCGTGTACACGTTGTTGACCGCGTTGAGCATCCACCAGGACGCGTTCCACGACGTGTCGTAGTCCGCCAGCAGCCGCTTGAGGACGTAGAGGTAGCGGGCGTTCTCCTCGGCGCTGTCGATGAGGGTGACGGCCTCGGCGAGGGTCTCGCCGTTGGCGTCGGTGACGTCGTGGGAGTGCGCGCTCGCGAAGAAGGCGTCGAGACCGCCGCGGATCGCCGTGCGCAGGGTGCTGCCGTAGGGGCCCACCGCGTCCGCGTTGTAGTACTGCACGTAGTAACCGGCGCGCAGGTAGAGGACGGTCTGCGGCATGCCGGTGCTCGCGTCGCCGGGGTAGGCGGCCGAGCCGTCGCGCAGCGCGTCGGCGACGGTGGCCATCTGGGCTTCGCGGAAGGCGCCGCGCGCGTCGTCCCCGGTCAGGTTGAACAGGGTGTTGACGCAGTCGGTGGTGGACGCCTGGATCTGCCGCACCAGAGCACTGCCGGTGCGGGTGGTGAAGGCGGAGACGTCGCAGGTGGCGGCGGCGCGCTTCTTCCCGGGGGCGCCGCCGGCCGCCGTCTCCATCGACTTGGAGGGCCGCACCGGCGGCTTCGCCGTCTCGCCGTAGGGCTTCTTGAGGTTGTCGTCGCTCGCGGCCAGCGGGGGCAGTTCGGACGCTTTCAGGCGTCCCCGGCCCGTGTGTCCGGTCGCGGTCGTGGCGGACTGCGCCGCGGGTGGGGCTCCGGTGTGCCGCGCGCCGTGCGCCGAGGGTGCGGGTGCGGCGGACGCGGGCGATGCGGCGGATGCGGTGGTCGCCGTCCGCGCGCCGGCCTGCTGTGCCGGCAGACCGACGGCCAGGGCGAGGGCCAGGGCCAGCGGCACTGCCGCGCCCAGACTTCGCCGGAATCGCCGGACCGGTGACTTTCTCACTGCGCCTCCCATGAGGGGCCGGGCCACGCGGTGCGTGGCCGATGGGATGGGGAGGTCGTGTTCAGGGGAGGGCCGTGCCGCCGACGGGTCGGATCGCACGGCCGCGCCACGATTGACATGGCCACGACCTGCGCCATGTACCATTGCACAGGTCACATGTCTCAGGGAAGGCGTCCGGAGGAATTGAGGGCTTCCCGCAGGTGGACAGGGGACGGCGGGCAGGCGTGCGGCGGCAGGGGGCCGTGCGGCGGCGGGGCATACGAAAGCCGCCGCGCCGGACTCGGTCGGCGCGGCGGGATCGGAAGGGGGAGGGAGCGGGGAGAGGGAAGGGGCGGCGGAGGGTCAGCGGTTGTGGAGCCGCAGGGCCGGTCCGGGCTGTTCGGGCTCGGGCCGGCCGTCCGCCCACAGGGTGCGCACATGCGAGAGGTGGCGGCGCATGCACTCCTCCGCCTCCCGGCCCCGGCCGGCCACCAGCAGATCGAGGAGCTCGACGTGCTCCTCGGCGGAGGCGACCAGACGGCCGGTCTCGTTCAGACTCCCGAGCCCGAACAGCCGGGAGCGCTTGCGCAGATCGGCCACCACGGCCACCAGATGGTGGTTGCCCGCCAGGGACAGCAGCTCCAGATGGAACCGGTGGTCGGCCTCCAGGTACTTCAGGACGTCGTGCTCCCGCGCCGCCGTGACGATCTGCTGCGCCAGCGGACGCAGCGCCTCCAACTGCTCGGTGCTCGCCGAGGCGGCGACGCGGCCCACGGTGGGGACCTCGATCAGGGCGCGGATGTCGGTGAACTCGTCGAGGTCCCGCTCGGTCATCTCCGTGACCCGGAAGCCCTTGTTGCGCACCGCCTCGACCAGGCCCTCCCGGGCCAGGTCCAGCATGGCCTCGCGCACCGGGGTGGCGGAGACGCCGAGCTCGCCCGCGAGGGCGGGGGCCGAGTAGATCACACCAGGGCGCAGCTCACCGGCGATGAGCGCCGCCCGCAGCGCGTCGGCGACCTGGTCGCGCAGATGGGTCTGGACGGAGATCGCCCGCGGTTCGAGATGGGCCATCCGTGCGCTCCTCCGTGTGACCGGTCTGCGGTGCTCAGCCCGATGACCTCCCACTATACAATGTCACGTTGCTCCACGGCCTTCTCCGGGACCACCGGAGCCGGATGCAGCGCCGCCCCCGGCGAAGGCGCTCAGGATCCGTTCGGCGGCGAGAGTGGCCGTCAGACGGCCCTGCCTGACCTGCTGTTCGAGCTCGGGCGCCAGAGAGCGGACGGCCGGGTCGGCGTGCAGCCGGCCCAGCAGCTCGTCGTGGACCATGCTCCAGGTCCAGTCGACCTGCTGCGCACGGCGCTTGGCGGTGAGGCGGCCCGCCGAGTCCAGCAGGGCGCGGTGCTGCTCCAGACGTTCCCAGACGGTGTCCAGACCGGTCGACTCGCGGGCGCTGCAACTGAGCACCGGCGGCGTCCAGAAGGCGTCCTTCCCGTGCATCAGCCGCAGCGCACCGGCCAGTTCGCGGCCCGCCGCGCGGGCGTCGCGCTCGTGCGGCCCGTCCGCCTTGTTCACCGCGATCACGTCGGCCAGCTCCAGCACGCCCTTCTTGATGCCCTGCAACTGGTCGCCGGTGCGGGCCAGGGTGAGCAGCAGGAAGGAGTCGACCATGCCCGCGACGGCCGTCTCGGACTGGCCCACCCCGACCGTCTCCACCAGCACCACGTCGTAGCCCGCGGCCTCCATGACCACGATCGACTCGCGGGTCGCCTTGGCCACCCCGCCGAGGGTGCCCGCGCTGGGG
Organism: Streptomyces sp. PL-25; assembly: GCF_058344915.1. Classification (NCBI taxonomy): domain Bacteria; kingdom Bacillati; phylum Actinomycetota; class Actinomycetes; order Kitasatosporales; family Streptomycetaceae; genus Streptomyces; species Streptomyces sp. PL-25. Next base: position 6,686,210 of record NZ_CP136997.1, read on the forward strand.
GAGGGCCGGACGAACGCCGCCGGGTCGACGGCCAGCCGCTCCATACGGGTCTTGTCGCCGAGGATGGAACCGCCGGTCCGGGTGGAGGACGGGTCGACGGCGAGCACCGCCACCCGGTGCCCCTGCCCGGTCAGCATGGTGCCGAAGGCGTCGATGAACGTCGACTTGCCGACGCCCGGCACCCCGCTCACCCCGATCCGCCGGGCCCGGCCGCTGTGCGGCATCAGCTGGGTCAGCAACTCCTGGGCCAGCGCCCGGTGCTGCGGCCGCACCGACTCCACCAGTGTGATCGCGCGGGCCACCAGCGCCCGCTTGCCGTCCAGGACGCCCTTGACGTACGTGTCCAGATCGATGGCCATCAGCTCACCGGCTCACAGCTCGTCGTGGCCGAGATCCGCCGCCAGCCGCGTCACCAGGTCGCGGGCCGCGTCGGGGATCACCGTGCCGGGCGGGAAGACGGCCGTCGCGCCCATCTCCAGGAGCGTCGGTACGTCCTGCGGCGGGATCACCCCGCCCACCACGATCATGATGTCGCCGCGGCCCTCCTCGGCGAGCGCCTCGCGCAGCGCGGGCACCAGCGTCAGATGCCCGGCGGCCAGCGACGACACCCCGACGATGTGCACGTCCGCCTCGACGGCCTGCCGGGCGACCTCCGCCGGGGTCTGGAACAGCGGGCCGACGTCCACGTCGAAGCCCAGGTCGGCGAAGGCCGTGGCGATCACCTTCTGGCCGCGGTCGTGGCCGTCCTGGCCCATCTTGGCGACCAGGATGCGCGGTCGGCGGCCCTCGGCCTCCGCGAAGTCGTCCACCACCGCGCGGGTGCGGTCCACGTCCGGCGACTGGCCTGCCTCGTTGCGGTACACACCGGAGATGGTACGGATCTGGCCCGCGTGCCGCCCGTACACCTTCTCCAGGGCGTCGCTGATCTCCCCGACGGTCGCCTTGGCACGGGCCGCCCGCACCGCCAGCTCCAGCAGGTTGCCCTCGCCGCCGGCCGCCCGGGTCAGGGCGTCCAGCGCGTCCCGGCACGCCGTCTCGTCCCGCTCCTCGCGCAGCCGCCGCAGCTTGGCGATCTGCTGGGTGCGCACCGAGGAGTTGTCGACCTTGAGCACCTCGATCTGCTCGTCGCTGTCCACCCGGTACTTGTTCACCCCGATCACCGGCTGCCGCCCGGAGTCGATGCGCGCCTGGGTGCGGGCCGCCGCCTCCTCCACGCGCAGCTTGGGGATGCCCGCGTCGATGGCCTGCGCCATGCCGCCCGCCTGCTCCACCTCCTGGATGTGCTGCCACGCGCGGCGGGCCAGGTCGTACGTCAGCCGCTCCACGTACGCGCTGCCGCCCCACGGGTCGATCACCCGGGTGGTGCCGGACTCCTGCTGGATCAGCAGCTGGGTGTTGCGGGCGATGCGCGCGGAGAAGTCGGTGGGCAGCGCCAGCGCCTCGTCCAGGGCGTTGGTGTGCAGCGACTGGGTGTGCCCCTGGGTGGCCGCCATCGCCTCCACACAGGTGCGCGTGACGTTGTTGAACACGTCCTGCGCGGTCAGCGACCAGCCGGAGGTCTGCGAATGGGTGCGCAGGGACAGCGACTTGGCGTTCTTCGGGTCGAACTGCCTGACCAGCTTGGCCCACAGCAGCCGGGCCGCGCGCAACTTGGCGATCTCCATGAAGAAGTTCATGCCGATCGCCCAGAAGAACGACAGCCGGGGCGCGAAGGCGTCCACGTCCAGGCCCGCGTCCCGGCCCGCCCGGATGTACTCCACGCCGTCCGCCAGCGTGTACGCCAGCTCCAGGTCGGCCGTCGCGCCCGCCTCCTGGATGTGGTACCCGGAGATCGAGATGGAGTTGTAGCGGGGCATCCGCTGCGAGGTGAAGGCGAAGATGTCGGAGATGATCCGCATCGACGGCTTCGGCGGATAGATGTAGGTGTTGCGGACCATGAACTCCTTGAGGATGTCGTTCTGGATGGTCCCGGCCAGCTTCTCCGCGGGGACGCCCTGCTCCTCCGCGGCCACGATGTACAGCGCCAGCACCGGCAGCACCGCGCCGTTCATCGTCATCGACACCGTCATCCGGTCCAGCGGGATGCCGTCGAAGAGCTGCCGCATGTCGTAGATCGAGTCGATCGCCACGCCCGCCATGCCGACGTCACCGGTCACCCGCGGGTGGTCGCTGTCGTAGCCGCGGTGCGTGGGCAGGTCGAAGGCGACCGACAGGCCCTTCTGACCGGCCGCCAGATTGCGCCGGTAGAACGCGTTGGACTCCTCCGCCGTGGAGAAGCCCGCGTACTGGCGGATCGTCCAGGGCTGGTTGACGTACATCGTCGGGTACGGGCCGCGCAGATACGGGGCGACGCCCGGGAAGGTGTCCAGGAAGTCCAGGCCCTCCAGGTCCTGCCCGGTGTACAGCGGCTTGACGGTGATGCCCTCGGGCGTCTCCCAGAGCAGGTCGTCGCCGTCGGCGGCCTTCTGCACCGCGGTGCGCCACTCGTCGGCGCCGCCGTCGGGGCGCGGCTCTCCGAGCTCGATCGCCGAGAAGTCGGGGACGGACATCAGGACACTCCCATGCGGTCGAGTGCGGCGGAGAGCACGGCGACGGCGTCGCAGCCGGCGAAGACGTAGGTGTCCACGCCCTCGTACGGTCCGGGGCGGCCGGCGAGGAACACATGCCCGGCGCCCGCCTCCCGCAAGCCCCGGACGACCACGTCGGCCTGCTCCTCGTACAGCGCGTCGCTGGAGCACAGGCACGCCTCGCGCGCGCCGCTCTCCTCGAAGGTGCCCTCGGTGACCGGTTCGATGCCGCCCGCCTGGAACAGGTTGGCGGCGAAGGTGAGCCGGGCGGTGTGCGCGGCGGCCGGGCCGAGCGCCGCCAGATACACGCGGGGCCGGGCCCCGGTCGCGGCGAGGTGGGCGTCGGAGCGGGCCCGCAGCTCCTCGAACGCCTCGTCCCGGCGCACCCGGGGCAGCCCGCCGGACGGCGGCTCGGGCGCCGGTTCGCGCACCACCGGCTTCTCCGCCAGGTGCGGGAACTCGCTGACGCCGGTGACCGGTTCGCGGCGCTTGGCGAGTTTCGCGCTGCGCGCGGCCCAGGTCGCCGCCAGCCGCTCGCCGACCAGCCCGGAGCGCAGCGCGGGCCCCTGGCCTCCGGCGCGCTCGATCTCCTGGAAGAACTCCCAGCCCGCGTGGGCGAGTTCGTCGGTCAGCCGCTCCACGTACCAGGAGCCGCCCGCCGGGTCGACCACCCGGGACAGCTGCGACTCCTCGACGAGGATGACGGAGGTGTTGCGGGCGATCCGCCGGGCGAACGCGTCGGGCAGGCCGAGCGCGTGGTCGAAGGGCAGCACGGTCACCGCGTCGGCGCCGCCCACCCCGGCGGCCAGCGCGGCCACCGTGGTGCGCAGGATGTTCACCCACGGGTCGCGGCGCGTCATCATCACCGAGGAGGTCACCGCGTGCTGGAGCTGACCGCCCGCGCGGGGTGCCCCGCACACCTCGGCCACCCGCGCCCACAGCCGCCGGGCGGCGCGCAGCTTGGCGATGGTCAGGAACTGGTCGGCGGTCGCGGCGTAGCGGAACTCCAGCTGCGCCAGCGCCTGGGCGGTGTCAAGACCGGCCCCGGTCAGTTCACGCAGATAGGCGACGCCGGTCGCCAGCGAGCAGCCCAGCTCCTGCGCGGCCGAGCCGCCGGCCTCGTGGTACGGCAGCGCGTCCACGGTCAGCGCGCGCAGCCCCGGGTACCGTGCCGCGCACAGCCGGGCCGCCTCCGCCGCGGACGCCGTGTCGCGGGGCCGGCCGGTGCGGGCCTCCAGGCCCAGCGGGTCGGCGCCCAGGTTGCCGCGGGCCGCGTCGGCGGCCACCTCGCGCTCGGCGAACAGCCGCAGCAGCTCGCGCGCGGCCGGTTCCGCCGCCTCGCCCGCGTCCAGGACGACCGGGGCCAGGTCGAGGTAGACGCCGTCGAGGACGGTGCCGAGCGCGGAAACGGGGATGCCGCCTTCGCCGACGGCCAGCCACAGCGAGGTGACGCCGTTCTCCAGGTCGTTCAGGACGGGCGCCGCCTCGGCCACCGTGTGCCGCTGGCGCACGTCCCAGCCGCCGACCGTGCTCCCCTCGGCCTTCCCGCCGCGCACGAACGGCGGGAAGCCGGGCAGGCCGGGGTCGGGCGCGTGGTCGCGCGCGGTGTACAGGGGACGGGCGCGCAACCCGTCCTCCAGCGCGGTGGACAGAGCGCCCTCCGCCTCGTCGTCCGGTACTTCCCGGCCCGACTTGCGCAGCACACCCGCCACCAGGTGGCGCCACTGCTCATGCGTCGCGTCAGGGAAGTCGGCCGCCAGGGAGAGCCCGTCGTCAGGCAGGACCGTCATGGTCGGATGCTAGGGCAGTCCGGTGGAGCGCAGGCAGAGGCCGAGGTTGTGACCTTGTTCTCTCCCGGAGTGTGGCGTAGGCCGCTCGGGTGAAAGCGACGGCGCGCTGCCGCCCGCGTGGGGCGGGTGGCCGTACGGGTCCTTCCGCGCCCGAGCCCGGAAACGGGGCCGCGGGCGGGGCGGGGCGAGGCGGGGGCGGGTCGCGCGGGCGGAGGCGGCGCGCTGCCGGGGGCCGGGCCGTGCCGGGAGGACCGCTTGGCGCCCCCGCGGCGGTGCTTCCGGCGCGGCCGGCCGGTGGCCCCGCCCGGTCGTCGAGGCCGCGTCCGGTGCCGGCGAGCGGCTCGCCGGCACGGTGTGCCCCCTTCAGCGGTGACGGGTACGGCCTCACGGTGGTGAGGCCGGTGCGGGGGCCGGGCAGGTGGGCGCCGGGGTCTCGGGGAGGGGGCCGGTGTCCGCGCCGGGCAGCATCACCCGGGCGCTCGCCAGCAGTGCCGCCGTCACCTCGTCGAGGTCGAGGCGGCGTTCCACGGCGCGCAGCCGGGGCAGGCCCGCCCGGGTGCTGGCGCGCGGCGGGGCGAGGAGCTGGCAGCAGTCCTCGTCGGGCAGCACCGAGATCTCCGCGGTGCCGACGCGCACGGCCTCGTCGATGATCTCCTGCTTCTCCCAGCCGATCAGCGGACGCAGCACCGGCAGCGCCGCCGCCTCGTCCACCGCCGCGAGGTTGGCCAGCGTCTGGCTGGCCACCTGCCCCAGGCTGTCGCCGGTCACCAGCGCCTCGGCGCCGGTACGGGCGGCGAGTGCCGAGGCGGTGCGGATCATCAGGCGGCGCTGGGCGACGACCTGGAGCCGCCCGGCGCCCGCCACGGCGAGCTGCTTCTGCGCCTTGCCCAGCGCGATGACGTGCAGCCGTCCGGGCGGCTGGTACCGGTTCAGCTCCCGGGCCAGGGCGTATGCCTTGTACACCGACGCCGGGTTCGTGTACGGGGCGCCGCTGAAGTGCACGAAGTCGCAGTGCAGCCCGCGCCGCATGGCCCGGTGCGCGGCCACCGGAGAGTCGTAGCCCCCGGACAGCAGCGCGAGGGCCCGCCCGCTGGAGCCGACCGGCAGCCCGGTCAGCCCCCGGTGCCGCCGCCAGGACAGGTACGTCTCCTTGCGGTCGATCTCCACGGACAGCGTCACCTCGGGCCGGGTGAGGTCGACGCGCAGCCCGGGGACAGCGCGCAGGACCTCCGCCCCCAGATGCCCCGCCACCTGCGACGACGTCAGCGGGAACTGCTTGTCCCGGCGCCGGGCCCGGACCGCGAAGCCGAGTCCGGGCCGCTCGGCACCGGCCGCGCTCAGCTCGGCGACGGCCGTCCGGGTGATCTCCTCCAGGGTGCTGGGCACCCGCAGGGCCGGTTCGACGGAGTTGAAGCCGATCACCCGGCGCGCCCGCTCCACCAGCGCGTCCTGCGGGACCTGCCCGCCGACCACGGTGACGTTCTGCGCGGTCTTGATCCAGGTCGAGCCGCCGATCCCGCGCAGCGCGATCCGCAGGTTGTCGTGCAGCCGCTCGGTGAACCGGTGCCGGTTGCGGCCCTTGAGGAAGATCTCGCCGTGCTTGAGCAGGACGCAGGCGCCGTGCGGCGCGGTACCCGCCCGGGGAGCGGGCACCTGGGGGTTGCCGGACATGGCGGACATGTGAGCCTCTCAGAAGTCCCAGTCGTCGTCGGAGGTGTTCTCCGCCTTGCCCATGACGTACGAGGAGCCGGAACCGGAGAAGAAGTCGTGGTTCTCGTCCGCGCCGGGCGAGAGCGCCGCCAGGATCTCCGGGTTGACCTCGGTCTCGTCCGCGCCGAAGCGGGCCGGGTAACCGAGGTTCATCAGCGCCTTGTTCGCGTTGTAGCGGACGAAGACGGCCACGTCGTCCATCAGGCCCAGCGGCTCGTACAGCTCGCCCGAGTAGCACAGCTCCAGCTCGTACAGCTCCTCCAGCAGCGCATGGGTGAAGGCGCGCATCTCCTCCTGGCCCGCCGCCGTCAGCCGCTCAAGGCCGCGCTGGAACTTGTAGCCGGAGTAGTAGCCGTGCACCGCCTTGTCGCGCAGGATCAGCCGGATCATGTCGGCGGTGTTGGTGAGCAGCGCGTGCGTGGAGAAGTGCAGCGGCAGATAGAAGCCCGCGTACAGCAGCAGCGACGACAGCAGCGTGGAGGCGACCTTCCGCTTGAGCGGGTCGTCACCGTAGTAGTGCGCGAGCACCGTCTTGCAGCGCTGCTGGAGGACGTCGTTGGCCACCGCCCAGCGGTAGGCGTCGTCGATCTCCGGGGTGCTGGAGAGGGTGGAGAACACCGAGGAGTAGCTGCGGGCGTGCACGGCCTGCATGAAGGCGATGTTGGTGTAGACGGCCTGCTCGTGCTCGGTGCGCGCGTCCTGGATCTGCACGATCTCACCGACCGTGGCCTGCACGGTGTCGAGCATGGTCAGACCGGTGAACACCCGCATGGTCAGGGTGCGTTCGTCCGCGGTGAGCCGCTGCTGCCAGGCGCCCACGTCGTTGGAGAGCGGCACCTTCTCGGGCAGCCAGAAGTTGGCGGTGAGCCGGTTCCACACCTCCAGGTCCTTCTCGTCGGTGACGCGGTTCCAGTTGACCGGGCGCAGCCGGGCGGCCGGGTCCTGGCGGAAGGCCGGCGGGGTGACCGAGATCTCGGTCAGCGGGGCGGGGGTGGTGGTCATCGGGGTGCTTTCGTGAACGGGGCGTGCGAGGGGGTCACAGGGTGCAGGACAGGCAGTTCTCGATCTCGGTGCCCTCCAGGGCCTCCTGGCGCAGCCGGATGTAGTAGAGCGTCTTGATGCCCTGGCGCCAGGCGAGGATCTGCGCCTTGTTGAGGTCGCGGGTGGTGGCCGTGTCCCGGAAGAACAAGGTGCAGCTGAGCCCCTGGTCGACATGGCGGGTGGCCGCCGCGTAGGTGGCGATGATCTTCTCGTAGCCGATCTCGTACGCGTCCTGGAAGTACTCCAGGTTGTCGTTGTCCATGTGCGGCGCCGGGTAGTAGACGCGGCCGAGCTTGCCCTCCTTGCGGATCTCCACCTTGGAGGCGATCGGGTGGATGGAGGCGGTCGAGTCGTTGATGTAGCTGATGGACCCGGTCGGCGGGACGGCCTGGAGGTACTGGTTGTAGATGCCGTGCTCCCGCACCGAGCGCTTCAGCTCGCGCCAGTCGTCCTGGGTGGGCAGCGCGATCCCCGCGTCGGCGAACAGCTCCCGCACCCGCGCGGTGGCCGGCTCCCAGGCCCGCTCGGTGTACTTGTCGAAGTACGAGCCGTCGGCGTACGCGGACTTCTCGAACCCGTCGAAGGCGGTGCCGCGTTCGATCGCGATCCGGTTCGAGGCGCGCAGCGCGTGGTAGGCGATCGTGTAGAAGTACAGGTCGGTGAAGTCGATGCCCTCCTCGCTGCCGTAGTGGATGCGCTGCGAGGCGAGGTAGCCGTGCAGGTTCATCTGGCCCAGGCCGATGGAGTGCGACAGGTCGTTGCCGTGCGCCACGGACGGCACCGCGTCGATGTGCGACTGGTCGGAGACGGACGTCAGGCCGCGCACCGCGGTCTCCACGCTCGCGCCGAGGTCGGGGGAGGCCATGGCGGCGGCGATGTTCAGCGAGCCCAGGTTGCAGGAGATGTCCCGGCCGACGGTCTCGTAGCCGAGCGAGGCGTCGTACGTGCTCGGCGTGTTCACCTGGAGGATCTCCGAGCACAGGTTGGACATGTTGATCCAGCCCGGGATCGGGTTGGCCCGGTTCACGGTGTCCTCGAACAGCAGGTACGGGTAGCCCGACTCGAACTGCAGCTCCGCGATCGTCTTGAAGAACTCGCGGGCGCTGAGCGTGGTCTTGCGGATGCGCGGGTTGGCGACCAGGTCGTCGTAGTGCTCGCTGACGGAGAGATCGGCCAGCGGCCTGCCGTACTCGCGCTCCACGTCGTAGGGCGAGAACAGGTGCATGTCCTCGTTGCGCTTGGCCAGTTCGAAGGTGATGTCCGGGACGACCACGCCCAGCGACAGCGTCTTGATGCGGATCTTCTCGTCCGCGTTCTCCCGCTTGGTGTCCAGGAACCGCATGATGTCCGGGTGGTGGGCGTGCAGGTAGACCGCGCCCGCGCCCTGGCGCGCGCCGAGCTGGTTGGCGTAGGAGAAGGAGTCCTCCAGCAGCTTCATCACCGGGACCACCCCGGAGGACTGGTTCTCGATCTTCTTGATCGGGGCGCCCTGTTCGCGCAGGTTGGTCAGCAGCAGCGCCACCCCGCCGCCGCGCTTGGACAGCTGGAGCGCCGAGTTGACGCCCCGGCCGATGGACTCCAGGTTGTCCTCGACGCGCAGCAGGAAGCAGGAGACCAGCTCGCCGCGCTGCGCCTTGCCCGCGTTGAGGAAGGTCGGTGTGGCCGGCTGGAAGCGGCCGGTCATCATCTCGTCCACCAGCCGGGACGCCAGCGCCTCGTCCCCGGCGCCGAGGAAGAGCGCGGTCGCGGCCACCCGGTCCTCGTAGCGCTCCAGGTAGCGGGAGCCGTCGAAGGTCTTGAGCGTGTACGACGTGTAGTACTTGAACGCGCCGAGGAAGGTGCGGAAGCGGTGCTCGTGGGCATACGCCCGCCGGTACAGGCCCTTGACGAACTCCCAGTCGTAGCGCCGGATCGGGGCTTCCTCGTAGTAGTCGTTCTCGATCAGGTGGTCGATCTTCTCCTTGAGGGTGGGGAAGACCACCGTGTTCGGGTTGACGTGCTGGAGGAAGTACTGGCGTACGGCCTCGCGGTCCTTGTCGAACTGGATGCGGCCGTCGCAGTCGTACATGTTCAGCAGGGCGTTGAGCGCGTGGTAGTCCTTGCGCGTACCGACCGACTCGCGCTGGGCGGTGATCACGCCGCCGCCGATGAGTGTCGTGTCCAAAACGTCCTCAGTCCTTCCCTCACGGCACGGACGTCGCGCTCCGTGCCCAGCAGTTCGAATCGGTACAGCTCCGGAACCCCGCACTTCGCCGCGATCACCCGTCCGGCCAGGCAGTAGTCCACGCCGAAGTTGGTGTTGCCGGACGCGATGACCCCGCGCAGCAGCGCGCGGTTGGCCTCGACGTTCAGAAAGCGGATCACCTGCCTGGGGACCGCCCCGGCGCGTTCGCCGCCGCCGTAGGTCGGCGTGATCAGCACATACGGCCCGGCCACCCGTGGCAGCCCGGCGCGGTGCGGATGCAGGGGGATGCGCGTGGCGGGCAGACCCAGCTTCTCCACGAAGCGCTTGGTGTTCTCCGAGACGCTGGAGAAATACACGAGGCCGCTCATCGACCGCCGCTCCTCTCGCTCGTTCCCGTCCCTGTCCGAGGACCGGGGGAGGAGGAGCGTCGCGGCGCGTACGGCGGGGCCGGGCGGCGGCGGAAGAAGGGCACGCCGGACCCGGGTCCGTGCTGCTGCCACGCGGCCCTCCCTCGGGGCCTCGGAGCACGCACGCCGCTCGTCGGCGTACGCACCGGTGGCAGGTCTTCGGACTCGCGGGCGTGTCTCGTGTCGTACGAGACGTCTACTGGCCGTCGCTTCCCAGGCCCGGTCCACCGGGTCCAGTGCGTATGACGGCGGTCGTTCCCGCTCACCGCTGCGGGGCAGTCCCGGATTCCCACCGGGTTCCCTCTTGCCTCGCCGGGCACCGGAGTGCCTGGCGAACCACCAGCACGGCCAACACTACATCTAGAACGCTGCCGTGGTGCACAGCCCCAGATGTTGTGTCTTCGGGAAAACTTAGGTATACCTAAGCCCTGTCGCGGCGGCGGTGGCGCACGGCGCGCGGACCCGGACACGGCACGGGCGGGAAGCGCCGTACCCGCGCTTCCCGCCCGTCTCCCGGGCACCGCCGCGGCCCTCACCGCGCCGGTGCCGCGCGCACCCCTCGGTACGCGCCGCGTCCGGACCCCTCAGTCCGGCCGCAGGCTCATCCCCGCTATCCCCGCTCGCACCCCCCGGCTCCCGTCCGGCGCACCAGATGGCGCGCGTACGCGTCCGGGGTGAAGAACAGCGGCAGCTCACCGGCGAGCGCGGTGCGCTCGAACAGCGCGCGCACCTCCTCCAGCGGCGCCCACGGGTAGGCGGCGCCCAGCGCGGCCAGCTCGTCGTCGAGCACCCGGCCCACCGTCTCCCGGTCGACCACCCGGTGCCGCAGCCACTGCCAGATCTGCGTCCGGGCGACCTCGGCGGTGGCCGTGTCCTCCAGCACCCCGTCCACGACGACCGTGCCCCGGCCGCCGAGCCAGGCGGCGAAGCAGCGCAGCGCGACGGCGACGCCCGTGCGCACCCCCTCCGGGGTCGGCGGGGCGCTGATCCGCCGCACCGACAGCAGCTCGGCGGCGCCCGCCTCGACGTCCTCGCGGGTGCGGTCGAGCTGGTGCGGCCGCTCGCCGAGGACCCCGTCGAACGCCTCCCGGCAGACCGGGACCAGCTCGGGACGGGCCACCTGGGACCCGTCGAAGCCGTCCTCCGCCTCCCGCTCCTTGTCCAGCCGGACCGCGGCGACGGCCGCCTCGCGCGCCGCCGCGTCCGCGCCCGGCACCTGGGCCGCCCGGCCGCCGACGGCATGCGCGCCGCGCCGGTGGCAGGTGCGCACCAGCAGCTCGGTGTACGCCCGCAGGAACGGCGCCGTCATCGGCACCCCCGCCCGGTCCGGCAGCAGGAAGTCGGTGCGGTGGCCGAAGGTGCGCACGAGGCTGAAGAGGTAGTCCCGGCGGCCCGCGGTCAGGCCGGCGCCGTGCTCGCGCAGCTCGTAGAGGATCTCCTCCATCTCGAAGGCGGCGGTGACCGTCTCGATCAGCACGGTGGCCCGGACGGTGCCCCGGGGAATGCCCAGCAGCTCCTGGGCGAGCAGGAACACGTCGTTCCACAGCCGCGCCTCGTACCGGTTCTCCAGCTTGGGCAGCGAGAAGTACGGGCCGCTCCCGTCCTCGGTCCGCCGCCGGGCGCAGTGGAAGAAGTACAGGCCGAAGTCGGCCAGGGCGGCGGGCACCGGCGCGCCGTCGTGCTCCAGGTGCGCCTCGTCCAGGTGCCAGCCGCGCGGGCGGACCATGACGGTGGGGATCCGGCCGCCCCCGCCCGGCCGGTGCTCCCCGCCGCCGGGCGCGGGCGGGCCGATCCGGCCCTCGACGGTGTCGAGCAGGGTCAGCTGCCCGCCCACGATGTTGTCCCACAGCGGTGCGGTGGCGTCCTCGAAGTCGGCCGTCCACACCTGGGCGCCGGAGGCCAGCGCCTCGACGGCCGTCCGGCGGTCCGGCGGCCCGGTGATCTCCACCCGCCGGTCGGCCAGACCGGGCGCGGGCGGCGCGACCCGCCAGAACGGGTCGGCGCGCACGGCGGCGGTCACCATGGGGAAGCCGAGCGGGGAGCCCGACGCCAGCCGCATCGCCTGGCGCCGCCGCTCCTTCAGCAGGTCGCGCCGGCGCTCCGCGAACGCGGCGGCCAGCCGGCCGACGAAGTCCAGGGCCCCGGGGGTCAGGATCTCCTCGTGCCGGGGGCCGGGAGCGGCGAGGACACGGACGGGCCGGGGCGGTGCGAGGGTGGTCATCGGGTTCTCCTTCGGACGCGACAGGACCCACGGGCGGCCCCGGCGAGGGGGCCGCGCCGGAGAGCGGCTAGTGGAACTGCTCCGCCTCGGTGGAGCCGGCCAGGGCGGTGGTGGAGGAGGCGGGGTTGACGGCCGTGGAGACCAGGTCGAAGTAGCCGGTGCCGACCTCGCGCTGGTGCCTGACCGCGGTGAACCCGTCGGCCTGCGCGGCGAACTCGCGCTCCTGGAGGTCGACATAGGCGGTCATGCCGTGCTCGGCGTAGCCGCGGGCCAGGTCGAACATGCCGTGGTTGAGCGAGTGGAAACCGGCCAGCGTGATGAACTGGAACCGGTAGCCCATCGCGCCCAGTTCACGCTGGAACTTGGCGATCCGGTCGTCGTCCAGGGCCGCCTTCCAGTTGAAGGACGGCGAGCAGTTGTACGCCAGCATCCGGTCCGGGTACCGGGAGTGGATCGCCTCGGCGAACGTGCGCGCCTGCTCCAGGTCGGGCGTGCCGGTCTCCATCCACAGCAGGTCGGCGTAGGGGGCGTAGGCCAGCCCGCGGGCGATCACCGGGTCCATGCCGCCGCGGACCCGGTAGAAGCCCTCGGCGGTGCGCTCGCCGGTGGTGAACTCCGCGTCCTGTTCGTCGACATCGCTGGTCAGCAGGGTGGCGGCGAGCGCGTCGGTGCGGGCCACGATCACCGTGGGCACATCGGCGATGTCGGCGGCCAGCCGGGCCGCGTTGAGGGTGCGGATGTGCTGCGAGGTGGGCACCAGGACCTTGCCGCCGAGGTGGCCGCACTTCTTCTCGGAGGCGAGCTGGTCCTCGTAGTGGATGCCCGCCGCGCCCGCCGCGATCATCGCCTTGGTCAGTTCGAAGGCGTTCAGCGGGCCGCCGAAGCCGGCCTCCGCGTCGGCGACCACCGGCGCCAGCCAGTCGGTGGTGTCGCCCGCGTCCTCGGCGGTGGCGATCTGGTCGGCGCGCAGCAGCGCGTTGTTGATCCGGCGCACCACCTGGGGCACGGAGTTGGCCGGGTACAGACTCTGGTCCGGGTAGGTGTGACCGGCCTGGTTGGCGTCGGCGGCGACCTGCCAGCCGGACAGGTAGACCGCCTGGAGGCCCGCCTTGACCTGCTGGACGGCCTGGCCGCCGGTGAGCGCGCCGAGCGCGTGCACGTAGTCGAGTTCGTGCAGCTGCCGCCAGAGCCGCTCGGCGCCGCGCCGGGCCAGGGTGTGCTCCTCGCGGACGCTGCCGGAGAGGCGGACCACGTCCTCGGCGCCGTAGGTGCGCTCGACGCCCTGCCAGCGCGGGTCGGTGGCCCAGCGCCGCGCGAGTTCCGCGGCCGCCTGTGTGTTCGGCTCGGTCATGTCTGTCACCGTCTCCTCGGTTGGCCGCGGTCGTCGTCGCGGGCGCCGGCCGGCGGTCGATCCGTCCGCCGTCTGCCACGGCTGCGAATCCACCGGCCGCTCTGGCTGTCATGGCACTGCGTGTCTTGAAAAGCGCGTTCACACCCGTTCAACGGGGTGCGGCCCGCCGCCACCGGTGGTGGGCGCACGTGAGCAACGTTGCCGGTCCAGGGCGCCACCGGTGTCAGGATCTCCGACGTCAGGGCGGTGAATCGGACCCCGCTCCCCGGTGGTGCCGGCCCGTTCCGGCGAGCCGCACTACGACTCTGGCACTGGCACTGAGTGCCATCAACCGTGGACGGCTGCCAAGTTCTGCGTATCTTTCCCTCGCTTTTTGCCAAGGTTGCGAAGGCCGCGCACGGCGCCGGTCCGCCTAGGCTGAGCGGGACGCGCCGTCGGCCCGGAGGAGTGAGCGGTGAGCAGGACGTACGCGGGTGCCCGGCTGCGGCGGCTGCGCGAGGACCGCCGGATGAGCCAGGCCGAACTGGCCCGGGTGCTGTGCATCTCGCCCAGCTATCTGAACCAGATGGAGCACGACTCCCGCCCGCTCACCGTGCCCGTGCTGCTCCGGCTGACCGAGACCTTCGGCATCGACCCGGGCTTCTTCTCCGAGCGCGACACCACCCGGCTGGTGGCCGACCTGCGCGAGGCGCTGGCCGGGGAGATCGCCGAGTCCCGGGTCACCGCGGCCGATCTCGCCGACCTGGCCTCCCGGACGCCCGCCGTGGCCCGGGTGCTGCTGGACCTCGGCCGCCGCAACCAGGAGCTGTCCGAGCGGCTGGCCGGTGCCACCGACGGCCGGGACGGCGCGCGCACCCCCGCCTCCTCACCGCACGAGGAGGTACGGGACTTCTTCTACCGGCGACGCAACTACCTGCACGGCACCGACCTCGCCGCCGAGGACCTGGCCGCGCGGATCGGGGTCCGGCCGGGCGAGACGACCGCCGCCCTCACCACCCGGCTCGCCGCCTCCCACGGCGTCCACCTGGCCGCCGAGACCGGCGACCGGCTGCACCACTACGACGAGACCACCCGCACCCTGCACCTGTCCCCGCGGCTGCGCCCCGGCCGCCGCGCCTTCCGCATGGCCACCCAGCTCGCCCTGCTGGAACACGGCGACGACTTCGGGCGGCTGGCCGCCGAGGACTTCGCACCCGGCACCCCGGCCCACGGCCTGACCCGCATCGGCATCGCCCACTACTTCGCCGCCGCGCTGATCCTCCCGTACACCTCGTTCCACGCGGCGGCGGAGGAGGCCCGCTACGACATCGAACGCCTCACCGACCACTACGGAGTGGGCTACGAGACCGTCTGCCACCGGCTGAGCACCCTCCAGCGCCCCCGGCTGCTCGGCGTCCCCTTCTCCTTCGTCCGCGTCGACCGGGCCGGCAACATGTCCAAGCGCCAGTCGGCCACCGACTTCCACTTCTCCCGGGCCGGCGGCACCTGCCCGCTGTGGAACGTGTACGAGGCGTTCGCCGTGCCCGGCCGCATCCATGTGCAGATCGCCGCCATGCCCGACGGGCGCCGCTACCTGTGGACCGCCCGCGCCGTCACCCGGCACCGCGGCGGCTGGGGCGAGCCCGGCCGGGTCTACGCCATCGGCCTGGGCTGCGAGATCCGCCACGCCCACCGCCTCGTCTACTCGGAGGGCCTGGACCTCGACAACGCCGCGGCGGCCACCCCCATCGGCATGGGCTGCCGCGTCTGCGAACGCCTCGACTGCTCGCAGCGGGCCGCGCCACCGCTCGGCCGCCCGCTGCTCATCGACCACCACAGCAGCACCTTCGTGCCCTACCCGGTCACGGGCGCCGGGCCGCTCACCTAGGGCCTCTCGTCCGGATCATGCCGGGCTCGCGTGCCCTGGTGCCTCATCCGGCCTGATCCGAACGAAAGACCCTGGGCCGGGAGCGGAAAAACCCTGGCACGGTGGTGCGACCGGGGCGGAGACTCCTCCCATGGCTGACATGGGCGCGTTCCGGGAGGCGGTCCTCGCGCACGGGACGTCGGGCGGCCCCGGCGGTCCCGTGCGCGAACTGGCCGCACTGCTGCCCGTACGGACCGCCGTCCTGCTCGAAGGGCCGAGCGACGCGGCGGCGGTCGACGCGCTGGCCGCCCGGCACGGCCGGGACCTGGCGGCCGAGGGCGTCTGCGTGCTGCCGATGGGCGGTGTCACCAACGTCGGGCGCTTCACCCGCCTCCTCGGCCCCGCCGGCCTCGGCCTGCGCCTCACCGGACTGTGCGACGAGGGGGAGCGCCGCTACTACGCCCGCGCCCTCGCCGCGGCAGGCACGGCACCGGGCGCGTACTTCGTGTGCGCGGCGGACCTGGAGGACGAACTCGTCCGCGCCCTGGGCGTCGCCCGCGTCGAGGAACTGATCCGGGACGAGGGCGACCTGCGCGCCCTGCGGACCTTCGAGAACCAGCCCGCGCAGCGCGAGCGCACCGCGCACCAGCGGATGCGGCGCTTCCTCGGCACCAAGAAGGGCCGCAAGATCCACTACGGCCGGGTCCTCGTGGAGGCCCTCGACCCGGGACACGTACCGGCGCCGCTCGCCGCCCTGCTCGCCCGAGTGTGAGCGCCGGGCGGCGCTCCGTCCGACCCCTCGTGAATCCCCGTACCGAATAGGGGGTTCGCGGCGGCCATAGGGGGGTCCGGGGAACGGGGCCCGCTGCTATACATGAATCACCAGTGCCTGCGAAGCGGGGAAGCCGGTGAGAATCCGGCACGGTCCCGCCACTGTGACCGGGGAGAAATCCCCGGAAGTCAGATTGCCGCCCGCAGGTGTCACGACGAGGCCCACGAGGATGGTGCTGATGCGTTACGGGAATCTCCCGCATGCCGAGACAGGGCGCCGCACGCTTTCGGCGCCGGTTTTCTCCATCCTCGCCTAGCTCCGTCGGGGGCATGTTCCGGCGTGCCCGCGCGCACGCGTTCCACGGTGACCGCACGCGAACCGACCGCCCCGGCGGCCGATTCCGCGGCCGTCCTGTGCCGCGTGGCCCGCGCACCGCCCCTTCGACACCGCCGATTCCGCGTGCGTGAGCATCCGGGGATGGGAAGAGAAGAAGTGACAAAGATCGTTCTCTGGCGTCCGATGTACGATTCCTCGGGCGCCGACAGACTGCGCGGCCTCGGTGCCGAAGTCGTCGTCGTGGATTCCTCCGAGGAATCCGAGGTGATGGCGGCGGTGGCCGACGCCGATGCGCTCTGGGTGCGCTATCCCGAGAAAGTCAGCCGCCGGATACTCGCGGCGGCACCCCGGCTCACCGTCGTCTCCACCTCCGGATTCGGCACCGACAACGTCGACATCGAGGCGGCCACCGAATTCGGGATCCTCGTCGTCAACCAGCTCGGTTTCGGCCGGATCCCGGTCAGCGAACACATCGTCATGCTGATCCTGGCCACACTCAAACAGCTCCACTGGGCCGACCCGGCCACCCGCGACGGCTCCGCCTGGCGGCAGCGCAGCGACCTCAGCCTCCACGAACTGCACGGCAAGACGGTGGGCGTCGTCGGACTCGGCTACGTCGGCGCCGAGACCGCCCGAAAGCTGACCGCCGGTTTCGGCGCGGACGTACTCGCCTACGACCCGTACGCCGATCCCCGCATCGCCCATCTGGTCGGCGCCGAACTCGTCACCTCCCTCGACGAGTTGCTGTCCCGGTCCACGATCCTCGCGCTCGCGCCCGCCCTGACCGCGACCTCGCGGCAGATGATCGGCGCCGACCAGCTCGCCCGGCTGCCGCGCGGCTCCTTCGTCGTCAACTGCTCCCGCGGCGGCGTCCTCGACACCGAGGCGCTGGTCGCCGCGCTGGAGAGCGGCCACATCGCGGCGGCCGGACTCGACGTCGTCGAACCGGAGCCGCTGCCCGCCGGGCACCCGCTGCTCAGCCACCCGCGCGTCATCCTCACCCCGCACACCGCCGGACTGACCGCCGAGACCATCGTGCGGATGACCGACTCCGCGGTCACCCAGCTCGGGACGGCGCTGCGCGGCGACCTCCCCGCCGCCCCGGTCAACCGCGCCGCCTGGGACGGCGACCGGTCGCGCCGCAGGACCGTGCTCCCGTAGACCGCCGCGCACGGACCCAGGAACTCCCCAGGAAGGACGCCCAGTGGCTCACACACGCACCACACCGGCAGACACCCCCCTCGGCGACGGTTTCCACCTGTACGACACCACCCTCCGCGACGGCGCGCAGCGCGAGGGGATCTCCTACTCCGTCGCGGAGAAGCTCACCACCGCCCGCACCCTGGACGCCCTGGGCGTCGGCTTCATCGAGGGCGGCTGGCCGGGCGCGCTGCCCAAGGACACCGCGTTCTTCGCCCGCGCGGCGGACGAACTGCACCTGGAACACGCCGCGTTGGTCGCCTTCGGCAGCACCCGCAAACCCGGCCGCAGCGCGGAGCGGGATCCGCAGGTACAGGCCCTGCTCCACTCCCGGGCCCCGGTGATCACCCTGGTCGCCAAGTCCGACCGGCGCCACATCGAACGGGCGCTGCGCACGGACGTGGCGGAGAACTGCGCGATGGTACGGGACACCGTGCGCCTCCTGGTGGCCGAGGGCCGCCGGGTCTTCCTCGACGCCGAGCACTTCTTCGACGGCTACGCCGCCGACCCCGCCACCGCGCTGCGAGTGCTGGACGCCGCCATGGGCGCGGGCGCCGACGTCGCCGTCCTGTGCGACACCAACGGCGGCCAGCTCCCCGGCCGGCTCGCCGAGACCGTCGGCGAGGTCGCCGCCCGCACCGGGTTCCGTATCGGCATCCACTGCCAGGACGACACCGGGTGCGCCGTGGCCAACACCATCGCCGCCGTGGAGGCGGGCGCCACCCACGTCCAGTGCACCGCCAACGGCTACGGCGAACGGGCGGGCAACGCCGACCTGTTCGCGGTCATCGGCAACCTCACCACCAAGCTCGGCATGCCGGTGGTGCCGCGCACCCGGCTCGGCGACCTGACCCGCACCGCCCACGCCCTCGCCGAGACCGCGCACATCAGCCCCGACCGGCACCAGCCCTACGTCGGCGCGGCGGCCTTCGCCCACAAGGCGGGCCTGCACGCCAGCGCGATCAAGGTGGACCCCGCGCTCTACCACCACATCGACCCGGACGTCGTGGGCAACGGCACCCGCATCCTGGTGAGCGAGATGGCCGGGCGCACCAGCCTGGAACTCAAGTGCCTGGAACTCGGCTTCGGACTCGACGACCTGGAAGCCCTCTCCCGGGCGGTCGCCCGGATCAAGCGCCTGGAGGCGGGCGGCTGGTCCTTCGAGGCGGCGGACGCCTCCCTGGAACTGCTCCTGCACGACGAACTGACGGCCGGTGAGCCCGGCGGCCAGGGCGGGCCGGGACGCCCGTTCCCGCCCTTCACCCCCCTGTCGTACCAGGTCGTGGAGCGCCGCGCCCCGGACGGCGCGGTCGTCTCCGAGGCGACGGTCCGGCTGAGCCTCCCGGACCCGGACGGCACCCCCGACACCCCCGACACCCCCAGCACCGCCCCGGCGACCGGCCGGAGCACCCGGGAGGCCACCGCCACCGCCGAGGGCAACGGCCCCCTCGAAGCGCTCGACGCGGCCCTGCGCCGGGCCCTCGCCCCGCACCTGCCGTGGCTCGACGAGGTCCGCCTCGCCGACCACAGCGTCCGCGTCCTGGACGCGGTGGCCGAGCGCTCCGCGGACGGTTCCGCGGACGGCACCGCGCTGACCCGCGTCCTCGTCGTCTCCCGCGACGCCCAACGGGAGTGGACCACGACCGGCGTACACGCCAGTGTCGTCGTCGCCGCCATGCGGGCCCTGACCGACGCCCTCGCCCACAAGGCACTGCGGGCCGCCGGACGGCCCCGGGCGAGCGTCCCGGCCTCCTGACCGCCGACGCGCCTGCGCACCTCCCCACGCGGTCACCGCTACTCCTCCGGACCCCGTCACCGCCCCTGCTCCGGCCCCCTCCCGGCCCCGCCGTGTCCCCGCGCGCGGACACGGCGGCCGGGGCGCCGGACGGCGCCCCGGCGCCCGACCGCCCGCGCCGCACCCCGAAGAGGGGGCCGATAGGGTGTCCCCGCGCGGCGTGCGGGCCCGTCGCCGGGCGGTGCGAGCAGGTCCGCGGTTCAGATGTCGGAGTCGGCCCGCGCGACGGGCCGGACCACGGCCGGGCGCGAGCGGCGCCCGGAGCGGACTGCGGGCGGCGGACGGCGGAGGCGGGACAGCGGTGATGGCGGACGACCGGAACGGGCCACGGGACGGGCACGAGGAGCCGCGGACAGGCGACGCGGCGGGGGAGGACCCGTACGCCTCACTGCTCGACCTGCCGCTCAGCTCCGACCTGAACCGCATCGGCGAGCAACTGCGCGCCCTGGCCCGTGCCCAGAGCACCCTTCAGGAACTCCTCCAGGCGGTCGTCGACATCACCGGGGACCTGGACCTGCCCAGGGTGCTGCGCCGTATCGTGCGCACCGCCATGGACCTGGTCGGCGCGCGCTACGGCGCCATGGGCGTCCTCGACGAGGAGGGGCGGCTGCTGGACGAGTTCATCCCGCTCGGCCTGAGCGCGCAGGAACTCGCGGACCTGAAGGGCGTGGAGCTGCCCAGGGGCCGGGGGCTGCTGGGCCACCTGATCCACCACCCCGAGCCGCTGCGGGTGCGCGACATCTCCCGGCATCCGGAGTCCGCCGGGTTCCCGCCCGGCCACCCGCCGATGAACACCCTGCTCGGCGTGGCCATCAGCGTGCGCGGACGCGTCTACGGCAACCTCTACCTCTCCGAGCGCAAGGACGGCCAGCCCTTCGACCGGCACGACGAGGGCGTCATCCGGGCGCTCGCCGGCACCGCCGGGGTGGCCATCGAGAACGCCCGCCTCTACCACCAGGCCCGCAACAGCGCCGAGCAGTTCCAGCGGCTCCTGCTGCCCCGGCTGCCCGACCTGAGGCCCTTCGCCGCCGGCGCGGCCTACCGCCCGGCCAGCGCACCCGCCGCGGTGGGCGGCGACTGGTACGACGCGATGCGGCTGCCCGACGGCGCATGCGTGGCCGTCATCGGCGACGTGGTCGGCCACGATCTGCGGGCCGCCGCCGACATGGCGCAGATCCGCAACATGCTGCGGGCGCTCTACTACGACCGGGGCACCCCGCCCAGCACCTCCCTCACCCGTCTCGACCGCATCATCCACTCCCTGGACGAGGCGCCTGTCGCCACCGCGCTGCTGGCCCGCCTCGAACCTGTCGAAGGGGCCTGGCAGTTGCACTGGTCCAGCGCCGGGCACCCGCCGCCGCTCCTGCTGCTGCCCGACGGCCGCGTCCGCTACCTGGACACCGACCCCGGACTGCCCCTCGGCGTGGCGCCCGACCTCGCCCGGCCCGATCACCGCGAGTCCGTCCCCGTGGACAGCACCGTCGTCCTGTACACGGACGGCCTGGTGGAGGTCCCCGGCCGGTCCATCGACGAGGGCCTCGCCGAGCTCGCCGCCACCGCGTCGCGCCACGCCGGACGGCCACCCGAGGAACTGTGCCGGGCACTGGCCGAGCACCATCCCAGCGACGGCCACGACGACATGGCGGTCCTCGCCCTGCGCACCCCGCCCCTCACCGGCTACGCCCGTACGTAGGCCGCCGCCGGGCGCGGCCCCGCCTCACAGCGCGCGGCGGCGGGCGGCGGCCTCGCGGTCGTAGGCGGTACGGGCCCGGACGGCGGC
Organism: Streptomyces sp. PL-25; assembly: GCF_058344915.1. NCBI lineage: Bacteria > Bacillati > Actinomycetota > Actinomycetes > Kitasatosporales > Streptomycetaceae > Streptomyces > Streptomyces sp. PL-25. The sequence continues at coordinate 6,707,211 of NZ_CP136997.1, forward strand.
CTCGCGGCCGGAGACCTCGGCCACCGGCACGTCCCACCAGGCCGCGGCGGGCGCCGCCGCCGTGCCCCCGTCCGAGGTGTCCGGCTCGACGTACACGCACGTGGGACGGTCGGCGGCGCGGGCCGTGCAAAGCGCCGCGCGCAGCTCGCCCGCGGTCCGGGCGCGCAGCACGTCCATGCCGAGGCTGGCGGCGTTGGCGGCGAGGTCGACCGGGAGCGGGGCCCCGGTGAAGGCGCCGTCGGCGTCGCGGTGGCGGTAGGCGGTGCCGAAGCGTTCGGCGCCCACCGCCTCCGACAGACCGCCGATGGAGGCGTACCCGTGGTTCTGCACCAGCAGCAGCTTGACCGGCAGGCCCTCCTGGACGGCGGTGACGATCTCCGTGGGCATCATCAGATAGGTGCCGTCGCCGACCAGCGCCCACACCGGCACACCGGGCGCCGCCTGCTGCACGCCGATCGCGGCCGGGATCTCGTAGCCCATGCAGGAGTAGCCGTACTCCACGTGGTACTGGTGCGGCGAGCGCGCCCGCCACAGCTTGTGCAGGTCGCCGGGGAGCGAACCGGCCGCGTTGACCACCACGTCCTCGTCGCCGACCACCGCGTCCAGGGCGCCCAGCACCTGTGTCTGCGTCGGGACGGCGTCGTCGTCGGCGCGGAAGGCGGCCTCGACCACCCGCTCCCAGCGCCGCTTCCCCTCCCGGTACGCGGCCTCGTGGGCGGCGTCGACGCGGTGCCCGGCCAGCGCGGCGGTGAGCGCGGTGAGCCCGGCCCGCGCGTCGCACACCACGGTGGTGCCCGCCATCTTGTGCGCGTCGGACGCGCTGATGTTGAGGTTGACGAAACGGACCCCGGGATGCCGGAAGAGCGTCCCGGAGGCCGTGGTGAAGTCGGTGTAGCGGGTGCCGACGCCGAGGACCAGGTCGGCGCCGCGCGCCAGGCCGTCGGCGACCTCGGTGCCGGTGTGCCCGACGCCGCCGACGTCCGCCGGATGGTCGTACCGCAGCGACCCCTTGCCCGCCTGGGTGGAGGCGACCGGGATGCCGGTGGCGTCGGCCAGCGCCCGCAGCGCGTCCTCGGCCGCGCTGTGCCGGACCCCGCCGCCCGCGACGATCAGCGGACGGGCCGCCGACCTGACCGCCTCTGCCGCGGCGGCGAGTTCGGCCGGATCGGGGGCGGGCCGCCGGATGCGCCACACCCGCTCCGCCAGGAACGCCTCGGGCCAGTCGTACGCCTCCGCCTGCACGTCCTGCGGCAGCGCGAGGGTGACCGCGCCGGTCTCCGCCGGGTCGGTGAGGACCCGTACGGCGTTCAGCGCGGACGGGACCAGCGCCTCGGGGCGGGTGATCCGGTCGAAGAAGCGGGAGACCGGCCGCAGCGTGTCGTTGACGGACACGTCGGCTGCCGAGGGATGCTCCAGCTGCTGGAGCAGCGGATCGGCCCGGTGCGTGGCGAAGTAGTCGCCGGGCAGCAGCAGCACGGGCAGCCGGTTGACGGTCGCCAGGGCCGCGCCGGTGACCAGGTTGGTGGCGCCCGGCCCGATGGACGTGGTGACCGCCATCGTGGACAGCCGACCGCTGCGGCGGGCGAAGCCGACCGCCGCGTGCACCATCGCCTGCTCGTTGCGGCCCTGGTGGTACGGCATCACGTCCGCGTGCTCGACGAGCGCCTGGCCGACGCCCGCCACGTTGCCGTGGCCGAAGATGCCCCAGGTCCCGGCGATCAACCGCCGCCGCACACCGTCGCGTTCGGTGTACTGGGCGGCCAGGAACCGGATCAGGGCCTGGGCGACGGTCATCCGGCGGGTGCCGGGGGAGGGGCCGGATCCGGTACCGGGGCCGGGACCGGTCGCGGGGGTGCGGGTGCTCATCGGGACGGCTCCGGGGCGCGGTAGAAGGGGAGGCGGGGGTCGACGGGCTGCTCGGGCCAGGTGCCGCGGATCCAGGCGTGGTCCGGGTGGTCGCGGATCAGCCATGCGCGGTCGGCCCCCGGGCCCGCCATGACGTTGAGGTAGTACATGTGGTGGCCGGGTACCGCCATCGACGGTCCGTGCCAGCCGTCCGGGATCAGCACCACGTCGCCGTCGCGGACCTCCGCGAGCACGTCCGTGTCCCGGCCCGGCCCGGACGGCGACACCCGCTGGTAGCCGAGCCCCGGCGTGCCGTCGTGGCCGCTGAACTCGAAGTAGTAGATCTCCTCCAGGACCGACTCCTCGCCGGGCCGGTCCTCGTCGTGCTTGTGCGGCGGGAACGACGACCAGTTGCCGCCCGGGGTGAGCACCTCCACGGCGATCAGCCGGTCGCAGCCGAACACGCCCGCCGCCGCGAAGTTGTTGACCTGGCGCGAGCAGGACCCGCTGCCCCGCAGCTCCACCGGCACCCCGGCCGCCGGTCCGTGGCGGGCGGGCAGGCGGCGGGTGCAGCGGGCGCCGGTGAGCGCGAAGCGCCCGCCCCCGCCGGACGAGACGGTCACCCGCGCGTCCCGGGGCACGTACGCGAAGTCGCTCACCCCGGCGAACACGCTCTCCCGTCCGGTGAGCGCGAACGTGCCGTGCCCGAAGTCGTCGGCGCAGCCGACCTCGCAGCCCCCGCCGAGCGGAAGGACGATCCACTCGCTGTCACCGGTGTCGAAGGTGTGCGAGCCGCCCGGCGCCAGCTCCAGGATCCGGAGCGAGGAGTGGCCCCAGCCCGCGGACTCGGGCGTGACCCGCACGGCGTAGGGGCCGTCGGCGGCCCGGCCCGCGGGGAGGTGGAGACGGCGGGGGCCGGGGGCGGCGGGGCCGCCGGGTCCGGGCGCGGCGGCGGGCGTGGACGTCATCGGATGATCTCCCTCCTCGTCTCCCCCGATCACACCCGAACACACCCGTTTCCGCCAGACCGCCGTGCGGAGCCCATGTCCTGACCGCGGATCGGCGGCGGCGGATTGACAGCGGGCGCGCCACGGGGTGGACTCGCGGAGGAGGACGACGCGGGACCCCGCCGGGCCCGCACCGACGACCCCCGAAGGGAACGGCTGCCATGGCCACGGCCCCCGCGCTCGACCGGATCCGGGTCGGCTCGGCCCCCGACTCCTGGGGCGTCTGGTTCCCCGACGACCCGCGCCAGACCCCCTGGCACCGCTTCCTGGACGAGGTGGCCGAGGCCGGCTACCCCTGGATCGAACTCGGCCCGTACGGCTATCTGCCGACCGACCCGGCCCGGCTCAGCGACGAACTCGGCCGGCGCGGCCTGAAGGTATCCGCGGGCACCGTCTTCACCGGCCTGCACCGCGGCCCGTCCGTGTGGCAGGACACCTGGGAGCACGTCGGCCGCGTCGCCGCGCTCACCCGCGCCATGGGCGCACGGCACCTCGTCGTCATCCCCTCCTTCTGGCGGGACGACAGGACGGCCGAGATCCTGGAGCCGCCCGAGCTGACGAGCGAGCAGTGGGGGCACCTGGCCCGGGGCACGGAACGCCTCGGCCGCGAGGTCAAGGAGACCTACGGCCTCGACATCGTCGTCCACCCGCACGCCGACACCCACATCGACACCGAGGCGCACGTCGCCCGCTTCCTCGACGCCACCGACCCCGACCTGGTCCGCCTGTGCCTGGACACCGGGCACTACGCCTACTGCGGCGGGGACAGCGTGCGGCTGATCGAGACCTACGGCGAGCGGATCGGCTATCTGCACCTCAAGCAGGTCGACCCGGAGGTCCTGGCCCGGGTGGTGGCCGACGGGGTGCCGTTCGGGCCCGCCGTGCGGCGCGGTGTGATGTGCGAACCGCCCTTGGGGGTCCCGGACCTGGAGCCCGTCCTGGCCGCCGCGCAGAAGCTGGGCGTCGACCTGTTCGCGATCGTCGAACAGGACATGTACCCCTGCGCGCCGGACGCGCCCCTGCCCATCGCCGTACGCACCCGCCGCTTTCTGCGGTCCTGCGGCGCCTGACGCGGCGGGGGAGGGCGGACCGTCCACCTCGGCGCCGGTGTCTGACGCACCGGGCGGGCGGACGTCCACCCCGGCGCGGCGTCCGCCGGCCCGGTGCCGCGCGGGCGTCCGCCGGCGGCCCGGCCGGACCCGCGTCCCGTCCCCGGGCGCACCGCCCGCGCTAGAGTCGCCCCTGGTACGGCATCACCGGCGGCCGCGACGGCCGGCCGGTGGCGCGGTATCGGTGCCGGTGCCGGACACGCCCTTCGACGGGGAGCCTCATGAGCACAGCGCGTGACCTGATGATCGTCGCCCTGGACACGGCACCCGCCCGGCGCCTGGAACGCGGCGACCTCTCGCTCGCGCTGGCCGGTGCGGAGGCGTACGACCTGCTCCGGGCCGGGACGATCGTGCTGGACGGCGGCGGACGCATCCTGCCGGTACCCCGCACCGGCCACGGACCGGGTCCGGAACCCGGCCCCGGCCACGGGCCCAGCCTCGGACCCAGTCCCGGCCACGGACCCGGCCACGGACCCAGCCCCGGACCCAGCCCCGGACCCAGTCCCGGGCCCGCCGACCGGCTCCTGGAGGAGGCCGCCGCCGCGCTTCGGCGCGAGGCGCCCTACGAATCGCTGCCGGACTGGCTCTGGCGGCGCGGACGCGGCCTGGCCTCGGTCCGGCTGGCCGCGCTCGCGGAGGAGGGGCACGTGTCCTGGGAGCGCAGCCGCTGGCTGCCGTTCCGCGGCGGACGCACCGTCCTCGGTGACACCGCGGCACGGCGGCGGGCGGCGTACCGCTGGGCCGCCGACGAGCCCGTACTGCTCGCCCTCGCCGCGGCGGCCGGGATCCGCGACGAGATCGCCCCGGACGAGCCGACGGCCACCGACGACACGGTCCTCACCGTGCTCGCCGCCGTACACGACGCGGTGATGGAACTGGAGGCGGTGCGCCGCCGCCGCGCCATCGAGGACGCCGCCTTCGCCAACGTCTGGCGGGGCGCCTGAGCGCGGCGCCGGCGCCGGGGCCCGCCCCGGCCCCCCGTCTCGGCCCGCCACCCGCCGAACGCTCAGAGACCGACCGCGTACACCTTGCGCAGCGTCTCGTGCACCGTCCACGTCGTACGGTCGCCCTCCCGCAGCACCGCCACGTCGCCGGGGCCGACGCGCAGGGTCGGGCCGCCCTCCACCTCGATCGTCGCCGAGCCGCTGACCACGTAGAACAGCTCGTCCGCCTCGGTGTCGGTGACGACGCCCGGGGTGATCTGCCAGATCCCGCGCGCCTGCCGGCCGTCGGCCGACTCCCGGAGGACCTTCCCGGTGACCTCCGGGCTGCCGGAGACGATCTGTGCCGGGTCGAGCGGTTCGGGGACCAGCTCGCTGTCGGGGACGGCCGGTACGTGGAGCGCGAAACTGTGGGTCATGCGGGGACCCTAACGGGGCGACGCGGCCGCGCGGCGTGGACAGAGTGTGCGGGATCGGCGCGCGGGCACGGACACTTCGTCGCGCGCCGTGCAGTGGCGCGGGCGGGCGCCCCGGGTGATCGTTGGGGGGGGGTCCGACTCCGTACGCCCGGGAAGCGAGCAGTCCATGGCGGACCCCACGCCGGCCGTGCCCGCGCGGCCCGCCCACGACGACCCCCGGGCCATGCTGCTCTTCGGTGGGGTCTACGGCGCCGTGGTGGCCTGCGCCATGGTCGCCGCGCTCACCGAGTACGGGCACACCTCACCGGCCGCCCGCCGCTACGACGCCGCCTGGCTGCTGGTCACCGCCTTCGCCTCGGCCCTCGCCCACGGCTATTCCCACTACATCGCCGAACGCGGACCGCACCGGCGCGGCGAGGCACTGCGCGCGCTCGCCGCCGAGTGGCCGCTGGTCGCGGCCATGCTGCCCACGGTGCTGATCCTCGCCGGGGCCGGCTGGGGCTGGTGGCCCGCGGACGGCGTGGAGTACCCGGCGTTCGTCCTCAACATCGCCCTGCTGTTCACCCTCGGCCTGGCCTCGGCCCGGCGGGCCGGGCGGCGCTGGACGGCCGCACTGGCCACCGGGTTCGTGGACGCCCTGTTCGGACTGCTCGTCGTGGTGGCCAACGCGGTCATCAAGTGACCCGGCGCCCGCCCGGTGGGGGGCGGGAAAGACGGGGCCGCTCCGGCCGCCTCGGACTCAGAGCACCCGTCCGGCCACGGCGTCGTCCAGACCGGTGCACGCCACCCTCCCGCGCACCACGGCGCACGCCTCCACCCCGCGCGGCGAGGGGACGGCCAGCATCGGACTGGCGTCGCCTGCGGTGTCCGCGGCGGAGTAGGCGGCGGACAGGGTGTCCTCCTCGCTCCGCACGGAGACCTCCCGCGCCACCGCGCCGCGCACCGCCACCTGCGACCAGGCGGCACGGCAGGACGGCGACCAGCGCAGCCGCACCGTGTACGTCGTGTCGGCGACGGAACTCTCGGTGCGGGCGTCCCGGGCGCAGGCCGAGGCGCCGGGCAGCGCGCCCTGGCAGGACCGGCCGTGGCAGCGCAGGGCGGCCAGCACGGCGGCCCGCGCGCCCGGGGAGGCACCGCGCGAGGAGGTGGCCAGGGCCGTGACCACCGCGGCGAGCGCGGTGAGCAGGGTGAGCGCGGGCAGCACCAGCCCCCGGCCGCGCCGCCGTGGCCGGGCGGGACCCGGACGGCCGGACGCTCCGGGCCCGCCGCCTGGGACGGGGGCGGTCGATGGGACAGATGAGGATGAGGTCGGTGGGACAGGAGCGGTCAGTAGGGCGGATGAGGTCAGTGGGACGGGTGCGGTCGGTGGGGTCTGCGCGCGTTGGGCGGGGAGGCCGGTAGCGGCGTCCGCCCGGGGCCCGGTCGCCACCGGTGCCGCCCAGAGGGCCAGTGCCGGGCCCGGGTCGGCGCCCGCGAGCCGGGCCAGCGCCTCCACGGCCGAGCGGGGCGGGTGCTTGGCGCCGCTGAGATAGCGGTGCCAGGCGGACTTGCTGTACGGGGTACGCGCGGCCAGGGCCGCCAGACTCAGACCGGTGCGCTCCCTCAGCTCGCGCAGGTTCGCCGCCAGCGGCCCGGACGAGGGTGCCGCTTCCTGGGGCTGGCGCATGTGCTGCTCCCGACTCCGTTCCGCTTCGGGTGATTTCACCCCGGATGCCCCCATGGCTTCCCGGGACGGGGACACCGCCACACATCCGGCGGGTATGAGGAGGGTGAGCCGGACACGGGCCCGCCGCCGCGCACGTGAACCACCGGGCGGCGGCGGGCAGCCTTCCGTCACCGGCCGTGACGGGCGCCGGTCACGGAAGGGGGAGGGGCGTCAGCACCACGGCAGTGTGCCGCGCACCACCCGCACGTAGTGCGCCGAGACATAGCCGCGGCTCTGGGCGAGCCGGTACCACTGGTGCGTGCCGCGCACCGAGGAACCGTTCGTCCGGCACCGGAGCGCCACCACACTGCCCGCGCGCAGCCGCCCGGCCACCCGGTAGCCGGTACCCGGGCCGGAGCGGACCAGCAGCGGATAGCGGTGGGTGACCACCCGTCCGTAGGCGTGCGTCGAACGGCCGTGCGTGGCCGGGTGGTTGACGTGGTGCGCGGGCCGTGCGGCCGGCGCGGACGATGTGTTCGAGGCGGCCGCGGACACCGCGGCGCGCGGGACGGCGTGGGTGGCGGGGGCGGCCTCGGCCGCCGTGGGCACGAGCGCGAGGATCGCGACCGTGGCCAGCAGGCCGCCGGTGAGGGTCCGTCGGATCATGGAAACCTCCGGGCTGTCGTTCCGGTGACGGTGACCACCTGACGTGATCACACGTCGCCCAGCGTTTCCGTGCCGGCCGCCCCTGATGCCGTCCCCGCGTCCCGGGGACGGCGGGGACGTCCCCGGGACCGCGCGGCGGGCACACCGCAACGATCGCTCCGGGGAATCCGGATCCGGCCGAAGCCGAGCTGGAAGCCGCCCTCACCCACTGTGCACTCGCGAACTACTTGAGTAACGCAACGATATGGTAAACTGGAGCCATGGCCTCTGCATCATCCCCGTCACCCGGACCCGTCTCGCCCGAAGTGGCCGAGATCGAGCGCGCGCTCACCAGGATCACCTATCTGAGCACGCGGGCCCGGCAGCACGAGAAGATGATGGGGCTGGCCGGAGTACCGCTGGACCGCGCCGCGGTCGCGCTGCTGCGCCAGATCGCCGACTCCGAACCGCTGCGCCCCGGCGAACTGGCGCACCGCCTCGGCGTGGAGGCCTCGCACGTCACCCGCACCGTGCAGCAACTGGAGAAGACCGGGCACGTCACCCGCGTCCCCGACCCCGACGACCGGCGGGCCCAGCGCATCCGGCTCACCGAGACGGGCCGCGACGCCATAGCCCGCGTCCGCGAGGTCGGCGCCCGGGGCATGGAGGCCGCCCTGTCCAACTGGTCCGCCGACGAACTCGGGCAGCTCGCCACCCTGTTCCACCGCATGGTCGACGACTTCCTCGCCTACGCCAAGGACGTGGACCCCGACCACGAGCCCGCCGCCTCGCACACCGGCTGAGAGCACCCGCGCGCGTGCGGTAATGTTTACCTGCGCGTTCACGCGGTTCACCGCACGTGAGCGCATCGGGACGTGGCGCAGCTTGGTAGCGCACTTGACTGGGGGTCAAGGGGTCGCAGGTTCAAATCCTGTCGTCCCGACTCGTGAGAGTCGCAGGTCAGGGCCGGTTTCGGAGAAATCCGAAGTCGGCCCTCGATCATTTTCGGGGCGAGCATGACGCGCTCGCGGGACCGGACGGTCTGCCGTGCGTCGCAGCGGCCTGCGAGAAGCTCGTCCGGAACCCGGAAGAAGCTGTTCGCCAGGGTGCCGCAGATATCTCGATGTGGACAGACGACACAGGCTCTTGATCTGGATCGACCTACCGGTGGGCGGACCTGCCCGCGCCGAGGGAAGAGCAACCGGACCACCGCGGCTTCATGACCGACAAGGACGGCGCCCGGTCACCGGCCCGGCTCCTGCCCCGGCCGCCTCCTGACCGCCCCGACGTGGCCCCGGCGTCGGGCCGGGCCAGGCCGGGGCCACGTCTCACCGGCCTGGTGGTGGCCGGTGCCGCGCCTCACGTGGCCGGCAGTGACACCGTGCCGTAGAGCGTCCAGTGGTCGGAGTGCCCGGAGCCCGAGGAGACGGAGCAGTTCCTGACGGGGGCGTTCTTCGGGGCGAAGATGTAGTCGATCTTCCGGGTCGGCTTGCCGCCCGAGGCGTTGGCGGTGGGCGCCCCGGTGCGCTTCGCGTCCGGGTCACCCTGCTGGCCGCATTCGAGGTACTTGTCGTAGACGGGGTCCAGCGCCTCGCTCGGTCCGCCCTCCTTCGGGCCGGCCTGCGGATACGGCGGCACCAGATTGAAGTCTCCGCCGAACACGACCCGGTACCCCTTGGCCTCGTACGTCCTGGTGATGTCCAGCAGTTGCTGGGCCTGGCGCTTGCGCCAGGTGCCGTCGGGGTCCTCGTAGAGGTAGCCCGCGCTCAGGTGAGCCGTGCAGGCGGCGACGGCGCGCGAGGGGAGGACGGCGCACACGGCGGTGCGCTGCTCGTACTTGAGGTTGTAGGTCGGCGAGACCAGGTCGTAGCGCTTGTACCAGACGTTCTCGTCGGGGACCGCGATGGCGACGCCGTACGCACCGCGGTCTGCCACGACGTTGTCGTTCTTGTCCTTGATCGCGCACTGCTTCTGGATCAGTGGACCGTTCGCGTCACCCTCGTTGTGGATGGGAGCGAACCGGACGTCCCACTGCCTGCCGGTACCGCCCTCGCCCACCGGCTTCTCCAGCATCTCCTCGACACGCTTGGCGTGCTTCTCGCAGAACTCCTGGAAGAAGATGACGTCCGGCAGCGCACCGGACCCGCTGCGCAGGTGAGCGCTGATGTCGGAGTTCAGCTCCGCGTAGCCCGCCAGACCGCCGCTCCAGGCGCAACTGCGGTTGTTCGCGCACAGGTTCCAGGTCATGACGTTCAGGTCCGAGGCCGGCGCGGAACCGGCCGCGGGCATGTCGTGCGTGTCACTGGCGAGGGTGCCGGCGACGGGTTCCAGCACGAACTTCTCCCACGACCCGGCGGAGGCGGCCCGAGCCCGCAGCTCTCCGTCGTTGTCGTCCCCCAACTCCGCCGAGACGTACTTCAGTTCCTTCTGGGCGTCGGTCGCCGTCCCGTCGTTCTGGGCCTTCTCGCTCGCCTGCAGCGTCACGACGACCGAACCGCGGGGCGAGTCGGGCAGGACGGCGTCGTCCAGATAGTGGGGGATGAACTGCTGCCACTGGCCGAGGCGGACGCCCCTCGCCCTGAGCATTCCCTTCTGGTCACCGCCGTCGGCGAACTCGGCCGAGGCGAAGAAGCCCGTGATCTCGGAGCGGAACCCGATCGTCCTGCCCGCGTGGTTCGTGTGCAAGGTGAACCGCTCCCAGGTCCCCGGCTGGTCCGCCGAGGCCCGCAGCCGCCATTCCTTGGAGTCGGCGTCATGAAGCCGCACCGACACGTACTTCCGGTTCGCGAGCGACCTCAACGCCCATTTCTGCCCGGCCGACTTGGCGACGGCATCGGCGTCCGCCGACACAGCCGTCGCACTGGCCGGGCCGGCCGAGAACAGCAGCAGACCTGATATCAGGACACAGAAAGCCGCGAGTGTGTTCACAAGGCGTCGCACGCCGTCATCCCCTCGTAGGAAACAGTAGGAAATAGTAAGAACTGTAGGAAACGTGCAGGGTCGGGTCGCCGGAAGGCCAGGACCTGACCCCGGGCAACGCACCTGGCCCCGGCCCACCCTACGGGGGCGGGCCGGGGCCAGGGACGTGAGGAGCGTCAGCCGAATGCCTTGACCGTGTTCCAGTTCACCGACAGCACGATCCGCACCGCGGCGTTGGTGTTGGTCCGCGACGGATGGTAGATCCGCGTGGCGCCGTCGGAGGAGAAGCGGGCCCAGATGTCCGGGATGCCGTCCCCGTTGACGTCCGGGATACCGATGGCCGTGGGCACCTTGGCGTCGGTCCAACTGGTGCCGTACGACTCGTCCTTGCCGGTGAGCGAGTTGGCGGCCAGCTTGAGCGACGTGAGGTCGACGCTGCCGGCGACAGAACCGGGCTTGCCCTGGCGGTCGTACATCGCGCCGGTGTCCAGGTTGCGCCACAGCAGGTCGGGCGTCTTGTCACCGTTGATGTCGGCGACGTTGACCACGTCGCGGCGGCCCCAGGCGTCGTCGTTCATCAGCGTGGCGGTCTGGAACGTCGCGCCGGTGTAGCCCGACAGCGCCCACAGCTGCGCACCGGACCGCAGGACCAGGTCGGGCAGCTTGTCGCCGGTGATGTCGCCGACGGCCGTGATCTGGGTCCACGTCGACGGTGCCGGGGTGCCGGACGGCAGGCGGACCTCCAGGCGCTTGGTGACGTCGAAGCTGCCGTAGCCGTCGCCCGGGTAGAGCCAGAACCGGCCGTCCGGGGAGACCGCGAACAGGTCGGTGACACCGTCACCGGGGTAGGTGTCCTGGTAGTGCGCGATCAATGCGGCCTTGCCGGTGGCCGCGTCGTACCAGTACCCCTTAGGGTCGCGCTGTTCGCCCTCCTTCTTGGTGCTGTCGTAGGAGGCGGTCAGGCAGTTGTACAGGTCGCCGTCGTCGCCGCCCACGCAGTTGCGCAGGTTGCCGTTGGCGTCGACGATCATCAGGTCCGGCTTGCCGTCGCCGGTGGCGTCCATGGGACCGTCGGTCTTGTCGCGCGGCGGCACGTAGAAGGTGTAGTCGGTGCGCTTGCTGGCGTTGCCGACATTGTCGTAGGCGTACACCTGAAGGGTGTTGGGGCCGGCGTGCGCGGGAGCCAGCGCGCTGACGGTGGCCTCGCCGTTCTTCGCGGTGACGTCGACGGGGTTGTTGCCCTCGATGGACCAGCGGAACTTGGTCGCGCCGGTGGCGCTGAAGGTCACCGAGCCCTTGTCACCGAACTTGATGCCCGACCAGTTGTCCTGCTCGCTCGTGGCCTCGGGGAAGTCCGTGCTGTCGACGGCCGGCTGGGGCGGGGCGCTCGCGTCGATGTTGATCCGGCAGGGTTCGTCGCCCGGCGGGAAGAACGAGGAGGTCAGGCCCTCGGAGTCCTTGGAGCGCACGTCCCACGAGTAGGTGGTCTTGTCCTCCAGCGGGAACGTGGCCGGGATGGTCACAGACGCCGTGCCGCTCGCGTTCGGCGTGACGTCGGTGGGGTTCGGGACCGTGCCGCCGGTCTTCCAGAAGCGGAACTGCAGCTTCTGGAGGTTGCTGTCGGGGTCCTTGCCGGTGGCCGTCAGGACGATGTTGGTCTTGCCGACGGTCACGCCCGAGCCGCCTGCGGAACAGGTGCCGCCGGGGGAGGACTTGCCGCCGGTGGGCTCGTAGGGCTTCCGGTTGTAGACGACCTCCAGGGTGGCGCTGGTCGCCTTGAACTTGCGCCAGGTCTCCTTGTCTCCCTCGGTGTTGGGGGCAGCCCGCATGCCGAGAGTGATGTTGTCCCAGCCGCTGGTCGCGCCCTTCTGGGCGGCGTCCTTGACGTTGAAGCTCTCGTACTCGTCGGGGCAGGAGCTGGAGGACCAGCCGTGCGCGAAGGACCTCTTCTCCTGGACGGTGGACCAGCTGGGCTGCTTGTTCCACGTCGTGCCCGAGGAGATCGCCCCGGTCAGGACGACCTCGAAGGAGCGCTTCGTGCAGGACCAGGAGTGGTTGTTCAGGACCTTGAAGTGGGCCGAGGAGATCGTCGCACCCTTGATGCCGGTGCTGTACTTCATCCGCCAGAACGACCGGGCGGTGCCGTTGGTCTCGCTCTCGTGGCCGACGCGGGCGTCGGACGTGCCGGAGGAGAAGTTCGTGCCGTCCCAGAAGCTGGTGTTCGGGTAGGGCTTGTAGGCCACGGTCCAGGCGGCCCAGCCGGTGTTGAGGGGCGGGTCGACGAAGACCGGGTACTTCGTGTCGGCGGCGGTGAACAGGCCGGTCTTCGCGGCCTGCAGGCCGAGCCGCGCGCTGCCGGTGCCGTCGCCGTCGAGCCGCACGGGCACGGGAGCGCTGTGGGCCCCGGGTTCGATGCCCGTCAGGCCGGACAGCTTCAGCACATCGGCGGAGGTGGCGACGGAGGTGCGCGGGGTGCTGTCCTTCCCGGCCTCGGCCAGCTCGGGGTCGCGGCCCGCGGAGTCCCAGGCGAACGGGGTCGGGATGGACCCGATCTCCTTGCCGGACGTGTCCTGGACGACCACATGGCTGCCGCTCTTGTCCTGGCGGAAGCGGGCCGTCGCCGAGCGCAGCCCGTAGGTCACCGTGGCGAGGGCCTCGGAGCGGGCGGCCTCCTTGTTCTTGACGATCAGCAGCTGTGCGAAGCCACCCTCCTCGCGGGCGACCAGCAGCAGGTCGACGCCCGGCAGTACCTCGGGGTACAGGGCGCGCGGTCCGTCGAGGACGGGTTCGGGCAGGGCGCCGGGCCAGGTGTAGGCGACGGTGTCCCCGTCGATGTCGACCTCGGCCAGCAGCGTGTCGTGGACCTTCGGGCTGTCGTCGCTGTCGACGAGTGGCCGGCGCGTGAAGGAGCGATCGGCGTGGGTGCCCTTGGTACCGCTGGAGAAGCGGATCGGGTGGGCGGCGTTGACGGGCTGGACGCCCAGGTTGCGCGGGGCGTTCGGCACCCGGCGCAGCCGGTTGTCGATCGGCGCCCAGGCGCCCGTCGCGGTCTTCGCCCTGGTCGGCGTGGCCGTGATGACGGTGCGCAGCCGGCCGTCCGGCTGCGCCCAGGTCTGGGAGGTCGCCGTGGTGGCGGTCTCCACGAGGACCTGCTTGCGGGTGCGCCGGGCCTCGGCCTGCGCGGCGCTCTCGTCACGCGGAGGCGTCGACGCGGGGTGCGCGCCGGTGGCCTTGCGCGCTTGCGGGGGTGGGGCTCCGTCAGTTTGCCACCAGGGCAACAGAGCAGCGGTCAGGGCGGCCAGCACAAGGCCGAGGGTGAGGGCCAGCCTGGTGCGCGTGCGCACGAAGGGGCTGAGAAAACGATGCGGCGCGGACACGGCGGCGGTCTACTCCCGTGGGGACCTGGGCGGATGGGCATGGGCGCGCACACGATCACACGATCTGCACAGCTGGTCCACGTGTGAAGAATTTATGAATCCGTGACGAACGCATGGGCCGGAGTTGGCCGCCGCTTGACGATGCGTCATGTGCGGCTTTTGGCCGCCCGGAGTGCGGCCTTTGCGGCGGATATTCATGGCCTTGTCGACTTGTTGCCCGTAGGTGCCGATCCGCTGACACCTGTCCCGTGACGCGGATCACTTACATCGATGGAACCTCCGAGGATCGATCTTGAATTGTGTGGCGCTCATGACAGAGGGTGCGGAGTCATCTGTCGTTTTTCTTCGTATGCCTTGGTGGGGTCGACGCGTATGCGCGCTCAAAGTCCACCGTCGTGGCTGAGGCGGTTCCGCCCGGCGACGACGGAGTCACAACGACGGCGCCGCCGGCAAAGCCGCGCGGCGACCGTCCTTCTGTTGTCCACGACCTTGCTGGTGACCAGTCTCGGCCCGGAGGCGTGGGCGATACCCGGCCCCGGCATGAGCCGGGAGGAGGTCAAGCTCCCCGATCTGCCCGTCCCCACCGCGCTGGACGCGGACGAGGAAGCGGAGAAGAACCTCACCACCGCGCCCGAGGTCCCCGTCACGCCCTACACCCCGAGCGCGGTCACCCCGTGGTCCCAGGACAGCGGTGTCGCCACCCTGACGGCCGACACCGCACCGGGCACCACGGTCCCGGTCGACGACCTGCCGATCGCGGTGGGCGTGCCCGAGGGCGCCGACCCGGCCGCCATCGACGGCGACTGGAAGGTCGACCTGGCCGCGCCGTCCGCCTCGCAGGACGCCGGCGTCTCCGGCATGATCATGAAGGTCACGCCGCCGGCCGACGCCGATCCGGCCGCGCAGGTCTCGATCGCGGTCGACACCGCCGGCTTCGCCGACCTGTACGGCACGCAGGCCGCCTCACGCTTCGGCATGGTCCTGCTGCCGAACTGCGTCATGGACAGCCCCGACAGCGGAGACTGCGCCGCCGACGGCGGTACGACCACCATGTCGGGCAAGACCGAGAAGCGGCCCGAGCGGCTGCGCAGCTCGGTGAAGGTCGTCGCCGCCGCCAAGGCACCGACGAAGTACAAGGCCTCGAAGAAGGCCACCCGGCACCAGATCCTCACCGGCTCCGTGCCGGTCGGGGCCCTGCTCGCGCACGACACCACCGGCACGAGCGCCTCGGGCGCCTCGGTCCGGACCGCGTCGTACCGCGACGGCGATGTGCTGCCGGCGGTGGACGCCTCGGGTCCGCAGGTCATCGGCGCGATGGACACGGGAGCCTCCGCGGGCGGCGACTTCACCGCGTCCCCGCTGCTGTCGTCGGGCGCCTGGGCGGCCGGCTCCTCCTCGGGCGCGTTCACGTACTCCTACGACGTGCAGGTGCCGCAGACCGCCGGCGGCCCGATGCCGAAGATCTCCCTGGGCTACTCCTCCCAGTCGGTGGACGGCCGCACCTCGGCCACGAACAACCAGGCCTCCTGGATCGGTGACGGCTGGGACTACAACCCCGGCTCCATCACCCGGACGTACGCCAACTGCCGTGAGGACTCGAAGAAGACCGGGTCCAACAACAAGACGCACCGCACCGCCGACCTGTGCTGGGGCTCGGACAACGCGACCCTGTCGCTGGGCGGGATGACCACCGAGCTGGTCTGGGACAAGGACAAGCACGAGTGGTTCACCGCCAACGGCGACGGCTCGAAGATCGAGCGCCTCACCGACGCGGGCAACGGCAACGGCGCCTACAAGGGCGAGTACTGGGTCGTCACCACCCGTGACGGCACCCGCTACCACTTCGGTCTCAACAAGCTGCCCAACTGGACCTCGGGCCAGCCGACCACCGACTCGGTGCTCACCGTGCCGGTCTACGGCAACCACGAGGGCGAGGACTGCTACAAGGCCGGCGACTGGGTCCACTCCGCCTGCACGCAGGGCTGGCGCTGGAACCTCGACTACGTCGAGGACATCCACGGCAACGCCATGTCCCTGTGGTGGAAGAAGGACCAGAACTACTACGCCCGCAACTTCGACTTCAAGGCGCCGGTCGTCTACGACCGCGACGGCTGGCTCGACCACATCGACTACGGCCAGCGCAAGGACACCCTCTTCACCGCCACCGCGCCGGCCCGGGTGAACTTCACCGTCGAGGAGCGCTGCCTGCCCGAGGGCGGACTGACCTGCTCCGACGCCAACTTCGAGGACAAGGACCCGGGCAAGTACCGCATCTGGTACGACACCCCGGCCGACCTGAACTGCAGGAAGGTCACCTCGACCTACAAGACGAAGTGCTGGAACGCCGGCCCCTCCTTCTGGAGCCGCAAGCGCCTGACGCAGATCCAGACCTCCGCGCAGCGCCGTACCGACACCACGGCCCGTCAGGTCGTGGACCGCTTCACGCTCACCCAGAACTTCCCCGTCCTCACCTCGGGCCCGAACACGGCGCTGTGGCTGGAGTCGGTGCAGCGCACCGGCTTCGCGCGGGGCGGCAGCACCGACAAGAGCGTCGCGATGAACGCGGTGCGCTTCGAGCCCACCGTCGACGACATGCCGAACCGGGTGATGCGCGGGCAGAACGATCCGCGGCCCGGCTTCTCCCGGCCGCGCATCGGACGCGTCATCAACGAGTACGGCGGCGAGACCGTCGTCACCTACAAGCAGCCCACCGGCGACTGCGCCACCGGAACCGGCCTGCCGGGCAAGGGCTCCGCCGCCCTCAAGACGAACACCCGGCTGTGCTACCCCTCGTTCTGGTCCCCGGACCCCGAGGTCGAGGACATCGACTGGTTCCAGAAGTACGTCGTCGACTCCATCGAGGAACTCCCCAACGTCGACGGGGCGTTCGCGACCAAGACGTCGTACACGTACAAGAACCCGGGCTGGAAGCTCGCCGAGCAGGAGTTCACCAAGAAGTCGACCCGCACGTACTCGCAGTTCGCGGGCGTCGAGCAGACCACGGTGATCACCGGCTCCGAGGATCCCTCGATCGGCTCCAAGCAGTCCAAGTCGGTGACCCGCTTCTTCCGCGGCATGGGCGACAGCGTGTCCATGAAGGACATCGCCGGCACCGAGATCGCCAAGGACCGCGAGGCGTTCGCCGGCCGCATCGCGGAGGAACTGGACTACGACAAGGCCACCGACGCCGACACGGACTGGGTCTCCCGCTCCGTCACCGTCCCGGAGGCCACCGAACTGGCCCACCGCGACCGCGACGACGGCCTGGACCCGCTGCGCGCCTGGCGCGTCACCGAGCCGGACGAGATCGCCTACACCAAGTCCTCCGGCACCAACAGTGACGACACCCGCACCGAGCGGACCGTCAAGACCCACACGACGTACGAGACGGCCTACGGCCTGCCCGTCCAGGTCGAGTCCCTCGGCGACACCGGCAGGACCGGCGACGAGTCCTGCACGAAGTCGGAGTACGTCCACAACACCAAGAAGAACCTGATCGGCCTGACCAAGCAGGTCCTGATCTCCCCGACGACCTGCGCCGCGGCCGACTTCACGAACCTGTCGACGCTGTCCGGCGGCACCCGCACCGCGTACGACGGGCAGGCGTACGGCGCCGCGCTCGCCGACGCCACCGAGGGCGAGGCGTCCGAGACCTGGTCGGTCAACGGCGAGGGCACGGGCTGGCAGTCCGACGGCACGTCCGAGTTCGACGACATCGGCCGGGTCACCCGCACCACCGACCAGGACCACAAGACCGCCGGTCTCATCACCTACGAGCCCGCCCGCGGCCAGGTCTTCAAGGTCACCGAGACCAACGCCCTCGGCCAGTCCGAGATCCGTGAGATCGAGCCCGGTCGTGGCACCACGACGAAGACGATCGACGCCAACAACCACGTCACCCAGGCCGAGTTCGACCCGCTGGGCCGCCTCGAGAACGCCTGGGCCGCGGACCGGCCGCCCGCCGACGGCGCCGTGCCCGACTTCCACGCCGTCTACACGGTCCCGCAGTACAAGGAGGGCGAGGACCGCAAGCCGTCCTACGTCACCACCTACTCGCGCGGCTACAACGACCGTGTCGAGACCTCCGTCACCCTCTACGACGGCCTCGGCCGCGAACGGCAGACGCAGGAGGAGGCCGACGGCGGCGGCTGGCTGATCACCGACACGCTGTACAACAGCTCCGGTGAGGTCTGGCAGACCAACAACGCCTATCTGACCTACGACGCCAAGCCCGGCGAGCTGTTCACACCGCTCGCCGACACCGCCGTCCCGAACATCACCCGCTACACCTACGACGGTTCGGGCCGGGTGCTCCAGGAGACCCCGGTCCTCAAGGTCGCGGACCCGCTGACCGGCGAGACCCAGTCCAAGGAGGTCCCCGAGCGGGCCACCCGCTACGAGTACGGCCTGGACTGGTCGAAGGTCGACAACCCGCAGGGCACCTCCGACTACCGCGTCTTCACCGACGCGCTCGGACGCACCTCGCGCGTCGACACCTTCAACGCCGACGCGCCCGGCGGCTTCACGTCGATGCGCTACCAGTACGACCCCCGCGGGCAGCTGGTGAAGGCGGCCAACTCCGCCGACGCCGCCCACCCGTGGACGTGGACCTACGACCACCGGGGCCGGCTCGACACGGCCACCGACCCGGACGCCGGGGCCACCAAGACCACGTACGACAACCACGACCGCGTCCTCACCACGAAGAACGCGCGCGGCACCGTCGTGTGGAACGGCTACGACCAGCTGTCGCGGCCGACCGAGCAGCGCCTGGACAGCGCGTCCGGCACCCTGCTCTCCAGCCTCACCTACGACCTGGCGCCGGGCGGCAAGGGCATGCCCTACACCGCCACCCGCTACACCGACGGCCAGGCGTACACCCAGCAGGTCAACGGCTACACCAAGGACTACCAGCCGACCTCGACCACGCTGAGCCTGCCGAGCACCCTGGCCGCCACCTGGGGCCTGGACGAGTCCTACACGTACTCCTACAAGTACGCCGACAACGGTGTGCTGGAGGAGTCCACGCTGCCGAAGGTGGGCAAGCTGGACCAGGAGAGGATCGTCGTCCGCTACAACAAGGACGGCAAGCCCCTCTCCGTCTCCGGCAAGGACTGGTACGGCTCCGAGACGGTCTACGACCCCTACGGCCAGGTGCTGCGCTCCACGCTCGGCGCCCAGCCCTACCGGGTCTGGACGCAGAACACCTTCGACGAGTCCAGCGGTGAGCTGAAGGACCAGCAGGTCTTCCGCGAGAAGAGCGACGACAAGACCCTCGTCTCCGGAAACCTCGTCTCCAAGCGGTCGTACACCTACGACCCGTCGGGCAACGTCACCTCCATCCAGGAGGCGGCCACCGGCGTCGACGAGCGCCAGTGCTTCGTCTACGACCCGCTGGGCGAGCTGAAGACAGCCTGGACCTCCAAGGACCAGAGCTCCTGCACCGGTCCGAAGAACAGCGACGGCACGCTCAACGTCGCCGCGGGCAAGGACGGCTCCGGCTACTGGCAGGAGTACGAGTACGACCTGCTCGGCAACCGCACCAAGCTGACCGAGAAGGACCTCACCGGCGCCACCGCCAAGGACGCCACGACCACCTACGCCTACGGCAAGGCCGACGGCACCCAGCCGCACACGCTGACCAAGGTGTCCAAGACCTACACCACGCCCCAGGGCGCGCAGGTCAAGGCCGAGGCGGAACGCCTGTACGAGCTGACCGGCGAGACCAAGTCCGTCACGTCCGTCGAGAACGGCGACAAGCAGGAGCTGTCCTGGACGTACGACGGCAAGGTCGAGCGGATCAAGGGCGCGGGCAGCGGCGGCAAGACCCCGTACGTGGGCCTCGCTGACAAGTGCCTGGACCTGAACGGCGGCCTCACGGAGGCCGGCCGGAAGATCGAGCTCTACACCTGCAACGCCTCACCGGCCCAGAGCTGGCGCTTCGTGCCCTCTCCGGGCGCGGCCCAGACCGACGGTGACCGGGGCACGCTGACCATCTACGACAAGTGGTGCCTGCAGCCGGCCGGCAGCACGGCGGGGTCGGCGCTCCAGTTGCAGAAGTGCGACGGCTCGGCCGGGCAGGAGCTGAAGCGGAACGCCTCCGGGCAGCTCACGCACATCGCCTCGGGCCTGTGCCTGGCGGTCCAGGACGCGAACTCGGCGGACTCCACCCCGATCGTGCTGGCCACCTGCGACAGCACCAAGGCGGCCCAGGTGTGGCTGCCGCAGAACGACACCCGCTACATCTACGGGCCCAGCGGGGAACGCCTGCTGACCATCCGGGGCAAGCAGGCCACCCTCACCCTCGGTGAGTCCGAGGTCACCGTCCAGCAGGGCGGTGTCATGGTGCAGACCCAGCGCACCTACGACGCCCCCGGCGGCGCGGTCATGCGGTACGCCAACGGCGGCGCGGGCGAGCGCATGGTCGCGCTCACCAGCGACCACCAGGGCAGCTCGTACGCCGAGGTCTACCTCGGCAGCGGGATGCCGGTGCGCTTCCGCAAGCAGGACCCGTTCGGCAACCAGCGCGGCGCGGACACGGCCGGCGTGAACTTCCAGAGCCACAGCGGCTTCCTGGGCGCGCCCCGTGACGATCCCTCCGGCTACCAGCCGCTGGGCGCCCGTCTGTACGACCCGGTGGTCGGACGCTTCCTGTCCGCCGACCCGGTGGTGGACCTCAACGACGTCCAGCAGTCCAACGGCTACGCCTACGCGCACAACAACCCGGTCACGTTCTCCGACCCGACGGGTATGGCGATCTCGCTGACCGCGTCGGAGCGGGCCGCCGCCCTCGCGGGCGCGGGTCTGTCCGCGGCCCAGGTCGCCCAGGCCCAGGCCATGCAGGGCAAGTCCCTGACCTCGGTGATCCTGGCCGTGGCGTGGGAGACGCTGAAGGACTTCATCGGCATCAACGACGCCATCGCCTGCTTCGGCGGCAGCATGTGGTCCTGCATCAGCATCGCGGTCGACGCCATCCCGTGGACCAAGCTGGGCAAGATCCCGTCCGTCATCAAGGCCGTCAAGCGCACCATCAAGGCGGTCGAGTCCTTCAAGGCGGCCAAGAAGGCGGCCGAGCTGGTGCTGAAGGCGGCGAAGGCCGCCGAGGCCGCGGCGCTGAGAGCGAAGAAACTCGCCATCGAGCGAGCCAAGAAGCTGGCGGCGCAACGAGCCAAGAAGAGAGCGGCCGAGGCAGCCAAGAGAACCGCCGACAAGGCACTGGAAGCCGCCAAGAAGACGGGCAACCCCCGGCACAAGGCGGCCCAGGCCAAGGCGGCCCCGAAGGTGTCGTCCCACACCCGTGGTGGCGGCAAGTCCGGGGGAGGCGGCTCCAAACCCGGTGGCCACTCCGGCGGATCCGCCAAGAGCAAGGGCGGAAGCAGCGGCAGCGGCGGCTCGGGCAAGGCCGGCGAGGGCGGCAGCGGTGAGGGCGCGACGTGCAACAGCTTCGCCCCTGGCACCAGGGTCCTGATGGCCGACGGCTCCACCAAGCCGATCGAGAAGGTCAAGGCCGGCGACAAGGTCGTCGCGACCGACCCGAAGACGGGCGAGACCCGCGTCGAGACGGTCACGGCCGAGATCCGTGGCCAGGGCCTCAAGCACCTGGTCAAGGTCACGATCGACACCGACGGCCCGAAGGGCACGAAGACGGCCCAGGTCACCGCGACCGACGGCCACCCCTTCTGGGTCCCCGCCCTGAACACCTGGGTCAAGGCCACCGACCTCCAGCCGGGCGAATGGCTCCGCACCAGCTCGGGCACGCACGTCCAGATCACGGCCGTCACCCGCTGGACGGTCGCGCAGACCACCGTCCACAACATGACGGTGTCGGACCTGCACACGTACTATGTGCTGGCGGGGGCCGCGTCGGTCCTGGTTCACAACTGCAATTCCGCTCTCTCGGACCTGCCGATCCATGAGAGGCCGACGCGCTTTTATGCAAAGGCGAGTGAGATGTTGGACCGCATTCAGGGGAACCCCGCGACTCGCGAGCAGATGTATGGCAGCGTCGATGCAGGGCATGGCGGTGTGACGTCGCTGAGTAATGACGACCTGATCCGATTCGGCGGGCCGAATGGAAGCGAACCTATTACCGGGTTCAGGGATTTCGCTCCTGGGGATGATATAAATCTTCCCGGATCTCGGCTGCATATCGCTGACGGGAATAACAGAACCGAGGAGATAAGGAACCGCGTTCTGGACGGGCGGATGCACCCGGATACGCTCATCGAAATGATGATTGGGGGGAACTAGTGGAGGCATGGGCTGTCCGACTGGAGTCGTCCGTACACTTCACGGCGTACGTGCTGCGTGGGGATAGTGAGCTTCCCGAAAGGACCTGGGTATGCCTGCGGTCCCCTGAATCACTGCCGCCGGTGTCCTGGCTCGGCTGTTGGAGCACTCAGGAGAGGGTCGATGCTGGCCAGGTGGGACAAGTGCTGGGTGCCATCCAGCAATCGATTGGGGAGCCCGTGGCTGTTGGTCCTTATGGGCCAATAGTCAGAGCCTCGATCTACTTCAATTCTTGGGATTCTTGGGGAGGTGGATCTCCGCGTCCGATTGTTGGGTTCCGGCCGTGGGAATCCAATCCGAGAGGGATCGAAGAAATCGGCATTAAATCTCTCGACTTCTCGCGCGGAGGTGTGCTGGTCGAGGTTTGAGATGCCTTGCTGGGATGATTCCCCGTAGGGATGTCCGAGGAATTACACTGCTGCCCCCACCGGAGAATCCGGTGGGGGCAGCAGTGGTCTGGGAGGGGGCTTGACGGCAACGCTGACGGCAACGTCAGCGGACGACGGCTGTGGTGGGTGGGTCTTCAGGTCCGTCGTCAGTCGACCCGAGGGCGTTGCCGAGGGTGTCGATGGCTTGGCGCTGGAGGCGGAGTCGGACGTGGGCGTAGACGCCGGCGGTGACGCCGATGTGGGCGTGGCCGAGGAGTTCTTTGATCACGATGAGGTCGACTCCCTGTTCCAGGAGCAGGGTGGCGGTCGAGTGTCGGAGGTCGTGGAAGCGGATGGGGCGGAGTCCGGCCCGGTCGAGGAAGGTGCGGAAGCGGCGGGTGAGGTTGGCCGGGTCGAGAGGCCGCCCTGTGGGCGTGGTGAAGACGAGGCCGTTGTCTCTCCAGTCTGGCCCTGCGGTCTCGCGCTCTGTGTCCTGCCGTTCCTTGTGTTCCTTGAGGGAGTGAAGGCATTCGGTCGGGAGCGCGATACGGCGTTCGGACGCCCGGGTCTTGGTGGGGAGATGGGTGAGGCCGCCGGTGCGTGTGCGCTGGAGTGAGCGCCGGATGCTGGCTGTTCCGGTGGTGAGGTCGAGGTCTTCCCAACGGAGGCCGAGGAGTTCGCCTTTGCGGAGTCCGGTTCGTAGTGCGAGTTCATACAGCGCGTGGAGCCGGTCGGCGCGGGCCGCGTTGAGGAACTGACGGGCCTCTGCCGCGGTGAGTGGACGGAAGCGCGTGGGCTGGTACGTGGTGGTCTTGACGTTGCGGGCGACGTTGCGGGGCAGCTCGTCTTCGCGGACGGCGTGTTCCAGTGCCGACTTGAGCACCGAGTGCACGTAGGCCACGGTCAAAGCGGACAGCCGCTTCCGGCAGCACTCGCCGACCGCACAGCACTGCTTCCGTTCGGTGTCCAGCCCCTGGGTGCAGCACTGGCAGGTGGTGCGGAGCCGGTCGAGGAAGGTGCGTACGTCCTTGGCCGTGAGGCGCGCGATCTTCTTGGTGCCGAGGCCGGGGATGAGGTGGAGGCGGACGCAGGTGGCGTATCGGGTGTGGGTGTTCTCGCGGAGCCGGTGGACGGCGACGCTGCCGAGCCAGTAGGTGAGGTAGTCGCCGAGGGTGCTGTCGGCGGTGGCGACGGGGAAGCCGCGGTTGCTGTCGGCGATCTTCTCTGCGAGCTTATCGGCCGCATTCTTGCGGGTGGTGCCGTAGACGCGGACACGTTTGCGGGTGCCGTTGGAGGCGAGGACGTAGCCGGCGGCTTCCCAGCGGCCGTCCTTGCGCTGGTAGATGGTGCCTTCGCCGTTGGCGCGGGCCTTCTTGCGCTTGGGGGCGGCCATCGGGCGGCTTCTTCCAGGTGGCGCTGGACGTAGTCAGCGAGGGCGCGGGCGGGGATGCGACGGGCGCGGCCGATGGTCAGGGAGGCGAGGCGGCGGGTGCGCAGGAGGTCGTAGAGGGCGGAGCGGCCGATCTTGAGGCGGGCCATGGCCTCGGGGACGGTGAGGAGTTCGTCGTCACGCACCGGCTGTTACTCCCTGTTCGGGTGTCGGGCCGGCGTGGATGAGTGCGGCGAGGCGTTCGAGGTCGTGGGTGAGGCCGGTGCCGTCGTAGGCCCAGTGGGCGAGGACGAGGGTGGTTGGTGAGGGCGGAGGGGTGTGGCGGCAGTGCCAGGCGGCGCGGGCGGCCCGGAGCGCGCTGAGGGTGGTGGAGTAGGCGCGGGTTTTGGTGGAGAAGTGGCCGCGGAAACCGAGCATGTGGGCCCACTTGCGCAGGTCCAGGTGCCTGAGGTCGTCGCGGGCGCCGAGGGTCCAGGCGGTGCGGATCATGCGGGCGGCGTGCTCGGGTACGGACTGGAACCAGAGTTCCGTGATCCTCTTGAGCCGGTGGTCGAGGGTGCCGGTCGCGGCTTCGGTGCCTTTGGTGGCGTACTGGGCGACGTATCCGGCGACCTTGCCCTCGGTGATCGTGGCTCCGGCCTGGAAGGCGGTGGACTGGATGATCCTTGTGTCGATTTGCTTGCCGAAGGCGAAGGAGTGGGTGCGGGCGTTGATCTTCGGCCCGTCGATGTGGGTGCGGGTGGCCGCGAGCCGGATGGCGTTGGCGAGGAGTTCGGGCGCGGCCCAGGCGGGTGGCGGGGTGTAGGAGCCTGCAGGGCCGTCGAGGCGGATGACGGCGTGGAAGTGGATCAGTCCGCGCTGCTGGTACTCGGCGACCTTGGCGTACGAGACCCGGACGACCTTGTGCAGCAGGCGCTGCGGAAGTCCGGCTCTGCGGCGGCGATGGTGCGGCGCAGGTGGAGCATGAAGCGGGCCCACAGGGTCGGGGCGTGGGCGTTGCACAGCACCGCGCCGGTGTAGTCATACCGCTCGGGGTCGAGTGGGGCGCCGAGGAGCGGGTCACTCTTGGTGTGGGTGCGTCCGCAGCGGCAGCGGGCGGAGCCACCCACGCGTCCCTCGTGGACTGGTCCGTACGAGGGTGCGGCGAGGGTGGCGAAGACGCGGGGGTGGGTGGCGACTTGTTCGGGGATGTTCTTGCCGCCGTGCAGGCCGGCGGCGATGAGGTGGTAGGTGTCCTGTCGGTAGAGCTCGGCGCAGGAGGGGCAGCGGGTGGTGCGGCGGTTGCCGCAGCGGACCAGGAGGTGCCCGGCGGGCAGTTCCTTGGACTTCAATTCGCGCAGGATCTCGCCGGTGAAGGCGTCGATCTCGGTGCGCTGGCCTTCGAGCCGGATCGGCTGGGCGCAGCCGCCGAGCGAGGACAGCTGCCGTACCAGGCCGAGCAGGTCGCGGTACCCGGTGAACGTGGGCAGCGTGGGTGCGGCCGGTTCGCGGCGGGGGATTGCGGTGGTCGGGGTGGGCGGTGGCATCCTGGCGACTCTCTCTGCGCTGCGGCACACGTGTGCCGTGGATGGACAGGAGGGAGGCCCCGGCAGGGGCGGGGGTTTGGCGACTACACGCCCTTGCCGGGGATCATTGCGAAGCGGGACCGGGAGGCGGCGGTCACGCGGCCTTGTCCAGGTTGACGCGGTCGGGCAGGTCGCGGACGTTGAGCCCTTCGGCGCACATGAGGTCGTTGATCTGCCAGCAGGCTTCGGTGGGCAGGTAGACCGAGCGCAGTCGGACGGGGGTGCGCATGTCGCCGCCGGAGGCGATGGAGACGCCTTTGGGCAGGGTGCGGTCGGCGGCGGTGATGTCCAGGTCCCGGCCGTCGGGGAAGAGGTGCAGGAAGTCTTCGATGGTGTCGACGCGGTGGCAGATCCGGGCGGACAGGTTGGTTCGTACGGCGGTGGTGAGGACGTCGGCGGAGGGTTTCTGGGTGAGCAGCCACAGCCGGATGCCGAGCTTGGCGCCCTGGCTGGCGATGGCGAGCAGTTCAACCTCGAAGCATTCGCGGGCTTTGCGGTCGGGGTGGCGGGCGTAGTTCGCCACCCCATCGATCACCACGAGCAGCAGCGGCAGCTCGGGGGCTGAAGTCGGTGATGCGGTCGGTGCGTCCGGACCAGAACAACCGCTCGCGGCGCTGCATCTCCTCGCGGACCCAGCGCAGGATCTCGGTCGGCTCGTCGGGGTGGATCGCGTCGGAGACCTTGTAGGCGGTGCGCCACCAGGGCGCGACGGCAACGGGGTTGGGGTCGATCACGATCAGGCGCACGTCCCGCATCAGGGAGGCGTAGGCGAGCAGGGTGTTGACGGTGATCGACTTGCCGGAGCGGGTGAGGCCGGCGACGAGGGCGTGAGCGGAGTAGGCGAGGTTGAGCACGACGGGGGTGTCGTCTTCGTCCCAGCGGAGCAGCACGTCATCGGTGGAGACGAACTGCCCCGGTCGGCACACCGGGAAGCCGTCCGGCACGAGGAGCGGTGAGCGGATCACCGCCTCCAGTGGCTCACACCGGAACCCCCGGGCGACGATCACTCCGGGCTTGGGCTGGCTGATCCGGATGTTTTCGCCCGAGCTACGGAGCTTGGGGAAACCGATGGAGACTACCTTTACCGGGGAGTCACCAATAATCACTGGAAGCTCGATGAGGCGAAAGCAGGAATCGCCGAGCCCCGCGGTGGACACAGCGACCCTGTTGCGCACTCAGGTGATGACACGGAGAGCGTATTCACGTCGTGGTCACCGGATTTGGATACGGCGCGAGAGTTCGGCGACAGCGGATCTCTGGTGGTGAGAATTCCACGCAGTGCGATCGATCCAAGTCGTATGCGGATTGCCGGTGACCGGGGACTCGAAGAGCTGGAAGTGCTGATCGAAGGCCGCGTCACAGGCTGTCAGGTGAGCTGTGAATTCGGTCCTTCCAGATGACGGACGCTGAATGACCGTGCTGGCGAGAGGTGTTTTGGATGTCTGGAACCAATGCAGGCGACTTGTTTGTGCGCTATTGCTTGCCGGGGAACAGATATAAAAGACTCCTCTCTGCTAGCTTTATGAGGGCTGATCGTGAGGAAGCCCTTGAGTTCGCTACGGCCATGCTGGACGACAGTCGCAAGGCTTCGTCGGTCGAGTTGGAGCAGCTATTGGGCGGTGACTGGCGGGAGGCGCTCACGGCGTGCTGGTTCATCGGGTTCGCCCAGAAATATGAATTTCGGGATGAGCTGCACAGCTTTCTCAGGGAAGGGAATGTCAGACGCACAGGAAAAGGTATTGCGTTCGCGCTGGCTCGGTTCTGTCGCCCCTCTGACGCGAGTGCATTGCACCAGTATCTCGGACGCAGTTTGGGCGAGCTACAGAACCGGGCAAATCGGCCGTGGTTCCTCGGTGTGCTGCTGCATATCGAGAGGCGCTTGGGCGCAGTGAATTCGCAGGATCTACTTGCGCCCGACGGGTTGTGGGACCGTTGGTCGGCGGCAGGCTTCCTTGGGAGTGCTGATCCTTCTCACTGGGAGAGGGAAGTGGTGGACTGGATCGCTCTTGCTGAGAGTTTGGACTGATCATCGGTAGGTCATAGCTCCTCCCGGTTCTGGGGGCTTCCTTCGCCGAAGCTGTCCGCGATAGCAGAACGAAGCCCCGCCGGGCGCGTCCCGGCGGGGCTTCTGCGTGGGGGACGAGAGTGGATGACGGCAACGCCAGCGGACGGTGGCGCAGGGCGGTGGCTCATCGCCGCCACTGTCGGCCTTGGTGATCGCGGGCCGGCCGAAAGCGGCTGAGGGTGTCGACGGCGTCGCGCTGGAGACGGAGGCGGCCCTTGCGGGTCTGTTCGTACGCCGCACTCCAGGGCCGATCCTGCCTCCGGCACTTTGATTCCGTATACGTGATGCCCCGGACACGGATACCCGGTGCGCGGAGACCCGCATAGCGTCACCGTCACTCAAAGGCACCACAGAAGGACGAGGAGGCGGTGTCGTGGCCAAGCACTACTTCCAGGTCGATGTCCCCACGTGGAGTGCGGCGCAGCCGGAGCGGCAGGGGAGGCACATCTTCACCGGGAGTGCGGACGACGGGCGGCAGGCCGTGCGGTTGGCGCGGAGGGTGTGTGAGGCGACTCTCGCGGCGCGGGCGGCCGGGGAGCCCCTGCCGCGCAGGAGCCCGGACGGGTGGGGTGCGCGCGGGGTGCGGCCCGGCTGGGAGCTGGACTGGACGGCCGCCACCGTCGTGCCCTGGCGGCACAACAGCCTTCTCTGACAGGGGGTACGGGCGCTACGGGGTCTCTGCGGACGTGCGGAGGAGGTCGCGTCGGGAGAGGGCGCCCGTCTTGCGGATGGCTCGGGCGACATGTTGTTCCACCGTCCGGGGGGACAGGTGCAGGACCACCGCGATCTCGCGGTTCATCAGGCCGCTGGCCGCGAGTTCGGCCACCTCGCGCTCGCGCGGGGAGAGCCGGTCGTCCAGGGCGGGACGGCCCGGCCGCCGGGCCTCCGCGGGCTGGTGGGCCCGAAGCAGGGCGCGGGCCCTGGCGGTGTCGTACACCGCGCCGAGTGCGGTGTACTCGTCGACGCAGTGCCGCAGGGACGCGACGGCGTGTGCGCGGCTCCGGCCGTCACCGGCGGCGCCGTCCGCGCCGTCCGGCTCGCCCGCGCGGTCCTGGGCCGGTCCGCCGTCCGCGCCGGCGCGCTCCGCGTCCTGGGCGAGGGCGCAGCGCGCCGCGCCCTCGGTGGTCAGGGCCCAGGCGTACGGGCGGGGCAGGGCCCGGTAGGCGGCAGCGGCCTTCCGGTACGACCTGACCGCCTCCCGGCGGCGGCCCTCGCACTCCGCCAGCGCGGCCCGGCTCCACGCGGCGGCGGCGTGCGCGGCCGAGGCGTCGTTTCCCTCCAGCCCCTGTTCGAACTCGACGACCATGTGGCGGGCGGCCGCCGTGTCGCCCGTGCGTGCCAGCGCCTCCACCGCCCAGGGGGCCAGTTCCGCCGCCCAGGTCCAGATGCCCTTGTCGGCCACGGCCGCCCAGGCCGACCGCGCCTGGTCCGCGGCGGCCGGAAGATCGTCACGGGCCAGCGCGAGACGGACCAGCGCGCCCGCCGTGGCCGCGGCCAGCGGCATGCGGGTGCACTGGGGCGAGGGCGCCCCCAGGGCGGTCAGCCAGCGCAGTGCCTCCGCCCAGTCGCCCTGGGCGTAGGCGAGCATGCCCCGCACCATGTGCCCGTCCGCCGCCACCACGGGCATGTCGGCCGCCGTCGCGATGAACTGTTCGCACCGCCCGCCCAGTTCGGCCCACTGGCCGGTCCACCAGTCCAGCAGCAGCCGCGTGCCCTGCGCCGTCCGCTCGGCGTACAGGGCACCGGTGCGGGCCGAGAGGTCGAGACTGGCGGCCAGCAGTTCCCGCCCCCACGGGTAGGAGCCCCGCCAGACCGCGGCGTCGGCGGCGTTGCACAGCCCGCGTACGGCCTGCTCCCTGCATCCGGCCGACGGGCTGTCGACGGGCAGCGCCGCCACGAGCTGCCGGGCCTGCGGGTCGCCGCAGACGACGGCCAGCGACGCACGGCTGGCGGCGACGGCGGCCCGTGCGACGTCGTTCCCGCTGCCGCGGGCGAGGCCGGCGGCCCGGCGCAGCCACTCGCGGTGACCCGGCAGCGCCCCCGTCGGCCACTCCGGCATGGCCAGCGCCACCATCGCCCGTGCGGCGAGCGTGGGCCGCACCTCGCTCAACTCCTCGGCCGCCGCTTCCAGTTCGCGTACTCCGGCGGCGAGGTCGCCGATCTGGTTGTACAGCATCAGGCCCAGGTCGAGCCGGAGTTCGCCCCGTACGTCCACGGGCAGGCCGGGGTCCCGGACGACCTGGGTGAGCACGTCCACGGTCTGGTCCGACCGGAGCCCGACGACCGCGCTGCGGGCCAGCAGCGGCGCCAGCCGGGCGCGGTCCACCGGTGAGACCTCCGGCACCGCGAGCGTCCGTTCCAGGAGGCCGATCGCCTCCTGGTGGCGGCCCGACTCCACCGCCGTCCGGGCGGCCTTCTCCACCGCCCTGAGCCAGCTCTTGCGCCGTCCGGCGGCCCTGCGGTGCCGGGCCACCTCGGCCCAGGGCGCGGGCCGTCGGCGGGAGAGCACCCGGGACGCCCGCTGGTGCAGTTCCTGGCGGACCGGTCCGGGTACGTGCTCGCGCACGGCCGGGGCGGCGAGGGGTACGGCGAATCCGTAGCGCCCCTCGGCCACCTCCGACAGCGCCGCGCCGGACAGGGCCGCGAGCAGCGCGTCCCGGCCGCGGGCCTCGTCCAGCCCGGCAACGGCGAGCAGTTCGTCGCGGCCGGCCGGTTCGTCCAGCACTCCTGCGGCCCAGACGACGGGCCGGTCCGCGGCGGCCAGGGCGCCGGTACGGCTCAGTACCAGCTCGGCCAGCCGCACGGGGACGCCGGCCGCGTCGACGTCGGCGGCCGTGCACCGGGAGCCCGTGCCCGCGCGGAGAACGGCGAGCAGATCGGTCACGACCTGCGGCACCCCGCCGGAGACCAGGTGCAGCCGGACCACGGCCTCTTGGGTCGCGCGCTCGCCCAGGGTCTCCGAGGCCGCCAGCCGCACCCGTTCCACGTCCCAGGGGCGCAGCCGGTGCCGGAAGGCCGCGAGGCCGGGAGGGTAGGAGACGGCCGGGGTGCCCAGCGGCAGGCCGGTGCCGCCCAACTCCTCGGGCCGGTAGGCCAGTACGGTCGCCAGGCCCTCGCGGGGCCGCTCCGCGGCGCGGCGCAGCCACTGCCGCTCGTCCGGTGTCGCCCGGTGCACGTCGTCCACCAGGAGCAGGGCGGGTCCGTCGGCGGTGTCCGGAGGTTCCTCCGCCGCGCCGCACCGCCACCGGATCCGACGGGCCCCAGCGGCCTCCGGGAGAGCGTCCAGCTCGTGCAGGACATGGCTCTTGCCCATGCCCGCGGGGCCTTCCACGAGGACGAGGACCGAGCCGCTGCCCGCGAGCGCCAGACGCAACGGGGTGAGCCAGGGGGACCGTTGGGCAGCGGTCATGTCATCGACCATCGCTTTCGATCGGCCCGGCCGGCGGGGCTCGGAGGCCCGCCCCGTGGCAAGAGGAGTTCCGGCGGCTCCTGCCGGGATCCGGCCCCAGCGTACGGACCCCGGTCAGCATGCGTACAGACGGGTCCGGGGCGCTACGGATACGCAAGAAACACCTCGTGGTGGCGGTCCGGCCACCGCCGAGGGCGGGCGGTGCGCGGCGCGTGCGTACCGCAGACACCTTCAAACCCGGCAGAAGATAAGGAAGTTCGCGCGGAGCGGTCGCCCGCGCGTCTGCCCGGAGATGGGGGAGACCGGCGGTGGCGCACCGTCCACTCGGCTGTCATGTGCGCTTCATTTCCCGCGTATCCGTAAATCCCGCGCCCGGATGGAAGGCAAATCGCTCCGCGCCCTAGGGTTCCGGCCGAGCACGAACCCCGCCTCCGGCTCTCGGCGCCTGTCTGGGTCCGTGGCGGGACCGCAACTCCCCACATCCCTGCGGAGCTTCGGAGCCACCATGCGGGCGAACCCCGCGCCGTCAGCGGTGCGCGGGGGCGCCCGGCCCGCTGCCGTACCCGGAAGACGTACGCCGAGGACGTACCCCGAAGACGTACCACGAAGACGTACGTCCCCGGGAGGCCGACGCGGCGGCGGTGGACCCCAGGTCCGGGGGCCCGTCCGGGCCCCACCCCCCCACCACACCCGAAAGGACGTGTGTGCCCATGAGGGCCAGCGATCCCCAGCCCCCCCACCCCCGGGACAGCGGTGAGAAGCCGCCGCCGGGCCGCCCTGGCCGCGGCCGTCGCCGCGACCTCCCTGCTCGTCGGCGCGAGCGGCATGGCCCAGGCCGCCACCCCGGCCGCGCGGGCCGAGGCGGCCCCCGCCGTCGCGCAGTACACCAACCTGAACTTCAACGAGCTGGTGCAGGAGCAGGACCAGTGGTGCTGGGCCGCCACCGGCCTGAGCATCGCCCAGTACAAGGGCTACGGGCGCAACGTCAGCCAGAACAGCTTCTGCCTCGCCTCCCGCGGCTACTCCAGCGGCTACTGCCCCAACCAGGCCGCCGAACTGTACACCGTCCAGCGCGGCTGGCGCGCCCTCGGCCTGAGCGCGGGCACGGAGGTGAACGGCCGTGTCAGCTTCGCCACCGTACAGAGCGAGATAAACGCCGACCGGCCCATCGAGACCGGCGTGTACTGGACCGCCGGCGGCGGCCACGCGCGCGTGATCTACGGCTACGACGCGTCGGCCGGCACCATCCTCTTCAGCGACCCCTGGCCCAGCAACCAGCGCTACCAGGAGATGTACTACAACTCCTACATCAGCAACTCCCAGTTCTACTGGGGCGGTTCCGTCTACCGGGTCGGGGCGTGATCAGCATGAGGAAGAACACCCGCCGTGCACTGACGGCCACCACCTCGCTCGCCGCCGGCGCGGGCGTGAGCCTCGGACTGTTCCTCGGCACCGGCACCGGCTCCGCGCACGCCGCCGACCTGTCCGTACCGGCCCCGAAGGCGCCCGCCGCCACCGACCTCGCCCAGGCCGCGCACGCGGCGGACACCGCGCAGGCACGGGAGATGGCCGGCCGCTTCTTCGTCCACCTCGACCAGCGCGCCCGCCACCTGCCCGTGGACCAGGCCGCCCGCGCCGACATCACCGCGCAGGCCGCGGCCAAGTCGCCCGAGGCGGCGGGCGACGCGGTCCCGGTCTACTCGCTGAGCGCCGACTTCGTCACCGGCAAGGCGGGCAGCGCACCGGCCCAGGTCGCCTACCTGGCCGTGAAGTCCGTCTCCGCCGACGGCCGTCAGGCCACCGCCCGCATCGAGCCGCAGCAGCACGGCTACGCCGTCGTCGGCATGGCCCAGGGCACCGACGAGATCGGCTACGCCGCCAAGGCCAAGGACGGCTACGCCTTCACCGAACCGCAGCTCAACGCCTGGTACCGGGTCAGCGGCCAGCAGGTCCTGCCGCTCAACGAGTCCGCCCGCCAGTCGGTCGGCGAACACGGCACCACCCTCACCGCCTACCAGCACCTCGTGCACCAGCGCTACGCCGACAAGCTCCCCGGCTCCGCCTACCAGAAGTCCCACAAGTACGGCGGCGTCACCCCCGCCACGGGAACCGTCTCCCTCGCCGACACCACCCCGCGCGCTCTGCTGGCGGGCGGCGGCGGTGCGGTCGCCGCGGGCGCCGGCGCCCTCCTGATCACCCTGGTCACGCGCCGCCGGGACACGACGGCCTGACCCGCGGCTGCCGGTGCCCCGTGCCGCTTCCCGGGCACGGGGGCACGGGGCACCGGCAGTGGCTCGACGGGCTCGCCACCGGGCGGGAATCCCGCGTACGGTGGCCGCGTGGCGAACGGAGACCTGCGGCGGCTTCTGCCCCGCCTGCGCCGCCTGGCCTCCCTGACGCAAGAAGAGCTGGCCGAGCGCTCCGGCGTGTCCGTCGAGGTGATCCGCCAGTTGGAACAGGGACGGAAGCACTCGGCTCGCCTGCCCACGCTGCACGCGCTGGCGAACGGGCTCGGCGTGGAGCTGACCACGCTTGTGGGCGATCCTCCTGCCGTCTCCTCGACCGGGGAGAACGACGGACCGCGCTTCGTGGCGGTGCGTCGCGCCGTCATGCCGGTGCTCGGGGGCCCGGCCCCCGAGCCGCCGGGGCCCGGCTTCTCCGCGGCCCGCCTGCGCGAGCGGATCGCGGAGGGCTGGACGCGGTACCACTCCGCCGAGTTCGACACGGTGATGGAGGCGCTGCCCGACCTGATCGCGGACGCGCGCTCCGCCGCGGCCTCGGGCGACGAGGGGGAGCGCGGGGCCGGTTTCGCGGCGCTGGGCAAGGCGCTTCAGCTCGCCGGACATGTCGCCGTACGGATGGGGAAGACAGATCTGGCCCTCATCGGTCTGGAACGCGCGACGGACGCCGCCGGGCAGTCCTCCGATCCACTGCTTCCGGCGATGATCGCCAACTCCATGGCGTGGACCTACCAGCGGCAGGGGCGCCTCGAGGACGCGCTGAGCGTTGCGCTGCGCGCGGCCGATGACCTGGCGGGCGCGGGCCGTACCGACTCGGCCGACGGCCTGAAGGTGTGGGGCGGGCTGACCATGAGCGCCGCCACGTCGGCCGCGCGCAGCGGCGACTACGAGCGTGCGGCGATGATGATGGAGACGGCGGAGAAGGAGGCCGTACGGGTCGCCGAGCTCCCCGACGGCGGGGACAACCGCATGGTCAGTGTCTTCAGCCCGTCGTCGGTCCGTATCGAACGTGTCCGGCTCGCCGTGCAGTACGGGCATCCGCAGGACGCCCTGGCCCTGGCCAAGGGGATGCGGCTCAGCAAGGACACACCGCCGTCCTGGCGGACCTGGCTCCTGCTGGACGTGGCACGAGCGCACACGGACATCGGGGACGCGGCCGGAGCGGTCAAGACCCTGGAGTCCCTGCGCCGGGTGGCACCGACGTGGATGCGGCACCACACCCTGGCCGTGGCCATCGTGCGGGACCTCTGGGCTCTGCCCGACCACCCGCCGGGGCTGCGGCCGTTGGCGGAGTTCCTGGGGGTCAGTGCCTAGCGTGGCGAAAGTGGGACGTTCCGCCCCTGTCGGCGTCCCCTGCGTGTCGGTTCCATGAACGGACAGCGCTCCGGCGGCCGCTCGCCCGGCCCCGGGGCTCGCCTGACCCGAGGAAGCAGAACGACATGCCCCGACTTGCGACGCAGGCCCGCCCGACTGGACACCCTGGCTACAGCGAAACTTTGCCGCGTGAGCCCGAGAGCGCCAGCACCGCGCGACGTCTCCTGCACACCGCCCTCTCCTGCTGGGGCCTGGACGAGTTGGTCGAGGACGGAGCGCTGGTCGTGACGGAACTGGTCGCCAACGCGGTCCGGCACGCCCGGCGGAAATCCATTCGCGTCATGGTGGAGCGCACAGCTGTGCGGACGGTCCGGGTGGCCGTCGTGGACTTCTCTCGCGATCTTCCCGCGCTTTGCCCACCGGGGGACGAGGCGGAGGGCGGCCGTGGCCTGCTCCTGGTGTCGGCGTTGGCTGCGGACTGGGGCACGGACGAGCGCCGCTGGGGAAAGATCGTGTGGGCCGACCTGGAGGGACGCCGGTGACCGGCGACGAGAGCCCCGTACGCAGTACGGCCCGAGCCCACCTGTCGCAGCTGATCGAGATGTTCGGCACCGACGGGTGCCTGCGGATCCACACGGCGTCCGCGCCCGACGGCGGCGAAGGCGAACGAGGCCGCGGGTCGTCTCGGAGTCGGAGTCGGCGTCGGGGCTGCGAGCCCGCCGCCGCGCATCCCGGTGCTTCGCCGGGCTCATGTTCCAGGTGTTTCCAGCGTCTCCGCAGCACGCGCCGCGTCCGCCCGTGGCGTGGTCGGCCGGTTCCGGTCGCGCAGGCGGAGGCTGATCAGCGCGGTGGCGGTGAAGACGGCGGCCTCGTAGAGCATGGCGTGCCGGAAGGCGGCCCCCGGGTCGGCGGCGGGAGCGAAGTAGACGAGTCCCGCCGCGGCCACCCCGATCGACCCGCCCAGTTGCTGAGCCGTGGGCAACAGCCCGGACACGGAACCGGCCGCGGAGCCGTCCACCCTCGCCAGCACCGGAGCGAACACCGAGGCGGTGAAGGAGCCGAACGCGGCGCCGCCGAGAGCCAGGACCGGCAACGCCGCCCAGCGTCCGGCCGCCGTGCCGATGAGCGGCCCGAGAGCCAGGGCCGTGCCCGCCAGGATCAGCGCCGAGGCCGTGAGCACGGCCGGCCCGTGCCGGCGGGCCAGGGCGGGTGCGCCACGGCTGCCGAGCACGGCCGCGGCCGCGAAGGGAGCCGACGTCAGCGCTGCCGTGAGGGCGGGATACCCGAGGGCCGATTGCAGATGGAGGAAGAGCAGATATGTGAAGGACGGCACCCCGGTGTTGAACACGAACACCAGGAGAACGCCCGCACGCGCCCTCCGGTCGCGGAACAGCGAGGGATCCACCAGGGGATCGGGCCGGTGCGGGAGGGTCAGGGCGAAGCAGCCGAGCACGGCCGCGGACACGGCCGGAGCGGCCCATGTCCACCAGGGCCAGCCGGCCTCCCCTCCCAGCGCGAGCGGCAGCACCAGCGCACCGAAGCCCACGGTGGTCAGCGACACGCCCACCCCGTCCACGCGCTGTCCGGCCGCGCCTCGCGTGCGAGGCAGGACCGTCGCGCCCGCGAGAGGGACGAGTGCCACCGCCGCCGTGACCAGGAACACCGAGCGCCAGCCGAGGCCGAAGAGGTCGGCGCCGACGAGGAGTCCACCGATCAGCGGCCCGGCCAGCGACGCCACGCCCATCGTGGAACCGAACAGGCCGAGGGCCCGCGGGCGCCGGGCAGCGGGCACGGCGACCTGGATGATCGACAGGACCTGCGGGGCGACCAGGCCGCTGCCCGCGCCCTGGACCAGCCGGGCCGCGATGAGGAACGCGGCGTCGGGAGCACACGCGGCGGCTGCCGAACCGGCCGTGAAGACCACGGTGCCCAGCATGAACAGCCGACGGTAGCCGTACCGGTCACCGAGGCGCGCGGCCGTGATGAGCAAGCAGGCGTAGGTCAGGGTGTACCCGGCCAGGATCAGCTGCACGGCACCTGAGCCGGCCCCCAGGTCGGCCTGGATCGCGGGGGCGGCGATCTGCGCGACGGTGACGTTGAGCAACTGCACGAATGTCGCGCACAGCACGACCGGCAGGACGAGCCGCCCGCCGTCACCGGCCGCGAGCCGGCCCGCGCTCGGGAACGGGGCCCCCTTCACGGGCCGATACCGGCTCACGAGGCGAGGACCGCGGCGAGCTCGCCCGGCCGGGCTGCGAACGGGCTGTGGCTGCCGGGCAGGGTGCGCACAGTGAACGGGCTGGCGGGGAAGGCGCGGTCGGCCTCCGCGATCATCAGGTCCTGCGCGGCCGGTGCCAGCGCCCGGTCCTCGGCACAGCGCAGGAAAGTCCGTGGAATGCGTCCCCACCGTGCCGCGGTCAGGGTGACCGGCGCCGTCGGGATGGCCAGGGGCAGATCAGGGCTCAGCGCGGACCGCCACCGGTCGAAGCGGTCCAGCGGGGTGTCGTGGTAGTGGGTCTCCCGCAGTTCGGCCAGATAGGCGGGATCCGGTGAGAGCGGATTGATCCGTACGGCGCCCAGGGCCTCAGGGTCGCCGATGTTCAGGTTCCGGCCCAGCGCGGTGGCGTTCTCGGGTGAGCCCAGGTAGTCGAGGAACCGCGGCCGCCCGCCCGGGACGAACGCAGACAGGTAGACGATCCGGTCCACCAGCTCGGGCGCCCGCTCCGCGGCCAGGGACGCGGGACCACCGCCCGCGCTGTGCGCGACGAGCACGACAGTGCGACGGTGACGCGCCTGGCGCAGCACACTCAGTACCGCCTCGGCGCAGTCGTCCATCGTCAGGGAGGCGAGCAGTGACCTCTCGGTCAGCAGGCCCGGCTGACCGGGCCGCAGGTATCCGCTGGGCAGGGGCGCGTCGAAGCCGTGCCCCGGCATGTCGACGGCCAGGCTCGCGGCGCCCAGTCCTGCCAGCGCAAGCTGCGTCGCCGCCCACTGCCCGGAGCTGTGCCAGGCGCCGTGCACGAAGACGAAGACGGTGTCGGTGAGGGATACGTTCTTCATGGCTCCATTCCAGACGGCAGCCACCGCGCCATCCATTGATAGATCTGGTAAGTGACATGGCGATATCTTTGAGGTCTTGTCGGCACTCGATCGGGCTAATCGGTCCAATCAAGCCAATCGGACTTATTGGATCGACGGGGCCGAGCGGACGGAGGGCGGGTCATGGAAGCGCGACACCTGCGGTACGCGGTCGCTCTCGCCGAGCACGAACACTTCGGGCGGGCGGCCGGTGCGCTGGGCATCGCGCAGCCGCCGCTCTCCAAGCAGATCGCCGACCTGGAACGCGAGGCCGGGGCCCGGCTGTTCGACCGCACACGGCAGGGGGTGTTCCCGACCGCCGCCGGTGAGGCGTTCCTCGCGCGGGCGCGCCGGGCGCTCGACGAGATCGCGGCGGCCACGGTCGACGCGGGCCGGGCCGCGCGCGGCGAGACGGGACGGCTGCGACTCGGCTTCGTCGCCTCGGCACTGCTCGACCCGCTGCCGGGCGTCCTGAGCCGGTTCGGCCGTGAACGGCCCGACGTGAGACTGGAACTGCACGAGATGGCGACCAGCCGCAGCAGCTCGGCTCTCGTCGCCGGAGAGCTCGACGCGGCCTTCACCCTCGGCCCGCCACGGGGTGCCGGAGCCGAGCATCTCGTGTCCGTCCCGGTCGGACACGACCATGTGACCGCCGTGGTGAGTACGGCGCACCCGTATGCGGGTCAACGCTCGGTGAGCGCCGACCAGTTGCGGCGCCAGCCGCTGATCGTGTCGGCCGGTGAGGACGAGCCCGCCGTGGTCGCCGGACTGCGCGCCCTGCTGGGCACGGACTCATCGGCTCTCGGCGGCGCGACCGTCGCGAGGGACGTGCACACCATCATCGGCCTCGCCGCCTCGGGCATGGGCGTCGGCCTGGGGCCGTCCCGCATGAGGGCGGTCCCGCGTCCGGGAGTGCGGTTCTGTGAAGTGACCCCGCGCACGCCGCTGCCCGATCTCGTCCTGTCCTTCGCGGCCCGCGATCACTCCCCGGTGCTGCACGCCTTCCTCGACACCATCCGGAAGAACTGCCCCGACGTCGGCGCCGCGCTCGACGACCGGCTCCGGCCTCACACGTGATGCGGGCCGGTCGCCGGTGAGCGTGACGGCGAGTGGTGTTCCGTGGCGGTCGGACGGCATGCCGCCTCCTGGGCGGCCATGACCTCGTCGCCGTGTTCGAAGGCCCAGGCGCCGAAGGCGCCGATGGGAGTGAGCAGGGTCCGGCCGAGGGGCGTGAGGCCGTACTCGACCGCGGAGGGGGTGTCCGGGGGGCGTACGGCGGGTCACCAGGCCGTTGTACCGCAGCCGCCGCAGCGTCTCGGTGAGGACCTTGGAGCTGATGCCTCCGATGCGCTCGCGGAGTTCGACGGGGCGTCGGGGGCGGCGCGAGGCCCGCGGGGCTGCGTACGGCGGCCGGTTCCGGGCAGGACGTGGTGCTGGCCGCGCTGCCCTTCGGTGCGGGGGAAGAGGTGGTGCGGGAGCTGCGCTCGGTTCTGGCGGGCACGGTGCTGCTGGACTGCTCCAACCCCATCGGGGAGGGGTTCCGGCTGCTCACCGGGGGAGGGCCGTCGGCGGCGGAGCGCCTTGCGGCGGCGGCGCCCGGAGCCCGTGTGGTCAAGGCGTTCAACCTCTGCCACGAGGACATGTGGCGTATGCGGCCGCCCGTCTTCGGCGGACGGCCACGGGCCGTGCCCCTCTGCGGGGACGCCGAGACGGCCCTCACACGGGTACGGGAGCTGGTGCGGGACGCGGGCTGCGAACCCCTGGCGGGCGGCGGCCTCGAACGGGCGGGGCTGCTGGAGGCGACCGCCGCGCTGTTCATCTCCCTGTGGGTCGGGGAAGGGGCGGACGCACAGGCCATCGCGCCTCCGCTGGCCCACGCGGCCGGGGCGGCGGCGGGCGTCCGTACGGCCTGAACGCGCGCCATTCGCGCGGAACCGGCCCGAGCGTCGAGGGGCTGTGCCGGGCGGAGCCGGGGCGGCGCACCGCCCCCTCCGGGACCGGCCCGCGCACGCTCCGCTCGTCCGGTGGTGGACGACCCCTTGACTGCGCCCCCGGGTGGGCCGACACTCCAGTGAGGAACCCTAGTGAACAGGTAGGGAATCATGAGGCGCCTTGAGCCGGTGACCGGCCGTGCGAGCCGTACGCCCCGGCCCTCGCCCCTGCTCACCTCGCGCCGCCACATCGACCTGCTGCGCGTGTGCAGCGCCATGAGCCTCATGCGCCGCGCCACGAGCCCGTCGTCGCTGTCCGGCTGAACCGCGCCCGAGCCGACCGAGCCGACCGGGCACCCCGCGCTCGTACCGTCCTACGGCTTCGTGCCGTCCGGCGATCTCCCGCGACCGGCCGGACGCGGTCCCGGCTCGGCCCGGCCCGGCCCCCGCCACGTCCAGGGCGGGGGCCGGGCCCAGACCGCCCGCCGCCCGGCCGCCCGCCCCCTGCCGTCAGCCGCTCCGCCACCCACCGCCTCCGCCACCGCTGCGCGTGCGTCCGCGCGTGCCCGTACCCGGGGAGACCCATGTCCGTCACACCGCAGACCGCCGCCCACCTCACCGGCCCCCACGGCGCCTCCGTCCCCGCCTTCCGGGGCCGGATCGGGCGCGACGCGCGCAGCGGCCACTACGCCGTGCCCGGCCGCTACCGGCTCCATCTGTCCACCGCCTGTCCGCAAGGGCTGGGTGTCGCCGTCGTGCACGGCCTGCTGGGCATCGGGGAGAGCTGTCCGGTGACGGTCCTGCCCGCGGTGCCGGACGGCCCGGACGGCGGTCACGCGGTCCTGCGCCCGCTGTACGAGGCGAGCGCGCACCGCCACCCGGGACCGGCGCTCGCTCCGGTGCTCAGCGACGACTGGTCGGGACGGATCGTCAGCACCCACGCCCCCGACATCGCCCGTGACCTGGACCGGCACTTCGGCGACGGCCGGGCGGCCCTGTACCCGTGCGCGGAGGAGGCCGCGGTCGAGGCCGTGGAGCGGCTGTGCGCCCAGGAGGTGGAGGAGGCCGCCCAGCGCGCCGGGGAGGCGGACGCCGCCCCCGCCCACCGGGCCGAGGCGCTCGGTGTGCTGCTCGGCGCGCTGGACGTGCTGGAGCGCCGGCTGACCGACCGGGACCATGTGGCGGGCCACGGGCTCACCGGCGCCGACGTGACGCTGTGGGTCACCCTCGTCCAGCTCGACCTCGTGCACCGCCACCACCTCGACGCCCGCGCGGTGCACCGCATCGCCGACCACCCGGCCCTGTGGGACCACGCCCGCCGCCTCACCGCGCTCCCGGCCTTCCGCGCCGCCCTCGACCCGGCAGGCATCGCCCGCCGCCACCGTGCCCACTGCCGGGGCCTGGAGGCCGCGGGCGCGGCCGTCCAGATCCTGGACTGGGCCGCCCACGCGGACGGCACCCACCGGGTCCACCGGCCCTGAGCCGTCCCACCGGCCGTCCCACCGGCCGTCACATCGGCGTTCCCGCATGGCATCATGCCGGCGGCCCCACAGGCTGCCGGTCGGCCGTCCCACCGGCTGTTCCACCGACCGTTCCACCGGCCGTTCCACGTGACGGACCGGCGTTGACTTTCGGACGGACAACTGACTTACTTACGGCCCGGAATGGTCACGGATGCGGCACACGCGCCCACCCGCGCCCCGGACCGGACGCCCCGGACGCGAGGCCCAGCGACAAGCAACAGGCAACAGGCACAGGCGACAAGCGACAGGTGACGGACATGCACGCAGCTCCCCGGACGGCCACAGGCCGCGTCCGAGGCTGCGTACCGGCCTCCGCGCCGTCCTCCCCGCCGGTCTCCGCCCAGCGTCTGGTGACCGACCGCGCCGTCGATCTGCTGCGCGTCAGCAGCGCACTGTGTACCGCGTGTACCGCGCCGGGCCGTGCCCGCCGCCGGGCCTGACGACCCTCTCCGGTCTCC
Source organism: Streptomyces sp. PL-25 (assembly GCF_058344915.1). Classification (NCBI taxonomy): domain Bacteria; kingdom Bacillati; phylum Actinomycetota; class Actinomycetes; order Kitasatosporales; family Streptomycetaceae; genus Streptomyces; species Streptomyces sp. PL-25. The sequence goes on from NZ_CP136997.1 coordinate 6,748,748, forward strand.
GGCCCACGGCCCCCGGCCCGCTTCTTCGCCCCGTGCCGAACACCGCTGCCGCGGTGATCCGTTGCCCCCGCCCTGACGCCAGCCGTGCGCCGCCGTGCGCCGCGCCGCCCGCACCGCGGTCCCCGAGACACCGTGGTGCGCCGCCGCGGCCCCGAGCGAATGCCGTCGTGGCCAGGGGCGTCCGACCTCGCCGGAGCCCACCATGAGTGAACCCCCTGGCGCCGCCGTGTCCCTCGCCGAGGCACCGCCGGCCGCCGCCCCCTCGCCCACGCCCCCCACCGCCCTGCGGGTGCGCCCCTCGCGCCGCCCCGGCCGGTGGATCGCCACCGCCGTCGTCCTGGTGCTGATCGCCCAGTTCGCACACGGACTGGCCACCAACCCGTTCTACCAGTGGGACCGCTTCGGCTACTGGTTCCTGCGGCCCACCATCCTCGACGGCCTCCTGGTCACCCTGGAGGTCACCGCGCTCAGCGCCGTACTGGGCCTGCTCGGCGGCATCGTCCTGGCGCTCGCCCGGCTCTCCCGCAGCCCGGTGCTGCGCGCGGTGAGCTGGACCTATGTGTGGGCGCTGCGGTCCGTGCCGCTGATCGTGGTGCTGATCTTCCTCTACAACTTCTCCGCCCTGTACCAGACGCTCAGCGTCGGCATCCCCTTCGGCCCGGCCTTCTTCCGCTTCGACGAGTCCCGGCTCGCCACCGACATGGCCGTCGCCGTCCTCGGACTCAGCCTCAACGAGGCGGCGTACGCGGCCGAGGTGGTCCGCGGCGGCGTGCTCTCCGTCGCCCAGGGCCAGCACGAGGCCGCCGCCGCCCTCGGTCTGCCCCGGCTCCGCCGGTTTTGGCGGATCGTCCTGCCGCAGGCCCTGCGCTCCATCGTCCCGAACTACGTCAACCAGCTGATCGGCCTGGTCAAGAGCACCTCCCTGGTCTTCTACGTGTCCCTGCTCGACCTGTTCGGCTCCGCGCAGACCATGGGCTCCACCTACCCCGGCGACATCGTGCCGCTGCTGCTCGTGGTCACCGCCTGGTACCTGATCCTCACCAGCGTCGTCTCCGCCGCCCAGTTCTACGTGGAGCGCCACTACGCCCGCGGCGCCCTGCGCGCCCTGCCGCCGACCCCGCTCCAGCGGTTGCGCGCCCACTCCACCGGCCTGCGCGAACGCCTCCGCAACGAAGCCGCCGTATGACCGCCGAGGGCCCCGCGGCCCCGCGCCCGTCAAAGCCGCCCCCGGAGCCGAAGCCGAACCCTCCCGCCGCCGCCGTCGCCTCCACCGCCGCCTCCACCCCGACAAGGACAGCCGCCATGACCACCTCCCGTCACCGTCTCCCCGTCCGGACCCTGCGCGGGCTCGCCGTCGGCACCGCGTCCGCCGCCCTCGCGCTCTCCCTCGCCGGCTGCGGCGGCGACAGTGAGGCCGCCACCACCACGGAGGGCGCCGCGGGCAAGGTCACCGTGGGGCGGCTGTCCAACGGCGCCGCTCGGCAGACCGTCCTCGACGTGCCCGAGGTCAAGTCCCTCAACGCCGAACTGCCCGCCGCCGTACGCAAGAGAGGCACGCTCGTCATCGCGGTCGGCGCGCTGCCCGCGGGATCGCCGCCGCTGGAGTACGTCGGCGGCGACCAGAAGACCCTCACCGGCTCCGAACCCGACCTCGGCCGGCTGGTGGCCGCGGTGCTCGGCCTGCGGCCCGAGGTGAAGAACTTCACCTGGGAGAACATGTTCGTCGGCATCGACAGCGGCAAGGCCGACGTGGCCTTCTCCAACGTCACGGACACCGAGGAACGCAAGAAGAAGTACGAGTTCGCCTCCTACCGGCGCGACAACCTCGCCTTCGAGGTGCTGAAGAAGAGCACCTGGACGTTCGGCGGCGACTACCGCGCCCTCGCCGGGAAGACCGTGGCCGTGGGTTCCGGCACCAACCAGGAGAAGATCCTGCTGGAGTGGCAGGCCCGGCTCGCCGGAGAGGGCAAGCGGCTCACCGTCAAGCACTACCAGGACAGCAACAGCACCTACCTGGCCCTGGCGAGCGGCCGGATCGACGCCTACTTCGGCCCCAACCCCGGGGTCTCCTACCACGTCACGCAGAGCGCGAAGACGCCCCACGCCACCCGCAGCGCGGGCACCTTCTCCGGTGCCGGGGCGCGCCTCCAGGGCCTGATCGCGGCGACCGCGAAGAAGGACAGCGGCCTCGCCAAGCCGCTGGCCGACGCCGTCAACCACCTGATCGACAACGGGCAGTACGCCCGCTGGCTGGCCGCCTGGAACCTCTCCGACGAGGCCGTGGCGAAGTCCGAGACCAACCCGCCCGGCCTGCCCCTCGACAACTCCTGACCCCGGCCGGAGCGTCGCGCACCGCACGCGGCCCGGAGCCGCCGCCCCACCCTCCAGAAAGGCACCCCGCATGCCCACGACACCGCCTCCGCCCGCGCACCCCGGCGAACTCCACCTCGCCGTGGCCCTCGACGGCACCGGCTGGCACCCCGCCTCCTGGCGGGAGCCGGTCTCCCGGCCCCAGGACCTGTTCACCGCCCGCTACTGGGCCGACCTCGTCACCGAGGCCGAGCACGGCCTGCTCGACCTCGTGACCTTCGAGGACGGCCTGGGCCAGCAGTCCTCGCGCTTCGGTGAGCCGGACGGCCGCACCGACCAGGTCCGCGGACGCCTGGACGCCGTACTCGTCGCCTCCCGTGTCGCGCCGCTCACCCGGCACATAGGTCTGGTCCCGACCGTAGTGGCCACCCACACGGAGCCGTTCCATATATCCAAGGCGATCGCGACGCTCGACCATGTGAGCGGCGGCAGGGCCGGGCTGCGCGTGCAGATCACGCCCCGCCCGCACGAGGCCGCCCACTTCGGTCGCCGCACCTTCCCGCCGATCACCCTGGAGAGCCTGCGCAGCCCGGCCGGGCAGGAGCGGATCTCCGAGCTGTTCGACGAGGCCGCCGACCACACCGAGGTCGTCCGCCGGCTCTGGGACAGCTGGGAGGACGACGCCGAGATCCGCGACGTCGCCACCGGCCGCTTCATCGACCGCGGCAAACTGCACTACATCGACTTCGAGGGCCGCTTCTTCAGCGTCAAGGGCCCCTCCATCACCCCGCGCCCGCCGCAGGGCCAGCCGATCGTCAGCGCCCTCGCCCACCAGACGGTCCCGTACCGGCTCGTCGCCCGCCAGGCCGACATCGGCTACGTCACCCCGCGCGACGCCGCCGACGCCCGCGCGATCGTCACCGAGATCCGCGCCGAACAGCGCGCCGCGGGCCGCGTGGACCAGCCGCTGCACGTCTTCGGCGACCTCGTGGTCCTCCTGGACGACGACCCGGACCGGGCAACGGCCCGCAAGAAACGCCTCGACACCCTCGACGGCGCCGAGTACACCAGCGACGCCCGGATCTTCACCGGCACCGCCGCACAACTGGCCGATCTGCTGGAGGAGCTGGCCACCGGCGGCCTCACCGGCTTCCGGCTGCGCCCGGCCGTCCTCGGGCACGACCTGCCCCGCATCACCCGGGACCTCGTCCCCGAACTCCAGCGCCGCGGCCGCTTCCGCCGCTCCTACGAGGGCGGCACCCTGCGCGGGCACCTGGGCCTGGCCCGCCCCGCCAACCGCTACGCCACCGCCGCCACCGTCTGAGCCGGAGGAACCGCACGCCATGAGCAAGCCGCACAAGCAGATCCACCTGGCCGCCCACTTCCCCGGCGTCAACAACACCACCGTGTGGAGCGACCCGGCCGCCGGCAGCCACATCGACTTCAGCTCCTTCGCCCACTTCGCGCGGACCGCCGAACGCGCCAAGTTCGACTTCCTGTTCCTCGCCGAGGGACTGCGCCTGCGCGAACAGGGCGGCGAGATCTACGACCTGGACGTCGTCGGCCGCCCCGACACCTTCACGGTCCTCGCCGCGCTGGCCGCCGTCACCGACCGCCTCGGCCTGACCGGCACCATCAACTCCACCTTCAACGAGCCCTACGAGGTGGCCCGCCAGTTCGCCAGCCTCGACCACCTCTCCGGGGGCCGCTCCGCCTGGAACGTCGTCACCTCCTGGGACGCCTTCACCGGCGAGAACTTCCGCCGCGGCGGCTTCCTCCCGCAGCACGAACGCTATTCACGCGCCAAGGAGTTCCTGGCCACCGCGAACGAGCTCTTCGACTCCTGGCACGGCGACGAGATCGTCGCCGACCGGGTCACCGGCACCTTCCTGCGGGACGCCAGGGCCGGTGCCTTCGTCCACCAGGGGCAGCACTTCGACATCCACGGCCAGTTCGACGTGCCCCGCTCACCCCAGGGCCGACCGGTGATCTTCCAGGCCGGTGACTCCGAGGAGGGCCGCGAGTTCGCCGCGTCCGGCGCCGACGCCATCTTCAGCCGGTACGCCACCCTGGCCGAGGGACGGTCCTTCTACCAGGACGTCAAGGGCCGCCTGGCCAAGTACGGCCGCCGCCGCGACCAGTTGCTCATCCTGCCCGCCGCCACCTTCGTGCTCGGCGACACCGACGCCGAGGCCGAGGAACTGGCCCGCGAGGTCCGCAGGCAGCAGGTCAGCGGTGCCACCGCCCTCAAGCACCTGGAGTTCGTCTGGAACCGCGATCTGTCCGCGTACGACCCGGACGGCCCGCTGCCCGACATCGACCCCGACACCGGCGGGGACCACATCGCGCGCGGGCGGGCCCAGGTGCGCATGTACCGGGACCCGCTGGCCACCGCCCGTGAGTGGCGCGAACTGGCCGCCGCCAACGGCTGGTCCATCCGCGACCTGGTCATCAACACCGGCAACCGGCAGACCTTCGTCGGCGCCCCCGCGACCGTCGCCCGCACCCTCGACGAGTTCGTCCAGACCGACGCCTGCGACGGCTTCATCCTCGTGCCGCACATCACCCCCGGCGGCCTCGACCCGTTCGCCGACAAGGTCGTGCCGCTCCTCCAGGAGAAGGGCGTCTTCCGCGCCGACTACGAGGGCACCACCCTGCGCGACCACCTCGGCCTCGCCCACCCGGACCACGCGGGAGAAGAGCGGGTGGCGTCGTGAAGTTCCTCGCCATCACCCTGATCGTGCACCGCCCGGACCCGGTCACCGGCGTCCTCAAGTCCACCCACGACCGCTTCCGCGAGGTCCTGGACAACGCCGTGCTCGCCGAGGAACTCGGCTTCGACGGCTTCGGCGTGGGGGAGCGGCACGAGCGGCCGTTCCTCTCCTCCGCGCCCACCGTGGTCCTCGGCCACCTCGCCGCGCTCACCCGGCGGATCCGGCTCTTCACCGCCGTCACCACCCTCAGCCTGCTCGACCCGGTCCGCGCCTACGAGGACTACGCGACCCTGGACCACCTGGCCGAGGGCCGGCTCGACCTCATCATCGGCAAGGGCAACGGCTCCGCCCAACGCGACCTGTTCCAGGTCACGCCCGAGGACCAGTGGGACCGCAACGCCGAGAGCTACGAGGTCTTCCGCACCCTGTGGCGGCAGGACAAGGTCACCGCCGACACCCGCTTCCGGCCCCCGCTCAAGGACGCCGAGGTGTGGCCGCGCCCCTACCAGCGGCCCGTCCGCGTCTGGCACGGCAGCGCCACCAGCAAGGAGAGCGTCGACCTGGCCGCCCGCTACGGCGACCCGCTGTTCTCCGCCAACGTCACCCACCCCATCGAGCCCTACGCCGAACTCGTCCGCCACTACCGCGAACGCTGGGAGCACCACGGCCACGACCCGGCGGACATCGCGGTCGGCGCGGGCTCGGCGGGCCTGTACGTCGCCCGCACCACCCAGGAGGCGCTGGCCGCCTACCGGCCGGTGTTCGAGAGCAACCTCGCCTTCCAGCAGCGCACCGGCCTGCCCGTCGTCTTCGGGACGCTGGAGGACTTCGCCGCCCGCTCCTCGGCGCTCATCGGCAGCCCCCAGCAGGTCATCGACAAGGTGCACCGCTACCACGAGCGGTTCGGGCACACCGTGCAGCACGTCCAGGCCGACGCGGGCGGACTCACCGACACCCAGCACCGCGACTCGCTCGAACTGTTCCAGAGCGAGGTCGCGCCCGTCCTGCGCCGGAGCATCCCCGACCCGCCCTTCCCCTGGGCGCCGTCCGGTGCCCGGCAGAAGTCCCGGCCCGTACCCGCCGACCACTGAGGAGCCCACCCGTGTCCCTCGGCACCCCCCTCGGCGTCCTCGACCTGGTCCCCGTACCCTCCGGGGCCACCGCGTCCGACGCCCTGCGCAACTCCCTCGACCTCGTCCGGCAGACCGAACGCCTCGGCTACACCCGCTACTGGTTCGCCGAACACCACCTCAACCCCGGCGTGGCGGGCACCTCGCCCGCCGTCCTGCTCGCGCTGACCGCCGCCGCCACCTCCACCATCCGGCTCGGCTCCGGCGCCGTCCAGCTCGGCCACCGCACCGCCCTGTCCACGGTCGAGGAGTTCGGGCTGCTCGACGCCCTGCACCCCGGCCGCCTCGACCTGGGCCTCGGCCGCTCCGGCGGACGCCCCGCGCCCGCACCGGACACCCCGGCACCGGTAGCCACCCCGGTCGTCGACGGCCGCGCCCCGGGCGGCCTGCTCGTCCCGCGCCGCTTCTCCTTCGAGGCGCTGCTCGGCTCGCCCCGCGTCGCCCTGCAACGCAACCTGCTGCTGCTCCCCGGCGCCGAACCCCAGGAGTACCCCGACCAGCTCGACGACATCCTCGCCCTGCTGGCCGGGACCTACCGCTCGGCGGACGGCGTCGAGGCGCACGCGGTGCCCGGCGAGGGCGCCGACCTCCAGGTGTGGATCCTGGGCAGCAGCGGCGGACCGAGCGCCCGGGAGGCGGGCGCGCGCGGACTGCGCTTCGCGGCGAACTACCACGTCAGCCCGGCCACCGTACTGGAGGCCGTGGACGGCTACCGGGCCGCCTTCCAGCCCTCCGACGTCCTCGACAAGCCCTACGTCAGCGTCTCCGCCGACGTCGTCGTCGCCGAGGACGACGCCACCGCCCGCCACCTCGCCGCCGGCTACGGGCCCTGGGTGCGCAGCATCCGCACCGCCGAGGGCGCCATCGCCTACCCCGCCCCCGAGGAGGCCCGCGCCCTGCCCTGGACCGAGGAGGACGAGGACCTGGTGCGCGACCGCGTCGACACCCGGTTCGTGGGCACCCCGGCCCACGTCGCCGACCGGCTCGAACAGCTCCGCGACGCCACCGGCGCCGACGAACTCCTCGTCACGACCATCACCCACGACCACGGCGCCCGCGTACGGTCCTACGAGCTGCTGGCCCGGGAGTGGAGCCGCAGATCCGGCTGAGGCCCCCGGCCGCCGGGGCGGGCCGCGCGGGCCCGGCCCGGCTCAGGCCGCGCCGAACGCCGAGAACGCCCACCCCGTCGCCTGATGCGTCGCGTCGCCCGGGACGGCCCCCCGCGCGTCGCGCAGCGCCTCCGCCAGCGACAGACCGGCCCCCAGACCCTTGTGCAGCGCGAGCATCAGCGGCACCACCGCCTCGTCGTTGACGGGCGCGCTGCACGCCACCACCCCGGCCGTGCCCAGCGGCAGCAACGCCGTCACGAGGCCCAGCAGTTCGTCCGCGCCGACCGATGCGAGACGCGCCGTGTCGCAGCACGACAGGATGATCCGGTACGGGCTGCGGTCCAGCCGCTCGAAGTCGTGCACGATCAGCGGCCCGTCCGCCATGGTCAGCGACGAGAACAGCGGGCTGTCGGCACGGAACGTGCCGTGCGCGGCGATGTGCGCGAGCGCCGCGCCGTCCAGCTCCCGCAGCACCCGCGACACATGCGCGCCGCCCTCCTCCAGCACGGTCGCCCTGCCGTAGCGAGCGGCCAGCTCCGGCACCTCCGCGCCGCCGGACGCCAGCCCGGGGCCGCGCACCAGCACCGGACGGCCCACCGGCGGCGGCGCGGTCTCCCGGGCCCGCAGCCAGCTGCTCGCCGACGGCGACACGCTCAGCACCCGCTCGCGCAGCGACGGCAGCAGCGCCCACGGCACCCGGTGCAGCGAACCCGGCGGCACCACCACGACCGGGCCGGGACCGAGCTGCCGTACGGCCGGACCGAGCAGGATCTCCTCCAGACGGCGGCCCGCCGCCTCCACCAGCGGCAGCCGGGCCGCCGCGCCGGGGTGCGCCAGCCGCCGCAGCCCCGCCTGCACGTGCTCGGCCTCCGCCACCGCGTCCGCGAGCCGCCCGGCCTCGAACCGGCGCACCCGCCCCTGGCCGCACAGCAGCACCTGCACCCGCCCGTCCAGCACCGCGAGCTCGACCAGCCAGCCCTCGTCCAGCCGCTCCAGCAGCCGGGCGGGCCGGAAGCGGTCGCCGCCCCCTGGCGCCTCCCCGCGCAGATGCAGCGTACGGGAGCGGATCTCCCGTTCCAGACGCCGCTGTTCGCGCTCCAGCGCCGGGACCGGATGGCCGTCCTGCCGGGCCTCCTCGGCACGGGCCGCGATCTCCCGGAACGCGGTCAGCGAGCTGAGCAGCGCCGGATCGGCGGGCGGCCGGGTGGGCGGCGCGGTCAGCACCGTCGCCCGCCAGCGCTCGCTCCACACCAGCAGCCTCCTCGGACCGCCCGACGCGAGCGCCGCCTCCTGGGCCAGCGCGGCCAGTTCGGCGCCCTGCGCGGTGGCACGGGCCCGCAGCTCGGAGGCGCCCAGCGTCATCCGGTGGTCGTCGAGCACGTCGAGGCCGCGCCGGCACGCCTCCAGGACACCCCGGTCCGACCCGGCCGCCCGTGCCCTGAGCGCCTGCGCCGCCCAGCCGTTCATCCGCGCCAGCGGCGGTCCGCCGCGCCTGCTGCGCGCGGCCACCGCCAGATGCCGCTCCGCCTCCTCTGACCGGCCCAGGGCCAGCGCGATCCGGCCGGCGAGCAGCGACGCCTGCGGCGCGGCCGGGGAACCGAAGGCGGCCAGCCGCTCGGCCACCGCCGCCGCGTCCGCGACCAGCCGGCCCGAGCGGCGCCCGGTCGCCGCCCGCGCCTCGATCAGCACCAGCCGGGCGTGCGTGGCCCACCAGGCGCGCCGCTGGGCGGCGAACAGCCGCACCGCCACCGCCGCCCGCGCGATCGCCGTGTCCGGGTCGCCGGCCAGCCGCGCCGCGCGCGCCGCGACGAGCAGCAGCTCCGCCTTGCGGGTCGACTGCCCGCCGAGCCGGTCCAGTTCGGCGATCGCCGTGTCCGCCTCGGCCAGCGCCTCGGGCGCGAGACCGGCCGCCATCAGCACCTCGCAGCGCCGGATGTCCAGCATGAAGGTGGGCGTGCCCAGCTTGGCGTACCGCTCCTCGGCCTCGTCCAGCAGCCGCAGCGCCGCCGGCACGTCGCCCTGCCGGAACGCGGCGAGGCCGCGGCTCTCCACCGCGTCCGCCTTGTCGTGCTCCTGGTCGGTGGTGTCCCACAGCGCCTCGGCGGCCGTGAAGTCGGCGTCGGCCCGCTCCACCGCGCCCAGCGCCAGATGCACGGTGGCCCGCAGGGTCAGCGCCCGCGCCGTCCAGATCACATCACCGGCCTGGCGCAGCACCCCCACGGCCCGGCGCACGTCCTCCAGCGCCTCCCGGTGCCGGCCCAGCACCCACCACACGTACGCCCGCCGGTATCTGACCCGTGCCCGGGTGTGCCCGGTGCCGCGCGCCACACCCCGCTCGAACGCGGCCAGGCCCTGCCGGGTGCGGCCCGCGTGCACCAGCGCGACCCCGAGCGTGGCCAGCACATCGGCCTCCCGCTCGGCCGACTCCGCCCGCGCCGCCAGGTCCCGGGCCCGGCGCAGATGCCGCAGCGCCAGGCGCAGATCGCCGAAGTCCCGCTGCCAGATCCCGATCACCTGATGCGCCACCGACGCGTGCAGCGGCGCGGGCCGGGCGTCGAGCAGCGCGCGGGCCCGCGCCAGTGCCTCGCCGGGGTCGGCGAACACCAAAGGCAGCAGGTCGAGCACCGTATCGCTTCCCGCAGTCACCCCCCGGATGGTAGTGGTCCGGAAGTGGCCCCGGAACCGCGTCCCCGGGCCGCGGCGCCGCCGCGGCTGTATCAGACGCGGGTCCGGCGGCTCTGACTGACGACCACCGTCCCGACGGGAGGACACGCGCGCCATGGCACCACAGCGTTTCCACGAGCAGTTCGCGCAGATCCAGCGCTCGATGCCCGGCGTCCCGCTGGCCCTGGGCCCGGACGACTCAGCGGAGTTCCTGTACGAGAAAGGGGTGGTCCTCGCCCGCGACGGCGAGGAGGCCCGGCTCGTCGAGGACACCGTGCGCACCCACTTCACGGCGGCGCCCGAGCTGACCGCCGACCGGGTGCGCCGGGCGGGTCCGGAGACCAACCGCACCGGCGTCACCCGGATCCAGGTCGGCGACCCCGGGCACGGCGACGGCGGCGGCGACCTCGCCGTCGCGCACGCCCTGCGCGCCCTGCGCGAACACGAGGGACGCGCCGGCCGGCGCCTGGTCAGCCGCAACCACGTGGTGTCCATCGCGGTCAACGCCTGTCCCGGCGACGAGCCGGTGCCCGCACCGCGCACCGCCCGCATGAACCCCGCGCCCGAGAGCATCCCGCACGACCCGGACACCGCCGTGGCCGTCCTCGTCGTCGACACCGGGCTCATGCACGACCACGCGGACGCCCCGCTGCTCGGCCATGTGCGCGGCGACCGCCAGGTCGAGGAGACCCACGACGGCGTCCTGCGGCAGTACGTCGGCCACGGCACGTTCATCGCCGGGCTCCTCGCCGCCGTCGCGCCCAACACCGACATCACCGTCCGCAGCACCCTCGACGACGCCGGGGCGGTACTGGAGTCCGACTTCGGGCACCGGCTGTTCGAGGCCGTCGACGCGGGCGGCTGGCCCGACATCATCAGCCTCTCCGCGGGCACCTCCAACGGCCGCCTCGACGGCCTGCTCGGCGTGGACGCCTTCATGCGGGAACTGCGCGCCCGGGGCACGCTCCTGGTCGCCGCCGCGGGCAACAACGCCAGCGCCACGCCGTTCTGGCCCGCCGCCTACGCCGACCTGCCCGGCTACGCCGACGCGGTGCTGTCGGTCGGCGCGCTGCGCGGCGACGGCGAGCACGGCGCCTGCTTCAGCAACCACGGCCACTGGGTGAAGGCGTACGCCCCCGGCGAGCGGCTCACCAGCGTCCTCACCGGTTTCGAGACGCCCGTGCCCTACGTCTACCAGCACTCCACCTACGACGCCTGCCGGTTCGGCTTCCACTACGCCTGCACCTGCCAGTCACCGCCGCACGCGGGCCTGTTGAGCGTGGACGGCGACAACTCCCCGGACAAACCGGACCAGGTGATGTTCGAGGGGTACGCGCACTGGAGCGGCACCTCGTTCGCCACCCCCGTGGCCGCCGGTATGGTCGCCGCCCACATGACGGCCCACAAGGAGCGCGATCCCAGAGCCGCCCGCCGTCAACTCCTCGCCTCCCACGCCCAGTACGCCGAGGTGCGCGGGGCGCACGTACCGGCGCTGCGCCCGCCCACCTGGCGTCCGGTGCCCGTCCAGCGGCTGGCGCCGCCGGTATGAGCATCGGAACCCTTCCCTCCACGGCGTACGATGACAGGCCGTACACGAGGGGTGAGTCGGTGGACCGTGCAGATGTCGGGGCGCTCGTCCAGTCGGCGGTCGACGGTGACGCGGCCGCCTGGAAGGCGCTGGTGGAGGGCCTGAGCCCGCTGGTCTGGTCGGTGGTGCGCGCGCACCGGCTCTCCGACGCCGACGGGCACGAGGTGTATCAGACGGTATGGTTCCGTTTCGCCCAGCACCTGGGGCGGATCCGGGAGCCCGAGAAGGCCGGTTCCTGGCTGGCGAGCACTGCGCGCAACGAGTGCCTCAGGACGCTCCGCAGCCTGAGCCGGCTCACCGTCACCGACGATCCGCAGCTGCTCGACCGGGTCAGCGAGGAAGGGGCGCCGGAGCAGTCGCTGCTGGACGCCGAGGAGGCCGCCGCGCAGAGCGAGCGGATCCGCCGGCTGTGGCAGGAGTTCGAGAAACTCGGCGACCGCTGCCGCCAGTTGCTGCGGGTCCTGATGGCCTCGCCGCCGCCCAGCTACCAGGAGGTCTCGGCCGCTCTCGGCGTCGCCGTGGGCAGTATCGGACCTCTGCGCCAGCGCTGCCTGCGGCGGCTGCGCGCACGACTCGACGCACGGGGGACTTCGTGAACGACAACGCCGGTAACCACGACACCACCGGTGGGCACGACGACGGCCGCGCCGGCGGCGACTTCGGCGAGGCCGAGCAGGAGCTGCTGGAGGAGGAGCTGCGGCAGGCCGCCGCGGTCCTCGACCCGGTCCCGGACAGTCTGCGCCAGCTCGCCGTGGAGGCGTTCGCCCTGCACGACCTGGACGCCCGGATCGCCGAGCTGACCTTCGACTCGCTGGTCGACGCCATCCCGGTCCGGGGCGCCACGGACGTGCCGCGGATGCTGACCTTCCAGGCCGGTGACCTGACCGTCGACGTGGAGGTCAGCGGCGACGGTCTGCTGGGGCAGGTGATGCCGCCGCAGCCGGCCCGTATCGAGGTGCTGAGCGGCCCGCGGGCCGGTGCCCGGCTCACCGCCGACGAACTGGGCCGCTTCGCCGCCCAGGCCCCGCCGGCCGGGCCGTTCGCGCTGCGGCTGCACGCGGGCGGGGACGTGGTGGTCACCGAGTGGCTGCGGGCCTGAGCGCCCGCGGGGCGCTCCTCACCAGGTGACGGGGAGGCTCTGCGGGCCGCGGATCATCGTCCTGCGGCGCCAGGCGACCTGGTCGGCCGGCACCGCGAGCCGCAGACCGGGCAGCCGGTCGAGCAGGGTGTCGACGAGCAGTCCGGTCTGGAGCCGGGCGAGGACGGCGCCGGTGCAGTAGTGCGGCCCGTTGCCGAAGGCCAGATGCGGATTGGGGTCCCGGTCCGGGTCGATGGTGTCCGGGGCGGGGAAGACGGCCGGGTCGCGGTTGGCGGCCAGGTAGGAGACGTAGACGGGGTCGCCCGCCGCGATGCGCACTCCGCGCAGTTCGACGTCCTCCAGGGCGATCCTGGCCAGGCCCACGGTGCTGCGGTGCGGGATGTGGCGCAGCAGCTCCTCCAGGACCGGGCCGCGCTCGTCGGGCCGCTGCCGCATCCGGGCCATCAGCTCGGGCCGGGTCAGCAGCAGGTAGAGCATCTGCCCCACGTTGTGGGTGACGGCCTCACCGCCGATCTGGAGCGGCCCGGCCAGGCCCACCGCCTCCTCCTCGCTGATGTCGCCCCGGCCCACGGCCGCGCCGAGCCGGGACAGCACGTCCTCGCCGGTGCTGTCCCGGCGGGCCCGGACGGTCGCGGCGATCCAGCCGTACATGCCCTCCTTGGCGCGGTCTGCGGCCTCCGCGCCCCCGCACATCGAGATGATCTGCCGGGTCCAGGTGTGGACCTGCTCGCGGTCGGACTCGCTCACCCCCATCACCTCGGCGACCACCGCGATGGGGAACGGTTCGAGGACCCGCTCCACCAGGTCGGCGGGCGGCCCGTCGCGCAGCACGGCGTCCACCAGGGGGTCCAGCAGTTCCTGGGCGCGGGGCCGCAGCCGCTTCATGGCACCGACGGTGAAGGCGCCGGCGATCGGCCTGCGCAGCCGGTTGTGGTCGGGCTGGTCGGCCCAGGCGAGGGAGCCGGGGCGCGGTTTGAAGTGCGGGGCCAGCCGCGTCACCTGACGCCGGGTGACCTCGGTACGGCTGAACCGGGGGTCGTTGGTGATCAGCTTCACGTCGTCGTGCCGGGTGGCCAGCCAGGCCCACCCCTCGCCGTGGGGCAGCCGGATCCGGGTGATCGGGCCCTCGCGCATCAGGCCGGCGAGTATCGGGTCGAACTCCGGCCCGTCCAGGTCCAGGGCGGGCCACTCGCGTATCGGGGGCGGCGGGGCCGGAGCCGGGGCCGGCGGTTCGACGGTGATCGGCACGACCCGGGCGGCAGGCCGCGGAGCCACCCGGTCGGGTGAGGGCGTGGTGATCTCCTGCGTCATACATCCACCCTCACCGCGGCCGGGCCGCTTGTCGCGTGGGAGTGCTCCAGCCGTGCGGCGCCCGGCGGGCGCGCACCGGGGCGGACCGGGTCGGCGGACCAGGCCGGCGGGCCGGTGCCGGGGCGCTGTCGGTGGCGTGCGGCAGGGTTGTCAGTGGTGTGCGGCAGGATCGGAGCCGTCACATCGCCGAGGCCCCCGCGACAAGGCCGGGGGCCGGGGGAGGGGAGCGCCATGCCCGTCACCGACCAGCGCGTGCTCGACCACGCGTTCCTGAAGAACCTGTACCGCAGCGACTACTACCCGGACCCGGTCGTGGACCTGGGCCGGGCGGTGCTGGTGCGGCTGTGCGAGCGCATCGAGGCGGAGCGGCCCGCGGACCTGGCCGCGCTGTACGCGCTGACGCACGCGGCGACCGAGGAGTTCAACGGTCTCCAGGACGACTTCGAGGCGGCGGGCAGCGAGATCGAGACGGTGGCCCGCGAGGAGATAGCGGAGGACTTCTGGTTCGTCGCCCAGGCATACGGCTTCACGGACGCCGACGCGGAGGAGCTGATCGCGCCCCGCGACTGGTGACGCCGCCGCCCCGGCCGGTACGGGACCGGCCGGGGCGGCGGGGTACCGGTGCCCCGGACCACCAGGTCCGGGGCACCGTCCGGGTCAGCTCAGGGCGGCCAGGGCCTCGTTCCAGGTGGCCGAAGGACGCATCACCGCGGCGGCCTTGGCCGGGTCGGGCTGGTAGTAGCCGCCGATGTCGGCCGGCTCGCCCTGGACGGCGTTCAGCTCGTCGACGATCTGCTGCTCGCTGCCCGCGAGGGTCTCGGCGAGCTGCGCGAACGCCTTGGCCAGGTCGGCGTCGTCGGTCTGCCGGGCCAGCTCCTGCGCCCAGTACAGGGAGAGGTAGAAGTGGCTGCCGCGGTTGTCGATGCCGCCGACGCGACGGGTGGGGGACTTGTCCTCGTTGAGGAAGGTCGCCGTGGCCCGGTCGAGGGTGTCGGCGAGGACCTTGGCACGGGTGTTGCCGGTGGCCTCGGCGTACTGCTCCAGGGACGGCACCAGGGCGAAGAACTCGCCGAGGGAGTCCCAGCGCAGGTAGTTCTCCTTGACCAGCTGCTGCACGTGCTTGGGCGCGGAGCCGCCGGCGCCGGTCTCGAAGAGGCCGCCGCCCGCCATCAGCGGGACCACCGAGAGCATCTTGGCGCTGGTGCCCAGCTCCAGGATCGGGAACAGGTCGGTCAGGTAGTCGCGCAGCACGTTGCCGGTGACGGAGATGGTGTTCTCGCCGCGGCGGATGCGCTCCACCGACAGCCTGGTCGCCTCCTCCGGGGCCAGGATCCGGATGTCCAGGCCCTCGGTGTCGTGCTCCGGCAGGTACTGCTTCACCTTGGCGATCAGGTTGGCGTCGTGCGCGCGGGTCTCGTCCAGCCAGAAGACGGCCGGGTCGCCGGTGGCGCGGGCGCGGGTGACGGCCAGCTTCACCCAGTCCTTGACCGGCGCGTCCTTGGTCTGGCAGGCGCGGAAGATGTCACCGGCCGAGACGGCCTGCTCCAGGACCGCGTTGCCGGCCTGGTCGACCAGGCGGACCGTGCCGGTGACCGGGATCTCGAAGGTCTTGTCGTGGCTGCCGTACTCCTCGGCCTTCTGCGCCATCAGACCGACGTTCGGCACCGAGCCCATCGTCGAGGGGTCGTAGGCGCCGTGGGCGCGGCAGTCCTCGATCACGGCCTGGTAGACGCCCGCGTAGGAGGAGTCCGGCAGCACCGCGAGGGTGTCGTGCTCCTGGCCGTCGGGGCCCCACATGTGGCCGGAGGTGCGGATCATGGCCGGCATGGAGGCGTCCACGATCACGTCGGAGGGCACATGCAGGTTGGTGATGCCCTTGTCGGAGTCGACCATGGCCAGCTCCGGGCCCTCGGCCAGCTCGGCGTCGAAGGACGCCTTGATCTCGGCGCCCTCCGGCAGGCTCTCCAGGCCCTTGTGGATGCCGCCCAGGCCGTCGTTCGGGGTCAGGCCCGCGGCGGCGAAGGTCTCGCCGTACTTCGCGAACGTCTTCGGGAAGAAGGCGCGGACGACGTGGCCGAAGATGATCGGGTCGGAGACCTTCATCATGGTGGCCTTCAGGTGCACGGAGAACAGCACGCCCTCCGCCTTGGCGCGGGCGACCTGCTCGGTCAGGAACTCGCGCAGCGCGGCGACCCGCATCACGGAGGCGTCGACGACCTCGCCCGCGAGGACCGGCACCGACTCGCGCAGCACGGTGGTGGAGCCGTCGTCGCCCTTCAGCTCGATGCGCAGCGCGCCGTCCTCGGCGATGACGACGGACTTCTCGGTGGAGCGGAAGTCGTCGGCGCCCATGGTCGCCACGTTCGTCTTGGACTCGCCGGTCCAGGCGCCCATGCGGTGCGGGTGGGTCTTGGCGTAGTTCTTCACCGAGGCGGGGGCGCGGCGGTCGGAGTTGCCCTCGCGCAGGACCGGGTTGACCGCGGAGCCCTTGATCTTGTCGTAGCGGGCGCGGATGTCGCGCTCCTCGTCGCTCTTCGGGTCGTCCGGGTAGTCCGGCAGCGCGTAGCCCTGGCCCTGCAGCTCGGCGATCGCGGCCTTGAGCTGCGGGATGGACGCCGAGATGTTCGGCAGCTTGATGATGTTGGCCTCGGGCGTCTTGGCCAGCTCGCCCAGCTCGGTCAGCGCGTCGGGGATCCGCTGGTCCTCGCTCAGGTACTCCGGGAACACCGCGATGATGCGCCCGGCCAGCGAGATGTCACGGGTCTCCACGGCCACACCCGCCTGCGAGGCGTACGCCCGGACCACCGGCAGGAAGGAATACGTCGCCAGGGCCGGGGCCTCGTCAGTGTGTGTGTAGATGATGGTCGAGTCAGTCACCGGTGCTCCGCTCCACGTCTGCAACATTGCTCGACATCAAGATATCTCGTGATCGGGCCCGGCTCGACAGGGGTCCGCGCCAAGAACCGGCTCAGGCGGAGACCGCGCCGTCCTCGGAGCCGCGCGGGCGGGGGATGACCACCGGGTCCGGCTGGAGCGTCACCGTGCGGGCCGGGGCCGGGATGCTGATGCCCTCGCGGCGGTAGCGCCGGTGCAGCCGCTTGATGAACTCGTGCTTGATCCGGTACTGGTCGCTGAACTCGCCGACGCCGAGGATCACCGTGAAACCGATCCGGGAGTCCCCGAAGGTGTGGAAGCGCAGCGCGGGCTCGTGCTCCGGCAGGGCGCCGGTGATCTCGTGCATCACCTCGGCGACCACCTCCAGCGTCACCCGTTCGACATGTTCCAGGTCGCTGTCGTAGCCCACCCCGGCCTGCACCAGGATCGTCAGCCGCTGCTCGGGGCGGCTGAAGTTGGTCATGTTCGTGCGGGCGAGCTGTCCGTTGGGTATGACGACCAGGTTGTTGGAGAGCTGGCGCACGGTCGTCTGGCGCCAGTTGATGTCCTCCACATAGCCCTCCTCGCCGGTGCTCAGCCGGATGTAGTCGCCCGGCTGGACGGTCTTGGAGGCCAGTATGTGGACCCCGGCGAAGAGGTTGGCGAGGGTGTCCTGGAGTGCCAGCGCGACCGCGAGACCGCCCACGCCCAGCGCGGTGAGCAGCGGCGCGATGGAGATGCCGAGGGTCTGGAGCATCACCAGGAAGCCGATCGCCAGCACCAGGATCCGGGTGATGTTGACGAAGATCGTGGCCGATCCGGCCACTCCGGAGCGGGACTGCGTGAGCGTGCGCACCAGCCCGGAGATCACGCGCGCCGCCGACAGGGTGACGACGAGGATCAGGAACACCGTCAGCGCCTGGTTCACATGGTGGCGGCTCACCCGGGCCAGCGGCAGCGCCGTCGCCGCGCCCGCGGCGCCGCCCGCGATGGCCGCCCAGGGCACCACCGTGCGCAGCGCGTCCACGATGACGTCGTCACCGCTCCAGCGGGTCCGCTTGGCGTGCCGGGCCAGCCACAGCAGCAGGGTCCGCGAGAGGAAGGCCACCACCACACCGGCGGCCAGGGAGCTTCCCGCGAGGAACACGTCGTCCAGGCTCACGTCGCGGTTCACCGGGCGCCTCCGCTGCGGCGGTCCGCGGGTACGGGGGCCGTCGAGGGCCTGGGGTGAAGTCGCGTCACGTGGTCACCTGCTCGCTTCCGGGCTACGGGGATCGCGCCGGGCGGCACTCGGTCCGAGGGCGGCGCGATCGCTCATCCTGCCCCATCCGTCAGGGTAGTTCGTACGCGACCGGGGCCCGGAGCGCACACGACCGGTGCCCGGGGAGCACGCGTCCCACGGCCCGTGCGGAGCCGCGCGCCCCCTTCCCCCGGCCGGGCGTTGACCTCAACGACACTTGAGGTCCTAGGTTCTCCACCATGAGCATGGAGACCACCGCCTGGACGCAACTGCACAGCGTGCTCAACGCCGAGCAGGAACGCCGTCCCTTCGCCCGCGCGACGCTGCGCCGCATCGGCGCCTTCGCCCGCCCCCACCGCCGCCGTATCGTCCGGTTCGTCGTCCTCGGGGTGGCGACGGCCCTGCTCGCCGTCGCCACCCCGGTGCTCGCCGGACGGGTCGTCGACGCCATCGTCTCCGGCGGCGACCGGTCCGAGGTCGTCCGCCTGGCCCTGCTCATCGCCCTGATCGCGGTGGCCGAGGCCGCGCTCGGCATCCTCGGGCGGCGCCTGTCGGCCGCCCTCGGCGAAGGGCTCATCCTCGATCTGCGCACGGCCGTGTTCGACCATGTGCAGCGCATGCCGGTCGCCTTCTTCACCCGCACCCGCACCGGCGCGCTCGTCTCCCGGCTCAACAACGACGTCATCGGCGCCCAGCGCGCCTTCAGCAACACCCTGTCCGGCGTGGTGAGCAACCTGGTGACGCTGGTGCTCACGCTCGCCGTCATGTTCACCCTGTCCTGGCAGATCACCCTGCTCGCCCTGGCGCTGCTGCCGGTGTTCGTGGTCCCGGCCCGGCGGATGGGCAGCCGGATGGCCCGGATGCAGCGCGAGGCGGCTGCCCTGAACGCCGCGATGGGCACCCGTATGACCGAGCGGTTCTCCGCCCCCGGCGCCACCCTCGTCAAGCTCTTCGGCCGCCCCGAGGAGGAGTCGGCGGAGTTCGCCGCCCGCGCCCGCCGGGTCCGCGACATCGGCGTCCGCACGGCCACCGCGCAGTCCGTCTTCATCACGTCCCTGACCCTCGTCTCCTCCCTGGCCCTGGCCCTGGTCTACGGCCTGGGCGGGTACTTCGCCCTGCGCGGCACCCTGGAGCCGGGCGCCGTCGTCGCGCTCGCCCTGCTGCTCACCCGGATGTACGCCCCGCTGACCGCGCTCGCCGGGGCGCGCGTGGAGGTGATGAGCGCCCTGGTCAGCTTCGAGCGCGTCTTCGAGGTGCTCGACCTGAAGCCGCTGATCGAGGAGCGGCCGGACGCCCGCGAGGTGCCGGACGGGCCGGTCGCGGTGGAGTTCGACGGCGTCCGCTTCGGCTACCCCTCCGCCGACAAGGTCTCCCTGGCCTCCCTTGAGGAGGTCGCGAGCCTCGACACCCGGGGCGGCGCCGAGGTCCTGCACGGCGTCTCCTTCCGCGCCGAACCCGGGCAGACCGTCGCCCTGGTCGGCTCCTCCGGCGCGGGCAAGTCGACCATCGCGCAGCTCCTGCCGCGCCTGTACGACGCCGACGAGGGCACCGTCCGCGTCGGCGGCGTGGACGTGCGCGATCTGAGCGCCGCCGGGCTGCGCGCCACGCTCGGCATGGTCACCCAGGACGGCCACCTCTTCCACGACTCGGTCCGCGCCAACCTGCTGCTGGCCCGCCCCGGCGCGAGCGACGCGGACCTGTGGGACGCGCTCGGCCGGGCCCGCCTCGACGACCTCGTCCGCGCGCTGCCCGACGGCCTGGACACCGTCGTGGGCGAGCGCGGCTACCGGCTCTCGGGCGGGGAGCGCCAGCGCATGACCATCGCCCGGCTGCTGCTGGCCCGCCAGCGGGTCGTGATCCTCGACGAGGCCACCGCCCACCTCGACAACACCTCGGAGGCGGCCGTCCAGGAGGCGCTCACCGAGGCCCTCGCGGACCGCACCGCCGTGGTGATCGCCCATCGGCTGTCCACCGTCCGCACCGCCGACCTCATCCTGGTCGTGGAGGCGGGCAGGATCGTCGAGCGCGGCACCCATGACGCGCTGCTGGCGGCGGACGGCCGCTACGCGGAGCTGTACCGCACCCAGTTCGCCCCGCAGCACCCGGAGCGGGGCGCCGAGCACGGCACCGGGCGGGGCGCCGGACAGCCGGTCGGCGAGGCGGTGGCGTAGGCCGGGCGGCCCCCGCGGCGGCGGACCGGCGCGGCCCGCCGCCGCAGAGGGCCGGCCCTCAGCGCGGTCCGGTCGGCAGCACCGTCCGCCGGTGCGTGGCGTTGACGACGGCCGCCGCCGACGCGTACCAGGCGACCAGCCCCGTGGCGATCCCGAACCAGCCGCCGACCTTGGTCAGGGCGGACGGCCCCGCACCGCCCTGGAACTCACCGGCGGCCAGCAGGACGAAGGTCACGGTCAGCAGCACGAGCACGGCCAGCACGGCGACGCTGACGCGCAGCGCGGCCACCGCCATGTAGGCGGTGAAGATGCCCCAGCCGAGCAGATAGAGCCCGAGCGCGTTGTGCACGTCACCGGCGCCGGCGACATGCTGCACCAGCCACCAGTAGGTCAGCCAGAAGGCGCCGTACGACATGAACGCCGTGGCGCCGAAGGTGTTGCCCCGGCGGAACTCGAAGAGCCCCGCGACGAACTGCGCGAGTCCGCCGTAGAACGCCGCGAGGGCCAGCACGGGGAGGATGCCGCCGGCCTCCTTGAGGAGACCGGTGTTGATGACGGACAGGAGCAGTGTGGTGAGCGCGAAACCCGCGAGGCCCACCGGGGCCGGATCCGCGTGGGCGCGGGCCTGCGGATCCGCCGGACGGGCCTCCTCGCGGACGCCGCGGCTCGTGTCGTCGGCCATGGCCACCATCCCTTCGACCGGGGCCAGCAGGACGGGCGGCCGAGTACCCACGGCGCGTCCGTCTCAGACGGTGTAGGGCCGGGCGGTCTCGGACGGCGTACGACCGGGACAGCAGATGTCCCGCAGGGACACATGTCCCCATGGGACATGACGGGTGTACGGTGAGGAGCATGACGGCGACGCAGCCCCCCAGCAGCAGCCCGGCCGGCAACCCTGGCAGCCCCGGCAGCCCCGGCACCGGCGGTGCCCCCGGCGGCACCGGCGCTCCCGGAACCCCCGAGGACCGCCGCGCGCGCAAGGCCCGGCAGACCCGGAACGCGCTGGCCACCGCCGCCCTGGAACTGATCCTCGAACGCGGGCTCGCCGACACCACCGTGGAGGCGATCTCGGAACGCGCCGACGTCACCCGCCGCACCTTCAGCCGGAACTTCACCGGCAAGGAGGACGCGGCCCTGGACTTCGTCCGCGGCGACGGCGACCGCATCAACGCCCTGCTGCGCGCCCGTCCGGCCGCCGAGCCGCCGCTGCTCGCCTACCGCGCGGCCGTCCGCGGCTGGCTCGCCGACCGGACGGACCCGGCCTGGCACGACCGGCCGGACATGCGGCGGCTGCTGGCCCTGCTGGACCGCGAGCCCGCCCTGTTCGCCGCCTACGAACGCGTCCGGGTCGACGCCCAGGAGGAGTCCATCCGGATCATCGCCGCCCGGCTCGGCACCGACGACACCCAGGACGTACGCCCGTCCGTCGTCGTCGGCGCCGCCGCCGGGGTCCTCACCGCCGCGCTGCGCCAGTGGGCGCGCACGGCGGGGGACCACGCCACGGGAGCCGCCGACCTCGCCGCTCTCGTCGAGCGGGCCTACGACGCCCTGACCACGGCGGCCGTGACCGCGGCCGCCGACCGCACCACCGGCAAGTGAGCACACCATGAGCACCACCACCCCCGCGCACCCCGCCCCCGGCCACGCCACCGAGTTCGCCGGCCGCACCGCCCTCGTCACCGGCGCCGCCTCCGGCATCGGCCTGGCCACCGCCCGCCGCCTCGGCGCCGGCGGCGCGCGCCTCGTCATCGCGGACCACGACGCCGAGGGCGCCGAGCGGGCCGCCGCCGAGCTGGCCGCCGAGGGCGTCGAGGCCGCCGCCGTGCGCACCGACGTCACCCGGCCCGAGTCCGTCGAGGCGGCGGTCGCCTTCGCCCAGGACACCTTCGGCGCCCTGCACCTGGCCGTGAACAACGCCGGGATCTCCGGCCCCAGCGCCCCGACCGGCGCCTACGACATCGACGCCTACCAGCGGGTCGTCCGCACCAACCTGGACGGCGTCTTCTACTCGCTGCGCTACGAACTGCCCGCGCTGGAGGCGGCTGGCGGCGGCGCGATCGTCAACGTGGCCTCCATCCTCGGCTCCGTCGGCTTCGCCGGTTCCCCCGCCTACGTCGCCGCCAAGCACGGCGTGGTCGGCCTGACGAAGACGGCCGCCGCCGAGTACGCGGCCCGCGGCATCCGCGTCAACGCGGTCGGCCCCGGCTTCATCGAGACCCCGCTGCTCGACGGCATGGAGGAGACCGCCCGCCGCGCCCTCGTCGGACGGCACCCCGCCGGGCGCCTCGGCCGGGCCGAGGAGGTCGCCGAACTCATCGCCTTCCTGCTCAGCGACCGCGCCTCCTACGTCCACGGCGGCTACCACCTGGTCGACGGCGCCTACACCGCCGTCTGAGCCCGCCGGACCACGCAGACCACAGGAGGAAGGAACTTCCATGAAGGCACTCCAGTACCGCACCGTCGGCGCCCCGCCCGAGGTCGTCACCGTCCCCGATCCCGAGCCCGGCCCCGGCCAGATCCTGCTGAAGGTCACCGCCGCCGGTGTGTGCCACTCCGACATCGCCGTGATGAGCCGCCCGGCCGAGGCGCTCTCCTTCCCGCTGCCGCTCACCCTCGGCCACGAGGGCGTGGGCACGGTCGCGGCGCTCGGCGCCGGGGTGACCGGACTCGCCGAGGGCGACCAGGTCGCCGTGTACGGGCCCTGGGGCTGCGGCGCCTGCGCCAAGTGCGCCGAGGGCAAGGAGAACTACTGCCTGCGCGCCGGCGCGCTCGGCATCCGCCCGCCCGGCCTCGGCGCCCCCGGCGCGATGGCCGAGTACCTGCTCGTCGACGACGCCAGGCACCTGGTCCCGCTGGACGGCCTCGACCCGGTCGCCGCGGTCCCGCTGACCGACGCGGGCCTCACGCCGTACCACGCGGTCAAGCGGGCGCTGCCCCGCCTCGTGCCGGGCTCCACCGCCGTGGTGATCGGCGCCGGCGGCCTCGGACACGTCGCCGTGCAGCTGCTGCGGGCGCTGTCCCCGGCCCGGGTGGTCGCCCTCGACATCAGCGAGGACAAGCTGCGGCTGGCCCGCGAGGTCGGGGCGCACGAGACGGTCAGGTCCGACGAGCGGGCCGCCGCCGCGGTCCGCGAACTGACCGGCGGGCTGGGCGCCGAGGCCGTGTTCGACTTCGTCGGCGCCGCGCCGACCGTCGCCACCGCAGGGGCCGTGGCCGCCGTCGAGGGCGAGATCTCCGTCGTCGGCCTCGGCGGCGGGGCGCTGCCCGTCGGCTTCGGCCGGCTGCCGCACGAGGTCACGGTCAGCTCCCCGTACTGGGGCAGCCGCGGCGAACTCGCCGAGGTGCTGGCCCTGGCCCGCTCCGGCGCGCTGTCGGTGCACACGGAGACCTTCACACTCGACGAGGCACCGCTCGCCTACGAACGGCTGCACGCGGGCCGCATCGACGGCCGCGCGGTGGTCCTGCCCAACGGCTGAGCGGCGGGCCCCTCAGGAGGTGAGCGCCACCACGGCCTCGTCCGTGTAGACGAGGAACGTCAGCGTCTGCCGGAAGTACAGCTCGATCGCCTGCGCGTCGTGGGTGGTGTAGCCGATCGCGAGATCCTGGCCGAGCCGCAGCTCGAAG
This sequence comes from Streptomyces sp. PL-25, assembly GCF_058344915.1. Classification (NCBI taxonomy): domain Bacteria; kingdom Bacillati; phylum Actinomycetota; class Actinomycetes; order Kitasatosporales; family Streptomycetaceae; genus Streptomyces; species Streptomyces sp. PL-25. Next base: position 6,772,582 of record NZ_CP136997.1, read on the forward strand.
TCACCGCCCCGGGTGGACACCAGGAAGCCGCCGTCCACGGCGGGCGCCCAGATGGGCGGCCCGTCCAGGAGCCGGCTCAGATGCGCGGCGATCGGGTAGCCGTGGTCGGACGTCTCGTTCACCGCCGTGTACGGGTCGGCGCCCAGCACCAGCGCGTACGGACCGGCGACCCCGGCCAGCCGCAGCGTCGTCAGGGCGTGGCTGACCGCGTCCGGGTAGTCGCGCGGCTCCGCCGGCAGGCTCACCACCGGATTGGAGGTGCGCCTGCGCAGCCCGTCGATGCCCGCCGCCGCGTACCCCTCGAAGACGGCACGGTCCTCCGCGAACGCCATGGCGCGCGCCGCGTCCTTCACCGGCTGCCAGTCGGAGTCCTGCGCGCCGCGCTCCACGTCGTCCACCGCGTCCCGGGTGACCTTGAAGGGGACGCGCAGCTCGACGAGGGGCTGCACCTGGCGCAGCCGCGCGGTCACGCCCTGCGCGGGCGCCTCGATGGCGGTGAGGTGGCCGGTGCCCACCGCCGCCAGCGTCGGTCCCTCGGGCCCGGTCACGTCCACGGCGCGCCGGCCGCCGACGTTGCGCTGGAAGGTGCGGCGGGCCTCGTCCTCGATCTGGGCCCACGCCTCGGGCGTGATCGGGGCGAGTTCGCGGTGGAGGTTGGTCATGGCGGTGGGCGTGGACATGGATCAGGCTCCTTTCAGACTGCCAATCCCCAGGGAGCCCTCCGCCACGGCGGTGACCGCGGGCGGGGGCGGCGGGTCGTCGAGGAAGTCGGCGGTGGGGACGTGGAAGAGGCAGCCGGTGACCGCGGTGGAGAAGTCGAGGATCCGGTCGTGCACGCCGGGCCGGTCGCCGAGGAACATGTTCCGCAGCATCTGCTCGGTCACCGCGGGCGTACGGGCGTAGCCGATGAAGTAGGTGCCGAACTCGCCCTCGCCGACGCGTCCGAAGGGCATGTTGTCCCGGACGATCTTGCGTTCGGTGCCGTCCTCGTCGGTGACGGTGTTGAGCGCGACATGGGAGTCGACGGGCTTGACGTCGTCGGGCATCTCGACGTTGTCCAGCTTGGAGCGGCCGATGACCTTCTCCTGCTCCTCCACCGGCAGCGCCTTCCACGCGGCGAGGTCGTGCAGATACTTCTGGACGACGACGTAGCTGCCGCCCGCGAAGTCCGGGTCCTCCTCGCCGATGTGGACGGCGTCCAGGGCCAGGCGCCCCTCCGGGTTCTCGCTGCCGTCGACGAAACCGAGCAGGTCGCGCTCGTCGAACGACTTGAAGCCGTGCACCTCGTCCACGACCGTGACGGCGCCGCTGAGGCGCTCACCGATCAGCTGGGCCATCTCGAAGCACAGGTCCATGCGCCGGGAGCGCAGATGGAAGAGGAGGTCGCCCGGCGTGGAGGGCGCGTGGTGCCGGGCTCCGGTGAGCGGCACGAAGGGGTGCAGCTCGCGGGGGCGGGGGCCGTCGAAGAGGCGGTCCCAGGCGGTGGAGCCGATGCCGACGACGCAGGTGAGGTCGTCGTCCGGGGCGCGGAACCCCACCGACCGTTTCAGCCCGGCCACATCCGGGAGCAGATCGCGGACGACCGCCTCACCACCGGAGACGATGGTGCAGACGAGGAACAGGGCGGATCTGGCGGGCGGGGCGATCACGGACTGCGGCTCGACCACGGAGCGTGCCTCCAGGCTGATGGCGGGAGTACTGCCGGATTCTCGTGCTGCGTGCTGTCCTGCGGACTCTGTGCTGTCCTGCGGACTCTACTGTCCGGGCCCGGTGGCCGCTGTGGACGGGCCGGACGGGAGCGGGGCGCATAACCTGGCACCTGAGCCCGCCGCGCGCCCTGGGCCAGGGCCTAGCGTCCGGCGTGGTTCAGCCAGTCGGCGAGGACCGCGGCCTCACTGTGGTCCACGTCCTTGGTGGCCGTCAGCAGCGTGAGCCTGCCGTGGGCCGCCAGGTCGTGCAGATGCTCGGCGGCGGAGTGGTGGTCGGGGTCGCCCAGCTCGGCGACGTAACGGCGGCGGAACTCGGTGAAGCGGTCCGGATCATGGTGATACCAGCGGCGCAGGTCGGTCGAGGGCGCGATGTCCCGCAGCCACTCGTCCCAGCGGGCGTCCTCCTTGCTCACCCCCCGGGGCCACAGGCGGTCCACCAGCACCCGCGTGCCGTCCCGCGGCGAGGCGTCCTCGTAGATCCTGCGGCAGCTGACCCGTCCGGACATGGCGGTACCTCCTCGTCGAACCGAGAGCCCCGTAGAACGAACCGAGAGTCCCGTCGAACGTAGAACACCACGGAGCATCCCGCAGAACGTCCCGCAGAACGTCCCGCAGAACGTCCGCAGAACAGGGAGTACCCATGACCGACCAGAGGACCCCGGCGCAGTCCGCCGACGCCCCTGCCGAGGACGCCCCGGACCAGCGGGCTCCGGAGTTCCGCCCCTACCACCACCCGGCGGCGGGCTGGGGCGCGGCCAAGAGCGTCTCCCGCTTCCTGCTGCGCGAACGCGAGTTCGTCGACGGGCCGCGTGCCGTCCAGCGCATGAACCACGAGGGGGAGGGCTTCGACTGCCCCGGATGCGCCTGGCCGGACGACCTCAAGGGGCTGCGGCTCGACATCTGCGAGAACGGCATCAAACACGTCTCCTGGGAGATGACCCACCATCGGGTCGGCCCGGAGTTCTTCGCGGCGCACACCGTCACCGAGCTGTCCTCCTGGAGCGACGAGCAACTGGAACGCCAGGGCCGGCTGACCCACCCCATGAGCTACGACCCGGACACCGACACCTATGTGCCGATCTCCTGGAAGGACGCGTTCGCCCTGGTGGGACGCACCCTGCGCGAACTGGACAGCCCGCACCGGGCCACGTACTACACCTCGGGGCGGCTCGGGAACGAGGCGACCTTCCTCTACCAGCTCATGGCACGCGAGCTGGGCACGAACAACCTGCCCGACTGCTCCAACATGTGCCACGAGGCCAGCGGCCGCGCCCTCCAGGCCGCGCTCGGCACCGGCAAGGGCACGGCCGACCTCAAGGACTGGGAGGTCGCCGACGCCCTGTTCATCCTCGGGGTCAACGCCGCCTCCAACGCCCCGCGGATGCTCACTTCGCTCGCCGAGGCGCACAAGCGCGGCGCGAAGATCGTGCACATCAATCCGCTCGTGGAGGCCGCGGCGACCCGCACGATCATCCCGCACGACTTCGTCGACATGGCGCTGTTCCGGTCCACCCCGACCAGCTCGCTCAACATCCAGCCGCGCATCGGCGGCGACATGGCCCTGCTGCGCGGCATGGCCAAGGCCGTGCTCGCCGAGGCGGAGACCGACCCGAAGGCGCTCGACCGGGAGTTCATCGACCGGTACACCACGGGCTTCGACGCCTACCGGGCGCTCGTGGAGGCCACGCCGTGGGAGGAGATCGAGCGGCAGAGCGGTGTCGCCCGCGCCGACATCGCCAAGGCCGCCCGCGTCTACTGCGAGGCCGACCGGAGCATCTTCAGCTGGTGCCTGGGGATCACCCAGCACGAACACGGAGTGGACACCGTCCGGGAGATCGTCAACCTGCTGCTGCTCCGCGGCAACCTGGGCCGCGAGGGCGCCGGTCCGTCGCCGGTGCGCGGCCACAGCAACGTACAGGGCAACCGCACCTGCGGCATCGACCACCGCCCGCCCCCGGAGTTCCTGGACCGTCTGGCGAAGGCGTGCGCCATCGAACCGCCCCGCGAACACGGCCTGGACACCGTGAGCAGCATCGAGGCGATGCACCGCGGCGAGGTGACGGTCTTCGTCGGCATGGGCGGCAACTTTGCGCTGGCCGCCCCGGACACGGCGTACACCGCCGAGGCGCTGCGGCGGTGCGAACTGACCGTGCAGGTCAGCACCAAGCTCAACCGCAGCCATCTGGTGCACGGCCGCCGGGCGCTCATCCTGCCCTGCCTGGGCCGCACCGAGAAGGACCTCCAGAAGGCCGGCAAGCAGGCCACCTCGGTCGAGGACTCCATGAGCATGGTCCACCTCTCCCTCGGAATGAAGCGGCCCGCCTCGCCCCACCTGCTCTCCGAACCGGCCGTCATCGCCGGAATGGCGCGCGCCGCCCTGCCCGACAGCGACACCCCCTGGGAGTGGTACGTCGAGGACTACGACCGCATCCGCGACACCATGGCACGGGCCCTGGAGGGGTTCGAGGACTTCAACCGGCGCGTCCGTCTCCCGCTCGGCTTCCGCATCAAGCAGCCCGCCCGGGAACTCGTCTTCCGTACGGCCTCGGGCCGCGCGGAGTTCTCCGCCGCCGGACTCCCCGACGTCGTACCGGCCGACGGCGTGCTCAAGCTCGGCACGATGCGCTCCCACGACCAGTGGAACACCACGATCTACTCCGCCGACGACCGCTACCGCGGGATCAAGAACCTGCGCACCCTGATCTTCATGAACGCCCAGGACATGCGCGACCGCGGGCTCGCGCTCTTCGACGAGGTCGACATCACCAGCACGGCGCGGGACGGCTCGACCCGCAGCGTCCACCGCTACAAGGCCGTCCCGTACGACATCCCGCGCGGCTGCGCCGCCGGGTACATGCCGGAGCTGAACGTCCTGTGCGCCATCGGCGACCACAGCACCCAGAGCGACCAGCCGCTGATGAAGAACGTGGACGTGACCGTGCGGCCGTCGGGGACGGGGGACCGCACGGCCGGGTGACCGGGCGGCAAAGGGTCGTGGCTCACCCGGGCGGGTGCGAGAGGAGCCGCTCCAGCAGCAGGTAGCCGCGCCGCTCCGCGGCGGCGAGCAGGGCCGGGTCGATCCCGGCCTGCCACAGCTCGCCCGCCGCGGCGTCGTCCGCCTCGCGCAGCTCCACCACGGCCTCGGCCAGCCGCACCGGCAGCGCCGCGGGCGGCGGCCCCGCGGCACCGGCCAGCACCTCTTCCGCCTGCCGCGTGGCGCGGGCGCACGCGGCCAGCGCGTGCTCCACGCGTACGGCGGCGTGGTCGTCGACCACCAGCACCGCGCAGGCCAGGCCCACCGCGATGCCCAGGAGACTGGCGAGGGCCCGGTCCTGGACGAGCGCGCCGGCGGGGGCGGGAGCCGCCAGTTCGCTCAGCAGCAGCGCCAGTGGCGTCAGGAAGACGACGCCGAGGCCGTAGTTGAGGACCACCACGTATTCGAGCAGGAACTCCAGGACCACGATCACCAGCACGAGGACCACCGGGTCCGGGCGCGCGCCCAGCACCCCGAGCGCGAGCAGCAGCCCCAGCACCGTCCCCAGGGTCCGCTGGACGGCACGCTGCGCGGTCGTACGGATGTTGACCGAGTGCAACACGGCGGCGGCCGAGATCGCCGCCCAGTAGCCGTGCCCCAGGCCGAGCCCGAGCGCCAGGGCGCCCGCCACCCCGGTACCCAGCACCATGCGCAGCGCGGGCACCATCCGCACCGAGCGGTGCACGGGCCCGGCGAGCCGCGGCCCCGCGAACAGCTCACCGGCCCGGCGCGTGGAGTCGGGCGAGGCCGGCTCGGGGTCCCCGCCCGCGGTGCGCGCGGCGGAAGAGGGCGGGGCAGCGTCCGCGTCCGCCTCCGCGTACGGCGTCGGCAAGCCGGGCAGCAGCTCCGGCCGGGCCCGGCGCCGGTCCGCGAGCAGTCGTGCCTGACGCCGCAGCAGCTCCGCCGACTCGGTCCCCTTCGGCGGCGGCCGGCTCGCGGAGCCGATCAGCAGCGACCAGGACACGTCGGCCAGCCGGACGCAGACATCGGTCCCGTCCATCCTGTCCGGGCCGGTGCGCGCCCCGGCTCCGGGCGGACCGGGGCCGAGGGGCCGGTGCGCGGGCGGCGCGAGACCGAGGCAGTGGTACGCGTGCAGCACGGCCACCGTCGCCCGGTGCCGCTCCCGTCCCGCCGCACCCCGTGGATCCGCCCCGTCCGTATCGGTCGCCGTCGCCGTCAGCAGCCGGGCGAGCGCGCGCAAGGCGGCGGCCACGGCGAGCCGCTGCGGCCGGTCCGGATGGACGTACCGGCCCGCGACGGCCGTCCCCCAGGCGACCGCCGCGGCGGCCGCGGCCAGCCCGGTCCGGGGCAGGACGTCGGTGAACGCGGCCGGGCTCTCGGCGGCCACCGCGAAGGAGAAGAGCAGCAGCACCGCGCCGAGCCCGCCCAGCCGCGCCGCGTCGCACGTGAACTTCGCCGCCCCGGCGACCGCTGCCGTGGCCGCCACCACCAGGACGGCGCCCGTCCCGCCCGCCCGCGGACGGACCAGGGCCGCCAGTGTCATGCCGGAGGCCACACATGCGGTCATGGCGAGCGCGACCCACGCCAGCACGCGGGCCCGGCGCGGATAGGGCAGATTGCGCCCGAACGTGGTGGTGAAGGAGCCGAGCATCGCGTACCCGGCGAGATCCGGGCGTCCGGCGAGCACGATCGGCAGGGCGACCAGCGCCATGGCCAGGGCCGCCCGCAGGGCGAACACCAGGGCCCCGTCCACCCGGCGCACGGCCAGTGCCCCGCGTGGCGAGAGCACCCGCCCCACTGCGGCGACCGCGCGGCCTGCCTCACCTCCACCTCCGGGATCCATCGGCCTCAGCATCTGTCGCATGTCCGGGCACGTCAAAACCTTCCGGGGTGGACCGACCGGATCCGGTGAGGGAGAACGTTCGGTCTTGACAAGGCGGAGCACGCTTGCCAGGCTCAAGGGAAGAGGGAGAACGTTCGTTCTCCCTCGTGGTCCGACGCGGTTCCCGCTGCGAACTCCGGTCTCCGTCACGTATCCGCCGAATCCACCGAATCCGCCGAATCCATCGAATTCATGAATCCACCGAAAGGGATCACCGTGAGCACCTTCGCCGCTCCGTCCGGTGTCACCGGGACGGCCTCCGCCCTGCGCCGCCTGTACTTCGTCCGTTGTGCCTTCGCCCTGACCTGGGCGCTCGTGATGTTCGCGACGGCGTCCGGGATCAGCCCGGCCACGGCCGTGCTGCTCGTGCTGTATCCGCTGTTCGACGTGGGTGCGGCCGTCGTCGACACGAGGGCGTCGCGCGCCGCCGGATCTCCGACGCTGCTGCGCCTGAACATGGCCATCAGCTCGGTCGCGGCCGTCGGCGTGGCCGTCGCCTGCGCGTCCGGCATCCCGGCGGTGCTGCGGGTGTGGGGAGCCTGGGCGGTCGTGTCCGGCCTGGTCCAGCTGATCGTGGCCGTCCCCCGCCGGTCGCTGGGCGGCCAGTGGCCGATGATCCTCAGCGGCGGCATCTCGGTCTTGGCCGGGGCGTCGTTCGTCGCGTCGGCCGGGGCGGACGATCCCGCGCTCACCGGTGCGATCGGCTACGCCGTTCCGGGCGGAGTCTTCTTCCTCCTCTCCGCCCTGCGCCTGGGCCGCGCCGCCAAGGGGAACTGACAGCACGGACAGGGCAGCGGGAGGCACCGGAACCCGAACCCGAGGTGGACAAGTGAACCTGCGAGACAGCACGGCTCGCTGCGCCGTCGTCACCGCGTTGTGCGGGACCCTGGCGCTGCCGACGACACATCAGGCGACGGAGGTGGCGGCCGCGACGGCTGCGAGTGCCCGTACGACCGCCGGGCCCCTGGGCGGCCCGCTCGGCAGGCTCGGCCCTCTGACGGGCCTCGTCATCGAGCGCATCCGGGTGGGCGACGACGTGGCGGCGGCCAAGTTCGGCACCGGCGCGCCCATCGAGGACCCCGTGCGCGAGGGGCAGGTCCTGGACCAGGTCCGTGCGCAGGCCGGTGCCGCCGGGCTGGACCCGGACGCGGCAGTGGCGTTCTTCCGGGACCAGATCGCGGCCAGCAAGATCACGCAGCGGGGGCTGTTCGCCCGCTGGACCGCCCGCCCCGGGGAAGCTCCCGCGACACGTCCCGACCTCGGCCCGGTCCGCGAGCGGCTCGACCGGCTGACCCGGGCCCTGCTCGACGAGCTCAAGGACACGGAGCGGTCGCGCGCCGAGCCCGTCGGCTGCGCGGCGCGACTCGCCCTGGCCGGCGCATCGGGCGCGGCTCTGGAACGCCTGGACGCACTCCACCGCCGCGCGCTCAGGACGGCGACGCGCTCCGTGTGCCGCTGAGATGCGTTCCGTCAGTCACCGGGACGCGCCCCGTCAGTCGCCGAGCGGCGCGGAACGCGCCCGGAGGATCCCCTCGACGCCCTGGAGGAAGGTCTCGGCCACCAGTTCGGGGTCGGACAGGCACCCGGAGGCCATGGCGCCGTCCCGGAGCATGACGAGATGCCGGCCGGCGGCCTCGGCGGGTGCGTCACCGCCGGTCCGGGCCAGCAGCTCCGTGACGGTGTCCAGGAACCACTGCCGGTGGGCCAGGACGGCGCGGTGCACCGGATGGTCCGGATCCGGGTACTCCACCGCCGCGTTGAGGAAGGCGCAGCCCCGGAACCCCGGGGACCGGATCCCCGCGGCGATGGTCCGGCAGACGGCCCGGACCTTGTCGGCCGCCGACTCCTCACCCGCCTGCGCGGCCTCGGCCTGCGAGCGGAGTTCCCGGTCGGCCAGGCCGAGGTAGGCGAGGACGAGTTCTTCCTTGCCCGTGAAGTGGCGGTACAGCGTGGCCCGCGTGACCTGCGCCTCCGCGATGATCCGGTCGACGCCGACGGAGTGGATCCCCTCCGCGTAGAAGATCTTGGTCGCCGTACCGAGCAGCCGCGCCCGCGCCGCCGACGTGCTGCTTCCCCTGGTGCCCTGGCCCATTCAGCCAGGATAGCGAAGTACGAGGGCGAACGATCGGTCTCGAACGGGGAGAACGGAGAGAACGGGCAGAACAGGGAGAATGGGCAGAACGGGGAGAACGGGGAGAACGGGGAGTACGTAGCCGGGCGTACGTACGACGACCGGCGTCGGCTGTCGGGTAGCAGCCCCCGGCCGCCATCCCGTGTGTCCGTGTTAGCCTCGTGCGTTTGCGTGGTCGTCGCGGTGAGCGATCCAGCCCGGCCGGTGCCGCCGGTGGGCGGGCTGTTCCGTCCTGCCGGGTCTTCCTCGGTACGTTCCTCCTGCGGAAGGCTGTTCGTGAAGCACCCCGATGACCCCGGCACCGTCGACTCCGGCACCGCCGACTCCGGCACGGCTCAGGGCGGTCCCGCCCGGCCCGGCGCCACGACCCCGGCGCCGCCCCCGGCAGGCTCCTTCGCCGACCTGGGACTGCCGGCGGAGGTGCTGCGGACACTGAGCGCGTCCGGGGTGCGCGCGCCCTTCCCGATCCAGGCCGCCACCCTGCCGGACGCCCTGAAGGGCCGCGACGTCCTGGGGCGCGGGCGCACCGGATCGGGCAAGACGCTCGCCTTCGGCCTGCCGCTGCTGACCCGTACGGCCGGGCGGCGAGCCGAACCGAAGCAGCCCCTCGCGCTGGTTCTCGTGCCCACCCGGGAACTGGCCCAACAGGTGACCGAGGCGCTGGCGCCGTACGCCGAGGCACTGCGGCTGCGGACGGCCACGGTCGTCGGCGGGGTGTCGACCGGACGGCAGGTCGCCGCGCTGCGCCAGGGAGCAGAGGTGGTCGTCGCCACCCCCGGACGCCTGCACGACCTGATCGAGCGCAACGCCTGCCGACTGGGACGGGTGCGGATCACCGTGCTGGACGAGGCCGACCAGATGTGTGACCTGGGGTTCCTGCCGCAGGTCGTCGAGGCCCTCGACCAGGTGCACCCGGACGGTCAGCGGATGCTCTTCTCGGCCACGCTGGACGGCGACGTCGATCAGCTCGTCCGCCGCTACCTCCGCGATCCCGTGGCCCACTCGGCCGACCCGGACGCGGGCCGGATCACGACGATGGAGCACCACGTCCTGGTCGTCCACGGCCCCGACCGCTACGCCGTCGTCACGGAGATCGCCGCCCGCGACGGCCGCGTCCTGCTGTTCCTGGACACCAAGCACGCCGTCGACCAGCTCACCCGGCATCTGCGGGCCAGCGGTGTGCACGCGGGGGCGCTGCACAGCGGCAGGTCCCAGCCGCAGCGCACACGGACGCTGGCGCAGTTCAAGAACGGCCAGATCACCGTTCTGGTGGCGACCAATGTGGCGGCCCGCGGTCTGCACGTCGACGACCTCGATCTCGTGGTCAACGTCGATCCGCCCACCGACCCCAAGGACTATGTGCACCGGGCGGGCCGTACCGCCCGCGCCGGCGGGTCCGGCCGCGTGGTCACGCTCGTACCGGCGGGCCGCCGTGACGAGACGCGCCGGATGATGGCCGAGGCCGGTATCGAGGCGACCGTCACCAAGGTGCGCTCGGGCGAGGCGGAGCTGAGCCGGATCACCGGAGCCAAGGCCCCGTCCGGGACCCCGCTCGACGGCGGGGCCGCCCCCGCCCGGCCCAAGAACACCAACGCCCCCTTCCGCGGCCTGGGCACCAGCAAGGACCCCGCCCGCCGCGGAGGCGGCACGTCCCGGAAGGCGGGCGAGGCCCGCAAGCTCGCCGAGGCCCGCAAGGCGGCCCTCGTACGCCGCAACGGCTGAGGGCCGCTGCCCCGCCACCCGGTCGCGCACCACGTCCGGCATGACAAGCTGTGCGTGCCCATCCCCGAACCCAGGAGGTCACCATGACCGCAGAGCCCGTCACCACGGAAGGTTCGGAGCCGGCCGACGCCGAGACGTCCCCTCTGACGCCGGACGCCGACGGCAACTACGACCTCAAGCGCAAGTTCCGCGAAGCCCTCGCCCGCAAGCGCGGTGCGCAGGCGGAAGCCGCCGACGCCGCCGCCAACCCGGACGCGTCGAAGGTACGCGCGGCACACGGCCCGGCCACGAACCAGCGGTCGTTCAGGCGCAAGAGCGGCGGCTGAGCCGATCACGCCCGGTGCCCCGACCGCACGACCGGCGGACGGGACACCGGGCGTCCTCGCGTCCGGCACGGTCTCCCGCAGCACCTTCATCACCACGTCGAGATGGGTGAGCAGGGCGCCCTCGGGCCGGCCGGTGGTGCCGGAGGTGCAGAGGATCACTGCGATGTCCTCGGGGGCACGCGGCACCTGACGGTCGATCGGGGTGCTGTGCGCCGCGAGCGCGTCCAGCCGGGCTGGGCAGCAGCGGCGCCACCTTGTCGCCGGGGCCGATGCCCCGCGCGCAGCGCCGCCGCGTACCTCCGCGCCCCGTCCCACAGCTCGCGGTAGGTGATCTTCCGGGTACCGGACACGACCGCCGGGTGCTCCGGTCGCCGTAGCGCGGATCCGGCCGGGACGGACGCCACGGAGAGGGGCATGGGGTCTCACCCGCTCGCTTCCGCGGCCAGCCGCGCCTTGTCCGGTTTGCCGACGCCGGTGAGGGGCAGCGCACGGCGGACGTGGATCTGCGCGGGAACGTGCTTGGGCGAGATGGCGGCCCGGATGTGATCCGCCAGTTCGCCGGGGCCGGCCGTGCCCGCCTCGCGCAGCACCACGGCGGCGTGCAGGTGCTCGACCCGGTCCCGGTCCCGGACGCAGAAGACGGCCGCCTGCACGACATCGGGATGGGCCAGGAAGGCGTTCTCCACGGTCACCGGATGGATCTTGATGCCATTGGTCTTGATCACCTCGCCGATCCGGCCGCGCAGGTGAAGGTAGCCGTCACCGTCGACGAAGCCGAGATCACCGGTGTGCACCCAGCCGTCCCGTACGGTCCGGGCGGTGAGTTCGGGCTCGGCCACGTACTCGCTCATCGTGAACGGCGACCGCACACAGACCTCGCCGGTCTCGCCCGGCGGCAGGTCGTGGTGGTCGTCCGGATCGGTGATCCGGACCCAGCCGGGCATCGGCCGGCCGACCGTGACCCGCAGTCGGGGGTCGAGGTGCTCGGCGGGCGAGAGCATGCTGACGAAGCCCGCCTCGCTCGTGGCGTACACCTGGATCAGCACGTCGCCGAAGACCCTGACCGCCTCGCCCAGTCGCTCGGGGGACGCGGGGGAGCCCACGTACGTGACCATCTGGAGGCGGGACAGGTCGGTCGAGCCGACCTCCGGATGGTCCATGAGCAGATACAGCTGGGGAGGGGAGAGCAGCATGCGGGTGATCTTGTACCGCTCGATGCAGCGCAACACGTCACCCGCGTCGAAGCCGTCCCGCAGGACCACCGAGCCACCGGACGCCAGTGAGTCGTCGGCCGTGGCGCCGCTGGAGTGGCTGAGCGGGAGGCAGGCCAGATAGACCGACCGCCAGCCCATCCGGAGTCCGGCGGAGATGAAACCGTTGCGGGTCCGGAAGTCGAAGGCGATGCCCTTCGGCTCGCCGGTCGTCCCGCTCGTGTAGGTCACCACGGCGGGCCGGTCGAGTCCGATGTCGACGGCGGCCGGGTCCAGCGCGTCCGGGTCCCCGGCCGTCAGGTCCAGGACGTCGGGGCCGAGGTCGCCGAGGGCGACGAGGGTGAGCGGAGTGCCCAGCCGTCCGCGCAGCTCACGGGCGGCCGCGAGGTTCTCCGCGTCGACGGCCAGGTGCGTCGCACCGGTCTCCCGGAGGATCTTGAGCTTGGCGTCGGCGGCCAACTGGTCCGCCGGGTCGACCGCGTTGGTGGTGTGCAGATGGACCACCGTGGCCCCGGCCAGATTCGCGGCGTACCGCAGAACCAGGGTCGGGGCGGTGTTGGTGACGGTCAGAACGGCGACCACGGTTCCGCCGTCGATCCCGCCGGCGTGCTGGTGCAGGGCCTGCGCGCCCGACCGGACCAGGGTGGTCAGCTCCGCCGCGGTCAGCGTCTTGTCGCGCCAGGACAGGAGGATTTTCTCCGGTTCCGCGGATATCACCTGAAGGATCTGGCTGACATACGTTTCGTTCGACGGCATAGGAAGCTCCATCGGTGCCGTGTCGAGGAATTTCCGCAGAGCCTACAACAGGCGAATCAAGTACACCAGGAGTGTGAAAAGAAGAAACGGATGCGCGGGAGGTGCCGAATTGTCGCAGGCCGCGCCATCGAAGTGATATTCCGCTCTGAGACAATGCCCTCTACCGGTTCGGCCCCCGCATCGGCTTGGTCTTCGGAGAAAAGGGTCGTCATGAACCATTACCTGGAGCTCTTCTCGCGGTATACGGGGGAAGGTGGGTCACCGGAGGCGAAACGGGAGTTTCTCGAGATCGGCCGGCTCGCCGGGAAATTCCCGGCGGCCCGGAGCCTGCGGGACGGGGTCACCTCCGAGATCAGCGTGTGGTGCAGCAACGACTACCTGGGGATGGGGCAGCACCCGCTGGTCCTGGCGGCCACCCGCGAAGCCCTCGACGAGTACGGCGCGGGCTCGGGCGGCTCCCGGAACATCGGCGGGACCAACCACTACCACGTGCTGCTGGAGAAGGAACTGGCGGATCTGCACGGCAAGGCGGACGCCCTTCTCTTCACCTCCGGGTACACCGCGAACGACGGAGCACTCACGGTCCTCGCCGGCCGGCCGGAGAACTGCGTCGTCTTCTCCGACGAGATGAACCACGCCTCGATCATCGACGGACTCCGCCACAGCGGCGCCGAGAAACACATTTTCCGCCACAACGACATGACGCATCTGGAAGAGCTGATATCCGCCACCGACCCCGGTCGGCCGAAGATGATCGTCATGGAGTCGGTCTATTCGATGGCGGGTGATGTCGCCCCGCTCGCCGAGATAGCCCGGATCGCCCGCGAGCACGGCGCGATGACCTTCCTCGACGAGGTCCACGCGGTCGGGATGTACGGGCCGGAGGGAGCCGGTATCGCCGCGAGCCTGGGCATCGCGGACGAGTTCACCGTCATCATGGGAACCCTGGCCAAGGGGTTCGGCACCACCGGCGGATACATCGCCGGTCCCGCCGAGCTGGTCGACGCGGTGCGCGGCCTGTCCCGCCCCTTCATCTTCACCACCGCCCTGCCACCGGCGGTCGTGGCGGGCGCCCTCGCCGCGGTCCGGCACCTGCGCACCTCCGACGAGGAACGCGACCGGCTCCGCGAGAACGCGCGACTGACGCACCGGCTGCTCACGGAACACGGCATCCCCTTCGTCTCCGACGAGTCCCACATCGTCTCGATCTTCGTCGGGGACGACGCACTCGCCCGCCGGATCTCCGCCCTGCTGCTGGCACGCCACGGCATCTACGTCCAGGCGATCAACGCGCCGAGCGTGCGCGCGGGCCAGGAGATCCTCCGGAGCGCACCCGGAGCCGTGCACGAGCCCGCGGAGGTCGAGCAGTTCGTCGCCGCGCTGGACGGGATCTGGCGGGAACTGGGAGTGACACGAGCTCCGGGCCCGCACCGGCCGCCCGGAACGGACGGCTGACCCGCCCCAAGGGGCCGCACACGGCACTTCCGCCGCTCCGCGCCCCGCCCGTCCCCCGTACCCGCGTCGTGTCGCGGCCTGCGATATCGGGCCGCTATACGACGTGGGCAAGATCGGCCTGGTAGGTCCGGCGGCGCTGCACGCCGGGCACGACGAAGGCCGCCCGGCCGACGCGCGACCCGTGGGAGCGGACACCCCGCCACGGTCCGGTGACCGGTGTTCCTGCTCGCCGTGAAGGAGTCCGAAGACACGATGGCGCACCCCGACGGTACGGAAACACCGCTGCTGTGGACACTGGCCGGCAGTGGCAGGGAGTCGCTGGCGGCCGGCGCGCGCGGCCTGCACGCGTACCTGGCCGGCCGTGACGACTGGAGCCCCCGGGACATCGCGTCCACCCTCGCGCGCACCGCTTCCGAGGGGAGCCGGCGGGCGGCACTGGTGGCGGACGGCCGTGACGGGTTCCTGCGGCGGCTGGACGCGCTCGCCGACGGCAGGAGCATGCCCGGCCTGGTGGAGGGCACCGCCGGAACCGGCCGCCGGGTCGCCTTCGTGTTCCCCGGACAGGGCGCCCAATGGCCCCGGATGGCGGTGGACCTGCTGGACACCTTCACGGTGTTCCGCGACCGGATGGACGCGTGCGCGCAGGCCCTGGAACCGTTCGTCGACTGGTCGCCCGTCGACGTGCTCCGCGACCCGGACGCGCCGGGCGCGCCCGCCGGGGACCGGGCCGACGTGGTGCAGCCCCTGCTGTTCGCCGTGACGGTGTCGCTCGCCGCGCTGTGGCGCTCCCACGGCGTGGAACCGGCCGCCGTGCTCGGACACAGCGTCGGCGAGGTCACCGCCGCCGCGGTCTCCGGCGCGCTGTCCCTGGACGACTCCGCGCGGGTGGTGGCTCTGTGGAGCCAGGCCCAGGCGACCCTGGCCGGGCAGGGCGACATGGTCTCCGTCATGGCCCCGGCCGACGAGGTCGAACCACGGCTGCGCCGCTGGGAGGGCCGCCTCGTCGTTGCCGCGCACAACGGCCCGCGGTCCGTGATCGTCTCCGGCGACCGCGACGCCGCGGCCGAACTCCTCGCCGACCTGGCCGCGGAGGCGGTGCACGCACGGCGGATCGCCGTGGGCCTGGCCGCCCATTCCCCCCACATCGACGCGATCATCCCCCGGATGAGCGCCGACCTCGCACCGATCCGGCCCCGCACACCGCAGCTGCCCTACTACTCCGCACTGACCGGCGGACGACTGGACGTCCCGGTACTGGACGCCGACTACTGGTGCCGCAACCTGCGCAACACGGTCAGGTTCCATCAGGCGACCGGCGCCCTGCTGCGGGACGGCCACGACGTCCTGCTGGAGGTCAGCCCGCACACCGTGCTGACCTCCGCCCTCACGGACTGCGTGGAGGAACACCGCGCGCGGACCGCCGTCCTCGGAACGCTGCGCCGGGACCAGGACGGTCCGGGCCGGTTCCTGACCTCGCTCGGTGACCTGTACGTGCGCGGTGTCACCCCGGAACGGGAAGCGCTGTCCGCCGCGGAGCACGCCCGGGTGCGGGAACTGCCGACGGCTGTCCTGGCGGCGCTCGCGCAGGACGGTCCGGCGAACGCCGACGGGCCGGACGGGCCGGACGGGGCGGGCGGTGACCGGGAGGCCGCCACCGCGTTCCGCGCGGAGCTGGCCGCGATGGACGTACCGGAGCGGCGTGCCGCGCTGGCCCGGCTGGTGGGCGAGGAGATCGCCGCGCTGACCGGACGGTCCGATCCTGTCCCCGCCGGCCTGGCCTTCCTCGACCTGGGATTCGACTCCGTCACCGCCGTGGAACTGCGCAACCGGCTGAGCGCGGCGACGGCGCTGCGCATCCCGGCGACGGTCGTCTTCGACTGCCCGACCCCGGAGGCCCTGACCGCGTACCTCTGCGCCGAGATCGGCGGCGACCGGCCCGACAGGAGGAACACGGACGCGGACGAGCCGGTGCGACGGCCCGCGGACGACGACCCCGTGGTGATCGTCGGAATGGGCTGCCGCTACCCCGGCGGCGTCGGCAGCCCCGACGAACTCTGGGAGCTGGTCTCGGCAGGTGCCGACGCCGTGTCCGCGCTGCCCGAGGACCGCGGCTGGGACACCGCCGGACGGTACGACCCCGCACCGGGCACGCCGGGCCGGTACTACCAGCGCGAGGCAGGTTCGCTCGCCGGTGCGGCCGAGTTCGACGCGGAGTTCTTCGGCATCTCGCCGCGCGAGGCGGCGGCGATGGACCCGCAGCAGCGGCTGCTGCTGGAGACGGCCTGGGAAGTGCTGGAACGGGCCGGTATCCGCCCCGCCACCCTGCGGCGGACCTCGACGGGCGTCTACGTCGGGGCGATGACCATGGACTACGGCCCCCCTCTCGAACAGGGCGCGGACGAGGGCGGCCACCTGCTGACCGGCAACACCGGAAGCGTCGCATCGGGCCGACTGGCCTACACCCTCGGTCTGGAGGGAGCGGCGGTCACCGTGGACACGGCGTGCTCGTCCTCGCTGGTGGCCCTGCACCTCGCGGTACGGGCGCTGCGGTCGGGGGAGTGCTCGCTGGCGCTGGCGGGCGGCGCGACCGTGATGTCCACCCTCGGCATGCTCGTGGAGTTCAGCCGCCAGGGCGGTCTGGCCCCGGACGGCCGCTGCAAGTCCTTCGCGGCAGCCGCCGACGGCTTCGGCCTGGCCGAGGGTGTGGGGATGCTGCTGCTGGAGCGGTTGTCGGACGCCCGGCGTCACGGGCATCCGGTGCTGGCCGTCGTCCGTGGTTCGGCGACGAACCAGGACGGTGCGAGCAACGGCCTGACGGCGCCCAGTGGCCCGTCGCAGGGGCGGGTGATCCGCGCGGCGTTGGCGGACGCGGGGCTGACGGCGTCCGAGGTGGATGTGGTGGAGGCGCACGGTACGGGGACCAGGCTGGGTGACCCGATCGAGGCGCGGGCGTTGCTGGCGACGTACGGCCAGGACCGGCCCGGTGACCGTCCGGTGTGGATCGGCTCGCTGAAGTCCAACATCGGCCATACCCAGGCCGCGGCGGGCGTGGGCGGTGTCATCAAGTCGGTGCTGGCGATGCGGCACGGGGTGATGCCGAAGACGCTGCATGTGGACGGTCCGACGCCGGAGGTGGACTGGTCGGCGGGGGCCGGCCGGCTGCTGACGGAGGCCCGCGCCTGGGACGACACGGGCCGTCCGCGCCGGACGGGTGTGTCCTCCTTCGGTATCAGCGGGACCAATGCTCACGTGATCTTGGAGGCTGCCCCGTCCGAGGCTCCGACCGAGGCCCTGGCCGAGGCCCCCGCCGGGACACCGGCGGATGCCCGGCGCCCTGGAACGGTCGTGTGGCCGGTGTCGGCGCGCAGTGCGGAGGCACTGCGGGCGCAGGCGGAGGCGTTGGCGGCGCGGGTGGCGGCGGAGCCCGGACTTGATGTGGCGGACGTGGGCTATTCGCTGGCGACGGGGCGTGCGTCGTTCGAGCACCGTGCCGTGGTGGTGGGCGGGGACCGCGGTGAGTTGCTCGGTGGGGTGAAGGCGCTGGCGGAAGGGCGTTCGGCACCGGTACCCGGGCTGGTGTCGGGTGGCGGGTTGGTCTCCGGCCGTTCGGTGTTGGTGTTTCCGGGTCAGGGTTCGCAGTGGGTGGGGATGGCTGCGGGGCTGTTGGGTGAGTCGGGGGTTTTTGCGGGGCGGATGGCGGAGTGCGGGCGGGCTCTGGCGCCTTATGTGGATTGGTCGTTGGGGGAGGCGCTGGGGTCGGAGGGGCTGCTGGGGCGGGTTGATGTGGTGCAGCCGGTGTTGTGGGCGGTGATGGTGTCGTTGGCGGGGGTGTGGGGTTCGTTCGGTGTGGTTCCTGATGCGGTGGTGGGCCACTCGCAGGGGGAGATCGCGGCTGCGTGTGTGGCGGGTGGGCTGAGTCTGGAGGACGGGGCGCGGGGTGGTCGCGTTGCGTTCTCGTGCGGTGGGGGCGCTGGCGGGGCGTGGGGGCATGGCGTCGGTGCCGTTGCCGGTGGGGGAGGTGCGTGGGCGTCTGGAGAAGTGGGGCGGCCGGTTGTCGGTGGCGGCGGTCAACGGGCCTTCCTCGACGGTGGTTTCGGGTGACGCGGACGCGGTCTCGGCGTTGGTGGAGGGGTTGGTCGGGGAGGGTGTGCGTGCGCGGTTGATCGAGGTGGATTACGCGTCGCATTCCTCGCATGTGGAGGAGATCCGGGAGCGGTTGCTCGCTGAACTGGCAGACATCGTGCCGCTTTCCGGTGCGGTGCCGTTCTATTCGAGCGTGACGGGCGGCCTGCTGGACACAGGCGCTCTGGACGCCGGGTACTGGTACCGGAATCTGCGGGAGACCGTCGAGTTCGAGCGGGCGACCCGCTCGCTCCTCGCGGCCGGGCACCGCGTCTTCGTCGAGGCCGGTCCGCACCCCGTGCTGGGTGTGGCGGTGGGGGAGTCGGTGGAGGCGGCTGGTGCGGACGCGGCGGTGCTGGGGACGTTGCGGCGCGGGGAGGGTGGCCTGGAGCAGGTGTTGCGTGCGGTGGGCCGCGCGTGGGAACGGGGTCTGGAGGTGGACTGGTCCGGGGTGTTCCCGGGGGCGCGGCGGGTGGAGTTGCCGACGTACGCCTTCCAGCGCAGCCGCTACTGGCTGACGGCCCCCGCCGCCGTCCCGGCCGCCCCCGCCGAGGACCGCTGGGACGATCTGGAGTCACAGGACCCCGCCCGGCTCGCCGAAACCCTCGGGGTCGGCCGCGCGGCCCTGGACGAAGTCCTGCCGGCCCTGGTGAGCTGGCGGACCGTCAGAAGCCGGGAACGGCGGGCGGAATCCTGGCGCTACCGCGTTGCCTGGGCACCCCTGTCGGTCGCGCCGGCGGACGGCCTCGCCGGTCGCTGGCTGGCCCTGCGTCCCGAGGGCGACGACGCGGCGGCCGTCCTGGACGCCCTCGCCGAGGCCGGAGCCGACCTCGTCCCGTGCGTCGTCGCCGATCCGGGCGCGACCCGCGAACAACTGGCCGCTCTGCTCACGAAGACCGCCGGGGAGCAGCCGATCGCCGGCGTGCTGTCCCTGCTGTCCTGGGAGGAGCGCCCCCATCCCGAACACCCGGACCTGCCCGGCGGTACGGCACTGACCCTCGCGCTGGCCCAGGCGCTGGAGGACGCGGCCGTCGACGCCCGGCTCTGGACGCTGACGAAGGGAACGGCGGTCCTCGGCGGCGCGGAGCGGCCCGGACACGTCGGTCAGGCCGCGTCCGCCGCCCTGGGCCGGACGCTGGCGCTGGAGCACCCGCATCGCCGGGGCGGTCTGATCGACCTGCCCGAGGTGCTGGACGCACGGGCCGCCCGCCGCTTGTGCGCGGTGCTCGCGGGAGCCGCGGCCGATGAGGAACAGGTGGCGGTGCGCTCCACCGGGGTCCACGGACGCCGCCTCCGGCCCGCCCCGCCGTCCGTGCCGCCGAAGGGCCGCGAGGGGGGCCAGGACGGCGCGGCCGTCCGGGCGCGTACGCGACCGCGCTGGCGGGGGACGGTCCTCGTCACCGGCGGCACCGGTGGCGTCGGCTCGCACACGGCCCGCTGGCTCGCGGGCCAGGGCGCGGAGCGGCTGCTGCTGGTCAGCCGTCGCGGCGCCGACGCGCCCGGCGCGGACGCGCTGCGGGCGGAACTGGCGGCGCTGGGCGCCGAAGCGGTCTTCGCGGCCTGCGACGCCGCCGACCCGGCCGCACTGACGGCGCTGGTCGCCGACATCCCGGCGCGACACCCGCTGTCCGCCGTCATCCACGCGGCGGGCGTCCTCGACGACGGTGTGCTCGACGCGCTCGACCCCGCACGGCTCGCCGCGGTGCTGCGCGCCAAACTGACCACCGCACGGAACCTGCACGAGGCCACCGCGGGTCTCGACCTGTCGGCCTTCGTGGTGTTCTCGTCGGTGATGGGCGTCGTGGGCAACGCCGGGCAGGGCAACTACGCGGCCGCCAACGCCGCCGTCGACGCACTCGTCGCCGCCCGCCGGGCGGCCGGGCTGCCCGGCACGTCCGTGGCCTGGGGAGCCTGGGCCGGACCGGGCATGCTGGCGGACGACGTCGCCGCGCGGCTGCGGGACTCGGGTATGCCGGTGATGGAGCCCGAGACGGCCGTCACCGCGATCGGCCGGGCACTCGCGGAGGACGACGCGCTGGTCGTGGTCGCCGATGTCGACTGGCGGCGCTTCACCACGGCCATGGGCCCGCGGTCCGCCGCCCTGCTCGACGGGATGCCGGACCCGGCTGCCGCGCGGCCCGCCCCCGGCGCCACCGCACCGCCGGCGCCCCGGGAGGGCGGCGGCTCCGCCGACGCCCTGCGGCAGCGGATCGCCGTACTGCCGGGCCACGAGGACCGGGTCAGGGCGCTCACCGAACTGGTACGCACCCACGCGGCGACGGTCCTGCGCCACCCCGACGTCGACGCGGTCCAGCCCGGAAAGGCGTTCTCCGCGCTCGGCTTCGACTCGCTGACGGCGGTCGAGCTGCGCAACCGGCTCGCCGCCGTGACCGGTCTTGCCCTGCCCGCCGCCGTCCTGTTCGACCATCCCACGCCGTCGGCACTGGCCGGGCGGCTGCTCGCGGACCTGGACCTGCCGGACGCGGCGGGCGGCACCGCCGGGTCCGACCGCTCCGCCGGCGCCGAGGCGAGCCGAGCGGCGGAGCCCGGCGGCAGCGAGCCGATCGCCGTCGTCGGCATGGGCTGCCGCTTCCCCGGTGGGGTCGCGCGGCCCGAGGACTTCTGGCACCTGGTCTCGAAAGGCGTCGACGCCGTCGGCGACTGGCCCTCGAACCGCGGCTGGGACTCCGAGGGGCTGTACGACCCGGACCCCGACCGCACCGGCACCACGTACACCAGGCAGGGCGGGTTCCTGCACGATGCCGCCGAGTTCGACGCGGAGTTCTTCGGCATCTCGCCGCGCGAGGCCCTGGCCATGGACCCGCAGCAGCGGCTGCTCCTGGAAACCGCCTGGGAGGCGGTCGAGGGCGCCGGACAGGACCCGACCGCGCTGAAGGACCGGCAGGTCGGCGTCTACATCGGCACCAACGGCCAGGACTACTCGGCGCTGCTGGAGGGCGCCGAGGGAGTGTCCGAGGGCCATCTGCTGACCGGCAACACGGCCAGCGTGCTGTCGGGGCGGCTGTCCTACGTCCTCGGCCTCCGGGGGCCCTCGCTCACCGTCGACACCGCGTGTTCCTCGTCGCTGGTGGCGCTCCACCTGGCCGTACAGGCGCTGCGGCGCGGCGATTGCGAGCAGGCCCTCGCGGGCGGGGTGACGGTGATGAGCACCCCGCGGCTCTTCGTGGAGTTCAGCCGTCAGCGCGGGCTCGCCGCCGACGGACGGTGCAAGGCGTTCTCGGCGGAGGCGGACGGCACGGGCTGGGGCGAGGGCGCCGGAGTGCTGCTGCTGGAGCGCCACAGCGACGCCCTGCGCCACGGCCATCCCGTACTCGCGCTGATCAGCGGTACCGCCGTGAACCAGGACGGCGCCAGCAACGGGCTCACCGCCCCCAACGGCCCGTCCCAGCAGCAGGTCATCCGCGCCGCCCTGGCCGACGCCGCGCTGCGCGCCGAGCAGATCGACGCGATCGAGGCCCACGGCACCGGGACGAGGCTCGGCGATCCCATCGAAGCGCAGGCGCTCCAAGCCGTCCACGGACCGGCGCGCCCGGCGGACCGCCCGCTGTGGCTCGGCTCGGTGAAGTCGAACATCGGGCACACCCAGGCGGCGGCCGGGGTGGCCGGGGTGATGAAGATGGTGCTGGCCATCCGCCACGGCGAACTGCCGGGAACCCTGCACGCCGGGACGCCGAACCCGCA
The DNA here is from genome assembly GCF_058344915.1 of Streptomyces sp. PL-25. Taxonomy (NCBI): domain Bacteria; kingdom Bacillati; phylum Actinomycetota; class Actinomycetes; order Kitasatosporales; family Streptomycetaceae; genus Streptomyces; species Streptomyces sp. PL-25. The sequence continues at coordinate 6,794,593 of NZ_CP136997.1, forward strand.
CGTCGACTGGTCCGGCGGTGGCATCCGCCTGCTCACCGCGCGCACCCCGTGGCCGGAGACCGGGAGTCCGCGTCGGGCGGGCGTGTCGTCGTTCGGCATCAGCGGCACCAACGCACACGTGATCATCGAGCAGGCGCCTGCCGTAGCGGCCGTGCCCGCTCCGGACCGTACCGGCACCCCGGACGTGCCCGCCTCGGACACCACCGCCGCCGCCACCCCCGCCACCCCAGCGCTCACCCCCACCGCCCGCCGTACCGGCCCGCCCGTGCCGTTGCTGCTCTCGGCCAGGACACCCGAGGCCCTGCGCGCACAGGCCGGCCGGCTGGTGAACCGGCTCGATGCCGACCCGGACCTCGAACTGCCGGACGTCGCCTACTCGCTCGCCACGGGACGTGCGCCGCTGGAACACCGGGCCGTCGTCCTGGGACGAGGCCGGGCGGCCGTCCGGCGCTCGCTCACCGCACTCGCGCACGGCAGGTCAGCGGGCCGGCTGCTCACCGGCGGTCCCGTACGCCCCGGCCGGACCGCCTTCCTCTTCCCGGGACAGGGCAGCCAGCGGGCCGGAGCGGGTGCGGAGCTCTACCGTGAGGACCCGGTGTTTGCCGACGCCCTCGACGAGGTGCTGACCGGCTTGGACCCGCACCTCGACCTCCCCCTGCGCGACATCCTGTTCGCCGGGCCCGGAACCCCCCGCGCGGACCTGCTCGACCGCACCCGGTACACCCAGCCCGCCCTGTTCGCCCTGGAGACGGCGCTGTTCCGGCTCGTACGGCACTGGGGTGTGCGGCCCGACCTGCTGATGGGGCACTCCATCGGTGAACTCGCCGCCGCCCATGCGGCGGGCGTGCTGGACCTGCCCGACGCCTGCGCGCTGGTCGCGGCCCGGGGCCGGCTGATGGACGAACTGCCCGAGGGCGGGGCGATGGTGGCGGTGGAGGCCACCGAGGAGGAAGTGCGGCAGGCCCTGCTGGACGACCGCGCCGGGCACCCCGTCCCGGAGCGGGAAGCGGGCCGGGAACCGGGCCGGGACGCGGTGGACATCGCCGCCGTCAACGGACCCGCCTCGGTGGTCCTGTCCGGTGACGCGGACGCGGTACGGCGCCTGGCCGGTACGTTCCGCTCCCGCGGACGGCGGACCCGGCGCCTGAAGGTGAGCCACGCGTTCCACTCCGCCCGGACGGACGGGATGCTCGACGCGTTCCGGGACGTGGCCGAGTCGCTGACCTACCACGCGCCCGGCATCGAGATCGTCTCCAACCTGACCGGGCGTACGGCCACGGCCGCGGAGCTCCGCTCACCCGACCACTGGGTACGCCACGTCCGGGGCACCGTGCGCTTCCTGGAAGGGGCCCGCCGGCTGCGGGCCGAGGGCGCGACGACGTACCTCGAGATCGGACCGGGCGGCGTGCTGTCCGGCATGCTCCACGCCTGTCTCTCCGACCCCGGCCCCGATCCCGACCCCGGCCCCGACCCCGCCCCTGCTCCTGCCCCCGGCGGCGCCGGGACGGTGCCGCTGCTGCGCGACGGCCGCGGCGAGCCGGAGGCGGTCCGCACCGCACTCGCCTCGCTGCACCTGCGCGGCGTACCGGTGGACTGGTCGGCGGGCTGGAGCGGCACCGACGTGCGGCGGGTCGACCTGCCCACCTACGCCTTCCAGCGCAGGCGCTTCTGGCCGGAAGCCGCCCCGGACCCGGCCCCCGCCGCCTGGCGCCGCCGGGGGACCGCGGTGCCCGCCGGTCCCCAGCGCTACCGCATCGCCTGGGAGCCGCTCACCGCGCCCGCGGAGCCCCGCCTCTCCGGTCGCTGGCTGCTCGTCACCCCGGACGGGCCCGGCGCCGAGGACACCGCGCTCGCCTGCGAACAGGCCCTCGCCGGACACGGCGCCGACGTGCTCGTGATCCGGGTCGGAAACGCCGTCGAACGCGCTGAACTTGCCTCACTGCTGCCGGAGTTCGGCGTACTCGCGGGCGTCCTGTCCCTGCTGTCCCTGGCCGAGGGCCCCCACCCGGGCCTGCGGACGCTCGACGCCTGCCTGACCGGGACCTTGCTGCTGCTCCAGGCGCTGGGCGACAGCGGTATCGACGCACCCCTGTGGTGCGCCACCCGCGGCGCGGTGGCCGCTGACGGCACGGAAGAGATCCGTCCCGAGCAGGCGCAGGTGTGGGGCCTTGGCCGGGTGGCGGCACTGGAGCACCCGTTGCGCTGGGGCGGCCTGGTCGACCTGCCGGACCGGCTGGACGGGCCCGCGCTGGACGGGCTGTGCGCGGTACTGGCCGGACGGGACGGCGAGGACCAGGTGGCCGTACGCGCGCCGGTCCCGCTGGGCCGCCGCCTCGTCCCCGCGCCGGAGCCCGCGGCACCCGCGCCCGCACCGTGGGCGGCGCGCGGCACGGTCCTCGTCACCGGCGGCACCGGCGGCCTCGGCGCCCAGGTGGCGCGCTGGCTCGCGGAGCGCGGGGCGGAACACCTCGTCCTCCTCGGCCGACGGGGCCCCGAGGCCCCCGGAGCCGACGAGCTGACCGGCGCTCTGGCGGCGCTCGGCACCCGGAGCACCTTACTGGCCTGCGACGTCGCCGATCGCGCCGCGCTGGAACGGGTCCTGGAGCGGCTGCGCGACGCGGGCGAGACCGTACGGGGCGTGGTGCACACCGCGGGACTCACCTCGGACACCGCGCTGATGGACTGCACACCGGCGGAACTGGCCCGGCGGACGGCGGCCAAGACACGCGGCGCGGCCCACCTCGACGCCCTGTTCGAAGACTGCCCGCTGGACGCCTTCGTGCTGTTCTCCTCGATCTCGGGCACCTGGGGCAGCGGCGGCCAGGGCGCGTACGCGGCGGCCAACGCCTACCTGGACGGCCTCGCCGCGGCGAGGCGCCGCCGGGGCCTGACGGCGACCTCGGTGGCCTGGGGCCCCTGGGCCGGCGCGGGCATGGCCGCCGGCGCCGTGGGCGACGGTCTGCGCCGCCATGGGCTGGTGCCGATGGCTCCCGAGGCGGCGCTCTGCGCGCTCGGCCTGGCGCTGGCCCTGGACGAGGGCGAACCGGTCGTCGCCGAGCTGGACCGGAGCCGCTTCGTGCCCACCTTCGGTTCGGTGCGGGACAGCGCGCTGCTGCGCGGCCTGCCCGCCGTCCCGGAGTCCCGGGCGGCGGAGGCCGCCGCCGGGTCCGGGCCCGGTACGGGCGGCGAACCGTCGTGGCGGCACCGGCTGCACCGGCTGTCCGAGCCCGAGGGCCGCAAACTGCTGACGGAACTGGTCCGGAGCGAAGCGGCCGCCGTGCTGGGCCACGAGTCGGCCGCCGGATTCGCGGCCGACCGCCCGTTCCGCGAGGTCGGCTTCGACTCGCTCACCGCCGTCGAACTCCGCAACCGGCTGGTCGCGGCCACCGCTCTGCCGCTCGCGCTCACCTCTGTCTTCGACCACCCGACGGCAGCGGCCCTCGCCGCGCACCTCTTCGCCGAACTGAACGGCACGGAGCGAAACGCCGACGGCGCGACCGACACGACGGGCACGACCGGCACGACCGGAACGACGGGCACGACCGACACGACCGGCACGGCCGCGGCGGACTCCGCAGCCGCAGCCGCAGCCGCAGCCGCAGCCGCAGCCTCAGCCGCCGTCGGCGGCGCGGCCGGCCCCGCGGCGGACGTGGAGCCCCTGGCGATCGTCTCGATGGCCTGCCGATTCCCGGGCGGCGTCCGCTCGCCCGATGACCTGTGGCGGCTGGTGGCCGACGGAGTGGACGCGGTCACCGCGCTGCCCGCCGACCGCGGCTGGCCGCTGGACACCCTCTACGACCCGGACCCCCTGCACCCGGGCACCTTCTACACCACCGGCGGCGGATTCCTGGACGGGGCGGCCGAGTTCGACGCGGAGTTCTTCGGCATCTCCCCGCGTGAAGCACTGGCCATGGACCCGCAGCAGCGCCTGCTGCTCGAAACCAGCTGGGAGGCGCTGGAACGGGCGGGACTCGATCCCACGTCGGTACGCGGCAGCGACGGCGGCGTCTACGTCGGCGTCGCCGCCCAGGGCTACGGCACCGGCCCGCAGGACCCGTCCGACGAGATCGAGGGGCACCTCCTCAGCGGCACGGTCACCAGCGTCGCCTCCGGCCGCGTCGCCTACACCCTCGGACTCGGCGGCCCCGCCGTGACCGTGGAAACGGCCTGCTCGTCCTCGCTGGTGGCACTGCACCTGGCCGGCCAGGCACTGCGCGCCGGCGACTGCTCGTTCGCCCTGGTCGGCGGCGCCGCGGTGATGGCGAGCCCGGACGTCTTCGTCGAGTTCAGCCGTCAGCAGGGCCTGTCGCCCGACGGCCGCTGCCGCTCCTTCGCCGAAGGGGCCAACGGTACGGGCTGGGGCGAAGGGGTGGGCGTACTGCTCGTGGAACGCCTCTTTGACGCGCGCCGCCTCGGGCATCCGGTCCTCGCCCTCGTACGGGGCACCGCGGTGAACCAGGACGGTGCCAGCAACGGCCTCACCGCCCCGAGCGGCCCCGCGCAGCAGCGGGTGATCAGGACCGCGCTGGCCACGGCGGGACTGTCCGGCGCCGACATCGACCTGGTCGAGGCGCACGGCACCGGCACCGTCCTCGGCGACCCGATCGAGGCGCAGGCGCTGCTGGCCACGTACGGTCAGGACCGGCCGGCCGACCGGCCGTTGTGGCTGGGGTCGTTGAAGTCGAACATCGGGCACACCCAGGCCGCCGCCGGGGTCGCCGGGGTCATCAAGACGGTCCTCGCACTGCGCAACGGCGTGCTCCCCGCCACCCTGCACGCACAGCAGGCGTCCAGCCGGGTGGACTGGTCGGCCGGCGCGGTACGGCTGCTCGCGGACGCCCGCCCCTGGGACGCCCCGGACGGCGGCCGGCCGCGCCGCGCCGGCGTCTCCGCGTTCGGCATGAGCGGCACCAACGCCCACGCCATCCTGGAGGAAGCACCCGCCGCCGAAGCCCGGCCGGCCCACGGCACATGCGGCGAACCGTCCGAGGACACCGGGACCACGGTTCCCTGGCTGCTCTCCGCCATGACCCCCGCGGCCCTGCGCCGGCAGGCGCGCCGACTGGGCGAGCACCTGCGGGCCGATCCCGGCGGGGGCGCCGCCGGACCGGCCCGCGCGCTCGCCACCACCCGCCCCGCCCTGCCCTTCCGGGCGGCCGCCACCGGCCGCGACCGCGACGCGCTCCTCGGCTGGCTGGACGCGCTCGCGGCGGGAGAACCCGCGCCCGACGCCGTGCAGGACCGGGCGCGCGGCGGCCGCACGGTCTTCGTCTTCCCCGGCCAGGGCTCGCAGTGGGCAGGCATGGCCGTGGCGGCGCTCGACACCTCCGAGGCGTTCGCCACCGCCGTCGCCGCCTGCGAACGGGCGCTCGCCCCGCACACCGACTGGTCCCTGACCGAGGTCCTGCGCGGCACGCCCGGCGCACCGGCACTCGACCGCGTGGACGTCGTCCAGCCGGTGCTCTTCGCCGTGCTGGTCGCGCTGGCCGCGCACTGGCGCGACACCGGGGTCACCCCGGACGCGGTCGTCGGGCACAGCCAGGGCGAGATCGCCGCCGCCTGCGTCGCCGGAGCACTGTCGCTCGACGACGCGGCCCTCGTGGTGGCGCTGCGCAGCCGGGCGCTGCTGAGGCTGGCGGGACGCGGCGGCATGGTGTCGGTCGCCGCCTCCACCGAGCGGACCACGAGTCTGCTGCCCCCCGGCGGACGCGTGTGCGTGGCCGCGGTGAACGGCCCCGGAGCCGTGGTCATCGCCGGGGAGCCCGAGGAACTGACCGCCCTGCTCGCGGTCTGCGCCCGGGAAGGCGTACGGGCCAAGGCGATCCCGGTCGACTACGCGGCCCACTCGGCCCAGGTCGCCGAGATCGAGGACGAACTGCGCCAAGCCCTCACCGGGATACGGCCCCGCGCCTCGGCCGTCCCGCTCTACTCGACGGTGACCGGCGGACCCGTCGCCGGAGAATCGCTCGACGCCGCCTACTGGTACCGCAACCTGCGCGAGCCGGTCGACTTCGCCGGTGCGACCCGCACCCTGCTGGACGCCGGTCACACCCTGTTCGTCGAGGTCAGCCCACACCCGGTGCTGCTCGCCGGGATCGAGGCGGTGGCCGCGGAGGCCGGGCGGGAGGTGTCGGCGGTCGGTACGCTGCGGCGCGGCGACGGTGGCCGAGACCGGCTGCTGGCCTCACTGACCGAGGCGTGGGCGGCCGGCGGCGGCCCGGTGGACTGGTCGCCCTGGACGGGGGCCCCCGGGCCGGACGGCCCGCCTCCCTTCCCGCTGCCGACGTACCCCTTCCAGCGCGACCGGTACTGGCTGCCCACACCGGGCCGGACGGCCGCCGCGGCCGCCACCGGCATGCCGGTCGAGGAGGCCGAACAGGTCGAGGAGGCCGAGGCGGCCGAGGAGACGGCGGAGGCCGCGGGCGACGACGACGGCACCCCCGCCGCGCGACTGGCCGCCCGGCTGGCCCCGCTGGACCGGCAGGCACGCCGTCAAGCGCTGCTCGACCTGGTCATCCGGCACGCGGCCGCGGTCCTCGGTCATCGCGGAGCCGGTCCGGTGCGCCCCGAACGTTCCTTCTCCGAGGTCGGCTTCGACTCGATGCTCGCGGTGCGGTTCAGGAACGCGCTGTGTGAGGCCACCGGCCTGGCCGTCCCGCCGACGGTCGTCTTCGACCACCCGACGCCCGAGGCGCTCGCCGGATACCTGGACGCGGAGCTGTCCGCCGCGCCCGAACCGCCCTCGCCGCTGCTGGCCGAGCTGGACCGGCTGGCCGCGCTCCTCGCGGCCGTCCCGCCCCGAGCGGCCGGCACCGACGGGGTCGGCGAACGGCTGAACGAGCTGCTGCGCGGCTGGGATCGGCGCACCGGCGCGCCGGACGGCGAGGCACCACCGCCCGCACCGGTGGACGACACCGCCACGGCGACGGAAACGGCGACAGCGGACGAGTTGTTCGCCCTGCTCGACAACGACTTCGGCAACGCCTGAGAGAGAGCTGGCACTGATGTCCGACGACAAGAAGCTGCTCGACTACCTCAGGCGCGCCACCGCGGACCTCGGTGACGCCCGGAGGCAGCTGCGCGAGGCCGAGCGGGCCCGCCACGAACCGATCGCCATCGTCTCCATGGCCTGCCGCTATCCCGGCGGCGCCCACACGCCCGAACTGCTGTGGGATCTGGTCTCCCGGGGCACCGACGCGATCTCCGCCTGGCCGGTCAACCGCGGCTGGGACCTGGAGGCCCTCTACGACCCGGACCCCGAGCGGCCCGGCACCTCCTACACCCGGCACGGCGGCTTCCTCCACGACGCGGCCGACTTCGACGCGGAGTTCTTCGGCATCTCGCCCCGCGAGGCCCTGGCGACCGACCCCCAGCAGCGGCTGGCACTGGAGACCGCCTGGGAAGCCGTCGAGCGGGCCGCGATCGACCCCCGCACCTTGCGGCGCACCGGCACGGGTGTCTTCCTCGGGGCGATCGGCAACGGCTACGGCGCGGGCTCGCGCCACCTCCCCGACGTCCAGGGTCTGCTGGACACCGGGACCGCGAGCAGTGTGGTCTCCGGCCGGATCGCCTACACCCTGGGCCTGGAAGGGCCCGCGGTGACCGTGGACACGGCCTGCTCCTCGTCCCTGGTCGCCCTGCACCTGGCGATCAGGGCGCTGCGGGCGGGCGACTGCACGCTGGCCCTGGCCGGCGGGGTGTCGGTGATGGCGACCCCCGACGCGTTCGTGGCGTTCAGCCGCCAGCGCGCGCTGTCGGCCGACGGCCGCTGCAAGGCGTTCGGGGCCGACGCGGACGGCACCGGCTGGTCCGAGGGCGTCGGCGTCCTGCTGCTGGAGCGGCTGTCGGACGCCCGGCGCAACGGGCACCCGGTGCTGGCCGTCGTCCGCGGTTCGGCCACGAACCAGGACGGTGCGAGCAATGGCCTGACGGCGCCCAGCGGCCCGTCGCAGCGGCGGGTGATCCGTGCGGCGTTGGCGGACGCGGGGCTGACGGCGTCGGATGTGGACGTGGTGGAGGCGCACGGCACCGGCACCACCCTCGGCGATCCCATCGAGGCGCAGGCGCTGCTGGCCACGTACGGCCAGGACCGGCCCGCCGACCGGCCGTTGTGGCTGGGCTCGTTGAAGTCGAACATCGGCCACACCTCGGCGGCGGCCGGAGTGGGCGGCGTCATCAAGATGGTGCTGGCGATCGAGCACGGCGAACTGCCCAGGACCCTGCACGCGGACCGGCCGACGCCCATGGTGGACTGGTCGTCGGGGGCCGTGGAGATCCTCGACGAGGCCCGTGCGTGGGACGACACGGGTCGTCCGCGCCGGGCGGGTGTGTCCGCCTTCGGCGTCAGCGGCACCAACGCCCATCTGATCCTGGAACAGGCCCCGGCGGAGGAAGCCGAACCGGCGGCCGAACCCGCTGCCGACGGCGATGCGTATCCGCTGCCCTGGGTGCTGTCGGGGCGTACCGACGAGGCGCTGCGCGACCAGGCGGCCCGCCTGCTGGCACACCTGAACGCCGGCCCCGGACCCCTGCGGGCCGCCGACACCGGCCGCGCCCTCGCCCTCACGCGTACCGCCTTCGAGCGGCGGGCCGTGATCGTGGGAACCGACCAGGACCGGCTGATCGACGGCGTGAAAGCCCTGGCCGAGGGCCGGACGGTGCCGGGGCTGGTGCGGGGCGGCGGGGTGTCGTCGGGTCGTTCGGTGTTGGTGTTTCCGGGTCAGGGTTCGCAGTGGGTGGGGATGGCTGCGGGGCTGTTGGGTGAGTCGGGGGTGTTCGCGGGGCGGATGGCGGAGTGCGGGCGGGCTCTGGCGCCTTACGTCGACTGGTCGTTGGCTGACGCGCTGGGTTCGGAGCGGCTGCTGGCGCGGGTCGATGTGGTGCAGCCGGTGCTGTGGGCGGTGATGGTGTCGTTGGCGGAGGTGTGGCGTTCGTTCGGTGTGGTTCCTGACGCGGTGGTGGGTCACTCGCAAGGGGAGATTGCGGCTGCGTGTGTGGCGGGTGGGCTGAGTCTGGAGGACGGGGCGCGGGTGGTCGCGTTGCGTTCTCGTGCGGTGGGGGCGCTGGCGGGGCGTGGGGGCATGGCGTCGGTGCCGTTGCCGGTGGATCTGGTGCGGGAGCGCATCGCCCCGTGGGTGAGCCGGTTGTCGGTGGCGGCGGTCAACGGGCCTTCCTCGACGGTGGTTTCGGGTGACGCGGACGCGGTCTCGGCGTTGGTGGAGGGGTTGGTCGGGGAGGGTGTGCGTGCGCGGTTGATCGAGGTGGATTACGCGTCGCATTCCTCGCATGTGGAGGAGATCCGGGAGCGGTTGCTTGCTGATCTGGCGGGGGTTGCTCCTGTTTCGGGTGTGGTGCCGTTCTTCTCGACGGTGACGGGTGGCTGGCTGGACACGGGGTCTTTGGACGCCGGGTACTGGTTCCGGAATCTGCGGGAGACGGTGGAGTTCGGGCGGGCGACGGAGTCGCTGTTGGGGGAGGGTTTCCGGTTCTTCGTCGAGGCCAGCCCGCACCCCGTGCTCACCTTCGGTGTCCAGCAGACCGCCGACAAGGCCGACACCGCCGCCTCAGCGCAGGGCCCCGCCGTGGCCGTCGGCACGCTGCGGCGCGGCGAGGGCGGCCTCGACCGCTTCCTGACCTCCCTGGGAGAGGCCCACGCGGGCGGTCTGTCGCCCGACTGGGACCGGGTGTTCGCCGGACACCGGTCGGACGGTGTCTCCCTGCCCACCTACCCCTTCCAGCGCCGTTCGTACTGGCTGGAGGACACGGGCCCGGCGGCGGGCGGCCCGTCCGGGACGTCCTCGGAGGGCGACGACTTCTGGGACGCCCTGGGCGGCGGTGACCTGGACCGGTTCACCACGACCCTCGGGGTGGCGCCCGAGGACCCGCTGAACGTGGTGCTCCCCGCGCTCGCCGCCTGGCGCACCGAGCGCACCGAGCGTTCGGTGGTCGACTCCTGGCGCTACCGCGTGACCTGGCGGGCTCTGCCCGAAGGCCCCCCGGTCGCACTGGACGGCAACTGGCTCCTGCTGTCGTCGGACGGTCAGCCCGAGGACGCGGTGCGCCGGTCGGAGGCGACCGTCCACGTCATGGAGCAGGCCGGGGCCTCGGTGGTCCACGTACGGCTCACCGAGGCGGAGGCCGACCGCGCCGTGCTGGCCGACCGGATCCGCGCCACCCTCGGCGCGCTGCCCGGCCCGGTGACGGGAGTGCTGTCGCTGCTGGGCCTCGACGAGCGCCCGCACTCCGCGCACCCCTCCGTCCCGCTGGGCACCGCGCTCAACCTGGCCCTGGTGCAGTCCCTCGGCGACACCGGGACCGACGCGCCCCTGTGGTGGGCCACCCGGGGCGCGGTGTCGGCCGGGGACACGGACACCGGGAGTGCGGTCAGCGCCGCGCAGCATCTGCTCTGGGGGCTGGGCCGGGTCGCCGCGCTGGAGTTCCCGCAGCGCTGGGGCGGTCTGATCGACCTCCCGGAGGTCCTGGACACGGACACCGCCGCCCGGCTGTGCCGGGTGCTGGCGGGCGAGGCCGCGGACGAGGACCAGGTGGCCGTACGGGCCACCGGCTGCCACGGCCGGAGGCTGGTCCGGGCCGCCCTGGGCGACACTGCGCCGGGACGGAACTGGCGGCCCGGGGGCACCGTGCTGATCACCGGCGGTACCGGCGGGATCGGCGCGCAGATCGCGCGCTGGCTGGCCCGGCGGGGAGCCGGGCACCTGGTGCTGGTCAGCCGGCGCGGGGCGGACGCGCCGGGCGCGCCGGAGCTCTCCGCGGAACTGGCCGCCCTCGGCACCCGGACCACCCTGGCCTCGTGCGACGTCGCCGACCTGGAAGCCCTGCGCGCGCTGAAGGACGGCCTCGAACAGGACGGCCACCGGATCAGTACCGTCTTCCACGCCGCGGGTGCCGGGCTGCTGGTGCCGCTGCCCGCCACCGACGTGGACGAGTTCGCCGGCACCCTCCACGCCAAGACCGGCGGGGCCAGGAACCTGGACCTGCTCTTCGACCGGGACACGCTCGACGCGTTCGTGCTGTTCTCCTCCATCTCCGGGGTGTGGGGCAGCGCCGTCCACGGCGCCTACGCCGCCGCCAACGCCTATCTCGACGGCCTCGCCGAGGACCGCAGGAGCCGTGGCCTCGCCGCGACCTCCGTGGTGTGGGGGATCTGGGACCCCGAGGGCGGAGCCGGGATGGCGGCCGAACTGGTGGAGGAGAACCTGCGCGGCCACGGCGTGCTCTTCATGCCGCCCGCGGTCGCGCTCACCGGGCTCCAGCAGGTCCTGGACCACGACGAGACGGTGGTCGTGGTCGCCGACATCGACTGGGACAGCTTCGCGACGGTGTTCACCTCGGCGCGCCCGAGTCCGCTGATCGGTGAACTCCCCGAGGTGCGCGCCGCGCTGGCCGCCGAACCGGCGACCGCCGGGATCGGGGCCGAGGAGACGTCCTCGGCGCTGCGCGACCGGCTGCGGCCGCTCCCCGCGGCCGAACGGACCCGGGTGCTGGTCGACCTGGTCCGGACCCACGCGGCCGCCGTCCTCGGCCACGGCTCGCCGGACGCGGTCGCCCCCGGCCGTGCCTTCCGCGACCTGGGCTTCGACTCGCTGACCGCCGTGGACATGCGCAACCGGCTCAACACCGCCACCGGTCTGCGGCTCCCGGTCACCGTCGTCTTCGACTACGCGTCGGCGACCGCGCTCGCCCGGCACCTGGAGACCGGACTGCTGGGCGCCGCCGAGGAACCCGCCACCGTGCGGCGGCCCCCGGCGGCACCCGCCGCGGACGACGACCCCATCGTGATCGTCTCCATGAGCTGCCGCTACCCCGGCGGCGTACGGACCCCCGAGGACCTGTGGCGCCTGGTCGCCGACGGGCGCGACGCCGTCTCCGGGCTGCCGTCCGACCGGGGCTGGGACCTCGACGCGCTGTACGACGCGGACCCCGACCGGCCGGGCAGGAGCTACGCCGCCGCAGGGGGATTCATCCGGGACGCGGACCGGTTCGACCCCGGATTCTTCGGGATCTCACCGCGCGAGGCCCTGGCCATGGACCCGCAGCAGCGACTGCTGCTCGAAACCTCCTGGGAGGCGATCGAGCGCGCCGGTATCGACCCGGCGTCCCTGCACGGCACCCCGACCGGGGTCTTCGCCGGTGCCTCCTACCAAGGCTACGGCGGCACCCTGCGCGATGTCCCCGAAGAACTGGAGGGCCTGTTCATCGCGGGCATCTCCACCAGCGTCCTGTCCGGGAGGATCGCCTACCAACTCGGCCTCCAGGGGCCCGCCGTGACCGTGGACACGGCCTGCTCCTCGTCACTGGTCGCGGTCCACCTCGCCGCGCAGTCGCTGCGTTCGGGCGAATGCGCGCTGGCACTGGCGGGCGGCGCCACGGTGATGGGCACCCCGCTGTCGTTCACCGGCTTCAGCCGGCAGCGGGGGCTCGCCGAAGACGGGCGCTGCAAGTCCTTCGCCGCCTCGGCGGACGGCTTCGGCATGGCCGAGGGCGTGGGCCTGCTGGTCCTGGAACGCCTCTCGGACGCCCGCCGCAACGGCCACCCGGTGCTCGCGGTGGTGCGCGGCTCGGCGATCAACCAGGACGGCGCGAGCAACGGCCTGACCGCGCCCAGCGGCCTGGCCCAGCGCCGGGTCATCCGCGACGCGCTGGCGAACGCCCGGCTGACGGCCGCCGACGTGGACGCCGTCGAGGCGCACGGCACCGGCACCCGGCTGGGCGACCCGATCGAGGCCGACGCGCTGCTGGCCACCTACGGCCAGGACCGGTCGGCCGACCGGCCGTTGTGGCTGGGGTCGCTGAAGTCGAACATCGGGCACACCCAGGCCGCCGCCGGAGTGGGCGGCATCATCAAGATGGTGCTGGCCATGGGGCACGGCGAGCTGCCGCGGACCCTGCACATCGACCGGCCGTCCCCGAACGTCGACTGGACGGCGGGCGCCGTCGCGCTGCTGACCGAGGCCACCCCCTGGCCGCAGACCGGCCGGCCGCGCCGGGCCGGAGTGTCCTCGTTCGGGCTGAGCGGCACCAACGCCCATGTCGTCATCGAGCAGCCGCCCGCCGAGCCCGCACTCGCGCCGCCCGCCGTGCCGGCCGGGCCCGGACCCGCCGCCGTGTCCGAGGCGCCCGCCGAACCCGCCGCCGTGTCCGAGGCGCCCGCCGAACCCGCCGCCGTGTCCGAGGCGCCCGCCGGACCCGCGCTCCCCGCCGGCTCGTCCGCCGGGTCCGGTGCGCCGGACGCGGGCGCCGCGCGGGCCGCCGTGCCGTGGGTCCTGTCCGGGCGGACCGCCGAGGCGGTGCGGGCCCAGGCGGAGCGGCTGCACACGTACCTGACGGAGCATCCGGAGCTGTCGTGCGCCGACGTCGGCTACTCCCTGTCCACCACCAGGACCGCCTTCGAGCACCGCGCGGCCGTCGTCGGTGACGACCGCGCGGCCCTGCTGGGCGGCCTGGCCGCGCTGGCCGCGGGAGAGCGCGCACCCGGCCTCGTCGAAGGCACCGTCGCCCGGTCGGCCAGGACCGTCTTCGTCTTCCCCGGCCAGGGATCCCAGTGGGCCGGCATGGCCCGGGAACTGCTCGACCACGCCCCGGCCTTCGCCGACCGGATCGCGGCCTGTGAACGCGCCCTCGCCCCGCACCTGGACTGGTCGCCGCTCGCGGTCCTGCGGGAGGAGCCCGACGCGCCCCCGCTGGACCGGGTGGACGTGGTGCAGCCGGTGCTGTTCGCCGTGATGGTGTCGCTGGCCGAGCTGTGGCGGGCGCACGGGATCGTCCCCGACGCGGTGGTCGGCCACTCCCAGGGGGAGATCGCCGCCGCCTGCGTGGCCGGCGCGCTCTCGCTGGAGGACGCGGCCCGGATCGTCGCCCTGCGCAGCCGGGCCCTGCTGGCCCTGACCGGCCGCGGCGGCATGCTGTTCGTGCCGCAGCCGGCCGCAGCCGTACGCGAAGCCCTGTCCGCCCACGCCGGGGCACTCGACGTCGCCGCGGTCAACGGCCCGGCATCGGTGACGGTCTCCGGCGACCCGGCGGCACTGGAACGGCTGCGCGAGCGGTACGCCGAAGCGGGCGTCCTGACCTGGCCGGTCCCCGGCGTGGACTTCGCCGGCCACTCGCCCCAGGTGGAGGAGTTGCGGGAGGAACTGCTCACCCTCCTCGGCGGCACCGCGCCGCGGACGTCCCGCATCCCGTTCTACTCCACGGTCAGCGGCGGCCCCCTGGACACCCTGGGGCTGGACGCCGCCTACTGGTACGAGAACCTGCGCCGGCCCGTGGAGTTCGCACGGGCGGTCGACGCGCTCATCGCCGACGGACACCACACCTTCGTCGAGTGCAGCACCCACCCCGCGCTGACCGTCTGGCTCCAGCAGGCCGTCGAAGCGGCCGGGGCCGGGGACGGAGCCGTCGTCGGCACCCTGCGGCGCGCCGAGGGCGGCCCCGGCCGCTTCCTCGCCGCGCTCGCCGAACTCCAGGTACACGGACTGCCGGTGGACTGGGACACGGTGTTCGCCGGCACCGGCGCGCGCAAGCGGCCCCTGCCCACGTACGCCTTCCAGCAGCAGCGCTACTGGCTGGACGCCACCCCCGCACCCGACCGGCCCGCCACCGCCCTGACCGGCAACGGCACCGGCCCGGCCGACTCCGGCTTCTGGGCAGCCGTCGACCACGGGGACCTGGACGCCCTCGCCACCACCCTGCGGGTCGAGGACGGGGAACTGAAAGCCTCCCTCGCCTCCCTGGTGCCCACCCTCGCCGCGTGGGCGCGCGGCCGGGCCGACGACCGGATTGCCGACAGCTGGCGCTACCGGGTCGCCTGGAAGCCCCTGCCGGCACCCGAGCGGCCCCGGCTCACCGGCGGCTGGCTCGTCGTCGCCCCGGCCGGCGCCGCCGCCGACCCGGCCGTCGCGTTCGCCATGGACTCCCTGCGGGGACACGGCGCCGCCCCCGTCCTGGTCGAGGCGGGCCCCGACGCGACCGACCGGACCCGGTTCGCCGCACTGCTCCGCGACGCCCACGGCCACACCGACGGGGCGCCCGCCGGGTTCCTGTCGCTGCTCGCCCTGGCCGAAGAACCCCACGGCGGCGGATCGGCGCTTCCCCGCGGCCTCGCCCTGACGGTCGCACTCCTCCAGGCCCTGGGTGACCTCGGCACCGACGCCCCGCTCTGGTGCGCCACCCGAGGCGCGGTGTCGGTCGGCCGCTCCGACCGGATCGACAGCGCGCTCCAGGCCCTGGTCTGGGGCCTCGGCGGGGTCGCCGGCGTGGAGTACCCGCAGCGCTGGGCGGGTCTGATCGACCTGCCGCGACGGCTCGACGAGCGGGCCGCGACCCGGCTCGCCGAAGCGCTGACGAGCCCCGGCGGTGAGGACCAGCTGGCGGTACGCGCCACCGGCCTCTACGGCCGCAGGATCGTCCACGCCGGTCTCGGCGACACGCCCCCCGTGCGCGACTGGACCCCCGAGGGCACGGTCCTGATCACCGGCGGCACCGGCGGCCTCGGCGCCCAGATCGCCCGCTGGCTCGCCCGCACCGGCACCGCGCACCTGCTGCTCACCAGCCGGCGCGGCGCACAGGCCCCGGGAGCCGACGCCCTGCTGGCCGAACTGCGCGGGCTCGGCGCCGCCACCGCGGTGGCCTGCGACGTCGCCGACCGCGACGCACTGGCGGAACTGCTCGCCGGCATTCCGGCCGAGCGCCCGCTGCGCGCCGTGCTGCACACCGCGGGCGTTCTCGACGACGGGGTGATCGACTCGGTCACCCCCGAACGCGCGGCCGGGGTCCTGCGCCCCAAGCTCGACGGCGCGCGCAACCTGGACGAGCTCACCCGGGAACTCGACCTCACCGCCTTCGTGCTGTTCTCCTCGCTCGCCGGCACGCTCGGCGGCACCGGCCAGGGCAGCTACGCCGCCGCCAACGCCTACCTCGACGCGCTCGCCCGGCAGCGCCGCGACCTCGGACTGCCCGGCACGTCCGTGGCCTGGGGCCTGTGGGGCGGCGACAGCCTCGCCTCCGGAGCGGTCGCCGAACGGCTGATCCGCGACGGCCTGCCCGCCATGGACCCCGCCGCGGCCACGGCCGCGCTGCGCCAGGCGCTCGACCACGACGACACGGCCGTCCTCGTCGCCGACTTCGCCTGGGACCGCTTCACCCGGGCGTACACCGCGCTCCGGCCCAGCCCCGCCCTCGGGGACCTGCCCGAGGTGCGGGACGTACTCGCCGCCCCGGGCGGCCCCCGGAGCACGGCCGACGGCGCCGAGCCGCCGGCCCTGCGGCTGGCCGCACTGCCCCCGGCGGAACGCGACCGGGCGCTGCTGGACCTGGTCCGCCGCGAGGTCGCCGCCGTGCTCGGCCACCCCGGGCCCGAGGCGGTGGGACCCGACCAGGCGTTCAAGGACATCGGCTTCGACTCGATGACCGCCGTCGAACTGCGCAACCGGCTCGCCGCGGCCACCGGCCTGCGCCTGTCGGTGACCCTGGCCTTCGACTACCCCACGGCCACGGACCTCGCCGGACACCTGCGCACCGAACTGCCGGGGGCGCCCGCCACGCGGACGTCCGACGCTCCCGCGCGGGCGTCAGCGGCCGTCGCGGTGCCCGAGGACGAGGCGATCGCCGTGGTCGCCATGAGCTGCCGCTACCCCGGCGGCGTCAGCACCCCCGAGGAGCTGTGGGAACTCGTCGCGGGCGGACGGGACGCGATCACCGGCTTCCCCACCGGACGGGGCTGGGACCTGGACGGCCTCTACGACCCGGACCCGGACCGGACCGGCCGCACCTACGCGCGCGAAGGCGGCTTCCTCCACGACGCCGACCGCTTCGACCCGGCCTTCTTCGGGATCTCCCCGCGTGAGGCGCTGACCATCGACCCCCAGCAGCGGCTGCTGCTGGAACTCTCCTGGGAGGCGTTCGAGCGGGCCGGCATCGACCCGCTGTCGCTCAAGGGCAGCGCGAGCGGCGTCTTCGTCGGATGCAGCCACCACGACTACGGGTCGCGCGTCACCGAACCCTCCGAGGAGTTCGAGGGCTATCTCGGCGTCGGCAGCGCGGGCAGTGTGGCGTCCGGGCGGATCTCCTACACCCTCGGTCTCGAAGGGCCCGCGGTGACCGTCGACACGGCGTGCTCCTCGTCGCTGGTCGCGGTCCATCTCGCGGCCCGGTCGCTGCGGTCCGGCGAATGCTCGCTGGCGCTCGCCGGCGGGGTGACCGTGATGTCGACACCGGGCGCGTTCGTGGAGTTCAGCCGGCAACGGGTGCTTGCCGAGGACGGACGCTGCAAACCGTTCGCCGCCGCCGCCGACGGCACCTCCTGGGCCGAGGGCGCCGGACTGCTCGTCCTGGAACGCCTCTCGGACGCCCGGCGCAACGGCCACCCGGTGCTCGCCCTCGTACGCGGCTCCGCCGTCAACCAGGACGGCGCGAGCAACGGCCTGACCGCCCCCAACGGACCCTCCCAGCAGCGGGTCATCCGGGCGGCCCTCGCCGACGCCGGACTGACGGGGGCCGAGGTCGACGCCGTGGAGGGACACGGCACCGGGACCCGGCTGGGCGACCCGATCGAGGCCCAGGCACTCCTGGCCACCTACGGCCGGGAACGCGACGGACGGCAGCCGCTGTGGCTGGGGTCGCTGAAGTCGAACATCGGGCACAGCCAGGCGGCCGCCGGAGTCGCGGGCATCATCAAGATGGTGCAGGCCATGCGGCACGGGGCGCTGCCGCGCACCCTGCACGTAGATGCGCCGACACCCCACGTGGACTGGTCGGCCGGAGCGGTCCGGCTGCTCACCGACGACACCCCGTGGCCGGAGACCGGGCGCCCCCGGCGGGCCGCCGTGTCGTCGTTCGGCGTCAGCGGCACCAACGCCCACACCATCCTCGAACAGCCCACCGAACCGGTCCGGGCCGCCGGCCCCGCGCCGGCCCCGGCGACCACCCCCGCCGCGCCCGCCCTGCCCTGGCTGCTCTCCGCCCGCGGCGCGGACGCGCTGCGCGAGCAGGCCGCCCGGCTGCTGCGGCACGTGGAGCACGACCCGGGCCTCACCGTCGCGGACGTGGGCCGCTCCCTGGCGCTGAACCGCAGCGCCTTCGAGCACCGGGCCGCCCTCACCGGCACGGACCGGCAGACCCTGCTCCAGGGGCTCACCGCCCTCGCCGCGGGCGAGCCGTCGCCGGACGTGGTGAGCGGTGTCACCGGCCCTGCCGCGAAGACCGCCTTCCTCTTCCCCGGCCAGGGCAGCCAGCGCACCGGCATGGGCGCCGGACTGTACGCGCGGTTCCCGGTCTTCGCCGACGCCTTCGACGCGGTCTGCGCGGAACTCGACCCGCTGCTCGACCGCCCGCTGCGGGAGGTGATCGACGCGGGCCCCGGCGACCGGGGCCACGGCCTGCTGGACCGCACCGAATACGCCCAGCCCGCCCTGTTCGCCCTGGGCGTCGCACTGTTCCGGCTCGTCGAGCACTGGGGGTGTGCGTCCCGACCGGCTGCTCGGCCACTCCGTGGGAGAGCTGGCCGCCGCCCATGTCGCCGGCGTGTTCGCCCTGCCCGACGCCGCGGAGCTGGTCGTCGCGCGCGGACGGCTGATGCAGGCCCTCCCGGCGGGCGGCGCGATGGCCGCCCTCGCCGCCGGGGAGGAGGAGGTGCTGCCGCTGCTCGCGGGCCGCGAGAGCGCCGTCGGCCTCGCCGCGGTCAACGGCCCGGCCGCGACCGTGATCTCCGGCGACGCGGCGGCGGTGGACGAGATCGCCGCCGTACTGGCCGCGCGCGGGCGCAAGACCCGTCGGCTGCGCGTCTCCCACGCCTTCCACTCGCCGCTGATGGAGCCCATGCTCGCCGAGTTCCGCGAGGTCGCGGCGCGGATCGTCCCGGGGGGAGGCCACCGTCCCCGTCATCTCCGCCCTGACGGGCGAGCCGGCCGCCGCCGGGCAGCTCGGCTCACCGGACCACTGGGTGGAGCACGTGCGCGGCACCGTCCGCTTCCAGGACGCCGTACGCCACCTCGAACGCGACGGCGTCACCGCGTTCCTGGAACTCGGACCCGACGGCGCGCTCACCGCCCTGGGCCAGGACTGCCTGCCCGGCGCCACCGGAGGCAGCGGCACCGACGCCGACAGCCCCCTGCTGCTGCCGCTGCTGCGCAAGGACCGGCCCGAAGCGCCCACGGCGACGGCCGCCCTGGCCCGGCTGCACATCGCGGGCGTCCCCGTGGACTGGAACGCCGTCCACCGCGGCGGCCCGTCCCGCTCCACCGTCGACCTGCCGACCTACGCCTTCCAGCGCGGCAGCTACTGGCTGGAGGCCGGCCCGGCCACCGCGGACCTGCCCGCGGCCGGACTCCGCAGGGTCGACCACCCGCTGCTCGGCGCCGGAACGGAACTCGCGGACTGTGACGGCTTCCTGTTCACCGGCAGGTTCTCGGTCCGCAGCCACCCCTGGCTGGCCGACCACGGCGTCTACGACGGCGTGCTGTTCCCCGCCACCGCGTTCCTGGAACTCGCGGTCCGCGCGGGCGACCAGGTCGGCTGCGACCAGGTCGAGGAACTGACCCTGGAGGCACCGCTGGTGCTCCCGGCGGGCGGAGCCGTCGCACTCCAGCTCACCGTCGGAAGCCCGGACGCCTCCGGCACCCGCCCGCTGACCGTCCACGCGCGGGCCGCCGACGACGGCCCCGACGCCCCCTGGACCCGGCACGCGAGCGGCCTGCTCACCTCCGCCGAGGACCCCGGCCCGGCGGACCCGGCCGAACCGGCGGACCCCGCGGCCTGGCCGCCGCCCGGTGCCGTCCCCCTCGACACGGAAGGCGTGTACGACCGCTTCGCGGACGGCGGATTCGCCTACGGCCCCGCGTTCCAGGGCCTGCGCGCGGCCTGGCGGCTCGGCGACGAGGTGTACGCGGTCGCGAGCCTGCCCCAGGAGCAGCAGCAGGCCGCCGCCGCGTTCGGCCTGCATCCGGCCCTGCTGGACGCCGCCCTGCACGCGCTGGTGTTCGACGTACTGGAAGGACCCGCGCAGGGCTGGCTGCCGTTCTCCTGGAACGGGGTGCGCCTGCACGCCTCCGGCGCCACCGAGCTCCGGCTGCGGCTCACCCCCACCGGCCGCGACGCCGTCGCCGTACGGGCGACCGACGCCACCGGACGGCCGGTGCTCTCGGCCCGCTCCCTCGTCCTGCGGCCCGTCTCGCCCGGCCGCTTCCGGGCCGCTCGCACCGGACACCACGAAGAACTCTTCCGCCCCGAGTGGCAGGCCCTGCCCGAGCGCGCCGGGACGGCGGCGGGCACCGTCTCCGGACCGGATTCCTGGACCGTGCTCGGCACCGGGAACCCCCTGCCGCCCGGCGCCGCGCCGCTCCCCGGCCGTACGGTCACCGACCTCGCCGCGCTGTCCGCGCTGCTCGACGCGGGGGCCCCGCCGCCCCGGCTGGTCCTGGCCCCCTGCCCGCCCGCCCCCGCCTCGTACACCACGCCCGGCGCCCTCCGCGAAGCGGTCCACGACGGCCTCGGCACCGTCCTCGCCCTGCTGCGCGACTGGCTGGCCGACGAGCGCCTGACCGGCTCCCGGCTGGTCCTGGTCACCGCGGGCGCGGTGCCGGTGACCGGCGACGACGTCCCGGACCCGGCCCAGGCCGCGCTCTGGGGGCCTGGGCCGCTCGGCGCAGACCGAGAACCCCGACCGCTTCGTCCTGCTGGACCTCGACGCCCACGACGCCCACGAGATCCCGCCCGCCGTACTCGCCGAAGCCCTCGCGTCCGGGGAACCCCAGCTCGCGATCCGCGCCGGGGCCGTCCACATCGCCCGGCTGGCCCGCGTACCGCTGGCCGCCACCGCCCGCACCCCCGGCTGGGACGGCGACGGAACCGTCCTGATCACCGGCGGCACCGGCGCCATCGGCGCCCACGTCGCCCGCCACCTGGCCGCCGAGCACGGCGTCCGGCACCTGCTGCTGACCAGCCGCAGCGGCCCCGCCGCCGACGGCGCGGCGGAACTCCTCGCCGACCTCGCCGCCGTGGGCGCGCACGCCGAGATCACCGCCTGCGACGCCGCCGACCGCGACGCCCTGGCGGCCCTGCTGGCCGCCCTGCCTCCCGCTCACCCCCTGACCGGGGTGGTGCACGCCGCGGGCGTCCTGGCCGACGGCGTCGTCGCCACCATGACGCCCGAGCAACTGGACCTCGTCCTGCGCCCCAAGGTGGACGCCGCGATCAACCTGCACGAACTCACCGCCGGCCTGGACCTGTCCGAGTTCGTGCTGTTCTCGTCCATCGCCGGAGTCTTCGGCGGCATGGGCCAGGGCAACTACGCCGCCGCCAACGCCTTCCTGGACGCACTGGCCCACCGGCGCCGCGCCGACGGACTGCCCGGCCGCTCCCTCGCCTGGGGCCTGTGGGCCAACAGCACCGGGATGACCGGCGGGCTCACGGAGGCGGACCTGCGACGCATCGCCCGGGGCGGGATCGTCGCCTTCGAACCGGCCCGGGGACTGGCGCTGTTCGACACGGCCGGCACCCTCGACGAGCCGGTCGTCCTCCCGCTGCGGCTCGACACCGCGGCCGTCCACGCCCAGGCCGCCACCGGCGGCGTCCCCGCCGTGCTGCGCGGCCTGGTGCGCCCCGCCGTCCGGCGCGTCGCCGCGGGCCCCGCCGCCGGCACCGGCTCCGACGGGCCCGAAGCGCTGAAGCGTCGCCTCGGCCCCCTCGACGACACCCGGCGCGCCCGGGTCCTCCTCGACCTGGTCCGCTCCCACGCCGCCCTGGTCCTCGGCCACAGCGGCCCGGCCGCGATCGAGCCCGGCCGCGGTCTGCTGGAGGTCGGTTTCGACTCGCTGACCGCGGTGGAACTGCGCAACCGGCTGCGCGCCGCCACCGGCCACCCCCTGCCGGCCACCCTGCTCTTCGACCACCCCACCCCGGCCGCGATCGCCGCCCACCTCGCCGCCGAACTGGCCCCCGGGACCGGGCCGGGCCCGATCCCCGGCCTCGCCGAACTGGACCGCCTCGAAGGCGCCCTCGACGGCGGTGTCGACGACCCGGCGGACCGCGAACGGCTCGCCGGCCGGCTCCGGGAACTCCTGGGGCGCCTCGACGCGGCGGCCACCGCGGCCGACGGCGACGGCACGGCGGCCGGCTCCCTCGAGGACCGCATGGACGGCGCCAGCGACGACGAACTCTTCGACCTCATCGACAACGAGCTCGGTCTGTCATGACACCGACCCGACACGCGAACCAGGACGGCGGCTCCCGATGGTGAACGACGACAGGCTGAGGGACTACCTCAAGCGCGTGACGGCGGACCTGCACCGCACCCGCCGGCGCCTGACCGAGGCGGAGGAGGCGCGCCGCGAACCCATCGCGGTCGTCGCGATGAGCTGCCGCTACCCCGGCGGCGTACGGTCCCCCGAGGACCTGTGGCGCCTGGTCACCGACGGCACCGACGCCATCACCGGCTTCCCCCGCGACCGCGGCTGGGACCTCGACCACCTGGACGACCCGGAACAACTGCGCGAGGGCACCAGCCACACCGCCCTGGGCGGCTTCCTCGACGACGTCGGGCACTTCGACCCCGGGTTCTTCGGAATCTCCCCGCGCGAGGCGCTCGCGATGGACCCGCAGCAGCGGCTCCTGCTGGAAACCACCTGGGAGGCGTTCGAACGGGCCGGCATCGACCCCACGACCCTGCGGGGCAGCAGGACCGGTGTCTTCGCCGGAGTGATGTACCAGGACTACGCGGTACGGCTGCGCCAGGTCCCCGACGACGTGGCCGGCTACGTCGGCAGCGGCAGCTCCGACAGCGTCGCCTCGGGCCGCGTCGCCTACACCTTCGGACTGCAGGGCCCGGCGGTCAGCATCGACACCGCCTGCTCCTCCTCGCTGGTCGCCATCCACCTCGCCGCCCAGGCCCTGCGGGCCGGCGACTGCACCCTGGCCCTGGCCGGGGGCGCGATGGTCATGTCGACACCCGTCCCGTTCGTGGAGATGAGCCGCCAGGGCGGCCTGGCCCGGGGACGGCCGCTGCAAGTCCTTCGCCGCCGCCGCCGACGGCACCGGCTGGGGCGAGGGCGTCGGCATGCTCCTGCTGGAGCGTCTCTCCGACGCCCGGCGCGACGGCCACCCGGTCCTGGCGCTGATCCGCGGCACCGCCGTCAACCAGGACGGCGCCAGCAGCAGGCTCACCGCCCCCAACGGCCCCGCCCAGCAGCGCGTCATCCGACACGCCCTGGCCAACGCCGGACTCACCCCCGCCGACGTGGACGTGGTCGAGGCGCACGGCACCGGCACCCCGCTGGGCGACCCCATCGAGGCCCAGGCCCTGCTGGCCACCTACGGGCAGGACCGTGCGGACGGTCAGCCGCTGCTGCTCGGCTCGCTGAAGTCCAACATCGGGCACACCCAGGCGGCGGCCGGTGTCGGCGGCGTCATCAAGACCGTCCTCGCCCTGCGGCACGGCACCGTCCCGCCCACCCTGCACGCCCAGGACCCGTCCCCGCAGATCGACTGGACCGCGGGCGCGGTACGCCTGGTCACCGCGAACACCCCCTGGCCCGAGACCGGACGGCCGCGCCGGGCAGCGGTCTCCTCCTTCGGCGTCAGCGGCACCAACGGACATGTCGTCCTGGAACAGGCGGACGAACCCGGGGACCCGGCAGCCCCCGCCGGGCAGGGGGAACCGGCCGCTTCGGCAGCCCAGGCAGCCCAGGCAGCCCAGGCCGATCCCGAGGACGCCGACGCCCCCGCCGACCGGGACGCGGCCCGGCACACCCCGGACCCGGACGGCACACCGCCACCCGTCCTCCCCTGGGTGCTCTCCGGACGCACCGCCGAAGCGCTGCGCGCCCAGGCCGCACGGCTCCGCGACCACCTCGGCGCCCACCCCGGGCCCGGCCCGGCCGAGGTCGGCCACGCCCTCGCGACGACCCGCGCCGCGCACGAGCACCGGGCGGTCCTGATCGGCGCCCACCCGGACGAGTTCCGGGCCGGCCTCGACGCCCTGGCCGCCGGCCGCACCGCCCCCGGCCTGGTCCGCGGCACCGCCGGAACCGGCGGCCAGGTCGCCCTGGTGTTCCCCGGACAGGGGTCCCAGTGGCCCGGCATGGCCGTCGAACTCCTCGACTCCGCCCCCGGCCTTCGCCGCCCGCGTCGCGGACTGCGAGCGCGCCCTGGCCCCCTTCGTCGACTGGTCCCTGGACGCCGTGCTGCGCGGCGCCCCGGGCACCCCGCCGGCCGAACGCGTCGACGTGGTGCAGCCGGTGCTGTGGGCCGTCATGGTCTCCCTGGCCGCACTGTGGCGCTCCCACGGCATCACCCCCGGCGCCGTCATCGGCCACTCGCAGGGCGAGATCGCCGCGGCGTGCGTCGCCGGCGCCCTCTCCCTGGAGGACGCCGCACGCATCGTCGCCCTGCGCAGCCGGGCGATCCGCGCCCTGTCCGGCCGCGGCGGCATGGCCTCGGTGGCCCTGCCCGCCGAGCAGGTCGCCGGACACCTCGCCCCCTGGGACGGCCGGCTCTCCGTCGCCGCCGTCAACGGCCCCGCCTCCACCGTCGTCTCCGGCGACACCGACGCGCTCGACGCGTTCCTCGACCGGACGGCGGCCCTGGGCATCCGCAGCCGGCGCATCCCCGTCGACTACGCCTCGCACTGCGCCCACGTCGAGGACATCCGGACGGAACTGCTCGCCCAGCTGGACGGAGTGAGCCCGCGCCCGTCCGAAGTCCCGTTCTACTCCACGGTCAGCGGCGCCCTGCTGGAGGACACCTCCGTCCTGGACGCCGACTACTGGTACCGGAACCTGCGCCGGACCGTCCGCTTCGAACAGGCCACCCGCGCCCTGCTCGCCGACGGCTACCAGGTCCTGCTGGAGAGCAGCCCGCACCCGGTCCTCACCGTCGGGATGCTGGAGACCGTCGAGGACGCGGGCGCCGACGCCACCGCCGTGGGCACCCTGCGTCGCGACGACGGCGGCCCGCGCCGGTTCACCGAGTCCCTGGCCGAACTCTTCCTGCGCGGAGTGTCCCCGGACTGGGACACCGTCTTCGCCGGCCGCCGCCCCGGCCGGGTGGAACTGCCCACCTACGCCTTCCAGCGCGCCCGGTACTGGCTGGAGGACGGCGCCGCGCCCGCCGCCGACGTCACCGCCGCCGGACTGGCCCCCGCGGACCATCCTCTGCTGGGCGCCGTCGTGGTCCTCGCCGACAGCGACGGCCTGCTCCTCACCGGCCGCCTGTCGGCCCGCACCCACCCGTGGCTCGCCGACCACGCCGTCGGCGGCCGGGTACTGCTCCCGGGCACCGCCTTCCTGGAACTCGCGCTCCAGGCCGGGGCCTGCGTCGGCTGCCCCCGCGTCGAGGAGTTCACCCTCGAAGCCCCCCTGGTGCTGCCCGAGCACGGCGGCACCGTGCTGCGCCTCACCGTGGGCGCCCCCGACCCTGCGGGGCACCGCCCGCTCAGCCTGCACTCCCGGCCGGACACACCCGCCGACGGCGACCCCGACGACGAGTGGACCAGGCACGCCGAAGGCGTCCTGGCCCCGGGCGGCGCGGAGGACGCCGAGGCCGACGGGCCGACGCCCTGGCCGCCGCCCGGCGCCGAACCCCTCGCCCTCGACGGACTGTACGACCGCTTCGCGGCGGCCGGATTCTCCTACGGCCCCGCCTTCCAGGGCCTGCACGCGGCCTGGCGGCGCGGCGACGAGCTGTTCGCGGAGGCCGTCGTACCCGCCCCCGACACCGCCCGCTTCGGCCTGCACCCGGCCCTGCTGGACGCGGCCCTGCACGCCACCGGCGTGCCCGGCTCTCCCGGTGCGGACGCCCACCCCGAGGGGCGGCTGCCGTTCTCCTGGAACGGCGTGACCCTGCATGCCACCGGCGCCGGCGCGATCCGCGTCCGGCTCGCCCCGGCCGGACCCGACGCGGTGACGCTCGCCGTCGCCGACGCGACCGGTGCCCCCGTGGCGACCGTGGACGCGCTGGTCCTGCGGCCCGCCGGCACCCTCGCCCTCGGCGCCGACCGCGCTCCTCGGGGCCGCCGCCACCGGGACCTGCACACGACGGAGTGGATCACCGCACCCCCGCGCGGCAGCGGCGCGCCCGTCCACCGCGCCGCGGACCTGGCCACGCTGCTGGCCGCCGTCGACGCCGGAGCCCCGGTGCCCGACACGGTCCTGCTCACCCGCGCGGAGCCCGCGTCGGCGGCCGGACCGGCCGCTGCGGTCCACGCGGCCGTCCACCAGGCCCTCGCCGACGTCCGGACCTGGCTCGCCGACGACCGCTTCGCCGGCTCGCGCCTGGTGTTCGCCACCCGGGGCGCGGTCAGCGCCGGGGAGGGGGAGGACGTACGCAACCCCGCGCACAGCGCGCTCTGGGGGCTGGTCCGCTCGGCCCGGTCCGAACACCCCGGGCGCTTCGCCCTGCTCGACCTCGACGCCGACGACGAGCACGGCACCTCCACGGGCGTCGCCGCGGCCCTCGCCTCGGGGGAACCGGAGTCCGCGGTCCGCGGCGGCGACGTCCGCGTACCCCGGCTGGTCCGGGTCCTCAGGGACGACCCGCCCCCCGCAGACAAGGCGCACGAGCCGGACGAGCCGGACCAGACGGCCGGACCCCTCCGGGCCTTCGACCCGGACGGCACGGTCCTCGTCACCGGCGGCACCGGCCTGCTCGGCTCCCACGTCGCCCGCCGCCTGGTCACCGGACACGGCGTCCGGCACCTGCTGCTGCTCTCCCGCGGCGGCCCGGCCGCTGCCGGAGCCGGGGAACTGCGGGCCGAACTCGCCGCACTGGGGGCCGAGACCGCCGTCGTCGCTTGCGACGCGGCCGACCGGGCCGCCCTGGCCGCCGTACTCGCGGACCTGCCGTCCGCGCACCCGCTGACCGCCGTGGTCCACACCGCGGGCACCCTCGACGACGGCGTCGTCACCGCACTCACCCCCGAACGCGTGGACGCCGTACTGCGCCCGAAGGTCGATGCCGCCCTCCACCTGCACGACCTGACCCGCGACCTCGACCTCACGCACTTCGTGCTCTTCTCCTCGGCCGCGGGCACCTTCGGCGGCCCCGGACAGGCCAACTACGCCGCCGCCAACGCCTTCCTCGACGCCCTCGCCGTCCAGCGCCGGGCGGCGGGCCTGGCCGGCCAGTCCCTGGCCTGGACCCTGTGGGAACAGCCCAGCGCCCTCACCGGACGCCTGGCCGAGGACGACGTACGACGCCTCGCCCGGTCCGGGATGCCGCCGCTCTCCACCGAGCGGGGACTCGCGCTCTTCGACACCGCCCTCACCGTGGACCGGGCCACCCTGGTCCCGATGCGCCTCGACACCGCGGCCCTGCGGTCCGCCGCCGCGGACGGCACCCTGCCGCCGCTGCTGCGCGGCCTGGTGCGGACACCGCCGCGCCGGGCGGCCACGGCCGCGGAGGCCGACGACAACGCACTGCGCCGGCGCCTCGCCGCCCTCGACGCCGGCGGACGGACCCGGCTGCTCCTCGAACTCGTCCGCACCCACGCGGCAGCCGTCCTCGGCCACACCTCCCCGGACACCCTCGACCCCGGACGGGCCTTCCGCGAGCTGGGATTCGACTCGCTGGCCTCGGTGGAACTGCGCAACCGCCTGAACACCGCCACCGGCCTGCGGCTGCCCACCGGCCTGGTGTTCGACCACCCGACCCCGGCGGCGCTCGCGGACTTCCTGGGCGCCGGGCTCACGGACACGGAAACGGCCGCCACCCCCTCCGCACCCGCGTCCGTACCCGCGAGGCCGGCCGGCCGGGACGGGGACGCGGACGACGACCGGATCGCGATCGTCTCCGCGGCCTGCCGCCTCCCCGGCGGTGTCCGCTCCCCCGAGGAGCTGTGGCGGATGCTGGCCGAGGGCCGCGACGGCATCTCCGGGTTCCCCACCGACCGGGGCTGGAGCCTGGACACGCTCTACGACCCCGATCCCGACCGCGTCGGCACCTCCATCACCCGTGAGGGCGGCTTCCTCCACGACGCGGCCGACTTCGACGCGGAGTTCTTCGGCATCTCGCCGCGCGAGGCCCTGGCCATGGACCCGCAGCAGCGGCTGCTCCTGGAGACCACCTGGGAACTCTTCGAGCGCGCGGCCATCGACCCGTCCACCCTGCGCGGCGCCCCGGTCGGCACGTACGTCGGCCTGATGCAGCAGGACTACGCCGCCCGGCTGCTGCCCTACATTCCCGAGGACGTCGAAGGATTCCTCGGCACCGGCAACTCGGGAAGCATCGTCTCCGGACGCCTGGCCTACTTCTTCGGCCTGGAAGGCCCCGCGGTCACCGTGGACACGGCGTGCTCGTCCTCGCTGGTGGCCCTGCACCTCGCGGTACGGGCGCTGCGATCCGGCGAATGCTCGCTGGCCCTGGCCGGCGGCGTCAACGTGATGTGCAGCCCCGAACTGTTCGTGGAGTTCAGCCGACAGGGCGGTCTGGCCCCGGACGGCCGCTGCAAGTCCTTCGCCGCGGCGGCCGACGGCACCGCCTTCGGGGAGGGCGTGGGAATGCTGTTGGTCGAGCGGTTGTCGGACGCCCGGCGTCACGGGCATCCGGTGCTGGCCGTCGTCCGTGGTTCGGCGACGAACCAGGACGGTGCGAGCAACGGCCTGACGGCGCCCAGTGGTCCGTCGCAGGGGCGGGTGATCCGCGCGGCGTTGGCGGACGCGGGGCTGACGGCGTCGGATGTGGATGTGGTGGAGGCGCACGGTACGGGGACCAGGCTGGGTGATCCGATCGAGGCGCGGGCGTTGCTGGCGACGTACGGCCAGGACCGGCCCGGTGACCGTCCGGTGTGGATCGGCTCGCTGAAGTCCAACATCGGCCATACCCAGGCCGCGGCGGGCGTGGGCGGTGTCATCAAGTCGGTGCTGGCGATGCGGCACGGGGTGATGCCGAAGACGCTGCATGTGGACGGTCCGACGCCGGAGGTGGACTGGTCGGCGGGGGCCGGCCGGCTGCTGACGGAGGCCCGCGCCTGGGACGACACGGGTCGTCCGCGCCGGGCGGGTGTGTCCGCCTTCGGCGTCAGCGGCACCAACGCCCACGTCATCCTCGAACAGGCCCCGGACGCCCCGACAGCCGCCGCAGAACGGCCCGTCGGCGAACCCGGGACACCGCAGACCGTACCCGCCGCCGTCCCCCTGCTCCTCTCGGCGCGCACTCCGGAGGCCCTGCGCGCCCAGGGCCGCGGCGCTGTCGGCCCGGCTCGGAGACGGATCGGGCGTCCGCGCGGCGGACGTGGCCTTCTCCCTGGCCACGGGCCGCAGCGCGCTGGGACACCGCGCGGTGCTGGTGGGCACGGAGAAGAACCTCGCCGAGCACCTGACCGCGCTGTCACAGGGTGCTGCCGCGTCCGGTGGCGGGTTGGTCTCCGGTCGTTCGGTGTTGGTGTTTCCGGGTCAGGGTTCGCAGTGGGTGGGGATGGCTGCGGGGCTGTTGGGTGAGTCGGGGGTGTTCGCGGGGCGGATGGTGGAGTGCGGGCGGGCTCTGGAGCCTTACGTCGACTGGTCGTTGGGGGAGGCGCTGGGGTCGGAGCGGCTGCTGGCGCGGGTCGATGTGGTGCAGCCGGTGTTGTGGGCGGTGATGGTGTCGTTGGCGGAGGTGTGGGGTTCGTTCGGTGTGGTTCCGGACGCGGTGGTGGGCCACAGCCAGGGGGAGATCGCGGCCGCTTGTGTGGCGGGTGGGCTGAGCTTGGAGGACGGGGCGCGGGTGGTGGCTCTGCGTTCTCGTGCGGTGGGGGCGTTGGCGGGCCGTGGGGGCATGGCGTCGGTGCCGTTGCCGGTGGGGGAGGTGCGTGGGCGTCTGGAGAAGTGGGGTGGCCGGTTGTCGGTGGCGGCGGTCAACGGGCCTTCTTCGACGGTGGTGTCGGGCGACGCGGACGCGGTCTCGGCGTTGGTGGAGGGGCTGCTCGGGGAGGGTGTTCGGGCGCGGTTGATCGAGGTGGATTACGCGTCGCACTCCTCGCATGTGGAGGAGATCCGGGAGCGGTTGCTTGCCGATCTGGCAGGGGTTGCTCCTGTTTCAGGTGTGGTGCCGTTCTTCTCGACGGTGACGGGTGGCTGGCTGGACACGGGGTCTTTGGATGCCGGGTACTGGTTCCGGAATCTGCGGGAGACGGTGGAGTTCGGGCGGGCGACGGAGTCGCTGTTGGGGGAGGGTTTCCGGTTCTTCGTCGAGGCCAGCCCGCACCCCGTGCTGGGTGTGGCGGTGGGGGAGTCGGCGGAGGCGGCTGGTGCGGACGCGGCGGTGCTGGGGACGTTGCGGCGCGGAGAAGGTGGTCCGGCTCAGGTGTTGCGTGCGGTGGGCCGTGCGTGGGAGCGGGGTTTGGGGGTGGACTGGTCGGGGGTGTTCCCGGGGGCGCGGCGGGTGGAGTTGCCGACGTACGCCTTCCAGCGCAGCCGCTACTGGCTCGACGTTCCGACCACGAGCTGGGACGTCGCCTCGGCGGGGCTCGCCACCACCGGGCACCCGCTGCTCGGTGCGGCGACGCGGATCGCGGACTCCGATGAGCTGCTGCTCAGCGGCCGGATCTCGCTGCGTACCCACCCCTGGCTCGCCGACCACGCGGTGTCGGGCGCCGTCCTCCTCCCCGGCACGGCCTTCCTCGAACTCGCGCTGCGCGCCGGGGCCGAGGCGGACTGCCCGGTGGTCGAGGAGCTCACCCTCGGAGCGGCGCTCGTACTCCCGGACGAGGGCGCCGTCCACCTCCAGCTCCGGGTCGCCGCGCCCGACGGCGACGGTCGGCGGAGGCTCAGCGTGTTCGCCCGTACGGCACGGGACGCCGACGCGCCCTGGACCGAGCACGCCACCGGCACCCTGGCACCCCGGCCCGCCGGGGACCCGGCCGGGGCCGCGCCCGGTCTGCTGAGCTGGCCGCCGTCCGGTGCCGAACCCGTGGACACCGGCGACCTCTACGAGCGCTTCGCCGGGGCCGGCCACCACTACGGACCCGCCTTCCGGGGCATCCGTGCCGCGTGGCTCCGGGGCGGCGAGGTGTTCGCCGAGGTGGTGCTGCCGGAGCGGCAGCACGCCGACGCCGCCGGATGCGTGCTGCACCCCGCGCTGCTGGACGCGGCCCTCCAGAGCGCCGCGCTGCTGCCCGACCAGGACGGCCGGGCCCGGTTGCCCTTCAGCTGGAACGGTGTCACCAGCGGGATCACCGGGGCCACCACGCTGCGCGTACGGCTCGCCGCCGACGCGCCGGACGCCGTGACCCTGCACGCCCACGACCTGTCCGGCCGGCGGGTGCTCGCCGTGGAGTCCCTGCTGCTGCGGCCCCCGGCCGAGGGCGGGCCGCTCTCCGCGACCGCCCACGCCGACCTGCTGTACCGCCTCGACTGGACCCCGGTCACCGAGCCGGCCGACAGCGCCGCGCCCACCTGGGGCGCCCTCGGCGGTACCGTCCCCGGCGCGGTGTCATGGCAGGACCTCGACGCCCTGGGAGCCGCCCTCGGGGCGGGCGACGCCCTTCCCGAGGTGATCGTGGCGGCCGTCGCCACCGCCGACCTGCCCGACTCCGCCGACCGGGTCCGCGCCACCGCGCACCAGGGCCTCGCCCTCGTACAGCAGTGGCTGGCCGACGAGCGGTTCGCCGCGGCCAGGCTGGCCGTGCTCACCAGGGACGCGGTCCGTACCGGACCGGTCGACCGTCCCGTCGATCCCGCCCAGGCCGCCCTGTGGGGCCTGGTGCGCAGCGCGCGGGCCGAGCACCCCGGGCGCTTCGTCCTCATCGACGCGGCCGGGACCGGCGAGCCGGCGGACACCCTGCCCGCGGCGCTCGCCGCCAGGGAGCCCGAGCTGGCGCTGCGGACCGGCCCGCCGCTGCTGCCGCGGCTGGTCCGCGGCGGACGGGCGGACGGCACGCTGTCCCTGCCGGACGGTGCCGCCTGGCGGCTCACCACCGACGGCCGGGGCTCTCCGGAGGACATCACGGCGGAGCCCGCTCCCGAGGTTCTCGCCCCGCTGGGCAAGGGCGAGGTACGGATCGCGGTGCGCGCCGCCGGGCTGAACTTCCACGACGTCATCGCCGCGCTCGGCCTGGACCCCGACCCCGAGCAGCAGGGCCTGGGCAGCGAGGGCGCCGGGACCGTCGTCGAGGTGGGCCCGGGGGTGGACGACCTGGCGCCCGGGGACCGGGTGATGGGGATCTTCGGAGGCGCGTTCGGCCCGACCGCCGTCGCCGACCGCCGTACCGTCGCCCGGATACCGGCGGGCTGGTCCTTCGCCCGCGCCGCATCCGTGCCGGTGGTGTTCCTCACCGCCTACTACGGCCTGTTCGATCTCGGGGGACTGCGGCGCGGGGAATCGGTCCTGGTCCACGCCGGAGCCGGCGGTGTCGGCATGGCGGCGGTGCAGCTTGCCCGGCAGGCCGGCGCGCGGGTGTTCGCGACGGCCTCCCCCGCCAAGTGGGACGTCCTGCGGGCCGGCGGACTGGACGACGCGCACATCGCCTCGACCCGGACCACCGACTTCGCCGAGAAGTTCCTGACGGCCACCGGCGGGCGGGGCGTGGACGTCGTACTCGACAGCCTGGCAAGGGAGTTCGTCGACGCCGGTCTGCGGCTGCTGCCGAACGGCGGCCGGTTCGTGGAGCTGGGCAAGACCGACGTCCGCGACCCCGGGACGGTCGCCCGGCAGCACCCCGGGGTGCGCTACCGGGCGTTCGACCTGATGGAGGCCGGTCCGGAGCGCATCGGCGAGATGCTCGCCGACGTCCTGCGCCTGTTCGGGCAGGGAGCGCTGCGTCCCCTGCCCGTCACCGGCTGGGACGTCCGGCAGGCCCCGGCCGCCCTGCGCTCGCTCGGCCAGGCCCGGGGCGTCGGCAAGAACGTCCTGCTGCTGCCCGCTCCGCCGGACCCCGAGGGGACCGTCCTGGTCACCGGGGGCACCGGCACCCTGGGCCGGCTCCTGGCCCGGCACCTGGTCGTCGCGCACGGCGCCCGGCACCTGCTGCTGGCCGGCCGCCGGGGCGGCTCCGCCGACGGAATGCCGGAGCTGGTGCGGGAACTGACCGGGCTCGGGGCGTCGGTGACCGTCGCCGCCTGCGACGTCGCCGACCGCGTCGCGCTCGCCGCCCTGCTCGGGTCGGTGCCCGCCGCGCACCCGCTCACCGCCGTCGTCCACGCGGCCGGTGTCCTGGACGACGCCACGATCGCCGGGCTGACCCCGGACCGGCTCGACCGCGTCCTGCGGCCCAAGGCGGACGCGGCGCTGGCCCTGCACGAACTCACCCGGGACCTCGACCTCGCGGCGCTGGTCCTCTTCTCCTCGGGCGCCGCCCAGTTCGGCGCGGCCGGACAGGCGAACTACGCCGCCGCCAACGCGGTCCTCGACGCCCTCGCCGCCGAACGCCGGGCCGAGGGGCTGCCCGGCCTGTCCATCGGCTGGGGCCTGTGGGAGGAGCGCAGCGAGATGACCGCCGCGGTCCCCGCGGGCCGGGGCGCGGGGGCGGGGGCGCTGACCTCGGCGGAGGGCCTCGCCCTGTTCGACGCGGCGCTGGACTCCCCGTACCCCTACCGGCTCGCGGCCAGGATCGCCCCGTCCGTGCTGAGGGCGGACGACCGGCTGCCCGCCGTGCTCCGCGGCCTGGTCCGCCCCGCCCGCACCGGCGCCGCCCCCGCCGCGGAACCGGCCCGCTCGATGGCGCGGCAGCTCGCCGAGCTGCCCGAGGCCGAGCTGCACCGGACCCTGCTCGACCTGGTGCGCGGCACCGCGGCGGCGGTGCTCGGCCACAGTTCGCCCGACCTGATCCGCCCGGCCCGCCCGTTCAAGGACGTCGGCTTCGACTCCCTCACCGGGGTCGAACTGCGCAACCGGCTGGCCTCGTCGACCGGGCTGCGGCTGCCGGCCGCGCTCGTCTTCGACCATCCCACCCCTGAGGCGCTGGCGCGCCACCTCGCCGAGCGGGCCAGCGCCGCCCGCCCGACGGGCGA
Source organism: Streptomyces sp. PL-25 (assembly GCF_058344915.1). Classification (NCBI taxonomy): domain Bacteria; kingdom Bacillati; phylum Actinomycetota; class Actinomycetes; order Kitasatosporales; family Streptomycetaceae; genus Streptomyces; species Streptomyces sp. PL-25. The sequence goes on from NZ_CP136997.1 coordinate 6,828,519, forward strand.
CGCGGCGGTCCGGGCCGGGCTCGACACCCTGGAGACCCTGCTCGACGCCCTGCCGCCGGGCGGCGTCAGCGACGAACTCGCCGCCCGGATACGGGAGGTGCTGGCCCGCTCGCTGCCCGGCGGGACACCGGACACCGCCGTCCGCCCCACGGACGGCGCGGACGGCGTGGACGACGCGGACGACCTGGCCCCCGAGCTGATCGAGGCGGCCAGCGACGACGAGGTGTTCGACTACATCGACCGGCAGTTGGGGTCCGCGTGACCAGGGCACCGATCCGCGTATCCCGCGTATCCCGAGACGAGACCCGAGCAGCCCGAGACGAAAGCAGCGGTGTCCAGTGAGCGACCAGAGGATGCGTGACTACCTCAACCGGGTGACCATCGATCTGCGGAACACCCGGCAGCGGCTGCGGGAGGCCGAGGCCCGCACGAGCGAGCCCATCGCGATCGTGTCCATGGCCTGCCGCTTCCCCGGCGGTGTCCGCACCCCGGAAGACCTGTGGGAACTGCTCGCCGAAGGCCGCGACACCGTAGCGGGTGTCCCCGGCGACCGGGGCTGGGAGACCGTCTGGCCGTCCGGCGGCACGGTTCCGGGACAGGGGGCGTTCCTGGACGGCGCGGCGGACTTCGACCCGGAGTTCTTCGGCATCTCGCCGCGCGAGGCGGTCGCGATGGACCCGCAGCAGCGGCTCCTGCTGATGACCGCGTGGGAGGCCGTCGAGCAGGCCGGCATCGACCCGCTCACCCTGCGGGGCAGCCGCACCGGGGTGTACGCCGCGGCCATCGACCAGGGGTACGCGACGCTGGGCTCCGGAGCCGCCGAAGCCGTCCAGGGGTTCCTGATGACGGGGAACTCGATGAGCGTGGTGTCCGGGCGGGTGTCCTACGCGCTCGGTCTCGAAGGCCCCGCCGTCACCGTGGACACCGCCTGTTCGGCCTCGCTGGTGGCGCTGCACCTCGCGGCGCGGGCCCTGCGGGCCGGTGAGTGCTCGCTCGCGCTCGCCGGTGGTGTCAGCGTGATGGCGCTGCCCGCGGTGTTCGTCGAGTTCAGCCGACAGGGCGCGATGTCTCCCGACGGCCGCTGCAAGCCGTTCGCGGCGGCCGCGGACGGCACCGGCTGGGGCGAGGGCGTGGGGATGCTGCTGCTGGAGCGGCTGTCGGAGGCGCGTCGCAACGGCCACCCGGTGCTGGCCGTGCTGCGCGGCTCGGCGATCAACCAGGACGGTGCCAGCAACGGCCTGACCGCTCCCAACGGCCCCTCCCAGCAACGCGTGATCCAGGCGGCGCTCGCCGACGCGGGCGTGACCGCGTCCGAGGTGGACGCGGTGGAGGCGCACGGCACCGGCACCGTCCTCGGCGACCCCATCGAGGCCGACGCGCTGCTGGCCACGTACGGTCAGGACCGGCCCGCCGACCGGCCGTTGTGGCTGGGGTCGCTGAAGTCGAACATCGGGCACACCCAGGCCGCCGCCGGAGTCGCCGGGGTCATCAAGACGGTCCTCGCGCTGCGGCACGGTGCCCTGCCGCGCACCCTGCACGTGGACTCGCCCACTCCGCACGCCGACTGGTCCTCGGGCGCCGTCCGGCTCCTCACCGAGGCCCGCGACTGGCCCGCCGTCGACCGGCCGCGCCGGGCGGGGGTGTCCTCGTTCGGCATGAGCGGCACCAACGCGCACGTCGTCCTCGAACAGGCACCGGAGCCGGAACCGGCCGACGGGCCGGACACCGCGGCCGGGCCGAGCGCGGGGACCGGTGCGGTGCCCGCGGCCGGGCCGTCGGCGGATCCCGCGGACGCGCCCGAGGCCGTGTCGGCCTGGGTGCTGTCCGGCCGCACCGCGTCCGCGCTCGGGGACCAAGCGGCCCGGCTGCGCGCCCGGCTCGCCGCGGACGCGCCCGCACGGCCGGCCGACATCGGGTTCTCGCTGGCGACCACCCGGTCCGCCTTCGAACACCGGGCCGTGGTGATCGGCGACGGGCACCAGGCACTGCTGAACGGGCTCGCCGCCCTGTCCGGACCGGGCGGCACGGGCCTCCTCCCCACCGCCCCGGCTCCCGTCCCGGCTCCCGGCTCGGACTCGGCTCCCGCCCCGGACCCGGCTTCCGCCCCGGCCACGCCCGCTGACGTCGTCACGGGCACCGGCCGGGTCGTCGAGGGCCGGACGGCCCTGGTGTTCCCCGGCCAGGGCTCCCAGTGGGCCGGAATGGCACGGGACCTGCTCGCCGCCAGTCCCGCCTTCCGGAACAGCCTCGCCGCCTGCGACGCCGCCCTCTCCGCCCATGTCGACTGGCGGCTCCCCGCCGTGCTGGAGGGCGCGCCCGGGGCACCCTCCCTGGAACGGGTGGACGTGGTGCAGCCGGTGCTGTGGGCGGTGATGGTGTCCCTGGCCGCGCACTGGGAGTCCTGGGGCGTCCGGCCCGACGCCGTGGTCGGGCACAGCCAGGGAGAGATCGCCGCCGCCGTGGTGGCGGGAGCGCTGAGTCTGGACGACGGCGCGAAGGTCGTCGCCCTGCGCAGCCGGGCCATCCGGGCGCTGGCCGGACTCGGCGGCATGGTCGCGGTGTCCCTGCCCGAGGACGAGGTACGCGCCGAGATCGCCCCCTGGGCCGAGAAGCTGTCGGTGGCCGCCGTCAACGGGCCCGCCGCCGTGGTGGTCTCGGGGGAGACCCGGGCCCTGGCCGAACTGCTCGCCCAGTGCGCGGCGCGGGGCGTACGGGCCCGGTCCGTGCCCGTGGACTACGCCTCGCACTCGGCCCAGGTCGAACGGATCAGGTCCGAGGTGCTGACAGCGCTGGCCGGGATACGCCCGCTCCCGGCCCGGACACCGCTGTTCTCCACCGTCACCGGCGACCGGCTCGACACCACGGCCATGGACGCCGACTACTGGTACCGCAACCTCCGCGGGACCGTCCGCTTCGACGCGGCCGTACGCTCCCTGATCGGGCAGGGCCACGAGGTCTTCGTCGAGGTGTCGCCGCACCCGGTGCTGACCATGGCCCTCCAGGACACCGCCGAGGCCGCCGGCGCCGCGGAGCCGCCCGTGGTCGTCGGCACCCTGCGCCGCGACGACGGCGGACCGCGCCGGGCCCTGCGCTCGGCCGCCGAACTGTGGGTGGCGGGCGCGGCCGTCGACTGGTCCGCGGTGTACGCCGGCACCGGCGCCCGCCCGACCGCCCTGCCCGCCTACCCCTTCCAGCTACGGCGCTACTGGCTGGAGCCGGAGGCGGCGCCCGGCACCGGACCGGCCGCCGCCGACCCGCACGACACGGCCTTCTGGCACATGGTCGACCACGACGCCCCGGCCGAGATCGCCGCCCGCCTCGCCGTCGACGAGGACGCCCTCACCCCCCTGCTGCCGGCCCTGCGCGACTGGCGCGCACAGCGGCGCGACGAGAGCGTCATCGACTCCTGGCGCTACCGCATCGGCTGGCAGCCCCTGCCCGACCCGCTGGCCGCCGTCCCCGCCGCCGGCACCTGGCTCGTCGTCCTGCCCGCCGGACACGACGAGACACGGGTGCGCGGTCCGCTGCTCGCCCTCGCCGAAGCGGGCGCCACCGTCGTCACGGCGGAACTCACCTCCGACGCCGTCCGCCGCACGGACCTCGCGGACACGCTCACCACCGCGCTCGGCGACCTCGTCCCGACGGGAGTGCTGTCGCTGCTGGCCGCCGCCGACCGGCCCCACCCCGACCACCCGGCCCTGCCCACCGGGACGGCACTCACCGTCGCCCTGGTGCAGGCCCTGGGCGACCTCGCCCTCACGGCACCGCTGTGGTGCGCCACCGACGGGGCCGTGTCCACGGGCCCGGACGACCCGGTCACCCACCCCCGTCAGGCACTGGTCTGGGGCACCGGACTGGTGGCCGCGCTGGAGCTGTCCGCCCGCTGGGGTGGACTCATCGACCTGCCGCCGGACCTCGACGCCCGCGCCAGGGCCCGGCTCGCCGCCGTACTGACGGCCTCCGGGCCCGGCACGGACGGCGCCGGCCGCGAGGACCAGCTCGCCCTGCGCCCCACCGGCATTCTGGCCCGCCGCCTCCGGCGCGCCCCCCGGAGCGACAGCCCTGTACGGCACTGGAAGCCCCGCGGCACCGTCCTGCTGACCGGCGGCACCGGAGCCGTCGGCCCGCACCTCGCCCGCTGGCTGGCCCGCGGCGGCGCCACCCACCTCGTCCTGCCCGGCCGCCGCGGCCCCCAAGCGCCCGGCGCCGCCGAACTCACCGCGGAACTGGCCGCCCTCGGCGTACGACTGACCCTGCCCGTCTGCGATCTGGCGGACCGTCAGGCCGTAGCGGCGCTGCTCACCGGCCTGGAGACGGCGGGCGACCCGGTCACCGCGGTCGTCCACGCGGCCGCCTTCGTCGCGCTCGCCCCCCTGGACGGCACACCGATGTCCGCGTTCGAGCAGATCGTCGCCGCCAAGGCCGCCGGAGCCGAACACCTCGACGCCCTGCTCGACCGCGAACTCGACGCCTTCGTCCTGTTCTCCTCGATCGCCGGGGTCTGGGGCAGCGGCGACCACGGTGCCTACGCCGCGGCCAACGCCTACCTCGGCGCCCTGGCCCAGCACCGCCGGGCCCGCGGCCTCAGCGCCACCACCATCGACTGGGGCATCTGGCAGGCCGAGAACCCCTGGCAGGACCGCACCGCCGGAGAGGACGCCGACCTGTTCAAACTGGAGCAGCACGGTCTGCCCCGGATCGCCCCCGACCTCGCCGTCCACGCCCTGCGCCAGGCACTGGACGACGACGAGACCCAACTCGCCGTCGCCGACGTCGACTGGGAGCGGTTCGCCGCCGTCTTCACCTCCACCCGCCCCAGCCCGCTGCTCACCGGGATCCCCGAAGCCCGCCGCGCTCTGGAGTCCGCGACCGGAGACCCGGAGGCACCCGCCGCCGCACTGCTGCGCGGGCGGCTCGCCGCCCTCGGCGAGTCCGAACAGCACCGCCTGCTGCTCGACCTGGTCCGCACCCACGCCGCAGCCGTCCTCGGCCATGCCACGGTGGACGCGATCCGGCCCGGCAGGGCCTTCCAGGACATGGGCTTCGCCTCCCTCACCGCGGTCGAACTCCGCAACCGGCTCAACACCGCCACCGGACTGCGGCTGCCCTCCACCCTGATCTTCGACCACCCGTCCTCCACCGCGCTCGCCAAAGAGATCCGCACCGCACTGTTCGGCCGGCAGACCACCGAGCAGCGCCCCCTCGACCCGGACCGCTCCGGCCAGGACGCCGCCGCGCATCCACCCGGGCCCGACGACGAGCCGATCGCGATCGTGTCCATGGCCTGCCGCTTCCCCGGCGGCATCGGCACCCCCGAAGACCTGTGGCGCCTGCTCGCCGACGGCGGCGACGCCGTCTCGGACCTCCCCACCGACCGGGGCTGGGACATCGAAGCCCTCTACGACCCCGACCCCGACCACCCCGGCACCTCGACGACCCGGCGGGGCGGCTTCCTCCACGACGCGGCCGACTTCGACGCGGAGTTCTTCGGCATCTCGCCGCGCGAGGCCCTGGCCATGGACCCGCAGCAGCGGCTGCTCCTGGAGACCACCTGGGAGGCGATCGAGCGCGCGGCCATCGACCCGGTCACCCTGCGCGGCAGCCGCACCGGAGTGTTCACCGGCGTCAACTACGCCGACTACGCGGCCGTCGTCGCCCGGTCGGAGGAGGGGGACGGCCACCTGCTCACCGGCAGCGCACCCAGCGTCGTGTCCGGCCGGGTCGCCTACACCCTGGGCCTCGAAGGCCCCGCGGTGACCATCGACACGGCCTGCTCCTCCTCACTCGTCGCCCTGCACCTCGCCGGCCGGGCGCTGCGCGGCGGCGACTGCTCCCTCGCGCTGGTCGGCGGCGTCGCCGTGATGGCGACCCCCGGCGCCCTCATCAGCTTCTCCCGGCAGCGGGGACTCGCCGAGGACGGCCGCTGCAAGGCGTTCTCGGACGACGCGGACGGCATGGGCATGGGCGAAGGGGTCGGCGTCCTGCTGCTGGAGCGGCTGTCGGACGCCCGCCGCAACGGACATCCGGTACTGGCGGTGGTACGCGGCTCGGCCGTCAACCAGGACGGCGCGAGCAACGGCCTCTCCGCCCCCAACGGGCCGTCGCAGCAGCGGGTGATCCGTGCGGCGTTGGCGGACGCGGGGCTGACCCCCTCCGAGGTGGACGTGGTGGAGGCGCACGGCACCGGCACCACCCTCGGCGATCCCATCGAGGCCCAGGCACTGCTGGCCACGTACGGCCAGGACCGGCCCGCCGACCGGCCCCTGCTGGTCGGCTCCCTCAAGTCCAACCTCGGCCACGCCCAAGCGGCTTCGGGGGTGGCAGGGGTCATCAAGACGGTGCTGTCCATGCGGCACGCGCAGGTGCCCCGCACCCTGCACGTCGGCAGGCCCTCCGGTCACGTCGACTGGACACGCGGAGCGCTGGCCCTCGCGACCGAGCAGCGGCCCTGGCCGTCCCACGGTCGCGCCTTCCGGGCCGGAGTGTCCTCCTTCGGCCTGAGCGGCACCAACGTCCACACCATCCTCGAACACACCCCCCTCGAAGACGACGCCCCGACGGCTGAGCGCACCCCCCTGCCGGCGGTGCCCTGGCTCCTGTCGGCGAAGAGCCCGCGGGCACTGCGCGCCCAGGCCGACCGCCTACGCCGCCACCTGGACGGCGGCCCCGCACCCGACCCGCGCGACATCGGGGCGGCCCTGCACGCACGCACCGCCTTCGAGTACCGGAAGGCACTGATCGGAGACCGGGACCAACTCCACGCCCTGCTGGGACAGATGGCCGACGAGGACTCGGAAGCGTGGGACGGCGGTCGCCCGGTCGACGGTCGTTCGGTGTTGGTGTTTCCGGGTCAGGGTTCGCAGTGGGTGGGGATGGCTGCGGGGCTGTTGGGTGAGTCGGGGGTGTTCGCGGGGCGGATGGCGGAGTGCGGGCGGGCTCTGGCGCCTTATGTGGATTGGTCGTTGGGGGAGGCGCTGGGTTCGGAGCGGCTGCTGGCGCGGGTTGATGTGGTGCAGCCGGTGTTGTGGGCGGTGATGGTGTCGTTGGCGGAGGTGTGGGGTTCGTTCGGTGTGGTTCCTGATGCGGTGGTGGGCCACTCGCAGGGGGAGATTGCGGCTGCGTGTGTGGCGGGTGGGCTGAGTCTGGAGGACGGGGCGCGGGTGGTGGCTCTGCGTTCTCGTGCGGTGGGGGCGTTGGCGGGCCGTGGCGGTATGGCGTCGGTGCCGTTGCCGGTGGATGTGGTGCGGGAGCGTATCGCCCCGTGGGCGAGCCGGTTGTCGGTGGCGGCGGTCAACGGCCCGTCCTCGACGGTGGTTTCGGGTGACGCGGACGCGGTCTCGGCGTTGGTGGAGGGGTTGGTCGGGGAGGGTGTGCGTGCGCGGTTGATCGAGGTGGATTACGCGTCGCATTCCTCGCATGTGGAGGAGATCCGGGAGCGGTTGCTTGCCGATCTGGCAGGGGTTGCTCCTGTTTCGGGTGTGGTGCCGTTCTTCTCGACGGTGACGGGTGGCTGGCTGGACACGGGGTCTTTGGACGCCGGGTACTGGTTCCGGAATCTGCGGGAGACGGTGGAGTTCGGGAGGGCGACGGAGTCGCTGTTGGGGGAGGGTTTCCGGTTCTTCGTCGAGGCCAGTCCGCATCCGGTGCTGGGTGTGGCGGTGGGGGAGTCGGCGGAGGCGGCTGGTGCGGACGCGGCGGTGCTGGGGACGTTGCGGCGCGGGGAGGGCGGCCTGGAGCAGGTGTTGCGTGCGGTGGGCCGTGCGTGGGAGCGGGGTTTGGGGGTGGACTGGTCGGGGGCGTTCCCGGGGGCGCGGCGGGTGGAGTTGCCGACGTACGCCTTCCAGCGCAGCCGCTACTGGCCCGAGCCGGCGCCCGCCACGGCGGCCGATGTGGGCGCGGCCGGGCTCGATCCGGCCGATCACCCCGTCCTCGGAGCGGCCGTCGAGCTGGCCGACACGGGTGAACTGCTGCTCAGCGGCCGGGTGTCGCTGCGTACCCACCCCTGGCTCGCCGACCACGCCGTGGCCGGTACGGTCCTGCTGCCCGGTGCGGCCTTCGCGGAACTCGCCGTACGCGCCGCGGACGAGGCCGGATGCCACACGGTGGAGGAACTGACGCTCCAGGCACCGCTGTTGATACCCGCCGACGCCGCCGTCCGCCTGCAAGTACGGATCGGTGCCGCGGACGCGCACGGCAGCCGCTCCCTGGACCTGTTCTCCTGCCGTGAGGACGCGACGACCCCGCAGTGGACCGCGCACGCCACCGGCGTACTCACCGCCGGCGCCACGACCCGCGAGCCGTCGCCCGCACCCGCGCCGGACGACGCCGGCTCCTGGCCGCCGCCCGGCGCCGTCCCGGTCCCCGTCGACGACCTGTACGAGCGGTTCCACGCCTCCGGCTACGGCTACGGGACCGCCTTCCGCGGGCTCACCCGTGCCTGGCGCCGAGGTGACGAGATCTTCACCGAGGTACACCTGCCCGAGGACCAGCACCGGTCCGCCGCCGCCTTCGGCGTGCACCCCGCCCTCCTGGACGGCGCCCTCCACGGACTGTTCCTGCGTGCTCAGCCGGAGACCGGACCGGATCAGGAACGGCCGTCCGCCGGACTGCCGTTCTCCTGGAACGGAGTCAGGCTGCACGCCTTCGGGGCCACCGCGCTCAGGGTACGGCTCGGTTTCCGGCCGGACGGCTCGGTGTCGGTCGACGCGACCGACCGGAACGGCCTCCCGGTCGCGTCGGTCGAGGCGCTCGCCGTCCGCCCGATCGACCTCGACGCCCTCCGCCCGGCGGGCGGCCCGGAATCCCTCTACCGGGTGCGGTGGTCGGCGGCGCCCGCCACCGCACCCGCCGGTCCCCCCGGCCGCTGGGCCGTCCTCGGCGGCCGGCAGCTCTTCCCGGACAGCCATCCGGACCTGGCCGCGCTCGGTGCCGCGCTGGACGGGGGAGCGCCGCCGCCCGCCGCGGTGCTGGCCTGGTGCGACCACACCCCGCACCTGCCGGGCCCGCTCGACGCCGCATCCGTGCACACCGCGCTGGAGGACGCCCTGCGGCTCGTCCAGGACTGGCTGGCCGACCCGCGGTGGGACGACGGCACCCGGCTCGTGCTCGTCACCCGGGGGGCGGTCTCCACGGCAGCCGGTGAGGAGGTCACCGATCTCACCGGCGCCGCGGTCCGCGGTCTCGTCCGCTCCGCCCAGTCCGAGCACCCGGACCGCTTCCTGCTGATCGACACCGACGACCCGGCCGCCGTGACCGGCCTGCTGCCCCGGGCACTGGCCGGAACGGAACCCCAACTGGCGATACGCGACGGACAACTCCTCGCCGCCCGTCTCACCAGGGCCACCGTCACCACGGACCCGAAGCCGGGCACGAACGCGCTCGCGGTCTCGGGCACGGGCCCGGACCCGGACCCGGACCCGGACCCGCCGTCCGGTGTCGCCGCGCCCGGGGGAACCGTCCTCGTCACCGGGGCCGGCGGCGCGCTCGGCGCTCTGGTGGCACAGCACCTCGTGACCACGCACGGCGTACGGAACCTGCTGCTCGTCGGCAGGCGCGGCGCGGACGCCCCGGGTCTGGCCGGCCTCGCCGCCGAACTGCGCGGGCTCGGCGTCCGGGTGGACGTGGCGGCATGTGACGTCGCCGACCGGGACGCGCTCGCCGGCCTGCTCGCCGGCATCCCCGCGGACCGTCCGCTGAGCGCGGTCGTCCACGCGGCCGGCGTCCTGGACGACGGGACGGTCGAGTCGCTCACCCCCGCACGGATGAGCCACGTACTGCGGCCCAAGGTCGACGGGGCTCTCCACCTGCACGCCCTCACCCGTGATCTGCCGCTGTCGGCCTTCGTCCTGTTCTCCTCCGCGTCCGCCACGGTGGGCAACGCCGGCCAGGGCAACTACGCGGCCGCCAACGCCTTCCTCGACGCGCTCGCCCAGCACCGCCGGGCCCTGGGACTGCCCGCCCAGTCACTCGCCTGGGGCCTGTGGGCACGCCGCAGCACCATGACCGGGACGCTCACCGCCGCCGACCTGCGGCGCATGTCCCGGTCAGGCACCGCGGCCATCGGCAGCGAAGAAGGTCTGGCGCTGTTCGACGCGGCCCTCACCCTGGACGAACCCCTGCTCGTGCCGGTCAAGATCGACCTCGGCCGGCTCCGGACGGCGGCCCGGACCGCACCCGTACCGGCCCTGCTCTCCGCCCTGGTCCCCGGCACCGTACGCCGCCCCGCCTCCGGGGCGGACGCCGCCGGAGCGGACTCGCTGCGCCGCCGACTGACCGGCCTCACCCCGGAGGAACGCGTCGCCGCCCTGCTCGACCTGGTACGGAGCCGGAGCGCCGACATCCTCGGTCACGGCGCGGCCGGGACCATCGACCCGGACCAGCCGTTCAAGGATCTGGGCTTCGACTCGCTCACCTCCGTCGAACTCCGCAACCGGCTCGGCGCCGCCACCGGTCGCAGGCTGCCCGCGACCCTGGTCTTCGACCACCCCACCCCGGCCGCCGTCGCCGCCTACCTCGCCGGGCGCCTGGTACCCGACGGGCCGGGCGGCCTCGCCGCCACCGGGAAGGCCGCCGGGGCGGCGGCCGGGACGGACCGCGAGGACCACGAGATCAGCTCCCTGCTCGCCGCGATCCCACCCGCCGCACTGCGCCGGGCCGGCCTCCTCGACGCGCTCCTGGACCTCGCCGGCCGGCCGGAGGCACCGGCTCCCGCCGCCGACGACGACATCGAGGGCATGGCCGTCGACGAACTCGTCCGGATGGCCCTGGGCGGCGAACGTGACTGACCGACAGCAGCAGAAGGAGAAGCCGACTGCCATGCCCACCGACACGGATCAGGTGGTCGCCGCCCTGCGCGCCGCGCTGCTGGACAACCAGCGTCTGCGCCAGGAGAACCGACGGCTCCGCGACGACTTCGCCGAGCCCGTGGCCATCGTGGCGATGAGCTGCCGCTACCCCGGCGGTGTGCGTACCCCGGAAGACCTGTGGGAGCTTCTGGTCAAGGAACGCGACGCGGTCTCGGCGTTCCCCACCGACCGCGGCTGGGACGTAGAGGGCGGCTTCGACGCGGACCCCGACGCCCCCGGCACGTTCTACGTCCGTGAAGGCGGCTTCCTCCACGACGCGACCGGCTTCGACCCCGGCTTCTTCGGCATCTCCCCGCGCGAGGCCCTGGCCATGGACCCGCAGCAGCGGCTGCTGCTGGAGGCGTCCTGGGAAGCGGTGGAACGCGCGGGCATCGACCCGACGACCCTGCGCGGCAGCCGCACCGGCGTCTACACCGGAGTGATCCACGGCGAGTACGCGTCCCGGCTCGGCCGGGTGCCCGACGAGGTGGAGGGCTTCCTCGGCACCGGCAGCATCCCGAGCGTCGCCTCGGGCCGGATCGCCTACGCCCTGGGCCTGGAAGGCCCGGCGGTCACCCTGGACACCGCCTGCTCGTCCTCCCTGGTCGCCGTCCACCTCGCTTGCCAGGGGCTGCGCTCCGGCGACACCACCCTTGCCCTGGCCGGCGGAGTGACCGTGATGTCCACCCCCGGGCTGTACGCCGGATTCAGCCGCCAGCGCGGCCTGGCCCCCGACGGACGCAGCAAGTCCTTCTCGGCCGCTGCCGACGGAGCCGGGTTCGGGGAGGGCCTGGGCCTGCTCCTGCTGGAACGGCTCTCCGACGCCCGGCGCGCGGGACATCCCGTCCTGGCCGTCATCCGGGGCTCGGCCGTCAACCAGGACGGCGCCAGCAACGGGCTGACCGCCCCGAACGGGCCCGCGCAGCAGCGTGTGATCGGCCAGGCGCTCGCCCGTGCCGGACTCGCCCCGTCGGAGGTGGACATGGTGGAGGCGCACGGCACCGGCACCGTGCTCGGCGATCCCATCGAGGCCCAGGCGCTGCTGGCCACGTACGGCCAGGACCGGCCCGCCGGGCGGCCGCTGCGGCTGGGATCGCTGAAGTCCAACCTGTCCCACACCCAGGCCGCCGCGGGCGTCGGCGGGGTGATCAAGTCGGTGCTGGCGATGCGGCACGGCGTGATGCCGCGCACGCTGCACGTCGACCGCCCCTCGCCCCGCGTCGACTGGACCGAGGGAGCCGTCCGCCTGCTCACCGAGGCCACCCCCTGGCCGGAGACGGGACGGCCGCGCCGGGCCGGGGTGTCCTCCTTCGGCGCCAGCGGGACCAACGCCCACGTCATCCTCGAACAGGCCCCCGCCGCACCGGCGGCCCCCACCGCGCCGACCGGCGCGCCGGTCGCCGCCGTCCCCTGGATCCTGTCGGCGCGTACGCCCGACGCGCTGCGCGCCCAGGCGGCGGCGCTGCATGAGCGGGTGGTGGCGGACCCGGGTCTGAGCGTGGTGGACGTGGGCCATTCGCTGGCGGTGGGGCGGTCACGGTTCGCGGAGCGTGCCGTGGTGGTGGGGGCGGACCGGGGCGAACTGCTGGCCGGTGTCGCCGCCCTGTCACGGGGTGCGGGCTCTGCGGGCGTGGTGGTCGGCGGCGGGCAGCTCCCGGGCCGTTCGGTGCTCGTGTTCCCGGGCCACGGCTCGCAGTGGGCGGGGATGGCTGCGGGGCTCCTGGATGAGTCGGAGGTCTTCGCGGGGCGGATGGCGGAGTGCGGGCGGGCTCTGGCGCCTTATGCGGACTGGTCGTTGGCTGACGCGCTGGGTTCGGAGCGGCTGCTGAAGCAGGTCGACGTGGTGCAGCCGGTGCTGTGGGCGGTGATGGTGTCGCTGGCGGAGGTGTGGCGTGCGTTCGGTGTGGTTCCGGACGCCGTGGTCGGTCACTCGCAGGGGGAGATCGCGGCCGCCTGTGTGGCGGGTGGGCTGAGTCTGGAGGACGGGGCGCGCGTGGTCGCGTTGCGCTCCCGTGCCGTGGGCGTGCTGGCGGGCCGCGGCGGCATGGCGTCGGTCCCGTTGCCGGTGGACGTGGTGCGGGAGCGTACCGCCCCGTGGGGTGGCCGGTTGTCGGTGGCCGCGGTCAACGGCCCGTCCTCGACGGTGGTTTCGGGCGCAGCGGACGCGGTCACGGCACTGGTGGAGGAACTCCTCCAGGAAGGGGTGTGGGCGAGCCTCATCGACGTCGACTACGCGTCGCACTCCTCGCACGTGGAGGAGATCCGCGAGCGCCTGCTGTCCGACCTGGACGGCATCACCCCGCTCTCGGGCGCGGTGCCGTACTACTCCAGCGTGACCGGCGGCCCGCTCGACACGAAGGCCCTGGACGCCGAGTACTGGTACCGCAACCTCCGGCAGACGGTCGAGTTCGAGCGGGCGACCCGCTCGCTCCTCGCGGCCGGACACCGCGTCTTCATCGAGTCCAGCCCCCAGCCCGCCCTGATGTACGGGATCGAGGACACGGCCGCCGACGCGGGCGCTCCGCAGACGCTGGTGCTCGACACCCTGCGGCGCGGGGCCGGAGGGCTCCGCCGGTTCCAGACCGCCCTCGCCGAGGCACACGTCCGGGGCCTGCGCGTCGACTGGGAGCGGCTGTTCGCGGGAACCGGCGCCCAGCGGGTGGACCTGCCCACCTACGCCTTCCAGCGACGCCGCTACTGGCTCGACGCCCCGCCGGCCGACCGGGACCCGGCGGCCGTCGGCCAGTCCGCCGTGGACCACCCGCTGCTCGGCGCCGCGGTCGAACTGCCCGACGACGCGGGCACCCTCTTCACCGGCCGGCTCTCTACGGCCACCCACCCCTGGCTCGCCGACCATTCCGTGGCCGGAGCCGTGATCCTGCCCGGCGCGGCCCTCGTGGAGCTGGCCGCGCACGTGGGCCGCCGCCTCGGCTGCGCCCTGGTGGAGGAACTGACCCTCGCGGCCCCGCTGCTGCTGCCCGGCGACACCGCCGACGACCACGCCGTACAACTGCGCGTACGGGTGGGTGCCGAGGACGGCACAGGACGGCGCCCCGTGGAGTTCCACTCCCGGCCCGAGGCAGCCCCCGGCGCCGCCGCCCCGCCCTGGACCCGGCACGCGACCGGCACGGTCGGCCCCCAGGACCGCTCGGCCGACGGGAACGACACGGCCGAAGCGGCCGGCGCGTGGCCCCCGCCCGGCGCCGTCCCCCTGGACGTGGACGAACTGTACGGGCTGCTCGAAGCCCAGGGTGTCGCCTACGGCCCGGCGTTCCGGGGCCTGCGCGCCGCCTGGCGCACCCCGGACGCGATCCACGCCGAAGTGGCCCTGCCCGACGACGTCCCCGGCACCGGAGCCGACGGCTTCGCCGTGCACCCGGCCCTCCTGGACGCGGCCCTCCAGACGGCCGGTCTGCGCGAGGGCGCCGGGACCGCGGAGCCCGCCGACGGCGTCCCTCTGCCCTTCTCCTGGCAGCGCGTCGCGATCGGGACCTCCGACGCGGCGGTCCTGCGCGTCCGGCTGCGCCCCGACGGCCCCGACACCGTCACCGCGCGGATCACCGACCCCTCGGGGCACACCGTGGCGACCGTGGGCTCGCTCACCCTGCGCACGGCGTCCCCCGCCGCACTGCGGGCGTCCTCCGGCTCCGTCTTCCACGTCGGCTGGACGCCGGTCACCGCCGGGCCCGGCCCGCGCCCGGTCACCCGCTGGGGTGTCCTCGGCCCGCGGGACGAGCGGCTGCTGCCGGCCGCCTTCGCCGCCGAACCCCTGTCCGCGACACCCGACGCGATGCTGCTGATCTGCCCCCCGTCCGCCGGCACCGGGACCGCGGCCGGTGCGACCGGGGACGACCCCGCCCGGGACGCGGACCCCGAGGCGGTGCACCGGGTCGTGTCCGGGGTCCTGGACCGTCTCCAGGCCCACCTGGCCGACGACAGCACCGCCCGTACGCCCCTGGTGGTGCTCACCCGGGGCGCGACCGGCCCGCGCCGCGCGCGGCCGCAGCCGGCGGACCTCGGCGCGGCGGCCGTCTGGGGCCTGGTCAGGGCCGCTCAGCTCGAACACCCCGACCGGTTCGTGCTGCTGGACACCGAAGAGCCGGACCCGGACGGTCTCGGCGACGCGCTCGCCGAGCTCCTCGCCACGGGCGAACCACAGGCGGCCCTGCGCGGCGGCGTCCTGTACGCGCCCCGACTGACGCGGCCGTCGGCCGCCACCGTCACCAAGGCCCCCGCCCCCGCGGCGGCGACCGGGCCGGACGGTCCGTTCGGGCCGTCCGAGGGGACGGTACTGCTGAGCGGCGGCGGCGCTCTCGCGGCCGTCCTGGCGCGTCATCTGGTCGCCGCGCACGGGGTGCGCCACCTCCTTGTGCTGAGCCGCCGCGGCGCCGACGCCCCGCGCCTGCCGGAGCTGACGGCGGAGCTGGCCGGGGCCGGAGCCGAACTGACCGCCGTCAGCTGTGACGTGTCCGACCGCCAGGCACTGGCCGCAGCGCTCGCGGCCGTCCCCGAACGCCATCCGCTGTGCGCCGTGGTCCACACCGCCGGAGTGCTCGACGACGGCCTGCTGGACGGGCTGACCGGGGAGCGGACGACCGCCGTCCTGCGGCCCAAGCTCGACGCCGCCCACCACCTCGACCGGCTGACGCGCGGGGCGGACCTCTCGGCGTTCGTCGTCTTCTCCTCCGCCGCAGGCGTGCTGGGCAGCCCCGGCCAGGCGTCCTACTCGGCCGCCAACGCCGCGCTCGACGCCCTCACCGCGGAACGCCGACGGCTCGGGCTCCCCGGCCTGTCCCTGGCCTGGGGGCCCTGGGAGCGGGTCAGCGGGATGACGGCGGAGCTGGGCGGCGCCGAACGGCGGCGCATCGACCGGCGCGGCGCCCGCGGCCTCCTTGACGAGGAGGCCATGGCCCTGCTGGACGCGGTGTGCGCCGCGGACGCCGCCCCGCCGGAAGACGGGAGCCCCGTCGTCCTGGCCCACCTCGACCTCACCGTGCGCGGCGACGGCCCGGTGCACCCCATGCTGCGCTCCCTGGTCCGGCGCGGCCCGGCCGCGCCGGCCGGGGCGAAGGGGGCGCCGACCGCCGCAGCGGCGCTGCGGCACCGGCTCGACGCCGCCGCCGACGCACAGGAACACGAGCTGGTCCTGCGCGAACTCGTCCTCGCCCAGGCCGCCGAAGTCCTCGGTCACACCGACTCCGGGGCGCTGTCCGCGACGGTGCCCTTCCTCGCCGCCGGATTCGACTCGTTGACAGCGGTCGAGCTCCGCAACCGGCTGGCCGCCGTCACCGGACTGCGGTTACGGCCCTCCGCCGTCTTCGACAGCGGCACCCCCGCCGCGCTCGCGGCGCGCCTCGCCGCCGAGGCCCGGACGGAGGACACCCCCCGGCCCGAAGCGGCCCCCGCGACCGGCGCCGCCGCGTCCGGCACCGGCACCGGGCCTGACACCGGCGCCGCCGACCCGGTGAGCGTGCTGTTCCGCCGGGCCTGCGCACTCGGCCGGACCGACGAGGGCATCGCCCTGCTCAAGAACGCCTCCGCCCTCCGCCCGGCCTTCCACAGCGGCGCCGACCTCGTGGCCGCCGGCACCGGCCCGCGGCTGCTGCGCCTGAACGAGCGCGCCGACGCCCCCGTGCTCGTCTGCTTCGGCTCCGTCGTCGCCCTCGGCGGCGCCCACCAGTACGCCCGCTTCGCCTCCCGTTTCCGGGACCGCTACGCCGTCGCCGCCCTGGACGCCCCCGGATTCACCCCCGAGGAGGAACTGCCCGCCGACATGCGGGCCCTGCTGGACTTCCAGGCGACGACACTGCTCCGGGAACTGCCCGGACGGACGCTCGTCCTGGCCGGCTCCTCCTCCGGCGGCACGCTCGCCCACGGGGTCGCCGCCGAGCTGGAACGGCGCGGCGAGGGCCCGGCGGCCGTGGTGCTGCTGGACACCTACCTCTCCGACAACCAGGGCATCACCCAGTTCAACGACGTCCTGCTGGGCGGCATGTTCGCCCGCGAGGACCGGGCGGCCCCGATGGACGGGACCCGGCTGACCGCGATGGGCGGCTACTTCCGTCTGCTCGACGACTGGCGTCCACCGGCGGTCCGCGCCCCGCTGCTGCTGGTCCGCGCCTCCACCCCGCTCGGCCGCCCGTCCGCCGAAGCCGGTGACTGGCGCTCCTCCTGGGCCGGTGCCGACACCGTCGTCGACGTTCCCGGAGACCACTTCTCGATCATGGAACAGCACGTCGCGACCACCGGCGACGCCGTCGCCGACTGGCTCGGCACCACCCTCCGCACCCCCGACGGCCTGTGAAGACGAAGGAGAACCCATTGACCGCGGACCCGTACGACGACCCGCCCCCACGACCCGCCCTCACCGTGCTGGGAGCCGGGGTGATGGGTGTCGGCATCACCGTTCTCGCCCTCGGACACGGCCTGCGGGTCCACCTGGTCGACATCGACCGGGAACGGCTCGACCGAGCCGCCGGCCTGATCGACGGCGAACTCCGGCTGGCCGAGCTGATGGGCGCCCTGCCCGCCGGGACGCCCCCCGGCACCCTGACCACCGGCACCTCGCTCAAGGAGGCCGGCGGAGCCACCGCCGTCATCGAGGCGGTCACCGAGAACGCCGCGGTCAAGGCCGCCGTACTGTCCGAGGTCTCCGGACTGGTCCGGCCCGGAACCCCGCTGATCACCAACACCTCCTCCATCCCCGTCGACGAACTGGCCGGGGCGCTGGGGCGGCCGGAGGAACTGGTCGGCACCCACTTCATGAACCCGCCCTACCTGATCGGAACCGCCGAAGTGGTCCGCGGCCCCAGAACCGGGGACCAGGCGATGGCCGCCGTGGCGGACCTGCTCAGGGCCCTGCGGCGGCGGGCGGTGGTCGTCCGGGACGCGCCCGGCTTCGTGACCAGCCGCATCCTGCACCCGATGATCAACGACGCGGCCCGGGTCGTGGAGGAGGGCACGGCGAGTGCCGAGGACGTCGACGCGCTGATGCAGGGCTGCCTGGGACATCCCACCGGCCCGCTGCGCACCGCGGACCTGATCGGCATCGACAACCTCGTCGACTCCCTCACCGTGCTCCACGAACGCACCGGCGACGACGGCTGCCGCCCCACCGGACTGCTGCTCCGGCTGGTCCGCGAGGGCCGGCTGGGCCGCAAGTCCGGAAGCGGCTTCTACGACTACACCTGATCGACGACGAGGAGACGGCCATGACCACAGCGAACACGCCCGGCCCCCACGGCCTGGAGAAGGAACTGCTGGAATTCCTGGAGGAACGCACCGGGACCGCCTGGGACGCCGACACCGACCTGTTCGACGCCGGCGGCCTGTCGTCCCTGTTCGCCATGCAGGTGGTGGTGCACCTGGAGAAGACCTACGCCATCGCCGTCCGCGGCGCGGACCTGCGGCTGGACAACTTCCGCACCGTACGGCGGATGGCGGAACTGGTGGACCGGCTCCGGGTGCCGACCGCCGGGGGCCGGCATGGGTGAGGACCTGAACGGCGCCATGGCCTCCGTCACCCTGCGGGTCGGCGACCTGGCGCAGGAGTGGGACCGGACCGGCCTCATCCCGCTGGATCTGCTGCGCGGCCTGGGCGCCGAGGGCCGGCTGTGCGCCGAGGTCCCGGAGCAGTACGGCGGCTGGGGGCTCAGCAGCATGCGCAGCGGCGCGTACACCGCCCATGTGGGCGGCCTGTGCAGCTCGCTGCGCAGCGTGATGACCTCGCAGGGCATGGCGGCGTGGACCATCCAGCGCCTGGGCACCGCCGAGCAGTCGGCCGCCCACCTTCCCCGGCTGACCGGCGGCCGACTGGCGGCGGTCGGCTTCAGCGAGCCCGGCGCCGGCAGCGACCTCGCGGCGATGACGACGACCGTACGCCGCGACGGCGGCGCGGTCGTCGTCGACGGGCACAAGAAGTGGGTGACCGCCGCCCACTACGCCGACCTGCTGGTCGTCGTCGGCCGCCACGAGGACGGCGCGGTGGCCGTCGTGGTGCCCACCGGCACACCCGGCGTCCGGATCGAGCGGATCACCGCCCCGCTCGGCTGCCGCGCGGCCGGACACGCGGACGTGCACCTCGACGGGGTGCGGCTGCCGGCCGACAGCGTCCTGGGCGGCCACGAGCTGCCGACCGCCCTGCTGGTGACGACCGCGCTGGCCTACGGGCGGATGTCCGTCGCCTGGGGGTGCGTGGGCATCCTGCGGGCCTGTCTGGCGGCGGCCACCGCGCACGCCGCCGGTCGGGAGCAGTTCGGCAGACCGCTCGCGGAGCACCAGCTCGTCGCCGGGCACCTCGCCGACCTCTACACGGCCGAGCAGGTGGCCGCGCGGGTCTGCGAGCACGCCAGCCGCTGCTGGGACGAAGGGTCGCCGGACCAGGTGGTGGCGACCGTACTGGCCAAGCACGTCAGTGCGACCCAGGCCGCCCGGGGCGCGGCGACGGCCGTCCAGGTACTGGCCTCGGCCGGGTCCCGGGACGGGCACACGGTGGCTCGGGCGTACCGGGACGCCAAGCTGATGGAGATCATCGAGGGCAGCAACGAGCTGTGCCGGCTGATGCTGGCCCGGCACGCCCTCTCCGCCGCTCCGGGGGCACCGTGAGCGGGCCCGCGGCCGTCGAGACGAGGAAGGACGACATGGCCGAGACCGTCAAGTGCCTGGTCTGGGACCTGGACGACACCCTCTGGCGGGGCACCCTGCTGGAGGACGGCGAGGTGCACCTGCCGGACGAGGTGCGCAAAGTGGTGATCGAACTGGACTCCCGCGGCATCCTCCAGTCCATCGCCAGCCGCAACGACCACGAGCACGCCTGGGCCCGGCTGGAGGCGCTCGGCGTGGCCGAGTACTTCGTCCTGCCGGAGATCGGGTGGGGCGCCAAGTCCGAGTCGGTGCGCCGGATCGGCGACCGGCTGAACTTCGCGCTCACGACCATCGCCTTCGTCGACGACCGGCCCGCCGAACGGGCCGAAGTCGCCTTCCACCTGCCCGGCGTACGGTGCTACCCGGCCGAGCAGGTCCTCGCCCTCCCCGGGCTCGCCGAGTTCACCCCCGCGACCAGCACCGTCGACTCCCGGCGGCGGCGCCGGATGTACCAGGCGGGCTTTCGCCGCGAGGCCGAGCGTGCGGCCGCCCCCGGCTCCGACGAGGAGTTCCTGCGCTCCCTGGACCTGCGGATGCGCATCGGCCGGGCCACCGGTGAGGAGCTGTCCCGGGTCGAGGAACTCACCCTGCGCACCAGCCAGATGAACGCGACCGGGGTCCACTACCCGGACGCGGTGCTGCGCGGCCTGATCACCGACCCCCGGCACGAGGTCCTGGTGGTCACCCTCACCGACCGGTTCGGCCCGCACGGCGCGGTCGGCGTCCTGCTGCTGGAGCGGCACCCGGGCCTGTGGCACCTCAAGCTGCTCGCCACCTCCTGCCGGGTCGTCGCCTACGGCGCCGGCGCGACGCTGCTGAACTGGCTGGCCGACGCGGCCGCCCGGTCCGGAGTCCACCTGGTGGCGGACTTCCGGGCGACCGAACGCAACCGGATGATGGAGATCGCCTACCGGTTCGCGGGCTTCGAGGGCCTGGACGAAGCCCCGTGCCCGTGCGCCGCCGTCCTCCTGCCGGCTCCGGAGGACACCGGACTCCAGCGCCTGCACCTGGTCCCCGGCCCGCGCGTGGTGTCCACCGTCATGAGCGTGGACGCACCCGGCCTGAGCATGCCGGAAGGGGACCCGGGAACGTCGTGACCGCCGCGGCGGCCGGTGCTCCCGGGCTCCGGCCCGCCGCCCTCAGCGCTTGCGGACGAGTGTGATCCCGTCGGCCATCACCAGCAGCGACAGTTCCACCCGGGGGTCCTCGTACAGCACCCGGTTCAGCGCCCGGACCCCGGCGGTCTCCGGGTCCACGGCGGCCGGGTCGGCGACCCGGCCGAAGAACAGGGTGTTGTCGACCACGATCAGACCCCCGGCGCGCAGCAGCGCCAGCGACGCCTCGTAGTAGCGGACGTAGTTGGCCTTGTCCGCGTCGATGAACACCAGGTCGAAGCTCTCCGGCCCGCGCTCCGCCAGCAGCACGTCCAGCGTCGCGGCGGCATCGCCGATCCGCAGGTCGATCCGCGAGTCGACCCCGTCCCGCTTCCAGAAGTCGGCGCCGATGGCCGGCCACCGGTCGTCGATGTCGCAGGACACCAGCAGACCGCCGGCCGGGAGCGCGCGGGCCATGCACAAGGTGCTGTAGCCGGTGAAGGTGCCGATCTCCAGCACCGCCCGCGCCCCCGTCAACCCGACCAGCAGGGCCAGCAGTTGGCCCTCCTCCGCCATCACCTGGAGGGCGGAGCCGCCCGGTAGGTCCGCGGTGGTCTCCCGCAGCTCCCTGAGGAGATCGTCGTCACGGAGGGAGACCTCACGGACGTAGGCGAGCAGGTCGTGGGTGGCTGCTGTCTGGTCGGCCATGGCGCGGGGGTCCTCTCGAAGGAGATCGGGGCGAAGGAGACCGGGGGCGAAAGGGATCGGGGCGACGGGACGGGGCCGCCGGGTGCCCGTCGCCGGGCGGCCGGGACGGTCACCCGGCGCGCATGTACGGGTGATCGGGCTGCCGTACGGCCTCCGCCTGGGCCCGCTCGCAGGCGTACGCCCGCAGCAGCGCGTCCAGCCGGTAGCGGCCCCCCGCCGGCGCACCCAGCAGATTCGCCTCGACCAGGGAGTCCAGGGCCTCCTCGGCCTGTGCCTCGGAGCAGCCGACCATCACCGCGACCTTGCTGCTGGAGACCGAACACGCTCCGGCGGCCCCCAGCATGGCGAACACCGCGGCAGGGTCGATCCCGGCCGGTGCCGTCCGCCGGAGCCCGGCGACCTCGGCGTCGAGGCAGGGCCGGACCCCGAAGTCGCCCGCGCACAGCTCGTCCAGCAGTCGCGGGGCCTCCGTGAGCCGCCGGGCCAGGTGCCCGATGCTCCAGTGGGGACGCTCCAGCAACCGGGTCCCCGCGATCCGGATCGCCAGCGGCAGGCCCGCGCAGACCGTCACCACCGTACGGGCCGCCCGCGGTTCGCCACCGACCCTGGCCGGGCCGACGATGCTGCCCAGCAGCTCCAGCGACCCTTCCTCGTCCAACGGGCCGAGCAGCAGGGTGCGCGCACCCTCCAGATCGGCCAGCCGACGCCGGCTGGTCACCAGCAGCCTGCTGCCCCCGCTGCCCGGTATCAGCGGCCGCACCTGCGCGGTGCTGGAGGCGTTGTCGAGCACCACCAGCAGCCGGCGGCCCGCGGTGAGCGAGCGGTAGAGGCTCTCCCGCTCCGACTCCTCCCCGGGGATCTCGTCCCGGGGCACACCGAGGTCCGCCAGAAACCTCGGCAGCACCACCCGGGCGGTCAGCGGCCGCTCCGCTCCGCCGAGATCCGCGTAGAGCTGACCGTGTATCGAGGAATCGCGCATGGCGTGCGCCGCGTGCAGGGCCAGGGCGCTCTTGCCGACACCGCCCCGGCCGGTCACCACCGCCGTCGCCACCATGCCCGCGGGCATCGTGCCGGTCGTGAGGAAGTGCCGCAGCCGCGCCAGCGCGTCGGAGCGGGCCGACAGCGGCAGCGGCACCGAGGGAAGCTGCGCCGGATCGGGCCAGCAGGACCTCTCCCGGGCAGCGGCCGGCGCCGCAGCGACGGCTGCCTCCGGGACCGCCGCGGGCTGCTCCAGCGGGTCGGGCGTACGGGGCCGGTCGTGGGCCGCGAGGATGTGCCGGTGGACCTCGCGCAGATCGGCGCTCGGCTCCGCCCCGAGCTGTTCGACGAGCAGCACCCGGGTGCGCCGGTAGAGCTCCAGGGCCTCCGACTGCCGTCCCGACCGGAACAGCGCCAGCATCAGCTTGCCCACCAGGGCCTCCCGTAAGGGGTGCTTGCGCACCAGCCGCACCAGCTCCGGCACGATCTCGGCGTGCCGCAGCAGCGCCAGCTCCGTGTCGAACCGCAGTTCCATGGTCTGCAGGCGGAGCTCCTGGAGGTAACGGCCCTCCACATCACGCAGCGTCCGCGACGGTATGTCCGCCAGCGGCTCCTCGCGCCACAGGGCGAGTGCCTCGGCCAGCTCGGCGGAGGAGCCCTCCAGGTCTCCGCGCCCGGCCAGCTCCGCCGCGCGCCGGCGGTGGGCGGTGAACTGCCCGAGATCGCTCTCGTGCTCGCCGAGTTCGAGGAGGTAGCCGGGTGCCCGGGTGAGGATGCGGGCGGAGGCGTGCTCGCCCAGCGACTGCCGCAGGCGCATCACGTAGGTGCGGACGGTCGCGGCGGCACTCGGCGGCGGGGCGCCGTCCCAGATGTACTCGGTGATCCGGTCGACCGAGATCACCCGGTTGGCGTTGAGGAGGAGCGCTGCCATGACCACGCGCTGTCTCGGCGCCGACACGTGCACCTCACGCGCGTTCAACCGGACGGAAAGCGGGCCCAGCAACAGGAAGTTCAAGGGGAGACCTCTTCATCGCACGACCGGTGGGCAAGACTGCTTCCAGCGTCATAGGTGACCGTGTAAGGGTCAACGCGGTCCTGTCGTGTCTAGATGTATTCCTAGAGCGCGGGCCTTGCGCTCATGCCGGGTTCACGCTGTGCGGTACCATCACGGCGGTCAGGACCAGGCCGCCCACCACGGCCCAGCGGCCGGTGAAGCCGCTCACCACCGCACCGCCGTCGACCCGGTGACCCGGCACCGTCAGCGCGGCCGAGAACACCCCCCGTACGGGGTCCAGCCGCACGAGCGCGTCGAGGAAGTCCAACGGCCGCCCCGTCAGCGGGAACCACGCCTTGTACACGGACTCCTTGGCACTGAACAGCACCCGGTCCCAGCACACCCCCGGCGCCACCCGCCGGCAGTCCTCCAGCGGGGCCCGCTCCGAGGGCACGGTCACCGCGTCGAACACCCCCTCCGGCAGCGGCCCTTCAGGCTCCGCGTCGATGCCGAGGGCGAGCAGATCGGTGCGGCGCGCCACCGCGGCGGCCCGGTACCCGGCGCAGTGGCTGATCGCCCCGACCACCCCGGCCGGCCACAGCGGCTCCCCGCGCGGCCCGGCCAGCACCGGCACCCGCGGCTGGCCCAGCCGGGCCAGTGCCTGCCGGGCGCACCGCCGGCCCGTCGTGAACTCCCGCCGGCGCTGCTCCACGACGTGCGCCACCAGCAGCTCCTCCTCCGGGAACAGCTCCGAGCCCGGCGGGTCCCCCCGCGACTCCGACACCTCGACCACCGCCGACAGCAGGTCCTCGATCACCGGCCGGCGCCCGTCACCGCTGCGCCGGGCCGGACGGAGAGGGCCGTATGCCATGGCTGCCCGGCACCCGCACCACGGTCGAGAATCGGTCGGCCGACGGCCGCGGCATCCGCTCCACGGCCGCCGCCGGTTCGCCCACGTGTGCGGTCGGCGGCAGCCGTTCCCGCTCGTCCCGTGGGAACAGCCCTTCGATGGCCGCCCTCGTTCTCCGGACGGGCGACATGGGGGTCGCCGACGGCGTACAGCCTTGCCATGAGGTGCCCTCGCCTCCTCGGCCGGATCCGCGGTGCGCGGTCCGGCCGGACCGTTGCCGCGGAGTCGGATCCAAGTAAATCCCACAGGATTGATCTGCACCGCAACGTTCCCGCCATTCACTGAAGAAACAGCCGGAATTGAACGCGGGCATGCATGGCCGGATACGCCCAGATGGGTACTTGCTGACATTCCGGGGGACATGGCAGGCTGTCATATGCGGTGCCCGTGACCCGCCGATCGCCGTCCCTCGGTGTTCCCGGCATTAGCGGGTACTGGCCGGCGTGCCGATGCGGAGGATGTCCCACGTGATCACAGAGCACAGCTCGCCGGCCCCGCGCGGGTAAATCGAGAAAGGCATAAAAGGCCGACATGACCTCGCTCTCGTTAGACAGCGACCTGTGGTGCCGTCGCTTCCATCCCTCGCCGACGGCCACGCGCCGACTGGTCTGCTTTCCGCACGCCGGGGGCTCGGCGAGTTTCTACTTCCCGGTGTCCGCCGCGCTGCGCGGACCGGTCGACCTCCTCGCCGTGCAGTACCCCGGCAGGCAGGACCGCCGGGAGGAACCGGGCGTCCAGGACCTGCACCGCATGGCCGACGAAGTATCCGAAGCGCTGCGCCGCTGGGACGATCTCCCCCTGACCCTCTTCGGACACAGCATGGGCGCGCTCGTCGCCTTCGAGGTGGCCCGGCGCATCGAACACGCGGGCGGGCGGATCGACCACCTGTTCGCCTCCGGCCGCAAGGGGCCGTCCGCGGACCGGCCCGAGCCCTCCCACCCGCTCGACGACGAGGGCATCGTGGCGGAGGTCAGGGCCATGAGCGGCACCGACGCCCGGCTCCTGGAGGACGAGGAACTGCTGCGGATGGTGCTGCCCGCGCTGCGCGCCGACTACCGGGCCCTGGGGGCCTACCGGGCCGACCGCGACGCCGTGGTCACCTGCCCGGTCACCGCCGTGGTGGGGGACCAGGACCCCTGGACACCGGTCCCCGGGGCCGCCCGCTGGCGCGACCGCACGACGGCCGCGTTCGACCTCAAGGTCTTCCCCGGCGGCCACTTCTACCTCAGCAGCCGGGCGGACGAGGTGACCGGCATGCTCCGTGACCACCTCGCCGGCCCGCCGCGCGCCTGAGACCACGGACGAAAGAGAAGGGGGACCGGGGAGTGACACCGTCAGCGACCTCTGAGGAGATCAAGCCCGCGCCGCGGCCGCCGAGGTCCGGACCCGCCGGCGACGCCCGTCCGCCGGGCGGGGGCCCGCCCGCCGGTACCGGCGTCCGGCGGCTGACCGCCGTGGACGCCC
Organism: Streptomyces sp. PL-25; assembly: GCF_058344915.1. Classification (NCBI taxonomy): domain Bacteria; kingdom Bacillati; phylum Actinomycetota; class Actinomycetes; order Kitasatosporales; family Streptomycetaceae; genus Streptomyces; species Streptomyces sp. PL-25. The sequence continues at coordinate 6,854,154 of NZ_CP136997.1, forward strand.
GCATCCTGGAAGGCGTCGCGGTCGGCACCCCGACCGTCCGGCTGGCGGCATCGCTCTATCTGAGCCGGCAGGGCATCGAGTACCGCATCGGGCTGCTGATGCGCCAATTCCAGGCCGCGAACCGGTCCGCTCTGGTCTCCCGGGCGCACTCTCTCGGTGTGCTGAGCGTCGGGGCATGGCCACCCCGCGTCCTCCCGGAATTCCTTGAGCCCTAGAAGAGGCAGGGGATACCGTTCTCCGGCCTCCCTCCGTGAGATCCCTCCGGAGGAAAGGCTGAAAAAAAGTCACTTCCGAAAGCGGAAAACGCACTGCGCCGGTATGCTGCCGGATATTTTCCCAGACCTGGACATCGTATCGATATCGCGCGGCGCGACAGGTTGTCGAACGTCCGGCAGAACGCCGGATTCTGCGGCATTGTGCTGTCAGGTACACCTCCGCTGTGCTACACCTGGGCCGCACCATCGCCCCCTTCTTCCACGTCTTTCACGCCGATTCACAGGAGCTGTCATGAGTCTGGGATATTTGTTCGGAGGCGGCGTCGGGACCGAGCCGCGGGGACTGGAACTGCACCGGACCTACGAGGTCGTGCAGAGCTGGTACGAACAGGTCTCCGCGTGGACCGGGCTGACGGTCGGACAGATCCTGGAGGAAGACCTCCCGACCGCGCAGGAGGAGCGCCAGAGCGTCGGCACCGTCCGCGAAGCCGCTCTCGCGATCGGCGTACACGACGTGCTCGCCTCGTTCAACCTGCGCCCCGCGGCCATCGGCGGCCTCAGCCTCGGCGCGATGACCGCCAGTTGTCTCGCCGGATCGCTGGGGCGACGGGAACTGTTCGAGATGCTGGCCGGCGCCCGCGACGCCCCGGAACCGCCCGCCGGGGACCCGGGGCAGGGGGTGGCCATAGCCTTCGGCCCCCTCGCCGACGGCGCCCCCGCCCACCCCGGGGAGAACGTCCCCGGCATCTACCTGGCGGGCGACTTCGGCCCCACGGCCGACGGCACCCAGCGCATCATGATGCTCGCCGGCCACGCCGAGGCACTCGGCGCGCTCGCCGCCGAGGCCCCGCCGGGAACGGTCGTGCCGCTCCCCGGACGCACCATCGCCGTCCACACTCCGCTGCGCCGGCCCTACCGCGACTTCATGGCCCCGCGCATCGACGCGATCCCCTTCACCGACCCCGAGGTCCCTCTGCTGTCCTGCCTGGAGCCCAAGGTCCTGCGCACCGCGGCCGACGTCAGGGACCTCTTCCAGCGCAACTCCACGAACCCGATCAGCCTGGTCGACGTCTACGCCGGGATGAAGGAGCAGGGCGTGCGGCTCGGGCTGGTGATGGGCCCCTCCATACCCGAGGGCATCCTCGCGTTCCCCTTCCCGGTGGTCCACATCGAGCAGCCCGAGCACATCGAGCAGGCCCTGACCACCGCCTACGACCTCGGCATCGACCTCTCCGGCGCCCCGGCCCGGTCATGACCGCCGCCACCCGCGCCGACCCGGACGCCCAGATCGCGCGTTGGCTGGACACCGACCTCGACGAGTGGACCCGCGCCGTGGTCCGACGGCACTTCGACCCGGTGTCCGGCAGCCCCTACTGGCTCGGGCAGGCCCCCCGGCTGGGCTTCGACCCCCGCGACATCACCCGCTACGACCAGATCGAAGCCTTCGGTCCGTTCCCGCTCGACCGGCTGCGCGAGGAGGACCCCGCGGACCTCGTCCCGCTGTCGGTGCCCAGACCGCTGGCCGGACGGATCTGGGACAGCGGAGGTACCACCGGCACCCCCTGCCGGGTGTTCTACACCCCTGACATGCTGCTGCACCGGGCGATCTGGCGTCGCTGGTCCTTCGTGCGGGAAGGATTCGCACCGGGCCGCACCTGGCTGCAGGCCACCCCCACCGGACCGCATCTGATCGGGAACGGCGTCCGGGAGGTGTCCGAACTCCACGCCGGCCAGGTGTACGCCGTGGACATGGACCCCCGGTGGGTCAAGCGCCTCATCCGGGCGGGACGCCTGGCCGAGGTCAACGACTACACCCTGCACCTGCTGGAGCAGATCACCGACGTCGTCCGGCAGGGCCGGGTCCACTACCTCAACACCACACCGGCCCTCTTCCAGGCCCTCTGCCGGCACCGGCCCGAACTGGTCGCGGCCCTGGACGGCGTACGCCTGAGCGGCACCCAGATCAACGCCGACACGTACCGGACCTTCACCACCGCCCTGCGGGGCGGGATCTGCGGACTGACCTACGGCAACACCTTCGGCAACGCGGCCTGCCTGGACATCGAGCAGGACGGCGGGTTGATCAGCTACGTGCCGAACTATCCGCAGGTCACCATGGCGGTGGTCGACAAGGGCGACTTCTCGGCCCCGGTCGCCCCGGGTGCGGTCGGCCAGGTACGGCTCACCGTCCTCCACGAGGACCTCTTCCTCCCCAACATCCTGGAACGCGACCAGGCCCTGCGGCACCCGACCGACCACTGGCCCACCGACGGCGTCGCCAACGTCCGCCCCCTCCAGACCACCAACTCGTCCCCCGAGGGCCTCTACTGAACTGAAGTGCGACTCGTTGTAGGCTGGGAAAGCAGCCCTTGACCTGCGTATAAGCAGGCAGGGAGCCTACTAGTGGGAGTGCTCCGATGTTGCGCACCATGTTCAAGTCCAAGATTCACCGTGCCACCGTGACCCACGCCGACCTGCACTACGTGGGATCGGTGACCATCGACGCGGATCTGCTGGACGCCGCCGACCTGCTGCCCGGGGAACTGGTGCACATCGTCGACATCACCAACGGCGCCCGGCTGGAGACGTATGTCATCGAGGGGGAGCGCGGGTCGGGTGTCATCGGGATCAACGGGGCCGCGGCGCACCTGGTGCACCCCGGCGACCTGGTGATCCTCATCAGCTACGCGCAGGTCACCGATGCCGAGGCGCGGGCCCTGGAGCCGCGTGTGGTGCATGTGGACGCGGACAACCGCATCGTGGAGCTGGGCGCCGACCCGTCCGCGCCGGTGCCGGGTTCGGACCAGGAGCGCAGCCCCCGGTCCGTGCCGGCCTGATCCGCGGGCACGGCAGGGACGGCGGGGCGGCGGAGGCGGACCGCACGGCGGCAGGAACACGACGAGGAGCGAGCCGGTGAGCGACATCGAGATCCGCGACGGCCGGGCGGCCGGGCGGCTGGAGGCCGTCTCGGGCGGCGAGGTGGTCGGGCGGGTCGAGTACTTCGTCCTCGACTCGCCCGACCGTGCTCTCGTCCCCGTCCACACGATCGTGGAACCGGCCCACGAGGGCCGGGGCATCGCCGGTTCCCTGGCGCGCGAGCTGTACGCCGTCGCCCGGCGCGAGGGTGCCTCCGTCGTCCCGTTGTGCCCCTACGTCTCCGGCTGGGCCGCCCGCCACCAGGACGAGGCCCCGGCGCCCGGTGCTGCGCTGACCGGGGCCGCCGAGAAGTGGCTCGCCGCGCACCCGGAGCGGTTCTGAGCGGGGGCGGGGCACGCGTCGCGCCGGGCGCCCCGCCGCTGCTCGCCCTGCTGCACACCTCGCCCGTGCATGTCCCGGTCTTCGAGGCGCTGCGCGACGCGGACCACCCTGGCCTGCGGCTGCGGCACTTCGTCGACGAGGATCTGCTGCGCAGGGCGCGCGAGGACGGCCCGGACGCGGTCGCGGACGACGTGGCGGCGGTGCTGGACCGGGCCGCCGCCGAGGGCGCGGGCGCGCTGCTGTGCACCTGCTCCACCCTCGGCGCCGTGGCGGAGCGGGCCGCGTCGGCCGGGGCGGCCGGGGCGGTCAGGACGGGCGGATACGGGCGACCGCCGGTCCTGCGCGTCGACCGGCCGATGACGGCGGCCGCCGTGGCCGCCGGTCCACGGGTGGTGGTCGTGGCCGCCCTGGAGAGCACCCTCGCCCCGACCACCGCGCTCCTGGCGGAGGAGGCCGTGCGCGCCGGGCGGCGCGTCACCGTCCGCCCGCTGTTCGTCCCCGGCGCGTGGGCGCTCTTCGAGGCCGGGGACGCCGAGGGATACGTGCGGGAGATCGCGACGGCCGCCGGCTCGGTCCCGGCGGCGGACGCCGACGCGGTCGTCCTCGCCCAGGCGTCCATGGCCGCGGCCGTGGACCTGGTGACGGCATCCGTGCCGGTCCTGGCCGGCCCGCGGCCAGGACTCGCCGCGGCGGCCCGCGCGGCGGCACTCGCCGCGCCGCACACGCCGCACACGCGGCGGGCGGGCCACGGCGGTACGGCTCGGTAGGGGTGGCGGTAGCGGACACGGGCGTGAGTGCGGGCGTGGGCGCGCAGGCGGTGCGGGCGCGGCCGTCCGGGGCGTCGTCGCCGTGCCGCGGGTGACTGGCCGCGCGGGGGTCGGGTAGCCGGGGGAGTAGTCCAGCAGCCGACGCCGGAGGACGTCATGACGAACCCGTACCCCGATCCCGTACCGCCGCCGCCCACGCCCGGACCCACCCCCGGGCCGGATCCCGCTCCGGGGCCGCCCGCGCCCGGACCCGACCCGCAGCCCCCGGACCCGGCGCCCGCGCCCGAGCCGCCGCCGGTTCCGGGACCGCCACCCGGTCCCGGCCCGACACCTCCGGGCCCGACCCCGCCGGGACCTCCGCCCCCGGGCCCGGTGCCGCCGGAGCCCTCGCCGTCGCCGATCCCGCCGGGCCCTGAACCCGTCCCGAACCCCGAGCCGGGGCCACCGCTGTCCTGAGGGGCGCCCGCCTCCGCGGTGTGCGGGGCGCGCGGAGGCGGGCGCCGCGAGGACGTCCTACGCCGTGACCTCCGAGCGGTCCCCGCCCCACAGCGTGTGGAAGGTGCCGTCGCGGTCCACCCGCCGGTAGGTGTGCGCGCCGAAGAAGTCGCGCTGCCCCTGGGTGAGGGCGGCCGGCAGGCGCGGGGCGCGCAGGGCGTCGTAGTACGCCAGGGCCGCCGCGAAGCCCGGCGTGGGCACGCCCTGGCAGGTCGCGGCGACCAGGACCTCGCGCCAGTCGTCCTGGGCGGCGGCGATCTCCTGGGCGAAGGTGTCGTCGGACAGCAGGCTCGGCAGGTCGGGGCGGGCGTCGTAGGCGGCCCGGATGCGGTCGAGGAAGGCCGCGCGGATGATGCAGCCGCCGCGCCAGATGGCGGAGACCGCGCCGAGGTCGATGTCCCAGCCGTACTCCTCGCCGCCCGCCGCGATCTCGTGGAAGCCCTGCGTGTACGACACGATCTTGGAGGCGTACAGCGCCTGTTCCACCCGGTCGGCGAAGGCCGCCGCCTCCGACTCGGACAGCGGGGACGCCTTCGGGCCCGCCAGGTGGCGCGAGGCCTCCCGCAGCGCCGCGTGTCCGGACAGGGACCGGGCGAAGACCGCCTCGGCGATGCCCGACACCGGCACCCCGAGGTCGAGCGCGATCTGCACCGTCCAGCGGCCGGTGCCCTTCTGCTCGGCCTGGTCCACCACCACGTCCACGAACGGCTCGCCCGTGGCCGCGTCCACGTGGGCCAGCACCTCCGCCGTGATCTCGATCAGGTACGAGTCCAGCCGGCCGGTGTTCCAGGTGCGGAAGATCTCCGCGATCTGGGCGGGGGAGTACCCGGCGACGTCGCGCAGCAACTGGTACGCCTCGCCGATCAGCTGCATGTCGGCGTACTCGATGCCGTTGTGCACCATCTTCACGAAGTGGCCCGCGCCGTCCGGACCGATGTGCGTGACACACGGCGCGCCGTCGGCCGCCTTGGCGGAGATCTTCTCCAGCATCGGGCCGAGCGACTTGTACGACTCGGCCGAGCCGCCCGGCATGATGCTCGGGCCGTGCAGCGCACCCTCCTCGCCGCCGGAGATGCCGGTGCCGACGAAGTGGATGCCCTGCTCGCGCAGCTCCCGCTCGCGGCGCCGGGTGTCCGCGAAGTGCGCGTTGCCGCCGTCGATGATCATGTCGCCGGGCTCCAGCAGCGGCGCGAACTCCTTGATCACGGCGTCGGTCGGCTCCCCGGCCTTGACCATGACGACCAGACGGCGCGGGCGCTCCAGGGCCGCCACGAACTCCTCCGCGGTCTCGGCCGGGACGAAGTCGCCCTCCTTCCCGAACTCCTCCACCAGCGACCTCGTCCGTGCCGCCGTGCGGTTGTGCACGGCGACCGTGTAGCCGTTGCGCGCGAAGTTCCGGGCGAGGTTGCGGCCCATGACCGCGAGTCCGGTGACGCCGATCTGGGCTGTAGTGCTCATACCGCCTGCTCCTCAAAGATCCGGTGGATCACTGGGTCCTGTCGTCCGTAGGTGGTGCCGTGGTGCCGGGGGTGCGGTGACTTCCGTGCGCGGTCGTCCGGTGGGCGATGATGCCCCGGCGCGGTGGTCTCGTGGTGCAGCCGTGCTCGTCGGGGCGCCCGCGCCGTGTGACCATCCTCGCGTGACGGTACGCGGGCCGCACATCCGTCTCATCGACCGCTCCTTCCTCTTCCGGCCCCTTCTGGTTCTGGTGCGCGGGGGGCGGCGGCGACGCGGGACGGCAGGAGGCCGATTGCCGTCTTGTCATGGCTCGTTCGCGGCGTCTACTTTTGCCGCTCCTGACGCATGGCGAGGGGACTTCGGACATGGCCGCACGCGGTCGGCACCGCCGGTACCAGCCGAACAGGATCAACCGTGCCTCACTGACCGTGACGGTGGGAGGCGCCGGCATGGCCATCCCGCTGATCGGCGCCGGCACCGCGTACGCGGCCGACGCGGCCACCTGGAACAAGGTGGCCGCCTGCGAGTCGAGCGGCGACTGGAACACCGACACGGGCAACGGCTATTACGGCGGGCTCCAGTTCACCCGGTCCACCTGGGCGGCGTACGGCGGGACCAGGTACGCACCGCGCGCCGACCTGGCCGGCCGGGAGCAGCAGATCGCCGTAGCGGAGAGGGTGCTCGGCGGGCAGGGGCCGGGCGCCTGGCCCGTGTGCGGACCGCGCGCCGGACTGACCCACGCACACCCGGCACAGGCGCACTCAGCGCAGACGCGGACCGCGCAGTCCCAGACCGCGCAGTCCCAGGCCGTGCAGTCCCAGGCCGTGCAGGCGCGCCCAACGCACCGGAGTGCCACGGGCGTTGCGAGCGCCGTGCGCGACGTCCGGCCGCAGACCACGCCCCAGTCGCGCGCGGGCACCGCCGAGATGTACACGGTGGTCAGCGGCGACACCCTCTCCGGTATCGCGGACGACCGTGATGTCCGGGGCGGCTGGCCCCAGTTGTACGCGGACAACCGCACGACCGTCGGGGCCGATCCGGATCTGATACTGCCCGGTCAGCGGCTCTCCCTGCACCCGTCGCGGCAGGCGCCCGCCCCGCACCGGCAGCACACCCCGGCCACCAAGGCCGACTCCGGACAGAAGCAGAAACAGAAGCAGAAACCGGAGCCCGAGCGGAGACAGAAGCAGCAGCCCGCCGCCGAACCGAAGGCCGCCGCGAAGCCCAAGGCCACTGCGAAGCCCAAGGCCACTACGAAGCCGAAGCCCGCCACCCGGCCCGGAGGCGGCAGTTCCAGCCACAGCGGGCACCCGCACACCACCTCGCACGCCCTCGTCGCGCCCGTGCACGCCTCGATCGGCACCGCCTACCGGTCCTCCGGCTCGCACTGGTCGAAGGGCTACCACACCGGCGTCGACTTCCTGGTGCCCACCGGCACCTCCGTGCACGCCGTCGGCGCGGGCCGCGTGGTCACCGCCGGCTGGGGCGGCTCGTACGGCTACCAGGTGGTGATCCGGCACGCCGACGGCCGCTACAGCCAGTACGCGCACCTGTCGGCGATCTCCGTACGGGCCGGTCAGTCGGTCACCGCCGGGCAGCGCATCGGCCGCTCCGGCGCCACCGGCAACGTCACGGGCCCGCATCTGCACTTCGAGGTGCGGACCGGGCCCGGTTTCGGCTCCGACATCGACCCGCTGCGCTATCTCCGCGCGGGCGGCGTCGGCATCTGAGAGGCAGTGGCGGCGTCAGTTCCTGATGCCGGGGGCGTCAGGAACTGACGCGGGGACGGTGCCGGTCCGTCACGGGCGCGGGCATCGGGACGTACGGGACGCAGTAGACCAGCCCGGCGCAGAACGAGCCGCCGTACGCGGACGGTGCGGGCACCAGGGCCTTGACCTGGGCCTTCACCGGAGCCGTCCCGGAGGGCAAGGCCCCGGCGGGCTCTCCCGCGCCGACGCCGTCGACCTCGGCCACGGGGACTGCGGGGGCCGTGGAGGCTACAGGGGCCACGGGGACCGCGGCCGGCGTCGGCTGTGCCGGCACCGCCGCTGCCGTCACCGTCTCTCCCGGTGCCGCCGTCTCCTCCGGTGCCGCCGGTTCGCCCGGTCCCGCTCCGGCCGTCCGCGCCTCGCGCTCGATCCGTTCCGTGGTCAGCAGGATCAGGCCGCCCGCCGCCGCGACCCCGCAGCCCAGGGCCAGCACCGTGCCGGTGGTGCCGTACCGGAAGGTCTCGCCGAACATCGTGATGCCCACGGCCGCCGCCGCCATCGGGTTCACCACGGTCAGGGTGGCCAGCGGCGCCGCGAGGCCGCCGCCCCGGTAGGACGCCTGGGACAGCAGCATGCCGACCGTGGCCAGCACCGCGATCACCGCGAGCGACGGCAGTTCGGACGCCGTGACGCCGTCCGTCCAGTCCACCGCGACCGCCTTGGTGAACACGGAGGACATGCCGAAGGCGACACCGGAACCGACGGCGAGCAGCACGCTGCGCACCGCGGGATGCCGGTGCGCGGCGCGCCCCGCGGCCGTCAGCGCGAGCACCGCCGCGGCGGTGAGGACGGCCAGGACCACCCGCTGGGCGCCGTTCAGCGACTGCGCGTGCGAGGCGCCCACCAGGGACAGCAGACCCGCCAGGCCCACCGTCGCCAGGACCGCGCCGCGCCAGGCGGCGGCACCGGCCCGGCGGCCGACCAGGAGCGCGGCCATGGGCAGCGCGAACACGATCGTGAGCGCGCCCAGCGGCTGGACCAGGCTGAGCGGGCCGTACGCCAGCGCCACCACATGGAGGAGGCCGCCGAGGCCGTTCAGGGCGACGGCTGCCCACCAGACCGGGCGGCGCAGCGGCGCGTACCGCTCGCCGGGCGCGGACACCGCGACCTGCTCCTGCACGATCGCCCCGCCGGCGTACGCCACGGCGGAGACGAGCGACAGCAGCACGGACAGCGCGAGGGCGCTCATGAGCTGGTCCTCTGCGGGAGGCCGGGGCGTCGGGCCCGGCGCGGCGAACAGGCGGCTTCCATGGTCCAACACACTGCCGTGCCGATCTCTTCCCGTCGTCGTCCCTGAGCATTCAATGGGTCATACTGCCGATGGAGTACGCGTCATGCGGTGTCCTCCCCTGGGTGGGCGACACCCGCGCGACACCCCCGAGAACAGCTCCGGGAACCCCCCGAAGGGGCGCTCTCCCCGGCCCGCTTGGTACTACTGCTCCTCGTGCACCGTGACTCCGGACTCGCCGTACTCCGCCCGCTCGGCGGCTTCTTCGTCCTGCGCACCGGCGAGCCGCCGCACGCGCCGCTCCCCACCCTCGCGGAGGCGTACGCCGCCTCGGCGGCGGATCCGCTGGGCGCGCGGGTGCGCAAGGTGGCCGGTGCGATCCGCGCCCCGGAGGCGAGGATCGCCGCCTCGGTGGCCCACCTGGGGCTCGCCGCCCGGCTGTGGTCGGTGGCGCTGGGCTGCGCCGTGCGCGCCGGGCGGCTCCCCGACCTGGCGCCGTCCCTGCTGTGCTGGGACCCGGAGGGCAGCGCCCCCGACGACCTGTGGCTCACCGAGGTGCGCCCGCTGCCCGCCGCCGCCCCGGAGGACCTCGCCGCCGCCCCGGAGGGCTGCGCCGCCACCCCGGAATCCGCCGCCGCGCTCGCGGACGCCGTCCTGCTCGGCCACCTGGAACCGCTGGCCGCGGCCCTGCGGGCCCGCCACCGGCTCGCGCCGGGCCTGCTGCGGGGCAACGCGGCCTCCGCGCTGGCGGGGGCGGCACGGCAGCTGGGCGGCTGGGCCCTGGGCGCGGGCCGCCCGGAGGAGGCCGCCCGCGCGCACGATCTGGCCGTACGCCTGCTCGCGCACCCGCTGCTCGCCGGGGCGGGCACCTACGGCGCCACCGGCTTCCGGCGGCGCAGCTGCTGCCTCTACTACCGGGTGCCCGGCGGCGGTGTCTGCGGGGACTGTTGTTTCACACGAGCCCCGGGGCCTTCCCCGCGCGCCGGATCCGGGTGACCATGAAGGTGACGAGCCGCCACACTCATGGGGGTTGCGGGTGCGCGTGGGACTGCTGACCCGGGAGTATCCGCCGGACGTGTACGGCGGCGCGGGCGTCCATGTCGAGTTCCTGGCCCGGGAGCTGCGGCCGCTCGTGGACCTGCGGGTGCACTGCTGGGGCGAGTCCTCGGCGGCGGAGCGCGCGGCCGGGGTGGACCGGCACCGCCCGTGGCCCGCGCTGGACGGCGCCAACGACGCCCTGCGCACCTTCTCGGTGGACCTCGCGGCGGCCGCCGCCGTCCAGGGCTGCGACCTGCTGCACTCGCACACCTGGTACGCCAACCTCGCCGGACACCTCGGCAAGCTGCTGCACGGCGTGCCGCACGTGGTGACCGCGCACTCCCTGGAGCCGCTGCGCCCCTGGAAGGCCGAGCAGCTCGGCGGGGGCTACGCCCTGTCCGGCTGGGCGGAACGCACCGCGATCGAGTCCGCCGACGCAGTGGTCGCCGTCTCCTCGGCCATGCGCGAGGACATCCTCGGCTGCTACCCGGCCCTGGACCCGGCCCGCGTCCATGTCGTGCACAACGGCATCGACACCGCCCTGTACCGACCGGATCCGGACACCGACGCGCTCACCCGCCTCGGCCTCGACCCGGACCGCCCCTACGTGCTCTTCGTCGGCCGCATCACCCGGCAGAAGGGCGTACCCCACCTGCTGCGGGCCGTGCGCGGCATCGACCCGGCGGCCCAGGTCGTGCTGTGCGCGGGCGCCCCCGACACACCGGAGATCGACCGGGAGTTCCGCGATCTGCACCGGGAGCTTGACCGGGTACGCGACGGGGTCCACTGGATCCCGCGGATGCTGCCGCGCCCGGACGTGATCCAGTTGCTCACGCACGCCGCCGTCTTCGTCTGCCCCTCGGTCTACGAGCCGCTCGGCATCGTCAACCTGGAGGCGATGGCCTGCGGCACCCCCGTCGTCGCCTCCCGTGTCGGAGGCATCCCCGAGGTGGTCGAGGACGGCCGTACCGGCGTCCTCGTGGACGTGGGCGAGGTGGGCGAGGACGGCGGCGCCGCCTTCGAGGCGGGGCTGGCCCGCGCCCTGGACGCGGTGCTCGCCGACCCGGCGGCCGCGCGCCGGACGGGCGAGGCGGGGCGGGTGCGCGCGGTGACCGAGTTCGGCTGGGACGCGGTCGCCCGGCGCACGGTCCGCCTCTACGAGGAGGTTCTGGGCCAGGCTTGAGGCGCCGCGCCCCGGGGCAGTAGTGGGGGCAACCGGGTGAGGGGAGCGGCCATGCGTCGTGGTGGACCTTCGGTCCTCGGAATCGTCCTCGCGGGCGGAGAGGGCAAGCGTCTGATGCCCCTGACCGCGGACCGCGCCAAACCGGCGGTCACCTTCGGCGGGACCTACCGCCTGGTCGACTTCGTCCTGTCCAACCTCGTCAACGGCGACATCCTGCGCATCTGCGTGCTCACGCAGTACAAGTCGCACTCGCTGGACCGGCACATCACCACGACCTGGCGCATGTCCAGCCTGCTGGGCAACTACGTCACACCGGTGCCCGCGCAGCAGCGGCTCGGCCCGCGCTGGTACCTGGGCAGCGCCGACGCGATCCTCCAGTCGCTCAACCTCGTCCACGACGAACAGCCCGAGTACGTCGCGGTGTTCGGCGCCGACCACGTCTACCGCATGGACCCGCGGCAGATGCTCCGGCAGCACATCGACAGCGGCGCAGGCGTGACCGTCGCCGGGATCCGGGTGCCGCGCGACCAGTCGTCCTCGTTCGGGGTGATCACCCCGGGGCCCGACGGGCAGGGCGTCGAGCGGTTCCTGGAGAAGCCCGCCGACCCGCCGGGGCTCGCGGGCGATCCCGACCACGTCTTCGCCTCCATGGGCAACTATGTCTTCACCACCAAGGCGCTCGTCGAGGCGCTGCACCGGGACGCCGAGGACGAGGGCTCGGTGCACGACATGGGCGGCTCGATCCTGCCGCGGCTCACCGAGCGGGGCGAGGCGGCCCTGTACGACTTCAGCGCCAACCACGTGCCCGGCGAGACCAGCCGCGACCGGGGCTACTGGCGGGACGTGGGCACCCTCGACGCGTACTACGACGCCCATATGGACCTGATCGCCGAGCGGCCCGCGTTCAACCTGTACAACCGGGACTGGCCGGTCTACACCCACTCCAACCAGCTCTCGCCCGCCCGCTTCAACGCGGGCGGCATCGCGGGGGAGTCCATCATCAGCGCGGGCTGCCTGATCCGCGGCCAGGTCACCCGGTCCGTGCTCTCCCCGGGCGTACGGGTCGACCCCGGCGCGGTGGTGCAGGGTTCGGTGCTGCACGACAACGTGCGGGTCGGCCGGGGCGCGGTGGTGCGCGGCGCGGTCCTGGACAAGAACGTCGAGGTGCCGCCCGGCGCGACCATCGGCGTCAACCCGGAGCGGGACGCGGAGCTGTACACGGTGTCCGGGCGCGGGGTGATCGCCCTGGGCAAGGGCCAGCGGGTGCCGTAGGCGCACAGCCGGGAGCCGGGAGCCGGGAGCCGGGAGCTCCCGAGTCCGGGTGTCCGTCGGTCCGTCGGGGCCCGGTCCGTGACCCGTCGCGCGCGACACCCGGGGACCGCGACACCCGCGGATACCGGGGTGACGGCCCGTCAGGCGTGATCATGCGGGCAACGACGTCTTCCCCGGAGGTCTTCCCGCATGAGACGGACCCGTCGCCTCGGCCTGTGCGTGGCGGGGGCGGTGGCAGCCTCCGCGCTGACCGCCGCCCCCGCCACGCGGGCCGCCGAGACCCGCGCAGCCGCCCGGCTGACCGACCTGGTCAACCCGTTCATCGGCACCGCGAACGAAGGCAACACCTTCCCCGGCGCCGCCGTGCCCTTCGGCATGGTGCAGTTCTCGCCGGACACCGGTCACAACACCGGCTACGACTACGCCCACAGCCGCATCCGCGGCTTCTCCCTGGTCCATCTCTCCGGGGTCGGCTGCCGTATCGGCGGCGACCTGCCGGTCCTGCCCACCACCGGCGACGTCACCGCGACGGACAACGCGACGTACGCGGCCGGTTTCCGCCACGAGGACGAGCGGGCGAGCCCCGGCTACTACCGGGTCGCGCTCGACTCCGGCATCGAGGCCGAGCTGACGGCGACGGCCCGCACCGGGGTGCAGCGCTACACCTTCCCGGCCACCGGCAAGGCCAACGTCCTGCTCGACGCGGGCCAGGCGCTGCACCGCATGGTCGCCTCCGAAGTAGAGATCCTGGACGACCGCACCGTGCGCACCGAGATCACCGGCCGCGGCTTCTGCGCGGACACCCTGCCGTACACGGTGTACACGATCACCCGCTTCGACCGGCCCTTCACCGCGTACGGCACCTGGGACGGCGCCACCGTCACCCCCGGCGCGCGCACCGGGCACGGCGGCGCGTACCTGCGCTTCGACACCACCACCGACCGCACGGTGGAGGCGACCACCGCGCTGTCCTACGTCGACGCCGCGGGGGCGGCCGGCAATCTGCGTGCCGAGGGCGGCCGGGCCTTCGACGCGGTGCGCCGGGCGGCCGGGCGCAGATGGGAGGAGCGGCTGGGGGACGTACGGGTGAGCGGCGGCGACGCGGCCCGCCGCCGGACCTTCTACTCGTCCCTGTACCGGGCCTTCCTCGCGCCGAACGTCGGCAACGACGCCGACGGCCGCTACACCGGCTGGGACCGGCGCGTCCACCGCACCGGCGGCATCACCTACTACCAGAACTGGTCGCTCTGGGACACCTACCGCACCCAGGCCCGGTTCCTCGCGCTGCTCGCGCCCCGCGAGGCCCGGGACATGGCCGTCTCCGTGATCCGGGTGGCCGAGGAGAGCGGCTGGCTGCCCAAGTGGGGCTACGGCACGGTCGAGACGAACGTGATGACCGGCGACCCGGTCACCCCGTTCCTCACCGACGCCTTCCAGCAGGGCCTGCTCACGGGGTACGAGGAGCGGGCGTACCGCGCGCTGCGCCGCAACGCCGACTCGGTGCCGCCCGCCGACGTCCCGGCACTGGGCCGCAACGGCAACCCGGACTACCTGTCCCGCGGCTACGTCCCGTACATCAAGGGCCACCGGCCGCCCAAGGCCGGCCACTCCGACTACGCCTTCGGCGCCTCGGCGACCCTGGAGTACGCGCTGTCGGACGCCATGCTCGCCCAGATGGCCCGCGCCCTGGGCCACCGCGCGGACGCCGGCCGGTACGCGGCCCGCTCCCGCAGCTACCGGAACCTGTTCGACCCCGCGACGCGCTTCTTCCGCGCCCGCGACACCGGCGGCGCCTTCACCGGACCGGCGGATCCGGCGCACAGCACGGGCTTCCACGAGGGCACCGCCTGGCACTACCAGTGGCTCGTCCCGCAGGACCTGCCCGGCGTGGTCGGCCTGCTCGGCGGCGAGCGGCTCACCAACGAACGGCTCGACGAGTTCTTCGCCTACGACCGGCTCCTCGCCGACCCCGCCCGCACCGCCCGCGAGAACTGGGTCTCGGGGCCGTACGACTTCTACGACACCGACCGCTACAACCCGCTCAACGAACCCGACCTGCTCGCCCCGTACACCTATCTGTCGACGGGGCAGCCGTGGAAGACCACCGATGTGGTGCACGCCGCGCTGACCCTGTTCACCGACGAGCCGGCCGGGCTGACCGGCAACGACGACCTCGGCACCATGTCGGCCTGGGACGTGCTGTCGTCCATCGGCCTGTACCCGGTGCAGCCCGGCTACGGCACCTGGGGCCTGTCCACCCCCGTGTTCGACCGGGTCGACCTGCGTCTGGACCGCCGCTACCACCCGCGCGGCGCGCTCACCGTCCTGGCGCCCGGCACCTCGCGCGAGGCGCGGTACACCCGGACGGTCCGCGCCGACGGGGTGACCCACGACCGGACGTATCTGACCACCGGCGAACTGCGCCGGCTGCGGACGCTGCGCTACACCGTGGGCGCGCGGCCCTCGGCGTGGGGCACGTCGGCGCAGGCGGCGCCGCCCGTCCTGCGCTGACCGCGTCCGGCGCCCCCTGACAGCCGCGTGTCCCGCCCCGGGCGGCCGGGGCGGGACACCCTCCGTTTTTAACTGTGCGTAACTTGATCACGCTTGACCGTGATCGACAGGAGTTGTTCACTGCAAAGACCCCATCGCCGACGCGAGGCAAGCCCGTGACTCCTGATCTGCTCGCTCCCCTCGACCTGGCGTTCTGGAACATCGAGTCCGCCGGGCACCCGATGCACCTCGGCGCGCTCGGCGTCTTCGCGGCCCCCTCGCCCGGCGACGCGGCCCACGCCGCCGACCTGCTCGCCGCCCGCGCCGCCGCGGTGCCCGGTCTGCGCATGCGCATCCGCGACGTGTGGCACCCGCTCGGGCTGCGCCGGCCCGGCCCCGACGGGCTGCGCGGCGCCCTGGCGAAGGGCCTGCGGCAGCCGCTCGGCTTCGGCGGCGCCGCCCGCGAACCCGACCCCCGCTTCGACCCGCTGAACCACATCCACCTGCAC
This sequence comes from Streptomyces sp. PL-25, assembly GCF_058344915.1. Classification (NCBI taxonomy): domain Bacteria; kingdom Bacillati; phylum Actinomycetota; class Actinomycetes; order Kitasatosporales; family Streptomycetaceae; genus Streptomyces; species Streptomyces sp. PL-25. The sequence goes on from NZ_CP136997.1 coordinate 6,869,836, forward strand.
GCCCCCGTTCCCGGCTTCCACGCGGCGGCCGGACGGCTCATGCAGCGCCCCCTGGAACGCGGCCTGCCGCCGTGGGAGGCCCATGTGCTGCCCGCGGCGGCCGGGACCGGCTTCGCGGTGCTGTTCAAGTTCCACCACGCCCTCGCCGACGGCCTGCGCGCCCTCACCCTCGCCGCCGCGATCCTCGACCCGGTCGACCTGCCCCGGCGCGGCCCCGGGCCCGCCGCACCGCGGCGCGGCCCGCTGCCCGACGTGCGCGCGCTGCCCGGACTGGTCCGCGACGCCCTCGGCGACCTGGGCCGGGCCCTGGACATCGGGGCCCGCGTGGCCCGCTCCACCCTCGCCACCCGCCCCGTCCCCGCCCTGACCGCCGCTCCCACCGGCACCCGCCGCACCGCGGGCGTGGCCGTCGACATCGACGACGTCCACCTGGTCCGCAAGGCCGTCGGCGGCACCGTCAACGACGTGCTGATCGCGGTCGTCGCGGGCGCCCTGCGCCGCTGGCTGGAGGAGCGCGGCGAGCCCGTCGAGGGCCTCGCGCCCCGCGCCCTCATCCCCGTCTCCCGCCGCCGCCCGCGCACCGCCCAGCCGCCGGGCAACCGGCTCTCCGGCTATCTGACGCACCTGCCCGTCGGCGTCGCCGACCCGCTGCGCCGGCTCGCCGCCGTCCGCGCCGCCATGGACCGCAACAAGGACGCCGGACCCGACCGGGGCGCCGGGGCCGTCGCCCTGCTCGCCGACCACGTGCCCGCCCTCGGCCACCGGCTCGGCGGCCCGCTGGTCGGACAGGCCGCCCGGCTCTGGTTCGACATCCTGGTCACCAGCGTCCCGCTGCCCGGCTTCGGGCTGCGCCTGGCCGGCCACCCGCTCACCGAGGTCTACCCCTTCGCGCCGCTCGCCCGCGGCCAGTCCCTGGCCGTCGCGATCTCCACCTACCGCGGCCAGGTGCACTACGGGCTCGTCGCCGACGCCGAGGCCGTGCCCGACCTGCACCGGCTGGCCCGCGCGGTGACCGAGGAGGTGGAGACCCTCATCACCGTCTGCGCCCCCTGAACCTGCGCCGCACCGGCCCGCGCGCCGCCCGTCCGGCCATGATCGCCACGCGTTTGGCGGTCGGCCGCACCGCTGCCGTAAAATCCCCCGTTCGACGGCGGGCGCGACTCGGAGCGCCACGGGAACCAGCAGGGAAGCGGCGCGATGACGGTGACAGACGAGGGCCCCACGGCCACGGACGAGGTGGTGTACGCGCCGGGCGGCGAGCCCGCGTACGGGCCCGGTATCGACCCCGAGCGCCTGGCCGTCTGCCTCGACGTGCTCCGCGAACTGGACGAGATCGAGGTCGACCACCCCGACGCCGTCGCGGTGCGCCGGGCCACCTCCCACATCTACCGCACGGTCAAGCAGCGCCGCCGCCAGGAGCGCCGCGCCGCCAAGACCGCCCACGACAAGACGGTCACCGAGGCCACCGCCACCGGCTCCGCGCAGCGCATCGACGACGAGACCGAGGGCATCCTGCCCTCCTCGCGCACCGGAGAGGGACAGATCGCGGGGATACTCCAGCGCCCGCGCTCCTGCTACGTCTGCAAGCAGCGCTACGTCGAGGTCGACTACTTCTACCACCAGCTGTGCCAGAAGTGCGCCGCCGAGAACCGGGCCCGCCGCGACGCGCGCGCCGACCTGACCGGCAGGCGCGCCCTGCTCACCGGCGGCCGGGCCAAGATCGGCATGTACATCGCGCTCCGGCTGCTGCGCGACGGCGCGCACACCACCATCACCACCCGGTTTCCGGGCGACGCGATCCGGCGCTTCAAGGCCCAGCCCGACAGCGCCGACTGGATCCACCGGCTGAAGATCGTCGGCATCGACCTGCGCGACCCCGCCCAGGTCGTCTCGCTCGCCGACTCGGTCGCCGCCGAGGGCCCGCTGGACATCCTGATCAACAACGCCGCCCAGACGGTGCGGCGCTCGCCGCAGGCCTACAGCGAGCTGATCTCCGCCGAGTCGGCCCCGCTGCCCGCCGGTGAGCTGCCCGCCTCCGAGGTGATCGGCACCTTCGGCTCCGGTGCGGTCGCCGCGCTGCCGGTGGCGGGCTCCGGAGTGCTCGACGCCCAGGACGTCACCGACCTGGCCCTCGTCTCCGGTTCGGCGTCCCTGGAGCGGATCGCGGCCGGCACGGCCATCGACGCGGGCGGCCTGGTGCCCGACCTGCACGACACCAACAGCTGGATCCAGACGGTGGAGGAGGTCACGCCGGTCGAGCTGCTGGAGGTCCAGCTGTGCAACTCCACCGCGCCCTTCCTGCTGATCAGCCGGCTGCGCCCGGCGATGGCCGCGGCGGCGGCCCGCCGTACGTACATCGTCAACGTCTCCGCCATGGAGGGCGTCTTCGACCGCGGCTACAAGGGCGCCGGACACCCGCACACCAACATGGCCAAGGCCGCCCTGAACATGCTCACCCGCACCGCCGCCCAGGAGATGTTCGAGAAGGACGGCATCCTGATGACGGCCGTCGACACCGGCTGGATCACCGACGAGCGCCCGCACCCCGACAAGGTGCGCCTGGCCGAGGCCGGCTTCCACGCCCCGCTGGACCTGGTCGACGGCGCCGCCCGCGTCTACGACCCGATCGTGCGCGGCGAGGAGGGCGAGGACCTGTACGGCGTCTTCCTGAAGGACTACGCGCCGGGCAAGTGGTGAGGTCCGCTCCCGTACGCGTGCGCTGAGGCGCCGTCAGTCGATGGCGCCCAGCCGGGAGTTGCGGGCCGCGACCAGTGCCAGGACGGTGCGCCAGTCCTCCAGCACCCCGGCGGCCGCGCCGTCGCCCGGACCCGGGGTGCGGGCCTCCTCGGCCGCGAGGCGCAGGGCCAGGGCGTCCTCGTCCACCGGCCGGACGGGGCGGCCGTCGGCGGCGTACGCCTGCTGCCGCAGCAGCCGGAAGACGCGCTCCCCGAGCAGTCCGCGCACCGCGTCGGCGGCCCGGAGGGCACCGCTCAGCGCGCCCGTGCCCCCGCCCTCGCTGCCGCCTTCGTCGCTGCCTTCGCCCGGACCGAGCAGTCCGCCGACGGCCAGGACGAGCCCCGCGATCTGCAGCTCCTTGTCGGCCGGACGACCGCGGCGCAGCAGCGCGGCGGTCCGCAGGGCGTGCGCGCAGGGATCGGTGCGGCGCCCGGGGCGGTCGGGCACGCGGGCGGCACCCCGCCCGGCGTGCAGCAGGTCCATCAGTTCCTCGACACTGCGCAGCTCCATGCGTCAGTCCTCCCGCGGGACGGCCGTTGCGGTACGTCAGCAGAGCACGGCGAGCTTGCGGCGCGGCCAACGGGACCTGAACTGCGTGCCGTCCGCCGAACGGGTGAATCCCGGCTCGCACGACAAAGCGACAAATCGCCTCTTATATGGCTCAATGAACATGCCTGACTTCCGATAGTTACCTGGTTTTTGCAGCCCCATCGAGCAGGGGGGCGCTCATTTGGTTAATCTGGAGTAGGCGGACAGCACCAAAGGGTTCCCACCACACCCACGGTCCGCCCCGGGGTGAACCGGTGCCCAACGGCCCGCTCGGACCTCAGTTGCCGGCGCCACCGCGTCCGACCTGTCTCGACCCAGACCCGAGCGGGTGTCAGGCGCCGCAGCGCAGACTGCCGGTTGACCGCCCCGAGGGTGACCGACACATAAGGAGTGCGCGGTGACACCGGAGAAGACCAATCGCGAGCAGCGCCCCGAGGAACGCACGGAGCGCGCGGGCCGACGGCCCGGAGACCTCGGCAGCCTCGACGTGTGGGCGCGGTCCGCCCCCATCCGCCTGGCCGGCTACGAGGACGACCTCGCCGAGCCGCACATCCTGCCCAGCGTCGACTGAACCACCCGGACCGGCCGCCCCACAGGCATGGGCGTGCGAGACTCGCGCCCATGCTGATCAGGGAAGCGACGGACCACGACTGGCCGCGCATCTGGCCGTTCTGGCACCGTGTCGTCGCCGCCGGGGAGACCTACGCCTGGGACCCGGACACCTCGGAACAGGACGCCCGCGCCCTGTGGACCGGCCCCGGCAAGCGGGTCTTCGTCGCGGAGGACGACGACGGCACGATCCTGGGCTCGGCCTACGTGAAGCCCAACTACGGCGGGCCCGCCGCGGACATCGCCAACGCGGGCTTCATGGTCGACCCGGACCGCACCGGCCGTGGCACGGGCCGCGCCCTCGCCGAGCACGTCCTCGCGGCGGCCCGGGAGGACGGCTACCGCGGGATGGTCTTCAACGCCGTCGTCGAGACCAACCCGGCCGTGGGCCTGTGGACTTCGCTCGGCTTCACCGTCCTCGGCACCGTGCCGCGGGCGTACCGGCATCCGCGGCACGGCCTGGTGGGACTGCACATCATGTACCGGGACCTCTGAACGCGCCGGGAGCTCTGAGCGGGCCGGGTGCTCTGAGCGGTACGGCGCCGCCGCCGACCGGGCCCGGGGTGCGAGCGGCACGCGGCCGGGCCGGGCGGGCGGTGCGTGGGTTCAGTCCAGCGGGGCGGTGCGCGGCCACGGGCGCCGCCGCTCGATCCGCTCCGCCAGGGCCAGCAGGACGGCCTCCGCGCCGGGGCGCCCCACCAGTTGCACCGCGCACGGCGCACCGGAGGGCAGGGTGCCGAACGGCACCACCGCCGCGGGCCAGCCGGTCAGGTTCCACGGCCCGGTCATCGGCGAACAGGCGCCGTTGACCGCCACGTTGCGCAGCCAGCCTCGCCCGTCCCAGGACACGGCCCGTGGCGGACGGCGGGCCAGCGCCGGGCAGAGCAGCACGTCGTGCTCGGCGAAGAACGGCGCGAGCCGGTCCCGCAGCCGCTCCCGCGCGTCACCCGTGCGGACCCCCTCGACGAACCGCCGCCCGACGGCGGCCTGCACCCGGGTGCGCCGGGCCAGCCGCCGCGGATCCAGGCCCACGGCGTCCATGGCCGTACCGGCACTCCAGTGCCGCAGCGCGGTGAACCCGATCGACGCCGGATAGGGCGGATCGGCGCGCCGCACCCGGTGGCCCTCCTGCGCCAGCAGCCGCGCCGCCTCCCGTACGGCGGTGGCGTACGGGAGGCCGACCGTCGTGCCGCGCAGCGGCGCGCGCACCGACGCGGCGACCGACGGCGCCGGCCGCCCGGCGGCGGACGGCACTTCGGTGTCCGCCAGCACCGAGAGCATCAGCCGCGCGTCGGCGACCGTCGTGGCGAGCGGCCCGTTCTCCGACATGCCGAACCAGTCGCCGTTGCCGATGCCGGCCGGCACCACCCGGTGGCCCGGCTTGACGGTGACCAGGCCGCAGGCGGCGGCCGGGATGCGCAGCGAGCCCATGCCGTCGTTGCCGAGCGCTAGCGGCACCATCCCGGCGGCGACCGCCGCCGCGCTGCCGCCCGACGAACCGCCCGCCGTGCGCGAGGTGTCCCACGGATTGCGCGTGATGCCGTGCACGCCCTCGGTGGTGCCGAAGACGCACAGCTCGGGCACGTTGGTCAGCCCCACCACGACCGCGCCCGCCGCCCGCAGCCGGGCGACGGTGACATGGTCCCGGGTCTGCGGCAGCTCGGAGGTCGCCGCGGAGCCGTTCCGGGTGGTCTCGCCGCGTACGGCGAGGTTGTCCTTGACGGCCACCGGCACGCCCGCCAGGGGGAGTCCGGCCAGATCCGGCCGGGCCCCGACCGCGTCGGCCTCCTCCAGCGCCGCGCGGGCGCGGACGGTGCGGAAGGCACCGATCCGGCCGTCGAGCCGCTCGATGCGGGCCAGATGCGCGGCCACCACCGCACGGGCGGTGACCCGCCTCTCGCGTACGGCGGCGGCGATCTCGACGGCACTGCGGCCGGCCCAGTCGGTCACGGGCACTCCTCGGCGGAAGGTCGGAAACTCCGAAAGCGGGGGCGGACAGGGCGTACTGGCGAGTACGTGGGGTGAACTCTGCCCGGAGCGGGCCCCTCGCGTCGAGAGGCCGCGTCCGGCCGTCCCCGGCCGCGCCCACCGGCGGCCCGCGGCCCGCCCAAGAGGTGGAGGGATCATGGCCGTTGAGGGACGAGAGCGGGGGACGAGGGAGAGGACGAGAAGGCGTGGACGTGTATGAGGCCGTGGCCGGTCGACGGGCCGTGCGGGCGTTCGGCGACGAGCCGGTGCCCGAGGGCGTGCTCGAACGCGTCCTGGCCGCTGCGACGAGAGCACCGTCGAGCGGCAACCTCCAGCCGTGGCACCTGTACGTCGTGACCGGCGAGCCGCTGGCCGAGCTGAAGAAGCGGGCCACGGCCAGGGCACTGGCGGGCGACCCGGGCGACGAGCGGGAGTACCCGATGTACCCCGCCGAACTGACCCCGCCCTATCTGGACCGCTTCGCCGCCGCTGCCGCCCAGCGGTACGCGGCCCTGGGGATCGAGCGCGACGATCCCGCCCGGCCCATGAAGATCGCCGCGCTGAACTCGGGGGCGTTCGGGGCGCCGGCCGTGCTGTTCTGCTACCTCGACCGGACGATGGGGCCGGGGCAGTGGGGGGACGCGGGGATGTACCTCCAGACGGTCATGCTGCTGCTCCGGGCGGAGGGGCTGCACAGCTGTCCCCAGGTGATGTGGACGATGTACCGGAAGACCGTCGCCGACGTGGTGGGAGCGGGGGACGGGCGCGTGCTGTTCTGCGGGGTCGCGGTGGGGTTCGAGCAGGACGGCGCGCCGCAGTCGCGCACCGGGCGGGCGGACATGGCGGAGACGGTGACCTTCGTCGGGCGGTGACCCTCCGCCCGGCCGCGGGCCCTCCGCGCCGCCGGACCGGAACCGGGCAGAGCCCTGGCCGCGTCTCGCCGGATGCCGGGCGAGGACACGTCCGGCATCCGGCGGGACCGGACGGGGAGGGGGTGTCCCCGCCGGTCCGCCGCGGTGCCGGGACGCCCGGGTGCGCGCGACGCGTAGGCGGCCCGCCCGGGTGGGTCTATGGTCGGAAGCACAGGGCGAGCACGAGGGGAAGTAGTCGGCGATGGCGCAGGACGAGGCCGTGATCGGCTGCACGGGGGAGCTTCTCATCGGCACCCGCGGATCCGCCGGTCCCGGCGAGATCCTGGTGCGGGTCAGAGGCGGCTCCGAGACCTTCCTCGCCTGGTCGCAGGAACCGTTGCCGATCGGTGCGACGGTCCTCGTGGTGGACTCCCGCGGACGCCGTGAGGTCGACGTGATCGAGTGGGCCGACCCCCTGGACCGGTTGCGCGACGATGCGGCCGACGCAGGCTAAGGAGAACAGACCATGTTCGGTTACCGTGTTCCCGCCCCCGACGAGGCGATGCTGATCTCGGGCGGCAGGCGGGGACTGGGGGGCGCGCCGTTTAGGGTGGTGACGGGGCACGGCAAGTTCGTGCTCCCGGTCTTCCGCAAGGTCCGCTTCCTCACCCTGTCGATGTGTGAGTCGGAGGTCGTCGAGACCTGCGTCACCCGGCAGGGCATCGCGCTGCATGTGCGCGCCGTCATCGCCTTCAAGGTCGGCAACGACCCGGAGAGCATCATCAACGCCGGGCAGCGCTTCCTCTCCGACCAGGACCAGATGTCCGTCCTGACCGGGCGGATCTTCGCCGGTCACCTGCGCGCCATCATCGGTTCGATGACCGTGGAGGAGATCGTCACCGAGCGGCAGAAGCTCGCCGCCGAGGTGCTCGACACCTCCAAGACGGAGATGGCGAAGATCGGCCTGATCGTGGACTCGCTCCAGATCCAGTCCATCGACGACGGCGACACCGGGTACATCGACGCCATGTCCGCGCCGCACAAGGCGGCCATCCAGCGGCAGGCGCAGATCGCCCAGGCACAGGCCAACCAGGCCGCCGCCGAGGCGGAGCAGGAGGCGGCCCGCAGGCAGGCCGAGTACGCCCGCCAGACCGCCGTCGTCAAGGCGGAGTACTCCGCCGAGGTGGACCGGGCCCAGGCGCAGGCCGCGCAGGCCGGGCCGCTGGCGCTGGCGCATGCCCAGCAGGAGGTGCTCGCCGCCCGGACGGAGCTGGCCCAGCGGCAGGCCGAACTGCGCCAGCAGGAGCTGGTGGCCGAGATCGTCAAGCCCGCCGAGGCGGATGCCGAGCGGGTCAGGATCCTCGCCGCGGCCGAGGCCCAGCGGATGAAGGTCCAGGCCGAGGCCGCCGCGTCCTACGACCGGGTCGCGCTCGACCGGATGCTGATCGACCAGCTCCCGCAGATCGTCAAGGAGGCCGCGGGCGGCCTCTCCGGTGCCAACGTCAACGTTCTCAACGGCGCGGACGGCCTCGGCGAGATCGCGGCGGGACTGGTCGCCCAGGGCCTGACCATCCTGGACTCGGTACGGCAGAACCTGAACGGCGGTGGCGGTGGCGGTGGCGGCCAGGGCGGCGGCGCCCAGCGCAACGGCTCCGGCCCGGCCGCGGCGGACACCGGCCGCCGCGAACTCCAGGGCCCGCGGCCCGCGACCCCGGACGACGGCGCGCAGACGCCGGGCCGGGGCGGCAAGGGGACGGCCGAGTAGGGTCCCGCGAGCGGTCCCGCCCCGTGGCGGGACCGCAGCGACGCCACCGGGCGTCGGGCGGCAGTCCGTGTCGTCGGCCTTGCCGACACCCCGCCTGCCGCCTGCCGTCCACTGGCCGCTCTTGGGTTCGACGGTGTCCGGCTGGCCGCCGACACTCGGCCGCCGACCGTGTCGCCGAACCGGCCGACCCCCGACGGCCGCCTGCGGCCCTGGGCGCGCTCATCGGCACCGCCGGTCGCCGGTGGCACGCACGCGCCCACCGGCGGCCGCCGGGCCGTTACGGCTCCCGGTACGCGCCTACCGGCCCCGCGCCGGATGCCGGTCGTATCCGTTGATCGGGGACCACCGGACCATCCCGGCTCCGGGCGCGGCCACCGACCCCACCGGCCCCGCCGTACTCCACCGGCCCCGCCCGCCGTCAGGCGCGCTCAGCCGACGCGGTCGCCGACCCCCGCCTCGGCGCCCGCCCCCGGCGCGTCCCGCGCCGGCCCCGTGCTGTCGCGTTCGATCAGGCGGGGGACCGGGACGCGGACCGTGCGGGCCGGGCCGCCGTCCAGGAGGGCGGTCAGCGCGCGGGCCGCCGTACGGCCGAACTCCATGCTGTCCCGCGACAGGGCGGACAGCCACGGCTTGACCATGCGGCACAGCGCGGAGTCCTCCCAGGCCACCACCGACACGTCCGCCGGGACGGAGTAGCCCAGTTCGGTCGCGGCGGCCACGCCCGCCAGGGCCATCACGTCGTTGTCGTAGATCAGAGCCGTCGGAGGGGACGGCGAGCGCAGTATCCGGCGGGTGACGGCGGCGCCCTCCGCGTCCGAGTAGTCCGTGGTCACCGACTCGACGCCGGTCAGCCCGCGCCGCTCGGCCTCGGTGCGCAGCGTCCGGATCCGGCGCTCGGTGTGCGCGAGTCCGGCCAGGCCCGCGATGTGCATGATGCGCCGGTGGCCGAGCCCGTAGAGCCCGTCCACCACCGAGGCCATGGCGCCCGCGTCGTCCGCCCACACGGTGGACAGGCCCGGGTGCCGTTCGTCGGGTGCGCCGCCGATCACCACGGCGGGCAGGCCGAGTTCGTCGAGCAGACCGGGGCGCGGGTCGTCGGTGCGCGGGTCCACGACGAGCACGCCGTCCACCCGGTGCTCGGCCCACCATCTGCGATATACGTCACACTCGTCCGGTACGTCCTCCACCACCTGGAAGAGCAGCCCGAGATGGCGCTCGGAGAGCACTTCCTGGATGCCGGAGACCAGTTGCAGGAAGAACGAGTCGACGCCGAGCGTGTCGGCGGGCCGGGCCAGCACGAAGCCGATCGTGGCCGCGCCCTCCCCGGACAGCGCGCGGGCCGCCGTACTGGGCCGCCAGCCCAGCTGTTCGGCGACCCGGCGGACCCGGTCGCGGGTGACCTCGGAGACACCGGGCCGGTCGTTGAGCGCGAACGAGACGGCGCTCTCGGAGACACCGGCACGGCGCGCGATGTCCTTCATCGTCGGACGGCGCGCCGGGGTCCGCTTGGCCGGCATGTTCCCCCTCTTTTCACAGCGGTGATCACTAAAGCGCTTGAGTGGAGGCAGCCTAAAGCGCATTAGTCCTCGCAGGCAAGTCCCTACTCGGACCCCGGTGACCTGGACTAATGTGGCCGAGGTAGCTTTAGCAGGCCCGAATCCATTGACTTTTGATGAACTCGGCATGCATCGTCACTGCCGACACCAGCCGTCGACGCCGCAAGGGAGCCGTGTCACCGTGCCCATATCCCGCAGAGCACTCGCCGCCGCAGCCATCACCGCCCTCGTCCTGCCGTTGAGCGCCTGTGGCTCCGGCGGGGACGACGCCGGTTCGACGGACGCGTCGGGCAAGGTCGAGGGCAACATCACCTTCCAGACCTGGAACCTGCGCGCCAACTTCAAGGACTACTTCGAGGGCGTCATCGGCGACTTCGAGAAGAAGTACCCGGGCGCGCACGTCAAGTGGGTCGACCAGCCCGCCGAGGGCTACCCCGACAAGATCAGCGCGGACGCGGCCGGCGGCACCCTGCCCGACGTCGTCAACGTCGCCCCGGACCTGGTCGCGCCGCTCGCCAAGGCGGGCCTGGCGATGGACCTGGACAAGGCCGCCGCCAAGTACAAGGGCGAGTACCTGCCCGGCGCCTGGGCCAGCCACCAGGTCCCCGGCCTGCCCGGCACGTACGCCTTCCCCTGGTACCTGAACACCGGCCCGCTGTTCTACAACAAGACCCTCTTCAAGCAGGCGGGCCTGGACGCCGAGAAGCCGCCGAAGACGTACGACGAGCTCTTCACGGACGCCCTCCAGCTGGCCGAGAAGACCGGCGGCAAGGTCGCCACCCTCGCCAACGTGCCCACCATCGAGGACTTCGGCCGCTACGGCTCGACGCTGACGAACAAGGAGGGCACCGGCTTCGCCTTCAACGACGCGAAGGGTGTCGAACTCCTCACCAAGTACAAGCAGTTGTACGACGCCAAGGCGCTCGACCCGCAGGCGCTCACCGCCACCCCGGAGTCGACCGGCAAGAAGTTCCTCACCGGTGCCGTGGCCATGAACCCGGGCAGCGCCCTGGACCTGGACAACTTCAAGAAGCAGGCGCCGAACCTGTACAAGAACATCGGCATCACCGACCAGATCACCAGCACCGGCCACGTCAACATGTACGTGCAGGGCCTGATGGTGAACGCGAAGACCAAGAACACGCCCGCCGCCGTCGCGTTCGCGCACTTCGTCACCGACGCCGAGCACCAGATGTCCTTCGCCAAGAAGGTCGCCATCTTCCCGAGCACCGCCGGCTCGCTCAACGACCCGTACTTCACGAAGGAGGACGGCACCGACGAGACCCGGGTCCGCGTCGCCGCCGCCAAGTCCCTGAAGACCGCGGTCAACTACACGCCCGTGCAGTTCAGCGACCAGATGAAGACGGCGCTGCGCAACGAGGTCGCCAAGGCGCTCCAGGGCAAGCAGAGCCCCAAGGACGCGCTCGACAACGCTGTCAAGGCATGTGACCAGCTTCTGAAGCAGCAGGGATAACGCACCATGTCCACCTCGACCGTCTCCCGGGCGCCCGCGAAGCGCCCGGCCCGGCGCCCCGGCCGGGGCGCCGGGAGCCGCCCGGCGACCCGCATCCGGCGCCAACTGCCCACCAGTCCCTGGCTGTTCGCCGCGCCCGGACTGCTGGTCACCGCCGTCTTCATCCTGTACCCGTTCGTCTCCACGGTGATCAACGCCTTCACCGACCGGCGCACCCTGATCCCCGGCCACTTCGTCGGCCTCGCCAACTTCCGCGAGCTGCTGCACGACGACGCCTTCTGGATCGGCCTGCGCAACAGCACGCTGTACATGGTCGGCACCGTCCCGGCGCTGGTGATCCTGCCGCTGCTGCTGGCCATGCTGGTGCAGAAGAACATCCCGGGCATCACCTTCTTCCGGTCCGCCTTCTACACCCCGGTCGTCGCCTCGATCGTCGTGGTCGGCCTGATCTGGGTCTGGATGCTGGACGAACGCGGACTGGTGAACTCGCTCCTGGAGACGGTCGGTCTTGACAAGGTCGGCTTCCTCAGCGACCAGTGGCTGCTGCTGGTCAGCGCCATGGCCGTCACGGTCTGGAAGGGCCTCGGCTACTACATGATCGTCTACCTCGCGGCGCTCGCCAACGTGCCGCGCGAACTGCACGAGGCCGCCGCCGTGGACGGCGCGGGCGCGGTGCGCCGCTTCTTCACCGTCACCGTCCCGGCCGTCCGCTCCACCATGGTCCTGGTCGCCGCGCTCTCCTCGGTCGCCGCCTTCAAGGTGTTCTCCGAGGTCTATCTGATGGCCGGCCCCAGCGGCGGCCCCGCGGGCGAGGACACCACCCTGGTCATGCTCATCCAGCGCACCGGCACCGGCCTGTCCGGCCGCGTCGGCTACGCCTCCGCCATCTCCCTGGTGGTGTTCGTCATCACCGTGATCCTCATGCTGCTCGTCCTGCGCGCGGACCGGAAGGAGGACGCGTGAGCACCGTCGAGACCCCGGCCCGCAAGACCCCGGACAGCAAGACCCCGGCGCGCCCGCGCAAGCCCCGCTTCACCGACGAGAACGGCCGCCGCTACCGGGTGTGGGAACTGGTCCTGCGCTACGTCCTGCTGCTGGCCGTGCTCGCCCTGACCGTCGGCCCGTTCGTGTGGCAGCTGTCCACCTCGCTCAAGGGCCCCACCGAGGACATCTTCAGCTCCCCGCCCAAGTTCCTGCCCGGCGACCCCACCCTGCACAACTACGAGCGGGTCGCCGACACCATCCCGGTCTGGGACTACGCCTTCAACTCCCTCAAGGTCGCCGCCGCCAACGTCGTCACCAACTGCGTCGGCTCGGCCCTGGCCGGCTACGCCCTGGCCCGGCTGCGCTACCGGGGCCGCCGGGTCGCCACCCTGGTCTTCGTGCTGGCGATGCTCGTGCCCGCCGAGGGCATCATCATCGCCCAGTTCACCACCATGCGGGAGCTGGGCCTGAACAACACCCTCGTCGGTGTCCTGCTGCCCGGCGCCGTCGCGTCGCTGAACGTCCTGCTGATGCGCAACGCCTTCCTGAACCTGCCCTACGAGATCGAGGAGGCCGCCTACGTCGACGGCGCCAACGTCTGGCAGCGGTTCCTGCGGATCGCGCTGCCGTCGGTCAAGGGCACCCTCGCCGTCGTGGCGATCTTCGCCTTCATGGGTGCCTGGGACGACTTCCTGTGGCCGCTCATCGTGCTCAGCGACCCGTCCCGGTTCACCCTGACCATCGGCCTGAACTACCTGCACGGCACCTTCGCCAACGACGAACGGCTGGTCGCCGCCGGCACCGTCATCGCCGTGGCCCCGCTGATCGCCCTCTTCGCCTGCCTCCAGCGCTACTTCTTCCGCGGGGTCGGCGAGGGCGCCGTCAAGGGCTGAGCGCCCGGGGCCGCTCCCCGGAGCGGCCCCGCGGCCGGCCGTCACCGTAGCTCTCGCGCGCCGGACCCCCGTACCCCCACCTCGCAAGGATCCCGCATGCCTTCTGCCGTGCGCTTCGGCGTCAACTACACCCCGAGCCAGGGGTGGTTCCACCACTGGCTCGACTTCGACCTCGACGCCGTACGCGCCGACCTGGACTCCATCGCCGCGCTCGGCCTCGACCACGTCCGGGTCTTCCCGCTGTGGCCCTACTTCCAGCCCGACCGCGCCCTGATCCGGCCGCGCGCCGTGGAGCAGCTGGTGCAGCTCGTCGACGCGGCCGGGGAACGCGGGCTCGACGTCAACGTGGACGGCCTCCAGGGACACCTGTCCAGCTTCGACTTCCTGCCCGCCTGGACCCGCACCTGGCACCGCCGCAACCTCTTCACCGACCCCGAGGTCCTGGACGGCCAGGCCGCCTATCTGCGCACCCTGGCCGCCGCCCTCGACGGCCGCCCCAACTTCCTCGGCATGACCCTCGGCAACGAGGTCAACCAGTTCTCCGCCGGGCCCCACCCCGACCCGGACCGGGCCACCGCCGACCAGATCGACGCCTGGCTGGAGCGGATGCTCGCCGCCTGCGAGCAGGGCGCCCCCGGCAGGATGCACCTGCACGCCGAGTACGACGCCACCTGGTACCAGGACGACATGCCGTTCACCCCGGACCAGGCCGCCCGGCACGGCGCGCTGACCGCCGTGCACTCCTGGGTCTTCAACGGCACCGCCCAGCGCCACGGCCGCACCTCCGTGCCCACCGAGCACCACGCCGCCTACCTCATCGAGCTGAGCAAGGCATGGGCCGGCGACCCGCACCGCCCCGTCTGGCTCCAGGAGGTCGGCGCGCCCGCCCCCCTGATCCCCGCCGAGCACGCCGCCGCCTTCACCGAGGCCACCGTCGCCAACGCGCTGGACTGCCCCGACCTGTGGGGCATCACCTGGTGGTGTTCCCACGACGTCTCGCGCGAGCTGGCCGACTTCCCCGAACTCGAGTACAGCCTCGGCCTGCTCACCAACGACCGCCGCCCCAAGGACATCGCCCGCAGCCTCGCCCGCGCGGCCCGCGAGCACACCTACGCCCCGGCCCCGCGCACCACCGCCCTGACCGTGCCCGCCGACCCGGCCGCCCGCTCCCGCTGCGCGCCCGGCGGCGACGTCTTCGAGGCGTTCTTCCGGCTCACCGCCGACGGCGCCCGCCCCACCACCGTCCTCGACACCCGGGCGGCCGACCGGGACCACCTGGCCGCCCGCGGCATCACGGACGTCGTCACCCCCGATCAGGTACTCCCCACCCCTCCAGGAGGCACCCGCTCGTGAGTCACCACCCCGCCCGGCGCACCGTCCTGCTCGCGGGCGCCGCGACCGCCGCCCTGCCCGCGCTGTCCCTGCCCGCCGCCGCGGCCGAGCCGACGGCGTCCCGCGCCGCCGCCACCGGCCTGCGGCCGCTCGCCTCCTACTGGTACCCCGACTCGCTGCCCGACGGCAGCCCCGGCGAGGGCATCACCTGGCGCAGTCTGAAGAGCTGGCGCGCCGCCACCGACACCGACCTGCCCTTCAACCGGGCCTCCGTGCCGCTCGCCCGGCGCTTCACCCCGGCCCCGGCCAACACCACGGCCCGCGCGGACCAGGCCCGTATCCAGTCCTTGGTCTCCTTCGGTCCCACCGCGGGCAACCCCTCCCAGGGCTCGGCCACCGCCGACTACTACGCCCTCACCCACTGGGCGTACATCGACGAGCTGGTCTTCTGGGGCGGCTCGTCCGGCGAGGGGCTGATCCTCGCGCCGAACGCGCCGATCGTGGACGCCGCGCACCGGCACGGCGTCCCCGTCCTCGGCAACGTCTTCCTGCCGCCCGCCGCCTACGGCGGACAGCTCCGCTGGACCAGCGACCTGGTGCAGCGGGACGCCGCCGGGCACCACCCGCTCGCCGCCCAGCTCGTCGCGGTCGCGGCGGCGTACGGCTTCGACGGCTGGTTCGTCAACGCCGAGACCGGCGGCGGCGACAGCGCGCTCGGCGCCGCCATGCTCGGCTTCGTCCGCGAGCTGAAGACGCTCGCCGCCGCCCGCGGACAGCGCGTCACCTGGTACGACGCCATGACCGTGGACGGCACGGTGAGCTGGCAGGGCGCGCTGAACGACCGCAACCAGGCACTGTACGAGGCCGCCGACGACCTGTTCGTCGACTTCCGCTGGAGCGCGGGCTCGCTGGCCTCCTCCGCCCGCAGGGCCGACGCGCTGGGCCGCAGCCGCTACGAGCTGTGGGCCGGTGTCGACGTGGAGTCCCGCGGCTCGGACACTCCCGTGGACTGGGACGCGATCGTGCCCGCCGGCACCGCGCACACCACCTCAGTCGGCCTCTACCGGCCGGAGTGGACCCGGGGCCACCTGCCCGCCGGGCACACCCCGGAGGCGTTCCACGCCGCCGACGACCGGTTCTGGACCGGCCGCTCCCTCGACCCGTCCCGGCCCGATGCCGCCGACCCCTGGCGGGCACCGGCCGTCTTCGCCGCCGACCGGTCCACCGTCACCTCCCTGCCGTTCGCGACCGTCTTCAACACCGGCCACGGACTGCGCTGGCACGAGCGGGGCGAGGTCACCTCCGACACCCCCTGGAACCACCTCGGCCTCCAGGACCGGCTGCCCGCCCGCCGCTGGAGCGTGCGCACCGAAGGGCAGCGGCCCGCCGTCGCCTTCGACTTCGCCGACGCCTGGCACGGCGGCAGCAGCCTCCTGGTGTCCGGCGCGCTCGACCGGCCCGCCGTCCTGGACCTCTACACGACCCGGCTGCCGCTCGGCCGCAACACCGTCGTCGAGCTGACCCACCGCGCCGACGCCGGGAACGTACGCGTCGAGCTGGCCGTGGCGACCGCCGAACCGGACGGCGCCGGGAACCCGCCGCCGTACACGTACCTGCCGCTGCCGGCCGGGCGCGGCGACGGCTGGCGGACCACCGCGGTGCGGCTGCCCGGCCGCTCCGGGACCGTGCACGCCCTCGGGATCCGGCTCACCGCCACCGGCGGCGGCCCGGTCCGCTGGCGGCTCGGCGGCCTCGCCGTGCGCGAGCGCACCACCACCCCGGCCGCCCCCGTCCGGCCCCGGGTCACCGCGGCCTCGGGCGGCGACCTGCGCCTGGCCTGGGACCACCCGGCGCCCGGCACGGTCCGCCACTACACCGTGCACCGCGTGCTGCCCGACGGCACCCGCCGCTTCCTGGGCGGCACCGGCCAGCGCGCCTACTTCGTCACCGGCCTGACTCCCGCACCGGGCGAGCGGGCCGTACGGTTCGAGGTACGGGCGGTGGGGGAGCTGTACACCTCCTCGGCCGCCGCCGTCCTCGGCCACCGCTGGTAACCACCGACTGATCCACCCGCAGACGCAGACCTACGGAGCATTCCGCATGCATGACGACCGCAGCCTGGTCGAAGCCCGCCTCAAGCGCGTACTCGACGAGCGCATCCGCCCCGCCGTGTACCCCGAGTCCGTGCCCCTGGACGTGGCCGTGTGGCACGCGCCCGGGGAGCCCGTGCCGGTCGCCGAGGGACTGGCCGCCGAGCCCGAGCCGATCGCGGTGGGCGCCCGCTGGGGTGCTCCGTGGGGCACCAGCTGGTTCCGGGTGACCGGCACCGTTCCCGAGGCATGGGCAGGCAGGTCCGTCGAGGCCCTGCTCGACCTCGGCTTCGACGAGAACATGCCCGGCTTCCAGTGCGAGGGCCTGGTCTACCGGCCCGACGGCACCCCGGTGAAGGGCCTCAACCCGCGCAACCAGTGGGTCCGGATCGGCGCCCCCGTCGAGGGCGGCGAGGAGGTGCGCCTGCACATCGAGGCGGCCTCCAACCCCGTCATCCTCGACTACCACCCCTTCCTGCCCACCCAGCTCGGCGACAAGGAGACCGCGGGCAGCGACCCGCAGTACACGCTGACCCGGATGGACCTCGCCGTCTTCGACGAGACCGTGTGGCAGCTCGTCATCGACCTGGAGGTGCTCGGCGAGCTGATGGCCGAGCTGCCCGAGGACTCCCAGCGCCGCTACGAGATCCTGCGCGCCGTGGACCGGGCGCTGGACCTGGTGGACCTCCAGGACGTCAACGGCACCGCCGAGCGGGCCCGCGCCCAGCTCACCGGCGTGCTCTCCGCGCCCGCCGTGCCCTCCGCGCACCGCATCAGCGCGGTCGGCCACGCGCACATCGACTCCGCCTGGCTGTGGCCGCTGCGCGAGACGGTGCGCAAGGTGGCGCGTACGACGTCCAACATGACCGCCCTGCTGGAGGACGAGCCCGACTTCGTCTTCGCCATGTCCCAGGCGCAGCAGTGGGCGTGGATCAAGGAGCACCGGCCCGAGGTGTGGGCGCGGGTCAAGAAGGCCGTCGCGGACGGGCGGTTCGTGCCGGCCGGCGGCATGTGGGTGGAGTCCGACACCAACATGCCCGGCTCGGAGGCCATGGCCCGCCAGTTCGTACACGGCAAGCGGTTCTTCCTCGACGAGTTCGGCGTCGAGAACGACGAGGCGTGGCTGCCCGACACCTTCGGCTTCGCCGCCGGTCTGCCGCAGATCATCAAGGCGGCCGGCTCCAAGCGGCTGCTCACGCAGAAGATCTCCTGGTCGCAGACGAACAAGTTCCCGCACCACACCTTCCAGTGGGAGGGCATCGACGGCACCCGGATCTTCACGCACTTCCCGCCCGTCGACACCTACAACTGCTCCATGAAGGGCAGCGAGATCGCGCACGCGGCCCGCAACTTCAAGGACAAGGGCGTCGCCCGGCACTCGCTGGCGCCCACCGGCTGGGGCGACGGCGGCGGCGGCACCACCCGCGAGATGGTCGCCAAGGCCGCCCGGCTGCGCGACCTGGAGGGCTCCGCACAGGTGGTGTGGGAGACCCCCGAGGCGTTCTTCGACAAGGCCGAGGCCGAGTACCCCGAACCGCCCGTCTGGGTCGGCGAGCTGTACCTCGAACTGCACCGCGCCACCCTGACCAGCCAGGCCAAGACCAAGCAGGGCAACCGGCGCAGCGAGCACCTGCTGCGCGAGGCGGAGCTGTGGGCGGCCACCGCCGCCGTGCGCGCCGGGTTCCCCTACCCCTACGAGGACCTGGACCGGATCTGGAAGACGGTGCTGCTGCACCAGTTCCACGACATCCTGCCCGGTTCGTCCATCGCCTGGGTGCACCGCGAGGCCCGCGCCACCTACGAGCGGGTCGCCGCCGAGCTGGACGCGATCATCGACGGCGCGCAGCGCGCGCTGGCCGGCGAGGGCACCGCCCCGCTCGTCTTCAACGCGGCCCCGCACGGCCGCTGCGGTGTCCCGGCGGGCGGCGCCGCCGCACCGGCCGTCGCGGGCGGCACCCGGCTCACGCCCCGCCAGGGCGGCGGACACGTCCTGGACAACGGCGTGCTGCGCGTCGAGATCGACGAGCGGGGCCTGGTCGTCTCGGCGTACGACATCGAGGCCGAGCGCGAGACCGTCGCCCCCGGCCGGGCCGCCAACCTGCTCCAGCTGCACCCCGACTTCCCGAACATGTGGGACGCCTGGGACGTGGACGAGTTCTACCGCAACACGGTCACCGACCTGACGGACGCGGACGAGGTCACGGCGGGCGAGGACGGCGCCTCGGTGCGCGTCGTGCGCTCCTTCGGCGACTCCCGCGTCACGCAGGTGCTGTCGCTGGCCGCGGGCGAGCGGCGGCTGCTCCTGGACACCGAGGTCGACTGGCACGAGACGGAGAAGTTCCTCAAGCTGGCCTTCCCGCTGGACGTGCACGCCGAACGGTACGCGTCGGAGACCCAGTTCGGGCACTTCCACCGGCCCACCCACACCAACACCTCGTGGGAGGCCGCCAAGTTCGAGGCGTGCAACCACCGGTTCGTGCACGTGGCCGAGCCCGGCTGGGGCGTCGCCCTGGTCAACGACTCGACGTACGGCCACGACGTGACCCGCGCCGTCCGCACCGACGGCGACCTGGGCACGACCACCACGGTCCGGGTGTCGCTGCTGCGCGCGCCGCGCTTCCCCGACCCGGAGACCGACCAGGGCGTCCACCGCTTCCGGCACGCCCTGGTGCCCGGCGCCGACATCGGCGGCGCGGTCCGCGAGGGCTGGCGGATCAACGTGCCCGAGCGGCGGCTGACCGGCGCGGGCGCGGTCACCCCGCTGCTGGCCGTCGACGACGACGCGGTGGTCGTGACGGCTCTCAAGCTCGCCGACGACGGCAGCGGCGACGTGGTCGTCCGCTTCCACGAGGCCCACGGCGGCCGGGCGCGGGCCACGCTGACCGCCGGGTTCGAGGTCGCCGACGCCGTGGCGACCGACCTGCTGGAGCGCCCGCTGGCCGACGCCCCGGCCGTGGAGCGCGACGGCGAGCGGATCGCGGTGCGGCTGCGTCCGTTCGAGCTGGTGACGCTGCGGCTGCGGCGCGCCTGAGTCAGTACGGGAGGGCGGTCCGGCACGCACGCGCCGGGCCGCCCTGCGGCGTTCCCGCCCGTGTCCTCACCCGTGGTCCGCCGTCACCCCGCGAGCCGGGCGCGCAGCCACTCCTCCACCTCGCCGACGTGGGACGCCGCCGCCGCGCGAGCCGCCTCCGGGTCATGGGCCGCCAACGCCCGGAAGATCGCGGCGTGTTCGCGGCGGGTACGGGCGAACGCACCCCGGACGGCGCCCTTGCTGGCGCTGTAGAGGGCGCGCTGCGGGAGGCCGGCGGTAGCCGCTATCGAACAGGTGTTGACGACGGCCGCGTGGTCGGAGGCGCGCAGGTGCGGCAGGGCGGCGCGGGTGGTGCGGACGATGCCGAGGACGTTGACGTCCAGGACGCGGTGCCACTCGGCGTCGTCGTTGTCCTCGACGGTGCCCTGGGCGCCGATGCCGGCGTTGTTGACGAGGATGTCGACTCCGCCGAGGGCGTCGGCGCGCGGTCTTCACCCGGACGGCCGACCGCGTCTACGGGCTGGCTCAGTCCAGCTCGTAGTCGAAGCGGATCCGGTGGGTGCCGTCGGCGTCGACGGCCAGGCCGCCGGTGCCGCGTATCCCCGTCAGCTCGCCGGTGCCGCTGGAGGGGACGACGGTGAAGAACTCCGCGCTGCGGTCGCTGCCCGTGGTGGTGGCCGAGTGGACGAAGTTGAAGGCGCCCCGGCGGCCGTGCAGGGTGCCCTCGAAGGACTCCATGGCGACATAGGTGCCGACCCCGGTCTCCTGGTCGTAGGCGGCGGTGAACAGGGTCGCCGCGCGGCCGGTGATCTCGCCCTCGAAGTGCTTCTCCAGGGTGGCCACGCCCACCGGGAGGCCGGTGGGCACGACGGGGTCGGGCTTCAGGTCGGCCGGCTCGAAGGACTTCACGGTGAAGGTGCCCGTAGCTCTCATGCGAAAGACCGTAGCGGCAGGGTCTGACAACGGCCTCCGGCCTGCCCGTTCCGGCTGCCCGGCCCACCTGGCACGGCGCCCCCGCCGGAGCCCGCCGCGCCCCGTCAGTCGTCCCGCGCCGGTCCCGCCAGCCGGGTCGGCGCAAGGAACTCCCGTACGAAAGTCCGGTCCCAGCAGGCCCCGGTGGCGCGCAGCTCCGGCCAGGTCGTGTAGCGGTAGCGGAACAGCCGGGCGCGGACGAAGCGCGGCGGCCGGTCGCGCGGGAACGGCGAGCGGCGCAGCAGCCGCAATGTGTCGCGGTCGTTCTCCAGGAGCCGTTCCACCAGCGCGCCGAACCACGGCCCGGCGTACGCCGGGGACAGCGCGGCGAACCACATCATCCAGTCCAGGCGCAGATGGTACGGGGCGAACTGCCGGGGCCAGTGCCGTACGTCCCCGGGCTTGCCCCTGAACTCGTACTCCCGCCAGTCGGAGTCCTCGCGCGGCACCTCGTCGAGGGTGCCCTCGATCACCACCTCGTGCCGGATCCGGCCGACGGTGCCGAACGCGCCGTAGGTGTTGACCAGGTGCAGCGGGTCGAACGAGCGGTTCATGACCTGGCGGCGGGAGATCATGTTCAGCACCGGGCGGTGGCTGAGGAGGACCAGCAGCGCGGCCACGGCCAGGACCAGCACCTCGTACCACAGCGGGGGCGCAGCCACGGCGGGCGGCGGGCCGCCCGGCCAGCGGACCGCGGACAGGGCGAGCACGACGGTGATCCAGTTCAGCCAGGCGAAGTTGCCCGAGGCCACCAGCCACAGCTGGGTGAGGATCATCAGCGCCGCGGCGGCCGTGGCGACGGGCTGCGGGGTGAACAGCAGGAACGGCACCACCAGTTGCGTGAGGTGGTTCGCGGCCGTCTCCGCCTTGTGCAGCGGCGCGGGCAGCCGGTGGAAGAACCAGCTCAGCGGGCCCGGCATCGGCTGGGTCTCGTGGTGGTAGTACAGGCAGGTCAGGTTCCGCCAGCACGGGTCGCCGCGCAGCTTGATCAGCCCCGCGCCGAACTCCACCCGGAAGAGGATCCAGCGCAGCAGGAACAGCACGACGACCGGCGGAGCCACCTCGTCGTTGCCCAGGAACACCGCGAGGAACCCGGTCTCCAGCAGCAGCGACTCCCAGCCGAAGCCGTACCAGGTCTGCCCCACGTTCACGATCGACAGGTACAGCGCCCACGGCACCAGCCACAGCAGCAGCGCGCCCCACAGCGGAAGCCACGCGTCCGCCCCCGCCAGCAGCGCCGCCGACACCGCGCACCCGCCCCAGGCGACCGCCGCGAAGAGCCCGTCCGAGTAGCGCAGGTGGAACAGGCTCGGCGCCCGCCGGAACGGCACCCGCGCCACGAACCGGGGGATCGGCAGCATCCCGCGCTCGCCCAGCAGCGCCCGGAACTGGAGGGCCGCCGTCAGGAACGCCACGATGTAGACGGCGGCCAGCGCCCGCTGGAACACCAGCCGGCCGAGCCAGTAGTCGGGTGCGGTGAACCATCCCACGGTCGTGCACGCTCCTTTTCTGCCGGTGCCCCGGCCCCCGCCTCCGCCTCCGCCTCCGCGGACCGGGTTCCCCCCGCTGTCCGCTCGAAGAACTCGAAGAACTCGAAGAACTCGAAGAATCGGCCAATTCCTGGCAAGGTGGGCCCATGGCTGAACGGGGAGCGCACGCCCTGGCACTCCCGGACGACTGGCCCGCGCACCCGGATCCGATCCTGGCACTCAACCGCATGGGCAGCTTCGACTGGGATCTGGACACCGGTCTGCTCAGCATGGACGCGCAGACGCACAGGATCTTCGACCTCACCCCCGAGGAGTACGACGGCCGCCCCGAGAGCCTGGGCCGCCGGGTCCCCGCCGCCGAGGGCCGCCGCCTGGACGCCATGGTGAGCCGCGCCCTGCGGGAGGGCCGCGAGAACTACGGCACCTACATGCGGCTGCGCCGCCGCGACGGCACGCTGCGCTGGATCCACACCCAGGGCTACATCCGCCGGGACGCGGCCGGGCGCCCGCACCGGATCATCGGGATCATCCGCGACGCCACCGAGGAACTGGACGACATCGCCGGCCGCCAGGAGCGGGTGACTCGGGCCGCCGCCCGGCGCGAGCAGACCAACGTCGTCCAGGCCACCACGGCGGCCCTCGCCCACGCGCACTCCGTCCAGGACGTCATCGACGTCGTCAAGGACAGCCACGGACTGGCCCTGCTCGGCTCCACCAGCCTGGTCCTCGGCCTGGTCGAGGCCGGCCGCCTCCGGCTGGTCGCCGAGGGCCCCGAGGGCAGCTCCGTGCCCGGCACCCGCGTCACCCGGATCGACGAGCCCTACCCGATGAGCGAGGCCGTGCGGACCCTCAGCCCGTGCTTCATCGAGTCCCCGGAGGACTTCGCCGAGCGCTACCCCATCCTGTGGCCGCACATCACCGGACTGCGCATCACCTCGGCCGCCTACCTCCCGCTGATCGCCCAGGGCCGCCCCATCGGCGGCATGGGCCTGCTCTACAGCGGCCGGCACGGCTTCACCCAGGAGGAGCGCAACCTGCTGGTCGCCCTGGGCAGCAGCATCGCGCAGAGCCTCCAGCGCGCCATGCTCTACGAGCAGGAGAAGGACCTCGCCCAGGGCCTCCAGCAGGCGATGCTGCCGCGCACCATCCCCAGCGTCCCCGGCGCCGACGTCGCCGTGCGCTACCGCTCCGGCTACGCGGGCGGCTCCCTGGGCCGCGACATCGGCGGCGACTGGTACGACCTGATCCCGCTGCCCGGCGGCCGGGTCGGCGCCGTCATCGGCGACGTCCAGGGCCACGACACGCACGCCGCCGCCGTCATGGGCCAGCTCCGCATCGTGCTGCGCGCCTACGCCGCCGAGGGCCACACCCCGGCCACCGTGATGGCCCGCGCCTCCGTCTTCCTGCACGAACTGGACACCGACCGCTTCGCGACCTGCCTGTACGCGGAGGCCGACCTGTCCACCGGCGTGGTCCAGGTGGTCCGCGCCGGGCACATCGACCCGCTGGTGCGGCACGTCGACGGCGGCTGCCGCCGGGTCGAGGTCGACGGCGGCCTGCCGCTCGGCCTGTCCGCCGAGTTCGGCGACCTGGAGTATCCGGTGTGCGCCATGGAGCTCGACCCCGGGCAGTCCCTGGTGCTGTGCACCGACGGCCTCGTCGAGCAGCCCGGCGCCGACCTCGACGACGGCATGCGCGCCCTGGTCGACATGATCGGCGCGGGCCCCGAGGACGTACGCGACCTCGCCGACCAGCTGATCGGCATGGCGGAGGAGCGCGGCGGGGACGACGACGTGGCCCTGCTGGTGCTGCGCCGCCGCGCGCTCGCCGAGCGCCGGCCCGAGGGCCGCCTCCAGCACCATGTCGCACCGGGCGACCCCGAGGCGCTGACCCGGGCCCGCCACATGATCCGCGCCACCGTGCGCTCCTGGGGCGCCCGCGAGCGCTCCGACGAGATCGAACTCGTGGCCGACGAACTCATCACCAACGCCCTGATGCACACCGAGGGCGCCGCCGTGGTCACCCTGCGGGTGCTCAGCGGCACCGACCGGCGGCTGCGGGTGGAGGTCGAGGACTCCTCCAGCGCCCTGCCGCGCCGCCGCGAACCGGGGGAGCAGGGCGTCTCCGGGCGCGGGCTGCTCCTCGTCGACCGGCTCACCGACGTGTGGGGCGTGGAGGCGCGCGGCGGCGGCAAGTGCCTGTGGAGCGAGTTCGTCATAGACGAGCCGGAGTGAGCGTCCGGGGGACCGGTCCGGGCTGCGGTCCGTGCCGCGTGGCGGTGTCAGTGGGCGGTGGCACTCTGGAACCATGCCGGAACTGCCCGAGGTGGAAGCGCTCAGGGACTTCCTGACCGAAAATCTGATCGGTCACGAAGTGGTCCGGGTGCTGCCCGTCGCCATCAGCGTCCTGAAGACCTACGACCCGCCGGTCACCGCCCTGGAGGGCCGCGAGGTCACCTCCGTCGGCCGGTACGGCAAGTTCCTCGACCTGGCGACCGACGGCGGCCCGCACCTGGTCACCCATCTGGCGCGGGCCGGGTGGCTCCAGTGGCGGGACCGCCTCCCGGACGGCCCGCCCCGGCCCGGCAAGGGCCCCCTCGCCCTGCGGGTCGCCCTGGAGACCGGCGCGGGCTTCGACCTCACCGAGGCCGGCACCCAGAAGCGGCTCGCGGTGTACGTCGTGCCGGACCCGCAGGAGGTGCCCGGCGTCGCCCGCCTCGGTCCGGACCCGCTGGCCGACGACTTCGACGAGGAGCGCTTGGCCGGGCTGCTCGCGGGGGAGCGGCGGCAGCTCAAGGGCGCCCTGCGCGACCAGAGCCTGATCGCGGGCGTGGGCAACGCCTACAGCGACGAGATCCTGCACGCGGCCCGGATGTCCCCGTTCAAGCTGGCCGCCTCCCTGACCCCGCAGGAGACCGGGCGGCTGTACGAGGCGCTGCGTACCACCCTGACCGAGGCCGTCGAGCGCTCCAGGGGCATCGCGGCCGGCCGGCTGAAGGCGGAGAAGAAGAGCGGCCTGCGGGTGCACGGCCGCACCGGCGAGCCCTGCCCGGTGTGCGGCGACACCATCCGCGAGGTCTCCTTCAGCGACTCCTCGCTCCAGTACTGCCCGACCTGCCAGACGGGCGGCAAGCCGCTCGCGGACCGCAGACTCTCCCGGCTGCTCAAGTAGCCCGGCCCGCCCGGCGGCCCGGCCGCGCCGGGGCGTGCCGAGCGTCGGCGGGCGCCGCCCGTCCGCCGTGCGCATCCGGACCGGGCACCCCGCGCTTGGTGCGGCGAGGCGCCGCCGTCCGGAGCGCCGTGCCGCGGAGCCGGACCCGGTCAGAACATCAGAACAGATGGATGGCCAGATGCCCCAGGGGCAGCCCGAGCTGCCAGGCGGGCGTCCACACCTTGGGGCCCTCGTCCTCGCCCACCGCGCCCGCGCCGTCCGGCACCGCGTCCAGGTCGGGCGCGAGCAGTTCGGTCTCCTCCAGCCAGCGCCAGGCGGCCTCGGCCAGCGCGAGGTCGGGGGAGGGGACGCCCCGGGCGTACGCGTCGGCGGCGAGGCAGGCCACCCGCTCGCGCACCCATTCCTGCCACGGCTGGTCGTACGCGGTGAGCGACAGCCAGGTCTCCAGCTGCGAGACCACCCGGATGCCGGACAGCTCGCCGCCGGTGTCGGACAGGAAGACGGTCAGCGCCAGCGCGTCCCGTCCGGCGCGGAACTCCACCGACGCCGGGGGCATCAGGTCGCCCGTGCGCAGCAGTTCGTCGGCGATGTACTCGGCGTAGAACCAGGCCATGGGGACGTCCTGATCACCGCCGTGGCCGCCCTCCGCGTTCTCGTGCCCTCTGTGCAGCATCCCTTCCCGCCTTCCTCCGGTGCGTGCGCGTCGCCCGAGCCCCGGCTCCCGGGACCATGCCCCCACGGAACACGGATGAGAACAGCCGATTACCCAACAGGGGTCCACAGCAAGGCGCTTTACGGAGGCTTGACCCATGAGTCCGTTTCACCGCAGGTCGGCCGCGTAACCGGGAAGCACCCTGCGCAGGGCGCGCAGCGCGTAGTACGCACGGGACTTCACGGTACCGGGCGGAATGCCCAGGGTTTCGGCGGCCTCCGCCACACTGGCCCCGCGGAAGTACACGAGCACCAGGACGTCACGGTGCTGCGGAGTGAGTGTCTTCACAGCGCGCCGCACATCGAGGGTGGCGGCGGACCGTTCGGCGTGGTCGGCCATCACCCGCGCGTTCTCCAGGACGGCGTCGCCGACCTCGGGCGGCCGGGCCTGCCGGGCCCGGCGCGCGTCGATGGCCAGCCGCCGCGCGACGGTCAGCAGCCAGGGCCGTACGGAGTCGAAGGTCTCGGCGCGCAGCGCCTCGGGGTGCTGCCAGGCCCGCACCAGCGTCTCCTGGAGCAGGTCCTCGGCGCGCTGCCGGTCGCCGTCGCACAGCCGCAGCAGCAGCGCGAACAGCGGCCGTGCGTGCTCGCGCTGGAGCGCGGCGAGTTCGTGTTCGGCGGTCGTCGTCCCGGCGCCCGCCGTCCGGGCGGCCGTGACGTCGGCGGGCGCCCCGGTGGTCGGCGGCGCGGGCGGGAGGGTGGTTCCGGCCATCATGGCCGTATGGCACCGCAGGGTGCCGTCCGGGGACAGGGTGCGCGCGGCGCTGTGCGGCGGACGGTCGATCGCGTCGTTGAGCGGTGCGACGAACGGTCCGTCAGATGCCGGTGACGGGTACGGCACCCCGGGCGCCCGGGGTCCGGAGCGGCTGCCGGACAGGGGCCGGTGCGCACCGGACGGACCAATCAGGGCACCGCCGCTGTTTGCGGCGACGGCCCGCTTCGTACCCATCTGACTAACGCTTGTCCGCCGATATGACCGAATGATCGAACGCCCGCTCTGAAGGGAACCGATGTTCGCACGCCGACACCAGGTGGCCCTGGCCGTGACGGCCGTCCTCACCGCGGCGGCGGCCTGCCAGGCCGGCCACCACGAGCAGCGGCCTGCGGCGGCCGCACCCCCGGCGCCTGCGGCCGGCACCCGCCCGGCCGCCACCGCGTTCACCCTGCTGGCCTCCGGCGCCGTCCGGCCGGACGCCTCGGTCGTCGAGCGGGCCGCCTTCGACGCGGGCGGCGCCGGCCACGACTTCCGGCCCCTGCTGGAGGGCGTCGCCCCGGCCGTCTCCGGCGCGGACGTGGCCCTGTGCCACCTGGACGCCGTACAGGCCCCCGAGGAGGTGCCCGCCGCCGCGTCCCCCGGCATGTTCCCGCCGGAACTGGCCCCGGCGCTCGCCGCCACCGGCTACGACGGCTGCGCCACCGCCTCCGCGCACACCCTGGACGACGGCGCCGACGGGGTCCGCCGCACCCTGGACGCCCTGGACCGCGCCGGGATCCGGCACGCCGGATCGGCCCGCACCGAGGACGAGGCGCGCGGCGCCCTCCTGCGCGCCGGTTCCGCGCTGGTCGCCCATCTGGCCTACAGCCGGGGCCCGGACCGGCCGTCGCCCGCCGGACAGCCCTGGTCGCTGCGCCTGCTCGACACCGACCGGATCCTCGCCGACGCGCGGGCCGCCCGGCAGGCGGGTGCCGACGTCGTCGTGGTGTCCCTGGACTGGGGCGACCCGGACCAGGACGGCCCGGACGCGGAGCAGACGGAACTGGCGCGCCGGCTCACCGCCGCACGCACCGGCGCCCGCCCCGCCGTCGACCTGATCCTCGGGACCGGCGCCCGGACGCCCCAGCCCTACGAGAAGGTGGGCGGCACCTGGGTGGTCTACGGCACCGGCGACCAGATCGCGGGCCCGCAGCCCGGCGCCGCCGCCCCGCTCGACCCGCGCACCGGCCGGAGCACCCTGGCCCGCTTCACCTTCGCCCCGCCCGCCAGGGCCGGCGGGCGCTGGGAGGTGACCCGGGCCGAGTTCGTGCCCGAACTGTTCGACCCCGACGCCGGACGGGTGGTGGACGTCGACGAGGCCATCGGCCGGGGCGCCGACCTCCAGGCCGTACGCGACGGGATCCGGGACGCGGTGCTCGCCCGGGGCGCGGCGAAGGACGGGCTGGTGATGGGCCGCTGACCGCCCGGCGGCGGGGGACCGGCCCGGCGGCGCGTGACCGCCGCGCCGCCGGGCCGGGCCGCCGTCCGTCAACTCTTCGGGCCGCGCCCCGGCGCCAGCGCGGAGCGCTTGTACGAGTAGCCGAAGTAGATGACGCAGCCGATCAGGAACCACACCACGAACCGCACCCACGTCTGCCACTGGAGGAACGTGATCAGCCAGATGGAGAAGACGATCCCGAGTGCGGGCACGAACGGCATCCACGGGGTGCGGAAGGAACGCGGCAGCTCGGGCTGCCGGTAGCGCAGCACGATCACCGCCGTGCAGACCACCACGAACGCCAGCAGGATCCCGATGTTGGTCAGCTCGGCCGCCTCCGCGATCGGCAGGAACCCGGCGATCACGGCGGACGCGATCCCGACGATCCACGTCACGCGTGTCGGCACGTGCCGGGTGGGGTGCGTCTTGGCGAACCAGCGCGGCAGCAGCCCGTCCCGGGACATCGAGAACCACACCCGGGTCACCCCCAGCATGAACGTGAACATCACGGTGAGGATGCCGATGATCGCGCCCACCGCGATCACGTCCGCCAGGCTGCTCAGCCCCACCGACTTGAACGCGGTCGAGAAGCCGCTCTCCTTGTCGATGTCCTTGTAGTTCTGCATGCCGGTGAGCACCAGGCAGGCCGCCACGTACAGCACCATCGCGATGGCCAGCGAGTAGATGATCGCCTTCGGCATGTGCCGCTGCGCGTCCTTGGACTCCTCGGCCGCCGTCGACATGGCGTCGTAGCCGAAGACCGCGAAGAACACGGTCGCCGCGCCGGTGAACGCCCCGCCGACCCCGAAGGGGAAGAACGGGTGGTAGTTGGCGCTGTTGATGTGGAAGACACCGACCAGGATCACCACCAGCACCACGACGACCTTCAGCGCCACCACGACCGTCTCGAAACGGGCCGCGCTGCGGATGCCGAGGTTCAGCAGCCAGGCGATGAGCAGGCACAGGATCGCCGCGAACAGGTCGACCCGGTGCCCGGAGCCGGTGCCGGGCGCGCCCAGCATCCAGGCCGGCAGATGCGCGCCCATGTCCTCGACGAGGAAGCTGAAGTACCCGGAGATGCCGATGGCGACCACCGCCACGATCGCCGTGTACTCCAGCAGCAGGTCCCAGCCGATGAACCAGCCGGCGAACTCGCCGAGCACCGCGTAGCCGTAGGTGTACGCCGAGCCCGCCTTCGGGATCATCCCGGCGAACTCCGCATAAGACAGCGCGGCCGCGGCGCTGGCCACGCCCGCGATCAGGAAGGAGACGAGCACCGCAGGACCGGCCGTGCCGTTGGCCACCGTGCCGGCCAGCGTGAAGATGCCCGCCCCGATGATGCCGCCCACACCGATCGCCGTGAGCTGCCACAGCCCGAGCGACCGTTCGAGTTTCGGTCCTTCGCCGCCTTCCGTCTCCTCGATGTGTTCGATGGGTTTACGGCGGAGAATGCCCTCACCCATGCGGAGCCCGGCCATGCGCCTCACCTCTTCGCAGACGGCAATCGGCTGACGGCGGATCATGATGGCCCAGCGCGGCCGGGTACGGAAGACGCCACGCACGCCCCGCCGGTCACGGGGAACGCGGTGCGGCGCCCTACGGCACCACCGTCACAGGCCACCTTCCCGCTTTCACCAGACGCACTGCCACCGAACCGATGATCCGATGACCCGCCTGCTCGGAGGCGCCGACGACCACCGCGTCCGCCTTGAGCTCGTCGGAGGCCGTCACCAGCCCGTTGTACGGATCACCGCGGAAGGTGTGGAACTCCCAGCGCACCTCGAATATCCCCTTGAGCCGTTCGGCGGACTCGCGGATCTGCTGGACGAGGTCCTCGGCGATCTCGTCGGTCGTGTCGGCCACCGGAGCGCCCAGCGCCGCCCCCGCCGACATCACCGGCTGCACGTACACGAGGGCCAGCCGCGCGCCCTGCCGGCGGGCGAGACCGGCGGCGTAGGCGGCGGCCCGCATCGAGGAGTCGGAGCCGTCCACCCCGGCCACGATCACCTTCGGCCCGTCGGTGCCCCGCTCGAACCGGGGCGCCTGCTGCTCGTGCTCCTCGTGCTGTTCCGTCACGCTGCGTAGCTTATCGGACGGGGCGCCGCCGGGCGCCGGCTGGTCCGGGCGAGTGTTTTCGTGCCGCCGTACCGGTGCCGCGGAGACTGTCCGGTCACTGATGACTCATGCAGAAGGATCAGTTGTTCACGCGGCGCCGGGCCTTGCTCGCCGGGGCCGCCGCTCTCGGCGCGGCAGGCGCCGCCGGCACGGCCGGACTGCTGCTCTCCGGTTCCTCCGGCGGTCCGCCGTCCGCGCCGCCCGCCGCGGGCCCGCAGGCACACAGCGCCCTCAGACCCTCCGCCTACCGGCTGCGGCCCCTGACCGGCGACGCCCCGCAGCGGATCAGGCCCCTGCCGACCGAGGTGCGCACCGCCCCGATCCTGAGCTTCTCCGGCCGCGGCAACACGATGCTCCTCACCTTCGACGACGGACCCAACCCCGAGTACACCCCGCAGGTGCTGGACACGCTGGCCAAGTACGACATCCGGGCGACGTTCATGGTGTGCGGCGAGATGGCCGACTGGAACCGCGACCTGCTGGCCCGGATGGCCGACGAGGGCCACGTCGTCGGCAACCACACCTGGACCCACCCGCTGCTCACCCAGCTCAGCCGGAGCGAGATCCGCGACGAGATCGAGAGCACCAGCGACGTCATCGAGAAGGCGTACGGCGAGCGGCCCCTCTGGTTCCGCGCCCCCTACGGCGCCTGGAACCGCACGGTCTTCCGGCTCAACGCCGAACTCGGCATGGAGCCCCTGGCCTGGACCGTCGACAGCCTCGACTGGACGACGCCCGGTACCAAGGCCATCGTGCGCCGGGTGGAGCGGGGCGCCGCCCCCGGGGTGGTGGTGCTCTCCCACGACGCCGGGGGCGACCGCTCGCAGACCGTGCGGGCGCTGCGCACCTATCTGCCCAAGCTGCTGGACGAGGGCTACCACTTCACCGTCCCGCGCCGGAAATACACCTGACGCGCCCGCGCGCCCCCGGGTTCGCGCCCGGGGCCGCCCGCGCGTTCGTGTTCCGGGCCCGCCCGGCCGGCGGTGCCGCCGAGCCGGGGCGGACCCCGCCCCCGCCGTCAGCGGACCTCGGCGAGCCGGGCGAAGACGACGACGTTCCCCTGGTACCCGGTCTTCTTGGTGTAGTCGCCGCCGCAGGTGATGAGCCGCAGCTCCGGTGTGCCCTTCGAGCCGTACACGCGGTCCCCGGGGAAGTCGCTCTTCTCGAACACCTCCACGCCGTACACCTCGAAGACGGCCGTCCTCCCGTCCTCGCGGTGGATCTCGACGTGGTTGCCCTTCTTCAGCGCGCCGAGGCCGTAGAAGACCGCCGGGCCCATGGTGTTGTCCACATGGCCGACGACGACCGCGGTCCCCTTCTCCCCGGGGGTGACGGCGCCGTTGAACCAGCCCGCCAGATTCGGGTCGTCCGGGGGCGGTGCCGCGACCCAGCCGTCGCTGTCCACGCCGACCGGGGTGACGGGCGCGTCGACCTGGATCACGGGGACCCTGATCCGGTCGGGCACCGAGCGCCCCAGGGCCGGTACGTCCGCGCCGTCCGTGGGCTGCGGAGTGCTGGGCACCGCGCGCGCGACGTCCGGTGCCGCCGCCTTGGCGGGCTGCGGCGGACCGGCGTCGAACTCGCCCGAGCCGTTGCGGATGAGAGCGAGCCCGGAGAGCAGGACCAGCGCTATCACGCCCCACGGCGCACGCTTCCGCCGCGGCTGCGGCTCCTCCTCTTCCCGGAATCCGGACAGCTCGCTCGCAGTCATACGCCATCCCCTCTCGGCGCGGCCGGCACCGTTCTCATCGCCCGTGCCTGCACGCTAAGTCCGGCGCCGGGAACCGGCGACGGGACGGTGGCGAACGGGTGGCGCACCGCCTTTTCGTGCGCCATCCGAGTCGGGCCGTACGGGGGCTTTATGACAACCCGTGACCTGCGGCGACCTTCAACGGGGTGAATTCACCGGCGGATCGGCTCACCGGGTCGGACGAGCGCCGAAATGCGGTCGGGTACGGGCCGTCCGAGGGTTCTCGCGGGAGGCGCTTTCTCGCCGATCGACCGGGTACGGGCCCCCGGGGCGCCTTCCGCGGAGGAACACATGTCCATCACTCGTACCCCCCTGGCGGCCCTGGTGGCCGCCGTCGCCGCCGTAGGGCTGGCCGCCCCGGTGGCCGCCGCCAAGGGCGGCGACGCCCCCGGCGGCTGGGACGTCGGGCCGGGCAACGGCCAGATCGGCGGCTTCGGGAACGGCCAGGTCGGCGGTCCGGGCAACGGTCAGGTCGGAGGACCCGGCAACGGTCAGATCGGCGGCCCCGGCGGCGGCCAGGTCGGTGGCGGCGTCGGCATCGGTGGCACAGGCGGTGTCGGCGGTGTCGGCGGCGTGGGCGGAGTCGGCGGGGCGGGCGGCTTCGGCGGTGGCCACGACGGCGGTCCGGGCAACGGCCAGATGGGCGGGTTCGGCGGCGGCCGGGGCCCGGACGGAGGCTTCGGGCGCGGCCCGGACGGCGGGTTCGGGCGGGGGCACGAACACCGGCCGAGACACGGCCAGGTCGGCGGGTTCGGCGAGGGGCACGGCGGCGGCCACGGGGGCGGCCAGGTCGGCGGGCCGGGCGGCTGGACCGGAGGCGGTCCCGGCGGGGGCCCCGGTGGCGGCGGTCCCGGTGGTGGCGGTCCCGGCGGTGGTCCGGGCGGTGGCTCCGGCGGGATCCGCGACATCACCGCCCTGCCCGGCGTGATCGCCCGCGGCGGGCAGCTGGCGATCACGGTGGAAGGCTGCCGGGGCGGCGGGACCGCCGCCTCACGCGCCTTCTCGACCACCGGACTGCGACCCGTCGACGGCGCGGGCGAGAGGGCGCGGGGCGTGGCCACCGTCCGCGAGGACGCCCGCCCCGGCACGTACGACATCACCGTCCGGTGCGACGGCCGCACCCTGACCCGCCCGGGGGCGTTCACCGTCGTCGGCGGTGTGCGCGGCGGCCTCGGCGGCGCCACGACCACCGGCGCGACCAAGGCGGACATCGCCATCGGCGGCGGTCTGGTGGCGGCGGGCGTCGTCGGCGGCGGGGTGCTCCTGATGCGCCGCCGGCCCGGCAAGCGCGTCTGACGGCGCCGTACGCCCACGGCCTCCGGTCCGGTCTCCGTCCCGCGCGGCGGAGGCCGGACCGCCGCGCGTCGCGGCGGCACCCGCGCGCATCCGTCCGCGGCGGGACCGGGCCCGGCGGGCACCTTCCTGACACACCTTCGCCCCGGACCCGCACAGGTCCGGGGCGAAGATGTGTGGGGGCGACGGTGTCAGGCGACGCCCTCCTCGCCGGTGCGGCGCCGCGACAGGTAGTACGCCGTGCCCACCGAACCGGCGATGAGCGCCGTGCCCATGCCGACCTCCTTCAGGTCGAACCCGGCGACGGTGCCGCCGCCGCCCGCGCGGACGCCGTGCTGGAAGTGCTCGGGCTTGCCTCCGCCCCGGCCGCCGCGGCCCTCGTCCTCTTCGTCGCCCCCGTAGGAGCCGCTGTCGCCGCCTCCGCCGCCGTAGGAGCGGTCGCCGCCTCCGCCGCCGTAGGAGCGGTCGCCGCCTCCGCCGCCGCCGTACGACGAGTGGCCGCCGCCGTCGTAGGAGCCGCCGTCACCGCCGCTCGCGACGGCCGCGGGTGCGGAGAGGGTGAGGGCGCCCAGACCCAGCAGTGCCGCCGAAACGACGCGTATCACGCGCATGGTGATTCCTCCGGTCCCCGAGGAGCAGCTGCGGACCTTTTCCGCGTGCGCCTGAAATGCACCTCGATGATCGAAACGCTAGGAACATGTGCACTCCGGCGCTATCGCACCCGGGCGAACGGGGCAACCGTGTGGGCCGCACAGGGGACGGCGCACCCGCGGCCGGGGTACCGGCCGGTGAGTGCCCGTCACTCCCGCGCGCCCCCTCCGTACCCGCCCGCCTCAGCGGGTGATGCCCGGGAACATGTCCAGGAAGGGCGCCGTCGACGACGCGACGCCCCGGCTGTAGGGCGCGTCGAAGTCCCAGATCAGGAAGAGGAGGAAGGCGATCAGCGCGGAGAACACCCCCGCGAGGACCAGTTCGCGCGGGGTGCGCCGGATCTGGAGCGCGAAGACCATGCCGATGGTGATCACCGCCCCGGCGATCAGCCCGAACCAGACCACGCCGGGCATCGTCGTCCCGGTGGAGTCCGAGCGGGCGGCGCGGGCCTGGTCGGCGGCGGTCACCTGGTCCACGAGCGGCTGGTACGCCTGCGCCTCGAAGTCGGACTTCGGCTGGTAGTCGGTGACGTCGGCGCGGATCTTCTCCAGCAACTGGTCGCCCTGCTTCGTCACATGGCCGTGGTCGACCATCGTCTTCCACTCGGTGTGCACGACGTGTCCGACATAGGCGTTGACATCGGAACGGATCCGGTCGCGCACATCCGGCGGATAGACCCGGACGCGTTCGGAGATCTCGTGCAGCGCCTGGGCCTCGGCCTGGACGTGGTCCTGGGCGGAGACCCGGGCCTCCCAGACCCCGGCGATGGCCAGGCCCAGCACGATGGCGTACACCACACCGATCCACATCGTCATGTACTCGATGACGTCCGGGGTGTCGCTGGGGTCCTCGTCCTCGGCCGCCGTGCGGTCCCGTACGAGGGTGATGATCACGACCACGGCACAGGCGGCCAGCATCGCGAGGACGAGAACAAGCCATTCCGACAACGGGTTCCTCCAGGGGTCAGCGCGGGCGGAGCGCGGCGACGGCGACCAGCGCGGGCACCGCGATCAACAGGACGTAGGTGATCGGCGACGGAGCGCGCCGGGGCGTGTGCCGGTGCGGCTGGGCCCGGTAGTGCGGATAGGCGACCGGCCGCGCCGAGGGGCCGGGGCGGGGCGTGGGACTCGGTGACGGGGTAGGAGTGGGCGAGGGAGGCGGGGGCGGGGCCGGCCTCGGCGGTGCCGGGCGGGGCGCGGGGACCACGGGGGCCGGTCGCGGGGGCGGCGGCGTGGGCCGGGGCTTCGGCGGTGGGGTCGGGCGGGGGGTGGGCTTCGGCGGCGGCGGGGGTTTCGGCGTGGGCGACGGGGTGGGACTGGGGGGCGGAGTCGGCGTGGGCGTGGGCGTAGGTGTGGGCGTGGGCGTGGGCCTCGGGCACGGAGGGAACGGGGGCCAGGTTCCGCCGCCGGCCACCGCCACCGCCACGGTTCCGCCCGGCCCCGTGGAGGCGTAGGCGCAGGCGTCGGCGGCCGCCGGCGCGGCCGGGACACCCACGCAGGTCCACGCCACGGCCGTCGGCGCCAACACCCGCATCACCAGGGCGAATCGGGTCGGTTTCGGTCGATGCACGACCGAGATCATGGGCCGCCCCGGACCCGCGCACTCCGACGCGCCGGACGATTGGTCCGAAGGAGCGAAACGGGGCGGAGGAGGGTTTGGCCGGACGACCGCCTTCGCCGAGCCGATACGGACGCGCGTGCGATGTGGTGGAGAGCGGCGGCAGACGGACTCGAACCCGGCCCGAAGCCGACGCGAGCCGACGTGAGCCGTCGCGAGCCGGTGGGGTCCGGGCGCGGGGGTCTGGCCCGGGGCCGGGCCGTGGGCTCCGCACACAGAAGTGACGGTGTGTGTATGCGCACACCGCGCACACCGCACATGCCCGGTCCGCCGGAGCGCTCACCTTCCGCACCGCGCCAAGGGGGGCGGTCGCGGTGTGCCGGAGCGCACGCCCGAGCGCTTCCGCCGGGCCCGCACATCGGCGCAATCCACCGTGATGCGGGCGCCCGACGGACCCGTACGCCGCAGGTGGTGACCGGGAACGGATGGTCAATTTCCGTTTCCTCTCGCCCCTTTGGCAGGCGATCAGTAGCCTCAGCTCGAACACCGGATCGCCTACGTTGTGGAGAGAAGATGGAGCGTCCCGCCTGGGCCCCACGGAGCATCGACATCTCGGTGCCGAGCGTCGCCCGGATCTACGACTACTACCTGGGCGGTTCGCACAACTTCGAGATCGACCGCGAAGCGGCCCGCAGGGCCATGGAGTTCATGCCGGGGCTGCCCAAGGTCATGCAGGCCAACCGGGCGTTCATGCGTCGCGCCGTGCGGTTCGCGCTGGACGAGGGCGTCACGCAGTTCCTCGACATCGGGTCCGGCATCCCCACCTTCGGCAACGTCCACGAGGTCGCCCAGGGCGCCCGCCCCGGCGCCCGCGTGGTCTACGTCGACCACGACCCGGTCGCGGTCACCCACAGCCAGGCCGTCCTCGCGGACAACGACGACGCGGACGTGGTCGCGGCGGACCTGCGCAAGCCCCACGAGATCCTCGAGAGCCCCCCGTTGCGGCGGCTGATCGACCTGAATCGGCCAGTGGCGCTGCTTCTCGTTGCCATACTTCACTTCGTGGAAGACACGGACGACCCGTACACCGCCGTCGCCGCGCTGCGCGACGCGCTCTCCCCCGGCAGCCTGCTGATCCTCACGCATGCCTCGTACGAGGGAATCCCGCTGCCGCCGGAGCGGAGCGAGGGCGCGGTCGACGTATACAAGGGCATCCGCAATCCGCTGATCATGCGCTCGCGCGAGGAGATCGCGCGGTTCTTCGAGGGGTACGACATGGTGGAACCCGGACTGGTGCCGATGGCGCGCTGGCGGCCGGAGACGGCGCCTGAGGACGAGGATCCTTATGCCTTCTCCGGATACGCCGGCGTGGGGCGTACGGCGTGAACACGCAGCCGGACGGCCCGGAGGACAGACTGCGCCGGCTGACGACGATCTGGAGCCGGGCGGTCTTCCCGGTGACCTCCACGTCGCTGACCCGCCCGGAGTTCGAGGAGCAACTCCTGCCGCTGGCCCGCCGGCTGAGCGGGGCGCTGCGGGCCAGGGCGTTCGACGCAGCGGAGGGCGAGGCGGTCGGTGCCGCGCTGATCGGGGCGCACTGCACGGCGCCCGAGGCACTGAGCCGCTCCCTGGACTGCGTGGACGCCTACCTCGTGCTCTACTGCGGCGAGGACGGCGACCCGGAGGACCTGCGGGCCCGCTCCGGACGCCTCCAGCACGCCATGGCCGCCGGGTTCGCGCGGGCGCTGCGCGAGCGCACCCTCGCCGAGCAGGAGGCCATCGCGCAGGCCGCGTTGCGCGCCCAGGGCGTGGTCGCCCAGGCGCTGCACGCCAGCGAGGCCCGCTTCCGCGCCGTGTTCGAGGGTGCCGCCATAGGCATCGGGATCGCCGACCTCGACGGCAACGTCCTCCAGGTCAACGGCGCGTTGCTGCGCATGTTCGGCGGCTCCGAGCAGAGCCTGCGCGTGCGCAACGTCCAGGAGTGGACGCACGCCGACGACGCCCCGCAGACCTGGCGGCTGTACCAGGAACTGGTGCGCGGCGAGCGCGAGCACTACCACGTGGAGAAGGCCTTCTACCGCCCCGACGGCACGGTTCTGTGGACCAACCTGACCGTCTCCCTGCTGCGCGACCCCGACGGCAACCCGCAGTACCAGCTGGCCCTGATGGAGGACACCACCGAGCGCCGGCTGCTCAACCTGCGGCTGCGCTACGAGGCCACCCACGACGCGCTCACCGGGCTGCCCAACCGCACCCTGTTCTTCGAACGGCTGGAGAAGACGCTCAACGCGGGCGAGGGCAGCCGCTTCGGGCTGTGCTACCTCGACCTGGACGGCTTCAAGACCATCAACGACAGCCTCGGCCACGCGGCCGGCGACCGGCTGCTGGTGGAGGTCGCCGACCGGCTCCAAGGGTGCGCGACCGCGCCCGGCGAGATGGTCGCCCGGCTCGGCGGCGACGAGTTCGTCGCGCTGACCACCGGAGCCGACAGCCGCAGCGAGGTCGACGACCTCGCCACCCGCATCATGAACGCGCTGCTCGCCCCCATCCGCATCGACGGACGCGAGCTGACCGTGCGCGGCAGCATCGGCGTCGTCGAGGGCCCGGTGGGGGAGCGCAGCGCGGCGGAGGTGCTGCGCAGCGCCGACATCACCATGTACCGGGCCAAGTCGGCGGGCGGCAACCGCTTCGAGCTGGCCGACCCGGAGGCCGACGCCCGCGCCATCACCCGGCACGGGCTCACCACGGCGCTGCCCGCCGCGCTCGACCGGGGCGAGTTCTTCATCGAGTACCAGCCGCTGGTGCACCTCGGCGACGGCAGTGTGCGCGGCGCTGAGGCGCTGGTGCGCTGGCTGCACCCGCAGCACGGTGTGCTCGGCCCCGACCGGTTCATCCCGCTCGCCGAGCACACCGGGCTGATCGTGCCGCTGGGCCGCTGGGTCATGGAGCAGTCGGTGCGCCAGGCCCGCGAGTGGCGGGAGCGGCACGGTGAGGGCACCAGCGGGCCGCTGCGCATCAACGTCAATCTGTCGCCGTGCCAGCTCGGCCACCCCCGGGCTCGTCCAGGACACCGTCGACATCCTGGAGCGCGCGGGGGTGACCCCGGACGCGCTGTGCCTGGAGGTGACCGAATCGGCGCTGATCGGCGCGGACGACGATCTGCTCAAGCCGCTGCGCCGGCTGGCCGACATGGGCGTGGACATCGCGCTGGACGACTTCGGCACCGGCTACTCCAACCTGGCCAACCTGCGGCGGCTGCCGGTGAGCGTGCTCAAGCTGGACCGCTCCTTCACCCAGGGCATGCAGCAGTTCCCGGCGGACCCCGTCGACCTGAAGATCGTCGAGGGGATCGTCGCCCTGGCGCACAGCCTGGACCTCGCGGTCACCGTCGAGGGCGTGGAGACCGGAGCCCAGGCGGAACAGCTGCGGATACTGGGCTGCGACACGGCCCAGGGCTGGTACTACGCCCGCCCCGGCCCGCCGGACCGGCTCCACGAGCTGGCCCTGGCGGACGCGACGGGCTGAGGCGGCGGGACGGTTCCGCCCGGCGCGGGCAGTCCGGCGCGGGCAGTGGTACGCGGCGAGCCCCCGACCGCGTATGCGGTGAGCCCCGAGTGTGTGCGGCCGGGGGTGCGTGCGACGGGTGCATGTGTAGCGGGTGCGGGTGCGGGTGCGGCTACGTGCGCCGGACGCGGTCGGGGGCCGTCCCGGCCGGGCCGCGCCCTACCGGTACGCCTTCCGCCGCCTCCGCCGCGGCTCCGGCGCCCGCCCTGCCCCGCGTCCCGCCTCCGGCTCCGGCCACGGCCCCGGTTCCCAGGCCGGTTCAGGGGGTGAACGACGCCTCGTCGGGCGTGCGCTCCCGCGCCCGTGTCCGCGCCTCGGCCACCGCCGTGGCCGCCCGGACCAGGGCCGCCGTGGCGGTCGAGCGCGACTGCTGGGGCCAGGCGACCGCCATGACGGCGGCGGGCGCGTCCACGACGGGGCGGTAGGCGACACCGGGGCGCGGATAGCGCAGGGTCACGGAGGCGGGCAGCAGCGTCACGACCTCGCCGAGCGCGACCAGGGTGAGCAACTGGGCCAGATCGCGGCAGTCGTCCCGGGGTCGCCCGACGGGCCGGCCGACGTCCTCCGCGGTCATGCCCAGGTCGTCCAGGCTGAGCCGGGTGCGCGCGGCGAGCGGATGGGCGGCCGCCACGGCGGCGACGCGCGGCTCCACGGTGAGGGGCTCGCTGTCCAGGCCGGTCGGGTCGTAGGGGCCGTGGACCAGGGCCACGTCCGCCTCGCCGCGGCGCAGCAGCGTGGCGGACTCGTGCAGCGCGCACAGCCGGACCGTCACCGGGACGGCGGCGGGATCGGCGGCGAAGCGCTCCAGGATCGGTTCCAGCAGCCCCGCGTCGCCGTCCGCCTTGACCGCGAGGACCAGCCCGGCCTGCGGTGCGACGGCCCGCTGCGCCCGGCGTCCGGCCGCCGTCAGCGCGTCCAGCGCGATCCGGCCCTCCGTGAGCAGCACCTCGCCGGCCGGGGTCAGCGCCACCCGGTGGGTGCTCCGCTCGAACAGGGTGACGCCGAGGTCCGTCTCCAGCGCGCGGATCGCGCGGGACAGCGGGGGCGGCGAGATGCCGAGCCGCTCGGCGGCGCGGGCGAAGTTCAGCTCCTCGGCGACGGCGACGAAATAGCGCAGGGCACGGGACTCCACGGCTGCCCCTTCCGGTCGGTATTGCCTTCAGGGTAACGACCGCGACCGGACCGGACCTTCAGTTCCGGAGGTGACGGGCGAAGGATCGGGGGAGGAGGGCGGACGGGACGGACGGCTCGTCGCACGGCGGCGCCGCCTCGACTCCCGCCGCCTCGACTCTCACCCTCTACTCCACCCTTACCTTTTCCGACTTCTGTGACTTCGGGAGAATCCTCGTGATGCTCGTGACCACTCCGACCGGCCAGATCGGCGGGCGCCTGCTCGACCTCCTCCTCGACGAGCCGGAGACGGCCGGACGGCTCCGGGTGATCGCCCGGGACCCGGCCCGGCTCACCCTGCGGGCCCGGGAGCGGGCCGAGGTGTTCCGCGGCTCGCACAGCGACCCCGGACTGCTCGCCGAAGCGGCGGCGGGCGCCGACCAGGTCTTCTGGCTGGTGCCGCCGGCGCCGGGCGCCGAGAGCGTCGAGGGCCATTTCCGTGCCTTCGCCGACGCGCTGTGCCGGGTGATCGGGGAGCAGGGCGTGCGGCGGGTGGTGGGCGTCTCCACCCTGGGCCGCAAGACCGCCGTGGACGCCGGGCAGATCTCCGCCTCCCTGGCGATGGACGAGTCGATCGCGGCCACCGGTGTGCACTACCGGGCGCTGTGCCCGCCCTTCCTGATGGAGAACCTGCTCGGGCAGGCCCCGCTCATCCATGACCATGGGGTCTTCCACCTGGCCAACGACGGCGGACGGGTCCTGCGCACCTGTGCCACCCGCGACATCGCCGCCACCGCTGCCCGGCTCCTGCTCGACCCGTCCTGGACCGGGCAGGAGGACGTCCCGCTGGTGGGCCCCGACGCGCTGACGCCCGAGGGCATGGCCGAGGTGATGTCCGAGGTGCTGGGCCGCCCGGTCCGGATGCGGCCGGTCGCCCTCGACGACTTCCGGCGCGCCCTGCTGGACCACGGTGCCGGCGAGGCGTGGGCGCAGGGCGTCGTCGACATGGTCCGCGCCCAGGACGAGCAGGGCTTCTACGGCGCCGGTGTGCCGAGCACCCCGGACACGGCGCCCACCGGCTTTGGCCAGTGGTGCGAGGAGGTGCTGTCCCCGGCCGTGCGCGGCTGAGCGCCGTACGCCTTCGTCGGCCGCCGCCGGGAGCGCCCCCGGTGCCGGGCGCCGGGCCCGCTCACCGCTCCAGCAGCATCCGCTGGAGCTCCCTGGCCGCCCGCGGCGGCGCCACGTCGCTGCGGTGGGCCAGGGCGATCGTGCGGTGCAGGCCGGGGCGGGCCAGCGGGGTCACCCGCAGACCGTGCCCGGAGCGGGTGGCGACCATGCGGGGCACGACGGCGACGCCCAGACCGGCCCGTACGAAGCCCAGGACGGCGTCCATCTCACCGCCCTCCACGGCGAACTCCGGCTCGAAGCCCTCGGCGCGGCACGCGGCGACCGTCAGCTCCCGCAGGTCGTAGCCGTGGCGGAACATCACGAGCCGCGCGCCCGCCAGGTCCGCGATGCGCACCGTCCGCCGTCCCGCGGGTCCGGGCGGCGGCACGTCCGAGGAGGACACCACGACCAGGTCCTCGCGCAGCAGCTCCACCGTGGTCAGCGCGGGGGACGGGCTGGGCAGCGGCAGTACCACCAGGGCCAGGTCCAGGGCGCCGCGCGCCAGTTCCCGTACGAGGTCGTGCGAACCGCCCTCCTCGACCAGCAGTCGGATGCCCGGGTAGCGGTCGTGGAAGGCGCGCAGCACGTCCGGCAGCAGCCCGGTGCACAGGCTCGGCGTGGCGCCCAGCCGCACCCGGCCCCGGCGCAGCTGGGCCAGCTCCTGCACCTCGTGCCGGGCGGTGTCCGCGTCGGCGAGGATGCGCCGGGCCAGCGGCAGCAGCGCCTCGCCCGCGTCGGTGAGCGTGATGTTGCCGCGCGCCCGCTGGAACAGATCGGCGCCCAGCTCCCGCTCCAGCGCCTTGATCTGCTGGGACAGCGAGGGCTGGGCGACATGGACCAGATCGGCGGCCCGGGTGAAGTGCCGGGTCTCGGCGACGGCCACGAAGTACTGGAGCTGCTGGAGCTGCACCCGGCCATGATAGCCGCTGCCTATCGGAACGAGCCGGACCATGTCTTGGACCGATGACCCCCGGCGGGCCTAGCGTCGGTCCCATGGCTCTGGCAACGCGGACGGACCGACGGCCGTCCATGGCACGCACCGTGTGGCGGTCGACCGTCGGGAAGAAGGCCGTGATGGCGGTCAGCGGCCTGATCATGCTGCTGTACCTGGTCGCCCACATGATCGGGAATCTGAAGATCTACTTCGGCGCGGGCGAGTTCAACCACTACGCGCACTGGCTGCGCACCGTGGGCGAGCCGTTCATGCACTACGAGTGGACGCTCTGGCTGATCCGGGTCGTGCTGGTCGTCGCGGTGGTCGCGCACGCCGTCTCCGCGTACCAGCTCAGCCGCCGCGACATCCGGGCGCGCCCGGCCAAGTACGTGCACGCCAGGCCCCGCGCGAGCTACGCCACCCGCACCATGCGCTGGGGCGGGATCATCCTCGGCCTGTTCATCGTCTGGCACCTGCTGGACCTGACCACCGGGACCGTGCACTCCGGCGGCTTCCAGGAGGGCCACCCGTACCAGAACGTCGTGGACACCTTCTCCACCTGGTACGGCAACGTGATCTACATCGTCGCCATGCTGGCGCTCGGCCTGCACATCCGGCACGGCTTCTGGAGCGCCGCCCAGACCCTCGGCGTCGGCAGCCGGGCCCGCGACCGCGCCCTGAAGACCGTCGCAGACGTCCTCGCAGTACTGCTCACGGCCGGTTTCATCGCCGTACCGGTGGGCGTGATGACCGGAGTGGTGAGCTGACATGACCGCCTACGCCGACTACACGACCGGTGAACCGGTCGCCGACACCAAGGCCCCCTCCGGGCCGGTCGAACAGCGCTGGGACACCCGGCGCTTCGAGGCCAGGCTGGTCAACCCGGCCAACCGGCGCGGACAGACGGTCATCGTCGTCGGCACCGGCCTCGCGGGCGGCTCGGCCGGGGCCACCCTCGCCGAACAGGGCTACCGCGTCGTGCAGTTCTGCTACCAGGACTCCCCGCGCCGGGCCCACTCCATCGCCGCGCAGGGCGGCATCAACGCCGCGAAGAACTACCGCAACGACGGTGACTCGGTGCACCGCCTGTTCTACGACACCGTCAAGGGCGGCGACTTCCGCTCCCGCGAGTCCAACGTCCACCGGCTCGCCCAGATCTCCGTCGAGATCATCGACCAGTGCGTGGCCCAGGGCGTCCCCTTCGCCCGCGAGTACGGCGGCCTGCTCGACACCCGCTCCTTCGGCGGCGTCCAGGTCTCCCGCACCTTCTACGCCCGCGGCCAGACCGGGCAGCAGCTCCTGCTCGGCGCCTACCAGGCGCTGTCGCGGCAGATCGCCGCCGGGAACGTCGAGATGCACCCGCGCACGGAGATGCTGGACCTGATCGTCGTCGACGGCCGCGCCCGCGGCATCGTGGCCCGCGACCTGATCACGGGGAAGATCGACACCTACTTCGCGGACGCCGTCGTCCTCGCCTCCGGCGGCTACGGCAACGTCTTCTACCTGTCGACCAACGCCATGAACTCCAACGCGACCGCCGTCTGGCGGGCGCACCGGCGCGGCGCCTACTTCGCCAACCCCTGCTTCACCCAGATCCACCCCACCTGCATCCCGCGCACCGGCGACCACCAGTCCAAGCTGACCCTGATGAGCGAGTCGCTGCGCAACGACGGCCGCATCTGGGTGCCGAAGGCCAAGGGCGACGACCGCCCGCCGAACGAGATCCCCGAGGACGAGCGCGACTACTACCTGGAGCGCATCTACCCCTCCTTCGGCAACCTCGTGCCCCGCGACATCGCCTCCCGCGCCGCCAAGAACGTCTGCGACGAGGGCAGGGGAGTGGGCCCCGGCGGACAGGGCGTCTACCTCGACTTCGCCGACGCCGTCCGGCGCCTGGGCCGCGGCGGGGTTGAGGAGAAGTACGGCAACCTCTTCGACATGTACGAGCGGATCACCGCAGAGAACCCGTACGAGGTGCCGATGCGGATCTACCCCGCCGTGCACTACACGATGGGCGGCCTCTGGGTCGACTACGACCTCCAGACCACGGTGCCCGGCCTGTTCGCGATCGGCGAGGCCAACTTCTCCGACCACGGCGCCAACCGCCTCGGCGCCTCCGCGCTGATGCAGGGCCTGGCCGACGGCTACTTCGTCCTGCCGGCCACCATCAACGACTACCTGGCCCGCCACCCGCACCAGGCCCCGGTCACCGACGACCACCCCGTCGTCCAGGAGGCGCTGGCCGAGACCGAGGACCGGCTCCATCTGCTCCTCGCCGTGGACGGCGA
The DNA here is from genome assembly GCF_058344915.1 of Streptomyces sp. PL-25. NCBI lineage: Bacteria > Bacillati > Actinomycetota > Actinomycetes > Kitasatosporales > Streptomycetaceae > Streptomyces > Streptomyces sp. PL-25. The sequence continues at coordinate 6,914,639 of NZ_CP136997.1, forward strand.
CCGCACCCCCGACTCCTTCCACCGCGAACTCGGCGAACTCATGTGGGAGCTGTGCGGCATGGCCCGCAGCGACGCCGGGCTGCGCAAGGCGCTGGAGCGCATCCCGCAGATCCGCGACGAGTTCTGGCGGCGCATCAAGGTGCCCGGCACCGGCGAGGAGTTCAACCAGTCCCTGGAGAAGGCCAACCGCATCGTCGACTACCTGGAACTGGCCGAGCTGATGTGCCTCGACGCCCTGCACCGCGCCGAGTCCTGCGGCGGCCACTTCCGCGAGGAGTCCCAGACCCCCGACGGCGAGGCCGCCCGCCGGGACGAGGAGTTCGGCTACGCGGCGGCCTGGGAGTTCACCGGCACCGGCGAGGCCCCCGTCCTGCACAAGGAAGACCTGGTCTTCGAGTACGTCCACCCCACCCAGCGGAGCTACGCATGAAGCTCACCCTGCGCGTCTGGCGGCAGCGGAACGCCGCCGCCGAGGGCGCCATGTCCACCTACGAGCTGGACGACGTCTCGTCCGACATGTCCTTCCTGGAGATGCTGGACATCCTCAACGAACAGCTCATCCTCGCCGGTGAGGACCCCGTCGCCTTCGACCACGACTGCCGCGAGGGCATCTGCGGCGCGTGCAGCCTCGTCATCAACGGCGACGCGCACGGCCCCGAGCGCACCACCGCCTGCCAGCTGCACATGCGCTCCTTCCGCGACGGCGACACCATCGACGTCGAACCCTGGCGGGCCGCCGCCTTCCCGGTGGTCAAGGACCTCGTGGTGGACCGCTCGGCCTTCGACCGGATCATCCAGGCCGGCGGCTACATCACCGCCCCCACCGGCGCCGCCCCCGAGGCCCACGCCACACCCGTACCGAAGCCGGACGCCGACTTCGCCTTCGAGCACGCCGAGTGCATCGGCTGCGGCGCCTGCGTGGCCGCCTGCCCCAACGGCGCGGCGATGCTGTTCACCTCGGCCAAGGTCAACCACCTCAACGTGCTGCCGCAGGGCGCCCCCGAACGCGAGAGCCGGGTCCTGGACATGGTCGCGCAGATGGACGAGGAGGGGTTCGGCGGCTGCACCCTCACCGGCGAGTGCGCCACCGCCTGCCCCAAGGGCATCCCCCTGGTGTCGATCACCAGCATGAACAAGGAGTGGCTGCGGGCCACCCGCAGGGCGGGCAAGCGGTAGGCCGCCCACAAGACGTTCGCCGAGGGGGCGGACGGACGGGGCCGGGAGTGGTGCTCATCCCCGGCCCCGCCTCGCACCCGGGCATTCAACAACCGCACACCCCCTCTCCTGGCACCGGTCACGCACCGGACAGCCGGCACCGGAAGAACAGGAACGACGGACCGCACCGCCGGTCCGCGAGCGCCCTTCCCGCTTCCCTGTCCGTACCGGCCCGTGATCCGCCCGTGACCAGGAGAGAGCCATGTCCGGTGGTACCGCACTCGCACGGCCCCCGCAGTCCTCGGCACCCGCCCGCTACACCGTAGCCCTCGCCAGCGACGAGGCCGATGTGCGCGCCGCGCAGCGGCTGCGCCACGACGTCTTCGCCGGGGAGATGGGCGCCCTGCTCGCCACCCCCGAACCGGGGCACGACATCGACGCCTTCGACGCCTACTGCGACCACCTCCTCGTGCGCGACACCGCCACCGGGCAGGTCGTCGGCACCTACCGGCTGCTGCCGCCCGAGCGGGCCGCGGTCGCCGGACGCCTCTACTCCGAGGGCGAGTTCGACCTGACGGCCCTCGGCCCGATCCGCCCCTCGCTCGTCGAGGTGGGCCGCTCCTGCGTCCACCCCGACCACCGCGACGGCACCGTGATCGGCCTCATCTGGGCCGGCATAGCCCGCTACATGGTCGACCACGGCCAGGAGTGGCTCGCCGGCTGCTGCTCGCTGCCGCTCGCCGACGGCGGCGCGCAGGCGGCCCGCACCTGGGACCGGGTGCGCGCCAAGCACCTGGCACCGGCCGAGTACCGGGTGCGCCCGCTGCTGCCCTGGCTGCCCGCGAACGCCGCCCCGGCGCCCGCCCGCGCCGAACTGCCCGCCCTGCTGCGCGGCTACCTCCGCCTGGGCGCCTGGGTGTGCGGCGAACCCGCCCACGACCCCGACTTCGGCGTCGCCGACCTGTACGTGCTGCTGTCCATGCGCCGCGTCGACCCGCGCTATCTGCGGCACTTCCTCTCCCTCGCCCCGGCCGTCCGGTGAGCGCCTGGCTGCCGGCCGCGCCCTGCACCCCGGGCACCTGTCTGAGCGGGGCCGCCCCGGCGGTCCGTGCCCCGCTGGCCGTGCTGCGGCTCACCGCGCTGGCGGCGCTGCTGCTGGCCGGGATCGCGCTGTCCCCGCTCGGCCCGCGCCTGCCCGCGCACTGGATCCGGCGCTGGTGCCGGGCGCTCGTCCGGGCCGCCGGGGTCCGCGTCGAGATCAACGGGGCCGCCGCGCCCACCGGCGGGCTGCTGCTGGTGGCCAACCATGTCTCGTGGCTCGACGTGCCGCTGCTGGCCGCGGTGCGCCCGGCCAGGATGCTCGCCAAACGGGAGATCCGCCGCTGGCCGCTGGCCGGCCGGCTCGCGGCCAGCGGTGGCGCCCTGTTCATCGAACGGGACCGGCTGCGTGCCCTGCCCGGCACGGTCGGCCGGATCGCGGACGCGCTGCGCGCGGGCACCGCCGTCGCCGCCTTCCCCGAGGGCAGCACCTGGTGCGGACGGGAGCAGGGCCGCTTCCACCGGGCCGTCTTCCAGGCCGCCCTGGACGCGCGGGTGGCGGTCCAGCCGGTCCGGATCGACTACCGGGCGGGCGGCGGAGCGGCCGGAACCGCCGCCGCCTTCGTCGGCGACGACAGCCTGCTCGCGTCGCTGTGGCGGGTCGCCTCGGCCCGCGGCCTGTCCGCCCGCGTCGACGTGCGGCCCGCCCTGCCGCCGGGCACCTGCCGCGACCGCCGCGCCCTGGCCGCCGCCGCCCAGCACGGCGGCCGGAGCGGCGGTCCGGCCCGGCCGCTGCCCGCACGCGCCGCCGTGCGCGCGTAGCACCGCCGGGGACCGGTCCGCCGGAGCCCCGGCGGTGCGCCCGCTCGTGTCAGATACGGCGCACGGTGTGCAGGGACGTGGCGTACGTGCCCGTCCCGTCCAGCAGCGAGGCGCCGCCGAGGTCGGACATGGTGGGCCCGTTCACCGTCTTGCGGCTGGACAGGAAGCGGCGCCCGCCGGTGGCGTCCGTGCCCAGGTGGATGCCGACGTGGTCGACCGTCACGATCTGCCGGTCGGGGTCGTCGTCGCCCGAGTCGGCGTCGAACAGCACGAGGTCGCCGGGCTGGAGCCGGTCCGCCGCCGGTGGCGCGGTGCCGTCGGTGCGGTCGACGAGCACACCGGGCGTGTGGTCGGCCATGTCACGGGACGTGCGCGGTATCCGCTCCCCGGAGGTGTCCGCGCCCGCGGCCATCGGTACGCCCATGTGGTAGCCGTAGACCATGCGCGTGTAGCCCGAGCAGTCCAGGTTTCCGGCCTGCTTGCCCGACGGGCCGGTGCGGGCGCCGTCGGGGAAGGTCCAGCCGATGCCCATGTACTCGTGGAAGTCGGCGCCCTCGTAGCGGTAGCCGTGCGGGTCGAGATAGCCGTAACCGGCCTCGCCCAGCACCTGCCTGCCCTGCGCGGGGCCGTCCCCGGCGGTGACCGCGGGCGCCCCGGCGAGGAACATCGCGGCGTGGGCGAGCACGTCGGGCGCGGTGGATCCGGCCCAGCCGCGCACGGTCCGCTCCAGCTCCGCCGTCCAGGTGCCGTCGAAGGGCTCGGGCAGCACCCGCACCCAGTCGCCGTGGGTGACGCTCGGCGGGGCGGCCCAGTTCGCCGCGTCCACCTGGAAGCGGCTCACCAGCAGCCTGACCGGGAGGACGGTGCAGCCCCTGTCGGCCAGCGCGCGCAGCCCCACCCGGCCCTTGCCGAACGTGCCGTCGGTGACGTCCACGGCCCACGCGGACGGCTCCGCCGTGTCGCCGCGCCACGCCTTGGCCCTGATCCGCGTGCCCTCGCGGCGCACCCGGATCGTCCACTCGGCGCCGACGGGGTCGGCGGTGGCCAGCGCGACGGGGGAGGCGAGCTGGGTGACCGTGTCGGCGACCTCCTTCTCCAGGCGCAGCTGCACCGCGCCCGTGGTCAGGAAGGACAGCCGGGCCCGGTAGTTGTTGTGGGTGTCCTGGTAGCCGAAGGACAGCGCGTACGAACAGGCCGCGCCGGCGGGCGCCTTGTCGAAGCGTGCCACGGAGCGCACGTCGACGTCGGTGATCTCGTCGTCGCGCAGGCTGGCGTGGCGGCTGGCGTAGTCGGTGGTCAACGCGATCACGCCGGTGCCTGGCCGCACCGAGTAGTCCGTGGCGGCGGGGCCGAGCGTGGACCAGCTGCCGCCGCCCGGCGAGGCCCCCCAGTACTTCCGCTGCGCGGCCGGCAGCGTGGTGTCCGGCAGGGTGCGGCCGAAGTCGTCGGTGAAGGGCCGCTTGTTCTCCGTGAACGTCCTGCGCGGGCCCGCCACCAGGACGGTTCGGGCGCCGTGGGTGAGCAGCGCGACCCGGCTGCCGCCCGAGGTGACCTCGGTGCGGGCGGGGGTGCCGGGGAGCACCGTGGCGGTGAGCGGCGCGGTCAGGGCGACCTGGCTGAAGTAGGAGGCGTCCAGGGGCGGCAGGGTCACCGCGGAGCGGGCGGCGCCCGCTCCGGGCAGCGGATCCACGGTGGCGCCGGACGCGGCGGCACCGGCGCCCGGGGCACCCGCGCCGTCGGCCGTGGTCGCGGCGCGCGCCGGGGCGGCGGTCGCGGTGCCGAGCGGGACGGCCGCGGCGGAGGCGGCGATTGCGGCGAGCAGGCCGCGACGGGACGTGTGTGTCATGCACACCATGATCCCGTACGTCCGCCGCGCCCCGCCCGGCCGGAGGTCCCCGGCTCCGGGCGGCGGCGGGAGCGCTGCCCGGACGCTCAGTCCCGCCCGCCGTCCTCCTCCGTGCCGCCGGGCCGGACGCGTTCGAGGGCGCGGGCCAGATACGGCGCCGTGGCGCTGCCCCGCGCCCGCGCCACCTCCGCCGGGGTCCCCGCCGCCACGATCCGGCCGCCCGCGTCCCCGCCGCCGGGCCCCATGTCCACCACATGGTCGGCGTCCGCGACGACGGACATGTCGTGCTCGACGACGACCACCGTGTGCCCGGCGTCGACCAGACCGTGCAACTGCCGCATCAGGACCTCGACATCGGCCGGGTGCAGCCCCGTCGTCGGCTCGTCCAGGAGATAGAGGGTGTGGCCCCGGCGGCCGCGCTGGAGTTCGCTCGCGAGCTTGATGCGCTGGGCCTCGCCGCCCGACAGCTCGGTGGCGGGCTGGCCCAGACGCAGATAGCCGAGCCCCACGTCGAGCAGCGTGTCCAGGCTGCGCGCGGCGGCCGGGACGTCGGCGAAGAACTCCGCCGCGCTCTCCACCGTCAGGTCCAGCACCTCAGCGATGCTGCGCCCCCGGTACGTCACGCGCAGCGTCCCGGGGTTGTAGCGGGCGCCGCCGCAGTCCGGGCAGGGGGCGTACGTACTGGGCAGGAAGAGCAGTTCCACGCTCACGAACCCCTCGCCCTGGCAGGTCTCGCACCGGCCCCCGGCCACGTTGAACGAGAACCGGCCCACGCCGTAGCCGAGTTCGCGTGCCGCGTCGGTGTCCGCGAACACCTTGCGCACGACGTCGAACAGCCCGGTGTAGGTGGCCAGGTTGGAGCGCGGGGTGCGCCCGATCGGGCGCTGGTCCACCGACACCAGCCGCCCCACGCCCGGCAGTTCCTCGGTGATCTCACCGATCAGCGTGGACTTGCCGGACCCGGAGACCCCCGTGACCGCGGTGAAGGCGCCCAGCGGGAAACGGGCCGTCACCCCGCGCAGGTTGTGCCGGGTGACCGGGCCGACCGTCACCTCCCCGCGCGGCTGCCGCGCCGGGCGCGCGGGCGCGGCGGCGCGGCCGAACAGGAACCGCGCCGTGGCCGACCCGGGCACCCGCGCCAGCCCCTCCACCGGCCCGCTGTGCAGCACCCGGCCCCCGTGCTCCCCGGCCAGCGGGCCGACGTCCACCACCCAGTCCGCCGCGCGCACCACGTCCATGTGGTGCTCCACCACGAACAGGGAGTTCCCCGCGTCCCTGAGCCGCCGCAACACCGTGAGCAGGGCCTCGGTGTCGGCCGGGTGCAGCCCGGCCGACGGCTCGTCCAGGACGTACACCACCCCGAACAGGCCCGACCGCAACTGCGTGGCAAGCCGCAGGCGCTGGAGTTCGCCCGTCGACAGGGTGGGCGTGGACCGGTCCAGGGAGAGGTAGCCGAGGCCCAGTTCGACGATCGGCGCGATCCGCGAGCGCAGGTCGCCGGTCAGGACCCGGGCGGCCTCGGTGGCCCCGTCGGGCAGGCCGGCCAGCTCGGTCAGCGGCAGCGCCGCCAGTTCGGCGATGGTACGGCCCGCGACGGTGACGGCCAGTGCCTCGGGCCGCAGCCTGCCCCCGCCGCACAGCGGGCAGGGCGCGGAGGCCAGGAACCGCTCGGCCTTCGCGCGCAGCGCCGGGCTCTTCGACTCGGCGAACGTCTTCATCACATACCGGCGGGCGCTCATGTACGTGCCCTGATAAGGCCGTTGGATGCGGTCCGCGTCCCGCACCGGGTGCACCGTCACCACCGGCTGCTCGTCCGTGAACAGGATCCACGCGCGCCGCTCGGCGGGCAGTTCGCGCCAGGGCAGGTCCACGTCGACGCCGAGCGCGGCGAGGATGTCCCGCAGGTTCTTGCCCTGCCAGGCGCCCGGCCAGGCGGCGATCGCGCCCTCGCGCACCGAGAGCGAGGGGTCGGGGACGAGCAGTTCCTCGGTCGTCCGGTGCACCCGCCCGAGGCCGTGGCACTCCGGGCAGGCCCCGGCCGCCGTGTTCGGCGAGAAGGCGTCCGAGTCGAGGCGCTCGGCGCCCGGCGGGTAGTCACCGGCCCGGGAGAACAGCATCCGCAGCGAGTTGGACAGGTTCGTCAGGGTGCCCACCGAGGACCGGGAGGTCGGCGCCGCCCGCCGCTGCTGGAGCGAGACGGCCGGCGGCAGCCCGCTGATCTCCCCGACCTTCGGCGCCCCCACCTGGTGGATCAGCCGGCGCGCGTACGGCGCCACCGACTCGAAGTAGCGCCGCTGCGCCTCCGCGTAGACCGTGCCGAACGCCAGCGACGACTTCCCCGAGCCCGACACCCCCGTGAACACGGCCAGCGCGTCCCGCGGCACATCGACGTCGACCCCGCGGAGATTGTGCTCGCGGGCCCCGCGGACACGGACGTACTGGTCGTGAGGGGTCGGCATGGCACGGCTCCAGACAGAGAGGGACGACGGCGGGCAAACCACAGGATCCTACGTAAAAACCCCAGAGTCGCCCCATCGGGCGTCGGTCCTGTCGGCGCACCGCCGTCACCAGGGCGAACGTCCGGACCGCGGCCCTGGCCGCATGCCCGTCCGTGCGGACCTCTAATATCATTCCGCGTTCTCCGACGGACGCCGACGCCCACCTCGTCGTGCCCGCCGTGCGACGCCCGACACGACACGACGACGCCCGTCGCCCGGCGACGGAGTCGAGCACCGAGAGGAACGTCCATGCGCGCCCGGACCATCGTCGCGGCCACCGCGACGGCACTGGCGGCGGTCGCCGCCCGTGACCTCGTCCAGAAGAAGCACGCACTGCTCCGCAACTTCCCGGTGGTCGGCCACGCCCGGTACCTGCTGGAGACGATCGGGCCGGAGCTGCGGCAGTACATCGTGACCTCCAACGACGAGGAGCGCCCCTTCAGCCGCGACCAGCGCACCTGGATCTACGCGTCGTCGAAGGAGGAGAACAACTACTTCGGGTTCGGCACCGACAACGACGTGGAACACATGCAGGGCCACGCGTACCTGAAGCAGCGCACGTTCGCCGGGCCGCTGCCCGACCTGCACGACCCGCAGTCGGCGCTGCCCTCGGCCAAGGTGCTGGGCGGCCCGCGCGGGCGCGCCAGGGCGTTCCGGCCGGCGAGCGTGGTGAACATCTCGGCGATGAGTTTCGGCTCGCTCTCCGGTGCGGCGATCACGGCGCTGAACGAAGGGGCGGCGCTCGCGGGCGCGATGCACAACACGGGCGAGGGCGGCCTGTCGCCGTACCACCGCAGGGGCGGCGATCTCGTCCTGCAGATCGGCACCGCCTACTTCGGCTGCCGCGACGAGGACGGCACCTTCAACCTCGACAAGCTCAAGCAGGTGGTCGCGAGCGCCCCGGTCAAGGCCATCGAGATCAAGCTCTCCCAGGGCGCCAAGCCCGGTCTCGGCGGGATGCTGCCGGGCGCGAAGGTGACCCCGGAGATCGCCGAGATCCGCGGCATCCCGGTCGGCAGGGACTGCGCCTCCCCGTCGCGGCACACCGCCTTCGGCGACGTCGACTCGATGCTCGACTTCGTCGAACTGATCGCCGCCGAGACCGGGCTGCCGGTCGGCGTCAAGAGCGCGGTGGGCGAACTGGGCTTCTGGGAGGAACTGGCCGCGCTGATGGCGCGCGGTGACCGCGGTGTCGACTTCGTGACCGTCGACGGCGGCGAGGGCGGCACCGGGGCGGCGCCGCTGACCTTCGCCGACTCGGTGTCGCTGCCCTTCCGCATGGGCTTCTCCCGGGTCTACGGCACCTTCGCGGAGCAGGGACTGACCGACGACCTGACCTTCATCGGGTCCGGCAAACTCGGCCTGCCCGAGAACGCCGCGGTCGCCTTCGCCCTGGGCGTCGACATGGTCAACGTGGCCCGTGAGGCGATGCTGTCGATCGGCTGCATCCAGGCGCAGAAGTGCCACACCGACAAGTGCCCCACCGGCATCGCCACCCAGAACCCGTGGCTGGCCCGCGGCATCGACCCCGCCTCCAAGGCCAACCGGGCCGGTGTCTACCTGCGCCAGCTGCGCAAGGAACTGATGAAGCTCTCGTCGGCCGTCGGTGTCGCCCACCCGGCACTCATCACCCCCGGCGACATCGAGATCCTGAACGGCGACTACGAGGCCCGCACGCTGGCCGGTGTCTACGGCTACAAGGACGGCTGGGGCGAGCTGGGCCCGCGTCTCGCCGACGAGATCACCGCACTGCTGGCCACCGGCCCGGCCGCCGGGCAGGAGCCGATCGTCTGACGGCCCGTCAGGAGATGGCGGCTCGTCAGAAGATGGCGGTCAGTCAGCCAGGAGATGGCGGCCCATCAGGGGATGACGGGCCGTCAGGGGGTGGCGGACCGGACTCCGGGGCGCGCCGCCGCCCCGTCACGGCCGGTGAAGATCTCCGCCAGCCGCCGGTAGGAGCCGACCAGCGCCGTCCGGTCGTACGAGCTGGTGGTGACCAGCACCTCCTGGGCGGCCGTCTCCCGCAGCACCGCCTCCAGCGCGTCCGCGACCTGGTCGGCGGTCCCGGCGAGCTGGCCGGACAGACCGGACTCGTAGAGGCCGCGCTCCTTCGCGGTCATCGGCAGGGCGTCGACGTGCTCGGCCGGGGCCAGCGGCGGGAAGGTGCCGCGGGTGCGCGCGTGGGCCATGGCCCATGCCTCGGACATGAGCAGACGGCGGGCCTCCACCTCGGTGCCGGCCACCGCGACCGTGCCCGAGATCACGACGTACGGCTCGGCCGCCCACGGCGAGGGACGGAAGGCCGACCGGTAGCGCTCGACGCCGCGCAGCATCTTCTCGCGGTCGCGCAGATCACCGACGACCATGGGCAGGCCCGCGCGGGCGGCGATCACCGCGCCCTCGCCCATGGCCAGCACGAACGGCGGCACCCGCAGCCCCTCGGCGGGCCGGGCGTGCGCCCCGGTCGGCGAGGTGCCCTCGAACCAGCCGAGCAGCTCGGCGAGCTGCGCCGCGAAGTCCTCCGCGTCGCCCTTGCCGTGGCCCAGGGCGCGGCGTACGCCGTCGGTGAAGCCCACCGAGCGGCCCAGGCCCATGTCGATGCGCCCGGGGAACAGCGACTCCAGCACCCCGAACTGCTCGGCCACGACCAGCGGGCGGTGGTTGGGCAGCATCACCCCGCCCGTGCCCACGCGGACGGTGCGCGTCGCGGCGGCCACGGCGGCGGCCAGCACGGTCGGCGCCGACCCGGCGACCCCGGGCACGCCGTGGTGCTCCGACACCCAGAACCGGTGGTAGCCGAGCCGCTCCGCCTCCCGCGCCAGGGAGACGGTGTCCCGCAGCGCCTCGCCGGCCGGGCGGCCCTCGCGGGTTCGGGAGCGGTCGAGGACGGAGAAGCGGGTGGCCGCGATCAGAGAACTCACATCGCTTTCAACGCGCCGTGGCGTCCGGGATTCCCGCTCGCGCCCCCGCGTCCCGGATCCCCGCTCAGCCGGGCCCGGCGCCGGGCTCCGGGCCCCAGTACTCCGGTCCGACCCCGCGCCACTCGATGAGCGGGGAGACCGTCACCTCCACGGGGTCGACGTCGAGCCCGGCGCGGCGCAGGAACTCGGCGACGTCCGCGGTGTCGTAGGCGAGACCGAGGATCTCGCCGTTCACACGGACCCGGCGCCCGCCGGTGGGGGAGGGCGGGTACACGGTCACGGGCAGCGCTCCGGGCATGTACCCAGCATCGGACGTGGTGCCGCGCCCCGCATCCGGACGGGCCCGTCCGGTCCGTCTAGGGTGGACGCGTGACGGACAGCAGCAAGCGGCCCCTCGCGGTGTTCGACCTGGACAACACCCTCGCCGACACGGCGCACCGGCAGCGCTTCCTGGAGCGCAGGCCGCGCGACTGGGACGCGTTCTTCGCCGCCGCGCCCCAGGACCCGCCGCTCGCCGAGGGGGTGCGGCTGGCCCGCGACAGCGCGCGGGAGTGCGAGGTCGTCTACCTCACCGGGCGGCCCGAGCGCTGCCGCCGGGACACGCTCGACTGGCTGGAGGCGCACGGACTGCCGGCCGGGCGGATCCACCTGCGGCGCGACGCCGATCGCAGGCCCGCCCGCGCCACCAAGCTGGACGTCCTGCGCCGGCTCGCCCGCGACCGGGAGATCCGGGTGCTCGTGGACGACGACGAACTGGTGTGCCTGGACGCCGAACGGGCGGGGTTCCGGGTGCTGCGCGCCCGCTGGACGGCCCCGTCGGCCGACCTGGCGGACGCGCAGGAGCGGGAGGGGCGCACCTGAGACCCGGCGGCCCGTCGCACGCGGCCGGTGGGAGCTGTCCTCAGCCGGCGTCCTCGATGCGGAAACCGAGCTTCAGACCCACCTGGTAGTGCTCGATCCGCCCGTTCTCGATCTGGCCCCTGACCTGCGTCACCTCGAACCAGTCCAGATTGCGCACGGTCTGCGAGGCGCGGGCGACGGCGTTGCGGACGGCGTCGTCGACGCCCTGGTGCGAACTGCCGACGATCTCGGTGACCCGGTACACATGGTCGCTCATGGCGGGGTTGCTCCTCTCGCGGGCGGCGCCGACGGCGCCGGACGACGGGGTCGTCGCGGTGGGTGACACCTCGTGAGGCATGTGTCACCCGTCACTCCACGGTGCCGCATACGGGGCTCACGCGCGAGATGTGCGGATTGTGACCGGACGGACACTTGACCTCCGTATTGGTCCATACCAAAATCCCAGCACGCCCGTACGAGCCCGCTGCTCGACCCCCACATCGGGACCTTCCCTGTGCACCTGACAGAACTGGAACCCGCTCGTGAGACGTCGACTCCTCGCCCTCGTCTGTGTGTCCGCCGCGCTGGTCAGCGCCTGCGGACCACTGTCCGGCGGTACGGGCGGACGGCAGACCGTCACCGTCTGGCTCATGAAGGACAGCGCCTCGCAGGACTTCCTGCACCGCTTCACTGAGGACTTCGAGCACACCCACAAGGACCTCCGCCTCGACATCCGCATCCAGGAATGGACCGGCATCGGCCCCAAGGTCCAGGAAGCCCTCTCCGGCGGCGCGAAGGACGGACCCGACGTCATCGAGGTCGGCAACACCCAGGTCGCCCAGTACGTCGAGGGCGGCCGGCTGACCAACCTGACACTGGAGTCCATGCGGGACTGGGGCATGCAGGACTGGGTGCCGGGCCTGGCCGAGCCGGGGCAGGACAACTCCGCCCAGTACGGCATCCCCTGGTACGCCGCCAACCGGGTCGTCGTCTACCGCAAGGACCTGTTCGAGGAGGCCGGCATCGACAGCCCGCCGCGCACCCGGGACGAGTGGCTGAGCGCCACCGAGAAGCTCGACAAGGGCGGCAACCAGGGCATCTACCTGGCCGGCCAGGACTGGTACACGCTCTCCGGCTTCATCTGGGACGAGGGCGGCGAGCTGGCCAAGGAGAACGCCAACCTCTGGCAGGGCGCCCTGGACAGCCGGGCCGCCCTGCGCGGCATGGACTTCTACCGGCGGCTCCAGGCGCTGGGCGAAGGACCGGTCGGTGCCGACGAGGAACACCCCCCGCAGGCCGGTGTGTTCGCCAAGGGCAAGGTGGCGCAGATCGTGGCCGTGCCGGGCGTCGCCCAGGCCATCGTGCAGAAGAACCCCGCGCTCAAGGACAAGCTGGGCTTCTTCCCGGTCCCGGGGAAGTCGGCCGACCGGCCCGGCTCCGTGTTCACCGGCGGCTCCGACCTCATCGTGCCGCGCAACACCGGCGACCGCGACGCCGCCGTCGCGGTGGTCGCCGCCCTCACCGGCGCCAAGTGGGACACCGAACTGGCCCGCACGATGAACTACGTCCCCAACAAGACGACGCTCGCCTCCGCGGTCGCCGGTGAACCGGGTGTCGCGGCCATGGCGGCCGGTGCCGCGCACGGCCGCGCCACCCCCAGCACGGCGCAGTGGGCCGCCGTCGAGGCCGACAACCCGATCAAGCAGTACATGACCAAGGTGCTCAACGGCGCCGACCCGAAGACCGAGGCACGCCACGCCTCACAGCGCATCACCGAACAACTGAAGCCGAGCCTGGGCTGACGAGGGCCCGGGGGCCGGGCCGGTGGCCCGGCCCGGACGCGGGCCGACCGCACCCGCCGCCGCACCGGCGGCCGGGCCCCGGACCGGTGGCCCAGCCCGCGTCCGGGCTGGGAGACACGGCCGCCCGGCCCGGACGGCTTCCCGGCCGCTGAGGCCGGCCGCCTCGCGCGGACCGCGCACCTCCCGGACCTCCCGGCTCCTGTCACCCGGCTGTTCCCCGGCCGCGCCCCGTCCGGGCCGTCCGTTCAGGCCGACGGCTCGCCCCGAGGCGACGGGCGCCCCCGCGCCGCACGCACCGAGCCGCGGCGCCGCTCAGCGCGCCACGCTCAGCGACAGCGCGAAGCGGCCCTCGTCGTCCGTCCACCACCGGACCAGGTCCAGTCCGGCGGCGTCCAGTTCCGCGGTGACGCCCTCGCGGCGGAACTTCGCCGAGACCTCGGTGCGCAGCTCCTCGCCCGCGGCGAAGTCGACGGCGAGGTCGAGGGCGGGCACCTTCACGGTCTGCGCCGTGCGGGAGCGCAGCCGCATCTCGATCCACTCGTCGTCCGGGTTCCACAGGGCCACGTGGTCGAAGGCGTCCGGGTCGAAGTCGGCGCCTAGTTCGCGGTCGACGACGGCCAGGACGTTCTTGTTGAACGCGGCGGTCACCCCGGCGTCGTCGTCGTACGCCCGCACCAGGACCCGCTCGTCCTTGACCAGGTCCGTGCCGAGCAGCAGCGCGTCGCCGGGGGAGAGCAGGGCGCGTACCCCGGCGAGGAACGCCGCGCGTTCGGCGGGCAGCAGATTGCCGATGGTGCCGCCGAGGAACGCCAGCAGCCTGGGGCCCGGTGTGCCGGGCAGGGTGAGTCCGGCGGTGAAGTCGGCGAGCAGGGCGTGCACGGTCAGGCCGGGGCGTTCGGCGGTGAGCGCCTGCCCGGCCTGGCGCAGCGCGCTCTCGCTCACGTCGACGGGGACGTAACTGTGCAGAGAGGGCAGGGCGTCCAGCAGATGGCGGGTCTTCTCCGAGGAGCCGGAGCCCAGTTCGATCAGGGTGCGGGCGGGCAGGACCGCGGCGATCTCGGCCGCCCGGCCCGCCAGGATCTCCCGCTCGGCCCGGGTCGGGTAGTACTCGGGGAGCCGGGTGATCTGCTCGAACAGGTCGCTGCCGTGCGCGTCGTAGAACCACTTGGGCGGCAGCGCCTTCGGGTCGCTGGTCAGGCCGTGGCGGACGTCGGCGCGCAGCGCGGCGGCCATGGCGTCCTCGGGCAGGGTGCGGGTGAGGTGGAACGGGCTCACGTGCGGGGCTCCTCTGCGGGTGCGGACGCCGGATCCCCGGCGGGATCCTTGCGGCTGAGGTCCTTCAGCGGGGTCAGCAGGACGTCCTGGCGGGTCGCGGTGAGCAGGGTGCGGTCGGGCACCCGGTGCCAGCGCGGATCGTCGTCGTACGGCTCGGAGGCGACCGCCACCGCGCGGCGGCCCTGGTCGGCGAGGAACCACAGGGTGTCGCCCCAGGCGGTCGCCGTGACCGTACGTCCGTCGGTGAGCAGCAGGTTGAGCCGGGAGCCGGGGGCCGCCGCCGCGACCTCCAGCACGGTGTCGGCGAGCGCCTGGGGAGCGGTGTCCCCGGCCCGCAGCCGGGCCAGCACCAGCGCCCACAGCAGCGCGGAGTCGCTGCGCGCCTGAAGGCTCAGCAGGTCCTCGGCGGGCAGGGTACGGGCGGTCGCCGCGAGGGAGCCCGGCCAGCCGGTCACGGCGCCGTTGTGGCTGAACAGCCAGCGGTCGGCGGCGAACGGCGCCGCCGCGGCCTCCGCGTCCGCGCCCGCCATGGTCGCGTCCCGCACCGCGGCGAGCAGCGCACCGGAGCGCACCACCCGGGCCAGATCGGCGAAGGACAGGTCGGCCCAGATCGGTCCGGCCCGGCGGTAGCGGGCGGGCACGGGGTCGCCGGCGGCGTACCAGCCGACCCCGAAGCCGTCGGCGTTGACCGTGCCGTACCGCTGCTGCCGGGGCGCCCACGACTGGCGGTACAGGCTGTGCGGCGGCTCCGTCAGGAGCCGGCCCAGCGGCTCGTCGGGCCCGAGGAAGGCCAGGTGGCGGCACATCAGAGCGCTCCGGGAGCGGCGGAGCGGGCGGTGCGGAACCCGGCGAAGATCTGCCGCCTGACCGGATAGTCCCAGTTGCGGAACGTGCCCCGGCAGGCCACCGCGTCCACGGCGAACGAGCCGCCGCGCAGCACCTTGTACTCCGGGCCGAAGAACACCTCCGAGTACTCCTTGTACGGGAACGCGGCGAACCCGGGGTAGGGCAGGAAGTCGCTCGCCGTCCACTCCCACACGTCGCCGATGAGCTGCCGTACGCCCAGCGGGGAGGCGCCGGCCGGATAGCTGCCCGCCGGGGCCGGACGCAGGTGCCGCTGGCCCAGGTTGGCGTGCTCGGGCGCCGGATCCGCGTCGCCCCACGGATAGCGGGCCGAGCGGCCGGTCGCCGGGTCGTGCCGGGCCGCCTTCTCCCACTCGGTCTCGGTGGGCAGCCGCCGCCCGGCCCAGCGGGCGTAGGCGTCGGCCTCGTACCAGGAGACGTGCAGCACCGGCTCGTCGGGCGGTACGGCCTCGGTGGTGCCGAAGTGCCGCCGCAGCCACTGCCCGGCGTCGTGGCGCCAGAACAGCGGCGCGGTGATGCCGTGCCGCCGGATGTGGCTCCAGCCGTCCGGCG
Source organism: Streptomyces sp. PL-25 (assembly GCF_058344915.1). Classification (NCBI taxonomy): domain Bacteria; kingdom Bacillati; phylum Actinomycetota; class Actinomycetes; order Kitasatosporales; family Streptomycetaceae; genus Streptomyces; species Streptomyces sp. PL-25. Next base: position 6,930,252 of record NZ_CP136997.1, read on the forward strand.
CCCACCAGCGCGGGTCCTCGTACCCGCCGTCGTCGAGGAACGCCCGGTAGGCGGCGTTGGTCACCGGGGTGGTGTCGATCCAGAACGGCGCCACCTCCCGTACGTGCGCGGGCCGTTCGTTGTCCAGCGCCCACGGCTCGGTGGAGGTGCCCATGGTGAACGGGCCGCCGGGAACCAGGACTTCGGCGGGCCCGGTGAACGGCGGGACCGGATCGGGGTCGGGCGCGGTCAGCGCCCGCGGCCCCGAGCGGAGCTGATGGGTGATCAGCATCGTCTCGTCGTGCTGCTGTTCATGCTGCGCGACCATGCCGAAGGCGAAGCCCGCCTCGGTCAGCCGGGAGCCGTGCAGCGCGGTGGACTCCAGCACGTCCAGCACCCGCGAGCGCACCTCCGACGCGTAGGCGCGCGCCTCGGCGGGCGCGAGCAGCGGCAGCGAGGGGCGTTCGGAGCGCGGGTGCTCGAAGGCGTCGTAGAGGCTGTCGATCTCGGGGCGCATCGCCTCCCGGCCGCCGACCGCGCGCAGCAGCCACAGCTCCTCCTGGTTGCCGATGTGCGCGAGGTCCCACACCAGCGGGGACATCAGCGGCGAGTGCTGGGCGGTCAGGTCGGGCTCCTCCACACAGCTGGTCAGCAGCGTGGTGCGGTCCCGGGCGGTGCGCAGGGAGGCCAGCGCACGGGCGCGCAGCGCCTCGCTGTCGGTCTCTGCGCCGGTCGCCGGGCCGGTCGCGGTGTCGAGCGCGGGGTCGGTCATGTGCGGCTGTCCTTCCCGTGGGCGCGGCGGTGCTCACCGGCGCCCGCTCGGTCGAGCAGATCCTCGGCGGGGCAGCGGCCCGCGCGGACGTAGCGGTCCAGATACGCGGCGACGGCGCCGGTGACGTCGGCGGTGGCGCCGAGCCGGGGCAGGGCCGCGAGCGCGGCCTCGAAGCAGGTGACGGCCGCCTCGTGCAGCTCCGGGTCGGCCAGCGCGGTGCGGGCCGCCGCCGTCCAGAGCGGATTGTGCGGCGCGGGCCGCGTACCGGCCCGCTCGGCGAGCGGTTTCACGGCCCGGTACGCGGTCTCCGCGGCCTCCGGGTCGTCGAAGAGCGCCGCCGTCACCGCGAGCGGCACGATCCACCCGTCGTCGCCGGGCTGCGCGTCGATCATGCGCAGTTCCAGATGGCCGCGCGGGCGGACCGGCGGGAACAGCGTGGTCAGGTGGTAGTCGAGATCCTCCCGGGTCGGCGGTCTCGGCAGGCCGGAGCGTATCCAGTCCCGGAAGGTCACGTCCTCGGGCACGTGCCACGGCCCGTCGGAGCGCCGTACGCACATCACCGGTGCGTCCAGGACGTGCCGGGCCCAGGTGGTGCGAGGCGTGCCGTCCAGCGGGGGAGCGCCCGCCCGGCCCGGACCGATCTCGGTCCACAGCAACTGCCGGGTGGAGAGCCAGCCGGTGGGCCGCCGGCCGATCAGCGGGGAGTTGGCGAAGACGGCCACCAGGACGGCGCCCAGATGGTGGGCGAGCCACCAGCGCCGCACATGGCCGAGCGGGCCCGGCTCCTCGTGCCCCGCGTCCACGCTCACCTGCACGGAGGCGGAGGTGCACATCATGTGCCGGCCGGCCGGGCCGCCCCGGTCCAGGCAGGTCTCCAGGGCGTCGTAGCGCGGCTCGCGCAGGAACCTGCGCGGGGTGTGCCAGGGATCGTGGCCGAGCCCGACCAGGCACAGGCCGTCGTCGGCCAGTACGGCGCGGACGCGGTCGAGGTCGGCGGAGACGGTGCGGACGCACTCCGTCAGGGAGGCGGCGGGCGGCGAGCTGAGTTCCAGCTGTCCGCCGGGCTCGACGGTGAGCGCCGACCCCAGGGGCACGGTCCGCAGGGCGGCGTAGGCCGCTTCGAGACGTTCGGGTGTGACGGGGAGCCGCGGCGCGCGCAGCTCGTGGACGAGCCATTCCACTTCGACGCCGAGGGTGCGGGGCGGTCCGGTCTTGAAGCAGATGCCACTGACCAGAGCCTCGACCTCGGCCTCGGTGACGGCTGTACGGGGCTCCGTACAGCCACTTGCCGAATCGGACATGTCGGGATCCTCCTGAGATTCCACCATGCCACCGGCCCGGGACGGGTGGTCCGGGACGGAGACGCACCGTCCCACCCAAAACCCTGCGACCGATTCGCACAAGGGTGCAGAACGGGACAATCGTGCCCCGGAATCTCCGTTTCCGCGATGTTTCCCGCGGCGTCACGCCGCGACCGCGGCCCGTCGGCGGTGCCGGGGAGGCGCTCGGGCGGCCCGGCGCCGGACGGGTGCCGAGTGCCCTCTCGCGGCGTCGCGGTGGCGGAAACTCCGTTGCGCGGAGGTCCCGGCGTCGCCCACGATGCGTGCATGAGGGCAACGGGGGGCGCCGCGCCGGGCGCGGTCATGGCGTGCACGGGGGTGACGCCATGAGCGCGCGTCTGCGCGGTGTCGCGCAGCAGACCGAGCAGATCGTCATGGCCGGTTCCTATCGCCGCGCCGACGGGCTCCCGGTCCCGCTGGCGGCGGACATCGAGGCCGCCCGCGCCGGCACACGTGTGTACGGCCCCGAGCCGGTGCCCGTGCCCGCCTGGACACCGGTCGCGACGACCGTCGAGGTCACGGGCGAGAGCAGCCTGGCCGCCGCCCGGCGCCTCGCCGGCCCGGTGGCCGTGCTGAACTTCGCCTCGGCGCGCAATCCCGGCGGCGGCTACCTCAACGGCGCGCAGGCCCAGGAGGAGGCCCTGTGCCGCGCCTCCGCGCTGCACACGTGTCTGCTCGGGGCCAGGAGGTTCTACGAGCACCACCGGGCGCACCGGGATCCGTTCTACTCCGACCGGGTGATCCACTCACCGGCCGTGCCCGTCTTCCGCGACGACCGCGGACGGCTGCTGGACGAACCCTTCACCGCCGGTTTCCTGACCGCGGCCGCGCCGAACGCCGGAGTGGTCCTGCGGGACGCACCCGAGCGCGCCGCCCTGCTGCCGAAGGCCCTGGCCGTCCGCGCCGGACGCGTACTGGAGACCGCCGCCGCGCACGGCTACCGGCGGCTGGTCCTCGGCGCCTGGGGGTGCGGGGTGTTCCGCAACGACCCCGCGCAGGTGGCGGCCGCCTTCCGGGCCCTGCTGGCGCCCGGCGGACAGTTCGCGGACGCCTTCGAGCACGTGGTGTTCGGCGTCCTGGACCGCACACCGGGGACCGTCGTGCGCGAGGCGTTCGCACGGACGTTCGCCTGACCGGAGGGTCCGCCCCCGCGCGGGACGCGGGGCGCCGTCCCCGGGGTCAGCTCCAGCCGTACCGCTCGCGCAGCCGCCGCACCACCGTGTCGAACCGCGCCCGGTCCAGTGCGCACGCCTCCCGCCGCATGCCGTCCTCGTGCAGCCGCAGCACCCGGTCGACGGCGACCCAGGAGTCGCGCCCGGTGCGGTCCCACGGCCCGTTCCCGATCGCCACCCACTCGCGCTCGCCGTCGTGCGCCTTGCTGGACAACTGCACCGCGAGGAGCGTCCCCGCCGCCTCCCGGGCCACCACGAGCACCGGACGGTCCTTGCCCCGCCCGTCGTTCTCCTCGAAGGGGACCCAGGTCCAGACGATCTCCCCGGGGTCGGGATCGCCGTCGTGCGCGGGCGCGTACTCGGTGCGCACCCGGCCGACCTCGCGCGGGTCGGCCTCCGTGGTGGCGGCGGCGCCGTGGCGGCCGGGGACATCGTCGCGGGGGCCGCCGGTCTCGTCGGTCTCATGGGTGAAAGCAGTCACGCGGGCACCCTAGTGGGGCCGCGGGACGCGTCCCCCACCGGCCGCCGGAAGGCGCCGCGGACCTCGCGGGCGCGCGCGGCGGACGAAGGCCGAGGAGGCCGGGGAGTTCGGGGTGGTGTCGCTGACGGATCGTCAGGAGACGTCAGGAGTTGTCCCGGTGCGACCGAATCCGCATCCCGGGACGGCGCCCGTGCACGGTGAGGTAGACGAGGCCGTCCGGCCCCGCGCCGATGCTGCGCGTGGAGCCGTGCGGCAGCCAGACCGTCGCGCCCTCGGCCAGCGCGAGGGGCTCGTCCCGCTGGCCCGCGCCGAGGGTCCCCGCGCCGGAGACCACGTACACCAGGACGTCCAGGTCCGGTTCGGCGTGCGGGGCGACGCGCCCGCCCGGCGCGAGCCGTACGAGGTTGGCGTCGAGCTGGCGGCCGCTCTCCGCCAGTTTCCACAGCACCCCGGCCGGCACCGGAGGGTCCCCGGCCAGCGTCCGGGCGTCGCACAGGAGGCTCGGCTGCGGCTCCCCGGCTCCGTCCGGACCGGCGTCCCGCGCGGCGGACGACACCATGGCGCACCCCTCTTCCTTGTGTCTGCGGCACATCGCCTACGATTATTCCATGTCGGACTCGTGAAAAATCACCGCAGGTGGAAAGGGGTGACCGGCGTGGCTGCGACCCAGGGAAACCCGCGGCGGCGTGACGTGCTGGACGTGCTGCGTTCGGCAGCCGGTCCGCTGGGTGTCGCGGAGACCGCCGAGCGGACCGGCGTGCACCCCAACACGGTCCGGTTCCACCTCGACGCACTGGTGGCCGAAGGGCGCGTCGAACGGCGCACGGAGGAGCCCCGGCGCGCGGGCCGCCGCCCCGGACCCGGCCGCCCCCGCACGGTGTACGCCCCCCGGCCGGGCATGGACCGCGCCGGTGTCCGCGGGTACCACCTGCTGGCCCGGATGCTGCTCGCCGAGCTGGCCTCCCGCGGCCCCGGCGCCCGGGACGCCGCCGTGCGCACGGGCCGCGCCTGGGGCCGCTCCCTCGCGCAGCCGCCATCGCGGTCGCAGCCGCAGGCCGTTCCCCGGGCGGAATCACTGCCACTGCCCCTGCCGACGCCGACGCCGACGCCGTCCGGTCCGTCGCCCACCGCCGCCGAGTCGGCGGACCGGCTGGTCGCGCTGCTCGGTGACCTCGGGTTCGACCCGGTGTCCGAGGGCGGCGGCGGGGACGGGCCGCCGCGACGGATCCGGCTGCGGCACTGCCCGTTCCTCGAACTGGCCGAGGAGTACGGGGAATTGGTGTGCCCGCTCCATCTCGGCCTGATGCAGGGCGCGTTGGCGGAGCTGGGCGCGCCGCTCACCGCGAGCGGTCTGGAGCCGTTCGCCACCGCGGAATCCTGCCTGGCTCACCTGGCCGCCGCTCCGGCCGGAGCGGCGGCCGCCGAATGACGTGTGCCGATGACGTGTGCCGACGACGTGCGTCGAGTGGTGTGCGTCGAGTGACGTGCGCCGAATGATGCGAACAGGCCCGGATCCGGACCGGGATCCTGGCGGGAAGAGGCTGTCCGCTCCTGCTCGGGCGGCGAGCCGACCACGGCCCGTGCCCCGGGCGGAAAGGCGACACCTTCATGGCCTCCACGTCGGCCGCCACGGCGAGCGCGGTCACCTTCGTCTGGCTCGGCATGGTGCTGGGCATCTCCTTCCTGGAGGCGCCCCTGAAGTTCCGCGCCCCCGGAGTGACGATCCCCGTCGGCCTGGGCATCGGCCGCCTGGTCTTCCGGGCGCTGAACCTGGTGGAGGCCGTCGCGGCGGCCGTGGTGATCGCCGCGGTCGCCGCGGGCGGCGCCCCCGCGCCGGTGATCGCGCTGACCGCGGCCGTCGCGGTGCTCCTCCTGGTGCAACTGCTCCTCGTCCGGCCCCGGTTGAACCGCAGATCCGACCGCGTCCTGTCCGGTGACGAGCCGGTGGACGGCCCGCGCTCGCACGACCACCTGGTCTATGTGGCCCTGGAGATCGTCAAGGTGGCCGTCCTGATCGCCCTGGGGATCACGCTGCTGACGGCGTGAGGGGCGCGGCGCCCGGACGCCTCGGGCGGCGCGGGAGCCTCACCCGGCCCGCCGGTCCGGCGCCAGCAGCCTGCGCAGCCAGTCCAGCCGGGCCGCCTGCGCCGCGCCGGACAGGGCCGCGTGCGGGGCGAGGGCGTCGAAGCCGTGGCAGCCGCCGGGCCACACATGGAGTTCCGCGACACCGCCGGCCCGCCAGATGCCTGAGGCGTAGGCCACGACCTCGTCGCGGAAGGTCTCCGCCGAGCCGACGTCCAGGAAGGCCGGGGGCAGCCCGGACAGGTCCGTCGCGCGGGCGGGCGCGGCGTACGGCGGTACCCCGGGACCGCCCCGCCGGTCACCGAGCAGGGCGGTCCAGGCGGTCTCGTTGGCCGTGCGGTCCCAGAGGCCGACCCCCGTCATCTGGTGCGCGGACGGCGTGTCGTTGCGGTCGTCGAGCATCGGGGACAGCAGCAGTTGCCCGTACGGACGCGGCCCCCGGCGGTCGCGCAGCAGCAGCGCGAGCGCCGCCGCGAGCCCGCCGCCCGCGCTCGCGCCGACGAGGACGATCCGCTCCGGGTCGCCGCCCAGTTCCCCGGCCCGCTCCGCCGTCCACCGCAGCCCGGCGTACACGTCCTCGACCGGTGCGGGGTGCGGGTGTTCCGGCGCCAGCCGGTACTCCACCGACACCACGACCGCGCCCAGCTCCCGTGCCCACTCCAGGACCGTCGGCAGACCGGCCCGGTTGTTCCCGGCGACCAGGCCGCCGCCGTGCACGTGGTAGAGGACGGGCCGGGCGGCGCGGGCCGCGGGCGCCGCCTTCGCGGTGGGGCGGCAGACGAGCAGAGAGACCCCGGGCGCCCCCGGTGGACCCGGGACGGTCCGGTCCGCGGTCCCGAAGGCGCCGTCCAGGGTCAGGTCCGGGCCGCCCGCCGGATCCAGGGCCAGGGCCGCGGCGCGCCGGGCGCTCTCGATGTCCCGCGGGGCGAACCCGGGCCGTGCCAGGTCCCCGGCCTCCTCCAGCGCGGCGGCCAGCTCCGGATCGAACGGCGGCGGTACGGACCCGGTGGCGGCACTGCTCATGGCGTCTCCTCGGGGCTCCGGACGGCGGAGCCGGTGCTCGGTGCGGTGCGCGGCGGGGTACGACCCGGCCGCTGGATACCCGCGTACCCGCATACCCGCACGACGGCCGGGCAGCGCGAGACGGCGGAGCGAAGCGGCCGGGCGCCGGGAGACCGGGAGCCGGGAGGGCGGGCGCGACGCGAAGGGGCCGGATCCGTGACAGGGCATGTCACGGATCCGGCCCCTCGCCGGTGGTTCAGCAGCCTCAGACGGCGACGGTCTCGTCGGCGTGGCCGCGCAGACGGGCGACGACCTCGGTCAGCTGTGCGGCGACCTCGGTGTCGTCGGCCGGGTGGATCTCGGTGAAGCGGGTCACGGAGCCCGGGATGGACAGCTTGATGTCCTCGATCACCTTGCCGCCGGCGATGCCCACGGCCTTGCGGGTGTCGTCGTGCGCCCACACGCCGCCGTACTGGCCGAGCGCGGTGCCGACGACGGCGACGGGCTTGCCGCCGAAGGCGCCGGCGCCGTACGGGCGGGACAGCCAGTCGATGGCGTTCTTCAGCACGGCCGGGATGGTGCCGTTGTACTCGGGCGAGAAGAGCAGGAAGGCGTCGGCGGCCTGGGCCGCCTCGCGCAGCTTGGCGGCGGCGGCCGGGACGCTGCCCTCGGCGTCGATGTCCTCGTTGTAGAACGGGACGTCGCCCAGGCCCTCGAAGACCTGGACCTCGGCGCCCTCGGGCGCGAGCTTCGCCGCAGCCTCGGCGAGCTGGCGGTTGTGCGAGCCGGCGCGCAGGCTGCCGACGAGCGCGAGGATGCGAACAGACATGGGGGACTCCAAGGGGGTGAAACACTGCCGTTACGATCCGGACCGAGGTCCGTTTAATTTTCTACCAGGTTAACCGGACCGCGGTCCAGTTTTCTTCCCCATGCTTTACGCTGTCTTCATGTCCAGCGCTCTGCCGCCCTTCCCCACGCCTCAAGAGCCCCACGGCAAACCGGTGTTGCTGGAGCTGGGCACCGGTTCGGACGAGCCCTGCCTGCGGGCCGACGCGGCGCGCAACCGCGCCCGGCTGCTGGACGCGGCGGCCCGGCTGGTCGCCGAGCACGGCGCCGCCGGGGTCACCATGGAGGCGGTGGCCGCCGCCGCCCAGGTGGGCAAGGGCACGGTCTTCCGCCGCTTCGGCGACCGCACCGGACTGCTGACGGCGCTCCTGGACCACTCCGAGAAGAAGTTCCAGGCGGCCTTCCTGAGCGGTCCCGCGCCCCTCGGACCGGGCGCGCCGCCGGTGGAGCGGCTGCGGGCCTTCGGCTGCGCCGCGCTGCGCCGCGCCGCCGACGACCTGGAACTCCAACTGGCCGCCGAGGCGTGCCCCGACCGCAGGCATCTGGTCCCGGCCCACCGGGTGCGGTACGGCCATGTCGTGATGCTGCTGCGCCACGCGGTCCCCGAGGCGGACGCCGAACTGCTCGCCCACACGCTGATGGGCTCTCTCGAACCGGCGCTCATCTTCCATCTGACCCGGCAGCGCCAGATGCCGATGGAACGCCTCCAGACCGGCTGGTACGACCTGGTCACCCGGCTGACCGCCTCGGCGCCCCCGGCTGCCTGACCGGCGCCTTTTCCCGGCGTCTCCCGGCCCGTTCAGCCGTGGGACGCGAACATCTCCAGCAGCGCGTCCGGGGCGTCCTCGCCGAACAGCAGGGCCGCGCCGCGGGCCGACTCGGCCGCCGCCGACTCGCTGCGCGGGAACAGCCGCTCCTCGTACGCCCGCAGCGCCGCCTCGGTGTCGTCCGGCCGCGCGGCGAGAAATCCGGCCAGTTCGGCGCCGTCGAGCATGGCCAGATTCGCGCCCTCGCCCGCGAACGGCGACATCAGGTGCGCGGCGTCGCCCAGCAGCGTCACGCCGGGCACCCGGTCCCAGCGGTGGCCGACCGGCAGGGCGTGGATCCGGCGCGGGACCAGCGCGCCGTCGGCGTCCGCGACCAGGGACCGCAGGCTCTTGTCCCAGTCGGCGAAGCGGTCGAGGACCCGCTCCTTGGCGGTGTCCGTGTCGGTGAAGTCGATCCCGTCCAGCCAGTCCTCCGGCGCCACGGCGGCCGCGTAGACATGCAGGTCGCCGTGCGTCTCGCGGTGCGCGAGGAAGCCCCGGCCCGCGCCGAGCGCGAAGAAGAACCCGCCGCCCACCACCTCGGCGGCCACCGGATGGCGCGCGTCGGCCTCCCGCAGGTCCGCCTCGACGAACGACACGCCCGTGTAGGCGGGCCGCGCGGCGGAGACCAGCGGGCGGATCCGCGACCAGGCGCCGTCGGCGCCGACCAGCAGATCCGTGGTGAACACGGTGCCGTCGGCGAGCGCCACCTCGTGCCGGCCGCCGCCCAGCCCGCGCGCCCCGGTGACCTTCGCGCCCCAGCGCACGGCTGCCTCGGGCAGCGAGCCGAGCAGCAGGTCGCGCAGGTCGCCCCGGTCGATCTCGGGCCGGCCGCCGGTGCCGTCGTCGGGCTCGTCCATCCGGACGGTCCCGTGCCGGTCGAGCACCCGTGTGGCCTGGCCGCCCGGCAGGACCAGTTCGCTGAACCGCGCGTGCAGCCCGGCCGCGCGCAGCGCCGCCTGCCCCGAGTCCTCGTGGATGTCGAGCATGCCGCCCTGGGTGCGTGCGGCGGGGGAGGCGTCCAGGTCGAAGACGGCCGCCTCGATCCCGTGCACATGCAGGACGCGGGCGAGTGTGAGGCCGCCGAGCCCGGCGCCGATCACGGCGATGGGGTGGTGCGGGACGGGAGTGTGGGACATGGGTGTCTCCGGATAAAGGGGGATGGTGCGGGTACGGGTGCGGCGAGGGCGCGGATGGGGTGGGCGCAGGCGTGAGGGGTCAGTCGGTGCCCGGGACCGGGGTGTGCGCGATGCCGCTGATGACGGCCCGGAGGCCCCAGGCCAGGCGCTCCTCGGGCGCCCCGGACAGCAGCGGGCCCGCGAGCGCGGCGATGTGCGGGTGGGTGGTGTCGCGGGCGCCGTGCAGGGCGCGGGTGAGCGCGTCCCAGTCGGCGTCGGGGCGGGGGTCGGCACCGGTGTCGGCGTCCCGCTGCCCTGCGGCCGTCGCGCCGCGCGCGGAGTGCTCGGCGGCCGTCGCCGTTGCGTGCTGGAGCAGCAGGTCCACGCCCCACGCCGCCCGCTCGGGCGGGACACCGCCCTCGTCGAGCAGGGCGAGCAGCGTCTCGATGAGATTCAGGTAGTGCGGGCCGCTGGGCCGGGCGGTGAGCGCGGAGCGGGCGAGGCTCGGATGGGCGTGCAGCATCCGGACGTACGCCGTGAGCACCCCCTCCAGCCGCGCGCGCCAGTCGCCCTCCTCGGGCGCGGGCGCCGCGCCGACCGTGCCCAGCAGCTCGTCCAGGACGGCCGCGTGCAGCTCGGCGGTGTTGCGCACGTACACGTACAGCGAGGCCGGGCCGGTGTCGAGTTCCTGGGCCAGGCGCCGCATGGTTACCTTCGCCAAGCCCTCGGCGCGCAGCACGGCGACCGCCGCGGCGACGATGCCCTCCCGGGTCAGGGCGGGCTTGGCGGGGCGGTCGCGGCGGCTGCGGGGGGTGTCGGGGCGTGCGGTCATGCCTGCACCGTAACGAACATGTTCGCTCCGAACAAGTTCGTGACGAACGTGTTCGGGCTGCTCGTGCTCGTACGGCGCATCACCGGCGTACGACGCATCACCCGCGTACGACGCGTCACCTGCGTACGGCGAATCGTTTCGGCGTCGATCGCGCCGCCCGCGAGGCGTCCCCCGTCGGCCACCGGGCCGTCGCGCACCCGGCCGGGATGCTTCCCCCGCGCGCTCAACTCCCTTGCGCTTCTGCCAAGATGCGGTACGTCATGGTGCAGATACCCAAGGCCGCCGCGCCCTCGTCGACGACACCCCCACTGCCGCACTCCGTCCCCACGAGTGCCGATGTGGCCCGTCTCGCGGGTGTCTCGCGCGCGACCGTCTCCTACGTCCTGAACAACACCAGCGCCGTGCGGATCAGCGAGCCCACCCGCCGCCGGGTCCGCGCCGCCGCCGAGGAACTGGGCTATGTGCCCCACGCCGCCGCGCGCAGCCTGCGCGCCGGGCACAGCCGTATCGTCCTGATGCCCACGCCCGCCGTCCCGATGGGGCCGCTGTACCACGGGTTCATCGACGAGCTCCAGTGGGCGCTGGGCCGCCTCGACTACACCGTCGTGCAGCACGGCAGCGTCGGTCTGCGCGGTGAGGAGGCCGCCCGCGCCTGGGCCGAACTGCGCCCGGTCGCCGTCCTGGTGCCCGGCACCGGCATCGGTCCCGAGGGGGTCGCGGTGCTGCGGCGCTCCGGGGCGCGGGCCGTCGTCACCATCGGACCCGAGGCCGTCGAGGGGGCGCACGCCGTGCTCCTGGACCACCACAGCGTCGGCCGCCGCGCCGGAGCCCATCTGTACGCCCGCGGCCGTCGCCGGATCGGCGTGGTCGTCCCCGAGGAACGCGGGCTCGGGGTGTTCTCCCGGCCCCGCCTGGAAGGCGTACGGCGCGCCCTGAGCGGGACCGACGGGACCGTCACCGAGCTTCCCCTCGGCTACGACGAGGAGTCGGCGGCCCGGCTCGCCGCCCGCTGGCGCGCGCTCGGCCTGGACGCGGTGTTCGCCTACAACGACGAGTACGCCATGCTCCTGATGCGCGCCCTCCAGGACGTGGGCCTGCGCGTGCCCGAGGAGACGGCCGTGGTGGGCGCCGACGACCTGATGCTCGGCAGACTGCTGCGGCCCCGGCTGAGCACGGTGCACATCGAGCTGCCCGCGGGCCGCGACCTCGCCGAGCTGGTCGACCGCGCCGTACGCGACCCCGGCGGTGCACCGGAGCGGCGCACGGTGCGGGGCGCCACCGTGGTGCACCGCGAATCCAGCTGACCGGGCCCGGACACGGCGGCGGGGCCCGTCCCACCAGGGAGGGCCCCGCGGCGCCGGGCGGCGACCGGACCGGCCGCCGGCTGCCTTCGGTGTCCGCTACTCGCCGGACTGCTCCGCCTGCGCCTGCTGCTCGGCGACCGCCTTGCGCACCTCGTCCATGTCCAGCTTGCGGGCCTGGCCGATCACATCGGTCAGGGCTGCCTCCGGCAGCGCGCCGGGCTGCGCGAACACGGCCACCTGGTCACGGACGATCATCAGTGTCGGGATCGACTGGATGCCGAAGGCCGCCGCCAGCTCCGGCTGCGCCTCCGTGTCCACCTTGCCGAACACCAGGTCCGGGTTGTCCGCCGCCGCCTTCTCGTAGACCGGGGCGAACGAACGGCACGGCCCGCACCAGGACGCCCAGAAGTCGATGAGAACGAACTCGTTCTCCGTGACCGTCTGGTCGAAATTCTCCTTGGTCAGCTCCACGGTGCTGCTCATGGCGTGATCCCTCTTCCTGATGTCGGGTTGAGCCGTCCGCACAACACGGCCGACCCTACGGGCTATTCCGCGCGCGTACCCAAGCGGCCGACCGGGCAACCCACCTGGTCAAGGGCGCGGCAACCCACCTGGTCAAGGGCGCGCCCCGCCGTCACACGGCCCGTGGTCCCTGTGGCCACCGGACACGCCAACCACCAGACTGACCCCATGACGGAAACGGAAACCCTCGCGTACGACGTCGTGGTGCTCGGAGCCGGACCGGTCGGCGAGAACGTCGCCGACCGCACCCGCGCGGCGGGCCTGTCCACCGCGATCGTGGAGAGCGAACTGGTCGGCGGCGAGTGCTCCTATTGGGCGTGCATGCCGAGCAAGGCCCTGCTGCGCCCGGTCATCGCCCGCGCCGACGCCCGCCGCCTGCCCGGACTGAGCCAGGCCGTGCAGGGGCCGCTGGACACCGCGGCGGTCCTCGCCCGCCGCGACGAGTACACCTCGCACTGGCACGACGACGGCCAGGTCGCCTGGGTCGAGGGCATCGGAGCGGACCTGTACCGCGGCCACGGCCGCCTCGCCGGTCCCCGTACCGTCACGGTCACCGGCCCGGACGGCGAGCGGCGGACCCTGACCGCCCGGCACGCCGTGGTTGTCTGCACCGGCACCCGGGCGAGCCTGCCCGAGCTGCCCGGTCTCGACGGCGTCGGGCCGTGGACCAGCCGCGAGGCCACCAGCGCCGAGGAGGTGCCCCGGCGGCTGATCGTGGTCGGCGGCGGTGTCGTCGCCACCGAGATGGCCACCGTCTACCAGGCCCTCGGCTCCCAGGTCACCCTGCTGGTGCGCGGCAAGGGACTGCTGCCGCGCATGGAGCCCTTCGCCGGGGAAGTCGTCGCCGAGGCGCTCACCGAGGCCGGCGCCGAGCTGCGCACCGGTACCTCGGTGGAGTCGGTGACCCGCGAGAACGGCACCGTCGTGGCCGTCACCGGCACCGGCGAGCGGATCGAGGCCGACGAGATCCTCTTCGCCACCGGACGCGCCCCGCGCACCGGCGACATCGGCCTGGAGACGGTCGGCCTGGAACCCGGCTCGTGGCTCTCCGTCGACGACACCCTGCGGGTGGAGGGCACCGACTGGCTGTACGCGTGCGGCGACGTCAACCACCGCGCCCTCCTCACCCACCAGGGCAAGTACCAGGCCCGGATCGCGGGCGACGTCATCGGCGCCCGCGCCGCGGGCACCGCCCCCGCCGCACCCCAGCCGTGGGGGCCCTACGCCGCCACCGCCGACCACCACGCCGTCCCGCAGGTCGTCTTCACCGACCCCGAGGCCGCCGCCGTCGGACTCTCCCTGGCGGAGGCCGAACAGGCCGGACACCGGGTCCGCGCCGTCGACGTCGACCTCGCCTCGGTCGCGGGCGCCGGACTGTACGGGGAGGGCTACCGGGGCCGCGCCCGCATGGTGGTCGACCTCGACGAGCACATCCTGCGCGGCGTCACCTTCGTCGGCCCCGGCGTCGGCGAACTGCTGCACTCCGCGACGGTCGCCGTCGCCGGCCGGATCCCTGTCGACCTGCTCTGGCACGCGGTCCCCTCGTACCCGACGATCAGCGAGGCGTGGCTGCGGCTGCTGGAGGCGTACCGGGGCTGAGCCCAGGCGCGGGAAGGGAGGGAAGGTCCGGCGAGCCGATGGCCTGCGGGCCGGAGGACCGGCCGTTCGGTGGGCCCGGTGGGGGCGGGCGGCGGCCGGTCCTGCGCGTGAGCGACGTGGTCGGGTGCGGGAGGGGAGCCGGGCGCTGCCGCTCGGCGGTGCGAGGAGTCCCGCCCGGCGGTGCGAGCAGTGCCGCCCGGCGGTCCCGCGGGTTCAGGGAGTCCGGTGCCGTGAGCCCGCAGCCCCGCAGCCCCGCGAACCCGTCGGGCCGCCGTCACCGCGTGTGCGCCCGCGGCGCCCCGTCACCCCAGCGGGAAGCCCAGCGCCTCCGCCGCCCGTTCGGGTGTCGGCTGGGACCAGCGGGCCACCGCCACCTCGTTCGAGGACAGCGAGCGGATCTCGGCGCGGTCGAGGTAGAGGGTGCCGTCGAGATGGTCGGTCTCGTGCTGCGCGATACGGGCCGGCCAGCCGGTCAGCACCTCGTCCACCGGGCGCCCCCGCTCGTCCTCGGCCCGCAGCCGCACCCGGGCGTGCCGGGCCACCACCGCCTGCCACCCCGGCACGCTCAGACAACCCTCGAAGAACGCGGCCCGGTCCGGACCGACCGGCTCGTAGACGGGGTTGACCAGGACCCTGAACGGAAGCGGCACCCGGCCGCGCGCCAGCCGCACCTCCTCCGGCACCGGCGCCGGGTCCTCCACGACGGCGATCCGCAGGGCCACGCCCACCTGCGGCGCGGCCAGCCCCACCCCCGGCGCCGCGTGCATGGTGAGGCGCAGCGCCTGGACGAACCGGTCGAGCAACGCGGGCTCCAACTGGCCGTCGAACGGCTCGGCGGCGCCGCGCAGCACCGGGTCACCGGCCGTGACGATGGGCAACGGGCCGTCCACGGCGAGGAGTTCCGCGACCTGTTCGGCAAGGGGCGTACGCGCACTGTCGAGAGCCATTCCGTCAGCATGCCACGGAGTGAAGTAGCGTGGTCCGGCACGCCGACGCCGGAGGGAGACCGACATGGCCGAGCAGGACCGGCGGATCCGGCGCAGACAGGGGGAGCTGGAGGGCCAGGTGCTCGCCGCGCTCCGCGAGGCCGACGGACCGGTGACCGCCGCCTGGGTGCAGGAACGGCTCGGCGGCGACCTCGCCTACACCACCGTCGTCACCATCCTGACCCGGCTGCTCGCCAAGGACGTGGTCGCCCGCGAGCGCCGGGGCCGCTCCTTCGTATGGACGCCGACCGCCGACGTGGCCCGGCTCGCCGCCCTGAGGATGCGCCGGCTGCTGGACGGCGAGCGCGACCGCGAGGCGGTCCTCGCCAGCTTCGTCACCGCGCTGCCGCCCGGCGACGAGCAGGTGCTGCGCGCCCTGCTGGACTCGGTGGACGAGAGCTGCGCGCCCGGGGGCCGGAACACGGACGAGGACCGCACGGAGCACTGACCGCACATGGGAGTCTTCGTCTTCCTGCCGCTGGTGCTGCCGCTGACCGCCTGGCCGGTCGCGCGCCTGGCCGAACTGCGTCTGCACCCGCGCACCGCCACCCGGCTGCTGACGGCGGTGGCCGTCGTCATGGCGGTGTGCAGCACGCTGTGCCTGCTGCTGCTCATGGTCGTCGGCACCGCCCAGCTGCCCGGCAACCCGCTGCCGGACGGCTGGTCCGACCCCGAGGTCAGAGCCGCCGTACCGCACGACGGGATCGCGGGCCGCGCCGCCATCCCCGCCCTGGCGGCGGTGACGGCGGCCTGCATCCGCACCCTGTGGCGCCACCGGCGGGTGACCCGGCGCGCCCGGCGGGCCCTGGCCGGGGTGCGCGGCGGCACGGTCGCGGTGCTCCCGGACGACGCGGCGCCCTACGCGTACGCGCTGCCGGGCGCCCCCGGGCGGATCGTCGTCACCACCGCCCTGCTGGACGGCCTGGCACCGGCCGAGCGGCGCGCGCTGTTCGCCCACGAACGCGCCCATCTGGCCGCCCGGCACCACCGGCATCTGCTCGCCGTGCACCTGGCGGCGCGCGCCAATCCGTTCCTGCGCCCGCTGCGCTCCGCCGTCGCCTACACCGCCGAGCGGTGGGCCGACGAGGAGGCGGCCCGCGCGGTCGGCGACCGGCGCACGGTGGCACGGGCCATCGGCCGGGCGGCGCTGCTGTCGGGCCGGTCGGCCGCCGCGCCCGCGCCCACCCTCGCGGCGCTCGCCGCCACCGGACCGGTGCCCCGCCGGGTGGCCGCCCTGCTGGCACCCGCGCCCCCGGTCCGCGACTGGCCCTCGCTCTTCACGGCGGCCGGTGCGGCGGCCTGGGGCGCCGCCGCCGGTGCGGCGGTGTCCGCCATGTCCTCGGCGAACTCCGCCGTCACCCTCTTCCTGGTCCTCCAGACGGCCACGCCGCTGTAGCGGGTCGCCACGGCCACGCCGCTGTAGCGGGCCGCCACCACCACGCCCTGTAGCGGGCCGCCCGCGCCTCACGCGTCCGCGAACTCGCCCGCCAGGGCCGAGGCGATCCGCAGCTGCCCGGCGGCCTCCTCGTGCCGTCCCTGGCGCTGGAGGGTGCGGCCCAGCAGCAGCCGGGCGTACTGCTCCACCGGGTCCCGCTCCACCAGGATCCGCAGCTGCGCCTCGGCCCGGCCGAGCTGGGCCGAGTGGTAGTAGGCCCGCGCCAGCAGCAGCCGCGGACCCGTCTGCTCCGGCACCTCCTCCACCAGCGTGCCCAGCACCCGCGCCGCACCGGCGTAGTCGCGCGCGTCGAAGAACCGGCCTCCCCGCTCCCAGCGCTCGGCCGCCGTCCCGTGGTCGTAGTACGTGGTCTCCACTTGTGACCTCCTTCGGGCGCTCCAACCGCTGTCATTGATTGAAAATTCCACCACTTCTCGGAGTTGCGGAAGCCCGCCCGCCGACTTCCCGCAATGCCCCGCCCGGCCGGACCCCGTACGCGCCGCGCCCGGAGCCGCTGTACACAGTCAGTGCTGCAATCCGTGATTCCTGTCGCAGGTCCTGGTTCGTAGGTGCTTAGGCCGAGAGGAAGCAGGTGCAGCGGTGGCCGAGGTCACTGCCCGGACGCGTGCGGACGTGCGTGACCGGGCCACATGGACGGAACTCTTCTACGACCTGGTGCTCGCCTTCGGGGTGGGCCAGGTGGCGCACGTGCTGGCGCTGCACCCGGGCTGGCCGCGGCTGGGCGGCTGCCTGCTGGTCCTGGTGCCGCTGTGGTGGGCGTGGGTGGACGTCGTGATGGCGATGAACGCCGTGCACGAGACGAACACGCAGCGGGTGTTCCTGCTGCTGGCCGGGCTCGCCACGTACGGGATGAGCATGTCGGCGCAGCACGCGCTGGAGAGCCGGCCGGAGGCGCTGCTGTACGCGGGCAGCTATCTCGCCCTGCGGCTGCTCATCGGGGAGGCCATCCGGCGGGAGTGCGCCGTCTACACCATCCACCCCTACCGGGCCGGACTCGCCTTCGCGCTGGGGCTGTTCGGGGTGACGGCGCTGCCGGACGGGATGCGCACCGCCGGGTGGGCGATCGCCGTGGTCGCCGAGATCCTCGCGCCGCTCGTGCTCAGCGGCCATCTGCGGCAGCTCGCCTTCGGCGTCAACCATCTGCCGGAACGATTCGGCATGTTCATCATCATCGCGCTCGGCGAGAACGTCGTCTCCGTCGGCGCCTGGGCCGGCGGGGGCCACCTCGGCGCGACGGAACTCACCGCCGTCGCCCTGGCCTTCCTCACCGGATGCGGCCTGTGGTGGCTCTACTTCCACCTCGCCGCCTCCGCCGTGGCCCACGCCCTGCGCGCCCACCCCCGGCCCTCCGTGGTCATACGGGACGTGCTCAGCTACGGCCATCTCGCCCTGGTGTCCGGCCTGTTGCTGGTGGCCGTGGGCGCCGAACGGATCGTCGCCGAACCCGACGCCACCCCGCACCGGCTCGCCGCCGGGCTGCTGCCGGCCGGGGCCGCCCTGTTCACGCTCACCTTCTGCTACACCCGCCGCCGGATGTTCGGGGCCGCCTCCGTGACCCGCTTCGGCGGCGGGCTCGCCCTGCTCGGTGTCGCCGCCGCCGCGCCCCGGCTGCCGGGCCTGGTCACGCTCGGCGCCGTGACCTTCGTGCTGGTCGCCGTCAACGGGCTGGAGCACTACCTCCTGACCGGCGGCCGGCACGTCCCGCTGATCTTCGTCAAGCGCTGAGCCGCGGGGCGGCCGCAAGGGCCCTGACCCGGTCAAATGGCCAGGTGTTTCCGGCGACTTGACGCAGTGTGCCGACCCCCCGCCGCGGCCCGGCGGCCACCGCGCGGCCGCCCCTAGCGTTCTGGGGTGCCCAGCCGCGGGGCCTGGTGCGTGCGGCAGCCCCGGTATCCGTCTCCGAAGGAGTGGTCCGATGACGATCCCAACGCCTCAGACCGTCGACGACGGTTCCTTGTTCATCGACGGCAAGTTCCAGCCCGCAGACTCCGGAGAGACCGTCCAGGACATCAACCCGGCGACGGAGCAGCCGATATGCGAGGTGGCCTGGGCCGGGACGAGTGACCTCGACCGCGCCGTGCAGGCGGCACGGCGCGCCTTCGACCTGGGCCCCTGGCCCGGGATGCCGGCCAAGGAGCGCGGCCGGCTGCTGCTGCGGATAGCCGACGGCATCGAGGGCGCGGGGGAGGAGCTGGCCCGGCTGGAGACCCTCGACGTCGGCAAGCCGATCACCTTCACCCGCGGCTTCGACGTACGGGCCGCCGCCGAGATCTTCCGCTACTACGCCGGTATGGTCGAGCAGCTGGAGGGCGCCGCCCGACCGGCCGGTGCCCGCTCGCTCCAGTACACCCGGCGCGAGCCGGTCGGCGTGGTCGGCGCCATCACGCCCTTCAACTTCCCGCTGAACCTCGCGGTCAACAAGATCGCCCCGGCGCTCGCCGCGGGCAACACCATCGTCGACAAGCCCGCCGAACAGACCCCGCTGACCGCCCTGGTGCTCGCCCGGGTCATGGCCGAGGCCGGACTGCCCGAGGGCGTGCACAACGTGGTCACCGGCGGCGGCGCCACGGTCGGCGCCGCGCTCGTCGAGCACCCCGGCATCGACAAGATCTCCTTCACCGGCTCCACGGCCACCGGCAAGCGCCTGATCGCGGCGGCGGCCGGGACGCTGAAGAAGGTCACCGTCGAACTCGGCGGCAAGGGCGCCAACATCGTCTTCGGCGACGCGGACATCGAGGCCGCCGTGCAGGCCGCGTTCCAGGCCGGGTTCTTCAACACCGGCCAGTTCTGCATGAGCGGCTCGCGGCTGCTGGTGCACCGCTCCGTGCACGACCAGGTGGTGGAGGCGCTGACCGGCGTCCTGGGCGCCGTCCCGGTGGGCGACCCGCTGGACGAGAACACGGTGCTCGGCCCGCTGGCGCACCGGCAGCAGCTGGACAAGGTCGTCGAGTACGTCGGCATCGGCCGCGCGGAGGGCGCCACCGTCGCCTACGGCGGCGAGCGCGGCCACGACGGCCCCGGCTACTTCCACCAGCCCACGCTGTTCACCGGCGCGAACCCGCAGATGCGCATCGCGCAGGAGGAGATCTTCGGCCCGGTCGTCACGGTGCTGCCGTTCGACACCGACGAGGAGGCCGTCGAGATCGCCAACGGCACGCCGTACGGCCTCGCCGCGGGACTGCACACCAGTGACGTGCGGCGCGCCCACACCGTGGCCGCCCGGCTGCAGGCGGGGATCGTCTGGGTCAACACCTGGGCGGCGTTCGAGAACTCCACGTCCTTCGGCGGCTACAAGTCCTCCGGCTACGGCCGCGAGCTGGGCCCCGAGGGCATCGAGGAGTACCTGCAGTACAAGACCGTGTACGTCAATGTCGATTGAGGTAGAAATGTCCGACCAAACCCGCCCCGGCGCCCTCTCCGCCGGGCTCGTGCTGGGCGCGTTCCTGGCGCCCAGCGCGCTCGGAATGTCCGCGACGCCCATCGCACTGCCCGCACTCGGCGACAGCCTCTCGGTGGCCTCCGGGGCGACGGCCTGGGTGCTGGCGGGCTACACGCTGACCCTCTCCGTCGCCTCCGCCCTCGCCGGCCGCCTCGCCGACATCCGCGGTCTGCGCATGCCCATCGTCACCGGCATGGTGCTGCTGCTGGCCGGTACCGTCCTCGTCGTCGCCGTCCCCTGGTTCCCGGCCGTCATCGCGGGCCGCATGCTCCAGGGCATCGGCGGCGGTGTCGCCGCCGTGCTCTCCTTCGGCGTCGCCAACCGCCTGTTCACCGAGCCCCGCGAACGCGGGCGCACCATCGGCACGATGGGTGCCGTCGTCGGCATCGTCTCCGGCGGCGGCGCGCTGCTCGGCGGTGCCCTGACCGACCTGATCGGCTGGCAGGCCGCGCTCGCCCTGCCCGGACTCTCCGCGCTCGCCGCGATCCGGGTGCTGCGCATCGCCCCGGCCACCCAGCCCCGCGCCGAACGCCTGGACGCACGCGGCGCGGTGCTCTGCCTCGCCCTCGCCGCGGCCCTCGCGGTGCTCCTCCAGGCCCGCACCACCCATCTGAAGGAGAGCCTCGTCCTGGTGCTCGCGGTGCTCGCCGTCGCCCTGGCCGCGGCCACCGTCTGGCACGTGCGCCGGGTGCCCGAGGGCTTCCTGCCGCGCCTGGTGGTGAGCAACAGCCGCTTCGTGCTCGCCGCGGTGGCCGGTTTCACCCTCTTCGCCGGCTACCTCATCATCCAGTTCGCCGCGCCCCGGCTGATCCTCATGGACCACGATCTGAGCGTCACCCAGATCGGACTGATCCTGCTGCCGACCGGCGTGGTCAGCGCCATCCTGTCGCGGACGGCCGGCGGACTCGCCCACAAGGTGGGCCCGCTGCGCCTGGTCACCGCCCTGACCGTGCTCAGCGCGGCCGGGCTGCTGCTCGCCGCGCTCGCCGGTCGCCAGCCGGTCGCCCTGGTCATCGCGGTGGCCGCCTGTGTCTCCGGGTTCAGCGCCGGCCAGGTCGCGCTGATGGCCGCGGTGCCGCACCTGGTCGACAGCTCCGTGCACGGGGTGGCCGCCGGTGTGTTCCAGCTCGTGTTCATCACCGGCGGTTCGCTCGGCTCCGCCGCGGTCGGCGGCATGGTCGGCGCGATGAGCCTGTCCACCGCGATCGGTGTGCTCGCCGTGGTGCCGCTGGTCGGCATGGTCGCCGCCGTGGCCTCGGCCCTGATGGTGAAGCGGCAGACGCCGGCACCGGCCCCCGCGGCGGGCCCCGCCGCCCGCCCGGCCGTCGGAGCGGAGAACGCCGCACGCGCCACCGGCTGACCCGCCCCCACCCCGCTGCCGTTCCCGGAGTCCGCTCCAGGGGCGGCAGCACCTTTTGCCCCACCGGTCCGTACCACCCGACCAGTTCGTCCCTCAAGGAGTGGAAATGGCTCGACTGACCCGCCGCGGCTTCCTCGGCACCGCCACCGGTGTCGGCGGTGCCGCCGTGCTCGGCACCCCGGCCGCGCAGGCGGCGCCCCAGGCCCCCGCCGAGGCGGCCGGCGCAGGCGCAGCCACCGTCGACACGGTGACCGTGACCCCGTCGGACCCGCGCTACCTGGACCTCACCCAGCGCGGCTACAACGCCCGGTTCGCCGCCCGGCCCGACGCGATACGGCTCGTGCACTCCACCCGCCAGGTCGTCGACGCCGTCCAGGACGCGGTCACGGCCGGCGCCCGGATCGCGGTGCGCAGCGGCGGCCACTGCCTCGACGGCCTCGTCGACGACCCGGGCGTACGCGTCCTGATCGACCTGTCCGAGATGAACGCCATCGGCTACGACGCCTCCCGCCGGGCCTTCTCCGTGCAGGGCGGCGCCACCCTCGGGCAGGTCTACCGCACCCTCTACCTGGAGTGGGGCGTGACCATACCGGCCGGCGACTGCCCCACCGTCGGGGTCGGCGGCCATGTCACCGGCGGCGGCTACGGCCCGCTCAACCGCAAGTACGGCGCGGTCGTCGACCACCTCTACGCCGTCGAGGTGGTCCACGTCGACGCCGCCGGCACCGCCCGCTGCGTGGTCGCCACCCGCGAGCCCGACGACCCCCACCGCGAGCTGTGGTGGGCGCACACCGGCGGTGGCGGCGGCCAGTTCGGGATCGTGACCACCTTCTGGTTCCGCTCCCCGGACGCCACCGGCACCGACCCGGCGGGCCTGCTGCCCAAGCCGCCGCACAGCCTGCTGAAGACCTCCACCAGCTGGAAGTGGACGGACCTGACCGAGGCGGACTTCACGCGCCTGGTGCACAACCACAACGCCTGGCACGCCGCCCACAACGAGCCCGGCACCGACTACGACACCCTCAACAGCGCCCTGCTGCTCTACAACCACGTCCAGGGCGCCGTCTCCCTCACCGCGCAGATCGACGGCTCGCTGCCGGACTCCCGGCAACTGCTGGACAGTTACATCGACACCGTCGCCGCCGGGGTGAGCGCGCCGCACACCACCACCGCGCACAGCACGCCCTGGCTCAAGGAGTCCCTGAAGGACCACTACGACACCGGGCTCTACAACCGCGGCAAGTTCAAGGGCGCCTATCTGCGCCGGGGCTGGTCCGACGCGCAGCTCGCCGTCCTGTACCGCGATCTGAGCGACCCGTCCTACACCGGGCACGGCGGAGCGATCCTCTTCTCCTACGGCGCCCAGGTCACCGAGGTCGCGCCCGACGCCACCGCCCTCGCCCAGCGCGACTCGATGCTCAAAGCCAACTTCCTCACCTACTGGACCGACCCCGCCGAGGACGACCGGCATGTGGCCTGGCTGCGCGCCCTCTACCGCGACTTCTACGCCGCCACCGGAGGCGTGCCGCTGCCGGACGGCGACGCCGACGGGTCGTACATCAACTACCCCGACCCCGACCTGACCGACCCGGCGTGGAACACCTCCGGGGTGCCCTGGCAGACCCTGTACTGGAAGGGCAACCTGCCGCGGCTGCGGGCCGTGAAGAAGAAGTGGGACCCGCGCGACGTCTTCCACCACGCGCTGTCCGTCACCGCCGCGCACTGACGCACCGCGGCCCCGCAGCTCCCGAGGGAGGTGCGGGGCCGCGGCGTGTGCGCGGGTCAGCCGAGCGCGGGGAAGGCGACGCCGGTCAGCGACTCGCTCAGCTCCCGCAGCCGGGCGCGGGCCGCCGGGTCGTAGGCCTGGGCGCCGGCCCGTGCGACGGCGGCCCGGTTGAAGTACTCGCCGGTGACCTCGGCGAGCGCCGGGTCGGTCACCAGGCGGGCGGTGTTGCGGGTGCCCTCCTCCAGGGTGCTCTGCGGGGTGAACAGGTTCACCACGATCTTCGTCGGCATGTACGAGGCCGGGTGCAGGGCGTTGACGGTGACCCCGGTGCCGGCGAGCTGCTCCGCCAGGTCCTTGGTGAGACTGATCTGGGCGAGCTTGGCCTGGCAGTACGCCTGCCCGCCGTCCCAGCCGCGCTCCAGCATCACGTCGTCGAAGTCGAGGGGGGCCTGCCCCGCGGAGGTGACGTTGACGATGCGGGCGGGGGCGGAGCGCACCAGCAGCGGGGCCAGCCGGCAGCTGAGGATGTAGCCCGCCAGATAGTCCACCTGGAAGGTGAGTTCGTGCCCGTCCCGGCTCTCCTGGCGGGCCAGCTCGACCCCGATGCCCGCGTTGTTGACGAGGGGCGTCGAGCCGGTCGTGCCCGGCCAGGATCCGGTCGGCGAGCGCGCGGGTCTCGGCCAGCGAGGAGAAGTCGGCCAGCTCGTAGCTGAACCGGTCGGCGCCGGTCTTCGCCCGCAGCTCCTCCAGCAGCTCCTGGCCCTTGCGGGGGCTGCGGCCGTGCAAGGATCAGCGTGGCGCCCTGCTCGGCGAGTTCATGGGCGAGGGCGCGGCCGAGTCCGTCGGTGGCGCCGGTGATGAGGACGGTCTGTTCGCTGACAGGGCTCATGGTCTTCGGTTTCCTCAGGTGCGTAGGAACATGGCTGTGGGCACGGCCGGTCGGGATCGACCGGCCGTGCCCGGTGCGGGCGTACGGCGTCACGCGCTCACGCGTAGGACCGCAGTTCTTCGGGGGTCTGGTCGGTGTAGCCCTGGCTCACCTCGATGACGACGCCGTCGGGGTCGGCCACCCAGACCGTCTTCCAGCCGGAGATGAACTCGTCGAAGGCCAGCGGCCCGAGGAGCACCTCCAGCTCCCCGTCGGCCGCCGCCATGAACGCGTCCACGTCGTCGACCTGGAAGGCGAGATGGCGGGCGGCGCCGGGGTTGTCCGGGCCGTCCTTGGCGGTGGGGAAGGCCGGTTCGGACGTGGTGGGGAAGAGTTCGAGGTAGACCGGGCCGCTCTTGAGGAAGACGACCCGGGCCCCGTCCGCCTCGACGACCCGGGCCCGCTCGAACCCGAACCAGCGGCGGTAGAACGCCTCCGTGGCCTGCTGGTCACGGCAGTTGAGGCCGACGTGCGACCAGCGGGCGCCCACGGTTGCGGACATGGGCCTCACGCCCCACCGGTGACAGGGGCGAAGGGCACCGTGTCGTGCACGTTCGTCATGTAGACGATCTCTCCGCCGGCGATCCGGAAGTAGTTGCACACGTCCGCCTCGACCGACTCGCCCTTCGGGGTGCGGGCGGAGATGTGCGAGACGACGGCGGCCTGGTCGCCGTCGACGACGACGTGCACGGGGACGTTGGAGAAGGACGCGTACATCTGCCCGAACCCCTTCATCATGTCCCGCAGCGTCTCGCGGCCCTCCACATGGCCGGCGAGCTGCTCGTCCATCGTCTGGTCGACGGAGAACAGATCGCACCAGGGGTCCCAGTCACCGGAGTTGGCGAGCCGGTAGTAGGTGTCGACGATCTCTCGGGTGTTCATCACGGCCTCCAGGGCACACGGGGTCGGCGGTTCGCGGCGGTCACGGCAGCGGGACGTCGAGCTGGCGCATCAGGCCCGCGGTGTCGGCCTGCACCCAGCGCTCGACGACCTTGGCGTCCTCCAGCCGGTAGACCTCCAGGCTGGTCCAGGACACCTCGCGGCCGTCGGGCTCCTGGCCGAAGAACGGGGCGATGTGCTTGCCGCGGAAGGTGATGTGCATGATCACCTTGTCCGGGGACGCCGGGTACAGGGCGTCCAGGTGCACGGTGAAGTCGAGGGCGTCGTGCGCGGCCTTGATGATGACCTTCAGCTCGTCCAGGCTCGCCACGTCCCAGGCCGGGTTGTTGTCCCGGAAGGTCGGGCCGAACAGCTCGTCCAGGTCGTCGTAGCGGCGCTCGTTGACCGCGTCGCTGACCGCCTGCACGGTGGCCAGGTTCGCCGCGTCGGTGGAGACCTGCTCGCGCAGTCCGAGCAGGTCGTCCTGGGCCCAGCGCTCCACGAAGCGGCCGTCCTCGATGCGCCATATCTCCGTGGTGGTCCACTCCACGCCGCGCCCGGTCGCCGGGAAGCCGAAGACGGTGTCACCGTGCGTCCCGGTCAGCTTCACCCGGGTGACGACCTTGTCGCCGCCGTCCGCGCCGTCGACGGGGAGGGCCTCCTGGAGCTCCCCCTTGAGGCCGTACGTGGCGTGGGCGGCGCGCAGCGCGGCCAGGTAGTCGTCCAGGCCCTTGATCTCGAAGCCGGGGTGGTGGTCGGTGAAGTCCGCGCCGATGACCTCGGCCACGGTGTCGTAGTCCGCCGCGTTGAAGGCGTCCAGGAAGCGCCGGTACAGGGCGACGCTCGCGTTCACGGCGGTGCTGTCAGACGTGGGCATGGTGGGTCCCCTCGGTCCGTCGGTGGTGTGAGTCCTTGATCAGCTCGGCCGCGCGCTCGCCGATCATCACGCTGGGCGCGTTCGTGTTGCCCGCGACGATCGTCGGCATCACGGAGGCGTCCGCGATCCGGAGCCCGGTGACGCCGTGCACACGCAGCTCGTGGTCGGTGACCGCGTCCGGTCCTGTGCCCATGCGGCAGGTGCCGGCCGGGTGCCACAGGGTGGTGGCGCGGGCGGCGACGTAGGCGCGCAGCTCCGCGGGGTCGCGCACCCCGGCGCCGGGGCCCAGCTCCGGGCCGCGCAGCCGGTCGAAGGCCGTGCTGTGCGCCAGCTCCCGGGCCAGCACGACCCCGTGGACCAGGACGTCCACGTCGGCCGCTGCGGTGAGGTAGCCCGCCTGCACGACGGCCGGGGCCGCCGGGTCGGTGGAGCGCAGCCGGACCCGGCCGCGGCTCTCCGGCAGCAGCGCGATCGGCGCGAAGGTGAAGCCGGGCCCGGCCTGCTGCCCGGCGGGGGCGTCCGGGGCGAGGAATTTCACCGGCCCGAACGTGAACTGGAGGTCGGGCGCCCGCTCGCCCGCACCGCCCGTGGTGTGCGTGAACAGGCCCGCCTCGGAGAGCATCGCCCCCTCGGGGTGCTCCTCGCGGGACTGGTAGCACACCGGGACGAACAGATGGTCCTGGAGATTGCCGCCGACACCGGGCAGATGCTGCACGACGGTGACGCCGTGCGCCCGCAGGTGCGCGGCCGGGCCGATCCCGGAGAGCATGAGCAGTTTCGGCGTCTCGAAGGCGCCGGCGCTGACCACCACCTCCTCGTCCGCCCACGCCTGCTGCCGCTGCCCGCCGTGCACATAGGCGACCCCGGTGACCCGGGTGCCCTCGGTCAGCAGCCGGGTGGCGTGCGCCCCGGTGGCCACCGTCAGGTTGGGGCGGTCAAGCACCGGGCGCAGATAGGCGGTGGCCGTCGAGGAGCGGGTGCCCTCGTCGGTGCGCGTGGTCTGGTACAGGAAGCCGTAGCCGTCCTGCCGTTCGCCGTTGTAGTCGTCGCCGGGCGCGTCGAAGCCGAGCTGCCGCGCGGCCGCCACGAAGGCCCTGGCGACCGGCGAGGGATCGGTGTGGTCCCGCACCCGGACCGGGCCGCCCTTGCCGCGCAGCGCGTCGCCGCCGCGGTCGTAGTCCTCGGCGCGGCGGAACGCGGGCAGCACGTCCGCGTACGACCAGCCGGGGTTGCCCGCCGCCGCCCAGCCGTCGTAGTCGTGGCGGCTGCCGCGCACCCACATCAGGGCGTTCACGGAGCTGCATCCGCCGGCCACCTTGCCGCGGGCCACCGGAACGCGGCGGCCGTCGAGAGCGGCCTCCGGCTCGGTGGCGTACCCCCAGTCGATCGTGGGGCTCCACTCGCTGGTCAGCAGGGCCAGCAGGGAGGCGGCGTCGGTGCGGTGGATCTCCGGCCGCTCGTCCCACCCGCCGGCCTCCAGGAGCAGCACGCTCACGTCCGGGTCCTCGCTGAGCCGGCTCGCCACGGCGCAGCCCGCGCTGCCGGCGCCGACGACGACGTAGTCGTACGACATGGGAACCTCCCGCATCGGTGCTCAGGCCGGGTTCAGGTCGCCGACGTGGTACGTGCGGATGCGCAGCGTCCCGTCCGCAGGATCGCGCACCAGCTGCCAGGTCTGGTCGATGCGCAGGGCCGACACGCCGCCGTCGGAGAGGTTCTTCGCGGTCCACACCACGGTCACCTCGACGTCGACGAGACCGTCGTGCTCGTCGGTGCGCAGCTTCTCCACGATGTGGCTCTGCGGCCCGAAGCTCTCGCCCACCGCCGCGTACCAGTCGCGGAAGTCGGCGTGGCCGCGCAGGGTGCGCTCGGGGAACGCCATCTCCAGACCGTCGTCGATCACGTACGGCAGCAGGTCCTCGACGGGCTCGTGGCTGCTCAGGATGTCGTACCAGTGCTGGACGAACACGGCGACGTCCTGGCCGTGCGCGGTCAGCGGGCTCTGTGCGGTCGTCATGCCAAGTCCCTCTCGGTGAAGGGCGGGTCCGAAGCTGGTCCGGACGGCTGTCCCGGTCGATTCCGCCACGACCGCGCCGGCCGTGCCCCGGCCGGGACGTCCGGCGGCCGGATTGCGTCAGGTCGGGCGGTGCTCTTGCCGACGTCGCAGGGCCAATTGCCGTAGTACGGCGGCCCACTTGGGCATGTCGGGCCACCGGCACGGGCGGCTTCTGGCCGGTCCGGGCGGCAGACCGTAGACATGAGTTCGACCGGTCCCATCCGACCCGCGTCGCACGAGAGGGCACCCCATGAGCAAGCGCATCCTCGTCGTCCTGTCCGAATACGGCTACTGGGGCGAGGAGTTGATCGGCCCGCTGGAGACCTTCGACAAGGCCGGCTACCAGGTCACCTTCGCCACGCCGACCGGCAAGCGCCCCGTCGCGCTGCCGCCGAGCATGGACCCCGACTACGTGGACCCGCCGCTCGGCCGCTCCGTCACCACCCCCGAGATGGCTGCCAAGGTCCGGGCCATCGACAGCTCCCCGCGCCTGGACGGCCCGCTGGACCTGTCGTCCTGGCTGCCCGACCGGCCCTACCGCTCCAAGCCGTACTTCCTGCGCGACTGGGAGGCGTACAACACGCGTCTTGAGCAGATCCGCGACCAGATCGCCGACCGCTACGACGCCCTGCTCATCGTCGGCGGCTCCGGACCCATCGTCGACCTCGCCAACAACTGGCGGGTGCACGACCTGATCCTCGCCTTCCACGCCCTGGACATGCCGATCGCCGCTGAGTGCTACGGCGTCGCGCCGCTGGCCTTCGCCCGCGACCAGGAGGACCGCGTCTCGATCATCCGGGGCAAGCACGTCACCGGGCACTGCATCGAGTACGACTACAAGGACGGCACCGGCTTCATGGGCACCGACTTCGTCATCGGCCCGCCGCCGTACCCGCTGGAGTACATCCTGCGCGACGCCACCGCGCCCGGCGGGGCCTTCCACGGCAACTTCGGCAAGGAGACCTCCGTCATCGTCGACTACCCGTTCATCACAGGCCGTTCCACCCCCGACTCCTATCTGACGGGCCAGAAGCTCGTCGAGGTCCTGGAGGACGGCCTGCGCCGGTGGGGCTTCAAGGAAGCCGCCTGATCCCCGCCCGCACGGCAGCCGCGTAACCTTCGCAGAAAGGTGCACGTCATGGTCAGCAGGCCCGCGCGGGTCGCGATCCTCGAACAGCTGCGCGCCGACGGGGTGCGGCACATGTTCGGCAACCCCGGCACGGTCGAGCAGGGTTTCCTCGACGAATTGCGCAACTTCCCGGACATCGAGTACATCCTCGCGCTCCAGGAATCCAGTGTCGTCGGCCTCGCCGACGGCTACGCGCGGGCCACGCGCACCCCGGCCGTGATGCAGCTGCACACCGGCGTCGGCGTCGGCAACGCGGTCGGCATGCTCTACCAGGCGGCCCGCGGGCACGCCCCGCTGGTCGCCGTCGCCGGCGAGGCGGGCCTGCGCTACGACGCCATGGAGGCCCAGATGGCGGTCGACCTGGTCGCCATGGCCGAGCCCGTCACCAAGTGGGCGACCCGGGTGGTCGACCCGGAGTCGACGCTGCGAGTGCTGCGCCGCGCCTTCAAGGTGGCGGCGACCCCGCCGTACGGGCCGGTGCTCGTCGTCCTGCCCGCCGACGTCATGGACCGGGACACCAGCGAACCCGCCGTGCCCACCTCCTACGTCGACTTCTCCGCCACGCCCGACGCCGAGGTGCTCGACCGGGCCGCCGCTCTGCTCGCCGGGGCCGAACGGCCGCTCGTGATCGCGGGCGACGGCGTGCACTTCGCGGGCGCCCAGGAGGAGCTGGGCCGGCTCGCCCGCGTCTGGGGCGCCGAGGTGTGGGGGGCGGACTGGGCCGAGGTCAACCTGTCGGTGGAACACCCCGCCTACGGCGGTCAGTTGGGCCACATGTTCGGCGAGAGCAGCCGGAAGGTCACCGCGGCCGCCGACGCGGTGCTGATCACCGGCACCTACGCGCTCCCCGAGGTGTACCCGGCCCTCGACGGGGTCTTCGCCGACGGCGCGCCGGTCGTCCACATCGACCTGGACACCGGCGCCATCGCCAAGAACTTCCCGGTGGACCTGGGCATCGCCGCCGACCCGCGGCGCGCCCTGGGCGGCCTCGCCCGCGCCCTGGAACGCCGGATGAGCCCGGCCGCCCGCGCCCGCGCGGGGGAGTGGTTCACCCGGCGCTCGGCCGAGCAGTCCGC
Organism: Streptomyces sp. PL-25; assembly: GCF_058344915.1. NCBI lineage: Bacteria > Bacillati > Actinomycetota > Actinomycetes > Kitasatosporales > Streptomycetaceae > Streptomyces > Streptomyces sp. PL-25. The sequence continues at coordinate 6,960,019 of NZ_CP136997.1, forward strand.
CGCCCGCGCCGCCGCCCGCCGCGCCGACGAGGCCGCCGCACTCGACCCGGACGCCCTGCCGACCACGGCCTTCCTCCAGGAACTGGCCCGCCGGCTCCCCGAGGACGCCGTGGTGTTCGACGAGGCGCTCACCGCCTCCCCCGACCTCACCCGCCACCTCCCGCCGACCCGGCCCGGCCACTGGCACCAGACCCGGGGCGGCTCGCTCGGCGTCGGCATCCCCGGCGCCATCGCCGCCCGACTGGCCCATCCGGAGCGCACGGTGGTCGGCTTCACCGGCGACGGCGGCTCCATGTACACGGTGCAGGCGCTGTGGACGGCGGCCCGCCACGACATCGGCGCCAAGTTCGTCATCTGCAACAACAGCAGCTACAAGCTCCTCGAACTCAACATCGAGGAGTACTGGCGGACGGTCGGCGTCGCCGCGCACGAGCAGCCGGAGATGTTCGACCTGTCCAGGCCGGCCATCGACTTCACGGGCCTGGCCCGCTCCCTGGGCGTGCCGGGCGTCCGGGTCGAGAAGCCCGACCAGGCGAAGGCGGCCGTCGAGCAGGCGCTCGCCACCCCCGGCCCCTTCCTGATCGACCTGGTCACCGGACGCGGAAGGCAGGAGTGAGCCGTGCGACTGACCGGACACAAGATCGCGATCCTGCTGGAGAGCGACTTCTACGAGCCCGAGATCCTCTACTACCAGCACCGCTTCCCCGAGGAAGGCGCCGAGGTGCACTTCCTGACCCGGATGTGGGGCCAGGACGAGATCACCTTCCAGGGGCACGAGCACCGGATGCCGTTCGTCGTGCGCGAGTCCTTCGAGGACGTCGACGAGTTCGCGCTCAAGGAGTACTCCGCGGTGATCGTCCCCTCCGGGATGGTCTCCGACCGGCTGCGCTACACCGAGGACCCGGCCGAACTCCCGCCCGCCGTACGGTTCCTGCGCCGCGCCTTCCAGGACCCGGCCATCGTCAAGGGCATCATCTGCCACGGCATGTGGCTCACCGCCCCGGTGCCCCACCTGGTGCGCGGGCGCCGGGCCGTCGTCCACAACAACCTGCTGGGCGACCTGCGCAACATGGGCGGCCTGTACGTGGACGAGGACGTCGTCGTCGACGACGACCTGGTCACCGGGCGCACCGGGGCACACTGCCACCTGTTCGCCCGGACGATCATCGACCTGATCGCCGACCGGGACCGGGACCGGGCCGCCCGCTCGCGCGGCGTGCGGACCGCGGCCCTCGGAGGTGCCCGATGACCGCCGTCATGGACCCGGGCGCCCGGGTGCCCGTCGCCGACCGCATCCCGATCCGCGACGTCCGCCCCCAGGTGCGCGGCGGCGCCGTCGCCGCCAAGGGCGTCGCGGGGGAGACGCTCACCGTCAGCGCCACCGTGTTCCGCGAGGGCTCGGGCGAGATCGGCGCCAACGTCGTGCTGCGGGACTCGCGGGGGCGGCCCGGAGCCTGGACGCCGATGACCCTGGCCGACGCGGACGCCGACCGTTGGGAGGCCACCGTCGTACTCGGCGAGCCCGGCCGGTGGACGTACACCGTCGAGGCGTGGGCCGACCCCGTCGCCACCTGGCGCCGCGACGCCGCGCTGAAGCTCCCCGCCGGGGTCGACGTCGAACTGACGCTCGCCGAAGGCGCGCTGCTGTACGAGCGGGCCGCCTTCGGCATCCCGGACACCGCCCGCCGCGAGGCGGTGACCGCGGTGGCGCGGGCCCTGCGCGACGAGACGAACCCGCTCGCCTGCCGGCTCGCCGCGGCCGAGTCCCCCGAGGCCCTCGCCGCGCTGCGCCGGCACCCGCTGCGCGAACTGGTCACCGTCTCCTGGCCGCTGCCCCTGCTCGTCGAGGGGCGCCGGGCCCTGGTCGGCGCCTGGTACGAGATGTTCCCGCGCTCCGAGGGCGCCCGCACCGCCGACGGCGCGCCGCCGGTCAGCGGGACCTTCGAGACGGCGGCGCTGCGGCTGCCCGCGATCGCCGCGATGGGCTTCGACGTGGTGTACCTGCCGCCGATCCACCCCATCGGCCGCACCCACCGCAAGGGCCCGGACAACGCGCTCACCGCCGCCGAGCACGACGTCGGCTCGCCCTGGGCGATCGGCTCCGCCGAGGGCGGACACGACGCCGTCCACCCCGACCTGGGCACCCTCGACGACTTCCGCCGCTTCGTGGCCCGCGCCGGGGAGCTCGGCCTCGACGTCGCCCTGGACTTCGCCCTCCAGTGCTCGCCCGACCACCCCTGGCTGACCGAGCACCCCGAGTGGTTCACCCGGCGCGCCGACGGCTCCGTCGCCACCGCCGAGAATCCGCCCAAGAAGTACGAGGACATCCACCCCCTCGCCTTCGACCGGGACTTCGAGGGACTGGTCGCCGAGAGCGTGCGGCTGCTGCGCTTCTGGATGGACCAGGGCGTGCGGATCTTCCGCGTCGACAACCCGCACACCAAGCCGGTCGGCTTCTGGCAGCGGGTGATCGCGGAGATCAACGGACGCGACCCCGACGTGGTGTTCCTCGCCGAGGCGTTCACCCGGCGCGCCATGGTGCACGCCCTCGCCCAGGCCGGCTTCCAGCAGTCGTACACCTACTTCACCTGGAAGAACGAGAAGGAGGAGCTGACCGAGTACGCGAGCGAACTCGCGCACGAGAGCGCCGACTTCCTGCGGCCCAACCTCTTTGTGAACACCCCGGACATCCTGCACGCCTACCTCCAGGAGGGCGACCGGCCCGCCTTCGAGACCCGCGCCGTGCTGGCCGCGACGCTCGCCCCGACCTGGGGCGTGTACGCCGGCTACGAACTGTGCGAGAACGAGGTCCTGGAACCGGGCACCGAGGACTACAAGAACTCCGAGAAGTACGAGCTGCGCCCGCGCGACTGGGCCGCCGCCGAGGCCGAGGGCCGCTCCATCGCCCCGCTGCTGACCCGCCTCAACGAGCTGCGCCGCGCCCACCCCGCCCTCCAGGAGCTGCGCAACCTCCGCTTCCACAGCGTCCCGCACCCCCAGGTCATCGCCTACTCCAAGCAGGTGCGGCTGCCCGACGGCTCCCTCGACACGGTCCTCGCCGTCGTCAACCTCGACGCGCACCTGCCGGCCGAGGGCACCGTCACCTTCGACCTGGCCGCCCTCGGCCTGCCCGAGGACGGCTCGCTGAAGCTGCGCGACGTGCTGACCGGCGAGGTCCACTCCTGGCGCCCGGAGACGTACTTCCATCTGGTGCCGGGCCGTTCCCCGGCCCATCTGCTGGTGCCCGTCGAGGAGGAGCCATGACGGTCGCCTGGGTGGACGTCGGGCAGCGCCGGCCCGTCGACCCGCTGCTCGGACTGCTCGACCCCTGGCTGCGCACCCGCCGCTGGTACGCGGCGGGAGCCGGTCCCGCCGGCCCGCTCACGCCGGTCGTGGCCGACGTCGTACGCGAGCAGGCGCCCGCCCTGGTGCACGCCGTCCTGCGCACCGCCGCCGGACAGCTGTACCAGGTCCTGCTCGGGCTGCGCCCCGAACTGCCCCGGCGGCTCGCGGACGCCGCCATCGGCCGGGTGCCACAGGGGGAGTGGCACGGCTGGACGCTGTACGAGGCCACCGAGGACGCCGCGCTCATGGGCGTCCTGCTGCGCCACCTCGCGCAGGGCGGCGGCGACGGGCTGCGCATGGAGCGGACCACGCCGCTGCCGCTGCCGGTGGGCCTCGTGCCCCGGCCGCTGACCGCCGAGCAGAGCAACAGCGCCGTCGCCTACGGGGACCGGCTGCTGCTCAAGCTCTACCGACGGCCCGAACCCGGCCCGCACCTGGAGGTCGAGACGCTGCGCGCGCTCACCGACGCGCGCTGCGCCCGCACCCCGCGGCTGCACGGCACCCTGCTCAGCGGCGGCAGCGGGCTGGTCCTCGGGCTGATGGAGGACCTGCTGCCGGCCGAGGGCGACGGCTGGCAGGCCGCCGTGCGCCAGGTCGCCGACTGCGTGGACGGCACCTGCCCCGCCGTCCCGGCCACCGGCGGTTTCACCGCGCACGCCCGCGCCCTGGGCACGGCCGTCGCCGAGGTGCACACGGCGCTCGCCGACGCCTTCCCGCGGGTGCGGCTCACCGCGGAGGACATCGCGCGCCAGGCCGCCGAGATGACCGAGCGCCTGGAGACGGCCGTCCTGGAGGTGCCGGGTCTGGCCCGGCACCGCGGCGGGCTCGTCCGGCTCTACGAGGACTACGCGCGGGCGGGCGCGCGCGGCTGCGCGGTCCTCGCCCAGCGGGTCCACGGCGATCTGCACCTGGGCCAGGCACTGCCCACCCCGGGCGGCTGGCACCTGATCGACTTCGAGGGCGAACCGGCCCGCCCGGCCGCCGAACGCGCCGCGCCGCAACCGGTGCTGCGGGACGTGGCCGGGATGCTCCGCTCCTTCGACTACGCCGCCCAGGCGGGCCTGCGGACCCTGCGGGAACGCGACCTGGACGAGGCGCCCGGCGCGCGGCTGCGCCGGGCCCGCCGGGCGCGGGCGTGGGCCGTGCGCAACCGGCGCGCGTTCGTCGCGGGCTACGCGGAGACGGGCGGCACGGACCCGCACTGCCACCCGCTCCCGCTGCGGGCCTTCGAGGCGGACAAGGCCGTCTACGAGGCCGTCTACGAGTCCCGGCACCGACCCAGCTGGCTGCCGATCCCCCTGGAGGCGGTGCACCGGCTGGCCCGTACCTGACCGAAGGGCGCCGAGAAGCGCCGCAGGGCGCCGCAGTGGCCGGCCGCGCGCGACGGGGGCGCGCGGCATCCACGCCCGCCGCCACTTCGACCGCACCACCCCCGAACCGTGCCCGCCCGCGCCGGACCGTCTCCCGGCGCGGGCCGGGACCCCGCACGAGAGGACCGCTACGTTGCCCGTGACCGCCCCCCACCCGGACGCCGACCTGGACCGCATCCTCGTCGGCGCCCACCACGACCCGCACAGCTTCCTCGGCGCCCACCCCACAGCCGACGGCCACACCGTCGTGCGCGCCCTGAAGCCCCTGGCGCGCGCCGTCGTGGCCGTCCGCCCCTCGGGCGAGCGGACCCGGCTGACCCACGAGCGCGACGGGTTGTTCACCGGCACCCTCCCCGGCACGGCGGCCGGCCACCACCTCCTGGTCACGTACGACGACGGCGTCGAGCGGATCCACCACGACGGCTACCGCTTCCCGCCCACCCTCGGCGCCATCGACCTGCACCTCGTCTCCGAGGGCCGCCATGAACTGCTGTGGCGGGTCCTCGGCTCCCATGTGCGCACCCTGGACGGCGTCACCGGCACCTCCTTCGCCGTGTGGGCGCCCAACGCCCAAGGCGTGCGCGTCATCGGCGACTTCAACGGCTGGAGCGCCGAGCACCCGATGCGCTCGCTCGGCGCCAGCGGCGTGTGGGAGCTGTTCGTGCCGGACGTCGGCGCGGGCACCCGCTACAAGTACGAGATCCACACCCGCGACGGGCGCCTGCTCCAGAAGGCGGACCCGCTGGCCCGCGCCGCCGAGACGCCGCCCGCCACCGCCTCCGTCGTGCACACCTCGGCCTACGCCTGGGGCGACGCCGCCTGGATGGCGACCCGCGGCGGCGAGGACTGCCACGGCCGTCCGATGTCCGTGTACGAGGTGCACCTGCCGTCCTGGCGGCCCGGCCTCGGCTACCGGCAGCTCGCCGAGGAACTGCCCGAGTACGTGACAGAACTGGGCTTCACCCACGTCGAGTTCATGCCCGTCATGGAGTACCCCTTCGGCGGCTCCTGGGGCTACCAGGTCACCGGGTTCTTCGCGCCCACCTCCCGGCTGGGCGGACCCGACGACTTCCGGTACCTGATCGACCGCCTGCACGCGGCGGGCATCGGTGTGATCCTCGACTGGGTGCCCGCGCACTTCCCGAAGGACGACTTCGCGCTCGCCCGCTTCGACGGCGAACCGCTGTACGAACCGGCCGACCCGCGCCGCGCGCACCACCCCGACTGGGGCACCCTGGAGTTCGACCACGGGCGCCGCGAGGTGCGCAACTTCCTCGTCGCCAGCGCCGTCCACTGGTGCACGGAGTTCCATGTGGACGCGCTGCGCGTGGACGCCGTCGCCTCCATGCTCTACCTCGACTACTCCCGCCCGGACGGCGCCTGGAGCCCCAACGAGCACGGCGGCCACCAGAATCTGGACGCGGTCGCCTTCCTCCAGGAACTGACCGACACCGTGCGCCGCGCCGCGCCCGGCGCGCTGACGATCGCCGAGGAGTCCACCGCCTGGCCCGGCGTGACCCGGCCCACCTACGAGACCGGCGACGACGGCTTCGGCGGCCTCGGCTTCGACCTCAAGTGGAACCTGGGCTGGATGCACGACACGCTGGACTACCTCGCCCGCGACCCGGTCCACCGCGCCTGGCACCACGACGAGATCACCTTCTCCCTGGTGTACGCCCGCAGCGAGCACTATCTGCTGCCGCTGTCCCACGACGAGGTCGTGCACGGCAAGGGCGCCCTGGTGTCGAAGCTGCCGGGCGACTGGTGGCGGCGGCGCGCGACCCTGCGCGCCCTGTACGCCTACATGTGGGCCCACCCCGGCAAGCAACTCCTCTTCATGGGGCAGGAGTTCGCCCAGGGCGACGAGTTCGACCACGACGCGGGCCCGCAGTGGTGGGTGCTCGACGAGGGCTGGCCCTCGCACGCCGACCACCGGGGCGTGCGCACCCTGGTCGGCGACCTCAACGCCCGCTACCGCGCCACGCCCGCCCTGTGGGAGCTGGACTCCGACCCGGCCGGATTCTCCTGGATCGACGCCTCGCACGCCGAGGCCAACGTGCTGTCCTTCGTCCGCCGGGACACGGCGGGCCACCCGCTCGTCGTGGTCGCCAACTTCTCGCCCGTCGTCCGCACCGGCTACCGCGTCGGGCTGCCGGACGCGCCGGCGTGGCGCGAGGTCCTGAACACCGACGACGAGACGTACGGCGGCAGCGGGGTGCGCAACGAGCCGGTGATCCGGGCCGAGCGGACCCCCTGGCACGGGCGCACGCGCAGTGCCGCCCTCACCCTGCCGCCGCTCGCGGTGGTGTGGCTGGAGCCGGCCGGGGGAGCCGCTCACGACCTTGAGGAGGACGACCTCGATGACCACTGGACCCGATGAAACCGAGGACGACCTGTACGACCGGATCGTCACCCCGTACGACATCAAGGGCCTGTTCCGGGCCGAGGTCGACCCCGGCCTCGCCTACCGGGTCGGTGCCGCCTTCACCGAGCTGACCGGCGCGGACACCGTCGCCGTCGCGCACGACGCGCGGCAGTCCTCGCCGGTGCTCGCTGACGCGTTCGCCCAGGGCGTCCTCGACCAGGGCGCCGACGTCCTGGACGCGGGCCTGGGCTCCACCGACTGCCTGTACCACGTCTCGGGCCGCCTGGACATCCCCGGCGCCATGATCACGGCGGGCCGTGCTCCCGCCGCGTACAACGGGATCCGGCTGTGCCGGGCCGGGGCCGCCGACCTCGACGAGGGCACCGGCCTGGAACTGCTGCGCCGCCGGCTGCGCGAGCCGCGCCCGCCGCTGACCGACCGCCCCGGCTCGGTGCTGCCCGGCCGCGCCGTGGACGACTACGCCGCGCATCTGCGCTCGCTCGTGGACCTCTCGGACATCCGCCCGCTGAAGGTCGTCGTCGACGCCGGGAACGGGATGGCGGGGCTGACGGCGCCCCTGGTCCTCGGCCATCCCTCGGTCGAACTGGTGCCGCTGCGCTTCGAGCTGGACGGGACCTTCCCCTTCGGTGCGCCGGACCTGGCGGACGTGAGCGCGCTGCGGGACGCGGTACGGGAGTCGGGCGCCGACGTGGGTCTCGCCTTCGACGGGGACGGCGACCGGATGCTCGCCGTCGACGAACGCGGCGCCGTGGTGCCGCCCGCCGCGGTGATCGCGCTGGTGGCCGGGCGCGAGCTGGCCCGCCGGCCGGGCGCCGCCGTGGTCCACGACCTGGTCACCGCCACCTCCGCCATCGATGCCATCAAGGAGGCGGGCGGCATCCCGGTGCGCTCGCGCACCGGCCCGGCGGCCATCAAGGCGCTGATGGCCGAGCAGGACGCGGCGTTCGGCGGTGCGCACTGCGGCCACTACTACTTCCGTGACTTCTGGTACGCCGACACGGGCATGCTGGCCGCGCTGCACCTGCTGGCCGAACTCGGCGACACGGCCTGCGAGCTGTCCGAGCTGGCGGCCCGGCACGACCGGTACGCCTCCTCGGGGCCGGTCGAAGTCCGGGTGCCCGATCCGCTGGCCGCCCTGCAGCGTGTGGTGCGGCACTTCGCCGCGCAGGGCACGGCGCTCGACCACCTCGACGGGGTGACCGGCGAACTGCCCGACGGCTCGTGGTTCAACGTGCGCGCCCCGGGGACCGGCCCCGTCGTCCGGGTGAACGTGGAGGCGGGGACGGTCGCGGCGATGGGGCGGCTGCGGGACCGGGTGGTGGACGTGGTGGTCAGCGCCGGTCGATGAGCGCGGCCTCCGGGGCGCGGGTGCGGGCCAGTCCCGCGGCGGTGAGCGCCATGTCGTAGGCTTTCAGGGCCTCGTCCTGCGCACCGCCCTGGCGCCACAGGTCCCCGATGTGGCGCCAGGTCTGCGCGGCGTCGTGCGAGGCGGGCTGCTGCCGCAGCTGGCGGGCGGCCGAGTGGAGGTGCTGCACGGCCTCGTCGGGGGAGTTGCGCAGCAGGTGGATCTCGGCGAGGTACGTCCGGGCCAGCGCGGACAGCACCCGGGAGTCGGCGCCGAGCAGCCCGAGCGCGCGCTCGGCGTGGGCGGCGGCCGCGTCCCAGTGGCCGAGCTGCTTCTCCGCGTTGGCCAGGTTCAGCTCGCAGCGGGACAGCTCGCTGGCGCTGCCGACCTCGGCCAGCGCCTCCTGCGCCGACTCCAGCAGTTCCAGGGCGCGTTCGGGATGGGGTGGGTCCAACTGGAGCAGCATGGAGCCGTAGTTCATCCGGAGCATGGCCGCGTGGCGCGCGTTGTCGCCCTCGGCCATCATCGCGAGCGCCCGTTCGGTCAGCGCGATGGCCTCGCTCAGCCGGCCCTGGGAGCCGGCCACCAGGCCCGCGTTCCAGTAGACGGCGCCCCGGGCCCCGTGGGAGCCCTGGGTCTCGGCGGCGGGCAGCAGCCGCTCGCCGAGGAGCTGGGCCCGGGTCAGGTCGCCCCGGGTGTGGTACGAGCCCATGAGGGTGACGCCGAGCTGGATGTGGTCCATCGTGGTCTCCAGGCCGAGCCCGTCGAGCTGGGCCACGGCCCGTTCCCCGATGTCGATGCTGAGCGCGATGTCCCCGGCGTCGCGGTAGCAGCGGCACAGGGCGACCGCGATACGGCACCACTCGTCGGAGCCGACGGCGATGGCGGGGTCGCGGTGTAGGTCGTCCAGGACGGAGATGGCGGCCTCCAGCCGGCCCGTCTTCTCCAGTGCGGCGGCCTGGCCGATGAGGGCGCGCCGGATCATGGAGCCGTCCAGCACGGAGCGGTTGGAGAGCAGTTCACCGAAGGACTGGAGGGCCTCACCGTTGTCTCCGTTGCGCAGCGCCATCTCGGCGAAGGCGAGCTTCAGCCGGTACTCCTCGGCGCGGTGGTCGTCGATACCGGTCAGCAGGTACTCGGGGGAGGTGCCGAGCTTCTCCGCGATGGTGGCCAGCACCGGAGAGGACGGCACCCGCTTGCCCGACTCGATCAGCGAGATGTAGCTCGTGGAGGCTTCCGCCGAGGCCAGATCCTGCTGCTTGAGCCCGCGCCGTGTCCGAAGGGTCCTTATGCGGCCCCCAAGGCCCTCTGCCCGTTCCGCCTTGGTGTGATCCATGGGGACTCCTTCCGGAGTTCATGACTATGTGTGTGACAACGCAAAGTTACCAGCGTGACTCTGCGAAGCCCAGTGCTCTTTGAGAAGTCCTCCGCTTCTTAGGCAAGTCCGGAGATGGCCGGTAAAGGCCAGCGGGCTTTGCCGTCTTATTACTTGACTAAAAAAGTGACCCAGACTTGACTCAGGGTGTCAACTCGACTGAGAGCGTGACGATTGGGGGGCTACGAGATGCGGAAGAGTCTTTTGTCACTCCTCCTTGTCCTGTGCGTGGGGGGAGTCGCGGCCGTCGGCTGCTTCGCCGAGGCGGCCGGACCCGGACGGTCGGTACCGATCAGCAAGGAGGCGACCATTGAGGGCACCTGCTGCTGACCGCCCGGTCCCTCTCCGGGTGGACCTGCTCACCCGCGAATACCCGCCCGCCGTCTACGGCGGCGCGGGGGTCCATGTGGCCGAGCTGTCCCGCAGCCTGCGGCGGCTCACGGACGTACGAGTGCGCTGCCTGGGGGAGCCCCGGCAGGAGAACGACGTCACGGCCTACGCGACCGACACCCGGCTCGCCGCCGCCGACGCGGCCCTCGGGTTCCTCGGCGCGGACCTGGCCATGGCGCGGGACTGTGCCGGTGCGGGAGTCGTGCACAGTCACACCTGGTACGCCAACATGGCGGGTCACCTCGCCCGGACCCTGCACGGGCCGGCCCATGTCATGACGATGCACAGCCTGGAACCGCTGCGGCCCTGGAAGGCCGAGCAACTGGGGGGCGGATACGCGCTGTCGAGCTGGATGGAGCGCACGGCCGTCACCGCCGCCGACCGCGTCGTCGCCGTCTCGGCGGCGATGCGCGAGGACATCCTGCGGGTCTACCCGGAGGTCTCGCCGGACCGGGTGCGGGTCATCCACAACGGCATCGACGCGGACGCGTACCGCGCCGACCCCCGCACCGACGCGCTGCACCGCCACGGCATCGACCCCGAGCGGCCCTATGCGCTGTTCGTCGGCCGTGTCACCCGGCAGAAGGGGCTGCCGCACCTGCTGCGCGCCGCGTTCGGCCTGCCGCCCGAGGCGCAGCTCGTGCTGTGCTGCGGGCAGCCGGACACCCCGCGTATCGCCGCCGAGGTGGCGGCCCTCGTCGAGGAACTGCGCACCGTGCGCGACGGGGTGTTCCGCGTCGACGGGATGCTGGACCCCACGTCCGTACGCCAACTGCTCACCCACGCGCGTGTGTTCGTGTGCCCCTCGGTGTACGAGCCGATGGGCATCGTGAACCTGGAGGCGATGGCCTGCGGCACGGCGGTCGTGGCGTCGGCCGTCGGGGGCATCCCCGAGGTCGTCGCCGACGCGGAGACCGGCACGCTGGTCCCCTTCGAGGCCCGGCCCGACGCCACCGGCGAACCGGCCGACCCGGAGAAGTTCGCCGGGCGGCTCGGCCTCGCGATCGGCGAGCTGATCGCCGACCCGGCGCGCGCCGAGCGGTTCGGCGCCGCCGGCCGGCGGCGGGCCGTGGAGCACTTCTCGTGGCACCGGGCCGCCGAACGCACCATGGAGGTCTACGCGGAGGCCGTGGCGGCGCGCTGAGCGCCCGCACGGCTCACTGCGCCGGGGGGCGCCCCTTCGAGGCCGTACGGCCGTGGAGGGGCGCTCCCTCGTCCGGGTGGGGGAAGTGGCAGGCCGCGCCGTCCTCCGCGGGCGCCGGCAGATCGCGCTCGCACAGCAGGCGGTGCTCCGGCGGGAGCCGGCGGTGGACGGGGCAGCGGGCTCGGAAGGCGCAGCCGGCCGACACATCGCCGTCCACCACCGGCAGCTCCGGCAGCCCCGGCGGCTCCGGCGGCTCCGGTCCCTCGGTCCGGCCGTGCCCCGCGCGCGGCACGGACGCGGGCACGGCCGACAGCAGCGCGCGGGTGTACGGGTGCCGGGGCCGGTCGAACACCGCGCCGACGGTCCCGGACTCCACCGTGCGCCCGCCGTACATCACCACCACCCGGTCCGCGAGCTGCCGTACGACCGCGAGGTCGTGCGAGACCAGCAGACAGGCCGGACTCCCCGGCGCCGACGTCACCCGGCGCAGCAGGGCGATGATCCCGGCCTGCACCGACACGTCCAGCGCCGACACCGGCTCGTCCAGCAGCAGCAGTTCGGGACGGACCGCGAGCGCGCGGGCCAGGGCGACCCGCTGGAGCTGTCCGCCGGAGAGCTGGTGCGGACGGCGTCCGGCGGTCGCCGGGTCCAGCTCCACCTGGGCCAGCAGCTCACGGGTGCGGGCGGCCACCCGCTCCGCCGGGGTGCGCAGCGCCTCCATCGGCTCGGCGACGATCCGCGCGACCGTCATCCGCGGGTCCAGGCTCGCCGCGCAGTCCTGGAGCACGAGCTGCACCCGGCCGCGCAGCCCCCGCGCCGCCGCCCGGGTCAGCGCCGCCGTGTCCTGGCCAAGGACCTCGACGCGGCCCGAGTCGGGTGCGGTGAGCGCGATGATCCGGTCCAGCGTCGTCGACTTGCCCGCGCCGGACTCGCCGACCAGCGCGACGGTCTCGCTGCGCCGGACCTCCAGATCGACGTGGTGGACCGCGCGGTGGGAGCGGTGGTCGGCGCGCAGGGCCGTGACCCGCAGGGCCGGGACGGTGGAGCGGGGCCGGGGCGCGGGCGGGGGCGAGGCGGGATAGAGGTCGGCCGCGCCGCGGGAGGCCGTGACACGCGGGCGCAGACAGGCCACCAGATGCGTGGCCGAACCACGTTGTTCCACCAGCGGTTCCAGCGCGGGCGCGGTGCGCGCGCACTCGGGCCCGGCCACCGGGCAGCGCGGCGCGAACGCGCAGCCCGCGACGGCTTCCCCCGGCGCCGGGGGCGTCCCCGGTATCTGGGTCAGCGCGTGGGCCGCGTCCAGCCGCGGGGCCGCGGCGAGCAGCCCCACGGTGTACGGCATCCGGGGCGCGGCGAACAGCTCGCGCGTGGGCGCCGTCTCCACCACCCGCCCCGCGTACATCACCGCCACCCGGTCGGCGGCGCCCGCCACCACCCCGAGGTCATGGCTGACCAGCAGCAGCGCCGCACCGGTCGCCGCCCGCGCGTCCTGGAGCGCGGTCAGGATCTCCGCCTGCACACTGACGTCCAGGGAACTGGTCGGTTCGTCGGCGACGATGACGTCCGGCCGGCCCGCGACCGCCATCGCGATCATGGCGCGCTGGCGCAGCCCGCCGGAGAGTTCGTGCGGATAGGCGCGCGCCACCCGCTCCGGCTCGGGCACGCGCAGCCCGGTGAGCAGTTCCACGGCCCGCCGCCGTGCCGAGCGCCGGGTGGGGCGCGGCCGTTCGTGGATGCGCAGCACCTCGCCGATCTGGTCGCCGATCCGGTGCACCGGGGTGAACGCGGCCAGCGGGTCCTGGAACACCATGGCGATCCGCCGGCCGCGCAGCCGCGCCAGGTCGCGCACCGGGAGGCCGACCAGTTCGGTGCCGAGCAGCCGCACCGAACCGCGCACCGCCGCCTCGCGCGGCAGCAGCCCGAGCGCCGCGAGCGCGGTGAGGGTCTTGCCCGCGCCGGACTCGCCGACGAGGCCGAGCACCTCGCCGCGGTCCAGGGTCAGGTCGACACCGCGCAGGGCGGCGCGGCCCGGCCCGAACTCCACGTGCAGTCCGCTCAGTTCGAGCACCGTACTCATGCCGGGACCTCGGTGCGCGCGGTCCTCGGGTCGAGCGCGTCGCGCAGCCCCTCGCCGACCAGGTTCACCGCCAGGACGAAGCAGAGCAGCATGCCGGTGGGGAAGAAGAACATCCACGGATAGGTGAGCGCGACCTCCGTGCTGTCGGCGATCAGCGTGCCCAGGGACACGTCGGGCGGCTGGACGCCGAAGCCGAAGTACGACAGGCCCGCCTCACTGATCACCGCCCCGGCCGTGGCGATCGTCGCGTGGGTGATCAGGAACGAGGTCATGTGCGGCAGGATGTGCCGGCGGACGATGCGCAGGGGGCGGACGCCCATGTGCCGGGCCGCCGTCACATAGGGCCGCTCGCGCAAGGAGAGCGCCGTCGCGCGGACCGCCCGCGCCGTGAGCATCCAGCCGAGCGCGGCCAGCGCCCCCGCGTAGGCCACCCAGCCCGCCCCGCGCAGCGCGGGCGCCACCACGACCAGCACGAGAAAGCCCGGGACCACCAGGAACAGGTCCACCAGGAAGGTGACGGCCCGGTCGGTCCAGCCGCCGAAGTACCCGGCGCAGGTGCCGGCCACCGCCGCGAAGGCCGTGCCCGCCAGCGCGACGAACAGGCCGATCAGCAGCGACTTCTGGAGCCCGCGCGCGGTCTGCGCGAACACGTCCTGGCCGATCCGATTGGTGCCGAACCAGTGCCGGGCGCCCGGCGGCGCGCTGAGCGCCCCGTAGTCGATGTCGGTGGGCGAGGACGGGGACACGTACGGCCCGGCCGCCGCGTACACGCACAGCAGCGCGATCAGTACGAGACCCAGCAGCGCGCCCGGCCCGTGCCGCGACGGGAGGATTCTCACCGGCGCACCCGCGGGTCGAGCACCAGCAGCAGCGCGTCGGCGAGCAGCCCGGCGAGCAGCACCGTCACGGCCGAGAACAGGCAGACCGCGACGACCGAGTTGACGTCGCCCTCCTGCGCCGCCGCCAGGAACCAGCTGCCCACGCCCGGCCAGCAGAAGATCTGCTCCGCGAAGACCGAACCGGTGAACAGGGCCAGGAAGCCGAACGAGAAGAACGTCGTCATCGGGACCAGCGACACCCGCAGCCCGTGGCGCAGCAGCGCGCGGCCGGGCGTGAGGCCCTTGGCCTGCGCGGTGCGCAGATGGTCGGCGGCGAGCACGTCCAGGGTCGCCGCCCGCTGGTAGCGGCTGTAGGAGGCGATGGCGCCGAGCGCCACCGTGGCGGCCGGCAGCACCAGATGGGACGCCCGGTCGGCCAGCCCCGACGGCCAGGCGCCCCGGCGGCCGGGCGTCGTCTCGCCGGTGTAACGGATCACCGTGTGCCCGACGCTGTTGTTGAAGGAGAGCGCGCCGTCCTTGAGGAGCAGTGCCAGCACGAACGTGGGGACGGACAGGACGAGGAAGGAGAAGACCGTCAGCACCCGGTCGGACAGGCGGCCCCTGCGGACCGCGGCCCACACACCCGCGAGCACCCCGAGCCCGGTCCCCACCACCGTCCCGGCCAGCAGCAGCCGCACCGAGACACCGACGCGCCGCCCGAACTCCGCGTTCACCGGCTCCCCGTCGATGGTCCGCCCCAGATCGCCGTGGAGCGCCCGCCAGGACCAGTGCCCGAACCGGAGCAGGACCGGAGTGCCGTCGTCCAGGCCGAGCGAGGCGAGCTGGTGGTCGACCGCCGAGGCGGGCGGGCGGGGGGTGCGGTTCTCGAAGTGGGCGCGCGGACTGAGCGCGGCCGAGGCCACCACGTACGACACGAGAACCGAGACGAGGAGGAGGGCCGCGCTGTGGGTGATGCGCCAGAGCGCACGGCCGGCCATGAGTCTCCTCGGTGGGGGCGGGCGGCGGTCACAGTTCATGAGCGCGATACACGTCGATGGTAGATTCAACGCGCTCTATTCGTAGGTCAGTTCGCATCTTTTGGTGATCTTTTGCCTTGTCCAGGGGGGACATGTGAGCCGATTACGCAGCATCGGAGCCGTTCTCGGACTGCTCGTGACGACCGTGCTCGCGGGATGCAGCGGATCCGGCGGCCCACCCGACGGACAGCGCTCCGCGGCGGCGGCCTACGGCTCCCAGAGCATCGGCGCCGCACCCGTGACCGGACTGCGTGACGGCGGAACGCTCACCCTCGGCATCTCCGCCTGGCCCACCCAGCTCAACTACCACCAGGTCGACGGCGCCACCGACGGCGTCTCACAGCTCGCCCAGCTCGTGGAGCCCGGCCTCTTCCGGCGCGACGCCAGGGGAGTACCGCACCCCGACACCGACTACCTCCTGTCGGCGAAGATCACCGACACCTCGCCGCAGACCGTGCTCTACCGGCTCAACCCCAAGGCCCGCTGGTCCGACGGCCGGCCCGTGGGAGCGGCGGACTTCGCCGCCCAGTGGCGGGCCATCGGCCGCGGCGACAGCCGCTACCACATCGCCGACCCGACCGGCTACGACCAGATCGCCTCGGTGGGCGCGGGCGCGGGCGGCGACGGCGCGCACGAGGTGAAGGTCGTCTTCCGCACCCCCTACACCGACTGGCAGCGGCTGTTCACCCCGCTGTACCCGGCCTCCGCCATCGGCACCCCCGACCGGTTCAACCAGGGCTGGATCGACCGGATCCCGGTCAGCGCCGGACCGTTCAAGGTCGCCTCGCTCGACGACACCACCGAGACCGCCACCGTCGTGCGCGACCCCGCGTGGTGGGGCACCCGGCCCCGGCTCGACAGGATCGTGCTGCGCACCCTGCTGCCCGGCGCCGCCCTCCAGGCATACCGCAACGGCGAGATCGACGCCGTCAACGCCGGCACCGCCGAGGACTACGCGCAGCTGAAGGACGCCGGGGACAGCGAGATCCGCATCGGCTCCTCCTGGGACGAGGTGCATGTGGCGCTCAACGGCGCCGCCGGGCCGCTGACCGACATCGACGTCCGGCACGCCGTCCAGCGGGCCGTCGACCGGCAGGCGCTCGCGGACGTCGCCGCCAAGGGACTTCCGGTGGGCGTCCCGCTGCTCGGCAACCACATCTTCATGGTCAACCAGCCCGGCTACGCCGACCACTCCGCCACCTGGGGCACCCACGACCTCGCCGAGGCCCGCCGCCTCCTGGACCGGGCCGGCTGGAAGCAGCACGGGCCGGGCGAGCCGCGCACCAAGGACGGCAGGACGCTGCGGCTCCGGTTCGTCGTCAGCACGGCCACCACCCGCCTCGGCCTCGACCTCTCGCAGCTCGTCCAGTCGATGCTCGGCCAGGCCGGGATCAAGGTGGACATCGTCAAGGTGCCCGCGAACGACTACACCGCGAAGTACCTGAACCACGGCAACTTCGACCTGGCCATGTTCCGCTTCGTCGGCCTCACCTACCCGAGCGGCGTCCTGTCGATCTACGAACAGCCGCACGACGGCGCCTCGTTGCTCAACTACGGCAGGGTCGGAGACGCCACCGTCGACACGCTGCTGCGCCAGGCCGCCGGCACCCTCGACACACGGCGCGCCACCGAGCTGTACAACCGGGCGGACGCCGAGATCTGGCGCCTCGGCCATGACATCGAGCTGTACCAGCGCCCGCAGCTGATGGCGGTCCGCGCGGGCCTGGCCAACTACGGGATCCCCGGACTCGGCGACCTCGACTGGACCAAGGTCGGCTGGGCCAGGAGCAGCTCCAAGGCCGGCGCGGCGGCCACGCCCCCGGCGCCGCGAGCGACGCCGTAGCTCCGCGCACGCCTGTCCGGTGGCGGTCGGACCGCCACCGGACAGGGTCTGTGTGCCGCGCGGAGCAGCGCTCGCGGACCGCTCGGGCCGCTCAGACCACGGCGCCGCTGAGCACCCGCGCGGGCCGCGGCGCCGCCGCCCGCAGCGACGCGTAGCCGAGCGCGGCCGACGCCAGCGTCACATGGTGGTGCCAGCCGCGGAACGAACGGCCCTCGAAGTCACCGAGCCCGAAGTCCTCGTGCAGCCGCCGCAGGCCCGTACCGGCCAGGGAGCGCAGCTGCGCCAGCGGCAGCGCCTCCGCCAGCCGCCGGGCCGGCAGGTTCGTCAGCCAGTACGCGCGCGGCTCGGGCCGCCCGAACGGCCAGTCCGTGACCAGATGGCGCGGTCCCGGCCGGTGCGCGGGAGCGGTCCTGCCGGTGGCCGGCCGCCCGCACAGCAGCGCGGGCGTGGACAGGAACTGCGTGCGGTACCGGCGCTCGCTCGTACGGTCCTGCCAGCTCACCGGGGTGCGCTCGGTGCGCCGGGCCACGTGCGCGGCCAGGTCGGCGAGCGTGCCGCGCACCGCGGGCAGCGCCGAGTGCGGGCGCGGCATGGTGACGGCGGTGCGCGGGGAGACCTGGACGAGATAGCCGAGGCCGCGCGCCTCCAGACCGCTCAGCAACGGATCGGTCTCGGACTCGTGGCGCCAGTCAGCGAGCACCGGCCGCGGGTCCAGCAGCCACTCCTCGGTCATCTCGTCGACGGCCTCCAGCACATAGCGCCAGCGCGGCCTGGACTGCTCGTGCGCGGGCAGGTGCGCGGCCCGGCGTAACTGCTCGTCCCGGTCCCAGCGGGGCGGGAGCAGCAGCCGCCAGTTCACCGGCAGGCCGCCGCCGGCGCCGACCAGCGAGACGGCGCAGGCGAGCTGGCAGTTGACGGTGCGCTCCTGGGACGGGGCGTACTGCCGGGCCACGCCCACCGAGCGGTCGCCGTTCTTGACGAAGACGACCTCGTCCACCGACCAGGCGTCCACGGCGAACGCGTTGGCCAGGCGCAGCGCCGTCCGGCGCCGCACCGGGGCGCACTCCCACGGGCTCTGGTGCACGAACTGCTGGAGCTGCTGCACGGCGGGCCGCCCGAGCACGTGCTCGGAGATCCGGGTGGGGGTCTTGCGGCCCGGCACGGACAGCAGGCCGCGCAGATAGACCTCGCCCCAGCGCCGCTGGTCGGAGCGGGCCAGTTCACGGAAGAGATCGCCGCAGTACGCCTGGAAGGACAGGGCGGCGGGCGAATCGAGGGGAGTCGGAGAGGACACAGTGCTCCCGGGGTGGTGCGGAACAGGTCGGATGGTCGGGGATTCAGTCATGGGCGCACGCGTCCCCGCCCTCCAGGAGGAAGGCGTCGGTGGCGAGCAGCGCGTCCGCGACATCGGGCAGGGCGCAGCCGACGATGACGAAGTCGGCGTCGAGCCCGGCCTTGGTGCGCTGGAAGAGGAGTTCGTTGATGGCGGGCCGGCTCATCGCGGTGACCTCGCACAGATGGAACTCCACGCGCTGCGGCTCGGCGGCCATCACCTCGGCCAGGATGCGGCGGAACTTCTCCAGCTCCGCGGTGTCGATCACGCCGGAGCAGCGCACGTGCGCGGTGTCGCCGTCGAACTCGGTGCGCATCCGCAGCCGCATCTGCGCGGCCTCCAGCTCGACGCGCACCCGCACCGGTGCGGCGCCCTCGGGCAGCCGGACGGTCAGCTCCTTGGCGTCGAAGTTGTGGTGCGGGACGCCGTCCACCCACACCCCGGTCAGCTCCACCGAACCGGCGGGCAGCAGATCGGGCGCCACTCGCAGGACCCGCTCGGGCAGGTCGTCCGGGCGCGGCCGGAAGTGCAGGGTGAGCGTGTCGTTGGTGATGAGCAGGCCGGTGTAGGTCGCGGCCAGGTAGCACAGCTCCAGCGAGTGGTAGCCGGCCATGGAGTGGCTGCCCTTGAGGCGTTCGGTGCCGAGCAGGTACGGGATGCCGTTGGCCTGCACGTTGAAGTACACGCCGCCGTCGTCGTTGTCGAGGAAGAAGGCGTTGTGGAACGAGGCGGCCTCACGGGCCAGGCGCAGATGCTCCGGGTCGCTGGTGGTGCCGGCCAGGATCAGATAGGCGAGGATCGCCTGCTCCTGCTGCCACCACGCCTTGCGGTCGTGCCACACCATGCGGTGCATCCCGCTGTCCGGGTCGGCCTTGCGCTCGACCACGTCGTACCAGCCGCCGCGCAGCTGGTCGCTGCCGACCGCGGGCATGATCTGGCCGATGCGCTCGGCGAGCGCCCCGTAACTGTCCTTGTCGAACAGGGCCTTGATCCGGGTCAGGTTCCAGGCGATCTTGAGGTTGTGGCCGACGACGGCCCGGTCCTGCTGCCAGCCCCAGGTGCGGTCGGGCGACCAGTCGGCGTGGAACCGCTCCTGCACGAACGGGCTGTTCGGCTCGTCGGGGAAGCGCTCGACGATGGTGTCGGCGGTCTCCTCCAGCAGCCGCGCGAAGTCCTCGCGCCCGGTGGCCAGATAGGCGTTGATCAGGTAGGCCGGGGCGTGGTCGCCGATCGAGTTCCAGTTCTTGCGCGACCGGTTGGGGCCGAGCGCGTCGGCGTGCGGGTCCAGCGTGATCGGGTCCAGGTGCGAGAAGAACCCGCCCTGCTCCCGGTCCCGGAAGAACTGCTCGAACAGGGCGACCGTGCGGTCGATGTCCTCCAGGATCCGCGGGTCGCCGGTGATCCGGTACGTCTGGGTCGGGCCGGCGAGCGCGTAGATCTGCTCGTACATCGGGATCGCGTCGACGTCGTCGCCGAACTCCGAGGCGTAGACCTTGCGCTGGCCGCCCGGGGTGACGTCGATGCCGTGGTACCAGTAGGCGAACCCGTCCCGGGCGTCGGCGACCCGCATGTGCTCGCGCAGATACTCCGTGCCCGACTCGGCCGCGTCCAGGAACCGGTCCTCGCCGGTCAGCAGATACGCGGTCGACAGCCCGTAGACCAGCCGGGAGATGGTGTCGGTCTCCTGGCGCACGTCCGCGCCGTCGAAGTCGGGCAGGTGCGTGCCGTGCAGGGTCAGGTTGGTGCGGAACCTGCGCCAGTCGAAGACGCCGTCGGGGAAGTGGCCGCGCAGATAGAAGTCGGCGATGGCCGCCGCCTGCTGCACCCACCACGCCGGGTGCTCGAAGACATAGGCGCCGCGGTGCTCCTCGGGGAAGGTGATCTCCTTGGCCTCGAACCGCTCGCCGTTCTCCCACTCGTAGCAGATGCCGTACGCGAAGACGTAGCGGCCCTCGGCGAGCATGTCCAGGGTGGCTTCGGTGGTGTCGCGGTAGGGGTCGCCGAGGTTGCGCACGATGCGCGAGGCGACGTTGCGGGGCAGGTGGACGGTGAACTCACGGTCGTCCGAGGTGCGCAGACCGAACCGGCGGCCGGTGGGGCTGAAGTAGGTGACGTAACCGGCGAGCGTGTCGGAGAACGTGCGGCGACGTGCTGCGGATCCACTCATCGGGGATAGTCCTTCGCGTCAGACAGGGCCGCGAGCAGCACGACGCTGCGGCCGTGGGCATGGAAGGTGTGGTCGTCGTGGGGCTCCTCATGGCCGGCCGGAAGCAGGTCGCGCGGGCCGGCCTGGGCGGTGTCCAGGACGCGGTGCCAGCGGTGGCCGCGAATCCGCGGCAGTTCGAAGTCAAGGCCCAAGTGGTACATGTTCAGGATGAGATGCAGGTCGGGATCGCCGTCGAACCCGCCGAGCGTGCAGGCCAGGACGCGGGCGTTGGTGTCCTCCCAGCCGGGCTGCTCCAGCCGGGTGCCGTGCCAGGTGATGTCCGGCAGCCGACGGGAGTTGAGCCGCCCGGTGTAGAAGTGGGGCGCGCGGAAGGTGCGGTAGCGGCGGCGCAGCCCGATCAGCCGCCGCACGAACTCGAAGGTCTCCTCCTCCTTCTCGGCCTGGTCCCAGTCGAGCCAGGACGTCGGGTTGTCCTGGCAGTACGCGTTGTTGTTGCCGTTCTGGCTGTTGCGGAACTCGTCGCCCGCGAGCAGCATCGGCACGCCCCTGCTGAGCATCAGCACGGACAGCAGGTTCTTGATCTGCCGCACCCGCAGGCGCTCCACCTCGGGGTCGTCGCTGGGGCCCTCGGCCCCGCAGTTCCAGCTGAAGTTCTCGCCCGCCCCGTCGGTGTCGGCCTCGCCGTTGGCGTAGTTGTGCTTGTGGTCGTAGCTCACCAGGTCGTTGAGGGTGAAGCCGTCGTGGCAGGTGACGAAGTTGATGCTGTTGGTGGGCAGTTCCTTCTGCGGCCCGAACAGGTCCTCGGAGCCGCCGAGCCGCTTGGCGAGGTCGCCGACGACCCCGGCGTCGCCGCGCACGAAGCGCCGCACGTCGTCACGGAACGGGCCGTTCCACTGGGCCCAGCGCTTCCCGGGGAAGCGGCCCACCTGGTAGAGGCCGCCACCGTCCCACGGCTCGGCGATGATCTTCGTCTCGGCGAGCACCTTGGACAGCTCGATCGCCCACAGCACCGGCGGCACCGCCATCTCGTAGCCCTGGTCGCCGCGCGACAGCTCGGAGGCGAGGTCGAAGCGGAAGCCGTCGATGTGGTGCTCGGTGACCCAGTACTCCAGGGACTCGATGATGAACTTGGCGACGAAGGGGTGGTTGGCGTTGACCGCGTTGCCGCAC
Source organism: Streptomyces sp. PL-25 (assembly GCF_058344915.1). NCBI lineage: Bacteria > Bacillati > Actinomycetota > Actinomycetes > Kitasatosporales > Streptomycetaceae > Streptomyces > Streptomyces sp. PL-25. The sequence continues at coordinate 6,981,819 of NZ_CP136997.1, forward strand.
CCGGTGAAGTCCATGTAGTGGGTGCGGTCCTGCGGCCACAGGTGGTAGTACGCCTCGTTGGCCTGGCCGCGGAAGCTGATGGTCGGGCCGAACTCGTTGCCCTCGCTGGTGTGGTTGAAGACGACGTCGAGGATCACCTCGATGCCGGCCCGGTGCAGCGCCTTCACCATGTCCCTGAACTCCGCTATGTGGGTGTTCAGATGGGGCGAGGTGCAGTAGCCGGTGTGCGGCGCGAAGAAGCCGTACGGGTCGTAGCCCCAGTAGTTGTGCAGCGGGGTGCCGTCCGGCCCGGTGCGCAGGACGTGCGTCTCGTCGAAGTCGAAGACGGGCAGCAGCTCCACGGCCGTCACCCCGAGGCGCTTGAGGTGCGGGATCTTCTCGACGACCGCGGAGAACGTCCCCGGGGCGGCCGCCCGTGACGTGGGCGACGCCGTCAGACCCCGCACGTGCATCTCGTAGATGACCGTGTCCTCCATCGGCGTGCGCAGCGGCTGGTCGCCCTCCCAGTCGTAGTCGTCCAGATCGACGACCAGGCTGCGCATGCACGTCTCGACGTTGTCCTGGAGGCCGATCGCGAGGGTGCGGTTCCAGCGGGAGTTGATGTTGGCGCGGGCGTACGGGTCGAGCAGCACCTTGCGGTGGTCGAAGCGGGCGCCGGTGCGCTTGGTGTCGCGCGGCCCGTCCATCCGGTACGCGTAGACCTGTCCGGCGCCGATCCCGGCGACATGGCAGTGCCAGAAGTGGAAGCTGCGGTGCTTGTCCGGGTGCAGGTGGATGGTCCGCGAGGGCTGCGGGTCGTCGCACTTGTCGAAGAGCAGCAGGTCGACGCGGGTGGCGTGTTCCGAGAAGACGGAGAAGTTCACTCCGCCGTCGACGACGGTGGAACCCAGAGGCTGGGGACGTCCCGCGGAGATCTGCGGCGCCTCGGTCATGGTGGTCTCCGTTTTCGTGACAGGTGGGGCGTACGGGGGCCGGGTCGGTGAGCGGGCTCAGGCCAGGGCGCGCAGCGGGGCGGTCTCGTCCACGCTGAGCCCGGCGAACAGTTCCTCCCAGTCGCCGGGGGCGCTGCCCGCGCCATTGCGCATCTCGAAGGTGAGTCCCTTCGCGGACGGGCAGTACAGGGCCTGGACGCAGGCCTCGGCGACGTCCTGGAGGGCGACGTAGCCGTCCCTGCGGTCGCCCTGCTCCAGATGCACGCGGCCGTCGTCGGCCAGCTCGGAGCGGTCGGTCAGCCAGCCGGGACGCACGATCGTGTAGTCGAGGCCGGAGGCGCGGACCGCGTTCTCCCCGGCCAGCCGCCAGTCGAGCATCCGCCCGTAGGCGTTCATCGGATGCTCGGGGCGGGTCACGTGCCGCTGGCTGACCAGCACGAACTGGGCGCGTCCGAAACCGTCCTGGCGCAGCAGCGCGTCCAGGGTGTTGAGCACCCCGGAGTGCAGGGTGCTCTGCGGGCTGTCGGGGCCGGTGGTGTCGGTGCCGGGCTCCACGGTGTAGACGACGGCCGAGCAGTCGCGCAGCGGGACGGTCAGGGACTCGGGGTCGCGGACGTCACCGAGGAAGAACTGGGCACGGGGCGGCAGATGGCGCTGGGCGCGCTGCTTGCTGCGGCCGATGACCCGGACGCTCTCCCCGCGGTCGAGCAGCTTGCGGGTGACGATCCGGCCGACCCGGCCGGTGCCGCCGATCACGGCGATGGCAGTGTTCACGTGGGCTCTCCTGAGGGGGGAGCAGGGGTGTGGTTCACACCCACTGCAAGATGTCGTCCGAGCTGGTGAGCTGGGTGCCGCTGGGCACTCCCGAGACGGCCGGCACGCGCAGCCGCGGATAGACGCTGACGCCCGACAGCCGCGTGCCCGACCAGAGCTGGGCGCCGTCGCCCACGGCGGAGAGGGCTTCGAGGCGCACCGGGGTGCGGGCGTCGGAGCGCACCTGCACCATCGGGCCGACGTAGGAGTCGCTGATGTGCGCGTACGCGCCGATGACGGCGGAGTCGCCGAGCACACTGCCCTCCACCTGGGCGCCCTCGTGCAGGTCGACGCCGTCGCCGACGTCCGTGCCGCGCAGCCGGACGCCCGCGCCGATCTCGACGTGCCGGCCGATGCGCACGCCGGGGCCGATGGCGACACTGCCCTCGGCGATCTTCTGGGCGAGCGTGGTGCCGGTGATGTGGTCCTTGGAGCGCAGGCTGGACTCGTGGATCCAGTACCGGGGCTCGGTGCTGGCCGGGGTGCCCAGGGCGCGGTCCATCTGCGGGTACAGGCCGCCGAGGGCGTCGCCGATGGTGCCCAGGTAGTCGCGGATGTTGCCGAGGTCGCCCAGGCGCGCGATCGGTTCGACGGCCACCCGGTGGCCGAGGCCGACCAGGCGCGGCAGCAGGTCGTTGCCCCAGTCCAGGCGCTGCTGGGCGAGCCGGATGAGTTCGGGGGTGCGCGCGGCGAGGCGGAGCCGGGCGCAGTCGATGAGGTACATCCCGGCGTTGGTGGCCAGGGTGCGCGGTCCCTGCGGCTGGGTGATCTCGGGGAACTCCCGCTCGATGACGGGGAGTCGGGGCTTCTCCAGGAAGCCGCACACCAGGCGCTCGGCGGTGGTGCGCATGACGCCGTACTTGCCGGCGATCTCCTCGGGGGTGCGGGAGACGGCGGCCACGGTGACCACCGCGTCGGAGTCGCGCTGGGCGGCGAGCAGCTTGTCCAGCGAGAACTCGAAGAGCGAGTCGACGGGGAGGACGAGCGCGGTGCCCGTGAGGTTCCACTGCTCCAGATTGTGCAGGGTGGCCGCGCCGGAGCCCACGTTGTACGGGTCGAAGCGGGCCCGGGAGTAGTCGATCTCCACTCCGTAGCGCTCGCCGTGCCCGAGCACCAGCTTGATCTGGCTGCGGTTCTCCACCCCCTGCGCCACTACGTAGAAACGGCGTATGCCCTGATCGCGGCAGGCCTCGACGATCCACTCGATGAGCGGCCTGCCGGCGAACGGGATGAGTGCCTTGCTGCGGATGTAGTCGGCGGACTGGAGGGTGATGGGCTTCGCCCGTTCACCCCGCCCACCGGCCAGAATGATGCCGACCGTGCTGTCGTCCCCCATCGCGTGTTCCGCCCTCCAGGCCGACTTGTCGATGAATCAGATTCAACAGCGTGTGTCATATCAAGTCAAGTGACCTGTCATGTGCGCAGGTTGGAGCGGTGATTACCAGTCAAGTGACCCGTGAGGCGGCGGTCGGGCCGTATGCCCTGGCGACAAGCGGCCCGACGACCTGTTTTCCGGCGCGGGCCGCGCTCCGAGGGCGCCGGAAGTGCGCCGGCCGCCGTGCGGGCGCCCCGCGCACCCGCCTCGCCCGTTCGGCCCATCCCGCCCGCCCCCGGCGGTGTTCCCTCCAACGGGCTACATCCGCTCGTGCGGGACGCGGGTGCCGGGCGAGGGTGGCAGTGGCGTGAAGGAGTGCGGGCAGCCCCCGGGCGCCGCAGCCGGACCCGCCCCGCCCCCCGAGAACGGAGCGCGACCATGACCGCCCAGCCCCACTCCGCCCCGACCGGGGGCGGCTACGGACCGCCCCCGGACCGCCGCGCCGCCTGGGCCGCCGGAGGTGCCGCCTTCGCGGGCATCCTGCTGCTGCTCAACGGCGTCCTGGCGATCCTCCAGGGCATCGCGGCGATCGCCAAGAACGATGTGTACGCCCAAGTCGGCGACTACATCTACGAGTTCAGCCTCACCGGCTGGGGCTGGCTCCTGGTGGTCCTCGGTGCCGTCGCCGCCCTCGCGGGCTGCGGCATCCTCGCCGGGTCGGCCTGGTCCCGCGCCATCGGCATCGTGCTCGCCTCACTGGGCCTGGTGGCGCAGTTCCTCTTCCTGCCGCACGCGCCCGTCTGGTCCGTGATCATGATGGCGATCGACGTGTTCGTCATCTGGGCCCTGGCGGTCTACGAGCCGGACACCGCGCACGGATGACGCCGGCCCTCCCCGGCCCTCAGCCCGCCGAGTGCGCCGAGCGGACCTGGAAGAGCCGCGGCTGCACGTCCGTGGCGATCTTCGCGGCCTGGTCCATGTGGAAGCGGGCCTCGGGGTTGGCGAGCATGGCCCGGTAGTGCTCCTCGGTCTCCCACTGGGCGTAGTTGACGACGCGTTCGCCGTCGAGCGAGGCGTGGAAGTTCGCGTGGAGGAAGCCGGGCTGGTGCCGCATCGTGTCCTCGGTGGCGCGGACGAGCAGCGCGATCAGCTCGTCCTGGCGGTCGGGGGAGACGGTGAAGACGTTGATGAGGGTCGCCACGGGACACCGGGTGTCGACCTGCACGGTAACAGTCATGCCAGTACGTCTCCCCTTACCGGCTGCCGGGTTGTCGCCCGGCGCGCCGCATTCGCCCGATCGGAGCCGCGGCCGGCGGCACGGGCGCGGGCCGGGGCGGCTGCCGGAGCGCAGTGACCCGTTTGTTAGGCTCCCCTCGCCTCCCGCGGGGGAAGTCCGGTGAGAGTCCGGCGCTGACCCGCAACGGTGTGCGCGACGGCCTCGCGGTCCGCCGCGCGAGCCCGATCGCCCGGGGGTGGCGCGACCCGATGACTGCTCGCCGCGGACTGCGAGAGGGGGGCCGCGGCCGGCCGGCCGCAGGGCTGTCTCCTGCTCGACGTCCGGCAGGCGGCCCAGCCGAAGGACGGCCCGCACCGTGCGCCGAAGGACGACCCCCGGCCGGATACCCCTGCCCCCGCTCGCCCTCGGCCTCGGGCTGCTCCTGATCGTCTCCCTGGTGTGCGGCGTCGGCCTCGGCGCCGCACAGGTCACCTGGCCCGACGTCTTCCGCCATCTGTGGGCCGGTCTCACCGGCGGCACCGTGCCCGCCCGGGACGCCGCCGCGTACACCATCGTCTGGGAGATCCGGCTGCCGCGCGTCGTGCTCGGCGCGGTCGTCGGCGCCGGACTCGCCACGGTCGGCGTCGCCGTCCAGGCCATGGTCCGCAACGCACTGGCCGACCCGTTCGTGCTGGGCATCTCCTCGGGCGCGGCGGTGGGCGCCAACGCCGTGATCCTGCTCGGCGCGTTCGCCGGGCTCGGCGTCTGGGCCCTGTCGGTGTCCGCCTTCGGCTCCGCGCTGGCGGCCATGGTCCTGGTCTACGCGGTCGCCCGCTCACCGCGCGGACTCTCCCCGCTGCGACTGGTCCTGACCGGAACCGCCCTGGCGTACGGCTTCGAGGCGATCACCACGGTCATGGTGTTCGGCGCGGCCCGGGGCGAGGCGGCCCGCTCCGCCGTGATGTGGCTGCTGGGCAGCCTGGGCGGCGCCACCTGGGCACAGGTGCCGCTGGCCGCCGTCACCGTCACGGCCGGCTGGCTCTGGCTGCGGGCGCGGGCCGAGGCGCTCAACGCCCTGGCCATGGGCGACGAGACCGCCGCCGCGCTCGGCGTCCCGCCCGGCCGGCTGCGCCGGGAGATCTTCTTGGTCACCGCGGCCGTCACCGGGACCGTGGTCGCCGTCAGCGGCGCCATCGGCTTCGTCGGCCTCATGGTGCCGCACGTGGTGCGCATGGTGGTCGGCGCCGACCACCGCAGGGTGCTGGTGGTCGCGCCGCTGGCCGGAGCCGTCCTGCTCGTCTGGGCCGACGTGGTCTCCCGGATGCTGCTCGCCCCCGCCGAACTCCCCGTCGGAGTGATCACCGCCGTGGTCGGGGTCCCCGTGTTCCTGCTGCTGATGCGGCGGGGCGGCTACGCGTTCGGAGGCCGCTGAGCATGCGAGTCGACATCGAGGACGTGACGGTCGAGGCCGCCGGTGTCCGGCTGGTCGAGGACATCCGGCTCACCGCGCCGGACGGGGCGTTCGTCGGGCTCGTCGGACCCAACGGCAGCGGCAAGTCGACCCTGCTGCGCACCGTGTACCGGGCGCTGCGGCCCGCCTCGGGCACCGTCCGGCTCGACGGCGCGGACCTGCACGCGATGAGCCCGCCGGCCGCCGCGCGCGTACTGGCCGCCCTGCCCCAGGAGTCGAGCGCCGAGTTCGACTACACGGTGGCCGAGGTCGTCGCCATGGGCCGCACCCCGCACCGCGACCGCACCGGCGCGGGCGACCGCGAGATCTGCGCGCACGCCATGGCCCGCACCGGCGTCGCGGACCTCGCCGACCGCGGCTTCCTCGCCCTGTCCGGCGGCGAACGGCAGCGCGTCCTGATGGCCCGCGCCCTCGCCCAGCAGCCCCGGGTGCTGGTCCTTGACGAACCCACCAACCACCTCGACATCGCCCACCAGCTCGACCTGCTCGCCCAGGTCAGGGAGAGCGGCCTGACCGTGCTGGCCGCGCTGCACGACCTCAACCTCGCCGCCGCCCACTGCGACGTCCTCTATGTGATCTCCCGGGGCCGGATCGTCGCCGACGGCCCACCGTACGACGTCCTGCGCCCCGGCCTGCTCGCCGAGGTGTTCGGGGTGCGCGCCCACCGCGTGCGGCACCCGGAGACCGGCGCCGTCCAGCTCCTGTTCGACCTGCTCCCGCCCACCACCTGAGGACCCCCGCCCATGCGCACCCTGCCCGCCACCGCCCTGTGCCTCGCCGCGGCGCTCACCGCCACCGCCACCGGCTGCGGCGCCCACGTCGAGAAGTCCCCGGCCGCCGGGGCCTCCGCGTCCGCCACGGCCGTCACCCTCACCAACTGCGGTACGCCCGTCACCTACGACAAGGTCCCCGAGCGCGTCGTCACCAACGACGTCGGCATCACCGAGCTGATGTTCGCCCTCGGCCTGGAGGACCGCATGGCCGGCTACGCCATGCCCGACGACAAGGGCGACCTGGACGCCGTGCCCTACAAGGACGCCTACCGCAAGGTGAAGTGGCTCTCCAAGGACCAGCTCACCAAGGAGAACGTCCTCGACGCCCGCGCCGACCTCGTCTTCGCGGGCTGGAACTACGGCTTCCGCGAGGACGGCGGCTTCACCCCCGACTCCCTGAAGAAACTCGGCATCCCCTCCTACATCCTCACCGAGTCCTGCCACAACGGCCGCTCCAAGACCTCCCGCGGCATCATGCCGCCGCTCGACGCCCTCTACGCCGACCTCACGAACCTCGGCCGGCTCTTCGGCGTCGAACAGCGCGCGGCGAAGCTGATCGCCGACTACAGGAAGCAGATCGCCGACGTCCGCGCCAAGGCCCCGCGGGGCACCGGCAAGCCCAAGGTCTTCCTCTACGACAGCGGCCAGGACCAGCCGTTCACCGCGGGCCGCTACGCCGCGCCGGAACAGATCATCACCGAGGCCGGCGGCGTCAACGTCATGCACGACGCCGCGGACTCCTGGACCACCGTCGGCTGGGAGAGCGTCGTAGACCGCGACCCCGACGTCATCGTCATCTGCGACTACGGCGACGTCAGCGCCGAGCAGAAGAAGAAGTTCCTGCTCTCCTACGCCCCGCTGCGCGACGTGTCCGCCGTGAGGAACCGGCGGATCTTCGTCCTCGACTACGTCGACCTGGTGGAGAGCCCGCGCAACCCGTCCGCCGTGGCCCGGCTCGGCGCGTATCTGCGGACCGTCGCGCGGAAGTCGTGACGCGGCCGTGCCGAGAGGACCGGGGTGACGCGCGGCGGCCCGCGCCCCGGGCGGCCGATAGCCTGCGATGCCATGCACGTACTGATCCTCGGCGGCACCGCCGAGGCCCGCCGCCTGGCCGAACTGCTGCACGGCACCCCCGGGGTGCGCACGACCAGCTCCCTGGCCGGGCGGGTCGCCGCGCCCCGGCTGCCGCCGGGGGAGGTCCGCCTCGGCGGCTTCGGGGGACCCGGGGGGCTGACGGCCTGGCTGCGCGCACACGCGGTCGGCGCGCTCGTCGACGCCACCCACCCCTTCGCCGGGACGATCAGCCGCCACGCCGCCCGTGCCGCGGCCGACGCCGCCGTCCCCCTGCTCGCGCTGCGCCGCCCCGGCTGGCGCCCCGGCGCGGACGACCGCTGGCACGACGCCGCCTCGCTGGAGGCGGCGGCGGCACTGCTGCCCGCGCTCGGCCGACGGGTGTTCCTCACCACCGGACGGCTGGGCCTCGCGGCCTTCGCGCACCTGGACGGCCTGTGGTTCCTCGTACGCTCCGTCGACGCGCCCGAGTCCCCGTACCCGGCGCGCATGGACGTCCTGCTCGACCGCGGACCCTTCACCCTGGAGGGGGAGCGCGCCCTGCTGCGCCGTCACCGCGTCGACGTCGTCGTGACGAAGGACAGCGGGGGAGCGGCCACCGCGCCCAAGCTCACGGCCGCCCGCGAAGCCGGTCTGCCGGTGGTCGTCGTCCGGCGGCCGGCCGCGCCCGAGGGCGTCCCGGCCGTGCCGGGACCGGAGGAGGCCGTCCGCTGGATCGGGGAGCTGTCCGCCCGCGCCGCAGGCCGCGGCGGTGACGCGGGCACCGGCCGCTGAGGGCGGCGGCACGCCCGTACGCCCGTCGGGCGCGGGTCACTCGGTCTCGCTCGCGATCGCGTTGACCGCGGCGGCGGCGATCGCGCTGCCGCCCCGGCGCCCGCGCACCACCAGGTGCTCCAGGCCCGACGGGTGCGCGGCCAGCGCCTCCTTGGACTCGGCGGCCCCGACGAACCCCACCGGCACCCCGATGACGGCGGCGGGCCGCCCCGCGCCCTCCTCGACCAGCTCCAGCAGCCGGAACAGGGCCGTGGGCGCGTTGCCGACCACGACCACGGAGCCCGCCAGCCGCTCCCGCCACAGCTCCAGCGCGGCGGCGCTGCGCGTGGTGCCCAGCTCGGCGGCGAGCGCGGGCACGGCCGGGTCGGAGAGGGTGCACAGCACCTCGTTGTCCGCGGGCAGCCGGGCACGGGTGATGCCGCTGGCCACCATCCGCACGTCGCACAGGATGGGCGCCCCGGCGCGCAGCGCCTCGCGCGCGCGGGCCACCACGCCGGGCGAGTACGCGATGTCCCGGACGAGGTCGGTCATCCCGCAGGCATGGATCATCCGGACCGCCACCTGGGCGACGTCGGCGGGCAGACCGGTCAGGTCCGCCTCGGCGCGGATGGTGGCGAAGGACTGGCGGTAGATGGCCGCGCCGTCCTTCTCGTAGACGTGCCGGGGGGAGCGGGGTGCCGGGGTGTTCTTGTCGCTGGACATCGCGGCGAGCATACCGACGCCGTCCCCCGTCGCCGGACCTAGGTCCAAGGCATGATCGGCGCCCCGGGCCTTCTGCTGTTAGCGTGCAGATGCACATGGTTCGCAATAACACGAAGGGCGTCGGACATGCCGATCTACACGCTGCCTGAACTGCCGTACGACTACTCGGCGCTCGCGCCGGTCATCAGCCCCGAGATCATCGAGCTGCACCACGACAAGCACCACGCGGCCTACGTGAAGGGCGCCAACGACACGCTGGAGCAGCTCGCCGAGGCGCGTGACAAGGAGACCTGGGGCTCGATCAACGGCCTGGAGAAGAACCTGGCCTTCCATCTGTCCGGGCACATCCTGCACTCGATCTACTGGCAGAACATGACGGGCGACGGCGGCGGCGAGCCGCTGGCCCAGGACGGCGTGGGCGAGCTGGCCGACGCGATCACCGAGTCCTTCGGCTCCTTCGCCGGGTTCAAGGCCCAGCTCACCAAGGCCGCGGCCACCACCCAGGGCTCCGGCTGGGGCGTCCTGGCCCACGAACCCCTCAGCGGACGCCTCGTCGTCGAACAGGTCTACGACCACCAGGGCAACGTCGGACAGGGCTCCACCCCCATCCTCGTCTTCGACGCCTGGGAGCACGCCTTCTACCTCCAGTACAAGAACCAGAAGGTCGACTTCATCGACGCCATGTGGGCCGTCGTCAACTGGCAGGACGTCGCCAGGCGCTACGCCGCCGCCAAGGAACGCACCAACGTCCTGCTCCTCGCGCCCTGACCGCGCACCCCGGACCGTCCCCCTGGCGCCCGGCCGGACCGTACGATGTGAGCCGTGCGGCGCGAGCGGTGGCGCGGGCACGCGGGCGGGGACGGCGTACGGGGGTACGGAATGCGGGGGCACATCGAGGTGCCGGGCGGTCTGGTGCTGCGGCCCTGGGAGTTCTTTGACGCCCCGGCGGTGCTGCGGGCCTTCGCCGAGCCGCTGATGGAGCGGCAGGCCGACGCGCCCGTCGGCACGGTCGCCCAGGCCGGGCAGTGGATCGCGCGGCGGCGCGAGCAGGGGGAGCGGGGCACCGCCCACGCCTTCGCCGTCGCCGACCGTGACGGCATGGCGCTGGGCGGGGTCGCGGTCGGCCGTGTCGACGAGCGGCACCGCACCGGCTGGATCTCCTACTGGACCACCTCGGCGGCTCGCGGCCGGGGGGTGGCGACCGGCGGCTGCCGGGCACTGGCCGACTGGTGCTTCGGCGAACTCGGACTCTTCCGCCTGGAGTCGGGGCACCGTGTCGACAACCCGGCCTCCTGCCGGGTGGCGCGCGCCGCGGGCTTTGCCGCCGAGGGCGTCCAGCGGCAGAAGCTCGCCTGGGACGGCGTCCGGCACGACGTGGAGACACACGCCCGGCTGGCGACGGACCCGGACCCGGCCGCGCCGGAGGACGCGACGGTGCGGACGGAAAGCCCGGCCCGCGCGGCGCTGTCGGCGCCCACGGCGCAGGTGACACGGCCGGCCCGCCGCCCGGTGTGACCGGTCGGCGGGCCGGTCCGGCGGCCGTGCCGCCGGCCGTACGGGACCGCGCCGGGCGGGTCAGCGGCCGATGCGGATGCGGTGCACCTGGTCCTGGCCCTCCGGACCGGCGCCGGACTTGTCGACCACGTAGGCCGTCCCGCGGTCCACGGTCACATGGTTGGGGTTCGCGCCGGTGGCCAGGGTCTCCACGACGGCGCCCCGGCGGGGGTCGACGACCGTGACGTCGCCGTCCGTGCGGTTGGCCACGAGCACGCGGCCGGTGCGCGCGTCGGCCGCGACGGACAGTGCGCCCGCGCCGGTCGGGATGCTCCTGGTGACGGTCTTCCCGCGCAGGTCGACCACCGAGACGCCGCCCGCGGTCTGGTCGGCCGCGTAGGCGGTGCGGCCGTCGGCGGACAGGGCCACGGAGATCGGGCCGTCACCGGCCGGTATGAAGGAGGGGTCCTTCGCGTAGGGGGAGACGGCGATGAGCCGGTCGCCGTTCAGGTCGGCGGCGTACACCGTGCCCGTGCGCTCGTTGACCGCGAGGCCGGTCGGGGCGGCGCCGTCCACCGTGACGCGCTTCTTCTCCTTGAAGGTGCGGGTGTCGAACGCGACCACGCTGCCGTCGCCGAATCCGCTCGCCCAGGCGAGGTCGTGGCGCTCGTCCACGACGATCTCGCGGGCGTGCGCCACGTTCGGGAGGGTGGCCAGGTGCCTGCCGGTGCGCTGGCTGTAGACGGCGACGGAGTTGTCGCGGGTGTTGGTGGTCCAGACGGTGTCGTGCTCGTCGTCCACGGCGACGCCGTAGACCGCCTCGACCGCGCCGGTGGCCGCGTCGGTGACCGGCGGCGTGTAGGCGGCCCGCACGGACAGGGTGCGCGGGTCGACCTTCAGCAGCGCCGAGGAGGTGACCGGCGGGCGGCCGACGGCGGTGGTGGCCCACAGGACGTGGTTCCGCTCGGAGTACGCCGACTGGTACAGGCCCTTGGCGAGGGCGGCCGAGGCGACGGTCGAGCCGTGCCCGGCGTGGGCGGTGTGGGCGGAGGCCGTACCGGCCAGGAGCGGCGCGCTGCCCGCGGCGAGCGCCACGGCGATCGCGGCGGTGCGGCGGATCCGGCGGGTGACTGAGGACATCTTTTCCCACTTCCGTGTTCGGGCGTGTACGGCACCGCAGGGACCGGTGCCGGAAACAAAGGTTAGCCTAACCTAAGTTGATCAGAGGTCAAGCCGGTCTCCGGTCCGGCCCCGACCGACCGGTTCCCTGAGCGGGAGACAGCGGTAAGGTGAACCTAAGTCGATCAGCCGATCCCTCGTGTCCCCGCACCGGAGCCGCATCGCATGACTGTGACCGCACCGCCCAAGGGCGCCCCGCAGCACCCGCCGCGCCTGGCCCGCCCGAGCGCGCTCCCCCTGCTCGCCGAACCCGCCTGCGCGCTGCCCGGACCGGCCGGCCTGACCCGGTTCTGGGCGGACGTGAGCCGCAGCGGCACCCCGCTGATCGGCCCCGATCCGCTCGGCAGCGCCGACCACCGCGCCGTCACCTTCCTGTGGCGCGGCGGGCCCGGCACCCGCGCGGTCCAGGTCATGCCCAACAAGCTCGGCGACCCGCGCGCCCCGGAGGGCAACGTGATGTGCCGCGCGCCCGGCACCGACGTATGGCACTGGACCGTCCGGCTGCGCACCGACTGGCGCGGCACGTACGACTTCTTCGTCGACGAGGGCGACGGGCCCGCGCCCGGCCACCCGGAGTACTGGCAGTGGCTGCGCCGCAACCGCCGCGCCGACCCGTACAACACCCGTCGGCTGCCCCGCCGCTGGGGCGGTGAGCCGATCGCCTGCGCGGAACTCCCGCACGCGCCGCGCGCGGCCGACTGGCGGCCCCGGCCGGACGTGCCGCGCGGCACGGTGAGCGAGCACCGGGTGCCGAGCCGCCACCTCGGCGACCACCGGCGGGTGTGGCTCTACACGCCGCCGCCCACGGCCGCCGCACCGGCCGAACTCCCCGTCCTGGTCCTGCTGGACGGTGAGCACTGGCACCCGGGCCTCGGCATCGCCCACCTCCTGGACAACCTGATCGCCGACGGCCGCATCCCGCCCGTCGCGGCCCTGCTGCCGGACTCCGTGGACGCCGCCACCCGGTGGGCCGAACTGACCTGCCGCCCGGAGTTCGTGGCCTTCCTGGAGGAGGAGTTGCTGCCCTGGGCCGGGACCCGGCTGCCGCTCACCGCGGACCCCGCGCGCACCGTCGTCGCCGGGCAGAGCCTCGGCGGCCTCACCGCCGCCTACGCGGCCTTCCGCAGCCCGCACCGGTTCGGCAACGTCCTCGCGCAGTCCGGCTCGTTCTGGTGGCCGGACGGTCCCGGGGCCGAGTGGCTGACCGGACAACTCGCCTCCAGCGCACGGCTTCCCGTCCGGTTCCGGCTCTCCTTCGGCGAACAGGAGTGGGTGGCCCTGCCCGCCGCCCGGCGGCTGCGCGAGACCCTGGCCGCCGCGGGCTACGACGACGCCGTCTACCGCGAGTTCAACGGCGGCCACGACTACCTGTGCTGGCGCACCGAACTCTCCGAGGGCCTGACGGCCCTGCTCACCGACCGCTGACTCACCGGCCACTGACCCGGCACGCCCGGGAACCGGAACTCCGGCTCCGGGGCGCGCGGTTCGCACGGTGACGGCCCAACGCGCCGCCGGATACCCCGGAGCCCCGGACTCCGGCTCCCGGCCCCCCCGGTTCGCACGAAGGCCACCCGCAGCGCCGCCGGACGCCCGCCCCGGACCGCCGCCACGCGCCCCCCGCCGCCCGGCGAACCGATGCACGACAACCGGCCTGCCGACACGTCCGTGATCCGGCCGCGCACGGGTCCGTCGCGCACCGGCGCCCCATGCGTCGGACCGCCGCCGTGCCCCGGCCGCCCGTCCGCCGACCGCCGTGCGGGGGCCGGGTGGCGGGGGCGGCCGCGGCACGGCGGTTCGGCCGTGTACCGGTCCGCCGTCCACCGGAGCGCGGGCGCGTGCCCGGCGGCCGTGCGGCGGTGCCGGGGCGGCGGTGCGGGGCGGCGGGCACGCGGCCGGGGCCCGGCCGGGGGACTTGGCGCCGCCGTGTCCCCGGTCGGTCGCCCGCCGGACTGCTCCGCTCCGGGCGTGCGTTCGCGGCCCGGCCAGGTTCCGGGCAGCCGTCCTCGGACGCCCGGCGTACCGGGCCGCCGCCGCGCCTCCCCGTCGCCCGTCCGCCGGACCGCTCCGCTCCGGGCGGCGGGGCGGTTCGGCACGGCCGTGCACCGGGTCGTCGTGCCCGTCGCCGGTCCGTCCGGCCACCGCACGGCGGTTGTCCGTCCACCGGCCGGCCGTGGCCGTGCGCCGGTGGGACGAGCGCGGTCCAGCCACGCACCGGCGGGCCACCGGGCCACCGCCACCGGGCCACCGGGCCATCGCCACCGGCACACCGCTGGGCCACCGAACGACCGGCCGACCGAGCGGCCGTACGGCCGTGACTCACCGTGCCCGTGTCGACGGCCGCTCCTGATCCGCTCCCGTACCCTCCGCACGGCTGACCGGCAGTGCGCACGCCGCCGCGTGGCCGGGCGGTGCCGCCACGTCCAGGAGCCGCCACCCGGCCACCCGCGCGGGCAGCTCGGCGGTCCCCCGGCGGAACGCCGCGAGGCCGGGGCCCGAGAGTCCCTCTCCGGTGGCCTTCACCATCGCCTCCGTACGGGTCCAGCAGCGCGCGAAGGCGGCCGGCCGGGCCTCGTCGGGCAGGGCGGCCAGCTCCGCGCGGTCGGCGGGGTGCAGCGCCGCCGCCGCGTCGGCCGCGAGCCGTGCCGAGGGCACCCGCTCCACGTCCACGCCGACCGGAGCACCGGCGACCGCGAGCATGGCGACCGGTCCGGTGTGCGACAGCGAGAAGTGCAGCCAGGCGCCGTCCGGACCGGCGAGCGCGGGACGCCCGCGCGGCTCCCCGCAGCCGGGGCACGGCAGCCGGATCAGCGGCACCCGTGCCCCCGGGACGCCCAGATAGACGCCGAGCAGCCGGCGCAGCGCGGCATGGGCGGTCACGTACGCCGCCCGCGCGCCGGGGCGGCGCAGGGCCGCCGCCCTGCGCCGTTCCCCGGCGTCCAGCACGGACAGGGCCGAGGGAGGCGTCTCCCGGACGGGGGAGACGCCGGTCGTGGGGGCCCGCACCAGCCAGGTGTGCGGGCCGTCGGCCGGGTCGGGCAGCGGCATCCGGGGCGGCCAGGTCCAGGTGCGCGGCCGCAGCCGCGGCCCCGCCGCGGGGCCCCCGTTCATGATCCGTCCGCGGCGCTCACGCGGTGATCTCCTTCAGCCGGGCCGACAGCACGGACGCCACCGTGTCGAGGTGGTGCTCGCGCAGCAGCTGCGGATGCGTGCAGTCCAGGTCGTGGTTGTCGAGGGCGCCGCCGATGTGCGGGCGCCACGCCTCCCGGGTCAGCCAGTCCTCGGCGCGCGGCGCCGCCGCGGTGAAGAACAGCAGGTCGCCGTCGAAGTGCCGGTGGTGGTGCTCGCGCATCATGCGCGCGTGGTTGGGCACGATGTCGACGATCCTGGACAGGGTGTGCCCGCTCAGCCCGGCGAGCGGGCTGCCTGCCCGGCGCAGGGTGGCCAGCACGTCCTCACGGGTCCGCTCGCCCGCCCGCTCGAAGCCCGCCATGCGCAGTACGGCGGTGAGCGCGTCGCCCTCCTCGGGCGCGGGCCGCTCCCGCCACTGCTCGGCGGGGAAGGCGTCGAGCAGCGCCAGCAGGTCCACCCGCTCACCGGCCTCCCGCAGCCGTACGGCCACGGTGTGCGCGAGGACCCCGCCCACCGACCAGCCCAGCAGCCGGTAGGGGCCGTGCGGCTGGACCTCGCGGATCCGCTCGGCGTAGTCCGCCGCCTGCTCCTCCAGGGTGCGCGGCAGCGGGCTGTCGTCGCCGAGCCCGCGCGCCTGGATGCCGTACAGCGGCTGGTCGGGGCCGAGCCGGGCCGCGAGACCCGCGTAGCACCAGGCGAGGCCGCCGGCCGGGTGCACGGCGAACAGCGGGGGCCGCTCGCCGCCGGCACGCAGCGGCAGGACGACGCCGAGCGCGTCGCGGGCGGCCGGTGCGGCACCGTCCAGCCGGGCGGCGAGCGCCGCCGGGGTCGGGGCCTCGAACAGCGAGCCGATGGTCAGCTCGGTGCCGAACTCCTCCCGGACCCGGGCCACCAGGCGCACCGCGAGCAGCGAGGTGCCGCCCAGGTCGAAGAACGTGTCGTCGGGCCCGATCCGCTCCACGCCGAGCACCTCGGCGAAGAGCCGGGTGAGCGCCGCCTCCCGGGCGTCGGCCGGCTCCCGGTCCCGGGACGTCCCGGCGAACACCGGGGCGGGCAGCTCGCGCCGGTCCAGCTTGCCGCTGGGGCTCAGCGGGAAGGCGTCGAGCACGACGACCGCGTTCGGCACCATGTGCTCGGGCAGCGTGCGGCCCACTCCGGTCCGCACCGCCACCGGATCGGCGTCCCCGGTGACGTAGCCGACGAGCAGTTGCTCGCCGGGCCGGTCCTCGCGCACCAGCGCGCACGCCCCGTCCACCCCGTCCTGGGCGGTGAGCGCCGCCTCGATCTCGCCGAGTTCGATGCGCTGGCCGCGCAGCTTGACCTGGTGGTCGGTGCGGCCCAGGTACTCGACCTCGCCCCGGTCCGTCCAGCGGGCCAGGTCGCCGGTGCGGTACATGCGGCCGCCGGGCGGCCCGAACGGGTCGGCGACGAAACGGGCCGCCGTCAGCCCCGGGCGGCCCAGATAGCCGTCGGCCAACTGCCGTCCGGCCAGGAACAGTTCACCGGGCACCCCGGGCGGGCAGGGCCGCAGCGCCGCGTCCAGGACGTGCAGGCGGGTGTTCCACACCGGCCGCCCGATCGGCACCGGGCCCTCGTCCGCCGGGTCGCAGGCGTGGTGGGTGACGTCGACGGCGGCCTCGGTGGGCCCGTACAGATTGTGCAGTTCCACGCCCGGCAGGACGCGCGCGAAGGCGTGCGCGGTCTCCCGGGGCAGCGCCTCGCCGCTGCAGAACACCCGCCGCAGCGCCGCCCGGCAGTCGCCGGCCCGCGGCCCGGCCAGGAAGACCTGGAGCATGGAGGGCACGAAGTGGCAGGTGGTGACGGCCTGTCCGGCGATCAGCCGGGCCAGCTCCACCGGGTCCTTGTGCACACCGGGACCGGCGACGACCAGGGTGGCGCCCTCGCGCAGCGGCCAGAAGAACTCCCACACCGACACGTCGAACGACGACGGCGTCTTCTGGAGCACCCGGTCGGCCGGGGTCAGCCCGTAGGCGTGCTGCATCCAGCGCAGCCGGTTGTCGATCGCCCCGTGCGACACCACCACGCCCTTGGGCCGGCCCGTCGAACCGGAGGTGTAGATGACGTACGCCGGATGCGCGGGCGTCAGCGCGCGTGCCGGGGTCACCCACGGCGAGTCCGGCAGGCCCAGCCCGTCCAGGACCACCAGCGGCACGTCCGCCTCGCGCGGCAGCCGTCCGGCGCGGTCGGTGACGGCGCACACCGGCACCGCGTCGCCGAGCATGTACGCCAGCCGCTGCTCCGGGTAGTCCGGGTCCAGCGGCAGACAGGCGGCGCCCGCCTTGACCACCGCGAGCAGGGCGACCACCAGCTCCACCGAACGCGGCACCGACACGGCCACCACGGCTCCCGGCCCGGCGCCCAGCCCCTGGAGGTGGTGCGCCAGCCGGTTGGCCCGTACGTCCAGTTCGGCGTACGTCAGCGAGAGCGTGCCGTCGGTGACGGCGACGGCGTCCGGGGTGCGGGCGGCCTGCGCCTCGATCGGGCCGACCAGTGTGGTCGGCGGGACGGCGCGGGCGGTGCGGTTGAACTCCTCCAGCACGAGCGGGAGTTCGGCGGCTCCGGCGATGCCGAGGGCGGCCGTGGGCGCGTGCGGATCGCACTGCGCGACCTGTTCGAGCAGATGCAGCAGCCGCTCCTGGTGCGTGGCCAGCGCCTCGTCGTCGTACAGGGCCGGGTTGCCGTCGTGGTCGATGGCCAGACCCCGCCCGTCGGCGCGGTCGTAGACGTTGACGGTGAGGTCCTCGACCGGTCCGGCGGACAGGTTGCGGGCGCGGACCGGGGCGCCCGCGAAGTCCACGCCGTAGTCGAACGGCATGACGTTGACCAGCGGACCCACCAGGGCGCGCTGCTCGCCGAGCAGTCCGAGATCGCGCCGGATGTCCTCGTAGCGGTAGCGCTGGTGCCTGCGCACCTCGCGGACGCCGAGCACGACCTGCCGCACCAGCGCGGCGAAGGTGGCGCCCGGCGTGACGGCAAGGCGCAGCGGCAGCACGTTCATCACCATGCCGGGCACACGCAGCGCGGCCGAGCCCATCCGGCCCATCATGGGCAGACCGAGCACCACGTCGGGCCGTCCGGTCGCCCGCGAGACGTACAGCGCCTGCGCGGCGATCAGCACGTCCGGCCAGGTGGCCCGCAGCCCGGCGGCCTGCTCGCGCAGCCGCTCGGTGGCGGCGGGCGAGAGCCGGGCCCGGCGCCGGTGGAAGGTCCGCGCGGCCAGCGCGCCACGGCCCGCGAGCCGCGGCACCTCCGGACGGTCCGCGAACGCGGCCGTCCAGTACGCGCGGTCCGCGGCGAACGCCTCGGAGGCCCGGTAGGCGGCGTCGTCCCGGACCAGGTCGGCCAGGTGCCCGAACCGCCCCGGCGGCACCTCCTCGCCGCGGGCGAGCGCCGAGTACACCTCGGCGGTGCGGCGCACCAGCAGCGAGTAGCCGAAGCCGTCCATGGCCAGATGGTGGATGCGCTGGTACCACAGCCAGCGGTGCTCGCCGAGCCGGAACAGGGCGTGCCCGAACAGCTCTCCGGCGGCCAGGTCGCAGGGCTCGGCCAGATCGGCGCGCATCCACGCCTCGGCCTGCCGCGCGGCCTCCTCCATGTCACCGGCGGCGCGCAGATCCCGTACGGTGAGCGGGAGTCCGACCGCGGCGCGGACGTACTGGCGCGGGCCGTGCGGGCCGTCCTCGACGCGGATGCGCAGCGCGTCGCTCTCCGCGACGACCCGCCGCAGCGCCGCCGCGAACAGCTCCGCGTCCAGCGGGCCGTCGATCTCCAGGCACTCGGCGGTGTTCTGGGCGGGGCTGAGCGGGTCCAGCGCCTGCGCGAACCACATGCCCGACTGCGCGGCGGTCAGCGGCAGTTCCCGCTCCCCGGCGCCGGACTCCGCTCCCGCCGGGGCGCCGGGCCCGCCGGTGAGCGTGGTGGTCACGCGACCCCCAGCAGGTCGGCCCAGGCCGAGACGGCGGGCCGCTCGGCGAGGTCGGTGAACTCGGCCGTGACGGCGTGCTCGCGGCGCCAGCGCTCCAGCAGCGCCATGATGCGCACCGAGTCCAGGCCGTGGTCGAGGAGGTCCTCGTCGACGGGGATGTCCGCCGGGTCCTCGCCGAGGCTGTCGGCGATGTCGTTGCGGATCTGGTCCAGGGTGAGGGCCATGCCGCTCACACCTCCTCGAAGAGCGCGTCGGTGGTGGTCACGACCGCGCAGCGGCCGGCGGCCCAGCGCAGGGCCATCTCGTGGTCGGCGCGGGAGAAGTCGGCGACCGCGTCGGCGACGACGAACGCCTGGATGTCGCGCATCCACGCGTCGCACGCCGTCATCAGCACGCCGATGTGCGCGTACACGCCGACGATCAGCAGCTGGTCGCGCCCCCACCCGCGCATGCGGGCCTCCAGGTCGGTGCGGGCGAACGCGCTGTACTTCCACTTGGTGAGCAGCGTGTCGGCGGGCTCGGGCGCCACGGCGCCGGGCACCGCGAGCGCCTCGGGGTCGTCGGCGACCCCGGGGCCCCAGAAGTCCAGCTGGAGACCGCGCTCCTCGGCGCTCTGCCCGCCGCGCTGGACCGAGTAGACCACCGGCACACCGAGCCCGCGGGCCCGCTTCAGCACCCGGGCGCTGTTGTCCAGCATGCCCGTCAGCGGCTGCGCGCCGGCCGGGAACGCGGACAGGAAGTGCTGCTGGAGGTCGTGCACCAGCAGGACGGCGCGCGCCGGGTCCGCGGACCAGGACACCCGGCCCTCGGGCAGCTCGTCCGCGGTGGGCAGGGGATAGGAGGGGATGGAGGGAAGTGCCATGGGTGGGGCCTCTCAGCGCTGCTCGGCGGTCGACCGCTGGTGCTTCTTGCTGACCTTGCCGATGCCGGTCTGCGGGAAGGTGTCGACGAACTCGACGAGGTCGGGGACCTTGTAGGCGGCGACACCGCGTTCGCGGACGAACCGTTTGACGGCGGCGGGCCGCAGCGGCTCGGCGCCCGCGCGCAGGATCACATAGGCCAGGGTGCGTTCGCCCAGGAACTCGTCCGGCACGGCGACCAGGGACACGTCGTGCACGGACGGATGGCCGAGGATGATGTTCTCGATCTCCTCGGCGGCGACCTTTTCACCGCCCCGGTTGATCTGGTCCTTGGCCCGGCCCTCCACGACGAGGTGCCCGCTCGGCGTGCGGCGCACGATGTCACCGGTGCGGTAGAAGCCGTCCTCGGTGAACGCGGTGCGGTTGTGCTCGGGCGCCCGCCAGTAGCCGCGGATCGTGTAGGGGCCGCGGGTGAGGAGATGCCCGAAGGCGCCCTCGGGCACCTCGCGTCCCTCGTCGTCGGCGATCCGGATCTCGTCGTCGGGGGAGATGGGCCGCCCCTGCGTGGTGACGACCGTCTCCGGGTCGTCGTCCAGCCGGGTGTAGTTGACCAGGCCCTCGGCCATGCCGAAGACCTGCATCAGCCGGCAGCCGAGCGCGGGTTCCAGTCGGCGGGCCGCCTGCTCGCTGTACTTGGCGCCGCCGACCAGGACCAGTTCCAGGCTCGACAGGTCGTACGCGCTCGCGGGCGCGGCGTCGGTCCACACCAGGGCCAGCGGCGGCACCAGGCCGGTCATGGTGATCCGCTCCCGCTCGATCAGCGGGAAGGCGGTGCCCGGGTCGGGCGCCGGGCACAGCACGGCCGTGCCGCCCGCGTACAGCACGCCGAGCCAGCCCGGCGAACTCATCGGGAAGTTGTGGGCGGCGGGCAGCACCACGAGGAAGCGGGTGTCCGCGTCGACGCCGCAGATCTCGTTGGAGCCGCGCAGCGAGTAGAGGTAGTCGTCGTGGGTGCGCGGGATCAGCTTGGACACCCCGGTCGTCCCGCCGGACAGCTGGAGGAACGCCAGCTCGTGCGGGCGCGGGCCCTCGGGCTCGGCGGCCGGTTCGCACGGGACGTCGGCCAGCGGGGTGTGCGCGCCCGCCTCGCCCGCCACGAACACATGCTTGAGGCCGGGCGTGCGCTCCTGGATCCGGGTCGCCAGCTCCCGGTGGTCGAAGCCGCCGTGCACGTCCGGGATCACATAGGCGACGGCCTCGGAGAAGGAGCAGAAGTGCGCGATCTCCGTCTCCCGGTGCGCGGGCAGCGCGTACACCGGCAGCGCGCCGATCCGGAACAGCGCGAAGACGACCTCCACGAACTCGCCCCGGTTGGGCAGGTGGACCACCACGCGGTCGCCGCGGCCGATGCCGCGCGCCGTGAACCCGGCGGCCAGCCGGTCGGCGGCCCGGTCCAGTTCGCGGTAGGTCCAGGTGCGGCGCTCGGGTGCCGGGTCGACGAGGGCGACCCGGTCGGGGTGGGCGGCGGCCCGCTCGCGCAGCATGCCGCCGAAGGTCTCGCCGCGCCAGTACCCGGCCGCCCGGTAGCGCGCGGCGAACTCCTCGGGCCAGGTGGGCGCGTCGAGTCCCGGGGTGAGGGCGGAGCCGGTCACAGCGCGGCCCCCACGGCGTCCAGGAAGGTGCGGAACTTCGCGGCGGTCTCCGCCGTCTCGGCCTGCGGCGAGGAGTCCGCGACCACGCCCGCGCCCGCGAACAGCCGCAGCGTACGGCCCTCGGCCTCGGCGCAGCGGATGGTCACGACCCACTCGCCGTCGCCGTCCGCGTCCTGCCAGCCGACCATGCCGGTGTACGCGCCCCGGTCGAAGGGCTCGGACGCGGCGATGACCGCGCGGGCGGCGTCGGTGGGCGACCCGCACACCGCCGGGGTCGGGTGCAGCGCGCAGGCCAGGTCGAGCGCGGTGACGGCCGGGTCGGTGACCTCGCCGGTGACCGTGGTCGACAGGTGCCACATGGCCGCCGTCCGTACCAGCGTGGGCCGTTCGGGCACCTGGAGCTGCCCGCACAGCGGTTCCAGGGCGCGCCGGACGGCGTCCACGACGACGGCGTGCTCGTGCAGGTCCTTCGGCGACTCCAGCAGCGCCACCGCCCGGCGTACGTCCTCGGCGAGGTCGGCGCTGCGCGGCGCGGAGCCGGCCAGCGGGTTGGCGGTCAGCAGGGCGCCTCGGCGGGCGACGAGGAGTTCCGGGCTGGCCCCGACCAGGGTGCGGCCGCCGCCGCCGGGCAGCGCGAAGGTGTAGCCGGCGGGGTCGCGGCGGGCCAGCCGGTTGAGCATGGCGGGCAGGTCCGGCTCGTGCGCAGCGGTGAGTTCCAGGGTGCGGGCGAGAACGACCTTGTCGAACTCGCCGTCCCGCATCCGCCGTACCGCCGCGGCCACGGCCGCCGCGTACTCCTCGGGCGCGGGCCGCTCGCGCACCTGCCAGCCGGCGCCGTCGGCCGGCTCGGGCGCGGGCAGCGCGACGAGCGGGTCGTGGCGCAGCGCGGGCGCGCGGCGCACCGACTCGGGCACGGCGAGCGCGAGCGGGCCGTCCGGGGCGAACGGCACCGAGCCGAGGACCAGCGGGGCGCTCTCGCCCGGCCGCCGCAGGGAGTGCAGGAGTTCACCCACCCGGCCGGGCAACGGGTCGCCGCCGTGCGGTACTTCGGCGGCCGTGCCGGTGCCGAGGAGGGTGCGGTGCGGAGTGGCGAGGAAGCGGTCGGATCCGGCCCGGTAGGCGTCGAGCAGGGCGACCGCCGCCCCGGGAGCGGGGTCGGCGGGCGCGGACTCCACGGCGCCGAGGCCGGGTTCGCGCAGGGAGGCAGTCATGGGGTCTCCAGGCAGTGGGGGCACCACGGAGGATGCGGGCGGTGCCGGTGCGTCAGGCGACGAGGGTGGCGCCGCCGTCGACGTAGAGGTCGTGCAGGGTGATGTGGCGGGCGCGGTCGGAGACGAGGAAGGCCACGGCGTCGGCCACGTCGGACGGTTCGGCGACGCGGCCGAGCGGGATGCCGGTGCGGTACGTGGCGAGGTCGCCCTCGATGACGGCGCGCCGGCCGCGTTCGGCGCCCTCGGGGGAGTCGGCCCACATGGCGCGCTGCATGTCGGTGAGGGTGGAGCCGGGGGAGACGGTGTTGCAGCGCACCCCGCGGCCCGCGACCTCCAGGCCCAGGCACTTGGTGAACATCACCGCCGCCGCCTTGGAGGCGGCGTAGGCGGCCATGCCGCTGCGTGGGACGCCGGCCGCGTTGGAGGCGACGGTGACGATGCTGCCCCGGCCGCGGGCGGTCATCCGGCGGGCGACGGCCCGTGAGACATGCATCACACCTTGGGTGTTGACGGCGAACACGGCCGCCCAGTCGGCGTCGTCGAGGTCCACCACGGGCGCGCCCCGCAGGATCCCGGCGACGTTGACCGCGATGTCCAGCGGACCGAGCGTGTCCTCGGCCTCGGCGACGAGCCGGTCCACGGCGGCGGCGTCGGTGACGTCCAGGGCGCGGGCGGTCACCCGCTCCGGCGCGGCGGCGGCCGTGGCCCGCACCGCGCCGGCGTCCACGTCGGTGGCGAGCACGCGGGCGCCCTGCTCGGCGAGCGCGCTCACCACGGCCGCGCCGATGCCCCGGCCCGCCCCCGTCACGAGGGCGAGCCGGCCCGCCAGTTCCCGTCCGGCGCTCACTTGACCATGGCCTTACGGATGTCGCCGAGCACGGAGTCGGCGGCCTCGGCACCGCCCAGGCTGGTCCACTTGGAGCCGTCGATCAGCGTGGCGTGGCCCTCGCGCACGGAGTTCAACTCGCGGTAGGCGGGCTTCTTCTGCAACTGGTCCAGCAGGCCCTTGTCCGGGCCGGCCGAGGACAGCGTGCCGATGAACAGCCAGTCGCCGTCGATCTCCTTGAGGTTCTCGTCGCTCAGCGGCGTCGAGTGGCCCTGGCCCTTCTCGTTCTGGATGCCGGGGCGCTTGAAGCCGAGGTCCTTGAGGACGTCGCTGATGAAGACGCCCTGCTGCATGACGGCGGTGCCCTTGGCGGAGTAGCGGGCCACCGAGACTGTGGCGCCGGCCTTGGCGCCGAGGTCCTTCTTCAGCGCGGCGGCCTTGGTGTCGTAGTCGGCCAGGAACTTCTTGGCCGCGTCGGCCTTGCCGAGCACCTGACCGGTGAGTTCCAGCGACTTCTTCCAGCTCTTGGTGTTGTCGATGGTGACCACGGTGGGGGCGATCTTGCGGAGTTGGGCGAGCACCTGCGCGTCGGCGGTCTGCCCGGCGAGGATCACGTCGGGCTTGGCCTGGACGACCTTCTCGATGTCCGGGCCGGTGACCGCGCCGACCACCGGGATGCCCTGGGCCTGCTGGGCCAGGTACTCGGGGGCGCCCTTCTGGCCGCGGCCCGCGCTCAGACCGACCGGCTTGACGCCGAGGGCCAGCGCGGAGTCGAGGTCCATCTCGCTGAGCGCCACGACCCGTTCGGGCGTCTTCGGGATCTCCACCTTGGTGCCGGACGCGTCCGTGACCGAGGTCCGCCCCCCGCCACTTGTGCCGGCGGCACCGCTCTTGGGAGAGTCGTCGTCCGAGGAACCACAGGCACTGAGGACGACCCCACAGGCGATGGCGAGGGCCACCGCCGCGGTACGGCGGGAGAGGCGGGAAGGGATACGGGTCGACGGCATCATGGCCTGAAATCTCCGTTGTTCGACTGTCGTGTGCCCGAGGACGGGAGTCGCACTCCGGCGTGCGGTACGTCGTGAAGGCGTCGTGAAGGCGTGCGGATCGGGGCACATCCGGACATACGGATGCACGAGCGCCCCGCCACCTGGGCGGATACCTGCTTAGGTTAGGCTAACCATATGTTGATGCGGAGAGGGTGGTCCATACGGTTCGGATCCGGCCACCGGAACGAACACCCGGCCGGAGAACGTCCCGTCGCCCCCGTGGCCGCCGTCCTTCTCGTCCTGCTGCTGGCCCTGTGCGTGGCGTCGCTGCTCATCGGCACCGGCTCCAGCTCGCCGGGTCGCGCCTGGGACTACCTCCTGGGCGACCGTACCGCCCGCGCCGATCCCCAACTCCGCCTGGCCGTCGTGGACGTACGGCTGCCGCGCACCCTGGCGGCCGTTCTCGTCGGCGTCTGCCTGGGCACCGCGGGCTGCCTGCTCCAGGCCGCCACCCGCAATCCGCTCGCCGAGACCGGACTGCTCGGCGTCAACTCCGGTGCCGCCTTCGCCGTCGTCGTCGGACTCACCTTCTTCGGCGCCTCCTCGGCGACCGCTCTGCTGGTGTGGGCGCTGCTCGGCGGCATGGCCGCCAGCGCCGTGGTCCTGCTGCTGGCGGCGGGCGGACGCGCGGCGGGCTCCCCGCTGCGCCTGGTCCTGGCCGGCTCCGCGCTCGGCGCCACCTTCCACGGCCTCACCTCCTACGTCCTGCTGGGCACGCAGTCCACCTTCGACGTCTACCGCTACTGGACGATCGGCTCGCTCGCCGGGGTGCGCACCGCCGACCTGCTGCCGCTGCTGCCCCTGGCGGCCGCCGGGGTGCTGGTCGCCTTCGGCTGCGCCCGGCCGCTGGCCGCGCTCGGCCTCGGCGACGACAGCGCCCGCTCGCTCGGCCACCACCCCGGCCGGATCCGCCTGGTGGTCGCGGCGGCCGTCTCCCTGCTGGCCGGCTGCGCGGTCGCCGTCGCCGGGCCGATCGCCTTCCTCGGCCTGCTCGCCCCCTACGCCGCCCGCGCCCTGGCCGGAGCCCGCATGGCCGCCCAACTCCTGCTGTCGGCACTCGTCGCCGCCGATGTGATGATCTTCGCCGACCTGCTCGCCCGGGTGGTCATCCGCCCCTGGGAGACCCCGGTGAGCGTCCTGCTCGCCTTCGTCGGCGGACCCCTGCTCGTCTGGATCGCCCGCTCCTCCCGCCTCTCCACCGCCGGAGCCGCCTCATGACCGCCTCGCCCGCCCTCCCACCGGACCGCGCGGCGGGGGGCGGTGAGGCGCTGGAGGCTCCGGAGGGCGCGGGGGCCGCCGGGCCCGCAACGGCGGTGCACGGCGGAGTGACGTCCTCCGCCCGGGAGACCGGTTCCGCCCCCGCGGACGGCGACGCGGGCGCGCCCGGCCCGCCCGCCGCCCGCATCGCCCCGCCGGACAGCGTCGTGCTGCGCGCCGGCACGCTCTCCTGGCTCTTCCCGCGCCGCAGCGCCCTCGCCGCCGCGCTGCTCCTGCCGCTTGTCGCCCTGCTCATCGCGCTGGCGGTGATGGCCAGTTCGACCGGGATGAGCCTGCACGACACCGTGTCCGGACTGCTCGGGAACGGCGACCCCGGCACGGTCATGATCGTGCGGGACTTCCGGCTGCCGCGCGTCTTCGTCGGCCTCATGGTCGGCGCCGCCCTCGGCGTCGCCGGCTGCCTCACCCAGACCCTGGCCGGGAACCGGCTCGCCACCCCCGACCTGATCGGCGTCAACGAGGGCGCCACCGCGGCGGTCGTGGCCTCCGCCGCCGGATCCTCCACCGGCATGGTCGGCGACTGGTGGCTCGGCCCGGTCGGCGCCGTCGCCGCCGCCGTCCTCGTCGTGCTGTGCGCGGGCGGCGCGGGCAGTGCCGGCTACCGCCTCCTCGTCGTCGGGATCGGCGTGTCCACCGTGGTCGGCGCGGTCGGCGACCTCGTCATGTCCCGGGAGAACGACAACACGGCGGGCGGCGTGTTCCTCTGGGCGGTCGGCAGCCTCAACGGCCGCGACTGGCACGTGGGGACACCGCTGCTGATCGCGCTGCTGTTCCTGCTGCCGCTCGCGCTCGCCGCCGGGCACCGGCTGCAACTGCTGCGCTTCGACGACGACACGGCCGCCTGCCTCGGCGTCGACCTGCGCCGGCTGCGCGCCGCCGCGCTCGCGCTCGCCGTCGCCCTGGCCGGACTCGCCGTCGGCGTCGGCGGCCCCATCGCCTTCGTCGCGCTCGCCTCACCGATCCTCGCCGGACGCCTGAGCGGCCCCACCCGGGTGCCGGTGCTGGGCTCCGCGCTGGTCGGCGCGGCCCTCATCACCGCGGCCGACGCCCTGGGCCGCGTCATCGCCCCCGTCGAACTGCCCGTCGGCGTCGTCACCAGTGTCCTCGGCGGCCCCTTCCTCCTGTGGGCCCTCTTCCGTACGGACTCGACCACCGGAAAGGCATGACCACCCCCATGACCGACGCCCACCCCGGCCTGCACGTGTCCGGCCTGCACGCCGGATACCCCGGCCGTCCCGTCGTCCGGGACGTCGAACTGACCGTCCCCGCCGGGCAGGTGGCCGCGATCGTCGGCCCCAACGGCTGCGGCAAGTCCACCCTGCTGCGCACCATCGCCCGGCTGCACCGGCCCACCGCGGGCAGCGTGCACGCCGACGGTGCCGACATCTGGCGGCTGACCCAGCGCCAGGCCGCGCACCGGGTGGCCCTGCTGCCCCAGTCGCCGCGCGCCCCGGAGGCCGTCACCGTCGCCGGGCTCGTCCGCTACGGCCGCCACCCGCACCAGGGGCTGCTGCGCCAGTGGTCCCGGGACGACGAACGGGCCGTACGCGACGCGCTGGAGGCCACCGGCACCACGGAGCTGGCGGGCGAACGGCTGGACCGCCTCTCCGGCGGCCAGCGCCAGCGCTGCTGGCTCGCCATGGTGCTCGCCCAGCACACCCCGGTCGTGCTGCTCGACGAACCCACCAGCGCCCTCGACCTCGGCCATGTCGTCGACGTCCTCGAACTGGTCCGCGAGGTGGCGGCGGCCGGCCGGACCGTCGTCATGGTCCAGCACGACCTGGCCTCCGCCGCGCGCTACGCCGACACCCTGATCGCCATGCACGACGGCCGGGTCGTCGCCCAGGGCCCGCCCCACGAGACGGTGGACGAGGCGCTGGTCAAGGAGCTGTACCAGGTGGAGGCGGACATCCTGCGCGCACCCGGCGACGCCGCGCCCGTCGTCGTCCCGCGCGCCCGCCCCTGACGTCCCGGACCACCCGGAACGAACAGCGGAGCGGGGGCGGACGGCGGCTCGCACGATGTCCGTGTGAGCCCTGTACGCGCCCCCTTCCGTACGGCGAGAATGCGCCGTGCCGGACGGGTGGACGGCCGAAACCCGACCGCCCTCCGCCCGTCCCGCCCGTCCCCGACAGGAAAGCAGGTCTGCCGCTGTGCTGTTGCGTCTGCCCACCTCCGTGTCCGAAGCGCGGGAATGCGTGGCCGAAGGGATCGTCCCGATAGGCGGTGCCACCCTGCTGTGGGCCACCTGGCAGCGGGACGGCTTCCCCGAACAGGCCATGTCCCTGCGCGAGTTGCCCGAGGCCAACGTCATCGGCCGGGAGACGCTCGGCGCCGCGGTGGTGCTGCACCGGATGGACGACCGCGTACCGGAGGTGCTGCGCGCGGCCGCCGCCACGATAGGCACCGGAGCCGTGCGCCGGACGGCGTCGGTCGGCGGCAACCTCGTGGGCAGCAGCCTGCGGTGCCTGCTGCCCGCCGCCCTGGTCCTGCGGGCCCGCGCGACGGTCCTGGACGCCGACGGGGTCCAGGAGACCGGCCTGGCGGAGGCGATGGAGGCCAAGGGGGCCGTCCTGCTCTCCCTGCGCTGGAACGCACCCGTCGCGAGCGCCTACCGCAAGCTGCCCGGCGCCGCGGGCGGCCCGCCGCCCCTGGTCGTCGCCTCCGCGCTGCACACCGACGGCGCCGGACACCACCAGCTCCATGTCGCCGTCCGCGACGGCTACGACGTACGCGACGCCGGTGCCGACTGCGGCACCGGTGCCGCGACCGCCCTGGACGCGCTGCGCGCCACGGCCGCCTTCGGCGACCTGCCCGCCGAAGCGTGGGACCTCGTCCACGAGCAGACCACCCGCCTCCTCGGCGACGCCGGCCTCCCGTAGCCGGGACCCGATCGCACGGCGCGCGCGGCGGCGACGGACCGCCCCGCTCTGCCTCGCCCTCCGCTGCCGCCGCCGCGTCCCGCCGGACGACGGCGCACCGCGGCCGGGTCGCGTCCCGGCCGGGACCCGGCCGAGGGCGGCGCCCCGCCGAGGCGACGGCCCGGCCCGCCGCGAGACGCCGCCCTGACACGGGCTGCGGGAGACGCCCGCGGCCGGGAGCCGTGGCTTCTCCGCCGCGCCCCGACCGCCGCCGGCCGCCGCGCCCCGACCGGCTCCCCGGTCAGCACCCCACCGGTTCCCCGACCTGCCACCCCGCCGCCGACCCCGCCTCCGCCGGGCGCTACCGTCCCGCAGGGGAGCTGTACCGAAACGTCCCCCACTGGGTGGAGAAGACCGGTGGGTGACGGCAACCGATGGGTCCGTTGGACCCGATGGACCCGATGGGTCCGATAGGCCGATGGGCGAGGAGAGCCGATGGGTGTGAGCGCAGACGCGATGACCGGCCCGGCACTGGCCGCGGGCGGCCCCGCCGCACCGACCGTGGGCCGGCTTCTGACCTCGTGGCAGCCGGACGTCCCCGCGCTGGTGCTGGTGGCGGTCCTGGGCGGCCTGTACGGCTGGGGCGTGCTGCGGCTGCGCCGCGCCGGCCGGTCCTGGCCGGTCGCCCGCCTCGCCGCGTTCGTGGTGCTCGGGCTGGGCGCGCTGGTGGTGGCCACGATGTCGGCGCTGGCCGTCTACGACCACGCCCTGTTCTGGCCGGCCGCGGTGCAGAACGTCCTGCTCGACCTGCTCGCGCCGCTCGGCCTCGCCCTCGGCGACCCGCTGCGGCTGGCCGTCGAGGCGCTGCCCGGCGAGCGGGCGGCGCGGCTCCGGCGGGCGGTCACCGGCCCGATGGTGCGCGTGCTGACCTTCCCGCTGGTCAGCACGGTGCTGGTGCTCACCACGGAACTGGTCGTCTACTTCACGCCGTACTTCGCCACCGCCCTGCGTGTGGGCTGGCTGCACGAGCTGATGTATCTGCACCTGCTGGCGGCCGGGTGCCTGTTCGTGGTGCCGGTGCTCACCCGCGAACAGGCGCTGCCCGCCTGGTGCTCGCACCCGGTGCGCGCGGCGCTGGTCTTCCTGGACGGGCTGGTGGACGCGGTGCCGGGCGTCGTGGTGATGACCCACGGCACCCTGATCGCGGGCGCCTGGTACCTGCACCACGCCCCCGCCTGGGCCCCGGACGTCCACCGCGACCAGCAGATCGGCGGCGGCGGCGCCATGCTCACCATCGCCGAACTGGTCGCCCTGCCCTTCCTGCTGGCCGTCCTGGCGCAGTGGGCCCGCGCCGAGCGCCTGCGCAACGCGGTGCTCGACCGGCGGCTCGACGCGGCAGCGGCGGGTGCGGGTGCTGCGGGGGCCCCGGCCGGGCCGCCGTCCGGGACGGCGGCCCCGCGGGAAACCGAGCGCGTACGCCCCTGGTGGGAGACCGAGGACAACGAGGTCGCCGCCCGGCTCCGCCGCCAGCACGGCACACCCTGAACCCCTGCCCTGAACCGGTCCCCGGTCACCCGCCGGACAGGGACCCCACCGCCGCCGTGGCCAGGCGCACCGCCCGTTCGGTGACCGCCTCGAAGTCGTCGCCCGCCTCGACGGCCGTGGTCGCCGCGTTGACGAACCCCTGCAACAGGCGCGCGGTGACGCGCGGGGCGTCGTCGCCGAGCGCGGTGAGCGCGGCGACCAGCGGCTGGAGGATCTCCGCGTGCGCCTCGGCGGCGCCCCTCCCGGAGCACCGCGGCGTCCCGGTCGGCGGCCAGCGCCTGGGCGATCCGGTGCTCGCCGTCCCGCACCAGCGCCAGCTGCGCCCGCACATAGGCCGCCACCTGCTCCTCGGGCGAGCGCGCGTGCGCCATCTCCGCCCGGATCCGCGCCGTCCAGCGGGGTGCCGTCTCGCGCACCACCGCGGCGAGCAGCTCGCGACGGTCGGCGAAGTACTTGTAGACGCTGTTGCGGGCCAGGCCCGTGCGCGCGGCCACCGCCGCGAACGTCACGGCGGCCGCGTCGCCCTCCTGGAGCAGTTCGCGCGCGGCGGCGACCAGGGCCGAGCGCTGCTGGGCCCGGTGGTCGGCGACGGAGGCGGCACGGATCTTGGGCACGGACGCCAGTGTAGGAGCCCGCGCCCGGCCGCCCCCCTCCCGCACCCCCCGCTCGTCCCTCCCCGGCCCCTGGTCGCCCGCCCCCCACTTGACCACCCCCCCGCTTAGGGACACCGTGTCCCCATCTTCTATCTTGGGGACACCGTGTCCCTAAGACAGAAGAACGCTGGAAGGCACCCCCCGTGTACCTGGCCCTGCTCGAACTGAAGGCGGCCCGCGGCCGCTTCCTCCTCATGGGGAGCGTGGTGGTCCTCGTCGCCGCGCTCGTCGGCATCGTCGGCGGATTCACCACCGGACTCGGCGACGACACCGTCTCCGCGCTGCGCGCCCTGCCCGCCACCCACCTCGCCTTCGCCCCGCGGCGCCGACTCCGACCAGTTCGCCCGCAGCCTGGTCGGCGCGCCGGAACTGGACGGCTGGCGCGCCCGCCGGGGCGTCGAGGCCACCGGTCTCGGCGTCTCCATCGCGCGCGGCACCACCGACCGGAAGGCGGAGGTGGACTTCGCCGCGTTCGGCGTCGAACCCCGCTCCTTCCTCGACCCCGGCAGCACCACCGGCGCCCCGCTGTCGGACGCCGAACCGGCTGGCATCGTCGTCTCGCAGCGGCTGGTGAAGGACGGTGTACGCGTCGGCGACACCCTCACCGTGGACCGCCTCGGCATCACCCTGAAGGTCCGGGGGACCACCGGCCGCGCCTCCTACGGCCATGTGGCCGTCGCCTACCTGCCCGTCGAGACCTGGCAGCGGATCCGCTTCGCCACCCCGGGAGCGGGTCCTGCCACCGCGCCGCCGCCCCGGCAGTACAGCGCCGTCGCCCTGCGGGCCGGTCCCGGCGCGGACCTCGCCGCCGGGGACGCGGCACTGGGCACCCGCACCCTGACCACCGCCGGGGCCTACGCCGCCGCGCCCGGCTACACCGGCGAACGCGTGACCATGACCTCCATCCAGGTCTTCCTGTACGCCATCGCCCCGCTCGTCGTCGGCGCCTTCTTCGCGGTGTGGACCGTGCAGCGGCTGCCCGAACTGGCCCTGCTGCGCGCGCTGGGCGCCTCCCGGCCCCGGCTGCTGGCGCACACCCTGGCCCAGGCCGCGCTGGTCGTCGTCGCCGGGACCGCGGCCGGTGCCGCGCTCGCCGCGGGCGTCGGACTGCTCGTGGGCTCCGAGGTGCCGTTCAGCCTGCCCGCCGCCGGCCTCGCCCTGACCATGGCCACCGTCGTGCTGGTCGGACTCGCCGGCGTTGCCGTCACCCTGCGCAAAGTGACCACCGTGGACCCGATGACCCTGCTGGGAGCCGGCCGATGAGCCTGGAACTGAGGAACGTCACCGTGACCCTGGGCCGCGGCGACTCCCGTACCACCGCGCTGCGCGACCTCAGCGCCGCCTTCGCGCCCGCCGCGCTGACCGCCCTCGTCGGACCGTCCGGCTCCGGCAAGTCCACCCTGCTCGCCGTCGCGGGCGCGCTGCTGCGGCCCGACTCCGGCCAGGTCCTGCTGGGCGGCACCGACCTCGCCCGGCTGACCCCGGCCGGACAGGCGCGCCTTCGCCGCGAGCGCGTCGGCTACGTCTTCCAGAGCGGCAACCTGCTCAGTGGCCTCACCGCCCTCGAACAGCTCCTCGCCGCCGCCTCCGTCACCGGCCGCGCCCCGGGCGCCGTACGGGCCCGCGCCACGGAACTGCTCGGCGAGGTCGGCCTCGCCCACCGCCTGCGCCACCGCGCCGACCAGCTCTCCGGCGGCGAGAGACAGCGCATCGCGCTCGCCCGCGCCCTGCTGCTCGAACCCGAACTGCTCCTGGTCGACGAGCCCACCGCCGCCGTCGACCGGGAGCGCGCCGCCGCCCTCGCCGCGCTGATCGCCCAAGCGACGGCCCGGTACGGCTGCGTCACCGTGGTCGCCACCCACGACCCCGTCGTCCGGACAGCCGCCGACCACACCGTCGACATGGCCGCCCTCCACCCGACCGGCCCCGCCTGACCACCCCGTACGTGCCCCGGCGCCCGCTGCCGCTCACCCGATCGGCGCAACAGCCCCCGGGCGCGCCGCGCCCCCGGGCCGCCCCCGGGGTCCGCACGCCCCGCCCGCCCGCGACCGGCACCGGCGCGTCCGCGGGGCCGCCCGCCACCCGGTCGCGGGCCGGGTGGCGGTCCGCGACCGGGGGCGCGCCGCGGGCGGCGGAAACGGCGCCCTTGCACACTGCAAGGGCGGGTACCCGGGGGAGCGGCGGCGGCACGCTGCCGCCATCCGGGCGCAGACCGGCGCCGGCCCCCTGGGCGGCCCGGCGCGCACCGCCCGGACGCCGAGCCCCGAACGGTCCAGGAAGGCGGTCCACCTGATGAGTCGCAGCCGAACACGCGTCCCGGACACCCCCGAGGTGGACGTGGCCGCCCTCGCGGCGGCGCTGCGCGCGTCCGTGGACGCCGAGGTCCGCTTCGACGCCGGGAGCAGGGGCGCGTACGTCACGGACGGCTCCAACTACCGTCAGGTGCCCCTCGGCGTGGTCGTCCCGCGCGACGTGGAGGCGGGCGCCGAGGCGGTCCGGGTGTGCGCCCGCTTCGGCGCCCCCGTCCTCTCCCGCGGCGGCGGCACCAGCCTGGCCGGGCAGTCCACGAACCGGGCCGTCGTCATCGACTGGACCAAGTACTGCCACGCCCTGATCTCCGTGGACCCGGACGCCCGCACCTGCGTGGTCGAACCCGGCATCGTCCTGGACGAGCTGAACCGCCGCCTCGCCGGCCACCGCCTCCAGTTCGGCCCGAAGCCCTCCACCCACAGCCACTGCGCGCTCGGCGGCATGATCGGCAACAACTCCTGCGGCGCGTCCGCGCAGGCGTACGGCAAGACCGTCGACAACGTCCGCCGCCTGGAGATCCTCACCTACGACGGCCTGCGCACCTGGGTCGGACCCGCCTCCGAGGCCGAACGGGCGCGGATCGCCGCCGAGGGCGGCCGCAAGGCCGAGATCTACGCCGGACTCGACCGCATCGCCCGCACCTACCTCGCCGACATCCGCCACGGCTACCCGAAGATCCCGCGCCGTGTCTCCGGCTACAACCTCGACTCGCTGCTGCCCGAGAACGGCTTCGACGTCGCCCGCGCCCTGGTCGGCAGCGAGGGCACCCTCGTCACCGTGCTGCGCGCCGAACTCGACCTGGTCCCGGTGCCGCCGTACCAGTCGATCCTGGTGCTCGGCTACGCCGACATCTGCGCCGCCGCCGACGACGTGCCCCGCCTGCTGGAGCACTGCGAGCCCAGCCAACTGGAGGCGCTGGACGGGCGGATGGCGCAGCTGATGCGCGAGGAGGGCGCCTACCTGGAATCGCTCGCCGTCCTGCCCGAGGGGGACAGCTGGCTGCTCGTGCAGTACAGCGGCGACAGCCAGGAGGACGTCGACGGGCAGGCGCACGCGCTGCTGCGCGCCCTCGGACGCGGCGAGCAGGACGCCGACGTCGCCTTCTCCGACGACCCCGAGCGCGAGCAGCGGATGCTCAAGGCCCGTGAGGCCGGACTCGGCGTGACCGCGCGGCCCCCGGACGACCGGGAGACCTGGGAGGGCTGGGAGGACAGCGCCGTACCGCCCGAACGCCTGGGCGACTATCTGCGCGACCTGAAGAAGCTGTTCGAGGAGTTCGACTACGACCACCCCTCGCTGTACGGGCACTTCGGGCAGGGCTGTGTGCACACCCGGATCCCGTTCGGCCTGAAGACGGCCGACGGCGTCGCGGACTTCCGCCGGTTCCTGGAACGCGCCGCCGACCTCGTCTCCTCCTACGGCGGCTCCCTGTCGGGCGAGCACGGCGACGGCCAGGCCCGCGGCGAACTGCTCGTCCGCATGTTCGGACCGCGCCTGGTGGCCGCCTTCGGCGAGCTGAAGACGCTGTTCGACCCCGGCGACCGGATGAACCCGGGCAAGATCGTCGCCCCGAACCCGGTCGACGGGCAGCTGCGCCTCGGCGCCGACTGGCGGCCCGCCGCTCCCGAGACGCACTTCGGCTACCCCGAGGACGACCGCTCCTTCACCCGCGCGGTGCTGCGCTGCGTCGGCATCGGCAACTGCCGCAGCCAGGAGGGCGGCGTGATGTGCCCGTCCTACCGGGCCACCCGCGAGGAGGAGCACTCCACCCGCGGCCGGGCCCGGCTGCTGTTCGAGATGCTCGGCGGCCACGCCGACTCCACCGTCACCGACGGCTGGCGCTCCACCGAGGTCAAGGACGCCCTCGATCTCTGCCTGGCCTGCAAGGGCTGCAAGTCGGACTGCCCGGTGGGCGTCGACATGGCCACCTACAAGGCCGAGTTCCTCGCCCACCACTACGCCGGCCGCCCCCGCCCGGCCGCCCACTACTCCCTGGGCTGGCTGCCCCTGTGGGCCCGCCTCTCCCGCCTCGCCCCCTCCCTGGTCAACACCGTGCTCCGGGCGCCCGGACTGTCCCGCGCGGGCAAGGCGCTGGCTGGAGTGGCGGGGGAGCGGCAGGCGCCCCTCTTCGCCCGGCAGTCCTTCGTGCAGTGGTGGCGCGCGCGGGACACCGCTCCGCCGGACCCCGCCGACCCGCGGACCGTGCTGCTGTGGCCGGACACCTTCAGCACCTACTTCCACCCGTCCATCGCCGTCTCGGCCGTACGGGTCCTGCGCGACGCGGGCTTTCAGGTCGCCGTCCCCACCGAAGCGGTGTGCTGCGGACTCACCTGGATCTCCACCGGCCAGCTCGACACCGCGAAGCGGACCCTGCGCCGCACCCTGGACGTGCTGCGCCCCTACCTGGAGGCGGGCACCCCGGTCATCGGCCTGGAACCCTCCTGCACCGCCGTGTTCCGCTCCGACGCGCTCGAACTGCTCCCCGACGACCAGGACGTCAAGCGACTGGCCGGTCAGGTCCGCACCTTCGCCGAGCAGTTGGTGCACCACGCGCCCGACGGCTGGCGGCCGCCCGCGCTCACCCGGCAGGCCACCGTGCAGACCCACTGCCACCAGCACGCCGTCATGAAGTTCGACGCCGACCGGGAACTGATGCGCCGCGCCCACCTCGACGCGGACGTCCTCGACGAGGGCTGCTGCGGCCTGGCCGGCAACTTCGGCTTCGAACGCGGCCACCACGACGTCTCCATGGCCGTCGCCGAACAGGGCGTGCTGCCCGCCGTACGCGCCGCCGCCCCCGACAGCCTGGTCCTCGCCGACGGCTTCAGCTGCCGCACCCAGATCGAACAGGGCGGTACCGGCCGCCGCGCCCTGCACCTGGCCGAGGTGCTTGCCCTCGGCCTGGACGGGAACCTGCCCTCCGAGCGGCCCGAACGCCTGGCCGTCCGGCCCGGCGGCCCTTCCCGGACCGCCCGGTGGGCCGCCGCCGCGAGCGCCGCGGCCCTCACCGCCACGGCCGTCACCGCGGCCGGCCGGGCGGCCGCCCGGCACCTGCGCCGCCCCTGACCGGGGAGCGCGCCGACGAGCCCAGCGAACCCACCCTCCGAAAGGTTCTGGAACATGTCGAAGAAGGTCTCCGACCACGTCCTCGAAAGGCTGCGCGACTGGGGTGTGGAGTACGTCTTCGCCTACCCCGGCGACGGCATCAACGGCCTGCTCGCCGCCTGGGGCCGCGCCGACGACGACCCGCGCTTCATCCAGGCCCGGCACGAGGAGATGGCCGCCTTCGAGGCCGTCGGCTACGCCAAGTTCTCCGGGCGGGTCGGGGTGTGCGCCGCCACCTCCGGACCCGGCGCCATCCACCTCCTCAACGGCCTGTACGACGCCAAGCTCGACCATGTGCCGGTCGTCGCGATCGTCGGGCAGACCAACCGCAGCGCCATGGGCGGCTCCTACCAGCAGGAGGTAGACCTGCTGAGCCTCTACAAGGACGTCGCCTCCGACTTCTGCGAGATGGTCACCGTCCCCGAACAGCTGCCCAACGTCCTCGACCGGGCGATGCGCACCGCCATGGGCCGCCGCTCGGTGTGCGCCGTGATCATCCCCGCCGACGTGCAGGAACTCGACTACTCGCCGCCCGAGCACGCCTTCAAGATGGTCCCCTCCAGCCTGGGCATGCCGCACTACGCGCCCGTCCCCACCGACGACGACCTCGCCCGCGCCGCCGAGGTCCTCAACGCGGGCGAGAAGCCGGCGATCCTCATCGGACAGGGCGCGCGCGGCGCCCGCCAGGAGGTCATGGCGGTCGCCGACCGGCTCGGGGCGGGCGTCGCCAAGGCACTCCTCGGCAAGGACGCCCTCGACGACGACCTCCCCTACGTCACCGGCTCCATCGGACTGCTCGGCACCCGGCCCTCGTACGAGATGATGGAGAGCTGCGACACCCTCCTCGTCATCGGATCGTCCTTCCCCTACACCCAGTTCATGCCCGAGTTCGGGCAGGCCCGCGCCGTGCAGATCGACATCGACCCGCACATGGTGGGCCTGCGCTACCCGTTCGAGGTCAACCTCGTCGGCGACGCCCGTGAGACGCTGAACCGGCTGCTGCCCCTGCTCAAGGCGCACAAGAACAAGAGCTGGCGCAAGGGCATCGAGAAGGACGTCTCCCGCTGGTGGGAGGTGATGCAGCGGCGCGCCGCCGTCGACGCCGACCCGATCAACCCCGAGTACGTCGCCCACTCGCTCAGCGACCTGCTGCCCGAGGACGTGATCCTGGCCGCCGACTCCGGCTCCGCCGCCAACTGGTACGCCCGCCACCTCAGGCTGCGCGGCGCCATGCGCGGCTCCCTCTCCGGCACCCTCGCCACCATGGGACCCGGCGTGCCGTACGTCATCGGCGCCAAGTTCGCCCACGGCGACCGCCCGGCCATCGCCCTGGTCGGCGACGGCGCCATGCAGATGAACGGCATGGCCGAACTGATCACGATCGCCAAGTACTGGCAGGAGTGGCAGGATCCGCGCCTGATCGTCGCCGTCCTCAACAACCAGGACCTCAACCAGGTCACCTGGGAGATGCGCGCCATGGCCGGCGCCCCGCAGTTCCTGCCCTCCCAGTCGATCCCCGACGTCGCCTACGCCGACTTCGCCCGCTCCCTGGGCCTGCACGGCATCCGCGTCGAGGAACCGGACGGCGTCCGCGGCGCCTGGGAGGCCGCGCTCGCCTGCGACCGGCCCTGCGTGCTCGACTTCGTCACCGACCCCGCCGTACCGCCCATCCCGCCGCACGCCAGCCTCGACCAGATCGAGGCCGCCGCGACCTCCGTCCTCAAGGGCGACAGCGACCGCGCCGGCATGGTCCGCCAGGGCTTCAAGGCCAAGGTGCAGGAGTTCCTGCCCGGCGGCCGGCACCGCACGGACCGGCCGGGCGCCGAGGAGGGCCGGTGACCGACCCCGCGCCCGCACCGGGGACGGGCACCGGTGTGCCCGCCCCCGGCCGCGACGGCGAGGCGACGCGGCCATGACCGGCCCGCACTTCCCGCCGCACGCGCTGCACGACTACGCGCTGCTGGCCGACGGCGAACGCGGCGCCCTCATCGGCCCGGACGGCGCCATCGACTGGCTGTGCGCGCCCGCCTGGCACGACGACGCCGTCTTCTCCTCCCTGATCGGCGGCCGGGGCGTCTACGCCGTCACCCCGCGCGGCCGGTACGTCCCCGGCGGCTACTACGAGGAGGGCACCCTGATCCGGCGCAGCCGCTGGATCACCACCGACGGGGTGATCGAGTGCCGTGAGAGCCTCGCCTTTCCCGGCGAGGCCGACCGGCTGGTCCTGCTGCGGCAGCTGATGGCCGTCGACGGCACCGCCCACGTGCGCGTCGTCCTCGACGCGCACGCCGACTACGGACGCGCCCCCTGCGCCACCCCGCGCCGCGACGACGACGGCGTCTGGCACCTGAGTTCCGGCCGCCACCGGCTGCGCTGGCAGGGCGCGCCCGCGGCGACCTGGGACGAGCGGGGCCTGACCGCCGACCTGGTGCTGGCGCCCGGCGAGCGCCACGACCTGGTCCTGGAGTGCTCCGCCGCGCCGCTGCCGCGCACCCCGCCCCGGGCCGCCGAGGTGTGGGAGGCCACCGAGCGGGCCTGGCGGCGGGAGGTGCCCGCGATGGACCGCACCGTCGCCCCCGAGGACGCCCGCCGCGCGTGCGCCGTGCTGCGCGGGCTGACCACGCACGGCGGCGGCATGGTCGCCGCGGCCACCACCAGCCTGCCCGAACGCGCCGAGGCGGGCCGCAACTACGACTACCGGTACGTGTGGATCCGCGACCAGAGCCTGGCGGGCCAGGCCGCCGCGGCGGCCGGCGCGCCCGGCCTCCTGGACGCCGCCGTCCGCTTCGTCGGCCAACGGCTGCTGGCCGACGGACCCCGCCTCGCCCCCGCCTACACCGTGCACGGCTGTCCGGTCCCCGACCAGCGCGAACTGGACCTGCCCGGCTACCCGGGCGGCTCCAGCCGGATCGGCAACCATGTGGAGAAGCAGTTCCAACTGGACTCCTTCGGCGAGGCGCTGCTGCTGTTCGCCGCCGCCGCACGCGCCGGCCGGCTCGACGACGACGGACGGCGGGCCGCCGACCTCGCGGTCCGCGCCATCGCCGAGCGGTGGCGGGAACCGGACGCCGGCATCTGGGAACTGCGGCCCGCGCGATGGACCCACAGCAGGCTCACCTGCGTCGCCGGTCTGCGCGCCCTCGCCGCCGCGGCACCGGCCCGGCCGGCCGACGACACTCCCACCCGCCTCGCCGACACCCTGCTCGCCGAGACCACGGCCACCAGCCTGGACGGCGACGGTCACTGGCGCCGCACCCCCGACGACCCCCGCGCCGACGCCGCGCTGCTGCTGCCCCCGCTGCGCGGCGCCCTGCCCGCCGCCGACCCGCGCACCCGCGCCACCCTCGCCGTCTGCCGCGACCAGCTCGCCCAGGACCACTTCGTCTACCGCTTCCGGCACGACGAGCGGCCCCTGGAGGAGGCCGAGGGAGCGTTCCTGCTGTGCGGGTTCGCCATGGCGCTCGCCGAGCACCAGCAGGGCGACGAGACCGAGGCGTACCGCTGGTTCGAACGCAACCGCGGCGCCTGCGGATCGTCGGGACTGTACGCCGAGGAGTTCGACGTCGCCCAGCGCCAGCTGCGGGGCAACCTCCCGCAGGCCTTCGTCCACGCCCTGCTCCTGGAGGCCGCCGCACGCCTCGCCCAGGACCCCCGTTCACCGGCGCACACCGCCGGGTGAGGAGCCGACCCATGCCCCAGACCGTCGTCATCACCGGCGCCAGCGCCGGCATCGGCCGCGCCACCGCCCGCCTGTACGGCGCGCGCGGCGCCGACGTCGTCCTGATCGCCCGCGGCCGGGCCGGTCTGGACGCCGCCGCCCAGGAGGTCGAGGCGCTCGGCGGCCGGGCCCTCGTCCAGGTCGCCGACACCGCCGACACCCGCCAGGTCGAAGCGGCGGCCGACGCCGCCGAACAGGCCTTCGGCCCGCTGGACGTCTGGATCAACTGCGCCTTCAGCAGCGTCTTCGCGCCCTTCGAGCAGATCACCCCCGAGGAGTACGAACGGGCCACCCAGGTCACCTACCTGGGCTTCGTCAACGGCACCCGCGCCGCGCTGACCCGGATGCTGCCGCGCGACCACGGCACGATCGTGCAGGTCGGCTCGGCACTGGGGGAGCGGGCCATCCCGCTCCAGTCGGCGTACTGCGGCGCCAAGCACGCCATCAACGGCTTCACCTCCTCGCTGCGCACCGAACTCCTGCACCGCGGCAGCAAGGTGCGGGTGACCGTGGCGCAGATGCCGGCGGTCAACACCCCGCAGTTCTCCTGGGTGCTCTCCCGGCTGTCCCGGCACCCCCAGCCGGTGCCGCCGATCTACCAGCCCGAGGTCGCCGCCCGGGGCGTCGCGCACGCCGCCGACCACCCCGGGCGCAAACAGCGCTACATCGGCGCCAGCACCCTGGCCACCGTGTGGGCCAACCGGCTCGCCCCCGCGCTCCTCGACCGCTATCTGGCCCGCACCGGCTTCGACTCCCAGCAGACCGGCCGGCGGCCCCCGACCGGTGTGAGCAACCTGTTCGAGCCCCTGGACCGGACCGAGGGCGGCGACCAGGGCGACCGCGGCGCGCACGGCGTCTTCGACGACAGGGCGCACGGCCGCTCCGCCGAGGCCGCGCTCGCCCGCCACCCCGCCCTCGTCGCCTCCGTGTTCGCCCTGGGCGCCGCGGGGGCCGTCACCGCTCGGGCCGCGCTGCACCGGCGCGGCCGCCCGGACGCCGCGTGAGGAGAACCGTGATGACCGTGACCGACCGTGCGCGGGCCCGCCTCGACGAGGCGACCGGCATCGTGGCCATCGTCGGCGGGGTGACCCGGGAACGGGCCCGCGCGGTACTGGGCGAGATGGCCGCGCACACCCGCATCAAGGAGCAGCACGTCGCCGAACTCGTCGTCGAATGGGCGGTGTCGGGGCGGCTGCCGGCCGAACTGCGCCGCGAACTCGGACGCCGGCTCGACGCCGGACAGGGCGCCCCGGCCGCGGAACCGGCCGGGTGACACGGCCGCGGGCGGCTTCCCCCAGCGCCGGACCGCGGTGC
Organism: Streptomyces sp. PL-25; assembly: GCF_058344915.1. Taxonomy (NCBI): domain Bacteria; kingdom Bacillati; phylum Actinomycetota; class Actinomycetes; order Kitasatosporales; family Streptomycetaceae; genus Streptomyces; species Streptomyces sp. PL-25. The sequence goes on from NZ_CP136997.1 coordinate 7,023,016, forward strand.
GCGGGCGGCGCGGGACGGCGTGCGGCGGCGCCCTCCTGTCCGCGCGGTCCGCGCCGGGCGCCGCCGTCCTCTGCGATGATGCTCCGCGCCTGATCGTCTCCGCCCGTCCGGGCGGAGCGGCGGAAGGGGGACACATGGCACAGCGCGAGACCGACCGGGGCCGGGGCCGCTCGGCCGCCCGGCACGGGCAGGCCGCGCTCGACCGGGAGGCCGAGGAGCTGAGCATCGCCTTGATGGCCGCCTCCCGGCTCTTCGTGGCGATCTCCGCCCGCGCGCTGGCCTCCACCGCCGACTCGCTGACGCTGCCGCAACTGCGGGCCCTGGTGGTGCTGGACACCTGCGGGCCGGTCAAACTCGTCGTGCTCGCCGCGACCCTCGGCGTCAACCCGTCCACCGCGCTGCGCATGGTGGAACGGCTGGAGGCGCTCGGCCTCGTCGACCGCAGGACCAACCCCGCCAACCGGCGCGAGGTCGTGCTCAGCCTGACCACCGGCGGCCACGAACTGGTCTCCCGCGTGCTCACCCGGCGCCACGCCGAGATCCGCAGGGTGGTCCAGCGCCTGCCCGCCCCGCAGCGGGCCGCCCTGCTGCCCGCCCTGAACGCCCTCACCGACGCGGCCGCCGAGACGGCCGTCCACCCGCACGGCACCGCGCGAGCGGACCGCGGCATCACCGACAACCCGGTCGACCCGGTCGACCCGGCCACCCGGGCCGGGTGGCCCGAGGCATGACCCCCGGCCGTGCCCCCTGAGGACACGGCGTGCGACGCCGGCCATGGCCGGTCAGGCGCCGCGGCAGCGGCCCGGTTCCCGCGCCGCCACCGCCACCGCCCGGCCGCGGCCCCGCGCGGCGCGCCCAGCCGGCCGAAGCCGATCACGGCACCGACCCCGCCCCGGTCCGGCAGCACGTCGCCGGGCCAAAGGCCGCCGTGGCCCCACTCCGGTGTCCCGTCCGGTCCGGCGGCCCGCGGGGACGCCTCCCGGACCACGGCCGGGGGAAGCCGCAGGCCGGTGCCGCCGGCCCAGGGCCACCGGGGCCGCGGGGGGCGAGGTGGGCGCGGGCCGTGGCGGCCACCGGTGCTCCTCGGCCACGTCCGGCGCCGGACCGGTGGTGCGGGGGCAGCCGCACCACCGTGTCTCGCCCGGCCGGTACATGACGTCGGAGGTGCCGCCGGAGGAGGAGCCGCAGAAGCACTCACACCGCCGTCGCGACCGCGTCCACCGCAGGGGTGCGCAGCATCCGGCGGGCGGTCAGCAGGCAGGTGCCGAGCACCACCGCCGCCGCGACCGCGGCCACCGCCTGCCAGATGCCGAGCGCCTGGTGCGGCCAGAGGACGTCCGCGCGGACCAGGGTGAAGGGGACCGCCCCGGCCAGCGCGGTCACCGTGCCGCACAGCACCCCGGCCACCGTGACGACCAGACCCTCCACGAACACCGTCCGCAGCACCTGGCCCGGCGTCGCCCCCGCCAGCCGCTGCTGCCCGAACTCCCGGCGGCGGTACGCGGTCGCCGCGTACAGGGAGTTGACGAGCATCACGCAGACGAAGACCACGACGATCCCCACCACCGTCAGGTTCAGCGTCTGGAGGTTCTTCGCGTCGACCGACCTGACCAGACCGGAGGCCCTGATCTCAGCGCTCTCCACGGCCTGCATCGACAGCGTCGCCGTGGCCATGCCCGTGAACAGGGTCAGCGACATCAGCGTCCCGGCCAGCTCGTCCACCCGCTGCCGCAGATTGCGCACCGCGAGCCAGCCGCTCGCCCCGCCCGCCGGCAGCCGCCCCAGCAGCGCCGTCAGCAGCCGCGGCGCCAGCAGGGCGCAGCCCACCGACAGCAGGATCGCGCCGTAGGCGGGCGCCGCCATCAGCGCCGGGTCGGTGGCCGAGAACGCGAACGTCGACAGCACCGACACCGCGCCGAGCCCGAGCGCGCCGCAGGCGAGGACCGTACGGCCCCGGCCCCGCCGCTCCCGCGGCCGGGTCGCCCGCCGCACCGCGAGGAAGGCCGCTCCGGCCGCCGCGGCCAGCGTGATCCCGGCGCCCGAGGCCAGGGCGAGCGGACCGAAGGAGTAGCCGACCGAAGGGGCCACCTGACCGCTGTCCTGGAACACGCCGAGCAGCGCCCGCCCGCCCAGCACCGCCGGGCCGACGGCCAGCACCACCGCGAGCACGGCCACCGCCACCGACTCGCCCACCACCATCCGCCGCAACTGCGCCGGGGTCGCCCCCGAGCAGCGCAGCAGCTCCAGCTCGCCCGAGCGCTGCCGGACGCTCACCGTCAGCGCGGAGGCGATCGAGAAGAACACCAGCAGCGCGCCGTAGCCGCCCACCACACTCGCCGAGGTGGTCAGGGTCTCGGCGCTGACGTCGTCGACGCCTGGCCCGCCGGCCGTGTCGCGCAGCGAGGCGAAGGCCATCACGATCGCCGCGCCGAGGAACGCGGACAGCAGCGTCGCGGCGAAGCGGCCCGGCCGGTGCCGGACCGAACGCAGTGCGAGGAACAGCATCGCTCACACCCCCGCCGTCACATCGTCGCCCAGATGGGCGAGGCGTTCGGCGACCGCGTCGGCCGTGGGCGCGTGCAACTGCCCGGCCAGCCGGCCGTCCGCCAGGAACAGCACCGAGTCGGCCCAGGAGGCGGCCACCGGATCGTGCGTCACCATCACCACGGTCCGCCCGTGCACCCGCACCGCGTCCCCCAGCAGCCGCAGCACGTCCCGCGCGCTGCGCGTGTCCAGCGCCCCGGTCGGCTCGTCGGCGAAAATCACCCGCGGTTCGGTGACCAGCGCCCGCGCGATCGCGACCCGCTGGCGCTGCCCGCCCGACAACTGGTCCGGGCGGTGGCCGAGCCGGTCGCCGAGACCCACCGAGTCCAGCACCTCCCGCACCCGGCGCCGGTCCACGCGCCGGCCGGCCAGCCGCAGCGGCAGCACCGTGTTCTGCGCGACGGTCAGCGTCTCCAGCAGGTTGTACTGCTGGAAGACGAACCCGATCCGCTCGCGCCGGAATCTGGTCAGCGCCGTCTCGTCACCGCCGGTCAGCTCCTCCCCGTCCACCATCACGATCCCGCCGTCCGGGCGCTCCAGACCGGCCGCGCACCGCAGCAGCGTCGACTTGCCCGAACCCGAGGGCCCCATCACCGCGGTGAACGTGCCGCGCTCCAGGCCCAGCGTCACCCCGTCCAGCGCCCGTACGGCACCGCCGTCGCTGCCGTGCGTCTTGGTCACCTTGACCAGCCGCAGTGCCTGGGCGGCCGGCCCCGCCCCCTGCGCACGCCGTGCGCCCACGCCCGTCATCGTCATCACCCTCCGTCCGGCACGCCCTGTGCCCCGGAAAGAAAAACTACGGAGCGTACGCGTCCGCGACACGGGGCGTAGCACCCGTATCGGCCGGTGTACCCGGCGACACCTCCAACGGGCCACCCCAACGCGCCGACCCCGCCCGCCACCGCTGCAATGGACAGGTGACCGCGCCCCCGGACGACTGCCTCGCGCGCAACGAGTGGATCTGCGGCGCCTATCTGAGCACCCGTCGCGGCGTCCTGCTCGACGCGGTGCTCCAGCATCTGCGCCTGACCGCCCTGGCCGTGCTGATCGCCCTGGCCGTCGCCGTCCCACTGGCCGTGCTCGCCCGCCGCCTGCGCTGGGCCGCGGGACCCGTCCTGGCCCTCACGACCGTCCTCTACACCATCCCGTCCCTGGCCATGTTCTCCCTGCTCCTGCCGCTGTACGGGCTGTCGGCCACCCTCGTCGTCGCCGGTCTCGTGCTGTACTCGCTGACCCTGCTGGTCCGCAACATCCTCGCGGGCCTGCGCGCGGTCCCCGAGGAGACCCGGCAGGCGGCACGCGGCATGGGCTACGGCCCCGTACGGCTGCTGCTGGCCGTCGAACTGCCGCTCGCGCTGCCCGCCGCGATGGCCGGACTGCGCATCGCGACGGTCTCGGCGGTGTCCCTGGTGACGGTGGGCGCGATCGTCGGCTTCGGGGGTCTGGGCAACCTCATCTACGCGGGCATGAACACCTACTTCAAGGCGCAGGTGCTCACCGCGTCCGTGCTGTGCGTGGTGATCGCCGTCGCCGCCGACCTGCTCCTGCTGGGAGTGCAGCGGCTGCTCACCCCCTGGACCCGGGCGGCCCGCGCGTGAGCGCCGCGGCGGACGGGACCCGGCGCCCATGAGCACCCTCGCCGACGCCTGGGGGCTGGCTCACCGATCCCGCGCACTGGCCGGGCGACGACGGCATCGCGCACCGTCTGCTCCAGCACCTGCTGCTCACCGTGGTCTGCCTGGTCGCCAGTTGCCTGATCGCGCTGCCCGTCGCCCTCGTCCTCGGCCACCTCGGCCGGGGCGGCGCCCTCGCCGTCAACCTCGCCAACATCGGCCGCGCCGTGCCCACCTTCGCCGTCCTCGTCCTGCTGCTGCTCAACCCCGGTCGGCCGGTGGGGCGAGGGCCCCACCGTCGTGGCGCTCGTCCTGTTCGCGGTGCCGCCGCTGCTCACCAACGCCTACGTCGGGATGCGCGAGGTCGACCGCGACGTCGTACGGGCCGCGCGCGGCATGGGGATGACCGGCGCGCAGACCCTGTTCCGCGTCGAACTGCCCCTCGCCTCGCCGATGGTGCTGAACGGCGTGCGCGTCGCCGCCGTCCAGCTCGTCGCCACCGCCACCATCGCCGCGCTGGCGGGCGGCGGCGGACTCGGCCGGATCATCACGGCCGGGTTCAACCTGGCCAGCACCCCGCAGGTGGTGGCGGGCGCCGTCCTCGTCGCCGCGTTCGCGCTGGTCGTCGAGGCCGTCTTCGAGACGGTGGAGCGGCTGGCCCCCGGCCGGGGCAGGGGCGGCCGCCGATGAGGGCGCCGGCTCTGTTCCTGCTGCGCCTGCTGCTGGTGCTCGGCCCGCTCACCGCCTGCGCCGCCGGCCCCTCCCTGGAGCAGCGCGGCGAGGTCACCGCCCCGCCCGGCGACAGCCGCCATCTGACGATCGGCTCCGCCGGATTCACCGAGAGCGACCTGCTCGCACAGATGTACGCGCTGCTGCTGGAGCAGGCCGGGTACCGGACGTCCCTGATCACCGTCGCCAACCGCGAACTGTACGAACCCGCCCTGGAGTCCGGCCAGATCGACGCCCTCCCCGAGTACGCGGCCACCTTCGCCGACTGGCTGGCCGCCAAGACGCACGGCACCGGCGCGCCCCCGGCCGGCTCGCCCGACCTCGCCGCCACCCTGCGCGCCCTGCGCGCGCTCGCCGCCCCGCGCGGCCTGACCGTCCTCGACCCCGGCCGGGCCGTCGACCAGAACGCCTTCGCCGTCACCCGCGCCTACGCCCGCGAGCACCGGCTGAAGACCCTCGGCGACCTCGGCGCCTCGGGCCTGAGGGTGCGCCTGGCCGCCGGGGACGAGTGCGTGTCGCGGCCGTACTGCGCACCGGGCCTGCGCAAGGTGTACGGCATCGACGTCACCGGGATCGACCCCAAGGGCGTGGGCACCACGCAGGCGAAGCAGGCCGTGCGCGACGGCCGCGACCAGATGGTGCTGACCACCACCACGGACGCCACCCTCGACTCCTTCGGCCTGGTCCTGCTCGCCGACGACAAGCACCTCCAGAACGCCGACTACATCGTCCCCGTCGTCAACCGCGCCCGCGCCGGGAGCGCGCGGGTGACCGGTGTGCTGGACCGGCTCAACGCCGTCCTCACCACCGCCGACCTGGCCGCCCTGAACCAGCGCGTCGACAGCTGGCGCCGACTGCCCTCGGACGTGGCCCGCGCCTATCTGGAGGAGAAGGGCCTGCTCAAGTGATGCGTGGCGGCAGGGGCGCGACCCCCGGTGTCAGGCGTCGGCCACCGAGTCGAACCCGACCTGTCCGCGCGGCACCCCGCGCGCGTCCGCGTCCACCGAGCGGCGCAGCGCCTCGTGCAGCTTCGCCGGGGTCAGCACCCCGAGGAACCGCGCCCCGTCCAGCACCGCGACCCAGCCCGCGTCGTGCTGGAGCATCACCCCGAACGCCTGCTTGAGCGGGGCGCCCACCGGCACCCACGCGCTCATCCGGTGCGCCAGGTCACCGACCCGGCCGCCCGCGCCCAGCGCGTCGAGACCCACCCAGCCGCGCAGATCGCCCGAGGCGTCCAGCACCACCGCCCAGCGGGCGCCCCCGGCGCGCAGCCGCTCGGCGGCCCGCTCGGCGGACTCGTCGGGCCGGGCCACGGGCGGCTGCTCCAGGTCGCCCGGTTCCACCGCCGTCACCGACAGCCTCTTCAGACCGCGGTCGGCGCCCACGAACGCGGCGACGTACTCGGTCGCCGGGCCGCCCAGCACCGCGCCGGGCGTGTCGAACTGCTCGATGCGCCCCTGCCCGTACACGGCCATCCGGTCCCCGAGCCGTACCGCCTCCTCGATGTCATGGGTGACCAGCAGCACCGTCTTGCGCACGGCGGCCTGCATCCGCAGGAACTCGTCCTGCAACTGCTCGCGCACCACCGGGTCCACGGCCCCGAACGGCTCGTCCATCAGCAGCACCGGCGGATCGGCGGCCAGCGCCCGCGCCACCCCGACCCGCTGCCGCTGTCCGCCCGACAACTGCTCCGGATAGCGCGGCCCGTACGTCTTGGGGTCGAGACCGACCAGGTCGAGCATTTCGGCCGCGCGCGCCCGCGCCCTGGCCCGCTTCCAGCCGAGCAGCGCGGGCACGGTCGCCGTGTTGTCCAGGACGGTGCGGTGCGGGAACAGGCCGACCTGCTGGATCACGTAGCCGATGCGGCGGCGCAGCCGCACCGGGTCGAGGGCGGCGATGTCCTCGCCGCCGACGAGGATGCGGCCCGAGGTCGGTTCGATCAGCCGGTTGACCATCATCATGGTGGTGGTCTTGCCGCAGCCGGACGGGCCCACGAGGGTGACGAGTTCGCCCTCGGACACCTCGAAGCTGAGGCCGTCCACGGCCGTGGTCCCGTCCGGGTACCGCTTGGTGACCTGTTCGAACCGGATCATTCCCTCACGCTAGCGGCGTCGCGGGCTCCTCGCTCATCAGCACCACCTCCAGGGTGCGCGGCCCGTGCACGCCCTCCACCCGGTCCAGTTCGATGTCGCTGGTCGCGGACGGGCCGGAGATCCAGGTCAGCGGGCGGCGCGGATCGAGCCGGGGCAGCGCCTCGGGCACCGAGGAGACCACCTGGTCCGGGACGCGCACCACGCAGATGTGGTGGTCGGGCACGAGCGTGATCCGGCGGCGGCCCTGGTCGGGCGAGCCGTCCAGGACGAGCGTGCCGGTCTCGGCGACGGCGACGGCGCAGCCGGTGACCACGCTGTCGACGCGGTCCAGTGCGCCGGGCGTGCTGTCCGCCCGGTCCGCGACCCGCCGCGCCCCGGACTCCGCCAGCCACCCCTCGTCCAGGCCCGGCGGGACCAGGACGCTCGCCGCGCCCCGGGCGTCCAGCAGCCGGGCGATCAGGGCGGCCAGCCCGGCCCGGTCGCAGCGGTGCACCAGCGCCCGGTAGTCGGCGAGGTTCTCGGCGAGCAGCGCGACCGTCGCGGCGGTGTCCGGGCCCCCGTGGCGGCGCAGACAGCCGCGCGCCACCGCCCGCTCGTAGGGGGTGTCGTCGGCCGGTACGTCCGCGAGCGCGCGCCGCACCCGGCCCAGGATCCGTTCCCTGCTGCTCACTTCGCCTCCTCCGTGCCGCCGCGCGTGCGCTGCCACCAGTCCCGGAACGGCTCCGCGGGCAGCGCGGGCAGGTCCCGGGTGCCCGTCCAGGCCCGGCCGGGTCCGGGCAGGGTGCGCGGGTGCAGGCGCCGGGTGCGCGAGGCGAGCCGCTGCCCGCCGCGCAGCAGGGCGGGGTGCGAGAAGGCGAGGCGGGCCGCGCGCATCGCCGCCCGCTCGGCGCCGTGCCCCTTCGCGGGTTTCAGCACCACCTTGTTGCCCCCGCGCACCGCCTCGCCGCCCTGGACGACCCGTTCGCGCAGGTGCACCAGCACCTCGGGGATGTCGATGGCGACCGGGCACACCTCGTAGCAGGCGCCGCACAGCGAGGACGCGTACGGCAGCGAGGCGTCGATCGCGCTGCCGGTACCGCGCAGCTGGGGGCTGAGGATCGCCCCGATGGGCCCGGGGTAGACGGAGCCGTACGCGTGGCCGCCGGCCCGCTCGTAGACCGGGCACACGTTCAGGCAGGCCGAGCAGCGGATGCAGCGCAGCGCCTGGCGGCCGACCTCGTCGGCGAGGGTGTCGGTGCGGCCGTTGTCGAGCAGCACCAGATGGAAGGTCCGCGGCCCGTCGCCGTCGGTGGTCCCCGTCCAGGTGGAGGTGTACGGGTTCATCCGCTCGGCGGTGGAGGAGCGGGGCAGGGTCTGGAGAAAGACCTCCAGGTCCTGCCAGGTGGGCACCAGCTTCTCGATGCCGACGACCGAGATCAGCGTCTCGGGCAGGGTCAGGCACATCCGGCCGTTGCCCTCGGACTCCACGACCACCAGGGTGCCGGTCTCGGCGACCATGAAGTTGGCACCGGAGACACCGACTCTGGCGCGCAGGAACTTCTCCCGCAGGTGCAGCCGGGCCGCCTCGGCGAGCTCGGCCGGTGTGTCGGTCAGGCCCTCGGGCGCCGGGCGGCCCCAGGAGGCCATCTCGGAGCGGAAGATGTCCCGGATCTCGCCGCGGTTGCGGTGGATGGCGGGGACGAGGATGTGGGACGGCCGGTCCCGGCCCAACTGCACGATCAGCTCGGCGAGATCGGTCTCGTAGGCACGGATGCCCTCGGCCTCCAGCGCCTCGTTCAGACCGATCTCCTGGGTGGCCATCGACTTGACCTTGACGACCTCGCTCTCGCCGGTCTCCTCGACCAGCCGGGCGACGATCGCGTTGGCCTCGGCCGCGTCGGCCGCCCAGTGGACGGTGCCCCCGGCCGCCGTGACCGCCTCCTCCAACCGCACCAGATAGCGGTCCAGGTGGCGCAGCGTGTGGTCCTTGATCTGCCGGCCCGCCTCGCGCAGCGCGGCCCAGTCCGGCAGTTCCGCGACCGCGCGGGCGCGCTTGTCGCGGATGGTGTGCGTGGCGTGCCGCAGATTGCCGCGCAGCGTCCGGTCGCGCACCGCCTCGTGCGCGGCCACGGGGAACGCCGGCATCCCGACGAACGTACTGCTGCCGCTCATGCCGCGGGCTCCTCCTCCGTGCTCGCCAGGATCTCCGCGATGTGCACCGGCCGCATCCGGGAGCGCAGCCGGGACATCGTGCCGCCGAGGTGCATCAGGCAGGAGTTGTCGCCCGCGCACAGCACCTCGGCGCCGGTCGACTCGGCGTTGCGCACCTTGTCGGTGCCCATCGCGGCCGACACGTCCGCGTTCTTCACCGCGAAGGTCCCGCCGAAACCGCAGCACTCCTCGGCTCCCGGCAGCGCCACCAGCTCCAGCCCCTTCACCGCCCGCAGCAGCCGCAGCGGACGGTCCCCGAGCCCCAGCGAGCGCAGCCCGTGGCACGTCGGGTGGTAGGTGACCTCGTGCGGGTAGTACGCCCCCACGTCCGTCACCCCCAGCACGTCCACCAGGAACTCGGTCAGCTCGTACGTCCGCGGCACCACCGGCGCCAGGGTGCGGGCCAGCGTGTCGCCCCGGCCCTCGGCCCGCGCCCGCTCACCCATGCGCGGATACAGCTCCCGCACCATCGCGCCGCAGGAACCCGACGGTGTGACGATCGCCTCGTAGTCCCGGAAGACATCGGAGAACTTCCGGGCCAGCGGCTCGGCCTCATGCCGGTACCCGGTGTTGTAGTGCGCCTGTCCGCAACACGTCTGCTCCGGCGGGAAGTCCACCTCGACGCCCAGCCTGGTCAGCAGTTTCACCACGGCGCGACCGGTGTCCGGATAGAGCGTGTCATTGACGCAGGTCAGGAACAGGGCCACACGCATCGCGGCTCCTCGTCGTCGGTCATCGGACGGGTGAAGCCTAGTCAGGCCGGGTGCGCTGCGGCAGCCCCCGGCTCGTCCACGGCGTGGCGGTGCGCCGGCGCACACCGGCAGCGGCCGGTCGCCCGCTGACCGGCGGTTCAGTACCTTTTCATGATCCCGGGTCTCGGACGACGGAGCGCGGTGTGCTCAACTGGGACGCGGCCGTGAAACTCCGTCCCGGGAGAACCGTTGACCCTCAGCTACCGCCAGCCCGGCGTCGTCCTCACCGACCGCTCCTTCACCGTGCCGCTCGACCACGACGACCCGGCGGGGGAGACGATCGAGCTCTACGCCCGCGCCGCGGTCGCCCGGGACAAGGCGGACCGGGACCTGCCGTGGCTGCTGTACCTCCAGGGCGGCCCCGGCTTCGGAGCGAACCGTTTCATCGGGAAGCAGGCGTGGCTCGGCCGGGCCCTGGAGGAGTACCGGGTGCTCCTGCTCGACCAGCGCGGCACCGGCCACTCCACGCCCGCCAACCGCCAGACCCTCCCGCTGCGCGGCGGCCCGGGGGCCCAGGCCGACTACCTCGCGCACTTCCGCGCCGACTCCATCGTCCGCGACTGCGAGACGATCCGCGCCGAGGTCACCGGCGGCGCGCCCTGGACCGTCCTCGGCCAGAGCTTCGGCGGCTTCTGCACCGTCCACTACCTCTCCACCCGCCCCGAGGGCCTGTCCACCGTCCTGATCACCGGCGGCCTGCCCTCGCTGGACGCGCACGCCGACGACGTCTACCGGGCCGCCTACCCGCGCATCGAACGCAAGGTCGCCGCCCACTACGCCCGCTACCCCCAGGACGTCGCCCGCGCCCGCGAGATCGCCGAGCACCTGCTCACCCACGACGTGGTCCTGCCCGGCGGCTACCGGCTGACCGCGGAGGCCTTCCAGTCCCTCGGCATCCTGCTCGGCGGCACGGACGGCAGCCACCGGCTGCACTTCCTCCTCGAAGGCGCCTTCGTCCGCACGCCCGCGGGCCCGGCCCTCTCCGACGCCTTCCAGGAGGAGGTCCAGGGCCTGCTGTCCTACGCGGCCCACCCGCTCTACGCCCTGCTGCACGAGCCGATCTACGGCCAGGACGCCCGCCCCACCGCCTGGTCGGCCGAGCGGGTGCGCGCCGAGTTCCCGCAGTTCGACGCGGCCAAGACGCTCGCGGACGACGGCCCGCTGCTGTTCACCGGCGAGTCCGTGCACCCCTGGATGTTCGACTGCGACCCCGCGCTGCGCCCGCTGCGCGAGTGCGCCGATCTGCTCGCCGCCCGCACCGACTGGCAGCCCCTCTACGACCCGGCCCGACTCGCCGCCAACGAGGTCCCGGTCGCCGCGGCCGTCTACCACGACGACATGTACGTCGACACCGCGCACGCCCTCGCCACCGCCCGCACCGTCCGCGGCCTGCGCACCTATGTCACCGACGAGTTCGAGCACGACGGGGTGCGGGCCGGCGGCCCCCGCGTCCTGGACCGGCTGCTCGCCCTCGCCCGCGACGACGCCTGACACCTGCGCGGTCCCGGGCACCCCGGCGCAGCGCCCGTGCCCGTGCCCGTGCCCGTGCCCGTGCCCGTGCCTAGGATGATCCACGGGCGCGGGCGCGCCCGGGGGCACGACGGCGACGGGGGCGGCACATGGCGGACGGCACGGGCGGCGGCACGGCGGGCACGGCCGGGACGGCGGACGAGGAGCGGCTGGCGCGGCGGTTCGAGGAGCACCGCGGGCAGTTGCGGGCGGTGGCCTACCGGATGCTCGGCTCGCTGACGGAGGCCGAGGACGCCGTCCAGGAGACCTGGCTGAAACTCACCCGCGCCGACAGCGACGCCATCGGCAACCTGGCCGGATGGCTGACGACGGTGACCGGCCGGGTCTGCCTCGACCTGCTGCGCAGCCGCACCGCCCGCCGCGAGGATCCCCTCGACGAGACCTTCGTGCCCGACCCCGTCGTCCGGCCGCTGGCCTCGGCGGACCCGGAGCAGGAGGCGCTGCGCGGCGACTCGGTGGGGCTCGCCCTGCTCGTCGTGCTGGAGACCCTGGAACCGGACGAGCGGCTGGCGTTCGTGCTGCACGACCTGTTCGCCGTGCCGTTCGACGACATCGCGCCGGTCGTCGAACGCACCGCGGCCGCGACCCGGCAACTGGCCAGCCGCGCCCGCCGCCGCGTGCAGGGCGCGACCCCGTCAGCGGAGACCGGCCTCGCCCGGCAGAAGGAGGTGCTGGAGGCATTCCTCGCGGCCTCCCGCGGCGGCGACTTCGAGGCCCTGGTCGCGGTCCTGCACCCCGGCGTGGTGCTGCGGGTCGACGCCGGCGCCCTGGCCCGCGGCGCCGCCGCCTCCAAGGTGGTGCGCGGGGCGCGGACCGTGGCGTCGCAGGCGCTCACCTTCTCCCGCTACGCCCCGACGGCCCGGCTGGTCCTGGTCAACGGCGCGGTCGGCGTGGCCAACACCCCGCAGGCGGGCCCGCACTCGGTCATGGCCGTCACCGTCGCCGACGGCCGGATCACCCACCTCTACATCCTGTCCGACCCCGACCGGCTGGCCCCCCTGGACCTGCCCGCCGCCATGACCGGCTGAACCGCCGCCGCGGACAGAGCCGTTGTGCCCCCGGGCGGCCACTGCCGGGGTCGTCGCCGTGCCGACCCACCCCGCCCGGGACGGAACCCTCCTCGCTCACCGCGCCGTTGGCGACGGGCCGCCGCCGGTCTGTCTCCCCGGCGGCCCGATGCGCGCCGCCGCCTAGCTCGGTGACCTCGGCGGGCTGTCCGCGCACCGGCGGCTGATCCTCGCGGACCCGCGCGGCACCGGTGCCTCGCAGACGCCCCGCGACCCCGTCACGTACCGCTGCGACCGGCTCGTCGCCGACGTCGAGGCGCTGCGCGAGCACCTGGGGCCGGACCGGACGGACGTGCCGGCGCACTGCGCGGGCGCCGACCTGGCGGTGCTGTGGGCGGCCCGCCATCCGCACCGGGTGGGACGGCTGGTGCTGGTCACCCCGAGCCCGGTGGCGGTCGGCATCGAGGTCGGCGCCGACGCACGGCTCGCCACCGCGCGGCTGCGGGCGCGCGAGCCGTGGTTCCCGGCGGCGTACGCGGCGCTGGAGGAGGTCGTGGCGGGCCGGACGGCACGGGTGCGGTGGGAGGCGATCGCCCCGCTCCTGCACGGCCGCTGGGACGAGGCGGTGCGGGCGCTGGACGCCGCCGGGGCCGAGGAGAAGAACGCGGAGGCCGCCGCGGTCTACGGCTCCGTCGGCGCGTACGACCCGGAGGCCACCCGGACGGCGCTCGGCGCGCTGCCCGTGCTGGTGCTCGCCGGCGAGGTCGGCCTGAACTCCCCGCCGCCCGCCATGGCGGAGTACGCCGGGCTGTTCCCGCGCGCCGGGCTGCGGGGCCTGCCCGGCGCCCGGCACTTCCCGTGGCTCGACGACCCGGCCCGCTTCCGCGCCGCCGTCGCCCCCTTCCTCGGCCGGGCGGTGGTCCGGGGGCGCGGCGCGGATCAGTAGGCTGGGGGACATGGCAGATCAGACAGGGGAGCGGCGCGACGCCGGTGCGCGGTCCGGGCTGCGCGGCGACTGCGCGAACTGCTTCGGGCTGTGCTGTGTCGCGCTGCCCTTCGCCGCCTCGGCGGACTTCGCTCGCGACAAGCCCGCGGGGAGGCCCTGCCCGAACCTCCTGGGCGACCACCGCTGCGGCATCCACACCCGGCTCCGCCAGGAGGGCTACCCGGGCTGCACCGTGTACGACTGCTTCGGTGCGGGCCAGAAGGTCTCTCAGGTCACCTTCGGCGGCCGGGACTGGCGTACGGAGCCCGCGGGCACGCTCGGCGAGATGGCCGCGGCCTTCCCGGTCGTACGGCATCTGCACGAACTGCTGTGGTATCTGACCGAGGCGCTCACCCTGGCCCCCGCCCGGCCGGTCCACGCCGGGCTGCGCGACCTGCTGGAGCGCACCGAGGAGCTGACCCTGCTGCCGCCGGCCGAACTGGCCGCACTCGACGTGGACGCCCACCGGCAGGACGTGAACGCACTGCTGCTGCGCACCAGCGAGCTGATGCGGGCCGGGGTGCGCGGGCGGAAGAAGGACCGGCGGGGCGCCGACCTGGTGGGGGCCCGGCTGAGGGGCGCCGATCTGCGCGGGGCCAGCCTGCGCGGCGCCTGTCTGATCGCCGCCGACCTCACCGGCGCCGATCTGCGCGGCGCCGACCTGATCGGTGCCGATCTGCGCGACACCAACCTCACGGACGCCGACCTGACCGGCGCGTTCTTCCTGACCCAGCCGCAGCTGAACGCGGCCCGCGGCACCGCGGGCACCCGGCTGCCGGGGTCAGTCACCCGCCCCGCGCACTGGGCAGCGCGGCCCTGACCCGCCGCCCTCCGCCACCGCCACCGGCGCCTCCGGCTCCCGTCCGGCGGGCGCCGTGCGCCGCTCCAGGCGCAGCCGCAGCCCCTCCGGCATCAGGGTGAGCCGTTCGGTCACCTTGAGCCGGTAGGCGGGGTCGGCCCGCAGGTCGTAGCGGCGCAGCAGCAGACCGAGCACCAGCGTGGCCTCGTGCAGCGCGAACTGGCGGCCGATGCACGCCCGCGCGCCGGTCCCGAACGGCTTGAAGACGTGCGGCGGACGGCCGCGCACCGCCGCCGCGTCGAAGCGGTCCGGGTCGAAGCGCTCCGCGTCCGCGCCCCAGGCGTCGGGGTCGCGGTGCAGCATCGGGGTCAGCACCAGTGTCCACGCGCCCCGCCGCATCGGGTGCTCGTCGGCGAGCACCGTGTCCTGGCGGGCCTCGCGGGCGAAGGCGGGCGCGGTCGGCCACAGCCGCAGCGACTCGTCCAGCACCCGGCGCAGATAGCGCAGCTTGGCGACCTGCTCGTAGCCGGGCGCTGCCGTGTCGCCCCATGTCCGGTCCACCTCGGCGCGGGCGCGGGCGGCGATCTCCGGGTGCCGGGAGAGGTAGTACAGCGCGAAGGACAGCGCGCCGGAGGTCGTCTCGTGCCCGGCGACCAGGAAGGTGATCACCTGGCGGCGCACGTTCTCGTCGGACAGCCGCTCCCCGGTCTCCGGGTGCGCCGTCTCCAGCATCCGGTCCAGCAGGTCCCCGCTGCCGCCGCCGCTCCCGCTGCCCGTGCGGCGGGCGCGCACGAGGTCGTCCACGGTGCGGTTGAGGTACGCGATGTCGTCGGCGTTGCGGCGGCTCGCGCCGCGCAGCAGCAGCGGGGCGAGCGGCGCGGGCACGGAGTTGAGGCGCTGCGCATAGCTGAGGGTGCCGACCATCGCGGTGACGAAGGGGTGCGGGCGGGCGCGTTCGAAGGAGCCGAAGTCATGGCCGAAACCGGTGCGCGCGATCGTCTCCAGGGTCAGCTTGGTCATGTCCCCGGGCACGTCCACGGCGCTCCCCGTGGCCTCGGCGCGGTCCCAGTGGCCGGTGAGCCGGGCGGCCACGTCCAGCATCATCCGGTGGTAGCCGGCCATCGCCTCGCGGCTGAAGCCGGGCGCGAGCACGTCGTGCGCGAGCTGCCAGTTGGGCTCGTGGTTGTACGCGGTGAACAGACCGTCCCCGGCGACCGGCCGCAGATTGGCGACGCCCAGGCCCACGTGCTTGGCGAACCGGCTCTCGTCGGCGAGGTCGGCCGCCAGCTTCGCACCCCAGACGAAGACGAACTCCTTGCCGAACACCTTGCGGCGGAAGATCGGGCCGAGCGCGCGGGCGTGGCGCATCGAGTCCTGTACGGGCGTGCTGCGGTCGACCCCCAGCACATCGCCGAGGAAGGGGATCCGGTGCGCCGGGTGCGGCAGCCGTTCGAGCTGCGGCCAGCCCGTCCCCGCGTCGCGGAATCCTTTCGGCAGTCCGGTCCCGGTCGTGGTCTCCGCCATGCCGTGCGCTCCCCGTTCTCCCCAGGCCCGCCGGGGTCCCGGCCGGGCGCCGTGCCGGTCCCTCGGCGCGTGTTGGATGTCGGTTCAATAGCGGCTCCCAGTCTGGTCCCGTTGTTGAACTCGCGTCAAGTAGAGTGCGGGGATGGCCGCGAACCAGGGGGAGCAGCGCACGCGCCGCCGGCTGAGCACGGGGGAGCGCAGGGAGCAACTGCTGTCCGTCGGGGCGCGGCTGTTCTCCGAGAGCCCCTACGACGACGTGTGGATCGAGCAGGTCGCCGAGATCGCCGGGGTCTCGCGCGGCCTGCTGTACCACTACTTCCCGACCAAGCGCGACTTCTTCGCGGCGGTCGTGGAGCGGGAGAGCGGGCGGATGCTGCGGATGACCGCGGCCGTCCCCGGGGTGCCCGTGCGCGAGCAGCTGACGGCGGGTCTGGACGCCTATCTGGAGTACGTCAGCGCCCACGCGCACGGCTACCGCGCCTTCCACCGGGCGGACGCGGCGGGCGACCAGGCCGTGCGCCGGGTCTACCGGCGCGCCCTGGCCGCGCAGGAGCGGCAGATCCTGGCCGCGCTGGACGCCGACCCCGAGTTCGGCCCGTCGGCCGCCCGCCGCCCCGATCTGCGGCTCGCCGTCCGCGGCTGGCTGGCCTTCACCACCGCCGTCTGCCTGGAGTGGCTGCGCGGCTCCGAGCTGACCCGGGCGCAGGTCAGGGACCTGTGCGCACGGGCGCTGCTGGGCGTCCTGGCACCCTGACCGGCGGACCGGGCCGCCGTCCCGCCGCCCCCGTGACACGCTCGGGCGCCGTCCCCCGTCCCGGTCGTCGCGCGCCTCCGTGCGCCCCCTCCCTGGCGCCCGTATCGGGCCGACATGGTTGGCGTGCGCCCCGATCTTCGATAAGTTAGGCAAGCCTTACCTTATGGATGGCTAGCGAGGAGGTTCCGGATGGGCGACAGCCACACATGGACGGCGGTGCCCGGAGCGGCACAGCGGGCGCGCTCGGTGCTCGCCGCCGCCTGGTCCTGCGCGGTGACCGCGGAGGGCGGCCGGGAGGAGTTCACCGGCGCGCACACCGTCACCGAGGACGGCCGGGTCCTGCTGCGGCTGCCCGAGGACAGCCCCCTGGCCGCGGCGGCGTTCTGCGCGCCGCGCGGTGAACTGCCCGGCGTCCTGGAGTTCGCCGACGTGGCACCCGTCCCGGTGCGCGACCGGATCCGCGCCCGGCTGTGGCTGGCCGGCCGGTTCACCCGGGCCGAGGGCCACCTGGACTTCGGGCCCCGGCGCGTGCTGCTGCGCCGCCCCGGCGACGCCGTCGCCGTGGACCCGGGCGAGTTCGCCGCCGCGGCCCCCGACCCGCTGGCCGTCGCCGAGGCCCAGCTGCTCACCCACCTCGCCGACGCGCACTCCGACGCGGTGGACCACCTCACCCGGCTCGTCGCCGCCGACAGCCTCCAGGGCGCCGTACGGGTCCGCCCGCTCGCCGTGGACCGGCACGGCCTCACCCTGCGCATCGAACGGGTGCGCGGCCAGGGCGACGTACGGCTGGCCTTCCACACCCCGGCCGACGACGTCACCCAGCTCGCCGAGCGGATGCACGTCCTGCTCGCCCAGGCCAGCGCCGCCGCCTGCCCGCGCCCGCTACAGCGGCAGCGCGCAGACGGCGACGGGTGAGGCGAACGGCTCGCCCGCCAGACGCAGCGAGCCGTCCCGGCGCCCGACGCGGAAGACACTGACGGTGCCCGACCTCTGGTTCGCCGCGAACAGCAGCGCGCCGTCCGGGGAGAACGCGATCTGCCGGGGGAAGTCACCCGCCACCGGCACCGTGTCCAGCAGGCGCAGCCGGGCGCCGCCCGCCTCCACGGCGTAGCGCGCCAGCGTGTTGTCGCCCCGGTTGGCGAGATAGGCGAACCGGCCGTCCGCCGTGACGAGGAACTGCGCCGGATAGTTGGTGCCCGCCCCGGAGCCCGAGGACTGCGGCGCGCCGACGGTCAGCCGCCCGCTCGGCGGATCGTAGGCGCAGACCGCGACCGTGTCGTCCACCTCGTGGGCCAGGTACGCGTACCGGCCGCCCGGGTGGAAGGTCAGATGGCGCGGTCCGGCCCCGGGCCGCGTCCCGGCCCGGGAGACCTCGTCGAGCCGGCCCGTGCGCTCGTCCAGGCGATAGGAGTACACCGTGTCCGTGCCGAGGTCGACGGCGAGGACATGGCCGCCGTCCGGTGAGGTGGTGAACTGGTGCGCGTGCGGGCCCTGCTGGCCGGGTCCGGGCGGCGGGCTGGAGTGCGTCACCAGCGCGGTGCGCTCGCCCAGCGCCCCGGAGCCGTCGATCGGATGCACGGCCACACTGCCGGACGTGTAGTTGGCGCTCAGCAGCCAGCGCCCGCCCGGATGCACGGACACATGGCAGGGCCCGGCCCCGCCGGTGCTCCGGGTGCCCAGCACCGCGCGGTCGGCGAGCCGGACCGCCGTCACACCCCCGTCGGCGCGCTCGTCGACCGCGTACAGGGTGCGGCCGTCCGGGTGCACGGCCAGATACGACGGGTCGGGCACGCCGGTCAGCACGCCCTGCCCGGTCACGGCACCCGAGACCGGCTCGTACGCCGCCAGGCCGATGCCCGTGCCGCCGTTCGCGCCCGAGGTGTAGGTGCCGAGGTACAGCGGCCGGGTCCCCGACGGCCGCCTCGCCGTGCGGGCGCCCTCCCCGGCCGCCGCCGGCGCCGCGGACCCCGGCGGTTCCGGCGTGCGCGCCGGAGCGGGGACCACCGCCATCGCGGCGGCGCCCGACACGGCGCTCATCAGCCGCCGCCTGCTCCACCGGCCGCCCGGCGCTCCCGCACCAGTGCCCATGCCGCACCCCAGGTCTCGTAGGAGGTCGTCACCGCCACCTTGGACCGGACCACCCCGGGTGGGCAAGAGTGGCAACGTGCGTTGCATCCGATGCAACGCACGGGCGGGTCACCAGTCGCCGTCCTGCACCGCATCGCCCGGGGCGTTCTTGAGCGGGGTGACCTGCCCCGGCGCGGGCTGCTGCCAGGGCTCGTGGTCCTCGCCCAGCCAGTCGCCGACCGGCCGCACCGCCGCCAGCGCGTCGGTGGGGGAGAGATCGTCGGCGTCCTCGTCGAAGTAGTCGTACCAGGGCAGACCGGCCGCGGTGTACGCGGCACGGTCCACCGGCGAGGGCGGGGGAGCCTCGCCGGTGATGTGCCGCCACTGCGGCGGCGTCACCAGATGCACGAACACCCGCCCGGCCGGCTGCGGCGCCCAGTCGCTCAGCGGACGCGGGTCCCGGTACACCTCCTGGCGCATCGAACCGCCCGCGCCCAGACCCATCGCGGCGCCCCGCGGAGCCGGTGCCGAGGGCGCCGGCGGCGGCGCGCCCGCGGCGAGCGCCCCCGGAGCCGCGAGCGGTCCCGCCGCCGTCCGCCGCAGCACAGCCCGCCGCTCCTCCTCGCGCCACCGCTCCAGCGCCGCCGCGCCCAGCGGGAACGACTGCAACTGCACCCCGCCCCAGACCTCCTCGCCGGTGACCTGGCCCTCCACGGTCGCCCCGAGGCCCAGCGGCACCGCGACGAACTGCCGGACCGTGCCCGCCCCCGAGTTGACGCCGTCCAGCCAGGGCTGGCGCGGCACCACCACGTAGTTCTGCGGATCCCCGGCGAGCCGGCCGCTCCAGGGCTCGCCCGAGACCGCGCACACCTTCCCCGCCCCGACCTGCACGGCGACCGGCCGCGTGCCCAGGAACCGCAGCCACATCGCCTCGCGCAGATACACCGGCAGCAGCACACCGCCGCGCCGCCGCATCTCCTCCGGCACCCGGTCGGCGTGGTCGGCGACCCGCCGCAGCGGGAAGGTGCCGAGCCCCGGCGGCAGCGGATGCGTGCCCGTCTCCGGCAGCCGCAGCGTGCGCACGAACCGCACGCCCACACCGCCGGGCAGATGCAAGGTGTCCTCGTCGATCCGAACCGCCGCGCCGCTCATCCGCGCCCTCCCCGTCCGTCCCGTCGACTGCCGCTCGTCCGCAACGGCCGTCCTTCAGCCAGAACGCCGGGCGGGCTCCTCCTGGTTCCGGCGGTTGCGCACCGGCGCCCCCAGCCGGTCCGCGATCCGGGTCAGCCGCGACCGGCGCTCGCGCTGCTCGCGGGTGTGCCGGTCCAGTTCCTCCAGCAGCCGCTGGGTGCGGTGCTCGGTGTCCATCTCGTCGATGATGCGGTTGACCTCGGTCAGCACCGCGCCCTGCAACTGCCACTGGCTCGCGTCGTGCTGCACCTCGTCCAGCAACTGCCCCGCCAGCTTGTCGCGGGTGGCCGCGGCCTGCCGCAGCTCGGCCGCGAGCCGGGACTCGGCGGACTCGGCGCTCACACTCACATCGGTGGTCACCAGCACCGCGTAGCTCACCACCGCGTCGGAGATCTCGGACAGCAACTGCTGCACCAGGGCGCCAGCCGGGGCCGAGAACAGCGGCCTGGGCTCGCGCGCCTTGGCCAGGTCGGTGAAGGTGCGCGCCAGGACCCGCAGCACCACCGTGCAGATCTCCAGCGTGTCCAGGCCGGTGCGCAGCACCACCCGGTGCAGCAGCCCCTCGCGGACCCGCGGGTTCAGCCGCAGGCTGTCCTCGGCCTGCCGCAGCGCCGCGTCCACGTCGGCGATGTCGTGGTCGAGCCGACGGGCCTCGTGCAGCCGGGCGGCGGCCTGCTCCACCGGGGTGCCGCCCGCCACCTCCTCGCCCATGTGCAGCATCAGCCGCCGCATCCGGCGGGCCAGCCCGTCGATCGACTCGCCCGCGTGCTCCGTCCACACCGGGGGAGCCAGCAGCAGATTGCAGCCCATGCCGACCACCGCGCCGATCAGCGTCTCCACGATCCGCGCCCAGGCCGTGCTGCCGACGGTGGTGACGCCGAGGACCAGCATCGCGCTGATCGCCACCTCGGCGACGAACTCGTCCACCCGCACCAGATGGCCCACCCCGAGACCCGCCAGGATCACCAGGGCGAGGCTCCACCAGGTCAGGCCCACCAGCAGGGAGAAGAGGATGGCGACGACCACACCGGCCACCACCGCGTTCACCCGGCGGACGCTGGTCTGGAGCGTCGCGAACAGGGTGACCTGGACCACCAGCAGGGCCGTCAGGGGTGCGGTCAGCGGCGCCGGCTCCGGGCTCAGCCACTTCGCGATCACGTACGCGATCGTGGCCGCGACCGTCGAGCGCAGCGCCTGGACGACCACCGGGTCCCGGTGCCGCTTCACCAGCCGGACGAGGGACGACATCGACTCGCTCACATCGTGCATCCCTTGCGCTGTTCCCCGTTCGCGGACGCGTCGAACGTCACGTCCGCCGGGTACGGCCGTCCGCGCGGCGGACCGCGCGAGCGGCCCGGCGCGCGGCCGGGCGCGGCCGG
Organism: Streptomyces sp. PL-25; assembly: GCF_058344915.1. NCBI lineage: Bacteria > Bacillati > Actinomycetota > Actinomycetes > Kitasatosporales > Streptomycetaceae > Streptomyces > Streptomyces sp. PL-25. Next base: position 7,044,173 of record NZ_CP136997.1, read on the forward strand.
GCGCGGCCGTCAGGCGTACAGCTTGTCGAGGTAGGCGGCCAGATTGCCGTTGGTCCGGGCGATCTGCTCCTGCACTGTCAGGCTCTCCTCGAACCGGGTGCCGTTCTGCGGGACCTTCTTCCCCCGCACATACAGCGAGCAGGCCAGGTCGGTGCACATGTACAGACCGACCGAGTTGCCCTCGCGGCCCGCGGTGCCCGCCTTGCGGGCGGTCATCAGGGAGACCCCGCCGCCCGGGTGCGTGGTCAGGCACAGCGAGCACATGCTGCGGTGCAGAAAGCCGCGCTGCGAGGCCGGGAAGCGCAGCGCCACACCCACCGCGCGGCCCTCGCGCTCGGTGACCAGATAGCTGCGGTCGGGCGCGCCCGGATCGCGCCAGCCCAGGAAGTCGAGGTCGTCCCAGGGGCGTTCCGCCAGGTCGCGGGGGACGGCCAGCCGCTTGGCCTCGCCCTTGGAGCAGTTGACGAAGCAGGCGCGGATGTCCTGCTCGGACAGAGGTCTCATGAAAGGCTCCGGGTGGCTGGGCGGATCGGGCACCGGGACGGACCACGGCTCCGATGCCTAAGGCTTTTAGGTTCAGGGCTAGGATAAGCAGGTTGCAGGAGGGGGATCCAATGAATATCCGCAGCGGTGCCGGGCCGGCGCTGCCACCGGCGGCCCGCGCGGCAATCACGCATGTGGCGGCACGGTCCGCGGGCCCGGCGCTCGCACCTGACCTGCGTATCACGCTCAACTTCCACCCCGACCGGCTCTCGGGCGGCCTGCCCCTGCTGCGGGCGCTCGCCCGGGACGGCGCGTACCACTCGCAGTTCGTCACCGGCACCAGCAACGGCGGACTCACCGCCCGCCCCGGCGGGGACCGCTGGCGCTGGGAGCACCGCATCTTCGGCGGCGCCTACGACACCGCTCCCGCGGCCGCCCGGCCCGTCTACGGCGCGCTGGACTTCCGCCGCCAAGTGGTCGGCGCCGCACCCCGGTTCGGGTCCTCGCACTTCCGGCTCACGGCGGCGGCCCTGGCCCGCGCCACCTTCTGCTACCCCGACAGCGCCGCCGAGCCCGCCGACTTCGGCACCGCCGCCGCCCTGGGCCTGACCGCCCTGGCCGAGGCCGACGAGCGGGACGCCCTGGACGACTACGTCGAGGCCCAGGTGCACGGCGGCGTCGACCTCGCCCGGGACGTGGAGGTCCTGGTCCTGGACGCGAGCTACCGCGGCACCCCCGTCGAGGCCGACGCGCGGGACCTGCCCTGCCCGCTCGCCTGGCACCCCGGCTACCGGCTGTCCGTGCGGGAACTGCGCCGCCACGGCGACTACCGGGGCGCCGAGTACACCGCGCTCGGGGCGCGGATCGCCCGGGACGGGCACCTCGACCCGTGGATCATCGGCGAGGCCGCCCGCACCGGCCGCCACGCGGCACAGGACCTGAAGAAGGTGTGGCACCTGCTCGCCCGGCACGGAGCGCCCGAGGGAGCGGGCACCGCCTGCCTGCCCCGCGCGGGCGCCGCGGCCGGGCCGGACCCCGCCACGGAACCGGCCACGCCTTAATTTATTGCCTGACCTAAGGGGGACGGGAAGTCGCGCCGGACCGGCCCCCGGCGGTATGTTGCAGGTCGGACAGGGCGGGACAGGGCACGCGTGCAAGGACGAGGGAGCCACATGGCGGCGGGGCGGAACGGGCGCACGGTGCGCGATCTCAGACGGGCCAACCGCACGGCCGTCCTGCAACGGCTGTACTTCGACGGCCCCCTCAGCCGCTTCGAACTGGGCCCCGCCACCGGCCTCAGCTCGGGTTCGATCAGCAATGTCGTCGCCGACCTGGTCGCCGACGGACTGGTCGAGGAGGCCGGCAGCGTCGACTCCGACGGCGGGCGCCCGCGCACCCTGCTGCGCGTGGTCCCGGCCAGCGGCCACATGATCGGCGTCGATGTCGGCGAGACCCGGGTGCGCGTCGAGCTGTTCGACCTGACCCTCACCGAACTGGCGCGCACCGAACGGCCGCTGACCGGGCAGCGCTACGACGTCGACGTGATCACCGGCCACATCGGGGACGGCATCGCCGAGGTCCTGCGCACGGCCGGGCTCGCCCCCGAGCGCCTGCTGGGCGTCGGGATCGGCGTCCCCGGCATCGTCGAGCGCACCGAGGACCGGGGCGCCGTCGTGCACGGGCAGACCATCGGCTGGGACGCGGTGCCCCTGGAGACGCTGCTGCGCGCCGGGGCGCACCTCCCGGACGGCGTGCCCTGCTTCATCGACAACGGCGCCAAGACGCTCGGCCAGGCCGAGATGTGGTTCGGCGCCGGACGCGGCGCGGGCAACGCGGTCGTGGTGCTCTTCGGCTCCGGCGTCGGCGCCTGCCTGGTCACGCCCGAGGTGGAGCGGGGCCGGGCCGTGGAGTGGGGGCATCTGACGGTACGGGTGCGCGGGCGCCGCTGCCGGTGCGGCGCGCTCGGCTGCCTGGAGGCGTACGCGGGCGCCGAGTCGCTGCTGGCCCGCTGGCGCGAGGAGGGCGGCCGGCCGCCGGGCGGCACCGACGAGGAGACCGCGCTGACCGCGATGCTGGCCGCCGCCTACCCGCCCGAGGGCACCGCGGCCGACCCGGTCGCGCTGGCCGTGCTGGAGGAGACCGCCGAGTACCTGGGCGCGGGCCTGTCCGACCTCATCAACCTCTTCCAGCCCGAGCGCATCCTCATCGGCGGCTGGGCGGGCCTCCAGCTCGGCGCCCGCTTCCTGCCGGCGGTACGCCGCCACGCCACGGCCTACGCCCTGCGCCACCCCGCCGAGCGGGTCACCGTCGAACTGGGGCGGCTCGGCCCGGACGCGGTCACCGTGGGCGCGGCGATCCTGCCGCTGGCCGACTTCTTCGCCCGCGGCGGGCGCCCCGCCGCACCGGTGCCCGAGGCCCGCCCGCCGGCCTGGCAGACGGCCCTGGAGGAGCGCAGGCCGTAGCAGCCCGCCCTCCCGGCAGCCGGCCCCGCCGTCACGGCTTGCGGGCCACCCCGCCGTGGATGTCGGTGGGCTTCGGCGCCGTGCCGGGCGCCGGGCGCCACAGCGGGCAGGAGACGATGCCCGGCTCCAGCAGCTCCAGGCCCTCGTAGTAGGCGGCGACCTGCTCCGGGCTGCGCAGCACGTAGGGGACGGCGCCGGTGTCGTCGTAGCCCTGCTGGGCCTCCTTGAGCGCCCGGTCGGTGTCCGTGCTGTCGTAGTGGACGAAGTAGCTGCCGGAGGGCAGGGCGGCCTGGAGGCGGCGGACGATCGACTTCGCCTCCTCGTAGTCCTGGATGTGGCCGAGGATGCCCATGAGCATCAGGGCGACCGGCTGCTCGAAGTCCAGGATCCGCCCGGCGCGTTCGATGATCGTCGCGGGGTCGTGCAGATCGGCGTCGATGTACTCGGTGACGCCCTCGGGCGTGCTGGTGAGCAGCGCCTGGGCGTGGCGGAGCACCAGCGGGTCGTTGTCGACGTAGACGACGCGCGCCTCGGGGGCTATGCGCTGGGCGACCTGGTGGGTGTTGTCGTACGTGGGCAGGCCGGTGCCGATGTCGAGGAACTGGCGCACGCCGAGTTCGCCGGCCACATGGGTCACGGCGCGGATCAGGTACTCCCGCGAGGCGCGGGCCATCGTCTCGATGGTGGGGGCGTGTTCGCGGTAGGCGTCGCCCGCGATCCGGTCCACCTCGTAGTTGTCCTTGCCGCCCATCCAGTAGTTCCAGATGCGGGCCGAGTGGGGCACCGAGGTGTCGATCTTGGACAGCGCGTCCTGGTCGGGGGTGGGGCGGCCGTTGGTCATGGGGGTCTCCTGCCGTACGTCACGCGGGGGTTCAAAGTACCGTCAACGACCTTGCGCCGAACGGTGGTTCGTGAGGCGCGAGATGCGAGACGGGGCACGGGGGGGCGCGAGGGGCACCGAGGGGGTGGCGCCCGGGGCGCACCAGTGGTTCGGCGGGGCCGGGCCGGCGCGGGGCCGCGCGCCGGGCGGTGTCCGCCGCCGGGAGCGGGGCCACCCGCACGGCGGGAGGTGGCGTGCGGGTGGCCCCGCGAGGCGGGCCGGGGCGGGCCGGGCCGGGTTCGGCCGCGGCCCGGGGACGCCCGCGGCCCGGGTCCTGCGGGATCGCGGGATGCGGAGTGCGCGGCGCCGGGTGGCGGGGGAGGGGGGAAGCGAGCGGTCCCCGGCACGGCGGCCGCCGCGCGCTCCGGTCAGTCGACCAGGAAGTCCGCGAGCCCCGCCTTGGCGCCCGCGAGGAAGGTGACCATCTCGTCCCGGGTGTAGATCAGCGCGGGTCCCGTGGGGTCCGTGGACTGGCGTACGGCGATCCTGCCGTCCGGCAGGCGCTTGGCCTCGACGCAGGAGCCGCCGTTGGTGCCGCTCCAGGGCTTGTGCCAGCCCTCGGTGCCCAGTTCGCCGGCGGGCATGCCGTTGCGGACCGAAGGGGCGGGCGTCCGGGGTGCGGTGGATGCCATGGGATCACAACTCCTTACGCAGTTCGGCCAGGATGTGCTTGGTCCGCGCGACCGGTTCGGCCTGCACGGACATCCGGTCCAGTACCTCGAGATAGGTGACGACGTCCTCCGGCCGGTCGTAGTAGACCGAGCCCGCGAGGTTCTCGGTGTAGACCACGTCGGGCAGTTCGGAGAAGCCGAAGCGGAAGTGGTGGAAGGGTCCGTAGGCGCCCGGGTGGGCCCCCACGGCGTAACGCATGATTTGGATCCGTACCTTCGGGGTCTCCAGGGCCTCCAGGATCCGGTCCACCTGAGCGCGCATCACCTCGGCGCCGCCCACGGGACGGCGCAGCACCGTTTCGTCCAGGATGGCCCAGACGGCGGGGGCGCCCGGTCGGGCCAGCAGATCCTGCCGCTTGAGGCGCAGGTCCACCCGGCGGGCGAGTTCCTCCTTCGACTCGTTGGGGAAACCGACGCGCATCAGCGCGACGGCGTAGTCGAACGTCTGCAACAGCCCCGGCACGTAGTGCGGTTCGTACAGGCGGATGACGCTGGCCTCGCTCTCCAGGCTCACATACGCCTTGAACCACTCCGGCAGCACATCGCGGTACTTGTACCACCAGCCGGGCTTGTTGGCCTCGCGCGCCAGGGCGGCGAAGTCGTCGATCTCGGCGTCCGGGACACCGTAGGCGCGCAGCAGCTCCCGCACGTACGGGATACGCAGGCCGACCTCGGCCTTCTCTATGCGGCGCACCGTCAGCGGCGTCACCTCGATGGCGCGCGCCGCCTCCTCGAAGGACACACCCGCGCGTTCGCGCAGCTGCCGCAGGCGCTTGCCGAGAACCATCCGCAGAACGGTGGGTGCGCTGCCGCCGGAGCGGTTCTCACTCACCTCTGACCTCCCGGAGCGGCTGTCACAGCGTGCAGTGTGTCACGCGCCGGACGACTCGAACAGAGTGATGCGGGGCTGTCTGAAATTATCAGAACGCAGGTTGCGAGCCGAGTGTGTGCCACATCATAGTGATCCGGGAAGCCGGCATCCGGGTCGCCGTCTGGTGATCAACTCGCGGTGCTGGTATGGGAACTGACGTTCCAACAGGTGCGGTGCGGTCCTCGGCCGCACGGGACTGCGAGGCGAGAGCTGGATGACCACCGTGACCGACGGACAGCCCACGAGCCGCGAGGAGAGTCCGGCCGGGGCCGGTGGCGCGGGCCGCGCCACGACGGGGTGCCGGGAGGCCCGATGACCGGATCCAGGGCACCGCACGGCGGTCTCCCGCACGCACCGGCGCAGCCGCTGGAGGAGCCCCCGGCCGCCGCCCGCGTCCCGGACCGGGCGGCCGAACCGCCCCGGCTGCGCTCCACCGTGCCCGCCGACCCTTCCTGGGCCTCCGCGGTACGGCGTCTGGTCACCCAGCACCTCGCCCGGCTGCGGCTCACCGCCGACCAGTGCGACAGCGCGGTCCTCGCCACGGACGAGCTGTTCGCCAACGCGGTCAGCCACGCGAGCAGCGGCCCGCGCGACACCGTCACCCTCACCATCGAACGCACCGCCCGCACCCTGCGGGTGACGGTGGCCGACCGGTCGCCCGTGCTGCCCCGGCGCCGCGCGGCCGACGCCGCCGACGAGTCGGGGCGCGGGCTGGCCATCGTGGCCGCCCTCGCCGACGACTGGGGCCTGGCGCCCCCGGAACCCGGCAACCGCGGCAAGCGGGTCTGGTTCACGCTGTCCCTGCGGGGTGCCGCGTCATGACGGACCACCCGGCACAGGCGCACGCGGGCACGGACACCGTGGCCCGCGCCGCCGTCCCGGCGCCGGGCGGCGACCGGGCGTACGCACCCCAGCCACCCCGCGCACCGGAGCCCGGCACCGCCGCCCCGGACGGGCCGGCGGCCGACGCGACGGCCGGGGAGACGGTGCCCGGGGCGGCGCAGGCGGCCCTGGAAGGGCGCCTGTGGCAGGCGCTGACGGCGATGTACGCGGCGGACACCGCGGCGGCCCGCGCCCCCCGCCCCGGCACGGGCGCGGGCACTGGTGACACCGGCGACGGCCGCCCCGGCGACCGCCGTACCGCAGCGCTGCCGGACGGGCGGCTGCGGCGCGCCCTGTCGGCGCTGTACGCGGCGGACCCCGCGTCGGCCCCCGCGTCGGCCGACGTTCCGGCCGACGCCCTCGGCGCCGAAGCCGCCCGGGGGAGCGCCGGGGAGTCCGGGCGGCCCGTGCCGGACGCCGTGCCGGGGGAGCGGGACGAGCCCGGCGAGACCGCCACCGCGCCCTTCACCGCGGCGGTGGTCCAGGACCTGCTGTGCCGGGCCGAGCGCGACCGGCGGCTGACGCGTGAGGCGGGCGCCGCGCCCACACCGCAGCGCAGGCGCGGCGTCGTCGAGTGCCACCGGGACAACGCGGACGCCCTCGCGGGGATCGTCGGCCGGCACGGCTGGCCGGCCGCCGCCGCCGTGGGCGCCGAGGCGTCGACCGCGGCGCTGATGATCCTGCTGCACGCGCCCCGGCTGGACCTGCGGCTGCGCTGCCGGGACCTGATCGCGCAGGCCACGGCCGACGGCCGCACCCCGGCCGTCCACCTCGCCTACATCGCCGACCACTGCGCCGTGGAACTGGGCGAACCGCAGTTCTACGGGACGCGGATCAATCCGGTGACCCTGCGTCCGTACCCGGTCCGGCTGCCCGAGACCCTCGACGAGCGCCGCCAGGACGTCGGCCTCGGCCCGATGGAGGAGCAGATGCGGGCGCTGCGGCTGCGCGGCTGACCCGGCGCCGCGACCGGGGGACAGGGCGGCCCGATCGGGTCACGGGCAAGCGGCCCTGGCCGACGGGACTTCCGCAGGTCGGCGGGGTTTCGCGGGCCCGTACGGAGGTACCCGCGCCTCGGCCCGGCGGCGGACGGAGACCTTGAAGGCCGACAGACCGACAGACCGAAGAGGTCCGCGGCCGCCGGGTGACGCGCGGACCGTTACGCGCAGGCCGGAGAAGCCGGAGAAGGGAGCACACCGTGACCGCACACCGCCCGCCCGTCCCCCGGGACATGCCGGACCAGCAGGCCCAGGCGGACGAGGACCCCTGGGAGACGGCGCACACCGCGGCGGGCCCAGGGCAGCCCCGGCGCGAGCCCCCCGCGGACGAGGTCCCCACGTCGGACGAGATCCCCACGTCGGACGAGGAACACCCCGGCCCGGACGAGCCGCCCGCCTGACCCCTGCCCCACGGCCCCCTGACACACGGTGACACACGGTTGGCACGGTCCTGAGCCCGTGTCCCCGGCCCCGGCCGACCGAGGGCGGACCGGCCGGCCGGGGGCGGACCGCCGAGTCCGGTCGTCCGGGCTCATCCGACCTTGCGCCCCCGCAGGGGTTCGGTGTCCGCGCCCTCGCCGCGCCGCAACCCGCGCAGGAACTCCTGGATCACGTCGATCGCCGTGTAGCGGGGGTGCCAGTCCAGTTCGGTGTGCGCCCGGGTGCAGTCCATCAGAGGCAGCCGCAGCACCGCGTCGAACAGGTGCGGGGACGCGGGCAGCAGATGCAGCCCCCAGGCCGCCGCGATGGCCGAACGGGCGGCGGTGCGCGGCAGACGCACGGGCCGCAGGCCCAGCATCTCGGCGAGCACCTTCGCGTCCAGCGGCGGATCGGCGGCCAGGTTGAAGGCGCCGCTCACCTCGCGGTGCAGCGCCAGCTGGTAGGCGCGGGCCGCGTCGTCGGTGTGCAGGGCCTGCACCCGCAGCCCGGGGACGTCGGGCAGGAACGGCAGCAGTTCGGGCCGCGCCACGGGACCCGGCAGGAACCGCCCGCCGAAGATCCGCCGCTGCTCGCTCGCGGACTCCGCCTTGAACAGGAACCCCGGACGCATCCGCACCACCCGCACATCGGGGTGGTCCCGTTCGAAGGTGTCGAGGGACCGTTCCAGATACGCCTTCTCCCGGGTGTACGCGGCGTCCGGCCAGCCGTGGGTCGGCCAGGACTCGTCCACGGCGCGGTCCTTGGGACCCGGCGAGTACGCGCCGACCGAGGAGGCGTGCACCAGCACCGGCACCCGGGCGGCGGCCACCGCCTCCTGGACCCGGATCCCGCCGAGGACGTTGGTGCGCCAGGTCGTCGCCGGATCGTGCGTCGGCTGGAACGCCCAGGCGAGGTGGATCACGGCGTCGGCGCCCTCGAACTGCTCGGCCAGCGGCGCCTGCTCGGAGGAGATGTCCACCCGCGCCCACTCCGTCCTCGGCGGCGACCACCGCGGGATCCTGCGGGCCAGGCCCCGTACGGAGGCGACCTCCGGATCCTCGGAGAGCAGACGGACCACGCTGGTACCGGCATTGCCGGTGGCGCCCGTGACGACGACCCTGCTGCCCGACACGCTGCTCACGTTCGGCTCCTTCCGGAAGACGGTCGAGTGCGGGGCACGAGTACCCGGTCCCCGGCCGTCGACCCGCGCGCCCCGCGCCCGCCCGTGCGCACGCCCCCGCGGAGCCTCTCCCGTCCCGTTCCCTCCCGTTCCCTCCCGTTCCCGTCCCGTTCCCGCCTCGGTCCCGCCCGGCATGACCTCCGACGTCATCGACCCGCGCCCGCCACGCCGCGACCATGGGCAGCGGACGACATCACGTCACCGCACAGCCCGCACCGCACTCCGGGAGGTCCCCATGCCGTACGTCACGAGCCCCGCCGACGGCACCCGTCTGCACTACGTCGACCACGGTCCGGTGGACGGGCCCGTGGTGGTCTTCGTCAACGGCGCCTACTTCGGGACCGGCATGTGGGAGTTCCAGACGCTGCCGCTGGCGGGTGAGGGGGTGCGCTGCGTCGGGCTGGACCGGCGGGGCCACGGCCGTTCGGACGACGTGTGGGACGGCTACGACCTGGACACCCTGGCCGACGACCTGTACGGCCTCCTCGACCACCTGGACCTGCGCGAGGTCACCTTCGTGGGGCACTCGCTGGGCAGTGCGGAGATCGTGCGCTGCCTGACCCGGCACGGCACGGACCGCGTCGCGCGGGTCGCCTTCGTCGCGGGCATCGCGCCGGGCGTGGTCCGCACGGCCGAGCACCCGGAGGGCTGGGACCCGGAGGTGATGCGCGCCGGCCGCGCGGTGTTCCGCAAGGACCGGGCGGCCTTCTACGAGGACGGGGCCGGCCCGTACTTCGCGCTCGACGTGACCGGCAACGAGGTGTCGCCGCACTACGTCCGGCACGTCGTCGACCAGGCCCTGGCCTGCACCCCCCGCGCGGCGGACGCCGTCAACGAGCTGGTCGCCACGGTGGATCTCGCCCAGGAGCTGCCCAAGCTCGGCCTGCCGCTGCTCGTCGTGCACGGCACCCACGACACGTCCGCCCCGCTGGAGGGGACCGGCCGCCGGACCGCCGCCCTGGTACCGGGCAGTGTGCTCAAGGAGTACGAGGGCGGCGGCCACGGGCTGTACGTCACCCACGCGGACCGGCTCAACGCGGACCTGCGGGCGTTCCTCGCGACGTCCTGAGCGGGCCGGGCCGGGCGGTGCGCCGGCGGGGCCGGGCCCTTCGCTCGGCCCCGCCGCCGTACGGCCTCAGGCGCGGTCCGCGAACGCGTCCGTCCCCGTCAGCTCCGCCGACAGCGCCCACAGCCGGGCCGCCTGGCCCGGGTCGGTGGCCCAGGGCTTGACCCCGCCGCTGTGCATGCCCTCGTCGGGCACCGGCTCGGCGATGTCGCAGTCCTCCAGATAGACACCGCCGAGCCCGTCAAGACGGGGCGAGGTCGCGGCCCAGACCTGGGTCGCCGCGCCCTGCTGCGGGGTCTTGAATCCCCGGGGGTTCAGCGGGACGCCGTTCTCGTCGACCCAGCCGCGCTCGATCATCTCCTCGCGGGTCAGATGGCGCTGGAGCGGGGTCATGATGGCGCCCGGGTGGAGGGCGAAGGCGCGCACCCCGCGGTCCCGGGCCAGCCGGTCCAGATGCACGGCGAACAGGACGTTGGCGGTCTTGGCCTGGCCGTAGGCCGCCCACTTGTCGTAGCCCTCGCGCCAGTGGACGTCGTCCCAGCGGATCGGGGAGAAGTGGTGGCCGCGCGAGGAGACCGAGACGACCCGGGCACCGCCCGGCTCGATGGCCGGCCAGAGGCGGTTGACCAGGGCGAAGTGGCCGAGGTGGTTGGTGGCGAACTGCGCCTCCCAGCCGGGTCCGACCCGGGTCTCGGGGCAGGCCATGACACCGGCGCTGTCGATGACGAGGTCGACGGTGCGGCCGGAGGCCAGGAAGCGTCCGGCGAAGTCCCGGACGCTGTCCAGGTCGGCGAGGTCGAGCGTGTCGGTCTCGGTGCCCTCGATGTTGTGCAGCGCCTCGCGGGCGGTCGCGGGACGGCGGGCGGGGACGACCACGCGGGCGCCCGCCGCGGCCAGTGCCCGGGTGGTCTCCAGACCGATGCCGGAGTATCCGCCGGTGACGATCGCCAGCTTTCCGGTGAGGTCGATGCCGCTGAGGACGTCGGCGGCGGTGCCGGCCGCCCCGAAGCCCGAACCGATCTTGTGCTGTGGCGTGGTGGTCATGCCCGGAACGCTACGGATTGGAGCGCTCTCGAAGTCAAGCGCGCACGCCGGACACACCGGCACCGGGGGCTGGGGAAGGAGCGAAAAAAGGGAAGCCCCGGCCGGACGGGGGAATCACGGCCGGGGCGGTCCTGGTGTGGGCACGCATGGCGGTCGCCTCTCGGCGAGACGCTCCACAGGGCTTCAGCCGAACGATCGTCCCTGTGGGCAATAGGTGAGGCCCGGGGACACTGTCCCATCCGCACCCACGCCTGGTTCAACGGGCCAAGGGGGTCCGGTGTTCCGGTCTCTGCCTCGTTTTGCGGTGATCCGGGTCACTCCGCAGGGGTACGCGGTGCTGTACCCGGTACCGGGGCGCCGGAGGCGGCGCCGGGCACGGTCTCCGCCCACAGGCTCTCCGCCTGGAGCAGCAGCGACCCCAGCACCGTGACCGGGGCCGCCGCCCGCCCCGCCTGCTCGCGCAGCCCGTCCTGCAACCGCCGGTGCAGCGCGCGCCGGTCCTCCTCGGCCCGCCCGCCGTCCGGGTACGCGCCCGGGTCGGCGGGGCGCTCACCGCGCAGCCGGGCACCCTCCGCGTGGCACGCCCCGGCGACCAGCTCCAGCAGACCGGCGTACGTCCGCAGCACCCCGGGCTCCGGAGCCGCAGGCGCCCGGTTCTCGTCGGCCGCGACCGCGAGCGTCCGGGTGAGCGCCCGTACGTGCCCGGTGACCCTGCTCCAGCGGTCGTCCTCCGTCTCGGGCGGCACCGGCGCGGGCGGCCTGCGCAGCGCGCGCAGCGGACCGGCGGTCAGCCGCAGGCTCTCCCGGCTCCAGCGACGGGCCGAGTGCAGGGTCTCCAGCTGGCGTTCGAGCCGGGCGGAGCCCCGGGACCACTCGGCGGCGGTGCCCTCGTCCCAGTCGCCGTCGCGCAGCCCGCCGGCCACCGCGCACAGCAGGTCGCCCGCCTCCCGGGCGACCGCGGCGAGGTTCTCCCGCACGTCACGCAGATGGATCGGCGGGAGGACGAAGGCGTTGACGGCGAGACCGATCACCGCGCCGAGCACCGTCTGCCCCAGCCGGTGCCCGACCGAGGCGGCCGACACACTGCCCGTGGCCAGCGTGAACACGGCCGTGGTGGCGCCGTAGACCCCCTGGTCGCCGAAGCGCGACCAGTTCGCCAGGAGCATCAGCACCGGCAGCGACAGCGCGAGCGCGGTCAGTGTGTCCCCGGTGAGCGCCTGCGCGGCGGAGGCGAGCAGGGTCCCCGCGAAGATCGCCGTGCACTGCTGCCCCGCCCGCAGCAGCGAGCTGAACACCGTGGCCTGCACCATGACCAGCGCCACCCACGGCGCCATCAGCGCCATCGGGTCGCCCAGCCAGATCTTCGCCACCACCCAGGCCAGCAGCGCCGCCCCGGCGGCCTTGAGGGACTGCACGACCAGGTCCCGTTCCCGTCCGGGGCCGCGCGCCACCGCGCGCAGGGCGCGCCCCGCCCGGCACGCCTCCTCCCGCGCGGCGTGCCAGGTCCGGCCGCCGAGCAGCCGGCCGACGGCAAGCGCCCGGCACAGGACGCCGCCGCGCGGGGCGGGGGAGTCCGGCGGGGACGTGGGATCTGGAGTCTGCGCTGCGCCCGTCATGGTGCCCGGGTATCCGCTCCGGCCGGTGTCTTGAGCAGGGAACATGTCACGTTTGCGCTCGCCGGGCGGGCGCTCCGGGCGGGCGCGGTCCGCCGTCCGCCGACGTGCTGTGCGGGCATCTCAGGCCAGCGGGCTGTCCGCCAGGGACGCCAGCAGGTGCGCGGGATCGTCGTAGACCGTGTCCGCGCCGGCCTCCTGGAGGTCGGCACGCGGGATGCCCCCGCTCAGCACGCCCACGCACCGCACCCCGGCCCGGCGGCCCGCCCGCATGTCCCAGACGGTGTCGCCGACGAACACCGCGTCTCCGGCGGGCGCCCCGGCCAGCTCCAGGGCGTGCTCGACCGGCTCGGGAGCGGGTTTGCCCGCCGACACGTCGTCGGCGCTCGCGATGCCGGCGATGGCGTCGTCCGCGTCGATGGCCCGGCGCAGCGCGCCCAGCTCGGGGCCGCTCGCCGAGGTGGCGAGGACCACCGTCCAGCCGTCCCCGTGCAGCCGGCGCAGCAGCCGCCCGGCGTCGGCGAAGGCGGGCAGCCGGTCGAAGTACTGCCCGTAGAGCGCGCTGTGCGCGGCGGCGAGCGCGTCGTCCTCGTCCTTGTCGCGGTCGTCGCCGAGGAGATGGGCGATCAGATCGGCGGAGCCGAGGCCCACCGAGCGGTGGACGGCGTGCATGGGGACCCGGTGGCCCGCCTGCCGGAACGCCTCCCACCAGGTGACGACATGGAGGTGGTTGGTGTCGACGAGCGTTCCGTCGACGTCGAACAGGGCGGCACGGTCCATCCGGGATCCTCTCTTCGCTGCGCGCTCTCCTCACGGGCGCGCGGGGTCCGTCCGGGTACCACGTCAGGGGCCCGCCACTCCGGACGGCGTGCGCCGCTCGCGGGTCCACTCCAGCAGCTCGTCGGCCGACCAGGTGGTCACGACGCGTTCCGGCGCCACCCCGCACTCCTCGGCCCGCGCGCAGCCGTGGATCTGCCAGTCCAGCTGTCCGGGCGCGTGCGCGTCGGTGTCGACGGAGAACAGGGTGCCCGCCGCCACGGCACGGCGCAGCAGCCGCAGCGGCGGGTCCAGCCGTTCGGGACGGCTGTTGATCTCCACGGCGGTCCCGGTCTCGGCGCAGGCGGCGAACACGGCGTCCGCGTCGAACTCCGACTCGGGCCGCCCCCGCCCGGTCAGCAGCCGTCCCGTGCAGTGCCCGAGGATGTCGGAGTGCGGATCGCGGACGGCGGCCACCATGCGGCGGGTCATCGAACGGGCGTCCATCCGCAGCTTGGAGTGCACCGACACGACCACCACGTCGAGCGCCGCCAGCAGCTCAGGGTCCTGGTCCAGGCGGCCGTCGTCGAGGATGTCGCACTCGATGCCGGTCAGCAGCCGGAACGGCGCCCAGCCCCGGTTCAGCTCCGCGACCACCTCCAGCTGCTCGCGCAGCCGCGCGGGCGACAGGCCCCGCGCCACCGTCAGCCGCGGCGAGTGGTCGGTGAGCACCGCCCACGCGTGGCCGAGGTCCGCCGCGGCCCGGCCCATCTCCTCGATCGGGCTGCCGCCGTCGGACCAGTCGGAGTGCAGATGGCAGTCGCCGCGCAGCAGCGCCCGCAGCCGCTCGCCGCCCCGGGCAAGCGGCTCGTGCGCCTCCTCCTCCAGCGCGCGCAGATAGCCGGGCACCTGTCCGGCCAGCGCCTCCCGGACCACCTGCGCGGTCTTCGGCCCGATCCCCTTGAGCGACTCCAGCGTCCCGTCACCGGCCCGCCGGGTCACCTCCTCGGCGGTGAGCGCGGACAGCACGCCGGAGGCGGTGCGGAAGGCACGTACGCGGTAGGTGGGTGCCCCGGACCGCTCCAGCAGGGAGGCGATCCGGTCCAGCGCCTCGACAGGGTCCATCACCACCTCCACCCCCAGGGTTGCCCGGCCGCCCCGCGACCGCACCTCCACCCACGAGGCACGGCTGCTTCCCTCCGGCGTGATCGGCCGGACAGGTCCTAGGCTGGACGGCATGACGGAGAGCGCGAGTCCCTACATCTCCCAGCCGCGGATCATGGTGCTCGGAGTCCAGCCGGGCGACCCGCCGTTCCGCATCGTGGAGATCGACGGCGAGGTGGTCGGCGAGGCGAAGACCGTCACCGATGTGCTCCAGGCCGCCGCAGCGTTCGGCATCACGGTCCATGACCTGGACGACCCGGACACCGTGCGCTGGGTGGGCGGCGACAAGTTCACCTGGCGCTAGCGAGGGCCGGGGGCGCCGGGTGCGGAGCCCCCGGCGCGGACCTCAGCCCACCGTCCACTTCTGGTTGGCGGCTCCCGTGCAGGTCCAGATCTGGAGCCGGGTGCCGTTGGCGGAGCTGCCGCCGGTGGCGTCCAGGCACTTGTCGGCCTGTGGATTGACGATGTCGCGGGCGGCCGGGAGCGCCCACTTCTGGTTGGGGCCGCCGGTGCAGTCCCACAATTGGACCTGGGAACCGTCCGCGGTGGCGTTGTCCTTGACGTCGAGGCACTTGCCGAGGGCGCGCAGGGTGCCGTCGGAGCCGGCGGTCCACTGCTGGGCGGCGGTGCCGTTGCAGTCGTAGAGCTGGACCGGGGTGCCGTTGGCGGGGTTCGCCCCGGCCACGTCCACGCACTTGCCGGCCAGTCCCCTGATGGGCAGCGCCCCGGCGGGGCTGTCGGACGTGGTGACCGAGACGGAGTCCACCACCAGTTGCTGCGGCAAGGACGTCGAGCCGTCCGGGTCGCCGGGCCAGTAGCCGCCCACCGCCAGATTGAGGATCAGGAAGAACGGCTTGTCGAACACCCAGGTCCGGCCGCCGAGGTCGGCGGGCGTCCGGCGCTGGTAGACGTTGCCGTCGACCGACCAGGTGATCGAGCCGGGCGCCCAGTCCACGGCGAAGGTGTGGAAGGCGTCGGCGAACGCCTGGCCGTTCGGCAGGGAGTACGCGGCGCCGATGCCGCCCGAGCCGGAGTAGCCGGGGCCGTGGATGGTGCCGTGCACGGTCGAGGGCTCGAAACCGACGTTCTCCATGATGTCGATCTCGCCGGAGTCCGGCCAGTTCACCGGGGTGCCCAGCATCCAGAACGCCGGCCACATGCCCTGTCCGCGCGGGATCTTCATCCGCGCCTCGACATGGCCGTACTGCGCGTCGAACTTCCCCGAGGTGTTCAGCCGGGCCGAGGTGTACTGGCAGGTGCCGTACCAGCACTGGTAACCGCCCGGGTTCTCCCGCCGGGCGGTGATGACCAGGTGGCCCTGGCCGTCGAGGGCCGCGTTGCGGGTGCCCGCCGTGTAGTACTGCCGTTCGTGGTTGTTGACGTTGTCGCCGGTCTCCGTCTGCCACTTGGCGGAGTCGACGGCCGCGCCCGCGGGCCCGTCGAAGGTGTCGGAGAACCCGGAGAACATGGCGGGGGCGGCCGCGGTGGGGGCGGCGGCGGGGGACGGGCTCGCCTGGGCGGGGCCGACGGCCGCCGCTCCGGCGAGCACGGCGGACAGGGCGGCGAGCAGACATCTGCGGAGCGGGCGTCGAGAGGCCACGGCACTCCCTTCCGTACGGCGGCCCGGTGGGCGGGCCCGCCGACAGTCGTGGGGGAACGAGAGAGTGGTTCGGCCCTTGATTCAAGGGCTGAATTAAGAAGGCGTCAATACTCCGGTACGGACCATTCCCCACGCCGGTACGGACCGGTCCATGCGGTGCGCCCCTCACGCGCGGCGGCGTCGGCGCGCGTGCACGGCCCGGCCCATCCGCCGCCCCAGCAGCAGATGACCGGCGAGCGCCCCGGCCGTGTTGAGGATGACGTCGTCGATGTCGAACGCCCGCCCGGTGATCAGCGCCCCCTGGGCGAACTCCACCGCCAGCATCACGAGCGCGGTGAGCAGCAGGACGCGCGGCAGCCGGCGCGAGCGGGGTGCGAGGACGGGCACCAGGATCCCGAACGGCACCCCGAGCAGCAGGTTCCCGCCGATCTGCTGGACGGCGTCGCGCAGCCCCGGCTGGTCCGCGTACTCCCGCAGCGAACGCCCCGGGCGCAGGTTCGTGTGCACGAACGGCACCGAGGCGGGCGACGGCTGGAGCGTCAGCCGGGCCAGTACGACGGCGAAGGCCACCATGCACACGAACGCGCACGCCATCGCCAGCAGCCGCAGCGGCCAGGGCGCGGGCCGCCGCACCTCGACGGCGGGCTTTCCGGCGGGCTCCGTGACGCGTTCTGGGCCGGGCTCCGTGACGCGCTTCGTGACGCGCCTCGCGGCGGGTTCCGCGCGAGGCGCGGGCGCGCCGGGCGCGGCCGTCCGCTGCCCGGTCCCGCGCCGCCCCGGCACGCGGGCCCGGAGCGCCGTGAGCGGACGGAGCGTCATCCTGGCCATCCCTGCCTCCCGGGCATCCCGGCACCAACTCACCCTGCTGGAAAGCCGGTTACCCCCGAACCGCACCTGGATTCCGGCCGCCGCCACCGGCGCGCGGGCCGCGTCCCCGGTTTCCGTTGCTGCTGTCGGGGCAACCGGGTCGCACATCCGCGCGCCGCCGCTCGCTCCCCGGTGGCGGCGGTGCTTGGATGCCGGGAAGCGGCGGACCGGACCCCGCCGCACGTCAGCGCAGGGGACCGAACCCGAGGAGGTGCCGGGTGAAGCCGCGGACGACCCTCCTCGCCGTGGGCGAGGTGCTGGCCTGGTGGGCCGCGCTCGTCGTGCTGTGGCTGATGCTCATCAGCACCGTCCACCCCCTGGAATGGGCGGTCGGCGCGGGCGTCGCGGGCGTGGGCGCCCTGGTCGCGCGGGCCGGCCGGCGGGCGGTGAGCCGCGGGTGAACGGCTGGATCGCGGCGGCGACGGCCGTTCTGGCGGCCGGACTCGGCACGGCCCTGTGGGGCGTGGCCACCGGACCGCTGTCGCGCCGCGTGGTCGCGCAGAACCTGTCCACCGCCGTGGTCTGCCCCGCTCTGCTGCTCCTCGCCCAGGGCTACGGCCGCACCTCCTACGTCGACCTCGCGCTGCTGCTGGCCCTGCTGGGCCCGGTCGGCACCCTCGTCTTCGCCCGGCTGCTCGCCGCCGAACTCACCGGCGACCCGCCGCGGGCCCGCGGGCTGACCTGGGCCTGCGCCGGGCTCGGCGCGGCCGTCGTCCTGGTGCTGTGCGCCGTCGCCGGGCCAGGCCGGGCCATGGTCAAGCTGCTGGTCGTCGGGGTGCTGCTGGTCGGCGGGAACCTGCTGGCCTCGCGGGCGCTGTCCAGCGGCTTCACGGAGGTGGACCGTGGCTGACGCCGTCGTCGTCCTGGCGCTGCTCCTGGTCGCCGGCTGCGCGACCGCCGCCGTCCTCAACCGCGACCCGACGCACCAGGCGCTCGTCCTGTCCGTCCTCGGGACCACGCTCGCCGTGCTGTTCACCGTGTTGCAGGCTCCGGACGTCGGGCTGTCCCAGCTCGCCGTGGGCTCCGCGCTCACCCCGCTGCTGATCATGCTCTCGGTGCGCAAGGTCCGGCGCCGCTCCGCCCGCGCCGGAACGGGCGGCGACGGCGGAGCCGGGGGCGGCGAGGGCGGCGGCGGGGACGGCGGCCGCCGGTGACCCCGCGCGCCCGGCTGTGGCTGGTGCTCCTCGGCGGCGGCGCGCTCGCCGCGCTGCTCGTCGCGGCCTGCCTGCGGCTGCCCGCCTTCGGCGGCGCCCGCCACCCCTACGGCCACCGCGCGGTGCGCGCCGCGCTCGCCCGGCACACCGCCAACACCATCGCCTCCGTCAACTTCGACCAGCGCGCCTTCGACACGATGGGCGAGATGGCGATCCTCTTCGCGGCCGTCCTCGGCTGCGCCGTCCTGCTGCGGCAGGCCCGCGACGAACACCGCGACCCGCCGCGCCCCGCCCGTGTCGCCGCCCCGGTGCGCCGCTACGCCCTCGTCGTGCTGCCCGTCGCCCTGGTCACCGGCCTCTACGTCATCGCCCACGGCCAGCTCAGCCCCGGCGGCGGCTTCCAGGGCGGCGTCGTCGCCGCGACCGCGCTGCACCTGCTGTACCTGGGCGCCGACTACGCCGCCCTGGAACGTGTCCGGCCCGTCGACGCCTACGAGATCGGCGACGCGCTCTCCGCCTCCGCCTATCTCGTCCTTGGCCTGGCCGGACTGCTCGCGGGCACCTCCTTCCTCGCCAACACCCTGCTGCCGTACGGCACGTTCAACACCCTGTCCTCCGGGGGCACCGTGCCGCTGCTGAACGCGGCCATCGGCATGGAGGTGGCCTGCGCGGTCGTCGTCCTGCTCGCCCGCTTCCTGGACCAGGCCGTCGAGATCGAGGAGGAGAACGGGAAGTGAGAGCGCCGTGAACGACGTCCTGCACGTCCTGCCGTACCTGGTGGCCGCCTATGTGCTCCTGATCGGCTGCTATGGCCTGGCCACCAGCCGCAATCTGATCCACGCCGTGGGCTGCCTCGCCGTGTGCCAGTCGGCGACGTACGTCCTGCTGCTGGCCGTCGGGTACCGCGACGGCGCCACCGCGCCCGTCTTCTCCGACATCGCGCCCGGCTCGCGGCCGGTGGTCGACCCGCTCGTGCAGGCGCTCACCCTCACCGATGTCGTCGTCGGCGCCACCGTGACCGCGCTGCTGCTCGCGCTGACCGTGCAGATCTCCAAGCGGCACGGCACCGTCGACCCCGACGAACTGAGGGAGCTGCGCGGTTGACGCCCTCCCAGCTGCTGCCGCTGCTGCCCGCCGTCCCGCTGCTGGGCGCGGCCCTGCTCGTGGCCGGCGGGCGCCGTCTGCCGCGGTTCGCCGCCGAGGCGTTCGGCTCGCTGGTCGCCGCCGCGACCGCCGTCCTGGCGGTCGTGCTGCTCCTGCGCTCCTCGCCACCGCTGACGGAGTGGGTCGGCGGCTGGTTCCCGGTCGGCGGCGAGAGCGTCGGCATCGTCCTGACCGGGGACGGGGCGGGCCTCGGCATGGCGGCGCTCGTCTCCCTGCTCACCCTCGCCGCGCTGGCCTACTCCTGGCGCTACTTCGACGAACCGCCGCGCGGCCACGCGGGCTCCTTCCCCGCGCTGATCCTGCTCTTCCAGGGCGGCATGTGCGGCTTCGCCGTCGCCGGGGACCTCTTCGACGCGTTCGTGTTCTTCGAACTGATGAGCGTGGTCGCCTACGCGCTGACCGGATACCGCATCGACGAGGCCAAGGCCGTACAGGGCGCGCTGGGCTTCGCCCTGGTCAACTCGCTCGGCGCGTACTTCATGCTGATGGGCATCGCCCTGCTCTACGCCCGCACCGGACAGCTCGCCATGGCGAAGATCGGCCAGGGACTCGACACGGCCGCCGCCGGGCACGGCCCCGACGCGCTCGTCCTCGCCGGATTCGTGCTGGTCCTGACCGGGCTGCTGGTGAAGGCCGCCGCCGTGCCCTTCCAGTTCTGGCTGCCGGACGCGCACGCCGTCGCCCCCACACCCGTGTGCATGCTGCTGTCGGGCGTCATGGTGGAACTCGGGGTCTACGGCGTCTGGCGCGTGTACGGCACCGTCTTCTCCGGGCCGGGCGGCATCCCCGCCGCCGACGCGAGCCGGGCTCTGGTGGTGCTCGGTGTGCTCACCGCCGCCGTCGGCTCGGTGATGTGCTGGTACCAGCGGCACATCAAACGCCTGCTCGCCTTCTCCACCATCGCCCACACCGGTCTCTTCCTGATCGGCATCGGCACCCTGAAGGCGGCGGCGGACGAGGGGACCGCGCTGTACATCCTGGCCCACGCGGGCGTGAAGGCCGCCCTGTTCGCCTGCGCCGGCATCCTCCTGGACCGCTACGGCAGCGTCGACGAGTTCGCCCTGCACGGCCGGGCCCGGCGGCTGCGCGGCACCGGCGCCGTCTTCGCCGTCGGCGCGCTGGCCCTGGCCGGACTGCCGCCCTTCGGCACCGGTCTGGGCAAGGCGCTGAGCGAGGAGGCCGTCGGCGGCCCGCTCACCGTGGTCTACGTCGCCGCCTCCGCCCTCACCGGGGCCGCCGTGCTGCGCGTCGCCGCCCGGGTCTTCCTCGGCCTCGGGCCCCGGCCCCGGGAACGGGAGGGCGAGGAACGCGACGAGGACAAGACGTCCGGCTCCGCCGAGGAACCCGAGACCGGGCGGCGGCTCGACAAGGTCCCCCTGACCATGCGGACCGTCCCGGTGGTGCTGCTCCTGGCCGCGCTCGCCGCGGGCGCGGTCCCCGGCTTCGCGGGCGCGGTGGGCGACGCCGTCGACGAGGCCGGGACCTGGGGCGTGTTCTCCACCGCGCACTGGACCGCGACCGGGGTCCTGCTGGACCTGCTCTCGGCGCTGCTGGCGGTCGCCGTCGCGGGCGTGGCCGTCGCCCGCCCCGGGCTGCTGGCCGCACCCGGCTGGGCGCTGCCGCTGCGCCGCCTGCAGTCCGGGCACGTCGGCGACTACGTGGCCTGGCTGCTGGTGGGAGCCGCGCTGCTGGGAGCGCTGGCCCTGCCGGGCGTGCTGGGCCGATGACCCGCACCCGGTCAGTACGATGACCGCGGCAGTCCGGAATGATCATGCGAGGAGCGGATCGTGCGAGACATCGCGGTGTTCAGCGGCAGCGCCCATCCCGAACTGGCGGCGGAGGTCTGCGCACACCTGGGCGTTCCGCTCAGCCCCACCCGGGTCAGCCGGTTCGCCAACGACTGCCTGGAGGTGCAGCTCCAGGCCAACTGCCGCGAGCGGGACGTGTTCCTGATCCAGCCGCTGGTCAAGCCGGTGCAGGAGCACCTCGTGGAGCTGCTGCTGATGTGCGACGCGGCCCGCGGCGCCTCCGCCGGGCGCATCACCGTCGTCATGCCGCACTACTCCTACGCCCGCTCCGACAAGAAGGACGCCCCGCGCATCTCCCTCGGCGGACGCCTGGTCGCCGATCTGCTGGTCGCGGCGGGCGCGAGCCGGGTCCTGGCGATGACCCTGCACGCGCCGCAGGTGCACGGCTTCTTCTCGGTGCCCGTCGACCACCTGCACGCCCTGCGCGAACTGGCCGCGCACTTCGGGCAGTACGACCTGACCCGCACCACCGTCGTCTCGCCCGACCTCGGCAACGCCAAGGAGGCCGCCGCGTTCGCCCGGATGCTCGGCGCCCAGGTGGCCGCGGGCGCCAAGCAGCGCTACGCCGACGACCGGGTCACCATCAGCTCGGTCATCGGCGACGTGGCAGGGCGGGACGTGATCGTGCTGGACGACGAGATCGCCAAGGGCAGCACCGTCCTGGAACTCCTGGACCGGCTGCGCGAGTCGGGCCCTCGCTCGATCCGGATCGCCTGTACGCACGGCCTGTTCGCGTCCGGCGCCCTCGAACGGCTCAGCGCGCAGCAGGACGTACTGGAGATCGTGTGCACCAACACGGTGCCGGTGCCCGTCGACGACCACGAGGAGCACCGGGTCCACGGGGACAAGCTGCGCGTCCTGTCCATCGCGCCCGCGCTCGCCGAGGCGGTGCGCCGCATCCACAACGGGGAGTCCGTCAGCGCGCTGTTCGACGCGCCCCGGGGCGAGTAGCGGCGCCCGCCTTCGGCCCTCAGCCGGACTGCTTCGCCAGCGCGTCCGCGATGGTGTCGACCACGCCCAGGGCGTCGCTGTAGGAACCGGGCAGGAAGTCGGCGGTGCCCACCACCCGGTGGTTCTTCGCCGCCGGCAGCTCCTTGAACGAGCGCAGGTCGAACAGCTTCTGGATGTCGTTGGCGGGGGAGCCGTCGTTGTTGGTGTAGTAGACGACGTAGTCGGCGTCCTTCAGCAGGTCCGCCCGCTCGTACGACACCGACCGGGTCGAGCCCGCGGCGACCGAGGCGGTGGCCGGGGCGAACCGCACGCCCAGCTTGGCCAGGATGTCCCCGACCGGCGAGGCGGGGCTGTAGATCCAGTAGTTGCCGGAGTCGAAGCCGCCCTGGATCACGGCCCAGCGGTTCCCGGACAGCTTCGCGCCCTCGGCCTTGCGCACCGCGGCGATCCGGTCGGCGTACTTCTGCTTGAGCCGGTCGAGCTGCGTCGCGCGGTTCACGAAGCGGGCCGTGGCGTCCGGGTAGGCGGACCAGGCGGCGGTCTCCTTGAAGGACGCGAACGCGGTCGGCGCGATGGCCGACAGGCGCTTGTACGCCTTGCTGAGGTAGGGCACGTCGACGCCGACGATCAGGTCCGGCTTGAGCGAGGCGATCTTCTCGTAGTCGAGGTCGGCGCCGGTCGTCACCTTCGCCGCGGACTTCCAGCGCGCCAGATAGCGCGGCGGGACGTAGTTGGCTCCGCTGTTCTCCACGCCGACCGGCCGAAGGCCCAGGTCGTACAGCGACTCGGTGGACCAGGAGTGCACGGAGACGATCCGCAGCGGGTGCGCGGGCACGGTCACCTTGCCGTGCGCCGTGTCGACCGCCCGGGTCGCGGCGGACCCGGCGCCGCCGCCGGGGGAGGAGGAGGCGTCGCAGGCGGTGGCCGTGAGGGCCAGCGCAAGGGCGGCGCAGGCGAGGGCCGGGCGCAGCAGGCGGCCACGGCGCCGGACGGGGGACGCGGCGGGGGAGGGCAGGGCAGCCACGGTGATCCAGGGGTGAAGGGCCGGACCGTACGGTCCGGGACGCGGAGAGAAGGACATCGAGGGGAGGACCGAGGAGAGAATCGGGGAGAAATCAGGGAGAAATCGGGGAGAAGGGGAGCGGGGTCAGGACGCCGAGTGCGGTCCGACGCCCGCGCGGGCGGACTGGACGCGGGTGGCCAGGCCGTCGAGCAGGACGGTGAAGTTCGCCCAGCTGTACGCGTACCAGGAGGCCAGCGGCGGCTTCCACACCTGTCCGGCGCGGACGGCGGGCGTGCGCTGCCACAGCGGGTTCCCGGGCAGCGGATCGGACACCGCCCACACCAGCAGATCGGCAGGGAGCGAGGGGACGTTCTCCCAGCTGACGGCCTGGCTGTAGGTGTTGTCGGCGCCGTCGGGCACCGGCAGGAGACGCATCCCGAGGGCACTCACCGTCTTGAGCACGGCCCAGGTCCTCGGGTTCATCACGCCGACGGTGCTCTTGTCGATACCGAAGACGAAGCCGACCCGCAGCTCCCGGTTGGAGGCGAGTGCCCTGCGCAGCCGCGCGCTCGCCTCCTCGTAGCGCGCCCTGGCCCCGGCGTCGGCCGGCTCGGCGCCCAGCGCGCGGGTCAGCCGGTCGGCGGTCCCCGCGATCTTCTCGATCGGCTGGTACGTGCTCAGGCCGACCACCGGGGCGAGCTTGCCGACCGCCGGAAGCTGGGAGGCCACCTGGAGGGTGCCGTCGGGCTCCACGGCGTCGATCAGCAGGTCGGGCCGGGCCTGGGCGAGCGCCTCGATCCGTACGCCCTTGTCCGCGGAGTAGATCCGGCTGACGCCGGACCAGTCCGGGCGCACCGCGCCGACGATGCCCTGCCCGGAGTCGGCGGCGGCCACCGGGTGCAGACCGGCCGCCCACAGCGCGGCGCCCACGGTGTCGGTGAGGAACGCGATGCGCTTCGGCCGCCGCGACAGCCGTACGGCGCGGCCCCGGTCGTCGGTGAAGGACCACGCGGCGCCGCCGGAGGCACCGGCCGCCGGGGAGTCGCCGGTGCCGCACGCGGACAGGCCGAGGAGGGCGGCCGTCCCCAGTCCGCCGGCGAGCAGCCCGCGCCGGGAGGGGCGCGTACCGGACAGGAGCGGGAGCGAGGACCGGATGTCGCGGGGACGCCGGAGGGTGGCGCTGGGCATGGGGATGTCCTTGAGGCGGAGGGGACGGAAGAGAAGTGGAGGGGGGAAGGGGGAGAGCGGTGGCCGGGGCCCGGCTCACCGGCCCGCGCCGGGTAACAGGTCGCGCGTCGCGCGTACGGGCACCCGCGGGCGCTGGCGCGTCGGCCGCGAGGCCGCCCGCTGCCGCCGTGGGCGGCGGGTCCGGTTCAGGTTCATGAGCGGCCCGCCCTGCGCCGGGCGAGCAGCAGCCGGCACAGATACAGGCCGCCGAGCACCCCGGTCACCGCGCCGACCGGCAGTTCCGTGCCGGGCAGCACCCGCTGGGCCGTGTAGTCGCTCGCCGCCAGCAGCAGCGCGCCCATGAAACCGGCGGGCACCACCAGGGCGCCCGGGGAGCGGACGAGCCGGCGGCACAGGTGCGGCGCGGCCAGGGCGACGAAGGCGATGGGGCCGACCGCGGCCGTCGACGCCGCGGCGAGCGCGGTGGCGGCGACGGCCGGCAGGATCCGGGCCCGCCCCACCGGCACCCCGAGCCCCCGGGCGGTGTCCTCGCCCAGTTCCAGCCAGGCCAGGTTCCGGGAAGCGGCCACGGTCACCGGGACCAGCACGGCCAGGGCGGCGGCCAGCGGCGCGACGACCGACCAGTTCACCGAGTTGAGGCTGCCGATCAGCCAGATCTGCGCGTCCTGCGCCTCGTAGAGACTGGCCCGGGTCAGCAGATAGGCCGTCAGCGAGGTGAGCATCGCGCTGACACCGATCCCCACCAGCACGACCCGGTGGCCCACGGCCGGGCCGCGCCCCGCCGCGAGCAGCCCCACGAGCAGCGCCGTGGCCAGCCCGCCGCCGACCGCCGCCACGGCGGTGGCGTACGGGCCGCCGTGGAAGAGCACGATCTGCGTCACGGCACCGCTCGCCGCGCCGCTGGTGAAGCCGATGATGTCCGGACTGCCCAGCGGATTGCGGGACATGCTCTGGAACACCGCGCCGCTCATGCCCAGCGCGCCGCCGGCCAGCAGCGCGCACAGCAGCCGCGGCAGCCGCAAGCTGAGCACGATGAACGACTCGGCCCCGGTGCCCCGGCCCAGCAGCGTGGCCAGGACCCGCGACAGCGGCAGGCGGTAGGTGCCGGTGGTGAGGCCGAGGGCGCCGACCACCAGGCAGGCGGCGGCCAGCAGGACGCAGACCGCGACGGTGCGGGGCCGCCAGCGCAGCGACATCCGGCCGCCGTACAGGCGGACGACGCGGCCGGGCAGCACGGTGGCGCGGGCGGGCACGCGCGGGGAGCGCGGCGGGGAGGCGGGGGCGGTGGTCACAGTTCGGCGATCCTGCGGCGGCGGACGAGCGCGATGAAGACGGGCGCCCCGGCGAAGGCCGTCACGATGCCGGCCTGGATCTCACCGGGCCGGGCGAGCACCCGGCCGAGCAGGTCCGAACCGAGGAGCAGCACGGCCCCGAACACCATGGAGTACGGCAGCAGCCAGCGGTGGTCGGGCCCGGTGAGTGCCCTGGCCAGATGCGGGACGGCCAGGCCGACGAAGGCGATCGGTCCGACGGCGGCCGTCGCCGCTCCGCACAGCAGGGTGACGGCGAGCATCCCGAGGGCGCGGGTGCGGCGCACCCGGGTGCCGAGCGCACGGGCCGTGTCGTCGCCCAGGGCCAGCGAGTTCAGCGCGCCGGACAGCCCGAGGGCGAGCAGGGCGCCCGCGCCGAGGAACGGCGCCACCTCCGTGACGACCGACATCGGCTGCCCGGCCAGCGAGCCCACGCCCCAGAACCGGAACTGGTCGAACACGTCCGGCCGCAGCAGGGTGACAACGGAGATCAGCGCGCCGAGCACGGCGCTGACGGCGGTGCCCGCGAGCGCGAGCCGCACCGGCGCGGGCCCCGACCGGCCGCGCGAGCCGAGCACCTGGACCACCACGGCGGCCAGCCCGGCACCGGCGAACGCGAACCAGACGCAGAACGACGGATCGGTGCTGCGCCACAGGGCGATCGCCACGACCACGGCCGCCGAGGCGCCCATGTTGACGCCGAGGATGCCGGGGTCGGCGAGCGGATTGCGGGTCAGCGCCTGCATCACGACGCCCGCGAGGCCGAGCGCGGCACCGACGGCGACGCCGAGCAGCGTCCGGGGCAGCCGCAGGTCCCAGACGACCGAGCCGTCCACCGAGGTGCGGTCGTGCAGCAGCGCGTGCAGCACTTCGCCGGGCGGAATGGCCTTGGCACCGACGGCGACGCTCGCCACGACGGCCAGGGCCAGCAGCGCGCAGGCGAGGAGCAGACCGAGCAGCCGGACGGCGGCAGCGGTCCGGCGCCGTCTTCGGCCGGTGTCCTGTGCCGCTGCTTCCGGCACCACGGTGGTGGTGCTCAGAGTGGTGGTGCCCATGGTGCTCCTCGGCGACGTACCCGCCGGTCAGAGCGCCGGCAGGGACTTAGCTTAGCCTTGCCTAAGCACGCTAGTGGCGCCGTCGCGGGCGCGGCAAGGCGGTCGGGCGCCACCTCGTGTCGCCGATCCGCCAACCCCGTCCAACCCCGTCAGGCGGCCCGGTCCGCCCGCTCCCGGGAACGGGCGAAGTAGGCGGCGGGCGTGGACCCCGTCACCCGGCGGAACGCGGCGACGAAGGCGCTGGGCGTCGCATAGCCCACCCGCTCGGCCACCCGCCCCACCGGCTCGCCCTCGGCGAGGTGCGCGAGCGCCGCCTGGAGCCGGGCGTGGGTCCGCCACTGGGTGAACGTCAGGCCCGTATCGGCGAGGAACAGCCGCAGCAGGGTGCGCGCGCTGGAGCCGACCGCGTACGCCAGTTCGGCCAGCCCCCGCTGGTCCGCGGGGTCCTCCAGCAGCAGCGCCGCGGCCTCCCGCGCCCGCGGATCGGCCGGCAGCGGCAGCTCGAACACCGCGCCGTCCGCCGGGCGCAGCACCTCCAGCAGGACGGCCTCGGCGTGCGTGCGCACCCCCGGCGGCAGCTCACCGGCCAGATAGCCGATCAGATGCCGGGCCAGCGGGGAGACGGCGAGCACCGTGGGCCGGGGCCAGGCCAGCGGACAGGAGACCGGATCGAGGTAGACGCCCTGGAGCACCGACTCCCGCAGGGCCGCGGTGGCGTGCCGGACCCCTCCCGGGATCCACAGCGCCAGATGCGGCGGCAGCACCCAGCAGCGGTCCTGGATGTCGACCGTGACCACGCCCGTGCTCGCCCAGGCGAGCTGGTGCTCACCGTGCACATGGTGGCGGAAGGACTGCCCCCTGGCCATCTCGAACCGTTCGAGACCGATGGTCTTCTCGTCTGCCATGCCGGTGTCCCTGCCTCTGCCCGGTGCGCGCCCCGCCGCCGTCGGCCGTGGCCGATGCGCGACATACGGTGGCGCCCTGCTGCGTTTACGACAAAAGTAAGGTGACCCTAACGTAGCCGGGTGACCGCAGCCGCCCCCGCTCCGCCCCGCCGTCCGCCCGACCGCCGCTCGGAGCCCTCGGGACCGTCCCCCGCGTCCTGCGCCTCACCCCGGGCGCTGCTGCGGTGGGCCGTGGGCGAGCGCCGCGGCGACCTGGTACTGGCGGCGGTGCTGCTGAGCACGCACCAACTGGGCGAGGCGCTGGTGCCGGTGCTCGTCGGCGCCACGGTCGGCCGGGCCGTACGGTCCGGCACCCCCGCCTCGACGGCCTGCTGGCTCGCTCTGCTGGCGGCGGACTTCCTGATGCTGTCCCTGTCCTACCGCTTCGGCGCGCGGGCGGCCGTCCGGGTGCGGCAGCACACCGAGCACCGGCTGCGCATGACCCTCACGGAACGGGTGCTGCACCCGTCCGGCGGGGTACGGCTGGTGCCGGGCGACCTGCTCAGCCGGGCCTCCGGCGACGCCGAACGGGTGGGCGCCTTCGCGGGCACCCTCGCCGGCACGGTGGCCGCGGTCGTCGTCCTGCTCGGTTCCACGGTGCTGCTGCTGCGCATCCACCCCGGGCTCGGCGCGCTCGTCGTGGCGGGCACCGCGGCCGTCCTGCTCGCGCAGAACCGCCTCTCCCACGCCCTGCACCGCACCAGCGGCACCGAACAGGCCCTCCAGGCGCGGGCCACCGCGCTCGCCGAGGACGTGGTGCGGGGGCTGCGGGTGCTCCGGGGCATCGGCGCCGAGCGCGCCGTCGCCGCCGACTACGCCCGGGTCAGCCGGGACGCCGTGGGCGCGGCCCGGCGTGCGGTGTCCGCCGAGGGCGCACTCGTGTCGGTGGGCGTCCTGCTCACCGGGCTCTATCTGGCGGCCGTCGCCGCGCTCGGCGGCGCCCTCGCCCTGGACGGCCGGATCGGTCTCGGCCCGCTGATCGCCGCTCTCGGCCTCGCCCGGTTCGTCAGCGGTCCGATGCGCGTCGCCGCCACCGCCCACGCCCGCTACGTCCGCGCCCTCGCCTCCTCCGCCCGCGTCCACGAGGTGCTCACCGCGCCCCCGGCCGTGACGGAGCCGACCGCGGCCGGTACTGCGCCCGGCACTGTGGCCGGTGCTGTGGGCGAAGCGCCCGCCGTCGCCTTCCACGGCGTACCGCTGCCGGGCGGGAGCCGCGCCCGGTGGACCGCCGAGGCGGGCCGGATGACCGGCCTGGTCTGCGCCGACCCCGCCGACGCGGACGCCGTCGCCCTGCTGCTCGCCCGCGAAGAGGACCCCGGGGAGGGGCGGATCCTGCTCGACGGCACCGCACTGGACCGGTTCGCCCTGGACACGCTCCGAACCGCCCTCCTGGTCTGCCACCACGAACCGGTGCTGCTGCCCGGCACCGTCGCCGACAACCTGGCCGCCCTCACCGAGGACACCGCCGCCGTCGCCGAGGCGGCCCGCGCCGCCCGCGCCGACCAGGTCCTCGGCGCCGTGGCCCACGGCGCCCGCACCCGGGTCGGCGACCGCGGCGAGACCCTCTCGGGCGGCCAGCGCCAGCGCGTCGCCCTGGCCCGCGCGCTCGCCGCCCGCTCACCGGTGCTGGTGCTGCACGACCCGACCACCGCCGTGGACGCGGCGACGGAGGACGTCATCGCCGACCGCGTACGCCGCGCACGCACCGGCCGCACCACCCTCGTCATCACCGACAGCCCGTCCTGGCTCGCCCGCTGCGACCAGGTCGTCCACCTCCCCACACCCGAGCGGACGGCGACCTCATGACGACCCCGGACGCCACACCGGCCGCTGCCCCGGGCCGTGCCCCGGCCGACGCGTCGGGCGAAGCCCTGGCCGCTGCCCCGGCCGGGGCCCCGGACCGCCTCCGGGCCGAGACCCCGGCCGCCCCTCGCCAGGCCCCGTCCGGTGAAGCCCCGGACGGCACCCCGGACGACGCCTCCTGCGGCACCCCGACCGAGGCTCCACCCGGCACCCCGACCGAGGCTCCACCCGGCACCCCGGCCGACACACCACGCGGCGGCCGGGCCGTGGCTCCCGCCGCTGCCCCCGGCGGCGCCCCGGCCGCACCCCGGGCTGTACCTCCGCCCGAGGCCTCGCCCGAGCCCTCGCCCGCCGACCCGGACGGCGTGCCCTCGCTCCTGCCGGTGGCCACCGGGCGGCAGACTCGGGCGCGGTTGCGGGGGGCTCTGCGGGGGCGCTGGGGGGCGCTGTGGACGGCGCTCGCCGCGCTGGTGCTCGACAGCTGTCTGAGCCTGGCGGGGCCGGTCGCGATCGGGTGGATCACCCAGGCCGTGACGGACCACCGGGGCCCCGGTGCGCTGGTGCGGCCGGTCGGGCTGCTGGCGGGCGCCGCCGTGGCGGGGGCGCTGACCGGATGGGCCGCGACCGTCCTGCTGGCGCGGGTCGTGCTGACGGTGACGGGACGGCTGCGCGAGGACGCGGTCGCCGCCGCGCTGGTCCTGCCCGTGGACACCGTGGAGGCGGGCGGCACCGGCGACCTCGTGGCGCGGGTCTCCGGCGACACGGACCGTGTCTCCGAGGCCGCCTCCGGAGCCCTGGGCGACTTCGCGGCGGCGGCGCTGACCATCCTCGCCGCCCTCGCCGGACTGGCCGCGCTGGACTGGCGGTTCGCCGTCGCCGGACTGCTCGCCGTGCCCCTCCAGGCGTACACGCTGCGCTGGTACCTGCGCACCTCCCGGCCGCTCTACGCCGCCGGGAGGACCGCCGAGGGAGGCCGCGCCTCCGCCCTGCTCGGCGCCTTCACCGCGCTGCCCACCCTGCGCGCCCTGCGCCTGGGGCCGGGGCGGCACGCCCGGGTGGCGGCGGCCTCGCGGGACGCGATGGCGTACGAGTTCCGGGCGGCGCGGGCGGCGACCCGCTTCTATGGCAGGCTCAACCTCGCCGAGTTCCTCGGACTGAGCGCCGTCCTGCTCGCGGCCTGGTGGCTGGTGCGCACCGGCCACGCCGACATCGGCGCCGCGACCACCGCCGCCCTGTTCTTCGCCGGGCTGTTCGACCCCGTGAACATCCTGCTCGGCACCTTCGACAGCGTGCAGCGGGCGACCGCCGCGCTGGCCCGGATCGTCGGCGTCACCCTGCACACCCCGGACCCCGTCCACGGCGCGCGCCCGTCCCGGCCGGGGCCGCGGCCGGGCACCGGGATCGTGGTGCGCGGGGTCCGCCACCGCTACGGCGACGGGCCCGACGTCCTGCACGGCATCGACCTCGATCTCCGCCCCGGCCGGCGGCTGGCCGTGGTCGGCGCGACCGGCTCGGGCAAGTCGACGCTGGCGGCGCTGATCGCCGGGACGCGTCCGCCGTCCGCGGGCAGCGTCACGCTGGACGGCGTACCCACCGGAGACCTCGCCCGCCCCGGAGCGGACGGCGACCGGCGGATCGCCCTGGTCACCCAGGAGCACCACCTCTTCCCGGGCACCCTCGCCGACAACCTCCGCCTCGCGTCCCGCGACGCCCCGGACAGCGCGCTGGACGCCGCGCTGACCGCCGTGGGCGCCGCGGACTGGGCCGCCGCGCTGCCGGAGGGCACCGGCACCGTCGTGGGCCGCGGCGGCGTCCGGCTCACCGCCCGCCAGACCCAGCAGCTCGCCCTCGCCCGGGTCCTGCTGCTCGACCCGGAGGTGGTGGTGCTGGACGAGGCGACGGCCGAGGCGGGCAGCGACACCGCCCGCACCCTGGACCGCGCGGCCCTGGCGGTCACCGAGGGCCGCACCGCGGTCGTCGTCGCCCACCGCCTCTCCCAGGCGGCCACCGCCGACACCGTGCTGGTGATGGAGGACGGCCGCGTCACCGAGCGGGGCCGGCCCGGTGAACTGCGGGCCGCGGGCGGCGCCTACGCCCGGCTGTGGGAGTCGTGGGCCCGCGGCCGGCAGTGAGGGCGGGGCGCCGGGCCGGGTGGCGCACCCGGGCCGGCGCGGCTCACTCCCGGCCCTCGCCGCCCTTGGCCGGCCACACCCCGGTCGAGCGCGCGATGGCCTGGGCGCCCGCGCGGTCCACGGTGCTGCGCACCACGGCGAACAGGGCGCCCTGCACCGCGGCGGCCAGCAGGATCTCGCCCCAGTGCCGGTTCTCGTCGAGCGCGTCGGGGGCGTCGTCCTCGTGTCGGAACGCCTTCCACGCCGTGCGGAACACCTTCCCGGCCACGGCGCCGCCGACCCAGCCCAGCACGAACCCCACGGGCTGGTAGGCGAGCGGGAGCTTGTTCTTCTTCTTGGCCACCTTCGTCCTCCTTCTCGGACTTCTCGGACTTCTACGAGTTCTACGAGGTCTACGGGTTCTACGACTTCTGGTCTCTCCGGGTCAGGGCCGGTCGCGGGGCGGCACCCGCTCCGCCTCCGGCACCGGCCCCGGCGGGGTACCGTCGCCGAAGGGCCGCCCGCCGAGCTCCTCACGCCGGTGCGGCGTGAGCCAGCCGGACAGGTCGGGCCCGAGCGGCACGATGCCGGTCGGGTTGATGCCCGTGTGCACCTGGTAGTAGTGCCGCTTGATGTGGTCGAAGTCGACCGTGTCCCCGAAACCGGGCGTCTGGTAGAGATCGCGGGCGTACGCCCACAGCACCGGGTTCTCCGCCAGCTTCCAGCGGTTGCACTTGAAGTGCCCGTGGTAGACGGCGTCGAAGCGGACCAGCGTCGTGAACAGCCGGATGTCCGCCTCGGTGATCGTGTCGCCCACGAGATAGCGCTGCCCGGCCAGCCGCCGCGCCAGCAGCTCAAGACGCCGGAACACTCCCTCGTACGCCCTCTCGTACTCCTCCTGGCCGGTGGCGAAACCCGCGCGGTACACGCCGTTGTTGACGTCCTCGTACACCTCGCCCATCACCGTGTCGATCTCGTCGCGCAGGGCCCGCGGGTACAGGTCGGGCGCCCCGGGCCGGTGCAGGGCCGTCCACTCGGTGGCCAGGTCCAGGGTGATCTGCTGATAGTCGTTGGTGACCAGCTCGCCGCTGGGCACGTCGACCACCGCGGGCACACTCACCCCGCCGGGGTACCCGGCCTCGCGCCGGTCGTACGCCTCGCTGAGGAAGCGGATGCCGAGGACCGGGTCCCGGCCGCCGGGGTCGAGCGTGAAACGCCAGCTGCGGTCGTCCTGGATCGGGTCGACGACGGCCAGGGACAGGGCGTCCTCCAGACCGAGCAGCCGACGCGACACCAGCGCCCGGCTCGCCCAGGGGCACGCACGGCTGACCACCAGCCGGTACCGCCCGGCGGCCACCGGCCAGCCGTCCCGGCCGTCCGCGGTGATCCGGTCGGCGAAATGACTCTTCGAACGCTTGAACTTCTTGTGGCCGTAGGAACGGTTGCCGTCGTCGTCCCCGTCGCTCATGCCCGGTCCTCCCTGCCGTCGAGGCGTGCTGGTGAACACGTTCCCCGAAATCCGCCGACGGCACGGTGTGACACCCACCGACCGGGGCATTCGGCGAACGTGAGCGGGACATCCGAGAACGCGGCCGGGACGGGTACGGAGATGAAGGGAGCCGAGGCGGAGGCGGAAGCGAGCCGTGCGGCCGGGGGCGGGCCGGGACCGGCCGCCGACCGCAAGACCCGCGTCACCGTGCTGGTGGCGCTCGCGGCGAACCTGGTCATCGCGGTCGCCAAGGCCGTCGGCGGCCTGATCGCGCACTCACCGGCCCTGCTCTCGGAGGCGGCGCACTCCGTCGCCGACAGCCTCAACGAGATCTTCCTGCTGGCCGCGCTGCGCCGCAGCCGCCGCCCCGCCGACCGGCGCCACCCCTTCGGCTACGGCAAGGAGCGGTTCTTCTGGTCGCTGCTCGCGGCCGTCGGCATCTTCGTCATGGGCGGCTGCTTCTCCTTCTTCCAGGGCGTCGAGGCCCTGCGCAACGGCGCCCACGAGACGTTCTCCGGCTATGTGGTCGGCCTGGTCGTGCTCGGCGTCGCGCTCCTGGCCGAGGGCACCTCCCTGCTGCGGGCGCTGCTCCAGGTGCGCGGGCAGGGCGGCGCAGCGGGGCTGCGCGACCCCGCGCTGCGCACGGTCGTCGCCGAGGACGGCACCGCCGTGCTGGGCGTCACGCTCGCCATCGCCGGCATGGCCCTGCACATGGCCACCGGCCAGGTCGTCTGGGAGGCGTCCGCCTCGCTGGCGATCGGCGCGCTGCTCGTCTACGTCGCCTACCGCCTGGGCCGCGACGCACGCGACCAGCTGATCGGCGAGGCCGCCGACCCGGAACTCGCCGGGCGCATCCGCAGCCTGCTGCGCGCGCAGCCGGAGATCGACAGCGTGGAGGCGCTGCTCACCATGAAGCTGGGTCTCGACTCCGTCCTGGTGGCCGCCCGGGTGGATCTGGCGCCCGGCATGGACAGCGAGCGGGTCGAGGAGGTCGCGGTGCGCATCAAGCGGTCCATCGCGCACACCGTGCCCGAGGCGGACCAGATCTTCCTCGACGTGACCGACCGCCCCGCCGCCGAGGCGGAGCAGAGTCCCGCCGTCGCGGCAGAGCAGGGCCCCGCCGCGACGGGGGAACGCGGCGGGGCCTGAGAGACGGGTGCCCGCCGCGTGCCCCCTCCATGCCTCCGGGGCCGGGATCCGCCCGGAACGGACGCACCGAGGGGCGGCCGGGCCCCTGGGTGTGCCCGGCCGTCCGGCTCAGTGGCCGTCGGCCGGCTCCAGCACGAAGACGGGGATCTCGCGCGAGGTCTTCTCCTGGTACTCGGCGTAGGGCGGGAACGCGGCGACGGCCCGCTCCCACCACTCGGCCTTCTCCGCGCCGGTGACCTCACGGGCCGTCATGTCCCGCTCCACCGGGCCGTCCCGCAGCGCGACCCGCGGATCGGCCAGCAGGTTGAAGTACCAGAACGGGTGCTTGGGAGCGCCGCCCTGCGAGGCCACCACGGCGTAGCGCCCGTCGTGCTCCACCCGCATCAGCGGTGTCTTGCGGAGCTTCCCGCTGCGCGCGCCCCGCGTGGTCAGCAGAATGACCGGCAGCCCCGTGTCCCGGAGCGTGGTCCCCTCGGTGCCGCCGGAACTCTCGTACAACTCCACCTGCTCCCGCACCCACTGGGTCGGGCTGGGCTCGTACTCGCCCTCAAGAGGCATGGCGTCGGTCCTCTCCTCGCTCGGTCGGTTCTCTCGCCCGCACGGCACCGCCGCGACGGCTGCCGTGCGCATCATCCCTACCGCGTTCCGGGGCACGGACACCCCGGTCGGACGGATCTTCGCAGACGGGGGCGGGCGCCGTGGCCCCCGGCGTGATCCGGCGGACGGCGGCGACGGCCGGACGTCCGGATCACGCCAGGTCCGCGCCGCAGGTCATGGCGCGGGACGGCCCGGGTCCGCGCCCCGACGGGCACGGGCACACCCGCCCCCGCGCCCGCCTGCGGCCCGGGACGGCCCCGACCGGTCACCGGCGGCCCGGGGCGCGCTCGGGGCGGCCACGCCGTGCGCACCGCCGGCGCCGTGATCACCGTGCCGGGCACCAGCGCCGTCACCAGCCGCCCCCGCCGGCCCGTCAGCGCCCTGCCGAGCGGCGCGCCGCCCCCGGTGGGCAGCACCTGCCGGCCGGGGGCGGCGCCAGGAAGGCCGCCGTCACGAACAGCGCCTGCCGTGCGGCCGGTGCCCCGTCCCCGGCGCCCGCGCCGCCGAGGACCAGGGCGGCGAAGCGGACGACCGTGGCCGGATCGAGCAGGGTGGGGCCGAGCATGCCGAGGAAGGCCCGCGCGGGCCCGGGGGCGGGTGGCACCGCCCGGACGGCCGCGCCGGACCCGCGGTACCGGCGCAGCGCGGTGACCGCGCCCCGTACCGCCGGGGTGGCGAGACCGCGGCCGACGTCCGGCGCAGCGGCGCCGGCACCGGAAGCACCACGCCGGCCAGGGCCGCGCCGCCGACCGCCGCCGGCAGGGCGTACAGCCCGTCGGCGCAGGCCACGCCGAGCGCGGCGCACACGCCGGTGCGCAGGGACGTACGGGCGGTGAGCGCGACCAGGTGCGCCCCCGCGGGCGCCGACGGGCACCACGATGCCGGGGCCCGCGGCGGGCCCGGCCGCGAACGCGGCGGTCATGACCGCGGCGGACCGGGCCTCGGGGGACTGCCGGGCTGCTGTCCGGCGCCCCGCCGCGGGGGCGGTGGCGGACTGCGGCAGCGGGAGCACGACGAGCGCGGACATGCCCGGATCGTGCCCGCCCGGCCCGCAGGAGGACAATGGAAGGACGTCAGCGCGGCACCGGGCGGAAGAGGTACTTCCCGGCCAGATACGGGCTTTCGCCGATGTGGCCGAACTTCGCGTCGCACCATAGATGCCTCAGGCATCTAATGAAGATCGGCACGACGCATCCTTCGTCTGCGAGGTCTTCCATGCCGGACCCGACCATCGAAACCCCCCACTCCGTGGCGTTCCCGCAGGACCGCACCTGTCCTTACCACCCGCCCACGGGCTACGAGCCGTTGCGCGAGTCCGCGCCGCTCGCCCGCGTCACCCTCTACGACGGCAGCCCGGCCTGGGCCGTCACCGGGCACGCCGTCGCCCGTGAACTGCTGGCCGACCCGCGTCTGTCCAGCGACCGCGCCCGTGACGGATTCCCGCTCACCGCTCCCCGGCTCCAGGTGGCGCGCGAGCGCAAGACCGCCCTGCTGGGCGTCGACGACCCCGAGCACCGCGTCCAGCGGCGCATGCTGATCCCCAGCTTCACCCTCAAGCGCGCCACCGCGATGCGCCCCCGCATCCAGGGCATCGTGGACGGGCTGCTCGACCGGATGACCACCCTGGGCCCGCCCGCCGAACTGGTGCGGGACTTCGCCCTCCCGGTGCCCTCCATGGTGATCTGCGAACTGCTCGGCGTCCCCTACGCCGACCACGAGTTCTTCGAGGAGCAGTCCCGACGGCTGCTGCGCGGCCCGGACATGGCCGCTGTGATCGAGGCGCGCGACCGGCTGGAGGCGTACCTCGGCGACCTGGTCGACCGCAAGCAGAAGGAACCGGGCGACGGCGTCCTGGACGAACTGGTCCAGCAGCGGCTGGGCGAGGGCGAACTGGACCGCGCCGACCTCGTCTCGCTGGCCATCATCCTGCTCATCGCGGGCCACGAGACCACCGCCAACATGATCTCCCTGGGCACCTTCACGCTCCTCCAGCACCCCGAGCGGCTCGCCGAACTGCGCGCCGACCCCGCGCTGCTGCCGGCCGCCGTCGAGGAGCTGATGCGGATGCTGTCCATCGCGGACGGGCTGCTGCGCCAGGCCCAGGAGGACATCGAGATCGCGGGGCAGACCATCCGGGCCGGTGAGGGCGTGGTCTTCTCCACCTCCGTCATCAACCGCGACGACACCCACTTCGAGGGCCCCGACGACCTCGACTTCCACCGGACCACCCGCCATCACGTCGCGTTCGGCTTCGGCATCCACCAGTGCCTCGGCCAGAACCTCGCCCGCGCCGAACTGGAGATCGCCCTCGGCTCGCTCCTGGCCCGGCTGCCCGGCCTCCGGCTGGCCGCGCCGCCCGAGGAGATCCCCTTCAAACCCGGCGACACGATCCAAGGAATGCTGGAACTCCCCGTGACCTGGTAAGAGGCTGCTCTCATGCGCATCGACATCGACAAGGACCGCTGCATCGGCGCCGGGCAGTGCGCCCTGGCCGCCCCGGGAGTGTTCACCCAGGACGACGAGGGCTTCAGCGCCCTGCTCCCCGGCCGGGAGGACGGCGGTGGCGACCCCATGGTCAAGGAGGCCGCCCGCGCCTGCCCCGTCTCGGCGATCACGGTGACCGAGAAGGACGGGGCGGCGCGCGCCACCGGGTGACACGAGCGGTGGGGGCACCGGCGGCGGGGACGGCTGGCGGGAGGACGCACGGCCGGGCTGCGGCCCGCGGCGCGGCGGTAGGGTGCCGTCCGTGACCGAACAGGCCGGAGCAGCACCGGGGAGACCCTTCCTCTACGTCGTCGTCTGCGCCGCCGGTGTCGCCTCGGGTGTGGGCGCCCTGGTGGACGCCGCGCGGACCCGCGGCTGGGAGGTCGGCGTCATCGCGACACCGGTCGCCATGAGCGGCTTCTTCGACACCGACGACGTGCGGGAGCGCACCGGCCGGCCGGTCCGCTCCCGCTGGCGCACCCCGGACGACCCGCGCCCCTTCCCGCCGCCGGACGCCGTGGCCGTCGCGCCCGCCACGTTCAACACGGTCAACAAGTGGGCCGCCGGGATCGCCGACACCCTCGCCGTGGCCACCCTGTGCGAGGCGTACGGCCTGGGCGTCCCGGTCGCCGTGCTGCCCTGCGTGGCCGACGCGCTGGCCGACCACCCCGCCTACCGGGAGAGCCTGGCGCGCCTGCGCGCGATGGGCGTCCGCTTCGGGGATCCGTACAGCGGCATGCCCGGCGCGGACGGCACCCGTGCCGACTTCGCCTGGGAGCGGGTACTCGACCTGCTCGAACCCGCCGGAGAACCGGCCGTCTGACCCCCGCGGC
Organism: Streptomyces sp. PL-25; assembly: GCF_058344915.1. NCBI lineage: Bacteria > Bacillati > Actinomycetota > Actinomycetes > Kitasatosporales > Streptomycetaceae > Streptomyces > Streptomyces sp. PL-25. The sequence goes on from NZ_CP136997.1 coordinate 7,082,173, forward strand.
CCCGTACGACCGCACCCACCGCATCGGAGCGCGTCCGGCCGGTGGTCCGCCCCGGCACCGGTCCGGCATCCGGTCCCCGAGGCCGCGGAGATCCTTCACGGCCTACGCTCTCTCCGGCAACCACCCCGATGACGGGAGCAGCAACGATGCAGTACGTGAAGCTCGGTTCGACGGGTCTGGACGTGTCGCGGATCTGTCTGGGCTGCATGACCTACGGCGATCCCGAGCGCGGCACTCACGAGTGGACCCTCGGCGAGGAGGCGTCGCGCCCGCTGATCCGGCAGGCGCTGGAGGCCGGGATCACCTTCTTCGACACGGCCAACGTCTACTCCGACGGCACCAGCGAGGAGATCGTCGGCCGGGCGCTCAAGGACTTCGCGCGCCGCGAGGACATCGTGCTCGCCACCAAGGTGCACGGCAGGATGCGGCCGGGGCCCAACGGCGCCGGACTGTCCCGCAAGGCGATCATGACCGAGATCGACCACAGCCTGCGCCGCCTCGGCACCGACTACGTCGACCTCTACCAGATCCACCGCTGGGACCCGCACACGCCCGTCGAGGAGACGATGGAGGCGCTGCACGACCTGGTCAAGGCGGGCAAGGTGCGCTACATCGGGGCGAGCTCGATGTACGCCTGGCAGTTCTCCAAGGCCCAGTACACCGCGCAGGCGCACGGCTGGACCCGCTTCGTCTCCATGCAGAACCACTACAACCTCCTGTACCGGGAGGAGGAGCGCGAGATGCTGCCGCTCTGCGCCGACCAGGGCGTCGGCGTCCTTCCCTGGAGTCCGCTCGCCCGGGGCCGCCTCACCCGGGACTGGGGCACCGGCACCGGACGCAGCGCCACCGACGCCTTCGGCAGCAGCCTCTACCAGGAGGGCGACCGGGCCGTCGTCGAGGCGGTCACCCGCATCGCGCAGGAGCGCGGGGTGCCGCGCGCCCAGGTGGCCCTCGCCTGGCTGCTGCACCAGGACACGGTGACGGCGCCGATCGTCGGCGCGTCCCGGCCGGGGCACCTGGAGGACGCGGTGGCCGCCGTCGGCCTCGAACTGAGCGACAAGGAGACCGAGGAGCTGACGCGGCCCTACACCCCGCACGAGGTCAGCGGCCACTGACGCCCGACGGCTCCCGGGCTACGGCGGCTCCTACGGCCGTGGCGGATCCGGCGGATCCGGCGGATCCGGCGGCTCCGGCGGGGGAGGGGCCTCGGGGGGAGGCCCCGGGTGGTGCGGCGGTGGCGGGGGCGGCAGCGTCGTGAGGTCCGGGGCCGCCTCCGGCCACACCAGCAGCACCGGGCACGGGGCGTGGTCGACGGCGAACCGCACCGCCGGACCCAGGCTGTGCGGGCCGAGCCGGGCGCGGTCCCCGTCGCGGGCCAGCACCAGCAGATCGGCGTCCTCGGCGGCGGCCACCACCTCGCGCTCCACCCGTCCGGCGCGCTCGGTCCGGGTGCACGGCCGCCCCAGCCGGGCCGCCGCCGCGTCGAGCAGTCCCGCCGCCGACGCGTCGCCGAGCCGCGTCAGCCGTTCGCCCGGGTCCCGCTCGCGGTGGCCCCGGCCCAGCAGCCCGGCGAACGCCCCGTGCGCCACACCGGGCACGTCGGCCCCGCTGACATGCAGCAGCACCACCTCCGCCGTGTCGGGCGCATGGGCCCGCACGGCGTCCACACAGGCGGGCCAGGTGCCCTCCACCAGCCAGGCGACCACTCGCATACGCCGATCTCCCTCAGCCGTTCCCCGGTCTCACAGCACCAGCAGCGCTCCCCACAGTGCCACCACCGCGGGCACCAGCGCCGCGGGCACGGCCAGCGCCCCGAGCCGGGTGAACTCCTTCAGATCCACCCCGTGGTCGTGCTGGTGCACGATCCGCCGCCACAGCAGGGTCGCCAGCGAACCGGCGTACGTCAGGTTGGGGCCGATGTTGACGCCGAGCAGCACGGCGAGGACGGCGCCGGGACCGGCCGGGGCGGTCAGCGGCAGCAGGACCAGCACCGCCGGGAGGTTGTTGATCAGGTTCGCCAGGACGGCGGCGAGCGCGGCGGTGCCGAGCAGCGCGAGCAGCCCCGTGCCGCCGGGCAGCAGGTGCCCCAGCGCGTCGGCGAGCCCGTTGTCGACCACCGCGCGGACCACGACGCCGAGGGCCAGCACGAACGCCAGGAACGCCGGGGCGGCGGCCCGCACCACGCTCACCGCGGTCGCCTCGCGCCGCGCCAGCGCGCGCCCGGCCAGCACCAGCGCGCCCGCCAGCGCCGCCCACGCCGGGGCGACGCCGAACGCGGACGTCACCACGAAACCTGCCAGCGTGCAGGCCACCGTGACCAGCGCGAACACCGGGAAAGCGGGCGCGTCGCCCGGGTCCGGGGCGGGCGCCGACGCCGCCAGGTCACGGGCGAAGAACCGGCGGAAGACGACGTACTCGGCGCCGATGGCCGCCAGCCAGGGCAGCGCCATCAGCGCGGCGAACCGGGTGAAGCTCAGCCCGCTCGCCGCGAACGCCAGCAGATTCGTCAGATTGGACACCGGCAGCAGCAGCGACGCCGTGTTGGACAGGTGTGTGCAGGCGTAGACATGCGGCTTGGGCCGCATCCCCGTGCGCGCGGCGGTGGCGAAGACGACCGGGGTCAGCAGCACGATCGTGGCGTCCAGGCTGAGTACGGCCGTGATCGCCGAGGCCAGCGCGAACACCGCCGTCAGCAGCCGCACCGGGCGGCCGCCCGCCCGGCGGGCCATCCACGCCCCGCAGGCCCGGAACAGGCCCTCGACGTCGCAGAAGTGGGCGAGGACCAGCACCGCGGCCAGGAACCCGACGACCGGCCCCAGCCGCTCGACCTCGGCGCGGGCGTGGTCGAGCGGGATCGCCCCGGTGGCGACGGCCACCCCGGCGGCGGGGACCGCCACGGCCGCCTCGGGCCAGCCGAAGGGCCGTACGACGGCGCAGGCCAGGACGGCGACGAGCAGGACGACGGACAGGGTCTCCGCCAGCGGGGTGTTCAGGACTCGGTCCTCCGGACGCGATCAACGGTGCTCGCACATCAAAGCAAACAGCCGTGGCCGTGCCGCGCGGGCGTGCGAGCCGCCGGTCGTGTCAGGGCGCGGTGCCGGGGCTGAGCACGGTCAGGAACACCGAGGAGGAGTTGCCGCCCACCGGGACCCGGCCCGCCGTCCACCGCACGGTGAGGTGGTCGCGCTCGTCGGGCGGGGTGACGATCAGCGAAGCGGGCGTCGCGGTCTTCGCGCCGCTCACCTCCGGGTTGGAGAACGTCAGGCCCGCCCAGGCGCTCTGGCCCGGCCGCAGCGTCACCGTCGTGGCGGAGCCGCCGTTGCGCTTGGGGTCCGGGCCGAGCTGCCGCCCGGAGGAGTCCACGAAGGCGGCGCCCGGGAAGCCGTGCACCGTGCAGGTGCGGCCGGAGCTGTTGGTGAGGACCACCGGGAAGTTCTCCTGCCCGGCGCCCGGGTCGTTGCGGCCCACCGTCGCCCTCAGCTCGGAGGTGTGGCAGCGGGTGCTGCGCGCCGCCGTGTCCGTCCCGCCGCCGCCGCTGCTGCTGCGGCCGGCCGCGGTGGTGCCGCTGGTCGCGGGGGCGGCGGGCCGCGTGGTGCCCTGGCCGGGCGCGGCAGTGGTGTCACCGGGCGGCGGGGCGCTCGTGGTGGGCGCGGTGCCGGTCGTGGTGCCGCCGGTCGCGGGTGCGGCGGGGCCCGGCACCTTCTGCGGTCCGGCCGAGGAGCCGTCGGCGTTGCCGCAGGCGGTCAGCAGGCCGAGGACGGCCACCGAACCCGCGAACAGGGCCCGGCGACGGGAAGGGGTCGTGTGCGCCATGTTCCACACTCCTGGAATTCGTCGCACGCGCTCGGGGCGTGCGTCCGGCGCCTCGTGCGCCGACATGAGGGTCCGATGCGCGGACCGGCCGGAAAGTTCGCGGTTCCCGCGGATTCCTCCCGGAGGGTTCTTCCCGCCGCCGGCCCGCACGGCGTTCACCCGTACGGGATCAGGTGACCCGCAGCGAGCGAAGTATGCGGTCCGTCGTGCCGTCGCCCTCGCGCCCGCGGATCTGCACATACACCTGCGGCCGTCCGGCGCCACCGGCCGGAACCAGCGCGGCCTCGGTGAGGGCGCCCGCGCCGGGGCAGCCGCCCCAGGTGCGCACCCGGCCCCGCCACCGCCCGTCGGAGTAGGCCCGGCCGCCCTCGTAGCGGCAGCCGGGATGGTCCGCGGCCGCCACCCGGGCACTCACGTCGCCCCGCTCGCTCAGCCCGACGAACACGCCGCTCACCTCGGTGTCCAGGTCCGGCCAGTCCACCAGGTCACCGGCGACCGCGAGCCCCGGCTCGTGCCCGGCGGGCAGCCCGAGCGACGCCGGGTCCCAGCCGGAGTCCCGCAGCTGCCGCCCCCAGCTCGTCGGCACCCGCACCTCCACCCGCCCGGTCGCGTCCGCCACCCGCACCTCGGAGGGCCCGTCGCCCCGCAACGTCAGCGCCAGCGCCACGCCCGCCCCGGCGACCGCCGCCAGCACCATGGCCGCCGTCAGCGCCACCGCCCTGCGCCGCCGCCGGACCGGGCGGCCCGCGTCGCCCGTGCCGCCCGCGCTGCCCGTACCGGCCGGACCCCCAGCGCGGTCGGCACCGGCCGCGTCACTTACGGCGTCCGCGTCGCCCGCGCTCGCCGTACCGCTCGTCGCGCCCGCGATCCCCGGCGCCCGCGCCGCGTCCGGTGCCGCTGCCGCGCCCCGGGAGCCCGGCGCGTTCTCCGTGCGCGCCGGACCCGCCGCGCCCACGGCCGGTGCTCCTGCCGGGGCCGCCGCGCCCGCGTCGCCCGTACCGGGCGTCGAACTGGTACGGGCCGTGCGCGGCGCACCGCCCGTACCCGCCGGACCCGACGCCCTGGGCGCCGTCGCGGTGCCCGGCGCTTCTCCCGCGTCGCCGGTGCCCGGCGCGTCCTCCGCCGCAGCGGGGCCCGGCCCGCCCGGGGCAGGCGGTCCCGCCGGGCCCGCCGCGCCCGCCGCGGCCCGTGGCTCCGCCGCACCCGTCGGCCCGCCCGTGCCCGTGCCCGGCCGGGCGTGTCGCGGCTCCTCGGCGGCGTCGTCCGCCTCCGCCGTCCGCTCCAGTTCCCGGGCCAGTGCCTCGGCGGTGGGCCAGCGTTGCTCGCGGTCCGGGGCGAGGGCGCGGAGGAGGGTCCGGGAGACGGCGGGATCCAGGCCGGGGCGCAGGTGCTCGGGCGGCACGACGCGGCCCGGGGCGGCCGGTACGGTGCCCGTCAGCAGGCGGTAGCCGACCGCGCCCAGGCTGTAGACGTCGGCCCGCGCGTCGATGCCCGCGCCCGGCTCGGCCTGCTCGGGCGGCCGGTAGCCGGCGGAGCCCGCGGCCAGGGTCAGGCCCGACGCCTCGGCCAGCGTCTTGGCCAGCCCCAGATCGGCGATCAGCACCCGCCGGGAGCCGTCGCGGGCCGTGCGCAGCAGCACATTGCTCGGCTTGACGTCCCGGTGCACGATGCCCGCCTCGTGCAGCGCGTGCGCGCCCCGCGCCGCCAGCGCGGTCAGCCGCAGCGCCTCGGGCACGGGCAGCGGCCCCGCGCCGAGCAGGTCGTCGAGCGTGCCGGCGTCGGCGTACTCCATGACGAAATACGGCCTGCCGTCGGGCAGCTCCCCGATGTCGTGGACCTGCACCACCCGCGGCGAGCCCGCCTTGCGCAGCAGCCGTGCCTCGGACAGGAACCGCTCGCGCACATCCAGGCGGTGCGCCCAGTTCTCGGCGAGGACCTTGACGGCGACCGGCGCGTCCAGCTCGTCGTCGTGGGCCAGCCACACCGTGCCGAAGGCGCCGGTTCCCAGGCGCCGTTCGAGCCGGTAGCGGCCGATCCGTCCGACGGAGTGCATGGCACTATCATGCCTGCTGCGAGATCGACTCCGAGGAGGCCCGTCGTGCCGGATGCGGCGCCGACCGAAGAACACGCCCGGCGCGCCGCCGCGGGCGACCCGGCCGCGCTGGAGGAGCTGCTCCAGGAGATCCGCCCCGAGGTGCTGCGGCGCTGCGCGCGCTTCCTGCCCTGCCGCGAGGACGCGGAGGAGGCGGCGCAGGACGTCCTGCTCCAGGTCGCCCGGCGTATCACCACGTTCGAGGGCCGCAGCCGCTTCGGCACCTGGCTGTACACGGTGGTCGCCAACTGCTGCCGGCAGAAGTACCGCGAACTCAAGCGGCGCGCCGCCGAGCAGCCCGCCGCCCTGGAACCGGCCCAGCACGTCGACCCGCGCACCACCAGCGTCATCGCGGGCTCCCGGGTGGACCTCCTGGAGGCGCTGGAGCGGCTGGAGCGGGAGCATCCGCACCTGGTGGCGCCGCTGGTCTACCGGGACATCTGCCAGCTGGAGTACGCGGAGGCCGCCGAGCGGGCGGGGATCCCGCTGGGCACCCTGAAGTCGCGGCTGCACGAGGCACGCCGCCAGGTCAGACCCTGGCTGACCGACGCGTCCTGACACCGGGCGGGCCCGGGGCGTCACTCCTCGCCGAGCAGGCTCAGCTCCGCCCAGATGGTCTTGCCCTCGGTGGTGTGGCGGCTGCCCCAGCGCTGGGTGAGCTGGGCGACCAGCAGCAGCCCGCGGCCGCCCTCGTCCCAGGTCTTGGCCCGGCGCAGATGCGGGGCGGTGTTGCTGGTGTCGGAGACCTCGCAGATCAGATGGGTGTCGTCGTGGATCAGACGCAGCCTGATCGGCGGGGTGCCGTACCGGATGGCGTTGGTGACCAGCTCGCTCACCACCAGTTCGGCGGTGAACGCCACCAGGTCGAGGCCCCAGGTGCCGAGCTGGTCGACGACCTGCTTGCGGACCGGCGCGACCAGCGACGGGTCCGCCGGGATGTCCCAGGTGGCCACCTGGGAGGGCGGCAGACCGCGGGTGCGGGCCAGCAGCAGCGCCACGTCGTCGGCCGGGCTGCCCGCAGGGAGCAGCGCGTGCAGGACGCGGTCGCAGGACTCCTCCAGGGACTCGCCCCCTTCGGCCAGCGTCTCGCGCAGCAACAGCTGGCCCGCCTCCACGTTCCGCTCGCGGCTGTCGACCAGCCCGTCGGTGTAGAACGCCAGCACACTGCCCTCGTCGAGGTCCAGCTCGGCCGACTCGAACGGCAGTCCGCCCAGGCCGAGCGGCGGGCCGGGCGGCAGGTCGATCCGGCGGGGCGGGCCGTCCGGCGGGACCAGCACCGGCGCGGGATGTCCCGCACGGGCCAGCGTGCAGCGCCGCGACACCGGGTCGTACACCGCGTACAGGCAGGTCGCGCCGACCTCGCCGGGGCGGCCGTCCGCCTCGTCGCCGGCCTCGGCGGACATCCGTGCCACCACGTCGTCGAGGTGGGTGAGCAGTTCGTCGGGCGCGAGGTCGATGTCCGCGAGGGTGCGCACCGCCGTGCGCAGCCGGCCCATGGTGGCCGAGGCGCCCACCCCGTGCCCGATGACGTCCCCGACGACCAGGGCGACCCGCATCCCGGACAGCGGGATCACGTCGAACCAGTCGCCTCCCACGCCCGCGCGGGCGGCCGGGAGGTAGCGGGAGGCCGCCGTGACGGCGGCGGTGCGCGCCAGGGTGCGCGGCAGCAGGCTGCGCTGGAGCGCGAGGGCGGTCTCGCGCTCGCGCGAGTAGCGGCGGGCGTTGTCGATGCAGACGGCGGCGCGGGCCGTGACCTCCTCGGCCAGCAGCACGTCGTCGGGCAGGAAGCGGGCGGGCTGCGCGAACCGGGTGAAGACGGCGACCCCGAGCGTCATCCCGCGCGCCTTGATCGGCACCGACATCGTGGAGTGGACGCCGAGCCGCCCCACCCGCAGGCTGCGCGCCGGGTTCCAGGCCAGCCACTTCGCCAGGTCGCCCGAGTTCTCGGAGACCACGATGGCGTGGCCCGACAGCAGGGAGGCGCCCTGCGGCGACGCCGCCGGGTACACCTCGGTCCCGCCGGGCGGCGTCACCGCCTCGGGGTCGCCGGGCGTCACCGACCGGTGGGCGACGCGCCGCAGCTCGGCGGGCACGCTCAGGGTGCCGATGGGCAGCTCGCCGCCGTGCTGGGGCGGATCCACCAGGTCGACGCTGACGAAGTCGGCGAGGGCGGGCACACAGACGTCGGCCAGCTCCTGCGCGGTGCGGGTGACGTCGAGGGTGGTGCCGATGCGCACGCTGGCCTCGTTCACCAGTTGCAGCCGTTCGCGGGCACGGTACTGCTCGGTGAAGTCGTGGGCGGCGACGCACACCCCGCGCACCCGGCCCGTGGCGTCGGTGATCGGGGACAGCCGGGCCATCCACGCGCTCGTCCGCCCGTCGCCGCCGACCGGCACGTAGGCGCGCACGTCGTGGGGGCGGCCGGTGTCCAGCACCTGGAGCATGCGCCGCTCGATGTCGGCGCTCTGCGGTCCGGCACCGATCTCGGAGTGGCGCAGGCCCCGCAGCCGGTCCCCGGAGACGCCGAGCACCGCCGCCATGGCGTCGTTGACGGCCCGCAGCCGCAGCCGGTCGTCGTAGAGCGCGACGGCGCACGGCGACTGGACGAGCCCGGCCGCCGACAGCGGATCGTCGTCCGGGTCCCCGGGCGCCGCGTCCTCCAGCGGGGTGACGGCGAGCCAGCCGCCGCCCTCCTGGGGGCGCCGCCGGTGCGCCAGCACCCAGACGGAGACGGTGTGCCCGTCGCGGTGACGCAGAGTGAGTACGCCCGACCAGCGGCCGCCGTCCGGCGGGGCGGCCGGAGCGTCGCCGGCCAGCAGGTCCGCGGCGGGCGCGGCCAGTACGTCGTCGGGCGCCCAGCCCAGCAGGCGGCGCGCGCCCTCGTTCCATTCGACGAGGATGCCGCGCTCGTCGACGACGGCCCGCGCCGTGGCGGCATCGTCGAACGGATAGACCGGACTCATCCTCGCCACTCCATCGCGCACACTCACAGTCATCAGGTGTGTCACTCGCGTTCCAGCGTAGTGCGTACCGGCCCGGCGCGGTCGGCCGCCCCCCGCCGGAGCGGCGCGGGCGGCGCACAGGTCCGGCGCCGGCCGCCGCCGCCCGGCCCGCGGTACCGCCGCAGACCTCTCTGACCAGGGGCTATTTACGCGTCAGTACCCGAGCGGTACCGTATGGCCCATGCCAGCGCTCAATGTGGAGTTCAGCGACCGCGAGCTAGAGGACCTGCGGCAGATCGCCAAGGAACGCGGTACGTCGATGAAGGCGCTCGTGCGCGAGGCGGCGGCGGCCGACATAGCCCGGCACCGCGCCCTCCAGGAGGGCGCCGAGGCGTTCCGCCGGTTCTTCGCGGGGCACGCCGACGAGTTCGCCGCCGCCTTCCCCGAGGACGAGCCGACCGGCAGGGACGAGGGACGGGCCGCCTGAGCGATGACCCCCGTCCTGCACATCGACGTGCCCTGGCTGCTCCAGCGCCACGAGGAAGTACTCCCGGACCAGCCCACGGTCAACGACTTCTCCGCCCTGGTGGCCGCCGTCGCCCGGCACCGCGTGGACCCGCCCCGCCTGGGCGTCGACTCCGACCCGGCCTGGCGCGCCGCGGCCCTGCTGCACACCCTCGCCCTGCTCAAGCCCCTGCCCTCGGCCAACGCCCGCTTCGCCTGCGCCACCGCCGTCGCCTACATGTACGTCAGCGGCGTCGGCATCGACCCGCCCTACGGCGCCCTCGTCGACCTCGCCCGCGACCTGATGTCCGGCAAGACCGACGTCTACGGCGCCGCCGACCGGCTGCGCTCCTGGGAGATCTGAGCGGCGCCCCGCGCCCGCCCGCCGCTCACCGGGCGTCCTCCACCAGGTCGGCGGCGCTCACGGTGGCCGGCACGGCGTGGCCCGACAGGGCGAGGGTGAGGTCGAACTCCGCCAGCACGCAGCGGATCACATGCTCCACGCCCGCCCGGCCGTCCAGACCGAGCCCGTAGACGTAGGGCCTGCCCAGCAGCACCGCCCGCGCGCCGAGCGCGAGCGCCTTGAAGACGTCGTCGCCGGTGCGTACGCCGCTGTCGAACAGCACGGAGAGCCGGTCGCCGACCGCCGCCGCCACCCCGGGCAGCGCGTCGGCGGCGGCGATCGCACCGGCCACCTGGCGTCCGCCGTGGTTGGACACCACCACCCCGTCCATCCCGGCGTCGGCGGCCGCTCGGGCGTCGTCCGGGTGCAGGACGCCCTTCAGGACGATCGGACCGTCCCAGTGCTCCCGCAGGAACGCCAGGTCCGGCCAGGTCTTGCCGGGGTCCGCGAACAGGTCGACGAAGCGCAGCACCGCCGCGTCCAGGTCCTCGTGCACCGGCTTGGCGAGGCCGGACAGGAAGGCCGGGTCGGTGAAGTAGTTCGCGGTGCCCACCCCGCGCAGGAACGGCAGATACGCCTGGTCGAGGTCGCGGGGGCGCCAGGCCAGCAGCGGGGTGTCCAGGGTGACGACGAGGACGCCGAAGCCGCACGCGCGGGCCCGCTCCAGGAAGCTCCGGGTCACCTCGCGGTCCTTGGCCCAGTACAGCTGGAACCAGCGCTCGGCGTCCCCCATCGCCTCCGCCACCTGCTCCATGGGGGTACTGGAGGCCGACGACAGCACGAACGGCACACCCTGCGCGGCGGCGGCCAGCGCCGCCGCCGTCTCCGCCTCCGGATGCATGATCGACAGCACCCCGACCGGTGCCAGGGCCAGCGGCGCGGACAGGGTGCGCCCCAGCACCTCGGCCGACAGGTCACGCTCGTGCACGTCGCGCAGCATGCGCGGTACGATCCGCCGCCGGTCCAGGGCCGCCCGGTTGGCCCGCGCGGTACTGCCGTTGCCCGCGCTGCCCGCCACATAAGCGACCGGACCCGGGCCGAGCCGCCGCTCGGTCAGTTCCTCCAGGCGGCTCATGTCGGTGGGCAGCCGGGGCACCTCGCCCGTCATGCCGCGCAGATAGATCTCGTACTGGAAGTCCGCCCGGTGCCCCGCCATCCGTATGCCGCCTCTCGTCGTCCGCCGCCTGCCGGCCGCCGCCCATACTGGCGGGCAGGGGCGGGGGCGTCCATGGTCCGGTGCCGCACACCGGGGCGCACGCGCCGGACGGCGGGGTACGGAGGCGGGGCGCGCGGATGGCCGGGAGGTGAACCGGAGGCGGAACCGGTCCGGACCAACCGGAATGTTTCAGGCCGATTGCCGAGCGCGCAGTTCAGGCCATCCGGCCGGATTCCGTGATCGTCGGGCCCATGGATGAGGGCCCGGCACGTGAAGATTCCGTGACTTCACGCCACTGATTCAACACGCAAGGTTACCGAAAGCAGTGGGTCCGATGTGAGTTTCCGCCGCGGACTCGGCAGACTCCCGCTCGCCGGGCCGGTGCCGACCGTGCCGGACCCGCCACCCGACGACACCTTGCGGAAGGAAGCACACAATGCGGAACACCGCGCGCTGGGCAGCCACCCTCGCTCTGACGGCCACCGCCGTCTGCGGACCTCTCGGCGGAGCCGCCCTGGCCGCTCCGTCCGGCGCCCCCGCCTCGCTCTACGCCCCCTCGGCCCTGGTGCTCACCGTGGGCCACGGCGACAGCGCCGCCACCGCGGCCCCGGAACGCGCCGTCACCCTTAGCTGCGCCCCCACCGCCTCCGGCACACACCCGGCACCGGCCGAGGCGTGCGCCGAACTGCGCGCCACCGGCGGCGACCTGGCGGTGCTGGCCGCCCGCGCGGACGCCGATGTGCTGTGCACCCGGGAGTACGCCCCCGTGACGGTCACCGCCGACGGCGTCTGGCAGGGCCTGCGGGTCTCCTTCCGGCACACCTATGCCAACGCGTGCGCGAAGAACGCCGCCCTGACGAGCGTCTTCGCCTTCTGAGACCGGGATCGCGCGGTCCCCGCGCAGCAGTGAGGGTCCCGTGACTGGGGAGTGCGGGCCCTGGCGCGGGGACCGGCGGCGATCCCGCCCCAGGGGCCGGCGGGCGGAGTGGGGCCTCCCGCCGGCTCCTGGCATCGCGGCGTGTCACCCGGGCACGTCCGGCACGGTACGGTCACGGCCTCCGACCGGCCCGCCGGACGGGCCCGGGGCGCGCCTGCGGTGACTCGTGTCGCACCACGGATAGCGGCGGCTGCGCCGACAGGTGCACAGCGCCACCCGGAACCGGTCGGAGGAGACCGTGGTCCCGTCCTCCAGTTCCACCTCCACGGGGCCGTCCAGCAGGACCGGGCCCTGCCGCCGCACGGTCACCCGGCACGGCGGAGCCTCGGGCCGCGGCGCGGGCCCGGCGCTGTCACAGGGGTCGTTCGGCACGGATGACCACCAGCTCTTCCCGTTCCTCGGCCGCGTCCAGCAGCCCGCTGGCCCGCAGCCACTCCTGCCGCGTCCGCAGCACCGGACCGAAACCGATCCAGCGCCTGCGCACCACGGCCGCCTTGCAGCCGCCCGCCCGCAGCAGGTCCAGGGTGCGGTCCGGATCGCTCAGCGCCGAGTGGACCAGCAGCAGCACGCCCGCGGGGCGCAGCAGCCCGGGGCCGTCCCGGCAGATCCGGTCCAGGACGAGCCGCCCGTCGTGTCCGCCGTCCCAGGCGCGTGACCTGCCGCGCGGGGCGTGCCGCGCTGGAGGAGCGGGGACGTAGGGCGGATTGGCGAGGACGAGGTCGAAGGACCGCCCGCGCACCGGCCCGAACAGGTTGCCGCGGTGGGCGCGCACCGGCAGCCCGTTCAGCCGGGCGTTGAGCCGGGTGGTCCACACCGCCCGGCGCGACACGTCGACCGCGCTCACCCGTGCGCCGCGCCGGGCGGCCGCCAGCGCCAGCTCACCGCTGCCCGTGCCCACGTCCAGGACCCGCGCCCCCGGCTCGAGTACCTCGTCGGACAGGGCCTCGGCCAGCAGCGCGGTGTCCTCCTGCGGGGCGTACACGCCCGGAAACACGAATCTGTTCACGCCCCGCGAGTACCCCGTCTCCCGCGTTCAGTGCCGTCCGCCCGCGAGGACCGGTGCGGCCGCCTCGATCGGGACGCGCAGCGCCGAGCGGCCCGCGCGCCAGTCGGTGAGGAGCCGGTCGCCGAGCCGGTCCTCCAGATGGCCGGTGGCGTCGATGCCGAAGGCGACATCGGCCGCCAGGTGCGGTTCCTCCGCCAGCAGCCCGGCGATCACCTCGTGGCGCACCACCTGCTCGTGCACCGCGTCCGCCTCGACGTGCTCGTCGTAGAAGAAGACGGCGGCGGGTCCGGCGCCGGTGCGCCGCAGCGCCTCGGCGAGCCGCCGGGAGCCGGGCGAGGAGGTGATCTCGACCGCGGCGAAATGCCCCACCAGCGCACCGCGCAGCGCGCGGTGCAGCCCGAACAGCGACATCAGGTTCACGGTGGCCAGCACCTCCGCCGTGCCCGCGTCCAGATAGCTGCCGTACGACGTGTCGAGGTCCAGGTCCCGCATCAGGTCGGCGAAGAGCCGGGCGTGCACGCGTTCGGCCCGGCCGCCCCCGTACTCGTCGAACTCCACCGCCGCCATCGCCGCCTTGGCCCGGCCCCACAGCCGGGGCAGCACCCAGGCGTGCGGGTCGGCCTCCTTCAGGTGGTACAGGGAGCGCAGGGCGGCGTACTCGCGCAACTGCCACAGCTCGCCCTTGTCCCGCAGATAGTGGGAGACGCCGGTGCCGTGCACCGGCTCGACCAGGAGGTCGTCGAGCGCGTCGTCGACACCGGCGTGGCAGGTCGCGTCGGTGCGCAGCGCGGTGAGGAAGCGCCGTTCCAGCGCGGCCCGCACGGTGAGGAGGGCCGGGTCCCACTCACGCTCGGCGGCGACACCGGCGAACGAGCGGTAGTGCAGCTCGTAGCAGAGGTAGAGGGCCAGGTGCAGATCGTCGCCGTACGGCGCCGTGGTGGCGGCGTCCTCGGCGCGGGGGAGAGCGGGCCGGTGCCGCGCAGGTACTCCCGCACGCCCGCGCTCAGCGGTCCGCGGGCGGGCGGCAGCTCGGGTCCTCGGTGATCGTCGTCCATGGCGCACGGGTACCCGGCAACCGCCCCGCCACCCCCGGCCCGGCCGGTCCCCGGGCCGCCGCGGCTCAGTCCGTCCCGGCGTCGTCCCCGGCGCCGTCGTCGTCCGCGGCCTCCTCCTGCGCCCGGGTGCTGGGGGTGACCGCCTCCCCGGCCTCGCCCCGGTGGCGCCGGTCGCGGCGCTCACCCACATCCGTCTCGGCCTTCTCGAACTCGCGCAGCACCTCGCCGAGCGCCGTCTCCGGCCGCTGTCCGCCGTCCTTGTCCGGCATGACCGCCGCTCCTTCCGCTCTCGCTCTCTTCGGTTTCTCTTCCGTCCCGCTCCGTCTTCCCCGGACTTCCCGCCTCTCCCTCGTCTCTTTCCGGCACGTCCCCTCGTCCTCCTCGGCTTCGCACCCCTCCACGGGCCGTCCGGTGACGTCAGCCCCTGGTGGTCGCCGGTGTCCGGGAGACGGCCGCCGCGGTCAGCCGCAGAGGTACGGGGTCCAGGGGCGCGGCGGGCTCCTCGCCGAGCCGGGACACCCGCTCCCACCAGGACGCCCCGGCCGCGCCCTCCTCGATCTGGCGCAGCAGCACCCCCTCCCGGATGGCCCAGGGGCAGAGGGTGAGCGACTTCAGGCCCATCAGCTTCATCGCCGTGTGCCCCACCACGGCGCCGGCCAGGCTCTGCGCGGCGCGCGGCGCCGAGATGCCGGGCAGCGCGGAGCGTTCGGCGGCGGGCAGGGCGGCCAGCCGGCCGACCGCGCGGCTCAGCGCCGCCCGCTCCAGCCGCCGTTCCACGAACGGACCGTGCCGTCCGGGCGCGGCCCCGCACAGCCGGCCCAGCTGCTGGAAGGTGCGCGAGGTCCCCACGGCGGTGCGCGGCCCCTCCCAGCGGATCCGGGCGGCCACGTCCCTCAGCTGGTGCCGCACATGGCGCCGCAGCTCCTTGAGCCGCTCCGGCGACGGCGGGTCCGCGTCCGCCAGGAACTCATGGGTCAGCCGCCCCGCGCCCAGCGGCAGCGAGGCCGCGAAGTCGGGCAGCCGGCCGCGTCCGAAGGCCACCTCGAAGCCGCCCCCGCCGATGTCGAGCAGGGCCAGCGGCCCGCACCGCCAGCCCATCCAGCGTCGGGCGCCGAGAAACGTCAGCTCGGCCTCGACCTCCCCGGGCAGGGTGCACAGCGCGACGCCGGTGCGGGACCGGACGGCGCGCAGCACCTGGAGCCGGTTGGGCGCGGCGCGCACCACGGCGGTCGCGAAGGCGGGCGGGCCGGGTGCGCCCCACCGGGCCGCCGTGCGCCCTGCCTCCGCGACCGCCCTCACCAGGCGTTCCACCGCCTCCTGCGGGATGTCCTCCCCGGGCCGCACCTGCTCGGAGAGCCGCAGCCGCCACTTGGCGGTGTGCACCGGCAACGGTGCTCCGCCCACGGCGTCCGCGACCACCAGCCGGACAGTGTTCGACCCCACGTCCATCACGCTGATTCGCATGGGCCCGTGGCTACCCAGCGCGCTGATCGGCTACGCCTGCCATCGGCGTGAACGGCGGACGAACACAGGGAGAACGGCCGGTTTCGTCCGGGTTGCCTCCCGGTGGAGCGCAAGGGCCGCCGTCTCGTGGACGGCGGCCCCGGTTCGCGGTCGCGTACGGGTGCGACCGCGGCGGATCACATGTGCACGACCGGTTCAGCGTGCGAGTCCCGGCGCGGCACGCCGGGGCGGAAGAGCAGGAAAGCGATCACCGCGCCGGCGGCGAAGAGGCCGGCCGACCACCAGAAGGCGGTGGTGTAGCTCTCGATCGTGGCCTGGGCCCGGACGGCCGGGCTGGTCGCGTCGCGGCCGG
The DNA here is from genome assembly GCF_058344915.1 of Streptomyces sp. PL-25. Lineage (NCBI taxonomy): Bacteria > Bacillati > Actinomycetota > Actinomycetes > Kitasatosporales > Streptomycetaceae > Streptomyces > Streptomyces sp. PL-25. The sequence goes on from NZ_CP136997.1 coordinate 7,097,897, forward strand.
AGAGATAGTCGGTGGCGGCACTCGCGGCCAGCGTGTTCAGCAGCGCCGTACCGATCGAACCGCCCACCTGCTGCATGGCGTTGACCGTCGCCGAGGCGACACCGGCGTCCTCGGCGGCCACGTTGCCGGTGGCGAGCTGCATGGCGGGCGGCATGACCAGCAGCCCGAGGCCGACACCGATCACCACGAGCTGCGGCAGCACCGCGCTCACGTAGTGCGAACCGGTGCCGATGCCGGTCAGCCAGGCCATGCCCGCGGTGGCGACGGCGAAGCCGAGCGGCAGCACCGTCTTCGGGCCGAGGCGGGGCACCAGCACGGTGGTGCCGAGCTGCGCGGTCACCATCAGCGCGCCGACCATCGGCAGGAACGCCGCACCGGTCCTGGTGGGGCTGAAGCCCAGGTTCAGCTGGAGGTAGTAGGTGAGGAAGAGGAACACGCCGAACATGCCGGCGCCGGTGATCAGCACGGTGAGGAACGAGGCGGCGCGGTCGCGGTCGAGCAGGATGCGCAGCGGCATCAGCGGATGCGCCGCCCGGGTCTGCCACCAGGCGAACGCCGCCAGCAGCACCCCGCCCGCCAGCAGGAAACCCCAGGTCAGCGGGGAGCCCCAGGCGTGGGTCTCGGCGTTGGAGAAGCCGTAGACGAGGCTGAACAGACCGGAGGCGACCAGGACGGTGCCCGGTACGTCGAGCCTGGAGCCGGCGGCGTCGCGGTGGTGGCCGAGCAGGATCCAGCCGCCCGCGAAGGCCACGACCGCGATCACCACGTTGACGTACAGCGTCCAGCGCCAGTCCAGGGCGTCGGTGAGCAGACCGCCCAGGAGCAGGCCGACCGCGCCGCCGGCCCCGGCGATGGCGCCGTAGACGCTGAAGGCGCGGGCGCGTTCACGCAGGTCGGTGAAGGTGGTGTTGAGCAGGGAGAGGGCGGCGGGGGCGAGCAGCGCGCCGAAGGCGCCCTGGAGGGCGCGCGCGGTGACCAGCATGCCGAAGCCGCTCGCGGCGCCGCCCAGCGCGGAGGCCGCGGCGAAGCCGACGACGCCCACGAGGAAGGCGGTCCTGCGGCCGAACAGGTCGGCTATGCGCCCGCCGAGCAGCAGCAGCGAGGCGAAGGCGAGCGCGTACGCCGTCACGATCCACTGCCGGTTCCCGTCGGAGAAGCCGAGGTCACGCTGGGCGGAGGGCAGGGCGATGTTCACGACGGTGGCGTCCAGCACCACCATCAGCTGGGCGACGGCGACGACCGCGAGGATCCACCACCGCCGGGGCGAGGCGCCGGGCGCGGTGTCGGCGGCGGTCGTCGGGGCGCCGTCGGTCAGGGTCTTGTCGGGCATGTCGGGAACCCATTTCCGGTGAGGTCGGGCGGGGCGTCGCAGCGCCGACCGGACAAAGGAAACGCAAACGAAACTGTTTCGTACACATCGAGCCTAGACGAGTGCGAGCGAAACGGCAACGTTTCGCTGTGGCTCAGTCGTCCGGGCGGGCCCGCAGCAGGAGCACCGCCACGTCGTCGACCCGCTCCCGCGCCGCCGCGCTGTGCCGCAGCAGCAGATCGGCCAGGTCGCCCAGCGGCGCGTCACCCGCCTCGCCGAGCCGCCGGCCCAGCTCGGCGAGCGCGTCCTCGATGTCGGTGCCGGGCGATTCGACCAGGCCGTCGGTGTAGAGGACGAGCACCGAACCGGGCGGAAGCTCCACCCGCGTCGCCGGATACGCCGCCGCCGGGTCGATCCCCAGCAGCGGCCCCCCGGCCAGGTCCAGCACCCGCACCCGCCCGTCCGGCCTGCGCAGCAGCGGTGGCGGATGCCCGGCCCGGGACATCACGGCACAGCCTTCCTCCGGGTCGAGCCGCAGATACAGGCAGCTGGCGAACAGTTCGACGCCGAGGTCGATCAGCAGCCGGTTGGTGCTCGCCATGACGTCCCGCGGGTCCTGGCCGACCGTCGTGTACGCCCGCACCGCCGTGCGCAACTGGCCCATCAGCCCGGCGGCGGTCACGTTGTGCCCCTGCACGTCCCCGATCACGGCCGCGGCCCCCGGCCGGGTGGGCACCAGGTCGTAGAAGTCGCCGCCGATCTCCATCCCCTGGGTGGCCGGCAGATAGCGGGCGGCGGCGTCGAAGCCGGGCAGGCGCGGCAGCGTGTGGGGCAGCAGCGCCTGCTGGAGTCCGTGCGCCAGCCGGTGCTTGGCGTCGTACAGCCGGGCCCGTTCCAGCGCCTGCGCGATCAGGCTGCCCAGGCTCGTCAGGACGGCCCGCTCGTCCGCGGGGAAGGGGTGCGGTTCGGCGTAGGCGAGCACACAGGTGCCCACCGGGCGGCCGGACGCGATCAGCGGCAGGTACGCCCAGGCGGCGAAGCCGTCGCGGACCGCCTGGCGTACCGGGTACAGCCGTTCGAGCTGCTGCCGGGACTCGAAGAAGGCCGGAGCGCCGGTGGACAGCACCCGGGCGCTCGGGGTCGGCGCGGTGAGCGGGGTGCCGTGGAAGTCCTCGACGGCGCGGAGGTTGTCGTAGCCGCGGTGCCCGAGCACATGCAGCCGCCCCGCCTGGGAGCCGAGGATCATCAGCGCCCGGCTGCCCACGGCCGGCACGACCTCGTCCGCGACCAGCCGGACCACGTCCGCCACGCCGACCGCCTCGGTCAGCGCCCCGGCCAGGCCCAGCACCCGCGAGATGGTCACCAGACCGGCCGCGGGCACGTCCGCGCCGGGCCGGGGCGTGCCGCGCCCCGGTTCCGCGACCGGCCGGGCCCGGCTGATCCGCACGGTCAGCCCGGTGGTGCTCGGATACATCCGGAACGACAGCCAGTCGCCCGGCGGGCGCAGCGCCACGAACGACGTCACATGCTGACTGAGCAGGGCGGCCCGGTAGCGGTCCTCGTACATGGGGTCGTTCAGCCACGGCACCGACGCCCACAGCCGGGTGCCCAGCAGTTCGCCCGCGGGCAGGCCGAGCAGGTCGGCGGCGGCCGTGTTGGCGAAGGAGAGCCGGCCGTGCAGATCGAGCGAGACCAGCCCGTACGGCAGCCGGGCCGCCATGCGGACCGCCTCCGCCGAACCGATCGTGCCGGCCACGCCCCCGGTCGGCGGCGCGGCCAGCAGATCGGGTTCCGGCAGGACCGGCCGGTGTTCCGCCGCCGCCCGTTGCAGCCGCAGCGCCAGCCGGTCGCAGGCCGCCGTCAGATGGTCGCGCTCCCAGTCGGACAGCACCGGCGGATGCGCGTCCGGCCAGGTCACGAAGACGGCCCCGTACGCGGTGGCGCCCGCGGCCAGCGGCATCGCGGCCAGCGCGAAGGGGTAGGGCAGGACCACGGCGATCCGCGGATAGCGGCGGGCCATCTCCTCCTCGCCGCCCACCCAGATCAGCCGCCGCTCGCGCACCGCCTGGGCCACCGGGATCGGCGCGCTCAGCCCGACCCGCTCCCAGGGCGCGGCGAAGGCCCGGGGCATGCCCGCCATGACGGCCATCTCCAGCACCGGCTGGTCGGGCGCCAGCAGATACACGGCACCCGAGTGCGCGTGCACCTCGTCCAGCAGGGCGGCGAGCGCGAGGGACAGCAGCGGACGGCCGAGCGGCCCGGTGGCGGCCGGGCGCTGTCCGGACGTCCACCCGTCCGACACGGCGACCACCTCCTCGCGGGCCGCGCCATGGCCCCGGCCCCCAGACTCTCTCCTGACGGCCCGGCCCGCACGGCGAGCGGAACGGAACGGCCGGCCGGGCCGGCACCGGGACGGCCGCGGACCCGGCGGGGCTCGTCGCCGGGGGACGGGGCGGCGCCGTCAGCGCGGCACGGCGCGGGGCGCGGACGGGTGGGAGCGGGCGGCCCCGTCGGCAGGGCGCGGGACGGGGGGCGCCGCCGTACGGGGAGGGCGGGCGGGCGGCTGTCGGCGGGGCCCCGTCGTGGGCCCCGGCCGGGCGATGGGGCGGGCGTGCGTACCCAATGGGGAGCTGTCCATGCACCCCCGCTCGGGCGCGTGGCGGCGGACGACCGCCGTGCGTGCGCCCCCGCGCCTCCCGTTGGCCGATTCTCCGTACCTCCGCCCTGTCCGTCCGCCCAACAATGGGGCACGCGCACACCACCATCACAGAACCCGCGCAAAGCGAACCGAGGGGGCGGCAGTGATACGGATACTTCTGGTGCACGACGCGTGTCTGGTGCGATCGGTCATGGCGGAGTGGCTGCGCCGGGAGCCCGGCCTGGGGGTGTACGACACGCCGTGGCGCGGCGCGCCAGGACTGGTGCGGTCGGTGCGGCCGGACGTGTGCGCCGCCGACCTCGACCACACCAGGGCCCGCGAACCCGTGCCGCTGGGCGAGCTCTGTCCGCGCGAGCCGGGCCACCGCCCGCCCCGCTTACTGGTGCTGACCACGGCGGACCGCCCCGGACTGCTGCGCCAGGCCATCGAGGCGGGCGCGCTCGGCTACGTCGACAAGAAGGGCTCCCCGGAACGGCTGGTGAGAGGCATCCGGCGGGTCGCCGCGGGGGAACGTTTCGTCGACGAGTCGCTGGGCCTGGGCTTCCTCAAGGCCGCCGAGATGCCGCTGACCCAGCGTGAGCTGAGCGTGCTGTCACTGGCCGCCGAGGGCGCGTCCGTCGCCGAGATCGCCGGCAGCCTGCACCTGTCCCACGGGACCGTGCGCAACTACATGGCGGCCATCACCCGCAAGACCGGGGCGCGCAACCGGATCGACGCCATCCGCATCTCCCAGGGGGAGGGCTGGCTGTGAACCGGACACGGCCCAGCCGCCGGTGAGCTCGCGGTAGAGCCGGGAGCCGCGCAGCAACTCCTCGTGCGTCCCGTACGCCGTGTCCCGGCCGTCCATCACCAGGACGCGGTCCGCGCGGCGCGCCGAGCTGAGTCGGTGGGCCACCACCACCAGAGTGCCGCCCGCCCGGACGGCGAAGGCCCGCTCCGCGCGGGCCTCGGCGTCCGGGTCCAGGTGGCAGGTCGCCTCGTCGAGCAGGGCGAGCGGGGCGGCCGACAGATACGCCCGGGTCAGCGCGATCAGCTGGCGCTCCCCGGCCGACAGCGCCGCCGGGTCGACCCGGGCGCCGGGCCCGCCGAGGCGGCGCAGGAGCGGAGCGAGGCCCACCGCTTCCGCCGCGGCCAGCAGTTCCTCCTCCGGCACCGGGTCGGGGCGCAGCTGGCAGAGGTTCTCCGCGAGGGTGCCGCTGTGCACGTAGGCCTCCTGCGGGATCAGCACCCGGTGCTCCGCCGCGCCGGGCCGCCCGACCGGCCGCCCGCACACCCTGATCTCCCCGGCGGCCGGTGCCAGCAGTCCGGCCACCAGCGAGGTGAGTGTCGACTTGCCGATACCGCTGGGCCCGACGACCGCCAGATGACCGCCCCGCGGGACGACGAGGTCGAGGTCGCGGACCACGGGCTCGCTGTGCGGGCCGTAGGCGAAGGTCACCCCGGTCAGGGCGAGGGCGGGCGCGGGCCGCGCCCCGGCGGGAGGGACGGTGACGGGGGCGTGCGCCGGGGCGTGTTCCGCCCGGTCCGGGCCGTACGGGTTGCCGTCGGCCGGAGCGAGGCGGCGCAGCACCACCGTCAGCCGGGCGCCGCCCGCGCCCAGGCCGTGGATGAGGTTCTGGAGGGCGGGCAGCAAGGACTGGGTGACATAGGCGAGGGCGCCCACCAGTGCGCCCGGCGAGACGTCGTGGGACAGCAGCCAGGGGGCGGTGACCAGGAGCAGCACGAGCGGCAGATGGCCGCCCACCGCGAGCGCCGCCACCCGCACGACCCCCCACCGGGCGAGCGCGCCCGCCGCCCGCCGCTCGGCGTCGACGCGTTCCGCGAGCGCCGCCGCGACCGGCGCCTCGGCGCCGAAGGCCGTCACGTCGCGCAGCCCCGGGCACACCCCGCCCAGCCGCTCCGCCAGGGCCTCGTCCGCCTTGAGGTACGCCTCCTGGCGCCGGGCGAGCGGGCGCAGGGTCGCCGCGAACAGGACGATCGCGGCCACCAGCGGCGGGGCGACCACCAGCGCGAGCAGCGGCGCCAGCGAGCACAGGCCGATGAGCGCACCGGCGGCGGCGACCACGAACGACCGGGAGACCAGCACAAGACCGGCGAAGGTGTCCCGCGCGATCTCCACCTGCTGGGTCAGCCCGGACAGCGCCCCGTCGTCCGCCTCGCGCACCCCGCGGGCGACGACCCGCTCCACCAGGTGGTCCCGCAGCGGCTCCACCAGCGCGGCGACCGACCGGTAGACCCGCCCGGTGCCGTACGCGCCGAGGACGACCCCGGCCCCGGCCACCGCCAGCCAGCCGAGCCCGGTCCCGGCCCGGCCGGCGAGGAACCCCGAGTCCAGGGCGCGCGCCAGCGCGAAACCGAGCAGGAACGTCTGCCCCGTCTCCAGCACCGACCACGCGCCCAGCCGGGCCAGCGTTCCCCACCGCCCGCGCAGCAGCCCGAGCCCCCACCGGACCCGTCCCCGGAGGCCGCCGCGCGCGCCGCCGGTTGCCGCGCCGCCGGTTGCCGCGCCGCCGGTTGCCGCGCCGCCGGATGCCGCGCCGCCGGACGTCGCGCCGGGGGCGTGCGACGGCGGGCCTGCGGCCTCGGCGGGCGCGTCGGCGCGTACCGGCACGCCGGGCGTGTCCGCCGGGCCGCCCCGGCGCTCGTACGGCGTGTCGGCGGTGCCGGTGTCCGCGCCGTCCGGCGCGCCGCGCCGGAACGCGGCCCCGTGGAAGCGCTTGCCGCTCACGACCGGTGCCCCCCGGCCGCTTCGACGGCGCCGTCGGCCGGACTCCCCGGTTCCCCGGCCGGACTCCCGCCCTCCGTTACGGACCGTTCCTTTTCGGCCACCCCGAGGACCCCGTCCGGGGCGCCGTCCCCGCCGAAGACCCGCCGGTAGCCCGCGTGCCGCCACAGCTCCGCGTGCGGGCCCACGGCGCGTACGCGGCCGTCGTCCAGCCAGGCGACGGCGTCCGCGCGGGCCGCCGTCGCGGCGCGGTGGGCGACGACGAGGCGGGTGGTGGAGGTGCCGCCCCGGGTGAGGGCGTGGGCGATGCGGTGCTCGGTGACGGTGTCGAGGCTGGACAGGGCGTCGTCGAGGACGAGCAGCCGGCCCCCGTGCGCGAAGGCGCGGGCGAGCCCGAGGCGCTGCGACTCGCCGCCCGAACGGGGCGCGTCGGCGAGCCGCGTCGCGTACCCCTCGGGCAGACGGCGCACGAAGTCGTCCGCGCAGGCGGTGCGGGCCGCCCGCCGGATCAGGCCGGGGGCGGGCGCGACGGGACCGAGCCCGATCGCGTCCTCGACGGTGGTCCCGATCAGCACCGGCCGTTCGAAGGCGTGCCCGATGGCGCCGCGCAGCTCCGCATGGCTCAGTTCGCGCAGCGGCACCCCGTCCAGCAGCACGTCCCCGGCGTCCGGGTCACACAGGCGTCCGGCGACCGCGGCGAGCAGGGACTTGCCGGAGCCGGACCGGCCGACCACGGCGAGGGTCGTGCCGCCGGGCACCGTGAGGTCCACGCCGTCCAGGACGGCGCGGTTGCCGCGCCGCGCGGTGACCCCGCGCAGCTCCAGGCGTCCGGGCCCGTCGGGCAGCGGGCGGTGTCCGTGGGCCGGGGCGGGCTCGGCCAGCACCTCGGCCAGGCGCCCGGCCGCCGCCCGCGCCCGTACCAGCGCCGAGAGCTGTCCGACCAGCACCCCGATGCCGCCGGCCAGGACCGCGTACCGCGAGGCGGCCAGCACGTCGCCCACGGACAGCCGGTGCCGGGCGAGCAGCCAGCCGGCCACGGCGACCACGGCCAGGTGCAGCAGCGGGGCCACGGCGACCGCCCGCGCGGCGGCCCGGCCCTGCGCGTGCCACATGGCGTGCCCGGCCCGGGACAGCTCGGGCAGCGGGCGCAGGATCCGTGCCGTCTCCCGGTCGGCGGTGCCGGCCGCCCGGATGGTGCGGGCGCCGCCGACGGCCTCGGCCAGCGCCGCCGCCAGCCGCCCCTGGATCTCCTGGTAGCGGGCCACGCACGCCGACGCGTCCCGGGCGAAGGCCCGCAGCAGCAGCGCGAGCAGCGGCGCCCCGGCCAGGAACGCGACCGCCAGCCACACGTCGAGCAGACCGAGGGCGACGACGGCGCCGACCGGTCCGGCCACCGCCGCGACCGTCGCGGCCAGCGAGGCGGGCGCGGTACCGGCCTGGGCGGCGCTGCCCACCAGCCGGGCGGTGAGTTCCCCGGAACCGAAACGGGCGCCGGCCCGGGGGCCGAGCGCCAGGACGTGCCGGGTCAGCCGCAGCCGCAGCCACGCGGTGGCGCGGGCGGAGGTGGTGCCGTCGAGCACGGTCTCGGCCATGTCCAGGGCGGTGAGCAGCGCCAGCAGGCCGATGGAGTATCCGACCCAGCGCCCGGCGGGGGCACGGGTCAGCAGCAGATCGAGGGTGCGGCCCAGCACCGCGGGCAGCAGCAGCCCGGCGCCGGTCGCCGCCGTGCTCACCAGGACCAGGGCGCCGCAGCGCACCGCGCCGTGCCGCACGGCGCCGCGCAGCACCGCGGGAGCGGTCACCGCCGACGGGCCTGCGGCGCGGTCAGCGGGGCCCGCCGCCGGGGCGGGCGTCGTCGTACGGCTGCTGCCTGGCATCCGCGGCATCCTCCTGGCCTCCTCGCGCGCGACGGGCCCCGGAGGGCCCGCCCCCGTGAGGGGAGCGGGCCGCCCGGAGCCATGGGTCGTACGGTGTGCGTCAGAGGCAGAGCAGGACGCTGACCGCGCTCACACAGGAGAGCAGGCTCGCGGTGCTGGCGCCGCCGCCACCGCCGTGGTTCTCGTCGGACTCCATCGTCTGCAGGTCGAGCAGGGCCATGTCGTGTCCTTTCGTCGGCCCCGGCGGTGCCGGGGTCCCGGTCGATACCCCATCGGGGACGGGGGTTGAATCACGACTCCGTCAGTCGCGGAGCCGCGTCTGTGAGGGCCGCGCGGGCGGCGGCAGGAAGGGCAGTCCGGCCCCGGTCCCGGCGTCGAGGGCCGCCGCGAGCGCGAGCAGGCACCCGGCCGTGCCGGTGGCGAGGTCCATGGACAGCCGCATCATCTGGTGGCCGGGGAAGGCCAGTTGGCCCTGGTAGGCCATCGCGTACCAGCCGAGCGCGCCGACCTGCTCGGCCAGCCGCTGCGGGGTCGCCCCGGGCGCCGTGCTGCGGCTGAGGTGCAGGATCATCCCGGCGCGGCCCTGGAACAGGCCGGGCTGGGCGTAGAAGCGGGAGGTGGCGGCGGTGAGCACGGCGTCGCGGGCCCGGGAGAACTCCTCGTCGGGCGCGTGCGCCAGATACTCGTCCAGGACCATGCCGATGCCCGCGCTGCCGTCGCCGAGGTACGGCAGGGTGCGCCAGCCCTCGTCGACCTCCAGGCCGCCGCCGCTGGGCTGGACGACGCACTGCTCCAGGTCGCGGCGGAGCGCGGTGGCGGCGGCGTCCAGCAGGGCGCGCTCGCCGGTCCACTCGTACTGCCGCAGCAGGAACAGCGCGGGCCCGCTGGCGCCCCGCAGCAGCCCGGCGCGGCGCCGGGGCGTGCCGGGCAGCGGCTCGGCGAGCAGGGCGGCGAGCAGATGGGCCGCCTCGGCGGCCCGCTCGCCCAGCTCCGCCTCGCCCGTGGTGCGGGCCAGGGAGCCGAGGACCAGGCCGAGCCCGGCGAGCCCGCCGCGCAGGTCGGAGGAGAGCTTCTGCCAGCGTTCGGCGAGGATCCTCTCGGCCAGGTCGAGGGCGCGCTGCCGGTGGCCGAGCCGGTCCAGGACATGGGCGACGCCCGCGAGCCCGTCGTACAGGCCGAACGGGGTGCCCGGCGGCGCGGACGCGGTCCGCTCCAGCAGCCAGCGCTCGCCCTCCTCGTGGCGCCCGGCGCCCGACTCGGCCAGCGCGTACAGGACACCGGCGGCGCCGTGCGCCAGACCGAGCCCGCCGCCGTCGGAGAACTGCGCGATGTCGCCGGGGTAGAGCCGGTCCTCGCGCTCCGGGGTCGCCGAGGCGAGCAGCGCCTTGGCCATCGAGTCGCGGGCGGCCGGCCAGTCGGCCGGGTCGGGATAGGCGGTGGCGCCGGACACCGGCGCGGCGGTGCCCGCGGGACCCTCCGCCGGACGGACGTCCCGGGTGATCTCCGCGACGGCCTCGTCGAGGAACTCCCGCGGCACGTCCGGGAACTGTTCGGCGATCACCTCGGCGAGGTGCGCCGCCTTGCCCCGGTCGATCACGAACAGCGTGGTCACCGGCAGGAACAGGGCGAGCCGCAGACACGCCAGCGCGTAGCGGTCCACCTCGGGTCCGGTGCGGTCCGGCGGGGCGAAGAAGCCCGGGTGGGCCACGACCTGGCGGCCGTTCTCCTCGGCCGGGGCGGCGGCCTCGAAGTCCAGCAGGGACACCGACTCGTCGTCGGGCCCCACGACGATGTTGAACACATGCAGGTCGTTGAAGACGATCCCGCGCCCGTGCACCGCCGCCACGGCCCGCTCCACCGCCCGGTGCACCCGCAGCGCCCACGCCGTGTACGCGGCGACGGCCTCGGGGTCGGGGTCCGGTGTCAGCAGCGGATGCCGGTCGCCGAAGTAGGAGTTGAGGGTCCGGCCCTCGACGAAGTCCATGACCAGGAAGCGGTGGTCGCCGAGCGTGAACCAGTCCCGCACCTCCGGCACGACCCCGGTCCCGGCGACCTGTTCCAGGGCGGCTCTCTCCCGCTCAAGACGGGTCACGGCGTCGGCGCCGTCGGCGGCGAGCCCGGCGTGCGGCCGGCCCTCCTTCAGCACCACCCGCCGGCCGTCGCGGGAGTCGGTGCCCGCGTAGACCCCGCCGCCGTTGGAGAAGTGCAGCGCCTTCTCGATGCGGTACGGCAGTTCGCCGACCGTCGTGGTGTTGCGCGCCGCCAGGTGCGGCTGGAGGAACGACGGCAGCGTCACCCACTCCGGCACCTGGAACGACGGGCTGCGCCGGTCCGGGACCAGCCGCCCCTCGCCGTCGCGCACGGCCGGGACCAGCGAGCCGCGCTCGTCGACGACGAAGGCCCGCGCGAAGGCACCGTAGCGGACGTACAGCGGTCCCTCGCCCCAGCGCAGATCGGTCAGGATGTACGGCCCCTCGAAGCCCTCCAGGAGGGCGCCCAGCTCGGTGAGCACCTGGTGCAGCCGCTCCTCGCCGTCCGGATAGACGGTGACGAACTTGCCGCTGGTGTCACGGGCCGCGTACTTGGTGTTCCGCAGATGCAGCAGATGCGGGCCCGGCACGAACTTGAAGGGGATCCGGCGCGGCACGCAGTAGTCCCAGACGATCGCCGCGATCCGCTCGGCGTTGTCGCGGGTGGCCGAGGCGTGGATCTTCCAGCCCTGCGCCGGGCCGGGCGCGGCACGGCCGTCGTCGCCGAGCGGGGTCAGCGTCAGCCAGTCGCCGACGCGGGTCGCGTCCCACCCCTGCGGCACCGCGCGCCGGGCCGTCTCGTACAGCGGCGCGGCGACCCGCCCCTCCTCGGACAGCCGGTCGGGCGTGTCGTAGAAGTGCGGATCGGCGAGCGCGTACACCTCGTAGCGCTGGTCCATGTCCGTCCCCTCCCTGGTCGGCACCGAGCCTTCCAGCCGGGCGGGGCCCGCCGACAGTCACGTCTGTCACGAGACCACCGTGCGGAACGCACGCGTCAAGACCCGTTCGTAAAGAACAGTTCGAACGGTGCCGGGCCCGAGGTCCCGTCGGCCCGGGGCACCCCGGTCGCCGACACGCTCCTCACCGGCGCCCGCCGCGCCGACGACATCGCCCTGCTGGTGATCCGCTACGACGGCCTGGCCGTACGCCCGCTGCGGGAGAGCCGGACGGTGTGGCGGGTGCCCGAGGCGGCCCGGCACGCCCGCCGCCTCACCCGGCGCACGCTGCGCTCCTGGGGTGCGGGCGAGGAGGCCGACGCCGCCCTCCTCGTCGTCTCCGGACTGGTCACCAACGCGCTGGTGCACGCCGAGGGCCGGGTCCGCCTGGACCTCACCCTGGTCCACGACCGGCTGCGCATCGCCGTCGCCGACGGTTCGCCGCGCACCCCGGCCAAGCCGGCGGACATCGGCTGGGAGGCCACGGGCGGCCGCGGCATCCTGCTGTTCGAGGCGGTGTCGACGGCCTGGGGAGCGCTGCCGGTCAGCGGCGGCGAACAGGTCCGGAGCGAACTGTCCCCGGCCCGCTGACGGACCCGCCCGGTTCTCCTGCCGCGCCACCGACCCGCCACATGGGTGCGCCGCGCCCCCGGTACGGCAGGTCTGAGCCGCGGACCGGCCCGCCGTGCTTAGGGTCCTGGGCTGTGTCACACACCTTCGAAGAGCTTGTGGCGAAACAGCGCGCCGCCGACGAGGCGCACACCCGGGTCGAACAGCTCCGGGAGACCTACGGGCCGCCCGCGCAGGAGCGGTGGACCGGAACGCAGAGCGGGACCTACGAGACGGCCCTGCGCGCCTGGCGCGACCTCGCCCGCGATCTCCAGACCGCGCTGAGCGAGTACGCGAGCGAGGCGGGAAGACCCCGCCCCGAGATCGAGACCGAGGTGGAGCGGGCGGCCCGCTCGGGCCCGGCCGACGGCGGAGCACCCGGGACGGACGGCGCCTGAAACCGCGCCGACGGCGCGAATCCGCAGGCCGCGTGCGGGTACCCGCACGCCATGGACACCTTCCGCCTGCAAGCAGCCGCGAGCGCCGGTTCCGTCTTCGGGACCGTCGTGATCGTCGTCGGCGCCCTCGTCATCGTCGGCGCCCTCATCTGGGCCGTCCGGTTCGGCATCAAGGTCAAGCAGCGCGAGCCGCGCACGCCCAGGGGCGGCGAGCATCCCACGCTGCCGGACTCCGGGCCGGTGCACGAGACCCGGCAGCGGCGTGAACCCGACGAGGTGCCGCGCGCCGAGGAGACCGGCCGCCGGCTCACCCCGCACGAACTCGGCTCGCCCGGCAGCCGCCGCAGCGAGGACCAGTCCCGCCCGCGCTGGAACGGCGGAACCGGCGGCTCCTTCGGCAGCGGCGGTCCGGGCGGCACCTGACCTGCCGGTCCGCGGGTTTGCCCGCGGCGCGTCCGGGGACCCGGACGGCCTGGGACGAGCGGGCCCGGGAACCGCCCGGGGCGCCGTTGCCGCACACCTCACGCTCATGCGGAAGGAAGTCGAGAAACCGTGGCCGCGCACATGACCGAGAAACCGGCCGTCCAGCCCGCCGAGACGGGCTGGGCCAGATCCCGTCGGCTCAGGCGCGACACCGTACGCACCTGCCTGCCGGCGGTCGCCGTCGAGGACCGCGGCCGGGCGCGGGAGCGCGCCGGGGACGCGGAGGGCAACATCGTCCGCGGCGAGGACTGAGACAGGAGGACCGAGAGGGTCCGAGACGGTCCGTGAGGGTGGGCCCGGCGCTGTGTACCGCGCCGGGCCCACCCTCCGGGCGCGTTCAGCCGTGGGTCTTGGCCAGCAGTTCGAGGACCTCGTCGGTGGTGCCCGTCTCGCCGAGGCGCGGGAAGATCCGCCGCACGCTGCCCTCGTGGGCCTCGGCGTCCATGTCGGCCATCGCGTCCGTGGCCAGCGTGACGTGGTAGCCGTGCTCGTGGGCGGCGCGCGCGGTGGACTCCACTCCGATGCTGGTGGCGATGCCGGTCAGCACGATCTGCGTCACCCCGCGGCGGCGCAGCTGCACATCGAGGTCGGTGCCGTGGAAGGCGCCCCAGTTGTGCTTGGTGACGGTGATGTCGCCCGCGTGCCCGGCCAGTTCGGGCACGATCACGTCCCAGCCGTCGGGCCGGGCGCCGACGCCCCCGCGCGTCGCCTCGGTACGGCCGGGCACCACGTCGCCGTGGTCGTCGGCGAAGGACACCCGGACCAGGACGACGGGCAGGTCACGGGCGCGGAACGCCTCGGCGAGCCGCACGGAGCGGGCGACGACCTCGGCACCGGAGTGGGGCACGACCGGCGCGGCGGCGATGCCCGCCTGGAGGTCGATCACCACGAGGGCGGTACGGGGGTCGAGGGCAGTGAGTGCCATGAGGGGTCAGGCCTTTCCGGGCTTGCGGGGGGTGAGACGGACGAGTGACCGGTCGGTCAGGCTGCTCACCAGGAGCAGCACCGACCCGGCGGCCATGAACAGGGCCAGGCCGTGCAGGCCGCCCGTATCGGCGCGGTGCGGGAAGTACCCGGCGGTGGCCGCCGAGGCACCCAGCGCGCCGAGGTACATGAAGGTGCGCAGCAGCCCGGCGGCCGAGGCGATCCGCGCGGGATCGGCCTGCCGGTACAGCGCGTTCTGGTTGGCGAGGGTGATCAGCCCCTGGGGCACGCCCATCACGAGTCCGGCGGCGAGCAGCAGCGGCAGCGGGCTCGTGGAGCCGATCAGCAGCAGCACGGCACAGGCGGCGACCTGGAAGACGCCGCCCGCCACCAGCTTCGCCCGCACGGCCTCGCGGCGCCCGGTCAGCGTGGAGACGACGAGCGCGGCACCCGACAGGGGCAGCAGCGTCAGCCCGGCCGTGGACGCGCTGAGCCCGCGTCCCTCCTCCAGCCACTGCGTGTAGCCGTACATGAAGGCGTAGGAGGTGAGGGCGCCGAGCAGCTGGCGCACGTAGGTGCCGATGAGCGGCCCGTTGCCGCCGAGCACCCGCAGGTCCACGAAGGGCTGCGCGGTCCGCAGTTCGCGCATCGCGAAGGCGGCGCCCACCGCGGCGGCGAGCACCGGCAGGTACCAGCGGTCGGCGCGCGGCGCCATCAGGAACAGCATCAGCGACACCAGCGTCCCGGCGAACAGCACCATCCCGGGCACGTCGACGTCGCGCAGCCCGTGCCCGGTGTCCCGCCGCGGCTCCCGGGGCAGCCGCAGCGCGCCCAGGACCAGGCAGGCGGCGGAGAGCGGCACGTTCACCGTGAACACGGCGCGCCAGCCGCCCACCCCGATCAGCAGCCCGCCGAGCGCGGGACCGACCACGGCCACCGTCTGGTTGGCGACGGCGAGCGCGGTGAGGACGCCCGCCGGACTGTCCCGTCCCGTCCGCTCGGCCTCGCGCCGGGTGAGCTGCATGGCCGCCGGGTACGCGGCGGAGGTCCCGAACCCGAGCAGCACCCGCGCCCCGATGAGCACGCCCAGCGAGGGGGCGAGCGCCCCCAGCAGACCCGCGAGCCCGACCAGGGCCGTCCCCGTGAGATAGAGCCGCCGGGGACCGGACATGTCCATCAGCCGGCCGATGACGGGCTGTCCGACGGCGGTCGCCAGATACAGCGCCGAGACCAGCCAGACGGTCTGTGCCGGGGGAGCCCCGAACGCGGCGCCGATCGGGACCAGGGCCACCGCGATCATCGACGAGTTGATCGGGTTCAGCACCGAGCCCAGGACCATCGGCGCGATCAGCCTGCGGTCGAAGGCGTCCGGCGCCGGGCGCACGGCGGCGCCCTCGCCGCCCGGCCGCCGGGCGAGCCGGGACCTCACGGCCGGCTCAGTCGTTCGAGCAGGGTGAACGCCTCGATGATGGTCTGCCGCTCGTCCTCGGTGTACCGCTCGTGCAGGGCCCGGGTCAGCCACTCCGCACGGGTCTGCCGGTCGCCCTCGATGCGCTCGTGCCCGCCGTCCGTCAGCGTCACCAGCTGGCGCCGGCCGTCGTCGGGGTCGGGGCTGCGCCGGATGAGCCCGCGCTGCTCCAGGACGGCGAGTGTGGCGGCCATCGACTGCGGCCGCACGCCCTCGGCGGAGGCGAGGGCACTGGCGGTGGCGGCGCCGTGCTTGCCGACCAGGGTGAGCGCCGACACCTGGGACGGGGTGAGGTCCTCGTCCCGGGCGACCTCCCGTATCCGGCGCCGCAGCCGGCTGAACACCACCCGCAGATCGCGCGCGGCCCGCGCGGCGGAGGCGGAGACGCCCTCGGGCACGTCGGTGGGCTTGTGGTCCATGGCAGCACCGTAGATCCGCCAGGCGGAACTGTCCAGTCAAGACTGTTCAGCCTTACCTGCCTATGTGCCGGTCGATTGCCGCCCGCCCGTCTCCGGGCCCGGACCGCAGTACGCTGACGAGGTGCGTCTGCTCCTGATGTCGGACACCCACCTCCCGCGCCGCGCCCGGGAACTGCCCGCCCCGCTGCTCGCCGAACTGCCGCGCGCCGACGTCGTCGTCCACGCGGGGGACTGGGTCGACACCGCGACCCTCGACCTGCTCCAGGCGCGCAGCCGCCGGCTCCTCGCGGTGTACGGCAACAACGACGGCCCCGAGCTGCGCGCCCGGCTCCCCGAGGTGGCCCGCGCGGAACTGGACGGGCTGCGCTTCGGCGTCGTGCACGAGACCGGGGCCGCGCGGGGCCGCGAGGCCCGCTGTGCCGCCCGTTTCCCGGACCTGGACGTGCTGGTCTTCGGCCACAGCCACATCCCCTGGGACACCACCGCCCCCTCCGGGCTGCGCCTGCTCAACCCGGGTTCCCCCACCGACCGCCGCCGCCAGCCCCACTGCACCTATCTGACGGCCACCGTCACCGGCGGCGCCCTCACCGAGGTCGAACTCCACCGGCTGCCGCAGCGCCCGGCCCGCTGACGGCGCCCGGGGGCATGCGCCGCACCGGGCCGCGACGCAAGGAGTGACGCACGGAAGAGGGCGGCCCGGCAAGGGGCCGCCCCGAGGTCACACTTCCCTTTCTCGTTTCCGAATTCTCGGCGAGATCCGGGCCGATCCGTGCGCGGAAGCGGCCCGGTGGCTGTGAGTATGCGCTGTCACGGACCTCCTTCCGGAGAGGTGTGCCGCACATGTGCAGCGGAGGCGATGCATGCCTCATCCGCTGTCTGCCGCCTACCCCTTACGGAGAAGCCGAACCATCTCATCACAGGAATTACGGCTCTTTTCGGTCGCCGAAGGAGCGGACGGGACCCAGAAGCTCACTCCCCGCTCACCGGCCCCACCGGCCCCACCGGCCCCACCGGCAATGCTGGCCCCGCCGGCAACGCTGGCACGCGCCCGCCCGCCTCCCGGCGGACCGCAGCCGCCGTACCCCCGCCACGAGCAGCACCGCCGCCACCACGGCCCCGGCCGCCGCCGCTGCCCGCCGGGCGAGGGGCACACCGGCCTCCCGCAGCAGATCCAGCGGCTCGGCCTCCCGGCCGCCCGCCACGCTTTCCGCCGCACTCCCCGCCGTGCCCTCCGCCGCGGCGGGCGCGGCCTTTCCGGGCGCGGCCCCGGCCAGCCGGAGCGCCAGGCAGTCCGCGAACCGCCCCACCAGCCGGTCGCCCACCTCGGCCAGCACCCCGCGCCCGAACTGCGCGGGCCGCCCGGTCACCGTCAGATCCGTGGCCACGGCCACCTCCGTGGCCCCCTCCCGCTCCCGCAGCGCCGCGGTGACCGTGGCCCGCGCCGTGCCCTGCCCGCGCGTCTCCCGGCCGCTCGCGACCAGCACCATCCGCCGGGCCCGCGCGTCCTGCTCCTCGAAGACCGCCGTCCCCTTGTAGGCCACGGTGACCGGCCCCAGCCGCACCGTGACCGAACCGGTGACGGTCCGGCCGTCGTACGACTCCACGACGGCGCCCGGCAGGCACGGCGCGACGCCCTCGATGTCCAGCAGCGCCCGCCAGGCGTCGTCGGCGGGTACGGGCACGGTGAACGCGTGGTGCAGTTCCATGGCTTCGTCCTCCTGTTCAGGGCCGGGCGCGGGCGGGACCGTTCGCGTGGATGGCGCCCGCGGTCGCGGTCAGGGGCGCCCCGCTGCCGCCCCAGCGCAGCGAGACGATCTCGGCGGCGACCGACACCGCCACCTCCTCGGGCGTACGGGCACCGAGGTCCAGGCCGACCGGGGAGCGCAGCCGGGACAGCTCGGCCGGGGTCACACCGGCCTCCAGCAGCCGCTCCACCCGGTCGTGGTGGGTGCGGCGGCTGCCCATCGCGCCGATGTACGCGGCGGGCCTGCGCAGCGCCTCCTCCAGCAGCGGCACATCGAACTTCGGGTCGTGCGTGAGGACGCAGATCACCGTGCGCTCGTCGGTGTCCGTGGTGCGCAGATAGCGGTGCGGCCAGTCCACGACCACCTCCACGGCGTCCGGGAAGCGCCGGGGCGTGGCGAAGACCGGGCGCGCGTCGCACACCGTCACCCGGTAGCCGAGGAAGGCGCCGATCCGGGCCACCGCGGCGGCGTAGTCGATGGCGCCGAACACCAGCATCCGCGGCGGCGGCGCGAAGGAGTGCAGGAACAGCGAGACGGCGTCCTCGCGCCGCTCGCCGTGCGCCCCGTAGTGCCGTGTTCCCGTCGCCCCGAGCGCGAGTCCGCCGCGGGCGTCCGCGGTGACCGCCGCGTCCAGGCCGGGGGTGCCCAGCGTCCCCGCCACCGAGTCCGGCCACACGGCGAGCGTCGCCCCGCGCGGCGCGGGACCGTCGGCCACGGTCGCCAGGGTCACCGGCGCACCGGCGGCGACCGACGCCGCGACCGCGCCGAAGGCCGGATCCGACTCCGGGGCCACGGGCCTGACCAGCACCCCGATCTCGCCCCCGCAGGTGAGCCCGACCGCGAACGCGTCCTCGTCGCTGTACCCGAAGACGGCGAGCCGGGCCTCGCCGTCCGCCACCACCTCCTTGGCCAGCTCGAAGACCGCGCCCTCCACACAGCCGCCGGAGACACTGCCCACCACCTCGTCGTCCGGCCCCACCGCCATCGCCGCGCCGGGGTCGCGCGGCGCGCTGCGGCTGACCGTCACGACCGTGGCGAGACCGAACGGCTGCCCCGCCGCGTACCAGCGCCCGAGCACCGGAAGGATGTCACGCACGCTCTCGTCCCTTCGCACCACCGGCACCGGCACCGGCACCGGCATCGGCACCAGTACCCGTGCCCGTCCCGGCGCCGCTGTCCGCGCCCCGGACCACCGCGGCCAGCCGCTCCAGCGCGGCCACGCTGTGCCCCTCCACGAAGGCGTCCACGCTCGGCAGGGCGGCGGCCATCCCGGCCGCCAGGGGCGCGTAACCCGGGCGCGCCTTGCGCGGGTTGGCCCAGACCACCCGGTGGGCCAGCCGGTGCAGCCGGCGCATCTGGGCGGCCAGCAGGCGGGGGTCGCCGCGCTCCCACCCGTCGGACAGGAGGACGACCACGGCGCCGCGGGCCGTGCCGCGCTGCCCGTAGCGGTCCAGGAACTCCCGCAGCAGGACGCCGAGCCGGGTGCCGCCGCGCCAGTCGGGCACCGCCTCGGAGACCGCCGCCATCGCCAGGTCGGCGTCCCGGTGGGACAGCTCCCGGGTCACCCGGGTCAGCCGGGTGCCGACGGTGAACACCTCCGTGCGCCGCCCGCGGACCGCCGCGTGCGCGAACCGCAGCAGCGCGTCCGCGTACGGCGCCATGGAGCCGCTGACGTCGACGAGCAGCACCACCCGCCGGGGCCGCTCCGTCCGCGCGTGGAGCCGGGGCGGCGCGGGTTCGCCGCCGCGCCGCAGCAGCTCCCGTACGGTGCGGCGGGCGTCGATCTCCCCGCGCCGGGCCGGGCGCCGCCGCGCGCTGCGCCGCGCCTGGCCGCGCGGCGCGAACGCGGCCAGCAGCCTGCGCACCTGGGCGCGCTCGGCGGGGTCGAGCCCGGCCACGTCGCGATGGCGCAGCACCTCCGCCGAGCTGGCGAGCGAGGCGACGGGCGGACCCGGCGGCCGGTCCGCGCCGCCTCGGCCGCGCGCCCCGGCGGGCGCCTCGCGCACGGCGACCCGCGGCCGGGGCGGGGGAGCGGGCCGGGCCGTCCGGGGCGGCTCCCCGCCCGGACCCGGGCCGAAGCAGGCGCCGAACACCCGCTCGTAGCGCTCCAGGTCGTCCCGGTCACCGCACAGCGTCAGCCGCCCCGCCCAGTACAGGTCCGCGCGGACCTCCGGGCGCAGCGCGTCCGCCGCGCGCAGAAACGCGTGCACCCGCTCCGCGCTCACCGCGAGCCCGGCCGCGCGCAGCGCCCGCGCGAAGCCGAGCAGCACCGCGTCCCCGCCGAGCGGCGGCCCGTCGCCCGTCATCCGGTTCCCGCCCCTCGGCCGGCCAGGATCGCCGCGAAGTCCAGACCGCGGGCCCGGTCCGTGTCCTCCCGGTACTTCAGCACCGACCCCAGCGTGGCCATGGCCAGCTCCGCGCCGGCCTCGTCGGCGCCCAGCGCGTCCAGGGCCCGCACCCAGTCCAGGGTCTCCGCGACCCCCGGCGGCTTGAGCAGGTCCTCGGCGCGCAGCGCCTGCACCAGCGCGGTCACCTGCTCCGCCAGCCGCGCCGACACCCCGGGCAGCCGACGGCGCACGATGGCCAGTTCCCGGGCGAAGCCGGGATGGTCGAACCAGTGGTACAGGCAGCGCCGTTTGAGCGCGTCGTGCACCTCGCGGGTGCGGTTGGAGGTCAGCACCACCACCGGCGGGACCTCCGCGCGCAGCGTGCCCAGCTCGGGAACGGTCACCTGGAACTCGGAGAGCACCTCCAGCAGGAACGCCTCGAACTCGTCGTCGGCCCGGTCGATCTCGTCCACCAGCAGCACCGACGGCTGGGTCTGCAGCGCCCGCAGCAGCGGCCGGGCCAGCAGGAACCGCCGGTCGTACAGCTCGCGCTCCAGCCGGTCCGCGTCCGTGACCCCGGCCGCCTCGGCGGCCCGCAGATGCAGCAGCTGACGGGGGAAGTCCCAGTCGTACAGGGCCTGGGAGGCGTCGATGCCCTCGTGGCACTGCAAGCGGATGAGGGGCGCGCCGAGCACCTCGGCGAGGGCGCCGGCCAGCGCGGTCTTGCCGACGCCCGCGTCGCCCTCGCAGAACACGGGCCGGTGCAGGCGCAGCGCCAGGAAGCAGGCGACGGCGAGCCCGTCGTCGACGAGGTAGCCGGTCTCCTCCAGGCGGGCGCGCGCCTCTTCGGGGCTGTCGATGCCGGTGATCGGCGCTCACCCCGTTCCGGTGGCGGCCAGGACGGCCCGCCGGGTGAGCACCCGGGCCAGGTGCGCCCGGTACTCGGGGGAGGCGGAGGCGTCACGGGAGGGCCGGGTGCCCTCGGCGGCCGCCTGCGCGGCCCGTGCCACCGCCGCGGCGTCCGCCGCGCCCGCCAGGGCCTCCTCGGCGGCCGTCGCCCGCAGCGGGGTGGCGCCCATGTTGGTCAGGCCGATCCGGGCCTCGGCGACGCGTCCGCGCTCGTGCCGCACCAGGGCGGCGACGCCGACGACGGCCCAGGACTGGGCGACCCGCTGGAACTTCTCGTAGCGGAATCCCCAGCCGGCCCGTTTGGGCACCCGCACCTCCACGAGCAGTTCGTCCGGTTCCAGCGCGGTCAGCAGATAGTCGGCGAAGAAGTCCCGGGCCGCCACGGTGCGCCGCCCGCCCGGACCGGCGGCGACGAGTTCGGCGTCCAGGGCCAGCGCGACGGCGGGCAGGTCGCCGGCCGGGTCGGCATGGGCGAGCGAGCCGCCGAGGGTGCCCCGGTGGCGCACGGCCGGGTCGGCGACCTCGGCGGTGGCCTGTGCCAGCAGCCCCGCGTACCGGCGCACCAGCGGGTCGTGGACGATGTCGTGGTGGGTGGTGAGCGCGCCGATGACGAGGGTGTCGCCGTCCTCGCGGACCCCGCGCAGCCCGGGGATCCGGCCGATGTCGACGACCAGTTCGGGGAAGGCGAGGCGCAGCCGGAGCAGCGGCAGCAGGCTCTGCCCGCCCGCCAGCACCTTGGCGTCCTCGCCCGCGCCGGCGAGCGCGCGCAGGGCCTCGTCGAGCGTGCCGGGCCTGACGTAGTCGAACGCGGGGGGAATCATGCCGGGGCCTCCTCGGCGTCCGTGCGGGTCTCGCGTGCCGCCCTGACCGCCTCCCAGACCCGCTCGGGTGTGCAGGGCATCGGCACGTCGTGGACGCCGAGCGGGCGCAGCGCGTCCACGACCGCGTTGACCACGGCGGGCGTGGACGCGATCGTCCCGGCCTCGCCCACGCCCTTGGCGCCGAGCGGGTTGGACGGGGCGGGGGTCTCGGTCCGGGCGGTGACGAATTCGGGCAGGTCCGCCGCCGACGGCACCAGGTAGTCGGCCATGGTGCCGGAGAGCAGGTTGCCCTCGGTGTCGTAGACGGCCTCCTCGTACAGGGCCTGCGCGATGCCCTGGGCGAGGCCGCCGTGCACCTGCCCCTCGACGATCATCGGGTTGATCACCCGGCCCACGTCGTCGACGCAGACGTAGGACCGGATCCGGGTCCGCCCGGTCTCCGTGTCGACCTCGACGGCGCACAGGTGGGTGCCGTGCGGGTAGGAGAAGTTCTCCGGGTCGAGCACGTGTCCGGCGTTGAGGGTGGGTTCCATGCCCTCGGGCACGTCGTGCGAGGTGAACGTCGCGAAGGCCACCTCCTGGATGGTCCTGCGGGCCTCCGGTGAGCCCTTCACCGCGAACACCCCGCCGCTGAACTCCAGGTCGTCCTCGCTCGCCTCCAGCAGATGCGCGGCCACCCTGCGGGCCCTGGCCACCACCTTCTCGGCGGCCCGGTGCACCGCCGACCCGCCCACCACCAGCGAGCGCGACCCGTAGGTGTCCATGCCCTGCGGGGCGACCAGCGTGTCGCCGTGCACCACCTCGACGTCCTCGAACGGCACGCCCAGCACGTCCGCCGCGATCTGGCTCCAGCAGGTCACGTGCCCCTGCCCGTGCGGGCTGGTCCCGGTGACCACCTCGACCTTGCCGGTGGGCAGCACGCGGATGCTCGCCGCCTCCCAGCCGCCCGCCGAGTACCTGAGGTCGCGCAGCACCCGGCTGGGCGCCAGCCCGCACATCTCCGTGTACGTCGACACGCCGATCCCCAGGCGCACGGTGTCCCCGCGCTCCCGGCGCTCGCGCTGCTCGGCGCGCAGCCCGTCGTACCCGAACAGGGCGAGCGCCTTCGCGGTCGCCGCCTCGTAGTCGCCGCTGTCGTAGGTCAGGCCCGCGATCGAGGTGTACGGGAACTCCTCGTGCCGGATCCAGTTGCGCCGCCGCACCTCCACCGGGTCCAGACCGGTCGCGGCGGCCAGCTCGTCCATGATCCGCTCGATGGCGTACGTGGCCTCCGGGCGCCCCGCGCCCCGGTAGGCGTCGGTCGGGGTGCGGGTGGTGAACACCCCGGTGCAGTCGAACGCGTAGGAGTCCATCTTGTAGATCGCCGGGTACATGAACGCGCCCAGGATCGGGATTCCCGGTGTGACCAGCATCAGATAGGCGCCCATGTCGGCGAGCAGCCGGACCCGGAGGCCGAGCAGCCGCCCCTCGCGGGTCGCGGCGATCTCGACGTCCTGGATCATGCCGCGGCCGTGGTGGGTGGCGAGGTACCCCTCGGAGCGCGACTCGGTCCACTTCACCGGCCGGCCGAGCCTGCGGGCGACGGCCAGCGCGACCGCCTCCTCGCCGTACACCTGGAGCTTCGAGCCGAAGCCGCCGCCCACGTCCGGGGCGACCACCCGCAGCTTGTGCTCGGGCACGCCGGTGACCACGGAGAGCATGATCCGCAGGATGTGCGGGATCTGGGTCGCCGAGTACACCGTGTACTCGCCGGTGGCCGCGAGCGGGGTGACCACGACCGCGCGCGGCTCCATGGCGTTGGGGATGAGACGCTGCTGCCGGTAGCGGCGCGAGAGGACCACGTCCGCGCGCTCCCTGACCGCCGCGAAGTCCTCACCGGCGCGCAGCGGCCAGTCGTAGGCCCGGTTGGTGCCCTTGTCGGAGTGGACCAGCGGGGCGTCCTCGGCGAGCGCGTCCTCCAGGTCCAGGACGGGCGGCAGCGGCTCGTAGTCGACCTCGACCGCCTCCAGCGCGTCGGCGGCGGCGTACCGGTCGCGGGCCACCACGACCGCCACCGGGTCACCGGCGTGCCGCACCTCCTCCAGCGCGAGCGGCGGATGGGCGGGCAGCACCATGTCCTCGGTGACCGGCCAGGCGCACGGCAGCGACCCCAGGCCGTCGGCGAGGTCGCGGCCGGTGAACGCGGCGACGACACCGGGGCGTTCCAGGGCGGCGGAGACGTCGACGCGGGTGATCCGGGCGTGCGCCATGGGGCTGCGCAGGAACGCCAGGTGCAGCAGTCCGGTCACGGCGATGTTGTCGGTCCAGTTGGTCTGGCCGGTGAGCAGCCGCGCGTCCTCCTTGCGCAGCCGGGCCCGGCCGACCTCGCCCGCCGCCGTCCGCCCGGCGCCCGCCACCGTCTGCCCGGCGCCCGCCACCGTCTGCCCGGTCATGCCGGCACCTCCCGCGCGGGCGCGGCGGCCGGGGCTCCGGCGGCCCGCTCCGCCTCGGCGGCGTCCAGCACCGCGGCGACGATGTTCTGATAGCCGGTGCACCGGCACAGGTTGCCCTCCAAGGCCCGGCGCACCTCGGCCGCGTCCGGCCGCGGGTTCTCCCGCAGCAGATCACGCGCCGCCATGAGCATGCCCGGGGTGCAGTAGCCGCACTGGAGGGCGTGCCGCTCGTGGAAGGCCCGCTGCAACGGCGTCCACGCGCCGTCGCGGGCCAGCCCCTGGACCGTGGTGACCGCACCGCCGTCCGCCTGGACGGCGAGCACGTTGCAGCTCTTGACGCTCGTGCCGTCCAGCTCGACCGTGCAGGCACCGCAGCTGGAGGTGTCGCAGCCGACCGGCGTCCCGGTCAGGCCGAGCCGGTCGCGCAGATAGTGGACCAGCAGCAGACGGGGCTCCACCTCGTCCTCGTACGCGGTGCCGTCCACCGTGACCGAGATGTGCGTCATGTGCCCTCCAGGGACCGAACGGGCGTACGCGAGGAATATCAGCGACCAGCGTGATGTACGTCACTCTATGGCCGGGTCCGTGGCGCGGCGAGCCGTGCGGCGCGGATCCGCCGCACGCGTTAATCCGTTGCCCGCCCGCGCCCGCCTCTGCTGCACTGCTCCCGGCCCGACGTCACCCCACGAGGAGCACCGATGCGCACTGCGTCCCTGTCCGTCCCCGGAATCCGGCCGACCCTCTCACAAGGACATGACGCCCCGTGCACCTGCTCAACCTCGGCATCCTCGCGCACGTCGACGCGGGCAAGACCAGCCTGACCGAACGCCTGCTGCACTCCGTCGGAGTGACCGACCGGCTCGGCAGCGTCGACTCCGGCGACACCCGGACCGACACCCTCGCGCTGGAACGGCAGCGCGGCATCACCATCAAGTCCGCCGTCGTCTCCTTCCCCGTCGACGACGTCACCGTCAACCTCATCGACACACCCGGCCACCCCGACTTCATCGCCGAGGTGGAACGCGTCCTCGGCGTGCTCGACGGAGCCGTCCTGGTCGTCTCCGCCGTCGAAGGCGTGCAGGCCCAGTCCCGGGTGCTGCTGCGCACCCTGCGGCGGCTGCGCATCCCCACCCTGCTCTTCGTCAACAAGATCGACCGGCGGGGAGCCCGCGAGGACGACGTCCTGCGGGCCGTCGCGCGGCGCCTCACCCCGGCCGTCGTCCCCATGGGCCGCACCCGGCACCTGGGCACCCCCCGGGCCCGCTTCGTGCCCGGTCTCGCCCCGACCGCCGCCGAGGTCCTCGCCGACCACGACGACGACCTGCTCACCGCCTACGTCGAGGACCGGCTGCACCCCGCCCGGGTGCGCGCCGCGCTCGCCGACCAGACCCGCCGGGCCCTCGTCCACCCCGTCTACTTCGGCTCCGCGATCACCGGCGCCGGCGTCGACGCGCTCATCGGCGGCATCAGGGACCTCCTGCCCGCCGCCGACGGCGACCCCGACGCGCCCGTCTCGGCCACCGTCTTCAAGGTCGACCGGGGCGAGGCGGGGGAGAAGGTGGCGTACGCCCGGGTCTTCTCCGGCACCCTCCGCATCCGCGACCGCCTCCCCTACGGCGAGCCCCGCACCGAGGGCCGGATCACCGCCCTCGGCGTCTTCGACCACGGCACCGACGTCCGCGCCGACGCCGTACCGGCCGGCCGCATCGCCCGCCTGTGGGGCCTGGCCGGTATCAGGATCGGCGACACGCTCGGCGTGCCCCGCCCCGCCCCCGGGCACGTCTTCGCGCCCCCGACCCTGGAGTCCGTCGTCGTCGCGGCCCCCGGCACCGACCGCGGCGCCCTCCACCTCGCCCTCACCCGGCTCGCCGAACAGGACCCGCTGATCGGCCTGCGCCACGACGAGGCGCGCGGACAGACCTCGGTGTCGCTGTACGGAGAGGTCCAGAAGGAGGTCGTCCAGGCCACCCTCGCCGACGAGTTCGGACTCGACGTCGCCTTCCGCGAGACCACCCCGCTGTGCGTCGAACGGCCCACCGGCACGGGAGCGGCGGTCGAGTACAACAAGAAGGACGGCAACCCCTTCCTCGCCACCGTCGGCCTGCGCGTCGACCCCGCCCCGGCGGGGACCGGGATCGTCCTCCGCCGCGAGGTGGAGCTCGGCTCGATGCCGTACGCCTTCTTCAAGGCGATCGAGGACGCCGTGCGCGAAGCACTCGGCCAGGGCCCCCACGGCTGGCAGGTCACCGACTGCACGGTCACCCTGACCCACTGCGGCTACGCGCCCCGGCAGAGCCACGCCCACCAGGGCTTCGACAAGAGCATGTCCAGCACCGGGGCCGACTTCCGCGGCCTGACCCCGCTGGTGCTCATGACGGCACTGCGCCGCGCGGGCACCCTCGTCCACGAACCCCTGCACCGCTTCACGGCCGAGGCTCCCGCCGACACCCTCGGCGCCCTGCTGCCCGTGCTCGCCGCGCTGCACGCCGTCCCGCGCACCACCCGCACCCGGGGCGCCGTGTGCGTCCTGGAGGGCGAGGTGCCCGCCGCCCGGGTGCACGCGCTGGAGCAGCGGCTGCCGGGCCTCACCCGCGGCGAGGGCGAACTCGACAGCGCCTTCGAACGCTACGCGCCGGTCCGCTCCGGGCCCGTGCCCGAACGCCCGCGCACCGACCACAACCCGCTCGACCGCAAGGAGTACCTGCTGAACCTCACCCGCCGCGTCGGCGGCTGACCCCCGGAATGCCCCGTCCGGCGTTGACCCTGCCCTTACGTCAGGCTGCACGCTGTACGCCGACGGAGCCGACGAAAGGGCAGGTGGATGAGCTACTCCGTGGGACAGGTGGCGGCGTTCGCCGGAGTGACGGTGCGCACGCTGCACCACTACGACCGGGCGGGGCTGCTGTCGCCGGGCGGCCGCAGCCACGCCGGGTACCGGCTGTACGACGACGCCGACCTGGCACGCCTCCAGCAGATCCTCTTCTACCGCGAACTGGGCTTCTCCCTCGACGAGATCGCCGACATCCTCAAGGACCCGCAGGCCAACGCGCTCGCACACCTGCGGGCCCGGCAGCGGCGGCTCGGCGAGGAGATCACCCGGCTCCAGCGGCTCGCCGAGGTCGCCGAACGGGCCATCGAGGTCCAGCAGACCGGAGTGACCCTCGCCCCCGCCGAACGCTTCGAGGTCTTCGGCGAGATCGCCTTCGACCTCAGCTACGCCACCGAGGCCCAGCTCAAATGGGCCGGCTCGGAAGGACAGCGGGAGTCCATGGCTCGGGCCGCCGCGCACAGCAAGGAGGACTGGCGGCGGCTGATGCGCGAGGCCGCAGCGTGGCGCGCCGAACTGCTCGCCGCCTTCGACGACGGCGAGAGCGCCGACGGGGAACGCGCCATGGACCTCGCCGAGGAGCACCGGCTGCACATCTCGCGCTGGTTCACCTCCTGCCCGCCCGCCATGCACCTGCGCATCGCGGACGACATCGTCGCCGACCCGCGCGCCTTCGCCCTCGTCGTACCGCCCTCCCAGCAACGCCCCGGCCTCGCCGCCTACCTGGGCAGGGCCGTGCACGCCAACGCGGCCCGCCGCACCGACCCCGAGGGGGACCGATGAGGATCCTGATCGCCGCCGCCGGATCGCGGGGCGACGTCGACCCCTACACCGGTCTGGGCGCCGGGCTGCGCCGGGCCGGACACGAGGTCGCTGTCGCCGCCCCGGACACCTTCGCGCCGCTGGTCCGCCGCGCCGGAGTGGAGTTCCGCGGCCTGCCGGCCGGGCCGGAGGCCCAGGGTGCCGTCACGGGCCGGCGGGATCTGATGCGCGGCGCCGCCGCGTTCGTGAACCGGCTCGCGGGAGGCTTCGCCGCCGCGGTCGGCGACGGCACCGAGCTGCTGGTGCTGTCCACCACCACCGCCCCGCTGGGCTGGCACCTCGCCGAGGCCACCGGCCTGCCGAGCATCGGCGCCTACCTCCAGCCCACCGCGCCCACCGGCGCCTTCCCGCCCGTCGTCACCGGCACCCGCTCCCTGGGCCGCCTCGGCAACCGCGCCGCGGGCCGCCTCGGAGTGCGGATGGCCGACCGCCTCTACGGCGACGCGGTCGCCGCCCTCCGCCGCGAGCTGGGCCTGCCCCCGCGCACCCCGGCCGCCGAACGCCGTCGCCGGGAGGCCGCGCACTGGCCCGTGCTGCACGGCTTCAGCGAGCACGTCGTGCCCCGCCCGCCCGACTGGCGCCCCGGCCTGGACGTCGTCGGCAACTGGTGGCCGTACACCGACCCCGACGCCCGGCTGCCCGCGGACCTGGAGGACTTCCTCGCCGCCGGGCCCCCGCCGGTGTTCGTCGGGTTCGGCTCCATGGCCGGGGGCCACGGAGAACGCCTGAGCGAGACCGTCGTACGGGCACTGCGCCGGGCCGGGCTGCGCGGCGTCCTCCAGTCCGGCGCC
Organism: Streptomyces sp. PL-25; assembly: GCF_058344915.1. Lineage (NCBI taxonomy): Bacteria > Bacillati > Actinomycetota > Actinomycetes > Kitasatosporales > Streptomycetaceae > Streptomyces > Streptomyces sp. PL-25. The sequence goes on from NZ_CP136997.1 coordinate 7,126,407, forward strand.
GCCGGCCTCGCCGCCGAGGGGGACGACATCCTCACCGTCGGCGAGGTGCCGCACACCCTGCTGTTCCCGCGCACGGCCGCCGTGGTGCACCACGCGGGCGCGGGCACCTCGGCGGCGGCCCTGCGCGCCGGGGTCCCCTCCGTCCCCGTACCGGTCACCGCCGACCAGCCGTTCTGGGCGGCCCGCCTCACCGCCCTCGGCGCCGCCCCCGCCGCGATCCCCTTCACCGGCCTGACCCCCGAGCGCCTGGCGGACGCCCTCGACCGCGCGGTACGGGCCCCGGTCCTCACCCGCTCCGCCGCCACCGTCGCCGACCGCCTCGCGGGTGAGGACGGGGTGGGACGCGTGGTGGAGGCGGTGGAGACACTGGGGCGGCTGAAGAGCTGAGGGGCAGGTGGGGGGCGGGCGCGGGGGCGGGGCGGGCGGCCTGCGCGGGGGCTCCGTCGGTGCCGTGGGTGGGGTCCGGCGGGACGGATGGGGGTGCTTCGCGCGTGGGGTGACCGGCGGGCGGCCGAGGGTGACTCTGGCCGTGCGGCGGGGGTGCCCGGCGTGACCGGACGGGCGGACCGGATCGCGGCCCGCCCGGGAGGGGGCCGGTGCCGGCGCCGTGCCGGTGCCGGGCGTGGTGTCCGGCGTGGTGCGGGACGCCGAGGGCCGCGCGCCCGGAGGGGCGTCCGGCCCCAGGGATCCGGCCGGTCCGGGGCGCCCGGCGCCCGGTGCCTCGTCCCTCAGCGGGCCAGCAGGTCGACCGCCCGCAGCACGGGCGCGACGCCGTCCTCCTCGCGGATGCGGGCGCCCAGGGTCTCGGCGCGCTCCCGGTGGAGGGGGTTGCGGGTGGCCCGCGCGAGGGCCGCGGCGAGGCCGTTCGCGGTGAGCCCGCGCAGCGGGACGGCGCGGGGGGCCACCCCGAGGGACACCAGGCGTTCGGCCCAGAAGCCCTCGTCGAACTGGACCGGCAGCGGCACGGCGGGCACCCCGGCGCGCAGCCCGGCCGCGGTGGTGCCCGCGCCCGCGTGGTGCACCACGGCCGCCATCCGCGGGAACAGCGCCGCGTGCGGCACCTCGTCGATGGTCAGCATGTCCTCGCCGGTCGCCGCGAGCCCGCCCCACCCGCGCTGCACCACCCCGCGCAGCCCGGCCAGGCGCAGCGCGCGCACGATGGTCCCGCTCAGCCGGGCCGGGTCGGGCACCGTCGCACTGCCGAGACCGACGAACACCGGTGCGGGTCCCGCGTCCAGGAACCGCCGCACATACGCGGGCAGCCCGTCCTCGCGGTCGTACGGCCACCAGTAGCCGCACACCCGCAGACCGGGCCGCCAGTCGCGCGGCCGGGGCACCACCAGCGGGCTGAACCCGTGGAACACCGGCTGCCGCAGCCCCGCCCGGATACGGCGGGCGGTGCCGTGCCGGGCGGCCGGAAGACCCAGCCGGGCCCGCACGGTGGGTACGGCCGCCGAGAAGACCCGCTCCATGGCGAGGTTCACCCCGTAACCCGCGAGCCGGTTCGCCGCCGCGCCCCAGTGGCCGCCGCCGAGCAGCGGAGGGGCGAACTCCCGGGTGGGGGAGAGGGGCTGCAGATGCGTGCCGATGCTGGGCACGCCCAGCGCCTCGGCGATCGCGTGCCCGACCGGCCCCAGCGACCCGGACAGCAGCAGTACGTCGCTCTTCTCGGCCGCCGCGACCAGGTCGTCCGTCATCCGGGCGAGCGCCGCGCGGACCAGGCCGACGGCGCGCAGCATCTTGCCCGCGTCCGTCGCGCTGCGGTGCAGCCCCCGGCCGCGCGTGGACTCCAGTTCGGCCCGCGGATCCACCGGCAGTGCGTGGAAGTCCAGGCCCGACCCGGCGACCAGCGGCTCGAAGCACCCGTGGGTGACCAGGGTGACCGCATGGCCCGCGCGGGCCAGACCGTGCCCCAGCCCGGTGAAGGGGGCCACGTCACCCCGGGAACCCGCCGTCATGATCGTTACGCGCACGTCGGCCAGTATGACCGCGCACGGCCCCGCCGACGGCGAACGACCCGGCCATGTCGGCGCGCCCACCCCCGCGCGACCGCAACGGCCGCACCCGTCCGGGCCCCGCACCCGTCCGGGCCCCGTACCCGCTCAGGCCCTTCGGCCCGCCGGCCGGGGTCACACCCCGAGCTGCCGGGCGGCCGCGTCCACCGTCTGCTCCAGCAGCGTGGCGATGGTCATCGGGCCCACCCCGCCCGGCACCGGCGTGATCAGCGAGGCGCGCTCCGCCGCGGTGTCGAAGTCCACGTCCCCGACGTTGCCCGCGTTGTAGCCCGCGTCGATCACGACCGCGCCCGGCTTGACGTCCTCGCCGCGCACCAGCCGCGGCCGGCCCGCGGCCGCCACCACGATGTCGGCCTCGCGGACCACGGACGACAGCTCCCGGGTCCGGGAGTGGCAGTACGTCACCGTGGCGTCCCGGGCCAGCAGCAGCATGCCGACCGGCTTGCCGAGGATCGCGCTGCGCCCCACCACCACGGCGCGCTTCCCGGCCGGATCGACGTCGTAGGCGTCCAGCAGCCGCATGATGCCGCCGGGCGTGCAGGAGACGAACCCGGGCAGGGCGAAGCTCATCGTGGCGAAGGAGGCGAAGGTGACGCCGTCGACGTCCTTCTCGGGCGCGATCGCCTCGAACGCGGCCCGCTCGTCGATGTGGTCGCCGACCGGGTGCTGCAACAGGATGCCGTGGACCGACGGGTCCGCCGAGAGGTCCCGCAGCGTCTGCACGAGCTGCGCGGTGGTGGTCGCGGCGGGCAGCTCCACGTGGCGGGAGGCGATGTTCGCCGTGCGGCACCGGTTCCGCTTCATCCGGACGTAGGTGACCGAGGCGGGATCCTCGCCGACCAGCACCGTGGCCAGGCACGGCCGTACACCCGTGCGGCCGGTGAGTCCGGCGGCCCGGTGCGCGGTGCGCTCGACGATGCGGCGGGCGAGGGCGGTGCCGTCCATGAGACGGGCCTGGGACATGTCCACTCCTGAGCGTGCGGCGGATCGCCCAGGCGCGCGGCTGTGACTTCGGCAGGGGCCGCTCCCCGGTGGTGCTCCACCTCAGCGCCAGTCACGGCCCGCCCCCACCCTAAGCGGGACGCGCGTGCGCCCTTCGCCAGGGGTGCGGCACGCTCACCGGAGCCTCCCCCGCCGTGACCGCCGCCCCCGTACCGCGGCGGGCCGTGCGCCGGGCCGGGCCGCGCGCAGCACCGACCGCAGCAGCGCGGCGGACAGGCACCGGGCCGCCGCCGAAGCCGTCCGGGCCGGTCCGGAGCGCCGCACCAGCGGGGAACGCGCCTGCCCCAGTCCGCCGCGGGCCGAGAAGGACCAGGTCAGCCGGGAGCTGACCTGGAACCCCGCGGTCCTCCTCGTCACTCGTCCCATGCCTGGACCATGATCTGGTCGGTGATCCTGCCGTCGCGCAGGACCTTGGGGTGGCTCGGCCGGCTGTCGCGGTCCACGATGCGTGTCTCCGCGTCGTCCGCGTACAGCGACAGCAGCGTGGGCGCCGCGTGTTCCTCGATGCCCCGGCGCAGCGCGCCGGTGCCGAAGGCGGGACCTGCCGTGGTCGCCATGGTGGCCTCCTACGAGCCCCGGCGCCCCGGAGCAGGAGCCGCTTGCGGGGCCTCTCCTTCGAGCGTCCTCCGGGGCGCCGGGACCGGCAAGTGCGGCCGGGGCGACGCGCCGGTACCCGTCCCGCGCCCGTCCCGGGCCGCCCGCCCCGCACCCGTCCCGTACTCGCTCCGTACTCGTCCTGACGGGTGAGCGGGCGGGCGCGCCCGTGTCCGGGCGGGACCGGGCGCCGTTGCTCAGGACATGATCTCCACTCGACGTATCGTCGCCGTCGCCTCCCTCGCCGCCTCGCTCACCGGGCTCGCCGCACTCCCCGCCAGTGCCGCCGGTTCGTCCGTGCCGGTGGTCGGCCGGGCGCTGCCCATGGGTGTGCTCGACTCGCTGGCCCGCACCGGGCTGCCCGCTGACCGGCAGGACGCGGTGCCCCCGGTCTCCGACCAGCTCTCCTCGCTCCAGCACATCCAGGACCTCAACGAGCTGAGCCGGCTGAACGCGGTCACCGGTCTCGTCTCCCCGCTGTTCGGACTGGTCCCCGCCATCCCGAGCTGAGCCGGAGCGGGCGCGCCGGACACCGGTGGCGGCGCGGGGGTTCGCGCCCGCCGCCGGCCCGGCACGGCGTAGGGTCGCGGGGACGGAGAACGGCCGACGGAAGGGACCTCCACCATGGCGCAGGAAGTGCGCGGCGTGATCGCACCCGGGAAGAACGAACCCGTACGGGTCGAGACCATCGTCGTGCCGGACCCCGGGCCCGGCGAGGCCGTCGTACGGGTCCAGGCCTGCGGCGTGTGCCACACCGACCTGCACTACAAGCAGGGCGGTATCAACGACGAGTTCCCGTTCCTGCTCGGCCACGAGGCCGCGGGCATCGTGGAGTCGGTCGGCGACGGTGTCACCGAGGTGGCCCCCCGGCGACTTCGTCGTCCTCAACTGGCGTGCGGTGTGCGGCAGGTGCCGTGCCTGTCTGCGCGGGCGGCCCTGGTACTGCTTCGACACGCACAACGCGCGGCAGCGCATGACCCTCACCGACGGCACCGAGCTGTCCCCGGCGCTGGGCATCGGCGCCTTCGCGGAGAAGACGCTCGTGGCCGCCGGGCAGTGCACCAAGGTCGACCCGGCCGTCTCCCCGGCCGTGGCAGGACTGCTGGGCTGCGGGGTGATGGCCGGCATCGGCGCCGCCATCAACACCGGGAACGTCGGCCGCGGCGACAGCGTCGCCGTCATCGGCTGCGGCGGTGTCGGCGACGCGGCGATCGCCGGGGCGCGTCTGGCGGGCGCGGCGAAGGTCATCGCCGTCGACATCGACGACCGCAAGCTGGAGACCGCCCGCACCATGGGCGCCACGCACACCGTCAACTCCGAGGACCACGACCCGGTCGCCGCGATCCGCGACCTGACCGGAGGCTTCGGCGCCGATGTCGTCATCGACGCGGTCGGCCGCCCCGAGACCTACAAGCAGGCGTTCTACGCCCGTGACCTGGCCGGGACCGTCGTCCTGGTCGGCGTGCCCACCCCGGAGATGAAGCTCGAACTGCCGCTGCTGGACGTCTTCGGACGCGGCGGCGCCCTCAAGTCGAGCTGGTACGGCGACTGCCTGCCCTCGCGCGACTTCCCGATGCTGGTCGACCTGCATCTGCAAGGACGGCTGCCGCTCGACAAGTTCGTGTCCGAGACCATCCGACTCGACGAGGTGGAGCAGGCGTTCGAGCGGATGCACCGCGGCGACGTGCTGCGCTCGGTGGTGGTCCTCTGATGGCCGCGCGCATCGAACGCCTCGTCACCGCCGGGCAGTTCACCCTGGACGGCGGCACCTGGGACGTCGAGAACAACGTGTGGATCGTCGGCGACGACCACGAGGCGATCGTCATCGACGCCGCCCATGACGCCGAGGCCATCGCCGCCGCCGTGGGCGACCGCCGGCTCACCGCCATCGTCTGCACCCACGCCCACAACGACCACATCGACGCCGCTCCGGCGCTCGCCGACCTCACCGGCGCGGTGATCTGGCTGCACCGCGACGACCTGCCGCTGTGGCGGGCGACCCACCCCGACCGGGAACCGGACGAGCACCTCGTCGACGGCCAGGTGATCGAGACGGCGGGCGCCGACCTCACGGTCCTGCACACCCCCGGTCACGCGCCGGGCGCGGTGTGCCTGTACGACCCCGGGCTCGGCGTCGTCTTCACCGGGGACACCCTCTTCCAGGGCGGCCCCGGCGCCACCGGCCGCTCCTACTCCCACTTCCCGACCATCATCGACTCGATCCGCGACCGTCTGCTGACGCTGCCGCCCGGGACGAAGGTGCTCACCGGGCACGGCGACACCACCACCATCGGCGCGGAGGCCCCGCACCTCCAGGAGTGGATCGCCCGCGGCCACTGAGCCGCCGCCGGGGCCCGCCCCCGCCGGAAATACCTGACAGGAGATGTCCGGCTTCCCCGCGATGCTCGGCGTGCACACCGCGCGGACCCACCGCGCGTCGCACGCACGAGCAAGCACAGGGGAGGCCGGACATGTCACGTCCGCTGGAGGGCAAAATCGCGCTGGTCGCGGGCGCGACCCGCGGGGCGGGCCGCGGGATCGCGGTGGAACTCGGCGCCGCGGGGGCCACCGTGTACGTCACCGGCCGCAGCACCCGCGCCCGCCGCTCCGAGTACGACCGCCCCGAGACCGTCGAGGACACCGCCGACCTGGTCACCGCGGCCGGCGGACACGGCATCGCCGTCCCCGTCGATCATCTGGAGCCCGGCCGGGGCCGCGCCCTGATCGACCGCGTCGACCGTGAACAGGGCCGCCTCGACGTGCTCGTCAACGACATCTGGGGCGGCGAGCACCTCTTCGAGTGGGACACCCCGGTGTGGGAGCACGACCTGGACAACGGGCTGCGGCTGCTCCGCCTCGCCGTGGAGACGCACCTCGTCACCAGCCACCACGCGCTGCCGCTGCTGCTGCGCCGGCCCGGCGGCCTGGTCGTGGAGATGACTGACGGCACCGCCGAGTACAACCGGGACACCTACCGGGTCAATCTCTTCTACGACCTCGCCAAGGCGTCCGTGCTGCGCATGGCCTTCGCCCTCGGCCATGAACTCGGGCCGCGCGGCGCCACCGCCGTCGCGCTCACCCCCGGCTGGCTCCGCTCGGAGCTGATGCTCGACCACTTCGGGGTGCGCGAGGACAACTGGCGCGACGCCCTGGCGGACGTCCCGCACTTCGCGATCTCCGAGACCCCCCGCTACGTGGGCCGCGCCGTCGCCGCACTCGCCGCCGACCCGGACACGGCCCGCTTGAACGGCCGGTCCCTGTCCAGCGGCGCCCTCGCCCGCGAGTACGGCTTCACCGACCTGGACGGCAGCCGCCCCGACGCCTGGCGCTACCTCGCCGAGGTCCAGGACAGGGGCCGCCCCGCCGACACCACCGGCTACCGCTGAACGAACACACACGGAACAGCGCCCCGCTCACCGGCGTGGCCCCGCTCACCGCGTCCCCGGTACCGGCGGCTGCGCCGTCCCGGGGATCTGCCAGCGGGCCGGGTGGCCCGGTGGGAGGGCGAGGTCGGTGCGTACGGCGGCGTAGTAGCCCTGGCGCGCCTCGCGCTGGCGGGTCAGCAGGGCCTGCCATGCCCCGGGGGCGTGCCGCTCCTCGCGCAGGAACCGTTCCATGTCCATCGCCACCAGGACCCACACCCGGGCCCGCTCCACGACCTCCGGCGCGCCCAGCATGATCAGTGCCTCGCCCGCCGGGTCGCGGGCGAGGGCGGCCTCCGCCAGGAGCGGTTCGGCCTCGGCGAGGGGCAGCGGATGCGGGTGCGGGTCGTTGCCGAGGTGGGCGGCGACCCGGTAGGACAGCGTGACGGCCTTCTTCAGCACCCGCGCGTAGTCGGCGTACACCGCCAGGCGCCGTTCCTCCCAGCGGGTCGCGCGCTCGCGTTCGGACCGGGCGCGGTCGCTGCGCACCACCGCCAGGTACGAGCCGAGGGCGCCGATCACCACACCGATGAGCGCGGGGAGTTGCTGGAGAAAGGCGGACATGTGCTGCACCGTATCTGCCCGGAAGGGGTGCGGCCGCACTAGGTTCGGGGCCATGACGGACACAAGGCGTTTCGAGGGGTACGGAGTTCTCGTCACCGGCGCGGCGCGCGGCATCGGCGCGGCCACCGCGCGCCGGCTCGCCGAGGAGGGAGCGCGCGTCCTGGTGACCGACGCGGACGGGGACGCGGCCGAGGGGACCGCGGCGGGCCTGCGGGAGAAGGGACTCGACGCACGCGCCCGCCCGTGCGACGTGGCGGACCGGGACGCGGTCGAGGCGGCCGTGGCGCACGCCGTGGACGCGTTCGGCTCGCTCGACGTGCTGGTCACCGCCGCGGCGCACTGCTCCCCGGACACCCCGCTCTTCGAGGACGACCCGGACGAGGCGTGGGCCCGCGACCTCGACATCACCCTGCACGGCGCGCGCCGCTGCTTCCGCGCCGCGCTGCCCCACCTCGCGGCCTCGGGCCGGGGCGCGATCGTCGGCATCGGCTCGGTCAACGGCCTCCAGGACTTCGGCAACCACGCCTACAGCGCGGCCAAGGCGGGCCTGATCTCGCTCGCCCGCACCCTCGCCGGGCACGCGGGCGCGCGCGGGGTGCGGGTCAACGTCGTCCTTCCCGGCACCGTCCGCACCTCGGCCTGGCAGGGCCGTGAGGCCGCGCTCGACCGGCTCGGTGCCCTGTATCCGCTGGGCCGGATCGGCGAGCCCGACGACATCGCCGCCGCCGTCGCCTTCCTCGCCTCCCGCGACGCGGCCTGGATCACCGGCACCGCCCTGACCGTGGACGGCGGCCTGACCGCCGTGAACACGGGCTTCCACACCGCGGTGGGGACACCCGGCCGCACCGGGTGAGGCCGCCGCGCGGCGCCGAGTGTCACCGTTCCGTCTCGATGCGGGCCGTTCCACAACCGGCACGGTCCCGAGGCGGTCTAGCTGTCCGGAAGTGTCCGGAAAGCGCGGACACACGACTGAACCGAGGGGGAAGCCCAGCATGAGGCAGATGGGCAGACGAGGCGCCGTGGTGCTGGGCGTCACCGGACTGGTGACGCCGCTCGCACTCGCGCTCGGCACGGCACCGGCCCAGGCGGCGACGAGCTGCACGGCGTCGACCGGGCCGTACCAGAAGAAGGTCGAGAAGTTCCTCGGCCGTCCCGCCGACGGCCGGCAGTCGGCCGCCGACTGCAAGGCGATCAAGGCCTTCCAGAGCAAGCACGGCATCACGCCCACGATCGGGTACGCGGGCCCGGTCACCTGGGGCGTGATGGATCTCATGAACAAGCAGAAGGCCGTCGGGAAGAACCCGAACAAGGACGGCAGGTGCCCGACCAACAAGGGCCGCATAGCCTGCGTGAACCTCACGCTCCAGCTCAGCTGGATCCAGGACGGCAAGCGTCTGGTGTACGGCCCCGTGCCGGTGCGCACCGGCCGGGACAAGTACGAGACCCGCACCGGTCTGAAGAAGATCTACTGGCGGCACATCGACCACGTGTCGACGCTGTACCACGTGAAGATGCCCTACAGCCAGTTCTTCGACGGCGGCGAGGCCTTCCACTCGGTCGGCGTGAGCGTGTGGAACCCGCCGGGCTCGCACGGGTGCGTCAACATGACCGCCAAGGACGCCAAGAAGTACTGGTCGCTGCTGAAGAAGGGCGACGACGTCTTCGTCTACGGCCGCAAGCCGGGCACCTGAGGGACGGGCGCGGGAGGGGCGGGCCGCCCCGGATCGACGTGAGCAGCAACACGGTCCGTTATGTCCGGTTCGGTCGTACTTACTCACTCCGTCTTCACATCGATCGGCATATGCTTCACAGCATGTCCACCACTGTTGAAGCCGCCTCCGAGCGATCGGCCGCGGAGGTCAACGAGGAGATCCGTGCCTTGTGGCGCAGGTCCGGCGGGACACTGACCACCGAGCAGCGCGAGGTGTACCAGCGCCTCGTGATGGAGTGGGCCACGGCCGCTCCGGTCTCGGACCAGGCGGCCTGACCCGCCGCCGTCCCGGTCGGTGCCCCTGGCCGCCGCCGGGCACCGGTTCCCCGCTCCTCCCGCAGCCCCCGTCCCGCACGCCCCGGCCCTTCCGGCCGGGGCGCACTGTCAGCACCCCCGCACCCGCCGCGCGGTCACACGCGAGGCCACCGCGGCCGTCGTTCCCTGTCCCGAGTCCCGGCGCCGAGCACCGGAACCGGCCTAGGATGCCAGGCATGGACGTGGATCCGGTGGCACGGCTCGGGGCCGGCAAGTATGTGCTGATCACCAGCTACCGCAAGAACGGTACGCCCGTGGCGACGCCCGTCTGGGTGGTGCGCGACGGCGCGGCGCTCGGCGTGTGGACGGCCGCCGACTCCTGGAAGGTCAAGCGGATCCGCGCCCGCGCCGACGTGCTGGTCGGCCCGTGCGACGTGCGCGGGCACCCGACCGGCGACCAGCTGCCCGCCACCGCGGAGATCTGCGACCGGGACACCACCGCGCGCTATCGGAGTCTCATCGCCCGCAAGTACGGGCTGATCGGCCGCCTCACCCTGCTCGGCAGCAGGCTGCGCAGGGGCGAGCGGGGCACCGTGGGGATCCGGGTGACCCCCGCGCGCTGATCCGCGCACGGGAGCCACCCGGGGTGCCGGTGCGTCCTACGAGGCGTCGAGGACGGTTCCCGTCACCACCGGCAGGCCCTCGTGCACCTGCCCGTCGTCGCCGGTCAGCGCGATGCGGACCCGCTCGGGCTGCTCCGCCACCTGGTCGCGGACGGTGGGGACGCTCAGCTCGGTGCTCAGCTCGCCCGCCGGGATCGCGGCCCACAGGTACATGCCCAGGGAGGACAGCGGACGCTCGGGGTCGGGCGACTCACCGGTGGTGTCCGACAGCCACTGCGGGTCGACGTCCTTGGTGGACAGCTCCGGGCCGTCCGTGACGGGCTGCACGACGAAGATGGCCGCGATGTCCGAGTCGGCGACCGCGGACAGGTTCACCCGCCACTTCAGCGTCTCGCCCTCGGTGACCCGGTCGGCGACGGGCGTCACCGTGACCGTCGGCTCCGGGTCGTCGTTCAGGGCGGTCACCCCGCCCCGGTGCGAGCCGACCACCGCGCCGTGCACCGCCTTGACGACGATGTCGTTCGCCACGTCCGCGCTGTAGCGGGTGTTGCCCCGCACCAGGACCGGCACGTCGATCGAGTGCCCGCCCGGCCGCACCGTCACCAGCCGGTCCTTCGCCTCGTTCGTCACCGGGTCGATGACGTACACCCGGACCTGGCCGCTGCCCTGCCCGGACACCCGCACGGGCACCCGGTAGGTGCGCTCGCCCGAGTCGCCCTCCTTGACCGTCAGCCGGCCGACGTCCACGCGGGGCAGCGCGGCGGCCCGCACCGCCGGGGTGCCCGGACGCCAGCCCCAGGCGTCCATGAGCCAGGCCTGCCCGGTACGCGTGCGGGGGGTCAGCTCCAGCGACGCGATCCGCCGCAGATCGAGCCCGGCGCGGGTGGCGGCGGCCAGCGGGACGCGCACCTCGCGCGCCCAGTAGGAGGCGGTGCGCTCGGTGCCCGGCAGACCGTCGGCACGGACCGTGCCGAGGGCCGCGCGGTGTCCGGCGGCGTCGGTGACGGCCACGTCGAGCCGGGTGCCGGTGGTGTTCGGCGGGACGAACACGCGCAGCGCGAGCTGTTCGGCGCCCTTCAGGGACACCGGGGAGCCGGGCCGGATCCGTACCGCCGAACCGGCGGCGGACCAGCGCAGCGCGACCGCGCGGCGGCCCGCCTCCCGGTCCGCGTCCCACTGCGCGAAGTGCGGCGAGCGGCCGGGAGTGTCCTCGTCGAGGCAGGCGGCGGACGCGTCGGGGTCCACCGCCGAGCACAGCCGGGCGCCGCCGCCGGTCACGGTGAGCGGGCCGTCGGGCAGCAGACCGCCGGTGCGGCCGGCGCCGACCGCGTGGGTGAGCACCCGCGCCGGGTCGGCGGAGGGCGCCCGGACACCGGAGCCGTCCAGCAGCGGACGCACCCGGTCGTCCCCGGCGACGAACAGCCGCGCGGCGGCGGCGATGTAGGTGGCGCCGGCCCGGTGCTGCTGGTCCGCGGTCAGCCGGGTGGCGGTCCCGGGGGAGCATACCGGGTCGCGCTGGTCCGGGTCCTCGTAGAAGTCGTCGTCGGCGGGCGCCACGGCCTTGCCCGGCGTCCACTCGGTGTTGAAGAAGTTGTGGTCGGCGCCGACCACGTACACGGCGCTGTGCAGGGCGGTGCCGCGGCTGACCCCGCGGGTGCCGTCCACGTACACCTCGCCCTGGAGGTCGGAGACGTCACCGTCGCAGCCGGGCAGCAGCGTGGCGGACGGGACGTCGGCGACCGGATTCTGGCCGAAGATCGTCGGGCCGATCAGCACGGTGCCGCTGATGTGCCAGCGGGTCCTGCCGTGATAGCCGTCCTGGTCGGCGGCGGGCGGGTACAGGCTGTCCATGGCCGCGCGGTTGACGCCCTCGCCGCCGCGCGAGTGCCCGACGAGCAGGACCCGCGACAGGTCGGCCACCGGGCCCCGGCGTACGGCGGCCGGTGCCGTGGCCGGGTGCGCGGCCCAGTCCGCCCAGCGGGCCAGGTGCTGCCGCACGAGCGAGGAACGCGCCTGGGCGCCGCCGTCCTCGGCCTGCCAGTCCTGGCCGTTGATGCCGTTGGCCGCGATGGACACGGTCACGTACCCCTGCGAGGCCAGCAGCTTCTGGTCCTGGAGGTAGCCGCGGTGGCTGGGGATGGGCAGCGAGCCGGCCGGGCACGGCCAGTCGCCGGACACCTCGTCGCTGTGCGGGGTGTAGCAGGGGGCGTGGCGGCCGTGCAGGAACAGCGCGAGCGGGCGGCGGCCGGTGGCGCCCTGCGGCGTCACCACCACGGCCTGCATCTCCACCGGGGCCGGAAGGCCGGGCAGCCGGACCGACTTGAGCCGGTACTCGCCGGTCGTGGTGCGGTAGGTGCCCGGCTTGCCCGGGTCGACCTTGCCCGCCGGGAGCGGGGCGGGCGGCTGAGCCGCCGCCAGGGCGCCGCGGCGGCCCGGTGCCTGCGCGGCCCCGGACTTCTCCTCGGCGTCCAGTCTGCGGCCGGACGCGCGGACCTGGAGGTCCGTCAGCTTCTTGAGGCCCTTCGTGCGGGCCGCGCTCAGGTCAAGCCGGAACGTACGGCCGTCACCGCCGGGCCGCGGCAGGCCCAGCAGGCGGTCGCCCGCGTAGAACTCGACGCGCGCGTCGCCCATGGGCACCGGGGTGCCCGTGTGCCACTCCAACTGCCGGGCGTCGCCCGACCCGGTGACGCGCCAGCCGGGCGGGAGCCCGGTGCCGCTGTCACCGGCCGCCGCCGACTGCCCTGCGGCGGACGGCAGTCGGTCCTGCGCCGCCCCCGCCGCCTGTGCGGACGCGGGCGCGGCTCCCGCCATGGCGAGCAACGCCACGGCGGTGACCCCTATTCGACGGACGCGGATCAACGGTCCCCTCCTCGGAACACTCCTGGGAACACGGGCTTCCTCCGGTGCTCGGACGCGGCGCCCCGTCGGTACCGGGGGCCACTGGTGCCCCGGAGGACGGGGCAGATGGGCTGTGGGTTGCCTGTGAGGCGTGAGTGACGCGACGTCAGCGACATGATCACGCCAGTGTCAACACGGCGCGGCCACCGCGCGGTTCGCGTCCTCGCCCCGTCGTCGGCCGCGGGCCGCCCGGAGTACACCCGCACCACACTCCGTCGGCGTATCACCGGTGACGCCGGTGGGGCACCGGTCGTTCCTGGGGCGGGACACGGACGAGGCGGGTGGCCGGGGCGACCGGTGGCGCGGAGGCGACGGAGGTGGTGCGGTGAAGAGGACCGCGGTCCACGGGCGGCGCGCGGGCCGGTGGCTGACGCGCCGGGCCGGGTGGTGTCTGGCCGGATCCCTCGCGCTGTACGCGCTGACCGCGTTCCTGAGTCCGGCCGAGCCGCTGGACCTGCGCGTCTACCACGAGGCCGCGCCGCACGTCCTGACCGGCGGCCTCTACGACCAGGTGGTGCGCACCGGGCCGCCCATCCCCGAACTCCCCTTCACCTACCCGCCGTTCGCCGCGCTGGTGCTGCTGCCGCTGGCGCGGCTGCCCTGGACGGCGGCGGTGGTGCTCTGGCGGGCCGCCTCCCTGGCCGCCGTGCTCGTCGTCACGGCGGGCGCGCTCCGGCTGCTGCCGCACAGGTCCGGCGGCGACCGGGACCGCGCGCTGCTCTGGGCCGCCGCCGCGCCCTGGCTCGAACCCGTGCGCCACACCCTCGACCAGGGCCAGATCAACCTGCTGCTGGGCGGGGCCGTCGTCGGGGGCCTGGCGTTCGGCCGCCGCGCGGCCGTCCGCGGCACGTCCGTCGCGCTGGCCGCCTCGCTGAAACTCACCCCGGCCGTCGCGGGGGCGTATCTGCTGGCCACACGGCAGTGGCGGGCGGCCGGCTGGGCGGTCGCCGCGGGCGGCGCCGCCGTGGGGCTCGCCTGGTGGATCGCCCCGGGCGAGTCGGAGCGCTACTGGTCGGGTCTGGTGACGGACACACGGCGCGTCGGCCCGGTGTGGTCGGTGCGCAACCAGTCGCTGCGCGGCGCGCTCACCCGGCTCCTCGGCCACGACGCGGTCGGCACCGCGCTCTGGTGGGCCGCACTCGCCCTGGTCACCCTGGCGGCGGCCGGCGCCCTGCGCGCCGCCCTGCGCCGCGACGACCCGCTGGGCGTCCTCGTCACGGTGGAGCTGTACGGGCTGCTGGTGTGCCCGGTCTCCTGGAGCCACCACTGGATCTGGTGCCTGCCCGCCATGATCTGGCTGGCGCACGGCCCGCACCGCACCCGGGCGGCGGCCCGGACCGTGCTCGTCCTGTGGGCGGCCGTCACCGGGGCCCGGCTGGTGCCCCGGCTGATCGGCGCCGAGGACCGGCTCTCCCGGCCCGACCCGTATCCGTGGGCGCTGGCCTGGCCCGGGTGTGTCTACGCCGGCTGCGCGCTGCTGACCTTCCTCGTACTGGCCCTCGCTGCCCGGCACACGGGACCCGCCGGGTCACCGGAGCACGTCCGCGACGCCGTCGCGGGGCGGTCGCCGCTCCGGCCGGACGGGGCCGCCGTCAGCTCCAGGCGCGGTACGGCTCGTCCAGCAGCTGGAAGACCGGCTCGCCGCGCACCGGGTCCTTCGCGGTGGTCAGCCGTACCCGGTCGCCGCCGTGGATGGCGATGAGCGGCCCCATGACCCTGCCCCGCACGACGAAACCCTCGCTCATCTCCACCATCGACACATTGCGCGCCGCGGGCGTGTTGCGGTGCACGATCGCGGCGTGCCGGACCGTGCCGGTGCCCGCGCTGCGCTCGGTGCGCAGCTCGCTGCCCCCGCACACCGGACACAGCAGCCGGTGGTACATCGCCGTACCGCACCAGGTGCAGCGCTGGAAGGTCAGTGCCTCCCGGTCACCGGCCGCGGGTTCGAGCAGACCGGTCGCGGAGCCGGCCGCCGCACCGGTCTCGTTTCCTGAGGGGTGGTACACGCTGGTCAACTCCCTGCGCTGGGCCGGAATCCCGCCTGCCGGGGTACCCGTGCACGGGCGGGGGCGGCTCGCGGTGCCGCCGTGCACACGACAGGGTATGGCACTCAGTGCCGTGCGTAAAGGTACTGGGTACCATCTCGCGAGGGCGGGACGGGAAGGGAGCGGGACATGCGGGACGCATCGGGTGCACCGGGCATGGACGCGTTCGTCGGACGGCTGGACCCCGAGATGTACGTGGTGACCGCGGCGGCCGGAGGGGAGCGCGCGGGCTGCCTGGTCGGGTTCGCCTCGCAGTGCTCCCTCGACCCGCTGCGGTTCGTGGTGTGGCTGTCCCGGGCGAACCGGACCTTCCGGGTGGCCGGGCGTGCCGACCGGCTCGCCGTGCACACGCTGACCCGGGAACAGCACGCGCTGGCCGCCCTGTTCGGTGGCCGCACCGGCGACGACGGCGTCGACAAGTTCGCCGGTCTGCGCCGCACCGCGCGGCCCGACGGCGCCGTCGTCCTCGACGACGCGCCCGCCTGGTTCGTCGGCCGCGTCGTCGGGCGCGCCGACGGCGGGGACCATGTCGGCTTCGTGCTCGACCCGGTCGACTCCGGCGGCCGGGACGACAGGGACGACCGGGACAGCCGTGGCGGAACGCCGCTGCTGCGCCTGTCGGACACCCTGGACATCACACCGGGACACCCGGCCGGCTGAACGCGCCCGGCCCGCGCGTCCGTTCCGTACGTCCTGCTCACACGTCCTGCTCACACGTCCGGCCTGCCCGTCGCACCGGGTACGCCGTTCGCACCGGGTGCGCCGACCGCGCCGACTACGCGGGTTCGCCCGGCACGCGTACGTCCAGCACGCACACGTCGTCGCGCCGTTCGCCCTCCAGCATCGACCCCAGGAGCGGCACCAGGGAGCCGGGCGCGTCCGCGTGGTGGGCGGCCGCGTTCCGGGCGAGCCGCTCCAGACCCCGCTGGATGTTCTCGCCGGGCCGTTCGACCAGTCCGTCCGTGTAGAACAGCAGCCGGTCCCCGGGTTCGAGGCGGCACTCGGCCTCCGCGTAGACCGGTGTCTCGGTCGCTCCCAGCAGCACGCCGAACGGACGCTCCAGGTACCGCGGTTCGCCCCGGCGCAGCAGCAGCGGCGGCAGATGGCCGGCCTGGGCCCAGACGAGGCGGCGCTCGCGCGGTTCGTAGCGCGCCAGGACGAGGGTGGCGGTGCCCTTGGTGTCGCGGGAGTGCAGCAGCAGCGTGTTGAGGCGGGCCAGCGCCCCGGTCAGCGACGAGCCGGTGAAGATCATGCCCTTGGCGGTGAACCGGAGCTGCGCCATCGTCGCCACCGCGTCGATCCCGTGCCCGGCGACGTCGCCGACCACGAACAGCGCGTCCCCGTCCGGCAGTTCGACCGCGCTGAACCAGTCGCCGCCGACGTGGATCCCGGACTCGGCGGGCAGGTACGTGACATCGACCCGCAGCCCGGCCAGGCGCACCGCGTGGCGGGGGAGCGGCAGCAGCGCGTGCTGGAGGCGGCCCGCGAGCATCCGCTCCGCCCGCAGCACCCCGTCCTGGGCGAGCATCGTCCGCTCACTCTCCACCAGGGCCAGCTCGGCGCTGCGCTGCGCGGTGAGATCCTGGACGAAGCCGTGCACCTCCACCGGCCGGCCCGCGGTGTCCACGACGGTCTCGGCGACCGCCCGCAGATGCCGCAGCCCCGCCGTCGTCCGCACCCGGAACGGCACGTCGAAGGATGTGCCGTCGCGCAGCAGCTCCCGTACCGCCCGGCCGAGCGCCGGTCCGTCCTCCGGCACGGCGAGGTCCGGCAGGAGCTCCACCGGGACCGGGCCGAGCGCGGGGTCGCGGTCGAGCAGCAGATGGACCTGGTCCGACCAGGCCGCCTCATGCGTGACCAGATCCCAGACGGCCCAGCCCAGCCGCCCGAGGCGCTGTAGCTCGGCCAGGCGCTGCGCCTGCCGGTCCGAGGCGTCGTGCCGCAGCCAGCTAACCACCAGCGCGTCGCCCAGCGGGACCGCCCGCACCACGTACTGCGGCGGCTCCCGCCGGTCGGTCCCCGGCTCCGGTGTCCGCCGGGCGAACGGCTCGCTCTCGCGGGGTTCCCCGGTGTCGAGGGCCGCGAGCCAGCTCTGCCACAGCGGTTCCCCGGCGGCGTCCGGCCGGCACTCCAGGAGCCGCCGCCCGACGAGGTCGCCCGCGTCGAGACCGAGCACGTCGGCGCTCTGCGCGGTGGCGGCGTCCACGCGGTAGTCCTCCACGTCACCCGAGGGCGAGCGCAGCGGGGAGAGCAGCAGGACCGCGCCGGGCAGCGCCGCGAACAGGCCGTCCACCGGCAGGGACGCGGGCGCGGGGACCGGTGGCCGCGGCGCTCCGGAGGAGCCGGGGCGGCCCTGTCCCGCGCCGAGGTCGCGCAGCCGCCCCGCGCACAGCCAGGAGACATGGCGCAGCAGCTCCCGGGTGCGGGGAGTGAACGGGTCCGCCCGCTCCCGCAGCACGCCGACGACGACCTCGGCGCCGTCCGTACCGGCCACGGGCAGCCAGACGGTGTGCTCCGTCCGGCGCGGCGCGCGGACGCTGCGCTCGCCGGTGCCGCCGGTCCCGGCCGGCGGCGGCACGTCCCGCCACCGCCGCGCCCGCGTCCCGTCCGTGTCCGCGTACCCGATGAGCACCGGCTCGCCCGACGGCGGGCAGCGGTGGATCAGCACGGCGTCGGCGCCCACGGGCCCGGCGAGGTGGGCCAGCAGGCACCGGGCGAGGTCCGGCGGGGTCTCCACATGGGTCAGCGCCCGCCCGAGCCCGGCCAGGACGGCGCCCTCGGCCTCCTCGTCGGCGGTCGCGGACCCGGCGGCATGGCTCAGCGGCGGCACCAGCGTGCCCAGGGCGATCCAGCACTCCTCGGTCAGGGTGCGGTGCGCGGCCTTGGCCCGCCGCAGAAGATCCTCGTGCGCGGCCTCGGGGGAGCAGCCGGTGAGCGCCATCAGCGCGCCCTTGGCCCGCTCGACCACGGCAGCCGTACCGGTCGGCGCCGCCGTGCCGGGCGCGCCGCCGGACTCCCTGGAGAACACGGAATCGCCGGTCACGGGTCGAGCATCGCACAGATGACCTGATCCGATCACGGCCAGATCGGATACTTGTGCGAGCGGGCGCTCCGGGGGTGCCTCAGCTGCGTCCCGGCCGGCGGCCGGGCGGGGGAGAGGCGGGCGGGGCGGGCCCCGGCGGCAGTGCCTCAGCGACCCGCGCCGCCGTGCCGCAGCAGGGCCTCGGTGACCGCCCGGACACTGCGCGCGATGTGCTGGAGCTGAAGGAGCTCCCCGGCGTACAGCTTGATCGTGTGCTCGATCACCGACTCGGGAAGGCCCAGCCGCGGCAGGTCGGCGCGCGCGGTCTGCAGGGCGGTGCGGGCCACCCTGACCTCCTGCTGCACCTGGATCTGCGCATGGCGGGCGAGGAGTACGGGATGGCGCAGCAGCGCCGGGTAGCTGCCGTAGCGGGCGGGGACCAGGTCCCGCAGCCATCTGACCGCCGAGCGCTCCCAGTCGTAGCTGCCGGGCGGCTTGACCTGGCAGGGCCAGTCCGGGCTGACACGCGTGGTGGTCACAGGCATGGTCATCGCTTCCGGGTGTGCGGCGTGCGTCGTGGAGGGGGCCGACGCAGGGAGCCGGGCCGCGATCCGTGAGCAGTATTTATATATGCCATCCGCTTTGCAAGGCGTATGAAAACATTCATGCCGGGTTTACGGGGGCTGGTCCGCGTACGTTCCGACCACCGCGGCGCGCCCGCGTTCCGACCGCCGCGGCGACGGACCGGCCGGAGGACCGGAGCCGGTCAGTCCTTCAGGAAGAACTGGTGCTGGTCGGCGACCTGCTCGTACTCCTCCAGCCGGGCCTGGGTCCGCTCGGGGTCGGCGTCCGTCATCGCCTGGAGCAGGGCGGCGCAGACGATGCCGGGCGCCGCGTAGGAGTCGAAGACCAGCCGGGAACCGGTGCCGGTCGCGAAGGTCACGTCGGCCTCGTCCGCCACCGGACCCAGCGCCAGGTCCGTCACCAGGGCCACTTTGAGCCCGGCGCCGCGCGCGACCCGGACCGCGTTCAGCGTCTCCTGGGCGTGCCGGGGCATGGAGAACGCCAGCACCCAGGTGCCGCCCGCCTCCCGGGACTGGAGCAGCGCGTCGTAGGCCACGCTGCCGCCGCGGGTCACCAGCCGCACGTCCGGGTGGATGCGCCGGGCCGCGTAGGCGAAGTACTCGGCGAGTGAGACCGAGATGCGCAGCCCCAGCACGGTCAGCGGCGCCGACCGGGACAGCGCGCGGCCCACGCTGATCACCCGCTCGGGGTCGGCCAGGTCCCGGCGCAGGTTCTCCAGGTTCTCGATCTCGGCGTCGACGGCCGCCTGGAGTTCGTTGCCCCGGTCCTCCTCGACCGGGCCGGGGCCGCCGGCGAGGCCGGCCAGCGCGAGGGACTGCAGCCGCTCGCGCAGCGCCGGGTAGCCGCTGAAGCCGACCGCGCCCGCGAACCGCGTCACCGAGGGCTGGCTGACCCCCACCCGGTCCGCCAGTTCGGTGACCGACAGGAAGGCCGCCTCGGCGAGGTTCTCGATCAGGTACTGGGCGATGCGGCGCTGCCCGGGGGACAGCTGGGGTCCGTCGAAGAGCGCCCTGAGCTGCGAGGCCGGTGCGGCCTGCGTCCGCGGGACCGACGTGCCCGAGGTGATCGCGGACGCCTGGGCGCGAGCCTGCTGCGGCGATGGCACCGAGGCGCCTCCTTTGTCTCCCACAGCGCTTCAACATAGCTCACTCACCGTCATGACCGGTGGTCGCGCGGGCGGATCCGTACGGGTCAGGGCCAGACCGGAAGGGCGGTCGCCGGGACGAGGAGATCCGCGCGGGCGCGGGTCGCGGCCACCAGCTCGGCGTTGCGCGCGTCGCTCCGGCGCACCCAGGCCACGGCCTCCGCGTGCCCCTTGCCGAACCGCTCGTGCCGGGCCACCAGGCGGCGCACCCGCTCCTCCTCGTCCAGCTCGCAGAACCACACCTCGTCCAGCCGGGCGCGCACCCGCCTCCAGGGGCCCCGGTCCAGCAGCAGGTAGTTGCCCTCCGTCACGACCAGCCGGGCGGACGGCGGCACCGGGACCGCGCCCGCGAGCGGCTGTTCGAGGACGCGTTCGAAGCCAGGGGCGTAGACGGTCTCGCCGTCCACCTCGCCCCCGCCCGGCGCGCTGCCCGGGTACTCCTCGCGCAGCCGCCGCAGCAGTGCCGCGTACCCCGCCGCGTCGAAGGTGTCCGGGGCGCCCTTGCGGTCCCGGCGCCCGAGCCGTTCGAGTTCGGCGTCGGCCAGGTGGAAGCCGTCCATCGGGACATGCGCCACCCACGGCTCGGCCGTGCCGTTCAGGGCCCGTACCAACTGCTCGGCCAGGGTCGACTTGCCCGCGCCGGGGCTGCCCGCGATGCCGAGGATCGCGCGGTGGCCGGGGCGGGGCAGGGCGCGGGCACGGGCCAGGAGGTCGTCGAAGGCGAGCGGCACATCCGCCAGTGTGTCACCCGGCCGGACGCGCTCCCCGGCGGGCGGCGGGCGCCCGAAGGCCGGAAAGTGACCCCGAGGAAGGGATGAAGTCCGTCTGATGTGGCATGCGACACTCCGTCGACACCGCGTCGCGGGGAAGGGTGCCTGTATGACACAGCTCGGACTGCCCGATGAGATCCTGGCCTGCCTCTTCGACCTCGACGGGGTCGTCACCAGGACGGCCGTGGTGCACGCGGCCGCCTGGAAGGAGGCGTTCGACGCGTTCCTGCGCGAGCGGGGCGGCGACCAGCGGCCCTTCGACGCGGTCGCCGACTACGACGAGTACGTGGACGGACGGCCCCGCGCCGACGGGGTGCGCACCTTCCTCGCCTCCCGCGGCATCGAACTGCCGGAGGGCACCCCCGACGACCCGCCGGACGCGCAGACGGTCAACGGGCTCGGCAACCGCAAGAACGCCCTCGTCCTGGAGAAGATCCGCACCGAGGGCGTCCAGCCCTACGACGGCACGCTGCGCTACATCGACGCCGTCCGGGCCGCGGGCCTGAAGACCGCGATCGTCTCCTCCAGCGCCAACACCGTCGACGTGCTGCGCTCCATCCACGCCGAGCACCTGTTCGACGTACGCATCGACGGGGTGGTCGCCCGCGAGCGCGCGCTGCCCGGCAAACCGCACCCGGACACCTTCCTCGCCGCCGCCCGCGACCTGGGCGTCGACGCCGCACGGGCCACCGTCTTCGAGGACGCCCTGGCCGGGATGGACGCGGGCCGCTCCGGCAGCTTCGGGTACGTCGTCGGCGTCGACCGCGTCGGCCAGCGCGACGCCCTGTACGCGCACGGTGCCGACGTAGTCGTGGACGACCTCGCCGAACTCCTCACCGGGCCCGCCGGCCCCGCCGCGAAGGGAGGCGCCGCGTGATCACCCACCGCTCGTACGCCGTCGAACCCTGGTCCGTGCGCGAGACCGAACTGAGCCTGGACGTCCTCGCCCAGAGCGAGTCGGTCTTCGCGCTCTCCAACGGCCACGTCGGCTGGCGCGGCAACCTCGACGAGGGCGAACCGCACGGCCTGCCCGGCTCCTACCTCAACGGCGTGTACGAGGTGCACCCGCTGCCCTACGCGGAGGCCGGCTACGGCTACCCCGAGTCCGGCCAGACCGTCATCAACGTCACCAACGGCAAGGTGCTGCGGCTGCTCGTCGACGACGAGCCGTTCGACCTGCGCTACGGCCGGCTCCTCTCCCACGAGCGCGTCCTCGACCTGCGGCGCGGGGTGATGGAGCGGACCTGCGAGTGGATCTCCCCGGCCGGCACCAAGGTCCGGGTGCGCGCCACCCGCATGATCTCCCTGACCCAGCGCTCCATCGGCGCCGTCGCCTACGAGGTGGAGCCGGTCGACTGCCAGGCCCGGGTGGTCATCCAGTCCGAACTGGTCGCCAACGAGCAACTGCCGCAGGCCGACGGCGACCCGCGCGCGGCGATGGCGCTCCAGGCCCCGCTGGAACCGGAGGAGGACTTCGCCTCCGGCCACCGGCTGCGGCTGGTGCACCGCACCCGGCGCAGCGGACTGCGGGTGGCCGTCGCCGCCGACCACGTCGTCTCCGGCCCCGAACGCACCGCCACCAGCAGCGAGAGCCACCCCGACCTGGCCCGGCTGACGGTCGCCGCCGTCCTGGAGGCGGGGCAGACGCTGCGGGTGGAGAAGCTCGTCGCGCACGGCTGGTCCGGCACCCGCTCGCTGCCCGCCATGAGCGACCAGGTCGACGCCGCCCTGGCCGCCGCCGCGCACGGCGGCTGGTCGGGCCTGGTCGCCGAGCAGTGCGCCTACCTCGACGACTTCTGGGCGCGCGCCGACGTCGAGGTGGACGGCGACGAGGAGATCCAGCAGGCCGTCAGGTTCGCCCTGTTCCATGTGCTCCAGGCCGGGGCCCGCGCCGAGGAGCGCGCCATCCCGGCCAAGGGGCTGACCGGCTCCGGCTACGACGGGCACGCCTTCTGGGACACCGAGATGTTCGTGCTGCCGGTGCTCACCTACACCTCGCCCGACGCCGTGGCCGAGGCGCTGCGCTGGCGGCACAGCACCCTGCCCGCGGCCCGCGAACGCGCGGCCCAGCTCGGTCTCGGCGGCGCCGCGTTCCCCTGGCGCACCATCGAGGGCCAGGAGGGATCCGCGTACTGGCCCGCCGGGACCGCCGCCTTCCACGTCAACGCCGACATCGCGCACGCCGTGGTGCGCTACGTCGCGGGGACCGGCGACGAGGACTTCGAACGCGACACCGGGCTCGAACTCCTGGTGGAGACCGCCCGGCTGTGGCGCTCGCTGGGCCACCACGACCACCGCGGCACCTTCCACATCGACGGCGTCACGGGCCCCGACGAGTACAGCGCCGTCGCCGACGACAACACGTACACCAACCTGATGGCGCGGGCGAACCTGCTGGCCGCCGCCGACGCGGTCGAACGCCACCCCAAGGAGGCCGAACTCCTCGGCGCCGACGACGAGGAGAGCGCGGCCTGGCGGGACGCCGCCGAGGCCATGAACATCCCGTACAACGCCGAACTGCGGGTGCACGAGCAGAGCGCGGGCTTCACCCGCTACCAGCGCTGGGACTTCGCCGGCACCCGCGCCGACCAGTACCCGCTGATGCTGCACTTCCCCTACTTCGACCTGTACCGCAAGCAGGTGGTCAAGCAGGCCGACCTGGTGCTGGCGATGTACACCTGCGGCGCCGAGTTCGACGACGAGCACATCGCCCGCAACTTCGCCTACTACGAACCGCTGACCGTGCGGGACTCCTCGCTGTCCGCGTGCGTCCAGGCGGTCATCGCCGCGCAGGCCGGCCATCTGCGGCTCGCCTACGACTACGCCGCCGAGGCGGCCCTGATGGACCTGGCGGACCTGGAGCACAACACCCGCGACGGGCTGCACATCGCCTCGCTGGCCGGGACCTGGATGGCGCTGGTGACCGGCTTCGGCGGCACCCGCAGGAAGGGCGAAACCCTCCAGTTCTCCCCGCGGCTGCCGGAGAAGTTCAGCCGGCTGGCCTTCACGCTCCAGTTCCGCGGCAGCCTGCTGCGCGTGGAGATCACCCAGCAGAACGCCACGTACACCCTGCTGTCGGGCCCCGCCCTGACGGTCTGCCACCACGGCGAGGACGTACCGCTGCGCCCGGACGCGCCCGCGGTCCGCACGGTCCCGCCGCCCCGGCACCTGCCGGCCCCGGAGCAGCCCCCGCACCGCAGCCCGGGAGCCCGCTGACCCGGGCGCGCGCGGGACGCCCGGTCCGCGTACGACCGGGCGCGCGCCGGTCCTACGCGGGCCGGGCGGCGAGCAGTTCGCGCAGGGCCCGCTCCCGGTCGGGGCTCAGACCGGTCACGAACTGCCGCAGCGCCGCGACCGGGTCGGGACCGCGGTCCAGGGCCTCGTGCATGGCCTGGGCGGTCAGCTCGGCGGCGTCCTTCGCGGGCCGGTAGGCGCCGCGGCGCCCGTCGACCTCCCGCAGCACCAGGCCCTTGTCGTAGAGCCGCTTCAGGATGGTGTGCACGGTGTTGTAGGCCAGGTCCCCGGCGATCTCCACCTGGATCTCGGCCGGTGTCAACGGGAGTTCCGTGGACCACAGCGCGGCGAGGACCTCGCCCTCCAGCTCACCCGGGCTGCGCCGTTCCGTCCTGCCATGAGGCCCTCTACCAGCCATGCCCTCAACCTTACAGCGCGTAGGGGTGCTCGATGTCCGGCGGTGTCCCGCCCGGCGCGGGGCCCGGCACGGGTTAGCTTTTCCCTGTCCACGAGCGACCGTACGAGGGGAGCCCGCGCCGCGCCGAGCCCGCCGACGGGTTCGCGGATTCTTCCGCGACGTTTTCCCGGGGGTTCCCCGGCGTCTTGCCGGCTCCCGCGCACGGTCGCGCACACTGAGGAGCGGAAGACCCTACAGTGCGTAGGGACGAGGGGTGGAAATGGCCGACCACACGCATGCCGTTCTCGCCGGGCCCCGGCGCACCGCGCCGAGCCCCGGCAGCGGCCGGGCGGATCGCCGCCGCGGCGATCCGCTGCTCGCCGGGGTGGCCGCCGCCTTCGTCCTGGCCCAGCTCCTCCTGGTCGGCCCCGCGACGGGCCTCGGCTGGGACGAGGTCGTCTATGTCAGCCAGGTCAGCCCGCACGCCCCGGCCGCCTTCTTCAGCGCCCCGCGCGCCCGCGGCGTCCCGCTGCTGGTCGCCCCCGTCGCCGCCTGGTCGTCCTCCACCGTGCTGCTGCGCTGCTACCTCGCGCTGCTGTCGGGCCTCGCCCTCTACCTGGCGCTGCGGGTGTGGCGCCACCACTTCCCGGCCCGTGTCCTGGCCCTCGCGGGCGCCCTGTTCGCCTCCCTGTGGGTGACCCTCTTCTACGGCCCCCAGGCCATGCCCAACTACTGGGTCGCCGTCGGCGCGCTCGGCTGCGCGGGCTGCCTGCTGCGGGCCCGCGCCGACCGGCACGACCGGGCGGCGCTGTGGGGCCTGGCGGCCGGCGGCGTCCTGATGGCGCTGATGCGTCCCATGGACGCCGTCTGGGCGGCCCTCCCGCTGGTGCTGCTCGCCCTGGCCGGACGCCACTGGCGAGCGCTGTCCGCGCTCCTCGCCGGGACGGCCGCGGGCGGCGCCGAGTGGATCGCCGAGTCCTACGCCGGCTACGGCGGCCCGCTGCGGCGGCTCGCGGACGCCTCCGCCATCCAGGGCGACCTCGGCTGGCACTTCGCCGTGACCGACCAACTGCGCAGCCTGGGCGGGCGCACCCTGTGCCGCCCGTGCACCGGAGACCTGCCCGGCCCGCTGGTCACCGCCTGGTGGTACGCCCTGCCGGCGCTCGCCCTGCTGGGCCTGCTCGCCGCCCGCCGCGCCCGGCGCACCACGCCCACCCTGGTCGCGCTGGCCTGCGCCGCCACGGCCGCCTTCCCCTATCTGTTCCTCATCGGCTACGCCGCGCCCCGCTTCCTGCTGCCCGCCTACGCCCTGCTCGCCGTCCCCGTCGCCGACGGCATCGTCCACCGCGTCACCACCCCGGCGGGCGCCTGGCGGCCGCTGGCCCTGAGCCTCACCGCGCTGGCACTCGCCGTGCATCTCGGGGCCCAGTACACCGTCCTGGACCGCACCGCCGAGCGCACCGCGGCCGACCGCCGCGCCTGGGACCGCACCGCCGACGCGCTGCACGCCCTGGGCGTGCGCCCGCCCTGCCTGCTCACGGGCGAGGAGGCCATCCCCCTCGCCTTCCACACCGGCTGCGGCTCCGCCGCGACCGGCGGCCACAACGCCAACTCCACCTCCGCCGCCATCGAGGAGACCGCGCGGCACACCCCGGTCGCCGCGCTCGTCCCCCCGGGCGGCGAGCCGCCCGGGTACGCCCGCGGCTGGCCCGCCCACCGACTCGGCGACGTGCTCGCGTACGTCGCGCCGACGGCGCAGAAGGGTCCCGGCACATGACCTCCCCGCTGCTCACTCCCGCCGCTCCCGCCCCGCCCGCCCCCGCGCCCCGGCGCCGCACCCGGTGGCACACCGCGGCCCTGCTCGCGGTCCTGCTGTGCGCCGCCTACCTCGGGCAGCGGCACTGGCCGGTGGTCGCCTCCGGCGCCGACCGGCTCGCCGTCGCCGACCGGGGCTGGCTGCTGGGCGCCACCGCCGCCCCTGGCCACCTGGGTCTGCGCGGCCCTCGCCCAGCAGGGCGCCGTCGCCGAACGGCTGCCGCGCGGGCGGCTGCTGGCCGCGCAGTTCGCCGCCTCGGCCGCCAACCACGTGCTGCCCGCCGGACTGGGCGCGGGCGCGGTCAACCTGCGGTTCCTGATGCGCTGCGGGCTGCCCGCGGGGCGCTCGGCGGGCGCCCTCGCCGTCAAGGCCGCGGCCGGGGCGCTGGCCAGGGGCGTCCTGATCGCCGTGCTCGCCGCGCTCTGTCCGGGCGTACTGCGCCTGCCGGAGGTCCCGGTCACCGCGCTGGCCGCGGCCGGGGCCGTGGTGGCGCTGGTGACGCTGCTGCTGTGCGGCCCGCTGCGCTCCCGGTGGAGGCGCGCGGCCGGCGCGGTGGGGGCGGACATCCGGGCCGTGCACGCCCGGCCGCACCGGGCCGCCGCCCTGTGGGGCGGCTCGTTCGCCTTCGCCGCGGCGCACGCGCTGGTGGTGATCGCCGTCGTCCAGGCCGTCGGACTGCCCCTGTCCCCGCTGCGGGTGGCGCTCCTCTACCTCGCCGCGAGCAGCGCCGCCGCCCTGCTGCCCACCCCCGGCGGCCTCGGCTCGCTGGACGCGGCGCTCGCCTTCGCGCTGACCTCCGCGGGCGCGCCCGGCACCGCGGCGGCCTCCGCCGTCCTCGGCTACCGCCTCCTGACGGTCTGGCTGCCCCTGATCCCCGGACTGCTGGTCCTCGGTGCACTGATCCGCCGCCGGGCGGTGTGAGCGGCCCGCACCCCGGCCCGCCCCGGGTACGCGCCGGGCGCCGCCCGCGCCTCAGCGCGCGTGCGAGCGCCCGAGCCCGTCGGGCGTCCGCGGCGGCTCCGGCTCGTCCGCCGACGCCGGCCCGCGCGCGGTGAACGCCGCGACGCAGCGGGCGGGCAGCCACCGCAGCGCCGCGCACAGGCACGCCCCGGACCAGCCGGCCGCGAACAGCCAGCCCCCGGCCACGTCGGTGCCCCAGTGCACCCCGAGATACACCCGGCTCACCCCCACCAGGACGGCCCAGCAGCCCACCGCCGCGCACAGCGCCGTACGGCCGCGCGGAGCGCGCAGCAGCACCGCGAGCACCAGCAGCGCGGCGGTCAGCGCCGACGTGGTGGTGTGCCCCGAGGGGAAGGCCCAGCCCGAGGCGTGCGTCGCCCAGTCGGGGCGCGGCGGGCGCGGGCGGGCGACCAGTTCCATCACGCCCCGGCGCGCCAGCTGCCCCGTGGCCAGACAGACCGGGCCCAGCAGCGCGGCGACCGCGCGCCGCCGCGCCGTCCGTCCGGCGACCGCACCGGCCACGACGACCAGCAGGTAGGGGACGACGCCCGTCCCGGTGGCGGTCACGCCCCGGGCCGCGGCCACCGCCGTCGCGGGCCGGTGGCCGACCGACCAGGACAGCAGTGTCTCGTCGATCCGCAGCGGTGCGCCGTGCCCGCCGGCCACCACCAGGGCGAGGACGGTGAACGCGGCCCAGGCGCCGACCGCGGCGCTGCCCGCCAGATCGGCGGCGTCCCGGCGCCTCACGGGAGCGCGGGCACGGACGCGGACGCGGTGTCAGGGACCGGTGTCATCCGCCCGCCTCCTCGGTCTTCGCCGCGCGCCGGGAGCGCACCACCTCGGCGGCGAGCGGGATCAGCGAGACCGCCACGATCAGCGCGATCACCGGCAGCAGATACCGGTCGACGTTCGGCACGGACGAGCCGAGCGCGTACCCCGCGAGGGTGAGACCGACGCTCCACACCAGGCCGCCGGCCACCTGCCACACCGTGAACGTGCGGACCGGCACGCCCAGGGCGCCCGCCATCGGATTGAGCACGGTGCGCACCACCGGCACGAAGCGGGCCAGCACGATCGCCTTGGCGTGCCCGTACCGGCCGAGCAGTTCCTCGGCGCGCCGCGCGCCCTCGTGCAGGCGCCGCGAGCGGCTGCGCGCCAGCAGCGCGCCCCCGGCCCTGCGGCCCAGCACGAACCCGCACTGGGACCCGGCGAGCGCCCCCGCCGCCGCGGTGAGCAGCAGCGGCAGGAGGGACAGCCGTACGCCCCGGTCCGCCGTGCCCGTGCACAGCAGGCCCGCGGTGAACAGCAGCGAGTCGCCGGGCAGGAAGAAGCCGATCAGCAGTCCGGTCTCGGCGAACATCACGACACCGACGCCCAGCACACCGAAGGCGGCCAGCAGCGACTGGGCGTCGAGCACGTTCACGGCGAGCGGTGACGACAGGAGCGGGGAGGGGTTCATCGGCGCGGGGCTCATTTCGTCCGGGTGACGCGTGACGGTGGCCGATGGCGACCGACTACAGGGCGACCGACTACAGGCCAGTAGACCGTCTACGTCACTGTAGACGATATCGTCCGTCGTGTGCGGCCCCCCGATCGGCCGGACGGGTGAAGGCATGGCGCCGGTCGTGCCGGACCGCTCCCCACCTGGACTTTCCCGTCCCATGGTCAAGAACGGTGGCTGCCTTTACTGCACATCGTGCGCAGGTGGGTGACGATGGCAGAAGGCGGCCCCGGCCCGGGTCCGCCCGCACGACCCCATCCGAAGGAACACCTCTCCCATGACGGCCGCCCCTGGTTCCGCTCCGCCCCTCCCCGCCACGACCGGGCCGAAAGGCCCGCTCTGGCACCGCGTCCGCACCTCGATGACGCGGCAGGAGTGGACCAGGGTCGGCGGGATGGCCGCCTTCGTGCTCGCCCTGCATGTGATCGGCTGGTTCACGCTCGTCTGGATCGTGGCGCCGGAGCACTACAGCCTGGGCACCAAGTCGTTCGGCATCGGCATCGGCGTGACCGCCTACACCCTGGGCATGCGGCACGCCTTCGACGCCGACCACATCGCCGCCATCGACAACACCACCCGCAAGCTGATGCACGAGGGGCAGCGCCCGCTCTCCGTCGGCTTCTGGTTCTCGCTCGGCCACTCCAGCGTCGTCTTCGGCCTGGCCTTCCTGCTCTCCCTGGGCGTCCGGGCGCTGGCCGGACCCGTGCAGGACGACGACTCCCGGCTGCACGACATCACCGGCCTGATCGGCACGACGGTCTCGGGCGCCTTCCTGTACGTCATCGCCGCCGTCAACCTGGTCATCCTGGCCGGCATCTGGAAGGTGTTCCGCGAGATGCGCTCGGGCCACTTCGACGAGGCCGCCCTGGAGGAGCAGCTCGGCAGCCGGGGCCTGATGAACCGCATCCTCGGCCGGTTCATGAAGTCGATCACCAAGCCGTGGCAGATGTACCCGCTGGGCCTGCTCTTCGGCCTCGGCTTCGACACGGCCACCGAGATCGCCCTGCTGGTGCTCGCGGGCTCCGGCGCCGCCTCCGGGCTGCCCTGGTACGCGATCCTGTGCCTGCCCGTGCTGTTCGCGGCCGGCATGTCGCTGCTGGACACGATCGACGGCTCGTTCATGAACTTCGCCTACGGCTGGGCGTTCTCCAAGCCGGTCCGCAAGGTCTACTACAACCTCACCATCACCGGTCTGTCCGTGGCCGTCGCCCTGATCATCGGCACGGTCGAACTGCTGGGCCTGCTCGCCGACAAACTCGATCTGCACGGCGCCTTCTGGGACTGGGTCGGCGGTCTGGACCTCAACGTCATCGGCTTCGTCGTCGTCGGTCTGTTCTTCGTCACCTGGGTGCTCGCCCTGGTCATCTGGAAGGTCGGCCGGATCGAGGAGAAGTGGACGGCGGACCTGGCCGCCCCCGCCGACTCCCCGGCCGAGTGAGGCCGGGCACCCGGAGCGGGCCGGGGTGATTGGAGTCGGCGCAGCGGGAAACGCGGATCACGACAGCGCGACCGCGAGCCGCCACCAGGGAGGACACCCGTGAGCACCGATCCGATGGCCGACGACGCCTACCAGCCCACCGGCACGAACGAGGAGCAGGAGGACGCCGCGCCGCTGGACCTGGAGGACGCGGTCGGCGAGCGGACCTACGACGACCTGCTCGACGAGGGCTACTCGCCGCCGGAGAAGCCGCTCGGCGTCGACAAGTACGGCACGACCGCCGCCGAGCAGCACGAGGGCGAGAGCCTCGACCAGCGGCTCGCCCAGGAGCGCCCCGACGCGGACGAACCGGCCGGCGACGGCGTCGGTGACCTGCCCGGCGGCACGGGCGAACCGGTCGACCCGCAGGCGGGCGGCGCGCGCGCCGGGCGCCTGGTCGCCCCCGACGAGGGCGCGCACGCCGACACCACCAAGGAGGAGGTCGCCGCCGACGCCGGCGTCGACGGGGGCGCCGCCGGTGCGGAGGAGGCCGCCGTGCACATCGTCGAGGACGACGGCGCCCTCCCCGACGAGGACACCGGGCCCTGAGCGGACCAGGCCCGCGCTCAGTCCCCGAGCCGGTCGAATCCATGACGGTGCGGCCGTCGAACGCCACGCTGTCCGGCCACCACGTCCACCTCGCGCGGGCCGACCACGTGCCGGGTGCGCGCGGTCGGGTCGGCGACGGTGATGTCCTCCTTGAGCCGGTAGCTCTGCCCGTACAGGTCGCGCTGGGTGAGGCCGGTCAGGTACGGCGCCGCCTCGCGCAGCGTCTTGGACGGATGGACCGGTGTTGGATGGACACCCCGCCGACCATGTCGGGCCGGCCGGCGACGGCGACCCGGCGGCCCAGTTCGGGCCGCGGCGACGGCGGCCTTCTGGCCGCCCGGTCCGGATCCGATGACGAGCATGTCGTAGTCAGGCACGTGCGGGGTCCGTCGGCGCGCCGACGCGGCGGGAAGGCCGGCGGGAGGCCCGGCGGACAGCGGTGGGACCGGAGCGCGAGGCTCCGGTCCCGTCGTCCGCCCGCCGGCCGCCCGGCTCAGGGCAGCAGCTTGTCCAGGGCGGCCGGGCCGTCCGTCTCGATCCTGCGCTTGGCCCACTCCAGGTTGCGCGGGGTGATGTCGCGGCCCGCGGCCAGCACGACGTCCTCGGGCGAGACCTCGGTACCGGTACGGGCGTGGAGCACGGCGTCCGGCGTGCAGCGCTCCCCTGGGGGGCGGGACGCTTCGGGCGAACGGGATGCTTCGGGCTGTGACGTCGACATGTGTCCTCCTCGGGTCCGGCCGGGTCCCCGCCCCGTGCCGCGCCGCCCGCGCCCAGGGACCGGGACCTCCTCCTACGATTGCCCGCCGCGCCGCACCCTGCATCCGGAAGGGCCGCCGGACCCGTGGCCGGCTTCCCCGGCCGCCGCCCGGCCCCGCGCTCCGTAAGCTGGAACGACCACGCGGGCCGCCGCAGCGGCGGCCCGCGGCCGGGGACCGGACAGGGAGGCCCAGCGATGGCCGACACACCCAGCCCGTCATCCGCGCCGGGCACGCGGCGGTACGTGCCGATCGCCGACCACGGCCTGATCGGCGACCTGCGCACGGTCGCCCTGGTCGGCACCGACGGCACCATCGACTGGTACTGCTGCCCCTCCTTCGACTCCCCGAGCGTCTTCGCCGCCGTGCTGGACGCCGAGAAGGGCGGCTGCTTCGAACTCGCCGCGGCCGACGAGGCCGCCCGCACCAAGCAGTTCTACTTCCCCGACACGAACGTGCTGATCACCCGCTTCTTCACCGAGGACGGCGTCGGCGAGGTGCAGGACTTCATGCCGGTGTGCGGCGACGACGGCGAGGCCGAACGGCACCGCCTGATCCGGCGCACGGTGTGCGTGCGCGGCACCGTGCGGTTCCGCGCGCGCGTCGCGCCGCGCTTCGGCTACGGCGCCGACCCGCACACCGTGCGCGTCCAGGGCCACCTGGCGCTGTTCGAGTCCGCGCACTCCGCCCTCGCCCTGACGGCGACCGCGCCGCTGGAGACCGAGGGACCGGACGTACGGGCCGACTTCAAACTCACCGAGGGCGAGTCCGCGGTCTTCGCCCTGGACCAGGTGGGCGGCGAGGTCGCCCCGCGCCGCTGCGCCCGCGCCGAGGCCGACGAGCAGTTCGCCGCCACCGTCGCCTACTGGCGGCGCTGGATCGCGCAGTCCCGCTACCGGGGCCGCTGGCGGGAGATGGTGCACCGCTCCGCGCTCACCCTGAAGCTCCTCACCTACGCGCCGAGCGGCGCCATCGTCGCCGCGCCCACCACCAGCCTGCCCGAGCGGATCGGCGGCGAGCGCAACTGGGACTACCGCTACGTCTGGGTGCGCGACGCCGCGTTCGCCGTCTACGCCCTGCTGCGCCTCGGCTTCACCGGCGAGGCCGCCGCCTTCATGCGCTTCCTGACCCGCCACATCAGCCCCGGCGACGGCCGCGCCACGGGCCCGCTCCAGATCATGTACGGCATCGACGGCCGCACCGATCTGCCCGAGCGCGAACTGACCCATCTGGAGGGCCACCAGGGCTCCGCCCCGGTCCGGGTCGGCAACGCCGCCGCCGGCCAGCTCCAGCTCGACATCTACGGCGCCCTGATCGACTCCATCTACCTCTACGACAAATGGGCCGAGCCGATCTCCAGCGCCCAGTGGGACGACGTGTGCGCACTGGTCGACTGGGTGTGCGACCACTGGGACCAGCCCGACGAGGGCGTCTGGGAGACCCGCGGCGGGCGCCGGAACTTCCTCTACTCGCGCCTGATGTGCTGGGTGGCCGTCGAACGCGCCGTCCGGCTGGCCAACCGCCGCGGCCTGCCCGCCGACCTGCCGCGCTGGCAGCGCGGCCGGGACGCCGTCTACCGCCGGATCATGGACCGCGGCTGGTCCGAGCGGCGCGGGGCGTTCGTCCAGTACGAGGGCGGCGACGTGCTGGACGCCGCCGTGCTGATGATGCCGCTGGCCAAGTTCATCGCGCCCACCGACCCCAAGTGGCTGTCCACCCTCGACGCGCTCACCGAGGACCTGGTCTCCGACTCGCTCGTCTACCGCTACGACCCGCGCACCAGCCCCGACGGACTGCGCGGCGAGGAGGGCACCTTCTCGATCTGCTCCTTCTGGTACGTGGAGGCGCTGACCCGCGCGGGCCGCCTGGACGAGGCGCGCCTCGCCTTCGAGAAGATGCTCACCTACGCCAACCACCTGGGCCTGTTCGCCGAGGAGATCGGCCGCACCGGCGAACAGCAGGGCAACTTCCCACAGGCCTTCACCCACCTGTCCCTGATCAGCGCCGCCTACAACCTGGACCGCGCCCTCGGCTGACCCCGGTGCCCGCGCGGCGGGCACCGGGGCCGGCCGCCGGCCTCAGCCGATGTGGTACGAGTCGCCGTACACCTTCCAGTCCAGCGGCGGCTTCAGGTCGAGGTTGCCCTTGCGCAGGAACACCCGCTGCGCGGTGTCGACCCTGCTGGTGTCGCTGTGCGCCTCCTCCTGCTTCATGGCCCACACCCGCGCGTCGAGGAACGCGTTCAGGTACGCCGTCTCGTCGCCGCCCTGCGCCGGCGGCTTGGCGCTGCGCAGCGCCCGCTTGCGGATGTTGCGGAAGCTGGTGGAGTCGTCGCCGTCGCCGTGCATGACGATGGCGTCGTAGTAGGCGAACTGGCCGAGCGCGCGCAGCCCGTCGCTCTTGCCCTGGGAGACCGCCGGGTTGAAGTACACCCGGTCCCGCTCGTCGTTCTGGGCCTGCTGGAAGGCGCTGTCCTTGGCCGCGGTGTGCCAGGCCGAGACGAACGCCGAGCCCAGGCCGGAGTGCGAGTCGCTGCCGTTGACCTTGCGCAGCGCGGGCAGGTACTTCGCCAGCACGTTGCCCGGTTTGCGGTCGGTGTAGAGCTGCACCAGGTCGAGCATGTCGCCGGTCCCGGAGCAGAAGCCGATGATGCCGGCGGTGTAGCCGCGGCCGTCGTCGATGTCCTCGATGTAGGTGTACTGGGCCTTCCAGTCGAGCGAGGAGTTCTCCGCGCTCGACACCAGCTTCATGGCGATCTCCTTCTTCGCCGGGTCGTCGAGGCCCGGCGCCGCGGCCGGGGCCGCCGTCGCCTGCGGGACGGCACCGAGCAGCGGGACGGCGGCCAGCGAGGCGCCGAGGAGAGCGAGGACGGTACGCCGGGAGGCGCCGGCCGGTGTGGCCGAATCAGGGTTCGCGTGCACCACGGGGGCTCCAAGGGTGAGTGGGGGGAGGGCAGTTGGACCGGACGCCAACTGGTAGGAAGGTTTCCTATCAGAGGCCGTCAGGGCCCGGCACCCGTCACGCGGGAAATTCGTAGGAACCTATGAGAAAGACCGGGAGGTGGCCGAGACGAGCGACGAGCCGGCCGCCTCAGAGCAGGGACTGCTCCGCCCAGATGACCTTCCCGGTGGACGTGTAGCGCGTGCCCCAGCGGTCCGCGACCTGCGCCACCAGGAACAGTCCCCGGCCGCCCTCGTCGGTGGAGGCCGCGTAGCGCAGATGCGGCGAGGTGTTGCTGCTGTCGAAGACCTCGCAGATCAGCGCGGTGTCCCGCAGCACCCGCACCCGGATGGGCGCGCTGCCGTACCGGATCGCGTTGGTGACCAGCTCGCTGAGGATCAGCTCCGTCGTGAAGGCCGCCTCGTCCAGACCCCACCGGGCCAGCCGCCGGCTCACCGCGGCCCGCACGTCCGCCACCGCCGCCGGATCCGCGGGCACCTCCCACTCGGCGACCCGGTCGGCGTCCAGCGCCCGGGTCCGCGCCACCAGCAGCGCGATGTCGTCCCCGGGCCGGAACGGCAGCCGCGAGTCCAGCACGGCGCGGCACGTCTCCTCCGGCGACCCGCCCGCCGAGGCCAGCGCGGCGCGCAGCTCCTCCAGACCGGCGTCGATGTCCCGCTCCCGGTCCTCCACGAGCCCGTCCGTGTACAGCACCAGCCTGCTGCCCTCGGCGAGTTCCAGCTCGGCCGTCTCGAACGGCAGCCCGCCCAGGCCCAGCGGGGGACCGGCCGGCACCTCGGCGAACACCACCTCGCCGTCCGGGGCGATCACCGCGGGCGGCGGATGCCCGGCGCGCGCCATCACACAGCGCCGGGAGACCGGATCGTAGATCGCGTACAGGCAGGTCGCGCCGATCACCGGCGCGCCGGTGCCGTCCGCGGCCTCGTCCTGGTCGATCCGGTCGACCATCTCGTCCAGCAGCCCGAGCAGTTCGTCCGGCGGCAGGTCCAGGGCGGAGAAGTTGTGCACCGCGGTACGCAGCCGGCCCATCGTGGCCGCCGCGTGCAGCCCGTGCCCGACCACGTCCCCCACGACGAGCGCCACCCGCGCCCCGGACAGCGGCAGCACGTCGAACCAGTCACCGCCCACCCCCGCCTGCGCGGGCAGATAGCGGTAGGCGACGTCCAGCGCGCCCTGCTCGGGCAGGCTGCGCGGCAGCAGACTGCGCTGGAGGGTGACCGCCATGCCGTGCTCGCGCGTGTACCGGCGGGCGTTGTCGATGGAGACCGCGGCCCGCGCCACCAGCTCCTCGGCCAGGGCCAGTTCCTCCGCGTCGAACGGCTCCTCCTTCTCCGAGCGCCAGAAGTCCACCAGACCCAGCACCACGGCACCCGCCCGCACCGGCACGGTGATCAGCGAGTGGATGCCGTACCGCATCACCCGCGCGGCCCGCTCCTCGTCCTGCGCCAGCCAGCCCGGCGCGGCCTCCAGACGGGGTTCGAGGACCGGCCTGCGCGTACGGAGGCTGTCCGCCTGCGGCGAGGACGCCACGAACCGGATCTGCGTGCCCACCGGGTACAGCGGCGTCTGAGCGCGGATCCCGCCGGCCGCAGCCCGGCGCAGCCCGGCGCCCGGATCCGGTTCCTCGCCGCGCAGTACGGCGTCGTAGAGGTCCACCGTGACGAAGTCGGCGAAGCGCGGCACCGCCACCCGCACCAGCTCCTCGGCGGTCCGGGTCACGTCCAGGGTGGTGCCGACCCCCAGCCCGGCGTCGTAGAGCAGGCTGAGCCGCTCGCGGGCCTCCTCCGCGCGGCCGGACAGGGCGCGCAGCTCCGTGGAGTCGCGCAGGGTGGCCACACTGCCCGAGGGTCCGCCGTCCAGGTCGGTGGGCCGCTGGTTGACCGCCAGCAGCCGGTCGCCGACCAGGCGCACCTCGTCGGTGGCGATCCGCCCGGACGCCAGCAGCGCCGCCGTCTCCGGATCGAGCCCCAGATCGAGCACCCGGCGCCCCTCGGCGTCGGCGGGCAGATCGAGCAGGCGGTGCGCCTCGTCGTTGGCGAGGAGCAGTTCGCCATCGTCGCCGACGATGATCACGCCCTCGCGCACCGCGTGCAGCACCGCGTCGTGGTGGTCGTACATCCGGGTCATCTCGCCCGGCCCCAGCCCGTGGGTCTGCCGCAGCAACCGCCTGCTGACCAGCGCCGTCCCGGCCGTGGCCAGGGCGAGCGCGGCGGCGGCCGCGCCCAGCACGACGGGCAGCTGGCGGTCGGCGAGACCGCCCGCGTTCCGCGTGGTGATGCCGGAGGCCACCACGCCCACCACCCTGCCGTCCGGCGCCCTGAGCGGCACCACGGCCTGCACCAGCCGCCCGATGGTGCCGTTGATCTCCTCCACGACCGTCCGGCCGTGCAGCGCGGGTTCGATGGTGCCGACGAACTTCTTGCCGATCCGGTTCGGCTCGGGGTGGGTGTAGCGGATCCCGGCGGCGTCCGTCACGACGACGAAGTCGACGTGCGCGGCCTTGCGGGTGGCCTCGGCGCGGGGCTGCAGCACGGCCGTCGGGTCCGGGGCGGCGAGCGCGGCGGCGGTGCCCGGCGCGTTGGCGAACGCCTCGGCGACCGCCAGCGAGCGGCTGCGCGCCTCGCCGGTGCTGTCCCGGCGCACCTGGAGCACCAGCGCGACCACCGCGGCCACCACCAGCAGCAGCACCACGACGACCTGGAGCACGAACACCTGCCGGGCCACACTGCGCCCGCGCAGCGCCGCCCACAGCCGCGTGGGCCGGCCGCCCGCGGCCCGGCTGCGCGCCGCGCGCTCACGCGCGCGACGGGCGGGGCCGGGCGCCGGCTGGACGCGCCGGCCGCCGGGGCGGCGGGTCGACCGGGTACCGGTTCGACCCGGGAGTCGGACCATGTGCCATGTCTACACTGCCGGGCCCCGCCAGGCGAGGCCCGGCACACCCGCGCCCCGGGCCCGCCCGCGCGGCGCGCGCGACCCGCTGATCCCGCCGGTGCCGCGCGGCCCGTGGGTCCGGCGCGGCGGCCGGAGCGCCCGCGGGCCGGGGGAGCCGGGCGCGGCGGCGCCGACGGACCGGTACGGCCGTCCGGGTGGCCCCGCGGCCGCGGGCATGAGCACGGCCGCGGCCGCGCCCGCGGCGGGCCGCCGGGTCAGGAGCGGCGGGGCTTCTCGTCGCGGATGTTCTGGGCGACGTCGCGGAGCTTGACGTTGTGGTGCTGGGAGATGCGGCGCAGCACCGCGAAGGCGTCGTCCTCGCTGAGCCGGTGGCGCTCGCGCAGTATGCCCATGGCCTCGCCGATGGCGTGCCGGGTCTCCAGCGCGTGTTCGAGCTGGTCGACGGTCCGGGCACCGGACAGGGCGACGGCGGCGTGCGAGGCCAGCAGCCAGCCGGCGGTCTCGCTCTCCGGGGTGAACGCGCCGGGGCGGCGGGAGTAGCAGTCCAGCGCCCCGAAGTCCTCGTCGTCGGTGTACAGCAGGAAGCCCATCATGCTGCCGATGCCGAGCTCACGGGCGGCCGGCGCGTAGCGCGGCCAGTCCGGCTGCGGCTGGGACAGGTCGGTGATGCGGAAGACCCGGTCG
This sequence comes from Streptomyces sp. PL-25, assembly GCF_058344915.1. Lineage (NCBI taxonomy): Bacteria > Bacillati > Actinomycetota > Actinomycetes > Kitasatosporales > Streptomycetaceae > Streptomyces > Streptomyces sp. PL-25. Next base: position 7,164,283 of record NZ_CP136997.1, read on the forward strand.
CCGTTGACCCGGCGGGCGGCGTCGAAGCAGGGGCCCTCGCCCAGCTCGCCCTGGAGCCGGTCGGACTCCTCGACCATGCCCTCGGTGACGGCCAGGCTCACCGCGCGGCCCTTGCGCACGGCGAGGATCCCGGCGGCGTCACACCCGTCGATGAGTTCGACCGCCGCCGAGGCGATCTCCTCGAGCGTCGCCCCGGTGGACTCCTGGGCCAGCAGACGCCGGGCGAGCTCGGCCATCTGTTCGGCGAAGACACGCCAGTCCATCCCTGCGCACCACCCTTCTCCCGGCCGCGTGCACCGCTGCCGGGGATGCCGCCCCGGACCCCGGCATCCGCAGCGTACCCCTCGGCCGCCGTCGCACCGCGTAACGCGATCATGGCATGCCGGTGCTCCGGCGGGGCGGCCCGGTCCGCCGGAGCGCGGTGGTCCGGCGGCCGGGGCGGCGACGGCCGCGCGTGCGCGCCCTCGCGGGTACGCCGTACGGGAAGATCCGCACGACACCCGCACCATCGCAACGGGCGGGCCAAGTCCTGGTGTCGTGCCGGTGCGTTCGGTCATGGGTTGGCCAACCCCTTTCCACACGTTGGCCACTTGTTCACCCGCGGCCCCTGATTCCCCGCGCCGCGATGGGCAGAAAGTGGTCGGCGGTCCGGACGCCCCCCCGCCGGACCGCGACATCGTGAGAGCTTCACCCGTTCAAGAAGGAGCACAGATGTCCGAGTTGACACGCCGTAGACTCCTGGGCTCGGCCGCCGGCGCACTGGGCGGCGCGGCGGCGCTCTCCCTCCTCCCGCCGAGCGTCCAGAAGGCCGTGGCCGCCGAGCCGCCCCGGCACAGCTCGCTGCGCGACATCGAGCACGTCGTCCTGCTGATGCAGGAGAACCGGTCGTTCGACCACTACTTCGGCACGCTCAAGGGCGTCCGCGGCTTCGCCGACCCGCACGCGCTCAAGCTCGGCACCGGGCGTTCGGTCTTCTACCAGCCGGACACCGAGAACCCCCGCGGCTACCTCCTGCCCTTCCACCTGGACACGCACACGTCGAGCGCCCAGGCCATCCCCTCCACGAGCCACGCCTGGTCGGTGCAGCACGAGGCGTGGAACAACGGGAAGATGGACCGCTGGCTGCCCGCGCACCGCAAGGCCGACGGCGTCAACGGCCCCTATGTGATGGGCTACTACACGCGCGAGGACATCCCGTTCCAGTTCGCGCTCGCCGAGACCTTCACCGTCTGCGACAACTACTTCTGCTCGGTGTTCGGCCCGACCTGGCCGAACCGGCTGATGTGGATGACCGGGTCCATCGACCCCGACGGCACCCACGGCGGCCCGATCACCAACAACACCGCGCCGACGCCGTACCGCTGGACGACGTACGCGGAGCGCCTCCAGGCGGCCGGGGTCAGCTGGAAGGTGTACCAGCAGGACGACGACTACGGCTGCAACCTGCTGGAGCAGTTCGCCGCCTTCAAGAACGCCCGGCCGGGCTCCGAGCTGTACGAGCGCGGGGTGCGCCCGCAGCCCGAGGGCACCTTCGAGGACGACGCCCGCAACGACCGGCTGCCCGCCGTCTCCTGGATCATGCCGACCAGCCACCAGTCCGAGCACCCGGACTACCTGCCGGCCGCCGGGGCGGACTTCGTCGCCTCCAAGATCGAGGCGATCGCCGCCAACCCGAAGGTGTGGCGCAAGACCGCGTTCATCCTCAACTACGACGAGAACGACGGCCTGTTCGACCACGTGCCCCCGCCGACGCCGCCCGCGGGCACCCCCGGCGAGTTCATCAAGGGCCTGCCCATCGGCGGCGGCTTCCGTGTCCCGGCCATCGTCGTCTCGCCCTGGACGGTGGGCGGCTGGGTCGCCACGGAGGCATTCGACCACACCTCGGCCCTCCAGTTCCTGGAGCGCTTCACCGGTGTCGAGGAGCCCAACATCACCGACTGGCGGCGGGAGACCTTCGGCGACTTCACCTCGCCCTTCCGCTTCTCCCACAGCCGCCCGCGCCCGCCCCGGCTGCCGCACGACACGGCGGAGCAGCTGGAGAAGGCGAAGGAGGAGGTGGCGACGCTGCCGAAGCCGACGCTGCCCGGCGCCGACCAGACCTTCCCCCGCCAGGAGCGGGGACACCGGCCGCACCTGTGAGCGGCGGGTCCCGGGCCCGTCCGCCGACGGGTCCGGGACCGCGGCCCGCCGGTCCTCGGGGGAGGGGACGTCAGAACCTGGGCACCGGTGCCTGGCTCTCCACCATCTCCGCCGCCTCCTCGGGGGTCGCCACGGAGGGCGGGGAGCCGGCCAGCGGGCGGCGGGCCGTCTCCTTCATGCAGGCCACGGCGACCACGCCGACCAGGGCCGCGGCCATGGCGTAGTACGCGGGCATCAGCTCGCTGCCGGCGACCGAGATCAGCGCGGTGATCACCAGCGGGGTGGTGCCGCCGAAGAGCGAGGTGGCGACGTTGTAGCCGATGGACAGGGAGCCGTAGCGCACCTCGGTCGGGAACAGGGCGGGCAGCGCCGCCGACATCGTGCCCAGCATGCACACCAGGGACAGTCCGAGCATCAGCATGCCGCCGGCCAGGGCCACCGGGCTGCCCTGCCCGACCAGCAGGAACGCGGGCAGCGACAGCACGAGGTAGCCGAGCATGCCGGCCATCAGCACGGGCTTGCGGCCGATCCGGTCGGACAGCCGGCCCACCTGGTTGATCAGCAGCATCAGCACCACCATGGTGCCGATGAGGATCAGCAGGCCGTTCGTCTCGGAGTAGCCCATCTCGTCCGACAGATAGGTCGGCATGTACGACAGGAGCATGTAGTCGGTGATGTTGTAGGCGCCGACCAGGCAGACGCACAGCAGCAGGGAGGGCCAGTACTGGCGGAAGATCTTCGCCAGGTCGCCCTTCGCGGTCGTCTCCACCGCGGACGCCGCCTCCGAGGCCCGGTGCAGGGAGGCGTCCTCCAGCTTCTGGAAGGCGGGCGTCTCGTCCAGCCGCAGCCGCAGGTACAGACCGACCATCCCGATCGGCCCAGCCACCAGGAACGGCACGCGCCAGCCCCACGACTCCATCCCGCCGCTGCCGAGGACCGTGGTCAGCACCGTCACAAGACCGGCGGCGCCGACATAGCCCGCCAGCGTGCCCAGCTCCAGGAAGCTGCCGAAGAAGCCCCGGCGCCGGTCGGGCGCGTACTCCGCGATGAACGTGGAGGCGCCGCCGTACTCGCCGCCCGTGGAGAAGCCCTGCACCAGCCGGAAGAAGATCAGCAGGGTCGGGGCCCAGAAGCCGATCGTGCCGTACGACGGGATCAGACCGATCGCGAACGTCCCGATGGCCATCATGATCATCGTCATGGCGAGGACCGATTTCCGGCCGATCCTGTCGCCCAGCGGTCCGAACACCATGCCGCCCAGCGGCCGCACCAGGAAGGACACGGCGAAGGTCGCGAACGACGACAGCAGCTCGACCGTGGCGTTCCCGGACGGGAAGAACACATGGCCGATCGTGACCGCGAGATAGCTGTAGATGCCGAAGTCGAACCACTCCATGGCATTGCCCAGCGAGGCGGCCTTCACCGCGCGCCGTACCGCGTGCTCGTCGGTGACGGTGATGTCGGTCCGGCGCAGCGGGGGATTCCTGCGGCGTTCCGCGGCGCGGAACAGCGTGCGGTGCCGCCTGCGGGCGCCCTGATCGGCCTCGCTCTCCCGGGAATCCTCTGCGTTGCCCGCCATGGGGGCTCCTTCCTGCCGGCGCACTGACATCCAGGAGACCGCCTGCTCACCCGTGGCGACGGCAAACGGGCCGGGGTCCGCAAGCGAGATTCGCCACGTCGGCGGTATCGGCCACCGGGGCGCCGCGACCGGGAAGCGGCGGCCGTCCGGCCCCGCGCCCTCGCCTCGCGCCACCGCGGCGGCCGGCGGCGCGGTGCCGTCAGCCGGCGGTCCGGGCCGCGGCGACGGCCTGCTCGCCGTATCCGCCGCCGAACAGCACCGCGTGCACCAGCAGCGGGAAGAGCTGATGGATCCCGACGCGTGCGGACCAGCCGTCCGCGAGGGGCGCCACCTCCTGGTAGCCCGCCAGCACCCGGTCCAGGTGCGGGCAGCCGAACAGCCGCAGCATCGCGAGGTCGGTCTCGCGGTGGCCGCCGTGCGCGGCCGGGTCGATCAGCCGGACCCGGCCCTCGGGGTCCCACAGCACGTTGCCGTTCCACAGGTCGCCGTGCAGCCGCGCCGGAGGTTCGGCGGGCCCCGCCAGCTCGGGCAGCCGCTCCATGACGTCCTCGACGACCGCCGCCCCGGCCGGGCGCACGGCGCCCGTGTCGACGGCCCGGCGCAGATAGGGCAGCACCCGGTGCTCGGCGTACCAGCGCGGCCAGTCGGCGCCGGGCGTGTTGCGCAGCGGAGCGCGCCCGATCCGCGCCTCCTCGGGGCCGCCGGGCGGCGGCGCCCCGAACGCGGGCGCGCCCGCCGCGTGCAGCGCGGCGAGGTCGCGGCCGAACCGGTGCGCGCCCCGGGCGTCCGGCCGCCCCGGCGCGACCCGGTCGGTCACCAGCCACCGCGTGTCATGGCCGTGCACCGCCGGGGTCCGCACGGTGCCGGCGGCGGCCAGCCAGCGCAGCCCGGCCGCCTCGGCGCGCACCGCGCCGGGGTGCTCGTCGTGTTTGGCCATCACCACCCGGCCGTCGTCCAGCGCCACTTCGGTGAGCGCGGCGGACAGCCTGCGCCGCACGGTGGCCCCGCGCCCGGTCAGCCGGGCCGCGGCGGCGGCAGCCCCGGCGGCATCGGGTCCGGGGCCGGAGTCGCCGGCCGGGCGGGCCGTCATGGCGTCAGGCGCTCCCGTGTCCAGGCGAGCAGGCCGGGCACCGCCGACTCGATCATGGCGAGAACCTCCTCGAAGCCCTCCGGACCGCCGTAGTAGGGGTCGGGGATGTCGAGATCGCCGGTCGCGTCCGGGTCGAACGTGCGCAGCAGGCGCACGCGGGACGGATCGGCCACGAGGCGGCGCAGCGCCTTCTCGTGGCCGCGGTCCATGGCCAGGAACAGATCGGCGTCCAGATGCTCGGCACCTACCTGCGCGGCCACGTGTTCGACCGGATAGCCGTGCCGGGCCAGCGACTGCCCGGCCCGCTCGTCGATGGCCTCACCGGCGTGCCAGGGGCCGATGCCGGCGCTGGTGACCCGCACCGCGTCGGCGAGGCCCGCCCGGCGCAGATGCTCGGCGAACACCAGGGCGGCGGACGGCGACCGGCAGATGTTCCCGCTGCAGACGAAACAGATGTGCACGGCACCAGCGTACGGAACCGGCGGCGCGCGCCGTACGGGCGGGAGCTGCGGGGCGTGCCGTACGGGCGGGAGCGGCGGGCCCGGCCGCCCGTTCGGCCACCCCGCCCGGCCGGGCCGATTTCCGCAGGGCTCGATCCGCCGTGTCCGGGTACGCGGGTGGGGCAGCCGGTCATGGCGGCGGGAGCGCGACGGGGGCCGGGAAGGCGGCGGGCACGGTGGCGGCGCCCCGGGGGAACGGGAGGTTCACCCCGTCGGGGCGGGCCCCGTGCGGCGCACTACGGGCCGTGAGAGATTGACAGGGCCGATGCCCGTTAAGGGTGTTTTGTCTGAATCTCTCGGACCGAACGGCAGGACCGGCGCGAGCAGCCGGGTACGGCGGCCCCGTCGGGGCGACCGGCAATCGGAGAGTACGCGGGCCGCGCACGCACCGTGGTGACGGCCAGGAGTGGAGGAACGGTACGCATGAGCGAGGCCAACCCCATCAAGCAGGCAGCCCGGAAGGTCGCCGACGCGCTCCAGGGCGACGGCGACGGTCCGCAGGACGGCATCCCGGGCAAGCCGGGCGCCGAGTCGCCCTCCCTGGAGGAACCGACGCAGCCGAGGGAGCCGCTGCCGGCCAAGCCCGACCAGACCGGGCCCGAGACCGTCTCGCCCACGGGCCAGCCGACCGGCGCCGAGCAGGCGCGCATGGCGCAGAGCGGGAGCTATCTGACCACCGCCCAGGGCGCCCGGCTGTACGACACCGACCACTCGCTCAAGGCGGGCCCGCGCGGACCGGTGCTGATCCAGGACCACCATCTGCGCGAGAAGGTCATGCACTTCGACCACGAGCGCATCCCCGAGCGCGTGGTCCACGCCCGCGGCGCCGCGGCGCACGGCGTCTTCCAGAGCTACGGCACGGCGGCCTCGGTGACCAAGGCCGCGTTCCTCGCCGAGGACGTCGAGACACCGGTCTTCGTCCGCTTCTCCACGGTGCTGGGCTCGCGCGGCTCCTCCGACACGGTGCGCGACACCCGCGGCTTCGCGACCAAGTTCTACACCAGCGAGGGCGTCTTCGACCTGGTCGGCAACAACATCCCGGTGTTCTTCATCCAGGACGCCATCAAGTTCCCCGACGTCATCCACGCCGGCAAGCCGCAGCCCGACCGGGAGATCCCGCAGGCGCAGAGCGCCCACGACACCTTCTGGGACTTCGTCACCCTGCACACCGAAGCGGCCCACCACACCCTGTGGAACATGTCGGACCGGGGCATCCCGCGCTCCTTCCGGATGATGGAGGGCTTCGGCGTCCACACCTTCCGGCTGGTCAACGCGAGCGGCGAGACGACGCTGGTGAAGTTCCACTGGAAGCCCAAGCTGGGCGTGCACTCCCTGGTCTGGGAGGAGGCGCAGATCGCCAACGGCGTCGACCCCGACTTCCACCGCCGTGACCTCGCCGACGCCATCGAGGCGGGCGCGTACCCCGAATGGGAGCTGGGCATCCAGACCTTCCCCGACACCCCCGACCAGACCTTCGAGGGCATCGACCTGCTGGACCCCACGAACATCGTCCCCGAGGAGATGGCCCCCGTGCAGCGGGTCGGGCGGCTGGTCCTGGACCGCAACCCGTCGAACTACTTCGCCGAGACCGAGCAGGTCGCCTTCCACGTCGGCCACCTCGTCCCCGGCATCGACGTCACCGACGACCCGCTGCTCGCCGGGCGGCTGTTCTCCTACCTGGACACCCAGATCACCCGTCTCGGCGGCCCCAACTTCGGGCAGATCCCGATCAACCGCACGCACGCCCCGGTCAACGACATGCTGCGCGACGGCTTCCACCAGACCGCCGTGCACCGGGGCGTCGCCCCCTACCGGCCCAACTCCCTCGACGGCGGCTGCCCGTTCACCGCGGGCGCGGACACGGGAGCGTACATCGAGGTGCCCGTGCGCGTCCCCGAGGGGAGGAAGGTCCGCGAGGCGCCTGAGTCCTTCTCGGACCACTTCAGCCAGCCCCGCCGGTTCTGGCTGTCCATGAGCCCGGTGGAGCGCGAGCACATCATCGGCGCGTACACCTTCGAGCTGAGCAAGTGCTACGAGCAGGCCATCCAGGAGCGGGGCCTGCAGGTGCTGGCCAACATCGACCCCGAGCTGTGCGCGCAGGTCGCCGCCGGGCTCGGTCTGCCCGCGCCGGAGCCCACGGTGCCGCTGGCCGACCTACAGCCCAGCCCCGCGCTGTCCCAGGTCGGGCAGACCTGGCCCACGGAGGGCCGGGTCATCGGGATCGTCGCCGGTCCGGACGGCGACCTGGAGGGCGTACGGGCCGTACGCGAGGCCGTGCTGACCGCCGGGATGGTGCCCCTGGTCGTGGCGCCGACCGGCGGCACCCTGGGTGACGGCGCCGACCCGCTGGCGGCGCAGCGGACCTACGCCAACGCGCGGTCCGTGGAGTTCGACGCGCTGCTGGTCGCCGGGGTCCCGGGCGTGGGCGCCGACGCCTACGGAGCCCGGGACGCCAAGTCCCCGCTGCCCTCCGCGCAGCAGGCGGCCCACGACCCGCGCGTCGGGCTGCTGCTGTCCGAGGCGTTCCGGCACGGCAAGGCGATCGGCGCCTGGAAGGGCGCCGAGGCCGCGCTCCAGGCGGCGGGCGTGCCCACCGACGCGCCCGGTGTGGTGCTCGTCGACAGCGGGACGGCCGCCCTGGAGCAGATCACCCGCCTGCTGGGCGCGCACCGCGTCTGGGAACGGTTCCCGGCGGACGCCTGACCGCCGCCACCCCGCCCGTGCCGGTGCCCGTGTCCGTTCGTTCCCGCGGGCGCGGGCGCGGGCGCGGGTGTGGGTGCGGGTGTGGGTGCGGGCACGCGCGGCCTGTGGCCAAGGCCACGCCCTCCGGGAGGCCCGCGCCATAGGCGGCGCGGGCGCCGCGGGCTTACGGTGCCGGGCAGCACCCGGCGCGGCCGGGTGCTGCCCCTGTGCCCGTGAACCAGCCCGAACGGCCCGGCAGTGCTCGAAGACCTCTCCCCGCTCATCGCGGCGACCGCCCAGTGGCTGACCGCCGCGTATCCCGCGTCCGGTGGCGCGCTGGCGTGTGCCCTGTGCGAGGTGCAGGCACGCCAGGCGGTCACGGTCGCGGCCTGGCTGCGCTATCCCACGCCGGTGGACGCCGCACTGGTCGGCATGGCGGGCCCCGGCGGCTCCGGCCGTCTCGACCGGGTGACCGGAGCGGACGGCATCGCGGCCGGCGAACCGGCGGATCCCGACGAACACGCCTGGCGCACCTGGGTCGACGAGGTCGTGGCGAGCTGGGCGGCCTGCCTGCTCACCGATCCCGTGCTGGCCGGCCGGGCGGTGGCGGCACTGGCCGGGAGCGGCCGTGCGGCGCACCCGGAGGCCGAGTTCCGGCGTCTGCTCAGCCCCGACGAGCAGGACCGCCGGGCGGCGGCACTGCTGCGCCACCCCGATCTCCTGGCCCCCGTGGTCGCGCTCCACCGCGCCCAGCTCCTGGACCGGCTGGACCCGGACCCGGCCCTGGCGGCATGAGCCGCGGCGGACGCCGCACCGGCCCGCTGTCGGGGCCGGTGCGGCTGAGTCCGGGCGCCTTCCCGCCGCGGGCTCAGCGCGAGCCCAGCGCTTCCCCCACCGCGGCACGGGCCGCGGGCAGGGCTGCGGTGCGGTCGGCGGGTACCAGTCCGATGCGGGTGCGGCGGTCGAGGAGGTCGGCCTCGTCGAGGGCGCCCTCGTGGCGTACGGCCCAGGCCAGTTCGGCGCGGGTGACGGGGTGCCCCTCCAGCACGGGTGCGCGCAGTGCGGGGTGGTCGGTGCCGAGGGCGTGGACGGCGGGTGCCTCGGTGCCGTAGCGGCGGATCAGCCGGCGCGGTGCGGGAAGGGCGGCGAGGGCCGCGGGCGAGGCGGCGCCGACGAGCGGCAGGGCGGCGGTCGGCGAGGGCCCGGCGGGCAGCCGGTGCGTGCGCACGGCGGCGTCGACGGCGTCCTCGGCCATCCGCCGGTAGGTGGTGAGCTTGCCGCCGACGACGGTGGTCACTCCGTCCGGTGAGGTGAGCACCGCGTGCCGGCGCGAGACGTCGGCGGTGCGGACGGCCCCGCCCGCGCCCGCCTCGCCGGGGGCCGTGTCCAGGAGCGGGCGCAGCCCCGCGAACGCCCCCACCACGTCGTCGCGGTGGACCGGCGCGTCCAGCGCGGAGCCCAGCACGTCCAGCAGGAACCCGATGTCCGTCTCGGGCGCCTCGGGCACGTCCGGGACCTCGCCGTCGACGGGTTCGTCGGTGAGCCCGACGTAGACCCGTCCGTCGCCCTGGGGCAGCACCAGCACGAAGCGGTTGGTCTCGCCGGGCACCGGGATGTGCAGGCCGGCGGGCAGCGGCCCCAGCCGCTCGGCGCGCAGCACGAGGTGGGTGCCGCGGGAGGGCCGGATCCGGATGCCCTCGACGAGCCCGCCCGCCCACACGCCGGAGGCGTTGACCACGGCGCGGGCCCTGATCTCGCCCTGCTCGCCGGTGAGTTCGTCGCGGATCAGGGCGCCGGCGGAGGTCAGGGAGAGGGCGCGCACCCGGGTCAGGATCCGCGCGCCGCGTGCGGCGGCCGTACGGGCGACGGCGGTGACCAGGCGGGCGTCGTCGGTGAGCCGTCCGTCCCAGGACAGCAGGCCGCCGCGGAGCCCGGTGCCGCGCAGCGCGGGGGCCAGATGGCGGGTCTCCACGGCGGACAGGCGGCGCGGCGCGGGCAGGGTGGCGCGGGCGGTGCGTGCCGCGAGCCGCAGCCCGTCGCCCGCGCGGAAGCCGGCCCAGGCCAGGGCCGCCTGTCCGCGGGAGACCAGGGGCGTCAGCGGCAGCACGAACGGCTGCGCGCCGACCAGGTGCGGTGCGGTGCGCTCCATCAGCACCCCGCGCTCGACCGCGCTCTCGTGGGCGACGTCGAGCTGCGCCGAGGCGAGGTAGCGCAGCCCGCCGTGGACGAGTTTGGAGCTCCAGCGCGAGGTGCCGAAGGCCAGGTCGTGCGCGTCGATCGCGGCGACCGAGAGCCCGCGGGCGGCGGCGTCGAGGGCGACGCCCGCACCGGTGGCGCCCAGCCCGACCACCAGGACGTCCACGGCCGGACCCCCCGCGGTCAGGGCCAGTTCGCGCGCCCGGCGCGCCGCGGTCAGCGAGGAGCCCGCGAGGGGGGCGGGAGTGGCGCGGGGACGGGCGGGGCTCATGGCGTGAGGGTCCTCTCCAGGATGGTCCGCAGCTCGGCGAGGAACGCCTCGGCGGACAGCTCGGGGTCGTCCTCGTCGGTCATCGTGCGCAGCGACAGGGTGAAGGACTGGACGACCAGCAGCAGCGACCGGGCCTGCCGGGCCGGGTGGGCCGGGCGCACCGAGCCGTCGGCGTGGCCCTCGCGCAGGGCGTCGGCGACCAGGTCGAGCAGGGCCTCCTGGCTGGCGCCGCGCCGGTCGAGCACATAGGGGAGCAGCAGTTCGGGATCGACGTCGACGATCTTGCGGAAGAGCGGGTGCGCGCGGAACGCCGCCACCCCGGCCACCAGGCCGTCGACGATCAGGGCGCGCGCGCTCGTCCCGGGACGGCGTTCCGGCATGGCGCCGGTGGCGACCCCGATCCACTCCCGGGTCATCAGATCGCCCACCAGGGAGCGCACGTCCGGCCAGCGCCGGTAGAGCGTCATCCGGGAGACGCCCGCGCGGCGGGCCACGTCCGTCAGCGTCGTACGGCGGACCCCGACGGCCAGGACGCAGTCGCGCACGGCGTCGAGCACCGGATCCCCGGACGGAGCGGCCGGGCCGTCCCCGTTCTCCTGCTCCCCAGCATTGTGACGAATAGGCGTCATGTGTAACAGTGTAACGCCCCGAGCTGAACCCCGCCCCGTCTCCGCCTCCGACGCGCCAGCACCCCCCACGCCCCGACGACCCGACCGGTGAGGAACAACCCATGGACATGCTGTGGAGCGGCTGGGGCGACCCGGCCGAGGCCGCACCGCTGCCCGCCCCCGTGACCGGCCTGCTGCGCGACCTGCTCGGCGTCGAGCCGGGCGCCCCCGCCCCGGCCGGCCCGGACGAGCTGAGCGTCCCCGCCTCCCCGCTGACCGCCGCCGCCCGCCGCGCCCTGGCCGACGCCGTGGGCGAGGAGGCGTATGTGCGCACCGACGCCGAGGCGCGGATCCGCCACACCCGCGGCAAGTCCACCCCCGACCTGCTGCGCATCCGCGGCGGCGACCTCACCGACCTGCCCGCGGCCGTGGTGCTCCCGGACGGGCACGAGGAGGTGCTGGCCGTGCTGCGGGCCTGCGCCGCCCACGGCCTGGCGCTCGTGCCGTTCGGCGGCGGCACCTCCGTCGTCGGCGGCCTGGCGCCCGAACACCGGGGGCGGGTGCGGCCCTTCGTCGCGCTCGACCTGCGCCGGATGAACCGCCTGCTGGACCTCGACCCGGTCTCCCGGACCGCCACCCTCCAGCCCGGTCTGCGCGGCCCGCGGGCCGAGGAACTGCTCGCCGCGCACGGATTCACCCTCGGCCACTTCCCGCAGTCCTACGAGTGGGCCACCCTCGGCGGGTTCGCCGCCGCCCGCTCCAGCGGCCAGGCGTCCGCGGGCTACGGGCGCTTCGACGAGATGGTGCTCGCGCTGACCCTCGCCACGCCCGAGGGAACCCTGGAGGCGGGCCGCGCCCCGCGCTCGGCCGCCGGACCCGACCTGCGCCAGCTCGTCCTCGGCTCCGAGGGCGCGTTCGGCGTCATCACGTCGGTGACGGTGCGGCTGCGCCCGCTGCCCGAGGTGCGCCGCTACGAGGGCTGGCGGTTCGCCTCCTTCGACGCGGGCGCCGCCGCCCTGCGCAGGCTCGCCCAGGACGGACCCCGCCCGACCGTGCTGCGCCTGTCCGACGAGACCGAGACCCTGATCGGCCTGGCCCAGCCCGACGCCATCGGGGCGTCCCTGGAGCAGCGGTCCGCCGGCTGCCAGGCCGTCGCCGGTTACGAGGGCACCGCCGAGGACGTCGCCCACCGCGCCCAGCGGGCCGCCGCCGTCCTGCGCGAGTGCGGCGGCACGCCCCTCGGCGAGGAACCGGGACGGCGCTGGGCGCACGGCCGGTACTCGGCGCCGTATCTGCGCGACGCGCTGCTGGACGTGGGCGCGTTCGCCGAGACGCTGGAGACCGCCGCCTTCTGGTCCCGGATCCCCGCGCTGTACGCCGCCGTGCGCGACGCGCTCACCGGGACGCTCACCGAGGCGGGCACCCCGCCGCTGGTCATGTGCCACATCTCGCACGTCTACGAGAACGGCGCCTCGCTGTACTTCACCGTGGTCAGCGCCCAGGGCGAGGACCCCGTGGCGCACTGGGCGCCCGCCAAGCGCGCCGCGAACGAGGCGATCCTCGCCGCGGGCGGCACCATCAGCCACCACCACGGCGTGGGCACCGACCACCGCGACGCGTACGTCAGGGAGGCCGGACCGCTCGGCATCGGGGCCCTGCGCGCCGTGAAACAGCGGCTGGACCCGGCCGGACTGCTCAACCCCGGTGTCCTGCTGCCCCTCGACCCGCCCCGCGCCTGACCCCGTCACCCGAGCCCCGCCGCCCGCGCACCGGCCCCCGCCGTCCGCGCCGTCCGTCCCGTCCGTCCGCGCCCACCTCGCCGGAGGCCCACCGATGCGTCAGTTCACCGCCGTCGTCAACCCGACCGCGGGCGGTTCCGCCGGTGCCGCCGCGCTGCTGCGGGTGGGCAGGCTGCTCCGGGAGGCGGGCGCCGGTCTGGAGACGGAGTACAGCCGCAGCCTCGCCCACGCCCAGGACCTGGCGCGGCGGGCGGGGGAGCGCGGCCGGGTCGTCCTCGCGGTGGGCGGCGACGGCATCGCGGGCGGGGTCGGCGGCGCGCTCAGCGGTACCGGGACGCTCTTCGGCCTGGTCCCGGCCGGCCGCGGCAACGACTTCGCGCGGGCGCTCGGACTGCCCGCCGACCCGGCCGGACTCGCCGCCGTGCTGCTCCACAACGCCCCGCGCCGGGTCGACACCATCGAGGTGGAGTCGGCGGTGCACGCCCGCACCGTCGTCCTCGGCAGCGTGTACGCGGGCGTCGACGCGCTCGCCAACCGGCACGCCAACCGCTCCCGGCTGCTGCGCGGCGCCGCCTCCTACTACGCGGGCGGACTGCGGGCCGTCGCCACCTGGCGCGCCGCGAGCTACCGGGTCACCGTCGACGGCGAGGAGCACCTGCACCGCGGGTACACCGTGGTGGCCGCCAACTCCGCCTACTACGGCTCGGGCCGGATGATCGCGCCGGGCGCGCGGGTCGACGACGGCCTGCTCGACGTCGTGCTGATCCGCGCCGCCCCGCGTCGGCTGTTCTTCACCCTGATGAACGAACTGAAGTCCGGGGGACACGTGGACCGGCCCGAGGTGCGTGTGCTGCGCGGCCGGGAGATCCGCGTCGAGGCCGACCGCGCCGTCCCCTACGGCGCCGACGGCGAGGTCGACGCCGTCCTCCCGGTCACGGCACGCGTCCTGCCGGGCGCGCTCGACGTGCTCTGCTGACCGGCAAACCGCATCACCCCCGGCACACCGCGGACGGCCGCGTCAGGAGCAGCCCCAGGCCGACATGCCCTGGAGCGCGGCGAGCCGCCGGGCCACCGCGATCTGCTCGCGGCGCGTGGCCAGGTCCGCGCGGGGCGCGTACTGGAGGCCGCCGGCCGCGATCCAGCTCGACTGGGCGAACTGGAGCCCGCCGTAGTAGCCGTTGCCGGTGTTGGCGTTCCAGTCGCCGCCGGACTCGCACGCCGCGATGGAGTCCCAGTCGGCGGTGCGGGTGCCGAAGGGCGAGGCCGCCGCGGCGGGCCCGCCGGCCAGTGCGGCGGCGGTCACCGTGACCAGCAGTGCCCCGCGCAGTCCGCGACGACGTGAGTGACGAACGGGGGCCCGGTCCAGACGGACGGCGGCCCTGTCGGTGTTCTGCTGCCAGATCATGTGCAGACTGTCACATCATATGAACGTGGTGTGACGGAGCGACGCGCCGCCGTTCACCCGCCGAGACCCGCGGAGATTCCATGCAGACCTTCCTGCCCTACCCCGGCTTCACCGAGTCGGCGCAGGTGCTCGACCGCCGCAGACTGGGCAAGCAGCGCGTCGAGGCCCTCCAGGTGCTGCGCGGTCTGACCGTCCCCGGCTACGGCTGGCGCAGGCACCCGGCGGTGCGCATGTGGGCCGGGTACGAGGAGGCGCTGGTCCGCTACGGCCTGGACGTGTGCCGCGTCTGGCGCGGATACGGCCACCAGGACAGCTGTGCCGCCACGCTCGTCGCCGACCTGGCCGCCCACCGTCCCGGCGCGCGGGTGCGCGAGCAGTCCGAGCTGGCCGCCGCCGGTGAACTGCCGCCCTGGCTCGGCGACGAGGCCCTGCACCTCAGCCACCGGTCGGCGCTGGTGCGCAAGGACCCGGACCACTACGCGCGGCTGTTCCCCGGGGTGCCCGACGATCTGCCGTACGTGTGGCCCGGCTCGGACCGGCCCTCCGGCGCCTGAGCCGCGCACCGCTCCCGTGGTCACCGCATGGAAGCCCCTGGCCAGGGCACCCGGAAGAGGTGGCGTCCCGCGTCGGCGGACCCACGGCGGACCGTGTGGGAGAACGCATGGGAGTGCTGGCCCGGGTGGATTCCTACCAGCGGCGGCACCGCTGGGCGGGCCTGCCGCTGGCCGTCGTCTACAAGTTCTACGACGACCAGGCGGCCTATCTGGCCGCGCTGCTGACGTACTACGGCTTCCTGTCGCTCTTCCCGCTGCTGCTCTTCCTGGTCGCGGTGCTCAGCGCCGTGCTCAGCAGCAGCCCGCACCTCCAGCACGCGGTGCTCAACTCGGCGCTGAGCGAGTTCCCGGTGATCGGGGACCAGCTCGTCCACAACATCCACTCCTTCCAGGGCAACGCGGTCGCCGTCGCGGTGGGTGTGGCGGGCAGCCTCTACGGGGTGCTCAACGTCGCGCAGGCCGCCCAGCACGCGCTGAACAAGATCTTCGCGGTGCCCCGGTACGCCCGGCCCGACCCGTTCCGCTCCCGGCTGAAGGGCCTGAAGTTCCTGTCGCTGCTCGCCCTCGGACTGTGCGTCACCACCGGTCTGTCCACCACCGCCGAGTGGGCCGCCGGCCTGTTCGCCGCCCGGCTCGCCGTCGGGGTGCGGGTCGCCGCCGAGGCCCTGGCCGTCGTGCTGAACGCCGCGCTGCTGATCGCCAGTTACCGGCTGCTGACCCGCAGACGGCTGCCGCTGCGCGTGCTGTACGGCCCGGCGCTGGGCGCCGCGTGCGCCTGGCAGGCGCTGCTGTGGGGCGGCACCTACTACGTCGATCACGTGCTCCAGGGCGCCACGGCGACGTACGGCCTGTTCGGCATCGTGCTCGGCCTGCTGGCGTGGATCTACCTGGGGGCGCTGGTGTACCTCGGCACGGCGGAGATCGGCGCCGTGCGGTGCATGCGGCTGTGGCCCCGGAGCCTGCTGACCCCCTTCACCGACCGCGTCCACCTCAGCGCGGGCGACCAGCGGGCCTACCGCTCCTACGCGACGACCGAGTCCTTCAAGGGCTTCGAGAAGATCACCGTCCACTTCGACCCGCCCCCGCACGCGCGCCCCGGCGACGCGCACGAGCCGGGGGACGACGAACCCGGCCGCCCCGGCTGAGACCGGGCACCGGTGGCGGCGGTCACCGCGCGGCCGGGACCCGCAGCGCCAGCAGGGCCACATCGTCGTCGTACGTCTCGCGCCGGCTCACCAGCGCCTCGCACAGCACCTGCGGCGGGGCCGCGGCCAGCGCGGCTGCGTGCGCGGCCAGGTCCCGCAGACCGGTGTCGATGTCCTGGCCGCGGCGCTCGATCAGACCGTCGGTGAACAGCAGCAGGGTGCTCGCGGCCGGCAGCGTGCGGCGGTGGTCGGGCCGGGGCAGCGAGGGATCCACCCCGACCGGGATGCCGTGCTGCTCGGGCGCCAGCACGCACACCGTGCCCTCGGCGGTGACCAGGAGCGGCGGCGGATGCCCGGCGTTGGTCCAGCACACGGTGTAGCCGGTGCCCGGCGCGTGCTCGATCCGGGCCGCCACCAGGGTGGCCGCGGTCGCGTCGCCGTACAGGGCGAGCGCCCGGTCGAGCGCGTCCACGACGAGGCCGGGCGGCCCGCACCGGTCGAACGCCAGGGCCCGCAGCATGCTGCGGATCTGCGCCATCACCGGCGCCGCCTCCACGTCGTGCCCGGTGACGTCGCCGACGACGACGAAGACCGCGCCGTCCGGCAGCACCATGGCGTCGTACCAGTCGCCGCCGAGCCGGGGCGGCTCGGCGGCCGGTTCGTAGCGCGCCGCCACCCGCAGCGGCCGCAGATCGGGCAGCACGGGCAGCATCCGGCGCTGGAACTGCTCGGTGGCCCGCTTCAGCCGCTGGTACAGCCGGGCGTTCTCGATGCTGACGCCCGCCGCGCTGGCCAGCGCGGTCAGCAGGGCCTCGTCCTCGTCGCCGAACGGCCGGCCGTCCCTGCGGTCGGCGAGGTACAGGTTGCCGTACACCGTGCCGCGCACCGTCAGGGGCACCCCGAGCAGCGTGGTCATCGGCGGGTGCCCGGCCGGGAACCCGACCGAGCGCGGGTCGGCGCGCACATCGTCCACCCGCAGCGGCCTGCGGTCGGTGACGAGGCTGCCCAGCAGCCCGTGGCGCTGGGGCAGCCCGGCCTCGGCCCTGAGCCGTTCGGCCTCCGCGTCCGCCCCCACCGTGATCAGATCGGTGAAGTCCCCGCCCTCGCCGAGCACGCCGAGCGCGCCGTACCGGGCGCCGACGAGATCGGCGGCGACGTCCACGATGTGCTGGAGCAGGGTCCTGGTGTCCACCTCCGCGCTCATGGCCACCATGGCGTCCAGCAGCCGGTGCAGCCCGCGCCGGCCGGCTCCCTCCGGTGCGGGGGCCGTCCGTCCGGCCGTCTCGGCGCCCGGGACGGGCCGCCGTGGGTCGTCGGGCATGCAGGTACCTCCCGCCAGGGGCCGGAGCCCCGTTCCTTCCCCCGCGGTGCCCCGGCACGATCACCCTACGCCGACCCCCGTACGGAGGCTTTCCGATGATTCGCACGATTGGCTGCTTGTGAGCTGATACCTCCCGATCAAGACTGGTCGACGGCCGGATTCCGACATGCGCGGGGACGCGTCCGGCGGCACCCCGGCGCGAGAGAGGCAGGAGCGTGGGCACCGACCGCTCGGGGGAGGCCCTCGAACGTCTGTTGCGCTCGGCGCAGTACTTCTTCCCCGGGGAGCAGTCGCCCGACCGGCGGGTCCTGTACCGGGACGGCGGCCGGGGGGCCGACGAGTTCTACCGGGAGCGCTGGCGCCACGACCGGGAGGTGCGCTCCACCCACGGGGTGAACTGCACGGGCTCCTGCTCCTGGCGGGTGTTCGTCAAGGACGGGATCATCACCTGGGAGACCCAGGCCACCGACTACCCGTCCGTGGGCCCCGACTCGCCCGAGTACGAGCCGCGCGGCTGCCCGCGCGGCGCGGCCTTCTCCTGGTACACCTACTCGCCGACCCGGATCCGCTACCCCTATGTGCGCGGCCCGCTGCTGGACCTGTGGCGCGAGGCCAGGGCGCGCACCGCCGACCCGGTGGCGGCCTGGGAGTGGCTGACCGCGGACCCCGGGCGCACCGCGGTCTACAAGCGGGCCCGCGGCAAGGGCGGCTTCGTGCGCTGCACCTGGCAGGAGGCCGTCGAACTGATGGCGGCCGCCCAGGTCCACACGGTCAAGCGGTACGGCCCCGACCGCATCGTCGGCTTCTCGCCGATCCCCGCGATGTCCATGGCCTCGTACTCGGCGGGCACCCGCTATCTGTCGATGATCGGCGGGACGATCTCCTCGTTCTACGACTGGTACGCCGATCTGCCGATGGCCTCGCCGCAGGTCTTCGGGGACCAGACGGACGTACCGGAGTCCGCCGACTGGTGGAACTGCGGCTATCTGATCGTGTGGGGCACCAACCTGCCGATCACCCGCACCCCCGACGCGCACTTCATGACCGAGGCCCGCTACCGCGGCCAGAAGGTGGTCGTGGTCTCCCCGGACTACGGCGACCACACCAAGTTCGCCGACGAATGGCTCGCGGCGGCGCCCGGCACCGACGGCGCGCTGGCCATGGCCATGGGCCATGTCATCCTCACCGAGTTCCACCGCGACCGGCCGGTGCCGCGCTTCATGGAGTACGCCAGGACCTACACGGACCTGCCCTTCCTGGTGCGGCTGCGGGAACGCGAGGGCATGCCGGGCGTGTACGTCCCGGACAAGTTCCTCACCGCCGCCGACCTGCCGGACCGCGAGGGCGAGGAGGCCGCCGCGTTCAAGACCGTGCTGCTGGACGCCCGCACCGGCGAGCCGGCCGTGCCCAACGGCTCGCTCGGCTTCCGCTGGACCGCTCCCGAGGACGGCCCCCGCTGGAACCTGCGCCTGGAGGACACCGACCCGCTGCTGTCGCTGTACGGGCGGCCGGACGGCGAGGCGGTGGCGGTGGACCTGCCGCGCTTCGACGCCGGACCGGGCCGGGCGCAGGACACCGTGCGCCGCGGCGTGCCCGCGACCCGCGTCGGCGGCCACCTCGTCACCACCGTCTACGACCTGGTCCTCGCCCAGTACGCGGTGGGCCGCCCCGGGCTGCCCGGCACCTGGCCCACCGGCTACGACGACGCGAGCGTGCCCTGCACCCCCGCCTGGCAGGAGGCCATCACCTCGGTGCCGGCGCGGGCGGCGGCCCGGATCGCCCGCGAGTTCGCCCGCAACGCCGAACGCACCGGCGGCCGGTCCATGATCGCCATGGGCGCGGGCACCAACCACTGGTTCCACTCCGACCAGATCTACCGCTCCTTCCTCTCCCTGCTGCTGCTCACCGGCTGCCAGGGCGTCAACGGCGGCGGCTGGGCGCACTACGTCGGCCAGGAGAAGGTCCGCCCGCTCACCGGCTGGTCGCACCTCGCCTTCGGCCTGGACTGGCAGCGGCCCACCCGGCACATGGCGGGCACCCCGCTCTTCTGGCTGGCCACCGACCAGTGGCGCTACGAGGCGTTCTCCGCCGACCTGCTCACCAGCCCGCTCGGCCGGGGCCGGCTCGCCGGCCGCACGCTGCCCGACTGCAACGCGCTCGCCGCCCGCCTGGGCTGGATGCCCTCCCACCCGGCGTTCGGCCGCAACCCGCTCGACCTGTGCGACGAGGCCGAACGCGCCGGCAAGGAGGTCGCCGACCACGTCGTGGACGAACTGAGGTCGGGGCGGCTGCGGTTCGCCGCCGAGGACCCCGACGACCCGGCCAACTTCCCCCGTGTCCTGCTCATCTGGCGCGCGAATCTCTTCGCGTCCTCGATGAAGGGCCACGAGTACATGCTGCGCCACCTGCTCGGCACCGACGACGCCGTGACCGCTGCCGAGACACCGCCCGGCCTGCGCCCCGAGGAGGTCACCTGGCGCGATCAGGCACCGGTCGGCAAGCTCGACCTGTCGGTGGCCGTCGACTTCCGGATGACCAGCACCTGCCTGTTCTCCGACGTGGTGCTCCCGGCCGCCACCTGGTACGAGAAGTACGACCTGTCCTCCACCGACATGCATCCCTTCGTGCACGCCTTCAACCCGGCGATCGCACCGCCCTGGGAGGCCCGCAGCGACTTCGACGTCTTCCACGCGCTGGCCGCCGAGTTCTCCCGGCTCGCCGCCGCCCACCTCGGCGTGCGCCGGGACGTCATCGCCTCCCCGCTCGCCCACGACACCCCCGACGAACTGGCCCAGCCGCACGGGCGGGTGCGCGACTGGAGGGCCGGCGAGTGCGAGCCCGTGCCCGGCCGGACCATGCCGCGGCTGACCGTCGTCGAACGCGACTACACCAAGGTCGCCGAGAAGATGGCCGCCGTCGGACCGCTGCTCGACACCCTCGGCACCTCCACCAAGGGCATCACCTGGAAACCCGGACCGGAGATCGACGACCTGCGCTCGCGCAACGGCACCGTGCGCGGCGGCGTCGCCGACGGGCGGCCCTCCATCGCCCGCGACGACCAGTTCTGCGAGGCGCTGCTCGCGCTGTCCGGCACCACCAACGGCCGGGTGGCCGTGCAGTCGCTGCGCGCCCTGGAGGAGAAGACCGGCGTGCCGCTCGCCGACCTGGCCGAGGAGCGCTCCGGCGACCGCATCACCTTCGAGGACACCCGGACCCAGCCCCGCGCGGTCATCACCTCCGCCGAGTGGTCCGGCACCGAGTCCGGCGGCCGCCGCTACTCGCCCTTCACCGTCAACGTCGAACGTCTCACGCCCTGGCACACCCTGACGGGCCGTCAGCACTTCTTCCTCGACCACGACTGGATGGCCGAGTTCGGTGAGCAACTGCCCGTCTACCGGCCCCCGCTGAACCTGCTCGCCCAGTTCGGCGACCCGCGCAGACATCCGGCGGGGCACCCCGAACTCGTGGTGCGCTACCTCACCCCGCACTCGAAGTGGTCCATCCACTCCGAGTACCAGGAGAACCTGCTCATGCTCACCCTGTTCCGCGGCGGGCCGGTGATCTGGATGAGCCCCCTGGACGCGGAGAAGATCGGCGTCGCCGACAACGACTGGATCGAGTCCTACAACCGCAACGGCGTCGTCGCCTGCCGCGCCGTGGTCACCCACCGCATGCCCGAGGGCACCGTCTACATGCACCACACCATGGACCGCCATCTGAACGTCCCGCGCACCGAGACCTCCGGACTGCTCGGCGGCGGCGACAACTCCCTGACCCGGCTGCTGATCAAACCCACCCATCTGATCGGCGGCTACGCGCAGTTCACCTACGCCTTCAACTACATCGGTCCCACCGGCAACCAGCGGGACGAGTTCACCGTCATCCGCCGCCGCGCACAGGAGGTCGACTTCCGGTGAAGGTCATGGCCCAGGTGGCGATGGTGATGAACCTCGACAAGTGCATCGGCTGCCACACCTGTTCGGTGACGTGCAAGCAGACCTGGACCAACCGGCCGGGCACCGAGTACGTCTGGTTCAACAACGTGGAGACCAAGCCGGGCACCGGCTACCCGCGCCGCTACGAGGACCAGGACCGCTGGAAGGGCGGCTGGACCCTGAACCGGCGCGGCAGGCTGCGGCTGCGCTCCGGCGGCCGGGTGCGCAAGCTGCTCACCCTCTTCTACAACCCCGAACTGCCCGCGCTGGACGACTTCTACGAGCCGTGGACCTACGACTACCGCAGCCTGACCACCGCCCCGCTCTCCGACCGCTTCACCAGCGCCCGCCCCAAGTCCCAGCTGACCGGCCGCGACATGCGGCCCGTGCACGGCCCCAACTGGGACGACGACCTCGCCGGGGCGCAGGACCACGCCCGCTCGGACCCCAACCTGAAGGACCTGGGCGAACGGGTGCGTCTTGAGTTCGAGCACACCTTCATGTTCTATCTGCCGCGCATCTGCGAGCACTGCCTCAACCCGTCCTGCGTCGCCTCCTGCCCCTCGGGCGCGATGTACAAGCGGGAGGAGGACGGCATCGTCCTGGTCGACGAGGACCGCTGCCGCGGCTGGCGGATGTGCGTCTCCGGCTGCCCGTACAAGAAGGTCTACTTCAACCACCGCACCGGCAAGGCCGAGAAGTGCACCTTCTGCTACCCGCGCATCGAGGCCGGGCAGCCCACCATCTGCTCCGAGACCTGTGTGGGACGGCTGCGCCACCTCGGCGTCCTGCTCTACGACGCCGACGCCGTCCTGCACGCCGCCTCCGTGCCGGACGAGAAGGACCTCTACGAGGCCCAGCTGTCGGTCTTCCTGGACCCGGACGAACCCTGGGTGCGGGAGGCCGCCGCACGCGACGGCGTGCCGCCCGACTGGATCGAGGCCGCCCGGCGCTCACCGGTGTACGACCTGGTCGCACGGCACCGGGTGGCGCTGCCCCTGCACCCGGAGTACCGCACCCTGCCCATGGTCTGGTACGTCCCGCCGCTCTCGCCGGTCGCCGACGCCGTGCACACCACCGGCCACCACGACGACGACCCCGACCGGATCTTCGCCGCCATCGACGAACTGCGCATCCCCGTCGAGTACCTGGCGAACCTCTTCACCGCCGGGGACACCGCCGTCGTCGAGGGCGTACTGCGCAAACTGACCGCGCTGCGCGCCCACATGCGCGCCCGGCAGCTCGGCGACCCCACCTCCGCCGCGCTGCTGGAGCGGGCCGGCGCGAGCGCCGCCGACCTGGAGGACCTGTACCGGCTGCTGGCCGTCGCCAAGTACGACGAACGCTATGTCGTGCCCAAGGCGCACACCGAGGACTCCGGGGCGCTCATGGCCCAGCACTGCTCCCTCGACCGGCCCGGCGGTGTGGGCGACCGGGCGGCGGACGACGACCCGCTCGGCCCGCTGCCGCCGCCCGCGCTGCCCGGACTCGCCGCGCCGGGCGGCGGCGGCCACTTCCGCGACAGCGACGGACAGGTGCGCTTCAACCTGCTCGGCTGGAACGGCGACGGCCCCGCGCCGGGGCTCTTCGGCACCCCGGACGCCCCATGAGCCCCCGACTGGCCGGGCGCCGGGCCGCCGCCGGCACCCCGCTCGTGCACCGCCTCGCGAGCGTCCTGCTGCGCTACCCGGACCCGGCGGTGCTCGCCCGCCTCGACGACGTGTGTGCCGTCCTCCCGGCCGTCGCCGACCCCGCCGACCGGGCCCGGCTGGCGGCCGTCGCCGCGCATCTGCGCGCCCTGGCGCCGACCGAGGCCGCCGCCCGCTACGTGGCCACCTTCGACCACACGCGCAGCCGGAGCCTGCACCTGACGTACTACCGGCACGGCGACACCCGCGCCCGGGGCATGGCGCTGCTGGCCCTCAAGCACGCCTACCGCCGGGCGGGGCAGGACCCGCCCGAGAGGGAACTGCCCGACTTCCTGCCGCTGATGCTGGAGTTCGCGGCGCTCGCCCCCGAGCCGGGCCACCGCGTCCTCCTCCAGTGCCAGGCCGGCCTCGAACTGCTGCGCGGGGCGCTGGCCGAGCGCGGCGACCCGTACACGCCGGTGCTGGACGCGGTGTGCGGGCGGCTGCCCCGGCCGGGCCGCCGCACGCTGGCCGACTGGCGGCGCCGGGCCGCCGAGGGCCCGCCCGGCGAGGAGGTGGGCCTGGAGCCCTTCGCCCCG
Organism: Streptomyces sp. PL-25; assembly: GCF_058344915.1. Classification (NCBI taxonomy): domain Bacteria; kingdom Bacillati; phylum Actinomycetota; class Actinomycetes; order Kitasatosporales; family Streptomycetaceae; genus Streptomyces; species Streptomyces sp. PL-25. The sequence continues at coordinate 7,187,674 of NZ_CP136997.1, forward strand.
CCCGAGTACCTGGCCGCAGCGGGTCACTCCCCGGAGCCCCGCGCGCCGCACCCCGCCCCCGAACCCCTGCCGACCGGAGAGAGCCGATGAACTCCTGGGACCTGTGGTGGTGGGTCATCCTGCCCTACCTCGCCCTCGTCACCTTCGTCGTCGGCCATGTCTGGCGCTGGCGCTACGACCAGTTCGGCTGGACCAGCCGCTCCACCCAGCTCCAGGAGCACCGCCTGCTCAAGTGGGGCGGCCCGCTCTTCCACTACGGGACCTTCGCGGCCGTGGCGGGACATGTGCTGGGCATCCTGGTCCCGGAGTCCTTCACCCGGTGGCTGGGCGTCCCCGAGGACGTCTACCGCTGGTTCTCCTCGATCGGCGGCACCGTCGCCGCGCTCGCGGTGATCGCCGGAGTCGCGGTGCTCGCCCTGCGCCGCACCACCGTGCCCCGGGTGCGCGCCGCCACCAGCCCGGTCGACTGGGTGGCGCTGGTGCTGCTGGCGGTCGTGATCGTGCTCGGGATCATCCCGACGCTGGGCATCAACCTGTTCGGCGCGGGCTACGACTACCGGCGCAGCGTGGCGCTGTGGTTCCGCGGGCTGTTCGCGGGCGACCCCGACGTCGCGGCCATCGCACACGCCCCGCTGATCTACCGGGTGCACGCCACCGCCGCCTGGGCGATCCTCGCGGTGTGGCCCTTCACCCGGCTGGTGCACGCCTGGAGCATCCCGCTGTGGTATCTGTGGCGTCCCTACGTCCTCTACCGGCGCCGAGTCCCGACCCGTCCGGCGGAGCCGGGCACCGGCGGACGCCGCTGGCGCCGCATCGGCGTCCGCTACTGAACAGCCGCCGGTACCCTCACCGTTCGGAGGAGCGCCATGCAGAAGATCTCCCTCGACGCCCGCACCCGCGAGCACCTGGAACGGGCGGCGCGGTCCTCCACGGGCCGCAGTGCGGAGACCGTCTACGGCGGCCATGAGCACGTGCTGCGGCAGACGCTGGTCACCCTGCGCGCCGGCACGGTCCTGGCCGAGCACGAGAACCCGGGGGAGGCGACCGTGCTGGTGCTGCGCGGCCGGGTCCGGCTGCGCAGCGGCGACGCCTCCTGGGACGGCATGGCGGGCGACCTGCTCATCGTGCCCCCGGCCCGGCACAGCCTGGAGGCGGCCGAGGACGCGGCGGTCCTGCTGACGGTCGCCAAGACGACCTGAGCCGCCCGCGGTTCGGCGCACGAGGAACGGCCGGGCACGAGGGACGGCCGGGCGCGAGGAACGGCCGGGCGCGGCGGCGGAGTTCCGCGCCACGCCCGGCCGTCGCCGGGGGGTTCAGAGCGTCAGCAGGCGCCCTCGTCCTGCCACGCCCCCCACTGGGAGGCCCCGGGCGTCTCGTTCTGCGTCCACCACTTGGCCTTCCAGTTGTGCTGGTTGTAGGAGACCTCGCTGCCGCCGGTGTAGGCGGTGGTCGCGTTCCAGGCCGTCTTGCAGCCGGTGCCCGGCGGCGGCGAGGTGGGCGGCGTGGTGGGCGGGGTGGTGGGCGGCGTCGCCCCGGCGAACTTCACCGAGTACTTCGCGAAGTCCCAGGAGTTCTGCGGCACGCTGGAGCAGGTGCCGGACGTCCGGCCGCCGTTGTCGGGCGGCGAGCACTGGCGGTCGCGGTTGAGGGACCAGAAGGTGAAGCGGTCCATGTGGTGGCCGGTCGCGTAGTCCAGCACCGTCTGGAAGTCGGCCTGCGGGAACATCTCCCCGGTGTCGCTGCGGCCGTTCATGCCGGAGAAGCCCTCGTGGGCGTAGGCGGTCGCCTCGTCCCAGCCGAACGTGGACTGGAGCACCTGGTTGAACTTGGTCAGCGCGGCGGTCTGCGAGGCCGCGCCGTTGAAGCCGCCGTCGAAGGGCATGATGGAGAAGTTGTTCGGAGTGAACCCCTGCGACTTCGCCTCCAGCAGCATCTGCTTGCCGAACCAGCCGGTGCCGTCGGCCGTGCCCGCGGTGGTGACGGAGACGTACAGGCCCGGGTTGTTCTGCTGGAGGATCTTGGCGGCGCCGATCTCGTTGTGGATGGCCGCCGTGTTCTCGTACTCCGGCTCCTCCAGGTCGAAGTCGATGGCGTGCAGCCCGTACTTGGTGACGACCTGCTGGTAGGCCGCCGCCGTGGCCGCCGGGTCCGAGCAGGCCTGGCCGAGCTTGGTGCCGCCGTAGCCGCCGATGGAGACGGAGACGTCGCCGCCCTTGGCGCGGATGGAGTCGATCACCGACTTGACGGCGGTGTCCGAGGAGACCGGGGCCGTGCCGTCCCAGGTGGGGGAGCAGCCGCCGCCGTTGGGGGCGAGGACGAAGGCGAGCTGGAACGCCTTGAGACCGGTGGCGTCCATGATGGCGCCCGCGTCCGGCGGATCGTTGTCCAGCGGCATGAGGTACGGGGCCGCGGCGTACCAGCGGTTGCTCAGCGCGTCCTGCGCGCTCGGTGCGCCCGAGGCGTTGCCCGCGACGAGGGCGGTGGTGCCGAGGGCGGCGAGCCCGACGGCGGCGGTCGCGCCCAGACATGCGCGAAGGCGTCTCACTGTGCCTCCAGGGAGAAGGGGAGGTGGTGGGGAAGTCGCCCCAGCTTCCTGAGGCTGTTGCGGGCACGTCAATGGATTGGTCTGGACCAAATGATTCTTTGGACTGGACCATACGATTTCTTTACCTGGATCCGCCGCTGCCGGACCCGCCGCGCGGGAACCCGGCCGAGCTGTGACAGTGCAGCGCATCGGCCTGGTCGTCCACGGCGGACGCCCCGAGGCCCAGGCCGCCGAGGAGACCGTGCACGCGTGGTGCGACGAACGCGCCGTGCGGTGCACCGACATCGACGTCTGGCACGACGGCGGACGGCGCGACGCCGACGAGGAGGTGGAGGCCGCCGGCGACCCCGACCTCATCGTCACCCTGGGCGGCGACGGCACCTTCCTGCGCGGCGCCCGGCTCGCCGCCGAGCACGACGCCCTGGTCCTCGGCGTCGACCTCGGCCGGGTCGGCTTCCTCACCGAGGTCCCCGCCGCCTTCGTCCGCACCGCCCTGGACGCCGTCGTCGAGGACCGGCTCACCGTGGAGAGCCGCATGCTGCTCACCCTGCGGGCCTCCCGCCGCCTCCGGGTGCCCGCGGGCATCGGCGAGCTGATGCGCTACGGCCGCCGCCCCATGCTGCCCCCGCCCCGGGTGCGCACCGACTGCGAGTCCGGCGGCGACTGGGGCATCGCCCTGAACGTCACCGCCCTCAACGACATCGTCGTGGAGAAACTCGCCCGCGACCGGCAGGTCTCCGTCGGCGTCTACATCGCCGGCCGGCTCCTGGCGTCCTACTCCGCCGACGCGCTGCTCGTCGCCACCCCCACCGGCTCCACGGCGTACAGCTTCGCCGCCGGCGGCCCGGTCGTCTCCCCGCGCGCGGACGCCCTGGTCTTCACGCCCGTCGCCCCGCACATGGCGTTCAACCGCTCGGTGGTGGCCGCGCCCGACGAACCCGTGGCGCTGCGCGTGCTGGACCGGTCCGGGCAGGCCGCCGTCAGCATCGACGGGCAACTGCGCGGCGTGCTCGACCCGGGGGACTGGATCGGCGTCTACGCCGCCCCGCGCCGGCTGCGCGCCGTACGGCTGGGCCCGATGGACTTCTACGGCCGGTTGCGCGACCGGATGAACCTCACCGACGCCCCGGCCGCGGTCGCCGACGGGACACCGGCACCGCTGTGGCCCGTGACCACCCCGCCGCCCGGCGACCTCACCCACCTCGCGCTGCCCCCGGGACCCGGCGGCGCAGAGCCGTACAGGCGGCCGGACACCCCCGCGCCCGGCCCGGACGCGCCCGGCAGCGGACAGCCGGGCGGCCCGGCGGCGGGGGACGGTTGACGCGGACGGCCCGGGGCACTCGGCGGACCGACCGCCCGACATCGACCCGGCGAACTGCGGAGGCTCGCGTGGCCGTACGTCACCGTCTGATCAGGACCGCTCCCGAGGTCGTGTGGGCCGTGCTCGCCGACGGCACCCGGTACGCCGAATGGGTGGTGGGCACGGCACGGTCCGCCCCCGTGCGCGGCCGCTGGCCGCAGGTCGGCTCCGCCATCGAGTACCAGGTCCGGCTGGGGCCGCTGCGGCTCACCAACCAGACCACCGTGCGCAACTGCGAGGAGGGGGCGCTCCTCGAACTGGAGGCCGACGCGGGCTTCCTGGGCACCGCCCGCATCGCCGTCGAGGTGCGGCCCTGGGGCGAGCACACCCTGGTGATCGTGGACGAGCACCCCCTCCAGGGCGCGGGCGGAGCCGTGCACAACATGGGCGTCGAATCGCTGATCCAGCTCCGGCACCGCGCCATGCTCGCCCGCCTCGCCAAGGTGTGCGAGGCCGACGGCGACCGCCCCCGGAGCGCCGCGCCGCACCCGGCCGGGGCGCCCGGCGGACAGGGCGGCGGCCGTGCCTGACGCCGTGGTGATCGGAGCGGGCCCCAACGGCCTGGTGGCGGCCAACGTGCTCGCCGACGCCGGCTGGAGCGTGGAGGTCCTGGAGGAGCAGCCCGGACCCGGCGGAGCCGTGCGGCACGACCGGGGCGTCGACCCCGCCTTCGTCAACGACCTCTTCAGCTCCTTCTACCCGCTGGCCGCCGCCTCGCCCGTACTGGCCCGGCTGCGCCTCCAGGACCACGGCCTGCGCTGGAGCCACGCGCCGCACGTCCTCGCGCACCCCCTCACCGACGGCCGCTGCGCCGTCCTGGACCGCGCCGTCGACACCACCGCCGCCTCGCTGGACGCGTTCGCCGCCGGGGACGGGGACGCCTGGCGGAGCCTGTACGCCGTCTGGCAGCGCCTCGGACCCGATCTGATGGACGCCCTGTTCGCCCCGTTCCCGCCGGTCAGGGCGGGTGCCCGGCTGGCCGCCCGGGTGCGCGGGGCGGGCGGGCTGCGACTGGCCCGCACCCTGCTGCTGCCGGTGCGCCGGATGGGGGAGGAGGAGTTCGGCGGCGAGGGCGGCAGGCTGCTGCTGGCCGGCAACGCCCTGCACGCCGACCTCGCCCCCGAGTCCGCCGGGAGCGGCGGGTTCGGCTGGCTGATGTCCATGCTCGGACAGAGCCACGGCTTCCCCGTGCCGGTCGGCGGTGCGGGTGCCCTGTCCGGGGCGCTGGCCCGGCGGCTGCGCGACCGGGGCGGCGTCCTGCGCTGCGGCGAGCGGGTAGAGCGGGTCGTGGTGCGCGGCGGACGTGCCGTCGGCGTGCGCACCGCGGGCGGCGAGGCGGTGGCGGCCCGCCGCGCCGTGCTCGCGGACGTGTCCGTGCCCGCCCTGTACGGCACCCTCGTCGACGCCGCGCACCTGCCCGCCCAGCTCCTCGCCGACCTGCGCCGCTTCCAGTGGGACTTCGCCACCTTCAAGGTGGACTGGGCGCTGGACCGGCCCGTCCCGTGGGCGACGGACCGGGCCGCGGGCGCGGGCACCGTCCACCTCGCCGACGGCCTCGACGAACTCACCCGGTTCGCCGCCCAGATCGCCCTGCGCCAGGTCCCCGACCGGCCGTTCGCGCTGTTCGGCCAGATGACGACCGCCGACGCCACCCGCTCGCCGTACGGCACCGAGTCGGCCTGGGCCTACACGCACGTCCCGCGCGAGATCACCGGCGACGCGGGGGACGAAGGCCTCACCGGCACCTGGGACCTCCGGGAACAGGAGATCATGGCCGACCGGGTCGAACGTCAGGTGGAACGCTTCGCACCCGGCTTCCGCGCCACCGTCCGGGCCCGCCGGATCCTCGCCCCGCCCACCCTCCAGGCCCTCGACGCCAACCTCGACACCGGCGCCATCAACGGCGGCACCACCGCCCTGCACCAGCAGCTCGTGTTCCGCCCGGTGCCCGGCACCGGACGCCCCGAGACCCCGGTCGCCGGCCTCTACCTGGCCTCCGCCGGCGCCCACCCCGGCGGCGGCGTCCACGGCGCCCCGGGCGCCAACGCGGCCCGTGCCGCCCTGCGCCGCCGGCTCCCGCCCGGACTGTCCCGGGCCCAGCGCGCCCTGGCCCGCCGCGACCGCTCGGGACGGCGCGCGCCGCGGTCCGCCGGCACCGACCCGGGCGGCGGCGCGCCCGAGGGGCACCGCGGCGGCGGCTGACGCACGGGCGCGCGGCGCGTACGAGGGAGCCCCGGGGGAGTTCCGCGGGAGTCCGCGGGAGTACGGAGGACCGGCGGCGGGGCCGCTCACAGGCGGCTGTCGCCCGGCAGCCGGTACGCGGCGAGCGCGGCGATGTCGTCGTCGAGGTGCCCGCCGCTGTAGACGAGCAGATCCTCGTGCAGCCGGTCGAGGAGTTCGCGGGGCGCGAGGCCCACCCAGGGCGCGACACGGTCGGCCAGCGGATAGAAGACCCCGTCGGGATCGCGCGTCTCGGTGACCCCGTCGGTGTACAGCAGCAGCTGGTCCCCGGGCCGGAACGGCTCGATGTCCAGCTGGTAGCCGTCGCCGATCAGCACACCGAGGTTGATGGGCGGCGAGGGGTCCGAGGCGTGCAGCTCGGCGACCCCGCCCTCCTTGATGATCAGCGGCGGCGGATGGCCGCAGTTGACGATGCGGACGACCGGCTCGTGCTCCGGGATCTCCGCGAACACCGCCGTCACGAACCGCTCCGCGGCCTCGCCCCCGGGCAGCTGCGCGGCATGGCGGCTCATGCTCCGCTCCATGCGGCGGGCCACGCCCCGCAGGTCCGGCTCGTCGTGGGCGGCCTCCCGGAAGGCGCCCAGCATGGTCGCGGCCGTCTCCACGGCGACCAGCCCCTTGCCCCGTACGTCGCCGACCAGCAGCCGTACCCCGAACGCGGTCGGCACCGCCTCGTACAGATCGCCGCCGATACGGGCCTCGGCCGCCGCGGAGAGATAGAGCGTCTCCACGGAGACCTGGCCGAGCCGCCGGGGGACCGGGCGCAGTAACACCCGCTGCGCGGTCTCCGCCACCGAACGCACCGTGGCCAGCGTGCGCTCGCGGCGCATCCGGTGCACCGCGAGGATCGTCCCGAGCACGCCCACCAGAGTGGTGCAGACGTAGTTGGCCACGTAGTGGCGGTCCCAGAGGTAGCCCACGGACCGGCCCGCGCAGCACGGGGTGCCCGCCAGCACGCCCTCGAACACCATCGCGAAGACGGTGACGGCGGCCACCGCCGCCGGGCCGTAGGCGTACGCGGCGACCAGCGGCAGCGCGATCAGCAGGAAGCTCACCGGCCAGTCCACCGGCGTGACCGGCTCGATGGCGAGCACGGCCGCCAGATACCCGACCGGCAGCCAGCGCAGCCACAGCGGCGGCGCGGGCACCCGGGGCCGCTCGGCCTTCCTGCGCGCCGCGCGCGCCCTGGCCTGCTCGCTCCGCCGGCACGGGCGCCTCACCGCTCGCCCCCGCCGCGCCGTGCCGGGGCCCGCGAGGGCGCGGCGGGACCGCACGGGCGCACGGCGACGCACCGCGGCTCGGGGCGGTTCTCCGCGCGACGGCACTCAGGCGGCCTGTTCACTGGGACTCCCGACGGGTTCGACCAGACCACCAGCCTGCTGCGAGAAGGCGCCGCGCGCATTTCATCGCGCCGGGCACCGGCCCCGGGCCACGGCGCCGTCACCCCGGATCCGCGGCCCGGACGGCCGCCGAGCGGACCGCGTGGTCGAAAAAGCGCCGCGCCACCGGCGGCAGCGTACGGCCGGTGAGCCGGGCGATGCCGATGTCACGCGCCCCGTGCACATCGGTGATCTCCAGATAGCGGATCGGGAGGCCCGAGGTCCCCGCAGCGTCCGGCGAGGACGGGATCAGGGACACCCCGAGACCGGCCGCGACCAGGCCGCGCAGGGTGTGCACCTCCTCGCCCTCGAAGCCGACGCGCGGGGAGAAACCGGCCTGGCGGCACAGGGTCTCGGTGACGCTGCGCAGCCCGTAGCCCGGTCTGAGGAGGATGAAGGGCTCCTGGGCGACCTCGGCCAGCCGGACCCGGCTGCGCCGGGCGAGCCGGTGGCCGCGCGGGACGGCGAGCCAGAGCGGTTCGACCAGCAGCCGCCGCCAGGTGATCAGCGGGTGCCCCGGGTCCCCGCTGGTGATGACCAGATCCGCCGTGGCCTCCAGCAGATGCTGGATCAGGCCGTTCTCCTCGTGCTGGCGCAGCTCGAAGCGGGCCTGCGGGAACTCCTCGCGGAACCCGGTGACGAGCCGCGGCACCAGCCAGGTGCCCAGGGTGTGCAGAAAGGCCAGCGACACCACGCCCGCCGCGGGGTCGACCACCTCGGCCACGGCCCGCCGCCCCCGGTCGTAGGCGTCCAGGGCGGCGTCGACGTACTCCTTGAACACCCGCCCGGCCGGGGTCGGCCGCAGCACCCGGCCCACCCGCTGGAGGAGTTCCGCGCCGATCTCCTCCTGCAGCCGGTGCAGCGCCCGTGACAGCGCCGGCTGGGTGACGCGCGCGTCGGCGGCGGCCTCGGTCACCGTCAGACCCTCGGCCACCGCCCGGAACGCACGCAGCACCTGGAGATCCATCGCGCTCATCCTCCCATCGCACCCGCCGCGGTGCAGCGGACGGCGCCGGGCGCGTACGCGGCCGGAGCGGACCCCACGTGGCGTGCGCCGACGGCGTCGCACAGCCGCTCGGCGGCGGCGATGGCCTCCTCCTCCGCGTCCAGGAGGCCGGCCACCTCGCGAGCGGTCCGGCCCGGCTCCCGCCGGGCGTCCAGGACCGCACGGCGGGCCTCCGCGAGCCGGTGGTAGGCGGTGCGGCGCAGCGCGTACCGCTCGGCGGCCGGGGCACCGGCCGGCAGGTCCCGGTAGCGGTGGGCGGCCGACACGGCGGCCCGCGTCCGGGCCGCGGCCCGGCCCCGCGCCGAGTGGGGCCACAGCGCGAAGTGCGCGACCAGCACGATGGCCGCGGCCAGCGCCGTGTCCAGGATGCGCGCCCAGGACAGCTCCCGGTGGTCGCCCAGCAGGTCGACGAGGACGAAGACGATCGCCGTCAGACCGGTCGTGGCGAGCGCGTAGTGGTGGCGCACCCCGACGGCCATGACCGCGGCGAACGCCGCCACGGCGCCGATCAGGGCGTACGTCCCGGTCGTAAGCAGGGTCACCGCGCCGATGGCGGCCACCCCGGCGACGGTCCCGGCGCAGCGGTGCAGGGCGCGGCGGAACACCGGACCGAAGTCGGGCTTGTAGACGAAGGCGACCGTCATCGGCAGCCAGTAGCCGCGCGGGCCGTGCAGCAGCACCGCGCACAGCTGGGCGGCGAGCACACAGCCCGCGAGCAGCACGGTGTAGCGGACCTGTGCCGCCCGCCCGTGCCAGGGGGAGGCAGGGAGCCGCGGGGTGGTGTCCCGCGGGCGGTCCGGACCGCAGGAGGTGTACAGCGCGGTGAGCGCGCGCAGGGCGGGCGAGCCGCTCCCGGCGCAGGGCACGCCCGCCGGGTGCGCGGACCCCGCCGGGCCGGCGGCAGCCGTCGCGGAGGCGGCGCCGCGGCCCGGCTCCGGCAGCAGCCGGGCCGCCATCAGCAGCGGCACCCGGCTCACGCACCGGGGCAGCTCGCGCCCCTCCCACACCAGGGCCGAGGTCACCTCGCCCAGCCGGACGGCCGTGTGGAAGGCGGTGCGCAGGGCGTCCGGCTCCTTCCCGGGGCGCCGGCGGCCGGTCAGGTGGCGGTCCAGCACCCGGTGCGCGTGGTCGAGGGCGGCGGTGAGCCGCCGCCGCGCGGCTTCGGCGTCCGGGCCGCCCGCCGCGGCCAGGGCCCCGGACGCGGCCCGGTACACGGCGCGGACGGCCGCCCGCTCGATGGCGTGGCGCCGCCACAGCCACGGCGTGGCGGACAGCAGGGCGACCAGGGCGACGCCGCTGAGCAGGGCCGGCGGCGCCTGCCACCAGGGCCCCGGCACCGGGATGCCGCCGCCCACGGTCACCCCGAGCAGCAGATGCAGACCGGACACCGAGGCGAGCCGCCCGCGCAGGCTGACGGCACCGGCGACCAGGGCGGCGGCGACCAGGCAGCAGGTCACCGCGCCCGGACGCCCGGAGCGCAGCGCGAGTTCCCCGGCGAGCAGGCCGAGGGCGGCGCAGCCGCCCGTGCAGCCCAGCCGCAGCAGCCGCTGCCGGTAGGGGTCGTCGCCGTCCTGGCCCACGCCCCACAGGGCGCCGATGCCCGCGAGCACCGCGAGGGCCACCTGCCCGGTCGCCACCCCCGCCAGCAGCGGCACGGCGAGCGCGACGGCCCCTCGGGCCGCCGCGGCGAGCGGCAGCGGGGTGAACGGCAGGCGGTACGGCGCCTTCATGGACCGGTCGGCTCCTCGGTACGGGTGCGGTGGATCCCTCCCAGGGTCGATCAGGACGGACACATGCGTCCAATGCCTGAAGTTCCACGAAATCATGCGCCGGGCGCATGGAAGGGCCGGGCGCGCGCCGCACTCTGCCGGCGTACGCGTGGGAGCGCGTCGCCGCGCGGTGGCGGGAAGCGGTGGCGGGGTACCCAACTCGGTGTCGGGGCAGGGGAGTTGCCCCGTACACTGGCACACCGCCGACCTGCGGGTACCGATCGTGACAGGCGTGACAGGGGGGGGGAGTCGACATGTCCGGGGACGTTCCGGGACCGGCCGACGGATTCGTGGTGCCACCGATGCCGCCGAGACCGCCGGGCCCACCGCCCGCGCCGCCCGTGGCGCCCGACGCCCTGCGCGCGCTCGCCGTCGCCCTGCTCAACCTCACCGGCCTCGGCCTCGGCTACGCGCTGCTGCGCCGCTGGGTGTGGGCGGCGGCGTGCTGGGCCGCGACCGCGGTGCTGCTCGTCGTCGCGCTCCCGGCCGACCCCGACGGCGTCCCGGCGGGGGTCCTCGCCGGCTACGCGGTGGTCCTGGGGGCCGCCGCCGCGCACGGCGCCGTGGCGGGCCTGCGCTCCCGGCTGTCCTGGCCCGGCAGCGCGCCCGTGGCCGCCCTCCTCGGCCTGGTGCTGCTGGCCGTGCCGATCGGCGGCGGCGTGCTGTACGGCAACGCCCGCGACGAGGCCACCGAGCAGATGCTCCTGGACCGGCTCCAGCACGCCGACGACCTCGTCAAGGCCCGCGCGAACCAGCCCTTCGCCACCGCACAGCCCGGATTCCGCGACGCGCTGGGCGTCTACGCCGACCTCGGGCACCGGCACCCCGGCTCCCGGGCGGCGCACCGCCTCCCGGACCGGATGGCCGTCTACTACCGCACCGTCGCAGCCGCCTACGCGCAGCAGAAGTACTGCGAGGCCATCACCCCGCTGGAGTTCCTGCGCACGGTCCCGCAGAGCATGCGCGAGCAGGACCTGGGCACCCTGGCCACCTGGCCGGACAGCAGGCTGGCCGACGCCCTGTACGGCTGCGGGGCGAACGAGCTGAGCGGTGGACAGACCGGCTGGACGGGGCACTTCGGCGAACTGCTCACCACCTTCTCCGGGTCGGCGCAAGCCGCCGAGGCCGAGCCCGCCGTCAAGTCCGCCGTGGACAAGGCGGCCAAGGACGTCGGCGGCGACGACCCGTGCGCCGCCGTCAGCCGCCTGAGCGGCCTCGGCGCGCAGATCCGCACGGTCGCGAGCACCGCCCCGGCCCAGGCCGCCACCCTGGACAAGGAAGCCGACCGTGCCGACCGGGGCGTCGCCTCGGGCACCTACCCCTGCGGTGTGCACCAGTACCGGACCGGTTCCTTCGACTCCGCCCTGACCAGCATGAACAAGTTCGTCCGCGACCACCCGCACGACGCGAACCGGGCCCGCGCGCAGAAGATCGCCATCGCCGCGGAGATAGCGCAGACGGTCCCCGCCGCCGGCAAGAAGCTGCCGACGACGGACTCGGGCGGCAGCATCCAGGTCACCATCAAGAACGACAGCCCGGACGACATCGAGGTCCTGTACACCGGCCCGGTCACCGGCAGCGTCACCGTGAGGGCGTGCGGCAGCTGCTCCGCCTACAGCTTCGGCGCCACCCTGGCGCTGGGCGGCTTCCACCCGTGCAGCGACAGCGGCAAGGACTACCCGCAGCGCACGATCTCGCTGCCGCCCGGCACGACGTACTTCCTGCACAAGCCGCGCGGCGGCAGCACCGCGTCGCCCGCGTCCGACACGGCCGATCTCCGGCCCGGGTACGTCTACACCGAGTGCGCCTACACCAAGAAGGGGCCGGGCGCACTCTCCTGACCTGCTGTGTCCTCCGTCCGGGGGAGCCGTCTCCGACACACGGGCGCGGGCTCCCGGTCTCTGCCAGCCTCCGTGTGCCGGGCGCACCGCCCGGCACACTCAGGGAGGTGGCGTTTGTCCGGTCACGTCGGACGCATCGGCGGGCGGCAAGTGGTGGCGGTCCTGGCGCTGGGAGGCGGGCTCCTGCTGGGCCCGGTCCTGCCCGCGCCCGCGGCCGAGGGCAACGCGGCGGCGCCCGGCGACCCGGGCCCCGTACCGACCGCCCCGGACGCCGCCCGGAACCTGGCCCCCGCCCTGCGGAGCGCGGCCGGCGCGCACGCCCTGACCCGGGTCCTGCCCCCGCTGACCGGCCGTGCTCCCGCCGGGCGGACCGTCAGGGGCGCAGGATGAGCCGCACGGGGTCGCCCTCCTTCTTCGCCAGCATCTCGACCGCGCGCCCGGCCTCGGCCAGCGGCAGCACCCCGCTCACCGACGCGGAGAAGTCCACCCGGCCGCCCTGGACCAGACGCAGCAGCTGCGGCAGGGCCACCGTCATGTCGGAACCGTAGTGGCCGAGGATCTGCTGCTGGAGATAGCTGAACCGGGTGCCGTCGGTGACACTGAGCGGCCGGTCGGTGAGCCCGACCAGGACGAGCCGCCCCCGGGGCGCGAGGACGGACAGCGCCTGCTCGCGCACGGCCGGCACCCCGGCGAAGTCGAAGGCCGCCGCGAGGCCCGCCCCGCCGGTGGCCGTGCGCACCTGTGCGCTCAGTCCGGGGCCGGCCGGATCCAGCGCGAGGTCGGCCCCGGCGGCGAGGGCGCGTTCGCGGGCGACGGGGCTGGGGTCGACGGCGATCACCGGGCAGGCGCCGACTGCGCGCAGCAACTGCACCGCGTGCACGCCCAGGCCGCCCGCGCCCCACACGCCGACCGCCTCGGCGGGCCGCACCGCCCCGGTACCGGTGACGGCACCCCACGGCGTCGACACCGCGTCGGGGATGATCGCGCCCTGTTCGAAGGGGATGGTGTCCGGCAGCGCGGTCAGCGCGTCCGCGGAGGACAGCGCGTACTGCGCCCAGCCGCCGTCGTAGTCGACACCGCGCGTCCAGGTGGCGCCGTCGCGGTTCTCACCGGCGTACAGCACCACCCGCTGCCCCGGCGACCAGCGGGTGACGCCCTCGCCCGCCTCGTGGACGGTCCCGGCCACCTCGTGGCCGAGGGTGACGGTGTCGCCCGGCAGCAGCGCGGGCGTGAGGGTGCCGTCGATCAGATGCACGTCGGACAGGCACACCCCAGCCGCCTCCACCTTCACCAGCACCTCGCCTGCGGCGGGCCGGGGCCGGGGCACCTCCTCCATCCGCAGGGTGCGGCTCGGCACGTGCAGGCGGGCGGCGAGCATCCGGTCCATGCGGTGACCTCCTCGGTGCGGTGGCGGCGGCCCGCGCCGTGCGGCGGGCGGCCCTGTTCCGCACCGTACGTCGCTCCCGTGCCCCCGACGACACCGCCCCGGCGTCCCGGCGGGACCGGCGGGACCGGCAGGACCGGTCGGTCGGTGAGCTGGGACGTCCGGGCGTCCGGGTGACACCGCCCGGCCCCCACCGGGCGCCCGCCGCGCGGCCCGGCTACGGTGGGAAGCGAGCGGGCCGCCGAACTCCCGGCGTCCGGCCCCGCGTTGGTGGTCCAAGGAAAGACACCCCGCTTCCCGCGGGGAGATGCAGGTGCAAGGCCTGCCCAACGCTCCCGCGCACAGGCCCCCGTCCGGTGTCCAGGCGGGGGCCTGCCCCCCGGTCCGCGGCGTCCTACGGCTCCAGCAGGACCGGCAGCTCGAACAGGTCGTTCTGGGTCACCACCGGCTTGTGGCGCAGCTCGGCGGCCGGCACCGCGAGGTCCAGGCGCGGGAAGCGGGCGTACAGCGCGGGCAGCGCCACCCCCGCCTCCAGCCGGGACAGCGCCGCCCCCGGGCACACGTGCGGGCCGTGCCCGAAGGAGATGTGCCGGCCGGCGCCCACCTCGCGGGTGATGTCGAAGTCGCCCGCGCTCGGGCCGTGCGCCCGCTCGTCGCGGCCTATCGCACCGTAGGAGACGATCAGCGCGTCCCCGGCCGGGATCACCTTGTCGCCGACCGGGACGTCCTCGGTGGCGAACCGGATCAGCACGTGCGAGGTGGGCGTGGACCAGCGCAGGGTCTCCTCGATCACCGCCGGCCAGCCGACCGCGCCGGACAGCACCAGCGCACGCTGCTCGGGGTGCGTGGACAGGTTGACCACCGCGTTCACGATCAGCGAGATCGTCGTCTCGTGCCCCGCGGCCACCATCAGCTGGAGGGTGGAGACGATCTCCGCGTCGGTCAGGGTGTCGCCGTCCTCGGAGGCCAGCACGAGCGCGCTGGTCAGGTCGTCGCCCGGCGCGGCCCGCTTGGCGGCCACCGTCTCGCCCATGATCTGCGCCAGCTCGGTCAGCGTGGCGACGACCTCGTCGGGCGGCGTCTGGGTGGAGAAGAACTTCTCGAACAGCACCTTCAGCCGGGGCAGCCGGTCCGTCTCGATGCCCATCAGGTCCGCGACGACGTACATCGGCAGCGGATAGGCGAAGGCCGCCTTCAGGTCGACGCTCCCGCCGTCGGCGGGGAGGGCGTCCAGCAGCTCCCGGGTGAGCTGCTCGATGCGCCCGCGCATCCGCTCCACCCGGCGCGGGGTCAGCGCCTGCGCCACCAGCGTGCGCAGCCTGCGGTGCTCGGCGCCGTCCACCGTGAGCATCGAACGGCCCGGGTTGGCCAGGCCGATCAGCGGCCAGTCGGCCGGGATCTCTCCGCGCCGCCAGGCCCCCCACACCTCGATGTCCTTCACCAGCCGGGGATCGGTCAGCAGGGCCCGCGCCTCGGCGTGCCGGGTGACGGCCCACACCGGGACACCGCCCGGCAGCTCCACGGCCGCCAGCGGCCCGGCCGCGCGCAGCCGGGCGCTCTCGCCGTCCAGGTCGGTGACGAAGGGATCCAGGGCGATGCGCGTGCCGTCGGTCGTCGTCTCTTCGGTGCCGGTCGTCATCGTGACGTGCCTTTCAGGGCAGGGGTCGGGGTGAACCGCACGGGCAGTTCCGTCAGCCCCCGCAGCCAGGGCGAGGGCCGGCGCGTCAGGGAGTCCGCGCTCTGTGCCAGATCGATGTCCGGCAGCCGGTCCAGCACCACCTCGATGCCCGTGCGCGCGATCACCTCGGCGACCTCCTGCGCGGGGAACGGACAGCGGTGCTCACCGTGACCGAAGGAGAAGTGCGCGTTGTTGCCGCCGGTCAGCGCCGAACCGTGGGTGCGCACCTGGGGGTCGGAGTTGGCGCCCTGGAGACCGAGCAGCAGCAGATCGCCGGCGCGGATGCGCCGCCCGCCGAGCTGGGTGTCGCGGGCGGCCCAGCGCCCGGCCACGTTCTGCGTGGGCGTGTCCTCCCACAGCACCTCGTTCATGGCCTCGGCGACGCTGTTGCGCCCGCCGAACAGCGAGGCGGCGAACCGCTCGTCGGTCAGCATCAGGCGCAGCGAGTTGCCGATCCAGTCGGCGGTCGGCTGGTGGCCGGCCGCCAGCATCACCATCAGGTCCTGGGCGACCTCCTCCTCGGTGAAGCCGCCGGTGTCGGCCAGCATCCGCGAGGCCACGTCGTCCGCGGGCCGCTCGCGGCGCTCGGCGAGCAACTGCGCCATGGAACGCGCCAGATGCGTCTGCCCCGCGATGGCGCGCTCCCGGCCGTCGATCATGTCGTTGAGCGCGGTCACCAGGGCCGGGCCCTCCTCGTCGGAGAACCCGTACAGCCGGGCGAGGACCCGCACCGGCAGCAGCATCGCGTAGTCGGCGACCAGGTCGGCGGTGCCCTCGGCGCACACCGCGTCGATCAGCTCGTCGGCGAACCGCTCGGCGTGCCGGCGCAGTTCGGCCGGCTCCACCGCCTCCAGGGCGTTGCTGATCATCGCGGCGCGCTCGCGGTGCCGCTCGCCGACCGTGTACAGGATCGACGGCTGCCGGTGGCCGATCATCGGCAGCAGCGGCCAGTCGCCGGGGATGTTCTCCCACTGGTTCCACAGCTCGGAGTCCCGGCTGAACAGCACCGGATCGCCGGTCACCTGGTGCAGCTCGCGGTAGCCCAGCACCAGCCACGCCGGTACGTCCCCGTCGAGCAGCACCGGGGTGACGGCACCGTGGTCGCGCCGCATCTCCCGGTACAGGACGGCGGGTTCGGTCTGGAACCGGGGGCCGCTGAGCGGAACGGCGTCGGGGATCACACGAACTCCTGTCGGGCCGGGGCCGCAGGCGCGGCCCGTCCGGCGTAGTGGTCCTTGAGGTGCTGCACCAGGGTGATCAGCACCTGCTTGCTGGACTCCCGGGCGCGGGCGTCGCAGTCCACCAGCGGCACCCGCGGATCCAGGTCGAGCGCGTCGCGGATCGCCGCGTGCGAGTGGGCCGGGCCGCCGAAGTCGTTGCACGCCACGATGAACGGCGTGCCGTGGTGCTCCAGACGGTCGATGGCGTACCAGGAGTCGCCGATGCGGCGGGTGTCGACGAGGACGACCGCGCCGAGCGTGCCGGAGAACAGCCGGTCCCACAGGAACCAGAACCGCTCCTGGCCGGGGGCGCCGAACAGGTACAGCACATTGTGCGCGTCCAGGGTAATGCGGCCGAAGTCGAAGGCGACGGTCGTCGCGGACTTGCCGCGCACCCCGCTGACGTCGTCGATCGCCTCGCCCGCCTGCGTCATCGTCTCCTCGGTGTTGAGGGGACGGATCTCGCTGACGGAACGGACCAGGGTGGTCTTGCCGACGCCGAAACCGCCCACGACGACGATCTTCAGACCGTTGTCGGCGGAGGCACCCAACGGGGTGCGGGCGTCAGAGGTTGCGGAGTCCAACGAGCACCTGCTCCAGGATGTCGGGGTCGAGAACGGCGGACGTGCGCGGATGGCGGGCGCTGACACGGCCCGCCGCCAGCAGGTCGCACAGCAGCACCTTCGTGATGCTCACGGGCAGCCGCAGCTCGGCGGCGATCTCCACCACGGCCGTGGGGAACGCGGCCAGCCGCAGGATCGCGGTGTGCTCCGACTGCATCCCGGGCGCCGGCTCGGACTCCGCGACGACCAGGGTGACCAGGTCGAACGGGTTGTCCGGGCCGGAGCTGGTGCGCCCGCCGGTGATGGTGTAGAGACGGTCCGGGGCGTCGTCCCTGCCGGGCCTGCTCATGACGTACGGGGCTGGGCCGTCAGATACTCGCCGAGCTGCTCCACCAGTTCGCTCATGTTGTGCCCGACGAGGCCGGCGTCCGCGTCCTCGGTGGTGACGACCGCCAGATGGGCGCCCTGGCCGGCCTCCACGATGAACAGCACCCCGCCGTAGAACTCGGTCATCGCCGAGCGCACCCCGCCGGTGCCGTCGCCGAACTCGGCGGACGCGCCGTGCGAGAGCGACTGGATGCCGGCGGCGATGGCGGCGAGCTGGTCGGCCTGGTCGACCGTCAGCTCCGGGGTGCGGCACAGCTTCAGTCCGTCACGGGACAGCACGAGCGCGTGCCGCGCGCCCGGGGTCCGCTCCAACAGGCCCTCCAGGAGCCAGGTGAGCTGGTCGTCGGCGGTGGTCTGGCCGGTCATGAGGTGGCGTCGCCTTCCGGGTGCGCGGTGGGGTGGGAGGGGAGGTCGGCCGGCGCCGGGGGAGCGGTGGCGTCGCCCCCGTCCGGCTGCGGTCCGGTGGCCGGTCCGGGAGCCGCCGCGTGGTCGGCGGCTCCCGGGCGCACGGCCTGGCGGAAGCTGCTGAAGCGGGCGGCGCGGGTCTTGACGTCCTCGGCCGCGGCGGCGGCGGGGCGCGGCGCCGGGGTCCGTGCCGTGTTCCGGGACCGCTCGGCGTCGGCGAGCGTGCGGCCCCTGCGCCGCTTGGGCAGCGCGGCGGGCCATTCGGCGGTGTCGCCGTCCGTGCCGTCCGGCGTGCTCTCGTGCACGGGCGCGGGACCGGCGGCGGAGGGCGCGGTGGACGCGGCGGGTACGGAGGACCCGGCGGCCGGTACGGAGGACGGCACCGGGGCGTCGTCCGGGGCCGCAGGTCGGTCGGTGTCCCCGCCTGCCGCGGCGCTCTCAGCGGTCGCGGCGGTCGCGGTGCTCACGGCGCGCGGGGTGTCCCGTGCGGGGGCCGCGACGGAGGCGACGGGGCTCGTGAGGATGTCCTGCGGGATCAGCATCAGCACGCCCGTGCCGCCCCGCGCGGACGGCCGGAAGGACACCTTCAGGCCGTACTTGAGCGCCAGGCGCCCCACGACGGCGAGCCCGAGCCGGGTGCCGGTCAGACCGCCCAGCTCCGAGACGTCGCCCGCGACGGCCCGCTCGGCGCGGCGCAGCTGCACCTCGCCCATCACCAGGCCGCTGTCCTCCACGGAGAGGATGACACCCGCGGGCACCTCCTCCACGTAGACGTGCACCTCGGAGGTGGGCGGGGAGAAGTTGGCGGCGTTGTCGAGGAGTTCGGCGAGCGCGTGCATCACACCCTCGGCGGCGTGCCCGGCGACGGCGGTCTCGCTGGCAGCGTGCACCCGCACCCGGCGGTAGGCGCTGATGCGCCCCATCGCGCCGCGCAGGATCGACTCCATGGCGATGGGCCGCGCCCAGCGCCGCCCCGAGCGCGCGCCGGTCAGCACGGCGACCGAGTCGGCCAGACGGCCCGCCTGCGCCGTGCGGTGGTCCAGGTGCAGCAGATCGGCGAGGACGTCCTCGTCCGAGTGGCGCTCCTCCATGGCCCGCAGGTCGGCGAGCATGGCGGTGGTGAGCGCCTGCATACGGCCGGCCGCGTTGGAGGTCGCGGAGATCGCCGCGTCCCGGGCCCGGTGCGCCCGCTCCAGCTCACCGGTGAGCCGGGCGTTGTCCTGCGTCAGCCGTTCGGTCTCGCGGGCGGCGCCCTCCTCGGCGCGGACCCGCTCGTGCGCGAGGGACTCGGCGAACTCGGCACGCTGCCGGCTCAGTTCGTCGATCAGGTGCTGCCGCTCCCGCTGCGCCTCCTCGGCGGTGCGGTGCCGCTCCTGGGCCAGGCGCTCGGCGTCCTGGGTGACCGTGTGCAGCCGGCGCCGCAGGGCACGGGCGGTCCGGCCGGCGCGTACCGCCCAGAACACGGCGGCCACCAGGACGATGGACGCGAGCCCCGCCCCCCAGGCCAGGGGCGTGCGCACCGAGGCGGGCGCCGCCGGGACCGCGCCCGCGACCACGGCGGCGCACACGAGCGCGGTGGCGGCGGGAAGGGGCACGAGAGTACGGACGGCGGATCGCTCGCCGTGCGGGGAGGGGGCGGTCATCAATCGGGTCCTCGGGTGGCCGCCGCTCGGTCGAGAACGGCCCTCGTTCGGGTCCTGGAACAGGCCCTGGCTGGTGACAGGTGACACGTGCTGCTCAACTGCCGGTCACTATACGAGCTTTGGTGATCAAATTGGAAAGCCCGGGTCCGATTGTCCGTTCCGGACGGTCACTTCCGTCCACCGGGAGCGTCCGCGCCGCCCTGTGAGGCGCCTTGGCGGCGGACCGCGATCATCGCCACGTCGTCGCCGAGCCGGCCCCCGGTGTGCGCGATCAGATCGCGCCGGACATGGTCGAGCAGCGCCTGCGGGGCGCTCCCGGCCCACTGCGCGGCGCGTTCCGCCAGCGGGTAGAAGACGCCCTGGCGGTCGCGCGCCTCGACCACCCCGTCGGTGTAGAGGAGCAGGGTGTCGCCCGGCCCGAAGGGCAGCACGTCCACGGTGGAACCGCCGGGAGCGGTCAGTCCGACCCCGAGCGGGGGAGCGGGGCTCAGGTCGGGGACGGTCACCCGGCCGTCCGGACCGAGCAGCAGCGGCGCCACATGCCCGCAGCTGGTCATCCGTACGACCGGATCGTCGTCGGGCACCTCCAGCAGCAGAGCGGTCACGAACCGCTCCCCGAACTCCTCCTCCGGTTCGAAGTCGGCGAGATAGCGGGTGACGCTGCGCTCCAGGGAGGCGGCGAGCGAGGGCAGGGCGGTGTGCTGGTGGGCGGCCTCGCGGAAGGCGCCCAGCAGCAGCGCCGCCTCCCCGATCGCCGGCAGGCCCTTGCCGCGCACATCACCGATCATCAGGCGGGCCCCGCCGCCGGTGCGGGCCGCCGCGTACAGGTCGCCCCCGATCGACGCCTCGTCCTCCGCGGCCAGATAGAGCGAGGCGAGCCGCACCGGGCCCAGCCGCTGCGGCAGCGGCCACAGCAGGACCCGTTGGGCGGCCTCGGCCACCGAGCGCACCTGCGCCAGTTCGCGCCGCCGCCGGTCGCGCACCAGGCACAGGGCCACGATCAGCACGGAGAGCAGCGCGAGCGCCACCACCTGCACCAGCAGGTTGCGGGACAGCAGGAGGTCGGAGCGCCAGCCGATGAACGCCTGCGCCGCCACGGCCAGCGCCCCCACGCAGCCGGTCGTCCACGGGCCCTCGGTCCACGCGGTGATCGCGGGCGCGATCACCAGCAGCGGACCGAGGACGATGTCGGACGGCGTCACGATGTCGAACACGGTGATCAGCCCGACGAGCACGACGGCGGTCAGCAGCAGCGCATGACGCCACCGCCGCGGCTGCGCGCGGCCCATGAAGCGTCCCTGCCAGGCACTCACGCCTTCCACCCTGCACCGCGCCCGCACGCCCCCGCACCTCGGGAAAGCCGGGGGAACACGTCGGCCACCCATTTCCCCGGACGCCTGCCCGAACGGCCGCCGTTGCCCACTGCTGACGAATCTCCGACTCGGGTCACTAGCATGAGGCGATCACACGGACTCGTCCTGGGGAGGGACCGCCATGCGACTGCCCGGTTCCGGAGCGCGGCGGGACCGGCCCGGGAGCGCGATCGGCGCGGGCCCCGGCCTCGTCGGCCTTGTCGTGGTCGGGCTCGTCCTGGCGCTCGCGGGGGCCTGGGCGTACGCCCGCGGTCCGCGCGCCGGGCGGGCCGCGGACGCCGGGCCGCCGCACACCACCGTCGAGGTGTCCTCGGGCGGCTGCGGGCGCGGCTGGGACGAACCGGTGCCCGGCGTCCAGGTCTTCGCGCTGCGCAACACCTCCGACCGGGCCGCCGAGGCATATCTGGAGGACCCGCGCAGCCACGCCGTGTACGGCGAGGTCGAGGGCATCGGTCCGGGCACCACCCGGACCCTGACCGTGCGCGTCGGCAAGGGCTCCTACGCGTTCCGCTGCCTGCTGGAGGACGCCGACGCGGTCACCGGACCCACGGTCCGCGTGGCGAGCGGGCGCGGCGGCCCGGCCGCGGCCCCCGTCACCCAGCACGACCTGATCCCGCCGGCGCTCGACTACCAGAAGTGGATCGCGGGCGCACTGGAGGAGACCGTACGGCTGACCGGGCGACTGCGGGACGCCGTCGACCGCGGCGACCTCGCGGCGGCCCGCACCGCCTGGCTGCCCGCGCACGAGCAGTACGAGCGGCTCGGAGCGGCCTACGACGCCTTCGGCGACGCCGACGGACGGGTCAACGGCACCGACGCGGGCCTGCCCGGCGGCGTCCACGACCCGTCCTTCGGCGGCTTCCACCGGATCGAGTACGGCCTGTGGCACGGCGAGGGCGCGCGCACCCTGCGGGCCCCGGCCGCCGCCCTGGTGCGGGAGGTCACCGCACTGCGCGACGATTGGGCGCAGGCCCGGATGGACCCGGCCCAGCTCGGGCTGCGCGCCCACGAGATCCTGGAGAACACCGTGCAGTTCGAGCTGACCGGCCGCACCGACTACGGCAGCGGCACCAACCTCGCCACCGCCCGCGCCAACCTGGACGGCACCCGCGCGGTCCTGTCCCGGCTGCGTCCGCTGCTCGCCTCCCGCCACGCCGCGCTCGGCGAGCTGGACCGGGGCATGGACCGGGCCGCGAACCTCCTCGACGGCTTCCGGCACGGGAACCGGTGGACCCCGCTGGACCGGCTCACCCGCCCGCAGCGGGAGCGGGCCGACGCCGTGCTGGGCGACCTGGTCGAACGGCTGGCGTCCGTGGCCACCCTGTGCGACCCGCGGAGGACCTCATGACGCGCGGGGAGCACACGGACCGGGCCGCGGGAGCCGGGCGGCCGGCACGGGAGGCGGACGGCGGGGGAGCGCGCGAGAGGGTGGGACGGCGCCGCTTTTTGCGGGGTGCGGCACTGGCCGGTGCCGGACTCGCCTCGGGCGGCGCGGCCCGCGGCGCCGGACCGGCTCTCGGCGCGGGGCCGTGGAACAGCGCGCCCGCCGTGCCGTTCCACGGCCCGCACCAGTGGGCCGTGCCGACGGCCCCGCGCCGCTCCACCGTGTTCGCGGCCCTCGACGTCACCGCCGACGGCCGGGCGGAGCTGGCCGACCTGATGCGCACCCTGACCGACCGGGCCCGCTTCCTCACCGCCGGCGGCACACCCCCGCCGGCCGGGATCACCGCGCCGCCCACGGACTCCGGGGTCCTCGGCGGCTCGCTGCCCCCGGGCGCGCTGGCCGTGACCCTCGGCGTCGGCGCCTCGCTCTTCGACGACCGCTTCGGGCTCGCCGCCGCTCGTCCGCGCCGGCTGACCGCCATGCCGTCCTTCCCGGACGACGACCTCAGGCCCGACTGGTGCCACGGCGACCTCAGCCTCCAGCTGCACGCCGACGAGACGGACACCGTCCTGCACGCGCTGCGCGACATCGCCCGCCACACCCGCGGCGCGATGCAGGTGCGCTGGCGGCTGGACGGCTTCGCGAGCCCGCCCCGCCCCTCCGGCACCCCGCGCAACCTGATGGGCTTCAAGGACGGCACGGCCAACCCGGACGCCGGCGACGCCCGCCAGATGGACCGCCTGGTGTGGGTCGGCCGGGACGCGGGCGAACCGCCGTGGGCGACCGGCGGCAGCTACCAGGTCGTCCGGCTGATCCGCATGCTGGTGGAGTTCTGGGACCGGGTCGCCCTCACCGAGCAGGAACGCATGTTCGGCCGGGTCCGGGAGACCGGCGCGCCCCTGGACGGCGACTTCGAGGACGACACGCCCCACTACGCGGACGACCCCAAGGGCGACGTGATCCCGCTGGACGCCCACATCCGCCGCGCCAACCCGCGCACCGCCGAGACCGAGGACCAGCGCATCCTGCGCCGCGCCCACAACTACGACCTCGGCACGGACCGCAACGGCAACCTCGACATGGGCCTGCTCTTCTGCTGCTACCAGCGCGATCTCGCCCGCCAGTTCGAGACCGTGCAGAAGCGCCTGGAGGGCGAACCGCTGACCGACTACATCTCACCGTTCGGCGGCGGCTACTTCTACGTCCTGCCCGGCGTACGCGACGAACGGGACTGGTACGGACGCGCGCTGCTCACCTGAGAACACCCGCTCCCCGGCGACGGTTTCGCTCCGCCGTTCGGTCAATACCCGGTCAAGAATGGGCTCGGCTTGCCTGACCCGGTGCCCCCTCCCGCGTCATCATGGCTGCTTCGTCGCGCCGCCCGCGCGGCGGAGCAGCCCGGTCCGTACGCCGCGGCCACGATCCTGCCCGGAGGGTGAACTCACATGGCCAGCAGGGGAAGACGAGCAACGATGCGGAACCTGGGGGCGCTCGCCGGCACCGCCGCGCTGACCGTGCTGGGCGGCGCCGCCCCCGGCCTGGCCGCGCCCGCCGCGCCCGACGGGCACCGGCCCACCGCCACACCGATCGAGCACGTCGTCGTCCTCTTCGACGAGAACATCTCCTTCGACCACTACT
Source organism: Streptomyces sp. PL-25 (assembly GCF_058344915.1). Lineage (NCBI taxonomy): Bacteria > Bacillati > Actinomycetota > Actinomycetes > Kitasatosporales > Streptomycetaceae > Streptomyces > Streptomyces sp. PL-25. The sequence continues at coordinate 7,211,490 of NZ_CP136997.1, forward strand.
TCGCCACCTATCCGCGGGCCGCGAACACCGACGGCACCAAGTTCACCGCGTCGCGCAGGACCCCGAAGGACATCGACACCCTGGCGCACGCCGGGCTGCTGGAGCACAACCCCAATCAGTACACGCCCAAGCGGCTCGGCCCTGGCCAGGCCGTCACCTGCGACCAGAACCACTCCTACGGCCCCGAGCAGTACGCGTACAACGGCGGCAGGGCCGACCGGTTCGTGCAGAACACCGAGGTCGACAAGTGCAGCGGCGGCCTGTTCGGCGAGCCCGGCCTCGTCATGGACTACTACGACGGCAACACCGTCACCGCGATGTGGAACTACGCCCAGCACTACGCGCTCAGCGACCGTTCCTTCGGCTCGAACTACGGCCCCTCCACACCCGGCGCCATCAACCTGGCCTCCGGGCAGACGCACGGCATCGTCTCCGTCGACCCGGCCTCCGGCACCGAGCACCCGAAGCAGACGGCCACGCCCGACCCGTCCGTGGTCAAGTCGCCCGACGCGCACGGCGTGGGCACGATGATCAACGACCCGGACCCGGCCTTCGACGACTGCTCCGGCAAGAACCACACCTCCAGCGCCGCGCTCGCCGTGATGAAGGGCCGCACCATCGGCGACCTGCTCAACCGCGCGGACATCAGCTGGGGCTGGTTCCAGGGCGGCTTCCGCCCGTCCACCGCCTGGAGCGGCGAGCAGGGCGAGTACGCCCGCTGCGACACCGCGCACGCCAACGTCGGCGGCGCCCAGGTCGTCGACTACAGCCCGCACCACAACCCGTTCGCGTACTACCGGACGACGGCCAACCCGCACCACCTGCCGCCGGAGAACGTCGCCGAGATCGGCCACGACGGACGGGCCAACCACAACTACGACCTGACCGACCTCTCCGCCGCGCTGACGGCGGGCCGCCTCCCGGCCGTCAGCTTCGTCAAGGCGCCCTCCTACCAGGACGGGCACGCCGGATACTCCGACCCGCTCGACGAACAGCACTTCCTGGTCGACCAGATCAACGCGATCCAGCGCTCCCCGCAGTGGCGCTCCACCGCCGTCGTCATCGCCTACGACGACTCCGACGGCTGGTACGACCACGCCTACGCCCCGGTGCGCAACGGCTCCACGGACACCTCGGCCGGCTCCAACGGCAAGGCCACCGACAGCCCCGCCTGCCAGGCCGGGCCCCCGGCGGCCAGCGGCTACCTGGACCGGTGCGGCCCCGGCACCCGCCAGCCGCTGCTGGTCGTCTCCCCGTACAGCAAGGTCAACCAGGTCGACCATACCCAGACCGACCAGGCATCGATCATCCGGTTCATCGAGGACAACTGGCACACCGGGCGCATCGGAGACCACTCCTTCGACGCGACGGCGGGCTCGCTCGCGGGCATGTTCGACTTCAGGCACCCCAACAACCGGCAGGTGCTGCTGAACCGGGACGGTTCGGTCAGGTCGGTCGGGCCGGTCCGCGCGGTGGCGCCGAAGGCCGCCGCCATCACGGCCGGCGCGGCGTTCGAGAACGCCGCCGCGACCAGCGGCGCCGCCGCCTTCCCGGCCCTGCCGGTCGGTCTCGGCGCGGGCGCGCTGCTGGCCGTGGGCGCCACCGGGACGTACTTCGCGCTGCGCCGCAGGAGCCGGAACGCCCTCTGAGGTCCGGGTGCCCCGACGCGCCGGGCCGCCCCGCCGGTGGTGGCGGGGCGGCCCGGTCCGTGGTGTGCGGGGTTCAGGGCTGCAGGGGCATCGTGAAGCAGTTGGACGGGGCCGCCCTGCCCTCCAGGCGGTCGGTGAGCCAGGACACGGCGGTGCCCTGGTCGGTGAGCAGCGGGCCGAAGTGGTTGAGCAGGGGGCTGACGACGTTCGGGAGGACGACCGGCGCGTAGGTGACGTCGGCGCCCTTGCGGCACCAGTCGACGGCGAGTTGCCGTGCCTGGCCGTGCGGCACCAGGTTGTCGCTGACACCGGTGGCCACCCGGACGGGCCCGGCGGGCTTGAGCCGGCCGATGCGCTGGGTGTCCAGGAAGCCCTGGAGAACGGGGTCGGCGCCGATGATGGCGCTCAGCGACTGCCCGTCGGTCGTCCACTTGGTGCTCTTGGCGTAGCCGTAGTGCAGGATCGCGTCGCCCACGCACATGGTCGACAGGTCCTCAAGGGCCGCCTTGCCCGCGGAGTTGAGGTGGGCCTCGGCGATCGGCCGCAGCTCCGGGTCGGTCTGGAGGAAGCCGTTGAGGGACCAGCCGAGGGCGCCGGCCAGTTCGCTGCCGTCGATGCCCTTGGTGACCTCGGTCAGGTTCGCGGGCGGCGCGCCGGAGTAGGTGCCGGCGAGGGCGACGTCCGGGGCGTAGGAGGGCTGGAGTTCGGCGGCCGCGGCGGTCGCGCCGCCGCCCTGGCTGTAGCCGAACAGGCCGACCCGCGAGTCCGCGGTCACCGAGGCGCCCGCAACCGTGCGCGCGGCCCGTGCGGCGTCCAGGACGGCGTGCGCCCCGTCGATCCGGTTGACGTAGGTGTGCAGCCGGTCCGTGGCGCCCAGGCCGACGTAGTCGGTGACGACGACCGCGGTGCCCTGGGCCAGCAGCCGGTAGACGGACAGGTCCTCGTAACCGATCGACACCGTCTCGCCGTTGAACGCCAGCGGGTGCTCCAGGCCCAGTGAGGCCGCGCACTGGTCGCCCTGGCCCATGGTGCCCGGGGCGACGACGACGAGCGGGCGCGGGCCGCCGCCCTTCCAGCGGGCGGTGGGCTCGATGTAGGCGCCGGTGACGGCCACGGGCGCGCCGTTGGCGTCGGTCGACTTGTACATCAGGCGGGTGGCGCGGCCCGGCAGCGGGCCGTGCAGGCTGGGCAGGCTCAGCGCGAGCGGCAGCGGCTCGGTGCGGACCAGGGTGCCGTCGGCGGCGGGGAGTTCGGCGGGCGGGTCGTAGAACTCCGGGACGGTGACGCCCCGGGACACCACGGGGGCGGGACCGGTGGCCGCCGCGGCGGGCAGGGCCTGGGCCGCGAGGCACGAGGCGGCGGCAGCGGCGACCGCCGCGGCGAGCAGCCGTCTGGACGCGGGCATGGGGAACCTCCTGGGGTGAGGCCGGGCACGCGGGTGGGGGTGTGACGGAAGGAGACCGTACCCACGTGCTGTTACCGCGGGTAGCAGGCGGCAGGTTACGGTTCAGTAACTTACTCGGCTTCTAATAAGGTGCCCTGCGGACGTGGCTCCCCGCCCGCCGGCCGGCGCCGCCCTTCACCAGGCCAACTGGTCGATCAGCGCGGCCGGGTCCGGCTCCGGGGCGCGGCCCAGGCTCTGCTCCGCCCAGATCACCTTGCCGTCGGCCACATAGCGCGTGCCCCAGCGGTCCGCGAACTGCGAGACCAGGAAGAGCCCCCGGCCCCCCTCGTCGGTCGTGGCCGCCCGGCGCAGCCGCGGGGAGGTGTTGCTGCCGTCCGAGACCTCGCAGACCAGGGTGCGGCCCAGCAGCATCCTGACCCGCACCGGGGGAGCGCCGTAGCGGATCGCGTTGGTCAGCAGCTCGCTCAGGATCAGCTCGGTGGCGAACGCGGAGTCCTCCAGCTCCCAGTCGGCCAGCCGCCCGCTGACCTGCGTGCGCACCCGCGAGACCGCGCTCACGTCGAACGGCACGTCCCAGACGGCGACATGGGACGGGTCCAGCAGCCGGGTGCGGGCCACCAGCAGCGCCACGTCGTCGCTGGGGTGCTCCGGCAGCATCGTCTCCATGAGGGCCCGGCAGGTCTCCTCCGGGCTCTGGTCCGGGTGCGCGACCGCGGCGGCGAGCAGGGAGAGGCCCTCGTCGATGTCGCGCCGCCGGTCCTCGATCAGCCCGTCGGTGAACAGCACCAGGCGGCTGCCCTCCGGCAGCGTCAGCTCACCGGACTCGAACGGATGCCCGCCCACGCCCAGCGGCGGCGACAGCGGCAGGTCGGGGAAGGTCACCCGGCCCACCGGGTCCACCACGGCGGGCGCGACATGCCCGGCCCGGGAGAAGGTGCAGTGCCCGCCCACCGGGTCGTAGATGACGTACAGGCAGGTGGCCCCGGTGACCAGCGACCCCTCACCGTCGTCCGGGCCGTCGGCCGGAGTGTCGAGCCGGGCCACCATCTCGTCCAGATGCCCGAGCAGTTCGTCCGGCGGCAGGTCGAGCGAGGAGAAGTTCAGCACCGCCGTACGCAGCCGCCCCATGGTCACCGCGGCGTGCAGCCCGTGCCCGACGACGTCGCCGACCACCAGCGCCGTCCGGAAGCCCGGCAGGGGTATCACGTCGAACCAGTCGCCGCCCACGCCCGACTGCGCCGGACGGTAGCGCCAGGCCACCTCCAGGGCGTCCTGCTCGGGCAGGTCCCGGGGCAGCAGGCTGCGCTGGAGCGTCACCGCCATCGCGTGCTCGCGGGAGTAGCGGCGCGCGTTGTCGATGGCGACCGCCGCCCGCGCCCCCAGCTCCTCGGCGACCGCGACGTCCTCCTCGTCGAACCGCGGCGAGCCGGCCCCCCGCCAGAAGTTGACCATGCCGAGCACCACGCCCCGCGCCCGCAGCGGCACCGCGATCAGCGAGTGGATGCCGGAGTCCAGCACCCGGCCCGCGCCCTCCGGGTCCTGGGCCCGCCAGTCCTCGGCCGCCCGCAGGTCCGGCACCAGGACGGCCCGGCCCTGGCGCAGCGCCGCCACCATGGGCGTGTCGGCCACCACGAACTGGATCAGATCGCCCACCGGCTGGAGCGGATGGCGCGAACCGCGCAGCGCGGTGCGGCGCATCCGGTGCACGGCTCCGGTCGGCTCCTCGCCGTGCAGCACGGCCTCCAGCAACTCCACGGTGACCACGTCGGCCAGCCGGTCCACCGCCACCTCGGCCAGTTCCTCCGCGGTCCGCTGTACGTCCAGGGTGGTGCCGATGCGCACCCCGGCCTCGTACAGCAGGGTCAGCCGGCCGCGGGCCGTCTCCGCGCGGCCGGACAGGGCGCGCAGCTCCGTGGTGTCGCGGAAGCTCGCCACCAGGCCGGGAGCGTCCCCGTACGGGGCGGTGCGCCGGGTGTTGACGGCCAGCAGCCGGTCACCGGCCGGGCACACCTCGTCGGAGACCACCTCGCCCGCCACCAGGATCCGGGTCAGGTCGGGGGCCAGCCCCAGTTCCGTGACATGCCGCTGGTCGGCGTCCGGCGGCAGCAGGAGCAGCCGGCGCGCCTCGTCGTTGGCCAGCAGCAGCCGGCCGTCGGCGCCGACGATCAGCACGCCCTCGCGCACCGCGTGCAGCACCGCGTCGTGGTGCTCGTACATCCGGGTCATCTCGGCCGGTCCGAGGCCGTGGGTCTGGCGCCGCAGCCGTCTGGTGACCAGGGCGGTGCCCGCGGTGGCGAGGGCGAGGGCGAGCGCGGCCGAACCCAGCACCATGGGCACCTGCTGGTCCAGCAGATACCCCACGTTCTCGACCTGGATCCCGGCGGTGACCACCCCGACCACCCGTCGGCTCGCGTCCATCACGGGCACCACCGCGCGCACGGCGTCGGCCGGTTTGCCGTGGAAGGTGTCGGTGAAGGTCTCGCCCGCCACGGCCCGGCCGACGTCCTGCGCCTTCGTCCCGATCAGCCGCGGCTCGGTGTCGGCCAGCCGCACCCCCTTGGTGTTCAGCACGGAGATGAAGTCGATGCCCGCGCCGGCCTGCGCCTGCATCACGGGGGTCTGGAGCAGCTTCGTGGGGTCCGGGGCCGCGAAGGCGAGGGCGGTGCCCGGGGCGTGCGCGAACGCCTCGGCGGCGGCCAGCGAGCGCTTGCGGGCGTCGTTGTCGCCGTCATAGCGCCCCTGGAGGACGAGCGCGGCGGCCGCCGAGGCGACCAGCACCAGGACGACGATGACCTGGAGCAGGAAGACCTGCGCCGCCAGCGTGCCCGGCCCCCAGGGCGACGGAAGGCGGCGTCCGGGCGGGCGGCGCGGCCCCGGACGCCGGGACGGATCAGCGGACCGCCGGCCGTCGCGCGGCGCTGCCGCCTTCGAGCGGGACCGGCGGGAACGTCCGATCATGCTCCCAGTTCTAGCACTGCGCTCACCCGCCGGGCGACCGATATGTCCGATCAGAACCCTTTCTTGGCCTCCGCCGTGCGCCGGGAATGCCGCGGCCGTCCGCCCTGTTGACGTCCCTGGCTGGCATGTCTGGATCAATCCGGGGATGCGGCCGAAAGGAGGATCCATGGCACGCACCACCGTGCGCCCCGTCGTCCGGCTGAAGTCCACCGCCGGGACCGGCGCCACCTATGTGACGCGCAAGAACCGGCTCAACGACCCCGACCGGCTCACCCTGCGCAAGTACGACCCGGTCGCCGCCCGGCACGTCGTGTTCCGCGAGGAGCGCTGACCGTCCGGCTCCCGCCCGGCGGGGGTGTGCTCACCCGCCCCCGCCGGGCAGCGGCTGCTCCGCCCAGATCGTCTTGCCGCCACCGGTGTACCGGGTGCCCCAGCGCGGCGCGATCTGGGCGACCAGGAACAGACCGCGCCCGCCCTCGTCGGTGCTGAGCGCGCTGCGCAGGTGCGGCGCGGTGCCGGCCCCGTCGCAGACCTCGCGGATCAGGGTCAGGCCGCCGGGACGGACGCGGCGCCCGCCGCGCGCACGGGGGCGGGAGCGGGCTCCGCTACGCCGGAGCGCCCAGCGCGGCCAGTGCCTCGTCCGTCAGCCGGTACACCGTCCACTCGTCCTGCGGGCGGGCGCCCAGGGACTCGTAGAAGTCGATCGACGGACGGTTCCAGTTCAGGACCGACCACTCCAGGCGCTCGTAGCCGCGCTCCACGCACAGCCGCGCCAGCTCGGTCAGCAGGGCCTTGCCGTGGCCGCCGCCGCGTGCCTGCGGCCGGACGTACAGATCCTCCAGGTAGATGCCGTGCACCCCGCGCCAGGTGGAGAAGTTGAGGAACCACAGGGCGAAGCCCACCACCTCGCCGTCCGCGTCCTCGGCGAGATGGGCGAAGGCCGCCGGCCGCTCGCCGAACAGGGCCTCGGCCAGCTGCTCCGGGGTGGCGCGCACCTCGTCGAGGGCCTTCTCGTACTCGGCCAGATCGCGGATCATCGTGTGGATGACGGGCACGTCGGCGGGGGTCGCGGTACGGATCATGGCCGCAGTCTCACACACCGTCCGGGGCCGCCCACCGGGTGGGTGCGCGACTCCGGACGACGGCGCCCCGGCACCCCGCGCGCGGGAGGCCGGGGCGTACGACGGGTCCGGCACCGAGGTCAGACGGCGGGCGCAGGGTACGTCGGGTACTCGACGCCGGAGACGTGCTGGACGACCCGCACGACCTGGCAGGAGTAGCCGAACTCGTTGTCGTACCACAGGTAGAGGATGGCGTTGTCGCCCTCGACCTTGGTGGCGCCCGCGTCGACGATCGAGGCGTGGCGCGAGCCGATGAAGTCGCTGGAGACCGCGTCGGGGGCGCTGATGAAGTCGATCTGGCGCTTGAGCGGCGAGGTCAGCGAGACCTCGCGCAGATGGTCGAGGACCTCCTCGCGGGTGGTCTCGCGGCGCAGCTGGAGGTTGAGGATGGCGATCGACACGTCCGGCACCGGCACCCGGATCGAGCTGCCGGTGATCCGCGCGCGCAGGTCCGGCAGCGCCTTGGCCACGGCGGAGGCGGCACCCGTCTCGGTGATGACCATGTTGAGCGGCGCGGACCGGCCGCGGCGCTCGGACTTGTGGTAGTTGTCCAGCAGGTTCTGGTCGTTGGTGAAGGAGTGGACGGTCTCCACATGGCCGCGCGCCACGCCGAACTCGTCGTCCATCGCCTTCAGCGGCGGGACGATCGCGTTGGTGGTGCACGAGGCGCAGGACAGGATCCGCTCGTCCGGCTTGATGGTGTCGTGGTTGACGCCGTGCACGATGTTGGGCACGTCGCCCTTGCCGGGCGCGGTCAGGACGACCTTCTCGATGCCGGGGCGCAGATGCTCGGACAGGCCCTCGCGGTCCCGCCACTTGCCCGTGTTGTCGATCAGGACGGCGTCCTTGATGCCGTACGCCGTGTAGTCCACCGCCGAGGGGTCGTCGGCGTAGATCACCTTGATCGCGTTGCCGTTGGCGAGGATGGTGCTGTTCTCCTCGTCGACGGTGATCGTGCCCTGGAACTGGCCGTGGATGGAGTCGCGGCGCAGCAGGGAGGCGCGCTTGACGATGTCCCGGTCGCCGCCGCCGCGCACGACGATCGCGCGCAGCCGCAGCCCGTTGCCCGAACCGGCCTTCTCGATGAGCAGCCGGGCCACCAGGCGGCCGATGCGGCCGAAGCCGTAGAGGACCACGTCGCGGCCCTCGCGGCGGGCCTCCCCGGCCGTCCCGACGGCGCCCGCGACGGCCTCGGCGGTGAACTCGGCCACGGACAGACCGCGGTCGTCGGCCCGGTACGTCGCCGCCAGCATGCCGATGTCGATCTGGGACGGGCCGAGGTCCAGCGCGGTGAGCGCCTGGAGGAAGGGGAGCGTCTCGGTGACCGACAGCTCCGCGCCGGCGATCTGCCGGGCGAACCGGTGGGTCTTGAGGATGCTCACCACCGACTTGTTCACCAGGGAGCGGCTGTGCAGCAGGACGGTGACGTCCCGCTCGCGGTGCAGCTTCCCGATCATCGGGATCATCGACTCCGCGATCTCCTCGCGGTGCTTCCAGTTGGTGAACGAGTCGTCGTTGACAGTCACAGGTTTCTCTTTCGAGCTAGGCAGCGCTCATATGCTAACCCGACCGGATCTCGCTCTTTCAGGGGGTGCGCCCGCAGGTCCGCACCCGGTCGCGAGGGCCGCCGCACGCCGGGGCCTGGCGCTTGGCGTTCGGAAGTTTGGCACTGGCGTTCGGCATGGGTTAAGAAAACGCGAGCGACCGAACAAGCAGGGGGAGGGGCCGTGACGAGGCCAGAGGCGCCCGACGACTATCTGACCGAGTACACCCGGATGCTGGCCGACGTGTGCGTCACCGGCCGCCGGCTCACCCGGGACGAACTGGAGTCCCTGCGGGCCCAGGGGGAGCGGGCGGCCGAGGACGGACACGGACTGCGCCGCCTGGTCCGCCGGCATCTGGCCGAGACCCGGGCGGTCTCCGCCACCCTGCGCACGGCCGGCGTGGACCAGCTGCTCGCCGCCGTGGAGCAGGCCGTCGACGCCTTCGCCGAGGGCCACGAACGCGCCCAGAAACTCGCCATGCGCCAGGAGGAGGCCGCCCGCCGCGAGTTCATCGACGACCTGCTCTACGGGCGCAGCGACCTCGGCCGGCTCGCGGAACGCGCCGAACGCTACGGACTGCTCTTCTCCCGCGCCCACGCCGTGGCCGTCGCCCAGGGCGCACAGCCCGTCGACGACACCCACCCGGCCACCCGGCACGTGGAGACCTCGCTGCTCGCCCGCTTCGCCGAGCGCCGCGTCCTGCTCACCACCAAGGACGGCAGACTCGTCTGTGTCGCGCCCGGCGACCAGGACGACGTCCTGGCGTTCTTCGCCAAGCAGGCCTACGCCGCCACCGACGGCGGCCGGGTCGCCATCGGCCGCCCGCACCCCGGCGCCGGGGGAGTCGTCCACTCCTACGAGGAGGCCCTCAACGCGCTCGACCTGGCCCACCGCCTCGACCTCCAGGAACCGGTGCTGCGCGCGGCGGACCTCCTCGTCTACCCGGTCCTGACCCGCGACCGGCAGGCCATGGCCGACCTCGTGCGCGACACGCTCGGCCCGCTGCGCGGCGCACGCGGCGGCGCCCAGCCCCTGCTGGACACCCTCGCCGCGTACTTCGACGCCGGCTGCACGGCCGCCGAGGCGGCGCGCCGCCTGAGCCTCAGCGTCCGGGCGTTCACCTACCGCCTGGAACGCATCCACAAGCTGACCGGCGCCGATCCCGCCGACCCGATGCACCGCTACACCCTCCAGACGGCGGTCATCGGCGCCCGCCTGATGGGCTGGCCGGACCGCGAGGTGTAGGGAGGCGGGGCCGCCCCGGCTCACACCGGGGCGACTCCGGTCAGGGCGCGGCTCAGGTCCCACAGAAGCGCGGCTTCGGCGCGGTCGGCGAGGTGCGGCCAGACCGGCTCGCGGCGCGGCCGGCCGCGCAGCCCGAGCACCCGCGGCCCCCACACGTCCCCGCCGCGCGCCGCCGGGTCGAGCACCGCGCGCACCGCCGGCCAGGCCCCCGCGTCCTTGCCCTGGAGGACGGCGCCGGCCGGCAGGCCGAGCAGCCGTGCACCGGCCGAACGCGTGTGCACCAGCGGGCGCGAGGGGGTGAGCGAGTCCAGGGCGCCCCCGGGATGCGCGACCAGGCTCGACACCGGGCTGCCCACGGCGCGCAGCCGCCGGTCGAGTTCCAGGGCGAAGGACATCTGCGCCAGCTTGGACCGGCCGTAGGTGCGCTTGGGCCGGTAGTCGCGCAGGGACTGCGGGTCGGCCAGGTCCAGTCGCTCCGACCGGGCCGCGAAGCTGCCCGTCGTCACCACCCGGCCGGCGGGCGCCGCGGCCAGCAGCGGCATCAGATGCGCGGTGAGGGCGAAGTGGCCGAGGTGGTTGGTCGCGAACATCAGCTCGTGACCGGCCGCCGACTCCCGGCGCGGCGGGTGGTCCAGCGCGATCCCCGCGTTGAGCACCACCGCGTCCAGGTGGTCCGTCCGCAGCTCCGCCACGGCGGCCGGGAGGGACAGCGGATCGGCGAGATCCATCCGCACGGCGCGCACCCGGGCACCGGGCACCCGGCCGCGTACGGACGCCATGGCCGCCTGCGCGCGCGCCGGGTCGCGACTGCCGAGCACCACCTCGGCCCCCGAGGCGGCGAGTTGCTCCACGACGAAGTAGCCGATGCCCGCGTTGCCCCCGGTGACCAGGAAGAGGCGGCCGTCCGCGCGCGGCGGGCGGGCGACGTCCCAGGGCGGAGCGGCGTCGGAAGGGGAGACGGAAGGGGTGGAGGAGCCGTACGGCGCGGTCATGACGGGTTCCCTTGCGGCAGGTGGTGGTGGCGGTGTGGGGGGCGTTGTGCGTGGGGGTGTGTGCGGAGGGTGGGGCGAGCCGGGCGCCCGGCCCTCGGCTCACTCAAAGTGACAGCCGCTGCCGACACTTCGCCGATGGATCACCGACACCCGCCGACAGCCGCCGACAGGCTCCAGCGGCCTCCGACCGGGTGAACCGCGGGTGCGGGCCGCCGTCGCCGCGCATAGCGTCGAGACCGCCTGACCAAGGGGGTTTCGCACGGCTCGGACGTCGTCCGGAGCATCTGGACCCGAAGAGGAGACAGCCATGGGCCGGGCCAGCCGAACCGGACGTGCCAGGAGCCGAGCCGGCCGCGCGGGGCGCCCCGCGCCACCGAAGGAGCAGGCCGCCGCCGAAAAGACCGTGGACGCCGCCGAGACGACCACGGACACGGGCACGGACGCAGACGCGGACACGGACACGGACGCGAAAGAGGACACCGCTGCGGGCGCGGACACGGGCGCGGACACGGGCACCGGCGCGGACGGCGGCAAGGGCGAGGGCACGCCCCCCGCGACCTCACCCGCACCCGCCCCTCCCACAGAACCGGCCTCCCCCTCTGCCCCCGCCCCGGATCCCGCCCCCGCCCCGGATCCCGCCCCCGCTCCCGATTCCGCCCCCGCCCTCAGCGAACCCGCCCCGGCCCCCCTGCCCCTCAGTGGGCGGATGCGCCTGGACACCGCCGAGCCCTGGACGCTCATGGTGGCGGGCTGCCTGCTCTCCCTGGGCCTGATCGTGTGCGCGGCCGTCACCATGCCGCCGGTGTGGATCCTGCTGCGGCTGCTGGGCCAGGACCCCTGGCCCCCGGCCGAGGGACTGGCGGTACTGGCGATCGTCACGATCGTGTTCGTCACCGCCTTCACCGCGCTGTGCACCTTCCTCTACAACGTGGTGGCGCGCTGCGCGGGCGGCCTGGCGGTGACCCTGACCGAGGACACTCCGGCGGCGGCCGCGCCGGAATCCGGCCCACCGGAGGCCGAGGCGCCGTCCGGAACCTGAGGCGCCGTCCGATACCTGAAGAGGGGGCGGGCGCTCCCCGGAATGCGGGGGCGTGCGGAAGCATCCGCACCGGCGCGTGCGCGGCGCATCAAGGCGGTTCGCTCCCCGCGCTCACCCGTTCAGGTGACGGTTGATCATCCCCGGGCCGGGGGCGCCGTGCGGGCCCTATCCAGGACGTATGCATGAACTCCGCACCACAGCCAGCCAACCGCCCCTGTCCCGGCGGCTGTTCACCACCGCGGCCGGCACGGCGGCCGGCGCAGCGGCCCTCGGGCTGGGCACCGCCGAGCCCGCCGGCGCGGCCCCCCTGGCACCCCCGGCGGCTCCGGCGGTCCCCGCCGGTCCCGGACAGGCCCCCGCCACGGCCCGCTCCACCGCCGACTGGGACACCTGCCTCGCCGTCGCCCGCGCGCTGCTGGTCGTCGATGACCACGACAAGCCCCTCGTCCCGCAGTACGAGAAGATCCTCGGCTCCGGGCTGCCCCGCGCCCGTTCGGGGGCGGCCAAGAAGATCCTCGTCGTGGGCGCCGGTCCGGCCGGCCTCGTCGCCGCCTGGCTGCTCAAGCGCGCCGGACACCAGGTGACGCTGATCGAGGCCAACGGCAACCGGGTCGGCGGACGGATCAAGACCTTCCGCACCGGCGGCCACGAGCAGGCCCCGCAGCCGTTCGCCGATCCGAAGCAGTACGCGGAGGCCGGGGCGATGCGCATCCCCGGCAGCCATCCGCTGGTGATGCGCCTGATCGACCAGCTCGGCCTCAAGAAGCGGCCGTTCCATCTCCTGGACGTCGACGGTTCCGGCAAACCCGTCAACCACGCCTGGCTGCACGTCAACGGCGTCCGCGTCCGCCGCTCCGAGTACGCGAAGTCGCCGCGCCGCGTCAACCAGTCCTTCGGCGTCCCGCGCAAGCACTGGGACACCCCGTCCTCGGCGATCCTCGCCGCCGCCCTCGACCCCGTGCGCGACGAGTTCAGCACAGTCGGCGAGGACGGCAAGCGCGTCGACAAGCCCCTGCCCGAGCGGGTGCAGGGCTGGGCGCGTGTCGTCCAGCGCTACGGGGACTGGTCGATGTACCGGTTCCTGACCGAGCAGGCCGGCTTCGACGAGCGCACCCTGGACCTGGTCGGCACCCTGGAGAACCTGACCTCACGGCTGCCGCTCTCCTTCATCCACAGTTTCATCAGCCAGTCCCTGATCAGCCCGGACACCGCCTTCTGGGAGCTGACCGGCGGCACCGCGACGCTGCCGGACGCGCTGCTGCGCCAGGTGTCCGACGTGCTGCACCGCGACCGGCGGGCCACGCACATCGAGTACTGGGACGGCACCCGGCAGCAGGGCGCCGACGGCGGGGACACCTCGCACGTGCGCCGGGACGGACCCCATGTGTGGATCGACACCGTCTCGGAGGGGCGCGGCGGCAAGGTGGTGCGCGAGCAGTTCACCGGTGATCTCGCCGTCGTCACCGTGCCGTTCTCCGGGCTGCGGCAGGTGCAGGTCAGCCCCCTGATGTCGTACGGCAAGCGCCGGGCCGTCGCCGAACTGCACTACGACAGCGCGACCAAGGTGCTGCTGGAGTTCAGCCGCCGCTGGTGGGAGTTCACCGAGGCCGACTGGAAACGCGAACTCGACGCCGTCCGGGCCGGGCTGTACGACGACTACCGCGGTGGGAAGGCGCCCGCCGACGGTAGTCTGCTCGGCGCGCACCCCTCGGTGCCGCGCGGCCACATCAGCGCGGCGCAGCGCGCCCACTACGCCGCCGCCCGCTGGGCGGGCCGCGACCAGCCGGAGGCCGCGCACATCGTCGGCGGCGGATCCGTCTCCGACAACTCCAACCGCTTCATGATCAACCCCTCGCACCCGGTGCCCGGCAGCAAGGGCGGCGTCGTGCTGGCCTCCTACAGCTGGGCCGACGACGCCTCGCGCTGGGACTCCTTCGAGGACGAGGCCCGCTACCCGTTCGCCCTGCGCGGTCTCCAGCAGGTCTACGGGCAGCGCCTGGAGGTGTTCTACACCGGTGCCGGCCGCACCCAGAGCTGGCTGCGCGATCCGTACGCGTACGGCGAGGCGTCGGTGCTGCTGCCCGGCCAGCACACCGAACTGCTCGGACACATCCGCGCCCCCGAGGGCCCGCTGCGCTTCGCCGGGGACCACACCTCGGTCAAGCCGTCCTGGATCGAGGGCGCCGTCGAGTCCGGCGTCCGGGCGGCCCTGGAGGCGCATCTGGCCTGACCGGCGGGCCGGCCGACCGGCGGGCCGGTTCGCGCCAGGAGCGCGGCCCGGCCCCGGTCCCGGCTCCTGCCCCGCCGTCAGGGGGCGGGGCCGGGACCCTCGCGGCAGCCGTCGCCGGGCGGGCTGTCCCAGCCGCCGTCGGCGGCCGTGGCCCGCGCAAGACCCACGCTGCCCGCGCCGATCAGGGCGACACCGATCGCCTCGGGCAGCACCCGCACTCCCAGCCCGATGTACTCCTCGAAGAGCACCCAGCCCAGGACCACGCTGGTCAGGGCGTCACCGAGGGTCAGCGCGGGCTGGGACGCGGTGAGGCTCCCGGCCCGGAACGCGCTCTGGAGCAGCAGGAAGCTGAGCACGCCGACGACGAGGGTGGCGTACGGCGGCCACGAGGCCAGCACCGCGGGCACGCCCTGTCCGAGCCGCCCCATGACCTCCTTGAGCAGCGCGGCGGTGCCGGCGAAGGACACCGCGGACGCCAGACCCAGCAGTCCGGCCCGCGGGGCGCCCCGCACCAGGCGGGAGGCCGCCGTGAACACGGCCACCAGCGCGAGCACCGCGGGACCCACCAGCAGCCACAGACGCGGTTCGGCGGTCGGTCGGCCCTCCGAGGGGGAGGCCGCGCCGAGGAAGAGGGAGAGGCCCACCGCCAGCGCGGCGAACGCCAGCCAGGTACGCCAGTCCGGGCGGCTGCGGAAGACGACACTGCCCACGGCCAGCGTGAACAGCAGCTCACTGGCCATGAGCGGCTGGACCAGCGACAGACTGCCCACGGCCAGCGCCGCCGCCTGGAGGATGGTGGACAGGCCCAGTAGCGCGGCGCCCGCCAGCCAGTAGGGGCGCCGCAGCACCCGGCCGAGCCAGCGCGCCGACTGCCGGATCCCGGAGCCGCCCGGGGCCTCGTCCGTCGCGGCCCGGCGCTGGAGCACCGAGGCGGAGGCGTTGGACAGCGCCGCGAACAGGGCGAGCACGATGGTCAGGGCGCTCATCGGCGGCCGGCCCGGACCTCGTCGGGGGCTCTGCGTGCCCCGGTGTCCGCGCGGGACCGGACAGGCGTCCGGGACGGTCCGGCGCTCACGGGGTGTCCCGCCGTACGCGCCGCCAGACGTGCCGGCCGTGGCCCGGCTCGTGCCGGGGCGTCCAGTGGTGGTCGCAGAACCAGCGGCCGAACATCGCGCCCCCGTAGACGACGAAGCCGACCCCGGTGAGCCAGGACTCCACCACCAGCACGATCCCGACGGTGCCGTAGCTGATCGCGTTGTCGACGATCAGCGGGGTGAAGACCAGGTAGGAGAAGACACGCAGGCCGCCCAGGCCCACCATGGTGGCGAGCGCGCCCGGCAGCAGGGTCCGCCAGTGCAGCTGGCCGCCCAGCAGGAAGTGCTGGCCCCACCAGAAGAACAGCACGCCCGTCGTCGCGGACACCGCGATCCGGGGCAGGCCGTGGAACTGGTGGCCGTTCAGCACCTCCTGGTAGAGGTACGCGGTCAGCACCGCCAGCCAGGTGACCTGCCGCCACACCCGGTGCCACGGGCCGGGCGGCAGCCCCCAGACACGTTCGTAGCCGTTCTGGACGCTGCCGGCGAACGACACCCCGAACACCGCGAGCAGGACACCGCCCCACACGCTCGTGGTGCCGATCACCTTGACCGGCGGGGTGATGATGTCGGTGAGCACATGGGCGGAGCGGCCCGACAGGCCCATGCCGTCCACCAGCCACGACGCGAAGCCGCCCTCGCCCAGCGGATCGGCGGCGGCCACCACGATGAGCAGCGGCGCCAGGGTGACCAGGGACAGGGTGGCGAACCCCATGGCCCGGTGCATCAGCTCGATGTCGCGACCGCGCCGGACCAGGACGTACGCGCCGAGCCGGTGCTCCAGATCGAGCACCGCCTGCCGGACCCGCGGCACGTGGCGCTTCACGAGCGCCACTCTGCACGCGAGGACGCCCGCCCGCAACGCGCGGGCGTCCGCCCGGCCCCACCCGGCGCCGCCCGCCCAGGGTCCGGGGACGGCGCGGCACGGGAACGTCAGGGCCGGCCACGGCGCGTGGCCAGGTCCCGGAGGCGGTCCAGCGGCCCCCACACCCGGGCGGTGACCTTCACCAGGGGCGCCGCGTCCGGGGCGGCGGGCCGGGGCCGGGTCGGCGCGGACGCGGCGGCGGCCCGCGCCCGCGTCCCGAGGTCCCGCAGCACCTCGGCGGGGCACAGGGCCTGCAACCGGGGGAACAGCTCCTGCTGCTCCTCGACGAACCGCTCGCCCACCTGGGTGACCAGCGCGACCAGCAGACGCGTGGCGTCCTCGCCGTGCGCCGCCGCCAGCCGGACCAGCAGCTCCTCGGTCTCGCGCAGCCGGCGCAGACCGTGCGCGGCCCGGTGCTCGCCGTCCGGCAGGAACCGGCGCACCGCCGGGTACAGGTGCGCCTTCTCGGCGACCCCGTTGCGGACCAGCTCCGCGGCGGCCCGCTCCACCAGGGCCGTCCGCTCGGGGCTGCCCGGCGGGGCGGCCCGGATGCGGTCGAACAGGTGCTGGACGCGAGCGTGGTCCCGCGTCAGTTCCTCGACGATGCCGCTGCGACGGTCCACCGCTGCTCCTCGTGTGGCAATGGGGGTGCCCCCGGCACGCCTGCGCGACGGGTACGCGGCGCACACCCAAGATTGAGGCACCACAGAGGGAAGCACCACGTGACATGAAGGAGTGTGACGCGGGCGTGCTGAGGCGGCGCGGGGCACGGGTCGAGGCGAGGGCGCGGCAGACCGCGTTCCGTACGTACGTCGCCGCCGACCGGCGGGCACCGGTCTCGGAACTGGCCGGGCAGGTGCTGCGCAAGGCGTTCCCCGACCACTGGAGCTTCCTCCTGGGCGAGATCGCCCTGTACAGCTTCGCCGTGCTGGTCCTCACGGGAAGCTTCCTGACGCTCTTCTTCGACCCCAGCATGGCCGAGGTGCCTTACCAGGGCTCGTACGGTCCGCTGCGCGGCCTGCTGGTCTCCAAGGCGTACGAGTCCACGCTCGACCTGAGCTTCGGGGTGCGCGGCGGGCTCCTGATGCGCCAGATGCACCACTGGGCCGCGCTGGTCTTCGTGGCGGCCGTCGGGGTGCATCTGCTGCGGATCTTCTTCACCGGGGCCTTCCGCAGACCCCGCGAGATCAACTGGTGCGTGGGCGTGACCCTGTTCCTGCTGGCCCTTCTGGAGGGGTTCTGCGGCTACTCACTCCCCGACGACCTGCTGTCCGGCACGGGGCTGCGCACCGCGAACTCCATCGTGCAGTCCGTGCCGGTGGTCGGGACGTACCTCGCGTACTTCGCCTGGGGCGGGCCGTTCCCCGGGACGGCCATCGTCCGCAGGCTGTACATCGTGCACGTCCTGTTCGTGCCGGGGCTGCTGATCGCCCTGATCGCGCTGCACCTGATCCTGGTGGTGTACCTGAAGCACACCCAGTGGTCCGCGCCCGGCCGCACCAACCGCAACGTGGTCGGACAGCCCATGTTCCCGGCCTTCGTCGGCAAGTCGGCCGGGCTGTCGCTGGTGGTCTTCGGCGTCCTCGCCGTGCTGGGGGGCCTCGCCCAGATCAACCCCATCTGGGCCTTCGGCCCGTACGTCCCCGACCAGGTGTCCACCGATGCCCAGCCGGACTGGTACGTCGGCTTCCTGGAGGGCGCGCTCCGGCTGATGCCCGGTGTGGAGTGGAACGTCGCGGGCCACACCGTCATGTGGAACGTGCTGCTGCCCGCCGTGGTGCTGCCCGGCCTGCTGTTCCTGGTGCTCTACGGCTATCCCTTCTTCGAGCGGTGGATCACCGGCGACCTGGTCGAGCACCATCTGTGCGACCGGCCCCGCGACCGCCCGGTGCGCACCGGGCTCGGCGTCGCCGCCGTCGTCTGGTACGCCGTCCTGCTGCTGGCGGGCGGCAACGACGTGATCGCCACCACCTTCCAGGTCTCCGTCAACGGCCTCACCTGGATCTTCCGCGCGGCGTTCTTCCTGGCCCCGGTGCTCGCCTTCCTGCTCACCCGGCGCGTCTGCCTGGCGCTGCAACGGCACGAGAGGGAGCTGCTGGAGGAGGGCGAGGAGACGGGCGAGGTGTTCCAGGCGCTGCCCGGCGGCATGTCCGAGACCCGCCGTGGCCTCGAAGCGCGGCTCCGCCACCGGCTGCTGGTCAGGGAGATTCCGCTGCCGCTGGAGCACCCCGGGCCCGGCGCCCCGCTGCGGCAGCGGCTGCGGGCCGCTCTGAGCACCTGGTACTACGGCGAACGGGTCGAGGTGATCGCCACGGCGGAGGAGCGCCTGCAGATCACCGGACGTACCGCCGATCCGGTCGCGGGCGGCACCGGCCCCGCGAAGGAGTAGCGGGAGCGGCGGGGCAGGGGTGAGGCGGGGCAGTGCCGTCGGTGCGCCGTGCCCGCTCGGCTGTGTGCGGGCACGGCGCATCCCCGGGCCGGCGGTGTCAGCGGTGGGTGCGGCCCCGGCGTGCCACGCCGATGGTCAGCCCCATGGCCGCGAGGCCCAGCGCGGCGATGACCGCTCCGACCCAGCAGTTGTTCCAGATGATGCCCGCCCGTGCGCCGTGGGTGAGGGTCACCACCCAGGGGGAGATGAACAGCCACACGCCGAGTGGCACGAGCGCCCAGGCCAGCCGGAACATGCGTTCCGGTGCCAGTGCCAGACCGAGCCCGATGATGCCGACGGTGATCCCGACGATCAGGTTGTTGACGGTGATGGCGGGCTGGATCGCGAAGTGCACGACCCAGGGAGAGATCGCGGCGTACAGGCCGGCCAGGACGATGAGGCCTTCGACGGCCATCGCCGGGCCGCTCGACGCGGTGCGTTCGAGCCGTTCCCGCATCTCCGCGATCTCGGGATGCGAGCCCATCATCTCCGGATGGTGGGTGCCCACGTCACTGGAGCGGTGTGGATACGACATCGCTGTCGTCTCCTCTCCGAAAAGGGGGTCTTTACGTCACGTAGGGGTTCCCCTGTATGGGTGACTTATACGCCTTTTATGCCCCAATTCGGGCGTAGATATGACGCCGTAGCCCCTCAGGAAGACGTCAGCCGCCCTGGCGGCCCACGTACGCGAGCGTCATGCCGATCACTCCGGCCGCGAGGACGCCGAAGCCGATCAGGAAGAGCCACAGGCCGTAGACGACGCCGATCGCGCAGAGCGTCACCCCGGCGGCGGTGACCACCGGGTGCCCGCTGCGCGGCGGGAAGAAGTCGACGCGTCCGGCCCGCTCCCGGATCTCACCGGCCGGGCGGTCCTCCGGGCGCTGCCCCTTGCGGCGGTGGTTGACCAGGCAGAAGAAGGCGATCACAGCGGACATGAGGCAGGACACCGTGAGGGCGGCGATCCCCGCCGGTTCGCGCGCGAACCAGATGTAGGCCGTGTCGGTGAGCAGGAAGAACACCGCCACGCCGGCGAAGAGAAGGGCCTCGGACTTCATCAGCTCCCCCCCTTCCGGGGGTCGGGGGTGGGCTCCGTGCTCCCGCGCCCGGTGGCCGGCAGCTCCCGCAGCACCTCGGGGTGGTGCAGGTCGAAGGCGGGGGAGTCGGAGCGGATGCGCGGCAGCGCGGTGAAGTTGTGCCGGGGCGGCGGGCAGGAGGTCGCCCACTCCAGGGAGCGGCCGTAGCCCCACGGGTCGTCGAGGTCCACCCGCGCGCCGTACCGGCCGGTGCGCCACACGTTGTACAGGAACGGGAGGGTGGACAGGCCGATCAGGAAGGCGCCGATCGAGGAGACGGTGTTCAGCGCCGTGAACCCGTCGGCCGCGAGGTAGTCGGCGTAGCGCCGGGGCATGCCGATCTCGCCGAGCCAGTGCTGGACCAGGAAGGTCGTCTGGAAGCCGGTGAAGAGCGTCCAGAAGTGGAACTTCCCCAGCCGTTCGTCGAGCAGCCTGCCGGTGAGCTTGGGCCACCAGAAGTAGAGCCCGCCGAAGGTCGCGAAGACGATCGTGCCGAAGAGCACGTAGTGCAGATGGGCGACGATGAAGTAGCTGTCGGTCAGGTGGAAGTCCAGCGGCGGGGAGGCGATCAGCACCCCGCTGAGCCCGCCCAGAAGGAAGGTGACCATGAAGCCGAGCGACCAGAGCATCGGCGTCTCGAAGGACAGGCTGCCCTTCCACATCGTCCCGATCCAGTTGAAGAACTTCACCCCGGTGGGGATGGCGATCAGGAACGACAGCATCGAGAAGAACGGCAGCAGCACCCCGCCCGTGGCGAACATGTGGTGGGCCCATACCGTCGCCGACAGCATGGTGATCGCGATGGTCGCGCCCACCATGCCCGCATAGCCGAACACCGGTTTGCGGCTGAAGACCGGGATGATTTCCGTGACCACCCCGAAGAACGGCAGCGCCACGATGTAGACCTCCGGATGGCCGAAGAACCAGAACAGGTGCTGCCACAGCAGCGCGCCGCCGTTCGCGGGGTCGTAGATGTGCGCCCCGAACCTGCGGTCGGCCTCCAGCGCCAGCAGCGCCGCGGTCAGCACCGGGAAGGACAGCAGCACCAGGATCGAGGTGAACAGCACGTTCCAGGTGAAGATCGGCATCCGGAACATGGTCATGCCCGGCGCGCGCAGGCACAGCACGGTGGAGATGAAGTTCACCGCACCCAGCGTGGTGCTCAACCCCGCGACCACCAGCCCCATCGCCCACAGGTCGCCGCCGTGCCCGGGGCTGTGCACGGAGCTGGTCAGCGGCGCGTACGCGAACCAGCCGAAGGGCGCGGCGCCCAGGTCGACCGCGAACCCGGACACCACGGTGAGCCCGCCGAACAGGAAGAACCAGTAGGTGAGGGCGTTCAGCCGGGGGAAGGCGACGTCCGGCGCGCCGATCTGCAACGGCATCACGGCGTTGGCGAACCCGGCGAAGGTGGGCGTCGCGAACAGCAGCATCATGATCGTGCCGTGCAGCGTGAACAGCTGGTTGTACTGGTCGGTGTTCATGATCTGGAGCCCCGGCCGGGCCAGCTCCGCCCGCATCAGCATCGCCATGACCCCGGCGGCCAGGAAGAAGCAGAACGCGGTGACCAGATAGAGATTGCCGATCTTCTTGTGATCCGTCGTGGTCAGGTAGTCCCGGATCCGCTCGCCCGTACGGCCGCGGGGCGGACGGGTCCGGTGCCGCGGCTCGTCCAGGCCGGGGTGAATCTGTGTCATGGCGCCCTCCAGCGGTTCATCCGTCCCGCCCGCGGGGCGCCTCATGCGGGGCTTGGGCCGGCTGCCGCGGAGGTTCCGCCCCAGGGGTGACCCGGCGGTGTGTCGCGGACGCGGGTTTGACTCCCCGCTGCCGGGTCACACGCCCAGCCCGGCGCAAGCCGCCCACGAGCAGCCGGTCCGAAGGAGTCAGCCATGGTGTCCGAGCCGATCGACGCCGTCGACGTCCACGCCTTCGAGCTGCCCACCGACGGGCCCGGCGGCGCCGAGCAGGACGGCACCCTGGAGTGGCACTCGACCACGATGGTCCTGGTCCGGGTGCACGCGGGCGGCCGGACCGGCATCGGCTACACCTACGGGGACGTGTCGGTCGCCGTCTTCCTGTCCGGCGTCCTCGCCCCGCTGCTGACCGGCCGGGACGCGACCGCACCGGCCGCGCTGTGGGAGCCGATGGGGCGGCGGATGCGCAACGCCGGTCAGCCCGGCGTGGGCGCCATGGCCCTGTCCGCCGCCGACATCGCCCTGTGGGACCTCAAGGCCCGCCTGCTGGACCTGCCGCTCGTCCAGGTCCTGCCCGTCCACCACGACCGCGTCCCGGTCTACGGCAGCGGCGGCTTCACCAACTACCCCGAGGACCGCCTCGCGGACCAGCTCGCCGACTGGGTGGAGCAGGGCATCCCCCGGGTGAAGCTGAAGACCTCGCGCCACCCCGAGCAGGATCCGCCGCGGCTGACCGCGGTCCGCCGGGCGATCGGCGACGCGCCCGCGCTGCTCGCCGACGCCAACGGCGCGCTGGGCCGGAAGGAGGCGCTGTACTGGGCGCACCGCTTCCACGACGAGTGGGACGTGCGCTGGTTCGAGGAGCCGGTCGGCTCACCGGACACCGAGGGGCTGCGGATGCTGCGCGACCGCGGACCGGCGCGGCTGGAGATCGCCGCGGGGGAGTACGCCTACACCACCGGGGACTTCGCCGCTCTCGTCGACGGCGCCGCGGTGGACTGCCTCCAGGCCGACGTCACCCGCTGCGGCGGCATCACGGGCCTGCTGGAGGCGGCGGGGCTCGCGGCGGCCCGGCACCTGGACCTCTCGGCGCACTGCGCCCCCGCGGTCTCCGCCCACGCCTTCTGCGCGGTGCGGCGGCTGCGGCACCTGGAGTACTTCCACGACCATGTGCGCTTCGAGCGCCTGGTGTTCGACGGCACGCTCCCGCCCGTCGGCGGAGCCCTGCGGCCCGACCAGGGGCGGCCCGGACTCGGCCTGGAGGTCAAGTGGGCCGACGCCGAACCGCATCGTGTGCACGGGCGGCGGCCCGACTGAGCCGTCCCGACGGCCCGGCGGAGAGGAGAAGGGGGGCCGTACGCGCCCCCGGCGGCCGCTTCCGCCGCTTCCGCCCGCCCCGGCCGTGCTGCCCGCGTGCGGCCACCGCCCTTCGGCAACTGCCCTTATCAGCAGGCGAAACGGTGTGCGAGACTGCGGTGATCGACACCCCTTGCCCGTTCCACTCGCACGACGGAGTCCGCATGGCCACCGGTACCCCCGATCTCCCGTCCACCCCGACGATAGACACCAGCAAGGCCCATCCCGCCCGGGTGTACGACTGGCTGCTCGGCGGCAAGGACAACTACCCCGTGGACGAGGCCGTCGGCCGCCAGCTGCCCCCCGAGGCCCATGACGCGGCCCGGCAGAACCGGGCGTTCATGAACCGCGCCGCCGCCTGGCTCGCCGGGCGCGGCCTGGACCAGTTCCTCGACGTCGGCACGGGTATCCCCACCGAGCCCAACCTGCACCAGATCGTCCAGCGCACCGTCCCGACCGCCAGGATCGTCTACACCGACAACGACCCGATCGTGCTGCGGCACGCGGAGGCGCTGCTCGTCAGCCGCCCCGAGGGCGTCACCGACTACATCCAGGCCGATGTGCGCCACCCGGACCAGATCCTCGAACACGCCCGGCGGATACTGGACTTCGAGCGTCCCGTGGTCCTCTCGCTGATCGCGCTGATGCACTTCGTCCCCGACGACCAGGACGCCCACGGCATCGTCCGCGAGCTGGTGGCCGCGCTCCCCTCCGGCAGCCACCTGGTGCTGTCCCACGCGGCGTCCGACCTCTACCCGGAGCTGGCCGAGCAGGTCACCGCCGAGTACGCCAAGGGCGGCATCCGCCTCGGTTTCCGTACCCGCGCGGAGGTCGCCCGTTTCTTCGACGGTCTGGAACTCGTGGAGCCGGGTCTGGTGACGGCCACCGAGTGGGTCAAGGACGCTCCCGCGCCGCAGCCCGAGGGCAGCGGCATCTACGCCGGAGTCGCCCGCGTCCTCTGAGCGGGACCCGTCGCCCGGCGGCCGTGACGCGAGGAACGGCCCCGGCGTGATCACCCGCGGGTGATCACGCCGGGGCCGGGACGGGCCAAGGGGTCAGCGCGGCGGCTCGCCGGTGTCCCGGCCCTGGTCGCCGAGCTGTCCCCGGAGCTTGTCCTGGGCCGTGTCCACCTGGCCGCTGTACTTGCCCTGGGTGCGTTGGTCGACGTAGTCGCCGCCCTTGTCGATGCCTTTGCCGGCCTGCTCCTCGTGTCCCTTGAGCAGCCCCTTGAGCTTGTCCATCATGCCCATCGCGTACTCCTTCACGGCTCGTTCTCTTCCAGCATGGCCCGCCCGTCCGGGTGACGCATCCGCTGGCGCGGGCCGCCGGTTCACTGCTCGCGGGACGGCGCGGGCAGCAGCAACTGGGCGGTGATCTCCTTCCCGCTCTCACGGTCGGTGACCGTCAGGCTGTGGCTGAGCGCTTCGACGATCTCCAGCCCGTGACCGCCCACCCGGCGCCCGTCCGGCGGGCGGGGCCGGGGCGGCCGGGGGGAGGTGTCCCACACGCTGATCCGCACGAGCCCGGTGCGGGGCTCCGCTTCCAGGCACAGCCCGCAGGGGCCTGGGGCGTGCCGTACCGCGTTGGTGATCAGCTCGCTGACCACCAGTTGCGCGTCCTGTGCCACGCGGTCGGGGACGGTTGTGCGGCCGGTGACACGGACGTGGTCCAGGAACCCGCCGACAGCCGCTCGGGCTTCGGCGGCGCTGATCGCGCCACTGTCCCAGCGGACGTCCCAGCGCAGCGCTGCGGGCGTGCTCCCGTACCGGTCCGGCTCATCCGACGCCTTCTGCCTAAGCGGGATGGCCATATGGTTGCCTCAAACTGTCACACTGTGTTACTGCTCTTCCGATTGTCCGGTTACCCCGCCCCGCACGGAATAGACCACTCCCGTACGGGTGACATGAGGTCCGGGTGACGTCGAGGCGCTGCCGGGCCGGTCACCAGTAGTGGCGATGGCCCGCCACCGCGTGCCCCATGGCTCCCAGGATCCACAGCACCGCGCCGATCACGGCCAGGACGATGCCGATGGTCCACAGGATCGAGATGCCGGTGACGAAGCCGACGATGAGCAGAATGACGCCGACGAGGATCATGGCCGCCTCCTGTTGGGGGTAGTACTCCCTCCACTGTGCACCCAAAGAAGCCCCAACGGGTATGTATGCGCAGGAATTAGGACAAAGAGTGCCGGTCGCTCATGCAAGGCATTTCACGCAAGAGGTGTTTTCCTGCTCGGTGGAGGTGTGTCGGTGCGTACAGGACTGCTGCGTACGGTCGGGGCGGTGACGGCTGCCTACGGAGCCGTGGCGGCGTACCGGCCCGGCTGGCTGGCCCGGCCCGTGGGGCTGGTGGACCCGGCGGGGAACACCCATCCGCACACGGCCACGGCCCTGCGTCCGCTGGCCTGGCGCGACGCCGCCTCCGGGCTGGCCATGCTGCTCGCCCCGCGCGGCCCGGCCCTGGTCACCGCGACCGCCGTACGGATCGCCTCGGACGTCGGTGACGCGGTGCTGTTCGGCACCGGCTCGGGCAGCCGGGTCCGCCGGGCCGGCGCGGTCGTGACAGCGCTGGGCTGGGCCGCGGTGACGGTCGCCGCCCTGGCCGGTGGCCGGGGCGGCGGGGCGGACGGACCGGTCCCCGGGGGGCCGGGGAGCTGAGACGGCCGGGGCGGGGTCAGCGCACCGGGAAGCCGAAGGAGTAGCCCTGCTGCTTCAGCCAGGGCAGGACCTCGCGCAGCGCGGCCACGGTCTGGGAGCGGTCCCCGCCCGCGTCGTGAAGAGGACGGTCGGCCCGTTGTGCAGCTCCTGCTTGACGGTGGCGACGATGGCCGCGGTGCCGGGGCGCTCGAAGTCCTTGGTGTCCACGTTCCAGCCCAGCGGCCGCATCCCCCGGCCCGCGGCCAGCTGGCGGCTGTAGGGGGTGAACGCGCCGCCCGGCGCCCGGTAGTACATCGGCCGGACGCCCCCGGAAGCGTCCGTGATCATCTTCTCGGCGTCGAGGATCTGCTGCGACTGGTAGGACTCCGGCTTGTGGTCCATGGAGGTGTCGTGGGACACCGTGTGGTCGCACAGCCGGTGCCCGGCGGCCACCACCGCCTTGACCATGTCGGGGTAGGCCTTGGCCTGCGTGCCGACCATGCAGAAGGTGGCCTTGACGTCGTACTCCCGCAGCACCTCCAGCACCTTGGGCGTCCAGTGCGGGTCGGGGCCGTCGTCGATGGTGATGTTCACGCCCCGGTCACCCTTGTCCGAGGCGTGCGCTATGGTCACCGCCACCTTCGCGGCCTTGCCCTGCTCGCCCGCCGCCGGGTTCGCCGAGGCGTCCGCGTGGGGAGGAGTGACCGCCCGTCGGGTCGGCCTGCGCGGTCCACACCGAGGTCGCGGCGGCCACCGCGGTCACCCCGAGAGCCGCCGCCAGCACCCGCCCGTGCCAACCCCGTCCGCCACCGTGCCGCACCATGTCCCGCTCCGCTTCTCGCCGTCGCCGTGTTGCCCTGCACCCTGGATGACGGCCGGAGGGCCCCCGAGGATCCCGCTGTTACCGATCAAGGACAATTCCGCGGGCAACGCGCGACACAACGGCAGCGGCGGGGGCCTTCTGACGGCCCGTCGGACGTATCGGCGCGACAGATCACGACGAGTGGCCCGGTTCATATGGCACGGCGCGGAGGTGACCGACACCATGGTCCTCGTCACCGGCAGGCCGAAGGGATCCAGGATGTTCCGCAAGGTACTGGTCGCCAACCGCGGCGAGATCGCCATTCGCGCGTTCCGCGCCGGATATGAACTGGGGGCGCGCACCGTCGCCGTCTTCCCGCACGAGGACCGCAACTCCCTGCACCGGCTGAAGGCGGACGAGGCCTACGAGATCGGCGAGCCGGGGCACCCGGTGCGGGCCTACCTCTCCGTGGAGGAGATCGTCGCGGCGGCGCGCCGGGCCGGTGCCGACGCCGTCTACCCGGGCTACGGGTTCCTGTCCGAGAACCCGGAACTGGCGCGCGCCTGCGAGCGGGCGGGAATCGCCTTCGTCGGACCGGACGCCGACACCCTCGAACTCACCGGGAACAAGGCCCGCGCGGTGGCCGCCGCGCGGGCGGCCGGGGTGCCGGTGCTCGGCTCCTGCGCCCCCTCCACGGACATCGACGAACTCGTCCGCGCCGCCGAGGACGTCGGGTTCCCGGTGTTCGTCAAGGCCGTCGCGGGCGGCGGCGGGCGCGGGATGCGCCGGGTCGAGAGCCCGGCGACGCTGCGCGAGTCCATCGAGGCCGCCTCCCGCGAGGCCGCCTCCGCCTTCGGCGACCCGACCGTCTTCCTGGAGAAGGCCGTCGTCGAACCGCGCCACATCGAGGTGCAGATCCTCGCCGACTCCACCGGCGAGGTCATCCACCTCTTCGAGCGCGACTGCTCGGTGCAGCGCCGCCACCAGAAGGTCATCGAGCTGGCCCCCGCGCCGAACCTGGACCCGGAGCTGCGGGAGCGGATCTGCGCCGACGCGGTGCGCTTCGCCCGCGAGATCGGCTACCGCAACGCGGGCACCGTGGAGTTCCTCCTCGACCGCGAGGGCCGCCATGTCTTCATCGAGATGAACCCGCGCATCCAGGTCGAGCACACGGTGACCGAGGAGGTCACGGACGTCGACCTGGTCCAGGCCCAGCTGCGCATCGCCGCCGGGGAGACCCTGGCCGACCTCGGTCTCTCCCAGGACACCGTGCGCCTGCGGGGCGCGGCCCTGCAGTGCCGCATCACCACCGAGGACCCGGCCAACGGCTTCCGGCCCGACACCGGGCGGATCAGCGCCTACCGCTCCCCGGGCGGCTCCGGCATCCGGCTGGACGGCGGGACCACGCACGCCGGGACGGAGATCAGCGCCCACTTCGACTCCATGCTGGTCAAACTGACCTGCCGGGGACGGGACTTCAAGGCCGCGATCGGCCGGGCCCGGCGCGCGGTGGCCGAGTTCCGCATCCGCGGGGTCGCCACCAACATCCCCTTCCTCCAGGCCGTCCTGGACGACCCGGACTTCCAGGCCGGGCGGGTCACCACCTCGTTCATCGAGCAGCGCCCGCACCTGCTCACCGCCCGCTCCTCCGCCGACCGCGGCACCAAACTGCTCACCTATCTCGCGGACGTGACGGTCAACAAGCCGCACGGCGAGCGGCCCGAGACCGTCGACCCGGTCACCAAGCTGCCGCCGCTGCCCGCCGGCGAGCCGCCGGCCGGCTCCCGGCAGCGGCTGGTCGAACTCGGCCCCGAGGGCTTCGCCCGCCGGCTGCGCGAGTCGCCCGGACTCGGCGTCACCGACACCACCTTCCGCGACGCCCACCAGTCCCTGCTGGCCACCCGGGTGCGCACCAAGGACCTGCTGGCCGCCGCGCCCGCCGTGGCTCATACCCTGCCCGGACTGCTCTCCCTGGAGTGCTGGGGCGGCGCCACCTACGACGTCGCGCTGCGCTTCCTCGCCGAGGACCCCTGGGAACGGCTGGCCGCGCTGCGCGAGGCGGTGCCCAACATCTGCCTCCAGATGCTGCTGCGCGGCCGCAACACCGTGGGGTACACCCCGTACCCGACCGAGGTCACCGACGCCTTCGTCCAGGAGGCGGCGGCCACCGGCATCGACATCTTCCGCATCTTCGACGCGCTCAACGACGTCGGCCAGATGCGCCCGGCCATCGACGCCGTGCGGGAGACCGGGACGGCCGTCGCCGAGGTCGCCCTGTGCTACACGGCCGACCTGTCCGACCCCGCCGAGCGCCTCTACACCCTGGACTACTACCTGCGGCTGGCCGAGCAGATCGTCGAGGCGGGCGCGCACGTCCTGGCCGTCAAGGACATGGCCGGACTGCTGCGGGCCCCCGCCGCGGCCACCCTGGTCACGGCCCTGCGCCGCGAGTTCGGCCTCCCGGTCCATCTGCACACCCACGACACCGCGGGCGGCCAGCTCGCCACCTACCTGGCCGCGGCGCAGGCGGGCGTCGACGCGGTGGACGGCGCGGTCGCCTCCATGGCCGGCACCACCTCCCAGCCGTCGCTGACGGCGCTCGTGGCCGCCACCGACCACTCCGAGCGGCCCACCGGCCTGGACCTGAAGGCCGTCGGCGACCTGGAGCCGTACTGGGAGGGCGTCCGCAGGATCTACGCGCCCTTCGAGGCGGGCCTCGCCGCGCCGACCGGGCGCGTCTACCACCACGAGATCCCCGGCGGCCAGCTCTCCAACCTGCGCACCCAGGCGGTCGCCCTCGGCCTCGGCGACCGCTTCGAGGACATCGAGGCGATGTACGCGGCCGCCGACCGCATCCTGGGCCGCCTCGTCAAGGTCACACCGTCCTCCAAGGTGGTCGGCGACCTCGCCCTGCACCTGGTGGGCGCCGGGGTCGACCCGGCGGACTTCGAGCGGACCCCGGACCGGTTCGACATCCCCGACTCCGTCATCGGCTTCCTCCGCGGCGAGCTGGGCACCCCGCCCGGCGGCTGGCCCGAACCCTTCCGCACCAAGGCGCTCCAGGGCCGCGCCGAGGCCAGGACCGTCGCCGAGCTGAGCGCCGAGGACCGCGAGGGCCTGGACAAGAACCGGCGTGCCACCCTCAACCGGCTCCTGTTCCCCGGCCCGACGCGCGACTTCGAACAGCACCGCCAGACCTACGGCGACACCAGCGTGCTGGACAGCAAGGACTTCTTCTACGGGCTGCGCCCCGCCACGGAGTACGCCGTCGATCTCGAACCGGGCGTCCGGCTGCTGATCGAGCTCCAGGCGGTCGGCGAGGCGGACGAGCGCGGTATGCGCACGGTGATGTCCTCGCTCAACGGCCAGCTCCGCCCGGTCCAGGTGCGCGACACCGCCGCCGCCTCCGACGTCCCGGTGACGGAGAAGGCGGACCGCGGCGATCCGGGCCATGTCGCGGCGCCGTTCGCCGGGGTGGTCACACTGGCGGTCGCCGAGGGCGAGGAGGTGGCGGCCGGGGCGATGGTGGCCACCATCGAGGCGATGAAGATGGAGGCCGCGATCACGGCCCCGCGCGCCGGCCGGGTGCGCCGGCTCGCCATCAACCGCATCCAGCAGGTGGAGGGCGGCGACCTGCTGATCGAGGTGGGCTGACCCGCCACGCGTCCGCGCGGACGAGGGGGCGCCGACCGGCCGGGAACGGCGGGCGGCGCCCCCTCGCCGTGCGCCCTCAGGA
Organism: Streptomyces sp. PL-25; assembly: GCF_058344915.1. Taxonomy (NCBI): domain Bacteria; kingdom Bacillati; phylum Actinomycetota; class Actinomycetes; order Kitasatosporales; family Streptomycetaceae; genus Streptomyces; species Streptomyces sp. PL-25. The sequence goes on from NZ_CP136997.1 coordinate 7,241,357, forward strand.
CTCCCGCGGGGCGGGCACGTCCCGGCCGTTGAGCGCCCGGTAGGCGAACCGGGTGACGGCCTCCACGGCCTCGTCCTCGGGGAGGTCGGACCACGGCTGGGTGACGCTGTCGAACGTCGCGGCCAGCAGGGTGAGGGTGGCCTCGGGGGAGGCCGGGAGGTCGGAGACGTGGCGGAGGTGGCCGCGCAGGTCGTCGAGCTGGGCGCGCCGCCAGTGCCGCAGGGTCGCGGCCAGTTCCTCGCTGACCAGGGACGCCTGGTGCAGTGCGAGCAGGGTGGCGGCGTGCTCCCGGTACACCCGCACATAGGCGGCGACATGGAAGCGGATCGCGTCCGGGTCGGTGAAGTCCGCCTTGTGCTCCGCGGTGTCCGCGGTGCGTTCGCCGGCCGCCGAGACCTCCGCGAGCAGGGCCTCCAGCAGCTCCTGCTTGCCCGCGAAGTGGTTGTAGAAGGAGCCCGCCGAGCGCCCGGCCTCGGCCGTGATGTCGGTGATCTTGGTGTTCAGGTACCCGCGCGTGGTGAACAGCCGCTTGGCCGCCGCGATCAGCGCCTCTCTGGTCTCGGCCGCCTGTACCGAACGTTTCACGCCACTCTCCTCGTGACCTTGACAGGGCACGCTAGCAGCCCTCAGAGTGAATTTGAATTCAGTGAATGGAGATTCAGTATGCGGGTTCTCATCGTCGGCGCCGGACCCACCGGACTGACCCTCGGCATCGATCTGGCGCGGCGCGGAGTGGAGGTGCGGATCGTCGACAAGGCCCGGGAGTTCTTCGCCGGATCGCGCGGCGACGGCATCCAGCCCCGCACCCTGGAGGTCCTCGACGACCTCGGCGTACTGGAGGCCGTCCTGAAGGAGGGCGCGCCGCCCGCCCCGACCCGCGTCCACCTCGACGGCCGTACCGTGGGCGAACGCCGGATGTTCGAACCGCGCGAGCCGCGCCCCGACGTGCCGTACCCCAACCCCTGGGTCCTCGGCCAGTCCCAGCTGGAGGGCATCCTGCGCGCCCGGCTCGCCGAGTTCGGTGTGCGGGTCGAGTCGGGCACCGCGCTGGTGGGCCTGGAGCAGGACGCCGACGGGGTGACCGCCCGGCTCTCCACCGGCGAGAGCGACCGGACGGACCACCTGGTCGGCGCCGACGGCGGCGCCAGCTTCGTGCGCAAGGCGATCGGCGTGGCCTTCCCCGGCACCACCGACGAGACGTTCCGCATGCTGATCGGCGATGTGCGCGCCCCGGACCTCGACCCGGCCTTCGGCCACTGGTTCGCCGCGGGCGACGACCCGGCGGAGGGCGTCGGCCTGTCGCCGCTGCCGGGCACCGGCATGTTCCAGTTCGTCACCCGGCTCGGCACGGGCGACGACGCCTCGCTCACCACCATGCAGGCGGCGCTGGACCGGTTCTCGGCGGGCGTGCGCCTCACCGGACACGGCTGGTCGACGGTGTGGCGGCCCAATGTGCGCCTCGCCGACCGCTACCGCTCCGGCCGGGTCTTCCTGGCCGGCGACGCCGCGCACGTCCACCCGCCGACCGGCGGCCAGGGCATGAACACCGGTGTCCAGGACGCCTACAACCTCGGCTGGCGACTGGCCGCCGGACACGACCTCGACGGCTACGAGCGCGAGCGGCGCGCCGTCGCGGCGCGCGTCCTCGGCGCCACCACCGCGCTGCTGAAGCGCTACACCGAGGGCCGCGAGGACGCCTACCGGCGCGGCGAGGAGAACTACGGCCTCGACATCACCTACCGCGCCCCCGGCGCCACCGGCCACCTGGTCACCGGCGACCGGGCGCCCGACGCCCCGGTCCTGGACGCGACCGGCGCCCGGGTGCGGCTCTTCGACCTGTTCCGGGGCCCGCACCCCACCCGCCTCGTCTTCGGCGCCGACGCCCCGGTGGGGGAGCCGCACACCTACGCCGTACTGCGCCCCGAAGAGCGGCCCGGCCCCGGGCAGGGCGGCGCGTACGTGACCGACGTGGACGGCCACGCCCATGCGGCCTACGGGGCGTCTTTGGGCGACACCTTCGCCGTCCGCCCGGACGGCTATCTGGCCTGAGCCGGCGGCCCTACCTCAGCGGTCCCCGGCGTCCCCGCCGCCGGCCAGCCAGGCGCGGGCGGCGGCGGTCAGCGTGGTGACGCCCGTGCGCAGGGTCGGTTCGACGACCGGCGCGAAGAGCGGCGAGTGGTTGGACGGCAGGTCGTGGGCGATCCGGGCCAGTTCATCGAAGGTGCGGGCCGCGGCGAAGGCCGCCGGGTCGGCGCCGCCCAGCAGCCAGTAGACGCAGGGCGCCCCGGCGGCCGCGGCCAGCACACCGATGTCCTCGCTGCCGGTGGCCGGCCCCGGATCGACCACCCGCGTCTCGCCCAGCGCCCCCGCGAGCGCCCGCCGGGTCAGCGCGGACGCCTCGGGGTCGTTGACGACCGCCGGGAACGACTCGGTGCACGAGATCTCCGGATCGCGCGGCGCGCCCGAGGCGGCGGCCTCGGCCCGGACGATCCGCTCCACGGCCGCCAGGACCGCGGTGCGCACCGCGGGTTCGAAGGTGCGCACGCTCAGCAGCAGCTCGGCGCGGTCCGCGATGACGTTGGGCTTGTTCCCGGCGTGCAGGGCGCCCACGGTGACCACCGCGGTGGAGGTCCCCGCGATCTCCCTGGCGACGATGCCCTGGAGCCGCAGCACCGTCGCCGCGGCCATGACGACCGGGTCGACACACGCCTCGGGCCGGGACCCGTGGCCGCCGCTGCCGTGCAGCACGACGCGCAGCGAGTCGGACGCGGCGAACGCGGGCCCGGCGTGCAGCCCCACGTACCCGGCGGGCAGCGGCGCCACGTGCTGGCCGAGGACGACCCGCGGCCGGGCGAACCGCTCGAACAGCCCGTCGTCGATCATCGCCTGCGCGCCCCGGCCGACCTCCTCCGCGGGCTGGAGCACCAGCAGCAGCGTGCCCCGCCAGGAGGCGCGGTCCGCGGCGAGCGCCGCCGCGGCGCCCAGCAGACAGCTGACGTGCACGTCGTGGCCGCAGGCGTGCATCAGGGGCACCGCGTTGCCGTCCCCGTCGGTGGCCCGCGCGGAGCTGGCGTAGGGCAGGCCCGTGCGCTCCTCCACGGGCAGGGCGTCCATGTCGGCGCGCAGGGCCACGACGGGCCCCTCGCCGTTGCGCAGCACACCGACGACGCCCGTGCCGCCGATCCCGGTGGCGGTCTCGTACCCGGCGCCGCGCAGCCGGCCGGCGGCGATCTGCGCGGTGCGGTGCTCGCAGAAGGCGAGTTCGGGATGGGCGTGCAGGTCGCGGTAGAGGTCGGCGAGGGCGGACGTGTCGGGGTGCGGGGAGGACGTGCTGGGCATCGTGCCACCTTCCGGTGCTCGGGACCGGCGCAGCCGCCGGGACGTACCGCTCGCCCTCAACATAACCAGCGCGGCCCGCCGGTACGCGCTGGTGGCGCCGGACCCCCGACGCGCCGCGTGTCCCGGCCGGGCCGGGCGGGTCCGGCTCAGGCCGCCCGGGAGCGGCGGGCCGCCATCACCGCGTACACGAGGACACCCGCGAACAGGAACAGCACCCCCTGGTACACGGCGGCGTAGCCCGCGCCCGCGACGAGCCACAGCGAGAAGGCGGCGGCCACCGAGGCGACCACGCCGTCCCGCACCAGACGGCCCCGGTCCACCCGGTCGCGGTGCCCGGAGACCAGGTGGAAGATCTGCGCGGCCGTGGCCAGCAGATAGGGCACGGTCGCGGTGAACGTGGTGACGAGGACGAGGACCCGGAAGACCCCGGCCGAGCCGGAGGCGTAGTTGTAGACGGTGAGCAGCGAGGCGAGGACCACGGTGACGCCGACCCCGAAGGTCGGCACCCCGCGTCGGCGCCGCGCGAAGGCCGCCGGGAACAGCCCGTCCCGGGCGGCGGCGTACGGCGTCTGGGCGCTCAGCAGGGTCCAGCCGTTGAGGCAGCCGGTCATCGACACCAGGGCGGCCAGCGCCACGGCCCAGCCGCCCCAGGAACCGCCGAACATGGCGTTCACGGCGTCCGAGAAGGGGGCGCCGGACTCCACCAGACGGCTGTGCGCGACCGTGCCGAAGACGGACAGCGTGCCCAGCAGATAGACGAGGGCCGCTCCGGTGGTGCCGATGACGGTGGCCCGGCCGACGTTGCGCCGGGGGTTCCTGACCTCGCCCGCGCTGACCGCGGCCGACTCCACGCCCAGGTAGGAGAAGAGCAGCAGCGCGGCGGAGGCGGAGACCGCGCCGACCGCGCTGCCGCCGCCGGCGTGGAAGGGGCCGAGGTTGCGCGGGTCGAAGAAGAACAGCCCGCCGATCGCGACCAGCAGCAGCGGAACCAACTTCAGCACCGTCGAGACCACCTGCACCGCCCCCACGTAGCGGGTGCCCGCGAAGTTGGCGAGCGCGGGCAGCCACTGGAGGGTGAGCGCGGCCAGGCACGCGGTCCAGCGGTGGCCGTTCACCGGGATCAGTACGTCCAGATAGCCGACCGCGGCGACGGCGAGCGCGGCGTTCGACACCCAGGTGGTGATCCAGTACGCCCAGGCCGCGAGGAAGCCCGCGAAGTCGCCGAAGGCCTCACGGGCGTAGACGTAGGGCCCGCCGGTGCGCGGATCGCGCTGGGCGAGCCGGCCGAAGACCAGCGCGAGGGCCACGGCCCCGGCGGTCAGGACGCCGAAGGCGACCAGGCTGACCGTGCCGTACGGGGCGACGGACGCCGGGAGCAGGAAGATGCCGCCGCCGATGATGTTGCCCATGACCAGGGCGGTGGCGACCGGCAGACCGAAGCGGCGGGCGTGCCTGCCGGGGGCGGGAGCCCCTTCGCCCGTGGGAGTGGTCCCGGCGGGAGCGGGGGCCGCGGGGGTCTCCCGCGCGGCCGTGGCCGGCTGCGGGACGGTCCCGGGGACGTGCATGGGGTGGTGCGCCTCTCGTCGGACAGTGCCCGGGATCGCCGGGCGGCACCCGGGATCGCCGGGCAGGCCCATGGTCGGGCAGGGTCCGGCATCCCGCCAAATCGCGCGCTTTTGTCCGGTATGGGGCCGCGGGAGGCCGTAAAAAGTGTGCCGGGGGGCGCCTGCGGGCGCGGATCCTCCGGCCTTCCGCGCGGTCCGGGTGCGGCCCGCGGCTGCGGCCCGTGGGGCGCCCCGCGCCGGGGCCGCGCCGCGCCGGACCGGTCGCGCTCGACGGGACTCGACGGGACTCGACGGGACTCGACGAGAGGAGTCACCGCAGGATGACCTAGCGTGGGCGTCATGTCCGAATTGCCGCACGGTGGGCACGGCCGGCCCCCCACCCCCGCCGAGCGCTGGGCCGCGTTCCGGAAGTCCCCGTTCCTGCCCGCGACCGTCCTGACGCTGATCCTCGCCGCGGCGGCCGGGCTCTTCGCCGGCTCCTACACCTACGCCATGGCCGACCCCACCCCGCACACCATCCCCACCGCGGTCGTCGGCCACCACGACACGCCGGAGAGCCGCCGCTTCGTCACCGGCATGGAGAAGGCGCTGTCCGCCTCCCTGAAGCTGCACCCGTACGCCACCGCCGCCGAGGCCCGGACCGCCGTGGACGACCAGCGGGTCTTCGCCGTGCTCGACGTCCCGCCCGACCGGCGCACCGTCCTGCTCGACGTGTCCGGCGCCTCGGGCGCCACGGTCGCCCAGGTGCTGGAGGAGGCCGCACAGCAGGTGGGGCGGGCCACCGGCGTCCAGGTCACCGTCCGCGACCTCAAACCGCTCCAGCACGGCGACCCGCGCGGTCTCGCGATCTTCTACATCTCCCTCGCCGCGGTGATCATCGGCTTCGTCGGCGCCATCCAGCTCAGCGTCCACGCGCGGGCGCTCAACCCGGCCGAGCGCATCGCCTTCACCGTCGCCTACGCGCTGCTCGGCGGCTTCGTGATCGCCGCCGTGGTGGACTGGCTGCTCGGCGCCCTCGACCTGCCGTTCGTCGAGTCCTGGCTGATCCTGGCGTTCACGATGTTCGCCTCCGGGATGGTCTTCTCGATGTTCAACACCCTGTTCGGACGCTGGGCCATGCTGCCGACCTGGGGACTGATGGTGCTGCTCGGCAACCCCTCCTCCGGCGGCGCCGTCTCCTGGCCGCTGCTGCCGTCCCCGCTCGGCGAGATCGGCCGCTGGCTGCCGCCCGGCGCCTCGGTGAACGCCCAGCACACGGCCGTCTACTTCGCCGGGCACCAGCACGCCTTCCCGTTCCTGGTCCTCGCCGCCTGGGCCGTCGTCTCCTGCGCGGTCTTCTGGGTCTGGCGCCACCGCCACCCCGGCGGCCGCGAGGCCCGCCCGGCGCACGCGGCCGGCTGACGCGCCGTCCCCCTCGCGTGATTTCACGGGTCGGTTACCTGCCAGGTCATCGACGCCGCCGCACACCCGGTGCCACGATCACCGGCGTACGCAGTGAGACCGGCGCGACCGACCGGAGGACGTCATGACCGCCTACGCCATAGCCCATCTGCGCGACGCCGCGCCGCACCCCGAGACCGCCGAGTACATCGAGCGCATCACCGCCACCTTCGCGCCGTACGGGGGCCGCTTCCTGGTGCACGCCACCGCGCACGAGGTGAAGGAGGGCGCCTGGCCCGGCCATGTCGTGGTCATCGGCTTCCCCGGCATCACCGAGGCACGGGCCTGGTGGGACTCGCCCGCCTACCGGGAGATCGCGCCGCTGCGCTCCCGCCATGTCGAGGGCGACATCATCCTGGTCGCGGGCGTGCCGGAGGGCTACGACCCGGCCGCCACCGCGCGGGCGATGCGCGAGGCACTGCCCGCCGGACAGGCCCCGGACGCCTGACCCGCGTCGCCCGGACGGGGCCACGCCGCCGCTCTCATCCGGCGGGCACCCGTCGCCCGCCGCGCCCGTCGGGGCGCGGCAGCGCGGCCGGTGAGGACAGCGGTACGCGGGCACCGGCGGCGTCCACGGCGCCGGTGCCCGCGGCGGCGTCGGCGGTGCCCGTGACGCCCGCCGCCCCGCCGCCCGCCGTGCCGGGCGCGCCCGCACGGCCCAGCCACTCCCGGTACGCCGGTGCCTGGCGCGCCGCCTCCCAGTACGCCTCCTCCAACTCCGCGTAACCCCGGTCGAGTTCGTCCTCGCTGCGCGCCGCGAGCAGCAGCCGCACCCCGATCGGGTCGCCGAGGAGGGGCCGGACGGCGAGGTCGGAACGCGGCCGCGCCGTGGGCTGGCTGACCGTCACCACCTCGCCGGTGGCGGCCAGCGAGTACGCGGTGAGGTAGTCGCCGTGCAGCATGTCGGGCCGCAGCCCCGCCGCGCGCAGCACCCGGCACAGCGCGTCCCACTCCCCGTCGACCGTGGAGTCCACCATCCACCGGTCCGCCGCCAGATCGCGCAGCCGCACCTCGTGCCGCGCCGCCGCCGGATGGTCGACGGCGAGGCACACGAACTGCGGTTCCCGCTCCACCAGCACCCGCAGGCACAGCCCGGACGGCACCCGCAGCGGACTGCCCTCCACCTCGTGCACGAACGCCATGTCGAGCCGGCCCGCGGCCACCATGCGCAGCAGGGAGTTGGCGGAGACGTCCATCTGGAGCGTCGGCTCGGTGCGCGGGGTGCGTGCCCGCAGCCGGCGCAGCCAGCCCGGGATGGCGCGGCTGGCCGTGGCGCCGATGCGCAACTGGGGGCCGCCGGCACGGGCCGCGGCCGCCCGGGTCTCGGTGACCAGCGCGGCCAGCTCGCTCACCAGGGGCCGGGCCCGGCTCAGCACGGCGCGCCCCAGCGGGGTGGGCCGGCAGCCGGTGCGCGTGCGGACGAAGAGCTGACCACCGAGGGTCTGCTCGATCCGGCGCAACTGGGTGCTCAACGAGGGCTGCGCCATGCCCAGTTCACGGGCGGCCCGGTGCAGGCTGCCGGTGTCGGCGATGGCGCAGAGCACGCGCAGATGCCTCACCTCGAGCTCCATGAGGGGGAGCGTAGGGCGGGGCGGCGGCGCCGCACCAGACGAGCAAATGGCGACGGAACCGTACGAGTCGGCCCCCGATAGCCCCGTGCTATCCCAAGTTGCCATCATGCCGGAGGCGTTGGCCTGCCCGAGACTCATCCGCAACCGACCGTTCACACCCCACACCGAACGAGTAGGAGCCCCCACATGTCGTCCTCCCGCACCGGCGCCGCGTCCACGAAGTCCGTCCGCAGACTCGTGGCCCTCGCGCTCGGACTCGGCCTGGCCTCCGCCGCGCTGGGCACCGCCGGGCCGGCCGCCGCCGCGCCGGACACCTCCGGTCCCGCCACCGTCGCCCGGTACACGGGCACCGCCGCGCACACCGCCGACCCCCAGGCGTTCTTCGACGCGGTCATGAAGTCGGTCGCCGAGAAGCAGGCCGCGCACCCCAACCTGAAGTCGGTCACCGTCTACTACAGCGCCGCCCAGGCGCCGAGCTTCCGCTCGCAGATATCGAGCGCGGCCTCCATCTGGAACGGCTCCGTGAGCAACGTCAAGCTGGCCGCCTCCTCGGGCAGCGCCGACTTCTCGTACTACGAGGGCAACGACCCGCAGAACGGGTCCTACGCCTCCACCGACGGCCACGGCCGCGGCTACATCTTCCTGGACTACTCGCAGAACCAGCAGTACGACTCGGTCCGCGTCGTCGCGCACGAGACCGGGCACGTGCTCGGCCTGCCCGACCACTACAGCGGCCCGTGCAGCGAGCTGATGTCGGGCGGCGGCCCCGGCCCGTCCTGCACCAACCGCTACCCGAACGCCAACGAGCGCGCCCGCGTCAACCAGTTGTGGGCCAACGGCCTGGCCAAGGCGCTGAGCAAGGTGAACAGCGTGCGCTGACGCCCCGGCGGCGCACTCCCCGAGCGAGCGCGACGGCGCGGACCGAGGCCCCGGCCCCGGTCCGCGCCGTTGCGCGCTCCGGCCGCCGCCCCGCCGTCCCAAGTACCGTGCGCGGCGCCGTCGTCGGTGCCACGGGCCCGTCCGGACGGTAACGTCACCGGGTGCGCACCGGACGGCGGACGGCCGGGCGCACTTCGAGGTACGAGGGGGAGACATCGGATGAGCCGCACGGACAGTTCCGCCGCGGAGGCGGGCCACGGCGTCGAGCCGCGTGACCGCACCGGGCAGGCCGAGGCGTTCGACGCCATCGGCGACCGCTACGACGAGGCGTTCCCGCACAAGGAGGGGCAGCTCGCGGCCACCGACCGGCTGATCGCCGCGCTGCCCGCCGGGGCCCGGGTCCTGGACGTGGGCTGCGGCACCGGAGTGCCGACCGCGCGGCGGCTGGCCGGGGCGGGCCTCGAGGTCGTCGGCGTCGACCTGTCGGCCACCATGGTGGAGCTGGCCCGTGAGCGGGTGCCCGGGGCGCGCTTCCACCGGGCCGACCTCGCCGACCTGCGCCCCGGCGGTCCGCTCGACCTGGGCCGGTTCGACGCGGCCGCGGCCTTCTTCTCACTGCTCATGCTGCCCCGCGCGGAGATCCCCCTCGCCCTGACCTGGATCCGCGAACTGCTCGCGCCCGGGGGCCTGTTCGCCCTGGCGATGGTCGAGGCCGACGCGGACGGCGTCCCGATCCCGTTCCTGGGCCGCACGATCCGGGTGTCCGGCTACCCGAGGGCCGGCCTGCGGGCCGTGGTGGAGGGGGCCGGCTTCGACGTACTGGCCGAGTCCTCGGCCTCGTACGCCCCCGAGGGCCCGGACGCGCCGCCCGAGGAACACCTCTTCCTGCACTGCGCGCGACGCGGCTGACGGGCGCGCGGCGCCCGCGCCGGTCCTCCGGCTTCCTCAGCCGGAGGACGGGCGCAGCACCAGGCAGACGAATCCGAAGCTGGCCCGGTAGCCGTGCAGCCAGCCCTCGCGGTGCTCGGCGGCCGTCGCGAGCGCCTGGGCGCTGTCCGGGTCGCCGGGGCGGTCCAGCGCCCAGGAGGCCAGCGAGCCGGTCCACGCCCATTCGTAGGCGTCCAGTTCGCGGCGCGAGCTGATGTGCCCGCCGACCGGTGTCCAGCCCTCGGCGGCGACGGTGTCCAGGACGGCGGGGAGGTCGCCGAGGTCCCCGAGCATCTCGACCGCCTCGGCGGAGGGCGTGTTCTCCCAGAAGCCGTCGCCGATCAGCAGGCGCCCGCCCGGGGCCAGGTGCCGGCCGGCCGCCGCCAGGGTGGCGCGCAGTCCGCCGAAGGCATGCGTCGCGCCCACGCTGAGCACCGCGTCGAACGGGCGCTCGCAGGTGAAGGCGGCCGCGTCCGCCCGGTGCAGGAGCAGCCGGTCCCGCACCCCCCGGGCGTGCGCGGCGTCGCGGGCGCGGTCCAGCGCCTCCGCGGCGACGTCGACCCCCTCGGCGCGCAGCAGCGGGCGCATGGCCAGGGCGCGAAGCAGCCACTCGGCGCCCCCGCAGCCGAGGTCGAGCACCCGGGCCTCCTCGCGGGGCAGCAGGCCGTCCAGCAGCAGGCGTACGGACTCGTCGTCGAGCGGGGCGGCGATCGGATGGCCGGCGTGGGCGAGCCGGGAGATCTGGGCACGGTTCACCGGCGGAGCCTGACACGGGGCGGCGTACCGGGGCACCGTATTTTCCCGGCGGCCCGGGGGAACCGGGCCCGCCGCCGGGGAACCATCCGCATCATCCGGGAGGAACCGGGGCGGGGCGGACCCGCCGTCGAGCGCGCCGGAACCTCCAGGCACACTTTGGGTACCGCGATTCGCATGACCAGAGGATGATCAACGGATGATTACGCTGACGAAGGAAGACGGCCCGGCGGACCTGGACGGGGTCACGCACCTGTCCATCGGAGTGTCGTGGGACCCCACCGCGGGCGCCAGCGGCGGCGTGATGGGCATGCTGCGCCGCAAGGCCGGCACCGACCTCGACCTGATTGCCGTCGCGATGCAGGGCGGCGACCCGGTGCGTCTGGCGGGCCTGGACTCGCTGGACCCGATGGGCAACGGCTCGCTCGTGCACAGCGGGGACAACCAGACCGGCCGCGGTGACGGCGACGACGAGACGGTGACGGTCGAGTTCGCCCGGATCCCGCAGCAGATCACCTCGATCGTGTTCGTGGCCGCCGCCTTCAAGAAGGGCAGCTCCTTCCAGAAGGCGCGCAACATCAGCTTCAAGGTGTACGACGCGACCGGCGGCACCTCCCAGCAGGTCGCCGACATCTGGCCGAGCCTGCTCACCCAGGACAACGGCTGCGCCGTGGCCAAGGCGCTGCGCGTGGGCGGCTCCTGGAAGCTCGAAGTGATCAATGTGACGGGCAAGATCAAGCAGGGCGACGAGCACGCCCTGATGCGCTTCGCCGTCAGCAAGTGACCGCGGGCCCGGGGCACGGGGCCCCGGGCCGCCCGCGGTTCAGCGCCGCCGGTCGCGGTGCAGGTCGCGCAGCAGGGCGATCTCGGCGCCGTGGTGCAGCAGTTCCTGGTTGACCCACCACACGATGTCGGCGAACGGCTCCTCCGCGTCGCCGCCGTGCGGATAGGTGCAGTACCCGACGGTGTCCAGGGCCGTGTCGTCCACGCCGAGCAGGGCCCGCCGCCAGGCCGAGGCGCCCGCCTCCAGGGCCGTGAGCGCTTCGGCGGCACTGCCCGGGACCGGGTGGTCGTCGCGGGTCAGCCGGTGCGAGCCCGCCGTGTGGTCGGCGCGCAGCGCCAGCATCTCGCCGAGGTGGCTCAGCCGCCAGGCGAGCGTGGTGAACGGCGGCGGCCAGGGATGCGGGTACGCGGCGGCGTCCCGCCCCCAGTCGCCCGCGCCGGCCAGCAGCGTCGCCCGCGCGCCCGGCCCGTCCGTCCGCCGCCGCACCGACCAGCACCGCGGCACCGGCTCCCAGAAGTACTCCTCGTCGGTGAGCGGTTCGACCCGGGTGTCCGTCCCGTCGCCGCTGTCCATGACCGGCCCGGCCAGCCGGTGGCGCAGCCGCGTGTACGCGAAGTCGAACTGGGCGAGCAGGGGGACGAGACGAGGGGGGACCACGGGCGCTCCTGGTGTTCCGTCGCCCCCGGCGGGGCGGCCGGTCGGTCACCCTGCCACAACGGGCCCCGCAGCGCCCGCCATTATCGGGCGCGGGCCGCCCGGTCGGTGTCCCCGCCGCGCCGGAGCGGGCGGGGACACCGGCCGGGCGGGCTCAGGAGGAGGGCCGGTTCAGCGGGGGCGGCCCCGCCTGCGCGCCCGTGCCCCAGGTGGACGGCCGCGCTCCCACGGTGAACGACAGCGACCGGGTGTGCCGCAGATCGCCGGTCGTCAGATACGTACGGCCGTAGGCCGAGCCGTCGACGCGCGCCGACTGGATGTAGTGGCTCGCCTCCGAGGTGCCCGGCGCGGTGACGGTGAGGGCGCCGCGCGGGTAGTAGCGCCGGTCCAGCGTCAGGTCGACGCGCTCGAAGACCGGGGTGGACAGGCCCCAGGTGGCGTAGCCGGGCTGCACCGGGAAGACACCGATCGACGAGAGCACGTTCCAGGCGGACATGGTGCCCAGGTCGTCGTTGCCGGTCATCCCGGTCGGGGTGTCCGTGAACAGGGTCAGGGCCGCGTGCACCACGTCGGTGGTCTTCCACGGCTGGCCGGTCGACAGATAGGTGTACGGGGCGATGAGGTCGGGCTCGTTCTGCGGGTTGTACTTGTCCGCGTTGTAGTAGTCGTACGGCCCGTTGACCCACACCTCGCGGGCGGTCTTCGCCGGGTCCCGCACCAACTGGTCGTAGGCGAAGAAGGAGTCGAGCCGGGCGTTGGCCGCCTGCTCGCCGCCGATCAGGGCGATCATGCCGGGCAGGTCCTGCGGCACCAGCCACTGGTACTGCCAGGCCGTGCCCTCGTGGAAGCCCTCGCTCCGCGCCGGGTCGGCCGGTCCGGTGAAGGCGCCGGAGGCGTCGCGGGCGCGGAAGAAGCCGGTCGAGGAATCGAAGACCGCGCGGTAGTTCTGCGCCCGTGCGGAGTAGCGCGCGGCGTCCGCTTCATGACCGAGGCAGCGGGCCATCTCGGCGAGCATGGCGTCCGACAGGGCGTACTCCAGCGTCGCGGACGGACCGTGGTCGTAGTCCGAGTCGCCGGGCTTGGCGTGCGGACGGCCCTTGATGTAGGGCGCGAACCCCTTCGCCAGGTACTCCTTGTTGGCCTCGCGGCCCACGGCGGGGGAGTCCGCGGGCGGTACGCCGTCGGCGTTCTTCCTCAGGGCGCGGTAGGCCCGTTCCTCGTACCCCTCACGGCCCTTGAGCAGGCCCTGCTGATAGGCGTTGGTGAGGAAGGGGGTGACCGGGTCGCCGGTCATGATGTTCGTCTCGACCGTGCCGTAGCCCCACTTGGGCAGCCAGCCGCTCTCCTCGTCGATGTGGATGACGGAGACCGCCATGTCGCGCGCCTCGCGCGGCGCGAGCAGTGACAGCAGCTGCGACTGGGTGCGGTAGGTGTCCCACAGCGACCAGTTCTGGTAGTACGTGAAGCCCTTGGCGCGGTGGACGCGCTGGTCCCAGCCGGTGTACCGGCCGTCGACGTCGCTGCCGATGTTCGGCGCGAGGAAGGACCGGTACAGGGACGAGTAGAAGGTGCGGCGGAGCGTGTCGCCGCCGCCCTTGACCCGGACGTCGTCGAGCCGGTCCTCCCAGGACCGCCGCGCGGCCTCGCGCACCCGGTCGAAGGTACGGCCGCCCTCGGTGCGCAGGTTGAGGGCGGCGCCGCGTGCGTCGACGTACGACAGGGCCGTCGTCGCCTCCACGGTACGGTCCTTCGTCGTGTCGAAGCGGACGTAGGCGCCGCCGTGCCCGCTGCGCGAGCCCGCCGTGACGGAGGAGCCGTCCCAGGTGCCGAAGGAGGTGAAGGGCCGGTCGAAGCGGGTGATCGTGTACACCGTGTACGGCTCGGTGTCCTGGCAGAAGCCGCTGCCGGTGAGGGCGGTGCGCACGGTGCGGTTGTCGAGCACCTCCACCTGGGTGGAGATCACGCGGTGCAGCGACTGGCCCGCGTCGAGCAGGACGTTGGCCTTGTCGGTGGCGGGGAAGGTGTAGCGCTGGACGCCGGTGCGCGCGGTCGCGGTGAGTTCGGCGCCGATGCCGTTCTTCAGGCCGACCTTGTAGTATCCCGGGCTCGCCTGCTCGGTGTCGTGGCTGAACTCCGCCTCGTACCTGGCGTTGTCGGTCTCGGTGACGTCGCCGGTGGTCGGCAGTACGGGCAGGTCGCCGCCGAGTCCGCAGCCCACCCCGGACAGGTGCACCAGGGAGAAGCCCCGGATGTGGTTCTGGGAGTGGTCGTAGCCGGTGTTGTGCCCGGTGTCCGGCGAGAACTGCACCATGCCGAAGGGCACGGCCGCACCGGGGTAGGTGTTGCCCTCGTTCTCGGTGCCGATGAACGGGTTGACCAGGTCGGTGAGCCGGCCGGTGTCGCGTGCGGCGGCCTGCGCGGCGGGCGCGGTGAGCGCGGCGCCGAGGAGCGCGACGGCCGCGACGGCCGTTCCCGCAGCGCGTGTTCGCCGGGTCCATCTCATGGGCGTCAACTCCTCCACCGAAAACACGGACAACGTTGTCAGAGCGCGGCTCATTCTTCGGCGTTGTACGTGTACTCGTCAAGAGCGGGCGCGGACCGGACCGTGGCGGGTCCGGTCCGCGTGCTCCGGCGGGGTGCCCCGGACGCCCTCGCGGGTCAGGCCGAGCGGGTGGTGTCCTCGTGCAGGACCGGGTGGGCGAAGGGCAACCCGGCGGCGTAGCGGGCCAGTTCGTCGGCGGCGGCCGCCGCCATGCGGTGCAGTTCGCCGCCGAGGGAGCCCGCGACATGTGGGGTGAGCAGGACGTTGGGCAGGTCGTACAGCGGGGAGTCGGCGGGCAGCACCTCGGGGACCGTGACGTCCAGGACCGCGTTGAGCCGGCCGGTGCGCAGCTCGTCGACGAGCGCGTCCTGGTCGACGAGGGAGCCGCGGGAGGTGTTCACCAGGGTCGCGTCGTCGCGGAACAGGGCGAGCCTGCGGCGGTCGATGAGGTGCCGGGTGCCGGGCAGTTCGGGCGCGTGCACCGTGACCACGTCGCTCGCCGCGCACAGCGCGTCCAGCTCGATGGAGCGGGCGCCCAGCGCGGCCGCCTCCTCGGCGCCGACGTAGGGGTCGTGCAGCAGCAGGTCGAGGTCGTGGGGGCGCAGCAGCTCCAGGACCCGGCGCCCGATGCGGGAGGCGCCGACGACACCGACCGTGCGCCGGTAGTTGCCCGCGCCGCCGTAGGCGGCCAGCCAGTCGTGGGGGCCGCGCCGGGCGCGGTAGTCGTCGCGCATGCGCAGCAGTTGCTTGTTGGCGAGCAGCACCACGGCGACCGTGTACTCCGCGACGGGCAGGGCGTTGGCCCAGGCCGCCGAGGTGACCTGGATGCCGCGCCGCCAGCAGGCGTCGGTGATGTGGTGCTTGACCGATCCGGCGGCGTGGATGACGGCCCGCAGACGGGGCGCCCGCTCCAGGACGGACTCGTCCAGCGGCGGGCAGCCCCAGCTGCTGACGATGACCTCGCTCTCGCGCAGCGCGGCGGCGGCGCGCGGCTCGTCGAAGTCGTCGACGACCAGCGTGGGGTCGAGGTCGGCGAGGGAGGTGAACCGCTCCAGCGTGCCGGGGTCGATCAGCCGTGCGGCCAGGTCGCCGTGCATGGCCAGCAGGGTGCGCGGGCGCCGCTGCCCGGGGGTGGCGGTGTGCGGCTGCGCGGCGGGTGCGGTAGGGGGGTTGGACACTCGGTTCTCCGGTGCGTGTGCGGCAGGGGCGGACGTCATTTGACGCTTCCTGCGGTGAGGCCGGCCTTCCAGTGGCGCTGGAGGGCGATGAAGGCGATGACCAGCGGGACGATGCCGAGCAGGGAGCCGGTGACGACCAGCGGGTAGTACTCGGGGAAGGCGTGGGTCTGCGTGTTCCAGCTGTACAGGCCGAGGCTGACGGGGAAGAGCCGGTTGTCGGAGAGCATCACCAGGGGGAGGAAGAAATTGTTCCAGATGGCGGTGAACTGGAACAGGAAGACGGTGACGAAGCCGGGCATCACCATGCGCAGGCCCACCGACCAGAAGGTCCGCAGTTCCCCGGCGCCGTCCATGCGGGCGGCCTCCAGGACCTCGCCGGGCACGTATCCGGCGCAGAACACCCGCGCCAGATAGACCCCGAACGGATTGACCAGGCTGGGCACGAAGACGGCCCAGAAGGTGTTGACGACCCCGAGTTCGCTCGCCAGCAGGTACATGGGCAGCGCGAGCGCGGTGGTCGGCACCAGCACGCCGAGCAGGACGAGACCGAAGAGCTGTTCCTTGCCGGGGAAGCTGTAGACGTGGAAGGCGTAGCCCGCGCAGACGCACACCAGGGCGCACAGCAGGGCGCCGATCCCGGCGTACAGCAGGGAGTTGAGGTACCAGCGGAAGTAGATGCCGTCGCCGGTGGTGGCGAGGGCGTGCAGGTTGGCGCCCAGGTGCCAGGTGGCGGGGGAGAGGCTGCGGCCGCCGAGCAGGTCGCCGGTGTTCTTGGCGGCGGCGGTCAGCAGCCAGACCAGCGGCAGCAGCGTGTAGGCGGTGGCCAGCACCAGGGCGCCGTTGACGGCCGCCTTGGACAGCGACCAGGGGCGGCCGCGGTCGCGCGGGGCGCCGGGCTCTGCGGTGGCGGTGGTCATGCGGCGGCCTCCGTGGCGTGCTGGGACCGGGTCCGCCGGCCCCGGCCGCGGGTGGCGCGGGTGACGACGAAGGAGAGCGCGGCGGCGGCCAGCGCCAGCAGGACGGAGGACGCGGCGGCCAGGCCGTAGTCGTGCCGTTCGAACGCCGCGGTGTAGGCGTACATGTTGGGGGACCAGGTGGAGACGACGCTCGGGGTGGTGCCGTGCAGGATCACCGGCTCGGTGAACAGCTGGAGCGAGCCGATGACGGTGAACAGGCCCACCACCGTGAGCGAGGAGCGGATGAGCGGGACCTTGATGCTGAGGGCGGTGCGCAGCGGCCCGGCGCCGTCGACGACGGCGGCCTCCAGGACCTCGCGCGGAATGGCCTGGAGCGCGGCGAAGAAGATCACCATGTTGTAGCCGGTCCACTCCCACACCGCCATGTTGACGACGGCGGGCAGCGGGTG
The DNA here is from genome assembly GCF_058344915.1 of Streptomyces sp. PL-25. Taxonomy (NCBI): domain Bacteria; kingdom Bacillati; phylum Actinomycetota; class Actinomycetes; order Kitasatosporales; family Streptomycetaceae; genus Streptomyces; species Streptomyces sp. PL-25. Next base: position 7,258,355 of record NZ_CP136997.1, read on the forward strand.
CCCGAGCAGATCGGTCTGTCCGCCGAAGGAGTTCAGCGCGTCGATCACCGGGCTGATGCCGGGGGTGTACAGGTACACCCACACCAGCGCGGCGATGGTGCCGGGCACCGCGTGCGGCAGGAACAGCGCGAGCTGGAAGAAGCGGCGGGCCCTGACCAGCGCGGAGTCCAGCAGCAGGGCCAGCGCGAGGGCCAGCGCCATCATTAGCGGGATGTACAGCAGGCAGTACTGCAGGAGGTTCGAGAACCCGGCCCGGAAGGCGGCGTCGCCCAGGGCCCGGGTGTAGTTGCCGAGGCCGGTGAAGACGGTCTCGCCGCCGCCGAAGCCGAGGCCGGAGCGGTGCTCGGCGTACAGGCTCAGATGGACGGCGTAGCCGATCGGCACCAGCGTGACGGCGGTGAAGAGCAGGAAGAACGGCGCGAGCAGCACGGCGGGCGCCGCGAACCGCCGCCGCCGCGGCCGGGGGGCGGCGGCGCGCGGGGACGCGGCGGGCAGCGCGCGGGCCGCCGTGGGGGAGGCGGGCGTCATCGCGTGGCGACCTTCAGACCGCGGTTCTTCATCTCGGAGAGGGTGTCCTTCTGCGCGGTGGCCAGCGCCTGGGCGATGGTGCCGGAACGGCTGGAGAGCTTGCCGAAGGAGTCCTTGAGGGAGTTGTTGGTGACGCCCATCGCCGGTCCCCAGGTCCACTTCCGCCCGATGGACTGCGCGCCGCTCTTGTAGAGGGCGTAGATGTCCTGGCCGCCGTAGAAGTCGGTGGCGAAGGCCTTGGCGGCGACCGGGACCAGCTCGGGGTCGGCGGGGTAGGCCGAGGAGTCGCCGGAGGAGATACGGGCCTGGATGCCCTGGGCGGTCGTGGTGGCCCAGGTGGCGAACTCCACGGCGGCCTTCGCCTTCTTGCTGTCCTTGGAGACGGCGAAGGTGCTGCCGCCGAGCATGCCGCTGGCCGGGGCGCCGTTCCAGGAGGGCAGCGGGGCGACGGCCCACTTGCCGGACTGGTCCTTGGGCAGGGTGCCCTTCAGCACGCCGCCGCCCCAGGAGGCGCCCAGGTAGCCGGCGGTCTGCCCCTTCTGGAGCGAGGCCGTCCACTGCTGGCTGAAGGAGGGCTCCACCCGCACCAGGTCGTCGTCGATCATCTTCTGCCAGTAGGCGGCGACCTTCTGGGTGCCGGGCCCGTCCACGCTCACCTGCCAGGAGTCGCCCGAGGTGCCGAACCAGGGCGCCCCGGCCTGCCACGCCATCGCCTCGAAGGTGGTCGGGTCGTCGGGGAAGAAGGTGGCGATCCGGCTGTCCGGCTCGGCCTGCTTCAGCTTCTCGGCGGCCGTGCGGAACTCGTCCCAGGTGGCGGGGGGCTTGATGCCGGCCTTGGCGAACAGGTCCTTGCGGTAGTAGAAGACCTGCGGCGCGGCGTCCAGCGGCAGCGCGTACGTGGCACCGCCGAGCGTGGTCAGCTGCACCGCCTGCGGCAGGTACTTGCCCTTGAGGCCGGCGTCGACGTACTCGCTGATGTCCTGTACGGCGCCCTGGCTGACGAAGTCGGGCAGCTGCGGGTACTCGACGTTGAAGACGTCGGGCGCGTTGCCCGCCTTGACCGCGTTGGACAGCTTCGCGTAGCCGCCGGCCGAACCGGAGGGGATCTCCTCGTAGCTGACGTGGACGTCCTTGTGCGAGGAGTTGAAGGCGTCCACCACCTGCTTGGTGCCCTTGGCCCAGCCCCAGAACGTGATGTCGACGGGCTTGCCCGCTCCCGCGGCCGGGCCGTCGTCGTCGCCCGAGCCGCAGGCGGCCAGGAGGGTGGCGGACAGGGTGGCGGCGGTGAGCGCGGCGGCGGCTCGGCGGACTCTGCGACTGCGGGCGGGGGCAGCGGACATGGCTCGGCTCCTGGGGAACGAGACGGGTGGAAGGTGCCCGGTGCGGATCCGGTGACGACGACGCCTGCCGGACTCCGTGGCCGTCGGGCCCGGGTAGGCACATCTTGGGAACACTTCCGATCGAAGTCAATACCTTTCGATCGAACGATCGAATCTGATCAATTGGCGGGGGCGTCCGAGCGGGCGCACTCTGCGGATTTCGTGGCAACCCGCCGCCATAGACAGATCATTCGATCGATCGCATTGACGATCGATCGCCCGGCTCCTAGATTCGGCACCCCCGAGCCAGGAGCCCCCGCCATGCCGCTGCCCCCCTTCCCGCCCGAGGACCGCGTCCGCAGCCCGTACACCGGCTGGACCCGCGCCCACTGGGAGGCGGCGGCGGACGGACTGCTCGCCGCGGTGGCACCGCACGCCGGACCGGAACACGCGCTGATCTCCCTGCCGGGGCCGCGCCCGAGCCGGTCGGGACCACGCTCGGACGGCCTGGAGGGGTACGCCCGTACGTTCCTGCTGGCCGCCCTGCGCGTCACGGGCGCCGCCGGGCACGACCCGCTGGGCCTGCTCGACCGGTACGCCGAAGGGCTGGCCGCGGGCACCCTGTCACCCACCACCGAGACGGAGCTGACCGGCCGCGACCCGGTGGCCTGGCCCGCCGTCACCGACCGGGGCCAGGCCATGGTCGAGGCCGCCTCGGTCGCGCTCGCGCTGCGTCTGACCCGACCCTGGCTGTGGGACCGCCTGCCCGCCGCGGTCCGCACCCGCGCCGCCGACTGGCTCGCCGGCGCGCTGCGCCACACCCCCGTAGACAACAACTGGTGGCTCTTCCAGGTCACCGTCGGCGGCTTCCTCGCCGGGACCGGCCACCACACCGAGGCCGCCGAGGAAGCCGTCACGCGGGGACTGGCCCGGATGGAGCGGTGGTACCTGGGCGACGGCTGGTACACCGACGGCCGCCCGCGCGCCGTCGACCACTACAACGGCTGGGCCTTCCACCTCTACCCCGCCCTGCACGCCCACCTGGCGGGCGACGAGCAGCTCCTGGCCCGCCACGGCGCCCGCCTGGAGGCCCATCTGCGGAGCTTCGCGCACACCTTCGGCGGCGACGGGGCCCCGCTGCACCAGGGCCGCTCGCTGATCTACCGCTTCGCCTCGGCCGCCGCGCTGTGGACCGGGCGCCCTGACCGGCCACACCCCCGCTGACGCCGGGGACCACCCGGCGCCTCGCCTCCGGCGCGCTGCGCCACTTCCTCGACCGGGGCGCCGTGGATGAGCACGGCCTGCTCACGCTCGGCTGGTACGGCCCCTGCCCGTCGCTGGTGCAGTCGTACTCGGGCCCGGCCTCGCCGTACTGGGCGAGCAAGGGCTTCCTCGGCCTGCTGCTGCCCGCTGACCACCCGGTGTGGACCGATCCGGAGGAGCCCGCGCCCGCCGAACGGGCCGACACCGTGCTGGGGCTGCCCGCGCCGGGCCGGCTGATCCAGTCCACCGCGGCGGACGGACTGGTCCGGGTGCACAACCACGGCAGCGACGACCAGCCCGCCGACGAGGTGCTGGCGGACGACCCGCTGTACTCCCGCCTGGCGCACTCCACCGCCACCGGGCCGGTCTTCGAGGGGACGGCCGACAACCACTTCGCGCTGCTCGACGGCGACGAGGCGAGCGAGCGCGGCCCGATCCGCCCGCTCGGCGCCGGGCCGGGCTGGGCCGCCTCCGCCCACCGGCCCCGGATCCGGGGCGCCGAACTGCCCGGCACCGCCGTCACCTCCCTCGTCCTCGCCGACGGCGCCCTGGAGGTGCACGCGCACCTGGTCCGCGGTGCCGCCGCCGGGACCGCCGTACGGCACACCGGCTGGGCCGTGGCCGGGGAGGCGGTGGAGACGGCGGCCGGCGACGGCCGGGTGCGGGCCCGCGCCACCGTGCCCGCACCCGGTTGCGGACCGGAGGCCGCTCCGGACCCGGCCGCAGCACGGGTGCTGGTGTCCGAGGCCGTCGCCCTGCACGGCTTCGGCGGCGCGGCGGCGCACGCCCTGCCCGCCGGTACCGCCTTCGGGCCGTGCGGGGCGGTACCGGTGCTCACCGGCACCGTGACGGGCGAGGAGTGCCTGTTCGTCTCGCTGCTGCGGCTGAGCGGCACGGACACCGCCGCGCCGCCCGCCGCGCGGACCACCGTCACCGCCGCCCCCGGGGGCCACCGGCTGGTCGTCCACTGGCCCGACGGGGGCGGCACCGCGGCGCTGCTCCACGCGGACGGTGTCACCGTGACACCGTCCGCGCCCGGCGGCTACAGCCCGGGGCCCTCGTAGGCGCCGCGGTTGGGCTTGGCCGTGGCGGACACCGGCGTGCCCCAGTAGTCGCGGCCGCCGTTGTCGGCGACGACCCCGCCGTTGCGCAGCGCGGGCGAGGCGGCCGTGAGCCGGTAGCCCGCAGCGGATTCCAGGGTGTCGCCGCCGGTGCCGGGGGCGACGAAGCCCGGGTCGCCCACGATGCCGTTGGCCGTGGGGCGCGGCACGCCCTCGAAGACGTTCCACTGCCAGGAGACCCCGGCCCCGGTGGGCAGCCGGGAGTCCGCGCGGCCCACCCAGATGTTGTTCTCCAGCAGGCTGTTGGCGGGCACGCTGATGTCGAGCCCGCGGTCCGGGCAGTAGACGACGTTGTTGTGGAAGAGCAGCGCCGACCGGCCGCCCGAGGCGCCCACCATGCGGCAGTCGTTCTCGGAGACGTTGTAGCGCACCACCTCGGTGGCGCCGCCGCTGGTCCCGCAGCCGTCGCAGTCCAGGAAGAGGCCGCCCGCGTTGTCGCGGCTGAAGTTGTACTGCACCGTGCAGTGCCCGGTGTTGCCCCAGTCGCAGTCGAACGCCTCGCTGTCGTAGGCCGACATGACGCTGCCGTAGACGGCGTTCTTCTGGATCACGGCGTCGTGGTCGCCGAGCACCCAGATCCCGGCGAAGTTGCCGCCGGTCCACGGATAGGTGCCGGTGCCCAGGGCGGCCGCGGTGTTGTACTCGATCAGCGGCGACTCGGCGTAGGAGACGATGATGCCGTCGCCGCCCACCGCGCTGACGGTGTTGTGGTCGACGAGGACGTCGTGGCCCAGGAGGGTGTTGGCCGCGCCGACGCGGACCTTGATGCCTCCGCCGCCGCAGTTTCCGACCCGGGTGCGGTGGATGTGGACCCCCGCCAGCAGGGAGCCGGCGCCGGACACGCCGGTGCGGATGCAGGCGGACTGGGAGAACGCCGTGGCGTGCGTCGCCTTGTTCGTCTCGCCCGCCACGCCGTCGACGATCAGCCCGTCGACGTCGAACCCGGAGTGCGTACGGCCGTCCGTGGACTCGATGAGCAGGCCCTGCCGCTGGGCGAGGGTGCTCGCCGGATCGGTCAGCCTGATCGCTCCGATGCGCCAGTGGTCCTGGTCCCGCAGGTGCAGCGCGTTCTCGGCGCCGCCCGCGTCGACGACCGGGGCGGCACCGCTGCCGTAGGGCGCGATGGTGACGGGCGCGGCCGCGGTGCCGCTGCCGTGCGGGGTCAGTGTGCCGTGGCAGGTCGTGCCCGCGGCCAGGGCCAGGGTGTCCCCGGGCCGGAACGTCAGGGCGGCGACCGAGGCCAGGGAGTTGTACGGGGAGTCGAGCGAGCCGGTACCGTCGGTGGACCGCGAGCAGTCCAGGTGGACGGTGGTGCCGGCGAGGGCGGGGGAGAGGGCGGCCGCCGGGGCGGGGGACGGGGCGAGGGCGCCGGCCGCGGCCAGGGCGACCGCGACAAGACCTGTCCCGAGGGTTCTGAGGCTCATGAAGGATGCTCCTCCGGGCTGCTGGTGGGGGCCCAGAAGCTAGGAGCGCCACCCGATCGAGTCAATACAAATAAACAAGGCGATCGAATATCGATCAATTTTGGCGATGATCGAGCTTGAGTGACCGAGAGTTGAGCACTAGATCAATCGGGTATCGAATGATAGCCTCCACGAGGAGTCAGACCAGCTGAGAAAGGGACCGTCATGTCGATCGCGGCGGACGAGCGCCGGACGCGGATCCTCGAGATCGTGCGCAAGCTCGGCACGGTCCGGGTGACGGACCTCGCGGCCCGTCTCGACCTGCCGGCCGTCACCGTGCGCCGCGATGTCGCGGCACTCGCCGAGGCGGGGCGGCTGCGCCGCGCGCACGGCTCGGTCTCGGTGCCCGACGAGCGCTCCGGCACCCCGGCCGACGCCCGCACCCTGGGACTGATCGTGCCCACGGTCAGTCACACCGTCAGCCAGTACTTCGACGAGGTGATCGCCGGGGCCCGCGCCGCCGCGGCCGACGCCGGGGCCCACCTGGTGCTCGGTATCTCGTCCTACGACCCGGGGGCCGACCGCGCGCAGGCGGAACAGCTCCTCAGGTCGGGCGCCGAAGGACTCATGCTGACCCCCAACTGGATGTCCAGGACCGAGTCCGAGGACCGGCACTGGCTGCACGAGCTGCCCGTGCCCGCCGTGCTGGTGGAGCGCCGCGCCGCCGCCGGCACACCCGCCGCCGAACTGGACTCGGTCAGCTCCGACCACCACCACGGCGTCCTGCTCGCCCTGCGCCACCTGGCCGCGCTCGACCATCTGACGGTCGCCCTCGCGGCCCGCCGCGACACCTGGACCGCCCTGCAGGTGCGCAGCGGCTACGCCGAGGCGTGCGAACTGCTGGAGCTGACACCGCAGCCGGTGATCGACATCGACGACCCCGCCACCGCCCCCGAGCTGGTGTCCCGGAGCCTCGCCGAGGCCGCCGACCGGGGCGTACGGGCCGCGCTCGTACACAACGACCAGGACGCCATCCAGCTCCCGGCGCTGCTGCGCGCACGCGGCCTGTCCGTGCCGGAGGACCTGGCACTGATCAGCTACGACGACGTCTTCGCCGCACTCGGGGCCCCGCCGCTGACCGCGGTGGCCCCGCCCAAGCGCGCCGTCGGCGCCGCCGCGGTCGACCTGCTGCTGCGCCGGCTGCGGCACGGCGACGCCCTGCCCGTCCACCGGATCGAACTGCTCCCCGAGCTGAAGGTGCGCTCCTCCTGCGGCGGCGACTGACCCGCGCCGGGCGGCGGACGACGGCTGACCGGTCGGTCCGCGGGACGGCCGACCGGCCGCCCGGCATCTGATCGATCATTGCGCGGTCTGATCGATCAAGCTGCGGACTATTGGCATTCCATTCATCAGTGCATAGTCTGCATAGCCATATGCAGCCGGTCCGCGCTCCTCGGGCACCGGGCCTGGCGAGATCGTCCAGCGTGTCCACCAGGACGGAGCAATCATGGCCCAGACAGTGGTGGAACGGCGTTCCATCGACGTCGTCCCCGACGAGGAGCGCCACGGCACGGCGTTCTCACAGTTCACGCTCTGGCTCGGGGCCAACCTCCAGATCACCACGGTGGTCACCGGTGCCCTGGCCGTGGTCCTCGGCGGCGACGTGGTCTGGTCGCTGGCCGGCCTGCTGGCCGGAAATCTGCTCGGCGGCGCGGTCATGGCCCTGCACTCCGCGCAGGGACCCCGGCTCGGACTGCCCCAGATGATCTCTTCACGGGCCCAGTTCGGGGTGCGCGGCGCGGTCGTCCCGCTGGTCCTGGTCGTGGTGATGTACATCGGCTTCTTCGCCAGCGGATCGGTGCTCGCCGGGCAGGCCGTCGGCAAGCTGACCCACCTCGGACCGGTGCCCGGCATCCTGCTGTTCGCGCTGGTCACCGCGGTGGTGGCGACCGTCGGCTACCGCGTCGTGCATGCCCTGGGCCGGGTCGCCAGCGTGGTGTGCGCGCTCAGCTTCCTGTATCTGGGCGGCAGACTGCTGGACCGGATCGACCTCGGGGACGTCGTCGCCCACCAACACCACTTCTCGCTGCCGATGTTCCTGCTGGCGATGTCCCTGTCGGCGTCCTGGCAGCTGGCCTTCGGACCGTACGTGGCCGACTACTCGCGCTATCTGCCGCGGACCACCTCCGCCCGCGCGACCTTCGGCTGGACGCTCGGCGGCACGGTGCTCGGCGCCCAGTGGTCGATGGCCTTCGGCGTCCTGGTGGCGGCGACCGCGGGGCCCGCCTTCCTCGACGACCAGGTCGGCTATGTCGTGGGCCTGGGCGGCGCCGGCCTGGTCGCGTCCTTCCTCTACTTCGTCGTCGCGCTCGGCAAACTGACCGTCAACGTGCTCAACACCTACGGCGGCTTCATGTCGATCGTGACCGGGGTGAGCGGCTTCCGCGGCCAGCGGGCCCTGTCGCAGCGCGGACGCACCGCCTACATCGCCGCCGTCATGGTCGCGGGCACGGCCGTCGCGCTCGCCGGGCGCAACTCCTTCCTGGACTCCTTCGCCGACTTCCTGCTCTTCCTGCTGACGTTCTTCACCCCGTGGTCGGCGATCAACCTGGTCGACTACTACCTGATCTCCAAGGAGCGCTACGACCTGCCGGCCCTCTCCGACCCGGACGGCCGCTACGGCGGCTGGCGGCTGGGAGCGCTGGTCGTCTACGGCATCGCCCTGGCCGCGCAGTTCCCGTTCCTGTCCACGAGCTTCTACACCGGCCCCCTCGTGGACCCGCTGGGCGGCGCCGACATCTCCTGGATCGTGGGCCTGGTCGTCCCGGCGGTGCTCTACTACTTCGTCGGCAGGCACCGCCGCGCCACCGCACCCGCTCTCACCGAGACGCCCGGTGCGCCCGTGATGTCCGGGGCATCCGTGCCGCCCGTGTCCCCCGTGTCGCTCACCCCGCGGGGAGAGTGACCGGCCGCCCGCACCCGTCGGGACGCGCCGGGGCGGCCCGGCCCGCGCCGGAGGTCTCCGCCCCGGCCCGGGTCACGGCCGGGTCCGGCCCGGCAGCACCTGGACGGTGCCGCCGACCGCGCGTTCGCCCGTGGCGTCCGAGGGGTTGTTGACCAGGACACCGCCGACGGCCATGGCGGTGGAGCCGCCGCCGTCGAGGTTGAGCGCGTCCACGGCTCCGAGCGAGCGCATGAAGGCGGCGGCCTCCTGGAGGGTGAAGCCCTCGCTGCCGCCGGTCCTGCGGCCGTCCACCGTGGCCAGGATCAGCCGTCCCCGCGCGTCGACCCCCGCCATGGTGCGCGGCTGGCGGACGTTCGACCAGGCGTAGCCGAACGACAGGTCCCGGGGGTCGACGACCCCCTCGGCCGCCGCGTCGATGTGGATCCGGCCGTGGGCGACGAGGGTGGGGGCGGCGCTGACGACGCTGTCGCCGCGACCGAGCCGTACCCGGCGGCCCGCCGTGTCGCGCACGACCTCCTCGACGCCGATCCGGTGCCCGGGACGGGCGTGGGCGGCCAGCCAGTCACCGGCCGGACCGATGCCCTGCACGACCCTTCCGCGCGCCGGGACCGTGCCGCCGCGGGCCCCGGCCGACACGACCCGGCCCCGGGCGTCCAGGACGGCCTGCGTACCGGGGCCGGTGGGCAGCGGCGCCCCGAACTCGTCCGTGAACACGACCAGTTCGTCGGTGGAGCGGCAGGTGACGTCCTGCCAGGGGCGTTCGCTGGGCGCCGCTCCCGGGCGCCCGCAGTCGCGGACGAGTCCGGGCGTCCGGTTGATGCCCTGGGCCGCGTGGCTGCGCGTGCCCGCGTGGACGGTGACGGCCGACGTCAGGTCCGCCACCCGGGCCCGGCGGCCCCCGTCCTCGATGATCAGCGCCGCCCGGGAACCGGCCGCCATCGACTGGAGCTCGCCGTCGTCCGCGCTGAGCCCCGACTGCGTCCCCTGCACGCCGTCGGCGTCGGAGGTGACGAAGAAGCCCGCGTTGACACCCACCAGCGAACCCAGCTTCGCGGCGACCGACGAGGTGGTCGCGCGCCGGGCCACGGCGCCGTCGTGGGTGCCCTGGACCGTACCGGTGAACGTGCGCGGGTCGACCACGGCGACGTGCACGTTCTGCCGGTCGGCCGGCTGGTCGGCGTCGTAGCCGGTCCAGTCGACGGCGGTGCGGAACCCGGCCGCCGTCACCTCCTGGGCGTCGGCGCGCGCGGCGGCCTCGGTGGCGTAGGAGCCGATCCGGACCCGCAGGCCCATGACGCCGTGCGGGGTGTCGGCGTACGCGGGCCAGCGCACCGTCTCCACGCGGGGCACGAAGCCGCCCGCCCGCAGCCGCTCGGCGGTCGCGTCGGCCCAGGACCGCGAACCCAGCGGCGCCCAGGTCGCGGCACCGCTCAGGCGGCTGGTGGCCGGCGCCTGCACGGTGACCGTCCACAGCGGTCTCGCGGCGGTGTTCTCGATGGTCGCGCCGCGCACCTGCACGCCCGGCGCGAGCGTCGTGCTCGTCCAGACCGGCGCGGGCGCGGCCGGCCGGCCGGTGACCGCCGGGCCGGGCGCGGCGGCCTCGGCCGTTCCCCACAGTCCGCCCGACGCGACGACGGCGAACACCGCTCCGGCGCCGAGCAGGACGCGTGCTCGCGCGGTGTACCGGGCGCGCTGGTGGCTCATGGCGTTCTCCCTACTCCCCTGGCATGGGGCCCGCACGAGTGTGCCGGCCGCCTGTCGGGACCGATGAGAACCCGCGGGGCGGAGCAGGGACGGCTCCGGCCGGTGACGGCGCGGGGAACACTCGGCGAACACCTGTGCGACGTGTGGCCGGGCGGAGCGTAGAACGCCCCGACGGGTGGAGTGACGAGTGAAGAGCGCGGGACGGGGCAGCCGTCCCGCCGGGCACAGGTTGCCGATCTTCAGCACAATGTCCCTGCACGACAAAGACGGAAATACCGATGGAAACCGGAGAAGACGAGCCGAGGCGGGCGGCGGCGGACGCGGACCCGCGGCGACGGACGGCGGACGACCGGCGGCGGACGGCGGACGACCGGCGGCGGACGACAGGCGACGACGGCCGGGCGAACAGGCAAGGTGGCGTGGTGGTGGATGTGACACCTGACGGACAGACCGGCTCCTCCGGCGGGGAGCGACTGCGGGAGACCGTCGCGAACATGCCCCGGCAGGTCCGCGAGGAACTGACCCGCAGACTGCGGCGGAGCAGGCGCGCGCTGCGCAAGGAGGACGTCCAGGTCGTCGAACCGCCGCTGCTCAGGCGCGCGGTCGGCGCCTCCGCCCTCGGCAACTGCATGGAGTGGTTCGACTTCGGCGTCTACAGCTATCTCGCCGCCACCATCGGCAAGGTCTTCTTCCCCGGCGCCTCACCGGGCGCCCAGGTGATCTCCTCGTTCGCGACCTTCGCCGCCGCCTTCGTGGTGCGTCCGCTCGGCGGCCTCTTCTTCGGCCCGCTCGGCGACCGCCTCGGACGGCAGAAGGTGCTCGCCACCACCATGATCATGATGGCGGCCGGCACGTTCGCCATCGGGCTGATCCCCAGTTACGGCACGATCGGCATCGCCGCCCCGGTACTGCTGCTCCTCGCCCGGATGGTGCAGGGCTTCTCCACCGGCGGCGAGTACGGAGGCGCCACCACCTTCGTGGCCGAGTACTCGCCCGACCGGCGCCGCGGCTTCCTCTCCAGCTGGCTCGACTTCGGCACTTTCGTCGGGTACGCGCTGGGCTCCGCCCTGGTCACCGTGCTGAACTTCCTGCTCACCGACCCGCAGATGCTCTCCTGGGGCTGGCGGATCCCGTTCCTGATCGCCGGTCCGCTCGGCGGCATCGGCCTCTACATGCGGCTCAAGCTGGAGGAGTCGCCCGCCTTCCAGCAGCAGCTCGACGAGCACGAGAAGAGCCTCGCCCAGCAGTCCGCGGGCAGTGAGTTCCGGACCATCGTCAAGAAGCACTGGGCGGCGCTGCTCATCTGCATGGGCATCGTGCTGCTCTACAACGTCACCAACTACATGGTGACCGGCTACCTGCCCACCTATCAGACGGAGACCCTGCACCGCTCCAGCAGCTCCGCCGACCTGCTGGTGCTGCTGGGCATGGTGTGGATCGTGCTGCTCATCACCTTCATCGGCCGCCTCAGCGACCATGTCGGCAGGCGGCCGGTCTACGGGGTGGCCGCGGCCGCGATGATCGTCCTCGCCATCCCTTCCTTCCTGCTGCTCAAGATGCACGGCACCTGGCCGCCGATCGCGGGCGTGCTGATCCTGTCCACGCTGCTGGCCTGCTTCGCCGCGCCCAGCGCCGCCACCCTGCCCGCGCTGTTCCCCACCGCCGTCCGCTACGCCGCCATGGGCATCGGCTTCAACTTCGCCGTCGCCGCGTTCGGCGGCACCACCCCGCTGGTCACCGCAGCGCTGGTCGGTGCCACCGGCGACGACCTGATGCCCGCCTATTACCTGATGCTCGCCGGTGTCATCGGACTGGTGACCGTCAAGTTCCTCCCGGAGAGCGCGCAGGTGCCGCTGAGCGGGTCCCAGCCGATGGTCGGGTCCGAGGAAGAGCAGCGCGAACTGGTCTCCACCTCGGCCGAGCTGTACCGGGCCACGCGGAAGCCGGGCTAGGGTCTCCAGGGTCCTTCGCCGGTCGGGGCGGGCCGGGTCAGCCCGCGTCGGGCCGGATCACCCGGCGGCCTCCCCGGTCAGCAGGTCACCCGCGATGCCGGACTTCTCCGGGCGGTAGTAGTCCCGGATCGCCTCCGCCCAGGCGTCCACGGCGACCCGGTCGCCCTGCGCCGGGCCGAGCGCGTCGAACAGGGCCTCGATGTTCGGCTGCCGGAAGCCGATGGCCTCCATCAGGGCGATGAAGTCGGGGCGGGCGACGAAGCCCTCACCGGTCAGGTCGCCCACCGAGGACAGCGCCCGCGCGAACTCGTCGACCGTCTCGGCGAACCGCTCCGGGTTCAGCACACAGGCGGTGAACTCCTCCGGACTGATCCGGCCGTCGCCGTTGGCGTCCAGCTCCGTGACCAGCGTCGTCCAGTACCGGCGCAGCGAACCGAGCAGCGCGCCCTTGGCGGCGTCACCGGCACCGGGGACCGCCGCGACCACCCGGGTGCCCATCAGCTCGAAGTCGTCCGGTTCCAGGAAGCCGTTCCCGTCGGCGTCGAACAGGGAGAAGACGAGCTGGATCCGGTCGTTCGCCTCAGGAGTACGCATGAAGCCCTCACTTCGTCGATGTGCTCAGCGGGCCGCGCGGCTCCGGGCCGGGCGGCGGCTTCACTATCCGGCGGCGCGGAGCGGCCCGCCCGGGAAAGCCGGGTGCTTGCACTCGAACGAGGGGAATCGCTCCCGCGCCGCATGAACCGGTCCCGGCCAGGAAAGCGCCCCGGGCACCCGGACGGAGCTACGTATTCGCTCAGACGTACGGAGAAGGTAAAGAGGCAATCAGGGGCGAGTACGTGTCTGAGAAAGAAATGCGCCACGGGTCAAAGGAATTTCCGGTGCGGATGAGAAATTCCTAGAAGCGGCCTGCCCCGAAGGTCCGCGCACCCGTCGTGCCGAACACTGCCGCGTATGGCTACGACAGTTATCGACCAGTCCGGCGCCCCGCGCGCCGACCGCCCGGCCTTGCGGGACGGGACGGCCGGCCGGCCCCGGTACGAGCGCCCGGCGCTGCTGCTCATCGCCGTGGCGGCAGCCGTGCTCTACACCTGGGGAATCGGCCACAGCCAATATCACACGTTCTACGCGAACGCCGCCCGCAGTATGTCGGAGAGCTGGAAGGCGTTCTTCTACGGGTCCTTCGACCCGGCGAATTCCATCACCCTCGACAAGGCGCCCGGATTTCTGTGGCCGCAGGCGCTCTGCGCCCGGATCCTCGGATTCCACCCCTGGACACTGGCGCTTCCCCAGGCGGTCGAGGGGGTGGCGAGCGTGCTGGTGCTGCACCGTCTGGTGCGGGGCTGGGCCGGTGCGGGCGCGGCGCTGACCGCCTGCGCGGCGTTCCTGCTGACCCCCGCGGCCGTCGGCGTCTTCCGCACCGCCGTCGAGGACGCGGCCTTCACCCTGTGCCTGCTGCTGGCGGCCGAGGCCACCCGGCGTGCGGCGCTCGGCGGCCGGGTCCGTCCGCTGCTGTGGGCCGGTGTGTGGGTCGGCCTCGCCTTCCAGGCCAAGATGCTGGAGGCATGGGCGGTCCTGCCCGCGCTCGCCGCGACCTATGTGCTCTCAACACCGGTCGTGCTGCGCAGGCGGCTCGCCCACCTCGCCCTGTCCGGGCTCGTCATGACCGCCGTGTCGGCGTCGTGGATGCTGGCCGTCGCCCTCACCCCTGCTGCCGACCGCCCCTATGTGGACGGCACGACGGACAACTCCGCGTTCGGCATGGTGGTCGGATACAACTTCCTGAACCGTTTCTCCTCGCTCGGTGTCAGCGCCGCCGCGACCGGCAGCGTCAGCGCCACCCAGGGCGGGGGCGGCCACGGCGAGCGGCATGCGGCGCCGGGCACGACCCGGGGCGCGGGCGCCGGTACGGCCGCCGCACCGGCACCGGCACCGGGTGCGGAGGCGCGCACGGCGGGGGAGCGGACCGCCGCTCCCGCCGCCGGAGTCAGCGGCCCCGCCGCCGGACCGGGCGGCCCCGCCGCCGGTGCCTGGGGCAGCGACCGCAAGGGCTGGCTGAAGATGTTCGACCCGGCCATCGCCGTCCAGACCGGCTGGCTCTACCCCTTCGCCGCCCTCGCCCTGGTCTGCGGGGTGCTGTGGCGCCGCGGCCGGCCCCGCACCGACCCGCTCCGCGCCGGTTTCGTCCTGTGGGGCACCTGGCTCGTCACCTTCTTCCTGGTCTTCAGCGCGGGCAGCATCGGCGGCCACACCTACTACATGGGAGTGATCGCGGCACCGCTGGCGGCCCTCACCGGCGGCGGGGCCGCCCTGCTGCGGCGGGCCCACCGCGGCGGCGGGCGGCGCGCCCTGGTGCTGCCCGGCGCGGTGGCGGCGACGGCCGCGTGGAGCGCGTACCTCGCCTCGGGATACTCCTCCTTCCTGGCCTGGCCGGCGCCCGCCGTCGCCGTCCTCGGCCTCGCCGCGGCGATGCTGCTGCTCGCCGCCCGGCCCGGCCGGGGCCGCTTCGCCGGGCGGATCGCGCTCGCCGGCGGTGTCGCGTCCGTCGCGGCGGTGCTGACCGCGCCGGCCGTCTGGACGGCACAGGTCTTCGACCCCGCCTCCGCGAGTTCCGCCATGGGGGCGGTCGGCCCGGCCGGCGGTTCGGGGCAGCACGGTCCGCGACCCGCCGTCGCTCCCGCCCAGGGGGCGCCCGCGAGCGGCGCGGGAGCGGAGGCCGCCCGGTCCGTCCGGGCGGCACGGACCGGACAGCGCACCGGAAGGGCGGCCGGGGGCGGCGGACCGCTCGGCATCCTCAGCGGCGAGGATCAGTTGAGCGGCGACCAGCGCAGGCTGCTCGCCTACACGCGTGCCCGTCAGGGCCGGGCCGCGTACGTCTTCGCGACCACCAGCTGGAACGGCGCCTCGCCGTACATCCTCGGCGCCGGGGCCAGGGTGCTGCCGCTGGGCGGCTTCAGCGGCCGGGTGCCGTTCCCCACCGAGGCGGGGTTCCGGAACCTGGTGGACACCGGCCGGCTGCGGTACGTGCTGGTGGGCGGCGGACGCGGGCTCGCCCCGCTGTTCGGCGGGGACGGGGCGCCGAGCACCGCCGAGCGGATCACGGCCCGGGTCAGGTCGGACTGCTCCGTGGTCCCGGCCTCCGCCTACGGCGCCGGGCGCCCCGCCCGGACCTCCGCGGCCACCGCCGGGGGCGCGGCGGCCGCACCCGGCGGCGCGGCGGCGGCCCCGGAGACGCTGTACCGCTGCGACCCCGGCCGCCTGACGGCCACCGCGCACCGGCCGCCGACACCGTCCCGCCCCGGCCGCTGACAGCCGCGTGCCCCCGGGGCGCCCCGGCGTGCTCCCGGGTGTGCCCCGGCGCGGTCCGGCGCACCCCGGGAAGCCGCGGGCTTCGACCGCCCCCTGTTCCCAATATTTTCTTACAGAGATTTGATAGGGCACCTATATAAGCGCGTGATACGAAGAAGTAATGGACCAGTCACAGCGCGCCCGCTCCCCGCGGGACACCGCACGGGAACTGGCCGATCTGGCCTCGGCGGTCGTGCGGGCCCTGGCGGACCGGCGGGAGCTGAGCTTCACCGCCGCCGCCACCCTGGCGCGCCTCGAACGCGAGGGCCCGGCCCGGCTGACCGCGCTGGCCGTGGCCGAGGGCGTCAGCCAGCCGTCCATGACCCAGCTGGTCCAGCGGCTGGAGGCCCAGGGCCTCGTGCTGCGCGTCGGCGACCCCGACGACGGACGGGCCACCCTGGTCGGCGTCACCGAGGCGGGCCGGGACGTGCTCGCCGCCCGCCGCGAGGCACGCGACACCCGGCTGGCCGAACTCCTGACCACTCTGCCCGAGGAGGACCGACAGGCGTTGGGAACAGCGATACGCACCGCCCTGCCGCTGGTGCGGCGGATGCTCGGCGACGACGCCGTGCCGCCGCGCCCGCTGCCCGGACCCCACACCACCGGGAGCCTGCGATGACCACCGAGGACACCGGCCGCACGGACGGCCCGGGGCACGACGACGGCACCGGCGGGCCCCCCGGCCCGCCCGCCGCCCGCCCGGCCGCCGCCCCGGCGCGCAAGGCCCGCGGCACACGGATCGACGCCGACCACCCCCGCTACAAGTGGGTGGCCCTGACCAACACCACGGTGGGCATGCTGCTCGCCACCATCAACAGCTCCATCGTGCTCATCTCGCTGCCGGGCATCTTCACCGGCATCCGCCTCGACCCGCTCGAACCCGCCAACGTCAGCTATCTGCTGTGGATGCTGATGGGCTACATGCTGGTGACCGCCGTGCTGGTGGTCGCCCTGGGCCGGCTCGGCGACATGATGGGCCGCGTCCGCATCTACAACGCGGGCTTCCTCGTCTTCACGCTCACCTCGGTGGTGCTCTCCCTCGACCCCTTCCACGGCGGCAGCGGCGCGCTGTGGCTGATCGGCTGGCGCATCGTGCAGGCCGTCGGCGGGTCCATGCTGATGGCCAACTCCGCGGCCATCCTCACCGACGCCTTCCCGGCCCGGCAGCGCGGCATGGCGCTCGGCGTCAACATGGTGGCGGGCATCGCCGGTTCGTTCCTCGGACTGGTCCTCGGCGGACTGCTCGTCACCTGGAACTGGCGCTCGGTGTTCTGGGTCAACGTGCCCATCGGACTGATCGGCACCGTCTGGGCGTACCGGTCGCTGCGCGAGACCGGGGTGCGCCGCCCCGGCCGGATGGACTGGTGGGGCAACATCACCTTCGCCGTCGGACTGACCGCGCTGCTCGCGGGCATCACCTACGGCATCCAGCCCTACGGCGGCCACACCATGGGCTGGACCAACCCCTGGGTGCTGGCCGGACTCCTCGGCGGCCTGGCGATGCTCGCCGCGTTCTGCGTGATCGAGACCAGGGTCGCCGAACCGATGTTCCCGCTGGCGCTGTTCCGCAACGCGGCCTTCGCCGGGGGCAACGCGGCCACCCTGCTCGGCGCCGTCGCCCGCGGCGGACTCCAGTTCATGCTGATCATCTGGCTCCAGGGCATCTGGCTGCCGCTGCACGGCTACGACTACGTCGACACCCCGCTGTGGGCGGGCATCTACATGCTCCCGCTGACCATCGGGTTCCTGCTCGCCGGGCCCGTCTCCGGGGCGCTGTCGGACCGGTTCGGGGCCCGGCTGTTCGCCGCGTCCGGGTTCGTGGTGATGGCGGTGTCGTTCGCCGGACTGCTCGTCCTGCCCAGCGACTTCGACTACTGGACGTTCGCCGTGCTGATACTGCTCAACGGGCTCGGCGGCGGGCTGTTCGCCGCGCCGAACACGTCGATCATCATGTCGAGCGTGCCGGCCGACGCCCGCGGCGCGGCCTCCGGGATGCGGGCCACCTTCCAGAACGCCGGCATGGTGCTGTCCATGGGCGTGTTCTTCTCGCTGATGGTGGCCGGTCTCTCCGGGACCCTGCCGCACACCCTGACCTCCGGGCTCACCGCGCAGGGCGTACCGGACGCGGCCGCCCGCACCGTGGCCGGGCTGCCACCGGTCGGGGTGCTGTTCGCCGCGTTCCTCGGCTACAACCCGATCGAGCACCTGCTCGGCCCGTCCATCCTCGGCCAGCTGTCGCCGTCCGCCGTCGGGCACCTCACCGGACGGGAGTTCTTCCCGCACCTGATCTCGCAGCCCTTCCACGACGGGCTCGTGGTGGTCTTCTCGCTGGCCATCGCGATGTCCCTGGCCGCCGCCGCGGCCTCGCTGATCCGCTCGCGCCCGGTACGGACCGCCCTCGCCGCACCGAAGACACCTCCCGCCGCGCCCCGTCCCGCCGCCCCGGCCGCCGTCGCGCCCGCGTCCGTCGCTCCCGGCTCCGGCCCCGCCGCGGCGGACCCGGGACGCGCCCCGGCCCGGGACACGGCACCGGACGGCGGCCACGCACCGCCCCCGCCGCACCCTCCGCGGACCTGAGCCCCGGGCCCGGCCCGGACGCCGCCTCACCCGGTCCGGGCCCGAAGGCTTCGGGCCGGGGCCGGTCCGGGCACCGGGGCGGGCGCCGGTCGCCGGGACAGGCGGGGACCGGGACGGACGGGGATACAGTTCCCGCACCGCGTCACGGAGGTGGGCCCCTTGGAGACCGTCGACCTCGCCGCACTCGGCGAGTCGTTCACCCGCGACCCCTATCCGGTCTACGCCCGGTTACGGGAACGCGGACCGGTGCACCGGATACGGATGCCCGAAGGGGGCGCCGAGGCCTGGCTCGTCGTCGGGTACGAAGCCGGGCGGGCCGCGCTCGCCGACCCCCGGCTCTCCAAGAACTGGGCCAACGCCTCCCCCGTACTGCCCCTCAGATCGGCCTCCTCCGGCCCCCACATGCTCGGCATGGACCCCCCGGACCACACCCGGCTGCGGCGCCTGGTCGCCCGCGAGTTCACCCCGCGCCGGGTGGCCGGACTCGCCCCGCGGATCCAGCGGACGGCCGACGGACTGCTCGACGCGATGCTGGCCGCGCCCGGCGGACGCGTCGACCTCGTCGAGGCACTGTCCTTCCCGCTGCCCATCACCGTCATCTGCGACCTGCTCGGCGTCCCGGACCTGGACCGCGAGGCGTTCCGCGCCTGGTCGAACGACGCGATCGGCGCCACCGGCCTCGACCGCCGCAGGACGGCCACCGAGGCGATGGCCCGGTACATCGAGGACCTGGTGGACGGCAAGCGGCGGCGCCCCGGCGACGACCTCATGAGCGCCCTGATCCACGGCGCGGACGACAACGGCGACGTCCTCGCCCACGAGGAACTGGTCGGCATGGCCTGGCTGCTGCTCGTCGCCGGCCACGAGACGACCGTGAACCTCATCTCCAACGGCGTCCTCGCCCTGCTCACCCACCCCGGGCAACTGGCCGCGCTGCGCGCCGACCCCACCCGGCTCGACGCCGCGATCGAGGAGATGCTGCGCTACGACGGCCCGGTGGAGACCCCCACCTACCGCTTCACCACCGCACCGGTGACCATCGGCGGCACCGAGATCCCCGGCGGCGGGGAACTGGTCCTCGTGGCACTCGCCGACGCCGACCGGGATCCCCGGCGCTTCCCGGAGCCCGACCGCTTCGACATCTCCCGGGACGCCCGCGGCCATGTCGCCTTCGGCCACGGCGTCCACCACTGCCTGGGCGCACCGCTGGCCCGGCTGGAGGCCCGTATCGCCTTCCGCACCCTGCTGGACCGCTGCCCCGGCCTGGCCCTGGACATCCACCCGGCGGCCGTCACCTGGCGCGAGGGGATGCTGATCCGCGGGCCGCGCAGCCTGCCGGTGCGGGTCGCCTGACGCCTGGCGGCGAACGCCTGACTCCTGACGGCGGACGGCGGACGGGCCGGCGGCGGATGCGGGGACCGGCCGGCCCCGCGTCCGCCGCCCGCCGGGCCGCCGGTCAGCACGGCTGCCGCCACACCCCCAGCTCCAGCTTCTTCCGCATCGACGAGAGCCGCAGCCTCCGGGACTGCGCGCAGAACTTCTCCACCGGCTCCTTGTACTCGACGTGGAAGACGGCCTTGCCCGCCGCGACGAACGGGGAGAGCCGCGCGCACTCGCCGTACTGCGCGCACTCCTCGTTGACCGCGAAGTCGAAGTCGCCGACCAGCTGCGGGATCTGTGGCAGATCGTTCTTCAGCCCCACCGACATCCCGCGCGCGTGCGCGAGGGTGGCGATCATCCGGTTGTAGCGGAGCTGGTCGGCGGCGGTGAGCGGGAAGCCGCTGTGGTCGGAGTAGGCGTCCACCAGGTCCGGTTCCACCGCGTCGAAGCCCTTGTCGCGGCACATGTCGAAGCGTCGTTCCATGATCGGCCGCAGCACGGACAGCCGCCGCACGTCCAGCCAGCGTTCGCCCTGCCAGCCGTTGGCGGCGCCCAGCACCGACCGCGGGAAGCTCTTCTCGTCGGGCCGGAAGTTCTCCCAGGAGCCCACGTCGACGTAGCAGATCACCTTGCGTCCGGCCCGGTGCAGCCGGGCGACGTCGGCCGCGGTGTTCTCGAAGCCGTCGATGTCGTAGACCGGCACGTCGACCGAGGGGTCCACCCGCCCGTCGAGCTGCCACTGCCAGGCGAGGCCGGGCCCCGGCCGCCAGCGCGCGGGGTGCGGCCGGCCGGAGGGCCGGGCCCCGCCGGCGTTCCCGTCCGGGGCCGAGCAGCCGGTCAGTCCCGGCACCGCCAGCGCGGCCAGCGCGCCCGCGCACGCCAGCAGCGTCCTCGTCGTCCTTCTCATCGCCTTCTCCGGGTCGGACTCATCGGTCCGTCCCGGCCAGCGCCGGGGTCAGACCGCTCCAGGGGTTGGGCGGCTCACCGGTCACCGGCCCGCACACGGCCGCCCCGCGCTCGCGTGCGGTGCGCACCGCGAGCGGCACCAGCGCCTCGGGCACGCCGTACACCAGGTGGCACAGCGGGCCGGGCGGCAGCCGCGCCGCCCAGGCCGGACGGCTGAACGCCGAGACGTACGCCGACCAGTGGCCCTCGAAGGTGACCGTCAGATCCGCGAGCCGGGCGTAGCCGGGCGCCGGATGCACGCCCGGGTTGAGCACCACCGTGCCGGTGCCGAGCCTGCGCACCGACCGCACGAGGCGCCGGCAGTCCGGCAGTCCGGCGGGCGCCGCGGTCACCCGGTCCAGGAAGCAGCCGTCGGCCCCGTACCAGTCGCGGTGCCGGCGCACGTCGTCCACGACCGCGGCCGGATCGCGCGTGCCGTAGTCGGTGTCGGCGTAGCCGAGCAGGCGGGCCCCGGCCCGGCGCAGCGCGTCGGCCACCGCGGCGAACGCCGGGTCGGGGCCGCTCCCCGGGCCGTCGGCCGGGTTGAGCACGACCGCGTAGGTGCGGGCCGCCGCCGTGATGAGGCGGTGCCAGGCGCCCGGGTCCTCGGCCGGATGCACATAGAGCGGGATCAGCAGCTTCACGGGACGCGCTCACCTTCCGGGCCGGGCCGCGCGGGGACACCGGCGGCCCACAGCGCGGCCACCGACGCGTCGAGCGGGTGGACGGGCCGCCAGCCCAGGGCGCGGGCGGCGGCGGTGATGTCCGAACACTGCCACGACACCCGCGCCGAGCGGGACGACCCGGCCGCGTCCTCCTCGATCCGGCCGCGGAATCCGGCCGCGTCCGCCAGTTTCCGCACCAGCGTGCGCACCGGTACGGCCTCGCCGCCGCCGATGTTGAGCACCGGCGGCAGCGGACCGGGCGCGGTGAGGGCGAGCGCGACGGCCCGCGCGACATCGCGTACGTCGACGAAGTCGCGGTACGCCGACAGGTCGCCCAGCGGCAGGACCGTGCCGGTGCCCTGCCCGGCGGCGCGCAGCAGCGCGGTCACCCGGCCGGGCAGCCCGGTGGCCGGCGCGCCGGGACCCACCGGGTTGCCCACCCGCAGGACCACCGCGTCGAGTCCGGCGGAGGTCAGCGCGACCGTGCCGGCGAGCTTGGTGGCGCCGTACGGGCCGAGCGGCCGGGTGGCCGCCGACTCGGTGGTGCGCCGGCCCGGCCGGCCGGGGCCGTACTCGGCGGCCGAACCGAGGTGCACCAGGCGGGCCGCCGGTGCCGCCGCGCGTACCGCGGCGGCCAGCACGGCCGGGCCGCGGGCGTTGACCTCGGCCAGGGTGACCGGGTCGCCGCCGGTCGCCCCCGCGCAGTTGACGACGGCGTCCGGCGCCGCCGCCGAGACGGCCTCGGCCACCCGGTCCGGAGTGTGCCGGGAGAGGTCGATGTCCACGCCGGCGGCGGGGGAGCGCCCGGCGCCGAGCACCCGTGCGCGCGGCAGCTCGCGCAGGTGCCCGGACACATGGCGTCCCAGATAGCCGGTGTGGCCCAGGACGAGGATGCGCATAGGAGGCTCAGACCCCCTTGAGCAGGAGCGGCTTGCGGGTGGTGAACTCGGCGTTGGCCCGGTCGTAGTCGTCGGGCCGGCCGATGTCCAGCCAGTACCCGTCGAACTGGTAGGCGTGCGGCGGGTGTCCGTCGGCCAGCAGGTCGAGGACGAGTTCGTCGAAGCCGAGCGGCAGGCCGGGCGTGTAGGCGCCGAGCGTGGACCGGGACAGGCCGTAGACGCCCATGGAGACGCTGTAGTCCAGGCTGGGCTTCTCGGTGAAGGCGACGACCTTGCTGGCGTCGGTGGTCAGCACCCCGAAGTCGATGTGCACCTTGCGGGCGTACGTGGCGATGGTCAGCGGCGCCCCCGAGTCGCGGTGGCGGCGCAGCACGTCGGCGTAGTCGAGGTCGGTGAGCACGTCGCCGTTCATGACGAGGAAGCTCTCCGGCAGGCGGTCGCGGATGGTGAGGAGCGGCCCCATGGTGCCCAGGGGACTCTCCTCGGCGGAGTAGTCGACGTCCAGGCCCCAGCGGGAGCCGTCGCCGACATAGGCGCGGATGATCTCGCCGAGGTGGCCGATGGCGATGGTGCAGCCGGTGAAGCCGGCCGTGGAGAGCTGGCGCAGTACGATCTCCAGGATGGCGTGCTGGTCGCCGATGGGCACGAGCGGCTTGGGCAGCGCGGTGGTGTACGGCCGCAGCCGGACGCCCTTGCCTCCCGCCAGGATCACTGCATGCATGGAGCCTCTCCTTCCGTGGACGTGCTGGATGTGCCGGGCGGTCAGATGTTGTAGATGCCGGTCTTGTAGCGGGCCAGGTTGGCCGGTTCGCGGAAGAACTCCACGGTGCGGGCGAGTCCTTCCTCCAGGGTGTGCGCGGGCCGCCAGCCGGTCGCCCCGGCCAGCCGGGACGCGTCCGCGACCAGCCGCATCACCTCCGAGCCCGCGGGCCGCAGCCGGGCCGGCTCCGCGCGCACGTCGAGCGCGGTGTCCATCACCTTGCCGATCAGCGCGACGAGGTCGCCGACCGAGATCTCCCCGCCCGTACCGGCGTTGAAGGTGCGCCCCACGACCCGTTCGGCCGGTGCCGTGCCGACCGAGAGGAACGCCCGCGCGGTGTCCGCCGCGTAGGTGAAGTCGCGGGTGGGGCGCAGATCGCCGAGGGTGATGGTGCGCGCTCCGGCCGCCACCTGTCCGATGACGGTGGGGATCACCGCGCGCATCGACTGGCGCGGGCCGTAGGTGTTGAACGGCCGCAGCGTCACCACGGGGGTGCCGAAGCTCGCGTGGTAGCTGTCGGCGAGACGGTCGCCTCCCGCCTTCGAGGCCGCGTACGGCGACTGGGTGTTGATGGGGTGGTCCTCGGTGATGGGCACCGTGAGCGCGGTGCCGTACGTCTCGCTGGTCGAGGTGTGCACCAGCCTCGGGGTGCCCAGGGCGCGCACGGCCTCCAGCACGTTGAGGGTGCCGGTGACATTGGTCTCCACATAACTGTGCGGTGCCCGGTAGGAGTAGGGGATCGCGATGAGGGCGGCCAGGTGGTAGGCGCAGTCGGCCCCGTCGAGCAGGGCGCGCACCGAGCCGGGGTCGCGGACGTCGCCGAGGACGACGTCGACCTGGTCGAGGACGTCGGCGGGCAGGGTCTCCAGCCAGCCGTAGGAGGAGAAGGAGTTGTACTGGGCCATGGCCCTGACCCGGTGCCCCGAGGCGACCAGCGCCTCGGTCAGGTGCGAGCCGATGAAGCCTTCGGCCCCGGTGACTGCGGCGAGCGGTGCGGATGTCAACGCGGTGTCCTTTCCAGGAGGTCGGGCGGTTCGGGGCGGGCGCTCGGCGGCGCGTCCGCTGGGGCGATGGGCGGTGACGCGGTACGGGCCGGTCACAGATGCGGGGCCGGACGGCCCAGCAGACACAGCGCGCACACGGCGAGACACAGTGCGGCGCCGCCGCAGCACAGCGGGAGCGCCTCGGCCCCGGGCGGCAGCCGCAGCACGGTGACCGCGCCGGCGCCGCCCGCGGCCGGCAGGCAGACGGCGGCCGCCGGCCAGGCCGCACCGAACGCCTGGAGCAGCAGCGCCGTCCACAACGCGGCGGCCAGCGGCAGCAGTTCGGCGGGCGGGGCACCGGTCAGCGGCGCCGCGGGCAGCAGCGGCAGCAGATAGGCCAGCAGGCAGCAGCCGAGCACCCCGGCCGAGCGCAGCAGGAAGCCGGCGGGTGTGGTGGCCCGGCGCAGCGCCGCGACCGACCAGCCGCGGTAGCGGTACAGCAGCCACTCCGCCGGGCCCATGCTCACGGTCAGCACGATCACGGCGTACGGGTGCAGCCGCCCCTCCAGCAGTACCAGGACCGCCGCCGACAGACCGAACAGGCCGTACGGCAGGGAGGTCACCGGGCGGGGGCGCGTTCCGCCGGTCCCGGCGGGCGCCGAGCAGACCTCGTGCAGGGCGCGGGCGGTCGCGGCGAGCGTGGCCAGCAGCGCCAGCAGCACCAGCCCCGCCCGCACCGCAGGGCCCGGCTCCCACCACGGCAGCAGTGCCGCCCCGGCGATCAGCGGGGAGAGCGCGGCCAGCAGCCACCGCTCGCGGGCGAGCACCAGCAGGACGCCCGCCGCCGCCAGGTACGCCGACTGCGCCGCCGCCACCCAGAGCACCGCCTTGCCGCCGGCCGCGAGAGCGGCGGCGGCCGTGGCCAGCAGCGCGCCCGGCGGGGCCCCGGCGAGCAGGGTGCGTCCGGCCTCCCGGCGGCCCGCGGTCATCCGCAGATGGGCGCGGTGTCCCAGTGCCTGGCCCCAGGCCCAGGAGACGACACCCGCCACCACCAGCGGGGAGGTGGAACCGCCGGAGGACCACAGGGGCGCGGTGAGGAGATAGGCCAGGCCGGGCAGCGCGAACAGGACACCGCGCAGCAGGCAGCGCACATGGTCGGGGCGCCAGGGGTCGGGCGCCGGGGCGGGTTCGGGGAAGCTGCGGGGGACCCGTTCGTAGAGCGCGGCGGCCAGCGAGAACAGGTCCGGATGGCCGTAGCGGTCCCGGATGACGTCGGCGGACAGCCCTTCGGCCTCCAGCAGCGCGGCCACCTCGTAGGGGTGGACCGCGGGGCCCACGCGGTCGGACAGGTCGGCGGCGAGGGCGCTGACCGCGCTCTCGTCCGGCGCGAGCCGGGGCAGCCGCTGGGCGAGGGTGCGGTCGTCGCCGCGCCGGGCGCGGACCCTGCTGGTCCCGGCCAGGCGCAGGGCCAGCGTGTCCTGTTCGGCGCCGCCGGGTTCCAGCGCCATGGGGCCGCTCACAGGGCCACGCTCCCGGCGCCCGCGGCGGGGGGAGCGGGTGGGCAGCGGGTGCGCGCCCGCAACGGCGCCGCACCGTGATCCGGTCCGCTCCCGCGCCGCCGCTGCCGTTGTTGTCGCCGTCGCCGTCCCGGAGGAGGCCGACAGCTCCAGGTAGATGGAGCGGAACGTCTCGATGGTGCGGCGCAGGGTGAACTGCTCGATCACCCGCAGCCGGGCCGCCTCGCCCATCGCCGCGCGGCGCCCGGCATCGCCCAGCAGCCGCAGCGCGGCGGCGGCCATCGCGGCCGGGTCGCGCGGCGGTACGACCAGACCGGCGTCGCCCACCGCCTCCCGTACGCCGCCCACATCGGTGGAGACGGTCGCCCGGCCGCACGACATGGCCTCGATCAGGGTGAACGGGAAGCCCTCGCTGATGCTGGAGAGCATCACCACGTTCCCGGCGGCGTAGGCGTCCTTGATGTCGTCCACGCGCCCCTCGAACCGGACGGCGTCGCCCTGGCCGAGTTCGGCGGCCAGCGCCTCGCAGCGCTCCCGGTACGCCTCGCCGCCGCGCGGTGTGCCGCCGAACAACCGCAGTCTGGCCTCGGGCAGTTCGGCCCGGACCAGGGCGAAGGCGCGGATGAGGGTCTCCAGGTCCTTGATCGGGTCGACGCGGCCCGCCCAGCTGAGCGTGGGCACCTCCGGCTCGGGTCCGGCCGGCGGGAAGGCGGCCGGGTCGACGCCGTTGTAGACCGTGCGGATCGCCTCCGGGTCGGCGCCGCCCTCCTCCTCCCACAGCCGGTTGTAGCGGTTGCCCGGGGTGATCAGCGCGGCCCTGCGGTAGGTCTCCTCGGCCAGCAGCCGGAAGAAGCCGAGGACGACCGCCTTGACCGGCCAGCGGTAGGGCGCCGTGCGGTAGCCGAGGAAACGTTCGCGCAGATAGACGCCGTGCTCGGTCAGCAGCAGCGGCACACCGTGCTGTTCGAGCGCGGCGAGGCCCGGCAGGACGGCCACCCCGCCGCTGACCGCGTGCGCGACCCCGGTGTGCGGCGGCGGCGCGGCCAGCGGACGCAGCGCGTGTTCGAGCAGCCCGGTGGCGGTCAGCGCGTCGTGCAGGGTGGGCCGGGCCTCCCGGACCGCCAGTCCGGGCCGGTTCCACACGGCGCTCAGCACGGAGACCGCGCGGTCGCCGCGCAGGAACGGGCCGAGGGTGCCCGCGGCGGCGGCCCGTGCCAGGGCGTGCAGCGCGGGCGCGAAGCCGTCCTCGGCGCCCGGGTCGAGCAGTGCGGTGAGGAACCGCTCGTAGTCGGCGGTGAGTTGCCGCCGCGCACGGCCGCGGGGCGGCCGTCCGCCGGGCGGGCTGCCCCACATCGGGACCGACAGCACGCTGCCGACGTGCGGGGGCAGTTCCCACACCAGCGGCTCGCGGCCGGTGCCGGTCACGGCGAGGACGTCGAAGGCCAGATCGGGCATGCCGGTGACGAGCTGGTCGCACCAGACGCTGACACCGCCGTGACTGTGCGGGTAGGTGCCTTCGGTGAGCAGGGTGACGCGCGCGGGGGCGGAGTCGCGTGCGCCGTGGTGAACGTGCATCGAGGTGTGCTCCACGGCCGAGGTGTGGGGTGGCAGTGCCGGTCCCGGCCGCTGGGTCGCGGCCGGGACCGTTTCGGTGCGCCGTTCAGTGCGCTGTGGTGGGCGCGCTCCTGGCTGTCACGCCCGCGGGGATCCGGGCGTGCGGGGCGGGTGCGGTGACCGGTCCGGTCACGGTGGTGCCGGGTGCGGCCGGGGACGCGGGGGCGGCCGGGGCCGAGGCGGGCAGGGAGTAGGCGAGCGGCTGCCCCGCCGAGGCGGTCCAGCCGGAGCGGGCGCCCGCGTAGGCGGTGCCGAAGTCCTCTCCGGCCAGGGTGGTTCCGGCGGGCAGGGTGGCGGTCACGTCGACCCCGTCGGGGGCGGACACGGTGACCGTGTCGCCGATCCGGTACGCGGTGACCTGTCCGGCGCGCAGGGCCGACTGCCAGGCGCTGCGGCGCTGCATCTCGGCGCCGATGTCCGCCATCCGCAGGTTCACCAGCGGGGTGTCGTCGGCGAACAGCGCGCGGTAGCCGTCGAGCACGCCGTCCAGGACCGGGTAGGCGATGCGTTCCTCGGCGAGGTTGGACTGGTGGACGAAGTGCGGCCTGGGGTCGTTGGCGAGGACGTGGCCGAGGGCGATGCGGGTCTCCAGCGGCACGATGTGGTCCGCGTAGCCGGTGGCGGTGTCCAGCGGGGCCGGCAGGCAGGTGGTGGTGGCCGGGTTGTCCTCGCAGATGCCGCTGCCGCCCTGGGCGCGGCTGGTGTAGAGCCAGTTGTACTCGTCGACCTGTTCGCCGGCCCGGCCCGCGTTGTAGAAGACGTTCATCGGGTAGCGCGAGACGGTGGTGGCGGTGCCGACCCGGCGCTGCTCGGGGTCACGAGAGTTGTCCGAGGCGAGCCAGGTGACGCCGTTGTCGGCGAGGGCGGGCGCCAGGCCGGGATTGTCGTCGGGCTGCTGCGGCAGCACCCGCAGGCCCGAGTGCTCGCCGGTGACCAGCTCCGTGTTGTCCAGCGGCAGCCCGGCTTTCTGCCCCCAGGCCCGGTTGACGGAGATCTCGTCGGAGATGTCCTGCCGGCTGACCCACTCGGTGGCGCCGTCCTGGTCGGTCTCGCACGTCCAGGGGACCACCGAGACATCCTGTTTGCAGCCGAGGAAGGCGTGCGTGTAGGTGTGGTTGACCCAGCGGAAGCGGTCGCGGTCGGCGATCAGCCTGTCGGCCAGCGGGTCGGCGCCGTTGTGGTCGGCGCGCTCGTCGTCGCTGCCCACCGCGTTGTAGACCAGGTCGAAGGTGAAGCCGTGGCTCTGCTCCCAGGAGGTGGCGTAGTCGACGTCCGCCGGGGTCATGCGGATCGGGTCGGGCGTGCCCTGGCCGATGGGGCAGTCGACATCGCCGGGCGTGCAGTTGAGCTGGGTGTCCCAGCGGTCGTCGGCGGCGAAGACGTCGTCGACGTGCACGGCGAAGTAGTTGCGCGAGGCGCCCAGGTGCACACCGCCGGTCATCCACTCCACGATGCCGCGGGCCAGCAGCCGGAACTGCTGCTGGTACTGGTTGTAGACGAAGGTCACCACCAGTTCGCGCCGCCCGTCGTGGCGGTACTCGCCCACCAGCGAGCCGCGCCGCCCCGACTGCCCGGGGATCGGGGCGTCCACGTACGGCGTGAAGTCGGCGCCGGCCGCGGGCTGGGAGAGATAGGCGTAACTCTCGGCAACGGTGGGGGAGTTGTCCTCGAAGGGCACGGCTCCGGACAGATAGCCGAAGGGCCCCGCCTTGCCTGCGGCCGTCACCTGGGCCTCGACCCCGTCGACACTGCCGGAGTAGCCGCCGGCGGTCGGCAGCTGGAGCCCGGCCTGGGGGCGGGCGTAGGTGTAGGCGTCGACCTGCGGGACGCCGTAGGTCTTCTCGTAGGCGGCGAGCGCGGCCATCTCGGGCGAGTTCGCCGGGAACGGGTTGTCGTCGGGCAGGACGACGGCCTGGAATCTGGCCCGCGGCCGGCCGTCCACCGTGTCCGCGAGGAAGGCCGCGTCGATCACGGGTCTCCCGGCCTGGGTCAGGTCGATCTCCGTGTACGGCGTGCCGGCCGCGTCGAGTTCGGCGGCTATCGCGCCGGTGGACGGGCCGCCGTCGCTCACGATCAGGGTCCGCAGGTCGACGCGGGGCGCGGTGCCGTCGGCGTGGGCGGCCCCTGCGGGCAGTCCCAGCGCGGCGACGAGCGCGCCGACCGTGAGCGCGGTCGTGCGTATGGTCCGCTTCATGCGGTGAGGTCCTCTCCCCCCGGCAGGGGCGGCGCGGCTCTTGTGGAGCGGGCGCGGCCCCTCGCGTGACGCCGGTGCCCCCCTCGGACACCGGCCGTCGACGCATCCGTCGCGTCATATGGTGAAGGGTTTGTGTGCCTGATGGAGCCGTGTGCCGGGTCCTGACGGAAAATCGGCAGGGACTCGCCGGTCGGGCCGCGGTCCGCGCGCGGCCGCCGCGGGCGCCGCGGCCGGTCCGGACGCGCGGCGCCCGGACCGGCCGGGTCCCAGGTGGCGGGCGGCGCCCGGACCGGCGGCCGGGTCAGGCCCGCCGGTCCGCGCGCCGCGCATCCGGGTCGCGGCGCCCGCTTCGCCCCGGGCCGAAATCCGGTCCCCGCGGCGGGGCGTCAGGCGCAGTTCACCCGTGTCTCGGGCGTGTAGACGGGCCCGCCGCTGCTGTTGGTGCTGTCGCTGAACTCGGCGTAGTAGTACGAGTAGAAGCCGATGTCGCCGTTGCAGCCCGAGTCCGCGGCGACCTGGAGGGTGAGGGTGACGGTGCGGCTCTGACCCGGCGGGACGGTGGCGCCGTAGTTGCCGCCCAGGTCGGCCGGTCCGGTGCCGGAACAGGGCGTGCTGCCGGTGGCCGTGGCGAGGCTGCACCCGGTGAAGCTGTACTTGAGGTCCGGGCGCTGGGTGGTCAGCCAGGTGGGGTCGATCGTCTGATGGACGAAGAGGACGTCGTACGTCTTGTTGTTGGTCAGCGTCATGGACAACTGGACCGTGCCACCGGGCGTGGTGGAGGCGGTGTCGGTGGCGAACGTCAGGGAGGCCGGCGCGGGATCGGCGCTCGCGCTGGGGGCGAGGCCGAAGACGGCGAGGGCGAGACCGAGGACCGTGGCGAGGCCGAAGCGGCGCATCAGAGGTGATCGCATGGCCCGGGAGGCTAGGCACGCGGCGGGCGCCACGTCTGCCCCCGGCCGGGCGCCCGGAACGCCCGCTGGCCGAAGGTGCATGATCGGTGAAGGACTCGTGGGGGATATGTGCGTGCACCCCTCACGGATTGAATACGCACCGTACCGGCCCGGTGACGCGAGGTCGGAAGGGGTGGGGCGGCGCCGGAGCCCCGGTGTCCGCCCCGGCGCACTTTGGCCTGTACCAAGTGCCTTCCGCGCGGCGCGCACAGCGCACGGAACGCGGGACCGGGCGTCCGGGCGCCGGGGGGCCTTCGTGCCGCACGCCTTGACGGGCCGGGCGCGGGCCCTTAGGTTCCCGGAGCACCGGAAGTCCACGTACACGGTCAACGTTCAGCCCGCTGAACTCCACGACCATGACTCCCCGTCTCCCCCCACCCGGCAGGAACCCCCATGACGTCATCCCAGCGTTCCCGGACCATCGCCGCCACGACCGTCGCGGCGCTCACCGCCGTCCTGTCCGTCCTCGGCACGGGCGGTGCGGACGCCGCCGATCCCAAGGTCGCGCCCGGCGGCAACTTCGACCTGTCCACCTGGCAGCTCCAGGAGCCGGTCGGCTCACCCGGCTCCCCGACCACCATCTCCTCCGCGCGCCTGAAGGGGCGCGACGGCTACCAGGACGCGTACTTCTACACCGACACCCGCGACGGCGCGATGACGTTCTGGGCCTCCGAGAAGGGCGTCACCACGCCCAACTCCCACTACGCCCGCTCCGAACTGCGCGAGATGAACCGGGGCGGCGGCGCCGCCGACTGGCCGCTGCGCGGCACCCACCGGCTGAGCGCCACCCTGCGCGTGGTCTCCGTGACGTCCAACGTGTGCGTGGGACAGATCCACCTCGGCAGCGGCGGCAGTTCCACCAAGCCGCTGGTGGAGCTGTACTACCGGGCGGGCGGCGACATCGTCCTCGGCACCGAGGACTCCCCCTCGGGCGGCCAGACCCTCCACCCGGTCGGACACGTCCCCACCGGCAAGACCTGGCGCTACACCATCGCCGTCACCGGCGGCGACACCATCGACCTGACCGTGAACGACAGCACCACGCACTACGCCGTCCCGTCCTCGTTCCAGCAGTACAAGCAGTACTTCAAGGCCGGTTCCTACAACCAGTCCTCCTCCGACAGCACCACGAAGGGCGCCCGGGTCGCCTTCTACGGACTCACCGTCAGCCACAGCTGACCCGGTGCGCCGAGAACCGGTCGAAAGCCGGGGCACCGGCCCCGCCGGACAGCTCCCCGCCCGCACCCGCGCAGCAGCAGCTCACCGGGCCCGCCCCCGAGCCCCGGCCGGACCCGGCGGCCCCGTCCGGAAGTCGCCGCCGCCGGACGCCGCCCGTTGATGCCGCGCCCCTCCGGCCGCTTCGATGGCGCCTTGCCGGACGGCGCTCGGCCGACGGCACCGCCGACGAGGGGGGTTGGGGAGACCGTGCGTCACCCTGGGAGAAGAACCGGCCGCGCAGCCGGAGGAAGAACACGGCCCGGCGGCCCGTGGACGAGTGCGGCGGCACTGCTCGGTGCCGCCGCACTCGTCGTCTCGCTGGCCCCGGCCGCCGCGGCGGCGACCGGAGCCGCCGGACCGCCGGGCCCGGCAGAAACCGCCGGACGGGCCACGGCGACACCCGCCCTGGTGAGCGGCATCCGCGAGCCGGCACCTGCCGAGGACAGCGCGGCGGACGCCGCCCGCGCCTACCTGGACCAGCGGCGGGACCGCTACCGGATCCCCGACGCCCGGCACGACCTGGTGCCCGGCGGGACGGTCGGCGCCCACGGCGAGGAGACCGTCCGGCTGCGGCAGCGCCACCGGGGCGTCCCCGTCCTGGGCGGCGAGTACGTCGTCCGGATGGAGAACCACGACGGCCGCCGCACCGTCACCGGCACCTCGGGGAAGTACTTCACGGGGCTGACCACCGGCACCACCGACGGCATCGGCTCCGCGCTCGCCGTGGAGCGGGCCGTGGACGCGGTCCTCGGCGACCTCGACGACCACCACTTCGCCGGACGGCCCGCAGCGGCGCCCGGCACCGACCCGGCGGACCTGCTGCACGGCACCGACCACGGCCTGGTCGTCCTGCCCGCCGGCCCCGGCGTCCTGACCCGGCACATCACCGTGCGCGGCACCGGTCCGGCGGACGGCGCGCCCGTGGTGCGCGAGGTCTACATCGACGCCCGCGCCGGCTACCCCGTCCTCCAGTACAGCGGCGTCCAGACCTTCGGCGCCGCCCGCCCGGCCGCCCGCGCGGCTGCCCGTCCGGTGCCGCGCACCCCGGCCGCCCGGCCGCTCGCCGCCGCCGAGAAGGGCACCGGCGTCCGGCTCGACGGGACCGAGGTCCCCCTCGACATCGAGCACGACGAGACCGAGGGCACCTATGTGCTGCGCGACAGCACCCGCATCCCCCAGGACGACTACCACTACGGCGTCCTGTCCACCTGGGACGCCCGCGGCAGGGAAGTCGCCGACACGAGCGGCACCTGGCCCGACGGCATCAGGGAGTTCAGCTCCCCGGTGCCCGCGTTCGGCGCCGACGCCACCGCCTCGGGCGCCGTGGACGCGCACTGGGCCGCCGGCCGGGTCTACGACTACTTCCGCGCCGAGCACGGCCGCGACAGCCTCGACGGCCACGGCATGACCGTCAACTCCCTGGTGGGGGTGACCGGTTCCTACGGAACGCCGTACGCCAACGCCTTCTGGGACGGCCAGAAGATGGTCTACGGCGGCGGTGACGAGGAGTACCTGCCGTTCTCCGCCGCCCTGGACGTCGTCGGGCACGAGATGACCCACGGCGTGATCGCGCACACCGCGAACCTCATGTACGCGGGCCAGTCCGGCGCGCTGAACGAGGCCATCGCCGACTACTTCGGCAACACCATCGAGGCGTCCGTGTACGGCATCCCCGCCGACGACCCGGACTCCGGGCTCCTGGGCGAACGGCTCTGCCGGACCAAGGGCCCCCGCGCGTGCGCGACCCGCGACCTCGACGACGGCCGCACCACCACCGGCTCGTTCGTCGGCGTGGACTTCCTCAACGACAACGGCGGCGTCCACCTCAACTCGACCATCTTCGGCGGCGCCCTGTGGGACGCCCGCAGGGAGCTGGGCGCCGCCGCCACCGACCGGATCGTCTACCGGGCGCTCACCCGATACCTCACCCCGCTCGACGGGTTCACCGAGGGACGCGCGGCCGTGCTCGCCGCCGCCAAGGACCTCGGCACCGGCGCGGCGCGACTGAAGAAGCTCAAGGGCGCCTTCATCGCCCACGGCATCGTGCCCGGCTGGGAACTCGCCCTCGGCAACGACAGCCAGGTGCTGCTCGGCGGGATCAACACGTCCGGCACCGAGCTGGGCGCGGGCGGCGGCTGGTGGGCGGCGTCCAGGTCCAACGAGGACGGCTCGGAACCGTACTCGGTGTGGGCGGGCCGCGCCGACGGCAAGGGGCAGCCCAGGCTGATGAGCCCCAACGACGGCCGCTACCACACCAGGCCCGCCACCGACGGCAGGACGGTGGTGTGGCAGGCGCACGGACCCGGCGGCGTCGACATCCTCGCCCGCTCGCTCTCCGGCGGCCCGGTCCGCACCCTGTGGCACGGCCGCAGCGTGGGCGGCGCCACGGGCGTCGACGGCGACGTGGTGGCCTTCGACTACTACACCTACGGCGGCCGCAGCGGCATCGTCTACCTCAGCCTCAAGGACCCGCAGGACGAACACGCCGTCGGCGGCGGCACCTACCACCGCGCGCACGGGTCCTCGGTGAGCCACGGCAAGGTCGCCTACCAGGACATGAGCCGGGTGGGACTGGCCGCCACCTACGCCTGGACCACCCGCGTAGCGGACGTGGCGACCGGCGAGGACCGGGCGGTCCAGCGGTACGACGGCTCCACGTCCCTCGGCCCCACGGCCCTCAACGGCACCCATGTCTTCTGGCTGCTCGACGAAGGCCTGGACGCGAACGCGACGACGCTGCGCCGTGCCGCCCTCGACGGCTCCGACGTGGCCGACCTCAGTCCGGGCAGCGGCCCGGACGCCCTGAACGCCTACGACCTGGCGGTCTCCGAGGACGCCGCGGTCGTCGGCACCTACCTTCCCGACACCGTGATCCGCAACGAATCCACCCCCAAGCTCTACCAGTTCGCCGCGAACGGCACCCCGGGCGCGCCCGGCACCCGGCTGGGACGGGTGTCCTGCAACCGGGGCGCGCAGACCGGGGCCTCCGCCCCGGGTGGCAGTCAGGTGATCTGGCTGGACTCGACGACCGGGAGGACCGACGTGGTGACCCGGGCCGGGCCCACGGGCCGCTGCGGCTGAGACGGCCCGCGCCGTGGCCGGCGGTGCGGTCCGTCCCCGGGGACGGACCGCACTCCCGCGTCACCCGCTGACGCTCGGGGCGCCCGTCTCCAGATGACCGGTGAAGCGCCGCGACCACGCCGCGTCGGAGTCGACGGTGACCGTGAAGTCGTACCAGCCGTTCTGGAACGCCACCGCGTTGAAGAAGTCCTCCGCGGTGGCCCCGGCGGCGACCCGGTAGCGCCAGGGGCCGTCGCCGCGGTAGTGGTCGGAGGTGATGGTGAACGTCACCGGCGCGGAACCGGAGTTGGTCATCGCGAACCAGATGGCGAGCTTGCCGGTGCCGGGCTCGACCGCGTACCGCGTGCGGACCTCGGCCTGCCGGCCCGCCGTCATCGCGTTGCCCCGGAAGCGCCGCTGGAAGCGGTTGGGGCCCAGCATGACGATGTCGTACTTCCCGTCGCCGTAGGCGGGCCCGATGTTGAAGAAGTCGGAGGCGGTGCCGCCCGCGCCGACCGTGTACTGCCAGGGTGTGGACTCCCGGTAGGCCACCGGCTGGAGGGAGAAGTGCGCCGCCCGGGTGGCGGGCGCGCCCTGGTTGGCCATGACGCACCAGGCGTAGATCTGGCCGTTCGCCAGATACTCGAACCGGTCCAGGTACCCGTTGGGCTGGTACGGCAGCGCGCGGGCCGGGCGGGTGCCGGGCTCCTGCGCGGGCCGGGCGTTGGTGGTCGGCACCGGGTTGGGCAGCGGGCCGCAGGTGGCGTAGCCGATGACGCTCGTGGCGGGCAGCGAGACCGGCCCGGTGACCGGGTGGGCGAAGTCGAAGACGCCGGTCAGGTCCCCGCAGACGGTGCGCCGCCAGTCGCTGATGTTCGGGCACTTGGCGGGCGTGCCGAGCGCGGCCGTCCAGGTCTCCAGGAACCGCAGCACCGAGGTGTGGTCGAAGACCTCCGACGACACCCAGCCGCCCCGGGTCCAGGGCGAGACGACGATCATCGGCACCCGGAAGCCGAGCCCGTAGGGCACCCCGTTCAGGAACTCACCGGGGGTCCCGGCGGGCGGCGACGGCGGCGGCACATGGTCGAAGAAGCCGTCGTTCTCGTCGTAGTTGAGGAACAGCACGGTGGAGTCGAAGACATCAGGATCGGCGGCCAGCGCCTGGTGGACGAGGTGGACGAAGTGCGCCCCGTCGCCCGGCGTGGAGTACGGGTGCTCGGAGAACGCCTGGTTGGGCACCACCCACGAGACCTGCGGCAAGGTGCCGGCGAGCACGTCGGCCTTGATGGCGGCGGCGATGTCGTCCGGGGTGGAGCCGGTGACCCGTGGCACGGACGACATGCCCCGCACATGCAGCGGATCGGTGGCCGGGGCGTCGGTGAACTTCTTGAAGTAGGCGCAGCCGTTGTCGCCGTAGTTGTCCTGCGCGTTTTGGTAGACCTTCCAGCTCACCCCGGCCGCCTGGAGCGCCTCGGCGTAGTTCTGCCAGGTCAGCCCCGTCTCGTCGCCGCCGTCGTAGCTGGCGGCGTCGACCTTGCCGCTCCACAGGTAGGTGCGGTTGGGGCCGGTGGCGCTGAGGGCGGAGCTGAAGTAGGCGTCGCAGACCGTGTACGCGTCGGCGAGCGCGTAGTGGAAGGGGATGTCGGTGCGGTCCAGATAGCCGAGCGAGCGCACATTGCCCACGCCCGCCACCCAGTTGTCCATGCGGCCCTTGTTCCACGCCGCGTGCTGCGAGGTCCACGAGTGCGGCAGGTCGCCGCTGCACTGGGCCAGCGTCTCCCCGTCCTTGCCGCCCGCCGCGGGGGTGGCGCTGAGCTTCCACGGGTACTGGCGGCCGGTGCCGCCTGGCTGCTCGAAGACCGAGCGGTCGCCGGGCAGCGGCACTCCGCTGCGGTCGTCGAAGCCGCGCACCCCTTTCAGCCGCCCGAAGTAGTGGTCGAAGCTGCGGTTCTCCTGCATGAGGATCACCACGTGCCGTACGTCCTTGACGGTGCCGGTCGCCGCCCGCCCGGCCGCGTACGCCGGGCGCTGGCCGGCGCCGAGCGCCACGCCCGCCGCCACGGTCGCGCCGAACCCCACGAAGCCCCTACGGCTGATCGGTCTCATTCGCCCCGCCTTCGTCACCGGAGTGCCCCTGCGGCACACCGCGCGCAAGCGTGCCCCTGCGCGCGGTGAAACGCCAGAGCGCGTAAGGGAGTTGGGGGGGCGGACCCCTCGAAGGGGGGCGAGGGGACCACCCGGCTCGGGACGTCCTGGGTCAGGCGGTCTTCAGTCCGAGCCCGGCCGCGACCGAGTCGGTGCGGACGAAGACCGACACCGGGTACTGGCCGTCGCAGTACTTGTTGCCCGCCGACACGATGCCCACCACCTTGCCGCCGCTGACCAGCGGACCGCCGGAGTCGCCCGGACACACGCTGTCGGCGGTGCCGCGCCGGGGCGTCCCGCACAGCATCGCCCCGGGGTCGGTGTCCTCGTCGGTGTAGGGGCGGCAGCCGGTGAGCGGGGAGAGGACCAGCTGCGTCTGCTTCAGCCGGGTCGCCGAGACGCCGGGGCCGGTGCGCCCCCAGCCCAGCACGAGCGCCTTCCTGCCGGAGGCGACCAGCGCGGCGTCGCGCGGCCCGGCCACCGGGATCGGCCGGTAGGGCATCGCCCGGTCCAGCGTGAGCACGGCCGCGTCGTGGGCGAGGCCGGGGGAGGTGTAGTGCGCGTCCATCCGCGCGGACTTCACCCGCCGTACGGTGCCGTCGGTGCCGTTCACCTGCGTCCGGCCGCCGATCACGCGCAGCGCGGAGAGCTTCCCGGCGTCCTGGACGCAGTGCCCGGCGGTGAGCACCTTGGTCGGTGCCACCAGGGTGCCGCCGCAGAACTGCTGTCCGTTCAGCTCGATGAGCATGGTGTACGGCTGGTCCGCGGCCTTGGCCGGACCGCCGCCCCTGACCGCGGCGGCCTGGCCCGCACCGGCCAGCAGCGTGCCCGCCGCCAGGAGCGCGGTGACGGCCGCCGCGCCGCGTACGCCCGCGGAGCTGCCCGGGAACCTGAAGGAACGGAAACGCATGACGGGATCCCCCTGAACCGATCGCCCGACCTGGCGGTCCGTGCGGACCGGCGGACGGCCCCCACGGCCGCCGCTTCGCGATCGACCGGGAAGACGGGCCGCGCGCGGCCCGGGTTGCACGGCCGGCGCCCCGGATCGATCTTTTTCCGCCGGGGCCGCCCGTCCCTGTGACCAGGCGCGCCCCGCGTCCGGCGCCGGGCGGCCCGTGCGGCAGGGCCGGTCAGCTCCGTGCCGGGGCCCGCCGCGCCCATGCGCACACCACCGGCACACAGGACTCGGCGAAGCGGTCGTAGTCGGCCGGTGTGTTGTAGACGTGCGCCGACACCCGCAGGTATCCGATGCCGTCGAAGCTGGTGAAGGCCGTCTCCGCGCCCAGTTCGGCGGGGGCCCGGTCGCGCAGCGCGTCCGCCGCGAGCCGGCTGGTGCCCAGCGGCTCGGGCAGCCTGACCAGGCGCATGCCGGGCACGGGCATGCCGACGTCGGCGCTCGGCACCCCGGCCGCGGATCCGGCGAACGCGGCGCCGATCACCCGGGCGCCGTACTCCGCCAGTTCGTCCATGTAGCGGCGGGCCGCCGCCCAGCCCCAGGTGTGCTCGACGAAGTCCAGCGCGACGGGCGCGGCGAGCGGTCCGGTGGCGTCCAGGGTGCCCTGCTGGTCGAAGCGGTCCGGGAACGGCTCGTGCGCGGCCCAGGAGTCGATCAGCGGGTGGAGGCGGTCGCGCAGCGGACCGCGGGCGACCAGCGCCGCCGTACCGCGGGGCGCGCAGCCCCACTTGTGGAGGTTGCCGACCCAGGCGTCGCAGACCAGCCCGTCCAGCGGGGCGGCGAGCAGGCCGGGCGCGTGCGCGCCGTCCACGAGCAGCGTCACGCCCCGCCGGGCCAGCTCCGCCCCGATCCGCTCCACCGGCATCCCGCGCGCCGTCGCGGAGGTGATCTGGTCCAGCACCACGAGCGCGACCCCGTCGTCGGCCTCGGCCGTGACCGCCTCGTACGCCTGGTCGGCACCGGCGGCCAGCGGCACCCGGGCGGTGCGCACCCGGCGGCCCCAGCGGCGGGCGAGGCGTTCGGCGCCCATGGTGACGGCGCCGTAGCCGTGGTCGGTGACGACGACGTCCCCGCCGGGGCGCTCGGCCAGGGCCGCGTAGACGACGCTGGCGCCCGCGCTGGCGTTCGGCACCAGCGCGAGGTCCGCGGCGTCGGTGCGCAGATGGCCGGCGATCGCGCCCCGGGCGGCGGCGATCCGTCCGGGCAGGCGCGGGAACCACACGACGGGCGCCCGCTCCATCTCGGCCCGCAGCGCGCTCTGCCGCTCCTGCGCGACGAGCGGGACCGCGCCGAAGGAGCCGTGGTTGAGGTGCAGCAGGGCCGGGTCGAGGGACCAGGCAGCGGCGGCGGGCCGGCCGTCGTCCAGGAGCAGGGGGGCCGGCGCGGTGGCGGTCTCGGCCCTGGTCTCGGTCTCGGTCACGTCGCTCCCGCTTCCCCGGCGCCCGCGACGGTCCTCGGGACACGCCGCGGACGGGCCGCCCGGCCGCCTGTTCTCGTTCGATCGGATCCGCACACCCTACGTGCCGAAGGCGCGCCCGCCGCCGTCGGTCTCCGGACACCGCGGCGGCCCACCGGTCCGGATACGGCCAACCAAGATGCGTCCGAAAGCAATATTGCATCCGTCTGCACGATTGCCTACGGTCGAACAAGGACGAAATGTGATGCTCCGGGCGGCCGCGGGGCGGACAGGGCGCCCCGCCCGGACCGCGTACGACCAGGCACGACAGGACGCGTACAACGGGCGGGACCACCGCCCCCGCGCCCGTGCGGAGAGCCCTTGCAGATGGTTTCCCCCACGAGAGGCGGCACCTCATGGCCATCAGCGATCCTCACCCGTTCCCCTTCCAGGAGACCGACGAACTGCTCATCGAGCCGCGCTTCGAGGAACTGCGCGAGAGCGAGCCGCTGTGCCCGGTGCGCCTGGCCCACGGCGAGCCCGCCTGGCTGGTGACCCGGTACGAGGACGTGAAGACCGTCCTGGGCGACGCCCGGTTCAGCCGGGCCGAGGCGACGGCCCGGGACGAGCCCAGGACGCGCTACCACCGCGGTCTGCCCGGCAACATCCTGGCGTTCGACCCGCCCGAGCACACCCGGCTGCGGCGGGTGGTCGCCAAGGCGTTCACCGCGCGCCGCGTCGAGGCGCTGCGGGCACGGGCCCAGACGATCTCCGACGGGCTCGTCGACGCGATGACCGGACGCGGCGCGCCCGCCGACCTGGTGGCCGACTTCGCGCTCCCGCTGCCCGTCACGGTCATCTGCGAACTGCTCGGCGTGCCCGTCGAGGACCGCACCCGGTTCCGCCTCTGGTCGGACGCCCTGCTGTCGACCACGCGCTTCACCCCCGAAGAGGTCGAGCGCTACGCCGACGAGCTGTCCGACTACATGGCCGCGCTGGTCGCCGAGCGGCGCAAGGAGCCCAGCGACGACCTGCTCGGCGTGATGGTGGCGGCGCGGGACGAGCAGGACCGGCTCTCCGAGGAGGAGCTGGTCGCCATGGGCGTCAGCGTCCTGGTCGCCGGGCACGAGACCACCGCCAGCCAGATCCCCAACTTCGTGTACACGCTGTTCGAGCACCCCGCCGAGCTGGCCCGGCTCCGCGCCGACCTGAACCTCGTGCCGCAGGCCGTGGAGGAGCTGATGCGGTTCGTGCCCCTGGGCAGCGGCGGTGTCGCCCGCTACGCCCTGGAGGACGTCGAGCTGAGCGGCGGCGTGGTGCGCGCGGGCGAACCGGTCGTCGCCTCCAACGCGTCCGCCAACCGCGACACCGCCGTCTACAGCTGTCCCGAGCGGCTCGACCTCACCCGCCAGGAGGCGTCGCACGTCGGCTTCGGCCACGGCCCCCACCACTGCCTGGGCGCCCAACTGGCGCGTATGGAGCTACAGGTGGCCCTGCGCACCCTGCTGGGACGGCTGCCCGGCCTGCGCCCGGCCGGCACCGGCGAGGACTTCGTGTGGAAGACGGGCGCCGGGGTGAAGGGCCTGCAGAAGATGCTCGTGACCTGGGACCCGTCATGACCGCCCGGGACGGCCTGCGGGAGCGCGGCGCACCGGCACCGGCCCCGGGACCGGACGAGGAGGCATGGCGGGTGCGGGTCGACGAGAAGGCGTGCATGGCCACCGGCATCTGCGCGGGCGTCGCACCCGGGCGCTTCCGGATCCGCGACGGCGCCTCGCGCCCGGAGGCGGAGATCACCGCGCCCGCGCCGGAACTGGTCGACGCGGCCGAGTCCTGCCCCATGGAGGCGATCCTCGTGACCGATCGCGACTCCGGTGCCCGGATCGCTCCGGAGGAGTAGCGGGCGGGAGCGCCGTGCGGCGCGGCGGCGGGCGGCACCGCCGGCCGCCGCGCCGCGCGGGTCCCGCCCGCCGGACCGCACCGGTGGCGCCCGGCGCCCGGCCGCCCGCGCCGCCGCTGCGACTACGCTACGGCCATGAGCGGCGAGACGAGGGCGTCCCACCGGGAGCGCAGCAAGGCGAGACGGCGGGAGGCCATCAGGCGCTCGGGCATGCGCCTGTTCGCCGAGCAGGGCTACGACGGCACGACCATCGCCGACATCGCCGAGGCGGCCGACGTCGCACCCCGGACGGTCTCCCTGTACTTCCCCTCCAAGCACGACATCGCCCTGTCCGTGCCCGACGAGGTCGCGGCCCGGCTCACCACCGTCTTCAAGGACCGGCCCGACTCCGGGTTCCTCGACGTCGTCGACACCTGGCTGCTGGGCGAGGCCGACGCCCTGGACCCGGAACTCGTCACGCTGCTCACCGCGATGTACGAGGCCAACCCGGCGCTCCGGGCGCACGGCAGCAGCCAGATCACCGAGGCCGTACGCATCACGGGCCCCGCGCTGACCGCCGCCACCGGGCTGCCCGCCGACCACCCGATGAACGCGGTCGTCGGCGCCGCCGTGGGCGCCGCCCTCAGCCAGTACTTCGCGACCATCCTCCAGAGCGAGGACGACGGCGGCACGCACCGCCAGTTCATGGCCTGTCTGCGCGCCCTGATCGACACGGCCCGGCAGGGCGCCCCCGGCACCTGAGCAGCCGGGCCCGCCCCCGCGCTCACAGATAGGCGACCCCCTGCTCCACACTGCCCGCCAGGAAGCCGGCGAGCCGGGCGCCGTAGCGGACCCAGCGGCGGCGCAGGGCGGGGGAGCGGGCGAGGTCGGGGGAGTGCAGCAGCAGCCAGGACCAGTTCATCAGGACCGTGGCGCCGTCGCGGCGCCGGAACCCGGCGTGCCGGTAGGCGTCGTACAGACGTGCGCCGGAGCGGCCGTAGTTCCACTTCTGCCGGGCCAGGGAGGACAGTTCGGCGCGCAGCCGGTAGTGCATCCGGGCGTCGGGGGCGTAGCCGAGCCGGTGGTGGGACAACCGGACCCGCCACGACAGGTCCATGTCCTCGCCGCCGCCCACATAGTTCTCGTCCCAGCCGCCGACGGCGTCCAGCACCTCTTTCCACGCCGCGCAGTTGGCGCCGCGCGCGAAGGGCAGGAAGTCGGTCTGCGCGGTCATCGGCAGC
The DNA here is from genome assembly GCF_058344915.1 of Streptomyces sp. PL-25. Taxonomy (NCBI): domain Bacteria; kingdom Bacillati; phylum Actinomycetota; class Actinomycetes; order Kitasatosporales; family Streptomycetaceae; genus Streptomyces; species Streptomyces sp. PL-25. Next base: position 7,300,333 of record NZ_CP136997.1, read on the forward strand.
GGCTGCTCGTCGGCGTGGGCGGGGCTGAGCAGGGCGGTGTCCAGGCTGCCGCCGATCAGCGCGGCGTCCGGCGCCGCCGCGGCCAGCGCCGCGAGCCAGCCCTCGGCGGCCACGTCGTCGGCGTCGCAGAAGGCGATCAGATCGCCGCGCGCCTCGGCGGTCCCGCGGTTGCGGGCGTAGCTCTCGCCCGCCCGGTCGCGGGCGTCCACGATCCGCAGCGCGGGCAGCACCGCACGCGCGGCGCGGGCCACCTCGCGGGTGCCGTCCGCCGAGCCGTTGTCGACGACGAGGACCTCCCAGGGCCCCTGGTACGTCTGGCGGCCGAGGGCGTCCAGTTGGGCGGGCAGCGTGAGCGCGCCGTCGCGCACCGGGAGCACGACCGAGACCAGTTCGGGGCGGCGGCCCGGCCGGGGCGGCTCGCTGTCCCCTTCGACGGCGCGCGAGCCCAGGGAGGCGGCGCGCAGGACGTCGGCGCGCGCGGCACGGGCCGCCGCGCCGGTGGCCGCGCCCTCGCCGGTGCGGCGGCGCACCAGCAGCCGGGGCACGGTGACCCTGGCGTACCGGCCGCCGCCGCGCACCGGTCCGTCCGGCTCGCCGAGCAGGTCGCGGCGCACCGCGTAGGCGACGTCGGCCCGGCCGGGCACCTCCGGCGGCAGCGTGATGCCGTCGATCAGACCGCTCTCCCGCAGCCGCAGCACACCGCACTCGATCAGGGCCGCGTCCTCGGCCGCCGCCCGCGCCAACTGCTCCAGCCAGCCCGGCAGCACCTCGTCCCGGCCCTGGAGGAACGCCACGTACGGTGTGCGCGCCGCGCGGGCCGCCGCCGTACAGGCGTCGCCCGCCGCACCGGGGGCCGCGCGGACCGGGCGCACCTCGCCCTTTCCCGGCTCCGGGCCGCCCCCGGTGACCAGGACGACCGCGGCGGGCGGCGGCGACTGCCGGGCCACGGACCGCAGGGCGGGCTCGGCGTCGCCCTCGGGCGCCGCCACGACCACGGTGAAGTCCGCCGCGCTCACGGTGCTCGTCCGCGTGCTCATCCGGCCGGTGCCACCGGGTGCAGGGTGAACTCGACGTCGTTGGGCGGGGCGACCAGCAGCGGCAGCAGTTCCTCGCGGGTGCGGGCGGCGCGGCGGCGGGCCTCCTGCGCGTTCATGGCCTCGGTGTAGGCCCGGCGCCGCGCGGAGCCGAACCCGGTGTCCGGCGCCTGGGTCAGGGAGTCGGGCCAGATCCGGTAGCGGTACAGGACACGGCGCACGCTGCGCAGCCGGAACAGCCGGGCCGCCCGGAGATGGAAGTCGGTGTCGGCGCCCAGCCGCACGGTGCCGTCGAAGCCGCCGAGCCGTTCGAGCACCTCGCGGCGCACCACGCTGGAGGGGTGCAGCAGGACGGTCGAGCGGCCCAGCCGCAGCCACAGGTTGCCGTTGCGGGGCATCCGGCGCCGCCCCGAGCCGTGCCCCTCGGCGTCGATGTACTCGTAGGCGCAGCCGACCAGATCGGCCCGGTCCCGTTCCAGCAGGGCCAGTTGGTGGCGCAGCCGGTCCGGCATGCTGATGTCGTCGGCGTCCTGGAAGGCCACGTAGGGGGTGTCCACCCGGCGCAGCACCTCGTTCTTCAGGCGCAGATGCCCGACGTTGCGGGAGGCGCGCAGGACGTGGAGGCGGGGGTCGCCGGTGTACGGGCGCAGCGCCTCGGTCCAGCTCTCGCCGGGCGTGCAGTCGTCGACCACGACCAGCCGCAGATCGGGCCGGTCCTGGCCGAGGACCGAGGCGACGGCGGCGCCCAGATAGGCCGCGCAGTCGTAGTGCGGCAGGATGACGGTCACCGCCGGATCCCCCTGTGCCGTTGCCCGCACCGCAGTCTCCTTCCCGGGCCGCGCCGCGCGGCCGTCCTGTGTCAGTGCCCGGCCGCCGGTACGGCCCCGGGCCGCCCCTCGGCCGCCGGGCTGCGGAAGTCGCCGTCGTCGCCCCACGGCACGTGCCGCAGCGGGCGGCCCAGGGCGCCGCGGACGGCCAGGCTCGCGGCGACCGAGCAGAACCAGGCCGCCTGCACCGCCTTGGCGGCCCACCGCTTCGCGCCCCGCACCCGTCCGCCGGAGCCGTCCCAGGGCGCCAGCGGCCACAGGCCGTGGAAGAGGACCTCGGTGAGGTAGACGCGGGCGGCGGGCCACGGGTGGTCGGCCGTGCAGGTCACATGGCTGTACAGGGAGCGGCGCAGCCGCCGCAGCGTGTCGTGGGCGCGGCCCACCCGGTAGAAGGAGCCCCGCGCCTCGGGCAGCACCTCCAGGTCGTGCCACGGATCGGGCGCGGCCGGGTCCAGGAGGGCGAAGAGCACATGGCCGTCGTCCGCGAGCCGGCGGGCCGGGATGCCCCCGGCCAGGACGCCGGCGGCCACGAGCATGCAGGCCGCCGCCGGATACGGTGCGGGCGGCGCCGTCACCCGGGAGACGCGGTCCATGGTGAGGGCGGCGGCCGAGGCGCGCGGCAGGGCGGACAGGTGCGCGCCGACGGCGCCGGTGGCGCCGCGCTCCAGGAAGCGGTCGACGAGCCGGACCAGACACCCCGGCGCCAGCCGTACGTCGTCGTCGGTCCACAGCCAGCCCGTGTGCCCCAGCGGCCGGGCCAGCCGCAGCGCCGCGTTGACGGTGCGGATCTTCCCGGGACCGGGCAGCGCGAAGCCGACCACGTCCGGCGGGGCGGGTGCGGCCGCGCCCGCCCGCACGGCCCCGGTCTCGTCCCCGGCCCCGGGGCCGGTCAGCGCGCGCAACCGGCGCACCGCCTCGGCCAGTTCTCCCGGGCCGTACTGCATCCCGAGCCAGAGCGTCAGCGGCAGCTCCGGGCGGGCCGCGCGGACTTCGGCGAGCGCGGTCAGCAAGTGCCGCAGCGCCGTGCGCTGTTCGGCCGGGCCGCAGCGGGCGACATAGGTGGGCAGCAGCACCCCGAGCCCGCCGGCGGGCAGCGCGGCCGGCGCCTCGGGACCGGGCAGCACCCGGCCGCCGCGCACCAGCGCCACCGGCCCGTCGGGCGCGGGCACGGGATCGAATCCGCGGGCCACCGCACGCTGCCACCACAGGCGGCCGTCCTCGATGCCCCCAGGCATACCCGTCCCTTCGCCGGACCCACGTCCCGCCGGGCGAGAAGGAGTGGATTTCACGACCGCCGCACCACGCGGGGAATACGGCGGATTTCGCCGGGGCGACGGGCGTACGCTAACCAGCGCCGCCGACTGATCACAAGAGCGGGTGTCCCGCGCACTCCGGCGGGAGGTGCTCTGGCCGAAATAGCCGTGGTGCGGTTGTGTGCGTCCGGTGAATTCGCCGGACAGCCGCCGGAACACCCGGCGGACCCCTGGCCGAATTCCATGGGACGGCCGACGGAAATGCAGGGAACGGATCAAGAGAACGACCGAAAAAGGCCCGGATGATTTTTACCCGGGGCACGCGATACGGGGGACGAAGAAGTGGCGCGTGGGTACGGCGGAGGCCGCGGCGGCGGACCTGTTCGCCCGGTTCCGGCGCCCCCTGCGGCGGGCCGGTGGGGCCGGGTGCGGCACACTGGCCGTCCGGCATCCGGCGGCCCGGTCCCGGCCGGCCGCGGGCCCCGCAACCACCAGCACACAGGCCCGAGTTCCGCGCCACGCGCCGCGGGCGACGGCAGGAGGGTGACATCCATGGAGTACGCACCGAGCGCCGCACAGCGGTTGGAGGGCGCGTCCGGCGACGCCGGACGCGACGTCCTGCTGCACGCGCGCGGCATCGTGAAGCGCTACGGCCGCCGCAGCGTCCTGGACGGCGTCGATCTGGCGGTCCGGGCCGGCGAGGTCGCGGCGGTCGTCGGCAGCAACGGGGCGGGCAAGTCCACGCTGCTGAAGATCTGCGCCGGACTCGTCCGTCCGGACAAGGGACGGGTCACCGTCGCGGGACGGCTCGGCTACTGCCCGCAGGACGCCGGTGTCATGGACTTCCTCACACCGCGCGAGCACTTCACCCTCTTCGGCGCGGGCGCCGCGATGAGCCGCCCCGACGCCGACCGGCGCGGCCGCGAACTCGCCGCCCGGCTGGACTGGCCGGTGGCCCGCACCACCCTCGCCAAGGACCTCTCCGGCGGCACCCGGCAGAAACTCAACGTCGTCCTGTCCGCGCTCGCCGACCCCGAGGTCCTGCTGCTCGACGAGCCCTACCAGGGCTTCGACCGCGGCTCCTACGTCGACTTCTGGCAGAACGTGTGGCGCTGGCGCGAGGAGGGCCGGGCGGTCGTCGTCGTCACCCACCTGCTCCACCAGCTCGACCAGGTCGACCACGTCCTGGACCTCACCCCCGCGACCCGGGGGGCCCGCCGGTGATCCGCACCCTGCGCATGGCCGAGATGACGCTGCGCGAACTGCTGCGCCGCCGCGGCGTCCTGGGGCTGCTCCTGCTGGTGCCGCTGGTGTTCTACCTCGGCCGGCACGACCAGGCCGGGCAGGCCATCCGGTTCGCCAGCCTCGGCGTCGGCTTCGCCGTCAGCACCGCCGCCCTGTTCTCGGCGGTGACCGGCCGTCAGCTCGCCCCCCGCCTCGCCCTGTCCGGCTTCCGGCCCCGCCACCTCTTCCTGGGCCGCACCCTCGCGCTGACCGTCGCCGGACTGCTCGTCTCCGCGCTGTACGCCGTCGTCGTGACCACCGACCAGCACGTGGCGCACCCGCAGGCCGTGGCCGCCGAACTGGCCCTGACCACCATGGTCGCGGTCCCGCTCGGACTGCTGCTCGGCCTGGCCGTGCCCCGGGACCTGGAAGGGACCCTGCTGCTGATCTGCGTCATCGGCGCCCAGATGGTGATCGACCCGGCCAACAGCTCAGCGAAGGCGCTGCCCTTCTGGTCCACCCGGGAGATCATCACCTACGCCGTGGACGGCGCGGCCGACGGCTCCCTCACCTCCGGAACCGTGCACGCCCTCGTCGTGGCGGCGCTGCTCGCGGTGGCGAGCGGCACGGTGATGTCCGTACGACTGCGCAGGCGCGCCCACATGCAATTCGTGTGAAGACCCCGCGCGCGGTGTTCACCTCGGCGGTGCCGGGCCGGTACGCTCCCGGCCCGGCACCGCCGGTGCGTTTCCGCCCGGGAAAATCCGGCCCTACCTCGACCAAACGAACGCGTGTAGGATCGGGAAATCCTCCGGCCGCCGCCGCATGAGCGCGCGCCGGCTCGGTGGCCCGGCTCGTCGCCTCTCCGCGGAAAGGAGAGTACGTGAACGGCGCTCAGCGATTACCTCTCGATGAACCGGTGCGGCAGGCCCTGTCGGCGGCCACCGAATTCCTCCGGTCGGCCCGCGACGAGAACGGCTGGTGGAACGACTACGAAGTCCGCGGCCCCGGACAATTCTGGGCCACCGCCTTCGTCGGCGCCTCACTGGCGGAATTGCCCGAAGGACCCGCACGCGAGGCGGCGGCCGGGGCGTGGCGGCTGCTGCGCGGCTCCCGCGGCCCCTCGGACGGCTGGGGCTACTGCCCGAAGGTGCCCGGCGACGCCGACATCACCTCCTGGGTCCTGCGCCTGGCCGAGGCGCTCGGCGAGGACGACGACCCCCGCGCCGCTGAGGGGTACCGCTTCGTGGCCGCCCACCGCCAGCCCGACGACGGCGTCTCCAGCTATCTGCCCGAGATCGCCCAGCCCTTCCTGGAACGCGTGGCGCCCCGCTGGGACGCCTGGTACGCGAGCCACCCCTGTGTGACCGCCGCGGCCGCCGGACTGCGCGGACTGCCGGTGCGCGAACGGCTCCTGGACCGGCTCCGCCGCATCCAGCGCCCCGACGGCGCCTGGCCCGCCTACTGGTGGCCCGACCGCGAGTACCCCACGGCCCTGGCCGCCGAGGCGCTCACCGCCGGCCGGCCCCGGCCGCCCAGCCCCTACGCACGCCACGCCGCCCGCTGGGCCGCGCGGCGCATCGGCCCGGACGGCGCCGTGCGCACCGCGCAGGAACCCCGGGGCTCCGCCTTCGCCACCGCCTTCGCGCTGCGCGCCGTCACCGCCGGGGCCGGGGCCGCGACGGCGGAGGCCGGACACCGGGCGGTGGAGTACCTGACGGCGAGCCAGAGAGCGGACGGCAGTTGGCGGCCCTCCGCCTGGTGCCGGGTCCCCGGCCCCACCGAACGCGACCCCGACGCACGCGAGCGCTGGGAGCGCGGCCGCCGCGGCAAGGCCGCCCTCGGCTCCCTGGTCCTGGACAACAACGCGCTCTACACCACCGCGTCCGTCGTCGCCGCACTGGCCAGAGCCGGTGCCGCCGTCGCCCCGCCGGCCCCGCGGCGGCCGGACCACGCGCCCCGCGCGTGACGGCGCCGGGCGCACCCGGCGACCGGACCCACGACCGGACGACAAGGGGGTAAGGCCGGTGAACACCACACCGCATCCGGTCCCGCACGACACCGTCCGCACGGCGCCACCACTGCTCGGCCCGGGGGACGTCCTCACCCGGCTGCGCGGTCACGCCCGCGGACCGGTGCACATCATCGACCCGTTCAAGGTGCCCCAGGAGGAGGCCGTGGAGAAGGCCAAGGTCCTCGACGACCTGGGCTTTCCCGCCCTCATCCTGGCCAGCACCGACTACGAGTCCTTCGAGACCCGTATGGACCCCTACATCGCGGCGATCAAGGAGGCCAGCTCCCTTCCGGTGCTGCTGCACTTCCCGCCGCGCAAGGGCCTCGGCTTCCCGCTGGCCCGCGGCGCCGACGCCGTGCTGCTCCCGGCTCTGCTCGGCTCCCGCGACGACTACTACGTCTGGAAGAGCTGCCTGGAGACCGTCGCCGCCCTGCCCGGCCGGGCGGAGCGCGCCGACTGGCCCGAACTGCTGCTCACCGTCGCCCTCACCTTCGGCGAGGACCGCAGGACCGGCGACCTGCTCGGCACCGTGCCGGTCGCCACCGCTGGCACCGAGCAGATCGACCGGCACATCGCGGTCACCCGCAGCTTCGGCTTCCACCTGGTCTACCTGTACTCGCGCCACGCACGGGTGCCGGGCGAGGTGGTACGCCGCTTCCGCGACCGGCTCGACCCCGGCCAGATCCTCTTCGTCAGCGGCAACGTCCGCCGCCGCGAACAGGTCGACGCCTATCTGGAGGCGGGCGCCGACTACGTGGGCTTCGCCGGGGCGCTGGAACACCTCGACTGGCGCACCACCCTCACCGAGATGGCGGGAGGCACCCGGTGACCCTGGCCCTGCCGGACACGTACACCACCGCCATGCTCGCCACCGAGTCCGCCAACCGCGACCATGTGACGGACTTCGTCGCCCGCAACGGCGGATCGCCCGGACTCGTCGCCCACACCGCCGCGTTGCGGCTCTATCTGCGGGTGCCGCACTTCCTGACCGAGTGGATCGGCGACCCGGCGCTGCGCGCCCGGGTCGCCCGCGCCCTCGTGTCGGACATCGTCGCCATGAAGCTGCTCGACGACCTCATGGACGACGACACCGGACTGAACCGCGTCGAACTCGCCTGCCTGTGCCTGCACCTGCATCTGACGGCGGTGCGGGAGATGTGCGCCCTCGCCGAGGACCCCCGGTCCGTCACCGACCTCCTGGAGCACGACTTCACCACCGTGTGCACCGGCCAGATCCGCGTCAAGAGCCACCGCGCCCGCGACCTCGACGGCTGGCGGGCCGGTGCCAGTACCTACGGGGCGTCCTTCCTCGGCTGCTACGGGTCGCTGGCCGCGATCTGCGGCCGGGCGACCGGGTCGGTGGGCCCCGCCCGCCGCTTCGCCGAGGCGTTCGGCACGATCATCACCATCGCCGACGACCTCACCGACTACGACCGCAACGGCGAACGGGCCGGGAACCTCGGACACCTGATGCGCACCGGCGCCGTCCCCGCCGCCGAAGTCGCCGCGCTGCTCGGGCAGTTGCGGGCCGACGCCCTGGACGCGGTGCGGGAACAGCCGGCCGCCCTCGGTCTGGAGGCGGTGACCGAGCTGTACACCACCGACGTCCTGGACCGGCTGCTCCCCCTGCACACGGCGCCCTGACGGCGGTGCGCGGCGCGGCGATGGCCTACCGGGATCCGTCCCGGTGGGCCATCACCTCGTCGAAGACATACAGATCGACGCCGCTGTCCGCGAAGTCCTCCAGCACCTGCGCCGCCGTGTGCGCGATGGCCCGGCCGGGCCCGTTCAGTGACGTGTTGATCAGCGCGGGTACCCCGGTGGCGGCCTCGAAGGCGGCGAGCAGCCCGTGCAGCCGCCGCTCGCCCGGCCCCAGGGTCTGGACGCGGCAGGTGCCGTTGACATGCCGGGCCTCGGGCGCGGTCCCCTCCGGCAGCGGATACTCGAACAGCATGTACGGCGAGGGGTGGGCGTCCGGGAACAGCTCGGCGAAGCGCTCCTCGCGCATCACCGCGCCCAGCGGCCGGTACCACTCCCGCCGCTTCAGCTCCTCGCTCATCCGCTTGCGCATCCCGGGCACGGCCGGACTGCCCAGCAGGGAGCGGTGTCCGAGCGCGCGCGGCCCCAGTTCGGCGGCGCCCTGCGTGTACGCCACCACACCGCCCTCCGCCAGCACCCGCACCACGGCCCCGGCGTCGTACTCCCGGGGCGTCAGACCCGCGGCGCCCAGCGCGTCCAGGACATCGGAGCGGGCCTCGCCGGTGCCGTTGCCGTAGACGCCGATCGGGTCCGGCCGCTGCCCGAGCACATAGGTGAGCGCGTACACCCCGGCCCCCGCCAGATGGCCCGCGTCGCCGCAGGCGGGCGGGATGGCGAGGTCCCGCCCGAAGGAGGTGCGCAGCGCCGAGTTGGCGACGATGTTCAGGGCGCAGCCACCGCCCAGCGCCAGCGGGCCGACGCCGGTCGCGGTACGGGTGGCGTACCGGTCCAGGACCGCGTGCACGGCCTCGGTGAACAACTCCTGGAAGGTGGCCACCACATGGGCGGCCGTCTCGAACTCCGGGGCGAACTCGGGCCGCAGCGCGAGCCGGGCCCGTACCTCCTCGGCCAGGCCCAGATCGTGCATCACGCGCGGGTCGACGGCCGCCAACTGCTCGCGCACGGCCGGATCGGGACTGCCGTAGCCGCCCAGCGCCATCACCTTGCCGGCCACGCTCGGGCTCTTGCCGAAGCCCAGCAGATGGCCGATGGCCGTCCAGCCGAAGCCGTTGCCGTACCAGGGCAGCGGATCCTTGGCGACCCAGGTCAGTCGGGTGCCGTCCACCCGGAACAGGGAGCTGCGGGTCAGCTGGCCGCGGCCCTCGTTGACCAGGACCAGGGTGCCGTCCTCGTGCCCGGCGTAGTGCGCGGCCAGCGCGGCGTGCGACACCTCGTGGGTGACGACCACGCACTCCACCCGCCGCCCCAGCAGATCGCACACCGTGCGGTGGTGCGGCGCCCCCGCGCCGATGCGCCGCATCGCCTCGTCCAGGTCGGGGATCTTCAGCAGCGCGCTGCGCACCGGTGTGCTCACCGCGACCAGTGCGATCCCGTCCGCGTCCACACCCGGCTGGGACAGCACATGGCGCAGGGCGATGTCGCTGCGGTGGTCGTGCTTGACCCGGGTGAGCCGTTCGGTCTCGACGGCGAACGCGAGCCGGCCGTCCTCGAAGTAGCCGACGCCGGTGTCATGACCGGCGGAGTGCAGGGACAGTACCTTCATCGGCGCTCCTGGTCAGCGGGGGAGGGGGTGCGGACCGCCGAGTACGGGGCCCACTCGATGCGGCGCAGCGGCCGGCCGGCCAGCCCGCGCAGGTACAGTTCGGCGCCCACGCCCGCGAACCACGCGAAGTACAGCCACTTGATGGCCGCCTTCCGCACGCCGTGCCGCAGCCCGCGGGAACCGTCGAAGGCGGTCAGCGGCCACAGTCCGGAGAACAGGACGTGCCGGAAGTAGTACCGGGCCACCGGCAGCGGCCAGTCGGCGAGGTCCACGAGGTGGTTGAGCAGCAGCCGGCGGATCCGGCGGCGGGTCTCGCCCGCCGGTCCGGCGACGAAGTAGTGGCAGCGGGCGTCCGGCACCAGCCGCAGCCGGGCCAGCGGATCGGGCAGGTCCGGGTCGAGCAGGCGGAAGCAGACGTAGCCGTCGTCGGAGACATAGCGGCCCGGCAGACCGCCGGACACCACGTCGGTGGCGACCAGGATGCAGCAGCCGTGCGGGTAGGCGGTCGCGGGCGCCGCGACGGCCTTGGCACGGGCCAGCAGCCTTGAGGTGGCGAACTCCTTGGTGTGCGGCACCTTCGTGGCGCCCATCGCGCCCCGGCAGCCGGCCGCCAGGAAGTCGCGCACCAGCCGGGCCAGACAGCCCTCGGCGAGCGTCACGTCGTCGTCGACCCAGCCCACGCCGACGCAGCCGAGCGCCTCGGCCACCTCGATCGCGGCGTTGAGCGTACGCGGCTTGCCCGGTCCGGGCAGCGAGAGGCCGCACACCGGCAGCCGGGGCAGCCGGTCCCGGGCCCGGCCCACCAGCGCCCGCAGCCGCCGCAGCGCCTCGCGCTCCTCCTCGGCGCAGGACCACTGCATGCCCACGAAGAGCGCGAACGGGGCCTCGGGGTGCGCCGCACCGGCCTTCGCGAGCTGGTCGAGCAGGGCGTCGAGCCGCTCCTCCTGCTCGGCGAGCGTCCCCCGTGCCACGTACGTCGGCGCGACCAGCGCCAGCGCGGGCAGCACCTCGCGGCCCAACGCGGCGGCCGCGGCCCGTACTTCGTCCGTGGCCGCGACGGCGCGCCCGGCCCCGTCCGGCGTACCAGACCCGTCCGGCGCACCGGACCCGTCCCGCCCGTCCCGCCCGCCGGGCCCCTCCGGTCCGTCCCGGTCCTCCCGGATGTCGCGACCCTCCTGGCCGCACTGCTCGTCCCGGCCGCCGTCGTCGTCCGGCAGGACGTGCCGGACCGGCACGGCCCAGGACGGCGGCGGACGGAAGCCGCGGGCCATGGCGCGGCGCGGATGGCGCAGCCACCAGGGTTCGGCGCGGCGGGCCGGGGAGCGGGCGGGCAGCGGTGCGTTGAGGCGGGGTGGCGGGCCCGGACGGGGGCGGGTGTCCGGGCCCGGCGCGTCAGAAGTCACGGTCGGTGTTGGAGGTCGACCGGGCCAGGCTGCGCAGGCCGTCCAGGGTGTTGCGCCACTGGCCGGTCGCGGCCATGTGGCCCAGCAGCGGCTTCACCATGGTGCGGCGCAGGAAGAACGCCCGGTAGGCGGCCTGGGCCCGGTGCTGGGCGTCGGGCACCAGATAGCCGATCCGGCTGTCGAACTCGCCCCGCACGAACTTGTCCCAGTAGTCCTTCGGGATCCGGCCCGCGGCCACCGACTCGGTGTGCAGCGGGGTCCCGGGCAGCGGGGTCGCCGTGTAGAAGCTCGCGTAGTCCAGCGGGATCCGGCAGGCCAGGTCGATGGTGCGGCGGAACTGCTCCCGGCTCTCGTCGAGCCAGCCCACGATGAAGTAGCCGAACCCCTTGATCCCGGCCTCGTGCGCCGAGGTGACGGCCTTCTCGATCTTGGCGATGTCGCTCTCCTTGCGCATCCGCCGCAGGATCTCCGGGTCGCCGTGCTCGATGCCGAACCGCAGCCTCACGCACCCCGCCCCGGCCATCGCCTTGAGCAGCGGCTCGGGCACCAGGTCCACGCGGGTGGGCGCCTCCCAGCGCACCTTCAGGCCCTGTTCGCCGATGAGCGCGCAGATCTCCCGGACCCGGCCGCGGTGCAGGGTGAACACGTCGTCGTAGAACATGATCTCCTTCACCCCCCAGCGCTTCTTCAGCTCGGTCATCTCCCCGACCACGTCCTCGGGGCTGCGGTACATCGACTTCTTGTCGACGGCCTGCTTGAAGCAGAAGCTGCATTTGAAGGGGCAGCCGCGGCTGGAGATCATCGTGGCGAACGGCCGGGGCGCCATGATCGAGTAGTAGCGGTCCATGGGCAGTCCGCCGCGCTCCGGCCAGCCGACCTCCTCCAGGTTCACCATGGGCGCCGCGCCGCCGTCGCTCTCGCGGCTCACCAGACCGCGGATGCCGTCGGGCCTGTCGCCCTGCTCCAGCGCCTCGGCCAGCTCGGGCATGATCGTGATGCCCTCGCCGACACCGACGTAGTCGATGCAGTCGTGGTGCAGGTTCTCGCGCGCGTAGACCTCGGTGTGCGGGCCGCCGAGGATCACTTTGGCGCCGGTGCTCTTGGCCACCTGGCACGCCTCGACGGCGCCGGGCAGTCCGGGCGTGGTGGTGCTGACGCCGACCAGGTCGGGTGCGAAGTCGGCGAGCAGCCGGCGCAGTCCCTCGGCGTCCAGCCCGAGGGCCGGGGTGTCGACCTGGATGACGTTGTGGAAGCCGGCCGTCTTCAGCGCGGTGTGGATGTAGCCGAGCCCGAGGTGCGGCAGCACCCCGGCCCGCTTCTGGATCTGGGTGATCTGACGGGTGTTCAGGCACAGGTCGTGGTGGCGGACCAGGGCGATGCGCAGACCGCGACGGCGCCAGCGGGGCAGTCCGGGACGGGCCGCCGGTGCCGTGGCGGCGGTCGAACAGCTGCCCGACCCCGCTGTCGGACCGGTGCTGATGACGGGCAGTGTCTTCCGCATGGTGTCCCCTCCTTCGGGGGTCGTGCCGGACCGGCCGGTGTGGATCACCGGCGCGTCCGCTCGGCGAGCGCGGTGCAGGAACGGCGGGAAGCGCAGGGTGAGCAGGGGTGCGCAGGGGTGAGCAGGGTGTGCGGAGGTTCAGGAGGCCCCGGGCGCGTGCCCGGACGCCAGGGACTCCAGCTGGAGCAGGTACAGGGCCAGCGGCTGGAGTCGGCTGACCCGTCTGGGCGCGCCGGGCCCGCGCCCGGCGGCCAGCAGCCGCGGCAGGACCCGGTCCCCGCCGCGCCGCCAGCCCGGCTCGGCCCACACCGTGTGGCCCAGCAGCCGCACGAGGTACGCCAGCCGGTGCGCCACCAGGGACGGCCCGTGCCGCTGCGGCACCGCGGAGGCGAAGCCGAGCGCGGCGTGCTCCGGGAAGGCGCGCAGCAGCGCCCGGTCGTGCAGCGTGCCGTCGAGCTGGAGCGGGTGGGGCACCGAGGACAGATGGTCCACCAGCGCGTGGTCGAGGTAGGGGGTGTGGATCAGGAGCCGGTCGCCGCCGAGCGCGAAGGGGGCCAGGGCGATGGAGCGCCGGGTGCGGTTGTGGAAGAAGAAGGAGCCCAGCGGGAAGGCGGCCGGGGCGTGCCGGGCGAGTTCCGCGGCCAGTCGGTCGCGGGCGCGCGCCCTGCTCCACAGCCGGGCGGTGCGCGGTCCCAGCAGGTGCTCGACATGGGCGCCGGTGCGGCCCGCCGCCAGCAGCCGCTCCGCGAGTTCCGGCAGCGCGGCCGGATCGTAGGGGTTCTCCCGGATCAGCGCGATGCTCGGGTTCTGCGCCAGCTCGCCGCCGCCGAGCCCGTCGTAGGACAGGCCGCCGCGGCGGCGCAGAAAGGCCAGCAGCGGCAGTGTCCAGGCGCCGTCGAGGGTGCCCATGCCCTGGCCCGGGTTCGCGGTGAGCTCGGCGCGGAACTGGGAGCGGGGCCGGGGCAGGGTGCGGTGCGGCAGACCGAGCCGGGCGGCGAGTTCGCCGGCCACCCGGGCGTCGGCGCCCGGGTCGGGCGGGAACTTGGCGCCGCTGACGCAGAGCCGGGGAGGCGCGCCCTGCCGGCACAGTTCGAGCAGGATGTGCCGGGAGTCCCGGCCGCCGCTCAGCGGGAGGTCGTAGGGCTCCTCGGGCAGCCGCCGGGCCACGGCGGCGCGGAAGAGGTCGACGAACCCGTCCACGGCCTCGTCACGGGTCATGGCGGCGGGACCGGGCGGCGGGGGCGCCGCGGACCGGACGCGCAGCCCGCCGTCCGACCAGGTCAGGGTGGCGGCGGGCGGCAGTGCCCGGACGGCGGCGAACGGCGTGTCCTCGCCCAGGAAGAAGCCGAGTCGGACGAAGACGGCCAGGGCGTCGTGGTCCAGCGCGGCGGGCTCCCCGGGGACGAGCAGGGCGAGCGGGTCGGGCGACAGGGCCAGGGAGTCGGCGCCGGCGCGGTAGTACAGCGGATGGACGCCGAACCGGTCGTTGCGGGCGCGCAGGCGCTCGCCGTCCCAGCTCCAGGCGGCGAAGACACCTTCGGGCGGCGGCCCGTCGGCCAGTGGGTCGCCGTCCAGCACATGCCCGAGCCGCACCTCCTTGTCGCCCTCGGCGCGCACCCCGTCGGGTCCGGACACCAGTTTGAGCAGGGGTTTCACCGCGCCTCCAGCAGGGGCCGCACCGCATCCCCGATCCGGGCGGTCACCGCGTCCTGGTCGAGGACGGACTCCGCGAAGGAGACGGCCGCCTTCTTGTGCGCCTCGATGGCGGCGGGCCGGGCGAGCCAGTCGTCGACGGTGCCCAGCAGCTCCTCGGGTCCGGCACAGGCGCGGCCCAGGCCGTGCTCGTGGATCAGCCCCGGCACCCACCGTTCCATCGGCAGACCCGACTCCAGCATGAGCACCGGGATGCCGAAGTAGGCCGCCTCCAGGGTGGTGTTGGGGCCCGCCTTGGAGATGAGCAGGCCGTGCGGGGAGCGGGCGGCGCGGTCGATGTAGTCGAAGTACTGGGTCTGGGTCAGCCTGCTGTGGAAGCGCCAGTGCGCGAGCCGGGCCGCCCCGGCGGCGGCCCGGTGGGCGAGGCCGGGGTCGTCGTAGCCGACGAAGACGAGGTCGGTGTCCGGGTGGGTGTCCGCGATGTGCCGCACCAGGTCGAGATAGGTGTCGCCGCCCCGGTTGCAGAAGACGATCAGCCGGGGCCGGTCCGGATCGTCGTCGCCGCCCCAGGGCTCCTCCGGCCCGTCCGCCTCCCGGGCGGACCCCGCGGTCATGAAGTCGCGCAGGTCGTGCTGGGCGACCAGCGGGCCGATGACCCGCACCCGGGCGGGATCGCCGCCGCAGTCGGCCAGCAGCCGGTCGCGGGCCCAGTCGAACCCGACCAGGGTGAGATCCGGGTACGGGCTGCGATGCAGGGGCAGTTGGAGCAGCCCCGGGTTGGTGACATGGCTGACCACCCGGGTGCGCACCCCGGACAGCCGTACGGCGGCCACGCACAGCCTCGCCACGAAGCCCTTGGTGCCGACCACGACGTCCGGCGCGGTCCGCGCCAGATGCGCGGTGAGCGGGGCGAGCGCCGTGCGCTGCGCGGGTGTGGGAGCGGCCTCGAACCCGGCCGGGAACCGCTCCTGGAGGCGCCCCATGAGGCCCATGTAGCGCTCGGTGCGGGTCGCGGCGTCGGGGCTGGTCAGCGAGATGGTGCGGATCTCCGCGCCGGCCTCGCCGAGCCAGGGCAGGATCGGCTCCGCCTCCAGCAGGACGGTCTCCGCCTCGACGGCGGTGCGCAGCGCCCGGGAGAAGCGGGTGGCGGCGAGGTAGTTGCCGAACTCCCCCCAGGTCCGGGGGGAGAGCACCTGGATGATCGGGCGGTCACGGTGCACGGTGGGTCTCCTCGGTGAGAGCGAGGGGTGCGGGCGGGGCGGCGGCCCGGCCGCGGTACCAGAGCTGGTAGACCAGCAGGGCCCACAGCTTGCGCGAGGTGTCGCGCCGGCCGCTCAGATGGTCGTCGGTCAGGACGCGTACGGCCTCCGCGTCGAACAGGCCGTCGCAGCGCAGCGCGGCCGGCGCGAGGGTGTCCAGCAGCAGCGGGCGCAGTTCCTCGCGCAGCAGGGCCGCCAGCGGGGCGCGGAAGCCGAGTTTGGTGCGGTGCACGATGGTCCCGGGCAGCCACTGGGACGCCACCCGGCGCAGCAGGTACTTGCCGGTCAGGCGGCGCAGTTTCAGCGCGGTCGGCAGGGAGTTGCCGTACTCGACCAGATCCTGGTCGAGGAAGGGCGCGCGCACCTCCAGGGCGCTGCGCATGCCGCCGCGGTCGGTCTTGGTGAGGATGGTGTCCCGCAGGAAGTGCGCGAAGACGGCGAGCTGGCTGCGCTGCACACCGCTGAGGCCGTCCTGCCCCTGGAGCAGCCGGGAGATCTCGGCGAACGGATCGGGCCCGGCCAGGGCGGCGGCGCGGGCGTCCGGTGTGAGCAGCGTGGCCGACTCGCCCGGCCCGAAGGGGGCCGTGGACAGGTAGAAGCGGTGCTCGGGCGCCGCACGCAGACCCCGGGCCAGCAGCCGCAGCGCCGCCGTGGCCGGGAGGTTGCCCGTCCGGGCGGGCAGCACCCGTACGAGCGCGCCCAGCAGGGCCTGGAGCCGGTGCGCCGGCATCAGCCGCAGCAGCACCTCGATGGCCCGCTCGGCCTGGAAGTAGCGGTAGCCGAGCAGGAGTTCGTCCGCGCCGTCGCCGGTGAGCACCCCGCGCACCTGCTGCCGGGCGGCCCGGCAGACGATACGGGTCGGCAGCAGCGAGGGATCGGCCAGCGGCTCGTCGGCCGCCGCGTACTCGGACTCCACCACGTCGGCCAGGTCGCGGCCGGTGACGCGGACCGTGTGGTGCTCGGTGCCCAGATGGCGGGCGACCGTGCGGGCGTGGCCGCTCTCGTCGAAGTCCCGGTCGGCGAAGCCCGCGCTGAACGTCGGCACCGGGCGGCCGGGGGAGAGCTGCTGGGCCACCGCCGCCACCGCGCTGGAGTCCAGGCCGCCGCTGAGCAGCACGCCCAGGCGCCGTTCGGTACTGGTGACCCGGCGGGCCACGGCCGCCCGGAACAGCTCCTCGAACCGGTCGGCGGCCTGCCGCACCGGCACCCGCTGCCCCGCACCGAGACACGGCCGCCAGAACTCCGCCTCCGTGACCTCATTGTGACTGACCGTCACATAATGACCGGGGCGGACCTTGTGCACGCCGGTCACCGCCGAGCCGGGCGCGCAGAACGCCTGGAAGGTGAGGTACCCGGCCAGGGCTGCCGGGTCCGGGGTGCGCGGGGCGTCCGGATGGCGCAGCAGCGCGGTCAGTTCGGAGGCGAAGGCCACTCCGCCCGGCACCCGGGTGTAGTACAGCGGCTTCTTGCCCATCGGGTCGCGGGCCAGCACGGTCGTCGACGTCCGCGCGTCGTGCAGCGCGAACGCGTACATGCCGCGCAGCCGCTCCAGTACGGCCGTGCCGTACCGCTCGTACAGCTCGACCAGGACCTCGGTGTCGCTCCCGGTGCGCAACCGGACCCCGTCCGCCCGCAGTTCACGGCGCAGCTCCGCGTGGTTGTAGATCTCCCCGTTGAGGACCAGCACCGTCGATCCGCCGGCCGAGCGCAGGGGCTGGCGGGCCCGCCCGGGGTCGACGAAGGTCAGCGCGCAGTGCGCGAAGGTCACCCCCCGGTGGTGGCACCAGCTCGACCCGTCCGGGCCGCGGTGCGCGACGGCGGCCAGCATCCGCCGGGCCGTGGCCACGGACGCGTCCTGTCCGCCGCCCGGGTCGCTGAATCCCACGAAGCCGCACATGCCGGCTATGACCGGTCGGTGGGTGTCATCCCGGTCCGGCCGCCCGCGCCGGACGTCCCGGCGGCCGGCGCGGGCGGCGGCGCAGCGAGCGCGTGCCGGGCCCACTCGACCTGGGTGGCCAGCCCCGTCCGCAGCGGGGTGCGCGCGGTGAACCCGAGCAGCCGCTCGGCCCGGCCGACGTCCGCTGTGGTGCACCGCACGTCCCCGATCCGGGCCGCGCCGTAGCGCACATCGGGCCGCGCCCCGGTCAGTTCACCGGTGAGCGCGAGGACCTCGTTGACCGAGGAGGCACTGCCCGTGCCCACGTTCAGCACGGTGCTGCACCGGTCCGGGCAGACCGCCGCGAGGACCAGCGCGCGCACGATGTCGAGGACGTACACGAAGTCGCGCACCTGGGTGCCGTCGCCGTACACCTCCACGGGCCGGCCCTCCAGGGCGGCGCCGATCACCCGGGAGATGAACATGTCGGGCCGCTGCCCGGGGCCGTACACGGTGAAGAAGCGCAGCGCGCTGACGGTGAGCGCGGTGTCCCGGCGCGCGGCGAAGGCGAGCGCCAGCCGCTCGGCGGCCAGCTTGGTGACCCCGTAGGGGGACAGCGGGCGCGGCAGGTCGTCCTCGCTCATCCGGCCCTCGGCACCGCCGTACACGCTCGACGAGGACGCCATGACCACCCGCGGCACCCCGGCGCGCACGCACGCGTCCATGAGGCGCTGGGTGGCCAGGACATTGCAGTGCAAGTACTCCGGGAATTGCGTCCAGGACGGCCGCACACCCGGTAAGGCGGCTAAGTGGAAGACCACCGAGGCGTTTTCCAGACAGGACGAGAGATCGGCGAAGGCGAGATCGGCGTGGACCGCGCGCAGCGCACCCGCCGTCGCGGTCGACGGAATTTCACGCCCGGCCCAGGAGGCTTTTCGATCAATACCCACGACATGCGCACCACGGCGCCGGAGATCCTCCACAAGATGTGCACCGATGAAACCGGCCGCACCCGTGACCACCACTTTCCCGGTGAGCCCCGGAACGTTCCCGGACGCGCCGCCCGCGTCCCGCGCGTCACTCGGCATGAGAAATCCCCCTCGCGTCGAACGAACCCGATTGTTCAAGGCGGTGCTCCGTACCGGCGCCGGCCCCGGGCACGGACGGCCGTCACCATGGGACCTCGGACGCCCCCGGAAAAGACACAGGGCCAATGAATTGTGACCGAAAACAGTCGGCCCGCCCCGCTGACGAACGCGATCAATCGCGATCAATTGGCCCGGAAGACCTGTGGAGTCTAGCAGCGCGCCGAAACCGCAGCAACGGTTCGCATTCCACCGTCCCGTGTGATTCCCAATGCGCGGGCCGGACTTTATCCTGGGGCCTTCCGCCGCCCGGCGAAGGGGGAGGACCGCTTTGACAGC
Organism: Streptomyces sp. PL-25; assembly: GCF_058344915.1. Classification (NCBI taxonomy): domain Bacteria; kingdom Bacillati; phylum Actinomycetota; class Actinomycetes; order Kitasatosporales; family Streptomycetaceae; genus Streptomyces; species Streptomyces sp. PL-25. Next base: position 7,319,063 of record NZ_CP136997.1, read on the forward strand.
CAGTCCGTTACGGCAGCTGTCCCTGCTGATCCGCTATCTGCGCGGCGAACGCCCGGCCGTCCTGCTGCTCGCGGTGCTCGTGCCGCTCGGCGTCGTCCTCCAACTGGCCGCCCCCTACCTGCTGCGCCGCTTCGTCGACAGCGCGCTCACCCAGCGGCCCGCCCAGGCCCTGTTCACCGTCTCCCTGTGGTACCTGGCCGCCGCGGTCGCCCTGCTCGGCGCGACCATCGGCGCCGACGCGCTGGCCTCCCGCCTCGCCTGGCGCGCCACCAACCGGCTCCGGGCCGACCTCGTCGCGCACAGCCTGCGCCGCTCCGCACGCTTCTACCAGCGCCACCCGCCCGGCGAACTCGTCGACCGGATCGACTCGGACGTCACCCGCCTCGCCTCCGTGATGTCCGCGCTGCTCCTCGAAGTCGCCGCGCAGGCCCTGCTGGTGGGCGGCATCCTCGCCGCGCTCTTCCTGCTCGACTGGCGCCTGGCCCTGGTCTTCGCGCCCGTCGCCGCCGGCACCCTCGTCCTGCTGCGCCGCCTGGTCGGCCGGGCCATGCCGTTCGTCGCCGCCCGCCGCCAGTCCTCCGCCGAACTCCTCGGCTTCCTGGAGGAACGCCTGGCCGCCGCCGAGGACCTGCGCGTCAACGGCGCCTTCGACGCCACCCTGGCCGACCTGGAACGGCGGCAGGCCGAGCTGTACCGGCGGGCCCGCGACGCGGCCCGCGTCTCCGTGCGCTGGCCCGCCACGGTGCAGGGCCTGTCGACGGCCAGCGTCGTCCTCGCCCTCGCCGTCAGCGTGTGGCTGCACTCCGCGGGCCGCCTCACCACCGGCACCGCCTTCGCCGCGCTGTCCTACGCCATGCTGCTGCGCCGCCCGCTGCTCGCGATCACCACCCGCTTCCAGGACCTGGAGGAGGCCGCCGTCTGCGTACGCAGGCTGCGGGACCTGCTGCCGCGGCGGCCCCCGGCGGACACCACCGCCACGGCGCTGCCGCCGGGCCCCCTCACCGCCGCCCTCGACCGGGTGACCTTCTCCTACGAGCCGGGCGAACCCGTGCTGCGGGAGGTCTCCTTCCGGCTGGAACCCGGTGAGCGGCTCGGGATCGTCGGCCGTACCGGGAGCGGCAAGTCCAGCGTCCTGCGGCTGCTGTTCGCGCTCCACCACCCCGAGCGGGGCGCCGCCCGCGTCGGCGGCGCGGACGTGCGCAACCTGGACACGGTCGTACTGCGCCGCCGGGTGGCGCTGGTCACCCAGGAGGTGCAGGTCTTCCACGCCAGCCTCCGGGACAACCTGACCTTCTTCGACCCCGCCGTCGACGACGGGCGGGTGCGGGACGCGCTCCGGGAGGCCGGACTCACCGACTGGTGGCGAGCCCTGCCCGACGGACTCGACACCGTGCTCGGCACCGGTGCTCGCGGCATGTCCGCGGGCGAGGAGCAACTGCTGTCCCTGGCGCGGGCGTTTCTGCGCGACCCGGCCCTGGTGCTGCTGGACGAGCCCACCGCCCGCCTCGACCCGCACACCGAGGCACTGCTGCTGCCCGCCCTGGAACGCCTGCTGACCGGCCGCACCGCCGTGGTGGTCCAGCACCGGCCGCACGCGCTCGGCCATGTCGACCGCATCCTCGTCCTGGACGAGGGCACCGTCGTCGAGGACGGCCGCCGCACCGTCCTGGCCGCCGATCCGACCTCCCGCTTCCACGGACTGCTGGGCGCCGGATGAGCGCCACCGAGAACGCCGAGAACGCCGAGAACGCCGGGGACACCGAGAACGCCGCGTACACCGAGGAATCCGAGGGCACGGAGGACGCCGACGACACGATGGACACCCCCGACACCACGGTCGCCCAGGGCTCTTCGAATGCCCCCGACGCATCTGCCGCATTCGCATCCGACACCGCATCCGCACCCGACACCGCATCCGCATCCGACACCGCGGCCGCCACCGCCACCGCGCCGCCGTCCCCCGAGTACGCCACCGGACCCCCCGCGCACGGCGGCACCCGCTCCACGCTGCGCCGCCTCGCCGCCGCACTGCGCGGTTCGGCCGCCGCCTACTGGACCCTGACCGGCCTGTGGGTGCTGCTGCGGGCCGGTACCCTGGCGGTCGGCCTGCTCTTCCAGCGCCTGTTCGACGGCTTCGACCGCGGCGACGGGGTGTGGCTCCTGATCGCCTGGGTGGCCGCCGTCGAGACGGCCCGCCTGTGCCTCCAGTTCGCGGTGATGATCAACCGGCTGGAGCCGCGCGTGCAGTACGGCACCACGGCCCGGCTGCGCCGCGAACTGCTGGGCTCCGCGCTGCGCCGGCCGGGAGCCGCCGCCGGCACCGCGCCCGGGGAGACGCTGCGGGCGGTCGGCGAGGACGTGGACGAGACCGGGTTCTTCGTCGCCTGGGCCCCCACCAACCTCGCCCACTGGCTGTTCGTGATCGCCTCGGTCACCCTCATGATGCGCATCGACGCCGTGGTCACCTGCGCCCTGCTCGTCCTGCTCGTCCTGATCACGGCGGTGACGGGCGCCGTCCACGGCCGTTTCCTGCGCTACCGGCGGGCCACCCGCACCGCCTCCGCCCAGGTCGCCGGAGCCCTGCGGGAAGCGGTCGGCAACGTACGCGCGGTGCAGGCCGCCGCCGCCGAGGAGCATGTGGGCGCGCACATCGGACGGCTCGACGACGCGCGGGCCCGAGCGGCGGTGCGCGAGGAACTCTTCGCGGGCGTGCAGCGCACGGTGATCGCCAACGCCGCACCGGTCGGCGTCGGCGTCGTCCTGCTGCTCACCTCCGGCCGCGCGGGCCACGGGGCGTTCAGCGTGGGCGACCTGGCGCTGTTCATGTTCTACCTCCAGATCCTCGCGGAGGCCCTGGCGTCCATCGGCATCCTCTCGGTCCGGCTGCAACGGGTCACCGTGGCACTCGGCAGGATCGCCGGCTTCCTCGGCGAGACACCGCACGCCCCGCCCGGGGAGGCCGGGCCCGGCGCACCCGTCCGGAAGGCCGGTCCGGACCCGGACCCGGACCCGCACCCGCCGCTGCGCGAGCTGACCGTGCGCGGGCTCACCGCCCGCCACTTGGGCACCGGGCACGGCGTCCACGACGTCGACCTGAGCGTCGTGCGGCACGGTGTGACCGTCGTGACCGGCGGTGTCGGCGCAGGGAAGACCACGCTGCTGCGGGCCGTCCTCGGACTCCTGCCGTGCGAACGCGGCACCGTGCTGTGGAACGGCGAACCGGTCGCCGACCCCTCCGCGTTCCTGGTCGCCCCGCGCTGCGGCTACACCCCGCAGGCGCCCCGGCTGTTCAGCGGATCGGTCCGCGAGAACGTGCTGCTCGGCACCGCCGACGACGACGGCACGGTGCTGGCCGGCGCGGTGCGCGCCGCCGTCCTCGGCCCCGATCTGGCCGCGATGCGCGAGGGCCCGGACACCGTCGTGGGACCGCGCGGGCTGAGGCTCTCCGGCGGCCAGCTGCAACGGGTCGCCGTGGCCCGCATGCTGGCCCGCCGCCCCGAGCTCCTGATCCTCGACGACGTCTCCAGCGCCCTCGACCCGGACACCGAACACCTGCTGTGGCAGCGGCTGCTGGAGCGGCGGGCGACCGTGCTCGCCGTGACGCACCGGCCCGCGCTGCTGCGCGCGGCGGACCGCGTGGTGGTGCTCAAAGACGGGTGGGTCGAGGCGGCCGGGCCCCTGGAGGACGTCCTCGCCGCGTCGCCCGAGATGCGGCGCATCTGGTCCGGCGGCCGGGGCGGCCGGTGACGGGCGGACCGCTCACGGCAGCCGGGCGACCTCGCGCGGCGTGCTCCCGCGCGGGGCGTCCAGCTCGGACCAGACGGCGTCCAGGGCGGTCACGAACTCCCTTACCTCGTCCGGCTCGTGCACCGCGGACGGCGCGATGCGCAGGATCTCCTCGCCGGCCGGGACGCTCGGCGCGTCGACCGCCTGCACATAGATGCCGTACCGCTCCAGCAGCAGGGCCGACATCCGCTTGCACAGCCGCTCCTCGCCCACCAGGGCCGAGACGATGTGCGTGCGGTCCGACAGGAACGGGATGTCCCGCTCGCGCAACAGGGTGTGCAACAGACGGGCGTTGACGGCGAGCCGCTCCCGCTCCCGCGTACTGCCGCGCAGATGGCGTACGGCGGCCAGGGCGCCCGCCGCGACCGCCGGGGGCAGCGCGGTGGTGAAGATGAACGAACGGGCGTACGCGCGGACCGCGTCCAGCAGCACGGCGGGCCCGGCCACATAGCCGCCGGTCATGCCGAACCCCTTGGCGAGCGTGCCCATCACCAGGGTGAAGGAGGCGGCGAGGCCCTCCTGTGCGGCCATCCCCGCGCCCTCGGGCCCGTACATGCCGACCGCGTGCACCTCGTCTAGGAAGGTCACCGCGCCGTGCCGCTCGGCGGCCTCCGCGATGCCGGCCAGCGGGGCGATGTCCCCGCGCATCGAGTGCACCGACTCGGTGACGACGAGTTTCGGCCGCTCCGGGGCCACCGAGGACAGCAACTCCTCCAGATGCGCACGGTCGTTGTGCCGGAAGATGAACTTCTCCGCCCCGCTGTGCCGCAGTCCGTCGATGATCGACGCGTGGTTCAGCCGGTCGGAGAAGACGGCGCAGTCGCCGATACGCCCGGCGAGGACGGACAGCGTCCCCTCGTTCGCCGAATAGCCGGAGGTGAACAGCACCGCGTCCTCCTTTCCGTGCAGCGCGGCGAGTTCCTCTTCGAGAGCGACGTGACAGTGGTTCGTGCCGCCTATGTTGCGTGATCCGCCGGACCCCGCTCCGTATTCGTCGACGGCCCGCTTCATCGCGGCCAGAACCTCCGGATGCTGCCCCATACCCAGATAGTCGTTGCTGCACCAGACCGCGATTTCGCCATGGTGCGCGGTGGTGGCGGCGGGGAATCGGCCGGCGACCCGGCCGAGCTGGAGGAACTCCCTTTTGCCCGCGGCTGTTTTCTCGGCGAGGCGAGCGAAGAAATCGATGTAGTCCGACATGTCCGGGCCCACTCCCTGTCGCTTCCCAACCGGCGCGGGCCATCGTAGGATGCGCCGCGGTACTTGCACAGCGCGCGTTGCCCGCTCCTGACACCGTTCGAAGCGGAGTGCCGATGACCGAATGTGAAGCCGCCCCCGCATGTGAAGATTCTTTTCCCGGCCATCCGGAATTCGGCGGCCGCCGTACCGGAAAAGTGGAGAATTCGTGCCCGGCCTGCCCGGCACGCTCTGCGGCGGGCGGCCGGCGATGACGGGCGGCGCGACCCTCTCGGCGGCCCATGTCCTCGGAGAATCGGCCCGGCAGTGGCCCGGTGCCGTCGCACTGGTCGCCGACGGCACCCGCCTCACCTACGGCGCGCTGTGGCAGGACGCCCTGCGCCATGCCGCTGCGCTGCGCGGACAGGGCATCGGACCGGGCGACCGCCTGGCGCTGCTGCTGTCCAACACGGCCCGCTTCCCGAAGGCGTACTACGGGGCGCTCGCCCTCGGTGCCACCGTCGTACCGGTCAACGCCCTGCTGAGGACGGCGGAGATCACCTACATCCTGCGGCACTCGGGCGCGCGGGCGCTGTTGTGCGAGGGCCCCCTGCTGCCGGAGGGGGAACCGGCGGCGCGGGCGGCGGGCGTACCGCTGCTCACCGTGGCGGCCCCCGGCCGGTCCCCGTCCCTCGACGAACTCGCCGCGCGCTGCCCGCCGTTGGACACCGCCGTGCCGCGCGCCCCGGACGACATCGCCGTCGTGCTCTACACCTCGGGCACCACGGGCCGCCCCAAGGGCGTCATGATCAGTCATCTCAACCTGGTGATGAACATCGACACGACGATGCTCGCGCCGTTCGCGATGCGCCCCGACGACGTGGTGCTGGGGTGCCTGCCGCTCTTCCACACCTTCGGGCAGGTCTGCGTCATGGGCACGGGCCTGCGCGCCGGGGCGCGGCTCGTGCTGATGCCCCGCTTCGGCGCGCACGCGGCGCTCGACCTGATGACCGCCGAGCGCTGCACCGTCCTCATGGGGGTGCCGACGATGTACGTGGCGCTGCTCCAGGCGGTGCGCGACGGCGGCCGGCGCCCCGCCCTGGACCGGGCCTACTGCGGCGGATCGGCGCTGCCCGCCAGGGTCCTGGAGGATTTCGAGGCCGTCTTCGGCTGCCCGGTCCACGAGGGCTACGGGCTGACCGAGGCGTCCCCGTGCGTCGCCTACAACCTCCCCGGCCGCCCCCGGGTGCCCGGCACCGTGGGTCATCCCATCCGCGGCGTCGAGGTGCGGATCGCCCGGCCGGGCACCGCGGAGCGGATCGAGGCGCTGGCGGCGGGCGAGACCGGCGAGATCGTGGTGCGCGGCCACAACGTCATGGCGGGCTACCTCGACGACCTCGCGGCGACCCGGGCCGCCGTCGTCGACGGCTGGCTGCGCACCGGCGACCTCGGCGTGCTGGACGACGACGGCCGCCTGACCGTCGTCGACCGGACCAAGGACACCATCGTGCGCGGCGGTTACAACGTCTATCCACGGGAGGTGGAGGACCTGCTCGCCGCCCATCCCGCGGTGGCCCAGTCCGCGGTGGTCGGGGTGCCCGACGACCGGCTGGGCCAGGAGGTGTGCGCCGTCGTCGTCCCGCGCCCGGGGACCGCCCCGGACGGCCGGCTGGCCGCGGACATCATCGCCTGGAGCAGACGGCGCATCGCCGCCTACAAGTACCCGCGCCGCGTCGAGTTCGTCACCGCGCTGCCGCTCGGCCCCAGCGGCAAGGTCCTCCGTCGCCGGCTCGCCGAGGAGTTCGCCACCGGGCGCACCGCCGGCGGGGGACCGGTGCCGTCGCGCGAGGCGTGAGCACGGCACCCGCGCCCTGACCACGGGAGCGGACGCGCGGCGGGGCGCCGACCCGCCGCACGCGTGTGCTCGCCGGTGCCCGCCCGCGCTCCGCTCAGGAAGCCGGGCCCGCGGGGGCACGGCGCCGGTCGTCGCGTCGCGGTAGAGCGCCCGGGTGGCCGAGCCGAAGACGGCGCTGTAGGAGACCTGCGAGGTGTTCCCCCCGGTGTGGTAGCCGCCGATCACCCCGACCACCGCCCAGCCGCCGAACCACGGCACCAGCATCGGCCCGCCGCTGGTGCCGCCCACGAACGCGTCGCACGGGATGCGCGGGAAGGTCCCGGGCTCGGCCGGATCGTCGCTCACCCAGGCCGTCGTACGGCTCCAGCACTCCAGCGGCCGCTCGGCCCCCGCCGGGTACCCGATCATCCGCACCGGGGCGTGCTCGTACCCGGTGCCGGTGAGCAGCCGCACCGCCCCCACCGCGTCCTCCAGCGAGGTCCCGTCCTCGTCGGGTCCGGTGACGGCGAAGGCGAAGTCGTACTCGGCCCCGGCCCGCGCGCCGAGGTCGTAGTACTGCCGGGGGACGTAGACACCGTTGTCGCGGACCGGGAAGACGCCGAAGGGCTTCAGCCCGTCGTGGAACTGCGGGACGAAGGCCAGATGCCGCTTCGGCGAGGCGCCCGAGTAGCCCTTCAGGCAGTGCCCGGCGCTGAGCACGAGCGAGCGGCCGGGGCTGTGCACCACGGAGCCGCTGCACGTGCGGCCGGTGCCGGTGGCGTCGGTCCAGAAGAACGTGCCCGCCTGCGGGATGCCGGTGAAGCTCCGGCTGGACGGGATGTGCTCGCCGGGCCGCGGTCCGTCCACCGCGGTGGGGGCGGCCCGTCCGGAACCGGCGCCCTGCGCGGCGGAGGCGGACAGGGCCGCCGCCGTCCTGGCCGGCGTCCAGTAGGCGTCGAGCCGGGCCGCGGCCGAGGCCGGGCCCGCCGTCTCCGGGGCGGCGGAGGCCGCCGGGGAGAGTCCGGCACAGAGCAGCAGGGCCGACGCCCAGGCGGCGGTGAGTCGGGCGATCCTTGTACGGCGCACCATCAGTTCCCCTCGGAGCGGACACAAGTGACGGTTCACCATACGGTGGCGACGCGTCCCCGGGACCGCCCTCGCACCGGGTGTCGGCACGTGTGGCAAGTCCGCCGCCCGAGCGGCCCGCGGGCAGCCGCCCGGCTCACTCGCCCATGACGTACCGCACGGTCGGACCGGTGGTCCAGCCGCCGTCCACGGCCAGTTCGGCGCCCGTCACGTACGACGCCGCGTCGGACAGCAGGTAGACGACGGCGCTCGCGATCTCGTGCGGCTCACCGACCCGGCCCATCGGCGTGTTGGGGTACCGGCCCTCGCCCCGCTCGATGCCGACCGAGGCGGTCATCGGGGTGTACGTCATGCCCGGGTGCACCGAGTTGACCCGGATCCGGGCGGTGCCCAGCTCCACCGCGCCGATCTTCGTCAGCCCGCGCACACCCCACTTGGAGGCGCCGTAGCCGGCCGTCAGCGCGAGTCCCATCAGACCCGCCGCCGAGGAGATGTTGACGATCGAGCCGCCCCCGGCCTCCTTCATGGCGGGGATCACGGTCCGCATGCCGATGAAGACACCCGTGAGGTTGATGTCGAGCACCTTGCGGAAGTGCTCGACCGACTCGGACTCCAGCAGCGCGCCGGTCGAGATGCCCGCGTTGTTGACGAGCCCGTGCAGCGCGCCGAACTCCGCCACGGCGAAGCCGGCGACGTCCTGCCACTCCCGCTCCGAGGTGACGTCGTGCCGCCGGAAACGGGCGGCGGGACCGAGCCCGGCGGCGGTGGCCTCGCCCTCCTCCTCCAAGACGTCCGTGATCACCACGTTGGCTCCGGCGGCGACGGCCTGCCGCGCCGCCTCGGCCCCGAGGCCGCGCGCTCCGCCGGTGACGAGGACGGTCCTGCCGGTGAGGTCGTTCATGATGTGCTCCTTGGAAGTCGGGGGCCGCGGGCGCGGACGCCCGTCCGGGCCCGCGGACGGCCGGTCAGAAGTGGGTGCCGCCGTCGACGCGTACCTCGGTGCCGGTGATGAACCGGCCGTCCTCGCTCGCGAGCATCGCGACCACGGACGCCACCGTCTCGGGGCCGGCGAAGCCCCGGCCGAGCGCCGGGGAGAGCTTCAGGAACAGGCTCATGTCGGCGTCCTCGGGCAGCCCGGGGCCCGCGCTCTGCCCGCTGGCGCCGCTGCCGTCGGTCATGCCGGAGGAGATGGAGCCCGGCTGCACGGCGGTGAAGCGGATGCCGCGCCCCGCGTACTCGGCGGCCAGCGCGTGTGTCATGGACTGGATGCCGCCCTTGCTCGCCGCGTACGCCGCCATGTACGGGTGCGCGAACACCGCCGACGTCGAGCTGAAGTTGACGACCGCGGCGTCCCGGCCCGCCAGCAGCGCGGGCACGCACTCGCGGATCACCAGGAAGGTGCCGACGAGGTTGACCCGCAGGACCCGGGTGAAGGCGTCCAGCGTCGTCCGGTCGGTGTGCGAGGAGCGCAGGATCCCGGCCGCGTTGACCAGGACGTCCAGACCGCCGAGCGCGGCGACGGCCGAGGCGGCTCCCTCGCGTACGGACGCCTCGTCGGCCACGTCCATGACGAGCGTGGTCAGCCGGTCCGCGTGGGCGCCGGCCTTCGCGACGGTGTCCTTCAGGCCCTGCTCGCTGACGTCGGCGGCCACGATGGTGCCGCCCTCCGCGAGCAGGCGCAGCACGGTGGCCTGCCCGATGCCCGAACCACCGCCGGTGATCAGCGCGCGGCGGCCTTCATAGCGGTTCATGTGTGTCTCCAGCCCGGCCCCGGAACGGCTCACGGGGCCCTACGGCACCGGCCCTCTTGCCGCCGGTGCTCTCTATGCCGTCACGGTACGCCTCGATGGCACGGTTTGCCACATCGTCCAGATGTGCCGGACGACACCTGCGAGGCGTAGGATTCCGCGGGTGAGCACCAAGCCGTCCGCCACCCTGACCGAGCGCCGCAAGGCCGCCACACAGCTCGACATCGCCCACGCGGCGGCCGAGCTCTTCGCCACCCGGGGCCCCGACGGCACGACGGCCGAGGAGATCGCCCGGCGGGCGGGCGTCGCGCTGCGCACCTTCTACCGGTACTTCCGCTCCAAGCAGGACGCGGTGAGCCCGCTGCTCGCCGACGGCGCCGACCGCTGGCGGGCGCTGCTGGCCGCCGCCGAACCGGGGACCCCGCTCCGAGAGGCACTGGAGCGCGCGGCCGGGCAGGCCCTCGCCACCCCCGACGAGGACGCCGTACGGGCGCTGCTGCGCACCCGCGGGCTGCTGCGCGCGGCGGCGGACGACCCCGCGCTGCGCGCCGTCTGGTACCGGGTGAACCAGGAGTCCGAGGAACGCCTCGTCCCGGTCCTCGCCCGGCTCGCCGGCCCGGACGCCGACCCGCTCGACGTACGCCTCGCGGCGGCCGCCGCCACCGACGCCATCCGGATCGCCCTGGAGACCTGGTCCGCCACCGACGCCGGCACCGAGGGCCCCGCCTCCCCGACCGCCCTCGCGACCCGCTGCCTGCGCGCGCTGACGGGGGGCGCGGTCTAGGTACGGGGCGGCCCGGGGGGGGGATGGTGCGGCGCACCGTGCGGGAAAAACGTTCCGCCCCGCCGGGTCGGACCCGGCGGGGCGGAACGTGGAGGTGTGTCCCGGACCGGAGCCGGGCGGGGGAGGTGCGGGTCAGCCCGCCGCGGGGGCCACCTGCCGGGGGTCGTCGTAGACGCTCTCCACCTCGTCGACCGGAGAGGCCGAGGCGTTGTCGTACTTCGTGTGGTCGAGGATCTTCTCGCGGGCGGAGACGAGGACCGGGACGAGGGCCTGGCCCGCGACGTTGGTCGCGGTGCGCATCATGTCCAGGATCGGGTCGATCGCCAGCAGCAGGCCCACGCCCTCCATCGGCAGTCCGAGGGTGGACAGGGTGAGCGTCAGCATGACCGTCGCTCCGGTCAGACCGGCGGTGGCCGCCGAGCCGATCACCGAGACGAAGGCGATGAGCAGGTACTCCTTGATGCCGATGTCGATGTGGAAGATCTGTGCCACGAAGATCGCGGAGATGGCCGGGTAGATCGCCGCGCAGCCGTCCATCTTGGTCGTCGCGCCGAACGGCACGGCGAAGGAGGCGTAGTCCTTCGGGACGCCGAGGCGGATCGCCGACTGCTGGGTGACCGGCATGGTGCCGACCGAGGAGCGGGAGACGAACGCGAGCTGGATGGCCGGCCAGGCGCCCTTGAAGAACTGCAGCGGGTTCAGCTTGGCGACGGTGGCGAGCAGCAGCGGGTACACGCCGAACAGCACCAGGGCGCAGCCGACGTAGATGTCCACGGTGAAGGTCGCGTAGTTGCCCAGCAGGTCCCAGCCGTACTGGACGATCGCGCGGCCGATCAGGCCGGCGGAGCCGATCGGGGCGAGCAGGATCACCCACCACAGGGCCTTCTGGAGCAGTTCGAGGATCGACTCGGACAGGGTGAGGATCGGCTGCGCCTTGGAACCGATCTTGAGGATCGCGATACCGGCGACCACGGCCATGAAGACGATCTGGAGGACGTTCAGCTCGGTGAAGGGCGTGACGACGTCCGTGGGGATGATCCCGGTCAGGAAGTCGAGCCAGCTGCCGGAGTGCTCCGGCTTGGCGCCGTCGGCCGCGGTCAGGTCCGAGCCGGAGCCCGGGTTGGAGACCAGGCCGATGACCAGCCCGATCACCACCGCGATCAGCGAGGTGAGCATGAACCAGAGCAGGGTGCGGCCGGCCAGGCGCGCCGCGTTGTTGACCTTCCGCAGATTGGTGATGGACACCATGATCGCGAAGAAGACCAGCGGTGCCACGGCCAGTTTCAGCAGCTGGATGAAGATGCCGCCCACCTTGTCGAGCGTGGTGGCGAGCCAGGACACGTCGTAGGTGCGGGCGACGAAGCCGAGGACCAGACCGACGACGAGGCCGATCAGGACCTGGGCCCAGAAGGGGACGGGTATCCGGAACCCTGACTTCGAGGGCTGCGGATCAGCGGTGTTCGCGGACACGGACACACTCCAGTAGGAACGCGCGGGGGCGGGACGAGCGGGACGTACATACAGGAAGCAGCGACCGTGGGAGGGTGTCAACGGCGCCGCTGCATCGGGGAGTTCGCGCTCAGGCGCGACAAGCCGCGGACAGGCAGCGGCAGAGATCGACGTGCAGGCGCGCCACGAGCGGTACGCCCGTGACGGCGCGGCGAACGCCGTGGTCGGCGTCGGCGCGGTGCGCGGCTGCTGTCTTCATGGCAGGAACGTTAACACTTGTACTTTGAGAACCTCAAAGCGAATCTTTGGTCAGCGCCGCAGCGCCTCGAACGCGTCGCGCGCCGCGGCCCCGATGGCGAGGTCGATGTCCGGGGCCAGCGCGGCCCGCCGGTCGGAGCGGGTGAGGGCGGCGACGGCCACCCGGTGCCCGGAGTCGGCCTCCACCACCCCGATCTCGTGCCGCAGATGCAGGAACGTGCCGGTCTTGCCGCTCACCCGCAGCGCGTCGGAGCGCAGCTCGCTCGCGAGCCGCTGGGTGAAGAGCTGCGCCCCCATCAGCCGGCGCAGCTCCGCGGTCGCCGGGGGCCGGGAGATCCCGTCCCGCCACACGCGGTCCAGCAGATCGACGAGGGCCGTGGCGGTGCCCGCGTTGGCGTGCGCCGGGTCCAGCGTCCGCAGGGTGTACCGGCCCGAGCGGTCGTCGCGGACGGCCAGCTCCAGGGCGAGGGAGAAGTCGTTGCCCGCGGCTCCGGCGGCACACTCGTACATCAGGTTCATCCGGTGCCGCACCCGCAGGTCGCCGCAGTCCCAGGCGCGCAGCCGGGCGTCGACGTCCGCCACCGGGACCAGATCGAGGAGCGCGTCCGCACCGGCGTTGTCGCTGACCGACATCATCAGGTGCAGCAGGTCGCCGACGGCCACGGTGGCGGGGTGCCGGAACGCCGCCAGCCCCGTGGGACCCACACTGCTGGTGGCCGGGTCGACCGTCACCGGGAGCGCGGCGTCGAGCTCGCCGGCCGCGATCCGGTCCAGCACCACCAGGGCGAGCGGGACCTTGACGACCGAGGCCAGCGGCACGGGCACCTCGGCGTCGAAACCGAGCTGCGCGCCGGTGTCGATGTCCCGGGCGAGGAAGGAGCCGCGCACGCCGAGCGCCGCCCAGTCGGCCGCGACGGCCTCCGCGACATCGAGCAGCGCGCCCTCGCCGACGAGCTGCGCGGGGCGGTGGTACGGGGGACCCGCGCTCATCCGTGTGCCGCCAGCCGCGCCACCGCGTCGGCGTCCCCGTCCTCGTCCCCGCCGCCCGGCCGGGCCGCCGCCGCGCCGGGCGCCGCCGCACCGGCCCCGGACGCCAGCACGGTCACCAGCCAGTGGGGCACCCGGGCGGCGGCCGGCTGCCGCTCGCTCGCGCGCGGGGCGTACCCCCGGTGCAGCGAGGTGTCGTGCAGCGGCGCCCAGGCGACGCCGTGCAGCCGGGCGAACGGTTCGGTGCACAGCAGCCGCACCCGCCCGGCCAGGGTCTCCGCGAGCGCGGTCGCCACCGGACCGGCCGGGCGCAGCAGGCCCTCGGGCAGCCCGGCGCGCGCCATGGCGCGGCCGAGCCGGTCCGCGGCGAACGGCACCTGGTCCTCCGCGAGCAGGAGCAGCGCGAGCGGCGCCCGCCCCCGCGCCGCGCCGCGGCCCCGCCGGGGCCGCAGATCCTCCAGATGGACGGCGCCCGCCGCCCGGGGCGGGGGCGGCCCACCGAGCCCACCGAGCCCGCCGCCGTCCCGCGCTCCGGATCCGCCCGGTGCGTCCGGCGCGGGCGCGCTGGCCAGGCCCAGCGGCACCCGCAGCGGCGCGTTCTCCGGGGGCACCCGCACCAGCGCGTACACCAGCGATCCGTCGGCCAGGCCCGACTCGCGCCGCTCCGGCGGCAGTTCCCGCACACCGAGCGCCACGCCGTGCTCGGCGCCCGCGCGGATCACGCGCGCCAGGGCGGCGGGCCCGCAGTCCACCGGCATCCCGACGGTGCGCACCGCCGAGCGCCGGGCCGACCGCGCGGCCCGCCGCAGCCGATCGGTCCGCTCCAGCACGTCCTGGGCGTACGGCAGCAGCAGGACACCGAACTCCGTGGTCGCCACCTGCCGGTGCGAACGGTCGAAGAGGAGCCCGCCGAAGTGCTCCTCCAGCGTCTTGATGCGGCGGCTGAGGAGGGGCTGGGCGATCCCGAGGCGGTCGGCGGCCCGGGAGAAGCTCGCCTCATCGACGGTCGCGACGTACGCCTCCAGGTGCGCGAGCAGATCCATGCCGCTTTCATATCAATAAGTCATGGGACCTTCAATGTTCACTCTTGGACATGAGTGGGCTCCCGCTGCTTCGCTGTCCGCGTCGGCCGCCCGAGGGCCGCCGACGCGGACAGCGAACGGACGACGGGAGATCTCCGCACATGACCAGTAACAGCCCTCTGCGGCGGCGCGGCCTGCTCAAGGCCGGTGCCGTCCTCTCCACCGCCGGGCTCGCCCCCGCCGTGACGGCCGCCCGCGCGACGGCGGCACCCGCTGCCGGATCCGCGGCGGCGTCCGGCCCCCGCCGGGCCACGGACGCGCTGCGCGCGCTGGAGGAGCGCTACTCCGCCCGGCTCGGCGTCCATGCCCGCAACACCCGCACCGGGCAGAGCGTCGCGTACCGGGCGGGGGAGCGGTTCGCCCTGTGCTCGACCTTCAAGGTGTTCGCCGCCGGTGCCGTGCTGCGCGACCACGCGAGCAGTGCGCCGCTGGACAAGGTCGTCCGCTACCCCGACCGGGACATCCTGCTCAACTCACCGGTCACCCAGCAGCACGTCGGCAGCGGCATGACCGTCGGCGAGCTGTGCGCGGCGGCGATCCGGCACAGCGACAACTGCGCCGGGAACCTGCTGCTGCGCGAGCTGGGCGGCCCCGCCGGGCTCACCGCCTTCTTCCGTTCGCTCGGTGACCGGGTGAGCCGGCTCGACCGCTGGGAGCCCGACCTGAACAGCGCGGGCCCCGGCGAGCTGCGCGACAGCACCACCCCGCAGGCGCTCGGCGCGAGCCTGGAGCGGCTCACGGTGGGCGACGAGCTGTCCGGCGCGGCCCGCGAACAGCTCCTGACCTGGCTCAAGGGCAACACCACCAGCGCTAGGCGCTTCCGCGCCGGACTGCCGAAGGACTGGGTCGTCGGCGACAAGACCGGCACCGGGGACTACGCGTCCGCCAACGACATCGGCGTCGCCTGGACCACCCGCGGCACCCCCCTCGTGCTGGTGGTGCTGACGTCGAGGGATGCGCCGGACGCGGCCGTGGACGAGGGGCTGATCGCCGACGCGGCCGCCGTCCTCGCGGACACCCTCGCCCCGGGCGAGTGAGGGGAGCGGGCGCCCTCCCGGGGGCGCCCGCCGCCGGTGCGCGGCCCGCTCCCCGCCGACCGGCGCACGGCCCGGTCCTCGCCGGCCGGCGCACGCGCCCGGGGCGCCGGACACTCGCCCGGACGCCCTTTCCTGGCTGGAGTCAGAGAATGGATGCGGCACAGATCGACCGGGTGCGGCGCTTCAACCGCACCGTCACCGAGCGTGTGGGCGTGCTCCACGACCACTACCTGGGAAGGGGCCGGCCCGTCGGCGAGGCCCGGCTGCTCTGGGAGATCGGCGAGCACAGCCAGGACGTACGGACGCTGCGCGAGGCGGCCGGATCGCTGCTCGCACCGCTCGACGAGGACCAGCGCGCCCGGCTGGCCGCGGCCACGGCCGAGGTCGAGCGGCTGCTGACCGCGGCCACCGTCACCCTGGACCCGGTCGACCCGGACCACCCCGACGCCGCACACTGCCTGCGGGCCTGCTTCGCGGAGCTGCGCGAACGCTTCGACACCGGCTTCGGCCCCGCGCGCAGCCTGCTGCCCGACGCGGGTGAACTCCGGTCGCCGCTGGGCCTGTTCCTGGTCGCCCGGCTGCACGGCGAACCCGTCGGCTGCGCCGGGCTGAAGCTGCCGCCCGGCGCTCCGGCGTAGATCAGACGCATGTGGGTGTCGCCCGGCGTCCGCAGGCTCGGTCTCGGCCGCCGCTTCCTGGCCGAACTGGAGGCACGGGCCGCCCGGCACGGCCGCGACCTGCTCCGCCTGGACACCAACAGGGCGCTGGGCGCCGCGCGTTCGCTCTACCGCTCCTACGGCTTCCGGGAGGTGCCCGCCTTCAACGACGAGCCGTACGCCCACCACTGGTTCGAGAAGACGGTCACCGCGCGGCCCGGCCGCGACGGCTGAGACGGCGGGCCGCCACCGGACGCCGGCCGGGGCGGGCCCCGCTCAGCGGCCGGCGGCGAGGAACGGCAGCAGCAGTTCCAGCAGCGCGTCCGGGCGGTCGAGCGGGACGATGTGTCCGCAGTCCGCGAGGACGTGCCCGGTCAGGCGGTCCGCGTGCGGCCGCAGCTGGCGCTCCAGCGCGCGGCCCACCGGATGGGCGCCGATCGCCAGCGCGGGAACGGTCAGCCGGGCCCCGGCCACGGCCGCGCGGAGCTGCCGGTCGGACACGGCCGCCGCCCGGTACGGGCCGAACGCGCCGCGCAGCGCCTCCCTGCCGGTGTACGCCGCGACGAACGCGTCCCGGACGTCGGGCCGCACCCCGCGTCCGAGCGTGCCCCGGTCGAGGAACCACTCCACATACGTCCGCTCGTGCCCGGCGAGCACGGACTCCGCCAGTCCCGGCTCGCCGTGGAAGCCGAACCACCACGGCGGCCCCTGGGCGAGGAACTCCTCGGCCCCGGGCAGGCCGCCCAGCAGCGATTCCATCACCACCAGCCGGCGGACGAGTCCCGGCCGCCGCATCGCCAGCAGGAAGGCGGGCGGGGTGCCGGCGTCGATGCCCACCACCGCCGCTGAGGTCACCCCCAGCGCCGTGAGCAGCTGTTCCGCGTCGTCCGCCAGGGTGCCCGCGTCGTAGCCGTCCGCAGGCCGGGCGCTGTCCCCGAAGCCGCGCAGGTCGGGGGCGATCACCCGGTGGCGGCCGGCCAGCGCGCCGATGACGTCGGTCCACAGCCGCCAGGTGTGCGGGAAGCCGTGCAGCAGCAGGACGGCCGGGCCCCGCCCGGCCAGCGCCACGTTCAGCTCGACACCGCCCGCCCTGACCCGGCGCAGCGTGACCTCGGCGGGCCCGGAACGGGTGGACAGCGGGACGGTCGTGGGGGACAGGGCACCCATGGGCGCTCCCTCGGATAGCTGGTAACCAATGGTGACAAGCCAACGCTAGGCAACTAGGCTGAGCGGTCCAAGACGGCACTTTCCCCTCAGGTGGTGAGCTCCAGGTGACCTCCCGGGCCACGGACCCCGCCGCTCCCGGCCCCGCCCGCGGACGCGGCGACGTGTTCGACCCGCACTGCCCGACCCGCGGACTGCTCGACCGGATCGGCACCAAGTGGACGTCGATGGCGGTCAAGGTCCTGGCGGAGCACGCCCCGGGCGAGGTGCGCTTCGGAGAGCTGCGGCGGCGGATGCCGGGCGTCTCGCAGAAGATGCTCTCGGTGACCCTGCGGAGCCTGGTGCGCGACGGCCTGGTGGCGCGCCGCGTCGAGCCCTCGGTGCCGCCCGCCGTGCACTACCGCCTCACGCCTCTGGGGCGGTCGCTGGAAGAGGTGCTCGCGGCCGTACGGACCTGGGCCGAGGAGCACATGGCCGAGGTGGACCGCGCCAACGCGGCGAGCCGGGAGGACGACGGAGGGTAAGACGCCGTCAGTCCACCGGCCAGGTGTGCACCGGCGCGTTGAGGTGCATGTAGTCGGTGTACACCTGCGTCATCCGGCGCAGGGACTCGTGGCGTCCGGCGCCGCCGGCCGTGTCGAACCGGTGGAACATCTCCTTCTGCCAGACCGCGCCGTTGCGCCCGGTCACACACCGCTGCTCGATGACGCCGAGCAGGGGTTCCCGCCAGGCCGCGTCCATGCCGGAGCGCCCAAGGCCCTCGTGGGCCAGTGGCAGCAGCCGCCGCAGCACCAGTTCGGCCACCGGCACCTCGCCGGTCCCCGGCCAGTACAGCCGGCTCTCGATGCCGTGCCGCGCCGCCGTGTGGAGGTTGTCCTCGGCCGCCGAGAAGGACATCCGCGACCACACCGGCCGGTCCTCCTCCACCAGGGCCCGGGTGAGCCCGTAGTAGAAGGCCCCGTTGGCGAGGGTGTCGGCGACGGTCGGCCCGGCCGGCAGCACCCGGTTCTCCACCCGCAGGTGCGGCTTGTCCTGGGAGACGGCGTAGACCGGGCGGTTCCAGCGGTAGATGGTGCCGTTGTGCAGGGTCAGTTCGGCGAGCTCGGGGACGTCGCCGCGGTCCAGGGTCTCGCCGGGGTCCTGCTCGTCGCAGAGCGGCAGCAGCGCGGGGAAGTAGCGCAGATTCTCCTCGAAGAGGTCGAAGACGCTGTTGATCCACCGCTCCCCGAACCAGACCCGGGGCCGCACCCCCTGCACCTTGATCTCCTGCGGGCGGGTGTCGGTGGCCTGCTCGAACAGCGGGATCCGCGTCTCGTGCCACAGCTCCCGGCCGAACAGGAACGGCGAGTTGGCGGCCAGCGCCACCTGGACCCCGGCGACCGCCTGCGCCGCGTTCCAGTAGCCGGCGAACTCCTCCGGTGACACCTGGAGGTGGAACTGGGTGCTGGTGCAGGCGGCCTCGGGCGTGATCGTGTCCGCGTACGTCCGCAGCCGGTCGACGCCGTCCACCTCGATGTGTAGATCCTCGCCCCGGGCGGCGAAGACCTGGTCGTTGAGCAGCCGGTAGCGCGGGTTCTCCGACAGCGCCTGCTGCCCCACGTCCTCCTGCCGCAGCGTGGGCAGGATCCCGATCATGATCAGACGGGCGCCGACCGACCGCGCGCGCCGGTCCGCGTGGTTCAGCGCGCCGCGGATCTCGGACTCCCAGGCGTCGGGCCCGCCGGCCGTCAGGGTCCGGGGCGGGATGTTGGTCTCCAGGTTGAACCGGCCCAGCTCGGTGGCCCAGGCGGGGTCCGCGATGGCCTCCAGCACGTCGGCGTTGCGCATCGTGGGCTCGGCCCGGTCGTCGACCAGGTTCAGCTCGATCTCCAGCCCCACCTGCGGACGCTCGGACTCGAACCGCGACGCGCGCAGCATCTGCGCGAACGCGTCGAGGCAGTCCTGCATCTTGATCCGGTACCGGCGGCGGTCCTCACGGGTGAAGACCATCGCCGGGACGTCCCGTCCCATCGGCGCTCCCCGGTCGACTCGGCCTCTCCTCGGGCACCCGCTCTCGGGCGCCTGCCCTGAGGCGCCCGCCGTCGGGCACCTGCCCCGGGCGCCTCACCGCCCGGCTCACCCCAGCGTCGCACCACCGGCCGACTCCGACCACGCGGGACCGGCGTACCCCCACGGCACGCGGCGGCGGCCACGGCCGTGCGGCCGTGCGGGGCCGCCCCGGGCCGGCTCCGCGCCGGTCGGCGGCCGCGCCGCACCACCCGGACGGCGGCCGCCGCCCCCGCCGGCCGAGCGGATCCTTCCGGCGCCGGTGGGCTCGTGCGGGATTCCGGCGCCGCCGGCGTTCATCGTGGAGCGCGGCGCGGTACCCGGCGCCCCGGTGTGCCGCGCGCTCCGGGCCGTGGGCCGTGCTGCCCGCACGGCCCGGCGCACGGCCCGGCACACGGCCCGGCACACGGCCCGGCACACGGCTCGTACACGCGAGGAGGACATCATGGTCGACACCCCGGACAAGACGCTCGACGGCAAGGTCGCCTTCGTCGGCGGCGCGTCGCGCAACCTCGGCGGACTGATCAGCACGACCCTGGGGGCCGAGGGCGCCCGGGTGGCCGTGCACTACAACAGCGACTCGTCCCGGGCCAAGGCCGAGGACGTGGTCGCCCGGATCGAGGCGGGCCCCGGTGAGGCGTTCGCGGTCCAGGCCGACCTGACCCGGGGCGACGAGGTCGAGCGGGTCTTCCAGCAGGTCGTGGACCGGTTCGGCCGGCTGGACTTCAGCATCAACACCGCCGGGACGGTCCTGAAGAAGCCGATGACCGAGATCACGGAGGAGGAGTACGACCGGCTCTTCGCGGTCAACTCCAAGGCCGCGTTCCTCGTGATGCGCGAGGCCGCCCGCCGGATCGAGGACGGCGGCAAGATCATCACCGTCGTCACCTCCCTGCTGGCCGCCTACACCGGCCTCTACGCGGGCTACGCCGGGAGCAAGGCGCCCGTGGAGCACTTCACACGCGCCCTGTCGAAGGAGCTGTTCGGCCGGAACATCTCGGTCAACAACATCGCGCCGGGCCCCATGGACACCTCGTTCTTCTACCCGGCCGAGGACGACGACTCCGTCGCCTACCACAAGTCGTCGGCGATGAACGGCGAGCTCACGAAGATCGAGGACATCGTCCCGTGGGTGCGCCATCTGCTCACCGACGGCTGGTGGGCCAACGGCCAGACGCTCTTCCTCAACGGCGGCTACACCACGCGCTGACGGCGGGCGGCGCGGCGGTGCCCCCGCCCGCGTCGGTGAGCGTGGCCGGCGGCGTCACGGTGCCGCGCGGCGCGGAGCCGTCCGTCTCGAACACGGCCTCCTCGACCACCTGTTCGCCCGGTACGCGTCGTACGAAGCGGCCGTGGTACGTGTCGGTACGCGGGACCGACGACCCCTCGCCCGCTCCGGGGCCGCCGGCCGACGGCCCCGGAGCGGGATCACACCCCCCGGTGCGCGATGTGCCCGCCGGTCACCGTGAGCCGCACGGGTGCCTCGGCGACCTCGTCGGCCGGTGCCTCCACGGGGTCGAGGCCCAGTGCGGTCAGGTCGGCCCGGAACCCCGCGCGGATCCGCCCGGCGAGGTCCTGCTCCCCGGCGGCGACGGCCGCGTGGGTGGTGCAGCCCTCCAGGGCCATGAGACCGGTGAGCCCGGCGCGCGCCGAGGCGGCTCCCCGGGGGGCCCGCGCGGTGGCCAGGACGGCGCGGACGTCGTGGTGGGCGACGGGCCAGTCCGAGCCGAGCGCGACGACCGCGCCCGCGTCCCGCAGGTCGCGCAGCCGCCAGGCCCGCAGCGCGCGTGCCTCGCCCAGCCGCAGGGACCACTCGTCGGAGCGGTCGGCGCGGGTGTACGCGGTGTGCGGCGGCTGCATGGAGGCGATCACGCCGAGCCGGACGAAGCGCGCGAGGGTGCCGTCCGGGACCGACTCTATGTGTTCGACCCGGTGGCGGAGGCGGGCACCCGCGCCCAGCGTCTCCACGGTGTCCAGGACATGCCGCACCGCCGCGTCCCCGATGGTGTGTGTCGCGGTGCGCACCCCGGCCCGGTCCAGGAAGCGCACGGCGTCGCTGTAGGCGGCCGGGTCCGGCCAGAACGCCTCGGTGCCCTGCCCGTGGCAGTCGGGGTGCTCCAGCCAGGCCGTGCCGCCCTCGACGGTGCCGTCCATGAAGAACTTCACCCCGGCGATCTCCCAGTGCCGCCCGCCCCGCCCCTGGAGCGCGACCAGTTCCGCCAGCTCCCGCTGCCCGGCGCCCGGCATGCACCACGGCGCGAAGCGCAGCCGCAGCGGCAGCACGGTGTCCTCGGCGACCTCACCGACCAGGTCGGGGTCGCCGAGGTCCATGACATGGGCGCCGGTGAGTCCGGTGGCCGCCATGGCGGACAGCAGTCCGACCAGACGGGCGCGTCGCGCGGCCTTCGACGGCCTGGGCATGACCGCGGTGACCAGGTCCATCGCGGCGTGCTCGACCAGATGCCCGGTCAGGCGTCCGTCGGGGTCCGTCGCGAGGTGGGCGCGCTGGGCGAAGGAGCGCGGGCCGGTGACGCCCGCCGCCTCCAGCGCCGCCCCGCTGGCCAGGGCCGAGTGCGCGTCGTAGAGCCGCAGGAAGGCCGGCGCGCCGTCCAGGACGTCCTCGATCAGGGCGCGGTCCACGGGCCTGCCGCCGAACACGTTGTGGTCCAGGCCGAAGCCGACGACCCAGCCCTGCACGCGCTCCGCGCGGGCGAGCGCCGCCCGCAGTCCGCCGAGGTCGCCGACCGCCGACAGATCGGTGCCGGTGGTCATCTCCAGGCCCATCACGGGGTGGCTGTGGCAGTCCACCAGGCCGGGGACGACATGCGCGCCCGCCAGGTCGAGGACCTCGGTGGCGGCGCCCCGCCAGTCGCGTACGTCGGTGTCGTCGCCGACGGCGGCGATCAGGCCGTCGCGGACGGCGACCGCGGTGGCGTACGGACGCCCGGGGTCGAGGGTGCGGACCCGGGCACCCGTGAGGACGAGGTCGGCGGTGGGCATGCGGAGGACTCCTCGGTCGGCGGAATGGTGGTGCGGTGGAACGGAGTTGAGGCAGAGGGCGGCGGAGGGGCCGGGGTCAGGGGGCGGCGTCCGCTTCGGTGCCGTCGGCCGGTTCGGCGGCGAACCGCTCGTAGACGCCGGGCCGGTGGCGGCGCAGCCAGCGGGCGAGCGGGAAGCCGGCGAGGAAGATGAGCGGGACCACCGCCACCAGCGCGGTGTTCACCGCCGCCGACGCCCCGGTGAACAGGTCGAGATGGGTGACGACCAGCACGATCGCGGCGGACAGGAGCACCGCGGCGGTGACGGGTGCGACCACCGTGCGCAGGACGCCCTCCTGGTGGCTGACGCGCCGGAAGTACAGCGGCACGGCCAGCGCAGCGAGCAGTTGCAGCACCAGCAGCCCCAGCATGCCGGGGGTGTTCACCCACAGCAGCAGTTGCTGGTAGGGGTCCGCTCCGGCGGCGGCGAAGGCGAGCACCACGGCCGCGCCCAGCACGGTCTGGGCGATCCCGGTGACGTAGGGGGAGCGGTGGCGCGGGTGGACGCGGGCCAGCGCCCGGGGGAGCACGCCCTCCTCGGCGAGGGCGAGGCCGTAGCGGTTGATCGCGTTGTGGAAGGCGAGCAGGGACGCCAGGACGCTGGTGACGATGAGGACGTGCATGGTGTCGGCGGCCCAGCCGCCCACGTAGGTGCTGATCGCGGAGAAGAACAGCCCGGCCGGGTCGTCGCCCGCGGCCCGCACCACCTCGGCGTCGCCGAAGGCCTGGATCGCGATCCACACGACGAACGCGTAGAACAGGCCGAGGAAGCCGACGGCGAGATACGTCGCGCGCGGCACCGTGCGCGCCGGGTCGCGGGCCTCGCGGCGGTAGATGACGGTCGACTCGAAGCCGGTGAACGCGGCGAACGCGAAGGCCAGCACCGCCGCCATGCCGGGCACCAGCACATGGGACGGGGCGAAGGAGGACGCCGACAGGCCGTGCGCCCCGCCCTTGAGCAGGACACCGGCGGCGAGCAGCACGAGGATACCGGTCTCGGCGGCGAGCAGGACGCCGAGGACCTTGGCGCCGAAGTCGATGGAGCGGTAGCCGCCGTAGCCGATGAGCAGCAGCCCGGCCAGCGAGACGGGCAGCCAGGGCACATGGGCGCCGGACAGGGCGTGCACGGTGTCCTGCGTGGCGGTGCCGAGCAGCCCGTAGACGCCGATCTCCATGCCGTTGTAGCCGAGCAGGGCGAGCAGCGCGGCCCCGATGCCGACGCGCCTGCCGAGCCCGCGGGTAATGTACGCGTAGAAGGCGCCGGCGCCCCGGACGTGGCGGCTCATGGCGGTGAAGCCGACGGCGAAGACGGCCAGGGTGAGCCCGGCGAGCAAATAGCCGACCGGGGCGCCGACGCCGCCGAGCAGGATGGCGAGCGGCGCGACCCCGGCCATGACCGTGAGCGGCGCGGCGGCGGAGACCACGAAGAAGGCGATGTCGCTGGTGCCCAGCGTGCCGGGACGCAGGGTGGGCGCGCCGGGCGCGGCGGCGCCCGGATCGCTGTGGCGGGGGCTTGGGGTGGTTACGGGCATGGGCGGTGAGCCCTTCTGGCGGCGGGCGGCGAGGAGGGGAGGGCAGGCGTGCGGGATCTCCGGAGCCGGTAAATCTAAAGGCTTTCGGTTTCCGCAATGTAACCTTCCGTTCGAACGGATGGGAAGACCCCCGAGGGAGGAACCACGACATGGGGCGCCCGCGCACGGCCCTGCTCGACCGGGAACGCATCACCACGACGGCACTCGGACTCCTGGACGCCCAGGGCGAGTTCAGCGTCCCGCAGATCGCGCGGCGGCTGGGGGTGCAGACCGGCTCGGTGTACCACCACGTGGAAGGCCGGGACGGCATCGTGGAACTGGTGCGGGAGCGGATCAGCGAGGCCATCGACACCGCGCCGCTGGACGCGCGCCCCTGGGACGTCGCCCTGGCGGGCTGGGCCCGCTCCTACCGCGCCGCCTTCGCCGCGCACCCGCGCGCCATCCCGCTGCTGATGACGTACCCCGTGCGCGCCCCGCGCGTCCTGGAACAGTACGAACGGGCCGCCGCCCTGCTGATGGAGGAGGGTTTCGCCACGGCCGACGTCATGCGCGTCATCACCGGTCTGGAGAACGTCGTGCTCGGCTCGGCGCTCGACCTCGCCGCTCCGGAGGCCATGTGGGAGATCACCGACGCCTCGGCCACCCCGCGGCTGGCCGAGGCGCTGGCCGCGGTCCGCGGCGACCGCGCCGACCAGGCCTTCGAACTCGCCCTGGAGGGCGTGCTCGACGCCGCCCGGCGGCTCCCGGCGCGCTGAGCCCGCGCCGCCTCCCGCCGCTCGGGACGGCCGCCGCCCCGGTCACCCCCGCTGCGGCGGCCCGGACGGCACGCCGGTGGCCCTGAGCAGCAGCAGCGTCGTGTCGTCGGCGCCCTGGCGGTGGCCCTGCAACAAGGTCTCGGCGACCTCGTCCAGCGGCGTACCGGGCCGCCCGGCGGCGGCCAGGCGGCCGGCGAGCCCGGACAGCACCCGCTCCGGGTCGGAGCCGGGCACGTCCGTGAGGCCGTCGGTGTACAGGGCGAGCACCGCGCCCTCGGGCAGGCACAGCCGCAGATGCGGATAGGCCGCCGCCGGGTCGATGCCCAGCAGCAGCCCGCCCGGCGCGTCCAGGGCCTCCACCCGCCCGTCCGGATGGCGCAGCAGCGGATGCGGATGCCCGGCGCGTGCCAGGACCAGGCGGTGGCGGCGCGGATCGAGGCGGAGGAACACGGCGCTGGCGAGCAGTTCGGTGTCGAGCGCGGTCAGCAGCCGGTTGGTCAGGCCGAGGACCCGGCGCGGATCGGCGTCGCCCGCCGCGTGCGCCCGGACCGCGGTGCGGATCTGGCCCATGAGCGCGGCGGCCGGGCCGTTGTGCCCCTGGATGTCGCCGATGACGGCGGCGGCCCGGTGGTGGCCGAGGGCGATCAGGTCGTAGAAGTCGCCGCAGACGGTCATGCCCTCGGCCGCCGGCAGATAGCGCACGGCGGTCTCCAGACCGTGGATGCGCGGCAGCCGCCGGGGCAGCAGCGCGTCCTGGAGATCGCGGGCCAGGCCGCTGGCGGTGTCGTACCGGCGGGCCCGCGCCAGCGCCCGCGCGATCAGCCCGGCCAGGGCGGTGAGCGTGGCGCGCTCCTCCGGCGCGAACCGGCGCGGCCGGTCGTACGACAGGACGCACGCGCCGACCTCGCTCTCCGGCGTCAGCAGCGGCAGCACCGCCCAGGCGGCGCCGGGAGCGAGCGAGGCGTGCCGCGGATAGAGGCGGGCGATGTCCCGGCGGGTCTCCAGGAAGAGCGGCGTCCCCGTGGCCAGGGCCCGGGTGCCGGGCGTCTCCGCGTCCGCCGCGGGGCGGTCGATACGGTCCAGGGCGCCGGGCGGATAGCCGTGCGCGCCGATCACCCGCAGCCGCCCGTCCCCCTCCAGCGCCAGCAGCACCGCGCGGGCGGCGCCGAAGACGGGCAGCATCTCCTCGGCGACCAGCCGCACCACGTCCCGCACCCCGGTGGCGTCGGCCAGCGCCCCCACCAGGTGCAGCACGTGGTACACGCCCGCCAGCCGGTCCGGCGCCCGCGGCCGCAGCCGCTCGAAGGGCTGCGGCGGCCGGGGCTCGGGCGGCCGGGGTTCCGGACCGGCCTCCGTGATCCGCGCCGTGATGCCGGAGGCGTCCGGATACAGCTGGAAGCGCAGCCACCGGTCCGGAGGGCGCAGCACCGTGAACGCGGACGGCTGCCGGCTCATCGCCGCCGCCCGGTACCACTCCTCGTACACCGGATGGTCCAGCCACGGCAGCGCCCGCCACACCACCCGGCCCACCAGCTCCGCGGCCGGCAGGCCCAGCAGGGCCGCCGCCGCGGGCGTGGCGAGCGTGATCCGGCCGTCGGCGTCCAGCGCGCACACCCCCTCCGGCAGCCGCGCCAGCGCCGGCCCCTCCGGCAGCGGGCCCGCCGGATCCGCGGTGCCCGGCAGGACCAGGGGTCCGGCCGCCGGCCGCACCGGCGCTCCGGCGGACCCGGCGTGCGCGACGACCCGGGCGAGTGCCGAGGACGCGGCCAGCAGCCGTTCGCGCTCGGCGGCGCTCAGCCGCCGCTGACGCGAACCCGCCCAGTTCACGAACAGCCCGCCGTGCGCCTCCCGGCCCACGAGGAGCGGGCGGCAGGCGAACGCCAGCGGGTACGGCATGATCAGCGCCGTCCGCGGATAGCGCAGGGCCATCTCCTGCGCGCCGTCCACCCACACCAGCTTCCGCTCGCGCACCGCCTCGGCCACCCCGACCGGCGCGTCCAGCCGGATCCGGCGCCAGGGCCCCGCGAACCGCGGCGGCAGACCGGTGTAGACGGCCAGTTCCAGTGCCTCACCGGCCGCGTCCAGCAGATACACCCCGCCGCCGTACGCGCCGAGCCCCGCCACCGCCCCGGTCAGGCACACGCCCAGCTCGTGCAGCACCCGGGGGTCCTCGCCCGAGGCGCGGGAGTGCTCCGGCTCCGTGTCCGGAGCACCGCGTGCAGCGGAGTCATCGCACATAGGCACCACCCTGCGGGCCGCCGCGGACCGCTCGGGTCCGGGCCGCGACCGGTCGCCGGGGACCGGGTGCGCCCGGCTCCCGACTCCCACTATTCCACCAGACATCCGGACGGACGGCCCGGCCTTCGGCCCCGGACACCGCCCGCCCGCGGCGCCCGGCGCGCCCGCTACCCTGACGGCATGGAAGCGATCCTGGTCAGCGCGTGTCTGCGCGGGGTGCCCTGCCGGTTCGACGGACGGCACAAGGCGTCGGCCGCGTTCGCCGAGGCGGTGGCCGGGCGGGAGGTCGTCTCCTTCTGCCCGGAGGTCGCGGGCGGGCTCGCCACCCCGCGCCGCCCGGCGGAGCTGGTGGGCGGCGACGGGCACGACGTGCTCGACGGGACGGCGCGGGTCGTGGACGACACCGGGCAGGACGTCACGGAGCAGTTCGTGGCCGGTGCCCGCCGGGCCCTCGAGGTCGCCCGGCACACCGGCTGCGGCGAGGCGCTGCTGATGCCGCGCAGCCCCTCGTGCGGGCGGGGCACGGTCCACGACGGTTCGTTCACCGGGGAACTGGTGCCCGGGGACGGGGTCACGGCCGCGCTGCTGGAACGCGCCGGGATCACCGTGCGGCCCGCGCCCGGGGTCTGACCCCGCCCGCGCGGACGGCGGCCCGCGCACGGACACGGCGGCGGTGGCCCGCACCCGCGATCGCGGGTGCGGGCCACCGGGCGGTACCGCGGGGTGCACCGGGTCAGCAGACCGTCGTGAAGGTGGGCACCTGGGCCGCGGCCCGCGGGATACACGGGGTGTCCTCCTCGGCGGCGATCTCCTGGGGCAGGCGCTGCAACTCGTCGAGGTCGTGGGTCATCTGCGATCTCCTCTCGTGAGTGCCCCGGTCTCCCCGGGCGGGGGCGGGGCGTCACACGGTCCGCGCCCTGGCGCGCGCACCGCGGTCGAAAGGGCTGCCCGGGACGGATCCGGCAGCCAGAGGCGCGGCCCGCCGTGCAGCAGCCGCAGCAGGAAGCCGAGGACCCCGCCGAGACCGGTGTGGTGGCCGGTGCTCACCTCGCGCAGGGTGTCGTCGGCCGGGAGGAGCAGTCCGCCGCGCAGCGCCGTACGGCTCAGGACGGCCTCGACGGCGTCGTGCGCGCGCCCGCGGTACCGGTCCTCGCCCGTGGCGTCCGCCAGGTCGAGCAGCAGTTCCGCGTTGCCCGCGACGCCGTGGCAGGAGGAGGGCGGCAGCAGCCGGCGGTCGGCGTGCACCGCCTCGGCGGCGCCCCGCGCCGCCTCCAGGTACCGGTCCTCGCCGGTGGCCTGCCACAGCCGGAGCAGGAGGACGCCGACACCGGAGGCACCGCTGCACCAGTTGGTCAGGGGCACGGTGCCGTCCGGGCCGGCGGTCCAGCGCAGCGCGCCGCGGTCCTCGACGGCGGCCGCCGTCAGCGCGTCCCCGGCCCGCACCGCCGCCTCCAGGTACCGGCCCTCGCCGGTGGCCCGCGCCGCCTCCAGCAGGAACGTGCCGATGCCCGCCGTGCCGTGCGCGAACCCGTGGTGGACCACGGGCCGGGCGGCCGGGCCGTCCTCGGAGGGCACCGTCCAGCGCGGCCCCGCAGGGCTGTCCGCGGCGGCGGCGAGGATCCCCTCGGCGCAGCGCGCGATCCGCTCCCGGAAGCGCTCGTCCCCCGTGCGCGCCAGGAAGTACGCCTGGGCGAGCCCGGCACCGGCCGTTCCGTGCACCACGTCCGGGACCGGCCCGGTGACCGGGACGCGCAGCGCCGTCTCCCGGGCCGCCGCCACCAGCTCGCCGTCGCCCAGCAGCAGCCCGGCGTCCAGCAGGGCCCAGGCGGTGCCGGAGCGCCCGAAGTGCAGTCCGGGCAGCAGCCGGGGCTCACGCGCCGCGCGCCGCAGCGTCCGGTGGGCCACCGTGCGCACGGCGGCGCGCAGCCGCTCGTCCCCGGGACGGGGCCGGGCGGCGGAGGCCAGCACCCCCAGCAGCCCGGCGGAGCCGTAGTAGACGTTGCAGGGGTCGGTGGTGGCGGCGAACCCCTCGGCGGGCCAGAGCCGTTCGCGGTCCTCCGGGCGCAGGGTGTCCAGCAGATGGCGCAGTCCGTCGCGCAGCAGGCGTTCCGCGTCCGCGCCGGGGGTGGCGGCCGGTCCGCGCGGGGCGCGCACGGGCCGGGGACCGGCCGGGTGCGCCGCCGGACCGTCGGTGAGGAAGGCCCGCGCCCGCCGGAGGGACCAGCGGCGCTCCGGCTCCTCGTGCAGCAGCCCGAGGACGAGCGGGGCCAGGCGGCGCGCGGTCGCGCTGTGCCGGGCGACGGCGGCGAGACGGCCCGCCAGCCGCACCCGCGCGGACCGCACGGGCGGGGCATCGGGCGCCAGCAGGGGTTCCGTGCCCGTCGCCAGCAGGAAGAGCACGGCGCCCAGCGCGTACAGGTCGGCCGCCGGGGCGGGCAGCGCGCGGCGGCCGGGGCGCGGGTCCAGCTGCTCCGGGGCGCCGTAGCCGCGGGTGCCGCCGCCCGGCGCGGGGTGACCGGCGCGCGTCGCCAGCTCCAGGTCGACGAGGCGCAGCGCGCCGTCCGGCGCGACGAAAACGTTGTCAGGGGTCAGATCGCGCAGCACCACGCCGTGCGCGTGGACGCGGGCCAGTACGTCCGTCAGCCGCCGGGCCAGGTCCAGCACCGCCTCCCACGGCGGCGCCGCGCCCCCGCTCCTGGCGCGCAGGTTCCACAGCCGCAGCGGGACGCCCTCCAGGAACTCCTCCACCAGGAACACATGGCCGTCCTCGGGCAGGAAGGCGACCTTGCGCGGGGCCAGGCCGAGCGGCGCGAGCAGGTCGAGCATCTCGCCCTCGTTGCGCAGCAGATCGCGTACGTCCGTGCCGAGCGGGGTCGCGTCGATGTGCGCCCGGCCCTGCTTGACGACGACCTCGGCGCCCGTGAGCCGGTCGGTCGCCCGGAAGACACCGCCCTTGGTGCTGTGCCGCAGCGCCCGCCGCACGACGAACCGGTCGCCGATCACCACGGACGGGGGCCGCGCCGGGCGGGCGGCGGACGCCTGCGGGGGAGCGGCCGGCCGCGCGGACCGGTCGGCGTCCGGCGTCCGGCCGGCCGCGGCGGCCTCCTCGAAGGGGTCGGGGATCCCGGCGGGAGGCGTGTACCAGGGCTCGCGGACGTCGGGCACCCGCCGCCCGGCGGCATCCTCGACGGTCGGCCGGTAGACACCGTTGTCACCGAGGACCGGAGCGGCGCGGAACCCGCCGTACCGGTAGTGCACCAGGCTGCCCGGACGGAAGGGACGGTCCGAGAGGATCCGGGGACCGGGCAGGCGGGCGGTCGCCTCGTGCAGCTCGGCCGCCAGCGCGGCGAGGTCACGCCCGCCGTCCGGATAGACGGTGATGAATTTCCCCGCCGAAGCCCGGTCGTATTGCCGGGAAACCAATTCGCGGACCCGTTCTGCGGAAGCCGCGACCTTGAAAGCGATGTCGAGCGGGATCAGGATTCCGGCGACTTTCCGGAGGATTTCCGCGGCACCGGCCGGTGTGGCCGACACATGGATTTTCCAGCCTTGTCCGGGAAGCTCTCCGCCGACCGGTTCCGCCTGGCACCACAGGTCGTCGCGGGTGATCCGCCACGCGCGGCCGCCGGTGGCGCGCCCCTGCGTGAAAGGCGTGAGAAGGGCGACGGGGTCGAAGGGGGGTGCCGGCCGGTCCGCCCGTGGTGGATGTCCCGAGACCTGGTCCACGATGTCCGACGTCACCCCGCAGCCTCCGAGTCATATGTTTCCCGTAGGTGGAACGCTGCTGCGATCATCGCCGTCCGGAGAAGCGCGGAAACCATATGGTCATGCAAAGAAACGGCAAATCCAAAAAGCGGGAACTGTCTTGTCGCGGAAAAGGCCGATGGTGCCGCAATTGCCCACATTGGTGGGGCGATCGGCGTATCGCCGCGTTGTCGGGATGCCCGTGGCCGCGGATGCGCGAAGGATGCTCCCATGGGACTCGTCCTGCCCGTGCTCTTCGCGCTGCTCGCCGCGGCCGGCAACGCGACCGCCACCGTCCTGCAGCGCCGGGCCGCGCTGACCGTGCCCCGGTCGGCCGGACCCGGACCGCGCCTGCTGCTCGGCCTGCTGCACCGGCCCGTCTGGCTCGCCGGGGTGCTCGCCGTCGTCGCCGCCGGGGTGTGCCAGGCCCTCGCGCTGGCGACCGGCCCGCTCTCGCTGGTGCAGCCGCTGTTCGTGCTGGAACTGCCCCTCACCCTGGTCCTCGCCGCGCTCGCGCACCGCCGCCGCCCGTCCGGCGTGCTGCTGCTGAAGCTGACCGTCGTCGTCGCCGGACTCGCGGTGGCGCTGCTGTGCGCCGCCCCGGCGGGCAACCGCACCCATGTGGCCATCGACCGCTGGCTGCCCGTCCTGGCGGCCTGCGCCGCCGCCGTGGCCGTCCTGGCCGCCGCGGGGACCCGCAGACCGCCCGGCGGGCTCCGCGCCGCCTGCCTCGGCACGGCCACGGCAGTCTGCTTCGCGCTGACGGCCGGTCTGATGAAGACGTCCGTCCACCTCCTCGCGGAGAGCGGCCTCGGCGGATTCCTCACCGCGTGGCAGACCTACGCCTTCGGCGCGTGCGGACTGGCCGCCGTGCTCCTGCTGCAACACGCCCTCCAGGGCGGCCCCCTGGTCGCCTCCCAGCCCGCCCTGACCCTCGGCGACGCCACCGTGAGCTTCCTGCTCGGCGTGCTGGTCTACGAGGAACACGTACGCGCCGGATGGTGGCTGTTGCCCCAACTGCTCGGCGTCGCACTGATCGTGGCCGGGGTGCTCGCCCTCGTCGGCGAGGAGGACCGCGCCCCGGACGAGGCCCCGGTCCCGGGCGGGGCGCCGTCCCCCTGACCGCCCCCGCGCGGCCCCGCCCGGTGCTCCGCGCCCCCTCCGGCCGATGTGGCGCGGGCCTCGCCGGGCGTGAGATCGGGCGGCCCCCGCGGGGTACTAGGCTGACGCGCATGACGCACTTTGATGTCCTCGTCCTCGGCGCAGGCCCCGGTGGATACGTCGCCGCCATCCGCGCAGCCCAGCTCGGCAAGTCAGTGGCGGTCGTCGAAGAGAAGTACTGGGGCGGTGTCTGCCTGAACGTGGGATGCATCCCGTCGAAGGCGCTGCTGCGCAACGCCGAGATCGCCCACATCCTCACGCAGGAGAAGAAGACCTTCGGCATCAGCGGCGACGCCACCATGGACTTCGGCGTCACCCACCGGCGCAGCCGCTCCGTGGCCGAGGCCAGCGCCAAGGGCGTGCACTACCTGATGAAGAAGAACAAGATCACCGAGATCGACGGGTGGGGCACGCTCACCGGTCCCAAGTCGGTGGACGTCAGGAGCGCCGACGGCACGACGGCCTCGTACAGCTGCGACAACCTGATCATCGCCACCGGCGCGCAGGTCAGGATGCTGCCAGGGATGCGCAAGAGCGCCAACGTGGTCACCTACGAGGAGCAGATCCTGGACGAGGAGCTGCCGCGCTCCGTCGTCATCGGCGGCTCCGGCGCGATCGGCGTCGAGTTCGCCTATGTGCTGCGCAACTTCGGCGTCGAGGTGACCATCGTCGAGTTCCTCGACCGCATGGTGCCCACCGAGGACGCCGATGTCTCCAAGGAACTGCTGCGGCACTACCGCAAGCTGGGCGTCGAGGTCCTGCTCTCCACCAAGGTGGACTCGGTGGAGGACACCGGCTCCGGCGTACGGGTGACGGTCAGCCCGGCCGCCGGCGGCGAGTCGCGCGTGCTGGAGGCGGACCGGATGCTCGCCGCGTTCGGCTTCGCGCCGCGCGTGGAGGGCTACGGCCTGGAGGCGGCCGGGGTGCAGCTCACCGAGCGCGGTGCCGTCGCGGTCGACGCCCGCGGACGCACCAATGTGCAGGGCGTCTACGCCATCGGCGACGTGACCGGCAAGCTGATGCTGGCCCACACCGCCGAGGCCATGGGCGTCGTCGCGGCCGAGACCATCGCCGGGGCCGAGACGCAGGAGATCGACTTCGCGATGATCCCGCGGGCGACCTTCTGCCAGCCGCAGATCGCCTCGTTCGGCTACTCGGAGGCGCAGGCCCGCGAGCTGGGCCACGACGTCAAGGTCGCGCAGTTCCCGTTCTCCGCCAACGGCAAGGCCCGCGGCATGGCCGAGGGCGTCGGCTTCGTCAAGATCGTGGCGGACGCCCGGCACAACGAGATCCTGGGCGCCCACATGATCGGTCCCGAAGTGACCGAACTGCTGCCCGCGCTGACGCTCGCCCAGATGTGGGACCTGACCGCCGACGAGGTCGCCCGCAACGTCTTCGCCCACCCGACGCTGTCGGAGGCGATGAAGGAAGCCGTCGAGGGCATCGCCGGACACATGATCAACCTCTGAGCCCCGGCCGGAGCACACCCCGCCCCCGGCACCGGGCACACGGCGCCGGGGGCGGACGCGGTCAGCGGCCGGCGAGCAGTTCGAGCGTGTCGATCACCCGGTTGGAGAAGCCCCACTCGTTGTCGTACCAAGCGACCACCTTGACATGGCGGCCGTCGACCCGGGTGAGGGCCGAGTCGAAGATCGAGGAGGCGGGGTTGCCGGTGATGTCCGAGGAGACGAGCGGGTCCTGCGAGTACTCCAGGACACCGGCGAGCGGCCCCTCGGCGGCGGCGCGGTAGGCGGCCAGCACGTCGTCGCGGGTCACCTCGCGGGCGACGGTCGTGTTCAGCTCGACGATCGAGCCCACCGGGACCGGCACGCGGATCGAGTCGCCCGACAGCTTGCCGTCGAGGTTCGGCAGCACCAGCCCGATCGCCTTCGCGGCGCCCGTCGTGGTCGGCACGATGTTGACGCCCGCGGCACGGGCGCGGCGGGCGTCGCGGTGCGGGCCGTCCTGGAGGTTCTGCTCCTGCGTGTAGGCGTGCACCGTCGTCATGAATCCGTGCTCGACACCGGCGAGTTCGTCCAGCACCGCGGCGAGCGGCGCGAGCGCGTTGGTCGTGCAGGACGCGTTCGAGACGATGGTGTGCCGCTCGGGGTCGTACGCGTCGGTGTTGACCCCGTAGGCGAGGGTGACGTCGGCGCCGTCCGAGGGCGCGCCGACGAGCACCTTGCGGGCACCGGCGTCCAGATGGGCGCGGGCGGCCGCGGCCGAGGTGAACCGGCCGGTCGCCTCCAGCACCAGATCGACGCCCAGCGCGGCCCACGGCAGCCGCGCCGGTTCACGCTCGGCGGTCACCGTGGTGCGGCGGCCGTCGACGACCAGGGCGTCCCCGTCCACGGTCACCGGGCGGCCCAGCCGCCCGGCCGTCGTGTCGAAGGCGAGCAGCCGCGCGAGCGTGGCGGGCTCCGTGAGGTCGTTGACGGCGACGACCTCCAGGGGGCTGTCGCGTTCGAGCAGCGCGCGCAGCACATTGCGTCCGATGCGGCCGAATCCGTTGATGGCGATGCGAGTCATGAGTGGCGCCCTTTCGTCCTTCCCGTTCCCCGTCCGCCACCAGGTTCGTCGGCGGCGCCCCGCCGGGACAGCGGCGCGAGCGCCATGGTCCGCAAGGATCGTGCCAGCGGCCGGTGGCGGCGGCACCGGCGGGGACCGCACGGGCCGGGCCGCGCCGCAGGGGCCGCGCCGTGCGGCGGGCGCGGGGGAGCGGGAGGGGCGCGGGCTCACTCGCCCCGGGTGAAGGTGCGCCGGTACTCGCTGGGTGTGGTGCCCAGGACCCGCTGGAAGTGCAGGCGCAGATTCGCGCCGGTGCCCAGGCCGACGGCGGCGGCGATCTGCTCGACGCCCAGCTCCGAACGCTCCAGCAGCTCCCGTGCCATGTCGACGCGGGCCCGCACGATCCACTGCATCGGGGTGTACCCGGTGTCCTCGGCGAACCGCCGCGAGAACGTGCGCGGCGAGACCGCCGCGTGCCGGGCCAGCGCCTCCAGCGTCAGCGGCTCGCCCAGCCGGTGCAGCGCCCACTCGCGGGTGGCGGCGAACCGCTCGCCCAGCGGCTCGGGCACGCTGCGCGGCACGTACTGCGCCTGGCCGCCGCTGCGGTAGGGAGCCGCCACCAGCCGCCGCGCCGCGTGGTTGGACGCGGCCACCCCGAGGTCGCCGCGCAGCATGTGCAGGCACAGGTCGATGCCGGAGGCGGCGCCCGCCGAGGTCAGGACGCTGCCCTCGTCGACGAACAGCACGTTCTCGTCGACCCGCACCAGCGGATGCCGGGCGGCGAGCGCCCGCGTGTAGTGCCAGTGCGTCGTGGCCCGTCTGCCGTCGAGCAGTCCCGTGGCGGCCAGCGCGAAGGCGCCCGTGGAGATGGCCGCGAGCCGCGCGCCCCGCCGGTGGGCGGCGACCAGGGCGTCCACCACCGGTCCGGGCGGGTCGTCGCGGTCCGGGAACCGGTAGCCGGGGACGAACACGACGTCGGCCCACGCGAGCGCGTCCAGACCGTGGGCGACGTGGTACGACAGGCCGTCGCCTCCGGTCACGAGCCCGGGAGCCGCGCCGCACACACGTACCTCGTACGGCATGCTGGCGCGGGTGGTGAACACCTGCGCGGGGATGCCGACGTCGAGCGGCTTGGCACCGTCGAGCACGAGGACGGCGACACGGCGCAGGCGGGAGGCGGACACAGGCCACAGCGTACGGGGCACCGCGGCGCGTGCCGCCCCGGGCGCCGTCGGGCGGGTGTGCACACCCCGCCGGGGGCCGCGAGCGCGCTCCGGTACGGCCCGGCCGGGCGCGGGGCGGACACGTGTCGCCGGTGAACTGGTGTGCCCGCCGGGGCGGTTGACGCGTACCTTGGGCAGCGCACGCGCCACACGCGAGACCGCACACGGACGGACGGTATCCATGACCCACCCCGCGAACACTTCCGGATCCGCGGCACACCCCAGGATCGACACCTCCGTGCCGCACTCGGCGCGGATCTGGAACTACTGGCTGGGCGGCAAGGACAACTACCCCGTCGACGAGGAGGCCGGCGACGCCTACACGGCCGTTTTCCCCGGCATCGTCACCATCGCCCGCAGCAGCCGCGCCTTCCTGCGGCGCACCATCACCCATCTGGTCGCCGAGGCGGGCATCCGGCAGTTCCTCGACGTCGGGACCGGCCTGCCGACGGCCGACAACACCCACGAGGTCGCCCAGCGCATCGCCCCCGAGACACGGATCGTCTACGTCGACAACGACCCGATGATCCTGGCGCACGCCCGCGCCCTGCTGTACTCCACGCCCGAGGGCGCGACCGCCTACGTCGACGCCGATGTGCTGGACACGGACCGGATCCTCGCCCAGGCGGCCCGGACGCTGGACCTCACCCGGCCCACGGCCCTGATCCTGAGCAACATCCTGGGACACGTCCCCGACCACGGGCAGGCGCGCGGGATCGTCACTCGTCTGACGGACGCGCTGCCCTCCGGCAGCTACCTGTCCGTCAACGACGGTTCGCTGGGCGTCGATCCGGTCTTCGAGCGGGCGCAGCAGGCTTACAACGACAGCGGCGCCGCCCCGTACGTGCTGCGCACCGTCGAGGCGATCACGGCCTACTTCGACGGGCTGGACCTGCTGGAGCCCGGGGTGGTCCCCGTCCCGCTGTGGCGGCCGGAGCCCGCGGACGCGGCCCCGGAGCCCATCGCCGAGCACGGCGGTCTCGCGCGCAAGCCGTGACCCGCCCGGGGGACACGGCGGAGCCCCGGCGGATGACCGGGGCTCACCTGCGCGCACGGAGTGCGGGATTCCCCCGCGTGGACGCGCCGAAGGTCCGTCAGGTAGTCCGAATGCGGCGCTCCGATGGTGCGGACCGCGCATCCCGCTGACAGTGATCACGTCGCACCTGCGATCCCGAAGAGCGGGCGTGGTGCCTGTTCTCGCAGTCGCGACGGAAGGATCACCATGCGTATCTCCCGTACTCTGTTCGTCTCGGCGGCGATCGCGTCCGCCGTCGCGTTCTCGGCCCCCGCCGCCGGCGCCCTGGGCATCACCGCCCTCGCGCCCGCGCAGGCCACCGTCGTCCACGGCGACGACTCGGACGACCACGGCAGCGACCGCGGTTCCAAGGGCGACGACGACCACGGCAGCGACCGCGGCGGTGACCACGGCAGCGACCGCGGCGGTGACCGCGGTGGCGACCGCGGCGGTGACCGCGGTGGCGACCGCGGCGGTGACCGTGGTGGCAAGCCGCACGGTGGTGTGCACGCCGGTGGCGGTGCGCTGGCGATGGCCACCACCGGTGACGACTCGGACGACCACGGCAGCGACCGCGGTTCCAAGGGCGACGACGACCACGGCAGCGACCGCGGCGGTGACCGGGGCGGCGACCGCGGCGGTGACCGCGGTGGCGACCGCGGCGGTGACCGTGGTGGCAAGCCGCACGGTGGTGTGCACGCCGGCGGCGGTGCGCTGGCGATGGCCACCACCGGTGACGACTCGGACGACCACGGCAGCGACCGCGGTTCCAAGGGCGACGACGACCACGGCAGCGACCGCGGCGGTGACCGGGGCGGCGACCGCGGCGGCGACCGTGGCGGTGACCGCGGCGGCGACCGTGGTGACAAGCCGCACGGCGGTGTGCACGCCGGTGGCGGCGGCCTGGCCCAGGACACCAACACCATGGGGCTGGGAGCCGCGCTCGTGCTCGGCGGTGTCGGCGCGGGTGCCTACATGCTGCGGCGCCGCAAGGCGTCGGGCACGACCGTGGCCTGAACAGATCCCTGTTCTCCGTCGGTGCGCCGCCGCGGCCCGTGTCCCTCCCCGTGAGGAACGCGCGGGCCGCGGCGGCGGCGCCACCCGCGCCACGCGGGACCCGCACCACCTCTTGACGAAAGGCACCGTCCATGGCTATCCAGCGTCCGCCCCAGCCGGACCGGTCCGGGACAGGGACCGCACCACGCCGTGCCCGGCTGCGCCTGCTGTGGCCCGTGGCAGCGGTCGGGTTCGGACTGGTGCTCATCCACCAGTCCCTGGGTGCCGCCCCGGTGACCAGCCTGCGGCAGCCGGACAGGCCCGCGGCGATCGCCTCCCGGGCGCCCTCGGCCGCACAGCCGGAACCGTCCACCGGGACCGACGACGGAGCACTGCCCCGCTCGGCCCCGACCCGGATCTCCATCCCGGAGATCTCCGTGGACGCGCCGTTCACCAAGCTGTCCCTCGACGCGAGCGGCCAACTGGCGCCGCCCCCCGCCGATGACACCAACCTCGTCGGCTGGTACCAGGGCGGGGCCGCGCCCGGTGAGCGCGGCGCGTCGATCGTGGTCGGCCACGTCGACACCACCACCGGCCCCGCGGTCTTCGTCGGCCTCGACGCCCTCAAGGCCGGCGACCATGTCGACATCACCCGCGAGGACGGCATCGTCGCCCGGTTCGCCGTCGACGCGGTGGACACCTTCAGCAAGGCGAACTTCCCCGACGACGAGGTGTACGCCGACACCCCGACGCCCGAACTGCGGCTGATCACCTGCGGCGGCACCTTCAACCGCACCAGCAAGGACTACGAGTCCAACGTGGTCGTCTTCGCCCACCTCGAATCCAGCTCGCAGTCCTGAGCGGCGGCTCGCGGGCGGCCGTTCCCGCGAGGCGGCCCCTGAGCGGCGTCCGGCCCGTGCCGCTCAGGGGCGCGGGCGCCGTACGAGCAGACCGGCGACGACCGGCCGGTGGTCCGAGGCCGTGGTGACCGCCTCGCGGACCCCGGCCACCGCGACCTCGGGGGAGACGGCCACGACATCGATCCGCCGGTCGGGAGCGCCCGCCGGACAGGTCTTGCCGCCCTGCGGGGCGGCGTCGGCCAGCGGCCCCCACAGCCGGGCCAGTTCGGGCGCGCCGGGCTCCGCGTTGAAGTCCCCGACCAGCACCTTCGGGCCCACGTCCGCGGCCGGCACGGTGTGGTTCTCAGCGCTCACCAGCGGCAGGCGGCTGAGCACCGCGACACCGAACCGCCGCCGCGCCGTGTGCCCCGGGCCGGCGGGCAGGGCGTAGACGGGCGCGAAGAACACCCGCATGCGCAGCCGCCGGGCCAGTTCGCGCGCCTCGTCGGTGTACGCGCTGCGCTCGCCCCAGCGCACGTCGACCTCCTGAAGGCCGATCACATCGGCGTGCAGCGCGCCGATCGCCCGCGCGGTGCGGTCGAGGTCGAGGACGCCGTCCTCGCCCGCACCGGCGTGGATGGTATAGGTGGCCACCCGCAGCGGTGAGCGCCAGGGCGGCCAGGACGTCGCGGACGGTCGGTCGGGCGGTGCCTGTCACACGAGTCGCACGGTCCTCCGGGTCAGAGGGCGGTGCTACGGACGAGCCCCGGGATCCGGCCGGTGCGCCTGGGCGGGCGGCGCCGGTGGGCCCCCGGCGCACCCGACTGTAATGCGTGGGGCTGAACGTACGCTCGCGCACTTCTGTTGATGATATGAAGAAGCCTGATCAGGCTTTGTCGTCCGCGCGGTCCGGACATCACAAGGGTGGATTTCCGTCCCTTGCGAGGTGAGACCGCATGGTGCAGGTCGAACGACTGCTGGCCGACTGCCTGGACGACGCGCGCACCGCTCCGATGGGCACCGTCCCGCTGGACCCCGAGGACGCCGGCTACACCGCGGCCCGCCGGACCTTCCTCACCGCGGGACTGCACGCCCTGCGCGCCCACGCGCCCGAGGCGGGCTGGGTCCAGCTCAACGTCCGGGCCGAGCCGGCCGGCTGGCCCCGCCTGTACCGGCGCCTCTCCCGGACCGCCGGCGACCTGCTCGGCACCGGACCCGCCCGCGACTTCTTCTTCATGCACAAGCCGCCCGGACTGCGCGTCAGGTTCCACGCCTCGCACCCCTCCCGGGCCGGGGAACTGCGCACCGCCCTCACCCGCCGCCTGGACCCGGCGACCGCGGACGCGCCCTGGACCCGGCCGGTCGCCGAGGTGTACGAACCGGAGACGTACCTCTTCGGCGGCCCCCGCTCCATGCCCCATGTGCACGCCCTGTTCACCGCCGACTCGCTGGCCTGGCTGGACGCCCACACCGCCGCCGCCGGCGGTCCCGCGCCCGCGGACTGGCGGATCTCCCTGACGCTGCTGGGCGCCGTCTTCGAGGGCCTCGGCATCGTCGGCTGGGAGCACCGCGGCATCTGGCAGGTGGTCAGGGAGGAGACCGGGCGCCGCCTGCCCGGCGGGCTCGACGAGCCGGACCGCCGCCGCGCCGCCGAGGGCATCCGCGCGTACTGGGAGCAGGACCCCGGATCCCGCCTCGCCGCCCTGCCGGAGGACTGGCGGGACCTGCTCGGCCCGCACACCGAGGAGGTGCGCCGGGCCGCCGAGCGCTGGCGCACCCACTACTTCGCCTCCGGCGCGGCCACCGTCGGCCCCCGCCGCGCCGCCGCCCACCACGTCATCTTCCACTGGAACCGCGGCCGGCTCTCCACCGCGCGGCAGTGCCTGCTCACGGAGGCGCTCGCCACCGACGGCCACGACGGGACGGACTGACCATGGGCAGGCCGACGGCGCGGATCCCCGCGCCGACCGACACCTCCGGGCAGGCGCTCGGGAACACCGCGCTGCTGCGCGTCGCCGGAATGCCCTGCGACGCCTGGACCGCGGGCGCCGCCCCCCACCTGTTCGACGCCGTGCTGCGGCACACCGACACCGCCGAACGGCTCGCCGAGCGGGGCCGCGTGCTGGCCGACCGGCTGGGCGAGGAGGCCGTGCCCCACCCCGCGCTGCGGGCCGCCGAACGCGGCGCCGTCCTCGCCCTGCGGCGGCGGCTGCACTCCGGCCTCCCGCCGCGCCCCGCGGACCACCTGCTGCTGCGCGACTCGGCCGCCGTCCCCGCCCCGCTCACCGAAGCGGTCCACGACCTGCTGCGCCGCACCGAGGCGGCCGAGGAGACCCTGGCCGGACTGCGGCAGGCGATCGCGGACGAACAGGAGCGCCTCGCCGTCCGGGCCTGGCGGACCGCGAGCGACAGCCCGTTCCTGCGGGCCTTCCTCGACAGCGCCGCGCCGGGACTCGCCGACGACGTACGGCGCCGGCTCGCCGCGGGCGAGGCCTGGTCGAGCAGGCGGCTGCGCAAACGCGCGGCCTACCTGTGGCGGGCCATGGGCCGGGCCGCGGCGAAGACCACACCGCGCGGCTGGGCCGGCCAGATCGCCGCGCTCCCGGTCACCGCGGGCGACGGCGGCGGCCCGCTGCTGCTGCCCGCCGGGGCCGCGCTCGGCGCCCTGGCCGCCGTGGCCGTGGAGAACGTCCACCTGGTCCGCACCCGCCCCGCGCCCACCGAACTGCGCACCGCGCCCGCCACGCTGCTGCTGACCCCCGCCCCCCTGCACTTCACCGAACCGCCCGCCGCCGCTCCCGGCGGCGCCCCCGGCCAGGTCCGCTGCTACGTCGTCGACCCCCGCGAACCGGGACGGCTGCGGCAGATCGTGCTGCGCCGCACCCGTGCCCTGGAAGGCGTCCTCGCCGTCCTCGCCGACGGACCCCGCCCCCTCGGCGACCTCGAAGCCGCCCTGGCGACCGCCGCCGCTCCGCCCGGCGGACCGCCGATGGCCTCCACCGAGGTGCTGCGCGGCTTCCTCCAGCACCTGCTCGCCCTCGGCGTCCTCCAGATCTGCCGGGCACCCCGCCGCCACTGCGCCGACTGGATCCCGGCCGCCGCCGTCACCACCGGAGCACCCCTGCCCCGTACCCCCGCGGACACCCCGGGCGCCCCGGACACCGGCCACTGGTTCCTCGACTCCTACCGCAGACCGCACCCGCGCACCCGCGTCCCCGGAGCCGCGGCCGCGCGCGTGCGCGACGGCCTGCGGATCGCGGCCCGCATCGCCGCCCTGCGCGCCGCCGACAGCCCCCCGGACCCGCCCGCCCAGCGCCCCGAGTTCGCCGGACTCACCGAACAGCCCCGCCCGGTCGGCGAGTTCCTCGCCGAACGGCTGCCCGCCGAACACCCGCGGCCCGCGCCGCGCCACCCCACCGGCTGGGCCCCCGCCCACGACCCCGCCGGCCCCTACGCCCGCCTCCTCGGCCGCCTGGACGCCGCCGCCCGCTCCGGCGCCGACCGCGTCTCGGTGGACGACGCCCTCCTCGACGAACTGGGCGCCCCCGCGGCCGAGTCCGCACTGCCCCGCTGGCCGGTCGACTGCCTGCTGCGCCCCCTCGCCCCCCACGAGGGACGCGGACCGGTCGCCGTGCTGGAGACCGCCTCGGCCGCCGGAGTGCTCGACGCCCGGTTCGCCGACGGTCTGCGCGCCCTCCACGGCGGCTACGGCAACAGCGACGCCTACCGCGACTTCCTGGCCGCCGTGGAGCGCCGCACCGGCGTCCGCTTCGTCGACCTGCTCGTGCCCCCGCTCAACGAGCGCTCCGCCAACGCCGTACGCCGCCCCGTCACCACCCGCTGGTGGACCGGCGACCCGGACCCCACCCCCTACTACGGGCCGCTCACCCGGCACGCCCGGTACCTCCCGCTGGACCGCATCAGCCTGCGCCGCGACGGCCGGCGGATCGTCGCCGAGGCGGACGGCCGGCGCATCGTCCCCGTCTACCACGCCACCCGCTCGCCCGCCCCGCCCTACGACACCCTCGTGCGGCTGCTGCTCGCCGCGAGCCATCCCGCCGCCTCCTATCTGCTGCGCCTGGACACCCTGGACGCGGCGCTGCCCGACCGGCCCGTACTGCCGCGGCTGACCGCCGGGGACGACCTCGTGCTCGCCCCGGCCACCTGGCGCGTCGACCGCGCGCGCCTGTGGCAGCCGGGCGACGACCCGCTCACCAAGGTCCGCACCCTCGCGCTGCTGCGGCGCACCGCCGGCCTGCCCCGGCACGCGTTCGTCCGCACCGCGCCCGGCGCGAAGCCCGTGCCCGTGGACCTCGCCTCGCTGACCGCGCTGCATCTCCTGGAGCGGCTGTGCGCCCAACAGGCGGGCGCCTTCCTGCTGGTGGAGGAGATGCTCCCGGCCCCCGACGGCCTGCTGCTGCGCGATCCGGTGCACGGCGGCGCGGCCGTCGCCGCCCAGGTGCTGCTGCGGCTGCCGCACGACCTGAGCGCCGGCCGGCTCGCCGAGTCCGCCGCCCGCACACTCGCCGGCCACGACCGGCACGACGTCCCCGGCCCGCCCGCCAGGCGGTCCGCCGGGGCGGCCATCACCCGATGAGAGAAGGGAAAGTCCCATGCCCCACACCGAACTCACCGAACTCGACGCCCTCATCAGCGACCTCGACGAGCGGATCAGCGACAGCGACCTGCCGTCGGCCGCCGCCTCGACCTCAGGTTGCAGCGGCCTGTGCACGATCATCGTCTGTGCCACGGTCGTCATCTGTGCCTGACCGCACCCAGGAGCCGCCCGCCGAGGCGGGCGGCTCCGCCCAGCACACCCGGAAGGAGCCCGATGGCGTCCGAGACCCTCCCGCCGGTCACCGTCCGCGAGCAGGTGCGGGCCCACGCCGTCCGCTGTCTCGAGGAGTGGACCGCGGCGCCCGGCGGCACCGGGCACCCCTGCGACCCCGGGATCCCCGTACTGGCGGGGCTCGTCGCGGAGGACCCCCGCGACGGCGACACCGCCCGTGCCGCGGTGG
Source organism: Streptomyces sp. PL-25 (assembly GCF_058344915.1). NCBI lineage: Bacteria > Bacillati > Actinomycetota > Actinomycetes > Kitasatosporales > Streptomycetaceae > Streptomyces > Streptomyces sp. PL-25. Next base: position 7,362,223 of record NZ_CP136997.1, read on the forward strand.
CCGTCTGGGCACGCACCGCCGGACGGGGCCCGGCCCACCCCGCCCTGCACGACGGCGGCCTCGCCGGGACCCTCGTCGGACTGCGTCTGGGCGCCCGCCTCCACCCGGCCCTCGACCAGGTCGCCGACCGGCTCGCCGCGCATCTGGGCACCCGGCCGCCCGAGTACCGTACCCACGACGTCGCCTTCCCCGACTACGACCTGATCTCCGGCCCCGCCGGAACACTCCTCGCGCTGTGCGCGGGCCGGCCGCGGCCCGACGCCCTGCGCCCGCTCGCCGCCCACCTCGCGCTCCTGTGCGACGAGAACGAACTGCCCCGGCTGCGCGCCGGACAGTACGAGGGGCATCCCCATCTCGCCTGGACGCAGGGCCGGATCAACACCGGCATGGGGCACGGCGTCGCCGGTGTGGTCACGGCGCTCACCGCCGCCGTGCGCCGTCTCGCCCCGGACCCGGCGCTCACCGCCGCGCTCACCCGGGCCGCCGCCTGGCTCGTCCGCCAGGCCCACGACGACGAACGCGGCATCCGCACCTGGCCGGAGGCCGGGCCCGACCCGTCGCCCACGCCCGCCGCCCGGCCCCGGCAGGCGTGGTGCTACGGCACACCGGGCGCGGCCTGGGCCCTGTGGGACGCGGGCGACGCCCTGGACGACCCGGTGACCGCCGACTGGGCCCTGGCCGCCTTCCGCACACTCGCCGACCACTACGACGAGGACTTCCACCTCTTCGGCGGCACGCCCGCCGACCGCCTCGGCCTGTGCCACGGCGCCGCGGGCGTGCTGTGCGTCGCCGACGCCCTGTACCGGCACGCCGGGCTGCCCGCCGCCGGGGCGCTCGCGGAACGCCTCGTCCACCATCTGGCCGCCCGGCTGCCCGGCGGCCCGTACGACGCGTGGCCGGCCGACCTGCTGGGCGGCCTGCCCGGCGTGCTGAGCGCCCTGCTCACCGCCACCGGCCCGGCCTCCTCCCGCGCCTGGCTGCCCTGCCTGGGCCTGCGCTGACCGCCCCGCGTCAGGCGTGCGGTCCGTCCGGCCGGGGCAGCGTGCCGCGGGGCGGCCGGGCCAGGTAGGCGGAGGGGGCGCGGCCCAGCAGCCCCCGGAAGGCCGCCGTGAACGCCGCGGGGTTCTCGTACCCGAGCGAGACCGCGACCCGCGTCACCGGGGTGCCCGCGGCCAGCGCGTGCACCGAGCGCAGGACGCACGCCCGCTGCCGCCACTGCGCGAAGCTCAGCCCGGTGCCGCGCCGGAAGAGCCGGCCCAGGGTGCGTTCGCTGATGTTCAGGGCCGCCGCCCAGCGGGCGGGCGGATCATGGATGTCCGGGGCCCGCAGGAACGCCTCGCACAGCCGCCGCAACCCGGGATCGGTGGGCAGCGGCACATCGAGGGGGAGCGGGGTCACCGTCCGCAGCTCGTGCAGGATCAGTTCGACGACGGCCGCGTCCCGGCCGTGCGCCGGATAGCGCGGCTCCATGTCGACGGCCGCGAGGAGCAGCGCCCGCAGCAGCGCGGACACCTCCACCACCCGGCAGCGGTCCGGGAACCACGGCGCGGCCGCGGGCTCGATGTACAGACTGCGGGTGCTGACCCCCGTCATCGTGACCTGGTGGCGCACCCGCGGCGGGACGAGGACCGCGCGGGCCGTGGGCACCGTCCAGGCGCCGTCGTCCGTCTCGACGTCCATCACCCCGGTGGCCGCGTACAGCACCTGGGCACGCCGGTGCTCGTGCCGGGGCAGCAGATGCCCGTAGGGGTAGTCGGTGCCGATGGCGAGCACCGCGCGGTCCAGGGCGTCCACCTCGTCGACGGGTACGTTGCGCACCCGGCCACCCTACGCCGGGCTGTCGGCTGCGCGTAAGGATGTGGCGAACAGTCGATTGCCCGCCATGCCCGCCGCTCCGTAGCGTCGGCACGGTGTTCACCCTGTCTCTCTCGGCTCCCTCGTTCCTCGTCCTTCTCCTGTTCGGCTGTCTGACCGGTGTCACCACGGTGCTCTTCGGGTTCGGCGGCGGCTTCGTCACGGTCCCCGTCGTCCAAGGGGTCCTGAGCGCGACCGCGCGGGGCGGCTCCGCCGACGCCATGCACGTGGCGATCGCCACCTCGACGGCCGTCATGGTCGTCAACGCCGTCTCCGCGACCGCGGCCCAGCACCGGGCCGGGCGGATCCGCCGGGAGTACGTGTGGCCGCTGGCCGCCTACGTCCTGCTCGGCGCCGTGCTCGGCTCCCTGGTGGCGACCCGGCTCGGCGACACCCTCCTGCATGTGCTGTTCGCCGTGTACCTGCTGGTCACCATCGCGGACAGCGTGCTGCGCAAGGGATTCCTCGCGGCCAGCGGCGACGGCGGGCCGCGCCCCCTGGGGCGGTTCACGACGACGCTCGGCGGGGTCGGCATCGGCACGGTCGCCGCGAGCCTCGGCGTCGGCGGCAGCGTCATGACGGTCCCGCTGCTGCGCCGCCGCGGACTGCCCATGGCCACCGCCACCGCGCTCGCCAACCCGCTCAGCGTCCCGGTCGCCCTCGCGGGCACCCTCGTCTACGCGCTGGCACCCGCGGCCCCCGCGCACACCGGCCGCGTGGGCTACGTCGACCTCGTCGCGTGCGTCGCGCTGCTGTGCGGTTCGCTGCCCACCATCGCGGTGGCCAGGCGGCTCGGCGCCCGCGTCCCCGACCGGATCCACTCCGTCGCCTATGTCGCGCTGCTCGTCCTCGTGCTGGCCGTGACGGTGGCGGGCGGGCTGTGACGGTGCCGGAGCCTCACGCGCCGGAGGGTTCGCGGTGCGCGAGACAGCAGCGTACGAAGTCCCGCACCGCCGGGTCCGCGTCGGCCGCCGGGGACCAGGCGACCCCGACCCGGGTCGGACTCACCCCGTCGACCGGCCGGTAGACCACGCCGGGCCGGGCGTAGAAGCGCGCCGCCGACGCCGGGGCGAGGGCGACGCCGTACCCGTTGGCGATGGCGCTCAGCCAGTCGTCGGGCTGGTCGGTGACCGCGCCGATGCGCACCGGACGGCCCGCGCGCTCGTCCGACGCCAGCCACAGCTCCCGCCACGCGCCGGTGGAGGCGGGCGCGGCGACGAACGGCTCGTCCCACAGCTCCGCGAAGGCGATCCGCTCGCGCCCGGCCAGCGGATGCGCGGCGGGCAGCGCCACCCAGCGGGGCTCGGTCAGCAACTCCCGTGTGCGGAAGGCGTCCTGGCCGGGGAACGGCAGCCGCAGCAGCGCGGCGTCCACCTCGGCCTGGGCGAGACCCGCGGTCGGGTCGGACCAGGACGCCTGGCGCATCTCGACCCGCCAGCCCGGCCTGCGGCGGCCGAGGTCGGCGATGATGGCGGGCGTGGCCTCGTTGGCGGCGCTGGCCAGGAATCCGACGCGCAGCACCCGCCGCGCCCGGTCCGCGGTGCTCTTCGTCTGCCGCAGCGCCCGGTCCCAGGCCGCCAGCACGGCCGGTGCCTCCCGGGCCAGCTCCCGCCCCGGCGCGGTCAGGGTCATCCCCTCCCGGGAGCGCTCGAAGAGCGTGGTGCGCAGGACGGTCTCCAACTGCTTGATCTGCTTGGTGAGGGCGGGCTGCGACACGAACAGCCGCTGGGCGGCCCGGGTGAGCGTCCCTTCCTCGGCCACCGTCACGAACGTCCGCAGCAGCCGGGTGTCGATGTCCATGCCCATACGTTATAGACGCAGGTATTGGACGCAACCGGGGACCGCGCACGACGCTGGACACGCCGACGGGACAGGGCCCGCGCCCCTCCGGTCCGCCCGTCGCGCCGATCCGTCCACCGAGCCCGAACGGTTGCCCGAGCCATGTCCCTCACGTATGCCGTCATCGCCGCCCTGACCATCGCCGCCAACGCCGGTGTCGCCGCCGCCGACCTCGCGGGGGCGCGGTTCGTCCGCGCCAACGCGGCCGAGGTCGGTGTGCGGCCGCCCTGGGTCCCGGTGCTCGCCGCGCTCAAGGCCGCCGGAGCCCTCGGGCTGCTCGCCGGACTCCTGGGCCTGTGGCACCTGGACGTCGCGGCGGCGGCCGGTCTGGTGCTCTTCTACGCCGGGGCCGTCGCGGTGCACATCCGCACCCGGGTCCTGCACAACATCGTTTTCCCCGGTGCCTTCCTGGCGCTCGCGGCGGCGTGCTGCGCGCTCGCGGCGGCCACCGTCTGACACCCTGGTCGCGCAGTGGCGGGACCGCACCGCCGTCCTCGCGGGGCGGTCAGGCGATGCCGCCGTTGGCGAAGAGGACCTGGCCGTTGACCCAGCGGCCCGCGCCGGCGAGGAAGGCCACCGCCGCCGCGATGTCCTCCGGGGTGCCCAGGCGCTCCATCGGGGCGGCGGTGGCCAGCCGCTGGATCTGCTCCTCGCTCTTGCCGTCCAGGAAGAGCGGGGTGGCCGTGGGGCCGGGCGCGACCGCGTTGACGGTGACGTCCCGGCCGCGCAGCTCGCGGGCGAGAACCGCCGTCATCGCCTCCACCGCGCCCTTGGACGCGGCGTAGGCGGCGTAGCCGGGCCGGCCCAGACGGGTCACGGAGCTGGAGAAGTTGACGAGGGCGCCGCCGCGCCGCAGCCTGTGCGCGGCGAGCCGGGAGACGACGAAGGTGCCCCGGACGTTGACCCGGTGCATCCGGTCGAAGGCGTCGAGGTCCATGTCCGCCACCGGGCCCAGCAGCATGATCCCGGCCGTGTTGACCACGACGTCCACGCCGCCGAACCGCTCCTCGGCGGCGTCGAAGAGCGCGGTCATCTCCCCTTCGTCGGCGACGTCGCCCGGCAGGGCCACGGCCGTTCCACCGTCGGCGGTGATCGCGTCCACCACCTCTCGCGCCCGCGCGGCGCCTCCCGCGTGGTGGACGGCGACGGCCATGCCCTCGGCGGCGAGCCGGCGCGCCACCGCTCGGCCGATACCGCCTGATCCTCCGGTCACCACGGCGACGCGGTCCGGTGTCCGGGTGTCGGTGCTCATCTCGGGCTCCCTCCGAATATATGGACTAGTTGTACATTAACTCTCATGTGGACTAGCTGTCCACATGGGAACGGGAGGGTGGCGGACACGCGGAACGGCCGCCCGCTCCACCGGCTCGCGAGAGCGTGGAGCGGACGGCCGCCCGGGACGGGGGAGGGGGGCGACGGTCAGCCCGTCCGCGGACCCCCGGTCAGGGCGACGTCGAAGATGTGCAGCACACCCCGGTCACTGCCCTGCGGCAGCACGACCGAGGCGACGCGCCGGTCCGGGTCGAGCGCCACCGGCGCGGTGGCGAACACCTTGGCCTGCGCGCTGTCGCTGCCGCCGCCCGCGGTGTTGCGCCCCTCGGTGGTGACCAGCGGGACATTGCCGAACCGGTAGTCCGTGCCCGGCGTCCAGTCGGTGAGCCCGACCGGCACCCGCTGGGTGGAGCCGTCGGTGTACTCCACCACCGCCTCGCCCTGCGCGGGCCCGTTGGTGGCCAGCCCGAGGAAGGTGATCCCGGTGCCGCGGGCGCCGCCGAGCGCGATGCGCTGGCCGTGCGGGATCCAGCTGTCCGGCTCGCCCGGCGCGGTGTCCGGCCAGGTGAACACGGCACCGGTGGCGCCGAGCGGCAGCCGCGCGCCCGGCGCGGCACCGGCCGCGGCCAGCCGGTCGCGGGAGAGCGAGTTGCCGCTCAGGTCCAGGGAACCGAGGTCGCCCCGGCCCGCCGGGGTGGTGCCGATGTCGTTGCGGGCGTCGGCGCCGTCCGTGTACGACGGCGGCACGTCCCCCGCGCCGGTGCCCCAGGTGCCCGGGGTCCGCGCCATGGTGAACGTCAGCGTGCCGCCCCGGCGGGTGAAGCCCTCGTCCACCCAGGAGCGTGTGGTGCGCCGCCCGTCCACCCGCAGCCCGGCGACGTACACCCGGCCCCGCGAGACCCCGTCCGCCCTGAGGGTCAGGGTGCGGCCCGTGCCCGCGCTCCTGATCCGCACATGGTCGAACATGGGCGCGGAGACCACCAGGTCGGCGGTGCCGTAGACCGAGGGGTAGACGCCCAGGTTCGCCCAGACGTACCAGGCGCTGAGCGAGCCGAGGTCGTCGTTGCCCGGCAGCCCCGAGGGCGAGGTGCCGTACAGCTCGGTGACCGCCCGGCGCAGCACGTCGGCCGTGCGGTCCGGGCGCCGCAGCCAGTTGTAGACATAGGGCATGGAGAAGCTGGGCTGGTTGCTGAGGTAGGCGCCGGTGACGCCGTACACGCCCGCGTCCAGGTCCTTGGTGTGCTCGTCCAGTTCGGCGGTGGCCCGCGCGATGCCGCCGCGCTTCTCGATCAGCGTGCCCACGTTGTGCGGCACCAGCCAGCCGTACTGGTAGCCGGTGGCCTGGTCGAACTGGTCGCCGCGCAGGCCCAGGTCGAAGCCGCGGTCGAAGCCCGTGCGGTCCCGGGGGCGTATCTGCCGGGTCGTGTCGTCGAAGACGTTCTGCCAGTTCTGCGCGCGCGCCATGAAGGTCCGGTACGCGTCCCGGTCGCCGAGCCGCCGGGCGAGCTGGGCGATGCCGAAGTCGTCGACGGCGTACTCCAGCGTGGTGGAGGTGGCCGCGCCGCCCCGGCGGCTCTCCAGGAAGCCGGTGCTGAAGTACTGCTGGGCGCCCGCGCGCCGGGTGGCCGTGGCCGGCAGCGACTGGGTGGCCTTCATGGAGGCCAGGGCGCCGGACCGGTCGTAGTGGGTGCTGCCGAAGGCGTCCACGGAGGCCAGCAGCGACTGGAGGGAGTCGCCGCTCATCTTCTGCTGCGACTGGTTCAGATGCGGCCAGTTGGGCCAGGTGCCGGTCTGCCGCACCATGTCCACGATCGACTGGTTGATGTCGTCGCCGACCTTCGGGAAGAGCAGCGCGACCAGCTGCGCCTGGCCGCGGTAGGCGTCCCAGCCCGAGTAGGTGACGTACTCGTGACGGCCCCTGGCCACCTGGTGGACCTGGCCGTCGTAGCCGGTCCAGCGGCCGTCGGCGTCGTCGAACACATTGGGGTGCAGCAGCGCGTGGTAGAGCGCGGTGTAGAACGTGACGCGCCGGTCCCGGCCGCCGCCGTCCGCCGCGAGCGTGCCCAGCGCCTCGCGCCAGGTCCGCGCGGCCCGGTCGCGGACCTGGCCGAAGCCGAGCGAACGGGTCTCGGTGTCGCGGTTGTGCGCGGCGCCCGCGACGCTCACATAGCTCAGCCCGCTCTTCGCCGTGACCCTGGCGCCCTTGTCGAAGACCAGGTAGGCGCCCGCCCCGTGCGGGGTGCCGGTGCTCCGCGCGCTGGCCGAGCCCGGGGTGACGGTGGTGCCCTGCCAGGTGCCGAAGGCGCGCACCGGCCGGTCGAAGGTGGTCGAGAAGTAGGCGCGGTAGCGGCCCCCGACGTCGCAGACCGCGGCGGACTCCACCCAGCCGCTGACCGTGTTGCCAAAGACGGTGACCTGGCTGCCGAAGACGCGGTTGTTGGAGCCCGCCACGTCGATGAGCAGCGCGGAGCGGGCCGCCCCGGAGAAGTCGTACCGGCTGACCGCCGTGCGGGTGGTGGCGGTCAGCTCGGTGCTGACATCGTTGTCGGTGCGCACCTTGTAGTACCCCGGCCGGGCCTGCTCCCGGTCGTGGCGGAACGGCAGGTAGTAGTCGGTGACACGGGTGGCCGGGCTGACGGGCAGCGCGCCGTCGGGCAGCTCACCGGTGTAGGGCAGTACCGGGAAGTCGAAGGCGCTGAACCGGCCCTCGCAGCCGGTGCCGGACAGCCGGGTCATCCCGAAGCCGCGCAGCCGGTCCGCGGTGTACTCGTACCCGCCCTTCTGGTCGCCGTCGCCGCTGCGGTACGTCGTCGGGCTGGACTGCACCATGCCGAACGGGACGGTGGCCCCGGGATAGGTGTCGCCGTACGCGCTGTTGCCCTTGTTCTGACCGGTGTCCAGCCGGGTGCCGATGAACTGGTCCACGGCGTCGTACGGGTCGACGCCGCGGCCCGACGCCGAGGCCGTGGCGGGCGCGAGGCCCGCCAGGACGGTGCCCAGGGCGAGGGCGCCGGCCAGCAGCCGTCGTGGCCGGGGTCCGGGGCGGCGCGGCCTCAGCCGCGTCACTGATCTCCACATGGTGGTCATGTCCCTTCACTGCCGCTGACAGGGATCCGCGCCGACAACGCGCGGGCCAGGAGGCTACCTTGGCGAGGAAGCGCGACACACGCGTGAACGGGAGGGGCCGCGGTGGGAACGCCGCCGGAACCAGCTCCGGCGTCCTGGCTCCCGTCCGCCGCAACGAACTGTTCACACGGAAAACGGAATCCCCGGGCGCCGCACCGCCGTTGACCCCCACATGACTGTGGGAGCGACCATCGACACGACCGGATCCGCGCTGCCCGTCGAGGATGTGGTGCGCCAGGCACGGCAGGCGCGCGCGTCCGGGCTCGGATCCCTCTGGTTCGGCCAGACCTTCGGCTACGACTCGCCGACGATCGCCGCGATCGTCGGGCGCGAGGTGCCCGGCATCCACCTCGGCACCTCCGCGCTGCCGGTCTTCGGCCGGCATCCGCTGCTCGTCTCCAGCCAGGCGCAGACCGTCCAGGCCGCCACCGGGGGCCGCTACCACCTCGGACTCGCCCTGGGCACCAAGCTGTTCACCGAGGGCGCCTTCGGACTGCCCTTCGAGCGGCCCGTCGCCCGGCTGCGCGAGTTCCTGACCGCGCTGCGCTCGCTCACCGAGACCGGGCAGGCCGACTTCGAGGGCGAACTGCTCACCGCCCGGACGCCGTTGCCCGCCTCGGTGCCCGGCGCGGAGCCCGCCGTGCCGCTGCTCGTCGCCGCGATGGGACCGCAGTCCCTGCGGGTCAGCGGTCGGCTCGCCGACGGCATCCTGCCCTATCTCGCCGGTCCGCGCGCCCTGGAGCAGCACATCGTCCCGGCCCTCACCCGGGCCGCCGAGGAGGCCGGCCGCCCCGCGCCCCGCGTCGTCGCCTTCGTGCCCGGCGTCGTCACCGCCGAACCCGAACGGGTGCGCGCCACCGCCCACGAGGCGCTCTCCTTCTACCAGCAGATCCCGTCCTACGCCCGGGTCATCGAGCAGTCCGGCGTCGCCCACCCGGTGGAACTCGCCGCCATCGGCGACGAGAAGACCCTCGCCGACACCGTCCGCGGCTACCGCGACGCCGGTGCCACCGAGGTCGTCGTCTCCGCCAGCGAACTCGGCGGCCCCGACGACCGGTTGCGCACCTGGGAGGTGCTGGGCGAACTGGCCTGACACACCCGTCCGGCGGGCCGCACCCTCAACCGGCCGCCGCAGCTGCGGCCCAGTCGGCGACCTCCACCACCGTCCCGGTCGTCCTGGCGTGCTCGGCCGCCCACACCACCTGGTGGGTGGCCAGGCTCTCCTCGGCGTCCGACAGCAGCAGCGAGGCGTCCCCGGTCGCGACGGCGGCGACGAACGCCTCGGTCAGCGCCTCGTCACCGCCGCCGTGGCCGTCCTCGGCGGACGGACCCGCCTGCGCACCGGCCTCCGCGGCGAGGTCGACGAACTCCTCGGCACCGTCGCGGAAGTCGACCACCCGCAGTGTGGTGCCGTCCCCCTCCACGAAGCCGTGCGTGCCCATCAGCCGGGTGCGGCGCTGTTCCATCGGGGTGAAGGCGCTCATGGTGAACGAGCAGGTGGCACCGGAGGCGAACTCCATGGTGACCACCTGGTGGTCCACCACGTCGTTGTCGCAGGCGTACACACAGCGCCCGTACGGCCCGGTGCGCAGCGCCTCCAGCACCCCCGCCTCCGTGTGGTCCGCCGTCACCGCCGACAGCGGCCAGAACTCCTGCTCCGGATCGCCCAGGCAGCCCAGGTAGAGCCGCTTTGCGGAGTACGGGCAGGCGGGCTCCAGCAGGCAGTCCGCGCAGCGGGCGGCGGCCCCGGCCGGCGCGTCCTCGGCCCTGAAGTGGGTCAGCGAACCGAAGGACGCGACCCGCGCGGGTGTCTCCCCGACGAGGTGCACCAGCCAGTCGATGTCGTGGCACGCCTTGGTGAGCAGCATCGGCGCCGAGGTGTCGGCGCGCCGCCAGTTGCCCCGGACGAACGAGTGCGCCTGGTGCCACCACCCCACCGGCTCCAGGTGCTGCACGCTGACGAGCCGTCCGACGCGGCCCTCGGCGAGCAGCGCCTTCAGCCGCCGGGTGTAGCCGGTGTGGCGCAGCACATGGCACACCGCCAGCAGGACACCGTGCTCGCGGGCGGCGTCCGCGATCGCGGCAGCCTCCCGCGCGGTGGTCGCCATGGGCTTCTCCAGGAGGATGTGGTGGCCGAGGGCGGCCAGCACCAGCGCGGGCCCGGTGTGGTCCCGGTCCTGGGTGGCGATGACGCACGCGTCGGCGACCCGGCCCGCGGCGGCGGCCTCCCGCCAGTCGCGGTGGGTCCGCTCGGGCGGGAGGCCGAACTCGGCGGCGGCCCGCGCCCGCCGCTCCGGGTCGGGCTCGGCCACGGCGACCACCCGCGCCGCCCCGCCCGCCTGCGCGTGACGCGCGTAGGTCATCCCCCGCAGTCCGGCCCCCACCAGCAGGAGCGTCACCTCGGTCATGGCCGTCCTCCCTTCCGGCGCGCCCCGCGGCCCGGGGCGCGCCCGTGCGGCATCCGTCAGTGGCCGAGCGTGGCGCGCAGCGACGGCTGGAGCAGGTCGCCGTGGGCCCGGACCATGTCGTCGCACAGGTCCCAGATGCGCTCCACGGGCAGGGCGGCGGCCGTCGCCGGGTCGGCCATGGCCGCCTGGCGGATCGAGCGCGGGTCGTCCTCCAGCGCTGCCCGTACGACCAGGTCGTTCATGCTCAGGTAGGAGCGGTTGAGCGCGGCGCACTGGGCGGGCAGCGCGCCGACCCGGGTCGGCTGCACCCCCAGCGCGTCCACCAGGCAGGGCACCTCCACGGTGCCGCCCGCGGGCAGGTTGTCGATCAGCCCGTGGTTGGGGACGTTGCCGTAGACCGTGCGCGGGGTGCCCGTGGTGATGCTGTGGATGATCTGCGGGGCGTACTCCATGGTGCCCTCGACGGTGAGCGGCTCGCCCTGGGCGAGGGCGTCGCGGGTGTGCTCGTAGGCGGCGATGTTCTCGTCCACGATGTCGAGATAGGCGCCGACCGGGAGGCGCAGCCGCTCGATCTCGTCGGTGTGGTGCAGGTACCAGGGCACGTACTCGGAGGAGTGCTCGCTCGTCTCGGTCGGGTAGTAGCCCAGGCGCCGGTACATGTCGACCCGCACGCGGCGCCGCAGTTCGGGGTCGGACTCGATCAGCGCGTCCAGCCGGGGGTAGAGGTCGGTGCCCCGGTGCTCCAGGCGCAGCACCCACGCCTGGTGGTTGACGCCGGCGGCCCGGTAGGTGACCTCCTCGTGCGGGACGCCGAGCAGTTCGGCGAGGTCGTGGACGGTCCAGTACACCGAGTGGCACAGGCCCACCACACGGGTGAGCCCCGTCGCCCGGGTCAGGTACTGGACGTTCATCGCCATGGGGTTGGTGTAGTTGAGCAGCCAGGCGTCCGGGCAGACCTCGGCGATGTCCTCGCCGAGCGACTTGAGCAGCGGGAAGGTGCGCAGCGCCCGGAAGATGCCGCCGACGCCGAGGGTGTCGCCGATCGTCTGGCGCAGCCCGTAGCGGGCCGGGACCTCGAAGTCGGTGCGGGTGGCCTCGCGCATGCCGACCTGGACGATGTTGATGACGAAGTCGGCACCGGCGAGGGCCGCGCGCCGCTCGGCGTGCGCGGTGATCCGCACGTTCCCGGCGGGGGCGAGCCGGTCGGCGATGTAGCGGGCCGCCCCGTGGGCGGTGGCCAGCCGTTCGGCGTCGATGTCGTGCAGGGCGATGTGCGCGCCGCGCAGCTCGGGGAAGGCCAGCAGGTCGGCCAGGAGTCCCTGGGTGAAGACGACGCTGCCCGCGCCGACGAAGGCGACCTTGGGGGAGGAGCCGGAGGGAGCGGAAGGGGGGGTCTGGGTGGTCATCACTGGTTCTTTCCGTTGCGGGTGACGGCGGCCGCGGCCTCGTCCCAGGTGGGCTGGGCCGGCGTTCCGCCATGGGCCCTGGTGGACAGTGCGCCGCAGGCCGCGGCGATCTCGAGGGCCTGCGGGAGGGGCAGGCCGCGCAGCAGCGCGGCGACGAATCCGGCGTCGAAGCTGTCCCCGGCGCCGACGGTGTCCAGCGGTCGCACGGGGACGGCGGGGGTGCGCAGCGGGGTGCGGCCGTCGTGGGTGAGGGCGCCGCGCGCCCCGTCCTTGACGGTCACCCGCGGCCCGTGGGCCGCCAGCACGGCGGCGGCCTCCTCCAGGGGCACATCCTCGGGAGCGCCGGCGGCGACGGCCAGTGCCCGCGCCTCCTGCGCGTTGGGCAGCAGGTGGTCGGTGGCGGCGAGGACGTCGGCGAGGCGGCCGGCCGCCCAGGTGCCCGCCGGGTCGTCGTTGGTGTCCAGGGAGGTGGTGGCGCCGTGCGCGCGGGCGGTGGCGAACAGCTCCGGGAGCGCGGCGGCCAGGCGGGGCAGCAGGAAGTAGGACGCGGCGTGCACGTGCCGGCTGCCGGTGAGCAGGGCCTCGGGCACGTCCTCGGGCCCGGTCGCCGGGAGCGTGCCGGGCGCGGTGAGGATGGCCCGGTCGCCGTCGGGCCGGGTCAGTACGACGGTGAGCGGGGTGGGCAGGTCCGGGTCGACGCGCAGCGCGGAGGTGCCCACGCCCCGGTCCTGAAGCGCCGCGCGGACGTAGCGGCCGGCGTCGTCGTCGCCGACCCGCCCGGCGAAGGCCACCTTCAGACCGAGCCGCGCGGCCCCGCACGCCATGATCGAGGCGGACCCGCCGAGGGTCAGCGCCCCGCTGTCGACGAGCCGCTCGCGCTGTCCGAAGGCGAGCGGCTCGTCGAGCGGGCCGACGACGATGTCGGGATTGGCGTCCCCCAGGACGAGGAGGTCGTGGGCGTACGGCATGCGGGGTTCCTTGCTGTGCGGACGGGGTGCGCCCGGTGGGCGCGGTACGGGCGGTGCGCGGGGTTCATCCCTTGAGGCCGCTCGACGTGATCGACTGGATGAAGGACTTCTGCGCGAGCAGGAAGGCGAGCAGCACGGGGAGCACGGTGATGACGTTGCCGGCCATGACCGCCGACCACTTGGTGTGGTGCTGCCCCTGGAACGTGGTCAGTCCCAGCTGGAGCGTGTACTGCGTGTCGTGGTTGATGGCGATCAGCGGCCAGCTCAGGTCGTTCCAGGTGGTGAGGAAGGTCAGCACCGCCACCGTGCTCAGCGCCGGCCGGGACAGCGGCAGCACGATGCGCCACAGCACCCGCAGCCGGGAGCAGCCGTCCAGCCAGGCCGCCTCCTCCAGTTCCCGGGGCAGGGACAGGAAGAACTGGCGCAGCAGGAACACCGCGAACGGCGTGACCAGCGACGGCACGATCAGCGCGCCCAGCGTGTCGATGAGCCCGAGCCGCTTCATGACCAGGAAGGTCGGAATCATCGTCAGCTGGAACGGGATGGCCATGGTGGCCAGCATCAGCCCCAGCAGCAGCCGCGACCCGGCGAACCGCATCCGGGCGAACGCGTATCCGGCCAGCGCGCCCAGCACCAGATTGGACGCCACCGCGACCAGCGACACGATCAGCGAGTTGAGGAACCAGCGCGGGAACATGGCGTTGCCCAGCACGTACCGGTAGCCGCCGAGGTCGATGTGCGAGGGCCACAGCGCGGGCGGGAACCGGTTGATCTGCGCGTCGCTCATGAAGGAGCTGAGCACCAGCCAGATCAGCGGTACGGCGAACACCAGGGCGAGCGGGGCCAGGAGCAGGTGCCAGGGGCTGAACGGCCACCGCCTGCGCGGCCGTCCGGGACCGCCGTCCGTGCCGTCGCCGGCTCCGGCGGCGGAGGACAGGGCCGTGGGGGAGGGGGAGGTGACCGTCATCGTGCGGCTCCTTCGAGACCGGTGCCGCCGGTACGGGCCCGGTGGCCGGTGTCCTTGAGGCGGGCGGGCCCCCGGTGCGTCCGGCGGCGCACGGCGCGGCTCACCCGCGGTACGGCGGCCAGCACCAGCAGGACCAGGGCGAGGGCGTAGGCCGCGGCCGCGCCGTACCCGGCGGTGAAGTTCTTGAACGCCTGCTCCCAGATGAAGTAGACGATGACCGTGGTGGAACCGAGCGGGCCGCCCTTGGTCGTCACGTACACGAGGTCGAAGACCTGGAGCGCGTTGATGGTCTGCCACAGCAGCAGGAAGACCAGGACCGGGGTGAGCGCGGGCAGCGTCACATGGCGCAGGATGTGGCGGCGGCCCGCGCCGTCCAGCCGCGCCGCCTCGACCAGCGAGGGCGGTACGTCCTGGAGCGCGGCGAGCAGGACCACCACGCAGAAGCCGGTGCCGCTCCACAGGGAGATCGCGACGAGCGCGGGCAGCGCCTGCCCGGGATCGGTGAGGAAGCCCTGCGGGGAGACGCCGATCTTGTGCAGCACGGAGTTGGCCGCGCCGAACTCGGGGTCCAGGATGAAGGAGAACAGGACGCCCTGGGCCGTCGCCGAGACCACGAACGGCACGAAGAAGAGGGTGCGGTACAGCGCCACGAAGCGCAGCCGCTGGTTGAGCGCCAGGGCGAGGAACAGCCCGAGGCCGATGCTCAGCGGGACGTACAGCAGCGTGTACAGCAGCGTGTTGCGGACGGCCTGGCTGAAGTGCGGGTCCTGGGCGAGTGCCCGGTAGTTGTCGAGGCCGACCCAGCGGCTGGGGGTGACCAGGTCGTCGGCCTGGAAGGACAGCAGCAGCGACCACGCCACGGGCACCACGCTCAGCCCGAGGATCACCAGCACCGCGGGGGAGACGAAGCCCCAGGCGGTGGCCGTCTCCCGGGCGGCCCGGCGGCGTGCGGAACCGGCGTGCGGCGCGGGGCCGGGCGCCGCGTCGTGCGGATCGCCGCCGTCGCCGCGGCCGGTCGTACGGCTCTTCCGGGGGGCGCGGTCCGCGAGGGTGAGGGGGGAGGGCAGGCGGGGCATGGTGGTCCTCTCAACGCGGGATGAGCAGTGCGGCGTTGGCCTCGCGGGCGCAGTCGCGCAGCGCCTCGGCGGGTGTGCTGCGGCCGATGAGCACCGCGGCGATCGCCTGGCCGAGTGCCTGGGAGACCTGCGGGTAGGCCGGGTGGACGGGGCGTACCCGGGCCGAGGTCAGTGCCTGGGTGAACACCCGCAGCCCCGTGGTCCGCGCCTCCTGCTCGCGCCACGCGGACAGGGCCTGGGTGCTCCGGCTCAGCGGCAGGCTGCCGGCGCTGACGTCCCAGCGGACGTCCTGGGCGGGCTGGGTCAGCCAGCTCACGAAGGTGCGGGCGGCGCTGGTCCGGGCGGGACCGTTGTCGAACACGGTCCAGGTGTCGGGGCCCGAGATGGTCACCGGCCGGCCGCTGTAGCTGGGCAGCGGCACCACATGGTGGTCGATGCCCGCCTGGCGGATGTCCGGCAGCTGCCACGGCCCGGTGACGACCATGCCCATCCGGCCCGAGGCGAAGACCTGGTACATCTGCTCGCTGCCGGGCTTGGGGTCGATGTAGACGCTCCGGTCCCCGGCGAGGGCGGCCACGGTGCCCAGGGCCTTCTCGCCGACGTCCTCGAACCCGATGTGCCGTCCGTCCGGGGCGATGACGTCGCCGCCCAGGTCCCACACCATCGGCCACAGCCGCCACACGGTGTCCTCGTCGCCGACACCGGGCCAGCCGGTGCCGAAGACCCCGCGCCGCCGGTCGGTGAGGCGGGCCGCGGTGTCCGTGAACTGCTCCCAGGTCCAGCCGGGGCGCGGCAGCGGCAGCCCGGCGTCGCGGAAGAGCTTCTTGTTGCAGACGACGGCGAGGGAGTCGAGCAGGGCGGGTGCGGCCCGTACGTGCCCGTTGAGGGTGACCGCGGCACGGGCCGGTGCCCAGAAGTCGTTCCAGGGCGTCGGTCCGGAGCCGACCGTCTCGGTCAGGTCGACCACGGACGGGCTGCGGGCGACACTGGCCAGGTCGGAACCGAAGACATAGGCGACGTCCGGGAACGAGCCGGCCGCGAGGGCGGCGGTGATCTTCTGGAGCATGGCGTCGGCCAGCACGCCGCCGCCCGCGTCGACCCGGATGCCGGGATGGGTGCGGTTGAACTCCGCGACCAGCTTCTCGATCGCCGCGCGGCCGGTGTCGGTCTGGCCGTGCCACAGTTCGACGGTGACCCGGCCGTCCGCGCCGACGCCGTCGGAGGTCCCGGCGGCGCAGCCGGGCAGCGCGGCCGTCGCGGCGGCGCCGAGGGCCAGCGCCGTGCCCCGCCGCAGGAACGTACGGCGTCCGGGGCCGATGCCCGGCGGACGATGTGCTGCAACCATGTGAGCCCCCAGAGGTCGCGCGACGCGGACGCCACGCGGAGGAACGTTCCGGCACGGCAGGCCGGAAGAAGGCGGGAGTGGGGAGGGGTGGGACGGTGCCGCCGGACGCGCTGGTGCCAGGGCGCCGGTGCGGCGGAGGGCGTCCGGTGACAACCGTCGACATCCGGTGGCGCGGGCGGGCGTCCACGGGCCCGCGCGACGCATCCGGACGCGTTCGCACACGAACGGATGCGCGCGCGGCGGGCGGGCGGTGCCGCCTCAGCAGGTCTTGCGGACGTAGCCGCTGCTCCCGGGAGCCGTGACGTCCAGGTCGCGCAGCACGATGCTGAGCCGGTCGCCGTAGGCGGCGCAGGCCTTCTTCAGGCCCTTGGCCTCGTACTCGATGACGATGACGTGGTCGCCGTAGCCGTCGACGTAGTCACCGCACTCGTCCCACCGGCCGCACTCCTCGGCGACGGCGAAGTCGAGACCGGTGCGCGCCCGGTCGCCGGAGAGCGCGGAGGCGTTCTTCTGGGCGATCGCGAGGCCCTTGGTGTGGGCGTGGTCGGCGAGCAGCCGGACGAACGTCTCCGCGTTGTCCTGGCTGATCAGCTTGGTGCGGTCGAAGGTGTCGAGGTTGTCGGGCTCGACCGCCTGGAAGCCCTTGGCCGCGCACGAGTCGACCCAGGAGTTGACCTTGGCCGCGATCTGCTTGCGCTTGGCGTCGGTGCGGATGTCGAGCATGGCCTCCCCCCAGTTCTTGTCGTACACGACCTTGCCGGAGGCGTCGCGCAGCAGCAGGTCGCCCCACTCGGCCTCGGCGCCGGGCTGGGCCTGGAAGGCGTTGACGTAGCAGATGTTGTAGAGGCCGGGCGCGGGGGACGCCTGGTGGTCGCGGGTCACCACCTTGACCCCGGCGGGCGGGGTGTAGGCCGTGCCGATCTGGTAGTCGAAGCCGGCGTGCGCCGGGGGAGGGGTCACATCCTGGACGGCCGCGCTGGCCGAGGCGCAGGCGGTGAGGGGACAGACGACGGCCGCTGCCACGGCCGCCGCCGCGGCGGCGCGCCGACGGGACCCGGTCCTAGAGAAGAGGGACATCCTTGAGCTCCAGAAGATGCGAGGGTACGTCCCCGCCTCGGACCTCGCGTCCCGGTGGACGGATCCTGGCGACTTTGTCCGGACTTGCGGTGAGCGCACCGCGCTACCGGCTGGGCGTACCTCTGACGCCGGGTGCTCAACTCCAGCGTTGGAAGGAGTAAAGCGAGCAATTTTCGCCATGTCAACAGATCGGAGCTGCGCATCTTGCCGCCCACGGTGCGCGGTCTATGCTCACTTCATGCTGAGAACTGAGCGTCATGCGCGCATACTTGAGCATGTCTCCGCGCGTGGTGCCGTCGACGTCACCGAGTTGTCCCGATTGCTGGACGTCTCCGGCGCCACCGTCCGGCGTGACCTGCAACATCTGAGCCGGCTGAACCTGCTGCGCCGCACGCACGGCGGGGCGATGGCGGGTGGCACGGGCCCCGAACTCCCGGTGCGCCACCGCACCGAACACCGCCGGGCGGAGAAGCAGGCCATCGCGCGGGCCGCCGCCGAGCTGGTCCCCGAGGGCGCGGTCGTCGGCATGACCGGCGGCACCACCGTCACCGAGATCGCCCGGGTCCTGGCCGCCCGGGGCGCCGTCACCATCGTCACCAACGCGGTCAACATCGCCGCCGAGCTGGTGCCGCACCACGACGTCACGCTCGTCGTCGTCGGCGGCTACGCCCGCACCGAGAGCTACGAGCTGGTCGGACCCATCGCCGAGAAGACCCTCGCCGACCACCACACCGACATCACCTTCCTCGGCGTGGACGGGATCAGCGCCACCCACGGCTGCACCACCCACGACCAGCTGGAGGCGGCGACGGACCGCGCCTTCGCCGCCAGCGGCGACCGGACCGTGGTGGTCGCCGACCACACGAAGATCGGCCGGGCCACCTTCGCCCGGATCTGCTCCCTGACGGACATCGACCACCTGGTCACCGACCGGTCGGCGGCCGCCGACGCGCTCGCCCGGATCGACGCCACCGGCGTGGCGGTCACCGTGGTGTGAGACGGCCGGCCGGGTGGGAGGGCCGCCCAGCGGGCAGGAGGATCCGTGGACGGGCCGGCCCGTCCACGGATCCTCCTGCCCGTACGGGGCGCAGGGACTACGGGAAGGCGGGACCATGACGTCGGAGCAGACCCCCCGGGGCGCGGTGCAGGCGGTGGTCGTCCACGACGGACGCCTGCTGCTGGTGGACGAGCGGGGCGGGTGGCGGCTGCCCTCGGGCACCCCGGAGCCTGCCGAGACGTCGCGGGCCACCGCGGCCCGGGTCGTCCACGAGACCACCGGCTATCTGGTCGACGGTTCCTCGGAGCTGGACCCGCAGGCCGCGGGCGAGGGCGAGGCGGCGTTCGAGGCCGTGGTGTGCCAGTTGCTGACCGCGGACCCCTCGTCCGGGGCCCGGCTCGCACCGGAGCAGATCCGCTGGGTGCCGGTGGCGGAGGCGGCGCACGGCGCGCTCCCCGGCGCGGTACGGGACTACCTGGCGGGCCACACGCCCGTATGACGAGCGGCGCGGGGCCGTGGCCCGGGTGCGGCGGCCGTCACGCCGGGCCGCGGGAGCGGGCGGCGGTCGGGCGGGTCAGCCCTCCGAGTCCTTCGAGTTCCCCGAGTCCTCCGTCCCCTCCGGGCGCGCCGCGGGCGCCGAGGCGAGGAAACGCTCCCGGTCGACGAGCACCCGGTGGATCTCACCGTCCGCGACCAGTTCCCCGGCACCGTCCACGGCGCTGACGCGGAAGGTGAGCCGCCGCCCCTCGGCGGCGGGCGCCTCGGCGGTCACCTCCACCCGGCCGCCCACCGGCGTGGCCCGCAGATGCCGCACCCGGATCTCCGTGCCCACGGTCGTCCGCCCCGGGCCGGTGAACGGCGCGGCGGCCCGCACCGTCGCAGCCTCCAGCCAGGCGATCAGCCGCGGAGTGGCGAGCACCGGCACATCACCGCTGCCCAGGGACACCGCCGTGTCGGCGCCGGTCACCTCATGTCGCATCCCCTCACGCTAGTCGCTCCCCCCTCCGTGCGCCCACCCGGCACGATTCCGGGCGGCGGCGCGTCAACCTCCGGCAGGATCGGGCGAGTTCGGGTCCCGGGTATTCCCAAAACTCTTACCGGCCAGTAAGAACCGTGGGTAACCCACTCTGCCAGGAGGTCTCATGAGACGCACCAGGCGCAGACTCCGGTGGACCCTCGCCGCCGTCGCGACCGCCGCACTGCTCGGCACGGCGCCGAACGCCGTCCCCGCCGTCGCGGCCGACACGGGCACCACCCAGCAGCAGGCGGCAGCCGTCACCGCGCTCCCGCCCGAACTGGAGGCCGTCCGGGCGGCGGAGGCCACCGCGCTCTACGGCGACCCCGCCGAGCGCCCGCCCGCCGCCCGCAAGACCTCACTGATCTCCCTCGGCGACAGCGAGATCTCCGGCGAGGGCGTCGGCACCTACGAACCGCCCACCAACGGCCCCGACAACTGGTGCCACCGCTCACCCGACGCCGCCGTCCACCGCACCGGCATCCCCGCCGACGTCACCTTCAACGTGGCCTGTTCCGGCGCCTACACGGGCAACATCAGGGCCGGCGGGACCAAGCAGTACGCCGACGAACTCGTGCAGAGCGACAACCTGGCCGTCAAGGCGCGCACCACCCGGGTCAAGATGGTGCTCCTCGTGGCCGGGGCCAACGACGACCTCCAGTTCGGCCCCGTCATGACCGACTGCGTCGAGCGCTATCTGCTCTCCCAGGGCCCCTGCGAGCCCAAGTACGCGCCGTCCTGGCAGTCCCGCGTCGACGCCCTGGTCCCCAAGGTCGAGCAGACCGTGCGCGACCTGAAGTCGGTGATGCGCGACGCCGGTTACGCCGACGGCGACTACAAGCTGGTCGTGATGAGCTACCCGAGCCCCATCGGCCCGGACTTCCGCGACAACCCCGCCTTCCCCGGCAAGCTCGCCTGCGGCGGCCTCGGCTACGACTCCGACACCGCCTGGGGCCGCAACGTCGCCGTGCCCGCCTTCGAACGCGGCATCCGCCGGGCGGCCACGGACACCGGCGCGTCCTACCTGGACGCCTCGCGCCTCTTCCACGGCCACGAGGTGTGCACGGAGAACACCTGGGCCCGCGGCCTCTACATCGACCTCTCCAAGCCCGGCCCGCCGGACGCCAACTCGGTGCGGCAGTCCTTCCACCCCAACGCGCGCGGCCACGCCGCCTTCGCCTCCTGCCTCACCCGGTTCTACGACTCCGGGCTGCGTGAGGCGTCCTGCGCCGACGTCGACTCCGCGGGCACGCCCGCCCTCTACCCGTACGCCTGGGACGACGTGTACGCGCCGGTGAAGAACCGGGGGACCGGCGGCTGCATGGACGTCTCCGCCTCCCGGAGCGCGAACGGGACCGTGGTGCTCGGCTGGGACTGCGCCGGGACCCGCAACCAGGACTGGTGGTACGACCCCGCGGGCCGGACCTTCCGCACCGCGCTCACCCAGGACCGCTGCCTGGACGTCCCCGGCGCCCGGTACCAGGCGGGCGCCGCGCTGATCGTCTGGAACTGCTCGGGCTCCGCCAACCAGAAGTTCGTGCGCGACGGCGACACGATCCGCCCGTCGGCCGCGACCGGCCTGTGCCTGGCCCACGCCGCGCCCCGTGAGCCGCTGCGCCTGCAGAACTGCGACGGCTCCGCCGGACAGCGCTTCACCGCCTAGCTGTATTGATCACGAGCGTTGTTGACGCGCGTGGGTGCTTGATCATGGCGAAGACCTCCGGTGTGGTGGAGCTGTCTAGGACCGCACCACACGGAGGTCTTCGTGTCCCACCGTAATGCCCGGCTGACCGTTCACGGCAGGCGGCTGCTCGTCGAGCGTGTCCGCTGCGGCCGTGCCGTCGCGCATGTCGCCGCCGAGATGGGCGTCTCACGCGCCACAGCCCACAAGTGGATCCGCCGCTGGCGTACCGAGGGCGAGGCCGGCCTCGCCGACCGCTCCAGCAGGCCCCGAACCACCCCGCACCGCACGCCGGCCGCCGTCGAGGCCCGGGTGTGTCACGAGCGGCAGGTCCGCAAGCTCGGTCCCGCACGGCTGGGGCCGGTCCTGGGCCTGCCCGCCTCGACCGTGCACCGGATCCTGGTCCGCCACGGCCTGAACCGGCTGGCCCACCTGGACCGGCCCACCGGACAGCTCATCCGCCGCTACGAACGCGACCGGCCCGGCGAGCTGCTCCACGTGGATGTCAAAAAGCTCGGCCGCATCCCCGACGGCGGCGGCCACAGGGTACTGGGCCGCCAGGCCGGCCGCGCCCGCCGCAGCGGCATGGGATTCGACTACATCCACTCCGCCGTCGACGACCACTCCCGCCTGGCCTACAGCGAGGTCCACCCGGACGAGAAGGCCGTCACCTGCGCCGGCTTCCTGCGGCGGGCCGCAGTCTTCTTCGCCACCTGCGGCATCACCCGCATCGAACGCGTCCTGACCGACAACGCGTGGCCCTACCGCAAGAGCTTCGCCTGGCGGCAGGCGCTGGACGATCTCGGCGCGGCCGACAAGCTCACCCGCGCCTACCGGCCGCAGACCAACGGCAAGGTCGAACGCTTCAACCGCACCCTGCTCGACGAATGGGCCTACCAGCGGCCCTACACCAGCAACACCGAACGCACCGACGCCCTGACAGACTTCCTGCACACCTACAATCACCACCGCTGCCACACCGCACTCGGAGGCAAGCCCCCAATCAGCCGTGTGAACAACGCTGCGAGTCAATACACCTAGCCGGCGGCCCACCCCTCCCCGGGGACCCACCCCTCCCCGGGGACCCGCCCGGTGCCGGGGGGCGCGGCGCGGTCCGGTCACGGCACGTCCGCTGACCGGATCGCGTCGGCTCCGGCGGCCGGACCGCCACCGCGGTGGCATGATCGGCTCCGGACCGTCGACGAGCGGAAGGGGCCCGACAGCATGCCTGCGAGGACCGTACTGATCACCGGAGCGTCGCGCGGGATCGGGCTCGCCACCGGCCGCCGCCTCGCCGGGCAGGGGCACCGGGTGCTCGGGATCGCCCGGTCCGCGGGAGAGGGCGGCTTCCCCGGCGAGCTGTACCGCTGCGACCTCGCCGACGAGGCGGAGACCGCGCGGGTGCTGGAGACCGTCACCGCCGAGCACCCGGTGGACGCCGTCGTGAACAACGTCGGCGTCGCGCTGCCCGAACCGCTGGGCGAGGTCCGGCTCGACACCCTGCGGACCGTCCTCGATCTGAACGTCCGCACCGCCGTGCAGGTCACCCAGGCGTGCGTCGAGGGCATGCGGCGGCGCGGCTGGGGCCGCATCGTCAACGTGACCAGCCGCTCCGTGCTGGGCGCGCGCCACCGCAGCGGCTACACGGCGGCCAAGAGCGCGCTGGACGGCCTGACCCGCACCTGGGCGCTGGAGCTGGCCGCCGACGGGATCACGGTGAACTCCGTCGCCCCGGGACCGGTGGAGACGGATCTGTTCCGCGCCTCGCACCCGGTCGGAGGCGAGGAGGAGGAACGGGTGCTGCGCTCCGTGCCCGCGGGGCGGCTCGGCCGGCCCGGCGAGGTCGCCGCGGCCATCGCGTTCCTGCTCGGCGAGGACGCGGGCTACATCACCGGCCAGACGCTGGGCGTGGACGGCGGCGGCAGCATCGCCGGGCGGTGACCCGCGCGCCGTACCGCCGACGGGCGCGGCGCGGCCCCGGCGGCCGGGGCACGGCCGCGCCGCTCAGTCGGCGGAGCGCGAACCGGCGGGACGGCGCCGCAGCGCGGGTGTGGTCAGCGCCGGCGGGGCCCAGACGCCGTCCGGCGGATAGACGTCGGTCCCGGGCGGCACGATCGCGTCGATCCGGTCGAGCGCGGCGTCGTCCAGGACCACGGACCGGCCCTTCAGGGTGGCGCGCAGCTGCTCCATGGTGCGCGGGCCGATGATCACGGACGTGACCGCGGGATGAGCCAGCGGGAAGGCCACGGCCAGTTCCGGCAGCGTGCGGCCCATCTCCTCGGCCAGGGCCACCAGTTCCTCGACCGCCTCCAGCTTCGCGACCGTGGTCGGCGCCGACGGGTCGAAGCGGCCCGGGTGCAGGGCGGGGCGCCCCGTGCTCAGATCGGTGTCCCGGCCCTTGCGGTAGCGGCCGGTCAGGAACCCCGACGCCAGCGGGCTCCAGGTCAGCACGCCCATGCCCAGGCGCTCGGCCACCGGCAGCACATGCCGTTCGACGCCCCGGGCCAGCAGCGAGTACGGCGGCTGCTCGGTCCGGAACCGGTGCAGACCGCGCCGTTCGGCCACATGGTGCGCCTCGACGATCTGCTCCGCGGGGAACGTGGAGCAGCCGAACGCCCGTATCTTGCCCTGGCGCACGAGGTCGGTGAGGGCGGAGAGGGTCTCCTCGACGTCGGTGCGGTGGTCGGGCCGGTGCACCTGGTACAGGTCGATCCAGTCGGTGCCCAGGCGCCGCAGGCTGTCCTCGACCGCGCGGACGATCCAACGCCGGGAGTTCCCGCCGCTGTTGGGTCCGTCCCCCATCGGGAAGTGCACCTTGGTGGCGAGCACCACGTCGTCGCGCCGTCCCTTGAGCGCCTTGCCGACGACGGTCTCGGACTCCCCGGCCGAGTACATGTCGGCGGTGTCGACGAAGTTGATGCCCTCGTCCAGCGCGGCATGGATGATCCGGGCGCAGTCGTCGTGGTCGGCGTTGCCGACGGAGCCGAACATCATGGTGCCGAGGCAGTAGGGGCTGACCTCGATGCCGGTACCGCCCAGAATGCGGTGGCGCATGTGTGTCTCCTCGCGAGCCGTCCTCAGATGTCGGCGTGACCCTACGGGTTGGAGCCCGCTCCAGGGCAAGCGCACCGGCGTCCGGCCGGGTCCGCGGGGCCGCCCGGAACAGATCACCACCGGCCGGTGTTCATACCGGTGTTCGACCGCGCCGACCGGTGCGGTCGGGCAGGATCCGAACGGAAGAGGGAAGCACATGTTCCACCGCGTACTCGTCGCCGTCGACTCGAGCCCCGCCCGCCACTCGGCCGTACGACTGGCAGGTGACATGGCGCGGCTGACCGGCGCCAGGGTCGGCGTGCTGCACGTCGCGCCCACCGCGGCGACGCTCGCCGTCGTCGTCCCGCTGGAGGGCGACGCGGAGGCCAAGGCCCTCGTCGACGAGGCCGTCACCGCGCTGCGCGAGGCGGGTGTCGAGGCCGAGGGCACCGTCGCGAGCGGCCTCACCACCGAGATCGCCACCGCCATCTCCGCCGCCGCCGAGGACTTCGGCGCCGACCTGGTGGTCCTCAGCCCGCACCATCGCGGCTTCCTCGAAGGCATCTTCAGCCCCCGGGTCAGCGACGCCGTCGCCCACACCGGCCGCACGGCCGTCCTGCTGGCCCCGGAGGAGGGCCCCGGCACCGGAGCCTGAGGTCCGCGCCGAGGCGGCGGCCGTGCCTGTACCTGCTCCGGTGGTGCCCGGAGCGCGGCCCCGTCGCCGCCGTCGTGGACCCCGAAGCGCCCGAGCGGTGCTCCGGCGGCGAACGCGGCCAGTGCCACCGGCCCCGCGCCGCCCGGTCCCGCGCCGCTGCGGAGACGGGCGCGGGTGCACCGCTGGTCCGCGCCGGTGCGCCGCCGGGCCGCGCGGACGCGCCGCAGGTCCTCGCCCGGCGGCTCGGCGAGGAGGACGGCCGCCGTCACGCGGGACCGCCGGCTCCGCCTCGGTTTCGTCGTCCGGGTCGGTGGGCCGGGCGCCGGGAAGCGGGCCCGCCGTCCGCCCGCCCGTCGAGTGCCCCGCCACGGCGCGCTGTCGCGGTCCCGGCGCCATGGACTGCCGTGTGCGAGGCCGTGCCGGACGGTCAGGAGCGGGCGGCGGGCAGTTTCCCCTCCACGCGGGGCGCGAGCTTGTCGAGGCCGTCGCAGAGGTCCTGCTGGGTGGGTCTGACGTCGGAGACGCCGAGGAACTCGGAGAGCCGGACGAGGGCGGCCGAGGAGCCGTCGATCGAGAACAGCAGCTCGCACCGGACGTCGTTCCCCGGCGTCGTGTTCCGCCAGATCCGCCGGCCGCCGACGGCGGAGCGCTCGGTGATCCGTTCCCCGGAGGAGGCGCGCAGGGTGCGCACCTCCGCGTCGGCGGACCTCGGCAGCAGCGTCAGCGTCAGCGCGGTGCTCGCGCCCTCGAAGAACGCCGAACCCTCCCAGAGGCAGCCGGGCGGGTCGCTCATGGGCCGGGCGTCGTGCAGTTCGTACTCCGTCACCTCGTCCTCGGTGAAGAAGTCGCACGGCGTGATCGACCTGGCATCGGCGGGCCGTGGCGCGGGCCGCGCCGCGCCGGATCCCCCGGAGGATCCCGACGAGCATCCGGTGACGGCGCCGAAGCACAGGATCACCGGAGCGACGGCACAGACCAGCAGCGGGCTCCGACCCCTCATCACCACTCCTCGGCGCCTCCCCAGACAGCCCCTAGGGGCAGCGGCCATGGCGTCATCCGGCACCACGGGACCCGTTGTCCCTCCGCCCTCCGGAACCGTTCTTCCCTGGTCGTGCGTTCTCTGGCTCGCGGGGACCTGCGCCTCTCTGGCCGGTGACGCGGCTCTCTGCTTCCCCCTCAGCCGGGCCGCCGATGCCCACAGCGGTCAGGCGCCCGCACTGGTGCTGACCGCGATCACGCTGCCCCGGTCCGTGCTCCCGCTGCTGGGCGGGGCAGCGGGCGACCGCTCCGGCGCCCACCGCGTGCTGATCACGGGCGATGCCGCGATGCTCGCGGCTGTCCTCGCCCTGGCTCTGGCGACCGGGACGCGGGGGACGTCGCTGGGGGTGCTCCTCGGGTTCGCCGCTGTGGTCGGCACCGTCGACGCGTTCTGTCTGCCCGCGACGGGCTCCATGCCGCGCCGCCCGGTGAGCAAGGAACAGTTCCCCCGTGCGATGGCTGTGCGGCAGGCAGCGGTCAGGCGGCCGCACAGCTCGGGGCGGCGCTGGTGGCCGCTTGCGGCCTGGGGGACGGCCCTGGTCGACGCGGGCAGTTTCGTCGTGGTCCTGGCCGTCACGGTGTGGGTGTGCCCGGCGGCCGAGACGGAGCGGGCTCCTCGTGCGCAGAGCGTGCTCGCGGGGATCACCGACAGGCCGAAGCTCGCGGCGGCGGATCCCGTCCTGCGCACGCGCTGCTGCTGACGGCAGCGGCCGCGGCGGCGCTGCTGCCGGCGATCTCGCTGCTCGGCCCGCCGCTGGTCCGTTCCAACGGCTGGGGGCCGGGAACGGCGGGCCTGGTCGCCGCAGGGCAGGGCGCCGGAGTACTCTTCGCCGCGCTCCGGCTGCCCGGGTGGGCCCACTGGTACCGGCCAGCGCCCCGGGCACGCACTTGTCCCGGGTCCGGTCGCTGCTGTCGCTCGTGCAGAGCTTGGCGTTGGTGGTGCCAACAACATACTGGGCCGGCTCGCGAACGCCCCCGGCCCCGGGAGCGCGCTCCTGTGGTGCGCGTCCGCCGGCCGCGGTGCCGTGGGCATCGGCCTGACCTCGGCTTCCCCAGGGGCTCCACGCGCGGTCGGCCCGGCCCCGAGGAGCGGTCCCGGGCCGACGCAACAGCGAGGCGGAACAAGCATGCTGACGCTCTGTCAAAAGCTGCCCACCCGGCCTGCTCGACGCTGATCCAGGGCACCGCCTTCCCGCGCCCTTTGCGCCACCGACGCGCGCACGGAGTCTCCCGCTGAGTTCACCGCTGGTTGCCGGCCTGCTGCGATCGATGAGGGTCGGTGCGTACGTGTGCACGCATCCCTTGCAGACCGAACAGGATGAGAAGCTCCACCACGCCGCCGTCGGCGCTGCCCAGCCAGTGGGGGAGGGACGTGTCGAACTCGGCTGTCTCACCGGGCGGCAGTGTCAGGTCGCGCTCACCGATCACGAGCCGCAGGCGGCCGTTGAGCACGTAGAGCCACTCGAAGCCTTCGTGGGTCTGCGGGGTCGGTTCGAGTGGTTCCGGCGGGCCGGGAATGATCATCTTGAACGCGTGCACCCCGCCCGGTCGCCGGGACAGGGGCACGAACGTCATCCCGAATCGCCTGATCGGCTTGAGGTGGATCCGGGGGTCGCCCGTGCGCGGGGCACCCACGAGGTCGTCCAGCGGAACGCCGTAGGTACGCGCCAGAGGCAGCAGCAGTTCCAGGCTCGGTCGGCGCTGCCCGCTCTCCAGTCTGGACAGAGTGCTCTGCGACACCCCGGTCGTCGCCGCGAGGTCGGCGAGGGTGATGCCGCGGTCACGACGCAGCGTGCGAAGACGCGGCCCCACCGCGTCGAGGACGTCGTCGTCCGTCTTGCGATCCATCCGGCCATCTTGCCGTAACCGCAAGATCCCGTGCCAGGTCTCGGGGTGCCTGGCGAGACTGGGCGCACACCGGCCCGAGAGCCACTCGCGAACAGCCGCTGTGCCTCGGACCTGTTCGGCCCGACGTTCTCCACCGGCCGACAGGCGGGTCGCGCACACATCCTCCGCGAACCCGCCTCGACGGCACGACCGGCCGTCGACCCGTCGATCCCCCACCTCCAGGACAGGAACCCATGATCACCGCACCATGGCCGTCGCCGCGCCCCTTCCTCCGATCCGCGCACACGGTGACAATCGTCCTGCTCACCCTCCTCCTCACGATCGCCACCGCGGCCTGCTCCGCACCGGCGGCGGACGGCGAGGTTCCCGCCTACGCCGCCGCCACCCAGGGGGATCCCCGGTTCGAGCACACCTTCCGGCACGGTTTCGCCGATGTCGACGGCGTCCGCATGCACTACGTCACCGGCGGCAGCGGCACGCCGGTCGTACTGATCCACGGCTGGCCGCAGACCTGGTACGGCTGGTGGCCGATCATGCCGGAACTCGCCGAGCACCACACCGTCTACGCCGTCGACCTCCCCGGCCTGGGAGACAGCACCGGGTCACCGACCGGGTACGACAAAGCCACGCTGGCGCGGTACGTGCACACGCTGATCGCCGACCGGCTCGGGGTGCGTGACGCGCGTGTCGTCGGGCACGATTTCGGCGCCGCGGTGGCATTCCAGTATGCAAGCCGGTTCCCCGACGACACCGCACGCCTCGGCTACCTCGACCTGCCGCTGCCCGGGCCCGTGATCGATGCGCGCACCTACCGCTCACTGAGCTGGCACATCGCCTTCCACTCCCAGCGACGGATACCCGAGGCGGTCGTGGGTGACCATGTCCGCGAGTACCTGGCGCTGTTCTATCCCCAGGTATCGTTCGGGGGCACGGCGTTCGGTGGCACCTCCGACCGGTCCCCGTTCACCACCACCGAGATCGACGAGTACGCACGGACCTACAGCCGGCCCAAGGCTCTGGTGGCCGGCTTCGAGCTCTACCGCGCCCTCGACAAGGACGTGCTCGACACCAAGGCGGCAGCACCTGCACGTGTCCCCGCTCTGCTCATGACCGCCCAAGGGCAACTCGACGCGATCCGGCGCACGGTGGCCCCGCGCATGACCGACATCGTGCGGGCGGTGGACGTGCCGAAGGCCGGGCACTGGCTCGTCGAGGAGAACCCCCGGTTCGTCACCGCCGAGCTGCTGCGTTTCCTCGCCGGATGACCCTGCTGCCCGAGCGGTCCGGGATCCGGTTCCGCAGCCTCGCCGCGTGGTTCACGACACGCCGGTGCGGGTCTCTTCCACGGACGCCTAGGTCAGGCGTGGAGTGCCGGTCCAGGAGGGCCCGCAGACGGTCGATTCCTCGGCCGTGCTCAGCGCGGGGAGCGCGCCGCCCGCCTGGAACAGCGGCTCAACGAGCTGACCGGTCTCGACCCGGTTCTTCGGGGAATCGAGGAGTCCTGCTCACCTGCGTGCACCGCGTTGCGGACGCCCGCGACCTGCTTCTCCGCGAGGCCGTCGCGTCGCTGTCCCCTTCCGGGGAACGGGTCGCCGCACTGGCCCGGCGGCTGTCGGTCAGCGAACGCCATCCGCGCGACCTGTTCGCCGGCCATGTCGGCCTGACCCCCAAGCGCTTCGCCCGCATCCAGCGGATCCGCGCCGCGCCGGCCGGGGCGGGATCCGCACAGTGGGCGGCGCTTGCCGTCGACACCGGGGTTACTACGACCAGTCCCACCTGACGGCTGACTTCCGCACGCTCATGGGACTCTCGCCCACCGCCTTCCACGCAGGCCGCCTTCCCACCCCGACGCCCTGTCCCACGTGACGTGACCGCGTACCGAACGAGCGCTGGTCGCGTCGGTTCCCGTCGGGGCCCCGCGCCTCGGGCGCTTCCACCGGCGGGTGTCCGGCGCATCTGTGCGGCGCCTCCCCGTGCGTCTGCGGCGCGCAGGACCCTAGTCGAAGAGCTGACGTCCGAGGGGGTCGTCCCCGAGGAAGCGGGCCAGTTCCCTGCGGTCCGGTGCGGTGGCCGGGCCGCTTCGGGTCACCGCGTAGGCGGCGGCCGCGTTGGCCCCGCGCGCGGCGGTCAGCGGGTCGTGCCCCTGCCCGAGCAGGGCGAGGAACGAGCCGACATGCGCGTCTCCGGCGCCGTTGCTGTCCACCGCCTCGACGGGGAAACCCGGCACGTGCGTCGGTGCCTGGCCGGGCGCCGCCAGCCAGCAGCCGTCCTTGTCCGCCCGGACGAGCACCCCCGCACCCGGCGCCAGCCGGTCCCGCAGCGCGGTGGCGGCGGCCCGCGGGTCCTCGTGCCCGGACAGCAGCCGGGCCTCGCGGGCGTTGGCGCTGAGCCAGTCCGTGCGGGCCAGGACGGGAGCCAGCACGGTCTCGGGGATGTCGGCCACCAGCGGCGCCGGGTCCAGGCAGACGGTGACGTCCGCCGGCAGCCCGGCCGTGAACGCGGACAGCAGCGGGCCGTTTCCCGGCAGGACCAGCCCGTAGCCGGAGAGCTGGAGCAGGTCGCCGGGCCGCAGGCGCGCGGCTACCGCGTCGACGTCCGACTGCGTCAGGGTGGCCTCGACGCCGAAGCTGGTGACGAAGGTCCGTTCGCCGTCGCCGTCGATCAGGGCCACGGTGAAGCCGGTGTCGCCGTCCGTACGGGCGGGCAGCAGCGGCACGATGTGTTCGGCCGTGAGCGCCTCCCGGACCAGGTCTCCGTGCGGGCCCGTGCCGTGCAGCCCGGCGAAGACGGCCTCCGTGCCGAGGCGCCGGGCCGCGACGAGGGTGTTGAAGCCGCCGCCCGCGGTTGTCTCGGTGCGGGTGCCGATGACGTCGCCACCGCGTTCGGGCAGCGCGGGCACCTCGATGACCAGGTCGGCGATGACATTGCCGGCGAGGACGAGTCGGCGGGTCATCGCCGGACCTCCTGAAGGGCCGGGGAGCCGGTCACGCCGTCGCGGTCCGCGGCGCCGGGACGGCGGCCGAGCAGGGCGTACACCGCGGCGCCGACGGACATCGAGATGGCCCAGCCGAGCCCGTTCACCCCGAGCCAGGTGTCCGCGAGCGGGCCGGCGAACCACACGTCGGTGTCGCTGGTCGACGCCTTGGTGAAGAGCAGGCCGGCGACGATGGCGGCGGCCCAGCCCGCGACGGCGGGGAGCCGGAAGCCGCCCGAGTACCAGTACCGGCTGGTGCGGGTGGTGTCCATCAGCGCCTCGGGATCGTAGGCGCGGCCCCACAGCGAGTCCACCGCGATGACTCCGATCCAGGCCGAGATGGGCACGGCCAGCAGGGTCAGGAAGGTGGAGAACGGCCCGTAGAAGTCGTCGGCGATCAGCATGAAGTAGATGCCGCCTGCGAACATCAGCACCACGTCGAGGGCGACGGCGGCGGCCCGCGGCACCCGCAGTCCGAGGGTGATCATCGTCAGGCCGGCCGAGTAGGTGGAGAGGTGGTTCGACATCAGCAGTCCGCCGAAGGCCGCGACGAGGTAGGGGATCGCCATCCAGGAGGGCAGCATCGCGTTGATCGCCGCGACCGGGTCGGAGGCGGTGGCCAGGGACTTGTCACCCGCCGAGAGCAGCGAGCCGAGCGAGATCAGCAGGACCAGCGGGATGCCCGCGCCGAACGCCGAGGCGGTGATCAGCCTGCGGCCCGGGATCGCGCGGGGCAGGTAGCGGGCGTAGTCCGCACCGGCGTTGGCCCAGCCGATGCCGGTGCCCGAGGCGATGAACCCGATGCCCGCGACCACTCCGCTGACCGGGCCCGCAGGGGTGTCGAGGACCTTGGTCCAGTCGACGGTGGCGACCAGGAAGCCCATCACGACCAGGTTCAGCAGGCCGAAGACGACCGTGGCCCACTTGTTGATCCACATGATGGTGGCATGCCCGAGGCCGCTGATCAGCAGCGTGCAGCCGATGAAGACCAGCAGGCAGACGACGGTGAGCACGGTGTTCCGGCCGACGCCGAACGCGGTGTCCAGCAGCGCCAGCAGCGCGTACGCCGCCGTGGTGGTGGAGATCGTCTCCCAGCCGACCCGGCTGAGCCAGCTGATCAGGGTCGGCCCCGCGTTGCCACGCTGGCCGAAGACCGAACGGGAGAGGGTCAGGGCGGGCGCGCCGCCCTTCTTGCCCGCCAGACTCAGGGCGCCCACCAGCGCGAAGGAACCGAAGGCCCCGACGACGGCGACGAGCACCGACTGCCAGATGTTCAGGCCGCGGAAGGCGACGAGCGTGGCGCCCAGGGGCAGGCCCAGGATGCTGATGTTGGCGGCGAACCAGGTCCAGAACATCTGGCCGGCCCGGCCGTGCCGTTCGCTTTCGGGAACCGGCTCGATTCCACGGGTCTCGACGGCGCCGACGCGATCGTTCGTCTTCGAAGCGGTCATGACGGTACCTCCTTGCGGTGTGCGTGTGCGTGTGCGTGTGCGTGTGCGGGGGAGCGGGTGGGAGGAGAGAGAAGGGCGGAGGCGGGGGAGAGAGGGACGGGGCGGGCGCGGGCCGGTCAGCGCAGGGCGAGCAGCTCGCCCGTCAGGGCTTCCAGGTCGAGGGAGTTGACCGTACGGAGGGTCCGCACGGCCTCGGCGGGCAGCGCCGCGAGACCGGTGACCGACCCGGCGACGGCACCGGCGATCGCGCCGATGGTGTCGCTGTCGCCGCCGAGGTTGGCGGCGAGCAGGGCGGCCCGCCAAGGGTCGCCGTCGGCCACGGAGAGGACCGCGAAGGCGGCGGGCACGGACTCCTGGCTGGCGACGCTGGTGCCGACCAGGGTGACGATCCGGTCGAGGGCCTCGGCCTCCGGCAGACCCCGGACCAGGTCCCAGGCCCAGGCCACACGGGTGGCGATGTCGGCCCCCGCGACCCAGTGCCCGCGCCGGGCACCGGCGCGCGCCGCGCTCACCGCGGCGGCCACGGCCTGCTCCAGCGTGCCACCGCCGACGCCCGCGCTGACGGCGGCGGCGACCGCGGCGGCGCCCGCGATGCCGATGTTCGTGTCGTGCGTGACCTGGCAGGACTCCACGACGTGGTCGAGGAAGGCGTCCAGCGGCCCGGCGGCGCGGGCGATGCCCACCGGCGTGACGCGCATGGCGGCGCCGTTCGTCGTGCCGGTGCGCCCCGCCTCGTGCGCCGGGACGCCGCGGGCCACCGCGTCCAGGGCGGCCTTGGTGGAGGGGCCAAGGAGGTCGAAGGAGCCCTTGGCCTTCATCTCCTTCTCCCAGGCGAGCAGTTCGTGGGCGAGCCGCAGCGGGTCGATCCTGCCCCGGCCCTCGGCGATGAGCCGGCCCACGATCACGGCCTGGTCGGTGTCGTCGGTCACGGATCCGGCCGGCATCCCGCCGCTGATCGGGTTGTCGGGGTGGGCGGGGACGAAACCGGTGAGGGTGCCGTAGCACCGCACGACGTCCTGGCGGGACATCGACTGGGTGGGCATGCCGAGGGCGTCGCCCAGGGCGAGCCCGTAGTAGGCGCCGAGGGCGCGGTCGAGCCGGTCGGTCACAGTCGGCCTCCTCGGCCTGATCGGATGTGCAGTTCGAACCGGGCCGGGTCGAGCAGGCTGGTGACGTGCTCGACCACCGAGCCGTCGGCGGCCCGGTACACCTGGCTCAGGCGCAGAAAGGACTCACCCTGCGCGCGGTGCAGCAGAGCGGCCTCGGCCGGGCCCAGCCCGCGCACCGTCACCAGCCCCTCGCCGGACTCGGTGACGCGGCCCGCGGCGACCAGGGTCCGGCTGAGCGAGCCCCCGTCGAGGCCGCGCTCGGGCAGTCCGGCCAGTTCTCCGGTGGCCGGCACCCTGCTGTGCTCCAGGGAGACGCCCTGCCCGTCGGGCAGCCGCCTGACCCGGTCCAGGGCGACGAACGCGCTCGACGCCAGCCCCAGCTCGGCGGCCAGCGCGTCGTCCGCCACCCGCTCGAACCGGACGGTCTCCGTCGACAGCTCGGTGCCCTGCTCCGCCAGCGCCCGGGTCCAGCCCAGGCGGTGGTCCAGCGGTGCCCCGCCGTCGAAGGTGACGAACGAGCCGATCCCGGCGTGCGTGGCGATGAGTCCCTCCTCGCCGAGCACCTGGAGCGCCTGCCGCAGGGTGGTGCGACTGACGCCGAAGCGCTGGGTGAGGGCGTGCTCGCCCGGGAGTCTGCTGCCGTCTGAATGTATTCCGGCGCGGATCTCGTCGGCGAGGACACGGGCGATGCGATGATGCTTGTGTACCTGTCCAGGCATGTCTAGACAGTAGATGGACAAGCGTGGCGAGGTCTATATCCCTCCGCCATTTTTTTGCGGGAGCGACGAAGCGAACACGAGGCGAGGGTGTCCCGCGCCCCTGGGCCGCCCAGGGTACGTCCGACCGGGCACTGCTTCCTGGGACACCGCGACCGATGACACGGTGATCGTCCACGGCCTGCTCCACACCGGCGCGGGCCCGGGGGCATGCGGATCCTGCACGCCCTACAGCCGTGGCAGGTGGTGGTCAGGGGCCGGGGATCTGACCGCCCCCGCCCCGGGAAGGCGACCGGGATGAACTCCACTCAGCAGATGGCGGCGGCCCAGGAGGCGGTGATCCCGGCGTCCAGCGCGGCCTGGATCATTTTCCCAGGCCAGGCGGGGCTTGGTGGCGAACTGCACATCCTGGGGTATCCCGGCCTCGCGGCGGCGTTCGGGGTCGTGGGACCAGGAGCGTTCGGGCAGACAGGGCCGACGGCCGATCAATGCCCCGTCCTCGCTCGCTGCCGTAGGCGAGGAACACACCGACCTGCGAGTTCTCGATGCGTCCCGCGGTGCCGGTGTACTGCTGTTGCACGCCCACCGAGGCGTGGCCCCTCTCCACGAAGCCGGTCTCGTCCACGATCAGCCCCTCGCCGTCGGTGCCGAGGTGGTCGACGGTATGGGCGCGTAGGTCGTCACAGACGGCATCGGCGTCCCAGCGGGTGTAACGCGACAGGCGCTGCATCGGTCCGGGCCGGACATGACCGGCCTGTTCGGCCCGCTGTCAGCAGTTCTTCGCGTTCGACGCCCGACGGCAGGCCGAGCAGATGGCCGCGGGCGGTCGCCCGCGGCTCAACCCGGCCGAAGCGGCCCGCGATCCGTGCCATGGCTGGGTCGAACGCCATCCGCCAGCTGGCAGGGTCTGCGCTATGGCCAGCGGCCACCGCACGATCTTCGTTTGTCCACACACCAACCGATGATGACGCGGTGGCCGTGCCCGTTCCCGGCCGGGTCCACAGCAGGATCACGAAGTCAGACTGGAGTGTCAGCGCTGTTTTTTCGGCGAGAACTACTGGAAACGCCCGACAAGAACACGCCGACGACCCTACGAATCTGTTCGAATGTCGAGGGGCACAGGGTGGTTGTGCCGAAAGGCGGCCTGACGTCGGAGGATCTACCGTCTCTCTTATGCGCGGCACACACACTGTGGGTCTCAGCGATGCCCGCCGGATCATCGACGCGGGCATCGCCGAGGCGGACCGTACCGGCTCTCCCGGCAACATCGCCGTCGCGGACGCGGGCGACAGTCTGGTCACTCACGTGCGGATGGGCGGAGCCCAGCTTGGTGGCATCGAGCACTCCATAGACAAGGCACACACCAACGTTCTGGAACATCACCGTGGCAGAGGCCGCAGCCTTGTAGAGAGCCGACCGAGGATACGGCGGCAGGGACAGGGGCATCCGGGAACCGGTGACTGGAACAGGCCGGACATCAGCACAGGAAGGCTCAACCACCATGGCGGGACCGATTCTCATCACCGGAGCGGGCAGCGGCTTCGGCAAGGAGGTCGCGCTGCGGCTCGCGGCAGCCGGGTACCAGGTGATTGCGGGCGTGGAGATCATCGCGCAGGTAGCCGCGGTTCGTGCCGAAGCGCGTGAGCGGGGCGTCGACCTGCGCGTCGAAAAGCTCGACGTCACCGACCCCGGCGACCGCGAGAACGCCTGGACCTGGGACGTCGAGGTTCTCCTCAACAACGCAGGCGTATCCGAAGGCGGCGCCACCGCCGACATCCCCGAGGAACGGCTGCGCCGCCAGTTCGAGGTCAACGTTTTCGGACCCGTCCTGCTCACCCAGGGCATCGCCCGTCAGATGGCCGCGCGCCGCAGTGGGCGCATCGTCTTCATGTCCTCGGTCGCCGGACTCACCGTCGACCCGTTCACCGGTGCCTACGCCGGATCGAAGCACGCGGTGGAGGCGTTCGCCGACGCGCTGGACCAGGAGCTGGCCGAGTTCGGCGTCACGGTCGCCACGATCAATCCCGGGCCCTTCCTGACCGGTTTCAACGACACTATGTTCGAGACGTGGAAGGAATGGCGCGACGATCCCGCCGGCCGCCTCTACGACTACGCCGAACTGGCCTTCCCGCACGAGCAGTACGACCCCGAACCGGTCTATGAGCGCACGGTACGGGTCCTGCTCGGTGAGGACCGGCGCTACCGCAACCTGTTGCCCGAAGAGATGGAGCCGCAGGCTCGCCAACAGGTTGATGCCCTGTGGGACCGGCAGCTCAACGACGGCAGCCGTCCCGCCCTCGTGCAGAAGGCGTACGACATCACTCCAGGCACACCGGTCCAGGACTGACTCCCCACAGCCCGGGCAGCCCGTCAACTGTCTTTCTGCACCTCCCACCACAGGGATCGGTCCCGGCTGACGCCCACTCGTCGGCGGTGGCGGCGTGCTTGTCGCGCGGGAGGCCGCAGCCCGCCGGGGCAGATCGGGAAGGTGGAAGTGGAAGGAGCACCGGTCGAGCACGTTGACGTGGTGCCGCACGAACAGGGAGATCCGGGCGACACCCTCGTCGCGGACGTCGAATCCGTCGGCGCCGAGCTGGGCGAGGACGGCGTCCTGTAGCGGGTGTTGAACAGCACGAGCGCCTCCGGGCCCAGGCCGAGCGCTCCGATCTGGCCCTCCATGCCGTCCTGGTAGCGCCGGCGGGGCTGCCCGCGCCGCCCGTGGAAGATCTTCAGCACGAGGGCGCGGCCTTCCTTCCGTGTTCTCGGTGGCTGGGATGACGGCCTC
Source organism: Streptomyces sp. PL-25 (assembly GCF_058344915.1). Lineage (NCBI taxonomy): Bacteria > Bacillati > Actinomycetota > Actinomycetes > Kitasatosporales > Streptomycetaceae > Streptomyces > Streptomyces sp. PL-25. The sequence goes on from NZ_CP136997.1 coordinate 7,398,863, forward strand.
AAGACAGCCGAGGTGCTGCAGGACGGTCGGTCGGGTCGTACGCGCGGACCTGGTCGGCCAGGACACCACCGAGCGAGGGGCGGGGCAACGACCCAACGGGCTGCCGGGGCGAGACGACGCCCCGGCTGCCCGCGCTCCGTTTGCCGCGGCTTCCGCGCCGCCTACCGTTCGCGCTCCTGACGGCGGTCGGGACCAAGGGGTTCGTCCGCGTCCTCGCCGCCCTCGATGCGCTCCTTGCGGACCTGGCCTCGGACCCGCTCCTCGTGCGTGTGCTCCTCGGTGGTCAGCCTGACTCGTTCCACCGGCACGGCCTCGGTCTGCGACACCGGCCGCTCCTCGTGCAGGACCACCTCATGCTCGGCCTCGGTGATGTCCGGCCCGGACATGGCGGCCTCACGGTTGGCGTCCGTGATCGGCTCGCGTTCGACCCGTACCTCCTCACGGCGGACCGGGACGATCTGCTCCACGTCCTCGGTGACGACGTACTTGCGCAGCCGGGCACGGCCCGCCTCCTGGCGCTCCACCCCCACGCGCATCTGCTCCTCCGAGCGCGTCATGGCGTCATCGCGGGCCGCCGCAGGCCGCTCACCGGCACCAGCCCGGGCGCCCGCCCCGGCCGCGGTGTCCGCCGTGCCACGGTCCGCGGCGCGCTCGGCGGTATCGGCGTCGGCGGGACTACGCCCGGGGCCGCCGCGGCCCGCCCGGCCGGCCGCACCTGCGAGTCCCGCTGTTCCGGCCGCACCGGCCGTTCGGCCCCTGTCGCCACGGCTGCCAGCGCCGTCGTGCGGGCCTTCGCCCCAGTTCAGGCCGTAGTAGTCGTACAGCTGATGCTCCTCCGGCTCGGAGAGATGGCCACCGGAGTCGATGTCGATGTGCGGCGCGCCCTTGATCTTGTCCTTGCGGTACGGCACCTTGAGGTGATCGTCCACCACCACGGCCTCCCGGGTCGGCACGAACGACTCATGGGTGCCGAACAGGCCCGTCTTCACCGTCACCCACTCCGGTAGACCGGTCACATCGTCCAGGTAGACGTGCTTGGCATCGCCGATCTTGTGACCCTCGCCATCATGAACTGCGTGGTCCAGGACACTCGGGATCTGCTGTTTGGTGATCACGTCCGTCGCCTTTCTTCCTGAGTCCTTGCACGAGTGCACCGGCCCGAAAGGGGCGAAACGGTCCTTTAGGGGATGAATCTGTCTGTTGATGCTGTAAACGTCAGCTCCTGCTCTCGGCCCCTCGTGCGAGGCGGCCGAGTTCGCGCTCGCAGCCGCCCTGGTGCCCCGACGGCACCTACGACTGCACCCTTGACCAAGACACCCTGCGCCTGTCGATCTGCTGTCCCATCCAGCAGGCGCCGGCCGACCGACCGCATCAATCCGACAGGCCGGTTCCGGCGCCCCCGGCATCGGCCGACGGCCGCATCCAGCTCCCTGGCCACCGGCTGCGACAGCGGCTCCCCTACTACGGCGCGTTTCACTTCAGCGGGCTGGTCACGGGTGTGGTGTCTTCCCGCACGTCCTCCAGTGAGCGCCCCTTCGTCTCATCGACGAAGAAGAACACGAGCAGCCACGAGAGGAGAGCCATGAACGCGTAGACCCCGTAGCTACCCGCCAGGGAGAGGTCGCGCAGGCTCGGGAACGTGAAGTTGAGCAGGACGCCGGCGAGCCAGTTGGCGGCGGCGCACGCCGACAGCGCAAGGCCGCGTATGCGGTTGGGGAACATCTCGCCGAGAAGGACCCAGACGGCCGGGCCCCAGGAGACGGCGAAGGCCACGACGAACAGGTTCGCGCCGACAAGAGTGACCGGCCCCCAGATCCCGGACAGCGCGGGCTCACCGTCCGCGGCGGTGGTGGCGGTGGAAAAGCCCACCGCCACCGTGACGAGACTCAGGAACATGCCCGTCGATCCGGCGAGCAGCAGCGGGCGGCGGCCCACCCTGTCGATGAGCAGAATCGCGACCACCGTCGCGGCCACGTTCACGAAGGAACTCAGCACCGACAGCGTGAACGCCGCCGACTCGCCGAAGCCGACCGACTGCCACAGCGACGTGGAGTAGTAGAAGATGACGTCGACGCCGACCAGGGCCTGAAGGGCCGCGAGCCCGATCCCCGCCCAGACGACAGGGAGGAGGACGCGCCGCCGGTCGAGGAGGTCCTGGAAGCGGGCGGAGCGGTCGGCCCGCAGCGTCGCGGTCATGCGGTCGGTCAGCGTGGCGGCTTCTTCGGCCGTGATGCCCTGGAGCCTCTGCAGCACGTCGCGCGCTTCGGCGGCTCGCCCGCGCGCGACGAGGAACCGCGGCGATTCGGGGACGGTGAAGGAGCCGAGTGTGGCGCCCAGCAGGGTGACGGCGACGATAGTGCCGAGGCCAATGGAGCGCTTCGTGTACTTGCTTCCCACCTGGTGCTACTTCCTCTGGAACCTCAGGTCCCAGTCTCCAGGTGTCCACGATCAGGGGGAAGCCTTACTGCTGGCACACCCCGGTTCATTGGCCACCCAGCAAGAAGCTGACGTCCCGAACCTATCCGTCAGCAGGGTTGAGCGGCTGATCGCTCCGTACCGCATCGTTCGAGGCATCAGGGACCCTCCACCGTCAGGCCCCGAGCACCCCCAGCGCTACGAGACCCGCCCGCCACGGCATCCGGCCGCAGAGCCTGCAAGGGCGGCGGCGTGCGGCGCACAAGGGGCCGCCGGTCGCCAGTACGTTGACCAGCCGCCCCCTCAGTCAACGGGTACGAAGGCGTCTTCCCGGGACACCGCGACCGATGACACGGTGATCGTCCACCACCACCTCCGACCGCTTTGTTCGCTGCCCGCCTCCGCAAGGCCTCGTCACACCTGTGTGGCCGGATTCCACCGCCGGTATCGGCCTGAAGATCATCAGGGGCGCTGCGGGGACGGCCCGTCGCCGGACCGGTCGTGGTGCGCACCCGGGTGCGCCGGTGCCGGCTATGGAGGGTCCGGCGCGGACGGCCGGCCACCCGCACTCGCCCGCGCCCTGCCCCGCTTCCGCACAGGCGCACCCGCTTCTCAGCGTCTTCTCAGCAAGCTCCGCCCACGCTGGAGGAGTCGCAGGAAGCCCGCCCAGGGGCGGCCGAGCAGTACGTCCCGAACAGAGGGAAAGGAAGCCCATGGCTCCCCGTACCACCACCACGCCCGTCGTTCCGGCCCCCGGCCCCGGCGTCCCGGACATCGCGAGCCCCGGAGGCATCACCGGCGGACTGAACCGCTTCTTCGAGGCCGCACGCGACCGCACCCCGGCGGCCCTCGCCCTCGTATGCGGGACGCGGCGGCTGTCCTATGCCGACCTCGACGCCCGAGCCGACCGGGCGGCTCACTACCTGCGCACCGCCGGGATCGGTCCGGGAAGCCGCGCCGCCATCCTGCTGCCCCGCTCCGTGGACCTGTACGTGTGGCTGCTGGGTGTGTGCAAGACGGGCGCGGCGTTCGTGCCGATCGACCCGGCGGCGCCGCCCGACCGGGTCTCCTTCATCCTGAACGACGTGGACGCCGCCGTACTGCTGACCACGTCCGCCCTCGCGGCCCGCACAGCCCGCGGAGCGGAAGGTGGGGCGTGCCGGGTCGTCCGCACCGACACCTGCGCCGCGGAACTCGCCACGCTGCCGGCCGTCCGCCGGACGGCGGACGAGGACCCGAGCGGTACGGGCGACCCCCTCGCCTACATCATGTACACCTCGGGATCGAGCGGGAGGCCCAAGGGCGTGGAGATCGCCCGGTCGAGCATCTGCAACTTCCTGCGCGTCGTCGCACCCGTCTACGGCGTCCGGCCCCAGGACCGTGTGTACCAGGGCATGACCCTTTCCTTCGACTTCTGCCTGGAGGAGATCTGGCCCACCTGGACGGCAGGCGCCGCGCTCGTCGCCGGGCCGACGGGAGCGGGCCACCTCGGCGCCGAACTCGCCGACTTCCTGGAGGAGCGCGAGGTGACCGTCCTGTACTGCGTGCCGACGCTGCTGGAGACCATCCCGCGTGACCTGCCGCGGGTTCGTACCCTCGTCGTGGGCGGCGAAGCCTGCCCCGCCTCACTCGTCCGGCGCTGGAGCCGCCCCGGTCGGCGTGTCCTCAACACCTACGGGCCGACCGAGGCCACCGTCACGGCGACCTGGCAGGAACTGCTCCCGGGCCGGCCGGTGACCATCGGCCGGCCCCTGCCGACGTACCGCGCCGTCCTCCTCGACGAGCGGGGGCGCCGAGTGCCGCATGGCGCGGTCGGCGAGATCTGCCTCGGCGGTCCCGGTCTGGCCCGCGGCTACGTGGGCCGCCCCGATCTCACCGCAGACCGCTTCATCGAGCATTCCCCCGCGGCTCACGGCGGCCGGCTCTACCGGACCGGAGACCTCGGCAGGGCCACCGGCGAGGGCGAGATCGAATACCTCGGCCGGGCGGACGCGGAAGTGAAGATACGAGGTTACCGGGTGTCCCTGGACGAGATCGACAACCTACTGCTGGAGGACCCCGCCGTGGCCCAGGCCGCCACCGCCCTCACCACCCCGCCCGACGATCGGCAAGCGGGCGATGACGAGGACGGGGGCGATGACCGCGACCGCTTCCTCGCCGCGTACGTGGTGCGTGCCGATGACGGTCCCGGCGCATCGCGGCCGACCTCGGGCACCCCGCCCGCACCGGGTGCCGACGGCACAGCCGCGAACCACTCCGAGGACGACGACACCCTCACCGCCCGGCTGCACGAGCGACTGCGTCGCTCGCTACCCGCCTACATGGTGCCCGTGACACTGGACTTCCTCGACCGCCTGCCGGTCATGCCGAGCGGCAAGACCGACCGCGCGCGGCTGCCCGCGCCGACCGGCCGCCGGTTCGCCGCCCGCACGGGCCGTGTGGTACCGGCCAGGGACGAGACGGAACGGCGGGTGCGCGACGCCTGGGCGCGGGTGCTCGGCATCGCTGCTGACCAACTCTCCGCCGACGCGGACTTCTTCACCGGACTCGGCGGTCATTCCCTGCTCGCGGCGCGCGCCGTCTCGCTCCTGCGCGACCACCCCGACGCCGGCGGCGGCCGCGACGGCACAGCCGGTCCCACCCTCCGCGACCTCTACGAGAACCCCACCGTGCGCGCCCTCGCCGCACGTCTGCGCACCCGCGCCGCCACGGACGGCGGCCGTCGGCCCGCGGCGCCGCGTTCCGCACCCCTGCGGCACAGCGGTGCCAGGATCGCGCGCGCCGGACTGGTCCAGGCCGTGGCCTTCTACGGGCTGCTGCTCCTGCTCACCGGGCCGGTGGCGCTCTCCTACGCCCTGCGTCACGGGCAGACCTCGGCCGCGGGAGCCGTCGCGCCGACGATCGCCGTACTGGCCGGCTACCTGGCCGTACGCTGGCTCCTCCCGGTCGTCCTCGCCCGGCCGCTGGCGGCGGGCATCCGTCCAGGCCGCTACCCGCTGTGGGGGGCCACCTGCCTGCGGCTGTGGGCGCTGGACGTGCTGGTCCTCGGGATCAGCCCGCTGCGGGTGCTCAGCGGATCCGCGTTGATGGGCCCCTACCTGAGGCTCCTCGGCGCACGTATCGGTCCCCGCACCACCATCGCCACCAGCCTCGTCGGCCTGCCCGCACTGCTGCGCGTCGAGCACGACGCCGCGATCGGCTACGGCGCGACGCTGCGGCCGTGGCAGGTCGCCGACGGCCGCGTCACCGTGGCCCCGATCACCGTCGGCGCGGGCGCGTACGTCGGTGCCAACGCCGTCCTCGAACCCGGAGCCCGCCTCGGTCCCGGGGCCGCGCTCGGCGAGCAGTCCGTGACGGGCCCGCACGACCCGCTCCCCGCCGGCGCGCGCCGCGCCGGATCACCCGCCCGCCCCGTCACGGCGCTCTCGCCGCCCGTCGAGACGATGCTGCGCACCCGCTTCGGCACGGACGGCACGCACACCGCGCCTGGTGCTGACACCCGTGAACCGGACCGCTGGCGGCTCGGGCACGTGGCCGCCGCCCTGCTCGGACTGGCCCTGCTGGAGGCCGTCGTGGTCGCCGCCGCTCTGCCGGGCGTCACGCTGTTCTGGTGGGCCTGGCTGCGCGCGGGCACCGCCGGGGCACTGGTGGCCACCGCGGTGTCCGGTCCGCTCTTCGTCATCACGACCTGCCTGGTCGTCGCCCTCGGCAAGCGGCTGATCCTGCCGAGGACACCGCCGGGCATCCACCCGGTGCGGTCGGCGCTCGGCGTGCGCAAGTGGATCGCGGACAAATTGCTCGAACACAGCCTGCTCCTCACCAACTCGCTGTACGCCACGCTCTACACGGTGCCGTGGCTGCGGCTGCTCGGTGCCCGGGCCGGCCGTGGCGCCGAGGTCTCCACGGCGTCACACATCGATCCGGACCTGCTCACCCTCGGCGACGGCGCCTTCGTCGCCGACATGGCCGGCATCGGCGTCGCCACCTTCGCCGCCGACCGTGTGCCGTTCGCCCCCACCGAGGTCGGCGGGCGCGCGTTCGTGGGCAACGCGGCCCTCGTGCCCGCCGGAACCCGGCTCGGTCCGGGCAGCCTCGTCGGCGTCGGCACGGTGCCGGCCGACGAGCGGGTCCCGGCGGACAGCACCTGGCTCGGCTCGCCCGCGCTGCGGCTGCCGGTACGCCAGGACAGCGGGACGTATCCCGAGAAGCTGACGTTCCGGCCCACCCGCAAGGCCGCGCTCGTCCGTCTGGTGATCGAGTTCTTCCGGGCCACCGTGCCCGCCTCGGTACTCGCCACCAGTGCCTTCCTGTACCTGCTCGGCCTGACCTGGACGGCCCGCGGCACCGGGCTCGCGGTGCCGCTGCTCGTCTCCCCGCTGCTCGCCGCGGGCTCGGCGCTGGCCGTCCTGGGGTTCTGCGTCCTGGCCAAGTGGGTCGTCGCCGGCCGGTACCGGCCGCGAGTGGAGCCCCTGTGGAGCCTGTTCGTGCGGCGTACGGAGTTCGTCACCGGCCTGTTCGAAGCGGCGGCGGTCCCGGCGGGCGTCGGAACCCTGGTGGGGACGCCGTTCCTGCCGCCGGTGCTGCGCGCACTCGGCGCCCGCATCGGCCGGCGCACCTGGATCGGCACCACCTTCCTGACCGAGTTCGACCTGGTCGAGGTGGGGGACGACGCCGCCGTCGGCATGAACGTCTCCCTCCAGACACATCTGTTCGAAGACCGGGTGATGAAGATGTCCACGGTGTGCGTCGGCCCCGGCGCGAGTGTCGGCACCCGCACGATCGTGCTCTACGACACGGTCGTGGGCGCCGACGCCCGGCTCGGCGCACTCTCGCTGGTGATGAAGGGCGAGCGGCTCGCACCGGGAACGTCCTGGCGCGGGCTTCCCGCGGAAGCGGGCGCGGAGGAAGCCGCGGACACACGCGGCGGAGGTCACGGAGGACGCGGATGACGACGCGTGGAATCCGGGCCCACCGCCCGCCGAACGGCAGGCGCGCCCCGGAGCCGATGCGCGCCGACGAGGCCGATCCCACCACGACACACCGCCTCGGTACCGCCTCCCGCACCGCTTCCCCCGACCGTCGCCTTGCCCTCGTCTACCGCGGCCCGGCCGCGCTGCTGCCCGGATGCTCCGAGACGGTGGCCGAGATGCTCGACGCCGGACCGTGGGACCTGGACGTCCGGTTCACCGGTCCCGACGAGACGCTCCCGCTCTCGGCGGAGTCCCTGTCGCAGGCCTTGCTGTACGCCCAGCCCGGCGGCGGTGAACTCGCGTCCGCCTACCGGAGACTGCGCCGGCACCGCCGCGACCTGCGCGCCTTCGTCCGGGGCGGCGGCCGCTACCTGGGGTTCTGCCTCGGCGGCTACCTCGCAGGGGCCACACCGGGCTTCGGCCTGCTGCCCGGGGACACCGACCGGTACATCTCCTCACCGGGCGCGACCGTCCGCCACGACAGGGACGCCCTGGTCAGGGTGACCTGGCGGGGCCGTCCCCGCACCCTCTACTTCCAGGACGGCCCCCTGTTCGCCCTCGACGAGCACGCCGGCGCCACCGTCCTCGCCGCCTACGACAACGGCGCCCCGGCCGCCCTCGTGACCAGGTTCGGAGCGGGCCGCGTGGCGGTCACCGGCCCCCACCCGGAGGCCACGGACGACTGGTATCTCGACCACGATCTGCCGGTCCAGCACACCCGGGACCTGGCCGTCGACCTGGTGGACTCGGCGCTGCGCGAGTGACCCGCACACACAAGGACCGGCCCGCGCCACGAGGGCGCGGACCGGCGCACATGTCCAGCGGCTCCCGTCAGCCGCCCCCGTCAGCCGAACGGCCGCTCGGCGACGCGGGCGGCGCGTACCCGGCACTCCCGCTCGTCGGGGTCCGGCTCCCGGCGTTCCACGGTGCGCCGAATGCCCGCCGCACGGCCGGGCGCGCCACGCTCACCCGCCGCCGCCGCCGCCGCCGCGCGCCGCACGCGCTCCCGTGGCGGCCCGCTTGTGCCGGGGCTTCGGTCGGGGCCCTCGCGGTCCGCCAGGTCCCGTGTCGTCTCCGTCATGATCTCGACCTCGCCTTTCCGTTCTCACGGCCCGGTCCTTCCTGACATTCCCATCCTCCGGCCGGGGCGCTGAGAAGAGGCTGAGAGCGCACCCGTTCCTCAGTGTCCTCTCAGGAAACAACCGCCGCGGTCCGGCGTTATCGTGGAGCGGAGAGGCCGCCATGCGGATGCTGATCATCGAGGACGAGCGCGCGCTCGCCGGGGCCATCGCCGAAGGGCTCGCCGCGGAGGGCTTCGTAGCGGACGTCGCGTACGACGGGATCAACGGTCTGTGGCGGGCACAGTACGAACGGTACGACGTCATCGTCCTGGACATCATGCTGCCCTCGCTGTCGGGATACGACGTGCTGAAGCGCCTGCGGTCGGCCAGGATATGGACTCCGGTGCTGGTGCTCACCGCGAAGGACGGGGAATACGATGAGGCGGACGCCCTCGACCTCGGCGCCGACGACTACCTCAGCAAGCCGTTCTCCTACGTGGTGCTCGTCGCCCACCTCAGAGCCCTGCTGCGCCGAGGAGCGCCGGCCCGGCCCGCCGTGCTCACCGTCGACGACCTCGCCCTCGATCCCGCCCGCCGCCGCTGCCGTCGCGGTCACCGGGACATCGACCTGACGGCACGGGAGTTCACGCTCCTGGAATATCTCGTCAGACACAAGGACGAGGTCATCAGCAAGACGGACATCCTCTCCCACGTGTGGGAGGAGCACTTCGACGGCGACACCAACATCGTGGAGGTGTATGTCGGCTACCTCCGGCGCAAGATCGACGTTCCGTTCGACCGCCGGACCATCGAGACCGTCCGCGGCGCCGGCTACCGGCTGCGCGGCGGCGCGAGGTGAGAGGTGGCCCCCGGCGTCCGGTCCTGGTGGGCCCGCCGTTCGCTGCGGCTGCGCCTGACCGCCGCCGCGGCCGTGGGCATCGCCGCCGGACTGGCCTCGGCCGCCGTGCTGCTCGTCGCCTGGCTCCACGCCAGCCTGATCGGCGGTCTCGACCAGACCGCCCTCGAACGCGCGCAATTGGTGGCCTCCGACCAGGCCGGCGACCGCATCACCGCAGAGTTGCCGGTGACCGACCACGGGGAGGTCGCCGTCCAGGTCGTCGACGGCAACGGGGCCGTACGCTCCAGCTCGCCCAACCTGCGGGGGCGGCCACGGGCGTTCACCTTCCCCGCGAGCCGGTCCGGCACCCCACACGCCTACACCGTCCACGACATCCCCGTGGGCGAGGGCGGCGCCTGGCGCGCCGTCGGCGTCCCCGCGGGCACGCGGCACACCCCCCTCACCGTGTACGTGGCCGTGCCCACCGAGGGCGTGGACCACAGTCTCGGCCAGCTCGCCGCAGGCCTGGCCACCGGTGTGCCCGCGGTCGTCGCGCTGCTCACCGGTGTGGTGTGGCTGCTCACCGGGCGCGCGCTGCGGCCGGTGGACGCCATGCGCGCCCAGACCGCCGAGATCAGCGCCTCCGACCTGAGCCGCCGCGTCGACGTACCGTCCGCAGGTGACGCGCTCGGCCGGCTCGCGGCGACCTTCAACGACCTGCTCGCCCGCCTCGACGCCGCGACCCGGCGCCAGCGCCGGTTCGTCGCGGACGCGGCCCATGAACTGCGCAGCCCCCTCACCACTCTGCGCACCCGCCTGGAGATCGCCGCCCGCCATCCCGGCTCGACCGACGCGCAGAACCTCGCGCGCGGCCTGCTGCACGAGACCGAACGGCTCAGCCGGCTCGTGGACGACCTGCTCGGGCTCGCGCAACTGGACGCCCGCCCCCGGCTGCGGGCCCGGCCCGTCGATCTCGACGAGATCGTCTTCACCGAGGTGCGCGACGCCCGTCGGCGCACCCGGCTCCTGGTCGACCAGCACGCCGTCGGCGCGGCACGGGTGACGGGCGACGCGGACGCCCTCTCCCGTGTCGTACGCAACCTGCTGGACAACGCGCTGCGGCACGCCGCCACACGTGTCGACGTCAGCCTGCGCACGGACGACGGAACCGCGCGGCTGATCGTCGCCGACGACGGCCCCGGCATCCCCGAAGCCGACCGGGAACGTGTCTTCGGACGCTTCACCCGCCTCGACGACGCCCGCGCCCGGGACACCGGCGGCAGCGGCCTCGGCCTCGCCATCGTCCGTGACGCCGTCACGGCCCACCACGGCAGCACCCGCGTCGAGGACAACGGGCCCGGCGCCCGGCTGGTCGTCCTGCTGCCGACGGAGCCCCCGTGAAGCGAGGGCCCTGTTCGGAGGGTAGGGACGGCTGCGTGTCGGCTGCCGACCCCCTGCCCGGAGCGGGAGGCAGGGACGGGCTCCCACCGCCCGCGGCATACCGGTCCATGTCGCCCAGCCCATCGGCACCGGCCCCGGGGGATGAACACCACGCCGACCGGCCGGGCCACCGGAAACCTCCTGTTCAGCCGACGTGCCGCTGCGGACGGCACCGGCCTGTGGCTGACCGGGGTCTGGATCCGTCGCGCGCATTCCCCGGGTACGGCTGCGGGCCCGCGTACACCCGTGAGGGCGGCGTGGAGAGATGCCAGGCGCACGGCCTCGCGTGGCATCTGCGCGGACTGCGGGCCATGCCTGGAACGGCGACCGCGCCTCATGACGCGTGCACGGAGTGCGGTGCCGGGACCGCACCGCAACGGTATTCCTTACCTGAACAGAACTGTTTCCGCCCCTTTTTCTCGCCGCTTTCTTTCCGGGTCACCGAAACCCCTCTTCGTGATTTCCGTGCAGTCGAACACGGAAGAACGAATCATCTACGGTTCCTCAATTCCTTCCCATGGGCCGGTGCGGAATGACTTGCCGTTCATTGGTGCACCACCTGGTGTCTCGCGGCATCTGAAGGGCTGACAAGGGCATTACGCCCACCCGGCACCACGGACAGAGGCACCACATTGTCTTCGCCTGCATTCGAGCCGCTCGGCCGACCGCACATGTCGTCCGGTGACCGGGCTCTCTTCCGCACCGCGGACGCGCCGTCCCCCCGCACGCTGATCGACGTCCTGCACACCACCGCCCGCGCCCATCCGCAGGCGCCCGCCCTGGACACCGGCGGCGAAACACTCTCCTACGGCGACCTGTGCGCCGAGGTCCGCGACCGCGCCCGGCGCCTGGCCCGCCGGGGCATCGGACCCGGCGACAGAGTGGGCGTCCGGCTGCCGTCGGGCACGGCGGAGCTGTACCTGTCAATCCTGGCGGTGCTGAGCTGCGGCGCGGCCTATGTACCGGTCGACGCCGACGATCCCGACGAGCGGGCCGCCACCGTCTTCCGCGAGGCGGGGGTGTGCGCCGTCCTGGCCGCCGGCCCGCAGCCGGCCGGCCTGCCGTCGCCCACCGGCGCGGCGGCGGGCGAGCTGCGCGCGCCCGCGCTTGAGGACGACGCGTGGATCATCTTCACCTCCGGCTCGACCGGCGCGCCCAAAGGGGTCGCCGTCACCCACCGGTCCGCCGCCGCCTTCGTCGACGCCGAGGCGGACCTGTTCCTCCGGGAACGTCCGCTGGGGCCGGGCGACCGCGTCCTGGCGGGGCTGTCGGTCGCCTTCGACGCCTCCTGCGAGGAGATGTGGCTGGCCTGGCGCTCCGGCGCCTGCCTCGTACCCGCCGAACGCGCCCTGGTGCGCGCGGGCCACGAGTTGGGCCCCTGGCTCGACGCACGGGGCATCACCGCCGTTTCCACCGTGCCGACGCTGCTGGCCATGTGGCCCGAACAGGCGCTGCGGCGTGTCCGGTTGCTGATCCTGGGCGGTGAGGCGTGCCCGCCCGGCCTCGTCGACCGGTTCGCCGCGCCGGACCGGGAGATGTGGAACACGTACGGCCCCACCGAGACCACCGTCGTCACCTGCGCCGCACTCCTCGCCCCACGCCGCACCGTACGGATCGGACTGCCACTGCGGGGCTGGCGGCTGGCCGTCGTCGACGCGGCCGGCGAACCGGTCGCGTACGGGCAGGAGGGCGAACTCGTCATCGCGGGCGCGGGCACAGGGCGCTACCTCGACCCGGTCAAGGACGCCGAACGGTTCCGGCCCTGTCCCGCCCTGGGCGCACCGCGTGCCTACCACTCGGGCGACCTCGTGCGTGCCGACCCCGAAGGTCTGGTGTTCGTCGGACGCGCCGACGACCAGGTCAAACTCGGCGGACGCCGGGTCGAACTGGGGGAGATCGACGCGGCCCTGCTCGCCCTGCCCGCGGTAGGGGCGGCGGCAGCGGCCGTCAGGACGACCGCGGGCGGTACGGACCTGCTCGTCGGCTACGTCGTCCCCGCACCGCCCACCGGGGGAGGGCCGGTCTTCGACGCGGCCGGGGCCAGGGCACTGCTGGCGGAGCGGCTGCCCGCAGCGCTCGTACCGGTGCTGGCAGAGGTGGCCGACCTGCCCGTCCGTCCCTCCGGGAAGATCGACCGCTCGGCCCTGCCCTGGCCCGTGCCCCTCGACGGGGACGAGTGCGGGACCGGCGGCCCGGAGCACGATCTGCGCGGGACGTCCGCACGGCTGGCCGACCTCTGGGAGCAACTGCTCGGCCGGCGGCCCGGCCCGGACAGCGACTTCACGGCCCTGGGCGGGGCCAGCCTCACGGCGGCCCGGATGACATCGATGCTCAGGGAGCGGCACCCGGGCCTCTCCGTCGCCGACGTCTACCGGCACCCCGTGCTCCGGCACCTGGCCGACCACCTCGACTCCCTGGCCACCACCACGGCCGCCGTACGGCCCGCCCGCCCGGTCCCGCGGCGTACCTCGGTGATCCAGTTCTGCGTCCAGACGGCCGCCTACGGTGTCGCCGGACTACGCGTGCTGGTCGGACTGGCTGCGGCCGACGACGTCCTCGGCTGGTTCGCCCCGCACGAGTGGACACCGCACACGTCGTGGTGGCTGGTCCTCCTCGGCTGGCTGGTGCTGTTCAGCGCACCGGCGCGCTGCCTGATCGGAGCGGCCCTCGCCCGCACGCTGACCCGCTCGGTCACCATCGGCGCCCACCCGCGCGGCGGAACCGTCCATCTGCGGCTGTGGAGCGCCGAGCGGGCCGTGGCCGTCTTCGGTGTGCCGTCTCTGCTCGGCACCCCCTGGGCCGCCCGGTACGCACGGGTCCTGGGCTGCACGACGGGCCGGGACGTCCGGCTGCACGCCATGCCGCCCGTGACCGGCCTGGCCGACCTGGGTGACGGATGCAGCGTCGAGCCGGAGACCGACCTCTCGGGCTGGTGGCTCGACGGTGACACCCTGCACGTCGGACGCGTCAGCGTCGGCGCCGGCGCACGGGTGGGACACCGCAGCATGCTGCTGCCCGGCGCCGCGGTCGGCGACGGCGCCGAACTCACAGCCGGAAGCTGCCTGAACACACATGTCCCCGACGGACAGGTGTGGACCGGTTCCCCCGCCCGGCCCGCCGAGGCGGCCGAGCGTGGGGCGGGCACCGGATGGCCCGCGCCGCCTCAGGGGCGGCGCGGGCGCCGCCACCTCGCCTACGCGCTGACCCTCGCCGGATGGCCCCTGCTGACGCTGGCGGCCTCCGCGCCCGCCCTGTTCGCGGCCTACCTCCTGGTACGTCACACACCGGTCCTGTCCGAGGCTGCGCCGCGCCTGCTCGTCGCCGCACCGCTCTTCGCGGTCACCACCACGGTGTGCGGCATGCTGATCACGGCCCTGACCGTGCGCCTGCTGAGCCGCGCCATCACCCCCGGCCTGCACCGGGCGGACGGGGCCGTGGCCTGGCGGGCCTGGCTGGTCACCCGGCTCCTGGACGGTGCCCGGGCCCGTCTGTTCCCCCTCTACGCGAGCCTCGCCACACCGCACTGGCTGCGCCTGCTCGGCGCGCGCGTCGGACGCGGTACCGAGATCTCGACCGTGCTGCCCCTGCCGTCCCTGCTGGACGTGCGGGACGGCGCGTTCCTCGCCGACGACACGCTCGTCGCACCGTACGAACTGCACGGCGGCTGGATGCGGTTGGGACCTGTGCGCATCGGGACGCGCGCGTTCGTCGGCAACTCCGGCATCGTCGGGGCCGGCCGCGAGGTCCCCGACCGCGCGCTGATCGGCGTACTGTCCGACGCACCGGCCCACGGCCGGGCGGGCACGTCGTGGATCGGCCGCCCGGCGATGCCACTGCCCCGGGCCGCCGAACACTCCGATCCGGCACGGACGTTCGCCCCGCCCCGGCGGCTGGTGGCCGCCCGCGCGGCCGTGGAGACCTGCCGCCTGCTGCCGGTCGTCCTCGGCACGCTGCTCGCCGAGTGCGTGCTGCTGGGTGAGCAGGACGCACTGGTCGCGGGCGGACTGCCGTTGGCGGTGCTCGCCGGAGCTCCGCTCCTGCTGGCCGCCGGCCTGGCGGCCTGTCTGCTGACCACCCTCGCCAAGTGGCTGCTCGTGGGCCGGTTCCGGCCCGGTGAACGCCCCCTGTGGTCGTCGTTCGTGTGGCGCAACGAGCTCTTCGACACCTTCGTGGAGGTGCTGGCCGTGCCGTGGGGAGCCGGAGCCCACCTCGGCACCCCCGCGCTCAACTGGTGGCTGCGCAGCCTGGGCGCCCGCGTGGGACGCGGGGTGTGGTGCGAGACGTACTGGCTGCCCGAGACCGATCTGATCAGCCTCGGCGACGGGGTCAGCGTCAACCGAGGGTGTGTCCTGCAGACCCACCTCTTCCACGACCGGATCATGCGGATGGACACGGTGCGCGTGGCCGACGGAGCGTCCCTCGGCCCGCACAGCATCGCCCTGCCCGGCACCACGATCGGCGCCGGGGCCTCCATCGCCGCGTCCTCGCTCGTGATGCGCGGCGAAACCGTGCCCGGCGGCACCCGATGGGCCGGCAACCCCATCGCCGGCGCGACCCCGCTCCGCGCCGACGGCGTCCTCCCGAAGGAGGAGGCGGCATGACCCGGTGCACCCGGCGTGCCCTGATCCGCGGCGCCGCCCTCGCCCCGCTCGCGGCGACCGCCGCCGACCGCCTCTCGCAGCCCGTCGCCGAACGGTACTTCCCCGGCCACGGATCGTACGGCCACCACACCACCTCCTACGAGCTGCGCCTCACCTACGACCCGGCGGCCGGCCTCCTGGAGGGCCGCGCGCTCATCCGGGCCGTGGCCGCCCGGCCGCTGCGCGAGGTCGAACTCGACCTCGCACGGCTCACGGTGCGCAGCGCCCGCGTGGACGGCATCGGCGTCCCCGCCAGGAAGAAGCGGAACAAGCTGCTCCTGCCCACCCCGCACCTCTTCGCCGCAGGAGCCCCCTTCGCCCTGGACATCGCCTACGGCGGCCAACCCGGCCCCGTACGCAGCCCGTTCGGTGCGATCGGCTGGGACCGCACCGGCGACGCACACGGCGGAACGCTCGTGGCCGCCCAGCCGCTCGGTGCCCCCACCTGGTTCCCCTGCAACGACCGCCCGGACGACAAGGCCGAGTTCGTCTTCCGGATCACCGTGCCCCGGGGCCACCACGCGCTCGCCAACGGCACGCTCGCCGAACACCGTGCGGACGCCGCCGGCGAATGCTGGACGTATCACCACAGCGGTCCCATGGCTCCCTACCTCGCCACCCTCTACACCGGCCGCTTCGCCCACGACACCTGGCGGGCCCGCGACAGCGCGACCGGCCGGACCGTCACCGGACGCGACGCCTACCCCGCCCACCTCTCCCACCACGCCCGCCACGACCTCGCCCGCCAGCCCGCCATGATCGAGGCGTTCACCGGCTGGTTCGGCCCCTACCCCTTCGAGACGTACGGCGCCGTCGTCGTGGACGCCGACCTCGACGAACCCGTGGAGAACCAGACCCTCCCCGTCTTCGGACGCAACCACATCGACGGCGGACGCACCTGGGAGACACTCGTCGCGCACGAGCTGGCACACCAGTGGTACGGCAACAGCCTGAGCCTGCGCGACTGGCGCGACATCTGGCTGAACGAGGGCTTCGCCACCTACTGCGAGTGGCTGTGGTCCGAGCACATCGGCGAGGACCCGGCCGACGCGATCGCCCGGCGCGAGTGGGCCGCGCTGCACAGCCGGCCGCAGAACCTCCGGCTCGGCGACCCGGGCCGGGACCGCATCTTCGACGACCGCGTCTACACCCGCGGCGCCTGCACCCTGCACGCCCTGCGTCTGACCATGGGCGACGAGCGCTTCTTCACCCTGCTGCGCACCTGGCACCACGCCCACCGCGGCCGCAGCGCCGACACCCGCGCCTTCATCGCTCACGCCGCCCGCCACGCCCCCCACACCACCGGACCGCTCCTGCACGCCTGGCTCTACGACGAGCCGCTCCCGCCCCTGCCGCGGCCGGGCGCCGGCCGGACCTGAAGACGGCCCAGCACGGACATCACCTTCTGTGGCCGTCGGCTTCGCCCACGACAGCCTGCCCGTCGTGGCCCCGCCGACGCCAGGGGGCTGTTCGCCGTGATCAGCCGGCTCCCCGACATCGGCTTCGGGGATCAATCAGGACGTGGTTACTGACCTTGTCGGCTTGATGTCGTAGGGAGCGACGTTTCGTGATCCCCGCGGTATGCCGTCTGCTGTTACCATCGGCGCGGTCCCGGCGGGATCGGCAATCACCGACCTTGGCAGGGCAAGTGGTAGAAGCACCTCGCTCCGTCAGCAGCACGGACGCCCCGCGCGGTCCGCTGATCATCGTGGATGACGACCAGTGGGTGTACGTCTACTCCACCGTGGAAGACCTCGCACACGACGTCGAGCCGGCCTTCGCCGACGACATCGTGGGCGCCTTCGACGGATCAGCACGCCCGCTGCTGATCACGTGGCCCGAGAACTCCGCCCACGTGGTCGTCGCTGACGGGACCTCCCGTCTACAACAACTGCAAGAGCACATGGACTCCTTCTTCCATGCATGGACGACGAACGCTCCTCCGCAGCACGGAGCGACGGCGGAGGAGTACGTCCGGAGTGTGCTTGAGGCATACGCCCTGAGGAACGAGTTGCGTCGCAAGAACAAGCGGCGTCGGAAGGCCGAGTAAGCAGATACACCCCGATAGGTGAAACGGCGGGGCTCCCGGACGCGCGTTTCCGCTCCGAAGAGTCCCGCTTTAGAACTCCTATCGGAATGACTACAGGCATCGCCAGCAGATGAGTGCGCATCCGAGGGCGAGGAGGACTTTGTGGATGTAAGACGCCGGTCTGGCAGTTCTCGGTCCGGCCGGCGGTTCGGAGTACTGGCGCTGGATTGCGGCTGGTCTCGCCGAGCTTGTCGGCGACGTACTCCTGCAGGTCGTCGCGGACGTCGCCGGCCTCTCATTTCGATCCGGCGAGGAGGTGCTGCAAGCCGTTGGGCGTGGGATGGCTGGCCTGTTCGGCCAGCTGTCAGCTGTTCTCGCGGGTAACCGGGGCGCAGTTCGCGTACGCAGTCACGTATGCGCCAGCGGAGCTCGACTCGGCCGAAGCGATGCCCGACGCCAGGAAGATCATCCAGTTCGAGGTCCCATTGCGTGGTGTGGCGGGTACTCTCTGATCACCCACGGAGGCTGCTCCGCAGCTGTCACTACCTGCGGCGTTGTCGCACGATCGAGGGGCGGCCCCAGGGGGGGGCCGCCCCTGCACGGTCGGTGTCCTGCTGCAATCCAGCCGCGCAGCAAACCCGCAGTACCGAACTGGCCATCATTCCATGGATGTGAACGTCCAGTGGGGGTAGTAGGGCGCGTGGTCGTCCGTCCGGGTGACTTCCGTACAGGGGGTATCTCTTGAAAGCAACAACACGCCGCATACGCACGAGAGTCGGCGTCGTCTGCGTTGCCGCCGTCATGCTGCTGACCGTCACGGGCTCGCCCCGTGCGGCCACGGTCGTGCCGGGCCGGACCGCCACCGCGGCGGAGCTGGCCGACGCCACGCTCGGCTACCGCGCCGACAGCCACGCGGACGGCTTCGTCGCGGGCGCGACGGCGGCACCGCCCTACCGCACACTGTGGTCACGGGATTTCGGGACGGTCGTGTCGGCGCCGGTCGCGGTCGGCGACCGCGTGTACGCCGTCGTCAACGCGGACGACGGCACCAGCGGCGGCCCGCGCATGATGCTCGTCGGCCTCGACGCCGCCACTGGCAGGGACCTGTGGCCGGCGGTCTCCCTCACACAGAACGAACCGCAGGCCGGGGTGTCCTACGGCGGCGGCCTGCTCTACACCGAGACGGCACGTGGCACGATCGCCGCCTGGGACCCCGCCACCGGACACCGCGAGTGGTCCCTGACGCTGAACTCGGCCTCCATGCAGTACCCGCCCGTCTGGTACGACGGCCTGCTCTACCTCCAGGACGGCCGCGGCACCGCCCTGGCGCTGCGCGCCGACACCGGGGCCAGGGTGTGGACGGCACCGCTCGCCGAGTACTCCTGGGCGCCTACCGTCGTCGACTCCACCGGCGTGTGGATCGGCTTCGACGGCATCGCCTGGAACCACCTCGACCTCAAGGCCGGCGCGCAACTGCACCACTTCCAGGTGCCCGACCGTTCGGGCGCCTACGGCAACCCGGTGGCCCTCGGCGCCGGAGCCGCCTGGATGCGCAGCAGCTCCGGCGACAACGACGAGACGGTCACCGCCTACGACCAGAAGACAGGCGCGGCCGTACGGACACTGCCGGCCGACGCGACCCCGGTGTTCGGTCCGGGCCGCGTCTACGTCGCCCACCGCGGCGAGGTGCGCGCGCTCGACACCAGTACGTACCGAACGGCCTGGACCTACACCAGCAGTGTGCGGGCGGCCACCGTGCGGCTGGTCGCGGGCGGTTACGTGTATGTGGAGGACGGCGACGGACGCCTCGTCGTGCTCGACGAGCGGACCGGCTCCGTGGTGTGGACGTACCGGCGTTACCCGGAGCCGCCGCCCATGTCGCCGAACCCGGCCGAGGAGGACTGGCGCGGCTTCGTCGTCCCCGGCATCGCCACGTCCGGGTCCCGCCTCTTCGTTCCGGCCGCGGAGGGCGCACTGGTCGCCTTCGGCAAGGCGTAGGACCGACCGCGGCCCGGCACGGTGCACGTGGGCGCCGTGCCGGGCCGGGCCGCGGTCGCACCCCAGCCGGAGCGGGAGACCGCGCCGCGAAGGCCGGGGCGCGTGAGATGTCCCGGGTGATGTCGCCGCGCGTCCGGCCGGATGGAAGGTCTTGGCGCGCATGAGCGCGAGGGCTTCCTCACGATTGACGCGGCGACGATCGACCAGCGTCTGAGCTGCTCGTGCCGTGTCGAACCGGCTGACACGGAGCGTGTGTTGCGGTTTCGAGACCGGGTCCGACTGCCCGGCGAGCGAGCAGAATGTCCCGGGTGGCTACGAGTGCGGCCGTCACCGTGTCGGGTGCGACGGGCGCACCTGCTCCGGTTCGTCCGCGCCGAGCGCGTACGCGCGGTGCGCCAGCAAGCCGACCGAGCCAAGGTCGTAGTCGCCGAGTACAGAGGGAGGGCGTAGGCCGAGCCCACCTCCGGCAGCCTCTCGCGCACGGTCGCAACCGAACAGAGAAGACCCTGCGGCGATCTCTGGCCTCGGACGGCGGGCTGCCCGGGCGGCCCGCCGTTCTGGCCTTCGCCCGGGGGCTGCCGCGGAAGTGACCGAAGCCAACCTGATGTGGAAGGCGGCTGTGGGCGCAGTCCGTCCGCAGCCGGTCATGGCGGCCGAAGACCGGCACGAACCGGTGGCTTCACCACCCAAGCGGGGATGGCTATAGCCATGCGCCGCATATTCGCCGCCGCCAGCAGGACACCGGTACGGCGCGCGCCGACGGAGCATCGGGATGTTGGCGACGCCCGCCGCGCAACCGTGAGTAGCCGTGAACACCCGCCACAGCAGAACGCTGGATATGGCGCTATACGCTGTGGTGATGGTGAGCGGCCGGGACATGAACGAGGCCGACGTCGATGCCGTGTCCGCGCTGCGGGCGCGGGGCTGGCAGACCACCTGCGGTGGACACGACGTAGTTCCTCAGGATGTCGGTGTGCTCGCCTCTGGTGGTGGCCGGAGTCCTGACCGACGCCCAGCCCAGGCTAATTTCTCAGTGCTTCGAGATTCACGGCCGGGAAGAGCGAGGCCGGCAGGGCGAGGAGCCGGTGGTGCTGAGGACGCGGCCCTCGGACGAACAGGGTCCGGGAGTGCTGGCGGGTGCTGGCCTGTTGTTCGTGCAGCAGGTGGAGTGCGGCGACGTCCGTGATGGCGACCTGGTCCAGGGTCCAGGTCGCCGACCGTACGGAGTCCGGCAGGGCGGCGGAGGCCGCGCGGAGGGCGGGCAGGGCGTCGTGGTCGATGTCGCCGTGCGGGCAGATCGCGGCGGCGTCGTTGAGGATGATGGTGCTGGTCGTCACGGGCGTGGCCCCCTTCGAGGGGGGTGAGAGCCCGAGGACGGCGCAGCCCGGTGTGTGGGGCTGGTCGGCAACGGGGGGCTTCCATCCGTCCCGGGCCGGGACGACAGATGATGCCCATGCCAGTATCCCTATGTCCTGAGGGAGCGGCAGGCTCGTGGTCACTTCGATGGTTCCACGCCGTCGGCATCGCTCAGCCGGTGTGCCATGTGATGTTGCCTACCCGCTTTCCACGCGGCCGTGTCGCCCGGTCGGGTGCTGCCCATGGGAGTGCTGCCGGGAGGACGACCGGAACTGGGTATGCAGTGATGTTGGGGATGTCGTCGGGGAAGAACCCCTGTGACGCCAGGGAGGCTGCCGTGACACGTGAGCGGACCGGGCTGGCGGAGGTGCTGGCCGCAGCGGAGAATATGGCGCCGGTGGCCTCGCTGGACGTGGTGGCGCGCAACCTGCGCCCGACCCTCGTACTTCGACATGGTGCTCGTCCTGTTCAAGACCCTCGGATACAACTTCAGCCCCCGCTTCCGAGACCTGGAGGACGAGCGGTTCTGGAGAGGCACCATGCCCGCCGTCGAGACCGGCACGTACGGCGCGGTGGAGAACCTGGCCCGCAGCCGCGTGAACCTGAACAGGGTGATCACGCACTGACTGGACATGCTCAAGGTCGCCGGTTTCCTGGTCACCAACCAGATCCGCGCCTACGGCCTGCTGCGCATGTTCGGCCGCGACGGCCGCCCGACCCTGCTCGGGGCGGCGTTCGCCGAGTATGGGCGGATCGCGAAGACCGAGCACCTGCTGCGGGTGGTCCGGTCGACGACACCTACCGCCGTAGGCCGAGCGCGCTGAGCTGGTCCTTCCAACCCGTCGCGGTACGCCTGGCGGATAGTGCCGTGCTCGCCGTGGTACGGTCCCGGGCCAGCTCGTGGCGGGACTCCTGCACGGTGAGCTGGCGGTTCATCTGACGGCTCCGCGCCGAGGGTCACGAGATCCGGGACGAGGTCATCGCCCGCCTGTCCCCGCTCAAGCACCGCAACCTGGGCCTGCTCGGTCGCTACAGCTTCACCGCCAGTGTTCCGGCATGGTGCCCTGCGCCCACTGCGCGACCCGGCCGCGCCGGAGCTGGACGAAGACGAGGACGAGGACGAGACGGCAGCGGACTGAAGCAGCGGCGTCAGCCGGGGCACCCGCGCAGGGTCGTACCGCTTGACCGCCCAAGGTGGCATTACCGGACCAAGGCGGCGTGGCGGCCCGTATCGCGGAGTCGTTGACACTGCACCGTGAGGGGAACACCGATCGGGCGGTGCTCCGGGCCCGTCCGGGGCAGGAGCACACATATGCATGCAATCTGGCACGCCTTGTCGATCACCGGATCCATGGCGTGGGAGATCGCCTGGGCTCTGATCCTGGGCTTCACCCTGTCCGCCGTGGTTCAGGCCGTGGTCCGCAAGTCCACGGTGGTCTCTCTGCTGGGCGACGATCATCCGCGCACCGTGGCCACCGCGACGGGACTGGGCATCGCCTCCTCGTCTTGTTCCTATGCCGCTGTTGCCCTGGCGCGTTCCCTGTTCCGCAAAGGCGCGGACTTCACCGCGGCGATGTCCTTCGAGATCGCCTCCACCAACCTGGTGGTCGAACTCGGTGTCATCCTGGCTCTGCTCATGGGCTGGCAGTTCACCGCTGCCGAGTTCACTGGAGGCGCGATCATGATCACCGCCCTGGTGGTGTTGTTCCGTCTCTTCTTGCACGACCAACTGCTGCGCGGAGCCCGCGAGCAGGCCGAACGCGGGCTGGCCGGCTCCATGGAGGGCCATGCCGCGATGGACATGTCCGTCCAACGTGAGGGCTCCTTCGCCCGCAGGCTGTTCTCCGGCGCCGGACTCACCTCCGTCTCCCGCGTCTTCGTGATGGAGTGGGCGGCCATCGTGCGGGACCTCGTGATCGGCCTGCTCATCGCGGGCGCGATCGCCGCCTGGGTACCGGACTCGTTCTGGAGCGCCTTCTTCTTCGACGGCCATCCGCTGGCGTCGAAGCTGTGGGGGCCGCTGATCGGGCCGCTGGTGGCCATCGCCTCGTTCGTGTGCTCGGTCGGCAATGTGCCCCTCGCGGTCGTGCTGTGGAAGGGCGGCATCAGCTTCGGCGGCGTCGTGGCATTCCTCTTCGCCGACCTGCTGATCCTGCCGATCCTGAACATCTACCGGAAGTACTACGGCATCCGCATGGCCCTCTTCATCCTTGGCACCTTCTACACGGCCATGGTCCTGGCGGGATACACCGTCGAGTTCGCCTTCGGCGGCCTCGGCCTGGTTCCCGACCGCGCGGACGCCAACGTTCCCGACAGCGGAGTCAGTTGGAACTACACCGCCTGGCTGAACATCGCCTTCATTGTGCTGGCCGTCATCCTGATCACCCGATTCCTACGCACCGGCGGCAAGGACATGCTGGGCATGATGGGCGGAGCACCCGGCTCCAGCCACGACCGCACCAGGCCAGACGAGTCCCCTCACTAACAGTCAGTGGCCATACCCCGGGGACAGCTTCAGCCGTGCAGGAAACCCTCCCCGTGATCGGAGATGTGTGCCTTCGAAACGGTGAGGGCGCGCTGAGTATCTACGGGCGTCCCACTTCCGCAGCGGGCCAGTTCTGTTGCGGTACGCGCGGGGCCTGTTCCGGGAGGGACTTTCATGAGCCGTTCGGGGCTCAGGTCGGCAAAGCCCACAAGTCTTGTACCCTGCGGAGTTGTGTCGTTACTCACAGGGAGTGTGGATGGTGAGGGTGCCGGCCTCGGTGTGGTGCGTCAGGCGGTGATCCTGGCCGGTGGTCTCACCACCGGCATGGCGGTACTCAAGGCCGATCACCCGGCCAACCAAACCATCGAGTCAGGTTTCCGGTCCCTGAACATCCCGGTGCCCGGCGTGATCCATGCACTGAGCGCCCGCGAGGCCGCCCTCGCCGGTGACGGGTCCACGGTCCGCTCCTTCAGGTCGGAGATGCTGGGGATGTGGAGCGGGTGGCAAGAGCCGGTCTCCACCGCCTTGCTCGGCAACTGGGCGGACCCTCTCTACGACCAAGGCTGCCTGATCCCTGATGCCCTGAGAAAGCTGAGGTCAGAGGTCAGCGTCATCAACCAGCAGCTCCCGGTCTGGCGCCACAAGGTCGTCAGCCGGTCGTGGCTGCTGCTGGCCGCCGTGTCGGGCACCCTCGAACGCGGGCCCGCCCTCGGCGGCGGGCGTCAGGTCGGTCAGGTAGGACGGCGAGGCGAGAAACACGGCCGGTGCCGCCCCGAGCAGGAACACCACGGCCACGATGGCGACGCGCCCCCGGCGCAGCGCCGTCGGCCCGTACCACGGCGCCAGGACACAGCCGATGCCGTAGCAGGCGAGCAGACCAATCGCGAGCGAGGTGAGCGGGCCGGAGCCGGTGTGGTGTGCGATGCCTACGGCCCGTGCGATCAGGGCGAGGGACGCCATGACCGCGGCGACGGCCACGCTGCCCCGGGCCCGGCCGGAGTAACCGCTCGACGGGTCCTTCCCAAAACTCCAGTCCGGCCATTGGCCAACGGAGAACTCGTCCGGTTCGCGTGCCCCCGCGTCGGCCATCGTACTCGGGGACGGTCGCCCGGTCATGCATGACAGATGGCATGGGTCCGGCGGGCGGGTTGGTGTGGGATGAGGTCATGTTGCACGCGAAGAGGAGCGATCCGTCGGGACAGGAGTACGAGGTCACCGAGGACAGCCGGGCGCTGACGACGTTCGCGCTGCGCAGAGGCCGCGTCGGTGCGCGCTTCACCCTGCACGGGGTCGACTACCTCGTCCGCACGCACCGCTTCAACGGTTCCTACGAACTGCTCGGCGCAGACGGGACGGTCGTCGCGACCACGGGCCGGGTACGCCGAAGCTGGCACATGACGTGCTCCGGGCGGGTCATCCCGTTCTCCCGGACCGCAGCGGCGGACCGGGAGAACGCCATGCTCGACGGCGATGGTGAGCCCGCCGGCACCATCCGCCGCACCGGACATCTCCGCTCCGAGGCGACCGCCGACCTGCCGGGCCTGGATCCCGGGCTCCAGGTCTTCGCGGTCATCGTCGTGCTGCTGCGCGGGCGGCGCAAGCGCGCAGCGGCAGCCGTCCGGGCGGCCTCCCTCTCGGGTGGCTGACGCCAGGTCGGAGCGTGCCCACACCCACTGTCCCGGCAAAGCGAGGGGAATGATCATGCGCAGGACCTGGCCGACGGTGCTCGCCATTATGATGGCGGCGGCGGCGACCTCGTGCACGTCGCGGACGACCGCGGCGGACACGCCGTCCCGGCCACCGCTGCGGTGGGGCGAGTGCCCCGGCCCGGCGGAGGCGGCGCTGGAGTGCGCGAAGCTCGCGGTGCCGCTCGACTACCGCCACCCTCACGGGCGGACGATCGACGTCGAGGTGTCCCGCCTGCCGAGCGGAAAGCCGGCTGAGAAGCGCGGCGTGCTCCTGCTCAACCCCGGGGGCCCCGGCCTGCCCGGGCTCCACGTCCCCGTCCTGATGAAGCTGCCCGAGAAGGTGCGCGACCGCTACGACGTGATCGGGTTCGACCCACGCGGTGTCGGCCACAGCACCCCTCTGAGCTGTGGCTTCACCAGGGCCCAGGGTGAGGCGGCGGTTAACCCGCCCGACCCGGGCAGCGCGGCTGACGTGTCGAGGCAGGCCGCGGCCGCGAAGAGCCTTGCGGCACAGTGCACCACGGCGAGGACTGCGAACCTGCTGCCGTACATCACCACCGCGAACACCGCGCGGGACATGGACCGGATCCGAGCGGCCCTGGGCGTGCCGAGGATCTCGTACTACGGCGAGTCCTACGGCACCTACCTCGGCGCCGTGTACACCACCCTCTTCCCCGGCCACGGTGACCGCGTCGTGCTCGACAGCAGCCTGCCGCCCGAGGGCTACGACGTCGAGGCCCTGCGCGGCCAGGGCGCGGGCTTCGAGACGCGCTTCCCCGACTTCGCGGAGTTCGCCGCCGCCGCACACCGGCGATACCACCTGGGCAGCACACCGGCCGCGGTGCGCGAGAAGTACTTCCGGCTCGCCGCGCGCCTCGACGACAAGCCCGTACGGGGATACGACGGCACGACGTTCCGCGTCGTCACCGCAGCGATGATCCGCGCGGACAGCGACCTCGCCGGCCTGGCCGCCATCTGGCACGCCCTGGACACGAACCAGCCGCCGCCGGGCTCCGCCGACCCCGGCGGCGGCGCGTACAGCGACAACTACCCCGCCGCCTACCTCGGGGTGATCTGCGGCGACTCCCACTGGCCGAAGGACCTCGCGACCTATCGGCACAACGTCACGGTCGACCGCGTGCGCCACCCGATGTACGGCGCGTTCACCGCCAACATCCGGCCGTGCGCCTTCTGGGCCGCCCCCTCGGAGCCGAAGGTGAGGATCACCGATCGGGGACCCTCCGACGTGCTCATGGTGCAAAACCTCCGCGATCCGGCGACCCCGCTGCCCGGGGCGCTCCGCACGCGTCGGGCCCTCGGTGAACGGGCCCGGATGGTCACGATCGACCAGGGCGGCCACGTGGCCTACCTGTCGGGCGCGAACGCCTGCGGGAACGACGCCGTGAACGACTATCTGGTCGTCGGGAGGCGACCTGCGCACGACACGTACTGCCCCGCCGCACAGCCGGTTCGATGACGGAGCCGGCACCGGTGCCTTAGGCCGGCTGTCGGGTCGGCGTGATCCAAACGACAGCCACCGAGGCGGGAGCCTCGCCGTATCACCCGCGTATCGGTGCCGGTAGCTGTAGATCACCATGCCGACAGGGATGTCGACTTCGCCGGCCTTCTTGATCCGCTGCCATTGGTTGCCGAGGTAGTAGTGCGGGAACGGCCGGGACGGATCCTGGGGTGGCGCAACAGGTAGCCGTCGACGGTGCCGTGCTGGGCCTTGACCCCGAATCCTGGACACGGGTTATGCGGCTGGTGTCAGCGTAGTTGATGTTGTTTCGGACGCTGTCTCGTAAGCGATCGGGCTGCGTTGCCCGAGGCGGGAGTGACGGCGTCGGGTGTTGTAACGGTTGAGCCAGCGGAATGCGTCGAGGCGGGCCTCACGTTCGCTGGACCAGTGCTTGCGGCCCTGAAGCGTCTCGCGTTTGAACGTTGCGTTGAAGGACTCGGCGAGGGCGTTGTCCGCGGAGCTGCCGATTGCGCTCATGGACTGGCGGACGCCGGCTTGGCGGCAGGCGTCGGCGAAGACCCGGCTGGTGTACTGGGCCCCGTGGTCGGTGTGCATGACCGCTCCGGCGAGGCTGCCGCGGGTCCGTTCGGCGGCGGCCAGTGCGTCAGTGGCGTCAGTGACGAGGTCAGCGCGCATGTGGTCCGCAATGGCCCAGCCGGCCAGGCGGCGTGAGGCGAGGTCGATGACGGTGGCCAGGTAGAGGAACTTCCCGCCGTCCAGCGGGAGATAGGTAATGTCGCCGACGTACTTCGTGTTCGGCTCGCTTGCCGTGAAGTCGCGGCCGACGAGGTCCGGGGCCTTCGCCGCGGCCGGGTCCGCAACAGTGGTGCGGTGCCTGCGGCGCAAGCGCACGCCCGCCAGACCGGCGCCCCGCATCACACGCGCGATCCGCTTGTGATTGACGTGCTCACCCGCTTCGCGGAGCTCGGCTGTGATCCTCGGAACGCCATAGGTGCCGTCCGACTCGCGGTGCACGACCCGTATCCGGGCGGCGAGGCGAGCGTCGGCCGCCTGCCGGGCGGCCCGGTCCGCGGCCGTCCGACGCCAGTAGTAGAAGCTGGAGCGGGCGATGCCGAGGATGGTGCACAGCCGCTTCACGCCGTAGCGGCGGTGGTGGTCGGCAACGAACTGGAAGCGGTTCACCAGCGCGTCTCCCCGGCGAAATACTTCGCCGCCTTGCGCAGGATCTCGCGTTCTTCCTCCAACTCGCGGACCTTCTTGCGCAGAGCGGCATTCTCCGCTTCCAACGGCGTCGGTGGCTCGGTCGACACCTCCGCCCGGCGTCCCCGAGGACGGCTCGCGCCGGCTGCCCGCACCCAGTTCCGCAGGGTCTCGGGGTTGATGCCCAGATCGGCGGCGACCTGCCGGATCGTCGCCTCGGGCCGCGACTGGTACAGCGCGACCGCGTCCGCCTTGAACTGCGGCGGATATTTCTTCATGACCACGAGATGTCCATTCTCAGATCCTCAGGATCCAGTGTCTCGTGTGTCCAGGATCAAGGGGCAAAGCCCGCTTGTCGGCATACCACTCGATCGTGTCCTAGACGCGGGCGGGTAGGGACACGTCGCGGTATTCACCGTTCTTGCGGTGTTTGAGGCGGGCGTAATGGCCGGTGGTCTGGTTGACCTGCTCGGTGACCCGATAGACGTCGTCAGCGACGATGCCGCGCAGGTTGACGGCGGCGGCCTCGCCGTTGCGCATGCCGCAGCCGCTCATCAGATCAGCGATCAGCGATCAGCAGGAAACGATCGTCACCGGCGGTGCGTATCTGCCGCAGTTGCTCAGGTGAGGGGATGACCGCACGCTTCGGGTCGTACTGGGGCGGTTTCACCCCCGTCAGGGGGGTGCTCCTCGCACAGGCCCAGACGATGGGCGTCCAGGAGGGTCGCCTTGAGCTTGTCGAAGGCATTGGCCTGGGTGGCCAGGCCGACACCACCGCGTTCCATCGCCCGGACGAAGCCCTCGACGACCTCGTGGTCGAAGGTGTCCATCCGCCGGCTGCCCAGCAGCGGCAGCATGTGGTGCTCCAGCAGGGAGCCCGAGACCCGCTCCGCCTTCGTCCTGCTCCGCGGGCCGGCCTGCTTCCTGGCGTTGTAGACCTCGGTCAAACGCCCGACGGCCTTCTCGTGGGTCGCGAACCCGGATTCCTCCACCTGACGCCCGGCCGCCGACCGGTAACGGATCTTGTAAGCGTGCGGACACTTCGACCACCGCGACCGCGCATGCTCACACTCCTTGAGAAACGACCCCATCCCACGAACCAACGCAGCTTGCCCCACGGCCGACCGACTCCCGTGACTGATGCTGACAGTTTGCTGACCGTCAGGCACCAAACACGCCGTTGACGTGCGGAAATGCTGATGCAGTTCGCTATGTGGTGGAACTTCGTCGGGCGCAGCCACGCGGACATCGTCCGGGCCCGGCAGGAGTGGGAGGAGGCGTCCGACCGGTTCGGCGCCGTCGAGGGCTGTCCCGGAGCGCGCCTGCCCGCCCCGGCCCTGCCCCACGCCACCCTCACCCCGCGCCGCAACCCGCCGCGGGCCTGACCCCGCCCTCCCGCGCCGAAGGCACGCGAGGACGGGGACCGCAAGGCGGAGCTGCGAGGACGGGGACCGCAAGGCGGAGCCGCCCGCCGGGGCGCGGCGGCGGACCGGCCGGGAGGCGGTCGGTCAGGGCGCCGGGGGTTCGTCGTCGGACTCGGTCGGCCACTTGGACAGCAGCTCCTCGAAAGCGTCCATCCCCAGCAGGAGCAGCAACATCGCGATCGGCGTGCACAGCGCTACCAGAACCATGGAGCCTCCCGAGGGGAGCACCAGCGGACCCTTCACCCGGCCCGGCCGACGGCACGCGGCAAGGCTCCTCCAGTCTGCGGCCGAATGGGGTAACGCGCACGTCGGAGGGCGGCCGGCGGCCGCCCGTCCTCACTACTCCTTCGGAGGCTTGACCGCGATGTCCAGATAGAAGGAGTCGATGCTGCGGACCGCCGCCTCGAACTCCTCCAGGTTCACCGGCTTGGTGACATAGGCGTTGGCGTGATGGTGGTAGGCGCCGGTGACGTCGTCGGGCGCGGCCGACGTGGTGAGGACGACGACCGGGATGGTCCGCAGATCGGGGTCCTCCTTGACGACGGCCAGGAACTCCCGGCCGTTCATGCGCGGCATGTTGAGATCGAGCACGATCAGATCGGGCCGCTCGTTGGCCGTGTCGCGCAGGTAGTCCAGGGCCGCGATCCCGTCGGAGACCTGGGTGAGGTTGCGGGTGCCCCGCTCGGCGAGGGCGTCCTGGATGAGCATCGCGTCGGCGATGTCGTCCTCGACCAGCAGCACGTCGTGGGGGCGGATGGTGGCGGCGGCCATGAGTCACGGGCTCCGGGGGGTGGGCGGCGGATGAGAGATGCGTCGTAGCTGTTCCGCCCGGTCGCGGACCGAACCGGACCGGGCACCGGCAAGGCTAAGGCGTCGATCTCACCGTGGACAACATGTGTTGGCGGACGGTGGGTACAGTGTGCTTGGCCCGCGCCTGACCGCGGCCGCAACCGCTGAGGGAGAGACACGAGCCGGAATGCAGAGCAAGCCGTCGGACACCGCGGGTGCCTTCTCCGGCTGGACCACCCGCCGCTGGCTGCGCACGGGGGTCCTCACCACCCTGGCCGCCCTCGCGGTCCTCGGATCGCTGGGCGGCTGGGCCACGTGGCGCACCTCACAGCTCACCGCCGACCTGGTCGACCGGCGCTCGCCCGCGCTGGTCCAGGCCCTGCGGGTGGAACAGGGCCTGGTCAACCAGGAGACCGGGATCCGGGGCTACGGGCTGTCGGGCCGCACCGACTTCCTCCAGCCCTACGCCCAGGGCGTGCGCGACGAGCAGGCCGCGCTCGGGCGGCTGCGCGCCCTGGTCGCGGACGACGACCGCGCCCGTGCCGACCTGGCCGAGGTCGAGCGGCTGGCCGAGGACTGGCAGCGGCGCGTGGCCCGTCCCGTCGCCGCCGCCTCCGCCGAGGAGGCCGTGCGGCTCGCCACCCAGCGGGCGAGGGACGGCAAGGGCGCCTTCGACGCGCTGCGCTCCGCGATGTCCCGCCAGCAGTCCCATCTCCAGAGCGAGAACGCCGCGGCCGTCCACGACCTGAGGCAGGCGGTGACCCTGCGCAACTGGACGTTCGCGGGCATCGCCGTCGTCATCGTGCTGGTGGCCGCGCTGGTCTTCGAGGGACTGCGCCGCGGCATCACCGGTCCGCTCAGCCGGCTGAGCGCGGACGCCCGGGACGTCGCCGGCGGCCGCTTCGACCACGCCCTGACC
Source organism: Streptomyces sp. PL-25 (assembly GCF_058344915.1). NCBI lineage: Bacteria > Bacillati > Actinomycetota > Actinomycetes > Kitasatosporales > Streptomycetaceae > Streptomyces > Streptomyces sp. PL-25. The sequence continues at coordinate 7,429,595 of NZ_CP136997.1, forward strand.
GGCACCGGGCCCGCCGACCTGCGCCGGCTGGCCGAGGACGTGGAGTCCATGCGGCTGCGCCTGGTGAAGGAGCTCCAGTTCAGCGAGGAGTCCCGCACCCTGCTGGACGAACAGGCGGAGGACCTGCGCCGCTCCAACACGGAACTGGAGCAGTTCGCCTACGTCGCCTCGCACGACCTCCAGGAACCGCTGCGCAAGGTGTCGAGCTTCACACAGCTGCTGCAACGGCGCTACGGCGGCCAACTGGACGACAGAGCCGACCAGTACATCTCGTTCGCCGTCGACGGCGCCAACCGCATGCAGACCCTCATCAACGACCTGCTGGCCTTCTCCCGGGTCGGTCGGGTGCACAACGACCACCGCTCCGTCGACCTGGAGTCGGTCTTCGGCCGCACCCTCGACGACCTCGGCGTGGCCGTCGAGGAGACCGGCGCCGAGATCACCCACGACCCGCTGCCCACCGTCGTCGGGGACGCCACCCAGCTGGGCATCCTCTGGCAGAACCTGCTGTCCAACGCCATCAAGTTCCGCAGCCCCGACCACCCGCCGCACGTCCACGTCAGCGCCTCCGAGGACGACGGCACCTGGGAGTTCGCCGTCAGCGACAACGGCATCGGCATCGCCCCGGAGTTCCGCGAGAAGGTCTTCGTCATCTTCCAGCGGCTGCACACCAAGGACGCCTACCCGGGCACCGGCATCGGACTGGCCATGTGCAAGAAGGTCGTGGAGTTCCACGGCGGAAGGATCCGGATCGACCCCGACTACAAACTGGGCACCCGCGTGATCTTCACCCTCCCCGTCGCCGCCGCGGACACGGCGTCCGAGCAGAGACCGGAGCCCCCGCCCACCGTTCCGTCCCCGGGGCGCCCGGAGTCCCCGGAGGGAACGCCCCAGCCGTGACCGATCCCGCCGTGACCGACCGAGCCGCCGGCCGCGTGGACCGGTTCCGCATCCTGCTGGTGGAGGACGACGACGGGGACGCGCTCCTGGTCGAGGAACTCCTCTACGACACCGACCTGCCGCACACCCTCACCCGCTGCCGCACGGCCGCCGAGGCGCGCGGCGCGCTCGCCGCGCACCCCGTCGACTGCGTCCTGCTCGACCTCCATCTGCCCGACGCGTCAGGAATGGAGACGGTCCAGGCGATCGAGCCGGACACCCAGGCCGCCATCATCGTCCTGACCGGACTCGACGAACCCCGCGCCGGCGTCGACGCGTTGGCCGCGGGCGCCCAGGACTACCTGGTCAAGGGCAAGGTCGAACCCGACCTGATGCAGCGCGCCGTCCGCTACGCCATCCAGCGAAAGCAGGCCGAACGCGCCAACGCCGCCCTCCAGATCGGACGCCTGCGCGCCGAGGAGAACGCCCGCCTGGAACGCGGGCTGCTGCCCGAACCGCTGCTGTCCTCCACCGTCGTCACCACCTCCAGCCGCTACTACCCGGGCCGGGCGCAGGCCCTGCTCGGCGGCGACTTCCTCGACGTCGTCCAGACCGGCGACGGACAGGTCCACGCCGTCATCGGCGACGTCAGCGGGCACGGCCCCGACGCGGCCGCCCTCGGGGTCTGCCTGCGCATAGCCTGGCGCGCCCTGACCCTCGGCGGCCACCGGGACCAGCACCTGCTCACCCTGCTGGAACAGATCCACATCGCCGAGCGCACCGGCAGCGACCTGTTCGCCACCTGCACCCTCATCACCCTCGACCCGGACGCGGCCACCCTCACCCTGCACCTGGCCGGCCACCACGAACCGCTGCTCGTCACCCCGGACGGCACCCGCCAGGTCACCGCCGCGCACGGCATCGCCCTCGGGATCGCCCCCGGACTGGGCAAGTGGACCCCCACCACCCTCGAACTCCCGCCCCGCGGCGGGCTCATCGTCTACACCGACGGCCTGATCGAGGGGTTCGCGGACAGCACCGAGGCCCGGCTCGGGGTGGAGGGCCTGCTGCGCATCATCGACACCATCGACGATCCCGACCCCGGCACCCACCTCGACCGGCTGATCGCCCGCACCCGCACGCTCAACGCCGACCGGCACACCGACGACCTCGCCGTGCTGCGCCTGGACTGGGACACCGGCCGTGTCACGGCCGCGGAGCGGAGCCCCGAGCGGTAGAGCCGGAGCCGCGCCCGCCGCGGCTGTCGCTGTCGCTGTCGCACACGCTGTTACAAGACCAGGACAAAGCGCCGATGAACGCCCGCGCCCGGGGCGTCGTCGTAACTGATGAGTGCGCCGTTCGGCACGATCGTGACGGTCGGTGCGAAACGCGGTTCTGATCAGAAAAGGGGCAGATCTGTGATGGTCTCGAAGCGGCGCTCCCTGCGCACGGCCGTCGTCGGTGTTCTCGGCGCGGCCTCCCTCGCCCTCGCGGGCACCGCGACGGCAGCCACCGCGGCTCCCGTCGCGGCCTCCGGAGTCGTCGCACAGAAGTCCGTGGCCGCCAAGGCCGGCATCACGGCCACGCCGTCGGCGACCTCCGTCCGCGCCTGGGAGCTGTTCCGGGTCACGGGCCGGACCACCGGGCTCAAGGCGGGCAGCAAGGTGACCCTCCAGCAGAAGCAGCACGGCACGTGGGTCAGCCTGCCCGCGTCCATGAACACCTCGCGGACCGGTTCCTACTCGCTCGGCGTCAAGCTCGGCCTGAAGGGCAGGAACGACCTCCGCATCGTCAGCGGCGCGACGGCCTCCCCGGTCTTCCAGGTGACCGTCCGCTGACCCCCGCCCCGACGAGCACACCCTGACACCGGCACCGGGCCGCCCACGCCCGGTGCCGGTGTCGTGCCACGGCGGCCCGGAGGCCCGGACGCCGATCTTCGTTGTGCCGGTACTACGTACGGCGAGCCGATCGCCAGTACCGTAGGAACAACTATGCCGAAGATTATCGACCACGATCAGCGACGCCGGGAAATCGTCGCGGTCGCGAAGAAGCTCATCATCCAGGGCGGGTTCGAGGCCGCGACGATGAGGAGCATCGTCGCCGAGGCGGGTTTCGCCAACGGCGCGCTCAAGCGCTACTTCCCCAGCAAGGACAGCATCGTCGCCGCCACCTTCGAGAGCGTGCTCGCGGAGATGAACGAGCGGATGGTCGCGAGCGAACCGGCGCCCGACCCCAGGGAGGCGCTGCGGCGCGACCTGGAGGCCACCCTGCCGCTGGACCAGTACCGCATCGACTCCGCCCGGGTGCTGCTCGCGCTGTGGGAGCACTCGCTGGACAACGAGGACCTCGCCACGCTCTACCGCGAACACCTCATGGAGTGGCGCCGCAGGCTCGCCGCGCGGATCGCCGAGGCGCGCGGCCGGGGCGAGGCACCCGACGCGCCCGCCGTGCACATGCTCGCGGGCGAGATCATCGGCATGGCCGTCGGCGCCAACGTCACCTCGCTGATGTTCCCCGCCGGAGCGCTCGTACCCGAGCACCGCGCCTACGTCGACCGGTGGATGCGCAACCTCGACGACTGACCCCGGCCCAGGGACCGCCCGGGAGCGGGGGAGCGGGGCCGTGGCCGGGCGGTACGGCACCCGCGCGGCCGGTCCCGGACCGTCCGGCCGCGCGGGCCGTCCGGGCTACCTGCGCCAGAACAGGTGGTGCGTGACGCCGCTCGGGCTGGGCACGACGTCCAGATGGAACCGGTCGAGCAGGTCGTCGGGCGAGTCCCACAGCCGCAGCCCGGAGCCGAGCTTCACCGGCGAGACCGCCACGTGCAGGGTGTCGACGAGGCCGGCGTCCAGGAACTCCCGGACGGTGGTCACCCCGCCGCCCAGCCGCACGTCCTTGCCCCGCGCCGCCTCCCGGGCCCGCTCCAGCACCGAGGCCGGTTCGCCGCCCACGAAGTGGAAGGTGGTGTCGGACAGGGTGATCGACGGCCGCTCGTGGTGGGTCATGACGAACACCGGTGTGTGGAACGGGGGTTCGTCGCCCCACCAGCCCTGCCACTCGTGGTCCTGCCAGGGCCCGCGCTGGGGCCCGAACTTGTTGCGGCCCATGATCTCGGCGCCGATGTTGTTCCCGAAGTCCCGCGTCATGTAGTCGTCGAGCCCCCGGCTGCCGCCGGGTTCGGTGCGCCGGGGCCAGCTCGCCGTGGCACCGGCCCAGGCGAACAGCCGCTCGGGGTCGACATGCCCGAACGGCCTCTCCAGGGTCTGGTCCTCGCCGGCGGCGACACCGTCGCTCGACACGTTGAAGTTCTGCACTCTCAGCAACTGGGCCATGGGGTCCTCCCCGGGGCGGTGATGTCACGGATGAGACTCCGCGAACCGGTGGAACTCATCGCCGTGGGCCCTAGGTGTCGCCGCCCTGGTCCGGTGACCGCTCGACCGCCCGCCGCAGCAGCGCGAGGAACTGCTCCCGCTCCTTCGGGGTGAACGGCGCGAGGATCCGCTCGCTCACGGCCGTGACCCGGGGGGCGAGGGCGACGGCCAGACCGCGGCCCTCCTCGGTGAGGCGCACCACCTTGCGCCTGCGGTCGTCCGCGTCCTGGGCGATGTCCACCAGGCCCCGCTGCCGCAGCCGCCGCAGCAGCGGCGCCGCGGTCGACTTGTCGAGATGGGCGCGCGCGCCGAGCGTGCCCTGGTCCATGTCGCCGTGGGCGTCCAGCAGGCTCAGCACGGTGAACTGCGGCCCCGTCAGGTCCTGGTGCACCGTCTCGTACCACAGCCGGGTGTGGACCTGGTTCAGCCGGCGGGCCAGCGGCCCCGGCCCGTCGAGCGCCTCCAGGGGAGTGGGCCCGGGTGCGCTCTCGTCGGTCATGGGTGCCGCCTCCGCCGCATTTGATTCAGGACGTGTACGTACTATACCGTCCGAGGCAGTAGGACGTGTACGTCATAACTGACCGTGACAGGAAGGATGGCGAAGTGAGAATCGTCGTCGCGATGACCGGGGCCACCGGGGCGCCCATCGGCGTGCGCCTGCTCCAGGCGCTGGGAGAACTCGGCGTCGAGACGCACCTCGTGGTCAGCCGCTGGGCCAGGGCCACCCTGGCGCGGGAGACCCCGTACTCGATGCGGGACCTGCGGGAGCTGGCCTCGGTGTGCCACGGGCCGGACGACCAGGCCGCGCCGGTCTCCAGCGGGTCCTTCCGGGTCGACGGCATGGTCGTCGCACCGTGCAGCATGAAGACCCTGGCCTCCGTCCGCACGGGCTACGGCGCCGATCTGATCAGCCGGTGCGCCGACGTGATGCTCAAGGAGCGGCGCAGGCTCGTCCTGGTGGCCCGGGAGACCCCGCTGTCGGCCGTGCACCTGGAGAACATGCTGGAGCTGACCCGGATGGGCGCCGTCGTCATGCCGCCCGTCCCCGCGTTCTACAACGGTCCGGAGACCATCGCCGACCTCGTCGAGCACATCGTCGTGCGCGTCCTCGACCAGTTCGGCCTGGATCTGCCCACCGCGCGGCGCTGGCAGGGCATGAAGACGGCCCCGCACCCCGCCCCCGGCGCCGCCCCCGCTCCGGCCCCCGCCCCCATCTCGTCCCCGGCAAAGGACCTCTCATGACCCAACGCGGCAGCGCGCTCAACTTCCGTGACTTCGTGTCCGAACTGCTCGCCGCCGGCGACGCGGTCGACATCCGCGAGCCGGGTCAGCCCCACCCTGGAGGCCGCGGCCGTCACCCGGCGCGTCTACGACACCAGGAGCCCCGCCCCGCTGTTCAGCCGACTGACCGAGGGCGACGAGGGATTCCGCCTCCTCGGCGCCCCCGCAGGACTCGGCTCGTGCCCGGGGGCAGACCTACGGGCGCCTCGCCGCCCACTTCGGCCTGGGGCGCGACACCAGCCCGCGCGACCTGCTCGAACACCTCGTCGGCGCCATGGACGCGGCCCCCGTACCCCCGCGGGTCGTGCCGACCGGCCCGTGCAAGGAGAACGTCCTCACCGGCGACGCCGTCGACCTGACGCGCTTCCCGGTGCCGCTGCTGCACCAGCAGGACGGCGGGCGGTACTTCGGGACGTACGGCTTCCATGTGGTGCGCACCCCGGACGGGAGCTGGACCAGCTGGTCGGTCAGCCGCGCGATGCTGCACGGCCCCACCACCCTGGTCGGCCCGGCCATGCCGCAGCAGCACCTCGGCATGATCCACCGGATGTGGCGCGAGCGCGGCGAACGCACCCCCTGGGCCATGGTGCTCGGCGCCCCGCCCGCCGCCCTGGCCGCGGCCGGCATGCCGCTGCCCGCCGAGGTGGACGAGGACGGCTACGTCGGCGCCCTGACCGGCACCCCCGTCGACGTCGTGCGCACCGAGACCAACGGCCTGTACGTCCCGGCCAACGCCGAGATCGTGCTGGAGGGGTACATCAGCCCCGACGAGACGGCCCCCGAAGGACCGATGGGGGAGTACCACGGGTACGCCTTCAGCGAGGGCAGGCCGCAGCCCGTCTTCCACGTCGAGGCCGTCACCCACCGGGACCGCCCGATCCTGCCCTTCTGCGTGGCGGGCGTCCCCCCGGAGGAGAACCACACCGTGTGGGGAACCATGATCTCGGCCGCGAGCCTGCACCGGCTGCGCGCCCAGGGCCTGCCCGTCTCGCTGGCCTGGTGCTCCTACGAGGCCGCGACCTGCTGGATCGTGGTCGCCGTGGACACCCGGAAGCTGGCCGCGACGAGCCTGACCGAACGGCGGCTCGCCGACGCCGTCGCCGAGGCGCTCTTCGGCTCCCACACCGGCTGGCTGGTGCCCAAGGTGCTGCTGGTGGCCGACGACATCGACATCACCGACATCGACCAGGTGGTGTGGGCCCTGGCCACCCGCCACCACCCCGCCACCGGCCACTACGTCTACCCCGAGGCGCCGGGCATCCCCATGGTCCCCTACCTCACCGACGACGAGGTGCGCGGCGGCCGGGGCGGCAAGTCCGTCGTCAGCTGTCTGCTCCCCGCCGACTTCGAGGGCGTGACCAGGGGCGTCACCGCGTCCTTCCGGAACTCCTTCCCCGAGGACGTGCGCCGCCGGGTGACCGGCAGGTGGGCCGCGTACGGATTCCCCGCCCCGCCCGAGGCACCGCACCCGGCGGCCTGAGCGCGGCGGCACCTGCCGCGAACGCCTCCCGGAGAAGGGCGCGAACGGCCACCGGTTAGCATGTTCGAACTCATGACCATCGGCCTGATCACCCGTTCTTCACCGGAAAACCATGCCAACCAGCATCATTAGCCAGCAATACGTCCACAACCTACTCAATGGGCTAAACAATTGAAGAACACATCGAAGCGAATATCCGCCCGAGCGGTGCTGTGGACCGCCGCGGGCGTGGCGGTCGTCGGATTCCTCGTCGCGCTGGAGATCGCCGCACGCGGATACGGCGTTCCGGGGCCGATCACCAACCAGGCCCGGGAGATCGTCTTCGCGCCGCGCTCGGGCCCGCTGCTGTACGCGGGGCTCGCGCTGCTGATGGTGGTGCTGACCTGGCGGCAGCGGCTCGTCGCCGCGTGCGCGGCCCTCGGCATCGACGTCGTCTTCCTGCTGGTGCGCTGGGCGGCCGGTGCCGGACCGGCCTTCGGCAACGGCGCGCTGTGGGTGGTCCTGGGCTGCGCGGTCCTCGCGTTCACCCGGCGCACCGGCCAGGAGCGCGCGCTGCTGCTCAAGGGCGTCGGACTGGCCCTGCTGCTGGTGGCGGGCCACAAGACGGGTGACACCTGGCTGCTCATCACCTCCAAGACCCGCCCGTCGGTGCTCGACCAGTACGTGGCGACCACCGACCACGCGCTGGGCAACCCCTCCTGGCTGGTCGGCCGCGCCCTGGAGGCCACCGGACCGGTCGGCTCCCACCTCCTGCACCTCGTCTACGGCCAGCTCCCGCTGGCGGCCGCCCTCGTCGGCCTCTACCAGCTGCGCAACGTCGCCGCCGAGCGCCGCTTCCCCAGCCACCACCTGGTCCGCACCTTCCTGGCCATCGGCCTGGTCGGACCGGCCATCTACATGATCTTCCCGGTCGTCGGACCGGTCTTCGCCTACGGCCCCGACGGCGGCCACTGGGCGACGGCCGACCTGTGGCCGGACACCCTCGCGCCGCTCGGCACCCCGCACGCGATGCCGTTCGACGAAATCACCCCGCGCAACTGCATGCCGAGCCTGCACACCGCGTGGGCCACCACGCTCTTCATCCACTCCCGCAAGGGCTCGCGGGCCATGCGCTGGGCGGGCACCTTCTGGCTGGTCGCCACCCTCACCGCCACGCTGGGCTTCGGCTACCACTACGGCGCGGACCTCGTCGCCGGTGTGGTGTTCGCGCTGACCATCGAGGCCACGATGCGCTCGCTCGCCCGCGGCTGGGACCGGCCGGCCACCCGGTTCGTCGTCCACGGCACGGTGGTCTTCGCCGCGCTCCTGGTCGCCTACCGCTATCTGGCGACCGAGCTGGCCGGACAGCCGTGGCTGTTCGGGCCCCTGCTCCTGCTCGCGATGGGCTCGGTGATCCTCGGCTACGTCCGGACCATGAGGCTCTGGGACCCGGAACCGGCCCTGGTGCCCCGCCCGGAACCGCAGCCCGAACCCGTGTGACCCCCCGGGCCGGCCGGGGGGCCGAGCACCGAGAGGGCGGGGCCGGGGACGCGTACGGCGTCCCCGGCCCCGCCCTTTTCCGTACGGGAGCGACGGGCCGGACGACCTCGGCGCGCCCGCGGGTGAGCCGCCGGGGCAGCACACTGTGCCCCCGCGGCTCTGGCGCGACGGCGCCGCGTCCAGTACCTCTGGAACCGCCCGTCCGCGCCGCGACAAGGGACTCGCCCATGCCCGCCCACGCCCATGACAAGACGCCGGATCCCGCCGAGCGCTCCCCGAGGACCCGGCGCGCGCCGTCGCCCGCCGCCCCCTCGGCCGCCGCCCGCCCCGGCACGGGGGAGCGGCCCGCCCTGCTGGCCCTCCAGCGCGCCGCGGGCAACGCCGCCGTGGCCCGGATGCTGGAGGAGGCCCGGCACCAGCACTCCGATCACTGCGGCCACCGCTCCGCCCCCGACGAGGCGGCCGTCCAGCGCTCCGCCGTCGACGAGGTCCTGCGCGGTTCCGGCACGCCCCTGGCCGAGCCGGTCAGGAAGGACATGGAAGCCCGGATGGGCGCGGACTTCTCCGATGTGCGGCTGCACACCGGAGCCGACGCCCGGCGCTCCGCCGAGGCGCTCGGCGCCCGCGCCTACACCATGGGCAGCCATGTGGTCATCGGTGACGGCGGCGGCGACCGGCACACCCTCGCGCACGAACTGACCCATGTGGTCCAGCAGCGCCGGGGCCCGGTCGCGGGCACCGACAACGGCCAGGGGCTGAAGGTCTCCTCGCCCTCGGACCGCTTCGAACAGGAGGCCGAGGCCAACGCGACCCGGGTGCTCGGCGGCCCGGCCCCCGCCCACCGCCCGGCCGAGGACACGACGGCCGCCCATCCCGGCGCCGCCCCGGCGCTCCAGCGCTCGGTCGACTACTCCAAGGGCCGCTGGTCCCAGGAGAACCTCCCGCCGGACCGCTTCGCCGAACTGCTGGAGAAGGCGGCCCCCGGCGAACAGCGCGGCGCCACCTTCGCCGTCCCCTACGCACAGCTGCTGCGCGCCCTGGAACAGTCCTCCGTCACCGTGGAGATCGACGACCAGACGTCCTACCAGGGAGCACGCGCCAAGTTCGTCATCGACGACCTGACCGCCCAGGGCGGCGTCCTGCACATCAAGCCGCCGCCCGCCGACGCCCCGGCCTCCGCGCTGCGCGAGTTCGCCGCGACGGTGGCGCACGAGATGCAGCACGCCCTGGACTCCGTCACCCGCGCCTTCAAGGCCCAGACGCCGAAGCAGACGATGAAGGAGCGGTGGATCTCCTCCGAGCTGCGCGCGTTCGGCACGGAGGCGGCGGCCGCCTTCAAACTGGCCGTGGGGGACAGCTACCCGGCCAGTGAGGGCAAGCCCAGCGCGATCATCCGGGCGCTCCCCGACAGCAGGCTCTCCAGCGAGCGCAAGCAGCTCGCCCTGGAGTTCCACCAGATGGACAGCTATCTGCGGGCCGCCAAGGAGCCCCTGGGCGCCTTCGGTTCCGTGCTCTCCGTCGACGACAGCGCGCTGCTGAACCGCCTCGCCGGATATCTGCGCGTCTACGGGCTGGTCGAGGAGACCCCGACGTGCCGGACGGCGCTGGAGTGGCTGCGGTCGGCCCCCGCCGTCGAGGCGGCCGGGCTGCGCGCGGGCATCGAACTGTTCCACGACAACCGCCCCCAGGTCGACCGCGGCCGCTGACCACCGGCCCGGACGCACGGAGGGGCCCGCCGCGACCGGCCATGGAACAGCCGGTCGCGGCAGGCCCCGCATGCGGTGCGTGTGGTGCGTGCGGTGCTACGACCGCTCGGCCGGCGGATACCCCGTCGGCGCGTCCACCGGAGCCCCGTACACGCGCATCTCGGCGGCCGCGGCGAAGGGCTGGCCGTTGAGCGCGTTCAGCGCGGTGAAGCGCACAGAGGAGGCGCGCACCGGGGAGAACGAGATCCGCTGTGTCTGCGGCGAGTCGGTGAGCGTGCCGTCGGCGACGGTCCGCCACGTGGTGCCGTCGTCGGAGACGTCCACCCGGTAGCCCGCGACCCGGCCGTTCTGGCCGCCGCTCTGCCGGCCCAGATAGCCGAAGCCGTCCACGTCGGCCGGACCGCCCAGCTTCAGCGTCACCCAGTGCGGGTAGGGCGCCTCGGACTCGGTGTAGTCGGTGTGCCAGATGGTGCCCGGGTCACCGTCCAGCACATTGGACACCGGGCCCTCCGCGGCCCCCGAGGACAGGTTCTCCGAGTCCGCGCTCGCCGTCATCGAGCCCGGCGAGAGGACCGGCTCGCTCGCGACCGCGGCCCGCGCGTCCGCCGAGACCGTCTTGGTGGCGCCCGCTTCGTCGTAGACGGCCGTGGCCTTCCACGCCGCCGGGGTGCCCGCGGCGCCCGCCGGAGGCGTCAGCACCCAGGTGGTGCTGACGGTCGCGCCCGGCCTCACCCGCTCGAAGCGGTTGCCGTCGCGCTCCTTGACCTGCACCGTCCAGCCCGAGGGCAGCCCCTCGAAACGGGTGACGACGTTCGTGGCGTCGCCCTCCTCGCTGTTGGTGAAGGAGGTGACGTACTCGCCCGCCACGCCGGGGCTCAGATCGGTGCCCGCGGGGGTGGTCACGCTCGCGCAGGCCGCGCCGCCGGTGACCGGGCCGAGGTCGGTGACGCGGAAGTCGTCGAGGACCAGGTCAGCTCCGGCCGCGCCGCCGAGCTTGCGCAGCCCCACCCAGGTGTCGCCGCACCCGGCGACGATCTCCTTGGAGTACGCCGTGGTGTCCAGGGCGGGGGCGAGTGTGTCCCGGCCGATGTCCCGGGCCGTGGTCTTCCCGCCCGCGATCCGGTCGGCGCCGGTCACCCAGGCCCACTGGCCGTCGAGGTTGGTCTGGTAGTCGAAGGAGACCTTGTAGCGGTGACCGGCGACGAACGGCACCGTCGCGGGCACGGTCCGGTACACCAGACCGGTGTTCTCCTCGTGGGCCTTGAGCGAGTGGCCGCCGTCGAGGACGTCGTCCACCGCCTTGCCCTTCAGGGCGCCGGAGTTGTACGGCGAGTAGGTGTTCTTCCAGCTCTTCTGGCTGTACGGCGCGTGCAGCCGGCTGATGCTGGTGCGCGGGTCGGTGACCCCGCCCGCGTCGCCCTTCACGAAGGGGCCCCAGCCGGGCTGGTTGCCCTCGAAGTCGTCCTGGGCGACGACGGCACCGCCGGGCGCGGGCGCCGAGGTGTCGGCCATGACCCGTACGTCGTCCAGGGTGACGGCCGCGGTCCCGGCCGCCGCGCCCAGCGCGACGGTGACCTGTCCGTCCGCCGGGGCGGTGAAGGCGACCGAGGCGCGCTGCGCGTAGGTGCCCTGCTTGGCGTCGGCCGCCACGGTGTTGCGCAGCGGCGTGGTGTCGAACGCGTTGCGCGCCTGTACGCGGTGGCCGCTCGCCTCCAGGGTGACGGTGCGGCGCTGTCCGGCCGCGACCTCGACGTCGGCGCTCAGCGTGTAGCGCTTGCCCGGGGTGAGGCCCTTGACGCGCTGGGAGACGCCGGAGGCACCGCCGGTGCCGAGCCGCAGCACGTTGTCACCGGTGTCGGTGCGGGCGAGGGCGGCGCCGCCGCGCGGGCTCCACGCCTTCAGGTTTCCGGAGTTGAAACCGGGGTCGGCCAGCGGGCCGCCCTCGCCGTAGCGGGCGTCGGTGTGCGGGGCCCGGTCGCCGTTCGGCGCGAGGACGTAGGGCTGGTCCTTGTCGCCGGTCAGTGTCACCTTCCCGCCGTGCGCGGTGATCCGCCCGGCCTTCACCCGGCCCTGGTCGGTCAGCTTGTAGAGGGTGAAGGAGCGGGTGGAGGCGAACTGCCCGGTGAGCGTGAAGGTGTGCGTACCGCCCGAGCCGCTGTAGTAGTACATCTTGTCGGCGCGGCTCGGCGAGGACGTCCCGTCGCCGCCCTTCGCCTCGCCCCAGGGCAGCAGGTAGGTGTCGCCGTCGAGCACGACGGCGCCGTTCATCGACACCTGGCGCCGGCCGTCCTGGAGCGCCACCCGCACCCCGCCGCTCAGCGTGGCGGACCTGCCGAAGTCCCAGTCCATGACCTGGTAGTGCTGGAGGAACTTGGTCGGCAGGTTGTCGGTCCAGATGTTGCGGTAGAAGGCGTCGTAGTCGTCGTGGCCGGTCCAGCCCTCGAACTCCTTGACGCTGCTGCCGCCGAGCAGCGGGTCCACGTTCCACACGTCGCGGTCGGTGTTGGAGAGGAACCGGACGATGTTGGAGTTGATGCCCTTGTTGGTGACGCCGCCGTAGTTCTTGTCGCTCGCCCAGTGCGACCACACCGAGTCGCCCTCGAACTTGTACGCCCACTCGGTGGCGACCTCGAAGCCCATCTTCCGCAGCTGCGCGGCGAGTCCGTCGGCCAGCCAGCCGCTGGAGTAGTAGGCGTCGATGTAGACGGTCCTGATGCCGGGCGCCTCCTTGCGGAGCTGCTTGAACCGGTCGAGGATCGCGCCGCTGCCCAGGTCGGTGCGCTGGTCGATGTGGTACGACTGGTTCAGCCAGTCCCAGCCGTTGACCTGGCCCTTGACCAGGGCCTCGCTGAAGGTCTTGGCCTGCGGGTAGGCCTCGGTGGCGTTCACGTGCACGGCGATGTCGGCGTTGTAGCCGGCGCCGGTGCGGGTGAGCTTGTTCAGGTCGGTGAGGCCGCCCGCCCGGTCGTTGTAGTTGCCGCCGTAGTCGGGGTGCGCCGAGTCGTGGCCCTCGTCGGCGTAGCCCTTCTCCAGCACCCACTGGCCGAGGTCGTCCGTGGCCATGGAGATCCGCTTGACGTTGTCGAGCGTCTTCAGGAACGGATTGGTGGCCTGGCTGGCGAAGTTGAACGGGATGTGCTGCACGACCCGTTCGGGCACCCGCTCCGCGCCGAGCGGCCGGGTCATGCGGGCGCGGTAGGCGATGGCGCCGTCCTGCCAGTCCACCTGTCCGTCGCCGTTGGCGTCGGCGGCGAGCACGACGGTGGCCTGCGGCAGCGCGTACGTCTTCACCCGCGCGTCGGTGGCGCCCCGGGGGGCGTAGGTGTAGGTGCCGACGGACAGTTCCGCGCGGCGGGCGCCGTTCCCGGCGTCCACGATCCGCGACTTCAAGCGGTTGTTGCCGTTGTCGTTGTTGTCCTGCGCGGAGTCGTCGGTGGCGTTGGTGAGGATGCCGGCGGACAGGGCGCCGTTGCTGACGAAGCCGTAGGGGGTGCCGACGGCCGCCTTGTCCGGGGCGGTGTCCGCGGTGATCGGCAGGAACTGGTCAGCCGTGGTGGTCGAGTCCGTCGAGATCCTGGTGCGCGCCAGGGTGGCGTGCGCCGAGGAGGAGTCGACCGAGACGAGCGACTGGTCGGGGATCGCCAGCTGGTCGACGGTGGACGCGGCGGGGCCGGTGATGCTCTTGACCGCGAAGACGACCGTCTTCCGGTCGGTGACGGTGATCGTCGAGGTGATGGTGAGGCCGGGCAGGTCGGCGAAGGTGGAGGTGTAGACGGCCTGGGCGCGGTACGCCTTCATGGTCGTGGTGGCGGTGTGCGCCGTGCCGTTGACCGTGAAGGTGTCCAGCACCCGCGCCTGGCCGCCGAGCGTCCTGCCGTCCATCGTGTACGAGATGACCTGCGGGAACTCCTTGGCCACCCGGACGGTCAGGCCCCCGGCGCTCAGGGCGACCGGGGTGGCCGGGTTCTCGGGGGACGCGGGGGCGGCCGGGGCCGGCGGCCGGTCCGGGCCCGCGTGGGCCGGCAGGGCGCCGGCCGACAGCGTGCCCAGGGCGATGAGCGCGGCGGTCGCGGCGGCGGCACCGGATCTGGGCCGGCCGGTGCGCCGGGAGCGCCGGGAGTGGTGCAGGGGCATGGGATCCACCTGGGAGCTTCCTCGTGACTCTGAGACGGGGGGTGAGGAAGACAGTAAGGGAAAGTTATCGATAACAATAGGTCTCGGCACGGACCAATCGCCTTGGGGAGTGGGGGAGATGTGGGGAAGATGAGGTGGGTGCTATCGATAACAGATGGTGGCGTCCGGGCCGCTCCGGCAAGCTCGGCGCCGCCGGCAGCAGGCGGCGCGCCAAGGGACCCGCGCGTCCACGGGTTCAACGGGCAGAGGGCGGCGGCGCGCACCCCCGGCGGGCCCAAGTGGGCCGAGCACGCGCCCTGTTCGCCGCCTCCGGCGAGGGCGTCCGACCGCGGCCCGGCACCGACAAGGGCCGTCTGCTCCAGCGGTACGCGCTGCGCTCGGGCGGGGCGGGCCACGCGGTGAGCGCCTACAGCGGCGACCACGGCGTCACCTGGCGCACGGTCGCCCCGCCCGCGCCCTGTTGACGCCGCGCACCGCGCCCTGGTCTGCTGACGCGGTCACCGCACCCGTACGGCAGGGGAGTCGCGCATGGCACTCGCAGGACGGCGTCCCGGCTCCGTGCTGGTCGTGCAGCACACCGAGCGGGGCGGTCCGGGCCGTGTCGGTGCCTGGCTGCGCGCGGCCGGACTCGGCCTGGAGATCCGGCACCCCTGGGCCGGGGAGGCTCTGCCCGGGACCCTGGACGGACGTCCGCTGCTGGTGCTCGGCGGCGGCTGTCTCCCGGACGACGACGAGCGCGCCCCCTGGCTCCCGGCGACCCGGCATCTGGTGGCCGAGGCCCTGGCCGACGGCACACCGATGCTGGGGATCTGCCTCGGCGGGCAGATGCTGGCCCAGGTCGCGGGCGGCACGGTGCGCGCCGCGCACGGCACGCCCGAGTACGGCAGCACCACCATCCGGCTGCGCCCCGAGGCCGCCGCCGACCCGCTCCTCGCGGGGCTCGGCGAGACCGTGCCCGCGATCGAGCGGCATGTCGACGCCATCGCTGAACTCCCGCCCCGGGCGGTCTGGCTGGCGGCCAGTGAGGACTGCCCCCATCAGGCGTTCCGGGTGGGGGAGCGGGCCTGGGGCGTGCAGTTCCACCCGGAGGCGGACGCCGCCGCCGTCGCCGCGTGGGACCGGGCGTACCTGGCCGAGCGCGGCCTCGACGCGGACCGGCTGCACGCGCGGGCCGTGGCCGACGAGACGGCGTCGGCCGCCGCCTGGTCCGTGTTCACCCGGCGGTTCGCGCAGGTGTGCCGCGCCTGACCGGCGCCGTACGAGCGGTCCCAACCGGGGCCGGACGGCACCGCCGGACCGGGAGCTGCCCCGCGGACGCGGTTCCGTGACCGGCCCGGCGACGGGCTAGGGTTCTACGGTGCCGACGTACAGCATTGGCCAGGCCGCGCGCCTGCTGAGGGTGAGCCCGGAGACCGTGCGGCGGTGGGCGGACGCGGGCCGGCTGCCGATGGGCCGGGACGGCGCGGGCAACCGGGTGATCGACGGCGTGGGCCTCGCCCGGCTGGCCGAGGAGCGCGCCGCCGAGGACGCCCGGGAGGCGGCGTCCGGCCCGCCGACCTCCGTGCGCAACGCCTTCACCGGCATCGTCACCGCGCTCGTCGCCGACGACGTCGTGGCCCGCGTGGTGGTCCAGGCGGGCCCGCACCAGGTCGTGTCCCTGGTGACCCGGGAGGCGGTGGACGAACTGGACCTGGCGGTCGGGGTCACGGTCGTCGCGCGCGTGAAGTCGACGAGCGTGCACGTCGACCGGACCTAGCCGCTTCGGTCTCCTTCGGCGCCCCGGCGGTCCGGGCGGCCGGCGCCCCGTCCGGACCCGTGCGGCACAGCAGCGCCGCCCACAGGTCCAGCCGGTCGCGCAGGCTGGACAGGTCGCGGCCGGTGAAGTGCTCGATGCGCCCGATGCGGTAGTGCACCGTGTTGACGTGCAGGTGCAGGGCCTCGGCGGTACGCGCCCAGGAACCGTCGTGGGCGAGGAACACCTCCAGCGTGCGCAGCAGCGCGACGGAGGCGTCCGCCGGGCCGAGCAGCGGCCCGAGGACCGTACGGCTGTAGGCGGTGCGCACCTCGGCCGGTATGCCGGTCAGGAGCGAGCCGAGCGTGGTCAGGGCGCGGGCGTCGGTCAGCCCGGAGGCGTCCGGTGCGCTCGTGCGGGCGGACGCCAGGGCGTAGCGGGCCTCGGCCAGGGCTCCGGGCAGCCCGGCCGCCTCGGCGGTGGGCGCGGCGAGCCCGCCGTGCAGGAGGCCCGGATCGCATCCGGCCACCCGCGGCCAGACCTCCGCCAGCGCGGCGGCTGTCTCCTCGGGCAGCACCGCGAAGGCGCCCCCGTCGGGCAGCGGGCCCACGGCGGCGCACGCGGGCGCGGGCCGCCCCGCCGCCTCATGCGCTCCGGCCACCGCCTCCGACAGCGCGCTCTCGGCCGCCCCCGGGTGCCGGGTGCCGGTGCCGGCCACGACCAGGCGGTACGGTCCGCGCCCCGGCAGCCCGCAGGCCCGCAGGGCGGCGGGCAGATCCCCGGACTCCGGCGCGGCCAGCACCCGGCCGAGCCCGGCCGCCGCGTCCCGCTCCGCGGCCCGGCGGGCGGCCAGCGCCTCCTGGCAGCGGCCCAGGACCGTGGTGATCTCGTGCAGCAGCCGCGGCGGCGCGGCGCCCGCGTCCGGCAGATGCAGCCACCAGCCCTCGTACCCGCCGACCGCGTCGGCGTCCGCCTCCACCGGCACCGTCGCGCCGCTGCCGCTCCCGGGCAGGGCGGCGGCCTCGCGCGGCGGGAGCGGGACGGCGCCCGGCGTGGCGGCCACGGTCCGGCCCGCAGCGGTGAGGACGTACGCCGGGGCCGCGTCCCACTGCGCGAAGGCGGCCGCGAGCACCGCGGCGGGACCCTCGCCCCGCGCGACGAGCCGGTCCAGCCGGTCGCGCACATGCTCGGGCAGGGCCCGGTGGCGGCCCAGTTCGCCCCACTGCCGCAGGTACACCGTGTCGGTGATCGCACGGAACATCACATGCGCCGGCACCCCGGCGACCGGCAGCCCGTGCCGCGCGCACGCCTCCACCAGCTCGCCGGGGACCAGCCCGTGGGTCTCCTCACCGGCCAGCAGCGCCGCGGCGCCCGCGTCCTTCAGCCCGGAGACGAAACGCTCTGCCTTGCCCGTGCCGCCGTCCGCGCTCCACCAGACGAGCCCGCTGAGCACCACCTCGTCGGGCCGCACGAAACGGGCGGGGTCCTCCAGATCCGTGACGGTGACCCCGCTGATCTCCCGCCGCAGCAGCGGGTCCTCGGCCCAGAGCAGGCGCAGACCGAGGGACTCGTCCTCCAGGAGGTGTTCGACGTGCATGTGCTCCTGCTCCTCGTCCGCCTGCCGGATGGGGGTGCCTGACACCCGGCATCTCACATTCACCAGGTGCCTGCGAGTCATCGCATGGTAAATGCCAGACGACACCAGCGGAATGCCTCTTGGAGGATCACCTAGACAACACGGCGGCACCGCGGTGTTTTCCGTGCTCCGGACCAGTCGTCCCAGGCCCCTGTGGCTTGCTTCACTGCCGCCATGGACCTCAACACGGTGACGGAGATACGCGACGCCCGGCACCCGGCGCCCTGGCGGCCGGGCGACGCCTGGCTGGGCGGCGGCACCTACCTGTTCTCCGAACCGCAGCCGCACCTGCGCCGCCTGGTCGACCTCGGCCGCACCGGCTGGACCCCAGTCCACCGGCACCCGGACGGCGCCCTGGAGATCGCCGCCACCTGCACCATCGCCACGCTCTCGCAGTACGCGAAGACGCTCACGGACCCGGCGGCGCCCCTGTTCGAGCAGTGCTGCCGGGCGTTCCTCGCCTCCTTCAAGATCTGGAACATGGCCACCGTCGGCGGCAACCTGTGCAACGCCCTGCCGGCCGGCCCGATGACCTCCCTCACCGCCGCGCTCGACGGCGAGTGCCTGCTGCTCGCCCAGGACGGCACCCGGCGCAGGCGCCGCGTCACCGGCTTCGTGACCGGCGCGGGACGCAAGGACCTCGCCGAGGGCGAACTGCTGCGCTCGGTCACCCTGCCCGCCCGCGCCCTGGCCTGCCGCACGGCCTTCCGGCAGGCGTCCCTGTACGGCCTCGGCCGCTCCGGCGTCCTGGTCATCGGCGCCCTGGACCCGCTGGACGGCTCCCTCGCCGTCACCGTCACCGCGTCCACCGTCCGCCCGGTGCGGCTGTGGTTCCCGCTGCCGCCGACCGCGGCGGCCCTGCGCGAGGCGATCGGCTCGGCCGTCGCCGACGACCAGTGGTTCGACGACATCCACGGGCTGCCCGCGTGGCGGCGCCACATGACGTTCCGGTACGCGGAGGAGATCCGCCGGGAACTGGGAGAGGCGGCACGATGAGGATCGACGTCAACGGACGGCACCACGAGGAGGAACCCCGGCCCGGCCAGTGCCTGCGCACCTATCTGCGCGAGCGGGGCTGGTTCGGTGTCAAGAAGGGCTGCGACGCCGGGGACTGCGGCGCCTGCACCGTCCACGTCGACGGCAGGCCGGTCCACAGCTGTCTGTACCCGGCCTTCCGCGCCGACGGCGCCGCCGTCACCACCGTCGAGGGCCTCGCCTCGCCCGAGGGCGACCTCCATCCCGTGCAGCAGCGGTTCCTGGACGCCCAGGGCTTCCAGTGCGGCTTCTGCACCGCCGGATTCCTGATGACCACGGCCGCCCTGGACGAGGACAAGCTCGCCGACCTGCCCCGCGCCTTCAAGGGCAACCTGTGCCGCTGCACCGGCTACCGCGCCATCGAGGACGCCGTACGCGGCGTACGGAACGTGGAGGCCCCGGCGCCCGGCGAGGCCGTCGGGCGCAACCTGCCCGCCCCCGCCGGACCGCAGGTCGTGACGGGCACCGCCCGCTACACCTTCGACATCACGGTGCCCGGAATGCTGCACATGAAGCTGCTGCGCTCCCCGCACGCCCACGCCCGCATCACCGCGATCGACACCTCCGCCGCGCTGCGCGTGCCCGGCGTCCACGCCGTGCTCACCCACCACGACGCCCCCGGACGGCACTTCTCCACCGCCCGCCACGAACACCCCGAGGAGGACCCGGACGACACCCGCGTCCTGGACGACACCGTCCGGTACATCGGCCAGCGGGTCGCCGCCGTCGTCGCCGACAGCGAGGCCGCCGCCGAGGAGGGCTGCCGCCGGGTGGAGGTGACCTACGAGGTCCTCCCGGCCGTCCTCGACCCGGAGGAGGCCATGCGGCCGGGCGCACCCGTCGTGCACGACAAGGACGCCGCGACGGCACGCATCGCCCGCCCCCGCGACAACGTGGTCGGCGAGGCGCACGGCGAGATCGGCGACGTCGAGGCGGGCTTCGCCGCGGCCGACGCCGTCCACGAGGCCACCTACCGCACCCAGCGCGCCCAGCACGCCAGCCTGGAGACCCACGGCGCCGTCGCCTGGATCGACGAGGACGGCCGGCTCACCGTCCGCACCAGCTCCCAGACCCCCTTCCTCACCCGCCGCGCCCTGTGCGCCCTGTACGACCTGCCGCCCGAACAGGTGCGGGTCGTCGCGGGCCGGGTCGGCGGCGGCTTCGGCGGCAAGCAGGAGATGCTCGTCGAGGACATCGTCGCCCTGGCCGTGCTCCGGCTGCGCCGCCCGGTGAAACTGGAGTACACCCGCGCCGAGCAGTTCCACGGCGCCACCACCCGGCACCCGTTCACCGTCCACGTCAAGGCGGGCGCCCGGCGCGACGGCACCCTCACCGCGCTGCGGCTGCGCGTCGTGGCCGACACCGGCGCGTACGGCAACCACGGCCCGGCCGTGATGTTCCACAGCGTCGGCGAGTCCCTGGCGGTCTACCGCGCCCCGCACAAGAAGGTCGACGCCTATTCGGTGTACACGCACACCGTCCCGGCGGGCGCCTTCCGCGGCTACGGACTCGGCCAGGTGATGTTCGCCGTCGAGTCGGCCCTGGACGAACTCGCCCGGCTGCTCGGCATCGACCCGCTGGAGTTCAAGGCCCGCAACATCATCGGACCCGGCGAGGCCATGGTCACCCCCGGCGGCCACGAGGAGGACCTGCACATCGCCAGCTACGGCCTCGACCAGTGCGTCGCCGTCGTCCGGCGGGCCCAGGCGGAGACCGGGGCGGGACAGCCCGCCCCCGACGGCTGGCTCGTCGGCGAGGGCACCGCCCTGGCGATGATCGCCACCGGTCCGCCCGGCGGCCACCTCGCCGACGCCCGCGCCCGCCTGCTCCCCGACGGCACCTTCGACCTGGCCGTGGGCACGGCGGAGTTCGGCAACGGCACCACGACCGTGCACCGGCAGATCGCCGCGGGCGAACTGGGCACCACCGTCGAGCGCATCACCGTCCGCCAGTCCGACACGGACGTCGTACGCCACGACACCGGCGCCTTCGCCTCCACCGGCACCGTGGTCGCGGGCAAGGCCACCCTGCGCGCCGCCCGCGCCCTCGCCGACGTGCTCCTCGACTTCGCCGCCGCCCAACTGCGCGTGCCGCGGGCCGACTGCCGGCTCACCGAGGAGGCCGTGGTCCACCCCGGCGGGCGGCTCCCGCTCAAGGAACTGTACGAGAGCGCCCGCGCGGTCGGCGTCGAGTGCGCCGCCGACGGCCACTTCGGCGGCACCCCGCGCTCGGTCGCCTTCAACGCGCAGTGGTTCAAGGTGGCCGTCGATCCCGGCACCGGTGAGATCCGCATCCTGCGCAGCGTGCACGCGGCCGACGCCGGGCAGGTCATGAACCCGATGCAGTGCCGCGGCCAGGTCGAGGGCGGCGTCGCCCAGGCGCTCGGCGCCACCCTCTTCGAGAACGTCCGCATCGACGGACGCGGCGCGGTGGAGACGGCCGCCTTCCGCCGCTACCGGCTGCCCCAGTACGCCGATGTGCCGCGCACCGAGGTGCACTTCATGGAGACCGCCGACACCATCGGCCCGCTGGGCGCCAAGTCGATGAGCGAGAGCCCGTTCAACCCGGTCGCCCCCGCCTTCGCCAACGCCCTGCGCGACGCCACCGGCGTCCGCTTCACCGAACTCCCGCTGACCCGCGACCGGGTGTGGCTGGCGCTGCACCACCGGGGTGTGCGCTGACGGTCCGTCTGTGACCGGCGGCCGCACTCCGGCCTGCCGGGTGCGCGCCGGCGGGCCCGGTTCACGCCGGTGCGCACGGCGCACTGGGGGTGGTCACAGGCGCCCCATGAGGACTCCGCACGCTCTACCGGCGCTCACGGACGGAGTAAATGATGAGCACACCGCGCACGAACCAGGCGATCCGCACCCCTGCCCGCACGGCAGGCGGACCTGCGGCGGAAGGAGCCCAAGGTGTTGCTTCTCATCTCCCCGGACAGCGTCGAGGAGGCCCTCGACTGTGCGAAGGCCGCCGAACACCTCGACATCGTCGACGTCAAGAAGCCCGACGAGGGCTCGCTCGGCGCCAACTACCCCTGGGTCATCAGAGAGATCCGCGAGGCGGTCCCGGCGGACAAGCCGGTCTCCGCCACGGTGGGTGACGTCCCCTACAAGCCCGGCACGGTGGCCCAGGCCGCGCTCGGCGCGGTCGTCTCCGGAGCCACGTACATCAAGGTCGGGCTCTACGGCTGCACCACGCCCCAGCAGGCCGTCGAGGTGATGCGCGGCGTGGTCCGGGCGGTGAAGGACCACCGTCCCGACGCACTCGTCGTCGCCTCGGGCTACGCGGACGCCCACCGCATCGGCTGCGTCAACCCGCTCGCCCTGCCCGACATCGCCGCCCGCTCCGGCGCCGACGCGGCCATGCTGGACACCGCGATCAAGGACGGCAGCAGGCTGTTCGACCACGTCCCGCCGGACGTCTGCGCCGAGTTCGTACGGCTCGCCCACGACATGGGTCTGCTCGCCGCCCTCGCGGGCAGCGTGAAACAGGCCGACCTCGGTCCGCTCACCCGGATCGGCACGGACATCGTGGGGGTGCGCGGCGCGGTCTGCGAGGGCGGCGACCGCACCGCAGGAAGGATTCAGCCGCATCTGGTGGCCGCCTTCCGGGCGGAGATGGAGCAGCAGGCCCGGGAGCACGCCGCCGCCGTCCCCGCCGCGAACTGACCCCGGTATGCCGGACCTCCGAGCCGACACCGCGCCGGGACGCCGAGCCGAGCGTTTCGCCGTCCTCGACCCCGCCACCGGCGAGACGGTCGACGAAGCCCCCGACCAGCACCCCGACGAGCTGGACGCCGTCGTCGGCCGCGCCCACCGGGCCTGGCACGGCTGGCGCTCCGACGCCGCGGCCCGCACCACCGCGCTGCACGCGGCGGCCGACGCCGTCGAAGGGGCGGCCGACGACCTCGCCCGGCTGCTCACCCGCGAACAGGGCAAGCCCCTGGCCGAGTCGTACGCGGAGACCGCCCGCACCGCGGCCCGCCTGCGCTACTTCGCCGGCCTGGCCCCCAGGACCCGGCGGATCACCGACGGCCGGCCGGTGCACAGCGAGCTCCGCTGGCGCCCGCTGGGACCGGTCGCCGCGATCGTGCCGTGGAACTTCCCGCTCCAGCTCGCGGCGGCGAAGTTCGCGCCCGCGCTGGCCGCCGGGAACACCGTCGTCCTCAAGCCCTCCCCGTTCACCCCGCTCGCCACCTCGCTGCTGGGCTCCGTCCTCGCCGGTGTGCTGCCCGAGGACGTCCTGACCGTCGTCACCGGACGCGAACCCCTCGGCGCCCGCCTCGTCTCCCACCCGGGCATCCGCCACGTCACCTTCACCGGTTCGGTGCCCACCGGACGGGCCGTCGCCCAGGGCGCGGCGGCCTCCCTGGCCCGGGTCACCCTGGAACTGGGCGGCAACGACGCCGCCGTCCTGCTCGACGACGCCGACGTGGACGCCCTCGCCGACCGGCTGTTCTGGGCCGCGTTCCGCAACTGCGGGCAGGTCTGCATGGCCGTCAAGCGCGTCTACGCACCGGCCCGCATCCACTCCCGGGTGGTCGAGGCCCTCGCCGAGCGCGCGAAGAGCGTCGCCGTCGGCCCCGGCCTCGACCCGGACACCCGGCTGGGCCCGGTCAACAACGCCCCGCAACTGGCCCGCGTCGAGCAGGTCACCCGGCAGGCCCTGGCGGACGGCGCCCGAGCCGCGGCGGGCGGCCACCGGCTGGAGGGCCCGGGGCACTTCTTCGCCCCCACCGTCCTCACCGACGTCCCGCCCGGCAGCCCGGTCGTCACCGAGGAGCAGTTCGGCCCGGTCCTGCCGGTGCTGCCGTACCGCGACCTGGACGAGGCCGTCGAGGCGGCCAACTCCACCGGCTACGGACTGGGCGGCTCGGTGTGGGGCACCGACCTCGACCGCGCCGAGGCGGTGGCCGACCGCCTCGAATGCGGCACCGCCTGGATCAACCACCACGCCGAACTCTCCCTCGCCCAGCCCTTCGCGGGCATCAAGGACAGCGGCGTCGGCGTCGCCGGCGGACCGTGGGGGCTGTACGGAAACCTCCGGCCGTTCGTCGTCCACCGCCCGCGCGAGGACGGCCGATGAGGATCCAGGCGGCCGTACTGCGCTCCTGCGACAGCCCGTTCACCGTCGAGGAGGTCGACCTGCGGGAGGAGCCCGGCGCGGGCGAGATCCTGGTCGAGATCGCGGGCAGCGGCATGTGCCGGACCGATCTGGCGGTCCGCCGCTCGGCCGGGCGCAGCCCGCTGCCCGCGGTTCTCGGCCACGAGGGGGCCGGGGTCGTGGTCCGTACCGGCGGCGGTCCGGACACCGAGATCGGGGTCGGCGACCACGTCGTCCTGAGCTTCGACTCCTGCGGGCACTGCCGCAACTGCCGGGCCGCCGCCCCCGCCTACTGCGACTCCTTCGCCGCCCTCAACCTCTTCGGCGGACGCAAGGAGGACACCCCCCGGCTCACCGACGCGGCCGGGGGAGCGCTGGCCCCGCGCTGGTTCGGCCAGTCCTCGTTCGCCCGGTACGCGCTCGTGTCGGCCCGCAACGCCGTCCGGGTCGACCCCGCGCTCCCCCTCGAACTGCTCGGCCCGCTCGGCTGCGGCTTCCTCACCGGCGCCGGAGCCGTGCTGAACACCTTCCGCGCCGGCCCCGGCGACACCCTCGCGGTGTACGGCGCCGGAGCGGTCGGCCTGGCCGCGGTGATGGCGGCCACCGCCGCCGGCGCGCTGACCGTGGCCCTCGACCGGCACCCCGGGCGGCTGGCCCTCGCCGAGCGGTTCGGCGCGCTCGCGCTGCACGCCGACACACCCGGCCTGCCCGAGCGGATCGGGCGGCTCACCGACGGCGGCGCGCGGTACGCGCTGGACACCACGGCCTCGCCCCCGCTCATCAACGACGCGCTCCGGGCGCTGCGCCCCACCGGCGTCCTCGGCCTGGTGGCGCGGCTGCGCACCGCGCTGCCGCTGGAGACGGGCACGCTGGACCGAGGCCGCTCCGTCCGGCACATCTGCGAGGGGGACGCCGTACCGGGGCTGCTGATCCCCCGGCTCACCACACTGTGGCAGGCCGGGCGGTTCCCCTTCGACCAGCTGATCCGCACCTACCCGCTGGCCGCCGTCAACGACGCCGAACGCGACTGCGAGGCGGGCCGGGTGGTCAAACCCGTCCTGCTCCCCGAGGGAAGAGGCCGATGAGCCAGGCACGCAGCACCGCGGACTCACCCGGTCCGCGCCCGTATCCGACCGGCCGGCGCCTCACGGGCGCCGCTCCCGCCCACGGAGGCGACATGACCGGCACGGCGCCGCAGCACACCGAACCGGAGAACACCCGGGAGACCGAGGGCGTGGACGGGGGAGTGGGTCTGACCGCCCTCCTGGTCGCCGCCGCACGGGCCATCGAGACCCACCGCGACGACAGCCTGGCCCAGGACGTCTACGCGGAGCACTTCGTGCGCGCCGCACCCGCGTGCGCCGACTGGCCGGTACGCATCCACCAGGTCCCGGACGGCGACGGCAACCCTCTCTGGGGCCGCTTCGCCCGCTACTTCGGGCTGCGCACCCGGGTCCTCGACGACTTCCTCCTCGACGCGGTCCGCACCGGCGTCCGCCAAGTGGTCCTGCTCGGCGCGGGCCTGGACACCCGCGCCTACCGGCTGGACTGGCCGTCCGACTGCGCGGTCTACGAGGTCGACCGGGACGGCGTCCTGGCCTTCAAACACCGGGTGCTGGCGGAACTCTCGGCCACCCCGCGGGTCAAGCGCGTCCCCGTGCCGGTCGACCTGCGCGGCGACTGGGTCACCGCGCTGACCGGCGCCGGCTTCGACCCGGCCGCACCGACCGCCTGGCTCGCCGAGGGCCTGCTGTTCTACCTGCCGGCCCCCGCCGAGACCTATCTCGTCGACACGGTGGACCGGCTGAGCGCCCGGGGCAGCGCACTGGCCTTCGAGGCCAAGCTGGAGAAGGACCTGCTGGTCTACCGCGACAGCGCCATCTACACGGCGACGAGGCAGCAGATCGGCATCGACCTGCTCCAGCTCTTCGACAAGGGACAGCGCCCCGACTCCGCGGGCCGCCTCGCCGCCACGGGCTGGTCCACCGCGACGCACACCCCCTTCGACTTCACCCGCAGGCACGGCCGCGGCCCGCTCCCCGAGCCGAACGACGCGCTGGAGGGCAACCGCTGGGTGTTCGCGCACAGGACGCGGGAGTGACCTCCACCGGGCGGGCCGTCGAGGTGCGGCCCGGTGCGCCCCCGGTGGCGGTCACCGCTGCCCGCCGCGGCCCGCGGCGCACAACGCGTGGTCGACGAGACGGGTGACGTCCTGGATCTGCCGCACGGCGCTCTCCTCGTCACCGGGCCGGCTGTGCAGCGCCACGGTGACGGAGGCCCGCCCGTCGGCGGTCGCGGCGGGCCACACCAGATAGCCGAACCCGTCGCCGCTGTGCCCCCAGGAGCCGCCGCCGCAGGACAGCGGAATCCGTTCCAGACCGAGACCGTAGCGCGTACCGGGCGGCGAGCCGTGACCGGGCGGCACCTCGACCGTGCGCCGCATCTCGGCCAGTTGCGCGGGCGCCAGCAGCTCGCCGCGCGCCAGCGCCCCGAAGAACCGGCCGGTGTCCGCCGCCGTGCTCACCATCGACCCGTCGGCGTCCCCGTCGAAGGGCAGATAGGCGACGGTGGTGTCGGTCAGCGCCCCGCCCGGCTCGAACTGCTGGTAGTCGCGGGCGTGCGGAGCGGGCAGGAACGGCCGGTCGCCGGGGGCGAAGGTGTGCCCGAGCCGCAGCGGACGCACGATCCTGGCCCGCACCTCCTGCTCCCAGGACCGGCCCGTGACCGCCGCGATCACCATCCCCGCGAGGACGTAGTTCGTGTTGGAGTACGCCCAGCCCCGGCCGGGCGCGAAGAGCGGCGGGTGCCGCAGGGCGAACGCGACGCGCTCCGCGGAGGTGTACGTGGTCCAGCGGTGCGCGCGGTACCCGGCGGCGCTCAGCTCCGGCACCACGTCACCGACGTAGTCGGGCAGCCCGCTGGTGTGCTGGAGCAGCTCGCGCAGGGTGATCCGGCGCCCGTCGTTGCCGTGGCCGCGGACCACGCCCGGCAGCCACCGCTCCACCGGATCGTCCAGCGACACCCGCCCCTCGCCGACGAGTTGGAGCAGCACGGTCGCCACGAACGTCTTCGTGGTGCTGCCGATCCGCACATACCCGTCCGGAGGCACGGGCCGCCCCGTGCGGAGATCACCCACCCCGCTGCGTGCGGTGGTGGTCCCTCGCGGTGTCTCCAGCCGGACCGACACCCCTGTGACACCATCGGCGCGCAGCGCGTCGGTGTCCTCTTGCAGCACGGACGTGCGCGCGGCGGCCGCCGCTCCCGCCTGTGCCGGCACCAGCGGGGCGAGGGACAGCAGAGCGAGGACGGCCGCGATACGTGAGGCGGCCCTGGGGCGAAAGGTACGGAAGGGGGCTCTGGGGCGGGCGGTCGGCATGCGGGCAGCCTAGGAGCGGCCGGAGCGGCCGGGCCATCCTGCCAGCGGGAGGTTCGGAGGTCGGGTTGTCCACAGGCCGGGGCCGTCGCGCCGCCGTACGCCCCGTCGTGCCGTTCTCCCGCTCTCCCGTTCTCCGCTCCCGCTCTTCCGCCCGCGCCGCGTCGGCCGTCCTCAGCGCGGACCGGCCGGACCCGTACCGCTCGGGGCGCCGGCGTCCACGGTGACGGAGACGACCCCGTCGACACCCCGGCACAGCCGCTCGATCACCGGTACGAGGCTTCGCTCCGGCACGGACCCCGTGAGCGCGGCCCGGCCGTCCTCCACCGTGACCGTGAAGTCGTCCGGTGCGAGCCCCAGCGTGCGCACGAGGACGTCCGAGGCGATCTCCTCACGGATCGCCTCGTCGCGGCGCAGGAAGATCCGCAGGAGGTCGCCCCGGCTGACGATCCCGGTCAGGACGCCCCTCTCGTCCACCACGGGCAGCCGTTTGGCCCGGTGGGCGTCCATCGTGCGCGCGGCCTCGACCACGCTCCACCCGGGACGGGCGCACACCGGGGGAGCGGTCATCACCTCCGCCGCGACGGCCCCCTCCGATGCCTCGTCAGTGAGGTCGGAGGCGCGCTGCGGGAGCAGTCCCGCCGGGTCGGGGCGGCAGGCCACCCGGTGCAGCAGATCGGCCTCCGACACCACGCCCAGCGGGTGGCCGAGGTCGTCGACGACGGGGACGGCGCTCACGTCGTGCTCGGCCAGCGTCCGCGCCACGTCCTTGAACGAGGTGTCCCGCCGTACCCGGACGACGTCCTGCGTCATGAGGTCTTCGACCGTTCGGTGCTGCATGTTCTCTCTCCTCGGATCCTCTCCGGGCTCTTCGGTCCGCTCCCGGCGGTACGCCGCTGTCGCCCGGCGGGTCAGGTGCTCCCGTCGTGCTCCTCCCGCACCACGACGACCGGGCAGGCCGCGTACTGGGCGCAGCGCTGGCTGACCGAGCCCAGCATCGCGCGGCCGAAACCGCCGTGTCCGCGCCGGCCGACGACGAGGACGTCCGCCCCCTGCGAGGCACGGATCAGTACCTCCGAGGGGTCGCCCTCGACGAGGCGCTCTCGCAGCCGCTCCGGGCGCTCGTCGCCGAAGACGGTGCGCAGTTCCCGGGCGAAGCGCTCGCGGGCGTGGTCCATGTCGAAGTCGGGGTCGATGACCAGTCCGCTCCAGCTGAACTCCGTGGGCGTGCTCCAGGCGTGGACCGCCTCCACGGCACCGTCCACCAGCCGCGCGTACCGGACCGCCCAGTGCAGTGCCGCACGGGACGAGGGGGAACCGTCCACCCCGACGACCACCGTGGGACGTGACTCAGCCGATGCCATGAGCGCCCTCCGCTCGAACGTCGCGCTCCCCGTCCCCACGCTGCCAGTCCTCCTGCCCGGCGGCCGGCCGGGGAGCGCCGCCGGGCACGGCAGCCGGGGCGGCGGGCGCGGCCAGGTGGGCGGTGAACCAGGCGCGGCTGCGCTCCGCGAGGTGTTCCAGCGCGCCCGGTTCGGCGAACCGATGCCCGGCGTCCGGTACGACGTCGACGCGCGGGGCGCAGCCCATCCAGTCCGCCGCCAGCCGGGTCGGGCCGATCAGCCGGGTGTCCAGCGCCCCGACGACGAACAGCGTGGGGGCGCGCACGCGGGCCAGGGCCGCAGGGCCGGCCAGCTCGGGGCGGCCGCCGGCACTGACCACACCGCGGACGCCGTCGTCGGCCGCCGCCGCCTCCAGGGCGGCCCCGGCGCCGGTGTCCGTCGCCCAGTAGCCCACGGGCAGGCCGGTCTCCCGGCGCAGCCAGTCCGTCGCGGCGCGCAGCCGCCGGGCCAGCAGCGTGACGTCGAAGACGCAGTGCGGACTGCGCCCCTCGTCCTCGGTCAGCAGGTCGAGCAGCAGGGTGCCCAGACCCGCGCGCCGCAGCGCCGCGGCGACCTGCCGGTAGCGGGGATCGCGCGCCGCGCCGGTGCCCGCGTGCGCGAGGGCCACCACGGCGGGGGCCCGCGGGGGCAGCGCGAGGAACCCGGTCATACGTGTCTGCCGCGCGGGCACCTCCACAGCCCTGCCCGGCGCCGATCCGCTGCCCGGTTGCGGCCCCTTGCCCGGTTGCGGCCCGTTGCCGGGCACCGGTGCCTTCGCCGGTCGCCGGGCGGGGCGCTGTCCCGTGTCCGTGTGGTCGCTGTGGCGCATGTGCCGCCTCCTGGCGCTCGTTCCGGCGGACACCCGACCGCGGTGGGCCGGGCCCGGTGTGCGCACCACGTCTTCAGCATGTCCCCGGCCCGTCAGCCCGTCTTCTGGTCCCACTTCGGACCGACGACCTCCCACTCCGTTCCCCACCGTTCGTACAGGCGCCGGTCCAGGCACCAGCGCGCGAGGGCGGCCGTGCCGTAGGTGAGACCGGCGAAGGAGAGGGCCGCCGCCCCGCCGAACAGGGCGGCCTGGGTGTGCGCCTCGGCCGGTCCGGGCGGCTCGGTGGTCAGGGCGCCCCGGCCGTTCTGCCAGACGGTGATCGCCGTCCCGGCGGGCAGCCCGCTCGGCACCAGGGTGCGCGCGGTGCGCGTCGTGCCGTCCGGGGCGGTCCAGCGGACCCGGGCCGGTGTCTCGGAGCCGTCGGTCGACGGGGACAGACTGCGGGGTGCGTCGGTGAGCAGCACCGCCGCCGCGGCCTGCCGGTCGGCACGCTGACCCGCGAACTCCTGCCCGGCCGCCCGCGCCGTGACCGTCCACACGAGCGCGCCGCCCACCAGGACCAGCACCCATGTCAGCAGTGCGATCCAGCCCTCGGCGACGTCCTCGCGGCGCCGCAGCGGGTTGCCGTGCCACCGCCACAGCAGCCGCCTCGCACGCCGGGTGTGCCTCGGATGTGTCATGCCGCTCATCGGGCGCCACCTCCCTGCCCGGCCTCTCGCTTCCGAAGGTGCCAGGCGGGCCGCCGTGACGCTTGGGCCGGACAGCCCTCATTTCCCGGGGACCTTCTGCCGGGGCGCGGACGAGCCGGTCGGCGTGCGGACGGGGCCGCCCGGCCCGCGCGCCGACGCCCGCGCGCCGTGCAGGCTCGGGTACGTGCCCGTGACCAGGACGGCCACGGCGGTCGCGAGGAGCACGTCATGCGAGGCGTCCAGTACACCGTCAGCGACGTCATGACCAGCAGCGTCGTCGCCCTGGCCGGGGGCGCGGCGGAGCCGCCCGGCCGGGCGACCGCCCCGGCGGTCACCGTCCGCGCCGGCGCCACCGTGGCCGGGGCCGCCCGGCTCATGGCACGCCGCGGCGTCGAACACCTCCCCGTCGTCGACGACGCGGGCCGGCTCATCGGCATCGTCGGCCGCTCCGACCTGCTCAAGGTGTTCCTGCGCAGCGACGAGGACATCGCGGAGGAGGTCCGGCGGCTGGTCGCCGGACGGTTCCCCGTGCCGCTCGACACCGTGTTCGTGGAGGTCTTCCTCACCGGCCACACGCCGGACGCCTCCTCGCTGCCGCTCGTGCTGCGCCTGGCCCGCTCGGTGGAGAGCGTGGTGGACGTACGGGCCGCGATCACGGCACCCGGGCGGCACGGCGCCGCTCCTGGGCGGTCCGGAGCGAACCTGCCGGGGCCCGGCGCCGCTGCCGCGCGGTCCGGAGCGAACCCGCCGGGGCCCTGCACCGGTCCCGGCGCGATCCGGCGTGCACCGCCGGAGCCCGGCGCCGACTCGCCTCCGTCCGGCGTGCACCCGCCGGAGCCCGGCGCCGGCCCGCCACCGTCCGGCGCCGACCCGCCGAGAACCGGCGCCGACCCGATGAGGCCCGACGCCGCCCCGGCACGGTCCGGCCCGGATCCGGGGCCCGGCCGCACCGTACGGACGGACCCCTCGGCGCACGGCACGCGCACCTGAGCGCACGACTCACGCTCCCGCCCGAAAACACCCCCCGGGCCACTCCACGGCACCGGCGCGGGCGAACGTTCTCGGCCGAATACGCCCCGCGCGCCCTCCGCCCCGGCGGAAGGCGCCCCGCTCCCGGCGGACCCCCGCGCGCCACCGCGTCCCGGTGCGCGGAACCCCGCCCACCCCGCCCGGAGAAGCGGCGTTCCGCTGCTCCGCCCGCGGAATGCCCGCCTTCTCTTCCGCCGCGCGGACGACCGGTCCCCGCACCCCTCCTGACGCCGCCCCGGCGGACGGATCCGGCCAGCCCCGCCGCACCCTTGTCGCGTTCGTCCGGGCCGGATTAGGCTCCCGCTCGCTTCGTTCTCTCCACACTTTCTCCATGGTTTCGCCACGTCGGTGAGGTGGTCAGTGGAACGGCCGGTGTCGACCGCACGACCGTCCCGCGAGCGGACGGGCCCACGGGACTACCGACTTCTGTGGTGGGCCAACGCCGCCGACGGAGCCGGCAGCCAGGCATCCGGTGCCGTCCTCCCGCTGCTCCTGCTGGGACTGGGCAACCCGCCCCAGACCGTCGGTCTGGTCGCCGGAGTCTCCACCGCCCTCGGACTCCTGCTCGGCCCGGTCGTCGCCGTCCCCGCCGACCGGGGCGCGCGCAAACGCGTCATGCTCGGCTCGGCTCTCGTCGCCGCCCTCGCCATGGGAGCGGCGACCCTCGCCCTGACCGGCGGCCGGCCGTCCCTGTGGCTGATCCTCGCCGCCGTCCTGGGTCGAGCGGATCGCCACCGCCTGCTTCGAGGCGGCGTCCCGCGGGACGGTCGCACTGATCTGCCCCGGCCCCGAGCAGCCGCGGGCCCTTGCCCGGCTCGCCGCCGCCGACCAGGGGGCCCTGATCACCGGCCCGGCCCTCGGCGGACTGCTGTACCAGGCCGCCCGCGCGCTGCCCTTCCTCGCCGACGCGCTCTCCTACCTTGTCAGCGCCCTGTGCGTGGCCGCCATGCGCGCCGACCTCACCGCACCACCGCCGCGCGAGCCCGGCGGGGGACTGCTGCGCGAGAGCGCGGCGGGACTGCGCCTGGTGCGCTCCTCGCCGCTGCTGCGGCTGGTCCTGGTGTGGTGCACCACGGTCAACCTGGTCGTGGTGGCGCTGTACTACGGAGCCGTCTTCTCCCTCCAGCGGGCCGGACACGGCGGCGCGGTCCTCGGGGCCGTGCTCGCCGCCTCGGGCGCCGCCGGCCTGGCCGGGGCGCTGGCCGCGCCCAGGGTCGCCGGACGCCTGGGCGCCGTACGGGCCGTGACCGGCGTGACCTGGCTGCTCGTCCCCCTTGCCGCCGCGCTCGCCCTGACCACCGACGCGTGGGCGTACGGAGCGCTGTTCAGCCTCGTGTGCCTGCTGATGCCGCTGGCCTCGGTGGTGCTCCAGGCCCGCGCCCTCCAGGCGACCGCGCTCGCGCTCCAGGCCCGTACCGGAGCGGTCCTGGCCACCGCCGCCACGGGCGCCGCGGCCCTGGCCCCCGTCCTGTCCGGCGCCCTCGCCGGGCGCCTGTCCACCGCCGCGCCCGCCGTGGCCTGCGGCGTCCTGCTGGCGCTCCTGGCCGTCCACACCTGCCGGCGCCCCGTGCGCGCGGCCCTCACCGCGCGGGCCGCCGGATGACGGGCGGCGGCGGATACCAGGTGTACCGGGCCGCCCTGCCCGAGGTGTGCGCGGCCGACCCCGCGAAGATGGTGTTCACCGCGGACGCCGAGGGCCGCTGCGAGGTGTTCACCTGGGACGCCGTCAGCCGCAGCGCCCGCCAGGTCACCCACCGGCCGCGAGGCACCCTGCACTGCGCCGTCGACCGCGACGCACACGTGTGGTGGTTCGACGAGGACGAGCGCGGGGCGGGGCAGTGGCGCTTCCAGCCCTTCACCGGCGGCCCCGACCGGCCCGGACTGACGAACGTGCCCTCCGGCCTGCCGCGCGGCCTCGCGGTGAGCGACCACGCCGCCGTCGCCGTCGCCGTCGGCGAGGGCCGTACCACCACCGTCCGCACGGGCCCGCGCGGCGGCGCCGCCCGCACCCTCGCCCGCTTCGACGGCCACGCCACACTCACCGGCATCACCCCCGCGGGCGGACTCCTCGCCGTCGCGGACGCCGCGGCCGTCACCGTCCTCACCACCGGCACGGGAGCCGTACGCGCCGTCCTGCCCGGCGGCGCGAGCGGCCGGCTGTGGTCCCTCGGCTTCGCCCCCGGCGCCGACAGCGAGGAGCTTCTGCTCGTCCGCGAACACGACGACCGGTACGTCCTGGCGACCTGGCGTCCCGGCACCGGCCTTGCCACCCACACCTGGTGCGCCTTCGACACCGAGATCACCGCCCGCTGGGACGCGGACGGCCGCTCCGTCCTGATACGCCAGGACCGCCACGGCCGCTCCGCCCTGCACCGCGCCGACCTCACCCGGCGTACCCTCACCCCGGTCCCCACCCCGCCGGGCACCGTCCTGGACGCCGCCACCCGCCCCGGCGGCGACCTGCACTGCCTGTGGACCGACACCGCCCACCCGCCCCGGCTGACCTCCACCCGGCACACCCCGCTGCCCCCGCAGCCCACCGTCACCGACCGGATCCCCGGCACCCACCGGGACGTGTGGACCACCGGCCCCGACGGACCCGTGCACACCCTGCTCAGCCTGCCCGACACCGCACACGGCCCGGTCCCCGCGGTGTTCCTGGTACACGGCGGCCCCGCCGACCACGACCGCGACGCCTACGACGGCGTCGTCCACTCCCTGCTCGCCTCCGGCTTCGCCGTCGCCCGCGTCAACTACCGCGGCTCCACGGGATACGGACCCCGCTGGCGGCACGCCTTCGGCGGCGGCGTCGGCCTCACCCAGGCCGAGGACCTGGCATCCGTACGGGCCGACCTCGTCGCGCGCGGACTCGTCCGCGCGGACGCCACCGGACTGTGGGGCACCTCCTGGGGCGGCTACCTCGTCCTGCTCGCCCTCGGCACCCGCCCCGGCCTGTGGCAGGCCGGCGTCGCGGTCAAACCGGTCGCCGACTGCGCCGCCGCCCACCGCACCACCACACCCGCGCTGCGCGCCCTGGACGAACGCCTCTTCGGCGGCACCCCCGACGAGGTGCCCGAACGCTACGCGCGCAGCTCCCCGATCCGCTACGCGGCCGCCGTCCGCGCCCCGCTGCTGGTCGTCGCGGCCACCCACGACGCCAAGTGCCCGCCCGGCCAGGTCCGCGGCTACCTCGACGCGCTGCGCGCCGCCGAGGTCCCGCACGAGTCGCTGTGGCTCGACTCCGGCCACGACGGCTACGACGGCGGCGACCACGTCACCGTGCTGCGCCGCGCCGTGGTCTTCCTCGACCGCCATCTGCGCGGCCCCGGCCGCGCCCCGGGCGGCCCACCGCCCCGCCGCCCCCCGACGCCCCGCTCCGCCCGGAGCGGGGAGCACCGCACCACCGCACACACCACCGAGAGGAGAGAACCCCATGCAGAAGGACATCATCAACAACGACCCGCTCGCGGGTGACGAGGAGAACCGCAAGCCGGGCATCGGCATCACCGTCACCATTCCGTTCCGCAACGCCGAGGACGCGGAAGAGGACTGACCCCGCCCGGCCGGCCCGGCGGCGCGCCGCCGGGCCGGCCGGCACCTCACCCCCGAGGAGCCGACATGCGTGTCCTGCTGGTCAACATGCCCTGGTCGCCCATCGACCTGCCGTCCCTCGCGCTGGGAATACTCAAACGCAGCGTGGACGAGCGCGTGCCCGGCGCCCGAGCCGAAGTCCTGCACGCCAACCTCGAATTCGTCGACTGGGTCACCGCCCGGACCGAGTTCACCGGCGACGACTACGAGTACTACTCCCTCTCGTCCTACTTCATGGGCTGCGGCGACTGGGTGTTCTCCTCCGCCCTCTACGACGACCCGGGCTGGCGCGAGAAGGAGTTCACCGAGGTCATGCGCGGCAAGCTCAAGAAGCAGCGGATGGAGATGACCCGCGAACTGCACCGCGTGGTCCCCGAGTTCGTCGACGAGATCGCCCGCCGGATCGTCGCCCACGCCCCCGACGTCGTCGGCTTCACCTCCACCTTCCAGCAGAACACCGCCGCGCTCGCCGCCGCCCGCCGCGTCAAGCAGCTCGCCCCGCACCTGGTCACCGTGATGGGCGGAGCCAACTGCGACGGCGCGCAGGGCGCCGCCGTGCACCGCAACTTCCCCTTCGTCGACCACGTCGTGCGCGGCGAGGGCGAGGCCGCCTTCCCGCAGCTGCTCACCGCGCTCGCCGACGGCACGGACCTCGCCGACGTGCCCGGTCTGTGCCACCGCGGCCCCGGCGGCGAGAGCGTGGCCAACCCCATGGCCACCCGCCCGCTGCCGCCCGCCGCGATCCTGCCGCCCGACTACAGCGGCTACTTCGAACGGCTCGCGTCCTCCGCCGCCCGCAACTGGGTCGAGCCCAAGCTGGTCGTCGAGGGCGCCCGCGGCTGCTGGTGGGGCGAGAAGCACCACTGCACCTTCTGCGGCCTCAACGGCTCGTTCATGCAGTTCCGTTCGAAGAGCCCCGACACCTTCTACGAGGAGATCATCGACCTGGCCCGCCGCCACCGGGTGCTGGACATGTACGTCGTCGACAACATCCTCGACATGGGCTACCTGACGACCGTACTGCCCCGGATCATCGACAGCGAGTACGACCTGCGGCTGCACATCGAGATCAAGGCCAACATGCGCCGCGCCCAACTGCGCACCCTCGCCGACGCGGGCATGATCTACGTCCAGCCCGGCATCGAGTCGCTCAACCACCGGGTGCTCGACCTGATGGACAAGGGTGTGAGCGGCTGCCAGA
This sequence comes from Streptomyces sp. PL-25, assembly GCF_058344915.1. Taxonomy (NCBI): domain Bacteria; kingdom Bacillati; phylum Actinomycetota; class Actinomycetes; order Kitasatosporales; family Streptomycetaceae; genus Streptomyces; species Streptomyces sp. PL-25. Next base: position 7,465,525 of record NZ_CP136997.1, read on the forward strand.
ACGTCCGGATGCTCCGCGACGGAGCCGAGACCGGCCTGTCCGTCGCCTGGAACTACCTGCACGGCTTCCCCGGTGAGAGCGCCGCCGACTACGAACCGGTGATCGCCCAGATCCCCGCGCTGGAACACCTCGACCCGCCGGTCGACCTGTCGGCCCGGATCGCCATCGAGCGCTTCAGCCCGTACTTCGAACGCCCCGAACTCGGTTTCACGGGACTGCGGCCCGAGGAGCACTACCGCTTCACGTACGACCTGCCGGAGGACGAACTGTACGACCTCGCCTACGTCTTCGAGGCACCCGCCCGCGGCATCGGCGAACCGACCGTCGGCGCGCTCAACGACGCCCTGGCCGCCTGGAAGAAGCACCACGCCGACGCCCGGCTCACCCATGACGACCTGGGCGACCGCATCGTCCTCGTCTCCCGGCGCCGCGCCTTCGACTGGCGGACGAGGGAACTCACCGACCCCTTCGAGCGGGCCGCGTTCCGTCTGCTCGACCAGCCGCACACCGCCGCAGCCCTCACCCGCAAGGCCGCCCGCCAGGTCCCCGGGGCCGCCCGCGACGAGGCCGCCGTGCAGGAACTCCTCGACTCCTGGACGGCCCTCGGCATCGTCTTCACCGACGGCGGACAGTACGTCCACATCGCCCCGGCCGCCGTGAACGAGGACCTGCTGCGGCTGGACTTCATGCGCCACGCCCACGCGCCGCTGACCTCGCCCGCCGAACCCGTCCACGCCTGACCGCGCCCCGCGCCCTGAGCCCCGCGCCCTGAGCCCCGATCCCCGAGGAGGAGCCCCCCGCATGAGCACCACCCTCAGTCCGCCCGCCGTCCTCGTCTGGCGCGACCACGACCCCGCCGCCTGCGAACTGCCCGGCATGTCCCTCGGCGAACTCGCCCTGCCGGGACCGCTGGAGGACGAGAGCGAACGGCTGTGGCAGCTCGGCGCCCGGCGCGTCCGGCTGCCGGAGACCGTCGACCTCGCGGGCACCGTCGACCTCGGGCGGGCCGCCGCAACGGTGGCCGCGCTGAGCCTGGTCCGGGACCTGACCGCGCGCGCCGTCCTGGTGGAATGGGAACTGCGCCTCGATCCCGGACCGGCGGCGGCCGACGACTGGCAGGCCCTCAGCCATCTCCAGCCCCCGCAGCGCATCGAGGGCCCCGAAGCGGCCGACGAGGCGCTGCGCGCCTGGCGCCGCGGCCACTACCTGTGCAAGTGCCTGTGGCGCAAGGGCCCCGGCTTCGTGCAGATCCGCGACCGCCGCTGGGGCGACCTGCGCCGCTTCACCGCCGACGAGCCCCACTACGAGCAGGCCATCGAACGCCTGGCGTACGGCGCCCCCGCGCACACCCTGCCCTCCGGCGTCCTCGACGACTTCCGCGGCGAGAGACTCGTCCTCGACGTCGGCCCGCTCGCCTGGTGGCTGCCCTACCGGGTCAGCCGCTGGCTCCAGGAGTCGATGACCATCTGAGGACGCCGGTCGCGGAACCGGTCTCAGATCCGCTCTCAGATCCGCTCTCGGGGCCGGTCGAGGCGCCAGACCACGTCGACGCCGCTGCCGGGCGGGGCGACGGGCCCGGGAGCACGCTCACGCCGGACCTCGGTGAACCCCAGCCGGCGCGGGACGGCGGCACTGGGGACGTTGGCCAGATCGTGGAGTATCTCCAGGTACTCCACGTCCGGCAGCGTGAACATCTCGGCGACCAGGGCGGCCGTCGCCCGGGTGGCGATGCCCCGGCCGGTGGCGGCCGGATGCAGCCAGTACCCCAGCCGCCACCCCCCGGGCTCGGCCCGGTAGCTCTGGCACATGCCGACAGGCGTGCCGTCCTCCACGACGGCGTAGTTGTATATCTCCCCGCTGTCCCACCTGGCCTCGGACCTCTCCAGGAAGTCCCGGGTGCGTTCCTCGCTGTGCTCGGCGACCCACGGCACCCACGGGAGCAGATGGTCCGCGGACTCCTCGATCAGCCGGAACGCCTGGGCGGCGTCGCGCCCGGCCCGCCAGCGCCGCAGGAGGAGGCCCTCGCACTCGATGATCTGACTCGGTCGGTCCATGACCGCCATGATCGTCGCCGTGTCCCGCCCGGGGAAGTACCGCACCGGACGGGCGGGCCGCGGCCGGTCAGGCATCCGGCCGGTCCGCTCGCGCGGACGCGGGCAACGCGTCCCGGCGCCGGTCCCGCCGCTCGGGCAGGAGCCGGAAACCCGCCGCCCGGTAGGTGGCGACGGCGGCGGTGCGGGCACTCGGCGTGCAGACGAGGGCACTGGAGGCGCCCAGCCGCCTGAGCGCGGCCGCCGCCGCGCGGGTGACCGCCGTGCCGTGGCCGCGGCGGCGGTGATCCCGGTGCACGCCCATCGGTTCCAGCAGCCCCGGCCGTCCCGGTCCGGCGGACCACACCGCCACCGCCGCCACCGCGGTGTCCCGCTCGTCATAGGCGAGCAGGCACCGCGCGTCGGTGAACGGCGTCCCGCCCGCCATCGCGTGCCAGTGCGACGCCGTGAACGCCGACCCCTCGAAGGCCGAGCGGTGCACGGCCGCCCACACCCGCGCCCGCTCGGGACCGGCCACCTCGATCCGCAGGCCCGGGTCCTCCACCGGCTCCGCGAGGTCCCGGCGCAGCGGTGTCCACGACTCGTCGGCCCGCCACCCGCGCTCGGCCAGCAGATCCTGGACCAGCGAGCCCGTGGGCGCCTCGACGTACACCGTCCCGGCCCCCAGCACACCCCGCTCGGGCCGCGCCGCGTCCTCGACCACGCTCCGCGCCAGCTCCTCGTCGTGCCGTGCCTCCGGCGCGGTCGTGAGGCGCAGCAGGCCGGGGCCGTCCAGCAGTCCGACGGCGAGCACCCGCCCCCGCCTGCGCCAGGTCCGGACCGCCGCGGCGCACGCCCGCGCGCCGCGCCGCCGGTACCAGCCCAGATCGCCCGGGTGCAGCTGGAGCGGCGCCTCGTCGCGCTGCCAGCGCCGCAGCGCGTCCTCGACCTCGTCCAACCCGCCGATGCCCGGTGTACCCAACTCCGTCGCCATACCCCGGATCACACACCATCGTGTCACCGGCGCGCATCCGGATTCCGTCCATGGAGGACCCCTGAGCGTCGTCCTCCCCGAGACGCACCCCCTGGCCGGCCGCCGGACGCTCGGCCCCGCCGACCCGGCGGACGAACCCCGGGTGCCGGGCAGTCCCAAGACCGAGGCGTGTCCGACCCGTTGCGCCGAGCGGGCGGACTCCACCCCGGGGATGCGCAACACGACCACCGGCCACTTCGTCGGGCGCTCGCTGGTCGCGGCCGGCCTGGGTGTCCCGCTTGTCCCCGCCGTCGCGCCGACCCCGGAACCGCCGGGGCCGCGGGCCGCGCCGGTGGGCCCGCCGGCCCCGCCCGGCACATCGGCGCCGCCGTGCCGCGCCGCCGCGACCACCCCGTCACCCGGTCCCTCGTGCGCGCCCTGCGCGAACAGGTGGCGGCCGTCATGCCCGGCCCGGCCGGTAGGTGATCATCAGCGGTTCGCCGGTGACCGTCACCGTCCGCCCGGCTGGCCCGGTCCGCCCGTCCAGGCGGCGCACGGCGCGAGCCCCCGCACCGGTCGGCACCGGCGCGCTGCCCCGGTCGGCCCAGCGGATCACCGCGGGCACCGGGCGGCCCGAGGCGTCCGGCGGCAGCAGGAAGCGGCACTGCCAGACGTGCGCGGGCAGGCCGTCCGCGCGTCCGGAGCCGCAGGAGCCGATACGCGCCCCGCGCAGCCACCCCTGGAGCGCGCCCACCGCCCGGCCCGCCGCGGTCGGCGGACCGCCCTCGGCCTGGAGCACCACGGGCAGCCTGGTGCCGCCCCAGTCGTAGAAGTAGCTGCGCCGGTACCGCAGATACAGCCCGACGAGATAGAAGCGCACCGCGTGGTCGACCGCCTCCCGCTCGCTCAGCGGCGCCGTCTCCGCGATCTCGTACGCCGTCCCGGTGTTCCACAGCGGAGGGTGGACGCCCGCCCGGTGGAAGGTCCGTTCGATGATTTCCTGGAGCCGGACGAAGTCCTCCGGCGGACCCGCAGGGCTCCGCTGGGTGAGCTTCACCCCGGCCGCGTCGCAGTCCTGGTAGCCGCCCGCCGCGGCGAACCGCAGCAGGAACTCCTGGGCGGACGGCTCCCGGAGCCCGGCCATCGACGGGCACACCACGGTCGCCGCGGGGTCGTCGCGCCGGAGCACCGCCGCCGCCCCCCGCGCCATCCGGGCCAGTTCTTCCGCGCCCCCGGTCCAGTAGTGCGGTGACGGCGCGAGGCTCCACAGTTCGTACGCCTGGATCCGGCCCCTGTAGCGGGCGGCGACGGCGTGCACGAAGTCCGTCCAGTCCGCGGGCCGGTCGGGCGGCGAGGTCCGCGAGCCGTCGCCGTACGGGGTGCGCGGACCGCCGGGCGAGGCCCAGCCCGGCGTGCCCCCGAAGCTGAGCAGCACCGGCAGCCCGGCCCGGCGCGCCCCGGCGACCAGGCGGTCCAGGACCGTCCAGGAGAAGTGCCCCCGGGCGGGCTCCAGCAGCGACCAGCGGGTGCGGCTGTCCCAGAGCCGCACCGCGCCCACCGTGAAGCCGGGCATGGCACCGCTGCTGCTGTTCAGGGTCACCCCGAAGAACGCGGGCGGCACCGGTGCCGGCGGCTGGGACCAGGCCGGGCCCGGCACCCACTGTGCGGCCTTCGGCGCGTGCCGGGCCTCCCGCGGTCCCCGGGCCGTCCCCCGGGCCGTGCTGCCCGCCGCCAGCAGGGCGACCAGGCAGACCATCGCGACGGCCGCCGCGAGCGGTCGGCGGCGCGCCCCGGCAGGCCGCGCGGACGGCGGCACCGGCGCTCCGCGCGCGGGAGCGGCCTCCGGCCCTCCGTCCACCATCCTTTCGCGTACCGGCCTTTCGCGTACGGCCGTGACCGCGCTCGCCGACCGCCACGCCTCGTACAGCGCGTGCAGTTCCTGCCGGGACGCCCCGCACGCCGTGCCGATCCGCTCCACCATGCCGTAACTGCCCGGCACCACACGGCCCCGGCAGTACCGGTGCACGGCGGACGCGCTGGCCCCGCAGCGGCCGGCCAGTGCCTCGTAGCTGAGGCCGCTGCGCTCCTTCAGCTCGCGCAGCAGCGCGTCCAGGTCCGGCATCCCCCACCCCCGAAGGTCCGCTCCCCGGTCCCGCCGCCCCGCGTCCGCGCAGGCCGGAGGGGCCGTCACATCCCTCTCGCCGAGCGGGACGTGAACTCCTTGCCGTGCCGCAAGGCCCTCGACCACGATGCCGGTGCCGCCCCTCGCGGGGCAACGGCAACACGCACCGCGCGCCGCCGATCCGCGGCGCGCAGGACGAAGGGACACCCATGCGCACACTTCTGCGGACCGCCACCTTGTCCGCCGTCCTGACCCTGGCCGCGGGCGGCCTCGTCGCGGGCGCCGCCACCACCGCGTCGGCCGCCGGCAAGAACTGCGACGCCGGGACCAAACTCGATGCGTACGGAGTCGTCGGCGGCGGTTCCAGCTACGCCTACGCCGGCCGGAACGTCCAGCTCCTCAACGGCCGGACCCGCAACTACACGCACGGTCAGATCATCAGCGGCTACCACCGGGGCGACCGGACCTGGGTGGACCGCAGCCGCAACAAGATGCCCAAGACGCCCAAGCACCCCTCGACGGCCCTGGTGAAGTCCCACGGCGGCTGGAAGCAGTGCGGCCCGTTCAACAGCTCCACCACCGACAGCGTCATCAACTGGGACACGTCCAAGGTCAGGCACTACGCGGTCCGGGTCTGCATCGACCCCGCGGGCAGCAGGCCGTACCACTGCGGCGCCTGGTACACCGACGCCTCCTGACCGCCCTCCTGCCCGGCGCCCGGCTCGCCGTCCTCATCTCCGCGCTGATCGCCGCCGGGCCGGGGCCGGCAGCCCTGCCCGAGGTGTAGGTGGCTCGGTGGGGGCGAGTGGTGCGGCTGGCACGGGTGTTGCCGTCGTTGCCGACGTCGCCGCAACACCGGTCGGCGGACCGGTCGTGACCTGCGTGCCGGACGTGTTGCGGGGAGCGGCAGCGGGCCCGCAACGGGCCCCGAGGTGTTGCCGGTTCACCGATCGCCGTGCGCAACGGATCCACCTGGCGTCATTGTGTGACGCGTAGCGGGGCGGGCCCACCGGGGTGCGCCGTCCCGGCCGGGGTCCGGCCGGGTGCCGGGTGAGGAAGGGCGGGTTCGATGGATCGTTCACGTGTGCCAGTGTGGGCGGCACCGGCGCTGTTACCGCAGGCGTCGGCGAGGACGAGGGGCGGGAGCGTCCGTGGGTGAGCTGCGCCCTCTCGCGCCCGACCTGACACCGCAGTCGCGCGCGCTGGCCCTGGCACTGCGTGAGCTGTTCGAAGGACTGGGCGTCTCGGTCCGCCGCTACGCGGCCCGCCGCATCCGCGACGCCGGTACCTTCTCCCGCTACCTGAGCGGCACCCGCGTCCCGCCCTGGGAGGTCGTGACGGATCTGCTCACGGATGTCGCCGAACACCGGGGCACCGCCGCCACCCCGGAGGCCATCGAACTGGTGCGCAGGCTGTACCAGGCGGCCGTGGAGACCACCACCTCACCCCGGCACGCGGTCGAAGTGCTCGAACAGCAGCTCGCCGAGGCCGACCGTGTCTCCCGCCGCTCCACCGCGCGCGGCGACGCCCTGGGCGACGCCCTGCTGGACCGCAAGCACCGCATCGCCGATCTGGAGGTGCGGCTGAACCAGCTGGAGGCCGAGTGGAGCGCGGAACGCGAACGGGCCGAACGCCTGGCCGCCGCCGACCCCGACCTCACCGGCCTGCTGCGCGAACGCGATCATCTGCGGGACGAGGCCGCCCGGCTCGCCGCCCAGCTCCGCGCGGCACAGCGGCAGCGCGACGAGGCCGAACAGCGCTGCGTCCTGCTGGAACGGCAACTGGAGGCGGTCGAACAGACGCAGTGGACCGCGCCGTCCGTGGCACCGGCGGCCCCCCAGGCCCTGCCGAGGGTTCTCATCGTCGACGACCAGCCGGACAACCTGCTGGCCATGACCGCCGTGCTGGCCACCCTCGACCAGGAACTGGTCGCCGTTGCCTCCGGCCGCGAGGCCCTCAAGGCCCTCCTCGACCACGACGACTTCGCCGTGATCATCATGGACGTGCAGATGCCCGACATGGACGGCTACGAGACCGCCGCCCACATCAAACGGCGCCCCCGCACCCACGACGTGCCCATCATCTTCCTCACCGCCATGGGCACCGACCCCGAACACTCCGCCCGCGGCTATGCGGCCGGCGCGGTCGACTACATCGGCAAACCGTTCGATCCATGGGTGCTGCGCGCCAAGGTCGCCGTGTTCACCGGCATCTACCTCGAACAGCGGCGCCTCGCCGGGGAGCGGCGACTGCCCGGTGCGCCGGAGCGTTCACCCGCTCAGGACGGCGGGCAGCCGAACCAGTTCACCGTGCCGTCGTCCGACGTGTAGCCGAGGCACCTGAAGGTCCGGTCGTGCAGGGTCCTGGTCCGGTCGACCGCGCCGTCCAGGGTGTCTCCCTTGCGGTGGGTCTGTACGACGGTGTCGATCTCGACGGTGTACCAGCGGCCCCTGCCGGACGGGATGTCGCAGTGGTGGGCGGTCAGACCGCGGCTCGGCCCGTCGCTCCAGAGGTTCTGTTCGGCGCGGTCGCAGTGGGCGCGATCGGCGGCACCGGCGGTGCCGGCCCCGGCGACGAGCAGGGCCGCCGCTCCCGTGGCCGCCGCCGCGGTGACGCCGATCAGGCGCCTGAGGGTGAGACTCATCGGTTGTTCCTCCTGCCGGATGCGGTGACGGCACGGAGTTCGCCGTGTCACCTTGCTGCCATGGTCACGCCGGTCGGCGCGGCCCGGCGCGCCGGTCGGCGGCGGCTTCCCCCGACCCGGTGACCCGGGTGCTGCCAATGCAGCAGCGGCGCGGACGGAGCCGGTGGCTGCGCGGAGGCCGTCGTTCCCGTGGGCGCCGGCGTCAACGGGGCCACCGGGGCAGACCCACACCGGCGAATCCGGTTCACGTCATCCTGCCGCGCCCTCGGGCCGCGCCGGCCCCGTCCCGGAGCGCGACCGTCACGGCAAACGCCGCTTTCCGGACAAACCAAAGGTCACTCGGAAAATCCCGGAAAAAGGCGAATCGTTCCGGCATGGGAGCGTCTCCGTGCAGCCGCTCCCGCCCGGAGGACAGAGCCGGCGGGACGGCGACGTACGAAGCACACCCTGTGAGCCTGAAGGAGAATCCGTGATCTCGAAGGGCAAGAGGACCCTGCGGTCCCTGGCCGTGGCGCTCGCCGCGGCGGCCTCGTTCACCATCGGCGTGCCCGGCGGCAACGCCTTCGCCATCGACCACGTCCAGTGCGTGGGCGGCGAGAACTTCCTGAAGATCTGGTCGCACCTCGACGGCCGGCAGAGCGTCGACTGCTACGCGAACGCGGGGAAGACCGACTTCGGCGGCTGGTGGGTCGACCGGATCTCCACGGGCAACAACGACCTGATCTACTACGACGCCAACGGCGACTCGGTGAAGATCGAACGCTGGCACGACATCACCTTCCCGAATTACCCGCCGAAGGTCGTCGCCATCCAGATCCTGTGACGGCCTGACACCCGGCCGCCGCGCGGCGGGCCGGCCGCGCCGGTGCGGGCGCGGCCGGCCCGGCGCCCCGCGGGTCCGCGTCCGCCGTGCCGCGCCCGCGCCATGTCCTGTCGCAGCCCGGGGCATGTCCTGTCGGAGGGGAGCGCGCGGCACATAGGCTCCGCGGCATGAAGACCTTGATCTCTGTGGACATGGAGGGCATCTCGGGGATCGTGCATCCCACCGAGACGAACCCGGACCGCTACGACTACGAGCGCGGTCGCGCGGCGATGACGGCCGAGGCGAACAGCGTGATAGCCGGTGTACTGGACGCGGAGCCCGCCGCCGTGGTGTGGGTCGCCGACGCGCACGGGCCGTTCCGCAACCTGCTGCCGGAGCAGCTCGACCGGCGGGCCCGCCTCGTCCGCGGCAAACCGCGCCCGCTGGGCATGCTCGGCGGGCTCGACGAGGACACCGACGCGCTGCTGCTGATCGGCTACCACGCCCGCGCCGGACGCGGCCCGGCCGTGCTGGCCCACACCATGAACGACGGCATCCTCGACGTGCGCGTGGCCGGGCGCTCCATGGGCGAGATCGGCCTCAACGCCGCCATGGCCGGGCACCTCGGCGTACCGGTGGCGCTGCTCAGCGGCGACGACAGCGCCTGCGCCGAACTGCTGGCGCTGGTCCCCTCCGCGCACACGGTCGCGGTCAAGCAGTCCCTCGGCCAGAGCGCCGCCGTCGCCCTGCACCCCGAGGAGGCGCGCGAGCGGCTGCGCCGCGCGGCCGCCGAGGCCGTGGCCCGGCGCGCCCAGGTCGCCCCGCTGGCCCTCGCCGGACCGCTCGACGTCGAGGTGGATCTCTTCTCGCCGGCCACGGTCGACCTGGCCGCGCTCGTGCCGGGTGTCTCACGTGGTGACGGTGCCCGTACCGTCGCCTTCACCGCCGACGACTTCGCCGCCGCCTACCGCCTGGTCCTGCTGCTCGCACAGCTCGCCACCGTCAGGCCCGGCTGAGTCCGGCCCCGGTCGCGCCCGTCCGCGCGCGGAGAGCAACCTGGACGTCTACCGGCACCGGCAGTTGAAGGGGTACTTCCAGTGGGACCCCTTCATCACCATCGTGGACTCCTGACGGTCCGGCCGTGCCGGGCGGGGGCGGCGACCACGGCCGCCGCCCCCGCCCGGCACGGCCGACTCAGCCCCTCAGCAGGGCGGCGACCAGACGTGCCATGGCGGGCCGCGGGTCGGGCGTGCCGGGCCAGCTGGTCAGCAGCAGATGGTGGGCGGTGCCGACGACGGCCAGGGCCACCATGGCGGGGTCGACGGTCCCGGCCACCCTGCCGAGCGCCTGCTCGGCCTCGACGCACCCGGTGACGGCCTCCTGGATCGCGCTGAAGCCCGGGGCCCCGCCCTCCAGGGCCGCGCGGATACGGGACGCCGCCACGGGCCGTGTCATGGCCAGCCCCGACAGGGCGGGACCGCCGGAGTCGAACAGCGCGAGCACGACGGCCTCCAGGTTCCCCGCCACCGTGCCCCGCCCGACGGTCTCCGACAGCGCGCGCGCCTTCCTGGCCGTCCGCGCGAACCGGTCCAGGCACAGCTCGGCCACGAACTCGTCGAGCCCCGCGAAGTGCGTGTGCAGCAGCCCCTTGGCGCAGCCCGCCTCGGTGGTCACGGCCCGGCTGGTGAGCGCGCCGGGACCGTCCCTCTCCACGACCCGCTCGGCGGCCTCGAACAGCCGCTCGCGTACGTCCGGGGTCGCGACTCCGCGCGGTGACATGTGCCTCGCTCCCGTCCTGTGGCCCCGACCGGGCAAGGGCCGACTGCCGGGATCCTAGTCGGCATTGCCGGTACGGGCGTATGCCCATAGTGTTTGGGCGTACGCCCATACTGGCCGTCGACAGCGGGAGGCCCTGTGCCGGACATCGTCAACAACGAGCAGGAGAAGGCGTGGAACGGTCCCGAAGGCGCCCACTGGGCCCGACACCGGGACCGCTGGAACGCCGTGAACGAGGGCTTCGACGAGCCGCTCCTCGACGCCGCCGCGATCACCGGAGCGCACCGGAGCCTCGACCTGGGCTGCGGCTCCGGGCAGACCACACTCCTCGCCGCGCTGCGCGCGCCCCGGGGGAGCGCCCTGGGCCTCGACCTGTCCGGCCCGATGCTCGCGACGGCACGGGCGCGCGCGGAGGAGGAGGGCGTCGCGAACGTCTCCTTCACCCGGGGCGACGCACAGGTGCACCCCTTCGAAACGGGGGCGTTCGACGCGGCGATCAGCCGCTACGGCGTGATGTTCTACGCCGATCCCGTCGCGGCCTTCGCCAACGTCCGCCGGGCGCTGCGACCCGGCGGACGCTTGGCGTTCGTGTGCCCGGCCGACGCCGCGCTCAACGACTGGACGGCGGCGATGGCGTCCCTGCGCGGCCTCCTGCCGGTCGGCGACTTCGGCACACCCGGGCTGCCCGGCATGTTCTCGCTGGCCGACCGCGGCCGCGTGCACGCCGTCCTCACCGCCGCCGGATACACCGGCATCACCACCGAACACGTGCGGGCGTACGGCCCGTGGGGGCACGGAGCCGAGGACGCGGCGGACTTCCTGCTCGGCACCGGCCCCGGCCGCCACCTCATGGAGCGGGCGGACCAGGACGCCCGGGACCGCGCCCGGCACACCCTCACCGCCCACCTGCGCGGCCATGAGTCGGACGACGGCACGGTCCGGTTGCTCAGCACGTCCTGGCTGGTCACCGCGGACCGGCCGGCCGCGCCCCCGGGGCCGTGACAGCGGGCGTGTTGCGTGGGCGTACCGACGCGCGCATCAGGGCAGGGCGAGCACGTCCTCGATCGCCGCGCGGATCTCCTCGTCGCGCAGGAAGGCCCGGTAGTCGCGGTACGAGGAGAGGCGCCGGTCGGACTCCCGTACCGCACGCAGCAGGTCGCGCGTCCCCGGCGACACCGTGCCGATGCCGGCGAGGGCCCGCAGCGCGTCGACGAAGCAGCCGTAGGAGTCGTCGGCGTCCGCGAGCGGGACGAGGTACTCCTCCAGGACGGAGACGCTCGGCTCGCGCTCACCGGTGATCGACCACAGAGCCGGCGCCGCCCGCAACCGCAGCCAGTCGGGGCCGTGTTCCACGGCGTGACGCACCGGACCGGCGTACGGCGCGGCCGCCGGTCCGAAGTCACCGACGAGGCCGACGGGCCCGTACACCCAGCCCTCCTCGGCCAGTAGCGCCTCCCCGATCAGGCGCAGCGCCGTGTCCCGGTCGCCGCCCAGACGCCAGACGGCCCACGCCACCTTGATCCGGTTGCCCGGGTGATCGAGGGCCACACACCCGCGCACGGCGTCCGCGGCCGACGACGCGGCCGGTCCCATCGCGACCAGCACGTCGACCGCGGACAGCGACCACCGGGAGTCGCCCAGCAGGGCCGCCACCTCGGGGAGCGCGGGTGCCGCGGCGGGGCCCCACGCCGTGAGCACCTCCAGGAGGCGGCCGACCGGCGCCCTGTCCACACCGTCCCCGCGAAGCTGCGCGCGCACCGCGGGCAGCAGGGCGTCCGCATGAGCCCCCAGCGGGGTCAGCACGTCCTCGATCTCCGGCAGCCGGGGGTCACCCATGACGTACGAGCGGGAGTAGTGGCCCTGGTACGGCGCGCACAGCCGCTCGACCAGACCTTGCAGCCCGCGCGGATCACCGATGCGTGTCAGGGCCCAGCGGGCATGGTCGCCCACGGTGCCCTCCAGCAACTCGGCCCCGCCCGGATCGTCCAGCAGGGCGGCCAACTCGTCGGCGTACTCGGCCGACCGGGGCCCCAGCACCGCGAGCAGATGGGCCGCCCGGAACCGCACACCGTCGTCGGGGTCGCGGAGCAGGGCGCCCGCGAGCGGCAGCAGCGCCGGTGCCGCGGACGGCCTGACCACCAGCACGCACCACGCCTCGTCCAGCGCGGCCCGGCACAGCGGCGCGTCCCCGGTCCGGTGTGCCGCCTCGATGAGCCGTACGACGAAGGAGAGCGCGGTACCGGGCTCGTCCTCGAACAGCGGGGCCGTCCAGGAGACCACCTCCTCGCGGGTGAAGGCCCCTTCGACGTCCGGTGCGTACCACACCGCCTCGAACAGCGGACGCGAGGAGGCGTCCGACAGAACCTCCACCAGCAGGTCCAGCTCACGGACCGGGACCCGGGGATCGAAGGAGGCCCAGGCGTGCACGGCCGCGACCCGCAGGACGGGATCGCCGGTCCGCAGCACCTCCCGGACCACCGCCCGCACCCGGTCCACCGCCCCGGCACCGGCCGGCTCGCCCGCGACGGCCGTCCCCAGCGCGAGCAGCAGCGGCAGCCGCACGGCGGGGTCCGTCTCCGTGTGCCACCGCTCCAGCAGCGCATCGGCGCCCACCGGGAGGGACAGCGCCTCCCTGCGCACCTCTGGTCGGGGATCCGCGAGCAGCGCCCTCAGCCGGGGCCGCTGGGACCGCCACGCCTCGCGCCACCCCGCGTCCACCGGTCCGGGCCCGGCCGCCGCCCTCGCCAGACAGGCCACCAGTTCGACCAGGGTGACCCGGGCGCCCATGCCCGGGTCGCAGGCGAGGGCGAGGACGACCGGCAGCGCGGCGGTCGCGGCGGACGTCAGGCCCCCGGTGCCCCGCACCAGGGAGACGAACAGGGGGTGGCAGTCCTCCTCGGCCGCCTCGCCGCAGCACGCGCTTCAGGGCGCGCCGCGCCTCCTTGTCCTGGACCTGTCCGAGCATCGCCCCGAGCCGGTCCGCCGCCATGCCGCCCGGACCGCCGGGCCCCGCGCCTGCCACTTGTGCCCCCGTGCCCGCTCGGTCGGTCTCCGGCGCACATCATGACATCGCCAGGCGGCCCGCCGGACCCCGCGTGACCACGACGGACGGCGGACCGCCGCCGGGGAAAGGGCCGTTCAGGTCAGGCCCGGACTCTCGGCGGTCGCCTCCGCCAGCGACTTGCGCGCCAGGTCCGGGACCTCGCAGTCGGGTGCGGCACGGCCGATCGGGAAGAGGATGTAGGGCCGTTCGTTGCCGGGCCGCTCGCAGATCTCGGTGAGGAAGCCCATCGGATTGGGTGTGTGCGTCAGGGTGCTCAGCCCCATGGCGTGCAGGGCGGCGATGAAGAAGCCGCACGCGATGCCCACACTCTCGTTGACGTAGTAGTTCTTGCGCAGCGAACCGTCCGGCATCGCCGTGCTCTTCTCGGCGAAGCAGACGACGATCCACGGCACGACGTCGAGATAGCTCTTGTCCGCGTCCGTCTCCAGGCGCGCGAGCGCGGCACGCCACTCGGGCGGGATCCGCCCGCCCTCGTAGTTGACCCGCTCCTCCTCCTCGGCGGCGACCCGGATGCGGTGCTTGGTCCCCGCGTCGCCGATCACGGCGAACTTCCACGGCTGGAAGTGGGCGCCGGACGGGGCGGTGTTCGCCGCGGCGATGGCGAGGTCGACACACGCGCGCGGGACCGGCTCGTCGCTGAAGAACCGCACACTGCGGCGGCGGTCGAGGAACGACACGAAGTCCTCGCCCCGCCGGACCATCTCGGCCTCCCCGTACCGCTCGGGCCGGTACGGGACGAACGGGTGGGTGTGCTGCCTCACTGCTGCTCCTCCTCGGCCGGGGGACCACAGCGTGAGCCATGGGCAGCCGAATAGGCAACGCAGTCCCTTTCCTCTTGCTAATCTGACAAAGAATGAGGCCGGACGATGCCTCCGAGATCGCAGATCGGCAGGCACAGCGCCATGGCACGCCAGGGACTCGACCCGCTCGACGGCCGGATGCTGCGCCTGCTGCGGGAGCGCCCCCGCGAGGGCCTGCTGGAGATCGCCCGCCGGCTCGGCGTCGCACGCGGCACGCTGCAGGCCCGGCTCGACCGGCTGACCGCCTCCGGCGTGGTCACCGGCTACGGCCCGGACGTGGACGTCGCCGCCCTCGGCCACGTGGTCCAGGCGTTCACCACCTTCGAGGTGGACCAGCCGGCCCGCGAGGCCATCGCCGCCCGTCTGCGGGCCGTCCCGCAGATCATCGAGGCCCACATCGTGACGGGCCCCGGTGACATCTGGTGCCGCATCGCGGGCACGAGCAACCAGCACGTCCAGCAGGTGATCGACGATGTCCTCGCCGTACCGGGCGTCCGCCGCAGCACGACGGTCATCGCCCTGAGCGCCGTCGTCCCCCACCGGGTCCAGCCCCTGGTCGACGAGGTGGCCGGCCTGCCACCCGGCCCGGACGTGCGGCAGTGACCACCGACGTCCGCCCCGGCTGCCCGGTACAGAACACGAAGCGGTGTCACCTCACGTCGCCTCCACGGCACTTCACCCGACCGGACCCGTGACCCTCCGGGCCGCCGCCGGTTGACCAGGTGGTCGGTCGGGCCGGTGAGATCGGGACACGGGAGGAACGCGCCATGGACCACGGCACGGATGCGGGGCACGGGTCCGTCACCAGGCGGCGCTTCCTGGGGGCGTCGGCCGCCTCGGTCGCGCCGGTCTCGCCGGTCGGGGCGCCCGCCGGCCGGGCGTTCGCCGCGGCCGGGACGGGGCGCGTCCTGACGTACCGCGAGACGACCGGAGGGTCCGTCACCGCGCACCCGGAAGGACACGCGCTGATCGCCGAGGTGCAGGGCGTGCTGTGGCGCGTGCCGCGGGCGGGCGGCGCGGCCGAGCGGCTGACCCGCTGGGAGGTGGAGGCGACCCGGCCCGCGTTCGCGCCGGACGGCCGGACGGTGGCCCTGTGCGGCTACGCGGGCGGCGCCTTCCACCTGTGGACGATGCGGGCCGACGGCGGCGGACTGCGCCGGGTCACCGACGGCCCGTGGGACGACCGCGGGGCGGCGTGGTCGCCGGACGGCACCCGGCTGGCGTTCTCCTCCGAGCGCGGCGGCGACCCGGTGACCGGCGGCTCCTACGGCCTGTGGACCCTCGATGTCGGCAGCACCCGGCTCACCCGGGTGACGGCAGGCCCCTTCGAGGACTACGACCCGGTGTGGTCCGCGGACGGACGCACCCTGGTGTGCGTGCGCGCCGCCCACACACCGGACGGCGGGAACGACGGCGGTCTCTCACTGGTCCGGGTCTCCCTGGCGGACGGCACAGCCCAGCCGGTGCACACCACGGCCACGGGCCGTCTGCTGTGCCCGGCCGTGTCCCCGCGCGGCCGGATCGCCTGGCTGCGGCTGTCCGGCACGGACGGCCCGCCCTCCCTCCCGCCGTCCCGGGCCGAACTGCTGGTCGACGGAAAGGTGGTCGCGGCGGACGAGGACCTGGCCGCCGCCCCGCCGTGCTGGCTCGGCGAGGACCGCCTCCTCTACGTCGCGGACGGCCGGATCCGGATCCGCTCCCTGACCAACCCGGCCGTCAGCGACATCCCGTTCACCGCCCGGATGCCGGTCCCCGGCCCGCACCGCCGCGGCGTAGGGCGCGACACATCACGGACCGACACCGACACCGCCCCCGTGCCCGTGCGCGGTCTGCACCGCCCGGTGCTGTCCCCGGACGGGCGCCGGGTGGCGTGCGCGGCCCTCAACTCCCTGTGGCTGCTGCCGTCCGGGGCCCCGGGCGCCGGCGCCGAACCGCCGCGCGAGCTGCTGCGGGCCGCCGGTACGGAGTACGTGCAGATGCCGGCCTGGGCCCCCGACGGGCGCAGCCTGCTGTACTGCACCGACCGCGACGGACTGACGGCCGTACGCAGGATCCGCCTGGACGGCTCGGCGGACGAGGCCGTGACCGGCGGCGGACGCCTCTCCCCGGCCCTGTCGCCGGACGGCACACACCTGGCCTGCCTCGACGTCCACGGCAACCTGCTGGTCCGCGACCTGGCCACGGGCGGGGAACGGACCGTCGCCCGCCCCCTCGCCACCGACGGCCCGCCCGGCACCCCCACCTGGTCGCCGGACGGCCGCCGGGTGGCCTTCTGCGACCGCAACCGGCTCAACCGCCGCTTCCGCGAGGGCTACAACGTCATCCGCGTCGTCGACGTCCGCACGGGCACCGAGCGGCGCCACCTGCCCGCCGCGCACCAGTCGCTGTCCGACCGGGTCGCGGCCGGACCCGTGTGGTCGCCGGACGGCCGCTGGATGGCGCTCGTCGCCGAATCCGCGCTGTGGCTGCTGCCGGTCACCCCCGACGGCACTCCGGCGGGGCCCGCCCGCAGGCTCACCGACGAGCCGGCCGACCACCCGAGCTGGGCGGCGGACTCCCGCACCCTCCTGTACCTGTCCTGCGGGCACCTGCGTCTGCTGTCCCTGGACGACGCCCGCATGCCGGGCCGGACGCGCACCCTGACCGGCGTCCCCACCGTGCCCGCCGCCCGCCGCGACGGCCCCGGCGGCCGGGAACCGCTGCGCGTCCACGCCGGGCAGCTGTGGGACGGCACCGGCCGGGCGCCGCGCCACGACGTGGACATCCTCGTGCGCGGCGACCGGATCACCGCCGTCGCACCGCACCGCGCGCGCCGACCGGGCCACCGCACCTTCGACGCCTCCTCGTGGACCGTCCTGCCGGGCCTGTTCGACAGCCACACCCACCCCTACCAGGCCACCTACGGCGCCCGGCAGAACCTGACGGCCCTCGCCTACGGCATCACGACCACCGCCTGCATGGGCGGCCCGCTGTACGAGACGGCCCGGCTGCGCGAGGCCACCGCGTCGGGCGCCTGCCTGGGGCCGCGCTCACTGGCCTGCGCCGAACTGATCGACGGCTCGCGCACCGCCTACAGCATGGGCCGCGCCCACCGCACCGAGAGCGGGGTACGGCGCACCCTGGCGCGGGCCGCCGCCCTGGACGTCGACTTCGTCAAGACCTATGTGCGCGCCCCGGGCACGTACATGGCACGGGCCGCCGAGGCGGCGCACCGGCTGGGTGTGCCGTGCGGCAGCCATCTGTGCGCGCCGGGCCGGGCCGCCGGCCAGGATCTCACCACCCATCTCCAGGCCACCCAGCGACTGCCGTACGGCCATGCCACCACCCCGCTCGGCCACATCCACCAGGACCTGGTCGAGCAGTACGCCGACGGCGGCTTCGCCCTGATCATGACGCCGTTCAGCGCACAGGTCCTGCTCGGCGCCGCCCCGGCGCTCGCCGACGATCCCCGGGTGGACGTCCTCATGCCGCCCTGGGACGCGGCCACCGTCCACGACCGCGCCCGCACCCGCCCCGGCGCTCCCGAACTCGCGGCGCTGAAGGTCGAGTTCGGCGACTACCGGCGGCTGGCCGAGCACGGGGCCCGGCTCGCCCTGGGCACCGACTCGCCGCTGGTGCCGGTCGGTCTCTCCCTCCATCTGGCGCTGCGGGGTCTGCACGCCCACGGGTTCACCGCGGCCGAGGCCCTGCACACCGCCACCACCGTCCCGGCCCGTCTCTTCGGTCTCGCCCCGGACCTCGGCACGGTCGAGGCGGGCAGGCTGGCCGAGCTGACGGTGGTCGACGGGGACCCCTTCACGGACTTCGCCGCGCTCGTCGACACCGTCGCGGTGGTACGTGCCGGTGTTCCCCACCACCGGGACGACCTCGTCGCCCGGCATCACAAGGTGTCTTCGTCCCGGACGCCCGCGTGATCGGCCGCGCCGGGGTGTGCACACACACCTGTATATTTCTGACGATGTGTCGGGCGGCGGTACGGCGCGGTGGTCCGCCGCCGAGCTGATGCCGGACACCGCCGCGGCGGGCGGCCGGCGGGTGTCGGCCGGGCGGGGGAGCAGGGGCACGGTGCGCGGCCGTGTGCGGCCCGCTCCGCCGAGCGCCCGCAGACGGCGAGACCGGAGCCGGAGGGGGAGGCCCGCCGTGCCGTGGCCCGGTGCGAGCGAAGCGGACGGCCGGAATTCTCCCTCCACCGCACGGAGATCCGGCCGCATCAGCGAAGACTCGGCGCAGGCGTTCCGGAAGCGGAAGCAGTACCGGACGCGGGCGGATCTTGAAAACCGTCGCGCACCGCTCCGCGCCGCCGGCCGGTCGATACCCAATCACCCGGGTAAACCATGGAACTTTTACAAGTCCGATCGCAGGATCTTACATTCCTGGCTGCCTTGACCGCCTGGTGTCGGTGGGGCAGGGTATGCGCCGGGGTCGGACGTGCCTCGTGTTGCACGATCACGTGCCTGCACTGCTGAAATACCGCAGAACTGCTGCTTTGTATCGCCAATTGACGTCAAGGGAGCTTTGTGTGAGTTCAGTGCATGACGGTACCGCGACGGAAAAGAAGCAGTCACTCGCAAGCATGTTGGCACGTGCACGCTCCCGGGTCACCGACGGGCCGCGTCCCCGTCAGGACCGGAACAACGTCCCCCTTTCGTACTCGCAGAACACCTTGTGGTTCGTCGACCGGTTGCGGACCGGAATGTCGACCTACAACGTCGGATTCCTGTTCCGTCTCGAAGGTGATCTCGACGTCGACGCCCTCACCGATTCCGTCGCGAGCATCATCATGCGTCATGAGGCGCTGCGCACCTATGTCCTGGTGGAGAACGACGAGTATTTCCAGGGCATTGTGGAGAGCCCGGAGATCGTCGTCGAGCGGAAGTCCGCGCAGTCCGAGGAAGAGGCCGAGCGGTTCATGGCCGAACTCGGCGACACCGTGCTCGACCTGACGCGGTTCCCGCTGTGGCGGGCCGCTCTGGTCACCGTCGGTGACGACCTGCACTACTTCGGCTTCGTCGTCCACCACATCATCTTCGACGGCGTGTCGACCTCGATCTTCTTCGAGGAGTTAGAACAGGAGTACAACGCCCGAAGAACCGGCACCACCCCCAAGATCGAGCCCCCCACCGTGCAGTTCGCCGACTTCAGCGAGTGGCAGCGCAAGCGCATGGGCGCGGGGGCCTGGCAGGAGAGCGCGGACTACTGGGCGGACACGCTCAGCGGTGTGGATGTCATGGACATTGCAGGCGACCGCCCGCTGCCGCCCGAGGCGACCTACGAGGGGTCCGCGCTGGAGAGCAGCTGGCCGGGGCTCGCGGCACAGGTCAACGATCTCGCCTCGTCGCTGTCCACCACCCCGATCACCGTCTACGCCACGGCGATGGCCTGCCTCTTCCACCGGTACTCGGGTTCCGAGGACGTCATCTTCGGAATGCCCACCGCGAACCGCTCCGAAGTCGAGTGCGAAAGAACCGTCGGCTTCTTCATCAACATGCTTCCGCTGCGCTGCCGCATCGATCCCGACGAGACCTTCAAGGAATGCCTCGCGGGAATTCAGCGGCGATTCCGCGACGGCCAGGCGCACGGGCAGCTCCCGCTGGAGGAGATCATCGCGGGCGCCGGCGTCAAACGCGACCCCTCGCGCTCCACCCTGTTCCAGTACACACTGACGATGAACGAGTGGGCGGAGCCGCTCCGGCTCGACGGGATTACAGCCGACGAGAAAATACCGGAGACCTCGCGCGCGAAGTTCTTCCAGTCCTGGACGGTCACGCAGAACGGCCCGGATCTGGAGATCAATATCGGGTACAACACCGATATATTCGACCGGGCGACGATCGACACCATGCAGCGGGTCTTCGTCGGAATCCTGCGCAGGGCGATCTCCCTTCCCGAGCTCAGCCTGCGGCAGTCCTGGGCCCACGACGAGGAATCCCGCGAAACCCAACTGCGTTTCGGTCAAGGACGCACGGTCCCGACACCCACCGGAAATGTCTTCACACATTTCTGTGAGATCGCGGACGCACACACGCAGCGCGTGGCCGTCAGCACCCCCGACGAGGAACTGACCTACGGTCAGTTGCGGCGGCGCGCCGAGGCGATCCGCGCCCACCTCGCCGCGCAGGGTGTCGGCGCCGGGGACCGGGTGGGCGTCGCGCTCACACCGTCACCCGACTTCCCCGCGACCGTACTGGCACTGCTGGCACTGGGCGCCGTGTATGTGCCGGTCGACGCGATGAATCCGCCGGGCCGCATCGAGGCGATCATCGAGAACGCGGAACCGCGGCGCGTCGTCTGCGACGCGACGACGGCCGGGGTCGCACCCGCCCTGGAGTCACGGCTGCCGACCGATCTCCCGGACGCGGCGGACACATCCGGCACGGCCCCTGGCGGGGACGCGATCGCCTACCTGATGTACACCTCGGGCAGCACGGGCACCCCGAAGGGCGTACTCGTCAGCCACGACAACATACTCGGGTTCATACGCAACGTCCGGACGCTGTTCGAACTCACACCTCAGGACCGGTTCCTCGGCTACGCGTCCTGCGGATTCGACGTCTCGGTCTTCGAGATGTTCGGCGCCCTGCTCACCGGCGCCTCGCTCCACCTCGTGCCGTCCGCGATGCGCCTGGACATGTCGGGCGTCCAGCGGTTCCTGGAGGAGCACCGCGTCACGGTCACCGACCTGCCGCCGTCGGTCATGAAACTGCTCGACCCGGCCCCGCTGGACGACCTGCGCATCGTGTTCGTGGGCGGTGAGGCCTTCTCCCACGAACTCGTCCGGGCCTGGGGCAGGGGCCGGCGCATCTTCAACGGCTACGGCGTCACCGAGTGCACCGTCACCAGCATCGTCGAGGAGCTGAAGGAGCCGCTGTCGGCCGCCGCCCTGCCCATCGGCGCCCCGATGGACAACCACGTCGCGTATGTGCTGGACGAGCAGAACACACCGGTGCCGCAGGGTGTCATCGGACAGCTGGCCATCGGCGGCGTCGGACTGGCCGCCGGATACTGGCACCGGGACGAGGACAACCGGCGGCGGTTCATCCGGGACCCCGTCGGCGACGACCCCGAGGCGCGCCTCTATCTGACCGGTGACCTGGTGCGGCTCAACGGCGACGGCCGCCTCGTCTACGTCGGCCGCGCCGACAAGCAGGTCAAGATAAACGGCGTGCGGATCGAGATCGGCGAGATCGAGAGCGTCATCCGCGCCTTCGACGGGATCCGCAACGTGTACGTCCAGGTCCAGCAGGTGCAGGACCACAAGAGGGTCGTCGCCTACTGCGCCACCGGCGGAGCACCCCACGTGTCCGAGGCGGCGCTGCGGGAGCACTGCCGCAGGTATCTCGTGTCCACGATGGTGCCGAGCACCTTCCTGGTGCTGGACGAACTGCCGATCAACGCCAGCGGGAAGATCGACGAGCGTGCCCTGCCCGGTGTCGACGCCACCGCCGAGCCGGAGCCCGAGGAGCAGCTCAGCGACGTCGAACGGCAGATGCTGACCAAGGCGTTCGGCCCGATCCTCGGCCGCACCGACTTCGCCAAGAACGTCAGCTTCTTCGACCTGGGCGGGACCAGCCTGCAGGCCGCCCAACTGGTCTCCAAGATCAAGAAGATCTTCGCCACGGACATCTCCCTGGCCGCGTTCTTCGCTGACTCCAGCGTTCGGAGCATGGCCCTGGAGGTGGAACGGGCCCGGCTGGCCGGCCTGCCCCCCGAGGAACTCGAGAAGGTCATCGAGCAGATGTCCGAAGAGGACGTTTCCCGACTCCTGGCCGAGTGAGCAGCCGGACATCGACCACAAGGGCAGGAAACACGTGATGCAACGTGAAGGGGAACGCCTGAACGCCTATCTCCGGACGAGATCGGCGGGGGCGGACACAACGAGTCTCATCGAACTGAGCCGGCCGGACTCCTCCGGCCAGGTGCTCCTGTTCGCCCACCCGGTGGGCGGCAGTCTGCTGGCCTACCAGCCGCTGGTCCGCCGGCTCGGCGACCACCGGTGCTTCGGCCTCGAAGCCTCCGCGAGGACACTCGCCGACGGCGGACCAGCCGAGTCGATGCAGGAACTGGCCCGGCGGTACGTCGAGAGCTTCGCCGGCCGGGGACCCGAGGTCGATTTGGTGTGCGGCTGGTCCTTCGGCGGCGCCCTCGCCTGGGAGATCGCCTGCCTGCTCGCCGCCCGGGGACGCCGCCCGAGGGTGGTGCTCCTCGACTCGACGTGGTCGGGCGGCGTCTACCCGCGCTGGACACCCGGCGAGGCGGTACGGGCCTTCGTGGACGACGTGTCCAGGCTGAGCGGACGCGACGGCGAGAGCGCGCCGGACACCCGCGCGGAGGCCGCCGCCGCACTCGACATGGACCTGGAGACGTTCACCGAGCGCTTCGAGATCTTCGAGCACAACCGACGGCTCATCTGCGAGTGGGAGCCCACACCGGGAGACCTCGACGTCGTCTCCGTACGCGCCGTGGAGTCCGCCAAGTGCGACTGGCGCACGGTCACTTCGGGCGGCGTGCGCTTCCAGGACCTGCCCGGCGACCACTACGGCCTGCTCCGGGACGACGGCAACCTCGCCGCCATCGAACGGGCCGTCCGGGACGAGCCCCCGGCAGCGGCGGCAGCCGTCCCGCACCCGGACGGCCCGGCGGCCGAGGCCGACGGTGCCGCTCTGCACGCGTCGCTGAAGCAGCTCGTGGACACACCCCACTGGCGCGACCTCGTGATCAGGGCCCGGCGGATGGACCCCGACGCCATCACCGAGGCGTACCGGGAACTGGGCCGGCGCGGACTGCTCACCCCGGACTGGCCGAGCGAGTACGGCGGCGCCGGAACACCGACGCGCCGCGCCATCGAGCTCTTCGAGGGCTTCTCCTCGACCGGGCTGCCGGACCTGGTGTACGCGCTCACCGTGCAGATCGTGGGCAACTTCGTCCTGAAGTCAGGCTCCGAACGGCTCAGGCGCGAGCTGCTCCCGCGCATCGCCCGCGGTGAGGAGTTCGCCACCGTCCTCTACAGCGAACCGCGCGCCGGGAGCGACCTCGCGGCGCTGCGGACCAGGGCGGAGCGCCGGGGCGAGAACTATGTCCTCAACGGCGTCAAGGTGTTCAGCATCTACAGCGACATCGCGGGTTCGGCGCTGGTGGCCGCGCGCACCGGCCAGGACGGGCACAAGTACGACGGCATCACCCTCTTCGTCATCGACCTGGCGGCCGACGGCGTGAGCGTCGAACTCGTCCAGACGGTGCAACGCGAACGGATGTGCCGCGTACGCCTCCACGAGGTCGAGGTCGAGAGCTGGCGCCGGGTGGGCGACGAGGGCCGCGGCTGGGCCCTGCTCGACGGCGCCCTGGCCATCGAACGCACCGGCATCGACCATGTCGTCAGGGCGGCCCGCTGGCTGAAGGCGCTGTACACCACGACCGCGCCGTCCGAGCGGCTGCGGCGGCTGGAGGGCCAGGTCGAGTGCGCCACGACCCTGGCACGCGCGGCCACCGAGGTGTTCCTGCGCGCCGACGTCAGGGCCACCGACACCGCCGTCGCCAAGCTGTACACCAGCGAGACCTGCCAGCAGGTCGGGCACGAGGTGCTGCGCCGCTGGAGCACCCTCGCCAGCGCGCCCGGCGCGGACGACCTGGTCCACGAGGAACTCTTCTCGGCGCTGACCGAGTCGCCCGGACTCACCCTGTCCGCCGGCACGTCGGAGATGATGCTGTCCACCCTCTCGGCGGATCTCAAGGAGGAGTGCTCCCGTCGCTGCCTGGAGATCCTGCACCGCTTCGGCGGCGACCTCGTCGACACCGTCGTGGAGGTCCTCGAACCAGAGGGCGCCCGCATCAAGGCCGAGCCGCTTTTCGCCTACTCGGACGAGCGGCGCGAGGCGCTGGCGAAGACCCTCACCGACCTCGGCTTCGACCTGGTCGAACGCCCGGAGGAGGCGGGCGGCCTCGGACTCGGCCTCACCGCCGGCTGCGGCATCAGCCTCGGCATGGGCTACCTCGGGTACGAGAACGCCTACACCCCGCACCACTTCGCGGGCGACGGCGGCACGCAGACCCCGCACGGCCCGTGCCCGGAGCGTGCGTGCAGGCTGCGCCACGCGGCCTACGTCCTGGGCCTCGGCATCGGCCTCTTCCGCACCGCGTGGGAACATGCCGTCACCCGGGAGCAGTTCGGCCGCCGCCTGGTCGATCAGGACTCCCTGATGTTCCCGCTGATCCGCGGCTACGCCGAGCTGACCGCCCTGGGCGCGCGGCTCCACGAACTCGCCGAGCACGCGCAGAACGTGGACGAGGACGCCGTACGGCGCTTCGAACTGGTGGAACAGGACGCCCTGGTGCGCGTCGTGCGCAGCGCCATGCAGGTGCTGGGCGCCCAGGGCATCACGGAGTGGTCGGTCGCCTCGCGCTTCTACATGAAGTGCGCCCAGAACATGGGACTCCTGGACCACGAGGGCAGGGTGGCGGACGGATGACCCGGGCGGCACAGCCGCCGCGAGCGGGCCGCCGGCGAGCCCGGCACCGGCCGGAACGCACGAGCAGTGTCCGAGTCACCTCACCCCCCCATGCGAAGGCGGTCTTCCGATGCGAGTCTCCCTCAAAGGCCCTCAGCCCTCGGACGCGGTGTCGCCGGACGTCTACGAGGAAGCGCAGTACGCCGAACGGGACATGCACGCGGTCTGGCAGGAACTGCGCGACAGCGGCGGCCTGCACCGCCAGCGGACCCCCGACGGACAGGAGTTCTACGCGGCGACGCGCTACGCGGACGTCCGTGAGGTCCTGGGCGACCCCGGGACGTTCTCCTCGGCGTACAGCACCATGCTCACCGTACGGGGGGACGGGGACGTCGCGGCGGGCGCGGCGATCCACCTCACCGACCCGCCCCTGCACTCCGAGATCAAACGCGCCTTCACCCCGCTGATGACCGTGCCGGCCACGCAGCGCCTCGAACAGGGCATCACGGACCGCATGTCCGAGCTGTTCGAGACCGTGCGCGGCCGGGAGTCGTTCGACTTCTGCGAGGCGATGGTCACCCTGCCCATGACGATCACCGGGCAGCTCATGGGCATCCCGCAGCAGGAGTGGACCACCACCGGCCGGGCCACGGTGCGCGCCATGGGGGGAGTGGACTCGGCCGGGTCGGAGTACCAGCGCCGGTTCGACCTCTTCGAGGCGCACACGACGATCATGACCGTCCTCGGCGAGGTGCTGGAGGCGAACCCCTCCGGGGACACGGTGAGCGGCCGGTGCCCGGTCACCGCCCAGGTCGTCGGCGACGAGGGCAGGGACGTCGCCCTGCTGAACGCGTACGCGTTCCTCATGGGCGCCAACCCCACCGTGCCCCAGACGATCAACCAGACGCTGATCCTCCTGGCGAGCGACGACGATCTGTGGTCGTGGTTCACCCGCCAGGAGCGCACCGACCAGAGGTTCGTCGACGAGGCACTGCGCTGGGCGAGCCCCGTCAACCACGTCCTGCGGCGCACCACCGCGGACACCGCGCTCGCCGGGACCGAGGTGCCGGCCGGTTCGCTGGTCTCCGCCTGGATCGCCTCGGCCAACCGCGACGAGGCGGTGTTCGAGGAGCCGTACGCCTTCCTTCCGGACCGCTCCCCGAACCAGCACCTGGCCTTCGGAGTCGGTGTGCACCGCTGCATCGGGCAGCATGTCGCCGCCCTCGGCATGCGGATATTCTTCGATCTCTGGCGGAAGAATGTCCGTTCCGTGTCGCTCGGCGGAGATCCCGGACATCTCATCTCGAACTTCTTGAACGGCGTAGTGTGTCTGCCGCTGACAGTGACCTGGAAATGACCGGGACTGACCGGCCGGGTCGACTGAGAAACCGCGGAAGGCAGAACTGATGAGTGAATTCGTCACCACTGTTGTCGGACCCGACGACTGGCCCGCCGTCAGCGAGTTCTTCGAACCGAAAGGACTCGTGGAGAACTGCTGGTGCACCTACTTCCGGATGACATCGAAGGAACGCTCCGGCTGCGGCACCGCGGCACGCCGGGACCGGCTGCGCGACCTGGTCACGTCCGGCGAGCGGGTGGGCGTCCTCGGCTCGGTCGACGGCGTCCCGGCCGGCTGGCTCGGGGCCGGTCCCCGCTCGGCCTTCCCGCGGCTGCGCGGATCCCGGGCGGCGAAACCGATCGAGGGCGACGACCCCGAGCGCATCTGGTCCATCGTGTGCCTCTACCTGGCTCGTGAGCACCGCCACCGGGGACTGGTGAAGGTGCTCGTCGACCGGGCGGTCCAGTGGGCACGGGAGGAGAAGGCGGAATTCATCGAGGCATTTCCCGAGGACGACCGCGATCCCGGGGCCGCATTCGACCGCCACAGTTTCCACGGCCGGGTGAGCACCTTCGAGTCCTGCGGATTCACCGTCGTCGAACCCCGCCTGCAGCGCAGAGCCTTGGTACGGAAGGATCTCCGTTGACAGTTCACAAGATGCTCGTGCTGGAGCCGTTCCTGAACAACCAGGCGGCGACCACACCCGACAATCTCGCCGACGGCCGGCTGAACATCTGGCGGAACTCGCTCCCGGCGCGGAGCGAGCCGCTGGAGGTCGTCGTGGACGGTGTGCCGCTGCGCAGCGCACCGCTCGACGGGCGGGGGCCGGACAACGTGCTCTGCTCGGGACAGCGGATAGCGGTACCCGAGCGGCGCTGGGACTGGCTCTATGTCATCGGCTGCGGCGAGCGGCGGGTCAGAGACGTCCTCACCTGGCACTTCTCCAACGGCTCGGTGGACCGCGACCACTTGGCGCTCTCCGACCTGTGGGAGGGCCGGTCCGGCTACGGCGAGGAACTCGCGCTGCGCACCGACGTCATCCACTACCCGTACCACGTGCAGGAACGCATAGGGATCACACTCTGGTGCCAACGTGTGCCGATCACCTCCCGGCAGCCGCTCGGCGCCATGTCACTGCCCAAGAACCCGGCCGTGCACCTCTTCGCCATGACGCTGGTCGGTCGGCGAGCGGACGGCCGGCCGGCGGACGAAGGGGACCAGTCGTGAACGCAGGCGGTACGACCGGGACGGCGCTGCGCACTCCGCGGTGGAACGGCACCACCGGCACCTACCCCCAGTGGTACGAGGACCCGCTGAGCTGCCTGCAGACCACCCTCGGCAGCATCCTGCTGGAGCACGGTCTGCGGCCGGTCGAAGTGCTCGGCCAGGCCTGTGAGTTCGCGTTCGCGCCCGACGACGCCATGTGCGAGGAGTTCTACCGCCCCGCGCAGAGCAGCCGCGGTGTGGCGGCCGACCTGTGCCCCTACCACGACGTGGAGTCGGCCTGGACGTCCGGGAAGGACGCCGACGACCTGATCGGCCTCATCGAGGAGCACGCCGCCGTCATCGTCGCGGTGGACAACTACCATCTGCCCTTCCGGCCCGCCTACCACGACGTGCACGCGGCCCACCTGGTCGTGGTGCCCGCCTGGCGGCGCACCGGCGGCGGACAGGCGGAGTTCTACGTCTCCGACGCCCAACCGCCGGGATTCCAGGGGTGGCTGGCCGCCGAGCACCTGGTGGAGAGCTGGATGTCCGGCAACCCCACCGACACCCAGGACGTGTTCTTCTCCAGCCGGGAGATCGGCGGCCGGGTGCTGACCGTGAAGGTGCGGCCGGAACCAGGACCGCTCACCGACGACCAGGTCGTACGGGCGCTCAGAGGCAACCTCGACCGGTGGGACACCGGCACGGCAGGCCCCGCCGACCGCGTCTGGACCGGCCGCAGCGGGCTGCGCCGGTTCGTCGAGCGGCTGGAGGAGCACAGCGCCGACCCGGCCCGGCTGCGGCCCGCGTACACCTTCGGCTGGGCGATGCAGGCGCAGGCGTACCTGCACGGACGGTTCGCCCAGGAGTGCGCGCTCCGCACGCGCCCCGGCCATCTGGCCGAGGTAGCGGCCTCGGCGGACCGCGTCGTCTCCGCCTGGTCGAACGTACGGCTGCTGAGCGCGCACGCGGCACACACCCCCGGGGCACCGGAACTGATCCGGCGGCGCGGCGAAGAGCTGACGCACGCCTACGAGCAACTGGCCGTCGACTGGCGGCTCGCCCTGTCGACGGAACGGACGGACGCCTCATGAACGGCGCAGCCGCGGACACCCTGGCGCTCACCGGGGGCGAGCCCGTACTGGGCACGCTCGCGCCGGTGGACTGGCCGAAGACGACGGACGCCGACCGCGCAGCGGTGCTCTCGGTGCTGGACTCGAACGTCTTCGTCTCCGACCGCACCGGCGGCCCGACCGCCGTCGAACGGCTGGAGAGAGCCTGGGCCGACTACTTAGGCGTACGGCGCTGCGTCGGAGTGAGCAACGGCACCACCGCCATCGAACTCGCCCTGCTGGCCCACGGGGTGGGCCCCGGCGACGAGGTCGTCGTCCCCGCGCTGACCTTCGTCGCCACGGCGATGGCCGTGGTGCACGTCGGGGCGACACCCCGCTACGCCGACGTCGACCCGGTCACCTTCACCATGTCACCGCGGAGCCTGGCCGCGCAGATCACCGGGCGGACCAAGGCCGTCGTCCCGGTGCACCTGCACGGTCTGAGCGCCGACATGGAGGCGATCGGCGACATCGCGCGCCGCCACGGCTGCGTGGTGGTCGAGGACGCCGCGCAGGCCCAGGGCGCCCGCTACCGGGACACCCTGTGCGGCGCGTCCGGCAACACCGCCACCTTCAGCCTCCAGATGACGAAGAACCTCCCCACCTGCGGAGAAGGCGGACTCGTCGTCACCGACGACGACGGTGTGGCCGACCGGATCGTCCAGTTGCGCCAGTTCGGCGAGACCATCCGCGCGGACCGCCCCCGGCGGTACGTGAGCCACCGGCTCGGCTTCAACGCCAAGCTGAGCAACGTCCAGGCGGCCTACACCGCCAGCCAGTTGGAACGCTTCGAGGAGTACCACGCGGCCCGCAGGTCCAATGTCGCCGCCTTCCTGGCGCGGCTGGAGCACCTGGACGGCCTGCAGTGCCCGGCGGAGCCCGAAGGGTACGAGCACGCGTGGCACATCCTGCGGTTCGTCGTCGACCTCGGCCGGCTCCTGCCCGGCGCGGACACCGCGACGGCGCGGAACCTGCTGATCCGGGCCCTGCGCGCCGAGGGCCTTCCGGCGACCAGGTACCAGATGATGCCGGTCCCCGAGCAGCCCGCGCTGCGGTCCATATGCCCCCAGGAGCCGGGCTCGTGGCCGGTCACACAGGACGTCGTCGACCGCAGCTTCACCCTCCAGCAGCGCCATCTGCCGCCCGACGCCGGGCCGTTGCTCCAGGACTTCGCCGATGTCCTGGAGAAGGTCTGGTCGCATCTGAAGGTCCTGGCGGAACTCGCGGAAGGTGCGGACCGCTGACCAGATCCGTGCACGAGCCGGCGGCACGCGAACAGCTGGAACACCACGCCCACCGCGTGCGGGAGCACATCGTCGAGATGTGCTCCGGCCCCGAGGGCGGCCACCTGGGCGGATCGATGTCCTGCGTGGAGATCCTGGTGGCGCTGTTCTTCCACACGATGAACGTCGACCCCGCCGACCCCGGACGGCCCGAGCGGGACATGTTCGTCCTGAGCAAGGGCCACGCGGCGATGGCCCTCTACGCCGTACTCGCCGAGCGCGGCTTCATCGCGCCGGAGGAGATCGGCACCTTCTGCCGCCCCGGCGGCAGACTGGCCACCCACGGCAACGTCGCCGTCCCCGGCGTCGAGTTCGCCACCGGCTCCCTCGGCCACGGCCTCGCCCTCGCCAACGGCACCGCCTGGGCGCAGCGCCGGCACAGCGGGACACCCGCGCGCACCTATGTGCTGCTCGGTGACGGCGAGTTGCAGGAAGGATCCGTATGGGAGGCGGCCCAGGTCAGCCGCGCCCTGAACGCCGGGAACCTCGTCGCGGTGATCGACGTCAACGGCTTCCAGCAGACCGGGGCCGTCGGCGAGGTGAGCCCCGGCGCGTCCGTGGCCGACCGGTGGAACGGCTTCGGCTGGCACACCGTCGAGGTGGACGGACACGACCCGGCGGCCCTCTGCGCGGCCTTCGAGGAGGCGGCGGAGACGGACGGGCCGACGGCGGTGGTCTGCCGCACGGTCAAGGCGCAGGGCACCGGTGTCCTCGCGGGCCGGGCCGTCTCCCACTTCGTCCGGCTCGACACCGCGAAACGCGCACGCGTCCTGGCCGGCCTGCGACGGACGGCCCCGCTCGGCGGCACGAACGGCGGCACGAAGGGAGCGCCCGGCCATGCCTGAGGTCACAGCGGAGCGGGCGAGCACCCGTGCCGCCTTCGCGGACGCCCTGCCGGAACTCGCGGCACGGCACGGCGTACTCGTCGTCGACACCGACACCGGCAGCGTCAAACCGACAGCTGAGATGGATTACCTCAACGTCGGCATAGCGGAGAACGCCGCCATCGGGCTCGCCGCCGGTGCCGAGCACTGCGGACGGCGCGCGCTGGTCTGCACGTTCGGTGCCTTCGCCGTCAGCCGGGCGTTCGAGTTCATCAAGCTCGACATCGCCTATCCGCGGCGCCGGGTGTGCATCGTCGGCACCCACGGCGGCGCCAGCGGAGGCTGGCTGGGGCCGACCCACCACGCCACCGAGGACCTGGCCCTGATGAGCGCGCTGCCTCACATGCGCGTCGTCGCCCCGGCCGACGCGCACCAGACGGCGCCGCTGCTGGAGCAGTGCCTGCGCCACGACGGCCCGACCTACCTGCGGCTCGGCCGCAAGGCGTCGCCGCTGTTCGCGGGCTTGCCCGTACCGGAGCTGGGCGTGCCCCAGGTGGTCCGGACCGGCCGCGACATCGCCCTCGTCGCGACGGGACCCGAGATGCTCTCCACCGCCCTGGACGTCGCCCGCGCCCTGGCCGACGAGGGACACAGCGCCCAGGTGGTCAACGCCCACACCGTCGACCAGGAGGCCGCCGCCGCGACCGGACGGGTCCTCGCTAGGCAGTGCCGTCTGCTGGTCACGCTGGAGGAGGCGTGGACCTCCGGCGGAATGGGCGCGCAGCTCGCCGCGGCGGTCGGAGCCCGCGGCATCCCGTGGCTCCCGATCGGCGTCACCGGCTTCCTCCCACCCGGCACCCACGCGTCCCTGCTGGAGGTCGGCGGGCTCACCGCCGACTCCGTGCTCCGCCAGGTGCTGAAGTTCGTCACCGACCCGCGATGACCGAGAACCGACCGAGAACCGACCGGGAACCGTTCGAGAAGGGACAGATGAGATGGACACGCAGTGCGTCAGCTGCGCCGGCCCGTTGCAGATACCGGCGGACAGCTATCAGGGGGAGATCGTGAGCTGTCCGGGGTGCGCGGCGGAACTGGAGATCCAGTCGACGGCCCCGCTGGCCCTGGCGATCGCGCCCGAGCCCGAAGAGGACTGGGGTGAGTGACCGCCCGGGAAGACGACAGCGGCCGCTCGGGATCCTCCTGTCCACCGTCCGCCACGAGGAGCGCCGCCTTCTGGACGAACTGGAACGCCGCGACATCCCCGCGGTCCGGCTCGACCCCCGCACCCTGTCCTTCGCACCACGGGACGCCGAGCGGCTGCGGGGCATGCGGGTCCTGAACCGGGAGATCTCCAGCCAACGGGCCGCGCTCACAGCGGAGTCGCTGGAAGCGTTCGGCGCGCACCCGGTGAACGGCGCGACCGCGAGCCGGGTGTGCGGCAACAAGTGGTCCACCTATGTGCGGCTGAGGCAGCTCGGCATCCCCACCCCGACGACGCTGCTGGCGCCGTCCCCGGAAGCCGGGAGGAAGGCGATCGAGGCGGTCGGCTACCCGGCCGTGGTCAAGCCCCTCAGCTCGTCGTGGGGCAACCGGGTCAGCCTGATCACCGACCGGTACGCGGCCGACGCCGTGCTCGAACACTGCGCCGCGCTGCCCTCGGCGGTCACACGGACGGTGATCGTGCAGGAAGCGGTGAGACCCGGCGCGCCGGACAT
Organism: Streptomyces sp. PL-25; assembly: GCF_058344915.1. Lineage (NCBI taxonomy): Bacteria > Bacillati > Actinomycetota > Actinomycetes > Kitasatosporales > Streptomycetaceae > Streptomyces > Streptomyces sp. PL-25. The sequence goes on from NZ_CP136997.1 coordinate 7,497,657, forward strand.
CCGGGGCATCGTGGTCGACGGTGTCTGCCTGGGCGTCATCGTCCGGGCGGGCGGCGACTGGCGCAACAACGTGGCCCGGGGAGCGACGGTGGAGCAGCACCCGCCGGACGAGGAGATCCAGCGGCTGTGCGTCCGGGCGGCGGCCGCCGTGGACGCCCGGATCGCCGGGGTGGACCTGGTCGAGGGCGCGGACGGGCGCCACCTGGTGCTGGAGGTGAACTCCCGCGTGGAGTTCCAGGGGTTCGAACGGGCGACGGGTGTCGATGTCGCCGCGCGGATCGTGGAGGCATGTGTGTCCGAGCCGACCGATGTGAAGGTGCCCGTATGAAGCGCGTCGCGGTGGTGGGCGGCAGGGGATTCGTGGGCGGCGAGCTGCTTCGCCTGCTCGTCCACCATCCCGGGGTCGAGGTCACCGCCGTGACCTCGGACACCCACGCCGGCAAGGCGGTGGAGAGCGCGCACCCGCCGCTGCGCGGCAGCGGGCTGCGCTACAGCGGACGTGCGGACCTGGAACCGGCCGACCTCGTCTTCCTCGCCGGGGTGCACGGCTCCACGGCGAAGATCCTCGACGAGATGACCGCGCTCGCACCGAAGATCGTGGACCTGACCGCCGACTTCCGGATCGAGGACGGCGCCCTGATGGAGCGCTACTACGGCTGGCGGCGCGAGGGGGAGCACGCCAGGGCCTTCGTGCGCGGCCTGCCCGAACTCCACCGCAAGCAGATCACCGACGCGAACCGGGTTGCGGTCCCCGGCTGCATGGCCACCAGCGCGATCCTGAGCCTCGCGCCGCTCGCGGCCCGCGGTCTCCTGGAGGAGGTGCAGATCGACGCGCGCACCGGCAGCAGCGGCTCCGGCGCTTCCGGCGGCCCGGCCAACTCCCATGCGCTGCGCAGCGGTGTGCTACGGGTGTTCGCGCCGTTCGACCACCGGCACGAGGCGGAGGTCGTCGAGGCGCTGGGTGTCGGGGCGTCCATGACGGTCACCGCGACACCCCAGGTGCGCGGCGTGCAGACGGTGACCAAGGTGGCCGTCGGCGAGGTGAGCGAACGCGAACTGCTCGCCATGTACCGCGAGGACTACGCCGCCGAGCCGTTCGTCCGCCTGGTGAACAGCCCGCGCGGCACCTACCGCTACCCGGACGCCAAGGTCCTGCTCGGCTCGAACCACTGCGACGTCGGGATCGTCGCCGACCACCGCGGCAGAGCGCTCGTGATGGGCGCGCTCGACAACCTCATGAAGGGAGCCGCGGGCGGCGCGGTCCAGTGCATGAATCTCATGCTCGGTCTCCCGGAGACGTGCGGTCTGACGTTTCCCGGCCTGCATCCGGTGTGAACATGATGAGACTCGTGGTGAAGTGGGGCGGCAGCCTCCAGGAGGACAGCGCGCGGATCGCCGACGACATCGCCGCCCTCAGCGGCGGCCACCGCGTCACCGTGGTGCACGGCGGCTCCCGGGACATCGACGACACCCTCGGCGAACTGGGGCTGCCGCGGCGCACCTTGCGCTCCCCGGACGGGATGGTCACGCGGTACACGGACGAGCCGACGCTCGGCGCGCTCATGATGGCGATGCGCGGCCGCACCCAGGCGCGGATCGTCTCGGAACTGGCCGCACGCGGTGTGACGGCCGTGGGCCTGTCGGGAATGGACGGGGGACTGGTGCGCACCGTACGCAAGGCGGCCGTCCGCGCGGTCTTCGACGGCGCCGTGCGCGTGGTGCGCGACAACTTCGCCGGCCGGATCACCGGTGTGGACACCGCCGTCCTGGACGCGGTGCACACCTGCGGCATGGTCCCCGTCGTGTGTCCCCCGGGCATGACCGCCGACGGCCAGGCGACCAACGTCGACGCGGACCGGATGGCCTGCGCGATCGCGGCGGCCTGGCAGGCGGACCGGCTGCTCCTGTTCACCGACGCGCCGGGCGTCCTCGCCGACCCCGCGGACCCCTCGTCCGTCATCGCCGCACTGAGCCGAGACGAGGCGAGACGGCTGGTGCCGGAGCTGACGGGCGGCATGCGGATGAAGGTCGCCGCCGCGGTGGAGGCCCTGGAGAACGGCGCGCAGGCGGTACAGGTGTGCGACGGACGGGTGGACTCGCCCGTCGCGAAAGCTCTACGAGGGAGCGGAACCCTCATCGGGAAGGGTCTTGGCACGCCGTGACGATCGAACATCTCAGCACCCAGAAAAGCGAGTTGACCGACGCCGAAGCCGTCGGACTGCTCGCCGAGGCAGTGGCGACACCGTCCGTCTCCGGCGACGAGCGGCGACTGGCCGAGCGGCTGCGGCACATCGCGGCCCAACACGGCGCGCGGAGCCACATCGACGAGGTGGGCAACGTGCACGCCCTGGTCGGCCGCGGCCCGCGCACGGTCATGCTCCTCAGCCACCTGGACACCGTGCCGGGCGCCGTCCCCTTCGAGCACACCGCGACCCTCGTCCGCGGGCGCGGCGCCGTGGACGCCAAGGGACCGCTGGCGGCCATGCTGGTCGCCGCGCTCAGCAGCCGCGACCTCGGCATCCGCGTCCACTGGGTGGGCGTCGTCGAGGAGGAGACCCTGTGGTCCCGGGGCGCAGAACACGTCCGCCGGACCGTGCCGGTGCCCGACGCCGTCATCGTGGGGGAACCGAGCGGTGCCTCGGCGGTGACCATCGGCTACAAGGGGATGGCCGAGTTCGAGGTGCGGTGCGAGGTCCCGCGCACCCACACCGCCACCCCCGGGCCCAAGGCCGGCGAGATCCTGGTACGGGCGCTCGGCCGGCTCCTCGACACCTACGGGACCCGGGGCAACGCGAACTTCGGCGACGTCGGCATGGTCGTCAGGGACGGCCGCCTCGAACCGTTCTCGAGTGCGTGCTCCCTCGTGTTCCGCACACCCCCGGGCCTCTCGCCCGAGGAACTGCTGCGGCAGGTCACGGCGACCCTCGGCGAGGGGATCGACGTCGTCCCGGTGTACGACGTACCCGCCGTCATGGTGCCGCGCGGTTCCGCGTGCGTACGCGCGCTGACCCGCGCCATCCGCCTCGAAGGGTTCCGGCCCGCGCACAAGCTCAAGACGGGCACCAGCGACATGAACACGCTCAGCAGGAGCTGGCAGGTGCCGATGGCCACCTACGGCCCCGGGGACTGCCGCCAGGACCACACCGACACCGAGCACATCCTGGTCCAGGAGTACCTGGACGGCGTACGGATCCTCCGCACGGCCCTGCGCGAACTGGACAACTCCTTCCGAGAGGCGGCCTCATGACGGAGCGGCAGCCGGACCTCCTGGCGCTGTGGTGCGTACCGCGCTCGCGGTCGACCGCGTTCGAGCGCGCGATGTACGAGCGCGGCGACTTCCTGGTGGTGCACGAGCCGTTCTCGCGCGTGTGCGACTTCGGCACCGCCGAGGTGGCCGGCCGTACCTGCACCGGCCAGGAGCAGGTGATGGCCGCGCTCGCCGACGCGGCGGCCGACCGGCCCGTCTTCTTCAAGGACACCACCGACTTCGCCCTCGACCGGCTCGCCGCCGACCCGGCCTTCCTGAAGCGGTGCCGGCACGCCGCGATGGTCCGCAACCCCCGCGACACGGTCCGCTCACACCTGAGGATGCAGTCCGACGCCACCTCCGCGGCGATGGGCTTCGGACACCTGTGGGACATCGTCTCGACCGTGACGTCCTCGGGGCTGCCCATGCACCTGGTCGACGGCGACCGGGTGGCCGGCGACCCGGAGACGGAGATGCGGCGGTACTGCGCGGCCATGGACATCGCGTTCCTGCCCGAGTCGCTCGCCTTCCGCAAGGAACCGCCGCCCAGCTGGCGGGCGACCGGGCGCTGGCACGCCGGCGCCAGTGAGTCCAGCGCGCTCGGAGCCGCCCCGGCCGGGAAGGGCACCCTGCCGGACGAGCTGGAGCGGACCGCCGCCGCCTTCGAGCGCGACCAGCTTCCGTACTACGAGCTGATCACGGCGGCCCTGGGCAGGGACGGCGACCACGAGCCCGAAGTCCCTTGAAGAACAAGCGAGTTCGACCGGCTCAACCACCGTCCTCGGCAGGGCTCGGGACACTAGATTGACGCTGCCGCACGGCGCGTGAGACACGAGCAACAGGTACCGGCAAGGACGACAGAGGAGCGGACATGACATTGGGCCGTAGCTTCACCAAGCTGTGGTGGTCGCAGGGCCTATCGAACCTCAGCGACGGGCTGGTGCTGGCCGCCGTACCCCTCCTCGCCGTGACGATGACCCGCGACCCCCTGCTCATCTCCGGCATGACGGTGGCCCAGTTCCTGCCGTGGCTGCTGTTCACGCTGCCGTCCGGTGCACTCGCCGACCGCATCGACCGACGCCTCATCATGGTGTGGGGCAACGTGATCCGCGCCGTCGGATTCGGCCTGCTGGTCCTGACCCTCGTGGCCGACCTGCGCCACATCACCATCCTCTACCTCGCCGTGTTCCTCGCCGGCACGGCCGAGACACTCGTGGACAACGCGGCCCTGACCGTCCCGCCGCGCCTGGTCAAACGGAGCGACCTCGAACGGGCCAACGGCCGCCTGTTCGCCACCCAGTCGGCCATCAACAACTTCGTCGGACCCACCGCGGGCGCCGCCCTGTTCGCGATGTCGGCGATCGTCGTGTTCACCTCCAGCGCGGGCCTCTTCGCCCTCGCCGCGCTGGCCGCGTTCACCCTGCCGCGGATGCTGCCGACCGCGAGCGACACCAGCGGCGCCAAGCACACCCCGGGCGAGGTCGTGCGCAGCATCAAGGAGGGCTGGTCCTACTTCTGGAACCACCGGCTGCTGCGCCGCGTGGCGTTCATCTCCGGCTCGATCAACCTGTTCTCGTCCGCCACCGGTGGCCTGCTCGTCCTCCTGGCCACCGGCCCCCTGGGCGTCTCCGAGTCCTGGTACGGCATCTTCATCGCCGTACCGGCGGTCGGAGCCGTCATCGGTTCGCTGATCGCCGCGCGCGTGGTCCCGGCCATCGGCGGGGGACCGGTCACCTGGCTCGCCGCGCTCGTGCCCGCCGCCAGCTATGTGGTGCTCGGCCTCAGCGGGAACGTCTTCCTCGTCGAGGTCTTCATGTTCTTCGCCGCGATCGCCACGGCCCTCAACCAGATCGTGGTCAGCACGCTCCGCCAGGCAGCCGTGCCCGACGAACTCCTCGGCCGCGCCACGGCCGGATACCGCCTGATCGTGCTCGGCGCGGTGCCCGTCGGGGCGTTCCTCGGCGGCGGACTGGGACGCTGGCTGGGACCCGAGAGCACCTTCGTGGTGTGCGGCACAGGACTGGCGCTCGCCGCGCTCGTCTTCGCCTCACGTGTCACGACCCGGGCGCTGCGCGAAGCCGAGCAGACCGTCCACCCCACCGCCGCCGAACCCATCGCCTGACCACGACACCGCACCGGATCCGGAAAGAGCGCACCAGATGAGCCTGACCCTGTCCCACACCACGATCGACGCCCGCGACCCCTACGCGCAGGCCCGGTGGTGGTGCGAAATGGCCGAGTTCTCCCCGCAGGAGGGAGTGCGGCCGGGCTCGGACGAGTGCTACGTGATCACCGAGCACGGCTACACGGTGCTCTTCATCCTCGTGCCCGACGCGAAGACGGTGAAGAACCGCGTGCACTTCTGCATGCGCCCCAAGGACCGCTCGCAGGACGAGGAGGTGGCACGCGCCCTCCGACTGGGAGCGAGCGTGGTCACCGACTTCCGGGAGAGCGGCGGCTGGGTGGTCATGGCCGACCCGGAGGGCAACGAGTTCTGCATCCTGACCGCTTCGCGGCACACCGACGCACCTACGGAATCGTGAGCCGAGCCGACCAGACGAGAACAGGAGATCCCGTGACCGAGAACCGCGACGTCGTGTGCAAGGTCGAGTACGAGCCACCCGCGGACGAACTGGAGGAGGTGCTCGCCGCCGTCATCGCGGAGGTGCTGGACGTCGACCAGGTCGGCCGGCGCGACAGCTTCTACGACCTCGGCGGCGCGTCGCTGTCGGCCATCCGGATCTGCGCCCGCATCGAACGCCGCCTCGGCATCCGCGTCGACCCCGCATGGCTGCTCGAACACGACGAACTGGCCGACTTCGCCGAGCAGATCAGGCTCGGTGCCGCGTGAACGAGCCGACGAACACGCCGCCGCTGCGCAGTGTGCACGCCGCGGTCATGGAGCACGCCGCCACGGCACCCCGCGACCTCGCCCTGGTGCACGGCGGCGAACGCATCGACTACCGGACCCTCACCGACGCGGCGGCGGCACTGGCCGGGCAGCTCACCGCATGGGGCGTACGGCCCGGCGACATCGTCCCGCTGCTGGTGCCGCGCGGCGCCCAACTGGTCGCCCTCCAGCTCGGGGTGCTGATGAGCGGCGCCGCCTACGCCACCCTCGACCCGCGCTGGCCCGCCCCCCGCGTCGAGTCGATCCTCCGCCAGCTCGACCGCCCGGTCGTCGTCGGCCGTCCCGGCGGCGAACCCCTCGGCGTCACCCGGGCCCTCGACCCGGTCCCCCTGGCCGCGATCGCCGGGGCCGCGCGGGCGGACCGGCCCGAGCCGGCGCATGTCGCCCTGGACGATGTGGCCATGGTGTTCTTCACCTCGGGCAGCACAGGTGTCCCCAAGGGTGTGCTCATACCCCACCGGGCGGTCACCCGGATGTTCGGACCGGGCGGCCTGGACGGTTTCGGACCCGGACACATCACCCCACAGGTCGCGCCCGCCGCCTGGGACATGTACGCCTTCGAGCTGTGGGGCCAGCTCACCACCGGCGGCGCCGTGGTCGTCGTCGACGAGAACCACCTCATGCCCAGCCGGCTGCGCTCCCTCGTCGCCGACGAGCAGACCGACACGGTCTGGCTCACGACCTCGCTGTTCAACCTGGTCGTCGACGAGGACCTGGACGCCTTCGAGGGGCTGAAGACGCTCTACGTCGGCGGCGAGAAGCAGTCCCCCCGCCATGTCGAGATGTTCCTGCGGCGCTTCCCCTGCCTGCCCCTGTGGAACGGCTTCGGCCCGGCCGAGAACTGCATGCTCACCACGGTCCACCGGATGGGACCGGACGACAGGAACGCCCCCGCGGGCATCCCGGCGGGTGTGCCGGTGCCCGGCACCACGGTGATCCTGCTGCGCGAGGACGGCTCACCTGCACGGCCCGGCGAACGCGGCGAGATCGTCGCACTCGGCCCCGGAGTGGCCCTGGGCTACCTCAACGACGCCATCCTCACCCGGGAGAAGTTCCCGGAACTGGACGTGGCGGGCGAGAAGCGCCGCGCCTACCGCACCGGCGACATGGGAGTGTTCGACGACGACGGCGTCCTGCACTTCCACGGCCGCCGGGACCGGCAGGTCAAACTGAGCGGCAACCGGATCGAACTCGGCGACATCGAGGCCGCCGCGTCCACCGTCCCGCAGATCCGCACCTGCGCAGCCGTGGCGCGCACGGACGAGGGCGGCACCGTCGCACACATCGCGCTGGTCTACACCCTCGCCGAGGGCGGCGAGCTGACCCCGCGGGAGCTACGCGCGGCGCTCGGCGCACTGCTTCCCGCCTACGCCGTCCCCGGCAGGTTCGAGCAACTGGACGACCTGCCCCGCAGGGAGAACGGCAAGGTGGACCTGCCCGCTCTGGAGAGGCGCCGGGTGTGATGCGCGCATTCCCGCAGACCTTCGAGCAAGAGGCGCTCTGGATCGCCGAACAGTTCATGCCGGACCCCTCGCCGTTCCTGGAGACATGGGCGCAGTACATCGCCGGACCGCTCGACGTACCGGCCCTGGAACGCGCCCTGGCCGCGCTGGTGGGGCGGCACGCCGCGTTACGCACCCGGTTCGAGCTGGACGACACCGGCGCGGTACAGCGCATCGACCCGGCCGGCACCGTCCCCCTGGAACGGCTCCCGTGGCCCGGCGGAGACCTGCACGACACCCTGCGCCGGGCCGGCCGGCGCCCCCTCGACCTGACCGTGTCACCGGCCAGGCTGACGCTGTACGACTACGCGCCCGACGAACACGTGCTGCTGCTCCAGATCCACCACATCGCCGTCGACGACGCCTCCCTGGCACTGCTCGACCACGAGCTGTCCGCCCTGTACACCGAGGAGACCGGCGGCGAACCGGCGAAGCTCACCCCGCCGGCCCTGACACTCGGCGAGCACGCCGTCCGGGCGCGGGCGGCCGGGATCGCGCCGCGGGACCTCGCCTTCTGGGCCGACTACCTGGACGGGGCACCGCCGCTCACCCACCTGCCGCCCCGGATCCGCCCGGCGGCCGCCCGGCGCGGCCCCGACTGCGACTGCGTGCGCGCCACCGTCCCCGCCGAGCTGGGCAGGGCCGTCCGCACCGCGGCCCGTACGCTGCGCACCACGCCCCATGTGCTGATGAGCGCCTGCACGGCCGTCACCGCGGCGGCGGTGAACGGCGAGGACATCGTCATCGGCATCCCGGTGTCCCGGCGCGGCGAACCGGACCTCGACGACGTCTTCGGCTGTCTGACCGACCTGCTGCCGGTACGGTTCCAGGTCCCCGAGCGGGCCACGTTCGCCGAGGTGTGCGCCGCCGCGAAACGCAGCTCGCTGGACGTGCTGAGGCACCGCCAGGTGCCCTACGCCATGCTCGGCGGCGGTGTCACCCGGACCCGGGGAGTGCTGTCCGGCGAGCACATGGGCCGAATCTGCCTCGTCCTCGACGAGATCCCGAGCAGGCTGACGCTGCCGGGACTGCGCTGCGAACGGGTGCACGTGGCGGGCGCCTCGGCGAAGTTCGACTGGCTCCAGTACGTCGTCGCCGACGGCGAGGGCTGGGACGTGCGGGCCGACTACGCCACGGACTACTTCACCGCCGACGAGGCGGTGGACATGCTCCGGCAGTGGCTGACCGTCCTGACGACGGCCGCCGACGACCCCCACGTACCGGTGCGGACCCTGTTCGACAGGCTGGCCGAGATCGGATGACGTCCAGAAGGAGAGCGACATGCCGGTGAGAACTGAGCCGCGATCCGGTCCGGAGCGGCGCGCCTGCGACTGCGGTGCGACGGTGTGGCTGACGGGCCTGCCCAGCTCGGGCAAGACGACGATCGCCCGCGCCGTGGCCGGACACCTCCGCGGCGCAGGACGCAGGGTGGAGGTGCTCGACGGTGACGAACTGCGCGAGACCCTCTCCTCGGGTCTGGGATTCACCCGCGCGGACCGGCACACCAACGTGCAGCGCATCGGCCTGGTCGCCGAAGTGCTCGCCCGCAACGGCGTCCTGGTGCTGGTGCCGGCCATCGCGCCCTACGCCGACAGCCGGCAGGCGGTGCGGCGACGACACCAGGCGTCCCACACCCCCTACCTGGAAGTACATGTCGCCACACCTTCGAGCACCTGCTCCCGGCGCGACGTGAAGGGCCTGTACGCCAGACAGGCGGCGGGCGAGCTGTCCGGACTCACCGGTGTCGACGACCCGTACGAGGTCCCGGAAGCCCCTGATCTGCGCATACCCGCACATGTGCAGTCCGTCGCCGAATCGGCGTCGGCTCTGCTGAGCCTGCTGGGGGAAAGGCGGCTGACATGAGTTCCCGTCACACCGGTCTGGACATGGGCCATCTCTACGCCCTCTCGCATCTGGACGCGTTGGAGTCGGAGGCGGTGCACATCTTCCGTGAGGTGGCGGGGGAGTTCGAGAATCCGGTGATCCTGTTCTCCGGGGGCAAGGACTCGATCCTGATGCTGCGTCTGGCGTTGAAGGCGTTCGCTCCGGCGCCGGTGCCGTTCGCGCTGCTGCATGTGGACACCGGTCACAACTTCCCCGAGGTGCTGGCCTACCGGGACCGCACGGTCCAGCGGTACGGGCTGCGGCTGCATGTGGCGTCGGTGCAGGACTACATCGACCGGGGTGTGCTGCGCGAACGCGCGGACGGGACGCGCAATCCGCTGCAGACGCTGCCGCTGACGGAGAGGATCCGCACCGAGCGGTTCGACGCGGTGTTCGGCGGGGGGCGCCGCGACGAGGAGAAGGCACGGGCCAAGGAGCGGGTGTTCTCACTGCGCGACGAGTTCTCCCAGTGGGACCCGCGCCGCCAGCGCCCCGAGCTGTGGAACCTCTACAACGGGCGCCACGCACCGGGCGAGCACGTACGCGTGTTCCCGCTGTCGAACTGGACCGAGCTGGACGTGTGGCAGTACATCGCCCGCGAGGGCATCGACCTGCCCGCCATCTACTACGCGCACGAACGCGAGGTGTTCGAGCGGGGCGGGATGTGGCTGACCGCCGGACAGTGGGGCGGCCCCCGCGAGGGCGAGAGGGTGGAGAAACGCCAGGTCCGCTACCGCACGGTCGGCGACATGTCCTGCACCGGCGCCGTCGACTCCGACGCCACCACCATCGAGAAGGTCATCACCGAGATCGCCGCCTCCCGCCTGACCGAACGCGGCGCCACCCGCGCCGACGACAAGCTCTCCGAAGCCGCGATGGAAGACCGCAAACGCGAGGGGTACTTCTAGAGATGACCACCGTGACACCCGAACACCTCGCGGCCACCACCCTGCTGCGCTTCGCCACCGCCGGATCCGTCGACGACGGCAAGTCCACCCTCGTCGGCCGCCTCCTGCACGACTCCAAGTCCGTCCTCACCGACCAGCTCGAAGCCGTCGAACGCGCCTCCGCCGGCCGCGGCCAGGACGGACCCGACCTGGCCCTGCTCACCGACGGCCTGCGCGCCGAGCGCGAGCAGGGCATCACCATCGACGTCGCCTACCGCTACTTCGCCACCCCCCGACGCCGCTTCATCCTGGCCGACACCCCCGGACATGTGCAGTACACCCGGAACATGGTCACCGGCGCCTCCACCGCGGAGCTGACGGTGATCCTCGTCGACGCCCGCAACGGCGTCGTCGAGCAGACCCGCCGCCACGCCGCCATCGCCGCGCTGCTCCGCGTCCCGCACGTGGTGCTGGCGGTGAACAAGATGGACCTGGTGGGCTACCGGGAGCCGGTGTTCGCGGCCATCGCGAAGGAGTTCATGGCGTACGCGACGGAGCTGGGTGTGCCGGAGGTCACGGCCGTCCCGATCTCCGCGCTGGCCGGGGACAACGTGGTGGAGCCCTCCGCGGTCATGGACTGGTACGGCGGACCCACCGTCCTCGAACACCTGGAGACCGTCCGGCTGGGCGACACCTCGGCGAGCGGGCCTTCCCGCTTCCCCGTGCAGACGGTCATCCGGCACGGCGGGGAACGCCACTACGCCGGGCAGCTGCTCAGCGGCCGGCTCCGGGTCGGAGACACCGTGACGGTGCAGCCCTCCGGCCGCGTCACCACCATCACCTCGCTCGACGTCCTCGGACAGCCGGCGGACGCCGTGTGCGCGGGCCGGTCCCTCAGTGTGCGGCTCGCGGACGAACTCGACGTCGGGCGCGGCGACATGCTCACCGCCGGACCGCGGCCGCCCCGGATCGCCAAGGAGACCGGGGCCACCGTCTGCCATGTCGCGGACACCCCGCTGACCGTCGGCCACCGGGTGCTCCTCAAGCACACCACACGCACCGTGAAGGCGATCGTCACGGAGATCCCCTCGCGGCTCACCCTCGACGACCTCTCCCAGCATCCCGAACCGGGGCAGCTCGTCGCCAACGACATCGGCCGGGTGCGGGTCCGCACCGCCGAACCGCTCGTCCTCGACTCCTACGCCGACTCGCGGCGCACCGGCTCGTTCCTGCTGATCGACCCGGCCGACGGCACCACGCTCGCGGCCTGCATGGTGGGCGACGCGTGCGCGACCCGGGCCGCGGGACCGGCCGCCGACGGCGACGGGTGGGACTTCTAGGATGGGCGGACCGGCGGGTGCAGGACGACCACGGGCGGGTCGCCCGAGGGGACCGCCAGAAGTGGGGGAGAGCCTGTGATCGTCTGGGTGAACGGCGCGTTCGGCAGCGGGAAGACCACGCTGGTCGAGGAGTTGCGTCTGCGCCGGCCCGACGCGCTGGTCTTCGACCCGGAGCTGGTGGGCTTCGTCCTGCGCCGGATCGTGGAGGTGCCGACCGGTGACTTCCAGGACCTGCGGCAGTGGCGGCGCCAGGTCGTCAGCATGGCCGTGGGCCTGGTGGAGGAGTACGGGCGCCCCGTCCTGGTGCCGATGACCCTGGTGAACCCGGCCTACCTCGACGAGATCCTCGGCGCCCTGAAGGACGCGGGCGTCGAGGTGCACCACTTCTTCCTCCAGGTCCCCGAGGACGTCCTCGTCGGGCGGATCGACGGGCGGAGTCTCACCCCGGACGATCCCGCCAAGGACGCGGAGGTCCGCGCCTGGTGCAGAGCCAGGATCGCGTCGTGCCTGGCCGTGGTGGACGCCCTGCCGCGGGACACCGTGCTGCTGGACGGCCGGTCGGCGCCGTCCGAGCTGGCCGACGCCGTGCTCGCGCGGATCCCCCGGGCTCAGGGGAGCTGAGTCCGCTCAGCGCTGTCGGCGGGCCCGGCGGCGGGCGCCCAGCAGGACCCGCAGCGCCCCCGCCACGGGCGGCTTCGCCGATCCGCGCAGCAGCCCGGTGCCGCGCGCCAGCGCCGCGTCCGCCGTCAGCAGCTCGATGTCGATCAGCGCGCCGATCAGGGCGCTGTACGGGGACGAGGTCAGGACAGGCAGCTCCCGGGCGGTGAGCAGATCCGCTCGGGCCGCTTCGACCTGATGCCGGACCAGTGCACCGACGCCCGGCGAGGCCCGTCCGGCGGCGATGTCCCGCGCCGTGACGGAGAAGCGCTCCAGCGTCCGTGCCGGGACACCGGTCCGCCCCTCCCGCGCGTCCTCGGCGAGGTCGTTGACGAAGTCCAGCCGCTGGGTGCCGTCGACGAGCGTGCGGCAGGCGGTCCGGTACGGCCCGTCGTCCCCCTCCGGCGCCAGCAGGATGCCGACCAGCAGGAAGGCGGGCATCGAGTAGGCGTCCAGGTAGGCCTGGTAGTCCGCCTCGTCGGCGAACCCGGTGAACTCGAGTTCCGCGTCGGCGGTGGACAGATACTCCTCGACCACGTCCCGCAGCCGCGGACGGGCGCCGATCGTGTGCGTCAGCGCGCGGATCATGGGATCCGTGCTCCGCCCGGTCGCCAGCGCCTCGCGCACGTCCCGCCGGAACGCCCCCCACGCCTCGGCCCGGCGGGGCTTGGGGCCGGTGTCCAGCAGATCGTCGCCGTGGTGCATCACCGCCGTAGCCGCCACCACGTGCGGCAGCAGCGGCCGGGGCAGCAGCGTCCTCGCCGCCAGGTACGCACTGCGCCGGAAGCGCGCCACCAGGTCCCGCTGTGCGCCGTAGTCGCTGCGCAACCCCGGCTCCCGTATTCCCGCCGCGTCCAGGGACCGGCTCCATGCGCTCATGATCGCATCGTAGGCGCACTGCCTGAAGTCCGGTCACGCACGGTCCCTCGGCCCACTTCACACGTATGCTGAGGGCGAGCCGAGGACATGTGTTTCGGGAACCCGGCCCGACAGGGACGACGTCCGCTATAGGGTGTGCGCAGATGTGAGGCGTGGGCACACATATACGGGTGCCCGGCCGACCGGGACCACCGGGCCGTGAGCCATGCCGAGAACCACTTCCACCGAGGAGCGAGCAGTGCCCGAGAGCAGCCAGAGGCCCCTGACCACGGTCGCCGGTGCGCCGGTCCCCGACAACCAGAACTCCCTGACGTCCGGCCCGCGCGGTCCGATGCTCCTCCAGGACGTGTGGTTCCTGGAGAAACTCGCCCACTTCGACCGCGAGGTCATCCCGGAGCGCCGGATGCACGCCAAGGGCTCCGGCGCGTTCGGCACCTTCACCGTGACCCATGACATCACGCGGTACACCAGCGCGAAGATCTTCTCCGAGGTCGGCAGGCAGACGCAGTTGTTCGCGCGGTTCTCGACCGTCGCGGGCGAGCGCGGCGCGGCCGACGCCGAGCGCGACATCCGCGGCTTCGCCGTGAAGTTCTACACGGACGAGGGCAACTGGGACCTGGTGGGCAACAACACCCCGGTGTTCTTCTTCCGCGACCCACTGAAGTTCCCCGACCTCAACCACGCGGTGAAGCGCGACCCGCGCACCAACCTCCGCGACCCCGAGAACAACTGGGACTTCTGGACCAGCCTCCCCGAGGCCCTGCACCAGGTCACGATCGTGATGTCCGACCGCGGCATCCCCGCCTCGTACCGGCACATGCACGGCTTCGGATCGCACACCTACAGCCTGGTCAACGCCGACGGCGAGCGGTTCTGGGTGAAGTTCCACCACCGTACCCAGCAGGGCATCCGGAATCTCACCGACGCCGAGGCCGAGGCACTGATCGGCAAGGACCGGGAGTCCCACCAGCGCGACCTGTTCGACGCCATCGAGCGGGGCGACTTCCCGAGGTGGAAGCTCTTCGTCCAGGTGATGCCGGAGGCCGAGGCCGAGCACTGCCGCTTCCACCCCTTCGACCTCACCAAGGTGTGGCCGAAGCAGGACCACCCGCTCATCGAGGTCGGTGAGTGGCAGCTCGACCGCAACCCCGAGAACTACTTCGCGGACGTCGAACAGGCCGCGTTCACCCCGGCCAACGTGGTCCCGGGCATCGGTTTCTCCCCGGACCGCATGCTCCAGGGCCGGCTCTTCTCCTACGGTGACGCCCAGCGCTACCGCCTCGGTGTGAACCACCACCAGATCCCGGTCAACGCCCCCAGGAACCCGGTGAACTCCTACCACCGCGACGGCGGCATGCGCGTGGACGGCAACCGGGGCGCCACCCCCGGCATCGAGCCCAACTCCTACGGCCGCTGGCAGGAGCAGCCCGCGTACCGCGAGCCGAGGCAGGCCGTGGGAGCCTTCGCCGACCGGTTCGACTTCCGCGAGGACGACGACAACTACTTCGAGCAGCCCGGCGACCTGTTCCGCCTGATGAGCCCCGAGCAGCGGCAGGCGCTCTTCGAGAACACCGCTCGGGCGATCGACGGCGCCTCGCGGCGGACCGTCGAGCGGCACATCGCCAACTGCACCGAGGCCGACCCCGCCTACGGCGAGGGCGTCCGCAAGGCGATCGAGGCCCTGGCCGCCGGCGACCTCTGAGGCACGCCCGGCGCGGGCGCAGCCCGTCCACGCCGGGCCGGACCCGTTCCCGCACGACCGCCCCGTACGACCACGATCACTTGTACGGGCATCTTCGCCCGTGACGACCGGACCAGAAGGAGTCGCGCATGAGCGGAGGCGGACCGTGACCCCCGAACAGACGCGTCGCGTCGTCGACCTGGCCCTGGACCTGGCCCGGGAAGGCCGCACCGGGGAACTGACGGAGTTCGTGGAGCACGGGCTGCCGGTGGACGTCGGCGACCCGTCCGGCAACACCCTTCTCATGCTCGCCGCCTACCACGGCCACGCCGGCTCCGTCCGCGCCCTGATCCGGCTCGGCGCCGACCCCGACCTGCGCAACGCCCGCGACCAGACACCCATCGCCGGCGCTCTGTTCAAAGGCGCCGACGACGTGGTGACCGTCCTGCGGCAGGCGGGTGCCGACCTCGACTCCGGCACCCCCACCGCACGGGCCGCCGCCGCCCTGTTCGGCCGCGCCCACCTGCTCGCCGACTGAACCCGGGCACGGGGCCCGGATCCCGCGGCGCACCCGCTGCGGCGCGGCGGACCGGCGAGGACCGTACCCGCCGCCGATCAGCCGAGCGGTACGACGATCTCACCGCGGTACGCGGCCTTCTCCGCCTCGTCCAGCATCAGCGCGGCCACGGAGGCACGGGACATCCTCGGCGGCAGCAGCGGTCGGCGCAGCTCCGCGAGCCGTACGACGCGGCGCCCGGGGCCGAGGGGCCCGCCGGTCAGATCCGGCGCGTGGAACACGGTGGCGCCCGCGTCCAGCGCGATCCGGTCGGCCTCGGCCTTCTCGGCCAGTTCCGCGCCGACCGCCATCCGCATCACCGCCTGGTAGAGGCGCCCGCCCGCGCCGGTCGAGACGCCGGACCCCAGCGCGCCCAGCCACACCGTGCGGACATGTGCCGCGGCGAGCAGCCCGGCCCCGGCGACCAGGGCGCCCGGACCGTCCTTCTTCCCGATGCCGATGGCCGAGACGGCCGCGTCGACGTCGTCCAGGCCCGGGAAGGTGTGCGGGGAGAAGACGTCCGCCTTCCGTATGTCGCTGTGCCGCCCCGGCGGCACAGCGGCCCGGTCGGGGTCGCGGACGAGGGCGACGACCTCGTGCCCCCGCTCCAGGGCCTGGGTGGTGAGCAGGCCGCCGACCCTGCCCGACGCGCCGAGTACCGCGATGCGCATGATGCTCCGTCCCTTAACTGAACAACCGTTGGTAACGTAAGTAAACGAGTGTTGGTGAGGGCTGTCAAGGCGCTCCGTGGCTGTAGCATGAACAGCTGTTGGTCAACGGTCCACGCTGGTCGGAAGGGGGAACGTGTCGACTGACGAGGAAGCCGCCACCACCCGTCGCCGCCGCAATCCGCGCGGGCAGGGGCAGGTGCTCAGGGCCCAGCTGGTGGAGGCCGCGGCGAAGCTCCTGGCCACCCTCGACCAGCCGGAGACACTGACGCTGCGGCAGGTCGCGCGGGAGGTCGGGATCGCGCCCGCCAGTATCTACGGCCACTTCCCGGACCTGGGCGCGCTGGTCGAGCACGTGCTGCGGCTGCGCTACGACGAACTGGCCGGTCTGATGCACCAGGCCGCGCGGTCCGCGCCGGACCCGCTGGCGGACCTCGTCGCCCGGTGCGCCGTGTATGTGCGCTGGGGTGTCGAGCAGCCCGGCCACTACCGGACTCTCTTCGGCGGGCGGATGCCGGCCGACCTCGTCCCCGGATCCGCCCACGGCGCCGGTGCCGAACTGCTGGAGTCCGTCGTCGCCTCCCTGGCGGCCGTCACCGGCACGGACACGAGCTCCGAAGCGGAACACCGGTGGCAGGCGGGGCTCCTGCTCTGGACCGCGATGCACGGTCTGATCAGTCTCTACAACGACCATGGGGACATGCCCTGGCCGCCCCTGGACGACCTGCTCGCCGATCTGATCAGCCTGCACACCGCCCGTCCCGCGGCCGAGATCGCCGCGCTCCTGGTCCAGGACGGCGGCTGAGACCCGGGCCGGGAACCGGCCGCCGGGCCAGGTCGCCCGCCCGCCGCCGGGACCGCTGAAGTGCCTCCCCGCCGAGGTCAGCGCTCCGGTGCCGCCACCGCCGCGGCGGCGCGCAGGATCTGCCCGATCCCGAAGCGGAAGCGTTCCTCGAACTCGACCGACATGAAGTCCTCCACCGCGCGGCCGAGTCCCGGGAAGTGTCCCTCCTCCAGGGTGGCGCGCAGGCCGGCGCGGTCGTGGGCGGGTGCGGCCTGCTCCTCCTGGACCAGGCCCAGCGTGAAGTAGAAGAGGTTCCAGGCCGTCCAGGCGGCCGTCCTCGGCGTGGGGCAGCCGCGCAGCAGGGCCGCCATCAGCCGGTCGGTGTAGGCCAGGGTGCGCGGCAGCGCCGGGAAGGTGCCCGCGACGACCACGCCGCCGTCCCGGTGCCCGAGCATGGCCCGCCGCAGCCTCATCAGCAGCTCGGCCGCCTGCTCGTCCCACGGCTCCGGCAGGTCCTCCAGGGCGACTTCGCCGAGCACGGCGTCGGCCATGGTGTCCAGCAGCCGTTCCTTCGTGCCGATGTGCCACATCACGGTGTTCATGCTCACCCCGAGCCGGGCGGCGATGGCCCTGGTGGAGAGCTTGGCGACACCGCCCGCGTCGAGTACGTCGAACGCCGCGTCGACCACCTGGCCGAGCGTGATCCCGACCCTGGCCCGGTCGGCGGCTTGCTTCTTGGTCACTGAACAAGTATACCTGCCTCAGCGTCTTGGTCAGTGATAGAGAACCAAGAGAACTCTCCGAAGAGGTGGTCATGGCGGACGACGTCGTCATCGTCGGTGGTGGGCCGACGGGCATGTGGCTGGCCTGCGAACTGCGCCTGGCCGGCATCCCCACGGTGGTCCTGGAACAGGAACCGCGCATCGATCCGAACTCCCGGGCGCTGACGATCCACCCCAGGACGATCGAGGTCCTCGCGCTGCGCGGGGCCCACCGGGGACTGCTGGCCGAGGGCGGCCGGATACCCAGCGGACACTTCGCGATCCTGGACGAGCGGCTCGACTTCGGGACGCTGGACACCGCGTTCCCGTACACCCTCACGATCCCGCAGGCGCGGACCACGGAACTGCTCCAGGAACTCGCCCTGAGCCGCGGCGCCGACGTACGGCGCGGCCACCGGGTGACGGACTGCGCGCCGAGCGGCGACACGGTCACCGTGTCCGTCGAGGGACCGCACGGCCCCTACACGCTCGACGCGGCGTACGTGGTCGGCTGCGACGGCACCCGCAGTCTGGTGAGGCGCCGCGCGGGCATCGGCGTCGAGGAGTCCCGCTTCACGGCCCTCGGCGCCCTGGGCGACGTGGTCCTGGACGATCCTCCGCCCGGCCCCGTGACCAGCGCCTGGACCATGCAGGGCACCCTCATGCTCGTACCGCTGCCCGGCGGCCGGCACCGGATCGCGCTGCACTCGCCGGAGGACGCGCGCGAGGACCGGCCGGGCGACCTCACCTTCGACGAGTTCCGCGAACGGGTCCGGCGCGTCACGGGCACCGACTACGGGATGCACAGCTCGTCCTGGCTGTCCCGGTACAGCAACACCACCCGGCTGGCCCGCCAGTACCGCAAGGGCCGGTTCCTTCTGGCGGGCGACGCGGCACACCAGCACATGCCGGCGGGCGGCGTCGGACTCAACGTCGGTGTGCAGGACGCGATGAACCTGGGCTGGAAACTGGCCGCGACCGTGTCCGGCCGGGCACCCGGGGCACTGCTCGACACCTATCACACCGAACGGCACCCGGTGGGGGCCGAGACGATCGAACACACCCAGGCCCAGACCGCGCTCATGATGGGTTTCTCCCCGCAGGGCCAGGCACTGCGCTCGCTGCTGGGAAAGCTGATAGCCGGTCAGCCGCGGCTCGGCGAGGCCCTCGCCGAACGCCTCTCCGGACTGTCCGTCGCGTACACCCCGCCGGCCGGTGCGCATCCGCTCACCGGCCGCCGGGCACCGGACCTGAGCCTGTCGGACACCGAGTCGCTGTTCGGTCTGCTGCAGGACGGCAGGCCCGCCCTCGTCGACTTCGGCCGCGTCGACGGCTTCGAGGCCGGCGACGCCGTCCCCGCCGACGCGGCCGGTCACTTCGTGCGCCACCGGTGCGCGCGGCCGGCCGGCCGGTCGCGCCCGGACTGGGCCGGTGTCACCGCCGCCCTGATCCGGCCGGACGGGCACATCGGCTGGGCATCGGAGGAGACCGAGCCGGAAGCCCTCGCCGCCGGGGTCCGACACGTGATCAGCACCCTCCACACGACACGCACCACCGGTGCCGCCGACAGCACCGGCACCACCCGCACCGAAAGGCACCCCGCATGACCCACCGCGCCGCACCGGGCGCCGGCGTCCCCCGCCCCGGCAGAGCCCTCCTCGCCCTCACGCTGACGGTCTCGGCGGTCCTGCTGGGCAGCACCGTCCTCAACGTGGCGCTCCCCACCATGCAGCGGGATCTGGGTGCCGGGAACACCGAACAGCAGTGGTTCCTCAACGCCTACACCCTCACCTTCGCCGGCTTCCTGCTCGTGGCGGGCAGCGCGGGCGACAGGTTCGGCCTGAAACGTGTGCTCCTCGCGGGTTCGGCGGCCTTCGCCGTGACGTCCTCCGTGGCCGGGTTCCTCGACTCACCTCTGGCGATCATCGTCCTGCGCGCACTCATGGGCGTGGCCGCCGCCGCGGTCATGCCCACCACCCTCGCGGTGATCCTGCGCGTCTTCCCCGCCGGGGAACGCGCGGGGGCCATCGCCTCCTGGGCGGCCGCCTCGGGCCTGTCCATCTCGCTCGGCCCGCTGCTCGGCGGGGCGCTGCTGAGCGCGGGTCTGTGGTGGGGCTCCGTGCTGGAACTCGTCGCCCTCTTCGCGCTCGCCGGTCTCGCGGCGAGCGCGGTGTGGATCCCCGTCATCCCCGCGGGCAGCCGCGGCGAACTGCGCATGACGCCCGTCGCCGCCTCCCTGGCGGGGATCGGCCTGCTCGTGTTCGGGGTCGTGCACGCCACCGACAGGGGCTGGGCCTACCCCGGCACCTGGCTGCCCGCGGCGGCCGGCGTCGCCGTCCTGGCGGTCCTCGTCGTCATCGAGGTGCGCCACCGCGAACCGCTCGTGGACATCGGCCTGTTCCGGCACACCTCGTTCACCGTCTCCGCGGTGGCGCTCACACTCGGTTCGTTCGTCGTCTACGGCTACCTGTACCTCACCACGTTCTACCTCCAGATCCTGCGCGGCTACTCGCCGCTGCGGACCGGGCTGCTCCTGATCCCGCTGTCGGCGGGACTCGTGGTCGGCGCCCCGCTCTCACGGACCGCGACCCAGCGGTTCGGCGCCCGGACGACCATGGCGGCCGGTACGGCCCTGATGACCGCGGCGTTCGCGGGTGTGGCCACTCTGGGCGCCCACACCTGGGACGGCTGGTTCGTGCTGGACGCGTTCGTCCTGCAACTCGGCTTCGCGCTCGTCCTCGCACCGGGCACCACCCTGGCCTCCTCCTCCGTGCCCGCCGAGCGCACCGGAGCGGGCTCGGCGCTGCTGAACACGCTGCGCCAGCTCGGCAGCGCCCTCGGCGTGGCCGTCCTCGGATCGGTTCTCTGGTCGCGGTACGGGGCCGTGATGCACGATCGGCTCACCGGTCTCCCGGCGGATGTCCGCCGAACGGCCGGGCAGTCGCTGACCTCGGCCCTGGCCACCGGCGACCCGGCAGCGGTGCACGCCGCCGGGCCGGCCTTCCTCGGCGCGATGCACCGGACGGGACTGGTCGCGGCGGGAGTCAGCGCCCTCGCCCTGCTCGCGACACTCCTCATACGTACCTCGGGCCGCACGAGGACCGTGAGGGCTGTCACACACATGCCCGCCGAGAAACGCGTTGACGCCGTCGACCGCCAGGGGTGACACCTGTTTGCCCGTCGGCCCGTTCCCGCGCGAGCGCCCGCGCCGGTGCTCCTCCGCCGGGCCGGCCGGCCGCACCCGCATCCCGGGGAGGGGTGTGGGCGCGGCGTCGGCGCAGGTCAGGCGGTGGGCCGGGGGCCCGCGGCGCGGCGGAGCCGGTTGGCGATCGCCAGGCCGAGCCCTTCCTCGGCCGGAAGGGAGGCGACGATGAGGTCGCACTCCTGCCGGTCGAGTTCGCGCAGGAACCCGTACAGACCGCGCGCGTAGGCGGCCGTCGAAGCGGGGACCGCGACCACGGCGTGCGCCTCGACCGCGGTGCCGGTGAGGGCGGGCGGGAGGAAGACGCCCACCCGGTGCCCGCGCTCCCGCGCGAGCCGCGCCTCGGCGACGACCTCCTCGGGCCCGACGAGGACGACCCGGGCCCGCGGCGCGTAGTGCGACGGATGCTGGCCCGGCACCCGGACGTGGCTGGTCGAGGGGACCGCGAGCGGGTGGCCCAGCACCGCTTCGAGATCCTCGCGCGTCACCCCGCCGGGCCGGAGGATGCTCGGGACATCGCCCGTGACGTCGACGATGGTCGACTCGACGCCGACCTCGCAGGTGCCGCCGTCCAGCACGAAGTCGACCGCGTCGCCCAGCTCCGCACGGACATGGTCGGCGGTGGTGGGACTGACCGAGCCGAAGCGGTTGGCGGACGGTGCCGTGACCCCGCCGCCGAAGGCCGCCAGCAGCGCGAGCGCGACGGGGTGGTCGGGCACCCGCACGGCCACCGTCTCCAGGCCGCCCGTCGCTTCGAGGGGCACGCGGGCGCCGCGCCGCAGCACCAGCGTGAGCGGCCCCGGCCAGAAGGCCCCGGCCAGCAGGCGCGCCGTCTCGGGCACCTCCTGGACCCAGTCGTCCAGGTGGTCCGCGCCGCCGATGTGGACGATCAGCGGGTGCGAGGGCGGACGGCCCTTGACCTGGAAGATGCGCGAGACGGCGGCGGGGTTCTCGGCATCGGCCCCCAGCCCGTACACGGTCTCCGTCGGCAGGGCCACGAGCCCGCCGCCGCGCAGCACACCGGCCGCCTTCTCGATGTCACTGGTTCTTGCCATCACCCTCGCCATCCTAGGCGCGCCGGGACCCGGTGACGGCCGCCGGAGGTCCGGGTGCCGTCCGGGGAGGGCCGCGACCCCTGGGACGCCGGGGCACCCGGCCGCGGACCGGACCCGGCCCGTCATCCGATCGGGACCACCGCGCAGCGGCCGTCCGGGCAGCGGGCGCGGACCCGGGAGGGCGCGGGCCGGACCGACCCGCGGAGTCCCGGCACCGGTGTACCGGTGTGCCGGTGTGCCGCAGCGGCGCTGGGGCGGGCGGGGGAGAGGTGCGCCGGCCGGGTCAGGGGCGGTCGGTGAGATAGCCGCCCATGGACCGGAAGTACTCCGTCGCGGGCAGTTCGCGGCCGTCCTCGGTCCGGACGCGGGTGACGGCCAGGCCGTGGTTGCGGCCCGTGCGGGCGTCGGCACCGGCGACGATGACCACGCCGTCGCCCTCGCGGTAGAAGACACGGCCCGGGGTGCCCCCGTAGCGGCCCTCGGACACGACGGCGGTGAGGATCTCCAGGCGCTTGCCCCGGTGGAAGGTGAAGGCGGCCGGGTAGGGGGCGGACTGGGCGCGGACCAGGCGCTCCAGGTCCTCGGCGGGCCAGCCCCAGTCGATCCGGATGTCCTCCTCGGCCCGCTTGTGGAAGAAGCTGGCCTGCGACCGGTCCTGCCGGGTGAACTCGGTCTCGCCGGAGGCGATCCGGTCGAGGGCGCCGATCGTGACCGGGGCGATCAGGTCGACCGTCTTGTGGAACAGGTCGGTGGCCGTGTCCCTCGGGCCGACGGCGACCGCGCGCTGGAGGACGATGTCACCGGCGTCGAGCGCCTCGTCCATCAGGTGCGCGGTGACGCCCACCTCGGACTCGCCGTTGATGAGCGCCCAGATCAGCGGGGAGAAACCGGCGTACTTGGGCAGCAGCGAGTCGTGCACGTTGAGGGTGCCGTGCGGCGGCAGGGTGTAGACGCGCGGCGGGATCCAGGTCCGCCAGTTGTTGGCGACGATGATGTCCGGGTCGGCTTCCTTGAGCCGCTGGAACAGCTCGTCGTCGTCGGGGCGGTCGCGGATGACGACCGGGACGCCGTGCTCCTCGGCGAGTTCGGCGACCGAGTCGCTCCAGATCTTCTCGTAGGCGTGCTCGCTCTTGGGATGGGTCACGACCATCACGACGTCGTGTTCGGAGTCCAGGAGCGCTTTCAGGGTGCGATGGCCCCAGGTCTGATAGCCGAACATGACGACCCGCATCAGGGGTTCCTCCTCGGGGAGAGCGACAGCACCAGAGTGAGTAAAGCAAGCCTTACCTAACGTTGCAACAGCCGTGTTTCCGGGTGCGGTTGGCCGGTGAGCGGACAGGCCGTCCGCTTTGTCTGGTCGACAGCGTCGCGCGATGAGGTTAGCTTTACCTAAGTTCCGCTCGGCCGCCGGTCCTCGGGGTGCCTGGAACCCGTACCGCCCCGTCCCCGCAACCGCTGTATCCCCACATCCCCGCATCGGTACCGGAGTTCCTCCGGTCTCCCGGCTTCCCCACCCCGACAGGACGCCCGCGGGCGGCTGTCCCGCACGAATGGGAGTGACATGTCACAGGCTCTTCCTGGCGACGCTCCACTGATCCACGATCTGATCGGTGTCGGCTTCGGGCCGTCGAACGTCGCCATGGCGATCGCGCTGAGCGAGCACAACGCGCGCGTCGGAAGACACGAGACGGTCACCGCTCACTTCTTCGAACAGCAGGCCGGTTTCGGCTGGCACCGCGGCATGCTGATCGACGACGCGACGATGCAGGTGTCCTTCCTGAAGGACCTGGTGACGCTCCGGAACCCGGCGAGCGAGTACAGCTTCCTGTGCTACCTCCAGGACAAGGGCCGCCTGATCGACTTCGTCAACCACAAGAACCTCTTCCCGCTCCGGGTCGAGTTCCACGACTACTTCGAGTGGGCCGCGGCGAAGGTCGACGACATGGTCTCCTACGGGCACCGGGTCGTCGCCGTCGACCCCGTGGTGCGCGACGGCGTGGTGGAGTACGTCGACGTGACCGCCCGGTCCGGCGACGACATCGTCGTCCACCGCGCCCGCAACCTCGTCCTGGGCACCGGACTGCGCCCGCTCATGCCCGAGGGCGTCGAGCGCGGCGACCGCATCTGGCACAACTCCGACCTGCTGGCGAAGGTGGACGGCCTGGCGGGCACCGAGCCGACCCGCTTCGTCGTCGTGGGCGCGGGCCAGAGCGCCGCCGAGAACGTCGCCTATCTGCACCGCCGCTTCCCCCGCGCCGAGGTCTGCGCGGTCTTCTCCCGCTACGGCTACAGCCCGGCGGACGACAGCAGCTTCGCCAACCGCATCTTCGACCCCGAGGCGGTCGACCAGTACTTCGCGGCGCCGGAGGACGTCAAGCGTCGGCTGATGGACTACCACGGCAACACCAACTACTCCGTGGTGGACATCGACCTCATCGACGACCTGTACCGGCAGGCGTACCAGGAGCGGGTGCTCGGCACCGAGCGGCTGCGCTTCCTGAACGTCTCGCGCCTGACGGACGTGGCGCGGACGCCCGACGGGGTCCAGGTCACCGTCAAGTCCCTCGTCACCGGCGAGGAGACCCGGCTGGACGCCGATGCCGTGGTGTGCGCCACCGGGTACCTGGAGGCCGACGGCCTCGGCCTGCTCGGCGAGGTGGCGGACCGCTGCCTCCGCGACGACCAGGGCCGCGTCCGCGTCGAACGGGACTACCGGGTGGCGACCGATCCCGAACTGGCCTGCGGCATCTACCTCCAGGGCGGCACCGAGCACACGCACGGCATCACCTCCTCCCTGCTGTCCAACACCGCCGTACGCGTCGGCGAGATCCTGGACTCGATCCTCGACCACGGCCTCAAGGCCGCGCCCGACGCCATCCGGCCCGTCGCCGGGGGAGCCGGCGGCCAGATCCACCAGCCCGCCGGCTAGCCCGTCCGCGGCACCCAGCAGATCCGTGGCACAGCAGAAAGGAACGTCGGTGCCCCTTGTCACCCGCCCGCGTCCCGGCGGCCGGCCCCCCGGCCGGCGCGGAGCACCCCGGCACCCCGGCGGCCGGTCCCGAGGCAAGGGATAACCTTCGTCGACATGGGCACGACTACAGTGGAACGTCCCGCGCCCTCGCGGGTGGTCGCGGGGGCCCGGCGGCGGCGGATCGCGGGCCTGGGCATCATCGTCGGGATCCTCGTGGCCGCCGCGGTGCTCTCCCTGGCCGTCGGCGCGCGGGCGTTGAGTCCGGCCGAGGTGTGGCACGGACTGTTCGGCGCGCCGGACCCCGACCAGAGGGCCACGGAGATCCGGCTCATCGTGCGGACCGTACGGGTGCCCCGTACGGTGCTCGCGATCGTGGCCGGGATCGCGCTGGGCACCAGCGGGGCGCTGATCCAGGGATACACGCGCAACCCCATCGCGGACACCGGCCTGCTGGGGGTGAACACCGGCGCCTCGTTCGCCGTCGTGTCGGCGATCTCCCTGCTCGGGCTCACCAACCCCTTCCAGTACGTGTGGTTCGCCTTCCTGGGCGCCGCGATCGCCGGTGTCGTCGTCTTCGGTCTCTCCAGCATCGGCCGGGGCGCGGGCAACCCGCTGACCCTCGCGCTGGCCGGACAGGGTGTCACCGTGTTCCTCGCGGCGATGACGACGGCGGTGGCGCTGTCGGACAAGGCCGCGCTGAACGCGCTGCGCTTCTGGAACGCGGGCTCGGTGGCCGGCGTCCGGTTCGACGTCATCTGGCCGATGACGGCCTTCATCGTGGTCGGGCTGGTGCTGGTCCTCGCCACCCTGCCCTCCGTCAACCTGCTCAACCTGGGTGACGACGTGGCACGGGGACTGGGCGTGAACATCACGCTGATCCGGACGGTCGGCATCGTCGCCGTCACCCTGCTCGCGGGCGCGGCCACGGCGGCGTGCGGTCCCATCGCCTTCCTCGGGCTGATGGTGGCACACGTGGCCCGCTACCTGGCCGGGCCCGACTACCGCTGGCTGGTGCCGTACGCGGGTCTGCTCGGCGCCGTCGTCCTGCTGGTCTGCGACATCGTGGGCCGCCTGGTGGTGCGTCCGGGGGAACTGGAGGCGGGAGTCCTCGTCGCCCTCCTCGGCGCCCCGTTCTTCGCGGTCCTGGTGTGGCGGGGAAAGTTCAGGAACGCATGAACACGACAGTGGCGAAGTCCTCGGTGGCGCCGGGTGTGCGCATCGGCTCCGTGTCCTTCGTGTGGCGGCCCAGGGTCGCGCTGGTCACGCTGGTGCTGGCGGCGGCGGCCTTCCTGGTGTTCTGCCTGTCCATCGCCGTGGGGGACTTCCCCCTGAGCCTGAGCCAGGTGATCGCCACGCTGTTCGGGCGGGGCGAGCGGGTGGACCGGTTCGTCATCATGGACCTGCGCATGCCGCGGGCCCTGGCCGGTCTCGTGGTGGGCGTCGCGCTGGGCGTGTCCGGGGCCATCACCCAGTCCATCGCCCGCAATCCGCTGGCCAGTCCGGACGTGCTGGGCATCACCGGGGGCGCCGGCGCGGTCTCGGTGTTCCTGGTGACGGTCTCGGGCGGGGCCACCACGGCGGTCGTCACCTCGGTCGGCCTGCCCGCCGCGGCGCTGGCCGGCGGTCTCGGCGCGGGGCTGCTGGTGTACTTCATGGCGTGGCGCCGCGGGATGGACGGCTTCCGGCTCATCCTCATCGGCATCTCGGTGAGCGCCGTGACGGAGGCGCTCACCACCTGGCTGCTGGCCACCGCCGACATCCGGGACGTGGCGCGGGCCCAGGCATGGCTGGTCGGCTCGCTGGACGACCGCTCCTGGGACCAGGTCCGGCTGGCGCTGTGGGGCACGCTCGCCGTCCTGGCCGTCGTGACGTGCGCCGCCTTCCAGTTCAAACCGCTGCACTTCGGCGACGACGTGGCCGCCGGGCTCGGCGTCCGCCACCGCCTGGTGCGGGCCGTCCTGATGCTGTGCGCGGTGCTGCTGGCCGGGTTCGCGGTGAGCGCGGCGGGACCGGTGCCGTTCGTCGCGCTGGTGGCGCCCCAGGTGGCCCTGCGCCTGACGAAGTCCCCGACACCGCCGATGACGGCGTCCGCCATGGCGGGAGCGGTGCTGCTGACCGGCGCCGACCTCGTCGCGCGCACCGCGCTGCCGGTCTCCCTGCCGGTCGGCGTGGTCACCGCCGCGATCGGCGGCCCCTTCCTCGTCTACCTCCTGGTGCGGGCCAACCGCCGCTAGGTGATAGAAAGTTAGGCAAGCCTAAACTCAAGGGGGAGGCCGTGGTCGCTCAGTACACCACCGAGACCGGTTCCGCGACACAGGACGTCCCGCGGCTGGCGGCCCGGGGCGTCTCGGTCGGCTACGGCGACCGGACCGTCATCGACACGCTGGACGTGGCGATCCCGCCGGGTGTGATCACCACCATCATCGGCCCCAACGGCTGCGGGAAGTCCACCCTGTTGCGGACCCTGTCGCGGCTGCTGAAGCCGACCCGGGGCTCGGTCGTGCTGGACGGCGCGGACATCGCGGAGCTGAAGACCAGGGACGTGGCGAAGAAGCTCGGTCTGCTGCCGCAGTCGCCGGTCGCCCCGGAGGGCCTGACCGTGGCCGACCTGGTCGCCCGGGGCCGTCATCCGCACCAGAGCTGGCTGCGCCAGTGGTCCTCCGACGACGCCTCGGTGGTGGAGCGCGCGCTCGCCATGACCGGGGTGTCCGACCTGGCGGGCCGGCCGGTCGACGCGCTCTCGGGCGGGCAGCGCCAGCGCGTCTGGATCTCGATGACCCTCGCCCAGGGCACCGACCTGCTGCTGCTCGACGAGCCCACCACCTATCTGGATCTGGCGCACGCCGTCGACGTGCTGGACCTCGTCGACGACCTGCACGAGTCGGGACGCACGGTGGTCATGGTGCTGCACGACCTCAACCTGGCCGCGCGCTACAGCGACAACCTCGTCGTGATGAAGGCGGGTTCGGTGCTGGCGCAGGGCCATCCGCGCGACGTGGTGACCCCCGAACTGCTGCACGAGGCGTTCGGTCTGCGCGCCGAGGTGATGGTCGATCCGGTGGGGGAGCGGCCGCTCGTCGTGCCCATCGGCCGGACCCACGTCCGGGATCCGGGCGGCCGGAAGGCAACTCCCGCAACTTAGGCTAGGTTTACCTTACTCATCGCGGGTAAGGTGTGCCTGCCCGCACGGGCCGCAGCGGACTGCACGAAAGCAAGGGATCCCGGATGCTCCTCGATCGAACGGCACGTACGAAGTCCTGGCGGCGGCTGGCGGCGACCGTGTCCGCCGTGGCCCTCGGCGCGGGTCTCCTCGCGGGGTGCGGCTCCGGTTCGTCGGACGACAAGGACGACAGCGCGGGCGCCGGTGCCTCGGCGTCGTCCGGCGCCTTCCCGGTCACCGTGCAGCACGCGTTCGGATCCACCACGATCACCAAGGCCCCCGAGCGGGTCGTGACCGTGGGCTACACGGACGACCAGGACGTCCTCGCCTTCGGCGTCAAGCCGGTCGGCATGGTCGACCAGTACCCGAACCCGGCGGGCAGGAGCCCCGACATCAACACCCAGTGGCCGTGGGTGAAGGACAAGTGGGGCGACGCCCGGCCCACGGTCATCATGAGCAACGGCGACTCCGGCCCCAACTACGAGAAGATCGCCGCCCTGCGGCCGGACCTGATCATCGCCGTCTACTCCGAGATCGACCAGAGCGCGTACGCCAAGCTCTCCAGGATCGCTCCGACGGTGGGCCGCACCAAGGCCGAGAAGGAGCCGTTCAGCGCACCCTGGCAGGACAACGCCCTCCAGATCGCCACGGCGCTCGGCAAGGCCGACGAGGGCAAGAAGCTGGTCCAGGGCATCCGGGACCAGCTCGCCGCGGTCAGGAAGGCCCACCCGGAGTTCGCCGGCCAGAAGGCTGTCGCGCTGTCCTGGTACAAGGACGCGGTCGCGCCCTTCACCACCACCGACGTCCGCGGACAGCTCCTGTCGGGCATGGGCTTCAAGGGCCAGACCGAGATCGACAAGATCGCGGGTGACAAGTTCTACACGACGCTCTCCCCGGAGCGCATGGACCTCGTCGACGTCGACCGGGTGTTCGTCATCAACGACAAGGCCGACACCGAGGCGCTGAAGAAGTTCGCCCTCTTCACCAACCTGAAGGTGGTCAAGAACGGCAAGGTGTCGTACCTCCTCGACAGCGAGGGCCCGGCCGTGGGCGCCGCCATGTCGCAGGCCACCCTGCTCTCCCTGCCGTACGCCGTCGACGAGCTCGTCAAGTCGGTCGGTCAGGGGTGAGCACCCCGCGGACGCGTGTCGCCCCGGCCGTCCTGCGGACCACGACCGGCCGTGAGGCGGCCCGGTGGGTGGCGGCGCACTGCCGCGGCGCACCCTGGCTGACGGCCGGCACCGTGTTCAGCACGGTGGCCGGGGCGGCGCTCCAGATGCTCCCGGTGCTCCTGCTCGGCCGGGTGGTCGACGAGGTGACCGGGGGCAAGGAGCGCTCGGCGCTGCTGACCGTCGGAGTGCTGATGGTGGCCGCCGCGCTGCTCGGCGCGGCGGCCACCGCCGTCTCCACCTATCTGATCGGACGGCTCGGCGCCGACCTGCTCGCGCAGTTGCGCGAGGGCGCCGTCCGCGCCGTGCTGGGCATGCCGAGCGCCCGGATCGAACAGGTGGGCCGCGGCGATGTGCTCTCCCGGGTCGGCGACGATGTGGCCGTGCTGTCCAAGGGCATCCGCGCGGCCGTCCCCACGGTCTTCTCCGCGGGGGTGCTGGTGGCCGTCGCGACCTTCGGCATGTTCGGCCTCGACTGGCGGCTCGGCCTGGCGGGCGCCGGTGCGCTGCCCGCCTACGCGCTGGCCCTGCGCTGGTACCTGCCCCGGTCCGCCCCGCTCTACCGGAAGCAGCGGGCCGCCCAGGCGGACCGCGCGCAGTCGCTGATCAGCGGCCTGAACGGCATCGAGACGGTGCGGGCGTACCGCCTGGAGGAGGCGTTCCGCGAGAAGGTCGACGCGGACTCGCGGCGGGTGCGCGACCTCGGCATCGAGGTGTTCCGCTTCTTCGGCCGGTTCGTCGGGCGGGAGAACCGCGCGGAGTTCATCGGCCTGGTCCTGATCCTGGTGGTGGGTTACGCCCTGCTGGAGACCGGCTCCGCCACGCTCGGCGAGGTGGCGGCCGCGCCGCTGGTGTTCCACCGCCTGTTCACCCCGCTGGGCGCCATCATGTTCACCTTCGACGAGGCCCAGAAGTCGGGCGCGAGCCTGACGCGGCTCGTCGGGGTGCTCGCGGAACCCACCGAGGAGCGGCTGGTGGGCGACTCGACCGCCGCCGCCGACGACGAGGGCGCCGCGTGCTCCGTGACGGTCAAGGGGCTGACGTTCACCTATCCCGGCGCCGAGCAGCCGGTGCTGCGGGACGTCGACCTGGCGATCCCCGCGGGCGGTTCGCTGGCCCTGGTCGGCGCGACGGGCGCGGGCAAGACGACACTGGCCGCGCTCATCGCCGGTATCGGCACCCCGCAGGCCGGGTCGGTGCGCGTCGGGACGACCGATCTCGCCGAGCTGGACGAGGCCGGGGCGCGAGCGCTGGTGAGCATCCTGACCCAGGAGACACATGTCTTCTCCGGCCCGCTCGCCGAGGACCTGAGACTGGCCGCGCCGGGCGCGAGCGACGCCGAGCTGACGGACGCGCTGCGGACCGCCGGTGCCCATGAGTGGGTCGAGGCGCTGCCGGACGGGCTGTACACCGCGGTCGGCGAGGGCGGCGAGCGGCTGGACGGCACCCGGGCCGCCCAGATCGCCCTGGCCCGGCTGGTGCTGGGCCGGGCGCCGGTGGTGGTGCTCGACGAGTCGACGGCGGAGGCGGGCAGCGAGGGTGCCGCCGAACTCGAACGGGCGGTGCTGGCCGCGTGTTCCGGCCGGACCGCGCTGTTCGTGGCGCACCGGCTGACCCAGGCGGTGGCCGCCGACCGGATCGCCGTGCTGGACGCGGGACGGGTCGTGGAGCAGGGGACGCACGAGGAACTGGTCGCTCTGGACGGCCGTTACGCACGGCTCTGGAGGGCCTGGCGAGAGGGTGGTTAGGCGCCGAAAGTTAGGTTAGCCTTGCCTTAATTCCTGGAAGGTGCTGAGACTTCGATGATGGAACCGAGCGCTCGTCTCGTGCAGATCTCCTCCACGCGCCTGGCCGACGTACGGCGGCGCATCGGCGAACACTCCGACCGGACCATCGCCGAGGCATGTGCCATCGCACTGTCGTACTGGGCGACGGACCGCAGCCCGGACGGCATCGACCTCGCCCCCGGCACCCTCTTCGCCGACGTGCTCGGCTGGGTCCGCAACGGCGGCGGCGCCCCGCGCGGCTGGGAGGTGGACGAGGCCCCGGACGGGATGCGCGTCGCCGTCCCCGAGGGCGTGTCGCCGTCCCGGGCGCAGCTCACGCTGGACGACCTGGCCGACTTCCCGGACCGGCCCCTCGGCTCCATCGGCCCGTCCGGGACGGCCGAGCGGCTGAAGACCCTCGCCGCGTGGAACGACACCGCCGCCGAACGGGTCCGGCCGACCATCGTCGAGATGTTCCGCGAACAGGCGCGGCTCAGGCCGGACGCCGTCGCCGTCGTCGACGGACACCGGTCGCTGACCTACCGCGAGGCGGCACGCCTGTCGGCCCAGCTGGCCCACCACCTGATCGCCCGCGGACTCACCGCGGAACAGGTGGTCGGCATCTCGCTGGAGCGCTCGGCGGACATGGTGATCGGCCTGCTCGGCGTGCTCCAGGCGGGCTGCGCGTTCGTGCCGCTCGATCCGCAGTGGCCCGCCGCGCGCCGCGCCGTCGTCATCGCCGACGCACAGGTCGTGGTGCAGCTCAACGCCTCCGGCGAGCACGACGCCGCCGAACCCCCCGCCGTCGCCGTCGGCCTCGACGACTGGCGCCACGGCTCCCACCCCGACGAGGCACCCCGGACCACCATCCCCGGGGGGGCCCTGGCCTACGTCATCTTCACCTCCGGTTCGACCGGCCGCCCCAAGGGCGCGATGATCCGGCACGAGGCGATCAGCGAGCGCCTGCTGTGGCAGTCCGGCGAGATCCTCGGCTTCGGCCACGACGACGCCTCGCTGTTCAAGGCACCGCTGTCCTTCGACATCTCCGTCAACGAGATCTTCCTGCCCCTGGTGTGCGGCGGCAGGCTGGTGGTCCTGCGGCCGGGCGGCGAACGCGACCCGCACCACCTGCTGAGCGTGATCGCCGGACAGCGCGTCACCTTCACCTACCTGGTGTCGTCCATGCTGGACGTCCTGCTGGAGATCGCCGGCGACTCCGGGCGGCTGGACAGCCTGCGACACGTGTGGTGCGGCGGCGAGGTGCTCACCCCGGAGCTGTACGAGCGGTTCCGCACCCGGCTCGACATCCCCATGTACCACGGCTACGGACCGGCCGAGACCACCATCGGCGTCTCGCACGTCGTCTACCGGGGCGCGGCGGAACGCCTGTCGACCTCCATCGGCAGGGCCAACCCCAACACCCAGCTGTACGTCCTGGACGAGGAACTGCGCCCGGTCCCGGTCGGCGTCGGCGGCGAACTCTACGTCGGCGGCTTCCTGCTGGGCCGCGGGTACGTCAACGCGCCCGGCCTGACCGCGACCCGCTTCGTCGCCAACCCCTTCGCGGACGACGGGTCCCGGCTGTACCGCACCGGCGACCTCGCGCGGTTCGCCCCGGACGGATCGCTGGACTTCCTCGGCCGGGCAGACAACCAGGTCAAGATCCGCGGTATGCGGCTCGAACTGGAGGACGTCGAGGCCGGTCTCGCCGAACACCCCGGCGTACGGCACACCTGCGTCGTCGCCAGGAAGAACAGCGCGGGCGGCACCTGTCTCGTCGGCTATGTGATCCCGGCCGCCGGGCACGAAGGACTGCGGGCGGCCGAGGTCAGGTCCTGGGCCGCCGGGCACCTGGTGGAGTACATGGTGCCCGCCCACATCGTCGTCCTGCCGGAGTTCCCGCTCACCCCCAACGGCAAGCTGGACCGGCGCGCGCTGCCCGAGCCGGAGATCGCCACCGGCCCGACCGTCCGGCCCGTCACCGACGAGGAGCGGGTGGTGTGCGCGGCCGTCGCCTCGCTGCTGCGGCTGGAGGAGGTCGGCGTCGACCAGGACTTCTTCCAGCTCGGCGGCGACAGCATCCTCGCCATCTCGCTGCTGAGCGCGCTGCGCGACGCCGGTCTCTACGTCACCGCCGGGCAGATCTTCGCCCACAGCGTCCTGGGCGCACTGGCCGCGGTGGCCGGCCGCGAGGACGTCACCGGCGTGGACCACGGCGACGTACCGACCGGCCCCGTCACCGGATCGCCCGTGGTCCAGTGGCTCGGCGGTACCACCGACGCGATCGACGGCTTCGTGCAGTCGGTCGTGCTGAACACCCCGGCGCAGCTCACCGCCGACGCCCTCGACACCGTCCTCACCGCCGTCGTCGCCCGCCACGACATGCTGCGCGCCCGGCTCGTGCGCGGCGAACGCTGGAGCTTCGACATCCCGGCGGCCGGCACGGCACGGGCCCACTGGCAGGAGAGCGACCGGCCGCTGGAGGAGTGCGTGGCCCTCGCCACCGGCGGACTGGACCCGGACGGCGGAATCATGCTGCGGGCCGTCTGGCGCCGCGCTGCACGCCAACTGGCCCTTGTCGCCCACCACGTGGTCGTCGACGGCGTGTCCTGGCGGGTCCTGATGGACGACCTGGCCACGGCATGGCGCCGGTGCGCCGCGGGCGAACCCGTCGAACTGCCCGCGGTCGGCACCTCGTTCCGGCGCTGGACACAACTGCTGGAGAGCGCGGACTTCGGCCGGGACCGCGCGTACTACGAGCGTCCCCTGCCGGGACCCGACGCCCCGCTCGGCAGACGGGCGCTGTCCGGGGTCGACACCGTCGCACGGGAGAGGTCCCGGACCGTCACGGTCGGCCCCGACACCACCGCCGCCCTGCTCGGCGAGGTACCGGCACGGTTCCACGCGGGCGTCAACGACGTGCTGCTGACCGCGCTCGCCGTCACCCTCGCCCGGTGGCGCCGCGACCGGGGCCAGGACCAGACGTTCGCGCACATCGAACTGGAGGGCCACGGCCGGGAGGGCCGCCATGTGGCCGCCGCCACCGGCGTCGAGCCGGAACTGTCGCGCACCGTCGGCTGGTTCACCACGCTCTTCCCCGTGACCGTCGACCCCGGCACGGCCGACGACCTCACCGACCCCGGCTACCTCGCCGCCGCGCTCAAGGCGGTCAAGGAGGACCTCGCCCGCGTGCCGGGCAACGGTCTCTCCTACGGCGCCCTGCGCCACCTGGCCGACGCCTCCTTCACCGCCCCCGCACCCCAGGTCCTCTTCAACTACCTGGGCCGCTTCGACGCGGGCGCGTCCGGGGACTGGCAACTGACCGCGGCCACCGGGCACCTGGGCGAGAGGCGCGACCCGGGCATGCGCCTGCCCCGCGTCCTGGAGTTCAACGCGATCGCCGAACCCGCCGCCGGTGGCGAGTACGAACTGGTCACCACCCTCACCTGGCCCGACGGCATGTTCACCGGCACCGACATCGACACGATCGGCGGCTACCTCCGTACGGCCCTCGCCGGGCTCGCCGCACTGGACGGCGGCGGCCACTCGCCCAGCGACTTCCCGCTGGTGCGGCTCACCCAGGCCGACGTCGACGCCCTGGACGGCCCCGCGCTGCGCGACATCCTGCCCCTGACCCCGCTCCAGGAGGGCCTGTACTTCCACTCGGTCTTCGACGACGACTCCACCGGCAGCTACGTCGAACAGCAGGTGCTGACCCTGGAGGGCGAAGCCGACGCCGACCGGCTCGCCGCCGCGGCCACCCGGCTGCTCGCCCTGCACCCCAACCTGGCCGCGCGGTTCACCGCGCTCTCCGACGGCCGCGTCGTCTCCGTCCTGGAGAGCGGGGCCCGCGCGCCGTTCACCGTGCTCGACCGGCCCGGCATCACCGACGCGGAGATCCGCGACCATGCCGAGCAGGACCGCCGCGCCGGATTCGACCTGGCCACCGGCCCGTTGATGCGGTACACGCTGTTCCGCGACACGGCGGCCGGCCGCGACGTGCTGGTGCAGACCGTGCACCACATCATCGCCGACGGCTGGTCCGTGCCGCCCATGCTCCGCACCCTGCTCGCCGAGTACCACGCGCCCGGCACCGTGTATCCGGCGGGCGGCTACGCCGACTACGTCGCCTGGCTCGCCGGACGCGACGCCGACGAGAGCGACCGGGTGTGGGACGCCGAACTGGCCGGGCTGCCCGGCCCCTCGCTGGTCGCGGCGGACCACACCCCCTCGGGCCGGTTCGCCGACACCTCCGTGCGGCTGCCGCAGGACATCGACGCGGCCGCACGGGCCGCCGGAGTCACGCTGAGCGTGGCCGTGCACAGCGCCTGGGCACTGACCCTGGGCGGCCTCCTGCACACCGGCGACGTGGTGTTCGGCTCCACCGTCTCCGGCCGCGACGCGGACGTCCCCGGCATCGGCGACATGATCGGACTCTTCATCAACACCGTCCCGCTGCGGGCCCGGTGGGACGACGGGACCACGGCGGGCGAACTGCTCTCCTCGGTGCGCGCCCACCAGAGCGCGGTCCTCGCACACCAGCACGTCTCGCTCGCGCGGATCGGCCGCCGGGCCGGCGTCGGCCCCCTCTTCGACACCCTCGTGGTGTTCGACGTGGCGACCGACGTCTCCGCCCTGCGCCGCCCCGGCGACACCCTCTCCGTCACCGGCATCGCCAACGAGGGCGCCCCGCACTACCCGCTGACCCTGGTCGTGGAGCGGACCCCCGACGGGCACCCGCGCTTCAACCTCATCCACGACACCGCGCTGCTGCGGGAGAACGGCGCCCAGGACATCCTGCGCAGGTTCACCCGCATCCTCACCGGACTGCTCGACCGGCCGGACGCCCCCGTCGCCGACCTGCTGCCGGGGGAGACCCGGAGCGCGGCGCCGACCGAACCGACCACCCTGGGCGCCCTGTTCGACGCCGCCGCGCTCCGCGACCCGGCGGCCACCGCCGTCACCCAGTGCGCCCTGGACGGCACCACCCGCTCACTGACCTACGGCGAACTGGCCGCGGCGAAGGACACCCTGGCCGCCGCCCTGCGCGCGGCCGGAGTCCGGCCGGGCCGTCGCGTCGCCGTGGCCGTCCCCCGCTCCGTGGAACAGGTCGTCGCCCTGCTCGCGATCGTCTCCGCGGGCGGCGCCTATGTGCCGCTGGACACGGCCTACCCCGACGAACGCCTGGAGTACATCCTCGCCGACGCCGCCCCGCAGGCCGTCCTCGTCGGCCCCGGAGAGCGGGACCGCTTCACGGCGCTGCTGGAGCGGGCGGGCGTCGCGGCCCGCGTCCTCGTGCAGGGCGACGAACCGCCGCACGACGCCGCCGGTTCCGCCGCTGACGCGGCCGGCCCCTCCGACCCCGCCTACGTCATCTACACGTCCGGCTCCACCGGACGGCCCAAGGGCGTCGTCGTCCCGCACTCCAGTGTGGTGGCGCTGCTCGCCAACACCCGCCGGGACATGGGCTTCGGCCCGGACGACGTATGGGTGCAGTTCCACTCGTACTCCTTCGACTTCGCGGTCTGGGAGCTGTGGGGCGCCCTGGTGCACGGCGGCGAACTGCTCGTCCCCGACTACGCGTTGACCCGCTCCCCGGTCGACTTCCACCGGCTGGTCCGCGAGCGCGGGGTGACCGTGCTCAACCAGACGCCCTCCGCCTTCCACCGGTTCACCGAGGCCGACCGGCAGGCGGGCCTGCCCCTGCCGGCGCTGCGCCGGATCATCTTCGGCGGCGAGGCGCTGGACCTCGCGCGGCTGCGCGGCTGGACCGAACGCCACGGCACCGCAGCGCCCGAACTGGTCAACATGTACGGCATCACCGAGACCACGGTCCATGTGACCCACCGGGTGCTCACCGGCGACGACTTCGGCTCCGACGGCGTCAGCCCCATCGGCGGCCCCGTCCCCGGCCTGGTCGCCCATCTGCTCGACGACCGGCTCCGGCCGGTGCCGCCCGGCCGGGAGGGCGCCATCTACGTGGCCGGTGACCAGGTGTCCCTCGGCTACCTGGGCCGTCCCGGGCTCACCGCGAGCCGGTTCGTGGCGAACCCGTTCGCCGCGGACGGCTCCCGCATGTACCACACGGGCGACCTCGCCCGCCGCACCCTCGGCGGCGAGCTGGAGTTCACCGGCCGCGCCGACGACCAGGTGCAGCTCAAGGGCTTCCGCATCGAGCTGGGCGAGGTCGAGTCCGCCGTACGGGACCTCGACGGCGTGACCGACGCCGCCGTCACCGTCGCGGACAGCGGAGACCACCTCGTCGCCCACGTCGTGGGCCGCGCACCCGCCGGCCTCACCGCACTCCTCGCCGCGAAGCTGCCCGCGCACATGGTGCCGGGCCGCGTCCTGGCGGTGGACGCCCTGCCCCTGACCGTCAACGGCAAACTGGACCGCGAGGCCCTGGCCGAGCGGGCCGCCGCAGCGCAGACCGAGGAGGCTCCGGCGGCCGCCCCCGACTCCGTACTCTCCGCGCTGACCGCGCTGACCGGCATCTTCGCCGACACCCTGGACCAGCCGGGCGCCGACGCCGACACCGACTTCTTCGGCGCCGGCGGCGACAGCATCGTCGCCATCACCGTCGTCAACCGGGCCAGGGCGCTCGGCCTGCCGGTCACGCCCCGCGACGTGTTCCTGCTGAAGACACCGCGCGCGCTCGCCGGTGAGCTGGCCGCCCGCGCACCGCGGAGCGCGCAGGCCGCCGCGGCGTCCGCTCGGCGCGAGCACGGCCCGGTGCCGCCCACCCCGGTCATCCTGCGCCGGCGCGAACTGGGCGGCTCTCTGGACCGGTTCGCCCAGGCCAGGACCCTGGAGGTGCCCGACGGCATCGCCTACCGGGACATCGAGCGCGCCGCGAACGCCGTCCTGGCCGCCCACCCGGCCCTCGGGCTGCGGCTGAGCACGGAGCACGGCGTGTGGACGCTGCGCACCGGCCCCGCACGCGAGGCCACCGTCGTACGCGCGGACACGGCCGACGCCACCACTGCCGCCGACGAGGCCGCCGCCCGGCTCGACCCCGCGACCGGCGACCTCACCGCGTTCACCTGGCTCCCCGCCACCCGCACCCTGGTCGTCACCGTCCACCATCTCGCGGTCGACTCGGTGTCCTGGCTGATCCTGCTGGACGACCTGGCGGACGCCCTGCGCGGGCGGGAACTCGCACCGCCGACCACGTCCTACGCCGAGTACGCCGAGGCACTCGTCCAGGAGTCCGCCGACACCACCGGCCTCGGCCACTGGATCGACACCCTCCGGGCACCCGCGCTGCTGCCCGCGACCGGCGCGCTGCGCGAGACCACCGCCGTCCTCGATCCCGGCACCAGCGACCGGGTGACGCGCACCGCGCCCGCCGCGCTCGGCGTCGCCCTCACCGAACTGCTCTGCGGCGCACTGCGCGCCGCGCTGACCCGGATCCAGCCGGCCCCCACCGATCTCGCGATCGACCTGGAGCGGCACGGCCGCGTCCCCGTGCGCGAGGACCACGACTACACCCGCACGGTCGGCTGGTTCACCGCCATCGCCCCCGTACGGCTCACCGCGCACACCGACCCCGTCGCCGCGGCCCGCGAACTCGCCGAGCGACAGCCGGACGAGGCCGGGCACCTCGCCTACGGCCGGCTGCGCCACCTCAACGCGCAGACCGCCCCGATGCTCACCGCCCGCCCGCAGGTGCTCTTCAACTACCTCGGCCGCGGCGGCGAGTCCCAGGCCCCGCGCATCACCGGCGGCGACCAGGGCAGCCCGTACGCCGTGGAGGTCAACGCCTGGACCGACGCGGCCACCGGCAGCCTGCACGCCGAATTCACCCTCGCCGAGGAGATCCCCGACGAGATCACCGCCCACTGGCTGCACGCCCTGGAGGGCATCGCGGACGCCGCCGCCACCGCCGAACGCACCGCACCGGTCACCCCGCTCCAGCGCGGACTGTTCTTCCAGGCCCAACTGGCGGGCCCGTCCGGGCACTACGTCGCCCAGAGCCACTTCGGCTTCGACCGGCGACTGGACACCGACGCGCTCGCCGAGGCCATGGCGGCCGTGATCGCCCGGCACCCCGCCGTCGGCGCCGCCTTCACCACCGACGACGACGGCAACCCGGTCCAGCTCCTCAGGGCGGGCCTGCGGGCGGCCGTCCGCACGGTCGAACTGTCCACCGAGGCGGACGTGCGGGACCTGTGCGCGCGCGACCGCGGCACCGGATTCGACCTGACCGATCCGCCCCTGATCCGGCTGACCGTGATCCGGCGGCCCGGCGGACGCGACGACCTCCTCCTCAGCTACCACCTGCTGCTGTGGGACGGCTGGTCCCGCGCGATCGTGCTGCGCGACCTGTTCGCCGCCTACGAGGCCGTCCTCGCGGGCGAACAGCCGGACACCCACCCCGTCGCACCCGGCTTCGAGGACCACGCCCGGACCCTCGCCGCCAGGGACCAGGCCGCATCGGAACGCTTCTGGGCCGAGCACCTGGCCGCGCTCCCGGGCCCGACCCTGCTCGCCGGACCCGCACCCGCCCTCTCGGCGGACCTGCCGCCCGCCCTCGTGCGCACCCTCACCGCCGAGCAGTCGGACCTGCTGCGGGAGGCGGCCAGGAAGCACGGCGTCACCCTCAACTCCGTCCTCACCGGCGCGTTCGGCCTGCTGCTGGGCGCACACACGGGCCGCGCCGACGCGGTGTTCGGCGTGACCGTCTCCGGCCGCGAGGGCGAGGGACTGGCCGACATCGTCGGAGTGCTGCTCAACACCGTGCCGATGTGGACCCGGGCCCGGCCCGACGACACGGTCGAGGACTATCTGACGGCGGTCCAGGCGTCCCGGGTCGCGGCCATGGAGCACGAACACCTCGGCCTCGGCGAGATCCAGCGGGCCGGCGGCCACGACACCCTGTTCGACAACCTCTTCGTGCTCCAGAACTTCCTGGACCTGGACGCCTTCGCCGAGATGAACGCCCGCCACGGCATCACCGCCGTGCGCTCCGACGACTCCACCCACTACCCGTTCACCTGGGTCGTCACCCCCGGCGACCGGCTCACGATCAAGTTGGAGCACCGCCACGGCGACAGCGACGGCGCCCGCCGCCTCCTCGACGGCTACGTACGCGTACTGGAGGACCTGGCCACGGCGAGCGGACCGGTGGGCGCCCTGCGCGGCTTCGGTCCCGAGCCCGAGCCGGCCGTCCGCACGGACATCGGCACGGACACCGTCGTCGACCGGTTCGACGCGGCGGCCGACCGCGCCCCGCGGCGCACCGCGCTCGTCTCGCACGGCGGGAGCATGACGTTCGCCGAACTCCGCGACCGCAGCCGGGCACTGGCGGGCGTGCTCGCCGGACGCGGCATCGGACCCGAGCGGACCGTGGCCCTCGCCCTCCCGCGCTCCCTCGACTCGATCGTCGCCCTGTTCGCCGTGCTGCGCACCGGAGCCGCGTACGTGCCGCTGGAGCTGGACCACCCCGACGAGCGGATCGCCTCGATCGTCGCCGACGCCCGCCCCGACGTGACCCTCACCGTCAGCACCGTGTCGCCCCGGCTCACCGGCGACCTGATCGAACTCGACCGGCCGCTCCCGCCGGCCGAGCCGTTCGTGACGTTCGCGCCGGACGACCCGCACCGCCTGCGGCACCCGGCCTACACGATCTACACCTCCGGTTCCACCGGGCGGCCCAAGGGCGTGGTGACCGAGTACGCCGGCCTCACCAACATGCTCGTCAACCACCAGCGCCGTGTCTTCGGTCCGGTGCTGGCCGGCCACGGCGACCGGGTCTTCCGGATCGCCCACACCGTGTCCTTCGCCTTCGACATGTCGTGGGAGGAGCTGCTGTGGCTCGCCGACGGCCACGAGGTGCACATCTGCGACGAGGAGCTGCGCCGCGACGCGCCCGCCCTGGCCGCCTACTGCCGTGAGCACGGCATCGACGTCGTCAACGTGACCCCCACGTACGCCCAGCAGCTGGTGGCCGAGGGACTGCTCGACACCCCCGGCCGGCGTCCCGCGCTGGTCCTGCTGGGCGGCGAGGCGGTCACCCCGGCCCTGTGGCAGCGGCTCACCGACACCGAGGGCACCGTCGGCTACAACCTGTACGGACCCACCGAGTACACCATCAACACCCTGGGCGTGGGCACCTTCGAGTGCCAGGACCCGGTGGTGGGGGTGGCGATCGACAACACCGACGTGTTCGTGCTGGACCCGTGGCTGCGGCCGCTGCCGGACGGGGTGCCCGGCGAGCTGTACGTCTCGGGCATCGGCATCGCCCGCGGCTACCTCGGCCAGAGCGCGCAGACCGCGCACCGCTTCGTCGCCTCGCCCTTCGGCCGGCCCGGCGAACGCATGTACCGCACCGGCGACCTCGTGGTCCGGCGGCCCGACGGCCATCTGGCCTACCTCGGCCGCACCGACCAGCAGGTCAAGATCCGCGGCCACCGGGTCGAACTCGGCGAGGTCGAGGCGGCGTTCGCCGCCCACCCGGCGGTACGCTTCGCCGCCGCCGTCGCCCAGCCGGACCCGCGGGTCGACGGCGCCCACCGGCTGGCCGCCTACCTGGTGCTCGACGGCGCCGACCTGGCGACGGTCGCCGCCGAGGTGGGCGCCGCGCTGCCGGACTTCCTGCGCCCGACCCACTACGCCGAGGTCGACCGCATCCCGCTCACCGTCAACGGCAAGGCCGACACCAGGGCCCTGCCCGAGCCCCGGCCGCTGGGAGCGCTGACCACCGGGGGCGAGCGCCGCCCGCGGACCGGGACCGAGACACTGGTCTGCGAGTGTTTCGCCGAGGCCCTGGACCTGGACGACGAGGAGGTGAGCGCGGTGAGCGACTTCGTGTCGCTCGGCGGCCACTCCATGCTCGCCGTCCGCCTGAACGGGCTGCTCCGCCGCGAGTTCGGACCCGTGATCACCATCCGCGACCTGTTCACCCTGCGCACCCCGGAAGCGATTGCCCGCCACCTCGATGACCACTCCTGACGTCCAGCGGTCCCGCGCCCAGGGATCCGGCATCCTCCGCACCGCCGTGCGCCGCAACGTGGGCGCGATGGCCTGGGGCACCCTCCTGATGGGGCTGTACCAGGCGGGCGAGACCGCCTTCCCGATCGCACTCGGCCTGATCGTCGACCACACCCTGCGGCACCGGAGCGCGGCGGCGCTCGGCCTGTCGGTCGCGGCGCTCGCCGTGATCGTCACGACCGTGTCGCTGTCGTGGCGCTTCGGGATGCGCGTCCTCCAGAAGGCCAACACGACCGAGGCGCACCGCTGGAGGGTGCGGGTCGCGGCCTGCGGCCTCCAGCCGGTGGCCCGGGACACCGGCCTCAAGTCCGGCGAGGT
This sequence comes from Streptomyces sp. PL-25, assembly GCF_058344915.1. Taxonomy (NCBI): domain Bacteria; kingdom Bacillati; phylum Actinomycetota; class Actinomycetes; order Kitasatosporales; family Streptomycetaceae; genus Streptomyces; species Streptomyces sp. PL-25. The sequence continues at coordinate 7,540,047 of NZ_CP136997.1, forward strand.
GCTGACCATCGCCACCGAGGACGCCGACCAGACCGCCGACATCGTGGAGGTGGTCCCCATGCTGGTCAGCTCCCTGGTCGCGGTGCTGATCGCGGCGGTCACCCTGAGCCTGGCGAGCCTCCGGCTCGGCCTGCTCGTCCTGGTGGGCACCGTCGCCATCCTCTCGGTGCTCAGCGTGATGTCCCGGCGCATCGGCACCAGCACCAAGGAGCAGCAGGCCCGGGTGGCACGAGCGGGCGCGAAGGTCGCCGACCTGATCATCGGCCTGCGCCCGCTGCACGGCTTCGGCGGCAACCACGCGGCGTTCCTGTCCTACCGGAAGGTCAGCCAGGAGGCCAGGCAGCAGGCGGTCACCGTGGCCCGGGTGAACGGTCTCTACGCGGGCGCCGCGCTGGGCCTGAACGCCGCCCTCGCCGCCTCGGTGACGCTGACCGCCGGGTGGCTGGCCCTCGACGGGCGGATCAGCATCGGGGAACTGGTCACGGCCGTCGGTCTGGCGCAGTTCATCATGGAACCGCTCAAGCTGTTCTCGGACATGCCCAAGTACGTCATGATGGCGCGCGCCTCGGCCGAGCGGATGGCCCTGGTGCTGTCCGGGCCGCCGGTGACGACCCCGGGGACCGGGCGCCCGGACCCGGGCGGGGACCTGGAGGTCGACGGCGTCCGGTACGGGGCCCTGCGCGGCGTGGAGTTCCGGGTCCCGGCGGGCTCCTTCACGGCGATCGCGGCCCACCAGCCGCGCGCGGCGGGCGAACTGACCTCGATCCTGGCGCTGTCCGTCCCGCCGGACGCCTACGAGGGGACGGTGCGCGTCGGCGGGCGGCGGCTCGCGGAGCTGTCGGTCGAGTCGGTCCGCGAGCACCTCCTCGTGAACCCCTACGACGGGGAGATCTTCGCCGGCACCCTCCGCTCGAACATCGACCCGTCCGGGACGAGCCGCATGGTGGCCGAGGCGGTCGAGGCGTCCCTGCTGACCGACGTGGTCGCCCTGCACCGGGAGGGGCTGGACCACGAGGTCCGCGACCGCGGCTCGAACCTCTCCGGCGGCCAGCGCCAACGGCTCTCCCTGGCGCGGGCGCTGGCCGCCGACAGCGACGTCCTGGTGCTGCACGACCCGACGACGGCGGTGGACGCCGTGACCGAGCAGCTCGTCGCGCGCAACATCGCGCGGCTGCGCCGGGGCCGTACCACCGTCGTCGTCACCACCAGCCCGGCCCTGCTGGACGCCGCCGACCGGGTCCTCGTCCTGGACGGCGGGGTCGTCACCGCCCGGGGCACCCACCGCGAACTCCTGGCGAGCGACGAGGCGTACCGCCTGGCCGTGACGAGGTGAGCGGCCCGGCCGGATCCCCGAGGGCCCGGGGCGCGCGGCGGTCCGCCGGTGACCCGGGCCCCGCGCCCGTCAGCCCAGCGCCCAGGCGACATCCCTGAGCAGGGAGTGCCGCCAGCCCGCCCGGTCATGGTGCGAGGCCGACCTGGACACCCGTACGGTCGCACCGGAGCGCCGGGTCAGGTCCTCGACCAGCTCGCAGTGGGGGCGCATACGTGTCTCGTGCTCGCCCAGGTCGAAGGCGATCCTCAGTCCGGCCGGGGCGGGCCGCTCGCGCAGCCGCGCGGCGACGGTGCCGCCGACCGGGCCGCCCAGCGGGTCCGGCAGCTCCATGGCCCCGGGCGTCCACCAGAACGAGCCCGACTGGCACGCGACGCGGGACACCAGCTCCGGGAACTCCAGCGCCGCGTACAGCGCGCTCAGCCCGCCCAGACTCTGCCCGGCGACCACCAGGCGGTCCGGGTCGGCGGGCACCCCGCTGTCCGCCACCAGCGGCAGCAACTCCTCCCGCACCGACTCCCACAGCTCGGGCCGGCACCCGAACTCGGCGGGCCGGTCCCGGGACGGCACGAAGACCAGCGTGACCGCGGGCACGTCACCGGCGGCGACGGCCGCGTCGAACGCCGCCATGGCCGGATGCAGGTAGAGCCAGTCGTCGCCGTCCAGCAGCAGGACCACCGGGCCGCCGCCGCCCACCGGATGGACCCGCACCGTCCGCCGCCCGCCCAGCCGCCCGGCGGGCCAGCGGATCCGAGTGCGGGGCAGCGGCAGCACGTCGCCGGCGCCGACGGACGGCCAGTGCGGCTGCGGGGGAGCGTCCGGTGTGGCGGTCACGGACCGGTCGCCGCCCATCCCGACGGGGTTGAGCGGATCGGCGCAGGAGATGTCGCCCGCCACGAACCGGTAGGTCGCCCGGAACCGCGCGGGCAGGGGCACCTGGGCGTACCAGCAGTCCGTGTCGCGCCACCGGACCAGCGGCACCGGGTCCGGCCAGCTCTCGAACGCGACGACCGCCGGACCGCCGCGCCGCAGGAACAGGGTGAGCCAGCCGCCGTCGCCGGACGGCACGGGCACGGGAGCCGCGGCGGCCCAGAACGCGTCGGTGCCGGGCGTACCGGACAGTCCGAACGCGGCGAAGGGGCTCCGCGTGCCGTCCGCGTCCGGGACCCGTTCGACTGGACGACGCATCGGTGTCTCCTTGTGAGGGGAAAGAGGGAACGTTAAGCTGCGATTAGGCGAGCCTAACCTAAGTGTGTGGCCGCCTCTGTTGCCGAACCCATCCCCGACCGAGCACCCCGTGGACATGGCACCCGCCGTCCCAACGGGCCAGGAGGAAACCGGACATGAGCACCAACCCGTTCGACGACGCCGACGGCCGCTTCCTGGTCCTGGTGAACGACGAGGGCCAGCACTCGCTCTGGCCGTCCTTCGCCGCGGTGCCCGGAGGGTGGACGGTCGCCCTGGAGGAGACCACCCGCGACGCCTGCCTGGAGTACGTCGAGACCCACTGGACCGATCTGCGCCCCCGCTCCCTCGCCGAAGCCGCCGACGCCTGACCGGAAGCGGGACAACCATGAGCAGCCCGACGGACGTCCTGGAGCGGTACGCCCACCTCTGGGAGGAGCCCGACGTCCTGCCCCGCTGGATCATCTGGCGCGCGGACGCGGGGGAGACCTTCGTCTTCGACCGGCACCTCAACATCCCCGTCGACGTGGACGACACGTCGCTCGCCGAGGTCCTGCGCCGGATGCGCGAGGCCGGGGCGCCGGAGACGGACTCCTATCCCGGGCGGCGCTGCGGCTAGCGCCCCGGCGTCCCGGACATGACGGTGGCCCCGCCCGAGGGCGGGGCCACCGTCATGTCCGGGTGGTCACACGGCGCGTTACGTGCCGTCAGGTCCCGTCCGGGACCACCGTGGTGCCGGACGGGGTCCCGGTGAAGACGCCGCGCAGCAGCACGTGCGGGACCCGGCCGTCGACGACCTGGGCCCTGGTGACCCCGGACCGTACGGCGCGCAGGCAGCCCTCCATCTTGGGCAGCATCCCGGCGGCGAGCCCCGGCAGCAGCGCGTCCAGCTCACCGGCCGTCAGACGCCCGATCACCTCGGTGCCGTGCGGCCAGTTCGCGTACAGGCCCTCGACGTCGGTCATCACCACCAGCCGGTCCGCCCCCAGTGCCACGGCCAGGGCCGAGGCGGCGAGATCGGCGTTGACGTTGTAGACCAGGCCGTCCTCGCCGCGTGCGACGGGCGAGACCACGGGGATGCGGCCCTGCTCCAGCAGCGTGTCGATCGTGGCGGCCTCCACGGCCACGACATCGCCGACCAGGCCGATGTCCACCGGCCGGCCGTCGACCCAGGCGGGGCGCCGCACGGCGGTCATCGTGTGGGCGTCCTCGCCCGACAGGCCCACGGCGAACGGTCCGTGGGCGTTGATGGCCCCGACCAGCTCGCGCTGGACGTGGCCGGTGAGCACCATCCGGACGACGTCCATGGTCTCCGGCGTCGTCACCCGCAGCCCGGCCTCGAAGCGCACCTCCAGGCCGAGCCGGTCGAGCAGGGCGCTGATCTGCGGGCCGCCGCCGTGCACGACGACGGGCCGCAGGCCCGCGTGCCGCAGCTCCACCAGGTCCTGGGCGAACGTCCGGTGCAGGGACGGATCCACCATGGCGTTGCCGCCGAACTTCACGACGACCGTGCGGCCCCGGAGTTCCTTCGCCCACGGCAGGTCCCGGCCGCCGGGCGTCGGAGCGGGCACCGGCCTCCCGGCCGCCCCCGCCGTCCTCGTCGTTCCCGCGGCCTGCGCCGTACTCGGCTCCGTCATCTCCGCCCCGTTCACGAGCTGTACGCCCTGGGCGCGGGGAGAGGGTGCCCCACGCCGGATCTCGCACTTAGCTTAGCCTAACCTAAGCACGATCAACGGCACCGGGCCAAGGCGCGCGCAGGCTATGCCCGCCGGTCGAACTCCGGTGTCACCGTGAGCAGTTCGGAGACGTCCGACCCGACGGCCAGCTCGCGCGGCTGCGCACCCCGCCGGAACAGCCGGGCCGGACGCTCGCCCCCGACCGCGGCACGGCCGTCGGCCACCCGCAGCCAGGAGCCCTCGCGCAGCCCCAGGACCGGCACGTCGTTCTCCTCCAGGAACTCCGTCAGCCGCTCCTCGCGGGTCTCGCCCTTGTGCGTGGAGCGCGGGTCGGGGTCCAGGTAGTGCGGATTGATCTGGAAGGGGACCAGGCCCAGCGCCTCGAACGACGGCGGCTGCACGATCGGCATGTCGTTGGTGGTGCGCAGCGTGGGCGCGGCCATGTTGGTGCCCGCGCTGGCCCCCATGTACGGCAGCCCGCCGCGCACCGCGTCCCGCAGCGCCTCGCGCAGTCCCGTCCGGTACAGGGCGCTCAGCAGCCGGAACGAGTTGCCGCCGCCGACGAACACGGCGTCCGACGCGGCCAGTCGCGCGAGCGGGTCGCCGCCCTCGTGCACCCCGCGCACCTCGATCCCGGCGTCCGCGAGCGCGCCGCGCACCTTGGCGGTGTACGCGTCGTGGTCGGCGAGCGCGTACGGCACGAACGCCAGCCGCGCCCCCGCGGGCAGGAAGCCGGTCACGGTGTCCAGGGCGTGTTCCAGGTAACCGCGGCCGTACTGGGTGGAGTTGGACAGGAGCAGCAGATTCACGGGGTGTCCCTCATTGAACGGGTGCGACACAGGTGCGACACGGGGGTGATACGGGTGCGATGGTGAGGTGCGGGTCAGGCCGGGCGCGCGGCGCGCGGCCTGCGGTGGTGCTGCGGCGGATGCGTCAGGCGCCGCTCCAGGAGCCGGGCCGCGCGGCGCAGCGCGTCGAGGCGGTCCTCGGGCCCGTCCGGGAAGCGTTCCTTGGCGGCGCCGAGGCTGAGGCTGCCGTAGGGCTCGGCGCCGAGGAAGACGGGCACGGCGACGGTGCCGATCCCGGCGTCGTACTCGCCCACGGTCCAGGCGTACCCCTGCGCGCGCACCTCGCGGAACTCGCGCTCCAGCCGGTCGGGGTCGGTGACCGTGCGCTCGGTGAAGCGCGCCATCGGACGGCTGCGGAACAGCCGGTGGCGCTGCTCGTCGGGGAGGAAGGCGTAGTACGACTTGCTGGTGGCGCCCGCGTGCGCCGGGTACAGCTCGCCGACCAGCGGGTAGTAGCGCAGCGGCCCCTCCTCGCCCTCGACGGCCGCCACACAGCGCATGTGGAAGCTGTCCGGCAGACAGAACAGCACGGTGTCGCCGGTCACCGCCCGCAGCTCCTGGAGCACCGGTTCCGCCAGCAGCTCCAGGGAGCCCGAACGCTCCCACAGCCGGCCCAGGCGCAGCGCGGCCGGGCCGATGCGGTAGCGCCGGGTCGCCGGGTCGGAGACCAGGAAGCCGCGGCCCGCGAGCGTGGACAGCAGCCGCTGGGCGACCGAGGTGTCCCAGCCGAACTCGCCGGCCACCTCCGTCACCCCCCAGTCGGGCCGCGAGCGCTCGAAGGCCAGCAGCACCAGCAGGGCGCGGTCCACGGTCTGCAGCGCCCCGGCCGGGGTCCTGCGGTCGGCGGGCTGACCGGACTGACCGGACTGGTCAGGCTGACCGGACCTACCGGGCTGATCAGGCACGGACGGCTCCTCTCCCTCGCTTGTCCCTCGCTTGCCGTCTCCTCGCCGCGCCGGACGAAGCGTCTCGCCATCCAGACGTGTATTGCAGATAACGGGAAACAGTTGCGGAGAACGTTAACGGATCCCGAACCTGCTGTCAGCACCGCCCCGGGTGCGGATCAGGAGAACTGCCCATGTTGAAGTACGTCCTGGGCCTCGTCGAGCTGCTCGACGACCCCGACGTCGACGGCAAGCGCGTCGCCGCCCATCTCGACACCTTCGCGGGTCCCGAGGGCTCCGGCGCCCAGGTCACCACCGTCACCGGCGAGCGCGGCTCGACGGACTTCGTCCTCGTGCGGATCCCCGGGCGCGGCGGCCGCGCCGCCGGCGGCACGGCCCGCACCCTCGGCGTGGTGGGCCGGCTGGGCGGCGTCGGCGCGCGCCCGGAGATCACCGGGCTGGTCTCCGACGCGGACGGCGCCGTCGCCGCGCTGGCCACCGCCGCCAAGCTGCTCGACATGCGCCGCCGGGGCGACGTCCTGGACGGCGACGTGGTCGTCGCCACCCACATCTGCCCGAACGCCCCGACCGCGCCGCACGACCCGGTCCCGTTCATGGACTCGCCGGTCGACATCGCCACCATGAACCGGCACGAGGTCACCGCCGACATGGAGGCGGTGCTGTCCATCGACACCACCAAGGGCAACCGGATCATCAACCACAAGGGCCTCGCCCTGTCACCCACCGTGAAGGAGGGCTGGGTGCTCCGGGTCAGCGAGCAGCTGGGCGAGCTGCTCGCCGTGGTCACCGGTGAGCCGTTGGTCACGTACCCGGTGACCACCCAGGACATCACCCCGTACGGTAACGGTGTACACCACATCAATTCGATCCTGCAGCCGGCCACGGCGACCTCCGCCCCGGTCGTCGGTGTCGCGGTGACCTCCGCCGCGGCGGTGCCCGGCTGCCAGACGGGCGCGAGCCACGAGGGCGACATCGCGGCGGCGGCCCGGTTCGCCGTCGAGACGGCGAAGGCGTACGGCGGCGGCCGCCTCGACTTCCACGACGAGGCCGAGTTCGCCGCCCTCGTCGCCCGCTACGGCCCGCTCGCCCACCTGCAGACCCTCGGCAACGCCCCCAGGGAGTCGTGACCATGGCCACACACGAGAACACGGCCGCGCCCCCGCAGGAGGGCGGCGCCAGAGCCGTCGGCAGCGACGACTACGCCCTGTCCCGCGTCCCGCGCGACAAGCGGCTCGGCTTCTGGACCATGCTGCTCCAATGGCTCGCCCAGTCGGGCTCCATCTCGCAGTTCACGCTCGGGGCCACCATCGGCGTCGGCATGTCCTTCGGCGACGCGTTCTGGGCCTTCACCCTGGGCGCGGTGATCCTCGAGGTCGTGATCTTCGCGATCGGCCTCGCCGGGATGCGCGAGGGCCTGGCGACCCCGCTGCTCACCCGCTGGGCCGGCTTCGGCCGCAACGGCTCCGCCCTGGTCAGCCTGGTCATCTCGATCAGCCTCGTCGGCTGGTTCGGCGTCCAGAACACGATCTTCGGCGACAGCGTGTCCTCGCTGGTCGGCGGGCCGTCCTGGCTGTGGTGCGTGGTCGCGGGCATCGCCATCACCGTCCTGGTGATCTTCGGCTTCCGCTACATGGCCGTCTTCGCCAAGATCGTCACCCCGCTGTTCTTCGCGATGGTGGCCTGGTCGGTCACCGACGCGCTCAGCGAGCACTCGCTGTCCGAGCTGATCCACTCCCCGGCGCCCGGCCAGGCGATCCCGCTCTCCGTCGCCGCCACCGCCATCGCGGGCGGCTACATGACCGGCGCGATCGTCTCGCCCGAGATGACCCGCTACAACCGCAAGGGCAGCCACGTCTTCCTGCAGAGCGCCTCGTCGATGATCCTGTCCGAGTACATCGTCGGCCTGACCGGCGTGCTGCTCGGCCACATGGTCGGCAACGGCCAGGTCTCGCAGATCGTGCTCTCCACCTCCGGCGTCTTCGGCGTCCTGGTCGTCCTGATGTCCACGGCGAAGATCAACGACTGGAACCTGTACGGTTCCTCGCTCGGCGTCGTCAACTTCTTCCAGGTCGTCTTCGCCAAGCGCCTGCACCGCGGCGCGGTCACCATCGTCCTCGGCATCGCCGGGACCGTGCTGTCCGCCATCGGCATCATGACCCACTTCACCGACTTCCTGTCCGTGCTCGGCGTCGCCATCCCGCCGGTGGGCGGCATCATCGTCGCCGAGTACTGGGTCGTGCGCCGCATGCGCGCCCCGCTCGACGCCACCCGTGACGCCGGGACCCTGCCCGCCACCTCGCCGACCTGGGTCCCCATGTCCCTGGTCATCTGGGCCGCCGCGTTCTGCGTCGGCAAGTTCTACGACGGTGGCATCCCCGCCCTGAACTCCCTGCTCACCGCCTTCGTCCTCTACGCCGCCCTCGGCCTCGCCGGCTGGATCCGGCCGTACGGCACCACCACCGTCGAGGACCAGTCCGGCGACACCGGCACCACGACCCCGGCCGCCTCCGGCACGGCCCCCGTAGGAGCACCATGACCAGCACCGCCCCCGCCCTCGTCCCCGCCTCCGAGGAGGCGCAGCAGGAAGTCGTCGACCTGTGCGCGGAGCTGATCCGCTTCGACACCTCCAACCCCACCAGCGACGAGCGCGCCTGCGCCGACTGGGTCGTGGCCCGCCTCGCCGACGTCGGCATCGCCTCCGAGCTGGTGGAGAGCGCCCCGGGCCGCGCCAACGTCATCGCCCGCATCCCCGGCACCGACCCCGCCCGTGGGGCCCTGCTCGTCCACGGCCACCTGGACGTCGTACCCGCCGACGCCGCCGAATGGCAGGTCCCGCCGTTCTCCGGCGAGATCCGCGACGGCTATCTGTGGGGCCGCGGCGCCATCGACATGAAGGACACGGTGGCCGTCATGCTGGCCACCGCCCGGCACTTCGCCCGCACCGGCACCCGGCCCGCCCGCGAGATCGTCCTCGCCTTCCTCGCCGACGAGGAGGCGGGCGGCAGGTTCGGCGCCCACTGGCTGGTCGAGCACCGGCCGGAGCTGTTCACCGGTGTCACCGAGGCGATCGGGGAGGGCGGCGGCTTCAGCTACGCCCTCGACGACACCCGCCGCCTCTACCCGATCGAGAACGCCCAGCGTGGCATGGCCTGGATGGAGCTGACGGCCACCGGACGCGCCGGGCACGGCTCGTCCCCGAACACCGAGAACGCCGTCACCGACCTCGCCGAGTCCCTCACCCGCATCGGCCGCCACACCTTCCCGGTCCGGCTGATCGCGCCGGTGCGCGCCGTACTGGAGGAGGCCGCCCGGCTCCAGGGCGTCGACGTCGACCTGGACACCGAGGACGCCGAGGACCTGGAGACGGAGCTGGCCAAGCTGGGCCATGTCGCCGACTTCCTCCAGGTGGTCCTGCGCAACTCGGCCAACCCGACGATGTTCTCGGCGGGCTACCAGACCAATGTGATCCCGGGCCGCGCCACCGCCCGCGTCGACGGCCGCTTCCTGCCCGGCCACGAGCAGGAGCTGATCGACACCGTCGACGCGCTGCTGCTGCCCTCGGTCTCCCGCGAGTGGGTCAACCACGACATCGCCATGGAGACCTCCTTCGACGGCCCGCTCGTCGACGCCATGTGCGCCGCCGTGCGCGCCGAGGACCCCGACGGCCATCCCGTGCCGTACTGCAACCCCGGCGGCACCGACGCCAAGGCGTTCACCAAGCTGGACATCCGCTGCTTCGGCTTCAAGGGCCTCAAGCTGCCCCACGACCTCGACTACAGCCGTCTGTTCCACGGCGTGGACGAGCGGGTGCCGCTGGAGGGACTGCGCTTCGGCGTACGGGTGATGACCCGGCTGTGGCAGGACTGCTGAACCGGCCACGGCACCTCGGACATCCCACGGCGGCCCGGTCCCGCGTACGGCGGGGCCGGGCCGCCGCGCACCCGGACCCGCGCGGCGCGCGCCCCGGCCTCAGTCGTTCGGCGTAGCGGGGCGCACCCGGCCCTCGGCAGGGCGGGTCCGGGGGCGGGTCCGGGGACCGAGGCGGTCACTGGGCTCCGGGGGCGGCCACGGGCTCCGGAGCGCACGCCCGCGCCGCCCGCGCCCCGGCCCCTACCCGGGCGGCTGCCGGTGCGCCGGGGCCGGATCCGGCAGACCATGTAAGGGACCGGAAGCCCCCGAGGTGCGTCTATGGAGAGCCAGCTCTTTCCGTTCGCCGACAGCATGGCCGGCGTCGTTCTCGACGGGCGGGGCGTCGTCGTCGGCTGGACGTCGGCCGCCGAGGAACTGCTGGGCCACCGGGCCGAGGACGTCTGCGGCCGGCCCGTGTGGAGCCTGTTGCGGGACCCCGACATCCGGCCCGCGCCCCCACCGGACCGGGACAGCGGCGCCTCCTGGTACGGCGAGGCCGTGCTCCGGCACGCCTCCGGAAGCGAGCAGAAGGTCGTCTTCCGGGTGCTCCCCCTGAGCGGGGACGAGAAGGAAGACGAGGGGGCCGAGGGGGCCGAGGCGACGGACAGCGGGAAGGCCCGCTGCCTGGTCCTGTGCGCGGCCGCCCCGGAGGTCTCCCACTGGCGTCAGGACCGCGCCCTCACCCGGGGGCTGTTCCGGCAGGACCGGGTGGGCCTCGCCGTCTTCGACGACCGGCTCCGGCTGATGCGCACCAACATCCACTTCCTGCCGTACACCGGAGTCCCGCCCGACCTCACCGGCCAGGCTCTGGGCGGCTTCCTGATGCCCGAGGACGCCGCCGAGATCGAACGGAACCTGAGCCGGGTGCTGGAGACCGGCCGCCCGCTGGTCCGCTGCGAGGTGCTGGCACGGACGCTGGACGACCCGCGCGGCGGAGTCGTGATGGACCTCTCGGCGTTCGGCCTCCAGGCCCCCGACGGCCGGGTGGTCGGACTGACCGCCCTGTTCACCGACATCACCGAACTGCACCGCTCGCGCGCCCGCCTCGAACTCCTGCACCGCGCCACGGCCGCCGTCGGCCGACTCCTGTCCGTCACCGGCACCGGCGAGGAACTGGCCGCCGTCCTGGTGCCCGACCTGGCCGACACCGCCGTCGTCGAGATCGCCGAAGCCGTCTTCTCGGGCGCCGAACCCGCCGTCGAACCCGACGGCAGGCTCCTGCTGCGGCGCACCACCGCCACCCGTGACGGTCTCACCGCCGGCGGCGCCGTCCTGGCCGCCCGCGAGGAGACCACCGACCCGGGCGCCGCCGCACCGCCGGAGCTGACCGCCCCGCTGCGCGCCCGGGGCATCCTCCTCGGCCACGTCACGGTACGGCGCGCACCGCACCGGGGCGCCTACGAGGCCGCCGACCTGGACCTGCTGCGCGAGATCGCCGCCCGCGCCTCCCTCGCCCTGGACAACGCCCGCAGCTACACCCGCGAGCACCGGGCCGCGGTCGGCCTGCAACGCAGCCTGCTGCCGCCGTCCGAGGCCGGCAACGCCGCCGTGACCACGGCCGGCGCCTATCTGCCCGCCGACTCCTCCACCGGCGTCGGCGGCGACTGGTTCGACGTCATCCCGCTCTCCTCGGCCCGGGTCGCCCTGGTCGCCGGTGACGTCGTCGGGCACGGTCTGGGCGCCAGCGCCACCATGGGCCGGCTGCGCACCGCCGTCCGCACCCTCGCCGACCTCGATCTGGACCCGGAGGAACTGCTCGTCCACCTCGACGACCTGGTCGCCGAACTGGTCGTCGAGGACGGCGAGCCGGAAGGCGCCGAGTGGCGGCCGCTCGCCATCGGCGGCACCTGCGTCTACGCCGTCTACGACGCGGTGTCCGGGCGGTGCGCGGTCGCCTCCGCCGGACACCCGCCGCCCGCCGTGGTCGACCCGGACGGCCGGGTCACGTACGTGCCGGTCAGCCCCGGCCCGCCGCTCGGCGTCAGCGGAGTGCCTTTCGAGGCCACCGAGATCGAACTGCGGCCCGGCAGCATCCTGGCCCTGTGCACCGACGGCCTGCTCGAAGAGATCGGCGGCGACCTGGACGGCGGGATGACCGAGCTGGCCCGGCGGCTGGCCGGTGCCTGCGCCCCGGACCCGCCCCTGCGGGAGGCGGTCGCCGAGGTCGTGGCCGACCTGCCGGCCCACGAGCTCGCCGACGACGTCACCCTGCTGCTCGCGCGCACCCGGCGCGTCCCCGCGGCGGACACGGCCGTCTGGTCCCTGGAGGCCGACCCGGCGGCGGTCGCCAAGGTGCGCGAACTGGCGAGCGGACGGCTGCGCGAGTGGGGCCTGGAGGAACTGGTCTTCACCACCGAGCTGGTGCTGAGCGAACTGGTCACCAACGCCATCCGCTACGCGGGCGGCCCCTTGCAGGTGCGGCTGATCCTCGCCGAGTGCCTGACCTGCGAGGTGTCCGACCCGAGCGCGACCCAGCCCCGGATGCGCCGGGCCCGGCTGACCGACGAGGGCGGCCGCGGCCTGTACCTCGTCGCCCAGCTCACCACCCGCTGGGGCAGCCGCTACACCCGCCACGGCAAGACCCTCTGGGTGGAACAGGACCTCCCGGCCGGCCTCGCGGGCGCCCCGGCCCCCGGCCGAGGACGGGGGCCGGAGAGGGGCCGGGGCCGGGGCTGATCCGGCGGCGGACCGCCGTGGCGGCGAGGTGGCCCGGTGCGTCCGCTGCGCCGTCGACCGCGCCCACCGGGACGGAACCGGGACGGAACACCGCCGCTCCGCGATCGCCGGGTTCACCGAGGAGGACCGGACCCTGATCGGCGCCGTACGTGCCGCCGTACGTGCCCGCGAACCCGCCCTGCCGCAGCGCGCGGACGGCGGCCCGGCCACGGCGGGAGAGCGGGCGACCGCCGCGGACCGACAGCCGGTCTGGATGAGGAACCGCTGGTCGGCCGCGCCGGTACACCGTTCCTCGACCACCTCGGCTCCCGTGGCGACGTCGTCCGCGGTGATGCCGATGCGGCCGTCGCTGCCAGCCGGGCGGAGCCAGAAGCCCCCGGCGCCGCCGGACGCGGTGGCTTTTGCCCGGAAGACGGTGGCCCGGCCGCAGTCGTTCCAGGGACCGCTGCGGCCGTGGCACCCCTCACAACGGCCGTTCTTTTCGGTCCCGGCTGTCCGGGACGTTTCCGAACAAGGCCCTGACCAGCCCGGACAGCACGGCACCTGTCCGGGACAGGGAAGATCCGTTGCCTGAGCGCGCCCCGCTCAGCAGGCTCTGTGCTGCCGGCCCGCTCCCCGCTCCACGCACCGGACGGGGTCGGCGCACCATGCGCACCGTCCTCGCCAACCACCCAAGAGACCAGGAGCACTTCATGCGCATCCGACTCCAGACCGTGTCCGACCGGCTGATGGACATGGTGGCCCCGAAGAAGGCCGCGGCGGCCCTCTCCTGCTGGCAGCCCGATGGCTGCTTCAAGGACTACTGCGGCAAGAACCGGAACGGCCTGTACGAGGTCGACCCGTGCAACGACAAGCAGCGCATCACCTGCGGCGGCTGCTGACCGCACACAGCCCGGTGCGTGACGTCCCCCGGCGGCGAGAGGCCACGGGACACCTGATCCGGGTCCCGCACGGCATGCGCCGGGCGTGGACACGGACATCACTCGCGCACCTGGACCACTTGTCTCCCGTCCGGACCGGGCCGGCTCGAAAGCCGGACCCGGTCCGGACGGAAGCCCTGTCCGCGGGGCGCCCGCCGTCGCGGACGCGCCCCGCCGTGGTGGAAGGTTGGGATCGCTGTGCATCATCCGGTCGACTGCACGGTCGTCGGCGGCCGGGTCCTCCTCGGCCTGGTCTTTCTGTGCTCCGTCCTGGGCAAGGCACGCGGCGCGGACGCCTACGGAAGCTTCCGCGAGGCGGTGGGACACCTGGTGCCCGCCCTTCGGCGCCGTACGGCACCGGTCGCCGCGGCGGTGGTCGCGGCCGAGGCCGCGGTGGTCGTCCTGCTGGCCGTTCCGGCGTCCGCCGTCGCGGGCTTCGCTCTCGCCGCGCTGCTGCTGCTGGCCTTCACGGCCGGACTCACCGGGGCACTGCGCCGGGAGGCGGGCACCGCCTGCCACTGCTTCGGCGCCGGCGCGGCACGGATCGCGCCCCGGCACGTGGTACGCAACCTGATCCTCGTCACCGTCGCTCTCGCCGGAACGGCGGCGGCGCCGGCCGCACCGCACGCGGGCGCGGCCCCGTCCGCGGGGCTCCTGCTGACCATCGGCGTGTCGGCCGTCCTCGCCCTGATCACGGTGACCCTGGACGAACTGGTGAACCTCTTCACGGCGACGGACGCCCCGATCGACGCCACCGCGGAGACGACCCGGTGAAGGCGTCAACGGCGGCCCTGTGGGCCGTGCCGGCGGCCTGCCTGATCCCGGTCGCGCTGATCCGCAGCCGCTACCTCGTGGTGACTGTGGAAGGCTCCAGCATGGTGCCCGCGCTCGCCGACGGCGACCGTGTGCTGGTCCACCGCGTGCGGCTCGCCGCCATCGCGGCGGGACGGCTCGTCGTCACCAGGCCGCCCGCCGACGGGCGTTGGGGCGCCGTCAGCCCGTCACGCTGGATGATCAAGCGCGCGGCGGCCGTACCGGGGGACCCGGTGCCGCGCGACGGCGCGCCGGCCCTGCGGGACCTCCCCGAGGAGCGGGTGCCACGGGGCCGGATCGTCCTGCTCGGCGACAACCCCGAAGAAAGCCTCGACTCCCGCTTCTGCGGCTACTTCCGCGCCGAGCAGATCATCGGTGTCGTCGTCCGCCGCCTGCCGCGCGCGGAACCCGAGCGCGTCCAGGCCACCGGCGCGCGGCCACGCCTCGTCACAGGAAAGGGCGAACCCTCATGGACTGGCTGATCGCGAGCGTCGTGTTCGTCGGACTGCTCTGCGTCCTCAACCTGGTACTCACCTACGGAGTGATCCGCCGCCTGTCCCGGCGGGCGGACGGAGCGGACAGCCGGTCGCCGGACATCCCCCGCTCGGTCCTGGCCGCCGGTGCCACCGTCGGTTCCTTCTCCGCACGTGACGCCGACGGCGGCGCCCTCACCCGGGACGACCTGTCCGAGGGCCAACTGGTCACTTTCATGTCACCGGGATGCCCGGCCTGCGAGGAACTGCTGCCTCTGGTGGCCGAGCGGGCCGGCGGGCACGGTCCCGGACGCGTCCTGGCGGTCGTGGTGCGCGATGCGGGCAAGGACGACTCGGGCGACGGCGTCCGCGCGTACCTGGAACGGCTGGCGCCGGTCGCCCGGGTCGTCACCTGCGACTTCGGGGACGAGCTGACGAACGCGTTCGCCCTGACCGGTGTGCCCGCCTACGTCGAGATGGGCCGCGGCGGGCGGGTCGCGAACAGCGGCCGGACCCTGCCCCACCGGGCGGAGCGGGAGGGCCGTCCGGCGGAACCGGCCGAGGCCGGCACATGACCAGGGCCGAGGAGAGACTCCGGCCGCGGGAAGCGCTCGCCTCGGCCCGCAGGGCCGCCGCGTCGGCCTGGCGCGCTTCGCCCCAGGGCACGGCGGCCCTGCTCGTCCTCACCGTCGCGGCGTCCGGCCTGCCGGTCGCCGTGGCCTGGGTGACCCGGCTCGTACTGGACCGTCTCGTCGGGGCGGACGGCGGCGACCTCCTCGGGCTCGCCCTGGCCCTCGCCGGGCTCGGCCTGGCGGCGGCGCTCGTGCCGCCCCTCACCACGTTCGCGGGCAACCATCTGGGCCGGGCCGCCGGTCTGACCGCACTGGACACGCTCTTCACCGTCGTCAACTCCTTCACCGGACTGTCCCGGCTGGAGGACCCCGTCTTCCAGGACCGGCTGAGGATGGCCCAGTCCGCGGGCGCCCAGGCCATCGGCGGCACCGTACGGTCCGGGCTGCGGATCCTCGGCGGCGCCCTCACCGCGGCGGGCTTCGTCGGCGCCCTGTGGATGGTGAGTCCCGCCATGACCGCCGTGGTGGCGGCCGCCGCGCTGCCGGGGCTGCTGGCCGAACTCAGACTCTCCCGCTGCCGGGCACTGAGCGACTGGCGCATCAACGCGGCCCAGCGCAGAGAGGTCTTCTACCAACTGCTGCTCTGCAGCCTGGACGCCGCCAAGGAGATCCGGCTCTTCGACGCCGGCGGGTTCTTCCGGGACCGGATGCTCGGCGAACGGCGCGCCGCGGACGCCGAGCGCCGATCGGCCGACCGGCGCGAACTGGCCACCCAGGGCGCTCTGGCCCTGCTCGGCGGGCTGGTCGGCGGCGCCGGACTGGTCTGGGCGGCACTCGCGGCACGGCGCGGGCAGCTGACGGTCGGTGACGTCTCGATGTTCGTCGCCGGAGTCGCCGGTGTCCAGGCCGCCCAGTCCGGCCTCGTACGGTCCCTGGCCGACCTGCACCACCTGCTGCTGATGCTGCGCCACTACTTCGCCGTCGTCGGAGCCGGCCCGGAACCGGCCGTGGCGCAGGACGGCGCGCACCCCCTCGTCCACCGCCCGCCGGGTCCCCCGCGGTCCCGGGGCCGGCGAGAGCTGCCGGAGCTGCGCGAGGGCATCGAGTTCCGGGACGTCTGGTTCCGCTACGACGACGACCTCCCCTGGGTGCTGCGCGGGGTGGATCTCTTCATCCCGCACGGCCGGGCCGTCGCCCTCGTCGGACCCAACGGAGCGGGCAAGAGCACCCTCGTGAAGCTGCTGTGCCGGTTCTACGAGCCGACCCGCGGCGCGGTGCTGTGGGACGGCCTGGACATCCGGCGGGTCCCCGCCCAGGAGCTGCGCCGCCGGCTGGGCGCCGTGTTCCAGGACTACATGCACTACGACCTGACCGCCGCCGAGAACATCGCTGTCGGCGACGTCCGGGCGCTCGGCGACCGGCCCAGGCTCCGTGCGGCGGCCCGGCAGGCCGGCGTCGACGGGACGCTCGACGCGTTGCCGCGCGGCTTCGACACCTTTCTGAGCAGGATCTTCGCCGACGGCCAGGGCCACGACCCGGGCACCGGTGCGTCGCTCTCGGGCGGCCAGTGGCAGCGGCTCGCCGTGGCCCGCGCCTTCCTGCGGCCGGCCCCCGATCTGCTGATCCTCGACGAGCCGAGCTCCGGGCTGGACGCGGAGGCCGAACACGACCTGCACCTGCGGCTCACCCGGTATCGGTCCGGCCGAACGAGCCTGCTCGTCTCGCACCGGCTCGGCGCGGTCCGTGACGCCGACCGGATCGTCGTGCTCCGCGAGGGCCGGATCACCGAGGAAGGCACCCACGACACGCTCCTGGCGGCCGGGGGCACCTACGCCCGGCTGTTCACCGTCCAGGCCGACGGCTACCGGGATGAGCGCCCGGCAGGGCGCGAGAAGTAGACGCCCGGGGCCGGGAGCCGGAGCGGCCGAACCGCGCACCACCCCGTCGCCACGGGGTGCCGACGTGCACCGTTTCGTCCACGGCACCGTTCCGCTCAGATCCCGGCGGCCGCACGTGCGCGCAGATGGTCGCGGGTGACCTTGGTGATCTCGTGCCAGAACGGCGCGGCGGTCAGATAGAGGCCCAGTGTGCTGAGGATGCCCAGCGAGACGTCCACGCTGACGCGCCCCTGCCGGGCCCAGTACACGTCCTTGAGGTCGAGCAGCAGGGCGAACTCGTCGGCGATGAGCGCCGAACCCGCGCCGTAGGCGGCGCCGAGCCCGGGGTGGCCGACGTGGGCCCGGTCGCCGCGCACGGCCACGAGTCCGACACCCGCGAGGGTGGCGATACCGAAGTTGTAGTGGTGCAGATGCGTCCCGCCGGTGGAGATGTCGCCCCAGGGCAGCCAGCCGCCCCGGATGCCGTGGGTGATCAGCCGCACGGTGCCGAAGGTGCAGCCGAAGCCGAGCCAGGCCGCCATGAGCGAGCGCTGGGTGGGCACGGTGTGCTCGTCGAGCACCCGGCGCCACCGTTGGCGCAGAGGCAGCCGGTCGCCGTCGGCGTGCCGAGCTGCGGGGGCTGAGGGCATTCTTCGCTCCTGACCGTCGCCGGGTGACCGGGGTCCGGGGGCTGACCGACGTGTCCGGACACCGGCCAGACCTACCACCGGGCGGACGCGCTGATGCCCACGCGTCCCCCGGACGGCGCAGGGGCGGTCTGTACCGGGGCGGGGCGGGGAAGGGGCGGCCGGAGGGGGAGCGAGCAAGGATTCATCATTTTGATTGCGCAATTGAGGAACTGACGGGCCCTCGGGGCCGTTGACCGTGGTGGATTCGAGAGCGTGAGCAGTCGCGGAGGACATGGATGAGCGTGACCCTGACCAAGGGCGGCAATGTGTCGCTGAGCAAGCGGGCCCCGGGTCTGACTGCCGTGTCGGTCGGGCTGGGCTGGCAGGCGGACACGGGGTACGAACCGGACGCCAGCGCCCTGCTGTGCGACCGGTCGGGAAAGGTGCCCTCCGACGAGCACTTCGTCTTCTTCAACAACCTGACCAGCCCGGAGGGTGCGGTCCGCCACGGCGGCAGCGGCGGCCCCGCCGGTGAGGACGACCAGCGGATCGAGGTCGACCTCACGCGGGTCCCCGCCGAGATCGAGAAGATCGTCTTCCCGGTCTCCCTCTACGAGGCCGCGAACCGCGGGCAGTCCTTCGGGCAGGTGCGACGCGCGCACATCCGTGTCCTGGACCGGGACAGCGGCACGGAACTGGCCCGCTACGACCTGGCGCCCGGCGGTCTGTCCGCCGAGACCGCGCTCGTCTTCGGCGAGCTGTACCGGCACGGCGCGGAGTGGAAGTTCCGCGCGGTCGGCCAGGGGTACGCCTCCGGGCTCGCCGGCATCGCCACGGACTACGGCGTGGGCGTCCTGGAGGAGCCGTCCCCGGCGGCCCCGACCTCGGCCCCGGCCCCGGCCCCGGCCCCGGCCTCGACCCTGACCCCGGCCCCGATCCCGGGATCGGACCGGGCCGCGTTCCCGGCCTCCCCGCCACCGGTGCACACGCCGCCCGTCCACGTTCCACCGGCACCCACGGCACCTGTGCCGACACCGACCCTCTTCTCCCCGGCCGCCCCGGCGGCGGCAGTATCACCGCAACCCTCAGGGAGTTCCCCCGTGACATGCTTCTTCGACCCCCACCACGGCCCCGGTGAGACGACCGTGACCTGGTCCCCGCAGTGGGGCGTGCCCCGGCCCGTGCAGGTGTGCGGCGGCTGCGCCCAGCGGGTGCAGACCACCGCGCCGCCCTTCTACACCCCGCCCCAGCAGGGATACCCGCAGACCGGTGCGCCGCAGGGCTATCCCCAACAGGGTCATGCCCAACAGGGCTACCCCCAGCAGGGATACCCGCAGCAGGGATACGGCCAGCCGTACCAGGACCAGCACGCGCAGCAGCAGGGCGGCGGCCGTCGCTTCGGCACCGGGGCCCTCATCGGTGCCGGTGCGGCCGGTCTCGTCGGAGGCGCCCTGCTGAACGAGGCGTTCGACGACGACGAGCCCGACGTGGTCGTCAACAACTACTACGAGGACTGACCGGGCGACGGTCCCGGTCCCGGCCCCGGGCTCCGGCGGCGGGGCAAGCGGGTCCGCCCGCCGGCCGGGTCCGGGACCGGGAGGCCGTCCGTCCTGCCGTACACGTGCGTCATCGGCCGAAGACGGGGCGCGAGAGAAGAAGGTGGCATGTCGACGTCCCGGAAACCGAAGCGGCGCCTCTGGCTGCCCGCCGTGGTCCTCGCCCTGGTGGCCTGTGCCCTTGTGCGGACGGGCCACTTCTCCCGGAGCGACGCCCCGCCTTCCGGGGGAACGCCCGTCTCGCACCCGTCCTCTCCGGCGGGCCCGGCGGCGCCCTCGGCGTCAGGGACTTCCGCCGCGTACGATCCCGCCGCCTACGCCTCCGAGGTCCGCACCCAGGCCGGACGGGCCGGTGTCAGCGCCCGGCTGCTGATGGCGATCCTGTGCAACGAGGCGTACAAACCCCACGATCCGGCCCTCGAGCGGGCGTGGCAGAAGTACAAGCCGGACGCCGCCTTCGGCATCGCGAACATGCACCGCGCCACCTTCGACCAGGTCAAGAAGGGCCGGGACTTCGCCGACCGGCGATGGTCGGAGCTGCCCGACGACAGGAACCTCGCCATCGAGGCGGCGGCCTGGTACCTGCACGACCTCAGGACGCAACTGCCCGCCCACCGGACCGGCTCCCTCAGCGAGGACGAACTGCTGGCCCTGGGCTACAACACCGGCGCGGGCAACATGCTGGCATTCGCCCGCGGCGTACGGCCCGGCAGCCAGGCCCGGTCCTACCTGGACAAGCTGCACGCCAACTGGTCCAAGGCGGAAGAGGCCGTGGCGCGATGACCGGGGAGTCCGGCCCGGTGGCCCGACACCCCGGCCGCGCCGCTCTCTCCGCCGTCGTGACGCCGCTCGCCGCCCCGGACTGCGAGCGGCTGTGACGGACGTCACGCGAGCCGCGTCCGCGATTCCTGTTGTGCGATGGATCGCGCAGGGTCTCCCTATCGTGGCACCCGTGGTGCGGAGACCGGAAGGAAGCTGATGCGCGAACAGAGCACGGACGAGACAGCGCTCGTCGCCGCGGCCCGGCGAGGGGATCCCGCGGCGCGGGACCGGCTGGTGTCCGCGTATCTGCCCCTGGTCTACAACGTCGTCGGCCGGGCACTGAACGGCCACGCGGACGTCGACGACGTCGTACAGGACACCCTGCTGCGGGCCCTGAGCGGTCTCGACGGGCTGCGGGACCCGGCCAGGTTCCGGGCCTGGCTGGTGGCGATCGCCATGAACCAGGTGCGCCGGAGGTGGTCGGTCGCCCAGCGCAGGCCGCTGCCCCTGGACGCCGCGGCCGTGGACGCGGTCGAAGGGGACTTCGCCGAACTGACCATCCTGCGCCTGGGACTGTCGGGACAGCGGCGGGAGGTCGCCGAGGCGGCCCGGTGGCTGGACTCCTCCGACCGCCAGGTGCTGTCCCTGTGGTGGCTGGAGACGGCCGGTGAACTCACCCGCGGGGAGGTCGCCGAGGCACTGGGACTCTCCCGCGCCCACACCGGGGTACGGGTGCAGCGGGTCAAGGAGCAACTGGACGTGTGCCGGCAGGTCGTCCGGGCGACGGGATCCCGCGACGGGTGCCGGACCCTGGCCGCGCTGACCCGGACATGGGACGGGACCCCCGGCTCCCTGTGGCGCAAGCGCATAGCCCGCCACCTGCGCGGGTGCGACAGATGCGCGCGGTCGGCCACGGACCTGCTCCCGGTCGACGGGCTGCTCGCCGGGATGGGACTGGTGGCGGTGCCCCTCGCCCTGCACGCCGCCCCCCTCACGGGGCACGGCACGGCGGCCCTGGCCGCCCACGGCGGCGCGGCGCACGGAGCGGCCGCCGTCCACCGCGTGCTGGACGCCGGGCGGCGCGCCGTCCGGCCCGGCACCGCGGCCAAGGCCACCGCGGCCGGGGCGGCGGTGGCAGCCGTCGCCCTCCTGATCACGGTGTACCGGGCACCGGAGAAGGAGCCCGACGCGGCCCCGCCCGTCCGCCCCACGGCCACCGCCCCCGCCGCCTCGCAACCACCGGCCCTCCCCGACCCGCCCACGAGCCCCGACGTACGGCCGGCCGCGACCACCCCCGCGCCCGCCCGCACGTCCGCCCCCGCCCCCGCACGTACCCCCGCCTCGACACCGGCCGCCACCGCGCGAGCGGTCGAGGCCGCGAGCCGCCGCGATCTGCTCGACCGGACCAACGCGCTGCGCGCGAGCAGCGGTTGCGCGCCCCTGAGGACCGATCCGCGGCTGACGCGGGTGGCCCAGAGCGACGCACGCGCCGTCGCGGCGCGCGGCACCGTCGACCCGCCGGGCGGCCGGACGGCCGACGTGGGGGAGCGGGTGACGGCGGCCGGGTACGCCTGGACGTCCGTCGGCGAGGCCACCGCGTTCGGCGACAAGGACGCCGCGGCGGTGGCACGGGAATGGGCGGAGGACCACATGCGTCAGCTTCTCGTCGACTGCCGGTACACCGACGTGGGCGTGGGGCTCGTGGTCTCGGGCAGCGAGCGCGCGTGGACCGAGGTGCTGGCGGGCTCGTAGTGCTCCGTCCGGGACGCGCGGTCGGTCCGGCCGCTCGCGGACGCCACGGCGAGCGCTTCGCCCAGACGCAGCACGACGCGTGTGTCGGCCCGCCCGGCCAGGCGCCTCAGCAGCGGTCCGAGCACCGCCTCGTCCGCCGCGGTCACCGCGCGCGTGATGGCCGCGACCAGCGCGTCGTCGTCCTCGCCGCCCGTGGGCGACGTGTCCGTGGGCGATGGGGGGCGCGGCTTGGGCGGCGCGGCGAACGGCGCCGGTCCGGGGTGCGCGGCGGTGCCGTCCGCCCTCGACCGCGCCGCCCCGAGGGCGTGCACGGCGCGGAGGCGGGCGGGACCGTCGAGTTCACGGAGTATGGCCTCGTGGATCCGGGGCCAGGTGTCCGCCCGCGCCCAGACGCGCAGACGGCGCCAGGCGGTCACACCGGAGCACCCCAGTTCCCCGGTGCGGGCGGTGTGCCAGGGGATGCCCTCGCGCAGCACGTGCAGCACCACGGACAGCACCACCCGGTCGGGCACGGGCCTTCGGCCCGGATGCCTCGACCGCCGCTCGGCGGGCGGGGGCAGCAGGGGAGCGACGCGCGCCCAGACCCTTGCCAGGGCCGAACGCGCCTGCGCCTCCCGCGCGTCGTACGGATCCGCGCGCCGTACACCGTGCGGCTCGCTGTCGGCCGGATGCCGTGGGCACACCGTCTCCCGGGGCGCAACCGGCGCGGTCCCGGGCGGTGAGGTGGGCACCGCCGGGCGGTCGTGATTGTGCGTCATGCCGGGGGTGACCCCGCGGCCGTGCGGCCATAACGAAAAATCTCCTCGGCCGCCGTGTCGTGCGCGCGGCTCCTGCCCGGCCCCGCCCGCACGGCGGCCGTTTCACAATGAGCTGCGGAAATAAAGGGTTCGGCAATCTGCGCCGCCACCTTCTTCACGTGCGCATGCCAAGCATGTCAGGGTCCTCGGCAGCGGGCGCCTCGGCCGACTCGGACGAGACGCACGCACTCCCCACTCCCCACATCTTCGACTTCCGAGGACCACGCATGCGTTCCGCGCGAATATCCCGAACGGCTCTCGCCCTCGTCGCCGCCACCGCCCTGGCCGCGACCGCCGGTACGGCCGTGGCCGCACCGGCCGGACACACCCCCGCGACGGCGGCTCCCGCGGCCGGCCGGACGTCCGCCACCGTCGAGGCCGCACAGGCCGCCGCGTTCGCCCACGCCGCCGCCACCGGGGTCGGAGCACAGACGCGGCTCAGGGCCGTCGAGGTGATGGCCGATCAGGACGGCAAGCGGCACGTGCGGTTCGCCCAGCTCTACCGCGGTGTGCCGGTCGTCGGCGGCGACCTCGTCGTCCACCTCGGCGCCGACTCCTCCTACCTCGGCGTGACCCGCGCCGCGGGCAGAGCGGTCTCCCTGCCCTCCACCACCGCGGACCTCACCCCGCGCGAGGCCGAGAAGCACGCCGCGGCCCAGGTGCGCGGCGGGCAGGCCGCCGCGCCCCGGCTGGTGGTGGACCACACGGCGGGCACCAGCACCCTCGCGTACGAGGTCGACGTCACGGCCGCGGACGGCTCGCCCGACGCCGCCCGGACCGTCCTCGTCGACGCGGCCACCGGCGCCGTGCTCCGCAGCACGCCCACCGTCGACGGGTTCCTGTCACCGCGGGTCGTGACGCGCCTCCACCAGCGCGGCGAGACCCCGCGCCCGAGGAGCACCGCGGGCAGCGCGCTCGTCCGCCCGTCCGGCAGGAGCTCCGGCTACCCCGCTCCCGCCGTCGGCAAGGGCCTGTCCCTCTTCTCCGGCACCGTCACCCTCGACACCACGCAGACGGCCGCCCGGACGTACCTGCTCAAGGACACCACCCGCGGCGACGCCGAGATCCGCGACGCCAGGCACGCCACCCGCGAGGACGCGAAGATCTTCACCGCCGCCTCCCCGCTGACCGACTCCGACGACACCTGGGGCGACGGCACCACCAAGGACAACGCCACCGCCGCGGTGGACGCCTCGCACGGGCTCACCGCCACCTTCGACTTCTACAAGAAGACGTTCAGCCGCAACGGCATCCAGAACGACGGCGTCGGCCCCAAGGGCGTGGTCCACTGGGGCACCGCCTACGGCAACGCCGCCTGGTACGACACCTGCCACTGCATGATCTACGGCGACGGGGACGGCCAGACCTTCACCAAGCCGCTGGTCCAGCTGGACGTCACCGGCCACGAACTCACCCACGGCGTCGTCGCGGCCACCGCCGGTCTCGAACCGACCCGGGTCGACTCGCAGGGCAACCAGTACGGCGAGCCGGGCGCCCTCAACGAGTCGCTCGCCGACATCTTCGGCAGCGCCACCGAGTTCAGCACGAACCCGAAGACCGGCAACTACCTGATGGGCGAGCAGCTCGGTCTGGACCAGGGCTTCCTGCGCCGCCTGGACAAGCCGTCCCTCGACCGGCTCGAAGGCACCGTCGACTACTGGGGCACCTCCACCGTGAACGCCGAGGTGCACGCCGGGTCCGGCGTCTCCTCCCACGCCTTCTACCTCCTCGCCGAGGGCAGCGGCCGCAAGACCGTCAACGGCGTCACCTACGACTCCGCCACCTACGACGGCTCCACCGTCCAGGGCATCGGCCGGGACAAGGCGCTGCGCGTCTTCTACCAGGCCCTGACCCGGTACATGGTCTCCACCACCGACTTCCACGACGCCCGCACGGCGACGCTGAAGGCGGCGGGCGACCTCTACGGCACCACCAGCACCGAGTACGCCGCGGTCGACAAGGCCTGGGCGGCGGTCAACGTGACCGCCGCCAACCAGCCCTGATCCGCCGCGACCAGACGTCCGGCCCGCCCGGCTGCCACGAGCCGGCGGGCGGGCCGGACCTCCACCCGCTCAGCGCGCCCGCGGTCGGCGCCGGTCCCGGGGCGGGTGCACCCGGGCGGACCGTCCGCACAGGACGGTCCGCCCGGCGTCGTGCGTCGTCGCCGCCGACGTGGGCGCGGCCGTACTCTGGCACTCCGGAACTCGGGCGGACTTCGGTGAGCCGAGCCGGGACCGTCCTGTCCGGGCCGGTCCGGCCCGTGGGCGGGCACGGATCCCCGGCGGGAGCGTCCGGGGGCGGGCCGGGGAGGAGAGCGATGGCGGCGACGGCACAGCACCGGGGGGACACGGGCGGATCCCCGCTGCGGGTGCGGCACCTGCCCCCGCGGGTCCGGGCCGCCGTACTCACGCTGCACGGCGGCCAGGAGGAGAGCCGCGCGCGCCCCCGGCACTGGCACCCGGCCGCACTGCGCATGCGCCCCGTGCTCCGGTCCGCCGCATCCGCTGTCGCCCCCGCGGAAGTGCTCCTCGGCGAGGTGCGCTACCGGCACCGGGGCTGGAACGAGGGCGACCCGGCCCAGGACGCCCTGGCCGCGCTGGACGAGCTGACCGGGGCCCACGGCGCGGTGCCCGTCGTACTGATCGGGCACTCCATGGGAGGCCGGGCCGCACTGACGGCGTCCCGCCATCCTCAGGTCAGAGGCGTCCTGGCGCTCGCTCCCTGGGTGGTCGAGGACGAGCCAGTCGACCAGCTGCGCGGCAGACGCCTCGTGGTCGTGCACGGCGACCGGGACCGGGTGACCAGCCCCGCCGCGTCCGTCGCCTACGTCCGGCGCGCCCGCGCCCGCGGCGCGTGCGCCGGCGCGGTGCTGGTGCGAGGGGGCGACCACGCCATGCTGCGCCGGGCCGGCTTCTGGCATCGGTCCGCGGCGGAGATCACCGCGGACCTGCTCCGCGACGAGGACCTCGTCCCACCGGCCCGCGCGCCCGAGGACGGCAGGACGGCGGGACTGGCCGCGCGGAGCCTGACGAGCCCGGACGCGGTCATCGTGTAGGCGGTGCGACCGGCCCCGGTCCCGGACGGGCGAAGAAGGATCCGGGACCGGGGGCGGCCATGCGTCAGCGGAACGCCGCCACATTGCGCGCCGCCCAGTCGGCGAAGGGGCGCGGGGCGCGGCCGAGGACCCGCTGGACGTCCGGGCTGACACGCAGCTCGGCCGGGTTCGGCGAACCGAGGATGTCCAGGGTGTCGTCGGCCAGCTCCGCCGGCATGCTCTGCGCCATGGCGGCCCTGGCCTCCGCGCGGGTGAGCTCCTGGAACCTCACCGGGGAGCCCAGCGCGTCGGCGAGGGCCCGCGCCTGCTGACGGGGAGTGATCACCTCCGGGCCGGTCAGCTCGTAGACGCCGCCGGTGTGGCGGTCGTCCAGCAGGCAGGCCGCCGCGACCGCCGCGATGTCCGCCGGGTCGACGACCGGCACCCCGACGTCACCGAAGGGCGCGGCGACGAGCTGCCGCGTGCGCACGGACTCGGCCCACCACAGGGCGTTGGAGGCGAAGCCGCCCGGCCGCAGGATCGACCAGTCCGCGCCGGACTCGCGCAGCGTGTCCTCCAGCGCGCGCATCGCGATCCGCGTGGCGCCGAAGGGCCGGGTCACCACACCCAGCGTGGAGAGCAGGACGATCCGCCGGACCCCGCTGTCCGTGGCCTCCCGGAGGATGTCGGCGGGGCTGGCTCCGGCGGCGTGCAGATCGCCGGAGAGCAGCAGGAACAGCGCGTCGGCCCCCTCCAGCGCGGGCCTGAGGCCGGCCGGCTCGGACAGGTCGGCCACCATGTGCCGTACCCCGCCCGGCACCGCCGCCGGGCGCCGCGACACCGCCGTCACCCGCTGTCCCGCCTCGGCCAGCGCCTGCGTCAACGGCCGGCCGATGTTCCCGGTGGCCCCGGTCACCACGATCATGAGTAGCTCCTTGTCAGAGGTTGTTCGTCACAGGCTGTTCGCCAGAGGTTGTTCGTCAGCGGTTCTGTGCGCTCGTCACGCTAGGAGCACGGGCTAACTCCTGGTAAGGACGTACCTCCGGGTAAGCTCATGGCATGGCGGGAGGCGTGCAGGACAGACAGGCCGGGGCGGGGGAGCGGTATGACGTGTTTCACACGGACTGCCCCGCGCGTGACGTGGTCGACCATGTGACCAGCAGGTGGGGCGTCTGGGTGCTGATCTCCCTGCGGAACAACGACCTGCGGTTCTACGAGCTGCGCGAGAGCATCCGGGGCATCAGCGAGAAGATGCTCGCCCAGACGCTGCGCGCGCTGGTCCAGGACGACCTGGTCTGGCGGAAGGTCGAGCCGACGACACCGCCTCAGGTCACCTACGGGCTGACCGAGTTCGGCCGGGACGTCGGCGAGCCGCTGACGGATCTCTTCGACCGGATCACACGGCGGCTGCCGCCGCGCGGCGCGCAGGACCGCTGACCGCGACCGCCGCCGCGGAGCGGCACACGGCGCGTGCGTACGTGCCCCTGCCGGAGCCCCGGGAGCCGGGCGGGGCTGTGGCCCGCCGGGCGGCGTCGGCTATGGTGGAGCACATGTCTACGCCCCGAATCTCCTAGCCGAGGACCCGCTTCCACGCCAGAAGTGTGTCCTTTCGCTTTTTCGGAGCGTCATCCCGTGATCACTGTTCGCGATGCCGAGTTGCGTGCGGGCGCCCGCCTGCTGCTCTCGGGTATTTCTTTCACTGTCTCCCCCGGTGACCGTATCGGCCTGGTCGGCCGCAACGGAGCGGGGAAGACCACCTTGATGACCGCCCTGGCCGGACGGGCCGAGTCCGCCGCCGGGACGATCACCCGCACCGGCGCGGTCGCCCACCTCGCGCAGGACTCCCGCGCCGCCGACCCGGCGGTCACGACCATGGACCGGATCCTGTCCGCTCGCGGCCTGGACGCGGCACTGCGTCGCCTGCGCGCGGCCGAGACCGCGATGGCCGGCGCCGTCTCGTCCGGCGACCTTGAGCGGGCGATGCGCGCCTACGCCGCGGCCGAGGCCGCCTTCCAGGCCGGCGGCGGGTACGCGGCCGAGGCCGAGGCCGCCCGTGTGGCGGCCGGGCTCGGCCTGCCCGAGCGGGTGCTGCCCGAGCCGGTCGGCGACCTCTCGGGCGGCCAGCGGCGCCGGGTCGAGCTGGCACGGATCCTGTTCGCCGGCCACGGCGGCGTGCTGCTGCTGGACGAGCCGACCAATCACCTGGACGCCGATTCCACCGGCTGGCTGCGCGCGTTCCTGCGCGAGTACCCGGGCGGTCTCGTGGTGATCAGCCATGACACCGCTCTGCTCGCCGGTGTGGTCAACCGGGTCTTCCACCTGGACGCTACCCGGGCGACCATCGACATCCACAACACCGGCTGGACCGCCCATCTGACGCAGCGTGCGGCGGACCGGCGACGGCGGGAGCGGGAGCGGGCGAACGCCGAGCGCAAGGCCGCGGCCCTGCACACGCAGGCGGAGCGGATGAAGGCCCGCTCGGCCACCGCCGCCATGGCCCGCAGCATGGCCCGGCGCGCGGACCGCATGCTGGCGGATCTGGAACCGGCCCGCCGCACGGAGAAGACCGCCAGGATCCGGCTGCCCGAGCCGCTGCCGTGCGGCCGGATGCCGCTGGGCGCGGTCAGACTGACCAAGTCCTACGGCGGCCGCCGGGTCCTCGACGGCGTGGACCTGGCCGTGGACCGGGGCAACCGCCTGGTCGTCCTCGGCCTCAACGGCGCGGGCAAGACCACCCTGCTGCGCATCCTCGCCGGCGCCGAGCGGCCCGACACCGGCCGCGTGGTGCACGGACACGGGCTGCGGCTGGGCTACTTCGCCCAGGAGCACGACACCCTCGATCCCGGGCGCACG
This sequence comes from Streptomyces sp. PL-25, assembly GCF_058344915.1. NCBI lineage: Bacteria > Bacillati > Actinomycetota > Actinomycetes > Kitasatosporales > Streptomycetaceae > Streptomyces > Streptomyces sp. PL-25. The sequence continues at coordinate 7,568,614 of NZ_CP136997.1, forward strand.
GTCCTGCAGAACCTGTCGGACGCCGCGCCGCACCTGACGGAGGGCGAGGCGCGGCGGGTCCTGGGCGCGTTCCTGTTCGGCGGGGACGACGCGGACAAGAGCGCCGGGGTCCTGTCCGGCGGGGAGAAGACCCGCCTGGCGCTGGCCGGGCTGGTCCACTCCGGTGCCAACGTGCTGCTGCTGGACGAGCCGACCAACAACCTCGACCCCGCCTCCCGTACCGAGGTCCTGGCGGCCGTCGGCTCCTACCCGGGCGCGATCGTGATGGTCACCCACGACGAGGGCGCCATCGACGCCCTGCGCCCCGGCCGCGTCCTGCTCCTGCCGGACGCGGACGAGGACCTGTGGAGCGAGGACCACCGCGCCCTGGTCGCCCTCGCCTGACCCGCCCCCGCCCGCCCTCGTCCGCACCCGTCCGCCGGGGCCGCCTCCGGGTCCGGCGGACGGGCGGCGGTGCCGCAATCTCAGAGTCCTCTGATCCGTGCCCGCTAGCGTCCGCCCCATGGTGCGCGACTACCTCATCATCGGGGCCGGACCGGCCGGACTCCAGCTCGCCGCTCTGCTGGAACGCGAGGGACGCGACTACGCCGTCCTGGAGCGGGGGAGCGGGCCCGGGACGTTCTTCACCCGCTTCCCCCGGCATCGGCAGCTCATATCGATCAACAAGGTCAACACCGGTTACACCGACCCGGAACGCGACCTGCGCATGGACTGGAACTCGCTGCTCACCGACGATCCCGCACTGCGGTTCACCCGGTACAGCGAGCGCTACTTCCCGGCCGCCGACGACATGGTGCGCTATCTGGGCGACTTCGCCCGGCGCACCGGCGCCCGCGTCGAGTACGGCGTCCGGGCCGCCTCCGTCTCCCGCGACGACGACGGCTTCACCGTACGCGACGACACCGGCCGGACCTGGCGGGCCCGGCGACTCGTCGTCGCCACCGGCCTGTCCCTGCCCCACATCCCGGACATCCCCGGCATCGAGGAAGCCGAACGCTACACCGACTTCGACACCGACCCGGCCTCCTTCACCGGCCGGCGGGTGCTCGTCCTCGGCAAGGGCAACTCCGCGTTCGAGACCGCCGACTCCCTCATGGAGAAGGCCGCCGTCATCCACGTCGCCGGGCCGCACTCGCTGAAACTGGCCTGGCAGACCCACTTCGTGGGCCACCTGCGCGCGGTGAACAACAACTTCCTCGACAGCTACCAGCTCAAGTCGCAGAACGCCGTTTTGGACGGCACCGTCGAGCGGATCGAACGGCGGGCGGACGGCGGCTACCGGGTGGAGTTCCGCTACGCCCGGACCACCGAGCGGCTCCGCGAACTCCACTACGACCGCGTCGTGGTCTGCACCGGATTCCGCTTCGACGCCTCGCCGTTCGAGGCCGGCTGCCGGCCGGCCCTCGCCGTCGACGGCCGCTTCCCCGCCCAGACCTCCGCCTACGAGTCGGTCGACGTGCCCGGCCTGTACTTCGCCGGCACGCTCACGCAGCAGCGCGACTTCAAACGCTCCACGAACGGCTTCATCCACGGATTCCGCTACGGCGTGCGCGCCCTGCACCGCATCCTCGGCGCCCGCCACCACGCGACACCCTGGCCGGCCCGCACCCTGCCCGCAGCCCCGGAGGCCGTCGCCGACGCCCTCGTGGAGCGCGTCAACCGCTCCTCCGGCCTGTGGCAGCAGTTCGGCTTCCTCGGCGACGTGGTCACCGTCCACGACGACCACGCCCTCCACCAGGAGGAGGTCCCCCTCGACTATGTCACCGACGGCCAACTCGGCCCCGCTCGCCACCGGTTCGTCGTCGACCTGGAGTACGGGCCCGACCACGACCACGTCGACCCGTTCGACGTCACCGTGCCCCGCGTCAGCGAGAACGACCCCGAACACGCCATGGACGCCACCTATCTCCACCCCGTGGTGCGCCACTACCGCGACGGCGAACTCGCAGGGACCCACCACCTGGCGGAGAACCTGGAGAACGACTGGGACATCCCGGCCGTCCACCGGCAGCCGCTCGCCGCGTTCGTGAAGTCCTGCCTTGGCTGAGCAGTTCCCCGGCGCCGTCCTCGACCTCCTCGAAGCGGCGGGCGACCGTCCCGTCTTCGAGCACGGCGACCGGGTCGTCACCGGACACCGGCTCCTGGCCCTGACAGGGCGGGTGACGAGCGGCCTGCGCGCCCGGGGCGTCCGCCCCGGCGACGGCGTCGCCCTGCTGCTCGGCGTCGGCCCCGAGGCGTTCGCCGCCGTCCTCGCCGCCCACGCCGTGGGCGCCCGCGTGGTGGGCGTACGGCCGGGACTCACGCCACGCCAGCGGCAGCACGTGCTCACCGGCACCGCCTTCCGGGTCACCGACTCCCCGGACGGCGCGGCCGGCGCGCGGCCCGGCACCGTCCTCGCCCTGGACGACCTGCTCGCCACCGAGAACGACGGACGCCGCCCGCTGGTCTCGGCCCGGCCGCAGGACATCGCCCGGCTCCTGCACACCAGCGGCAGCACCGGCGTCCCCAAGGCGTGCGCCCAGACCTACGCCGCGATGACCGCGGCCTGGGCGGCGCACCCCGACCGCTGGCCGCCCGCCGTCCGCGAACTCGCCCCGCGGCTGGAGCGGTTCCTCGTCTTCGGCACCCTGGCCAGCCAGGTCATGATGGAGTACGGGCTGCTCGCCCTCGCCGCGGGCGGCACCCTCGTCACCGCCGATGCCCCGGCCTTCCCCGACAGCCTGGTGCGCCACCGGGCCACCGGAAGCGTCATCACCGTGGCCCGCCTGACGAAGCTCGTCGCGAGCGTCCGGGCCCGGCCCGTGGACCTCGGCGCACTGCGCGCCCTGATGGTCTCCGGCTCCCCGCTCGACGCCGACCGGCTGCGCGAGGCGGCCGACGCGCTCGGACCGGTGGTCTTCCACGGCTACGGCCAGACGGAGACCGGCATGATCTCCATGGCCACCCCGGACGACGAACCCGGCTCGCTGGGCGTCCCCCCGGTCCAGCTGGAGGTCAGGGACGCCGAGGGCCGGCGCCTGCCGCCCGGAACGGACGGCGAGCTCTTCGTGCGCACCCCCTCGCAGGGCTGCGGCTACTGGGGCGAACCCGCCCTGAGCGCGGAGGTGTTCACCGGCGGCTGGGTCCGCACCCGCGACCGCGGCCACCTCGACGGCGAGGGCCGGCTCTGGCTCACCGGGCGCGTCCGCGACGTGATCATCGTGAATGCCGACGTGTACTACGCCGGTCCCGTCGAGCGGGTGCTCGCCACGCACCCGGCGGTGGGGGAGGCGTACGTCGTCGCCGTCCCCGACGACGACACAGGTGAGGCCGTCCACGCCTTCGTGGTGCCCGCACCGGGCCGCCTCCCCCGGCTCGGTGAACTGCGCGCCCTGGTCGCCGCCGAGCTGGGCGAGGCCACCGCGCCGACCCGCCTCACCCTCCTCGACGAGGTACCGCTCACCCCCGCCGGGAAACCCGACAAGAGGCGCCTGGCGGCTGGGGGTTGACGGCCACCGGACCGTCCACCGGACCGACCGTCGCGCCGCCCACCGGGCTCCGCCGACACGTGCCGCGCACGCGTCGGCGGAGCCCGGCCCCGTGTCAGCGCCCCTCCGGCACCCCGGGCGCGAGGGCCCCGGCGCGGGACGGGCCGAGGCGTGCCCGCTCCCGCCGGTCGATCCAGTGCAGCAGCGGTGTCGCCATCACGGTGGTGACGACGGCGACCACCACCAGCGCGCTGAACAGCGCCTGGGTCACGATGCCCGCCGCGAGGCCCAGATTGAGCGCGATGAGCTGCATCAGCCCCCGCGCGTTCATCAGCGCCCCCACCCGCAGCGCCACCGGCCCCGGCTCCCCGGCCAGCCGCGCGGCGAGCCAGCACGCGCCGAACTTCCCCGCCACCGCCACCAGCACGCACCCCAGGGTCAGCAGCAGCACCGGCCCCGAGCCCAGCAGGGCGAAGTCCGTGTTCAGCCCCGAGTAGGTGAAGAACAGCGGCAGGAACACCGTGCCCACCGGCTTCAGCGTCTCCACCGTGTGGTCCAGCCGCTCCGAGCGCGGGAAGACCAGTCCGAGGCAGAACGCCCCGAACACCGCGTACAGCCCGATCTCGTCGGTGTACCAGGCCACCAGGAACAGCGCGCCGACCAGCACCGGCAGCAGGCTCTCGGGCGCCGCCCGCTCCGCGAGCCGCACGGTGCGGCCGTGCAGACGCGTCACCACCCCCAGCACCACGACGAGCCCCAGGGCACCGGCCACGGCCAGCGACACCAGCCCCGCGCTGCCCCCGGAGATACTGAAGACACCCGCGAGCAGCACCCACGCCACCGCGTCGTCCACGGCGCCCGCACCGAGCGCCAGCGACCCGAACCGGGTCCCGGCCAGGCCCTGTTCGGCGATGATCCGCGCCAGCATCGGGAACGCCGTGACCGCCAGCGCCACCCCCACGAACAGCGCCGACACCACCAGCGGCACCCCCGGCGCGAGCGTGCCGGTCCGCTCGCCGACGGCGGCGACCAGCACCGCCCCGAGCACCACCGGCACCAGCACCCCGGCCGCGGACACCATCGCGGCCGGCCGGGCGACACCGCGCAGCCGGTCCACCCGGAAGTCCCAGCCGACGTGGAACATGAACGCGACGAGACCGATCTGCCCCACCACGTACAGGACGGGCCGCGACTCCTCGGGGAACAGCCGCGCCTCGACGCCCGGCAGGAGGGCGCCGAGCACCGAGGGGCCCAGCACCACGCCCGCGAGCATCTCCCCGACCACGGGCGGCTGCCCCACCCGCCGCAGCAGCCCCGAGACGAGCCGGCAGACGGCCAGGATCACCACGACGGCGAGGAAGAACACGGGGGCGAGCTCCGTCGGCTTCATCCGCCGTCACCTCCTGGGCGCGCGACCGGGCACCGGCCGGGCGGGAACCGTTCGAAGTAGCGTGCTGCGGGGCGCTGGCGGCGGGCGTGCAGCACCATCACCGTGCCGAGCACGAGCTGCCGCACCCCCCGGGTGACGTCCTCCACGCCGTCGCGCACCCGCAGAAAGCCCCGCAGCGGCGCCAGCCGCCTGCCGGGCTCCAGGCCGCGCGGGACCATGAGGCAGGGCGCGCGGTGCGGGATGGACCGGGTGTGCGAGACCGTCGACTCCAGCCGGAAGCGGCCCAGCACCTCGCGTACGGCGGCCCGCAGCACCAGCGGCGACAGCCGCCACGCCGGACACGGCCGGTTGGCCGCCACCCCGAACGGGATGTGATGGGCGTCCCTGGCGGACAGCGAAGCCCAGCGGTCCGGGTCGAAGACGTCGGGCCGCTCGTAGCCCGTGGCGTGGTAGTCCGGGTAGCTGAAGCACACCACCGAGCCGCGCGGCAGCGTGGTCCGGGCGTCGAGCGGGATGTCGTCGGTGGTGATGCGGTGCGCGATGCCGAACAGCGGATACAGCCGCATCGTCTCGTCGAGCACCTGGGTCAGGTACCGGTCGTCGCCCGGGTCGTCCGCGAGCCGCCGCTGCACCCGGGGATGCCGGGCCAGCGCCAGCAGCAGATGCGCCGTCGCCTCCGAGAGCTGCACGACGGCCGTGTTGAAGAACGTGCCCTGGAGGTAGAACACCTGCTCCTCGGGCGACAGCGAGGCCGGCAGCCGGTGCGGCACGTCACCGGCCGCCAGCCGCTCGCGCACATACGCCGTCAGCCGCGCCCTGCGCCGCGGATGGCGCAGCCCCGTGCACTTCAGGGCGTTGATCACATCGTCGGCGTGCGCGGTGATCAGCTTTCGGGCGTGCGGCGGGCACGGCTCGCGGAACACCAGCCAGTAGCAGAACTCCGCCCAGGCGGGCATCACCAGGTCGCGCAGCCGCACCAGGCTGATCCGGTCCGCGGGCAGCGCGTCCAGGACACCGGCGACCGCGCGGGCGGCCGCCGCCGCCAGGTCGGCCGAGCCGCCGGCCAGGATCCGCCGGGTCGTCTCGGCCACGTCCTCGTAGCGCGCGCCCGGCTCCAGGTGCTCCTGGTGCACCTCGGACCCCGGCGACAGCCAGTACCAGAACAGATCCGACAGACCCGCCCCGGCACTGCGGCCGTTCGCGGCCGGATGGGCGTACACCCGCTCGAACACCTCCGGCCCGTGGGCCGCGTTGGGCAGCGTCACGGCCCGGTCGTGGTTCACCTTCTCGAAGATGCGCGCCCGCAGCGCCACCACGGCGCGCGGCAGCCACCACGTGTCCGCCGTCCGCCCGCCGCTCACCGCGTCCCGCCTCTCGGGACGACCATGTCCCGCGTCAGATCGGCGTTGCGGGCGCCCCCGCACAGGGCCAGCGTGTGGTCGTAGTCGTCGCGCAGTTCCGCGAGGACCCGCCGCACGCCCGCCTCGCCCTCGGCGGCCAGGGCCCACAGCACCGGGCGGCCCACCCCGGCCGCCGTCGCGCCCAGCGCGAGCGCGACGGCCACGTCGCCGCCCCGGCGCACTCCGCCGTCCAGCAGCACCGGCACCCGGCCCGCGACCGCCTCGGCGACCGCCGGCAGGCAGTCCACCGCCGCCGGGACGGTGTCGCACTGGCGGCCGCCGTGGTTGGAGACGACGATCCCGGCCGCGCCGTGCTCCACGGCCAGCAGCGCGTCCGCCGGGTGCAGGACGCCCTTCACCAGCACGGGCAGCGAGGTCGTACCCAGCAGCGCGTCGAAGTCCCGCCAGGTCAGGGCCGGGGACATGGGGATGTCGGTGAGCCCGCCCGGCGGGGCGCCGGGCAGGTTGCGCATGTTCTCGGCGGCGCAGCCGGGCGGCAGGTCGGTGAACCCGTTGCGCAGGTCCCGGGTGTGCCGCCCGAACACCGGGGAGTCGACGGTGACCACCAGGGCCGTGCAGCCCGCCTCCTCCGCCCGCCGCACCAGCGCCTCGGTGACCTCGTGGCGCGGATGCGGATAGAGCTGGAACCACACGGCCGAGCCGGCCGCCGCCTCCCGGGCCGCCGCGGCCACCTCGCCCACCGCGACGGTCGCGGCCGCGCCCGTCACCAGGACGGCGCCCTCGGCCGCCGCGGCCCGAGCCGTGGCCCGCTCGCCGTCCGGGTGCATCAGCCGGTGGAACGCGGTCGGCGCGACCACCACCGGGCCCGCCCCGCGGGCGCCCGGCAGATCGACGGAGGTGTCCCGCCGCTCGCTGCCGCGCAGCACCCTGGGCAGCAGCGCGTACCGGTCGAACGCCCGCTCGTTGTCCGCGAGGACGCGTTCCTCGCCCGCGCCGCCCGCCACATAGTCGTAGTGCACCGGGTCCAGGGCCCGGCGTGCCGTCTCGTGCAGCGCGCGCAGCGTCACGGCGCCACCGGGGCGGCCGGGCCGCGCCGGGCGGCGAGGAACGCGCGCAGCGGGCCCCGGTGCACGTCCTCGCTGTCCCACTCGTTCTCCAGGTTCTCCGCCAGATGGTGCTCGGCGACGTCCTCCCCGGCGCGGTACCAGCGCACCACCGGATGCAGATAGCGGCCGTCCAGGCCCGGCGCGTCCCGCCGCGCGGAGCGGCCCGCCGACACGTCGAACGGGTCCACCCGGTCGTGGTCGGCCCCGTACTCCAGGGTGACGACCGCGTACGCGGCCACCTCCCCGAAGTCCCCGGCGCGCACGGCCCGCGCCACGTGCCCGACCGGGACCTCCTCGGCGTGGCGCATCGTGCCGTCCGGGGCGAGCAGCAGCAGGTCGCCGAGGACGCCGAACTGCTGCCACAGCGCGGAGGACCGGTTGACCCGCTCGATGATCCGGTCGACGGCCGCCCCGGTCTCCCGGCCCAGCTCCGCCACCGGCCAGGGCTCGCCGTGGTGACGTCGGCGCAGCTCCCGGTACAGGGCGCGCACCGCGTAGCGGAAGCCGTGCACGAAACCGGTGGTGGACCTCTTGAAGTCGCGGCCCTGTGTGAGGGTCCCGGCGAAGTACAGCTCCGGCACGTTCACCGACTCACCGACGGCGGTCAGGGCCGGGAACCGGCCGTCGATCACGGTCTCGGGCGCGCAGGTGCCGTCGAAGACCGACGCGTCGAACCGGAACCCGGTCGCGACGATCACCCGGTCGTAGCGCAGGTCCTTCACCACCTCGTCGGCCCGCTCGAACGCCACCGGCACGCGGAAGCCGTCCCCGTCCCGCCGGATCTCCAGGACCCGCCCGTCCAGCAGCGCGTTCTGCGACTTGAGCTGGTAGCTGTCCAGGAAGTTGTTGTTCACCGCCCGCAGATGGCCGACGTAGTGCGACTGCCAGGCCAGGCGCAGCGAACCGGAGCCGACCAGGTGGATGACCGCCGCGGTCTCCATCAGGCTGTCGGCCGTCTCGAAGGCCGAGTTGCCCCGGCCGATCACCAGCACCCGCTGGTCCGTGAAGGGCTCCGGGTCGGTGTCGAACGTGTCGTAGCGTTCGGCCAGTCCGATGCCGGGGATCGACGGCACGTTCGCCAGCGGCACCCCGGTGGCCACCACCACGCGCCGCGCCCGCCGGGTCTCCCCGGCGGCGTCGGTCACGGTGAACCCGTCGGCGTCGCGCGAGACGCGCTCCACCGAGGTGCCGTACCGCACGCGGACGCCGGTGCGCTCGGCGAAGTCCGCCAGATAGCGGACCATGTCGTCGGCCGCCGGGAAGTAGCGCCGGCTGTACCGGGTGAACAGCAGCTCCGGATCGTCGCTCAGCAGGGAGTTCCAGTCCATCCGCAGCCGCAGCTCCGGATCCTGGTAACCGGTGTGCACCTTGTTGGTCGAGATGAGGGTGCGATGCCGGGGGAAACGGGTGAAGAACGCGCCCGGGACGCCGCCGCGCTCCAGGACCACGTAGTCCGCACCGGCACGCTCCAGGGAGGCGGCGAGCTGAAGTCCCGCGGGCCCCGCTCCGATGATCACGTAGTCATGCGCCATGGCCCGGAAGCTATCCAGCGGATTTCAGAGCGCTCTGAGATTCCCCGCCTACCGTTCCGGACGTGCTGACCACCACGGACACCGTCACCCTCACCGGCCCCCTCGCACCCGCCGTCCTGCGCCGCGCGGCCGAGCCCCTGACCGTCACCGTGGACGAAGCGGCCCGTGCCCGGCTGGACCGCGGGCGCCGCCTCTTCCGCGCCCTGCGCGACGGCGACGACGGCACCGGGGAGCGGCCGATCTACGGCGCCACCACCGGCTTCGGCGCCCTCGTCGGCTACCCGGGCCGGGCCGACGAGGCCGACCAGTGCGACAACACCCTCGCCCACCTCGGCGCCGGCCAGGGCCCCGACCTGCCGCACGGCATCGTGCGCGCCGCCCTGCTGGTGCGCGCCCGCTCCCTCGCCCAGGGCCTGTCCGGGGTCTCCGCCGAGGTCGTCGAACGGCTCGCGGCGATGTTCGCCACCACCTTCTCGCCCGCCGTGCCGCGCTACGGCTCCGTCGGCGCCAGCGGCGACCTCGTCCCGCTCGCCTACGCCGCCCAGGCCCTGCGCGGCCGGGGGCACGCCTACGCGGACGGCCGCCGCATGCCCGCCGCCGAGGCGCTCGCCGCCACCGGACTGCGCCCCCTCGCCCTGGACGGCCGCGACGCCCTCGCCCTCGTCAACGGCACCTCCGTCACCACCGCCGCCCTGGCCCTGGCCCACGACACCGTCCGCACGGCCCACCGCGCGCTCACCGCCCTGACCTGCCTGCTGGCCGACCTGCTCGGCTGCGACCCCGGCTTCCTGGACGCCGACCTGCTGCGCGCCTACGGCCATCCCGGCGCCGTCGACACCGGCACCCGCATGCGGCACCGGCTGGCCGGGACCACACCGTCCGGCACCCGCCCGCTCCAGGAGCCGTACAGCATCCGCTGCTCCCCGCAACTGCTCGGCGCCGCCGAGGACGCGCTGCGCCACATCGACGCGGTGATCGCCGCCGACCTGGCCGGGGTCAGCGACAACCCGCTGTTCTTCCCCGGCGTGGGGGACCCCGTCCACCCCGACCCGGCGGAGGGCAGAGCCGTGCACGGCGGGAACTTCTTCGGGCAGCCCGCCGCGTTCGCCGCCGACCTGCTCGCCTCCGTCACCGCACAGCTCGGCAACCTCGCCGAACGCCAGCTCGACCTGCTGGTGGATCCGGCCCGCAACGGCGGCCTCCCGCCCATGCTCGCCACCGAACCCGGCGCCCAGCACGGCCTCCAGGGCGTACAACTGGCGACCACCGCCTTCGTCGCGGAGATCCGCCGCTGCGCGACCCCCGCCGCCATGCAGAGCCTGCCCACGAACCTCCACAACCAGGACATCGTCCCGTTCGGCACCCAAGGCGCCCTGCGCGCCCACGACCTGGCCGAACTGCTCGGCCTGCTGTGCGGCTCCCTCGCCCTCGGCCTGCGCCAGGCCGTCCACGTCGGCGCCAGACGGCCCACCGCGCCCCGGTGCGCCGCCCTCCTCGACGCCCTCAGCGCCGCGATCGACCCGGTCGACCCGGACCGGCCACTGGACGAGGACGTACGGACAGCGGCACGGCTGCTCGCCACCCACGCCATGCCCTGACCCCGCGGTCCGCGGCCACCGGCGGCGACGGCGCGCTCTGCGGCAGCCGCAGCGTGAACCGCGCGCCGTGCCCCGGACGGCCCGCCGCCACGACCGTGCCGCCGTGACTCGTGACCACCTCCCGCAGCAGGGCGAGCCCCAGCCCGTACCGGCCCCCGCCGCCCCGGTGGAAGCGCCGGAACAGCCCCTCGGCCTCACCGGCGTCGAAACCGGCACCGGTGTCCGAGACCGCCAGCACCACCGTCGAGCCCGAACGGGACAGCGCCAGCTCGATCCGGCCGCCCGGCGGGGTGTGGGCGATGGCGTTGGCCAGCAGCTCCCCGACCGCCCGGCGCAGCGCGGACGCCACCCCGTCGACCCACAGCGGATACGGCGGCCCGTCCACCCGGACGGTCAGCCCGCGCTCCCGTACGCGCTCCGCCTCCTCGGCGGCCGCCGAGCGGACCAGGGCCGTCAGCTCCACCCGCCGCCGCGTCGCCCGCCACGCCGGTCCGGCCGCGAGCGTCGCCGACGACAGCAGATCGTCCAGCACCTCGCCGAGCCGTCCGACGGAGGCGACCAGCCGGACCAGACCCTCCCGGTGCGCGGGCGGCAGCCCCTCGGCCGCCGCCCGCCGCGCCAGCATCTGCGCCCGTGTGTGCACCCGGGTGATCGGCGTACGCAGCTCATGACTGGCGTCCGCCACGAACCGCCGCTGCCGGGACAGCGCCTCCGCCAGCGGCGCCACCGCCCGGCGCCCGAGGACCGCGCCGGTGACGCCCGCCGCGGCGAGACCCACCGCCTCGGCCACCCCCAGCGCGAACCACAGATGGCTGCGGTCGGCGAGCTGGAACCGCAGGTCGAACACGGCCTGCACCACGGCGCCGTCGTCCCGGACCTGCGTGCGCACCAGATACACGGCGTCCCCGCTGCGCACCGTGCGCTCCACCGGCGCGCGGCCCCGCCGCACCCGGTCCAGATCGGTGCGCAGGGGGAATCCGGCCGGAGCGTTCGGCAGGACCGTCGCACCCGGACCGTACAGCCACATGCACCCGGGCGGCCGCGACAGGTCGCCGTGCGCCGCGCCGAAGCGCACCTCGCGGCGCACCTGGTCGTCCTGCGCGTGTGTCATCACGGCGTACGCGACCCCGCCCACGACGGTGACCAGCAGGGTGATGATGGCCCCGGTGGTCCAGGCGATCCGCCGCCGCGCCCGGCGCACCGCCCCGTCGCCGCCGTGCTCCGGCTCCCTCACAACGCCCCCAGCCGGTAGCCCAGTCCGCGGACCGTGCGCACCGCCCTGCGGCCCAGCTTGCGGCGCAGGTAGTACACATACGTGTCGACGATGGACGGCGCGTGCGCCTCCTCGAAGACGATCCGGCGCAGCTCCGCCCGCGAGTACACGGTGTCCGGGCGGCGGGCCAGCGCCCACATCAGCGTGAACTCCCGCGCGGCCAGGGCGATCCGCTCCCCGTCCGCCAGGACCACCTCGCGGCGCCCGACGTGCAGGCGGCCGGACCCGATCCGCAGCACATCGGTCGCCTCCAGCGATCTTCTGCACAACGCCCGTAATCTGGCGGTGAGTTCATCCAGATCGAAGGGTTTGACCAGATAGTCGTCGGCGCCCGCGTCCAGGCCGTCCACCCGGTCGTGCACGCTGCCCATCCCGGTCAGCAGCAGCACCGGCGAGCGCACCGGACGCGACCGCAGCCGCCGCAGCAGATCGAGGCCGTCCACCACCGGCAGCCGCCGGTCGATGACGAGCACGTCGTACGTGCGGGTGAGACCGAGGTGCAGGCCCCGCTGCCCGTCGGCCGCGACGTCCACCGCGTACCCCTCGTCCCCCAGCACCTCGATGAGCAGCCCGGCCAGCTCCCGGTCGTCCTCGACCAGCAGCAGCCGCCAGGGATCCCGCGTGTGCTCCTGCGTCACAGTGCCCTCCCTCGCCCCAAGTCTCACCTGTCAACGCCCTGGTGACACTTGGGGGTTCCGGTTCGGGGCCATGGGAAGAGGTGTCGCCGCGCCGGGCTCCCGGCCGACCGCCGCTACTCGGCGCGCAGCGCGTCGGCCGTGCCGGTCCCGGCCGCCCGGACCGCCGGAACCAGGGCGCCCAGCAGGGCGAGCACGACCCCGCCGAGCCCCGGCAGGAGCAGCCGGGCCGGCGAGTACACGTCGAGGACCGACGGCGGCATGGCGGTGCCCACGGCATGCCCCATCACGGGCATGACGAGGCCGTGCAGCACGTACCCCGCCGGGACGCCCAGCAGAGCGCCGGCCGTGCCGGTCAGGGCCACCGAGGCGAGCACGAGGCTCACGGTCTGCCGCGGCGTCATGCCGACCGCCCTGCACACCCCCAGGTCGTGGACGCGTTCTCGGGTGTCGAGGACGACGGAGTTGAACACACCGAGGCCGGCGACGGCGGTCAGCAAGGCGGTGAGCAGCACCGCCATCGCGTCCATGACGAGGACGAGCCCCTTCCGCCGCGGCGGCGGGACGGTCGTGGCGTCGCCGCCCAGCGGCCGGACGGCCGACGCGAGCGCGCGGGCGTACTCGACCGCCGAGACGCCGGGCTCCACCTCCACGAGGAACGTGTCGGGCTCGGCCGACGGGAAGTCGGCCATGTCCGCGTGGATCTCCAGCCGGTCGCCCGAGGTGTCGAAGGACTCACCCACGATCCTCAGCTCGGCGCTCTCTTTCCCGCAAGTGATCCGCACCGTGTCGCCGAGCCTGGTGCCGGTCCGCTCCAGGAAGCGGGCGGGCACGACGACCTGGCCCCTGCCGTCGATCCAGTGGCCGGCGAGCATCTCGTAGCGGGCGTCGCGCGCGTCGCCCTCGTAGAGGTCGGCCCGCACCGAACCGGAGACTCCGGCCACGCTGACCTCGGTGCTGAGCCTGCCGTAGTACGAGGCGGCGCCGGGCCGGGACCTGATGGCCGCCCGGACCTTCGCCGGGTCCGCCTCCCCGGACACGGGCGCGTCGGGAGTTCCGCCGCTCACGGGAGCCGGGCCCGCACCGCCGCCCGCGGCGGGGACCGGCGGCGGGGGAGCGGCGGTGTGCGGCCGAGTCGTCGTGACCGTGACCGCCGCGCGGCTCCCGGGATCCTGCGAGGCGGCGACCGCGCCCAGGGAGGAGACCAGCCCCACCGCGAAGGTCACCGCGACCGTGCCGAACGCCACCGCGAGCAGCGTCGCGAGGGCACGGACCGGATGCGTGAAGGCGGTGGCGAGACCGTAGGTCACCGGCCGCGGCAGCGGCAGGCGCCCCAGCGCCCGGTGGGCGCGCTGCCCGCGCCCGGTGCGCGGGGACCGGCCGGCCACGAGCGCCTCCACCGTGTGCAGCCTCCCGGCCCGTCGCGCGGGCACCAGCGCGGCGAGCGCCACGACGAGCAGCGCGGCCGCCGGTACCGCGGCATCCACCCACCAGGCCACCGACAGGGAGACGGTGCCGTACAGCGACTCGGTGTCCGCCAGCATCGGCACGGCCAGCAGGTTGCCCAGCGGGACTCCCGGGACGATGCCGGCACAGGCGGGGACCACCGCTTGCGCCACATGGACCCGGACGACCTCGCGCGGGGTGAAGCCGACGGCCTTGAGGATGCCGATCCTGCGCATACCGGTGCCGACCGCCCCGCCGACCACACTGCTGACGATCACCACCGACATCACGATGCCGAGCACACCGAAAGCCGTCACGAACGGCACGGCCGCCGCCGCGCCCTGATCCGCCGCCCGCCTGGTGTCCAGCCAGGACCGCATACCCACGAGCGTCCCCGGACCGGTCGCGGCGACGAGCTCCGCCCGGTCGGCGAGGATCTGCTCCTTCGTAGCGGCCGAGCCGAAGCGGTACAGCATCTGACGCGTGACGACGCCGCCCCCCGATGCCATCGCGTCGACCTGCTCCGGGATCGCCCAGGCGTCGGCGGTCCTGCTGGCCGACAGCGCGAAGCCGACGACCGTGAGAGCCGGGGCGCCCGCGGTGTCCGAGGCCCGGAGCACGGAACCGATCCCGGCCCCCGGTCCCTCGAACGACGGACTGAGCACGATCTCGCCCGGCGTGCGCGCCCACCGGCCCGACCTCAGTTCGACGCGGTCCACGTCACCGTCCGGACCGGAGCGCCCGACCAGGGTCAGGGGCGGCAGCCGGAAACCCGTCCGGTCCACCGGCCGGAACTGCGTGGACGGGTACGGCCCCGCGCTCGCGGTGACACCGCGCAGCCGCCCCGTCCGTGCCAGCCGCTCCGCACTCGTCCTGGCCGGATCGAACTGCGCGGTGATGTGCGCGCCACGCTGCGCGGCGAAGGCGTGGTCGAAGGGCGCGGACGCGGTGGCCATCAGCGACCCGGCGACCACGGCGGACGCCACGGCCATCAGCGTGGTGAGCGCGATCACGACGCCCTGCACCGGCCGTCGGCGCACCCCGCTGCGCACCACCCGGCTCAGCGCGCCGGCACCGAACCGGCTCATCGGGCGGTCCGCGCGGTCGAGTCGAGGGCGGTGAGGTGACCGTCCACCAGGTGGATCGCGCGGCTCGCCACCGCCTCGGCCAGCGCCAGGTCGTGCGTCACCAGCACGATGGTCTGCCCGCCGCGGTGCAGGTCCCGCAGCAGATCGCGCACACCGTGGCCCGAGGCGGTGTCGAGCGCACCCGTCGGCTCGTCGGCCAGCAGCAGCTCGGGCCGGTTGACGAGCGCTCGGGCGAAACCGACCCGCTGGCGTTCGCCTCCCGACAGCCGGCCCGGCCAGGCGCGGGCGTGCCTGCGGATGCCCAGCATCTCCATGAGCTCGTCCGCGCGGGAGGCGGCCTCGCGCCGCCCAATCCCGGTCAGCCGGGCCGGGAGCTGGATGTTGTCGGTGACGGTGAGGTCGTCGAGGAGATGGAAGAACTGGAAGGCCATGCCGATGTGCCGGCGGCGGAACGTGGCGAGGGCACGCTCGCTCAACCGGTCGATCCGCCGGCCGGACACCACCACGGCGCCGTCGGTCGGCCGGTCCAGACCGGCGACGAGATTCAGCAGGGTGGACTTGCCGCTGCCGGAAGGCCCGGTCACGGCAAGGGCCTCGCCCCGGGCGACGGTGAGCGAGAGCGGTCCGAGCGCCGGTGCGCCGGAGCCGTCGTAACGCTTCGCCACACCCTTCAGCTGGATCAGTTCGGTCATGCGAGCGGCCCGTCCTTACGGTCGTGAGAGGCATCTGCCGTTGCGGCCCCGTGAACCTACGAGCCGTCGCCGACGGGGCGCGTCGGCCGCTGAAGCGACATCGCCCCCTCCCCGCGGGGGATCCGGCCCGGCCCTCCTACCTGAGGACGAGGACCCGGGGACGATCCCCCTGATCGCACAGGCGGACGCGGGCCGGTGGCGGAACGCAGCACAATGTGCGGATGCAGACGGAAGACCGGTGCGGCAGACGGCGACAACTCCTCGACGCGCTGCGCCCCGAGCCGAAGACCGCCCCGCTGTCCGGGCGGGCGGTACGCGCCGACGTGCTGCTGGCGGTCGTCGTGACCGCCGCCGCTCTGATCGTCGCCGCGCGCCACCCCGGAGCCGGGCCCGTGGGCATCGCCCCGCCCCGGATCGACGGCGGCGACGGGCTGCCCCTGCCGCCGCCGCCCGGCCCCGGGCAGGCGCCCGCGCAGGACGACTCTCCTCCCGTCGCCTGGACCCTCGTCGTCCTGTCCACGCTGCCGCTCGCGCTGCGGCGCCGTCACCCGCTGACCGTCTTCACGGCGGTGCTGGGCGCGAGCCTGGCCCTCGGCGTCTCCGCCTCCTGGATCACCGTCCTGGCCTGCGTCGTCGCCGCCTACAGCGCCGTGGTGCACAGCCGGCACCGGATCGTGGCCGTCGCCGCCCTGCTGGCCGCCGCCGTGCTCGCCGGCGTGGTGTTCCGCGCTGCCGATCCCGTGCTCCCGGGCTGGTCGAGCCCGGGGTTCGTCCTGCTCGTGGCCGGGATGCTGGCCAGTCTGGTGCGCTTCCTGCACCTGCGGCTGGCCGCCAGCCGGGACCGGATCACCGAACTGCGGGCGGACCGGGAGCAGGCCATGCGCCGGGCCGTCGAGGAGGAGCGTGCCCGTATCGCCGCCGAACTGCACGACGTCGTCACCCACCACGTCAGTGTGATGGTGATCCAGGCGGGTGCGGCCCGCACGGTGATGGACGCGCTCCCGGAGCAGTCCAAGGAGTCCCTGCTGGCCGTCGAGGCGGGCGGCAGGGCCGCCCTGGCCGAACTGCGCCATGTGATGGGCCTGCTGGCAGCCCCGGACCACGAGAAGCCCGACGGCCTGGAGCCCCAGCCGGGGCTCGCACGGCTCGACGCGCTCATCGACGGGGTACGCGCCGCCGGGACGCCCGTGCGCGTCGGGCTGTCGCTGCCGCCGCAGCCGCTGCCACCGGGCGTGGACCTCGCGGCCTACCGCGTCGTGCAGGAGGCACTGACCAACACCGTCAGACACGCGCCCGGAGCGGAGGCGTCCCTCTCCATCGGCTACACCGACACCAGCCTGCTGATAGAGATCACGGACACCGGTGGTACGCGGAAGGCCCCGCCGGGGGAGAGCGGCGGCCGTGGCCACCTGGGGCTGCGCGAGCGACTCGCCGTCTACGACGGTGAACTGACGACCGGTCCGACCCGGGACGGCGGCTACCGCGTCACGGCCCGCATCCCGCGGAGCGCACGATGACGGCGGAGACCCGGCCGCTGCGCGCGGTCATCGCGGACGACCAGGCCCTCGTACGCACCGGCTTCAGGATGATCCTGGCCGCGGCCGGCATCGAGGTGACCGCCGAGGCGGCCGACGGGGCCGAGGCCGTCGCCGCGGTCCGCCGCACCCGGCCCGACGTCGTGCTCATGGACATCCGGATGCCGGGGACGGACGGCATCGAGGCCACCCGGCGCATCCTCGGCGGCGACGGCCCGCACGAGACCCGCGTCATCATCCTCACCACGTACGACCTCGACCACTACGTCTACGCCGCGCTCACGGCCGGCGCCAGCGGCTTCCTGCTCAAGGACGTCAGCCCGGAGCACCTGGTCGCCGCCCTGCGGCTGGTGCGGTCCGGCGACGCCCTCCTCGCCCCCGCGATCACCCGCCGGCTGATCGAACGCTTCGCCGGGCACGACGAACCGCGGACCGCCGCCCCGCACCGCGACCTGTCCGTCCTCACCCCACGCGAACTGGAGGTCCTCCGCCTGCTCGCGACGGGCCTGAGCAACGCCGAACTCGCCTCCCGCCTCGTCCTCAGCACCACCACGGTCAAGAGCCACGTCGGCCGCATCCTGTCCAAACTCGACCTCCGCGACCGCGTCCAGGCCGTCGTCCTCGCCTATGAGACGAGGCTGATCACCCCGGGGGAGGGCGCCCCGGACAGCAGCGGATGAGCGCGCACACCGGCGTCCGTGCTCCCGGACCGGGCGTTCGCGCCGTCCGGGAGCACGTCAGGAAGACGCCGCGCACCTCACCCGTGCGGGAGCGGGACCACGACGGCGTCCCGTGCCGGGCGGCCGGCCCGCAGGTCGTCGAGGTTGTCCTTGAACGTCCGGGCCACCGCGGCCGGTTCCCCGGGGAAGGCGAACGCGCAGTGCGGGGAGACCACCAGGTTCGGCGTCCGCCACCGTAGGTCGTCCGCGGGAAGCGGCTCGGTGTGGTGGACGTCGAGGAACGCCCCGCGCAGCGCGCCCGTCTCCAGGGCCTCGGACAGGGCCTCGTCGTCCACGGTGGCGGCGCGGCCGACGTTGACCAGCACCGCACCGGGCCGCAGCGCCGCGAACACCGCGGCGCCGACGAGACGCCGGGTCCCCTCGGCGGCCGGAAGGCAGCACACCACGTGGTCGGCGTCCGCGGCGGCTTCGGCCAGACGGTCCGCTCCCACGGTGCGGTCCGCCTCCGGGACCGCCACCTGCCCGGTACGGGTGACGGCGACGGACCGCGCGCCCAGCGCGCCGAGCCTGCGCAGCACGGCCCGGCCGATCCGCCCGGCCCCCACCACCAGGACGGTCGAGCCGCTCAGCATGGTGGCGGAGGAGGCGTACCAGGGGCGCCGCTGGGGTCGTGCCGACAGGGTCGAGAGGTCCTTGAGCAGCATCAGCAGGGCCGAGAGCGCGTACTCCGCGACGGGTTCGGCGGGCACCCGGGCCGAGGTGGTCACCAGCGTCCCGGGCGCGAGTCCGGCGGCGGCGAGATGGTCGGTGCCGGTGCCGGTGAGGTGCAGCCAGCGCAGGTTGGGCAGCAGCGGCAGGGAGCGCTCCGGGAAGTGCTGGCCGATCAGTACCTCGACCTCGCCGAGCCGGCTCGCCGGCAGGCCGGGCAGCGCGGGGGCCAGTTGCTCCGCGGGCACCGGTTCCAGGTGCGGCAGCAGGTCCGCGGCCATCGCGGTGTGGGCGACGAACACCTTCGGGGCGTGCCAGGGACGTCCCGTCACCGGTGCACCGCCCGGTCCGCCAGGAGTTCCGTGACGGGATCGGCGCGGCCGAGGTCCGACAACTCGGTCACCAGGGCGCAGTTCCGCTTGATCTTGCCCGCGATCCAGGCGCGCAGCCAGGCCGCGAGGCCGGGGGCGGGCAGCCCGGACGGCGCGACTCCGGTGAGGACGGCCCCGGTGAGCGCGGCCCCGCCGACGTTCACCACCACATCGGGCAGCACCGTGTGCCCGGCCTCGCGCAGGAGGCGGCGTGCCGCCGGACCGCAGCTGAGGTTGCCGCCCTCGACGACGACGCGGGCGCGCACGTCCGGCACCGAGGCGGTGTCGACGGCGTCGGCCGAGGCGGCGAGGATCAGCACGTCCGCGTCCACGGTGAGCCAGGCCCGGCCGGGACCGAGGGAGCGCACCCGGTCCGGCAGCCGCGCACGGTCGACGGTGCCGTCCGCCGAGGTCACCGCGATCAGCCCGTCCGTGTCGAGACCGGCCGGATCGGCCAGGGTGCCGACGACGTCGGCGACGGCCACGACGCGGTGCCCGGCGCGCTGGAGATGGCGGGCCGCCGCCCGGCCCACCGCGCCGAAGCCCTGCACCACGACGCGCTGGGGACGGGTGGACCGCTGGGCCTCCAGCGTGCTCAGCGCGGCGGTCGCGACGCCGAAGCCGGTGATGTCGGACATGCTCCGGTAGAACTGCTCCCACGGCACGTCGAGCCGGGTGGCGCCGGGGACCTGGGTGAGGTCGTAGCCGGCCGCCGCGAAGCAGGCGTCGCGGTCCGCGGGCGTGATCCCCTGGTCGCAGCCCAGATACACACCGCCGTGCAGCAGCGGGCGGCTCACCCGGCCGAAGGTGCGCATCAGGCCGTCGCGGTCCGTGAGGGGCGCACGCGGGCGGATGCCCGCCTTGGCTCCGCCGATCGGCAGGTCGATCAGGGCGAGCTTCTGGGTCATCGCCCGTGCCAGGGAAGCCAGTTCGCGCTCGTCGACGGTCTCGGTCAGACGGGTGCCTCCCATGGCGAGGCCGTGCACGGTGCTGTCCACGACGACCCAGGCGTCGGCGGCGCAGCCGGGCAGGGTGAGGGTGGTGGTGAAGAGAGGGGAGGCCGGCAGAGCGTCGTCGCTGTGCAGGAGCTGGTGCATGATCACGTCTTTCTGGTTCCGTGGGGTGCGTCGGGGCGGGGCGCGAAGGCGCGGGGCGCGGATGCGGCGCGGCCGGAGCGGACCGGCCGTGCCAGGTGGGCCGGCGGTGTCAGGCGGTGCTCCGGCGCAGCAGGGCGTCCGCCTCGTCCTGGAGCGTGTCGAGGTCGTCGGCGACGACGCCCGCCGTCGAGACGTCCGGCAGGCGGCTCTCGATGTGGCGCAGCGGGCGGTAGCGCAGCCCGAGCACGCCCCAGAGCGCCAGCAGCAGACCGCCGCCCACCATCAGGAGCCCCATGTCCCGGCCCGGCCCCGTACCGCCGACGATCTGAGAGAACGGCGCGTGCCCGGCGAGCGGGCCGACGACGTGGTGCAGCAGGACGGGGGTGAGCAGGAAGCCGAGCGGCATCAGCCCCGTGGCGAGCATCTGGTTGGTGGCCACGACCCGGCCCTGGAGTTCCAGGCCCACCTTGGCCTGGAGGATGGCGAGCCAGTGGGCGTTGAGGACGGCGTTGCACACCCACCACAGGAACAGGCCGACCCCCATGAGGACGGGCTCGGGGCGCAGCCCGATGAGCGCGTTCGCCAGGCCCATCCCGATCGTCATGCCGATCATGCCGTCGGCCCGGCGCCGGGTGCCGCCCCAGAACGCCATGGCCAGGCCGCCGGCCGCGGCGCCGAGTCCGCCGGCCGCGGTGACCAGGCCGAGCACGGCGGGACTGCCGGTGGACAGCACGAGGGGCGCCGTGAGCACGGTGGTGGTCGCGGTGACGTAGTTGACGACCACGAAGAAGAGCACCATCGCGACCATGGGCGGCCGCCGCGCCAGGAAGCGCCAGCCGCCCGTGACGGACGGCAGGAACCCCTCGCGACGGCGGCGGAAGAGCCGGTCGGGGAAGCGCACGAGCAGCAGGACGGCCCCGCCGGCGAGCACGGCGACCAGGTCGATGACGACCACCGCGGCCAGTCCGGCGACGCTGATCAGCGCACCGCCCAGGACCGGCGCGATGAGGGTGCTGAGGGCGGTGCCCAGTTGCACCACGCCGTTGGCCTGGGCGAGGTAGGGCTTGGGCACCAGCTGGGCCACCGAGGCGAGATAGGCGGGCCGCTGGAAGGCGGCGGTGAGCGAGGTGAGCGCGGCGAACACCGCGACCTCCCACACCCGGAGCGTCCCGGTCGCCGCCGCGGCGATGAGACCGGACAGGGTGACGCCGTACACGACGGCACACGCCAGCAGCACCCGGCGCCGGTCCCACCGGTCGGTGGCGGCGCCGCCCAGAGGAGCGGCCAGGAACGCCGGGAGCATCGCCAGCATGGTGATCACGGAGTAGGACGACACCTGGTGCGTCTTCTGGAACACCCAGACGCCGAGGCCGAAGGAGGTGAGCGCGGAACCGGTCATCGACGCCGTCTGGCCGAGGGCGAAGAGCCCGAACCGGCGCAGGTCGCGCCGCGCGGGGGCGCCGCCCGGCTCGGCCGGCGCGGGGCGTGGGGCCGGTGGCGAGGAGAGTCGTTCCTCGATGAGAGCGGCCAGGTCGGCGGCCTGGTGCTTGAGGAAGTAGTGGCCCGCGTGCGGGATGCTCGCCAGGGACACGTCGTCGGCGACGGCCGTCCACTCCCGGTGGCGCTCCTCGAAGAGTTCGGTGGTGCGGTCGCGGTCGCCCACGACGCACAGCAGGGGTGCCCGCAGCCGCCGCGGCGCGCGGCTGTCGAAGCGGGCGGTGAACCAGTCGACCGCCTGGCGCGCGTCGTGCCGGACCGCGCGGATCACCGCGCTCCGCGTCTCCTCCTCCAGCTGCCCGCCGAGCGCCCGCAGCACGTCGTGGTACGCGCGGTCCGACGTGCGCCGGTCGTCGGGGAACCAGCGGTGCACCAGCGCGGACACCCGGCCGGGCAGCCGCGCGCTGGGGAAGGCCGCCCCCAGTACGACACCGGCGAGCTCCCGTCCCGTCTCCTCCAGCGCGAGGGCCAGCGCCACCGCGGACGCCGTTCCGACGCAGTGCCCGTAGACCAGCACCTCGCCGGTGTCCCGTTCGGCGAGTTCGTCCCGCACCCGGGCCACGACGTCGGTGAGGGACCGCAGTTCCTCGTCCGCGCGCGCGGGATCGTGGCCGGGCAGTTCCACGGCGAGCACCTGCACGCCGGGCCGCCGTGCGGCGAGTTCGCGGGCGAGGGGCTGGTAGGAGGCCGCGGTGCCGCCCCCGTAGGGGACGCAGACGACGGTCAGCTCCGGTGACGTGCCGCCGGGAGGCCCGGCCAGCCGCTGGAGCAGCCCGGTGCCCGCCGCCGAGGGATCGTCGAGCAACGTCGCCAGTTCCCGCACCGTGGGATGGGTGAAGAGGGACACGACCCGCAGAGCGGGGTCGATCAGGCGGGCGGCGCGCAGCGCGCCGAGGGAGTCCCCGCCCAGCGCGAAGAAGTCGGCGTCGATGTCGAGGTCCTGGCCGGGGAGTTCCAGCACCTCCTGCCAGGCCGCGGCGACACGCCGCTCGGCGGCGCTGCGCGGCGCGGTGCCGCCTGGGACCTGCTGACTCTCCGGTACGGGCAGAGCCGCGCGGTCCACCTTGCCGTTCGGGGTCAGCGGGATCGCGGGCAGCGGGACCAGGGCCGAGGGGACCATGTGGTCGGGGAGCTGCGCGCGCAGGGCGGAACGCACGGCCGCCGTGTCGAGCGGGACCCGGTCGTCGGCGGGGACGAGCCAGGCGACCAGGCGGCGCCGGTGCGCGTCGCCGACGGCCAGTGCGACCGCCTCGCGCACCGCGGGCAGCGCCCGGCAGGCCGCCGCGACCTCGCCGGGTTCCACCCGGTACCCGCGTACCTTGACCTGGTCGTCCAGGCGCCCGAGGAACTCCAGGAGACCGTCGGCGCGCACGCGCACCCGGTCTCCCGTGCGATAGCAGCGCCGCGTTCCGCCGACCGGATCGGGGACGAAGGCGCGCTCGGTGGCCTCGGTGTCCCCGGAGTAACCGCGGGCCACGCCGGGACCGGCGATCCAGAGTTCTCCCGCCGTGCCCGTCGGTGCCGGCCGCCCGGCGCGGTCGACGACGTAGCAGACGGCGCCGGGGAACGGCGTGCCGAGCGGTACGGAGGCGCCGGCCCCCGGGTCACCGGTGCCGGCGGGCTCGCATCCGAGGACGGAGACGGTCGTCTCGGTGGGACCGTAGTGGTTGTGCAGCCGCAGAGCGGGCCGCGCCGCCCGCACCCGCACGACGAGCTCGGGCGGACACGCCTCCCCGGCGAGCACCAGGACACGGCGGGGCAGCACCTGGGCCAGGTCGCCGTGCGCCGCGAGGAGTTCGAGATGACTGGGCACCATCTTGACGACGTCCACCGGATGGGCGGCGAAGTACGCGGCGAGGCCGACGGGGTCGATGGCACGCTCGCGCTCCAGCAGATGCAGCGTGCCGCCGCTCACCAGCGCCCCGAACAGGGAGAGGTACCCGAGGTCGGCCGCCGCCGTGGACAGCAGGGCGAAGGACCGGCCGTGCCCGTCGATCCGCTCCAGGGCGGCGTGCAGATAGTGGGTGAGGGAACGGTGTTCCACCCCGACGCCCTTGGGCGTGCCGGTCGTCCCGGACGTGAAGATGAGGTAGGCGAGCTGGTCCTCGCGCACCTGCGGGCCCGGCCGTGACCGGCCGTCGCCGCCGTCCGCGGTGGACACGTCCTCGGTGACCAGTGCCTGCGCCGCCCGCACACGGCCGGCCGACGACCGGCGGGCCAGCACGCATCGCGCCCCGGACGCCGCCACGGTACGGGCGAGCCGTTCGTCGGGATGGGCGGGTTCCAGGGGGACGAAGGCCGCGCCGGCCTTGAGCACACCGAGCAGCGCCACGGGCAGGTGGACGTCCCGCTCGGCCAGCACCCCCACCGGCTCACCGGCACGGACTCCGGCGGTGAGCAGGGCGGCGGCGACGCGGGTGGCCCGTGCGTCCAGTTCGCCGTAGGTCAGGGAGCCGTCCTCCGCCACGACCGCCGCCCGCCCGGGTGCGGTCCGTCCCCAGCGCGCCACCAGCTCGGGCACGGGCTCCGTCGGATAGCCGCGGACCGGCCCGTACAGGACGCCCTCCTCCGGGTCCGTCGGGAGCAGGTCGCCGACGGTCCGCCCGGGGTCCTCGGCCAGCGCCGTCAGTACGCGCAGATAGGAGTCGGCGAGCCGTCGCGCCGTCGCGGCGTCGAAGCGCTCGCGGCGGTACTGCAGCACTCCGCTCAAAGGGCCCTCGGCGCCCTCCTCGAAGCAGTGCAGCGCCAGCTCGGCCTTGACGGCGCCGGTCGCGATCTCGGTGAACCGCGTGGTGAGGCCGGGGAAGAGGTGGGTGGGGCCGGGCCGGACGTACAGGTTCGCCATCGTGTCGAAGAGGGGCGCGGCGGCTTCCGCGCGTGCGGCGCGCACGTCCCGCACGACGCGTTCGAAGGGGACGTCCGCCCGGCTCAGCGCGTCGAGCACGACGTCGCGCACCTCGGCCAGCAGGCGCCGGCCCGACCACGCGGGGGACAGGACCGTCCGCATCACGACCGTGTTGACGAACGGGCCGACGGCCTGTCCGGCGCGGGCCGAGTGCCGCCCGCCGTCCGGGACGCCGACGGAGATGTCCTCGCTGTCGGACACCCGGGCCAGCAGCGCCTGCCAGCCGGCCAGCAGCACCATGAACAGGGTGACACCGTTGTCGGCGGCGAGGGCGGCGAGGCGTGCCCTGAGGTCCGGTGGGAAGGCGAGGGGGACGCCGTCGCCCGCGTCGGAGGGGACCGGCCGGGCGGGGCGGTCCGCGGGCAGCTCCAGCACAGGGCACGCGTCGCTCAACCGCTCCGTCCACCACGGAGCATGACGCTCCGTCAGGTCGCCGGACCGGTCGGCGACGGCTTCCGCGTACTGCGGCGGGCGCGGGGGAAGGGGTCCCTGTCCCAGGTGGTGGGTGTAGAGCGCGGCCAGATCGGAGACCAGGAGGCCGTTGGAGGCGGCGTCGGTCGCCAGATGGTGCAGGACCAGCAGCAGCGCGTGCTCCTGCTCGCCGAGGCGGAAGCAGGCGACGCGCAGCGGGCATTCGTGTTCGGGCGCGATCGGCCGCCGCACATGGTCTTGGACCAGCCGGTCGAGCTCGGCCCCGGCATCCGGGGCGTCCCGGAGGTCCACGAAGTCCAGGGGGACCGCGGAGGCCGGACCGGTGACCAGGACAGGGGACGGGCCCGACGCGTCGACGGTGCTGCGCAGCACGTCGTGCCGTTCCGCGAGCGCCCGCAGCGCCGCCCGCAGCGCCGGGCCGTCCAGCGGGCCGCTCATCCGCAGCAGGACCGGGACCAGATACGCGCTGCTGTCCGGCTGGAGCTGGGAGGCGAGCCACATCGCCTGCTGCGCGGGGCTCAGCGGTACGGGGCCCTCCTGCCGCGGCGGGGCGTCCTGCGGACCCCGCGACCTGCGGGCGGACAGCAGGGCGCGCAAGCGGTCCTGGTCGGTGCCCGAGGCCGCGGCCGTCGTGTCGTTCATGACGTGCCTTCCTCGTCCGCCGGGTCCTGAGCCGCGTCCAGTGCGGCCAGCGCCCGCTGTTCGACCTCGGCGGCCAGCTCGCGCAGCACCGGCAGGGCGAACACCGTGCGCACCGACACGTCGACCCCGAGCGCGTCCCAGATCTCACCGGCGACCCGCATCGCCGTCAGCGAGGTTCCCCCGAGGTCGAAGAACGAGTCGGAGGCCGCCACGTCCTTCACCGGCAGCAGCCGCTCCCACGTGTCCGCCAGGAACTCCTCGACGACCGTGGACGGCGCGGCGCGCCGCCGCTCCCCGGGATCCTCCGCTCTCACCACGGGTGGCGGCGGGGGCAGCACGAGGGCCGAGCAGGAGCGGTCGGGCGCCGCGGTGCCCTCGGCGAGGACCTGGAGGAACCCGTCCAGCAGAGCGGCCGCCGCCGCCTCGCCGAAGCAGTCGAGGTCGTGGACGAGATGGATCTCGGTACCCGACACCGTCGTGTTGACGAGGAAGGTGGCGTCGTCCCTCGCGACGCCGGTGTCGCGTTCGCCGAGCACCCGCAGGGTCACCGGCCCCGCGACGGCCTCGACGGGCGCCTCCGCGGGACGCATGGAGAGCGAGACGGGCGTCAGGGGCGCGCCGGGACGGACCGGGAGCCCGGCCGCGACGGCCGCCTCGGCGAGCGCTGCGGCAGGGAGCGCCGTGTGGGCCAGCGCCCGGTTGCGGGCGAGTGCCGCCCGCGCGGCCACGGTGCGGAAACTCTCGCCGGGCGCGCGGCGGACCCGGACCGGGGAGACGAAGAGCAGCGGACCCACGACCCGGTCGAGTTCCGGTACGGGACGCCGGGCCACCGGCACGTTGACCAGAAGGTCGTGCCGGCCGGTCCAGTGGCCCATCAGCACATGGAGCGCCGCCAGGTGCACCGCGAACTCCGAGACGCCCGAGGAGGCCGCCAGGTCCCGTACGGCGGCGGCGGTCCCGGACGGCAGAGGGCGGACCAGCCGGGCACCCCGGTGGGCGGGCGTACCCGCGCGGGCCCGGCGAGCGAGGTCCCACGGAGGCAGGGACCCGTGCAGCTCGTCGCGCCAGAACGCGCGGTCGGCCGCGGAGGAGAGCGTGTGCACCTGCTCCTCCCAGCGCGCCACGTCACCGAGCTGCACGGCCGGTTCCGGCACGGGCCGGCCGCCGAGCGCCGCGGCGAGCTCCTCCAGGAGCAGGCCGCCCGACCACCCGTCGAAGGCCAGATGGTCCACGGCGAGCACCAGCCGGGCACGGTCCGGGGCGGTACGGACGAGCGTGGCGCGCAGCAGCGGTGTGTCGTCGGGCGCGAAGACCTGCCGGGCCGCGGCGTCCAGGAGCGCTTCCGTCTCCTGCGCCGTGCGGTGTGCCGCCTCGTGCTCGGTGAAGGGCACGGGTGCCGCGGGCAGCACATGGGCCACCGGGCCCCCGCCGGACTCGCGGACGACGGTGCGCAGGGCCTCGTGCCGCAGGACGACCGCGTCGAGGGCGGTACGGATCGCGTCGGTGCTGACGGCGCCGTCGACGCCGAGCACGAACGCCTCCGTGGTGACGCCGGGCTCCGGGCTGATCTGCCGGGTCCGCCAGAGTTCGCGCTGCATGTCGCCGAGCGGGGATGCGACGGCGTCCGGCAGCCGTGACGGCGCGGGCATCGGGGGCGCGACGCCGACGAGCCCGGCCAGCGCCGCCACGGTCGGCTCGGAGAGGAAGGCGCCCAGCGGGACGGCCGCTCCCCACTCGGCGCGGACCCGGGCGAGGACACGCGCGGCGGCCAGGGAGTGTCCTCCCAGGAGGTCGAAGCGGTCGGTGCGGCCCACCGGCCGGGCGAGGCCGAGCACCTCGGCGACGATCGCCGCCAGCCGTGTCTCCGCTCCCGGCCGCGCGGCCTCGCCCGGCTCCGCCGTTTCGGCGGCAGGCAGCACGGCCGCGAGCGCCTTGCGGTCGACCTTCCCGTTGCTGCTGCGCGGCAGGCGGTCCGTCACCAGGACGCGGGACGGCACGAGGTAGTGCGGGAGGCGGTCCCGCAGCACGCGGAGGATCTCCTCCTCGGCCGGTGGCGCCGAAGCGGTGCCGCCCGTCTCCACGTGCGCGTGCAGCGTGTGTGCGCCGGTGCCGTCCGGACGGGCGAGGACCACGGCGTGGCGTACGCCCGGCAGCGTCGCGAGGACCGCCTCGGCCTCACCGGGCTCGACCCGGAAGCCGCGCACCTTGACCTGCTCGTCGAGACGGCCGAGGTAGTGCAGGACACCGTTCGCGCGGCGCACCAGGTCGCCCGTCCGGTAGCGGGTGCCGCCCGGTGCGGCGGGATCGGCGACGAAGCTCGCCGCCGTGGCCTCGGGATCCCCCAGGTAGCCGAGCCCCACCAGCGGCCCGGCGACCCACAGTTCGCCCGCCGTCCCGTCCGGCACCACGCGCTGCCCAGCGTCGCGCACCGTCAGCTCGCAGTCCGCGACGGCCGTGCCGATGGGCGGCGTGCCCGTCTCGTGGCGGCCTATCGGGTGGGTGGCACAGAAGACGGTGCACTCGGTGGGCCCGTAGAGGTTGACCACGGCCTCCACGCCGGGCTGCGCGTACAGCTGGTCGACCAGCGGGCGCGGCACCGGCTCCGCACCGGCGTTGACCCGGCGCACCCCCGGCGGCAGCGGGCGCTCCAGCAGCATCGCGAGCGCGGACGGCGGCGCGCTGATCATGGTGATCTCGTCGCGCGCGGGCAGATCGGGCAGCGCCAGGACGTCGTCGGCGAGGACGACGCTTCCTCCGGCGCACAGCGGGCCGAAGATCTGGTGGACGGACGCGTCGAAGGACAGCGACGCGGACGCCAGCCCCACCGCCAGGTGCGCGGGTGCGATCGTGCGGCTCATCCACCGCAGGAGGGCGAGGACGGAGCGGTGCGGGATGACCACGCCCTTGGGAACGCCGGTGGAGCCCGACGTGAACAGGACGTACGCCTCCTCGCCGGGCGGCGCCGGACGCGGGGCGGGACCGCCCGCGGCGTCCCGGTGCGCGACACCGTCGACGATCAGGGGGCGCGCTCCGGCCGCGGCGACGACGGGTGCCAGTACGGCGGTGGTGAGCACCTCGCGGATCCCGGCGGCGCGGACCATGTGAGCCAGCCGGGACGGCGGGAGCGCGGGATCGAGGGCCACACAGGAACCGCCTGCCCGCCACACCCCCAGGAAGGCGGCCACCGTGCGCTCGTCGCGGCCCATACAGATGCCCGTCCGGCTTCCCGGAGCGGTCGGCAGGAGGGCGCTGATCCCGGCGGCGAGAACCACCAACTCCTCGTAGGAGGTGCGGTGTTCGCCGGAGATCACCGCGGTCGCGCCGGGCCGGCGGGAGGCCTGCTGGGCCACCAGGTCGAACACGGTCCGGGGAGGGGGACACTCCTCGGTCTGCTGCTGTCGCGGGGGGCGGACCGGCATGGGACGGCTCCAGATCGTGTGGGCGCCGGGATGTGGCGCGGGTGACGCGTGGGGGCCTGCCCCCCCCATGGGTGGGGGAGCGGCCGGGATGAGAGGAGGAGGCGGACGACCGGAGGCGCGTCGGCATTCCGACGGCGGACGGCCGTCCGGTCAGCGGGAGTCTTCGCGGGACGTGGCCGTGCCGGTACGGGCGTCGCGTTCCCGCAGCAGGGCCGCCAGCAGGGGCCGCCCCGCCGACGGTACGTGCCGGGAGCCGGACGCCATCCGCCCGGTGCCGAGGCGCTGCGCGGCGCGCGAGCGCAACGCGGCCCGGTCCAGCTTGCCGCTGCTGGTCAGGGGGACTTCGTCGAGCGGCGCATAGTGCGCGGGCACGTACGCGGGGGGCAGGACGGAGGCGAGATGGGTGCGCAGCGCGGAGGTGAGCGCGCGCGAGGAGACGTCGGCACCGGCCCCGCGGACCCAGGCCACGAGTGCGGTGTCCTCACCGGTCCGGACCGCCACCACCACGGCTTCCTCCACCGAAGGATGGGAGCGCAGATGGTGCTCGATCTCCTGCGGCTCGATGCGCTGCCCGCGGATCTTCACCTGGTCGTCGGTCCGTCCCAGGTACTCCAGGCCCCCTTCGCCCAGCCGCACCCGGTCGCCCGTCCGGTACATCCGGCGGACGGCGGAACCGGCCGGGGCGGACACGAAAGCGCGGGCGGTCCGCTCCGGATCGTCGAGATAGCCGAGGGCCAGGGGCACGCCCCCGATGCACAACTCGCCCTCGCCGCCCCGGGGAACCGTGCGGCCGTCCTCGCCGACGACGAGCAGGGTGCAGTTGTCGACCGGCCGGCCGATGAGGACGCGTTCGATGTCCGGTGCCGACGCCGGGACCGTCCAGTGGCTGACGTCGATGGCGGCCTCGGTGGGGCCGTAGAGGTTGTGCAACGCGGCGGGGAGGGTGTTCACACAGGTGCGCGCCACTTCCAGCGGCAGCGGTTCACCGCTGCAGTAGACGTGCCGCAGGGAGGTGCAGCGGGCCGCGTCGCGATGGCGCAGGAACTCACGGAGCATGGTGGGGACGAAATGGCAGAGGGTGATGCCCTGTTGCCGGATGGCGCGCGCCACCAGTCCCGGGTCGCGATGCTCCTCGGGCGGCAGCAGGACACATGTGCCACCGGAGATCAGAGGGAGCCACAGTTCCCAGCCCGACACATCGAACGTGACCGGTGTCTTCTGCAGGACGCGGTCCCCCGGCCCCACCCCGTAGGCGTCGCGCATCCACACCAGGCGGTTGGCGAGGGCGGTGCTCGCCAGGACTACCCCCTTGGGCGTCCCCGTCGACCCCGAGGTGAACAGCACGTAGACGGGCTGCTCGGCGGAGACCGGCGGGAGCGGCGCCGGTTCCGCGTCAGCGGCGCCCTCGAACCGCGCGGGCACGGTGACGGTGCGCAGTCCCGGTCCGGCCACACGGCTCCGCGTGGCGTCGGTGACCAGCGCCAGCGTGCTGCGCGACACGTCCAGCACGCGGCGCAGGCGCTCCGGTGGATCGTCCGCGTCCAGCGGGAGATAGGAGAGCCCCGCCTTCCAGACGGCGAGCAGCGCCACGGGCAGGTGCACACCCCGCGGAACGGCCACCGCCACCGGCCGCCCCGGCGGCGCCTCGGCACCCAGAAGACGACCCAACTCGTCGGACCAAAGCTCTAGTTGACGATACGTCAGGCTCTCGCCCGCGCATTCGACGGCGACGGCGTCGGGCCTGCCGCCGGCCGCCTCCCTGATCAGCCCGGGGACCCCGGCGGGAAAGGAGCAGGCTGTCCGCCGACCGGATAACTCGGCTCTGTACCGGTCCTGTTGGGGGTGCACATCCGCTCCACTCGTCCGTGGCCGATTTCAGGCGAACCTATAGAAGTGGTGACGAGCAAAACAAGAGTCCCAGAGGGACGTGCCGGGATGCCCTTCCGGCCCCCGGGGCACGCGCAGGCGGGCACCGGGCCGTGCGTCCCGCGGACCCCGCGGGCGGCGACGGCTCACCGATGACCCGCTCCGAGGCGGCCGGACGGCCGCGGCCGCCCCGGCTCCGGCGGCGTACGGCGTCCGGCTTCCTGCGGCGGTCCCTCGGACAGCCGCCCACCAGGCGCGTCACCATCGCGTCAAGGTCCCCCCGCTCCCGGTCAACATCTCGTCAGGGACGGCCGGGACCGGGCGCGGGCGGGCATAACGTCGATGGCGAGCCCCGGTCAGCCTCCCCGCGTCCGGGGCCTCTCAGCTCCCTTTCCGGAGGTGTTCCATGGAAGAACTCCTGTCCGCCGAGGACCCCGAGCCGTCCGATCGGTCCCCGGCCGGCCCCCTGTACGTCCCGGTCCGGCCGGGCCCCCGCGGTTGCGCGGCCCGCCTCTTCCGCACCCCGCTCGGCGACCGCACGGCCGTCGGCTTCACCTCCGAGCGCAGGCTCACCACGACGCTCGGCGCCGGTCAGGCCTGGATCCGCCTCGCCGAGCCCGCGCTGCGCGCACTGGCCGCACCGCTCGGCGCCGTCACCGTCACGATCGACCCGCTGTTCACGGCCCCGCCCCCGGGCCCGGCCGGCCCGGCGCCGGCCGTCCTGGAAGCGGCACTGACCGCCCCGGCCCAGCGCGTCGGCCGAGAGAAGAGCAGGCGATGACCACCGTTCACGAACCCGCCCTCCCCGAGACGCCCGCCGCGCCGCGGGTGTGGCCCGCCTCGACCACCGAGCCCCGCCCCGGCGACCTGGCCGTGGGCGGAGTACCGCTCGCGGAGATCGCCGACCGCTTCGGCACGCCCGTCTACGTCCTCGACGAGGCCGAGGTGCGGCACCGCTGCCGGACCTACCGGGACGCCTTCCCGGACGCCGAAGTCCTCTACGCCGCCAAGGCGTTCCTGTGCCGGGCCATGGTCCGCTGGATGGACGAGGAGGGCCTCGGCCTCGACGTCTGCTCGGCCGGCGAACTGGACCTCGCGGTCACCGCGGGCTTCCCGCCGGAGCGGATGGTGCTCCACGGCAACGCCAAGTCCCCCCGGGACCTGGAGACGGCTCTCCGGCTGGGTGTCGGCCGTATCGTCATCGACAGCCCCTCGGAGATCGCCCGGCTGGCCGCCGCCGTGGGCCCGAGCGGCCGCCAGAAGGTCATGGTGCGGGTGGTGCCCGGCATCAGCGCGGGCGGCCACGAGAAGATCCGCACCGGCACGGACGACCAGAAGTTCGGGCTGTCCATCGCGGACGGCTACGCCCAGCATGCCATCGCACGCATCCTCGGCCAGCCCCAGCTCCGCCTCACCGGCCTGCACTGCCATCTGGGCTCGCAGATCACCGGCATCAAGCCGTATCTCGCGGCCGTACGCCGCATGGTCGGCCTGATGGCCCGCCTGCACGACCAGCACGGCCTGGTCCTGCCCGAACTCGACCTCGGCGGCGGCCACGCCATCGCCTACCGGCCCGGCGACGACGCCCTCGACCCGGCGTCGCTGGCACGCAGGGTCCGCACCGAACTCGCCGACGCGTGCGCCTCGGCCGCACTCCCCGTCCCCCGGCTGGTCATCGAACCGGGGCGGGCGATCGCCGGTCCGGCCGGAATCGCCCTGTACCGCGTCCTGGCCGTGAAGCACTCGGGCGGAAAGGTGTTCGTGGCCGTGGACGGCGGCATGAGCGACAACCCCCGGCCCGCCCTGTACGGCGTCCGCTACGCACCCCGCCTGACCGGCCGGAACAGCACGGCGGCCCCGGCGCGGGTCACCGTGGTGGGACGGCACTGCGAGGCCGGCGACATCGTGGCCTCCGACGCCGGACTCCCCGCCGACGTCCGCCCCGGCGACCTCCTCGCGCTCCCCGCGGCCGGCGCCTACCACCTGTCCATGGCCTCCGGCTACAACCTGGTCGGCCGCCCGCCCGTGGTCGCCGTACGCGACGGCCTCGCACGGCTGCTGGTCCGCCGGGAGTCCATCGAGGACATCCGCAGCCGGGACGTGGGCCTGTGACCGCGACCGAGGAGCGGCGGCGGCACCTGTCACCGCACCGCGCCCGGCACGTACGCCACCGTGGAAGCGGCCCCCCGCCCGCCGGGCCGGAACCGGGACGGCCGGGACCGGCCCGGCGAGCACGGGGGCCGGGACGGTCGGGCACGGACCGACGCCCCCGCCCGCGCACTCAGGGCCCGCCGAGCCGGGGCAGCGGGGCGGGACGTGTACGCGCGAGCCGCCCGGGTACCCGTCGCCACTGACGCGTCCCAGCGACGCCGGGCGTGCCCACCACCCACGGCACGTCCCGTCCCCCCACCGCGTACGGTCCGGAGCGAGGGCCCCACATGCACCTCACCCCACAGCCGCGGTCCGGCACCGCGGCAGCTCACGTCCCGCCCCTGCGGGGCCGCGTCGCCGTCGTCACCGGAGCGGCCCGCGGCATCGGCGCGGCCCTGACCCGGCACCTGTCCGCAGCCGGGATGCACATCGCCCTGCTCGGCCGCGAGGCGCAGTCCCTGCGCGTCGCCGCGGCCTCGCTCGGCACCCCGAGCCTGTGCGTCGAGTGCGACGTCACCGAGCCGGAGGCGCTCGACGAGGCCGCGCGGCAGGTGGCGGACCGGCTCGGAGCCGCGTCCGTGGTCGTCGCCAACGCGGGCGTCGCGGCCGGCGGCCCCTTCCGGCTGACCGACGCCGGACTGTGGAGGCGCGTCATCGACGTCAACCTCACCGGCTCCGCCAACACCGCGCGCGCCTTCCTGCCGCAGCTCGCCCGCACGCACGGCTACTTCCTCCAGATCGCCTCCACCGCCGCGTTCGGCTCGGCCCCCATGATGAGCGCGTACTGCGCCTCCAAGGCGGGCGCCGAGTCCTTCGCGCAGGCCCTGCGCGGCGAGGCCGAACCCGACGGGATCGCGGTCGGCATCGCCTACCTGCACTGGACCGGCACCGACATGCTCACCGGCATCGACGACCACCCGGTACTGCGCGCCCTGCGTTCCCACCAGCCGCGGTTCGCCCGCCGCGTGCACACGCCCGAGCAGGTCGCCGCCTGGCTCACCGCCGGTGTCGCACACCGCGCCGCCCGTGTCTACGCACCCCCCTGGCTGCGCTGGTGCCAGCCGCTGCGCCCCCTGTTCCCCACCCTCGTCTCCCATGTCGCCCGCCGGGAGATGAGGCGCACACCCGCCGCCGACCTCGCGGCCGCCACCGGAGTCATGGGCGCGGGCGGAAACGCCGACTGGGAGGCGTACACGTCCGCCGGGCGCGGCCGGTCCACGCGGTCGCGGTGAGCGGGACGCCGCAGCAAAGGTGTGTGTGTCCGTCAGGGTGTGCCGGGGTGCCGGCCGTCCGCCGGTCCGCCGTGAGCCGGCCGGGCGGGGTCCGCGGGGGAGAGCGCGGCGAGTAGCCGGAGCCTCTCGTCGCTCTCGCCGCCCTTGTCCGGGTAGTAGACGACGAGGATGACATCGTCGACGGGGAACTTGTCGCGGTGCAGGCGCAGTTCACCGACGACGGGGTGGTGGACCGTGGCCGTGCCTCCGTCGAGGGCGCGGACGTCGTGGCGGGCCCACAGGGCGCGGAACCGCTGGCTGGACAGTGCCAGCTCCCCGACCAGCTCGACGAACCGGGGGTTGTCCGTGTCGTCGCCGACGGTGACGCGAAGGGCGGCGACGGCATCGGCGGTCGCTCGCGTCCAGTCCTGCTGGAACGCCCGCTCCTCGGGATCGAGAAGAAGAGAACGAAGCCGGTTCTCGCCGGGCCGCAGACGGGGGGAGATCGCGACGGCCATGGCGTTGGAGGCCAGCACGTCGAACGCGCGCCCTTCGACGAACGCGGGCACCTGGAGGTGGGCGAGCAGCTCGTGCACCCGCGCCGGTACGTGTTCGGGACGCCTGCGGCGCGGCGCCCTGGGACGCGCCGTCGCGAGGCCGAGGAGATAGGTCCGTTCGACGGCATCGAGCCGCAGGACACGCGCGAGCGATTCCAGGACCTGCGGCGAGGGGTTCCTCTCGCGTCCCCGTTCCAGACGCAGGTAGTAGTCGGGGCTGATCCCGGCGAGCAGGGCGACCTCCTCACGCCGCAGGCCCGGCACGCGGCGGTTGCCCCCGGGCGGGAGCCCCGCCTGGGCCGGGGAGACCAGCTCGCGCCGGGCGCGGAGATAACTGCCGAGCCGGTTGCCGGATTCCTCGTCCTTCATACCGACACCCTTCATACCGACACCGTAATGCGGAACGCGTGGCGCAGCGGGGGCATCCGCCCGTGACACCGTGCTCGCCCGTCACCCCGAGCTGGACACGGTGGTGACGATGGCGGGCGTCATGCTCCTGGAGGACCTGCGCGACCCCGCGCACTTCGAGACGGCGGCGACGACGATCGACACCAACCTGCTCGGCACCATCCGGGTCATCGACGCCTTCACCCCGCACCTGGTCCGGCGCGGCTCCGGCACCTTCGTCACCGTCACCTCCGGCATCGCCTTCCTCCCCTTCCCGCCCATGCCCAGCTACGCCGCCTCCAAGGCCGCGGTGCACGCCTACTCCGAGGCACTGCGCGCACAGCTCGACGGCACCGGCGTCGGCGTCGTCGAACTCGTCCCCCCGGCCGTCGCCACAGCGGGCCAGGAGAAGGTGAACCCGCACGCCCTGCCCCTGGACGGCTTCGCCACCGAGGCCATGCGCCTGCTCGCACAGGACCCCACCCCGCACGAGATCCTCGTGCAGGGCGCCCTCGCGCACCGCTGGGCCGAGCGCGACGGCACCTACGACGACCTCGTCGCACGGCGCTCCCAGGCGCTGACCATGCTGCCCGGCCGCCGCGGCTGACCCCGTCGCCCCGATCGGGCGGCCTCCGTGACAGAGGCGCCTCAGGCCGCCCCGTCCCGCCCGGCATGCGCGGGCCCGGACCCACCGGCCGGCCCGGACCCACCGGCCGGACCGAGGACCGCTGCCACGAGCCGGCGCGCGTACGCGGTGTCGAGCCCGTCCGGGCGGAAGAGGATGCGGTACATCAGAGGGGCGACGACATGGTCGACGACCGTCTCGACGCCGGGTGTCTCCTCCCCGCGTTCCGCCGCCCGGCCGAGGACGACGCCGATCTGCTCGGCGGCGTAGGCGGAGCACTGGCCGGCGTTGCCGCCGTCCGGGTCGCCGAGCAGGGCGTCGCGGACGTAGGCGCGGCCGGCCGGTGAGGACATCTCGTCCAGGAACTGCTCGGCCCAGACGGTCAGGTCGGACGACAGGGTGCCGTGGTCCCCGGGCGCGGTCTCGGGCCGCAGACGCTCGACCGCCACGTCCGACAGCAGTTCCTGGAGGTCCCCCCAGCGGCGGTAGACCGTCGAGGGCGTCACGCCCGCGCGCTGGGCGATCATCGGCACCGTCAGGGCGTCGCGGCCCACCTCGGAGGCGAGTTCGCGCACGGCGGCGTGCACCGATGCCTGGACCCGGGCGCTGCGCCCGCCGGGCCGTACCATCTGCCTGCTCATACGCACCAGCTTAAAGCGACATCATTGCGTCTGGCGGCGTCCGGCGAGCCGCGCGGCCCGGTGCGGGAGCGCGGGCGGGCCGGGTCTGCTCGTAGGCGTGGCCGACCCGCAGGAGGACGTCCTCCTCGAACGGCCGCCCGAGAAGCTGCATGCCGACGGGCAGCCCCGCCGCGTCCTGGCCGACCGGTACGGACAGGGACGGCATGCCGGTGATGTTGGCGGGGGAGGACAGGCGTACATAGGCGTCGGAGACGCTCTCGACCGTGCCGTCGGCCCAGGTGACGGTCTCCTCGCCGGCCCTGACGGCGGTCATCGGGACGGTGGGGGCGGCGATCAGGTCGACGTCCCGGAACAGACGGGCCCACTCCTGTCGCATGAGGGTGCGGGAACGCTGTGCGCGCAGATAGTCCCCGGCGGTCATCAGTTCGCCCGCCTCGAGAAGGATGCGGACATCGGGCTGGTAGAGCTCGGGAGCGGTGCGCAGGGTGTCCTCGTGGTACGCGGTGGCCTCGGGCACCATCAGGCCCCACTGGGTGGCCTGGATGTAGCGCGTCATGGGGATCTCCACCTCGACGAGACGTGCCCCGAGGGCCTGGAGCCGGTCGACGGCAAGCCGGACGGCGGCCTCGGTCTCGGGACCGACATGGTCGAAGTAGTAGGTGCGCGGCACACCGACGCGCAGACCGGCCAGGTCCGTCCCCGCGTCCGGCCGGTAGTCCGTGGCCTGTGCCTGTGCCTGTGCCTGTGCGGGAACGGAGACGGGATCGCGGGCATCGTGCCCGGTCAGCGCGGCCAGGACCAGGGCCGCGTCCCCGGCGGTGCGGGTGATCGGGCCGACATGGTCCAGCGACCAGGACAGGGACGTGACGCCGTGGCGGGGCAGGAGCCCGTACGTCGGCTTGAGGCCGACCACTCCGTTGAGCGCGGCGGGCACCCTGATGGAACCGCCGGTGTCGGTGCCCAGCGCGAAGGTCGCCGTTCCGGCGGCGACGGCCACGGCGGACCCGCCGCTGGAGCCGCCCGCGATCCGGCCCTGGTCCCAGGCGTTGCGGGTCTGCGGGGTGGTCAGGCCGTAGGCGAACTCGTGCGTGTGTGTCTTGCCCAGCAGGACCGCACCGGCTTCCGCCAGGCGCGCCGCGACCGTGCTGTCGGCCTGCGCGCGGTGGCCCGCGCGGACCCGGGAACTGGCCGTCGTCGCCACGCCCGCGACATCGATCAGGTCTTTGACGCCCATGGGGATGCCGTGCAGCGGCCCGCGGTGGCGGCCTGCCGCGATCTCGCGTTCGGCCGCGCGTGCGCTCGCGCGGGCGCGCTCGGCGGTGACGGTGACATAGGCCCCGAGGTGCGGCTCCCGCTGCGCGATGCGCTCCAGGACGGAGTCCGTCAGCTCGACGGGGGACAGCTGCCGGGACCTGATCGCGGCGGCGGCAGCCGTCAGGGAGAGTTCATACGGCTGCATCGTGCGCCTCCTGCGCCGCTCGGTAGGCGGGGGCGGGCGGGGTGTCGCCGAAGTCCAGCTCGCGCAGGACCGCGACGACGGAGTGGATGTGGCTCGCGGTGGCCGCGACCGCGCCGTGGCGGTCGGCCGGCAGCGGGAGCCCGCCGCGGGCGGCCCAGCGGGCCGCTTCGGACGGGGTGATGTCTCCGGAGGGCATGGATCTCCTCTGCTCGGACTGAAGGACGCTCGGGCTGAAGGTCGCTCTGGGCTGAAGGTCGCTCGGAATGAAGTCCGTGTGGGCTGCGGCCTTCGCGCCGGAGCGGAGCGGCGAAGCGCGCACTCCGACACCAAAAGCGAAATCTTTGCGTTAGCCCACCGTAGGCGCTACCGTGACCTAACGCAAACCCATGGCTTTAAGGGCAGGACTTCCGTGCGCCGCAGGCCGGCGGGAGGGAAGCCCGGCCCGCCCGCGCACCGGCGACTTGCCTGCCGTGACGAGAACCGGACAAGAACCGGACAAGAACCGGACGAGAACCGAAGGACAGAGCGACCATGAGCACCGCACCGGCCGGCCGACCGGCCCCCGCCCCTTCCTGGACCCTGGGTGACGTCACCGTCCACCGCGTCGACGAGATCCCGCTGCCGCCCGCCACCGGTGCCTGGCTGCTGCCCGGCGCCACCCCGGATCTCGTCACCGCCGAGGACTGGCTGCGCCCGCACTTCGCCGACGCCGAAGGGACCCTGCGCCTCGACAGCCACAGCTTCGCGTTCACCCTCGGCGGCCTGCGGGTCCTGGTCGACACCGGCATCGGCAACGGCAAGGAACGGGCCAACCCCGCCTGGCACGACCTGGACACGGACTACCTCCGGGCCCTCACCGCCGCCGGATTCCCTCCGGATTCGGTCGACCTGGTGATCCTCACCCACCTGCACGCCGACCACGTCGGCTGGAACACACGGAAGGCGGACGGCGAGTGGACTCCGACCTTCCCGCGCGCCCGGTACCTGACCTCCCGCACCGAACGGGAGTTCTGGGCCGGGTACGGCATGGAGGAGGCGCGCGCGCAGATGTTCCGCGACTCGGTGCTCCCGGTGGAGGAGGCGGGACTGCTCGACCTCGTCGACATCCCGGCCGAGGGCGTCGACGTCGTCCCGGGTCTGCGCCTGCTGCCCACCCCCGGCCACACCCCCGGCCATATCGCCGTCGAGCTGACCGGCCGCGACCGGACGGCGCTGATCACCGGCGACTGCGTCCACCACCCGGTGCAGTTCGCCCACCCCGGCATCGGCGCCTGCGTCGACATCGACCCGCGGCGGTCCGAGACCACGCGCCGCGCACTGCTCGCCTCGCTGGCCGGGACGGACACACTCGTACTGGGCACGCATTTCGCACCGCCCACCGCCGGCCGTGTCGTCCTCCGTGAGGGCGGATACCGGCTCTCGCCCGTGCCCGCGGACGGGCCCTGACGGACGACCGACGACCGACGACGACCGGCCACCCGCCACGCGGTCCGCCCCGCCGCGGGTCAGGTGGCGTCGGGCGACAGGATCCGCCGCCCGGCCGATCTCCCTGCGTGGGGGCCATTTCCCGGAAATGTCGTACGGGCGTTTGATATTCGATACTGGCCGGATCCGGCCATCGTGGCGCTGTCGCACATTTTTCCGAGTGCCGTTCCCCGCCGCTCGGTGAATCTCGCGGTCCCGGCGGATTTCAGGGATGTGGCTGTGGCGGCGAGACTTCGGTGCATAGAATATCGCGCGCTGCCCGCGACGAAGGCCGGGCGGGTCGGCGGCGGGGGCGAGGACGACGTGACTGAGCTGCGGGAACCGGCGATGCAGAGCAGTCCTGCCGAAGGCTGCGCACGCACGTTCGCTTTTCCTCGCCCGCGATGCTTACGGCGTGCCGGTGATATCCCGAACGCTCACCACAAAACGGCCCACCCCACAGCGGTGGGCCTTTTTTCTTTTCCGTGGAGTGTGATGCCATGAAACGAGTCGGAAGAGACTCACGCCGGTCGGCCTGGAGATTCAGGGATCCGCTCGCGCGAACGGGCTTGTCGGTCCTCTTACTGGCGGGCGGCGCCGTGGGAGCGACGTCCGCACCGTCCTCGGCCGCCGCCGACGGCACGCTGACGGTCGAGGTGCTGCGCGACTTCTTCGGCACCGGCGTGCTCAACGCGACGATGGACGTGCCCCAGCGGGGCATGAAGATCGAGGTCTCCGACCCCGCCGGACACCATGTCACCGGCGTCACGGACGCCACCGGAAAGGTCGCGGTACCCGCCTCGGACGTGCTGAGCGGCGGCCGTTACCGCGTCGACGTCAGCGTTCCGGCACCGTACGACGGCCATCTGAGGGCGGCACCCGCGTCGACGGCGGAGAACCACTTCGACAGCTTCACGTCCTTCGTGGACGTGTCGGACGGCAAGGACGCCTCGGTGGTCACGGGGGTGTGGGACCCGGCCGACTACGCGCTGCCGGACACGCGGTACTTCGTGCCCGTCCACAACGGCGCCGGCGGGACCGACGAGCGGGCGCTCGTGGCGTTCGGGACGAAGGTCCGCGGCACCTGCCCCACGGACACGGCGTGCCCGACCACGCTGGCCACGCAGGACCAGGTCGGCACGACGTTCGGGCTGGCGTACGACAAGGACCGGACCCGGCTGTTCCAGAGCGCGTTCGCCCGCCGGTACACCGCCTACGGCCCGCAGGGCGGGGGCGCCGTCTACACGGTGCCGGTCGACGGCTCGGGCGCGCCGCGGCTGTTCGCGCAGGTGCCGGACGCCGCGGTGACACGGCACGACACCGCGCACCTGATCAAGGATCCCGGATTCACGGACGCGCCGGGCAAGGAGAGCATCGGCGGCCTCGCCCTGTCGGAGGACGGGGCCACGCTCTACGCGGTGAACCTCCGCTCCCGCAGCCTGGTGAGCTTCGACGCGACCGCAGCCACCGCCGCGGCGCCCCGGGCGACGGTCCCGATCCCGGACCCGGGGTGCGCGAGCCCCGGCGACTGGCGGCCGTTCGGTCTCCAGGTCCACGACAACACGCTGTACGTCGGCGGCGTGTGCAGCGCGGAGAGCACACAGCGGCGCGCGGACCTGAAGGCCGTCGTCTCCGTCTACGACGGCAGGCGGTTCACCACGGTGCTCAGCCACCCGCTCACGCAGGAACGCGGCAGCGTCTTCGGTTCCGGCGACAGGGCCACCCACTGGAACCCGTGGAACACCCGGCCCGACTCGTGGGACGACCGGAAGTCGGGCAGCGTCTTCATCGACCCGCAGCCGGAGCTGGCCTCCCTCGCCTTCGGCCGCGACGGCTCCATGGTCCTGGGCTTCCGCGACCGGTTCATGGACGTGCTCAGCTGGGGCGGCCTGGACCCGCGCCCGGGGAACGACACGGCGGAGAACGGCATGTCCGGCGGTGACATCACCATGGTCTGCGCCACCGCCACCGGTGAGTACCAGTGGGAAGGCACCGGAAGCTGCCCGAACCACGCCACCCCCGCCGACAGCGGCGGCCAGGGCGCCGGGGTCGTCGAGTACTTCCCGGGCGACTTCTACGCCAACGCGCACCAGGAGACCGCGCTGGGCTCGGTGGCCTACATCCCCCAGCAGCAGTGGGTCGTCAGCACGGAGTTCGACCCGGTCGTGCACGTGGCGACCTCCGGGACCGGGTACCACGACATCACGACCGGTCAGGGACCGGGCAACAACCCGACCGCCAACGGCTTCCAGTTCGTGAGCCAGGAACAGGGCGGGTTCGGCAAGGCGGGCGGACTCGGTGACATCGCGTACGCCGCGGCGAACGCCCCGGTCCAGATCGGCAACGTCGTGTGGTTCGACGGCGACCACAACGGCATCCAGGACCCGGGGCACGTACTGCTGCCGGGGGCGACGATCGACCTGCTGGACGCGGACGGCAAACAGGTCGCGACGACCAGGACCGATGCCGCCGGCGAGTACTACTTCGGCGGTGTCGGCGCCGACTACCAGCTCACACCGGGCGCGAAATACACGGTCCGGTTCGACGTGTGCACCGCGGACACCGGCCAGGTGCCCGAGCAACCCCAGGCGAGCGAGCTGAGGTTCACCCTCCCGCGGGCCGGTGGCGACCGCGCGCACGACTCCGATGTGACCCCGCCGACCACCGGCCCCCTGTGCGACGGCCGCGCACCGGTCACGGCACCGGACAGGCCCGGGGGCGTCGATCACACCATCGACGCCGGGGTGTACATCCCGAAGGCGGCACCGAGCCCGAGCCCCACCCCGACTCCGTCGCCGACCTCCACTCCGTCGCCGGGCCCGGCCTCACCGCCGGCCTCCGCGCCGCCGTCCCCCGCACCGCCCGCGAACAACCCGGCCCCGGCCGACTCAGGCCCGGGTTCGATGGCGCACACCGGTATGTCCGGGGTGCCGCAGTTGATCGCTCTCGTCGGGCTGCTGGTGGGCAGCGGTCTGGTCGTCGCGTTCGTGAGCCGGCGGCGCCTGCGCAAGCACTGAGTCACCTGGC
This sequence comes from Streptomyces sp. PL-25, assembly GCF_058344915.1. Taxonomy (NCBI): domain Bacteria; kingdom Bacillati; phylum Actinomycetota; class Actinomycetes; order Kitasatosporales; family Streptomycetaceae; genus Streptomyces; species Streptomyces sp. PL-25. The sequence goes on from NZ_CP136997.1 coordinate 7,610,876, forward strand.
CGACAGCGATCTGCCGACCGTCGGGCGACGCCGTGACCGCCCGGCGGTGCGGCAGCCGCGAGCGAAGAAGGGATGAGGCGAAGAGTGTCAGCGTCGAGCCGCACCCGGAGCGTGACAGGACGGCAGGCTCCACCGGACGGTGCGGCCACAGGACGCCGATGGCGGCGGTCACGCCGGACCGTCGCCGCCGCCATCGGCCTGGCGGTCGCCGCGGTGGCCGCCGTGGCCGGGTTCCTGGTCACCGGCGGCGGCTCCGGCCCCGGCGGGCCGCGCGCCCTGACCTCGGACGAGGCGAACCGGCTGGCGATCACGCGGTTCCGCAACTACCAGGCGCACGGCCGCGCCATGACGATCACCGTGCCGGGCACCGCCGGAGCACTGACCGTCACGGCATCCGTCGACTACCGGGGCAAGGCCGGTTACGGCGTGGTGCACGGCACCGGGCGCGGCACCTCCAGCGACGGGCTGATCAGCTGGACGGCCACCTCGGTGTCCGTCCACCCGATGGCGGACGCTCCGGCGTACGCCCCCGCGGTGCCGCCCCGCTCGGACTGGTACCGCCGTCCCCTGCTGGCGTCCGGCAGCGCACTCGACAGCTCACTGGCGATCGCGCTCGGCCTGGGCAGCGACCGGCCGGACAACGCCCAACTGCTGCCGCAGAACGGCGCAGCCTGGCAGGGCCGGGACGAGGTGCACGGGCACCGGGTGGACATCATGACCGGGCCGGCCGCCGAGCACCGCTCCGGCACGGCGGGCAACGTGCGCTACTGGCTCGGCCCGGACGGCACCATGTACCGGGTCCGCGTCAGCGTGGGATCCGAGTCGCAGCCGGTGGACATCGACTTCGACACCCACCGCTACGTTACCGTCGCACCGCTGCCCGGAGCCGCCGCGAGCCGGTAGCCGCGGCTCAGGACACCCGCACCCGCGCGTTCGCGGCGAGCAGCGACACCGGCGGCAACGGGATGTCCGCCGTCCTCGGCAGGGCGGGGACGGCGGGGACGGCGGTGGCGCCCGTGGTGGCGGCCCGGGGGAACTGCGGCTGCGGACCCGGCGCCGCGACCTCGGTGAACGGGATGCCGCCGGGTGCCGTCGGCGCCGTCCACCTGCCGGCGGGGGAGAGCGATGCGGCCGGACGCGGACAGGCCGCGACCTCCGCGAGCCGTGCGGGCACGGTGGTACGCAGGGCGTTGCCCCGCAGGCAGTTGCCCCGCCCCCGCGTGGCGGTGGGGAACGTCCAGCCGACGTCGACACCGTTGCCGGTGAAGGTGTTCTCCACGATCCGGTTGCCGACCGGAGGCAGGTCGGCCGAAGCGGTCAGCACCAGCCCGGCGCTGCTGTTGCCGGTGACGCGGTTGCGCGTGAACTCGTTGTCGCTGCCGCCGTCGACGCCGACGCCGATGCCCCACCCGCCGTCGGCCTGCTGCGGCGTGGCCGTCTGCTGATTGGCGGCGATCAGATTGCCCGCGACCACGGCACCTCGCTGCGGGAGCAGTTTCTCCTGGTGGTCCGAGTCGGTGGTGAGCCCGACCCGGTTGCCGGCCAGCCGGTTGCCGACCACATACATGTCTCCACCGGCGTTGGTGCCCTCATAGCCGACCGCGTTGAGCTCGGCGACGTTGTCCCGCACCACGATGCGGCAGGGCTTGCACTGTCCGACGTAGATCCCCGAGTCGGCGGCGCCCGACGCGTACGAGTGCTCGATGACACCGTTCTGCGCGGAGAACGCGTAGATGCCGTACAGGCCGTTGCGGGTCGCGGTCACGTACGAGACCAGGAACGACTTGAGGAAGGTGACGGGCTCCTCGCCGGTGTCGTAACCACCGCTGCGCCCCGGCATCCCGGCGGCCGCCTTCGCCGAACCGGTGACCAGGACGCCGTTCTGCGTGTTGTTCTCCACGGTCAGGTTCTGCACGGCGACCCCGGGTGCCGCGACGACCACGCCGTTCGGCTGCCGCAGCCGGCCGTCGATGACGACCTTGTCCCGGGACACACCGCGCAGCGTGACACGTGCCGTGCCGATCCGCACCGACTCGTGGTACACCCCCGCGGAGACCAGCACCAGGTCGCCGGGCCGGGCCAGGGACACCGCGGAGGAGATCGTCGGGGCATCGGCGGGCACCCGGATCGTCACCTGCGCACCGTCCGGCCGCCGCCCCTTGTCCGGCCCGTCGCCACCACCGCCGCAACCGACCGCGAGGGACAGCGTGCCCAGTACGGCCGCCAGCACGCGAAGAGCTAATCGAGGCATGATCCCAGTCTGGCACGGCGCCCCGACCGCGCGCCGGAGTATGGCGGTTCACCGGCGCGCGGGCTCTCGGTGTGGCACCCTCGCTCCATGCGCCGAGCCGCCCCCCACCCGTCGCGCCGCAGGTTCCTCGATGTCACCGGTGCCATGGTGGCCGCCGGGCTGACCGCCGGGTGCACACCGGACCCGGCCCGGCCGGGCCGAGGCGCTCCTTCCGCACCGGCCACGCCCGTGACGGTTCCGGCGGCGGGCCGCCACCAGGCAGGCATCACACGTCCCCGGACGGCCCAGCGCAACCTGCTCGCCGTGGTGGCCGACCTCGGCCCCGACGTGGCTCCCGGCCCGCTGCTGGCCGAACTCGGACAGACCGTGAGCGCCCTCGTCGCGGGCACCGACCCGCGGCTGCTGGGCCTGCCGCCGGGCGACCTCACCGTGACCGTCGGCGTGGGCCCCCGCCTGGTGCGGGCGGCCGACGCCGCACTGCCCGGTGCGACGGACCTCCCGGAATTCTCCCGCGAGCGGATCGCCCCACGGGCACGCGGCGGCGACCTGCTGATGCAGATCTGCGCCGGTGACGCGCTGCTCCTCCCGGTCGCCGCCGCCGCGCTCCTGGACCAGGCCGGGGCACGCCTGCGCGAACGCTGGCGGCAGTCCGCACGCCGCGGTGCGGACGTGCCCCTGGGCAACGGCCTCACCGCGCCCCGCAACCCGCTGGGCTTCATCGACGGCATCGTGGGCCCGCACACGGCCGCCGAACAACAGCGCGACCTGTGGCTGACCGGACCGCCCGAGGTCGCCGGTGGCACCCTCGCCGTGCTGCGGCGCATGGAACTCGATCTGCCGCGGTTCGCGGCGCTGTCCGTCGCCGAGCAGGAAGCGGTCTTCGGGCGGCGCAGGGCCGACGGCGCCCCCCTCTCCGGCGGTCCCGTCGCCGCGGGGCCGGACCTCGGCGCCAAGACGGCGGACGGCCGCTATCTCGTCCCCGCGGACGCCCACGCGCGCAGGGCCAACCCCGCCGTGGTCGGCACCGGCCTCATGCTCCGCCGCTCCTACAGCATCGACGACCCCGCACCCGGCCTGCTCTTCATCAGCTTCCAGAACGACCTGCGGACCTTCACCGCCACCCTCACCCACATGGACACCTCCGACGCACTGCTGCGCTTCACCACCACGACCGCCGGAGCGACGTTCCTCATCCTCCCGGGCTTCGACCGCCAACACCCCCTCGGTTCCCGGCTGTTCGGCCGACCACGCTGACCCCGGCGCGCCTCGGCCCTCTCCCGGACCGCACCCGTCCACCGGCTCGGACCGTCCCTGCCGCTCCTCGCGCTGCTCCTCGGGAGCGGCGCCGGTGCCGCGCCGTTCAGGCGCCGGTGCGCCTGCGGCGGCGGACGCCGGGGACGTGCCCCAGGACGGCCGCCGAGGAACGAGGAGAGGTGGTGGCCGTGGCGGACCGGGCGGCTCGCGCGACCGGGCGGCCCTGACCGCGCTCGGCCCGCGACGCCCTCCCTGGCCCCGGCCCGTACGCTGAAACACGCGCCCGAACGCACCACACACACGGGAGGCCGGCCGCCGGAGGTGTGCGGGACAGCCGTCCCGGCCTACACCACCCGGGTGCCGACGACGCAGGTGTCGTCGTCCGTGTCCGACTTGCTGTAGGTCAGCAGGCGGTCGAGCTGCTGGTCCAGCGTCCTCGGCGCCGTCCGGGCCGTGGCCAGCAGGTGGGCCAGGGACTCCTCCACGCTCCGGTCCCGGCGCTCGATCAGCCCGTCGGTGTACATCAGCACGGTGTCCCCGGACGCCAGTTCCAGCTCCGCCTCCTCGTACACGGCGTCGGGCACCGCGCCCAGCAGCAGGCCCTTGATAAGCGGCAGGGGAGTGGCCTCCGGCCCGCGGACCAGCACGGGCGGAAGGTGGCCCGCCCGCGCCCACCGCAGGACCCGGCGGTCCTGGTCGTACAGCGCGCAGACCGCGGTGGCGGTGACCGCGCCTGTGAGGTGGTGCGCCACGATGTTCAGCCACGACAGCAACTGGCCGGGCCCCGCCCCGGTCACGGCGAGCCCGCGCAGGGCGTTGCGCAGCACCACCATGCTGGTCGCGGCCTCGATGCCGTGCCCGGCGACGTCGCCCACGCACAGCAGCACCAGCCCGGACGGCAGCACCACGGTGTCGTACCAGTCGCCGCCCACCAGGTGCTCGGTCTCCGCCGGCCGGTAGCGCACGGCGATCTCCAGCCCCGACACCTGAAGCGGAGCCTGCGTCGGCGGCATGATGGCGTGCTGCAGTTGCAGGGTCAGCCGGTTGCGCTCGGTCGCCTGCTGCTCGGTGTGGGCGAGCTGGTCCCGGGTGGCGGCGAGCGCGACCTCCGTCCAGTGCTGGGCGGAGATGTCCTGGTAGGCGCCCCGGACGGCGAACAGCCGGCCGTCGGTGTCCAGCACCGGCTCCGCGACCACCCGGATGTGCCGGGTCACCCCGTCGGGCCGTTGCAGACGGAACGCCGCGGAGGCCGGCCTGCGCTGGTGCAGCACCGTCCGCAGGAACCTGCCGAGCGGCACCGCGTCGTCGGAGTGCGCGTGCTGGGGCAACTCCTCCAGAGGCACCGGCGAACCGGCCGGTTCACGCCCGTACAGGTGGAACAGCTGGTCGTTCCAGGTGATCTCCCCGGTGAGCAGGTTCTCCTCGAAGCCGCCGATACGGCCCAGGCGCTGGGCGTGCTGGAGGAGGCTCGCCAGCCGTGCGGTCTCGTCCTCGATGCGCCAGAGCAGCAGGACGCTGCTGCCGTGCCGGCTGATGCTGATGTCCGCGACCGTCGACAGCGGCACCTGGTCGACCAGCGACATCAGCTGCATGCGCCGGGCCCGGAACGGCTCGCCCGTGGCCCACACCCGCTCCACCCGCTGGAACAGCTCGCTCTTGCCCGCGGCCATGGGATACGCCTCCAGCAGCAACGCCCCGTTGACGACCGCGCGGGGGCGGCCCGCCGGGTCCAGGAAGCGGCTGTTGACGTGCTGGATGCGGAAGTCGACCAACTGCCCGGAGCCGTCGACGTGCGGGACCAGGACCAGGGCGGGATCGTGCAACCCGTCCGCCAGGTCCATCAGTTCGGCCGTGGGCGGCAGGATCCCCGGCTCGTGTCCCGCGTCCCGGTGCAGCGTGTACGTCTCCAGGGTGTGCGCGCACAGCTCGGCCAGGGCGTCCACCTGCCGGACGATCTGCGGCGGCTGGGGTTCGAGCGGTTCGGGCCAGGCGATCTCCAGCACGCCGTGGATGCGGCCGCCGGTGCCCGCGGGGACCGCGACCCGGCCGCCGTCCGGGTGCGCGTGCCGGCCGATGGTCGGCAGCCCCGTTCCGGAGAGCGAAGGCAGCCACTGCCCGGCCCGCTCGGTCAGGGCGCGGCGCGCCACCGTCGCCACCTCCGGCGGGACGTACCGCCATCGGGTGGCATCCGCCGGGGAGAACCCGGCGCTGCCGACGAGGGTCAGCGAGCCGTCGGCGCCCGCGGCCCACACGGCCACGGCCACCGCGCCCAGCGGACGCAACGCGTGCTCCAGCAGGGAGTCGGCGACGGCCTGGGTGTCGTCGGCCGCCAGCACCCCGCTCTCGGCCGCCCGCAGCCGTACGGCGGCGGTGTCGCGCTCCACCGCGCCACCGGCGGCGGCCAGGAAGGCGTCCGTGACCTCCGCCACCCGGTCCCGGGCGGCCTGGTTGATGACCTCGACCGCGAACTCCAGCGTCGTCATCCTGGCCTGCGCGGTCAGCTCGGCGAGTTGCCGGGCCGCCTGTGCCGGACCGCACCCGAGCCGCTCGACCAGGATGCCCTTGGCCATCTCGACCAGGGCCCGGCCCTCCGCCTCCGCCTGCGCGCTGCGCACCTCGCGGCGCAGCCGTTCCACCGTGGCGGCCAGCCTGCCGACGGGCGAGGCCGGTGCGGGGCCGGGCGCGTCCGGCGGCGCCGAGGCGCCGCGGGCGGCCGGCAGGACGGGCGCGACCGGCTCCGGGCGGTGCTCGGTGTCCCGCGGCCCGTGCGGTTCTTCGGTGGTGCTCACGATGCGGATGCTCCTCGGCTGAAGGGTGCTCGCTCGCTCACGCGGACAGCCAGCGTCGGACACAGGCGATCAGGTCGTGCGCGTCCACGGGCTTGGTGACGTAGTCGCTCGCCCCCGACGCCAGGGACTTCTCCCGGTCACCCGGCATCGCCTTCGCGGTGACGGCGATGATCGGCAGATCGGCGTACCGGGGCAGCTTGCGGATCTCCGCCGTGGCCGTGTAGCCGTCCATCTCCGGCATCATCACGTCCATCAGCACCAGCGCGATGCCGGGGTTGCCGAGCAGGGTGTCGATGCCCTTGCGCCCGTTCTCCGCGTGCAGCACCTGGAAGCCGTACATCTCCAGGATCCCGCTGAGCGCGAAGAGGTTGCGCGCGTCGTCGTCGACGACCAGGACCGTACGGCCCCGGAAGCTCGCGTCGACAGGCGGCGCGAGGTCATGGGGCTCCTCGGGCCGTACGAGGGAGAGCACGTCCCCGGGTTCCTCGGCCGACAGGTGCAGGACGATGCGTTCGCGCAGTTCGTCCAGGCCGGAGAGGAACTCCACGGACCCGTCGTCCCCGTACCGGCGCAGCAGCTCGCCCGAGCCCGCGTCGGCACGGTGGCCGCCGTGGACGAGCACGGGCACACCCGTCAGCCCGGAGTCGCTGTGCAGCGCCGTCAGGAACCGGTCCGCCTCGCCCTCGGGCATGTCGAGGTCCAGGACGACGCAGTGGCAGGGCCTGGCCGCCAGCGCGCCCGCCGCCTCCTGCGCTCCCACCGCGGTGATGACGTCCACCGCGGGCAGCGCGGTGCCGTCGTCCGCGCTGTGCCGGGACAGGTCCGCGACCACGCTCTCGGCGACCAGGGTCAGCAGCCCACGGGACCGCTCCTCGACGACGAGCAGCCGGCGCGGGTGCTGCCGGGCCGGACCGGCGGCCTGCACCGTTCCGGTCACCGGCCCGGCGAGAGCGGCCGGTTCGTCCGGTGCCTGCTCAGCGGGACGGCCGATGAGGGGCAGCCGCTCGAAGTCGGGCCGGGCCACCGGCAGGAACAGCGTGAAGGTGGTGCCCCGGCCCGGCGTGCTGTCCACCACCACGGCGCCGCCCAGGAGATGGGCGATCTCGCGCGTGATGGACAGGCCCAGACCGGTGCCGCCGTACTTGCGGCTCGTGGTGCCGTCCGCCTGCTGGAAGGCGCCGAAGATCGACTCCAGGTGCTGCTCCGAGATGCCGATGCCGGTGTCCTTGACCCGGAAGGCCACGACGGCGCCGCCGCGTACGACCCCCTCGGGCACCTCGTCGTCCGTGGCGGACTCGATGGCCAGTTCCACGCTGCCCTGCTCGGTGAACTTCACCGCGTTGGACAGCAGGTTGCGCAGGATCTGCCGCAGCCGGGAGTCGTCGGTGAGCAGGTCCGCGGGCGTACCGGCCGCGGTGCTGACGTCGAACTCCAGGCCCTTCTGCGTGGTCATGGGCCGGAACGTGGCCTCCACGTACTCGATGAGCCGGTCCAGCGGCACCCGCTCGGGAGTGACGTCCATCTTGCCCGCCTCGACCTTGGAAAGGTCGAGGATGTCGTTGATGAGTTGCAGCAGGTCACTGCCTGCCGAGTGGATGATGCCCGCGTACTCGACCTGCTTCGGCGTGAGGTTGCGCGAGGGGTTCTGCGCCAGCAACTGGGCGAGGATGAGCAGGCTGTTGAGCGGGGTGCGCAGCTCGTGGCTCATGTTCGCCAGGAACTCCGACTTGTACTTCGAGGCCAGCGACAACTGCTGTGCCCGTGCCTCCAGTTCCCGCCGCGCCTGTTCGATCTGGAGGTTCTTCGCCTCGATGTCGCGGTTCTGGTCCGCCAGCAGCGACGCCTTGTCCTCCAGCTCGGCGTTGGAGCGCTGCAGTTCGTCCTGCTGGGACTGCAACTCGGCGGAGCGGGCCTGGAGTTCTGCCGTCAGCCGCTGGGACTCCTCCAGCAGCTCGTCGGTACGGGCGTTCGCCACGATCGTGTTGACGTTGACGCCGAGGGCCTCGCGCAGCTGCTCCAGGAAGTCCTGGTGGACCGGCGTGAACGCGGTGAGCGACGCCAGCTCGATGACGCCGAGGACCTGGTCCTCGAACAGGATCGGCAGCAGGATCAGCGCACGCGGAACGGCCTGGCCCAGCCCGGAGGAGATGGTGACGTATCCCGCAGGCAGGTCGCCGACGGCGATGGTACGGCGGCTGTGGGCGGCCTGGCCGACCAGCGAGCGGCCGAAGGAGAAGCGGGTGGGCCGGATGTCGTCCTCGGCCCGGCCGTAGGAGCCGACCAGCCGCAGCTCGGGGCCGCGCTCCCCGTCCTCGGCGAGGTAGAAGGCGCCGTACTGGGCGGACACCAGCGGTGTCAGCTCCTCCATGATCAGCTCAGCCACCACCGGCAGGTCCCGGTGCCCCTGGAGCAGGGAGGAGATCCGCGCCACATTGGTCTTCAGCCAGTCCTGCTCCTGGTTGGCCCGGGTGGTCTCGCGCAAGGACTCCACCATGGAGTTGATGTTGTCCTTCAGCTCGGCGACCTCGCCGGACGCCTCCACGGTGATGGACCGGGTCAGATCACCCTCGGCTACGGCGCTGGCCACGGCGCCGATCGCCCGCACCTGGCGGGTCAGGTTGCCCGCCAGCTCGTTGACGTTCTCTGTCAGCCGCTTCCAGGTGCCGGAGACGCCCTCCACCTCGGCCTGGCCGCCGAGGCGGCCCTCGGTGCCGACCTCGCGGGCGACGCGGGTGACCTCGTCGGCGAACGCGGAGAGCTGGTCGACCATCGTGTTGATGGTGGTCTTCAGCTCCAGGATCTCGCCGCGCGCGTCGACGTCGATCTTCTTCGACAGATCGCCCCGGGCCACCGCGGTCGTCACCAGCGCGATGTTGCGCACCTGGCCGGTCAGGTTGTCCGCCATGGAGTTGACGTTGTCGGTGAGATCCTTCCACGTGCCCGCCACGTTCGGCACATGGGCCTGGCCGCCGAGGCGGCCCTCGGTGCCGACCTCGCGGGCCACGCGCGTGACCTCGTCCGCGAACGCGGAGAGCGTGTCGACCATGGTGTTGATCACATCGGCCAGGGCCGCGATCTCGCCCTCGGCCTCCACCGTGATCTTGCGGGACAGATCGCCCCGGGCCACGGCGGTGGCGACCTGCGCGATGGAGCGGACCTGCCCGGTCAGGTTCGACGCCATCACGTTGACGTTGTCGGTGAGGTCCTTCCAGGTGCCGGAGACGCCCTTGACGTCGGCCTGGCCGCCGAGGCGGCCCTCGGTGCCGACCTCGCGGGCCACGCGCGTGACCTCGTCGGCGAACGCGGAGAGCTGGTCGACCATCGTGTTCATGGTCGTCTTCAGCTCCAGGATCTCGCCCCGGGCGTCGACCGTGATCTTCTGCGAGAGGTCGCCCTTGGCGACGGCGGTCGCCACATGGGCGACGTTGCGGACCTGGCTGGTCAGATTGCCCGCCATCGAGTTCACCGAGTCGGTGAGGTCACGCCAGGTGCCCTTGACGCCCTTGACGTCGGCCTGGCCGCCGAGGCGGCCTTCGGTGCCGACCTCGCGGGCGACGCGGGTGACCTCGTCGGCGAAGGCGGAGAGCTGGTCGACCATCGTGTTGATGGTGCTCTTCAGCTCCAGGATCTCGCCCCGGGCGTCCACGGTGATCTTCTGCGAGAGGTCGCCCTTGGCCACCGCCGTCGTCACCTGGGCGACGTTGCGGACCTGGCTGGTCAGGTTGCCCGCCATGAAGTTCACGGAGTCGGTGAGGTCCCGCCACACACCGGCGACGCCGGGCACCTTGGCCTGGCCGCCGAGGCGGCCCTCGGTGCCGACCTCGCGGGCGACGCGGGTGACCTCGTCGGCGAAGGCGGAGAGCTGGTCGACCATCGTGTTGACGGTGTTCTTCAGCTGAAGGATCTCGCCGCGCGCCGGGACGTCGATCTTCTGCGACAGGTCGCCCTTGGCGACGGCGGTCGCCACCTGGGCGATGTCACGGACCTGCGTGGTCAGGTTGCCCGCCATGGCATTGACGGAATCCGTGAGGACGGCCCAGGTCCCGGACACCCCGGGCACCTCCGCCTGCCCGCCGAGCGTCCCCTCCGTACCCACCTCCCGGGCCACCCGGGTGACCTCGGAGGTGAACACGGACAGCTGATCGACCATGCCGTTGAACACGGTCGCGATGTCGCCCATGAGACCGGCGGCGTCCTCGGGCAGTCGGGTGCCGAAGTCACCGTCCCGTACGGCCGTCAGACCCGCCAGGAGCTGCCGCAGCTCCCGCGCGTCCGGCACGGCCTCGACAGCCTTGGTCCCCTCGCTGGTCATGCGCATCCTCGTCCCGCTCGTCCATGCCCGAAATCCCCTTGGCCACGCACGCACGGATCATTCACGTGAACCCCCCGAGGGTGTGTTCACGCGATGCCGGTTCAGCAGAAGGGCAGCCCCCAGCGCTGCGGACACTCCGCGCGACGTGTCGGTTCCCCGGCGGGCCCGAGGGACCTGCCGCGAAACCCGGGCTTCCGCTGCCTGAAAGTCCCGGTGCTGCTCTGTGAGAGCAACGCGACTCCGTAGCTTAGACCAGAGACCCGGGCGCCCGACCGGCCAGATCCCCCGGAGTCACCCGGCAGAGCGGCGGCACGGAGGGGCGGTCGGAGCGGGCGACTTGGAGGACGGGCCGGCGGCGTCGCTCCGGCGTCTCCGGCGTGACGTGTGAGGCGGCCGTGCGCCGGACGGCCGCCGCGAGCCCCAAGACGCCGGCGGCGACGCTCAGCGGCCCAGGGCGTCGGGGAGGGTGGGATGACAGCCGATGACCTCGTCGACGCCGACGATCTGCAAGGTGCGCAGCACCGTGGGGGACGGGGCGGCCAGGCGCAGCCAGCCTCCCGCCGCTGTGGCGGCGTGGTGGCCGTTGAGGAGCAGGTTGATGCCACTGGAGTCCATGAAGGTGACCTGCCGCATGTCGACCGCGACGCGGGCGGGTCCGGGGGCCTCCAGGGCCCGGCGGAGCGTCTCGCCGGTGTCGTGGTCGATCTCCCCGGCCAGGGTCAGGACGCGGACGTCGTCGCAGGTGGTGGCGGTGACCGACAGCCCGACCGGCTGGGGTGCCTGGGCGGCGGCTTGGGTGTCTGTCGTGTGTCCTTCGGCCATGCGGGTGATACTGGCACACCGCGACCTCGCCCGGCAGTACCGCCCCGCACGGCGCGGACGAGCCGACAAGGTGCGGGGCGTGCTCCGCACGAGCGGGGGTATGCGCGCGTGACGGGATCTGGTCAGTGAGGACGGCAGCAGTGGTGACAGCGCCGGTGGGCGAGGACGGCATCACGCCGGACGGACAGGGTTTGAGGACCACGGCCGCGTTGGACGGGGGCGGCCCCGGCATCGCCCGCGCCCGTGGGCTGGCCGTCGACTTCCTCACCAGGGCGCGGGCCGAGCACGGTCTGCCCGTCTCGCAGCGGGCGATGGATCTGACGCAGCTGGTGGTGAGCGAGCTGGTCACCAACGCCCGCAAGTACGCTCCCGGCCCGGCCGCGCTGGACCTGCGCATCACCGGCGACATGGTCGAGATCGCGGTGTGGGACTGCGATCCGGTGCTGCCCGTCGCCCGAGCCGCGGACGCCGCCCGCGTCGGGCAGCACGGCCTGGAGATCGTGAGGGCCGTCGCCCAGGAGTTCACGGCACAGCGCGAGCCGGTCGGCAAGCGCGTCACGGCCCGCCTCGCCCTCGCCGACGACATGGGCTAGGAACCCACCTGGGCACCGGCACCTGTGAGCGGGTCCCGGGTCAGGGCGACGTCTGTCCGATTGCCCCCGCGGGGGATACGGGCCGCCGGCCGGGTCAGAGAACGGGGACGCAGATCTCGCACAGGTGCCGGGCGAGCATGGCGGGCCGGTAGCGTTCGAGGACGGGGCGTGCGGTGTCGAAGGTGAGGGACTGTGCGGCAAGTCCGTCGAACAGGCCGGCCCAGGCGTGTGCGAGGCCCTCGGCGGTGTGCGCGGTGGTGAGGACCGCGTGGCGGCCACCGGCTATATGACCGGCCTGGACCTCGGGGTGGCGGACTTCGGTGTCGTCGGGCAGTACGAGACAGGTGTCGTAGCGGCAGTCGCGGGGCGGAGTGCGGGCGGGGTCGTCGCGGGCGATGCCCAGGACGGCGGAGCCGGCGCTCAGCAGACCGTTCGCCGCGGCCCAGGACTTCAGCTTCTCCATCTGTATTCCGTTCGCCTCCCCATAGGGACCTGTTCGTCTCAGATAGGCGATACGGAATTCCGGTATTTCTTCCACCGTGAACACGTTCTCCTCCTCTTTTCGAGCGGCGTCGAGGCCACGGTACCAAGGTATAAAATTCTTTCTCGCTGGTTTTTCAAACTAAAAGAAGAGGCGGGCGTATTCAGCGCATCAGGAGATCGATGGCGACCTTCAGCCGTTCGAGATAGAACTCCTGTGCCGCCGCCTGGTGCTTCAGGCCGGTCGAGGCGCTGATCAGCGTCTGGGCGATCTGCCGGGCCGTCACCTGTCCCGTCTCGGCGGCGATCGCGTCGGTGACCAGCTGCTCGAAGCGTTGCGGCGTGGTCACGGCGATCTCCCCCAGCAGGCCGGGGTTGTCCTCGATGACCACCGCCACATCGCGGGCCAGCGGGCCGATGTAGCGGCCGGCCCAGTGGTCGAACGCATCGAGAAGGCGCTCTCCGAGAGGACGGCCGGTGTCGCCCAGGACGTGTTCGACCGCTGCGATGTCGCGTTCCAGCGCCCGGGTGACGGCGGCGCGGAACAGGCTCTCCTTCGAGGAGAAGAGGAAGTAGAGCCCGGGTCGGGAGATGTCCGCGGCCCGTGCCACCTCCTCCATCGAGGTCTTCCGGTAGCCGAATCGGGCGAACGTGACCATGGCGGAGTCCAGAACCATGGTCCGGCGGTCGGTGTCGGTGACGGCGGCCGGGGAGTCGCCGGTGGTGGAGCTGGTCGTGGACCTGGTCATGGACCGACCCTACGAGCGGTAGTCCAACTATACAAACCAAGCTCAGTACGTATAGTGACCGCCATGACCGCTCGCGAACCCGTCTCCACGCCCTTCACCGCCGCCAGCACCGCGGACGAGGTACTGCGGGGCGTCGACCTCACCGGTGTCCGCGCGATCGTGACGGGAGCCTCCTCCGGGATCGGGATCGAGACCGCGCGCGCGTTGACCGCCGCCGGGGCGGAGGTGACGCTTGCTGTCCGGAACACGACGGCGGGGGACACCGTCGCCGAGACGATCGGGAAGTCGACCGGCGGGACACGGCCCCGAGTCGTCCGGCTCGACCTTGCCGACAGGGCCGCCGTCACACGGTTCGTCGACGCGTGGGACGGTCCGCTGCACCTGCTGATCAACAACGCGGGCGTGGTCACCGGCGGGCTCGAACGCACGCCTGAGGGCTGGGAACTGCAATTCGCGACGAATCATCTCGGCCACTTCGCGCTCGCCACCGGCCTTCATGGCGCCTTGGCCCTCGGAGCGGCCGACCGCGACGGAGCACGGATCGTCTCGGTCAGCTCGACGGCGCACATGCGTGCCGGTATCGACTTCGACGATCTCCACTTCGAGCGGCGCGGTTACGATCCGCAGATCGCCTACGCCCAGTCGAAGACGGCGAACTCCCTCTTCGCCGTCGAGGCGAGCCGGCTGTGGGCATCCGACGGCATCGTCGCCAACGCGGTGAACCCCGGCGGTGTCGCGACGGGACTGCAACGGAACTTCACCGCACGGCAGAAGGAGTCGCTCGACGCGGCCGAAGCCGCCGGAGTCTTCGCCTACAAGACGGTCGAGCAGGGGGCTGCCACCAGCATCGTCGCGGCCGTCGCCCCGCAGTTCGCGCGCTCCGGAGGTCACTACCTCGACGACGGGCGGGAGGCCTGCATCGTGACGAACGACGCCGACCTCGCACAGCACCCGCACGGGGTCAAGGAATGGGCGCTCGATCCCGCCACCGCAGAGCGCCTCTGGGCGGTCTCGACCGACCTGCTCCGCCTCTGACCGCCCGGCGCCACGGCAAGCGGAAACCCTCGCCTTCTCGGTCGTTCACCGCATCTTTGGGGGACGAGTCAGAGTCAGGCGCCCTCAGGATCCAGGTCGGCCAGCAGACGCGGGCCGGACGGGGACCACCCGAACCGCTGCCGCGTGCGTGCGCTCGATGCCGGCTTGTCCACGGTGGCGAGGTGTCCGAGGAACCCGAGCGCGTCCGCCTCGACGGACCGGACGGGGACGCTCAGCGCCCGTCCGATCGCCGTCGCCGTGTCCAGCAGGGTGACGCCCTCCTCGTGCACGGCGTGCAGCACGCTGCCCGCGGGGGCTTCCTCCACGGCGATCCTGAAGAGCCGGGCGGCGTCGCGGACATGGACAGCGGGCCAGCGGGCGGAACCGTCTCCCACGTAGCCGGACACGCCGCCGCGCCGGGCCAGGTCGAAGAGCGCACCCGCGAACCCTCCGCGTCCGCCCTCGGCATGGACGGTGTGCGGCAGCCGTACGACGGCGGAACGCACACCCCGCGCCGCCAGGGCGAGCACGGCGCGCGCGTTCTGGGCCCGCCCCGCCAGGGGCCCGGTGTCCTGCGGGTCGTCCTCCTCCGTGGCGGCCCTGCCGGGGACGGCCGGGACGGTGGCGGCGGCGACGAACGGCTTGCCCGTTCCGGCCAGTACCGCACCGATCGCGTCGATCGCGGCACGGTCCGTACGTACGGCCTTGGCGAAGTCGCCGAAGTCGCCGAAGTCGTGGACGAAGGCGAGGTGCACGACGCCGGTGGCCGCGCGGGCGCCGGTGCGCAGCGCGTCGAGGTCGTCGAGGTCACCGCGGGCCAGACCGAGAACCTGATGGCCCGCCGAGAGCAGTTCGGGGACGACGGCGGACCCGATGAACCCGGGCGCACCGGTGACGAACAGTTTCATGATGCCCCCTCACAGTCCCAGCAGGCGACGGGCGTTGCCCGCTCCGATCTTGTCCTTCTCGGCCTGTGTGAGGGCGGTGCCCTCGAGAGCGGCGACGGCGGCGCTCGTCCGCTCGTACGGGTAGTCGACCGCGAACAGGACGGCGTCCGCGCCGAGCACCCTCACAAGTGCTTCGACGGCAGCGGGGGAGAGCACACCGCTGGTCGTGACCAGCACGTTCTCGCCGAAGTACGCCGACGGGAGACGGCGCAGCGGGCGTGGGTGGGTGAGCGTGGCGTACCGCGAGTCGAACCGGGAGAGCTGGAAGGGAAGGAACTCTCCCGCGTGGCCGAGGATCATCCGCGCGTTCGGATGGCGGTCGAAGACACCGGAGAGCACCACGCGCAGGGCGTGCCCGCCGGTCGTCGCCTGCCAGCTCCACAGCGCGCCGTCCATCTCCGGGTGCCCCGAGAGCACATGCCACGAGTCGGCCGGTGGCATCCCCGGGTGCAGATAGAGCGGCACGCCGAGGTCGGCCAGCGCGGCCCAGACCGCGTCGAACAGCGGATCGTCGAGATACCTCCCCTGCACATGGTCGTTGACGAGAACACCCTTGAACCCGAACTCGCTCACCGCACGGCGGAGTTCGATGACAGCCGCGGCCGGATCCTGGAGCGGGAGCGCCGCGAAGGCCGCGAACCGGCCGGGGTGCGCCGCCACGATCCCGGCGAGGGACTCGTTGACGTAGCGGGCGTTCTCCACCGCCCGGACCGGGTCGGCGTCGGCCTCGATGCCCGGCACGGTCAGCGACAGCACCTGTGTCGCGATGCCGTTGGCATCCATGTCCGGCAGCCGCAGCTCCTTGACGTCCGGGAGCCGCGCGGCCATGTCGGCGTAGAACTCGGGGGCGATGTTGTCCGGCGGGGGGAACGGCGGCCGCCGCTCGGCGAGCCCGGGGAGGGCGATGGCCTCTTCGAGGGCGATGTAGCCGCCCATCAGAGGCTCGCCACCGGCACGAGGACCCGCTCTCCGCGCGCTGCCTCGTTCTTCTGCACTGCGATGCGCATGACGCCCCTCTCATCGGCGCACACTTGTCGACCACATGACTGAACAAGTGTTGGTGAATTAAGTGAACGCCTGTTGGTTACGGGTGTCAAGTGAGGGTGATCCAGGCGGCCACGTCACTTCAGGCGGGACCGGGGGAGGTTGTCGACCATCATTCCGAGGGTGAACTCGAACCGGTCGTGCCCGGTTCCGGAGGTGGTTGGTCGGGACCATGCCCAGCGCGGCCCGGGAGACTCCGGGGTATCTCAGGTACTGGTCGCGGATCTGCCGGGCCGGCACCCGGACCTGCGGGCGCTCATCGAACAGGCCGACCCGGACAACAGCACCCTGCTGTCCATCCGGGTGGTCGCACCAGCCGTCAGGACCTCCTCTCCGCGGTCGCCAGCTACGAGCGGCAGAGGTTCGAGTACGGCGGCGAGGCCGTGCGCGACAGCCACGCCGCCCTGCCCGCCTACGTCCCGGACGCGGAACGATCCGAGTCGGCACAGGAGGCCATGGGAGAACGTCTCAACTGCCCGGTCGGCAGCACCAGGTGGGGTTGCGGGCGGCGACATCGGTCGCACCACCCCCGCGCCGCACCCGCACCCGCTCCCGCTCAGCCGACCGAAGTGTCCCGCGCCGCCACGCCTGCCCCGGCGAGGGCTTGCTGCCTGAGAGCGCCACCGAACAACTGGATCGTGGTGGCGGTCAGCACGTCATCCCTGCCGATGGTCCGTCCGTCCCCGATACGGTCGGCCGGGGCCCGGAGGGAACCCCCGCGGACGACCCCGGCCGCGTCCCGGGCGAGATCCGTCAGGAACACGCTCGCGATGCCGTCCAGGTCGCGGACCATCGCCGGGACGGCCGTCACCCCTCGGCTCCGCAGCAGCCTCCTGATCCCGGCCTCGAACCTGTGGGCGCCGGCCACAGCACTCGGTCTGCGCGGCCCGCGGCGCTGACGAGAAGGTACGACGACACCCTCGGCGTCGTACAGGACACCGGTCAGACCCCGAAACGTCGGGCTGTGGTGGTACCAGTGGGTGCCCACCTCAAGCTCGACGTTCCGGTCGATCGCCGCGAGAAGGTCGCCCGGAACCAGCTTCTTCCGGGCCTCCTCCGCCGCCGCTCTCCTCGCGCCGTCGATGATCTCCGTCAGCACTGTCCGCGTCACCGACGCGGCGGTCCACGCGGCCGACCGGGAGACGTGCATCGGGGTCACGTCCCTGAACACCGCTTTGACGAGCGGGACCTTGACCGGCGAGGCATCCGGCCCGAAGGTGATCTCGTTTCTCATGAGAGGTCCGCTGGGGGGCTGGTGAGGCGTCCGCCGGCGATGGCCGGAGACCACGAAGTCACCGGCCGCGGGCGAGAGCCCGCAGGGCGGAGTCGCTCGCGGCCTCGGACGGGCCCCCCGGAGCGACGTGACCCGCAGGAACAGCGGTCTCGGCCGAGAGTTCGGCGACGGCTCGCGACGGCGTAAGACCGCTCTCCTTGTGGGCGCGCAGCCTGCGGCCCCACTCCACTCCCGCCTTCATCCCTTCGACACCCCGGTCGGCACGCGGGATGAAGTCGGCGGCGTCGGACGCGTCCTGGAACCACAGATAGCCGAGGGTGCCCTGCCCGTCGACGACCTCCACGTACTGGACCGGGCCGTCGGCCGTGCTCGCGTAGTCGACCGGGCCACCCGGCTCGGGGGTGAAGGAGAGTCGCTCGTCGAAGCGCGGATTGTTCGCTCGTCCGTCACTCATGGTGAATTTCAGCCGTCCGTTCCTGCTGCTGGTGCTCTTACAGCGCGTCGACGTTCCCGCGCGCTCGATGTGGTGCCGCGTCGGCCGTTTCCCCCTGGAGCGGCCCGCCGCCCCCACCGGCTAGTACTTGTGTCCCGAGTACGAGTGGTGGTGAGACGACGGCGCCGGTGCGTAGTGGTGGGACGACGACCCTGATGCGTGGTGCTGGGACGACGGCCCCGGCGCGGGGTGGTGGCCGCCACCGTGGTGCGCGCCGGGCTTGCCGGTCTTCTTGGCGGCCTCCATGGTCTTCGCCTCCGCGAGCTCCTTCGAAGGCTTCAGGATAGTCGCGTCGATGTACCACTGCTCTTCGCCGTACTTGTTCACATCCGGGGTGACCTTGTCGACCCGGTACTTGCAGTCGTTCTTCAGCAGCAGCTCCAGCTCTCCCGAGCCGTAGTGCGACACGTATTCCATCCACATCGCGGGCGTGCCCGCGGGCACCCGGAACCGGAAGACGAACCGCTTGTGCTTGTAGTTCCCGACGGGCTTCGAGCCCAGCGAGGTGGACAGGAACCCGAGTTCCGTGAACTTCCGCCCCTCAAGCTTCCACGGTGAGTTCTCCATGCCGTCGGGGACGAAGTCGGAGCCACGGGAAACGATCACGTTGTCAGGTATCGGTTGCACGTCAAGTGCCGCACGTAGCGTCTTGACCTGGGACTTCACCTTGTCGATTCCGTCTTTGCCGGCGTTCTTGACGTGCTGCCCGCGGAGATACTTGTTGGTCTCACGGTAGGTGGGGTAGTCGAACTCGAAGTCACTGTTGGGCTCGTCGGTGTAGTCCCTGAGCGCCCGCCGCTTGCCGCTGGACATCTGGTCCATGGCGGAGCCCCAGACGTTCCGGCCGTATTTCTTGGCGTCCGCCGAATGGTCGAACACCAGCGACTCGTCCCAGTTGTTGCCCTCCTTGGGGGCCCGCTGCACAGCCAGCTGCCGCGTCGCCGCCGTGTTGCCCGCCGCGCGCTGGAGGAAGCGCATGGCGTCGGCCGTCATCGGCTTGGCCGAGGCGAGGAGCTTGGCCGGGGAGGCCGCCTCGTTTCGCTGTGCGGCGACGGCTTGCAGGAGGTGAGCGGCGTCGGACATCCGCTCCTTGCGTTCGCGCATTGCGGTCCTCGGGAGAGTTCGGCCGGTCCCGGGGCGTCGTCCCGGACCGGATACGGCGCTCCCATGGCACCCGCTGCGACGTACGGCGTCCAGGTACGCCGGGGCAACCATCGGGGCAGTCCCGTGGAAACCCCGTCCGGGGCAGGGGACGCTGCACCTTCCAGGGCGGGAGCCTGGCCCAGTACGAGGACCCGGAGTCCGGGCTGAGAGTGCACGATCTCTCCCTGCGTGACTGCCGGGCCGGCGGTGTGCTGCACGGTGTGCGGTTCAACGACGTCTCCGTGCACGACCTCGCTTCCGGCGAGCGGGTGTCGCCGTTCGCCTGCGTCTTCCGGCACGTCACCCTCTCCGGACGTATCCCGCGACTGATGACGCGACCGGCCCACTCATCCCTCCCGGTGGGGGTCCAGGAAGCCTTCCGGGACGGCGCGGAGCGCTTCTGCGCCTCGGCCGACCGGGCGCTGGACATCTCCGCGGCGAAGTTCTCCGTCGCCGAGTTCTCCGGCGTCCCCGGGCCTCTCGTCCACCGCGACCCGAAGACCCAGTTCCTCCTCCACCGGGATCGGGCCGGGACGGCGGACGCCGAGGGCTTCTCTTCCCGTGCGCGCTCCTCCCTCGCCAAGGCCCGCGACGCCGGTGGTCGTGGCTCCGACCCGCTCGAAGTACTTCAAGGACATGTTCCAGGACCCGGAGAGCCTGCGGGCCGCGGGAATCGCCGAGTAGCGGACGCCCGGAACCCGCTCACCCACCGGCGCCCCTCGGTGCTGCGAGCACGGCTCCGGGCTCAGCCAACAGCTCATCGAGCGGGGCGAGTTGCACGATGCTGCCCTCTACACTCACTCCGGTCGCACACTGGCACAGGCGCATGGCGAGGGGCTTCATGACGTACGCGACGAGGCAAGGAAGCGCAAACCGCGCAAGCCGCACACAACAAGGACAGGTGGTACTGGCCCTCGGCGGGATGCTGCTCGCGGGCTGTTCCAGCTCGGGCGACGCCGGGCACCGGACCGGTCCGAGCGCCTCCTCCGCCGTGACCTCACCGGCCGCACAGCGCGGGACGGCCGGCCCCGCCACGCGCTTCACGGTCGACCCCGCGCGCGTCCCCACCACCCCGTCCGCCGCCCTCGGCCTGGTCCGCGCCGTCACCGCGGGCCCGGACAGCTACGGTCCGGGCTACGTCAAGCGCCCGCCGTACGAGAGCGATCCGGCCGCCTGGCCCGCTCTCGGCACCGACTGCGTCTGGCGGCAGGAGCCCCTGCCCGGCGACGTCCTCGCCACCTTCACCCGCCACAGCCGGCTGCCCGCGGCCGGCTCCAAGGGCGAGGTCCGCGCCGCCGCCACCGTCACCCTGCACCGCACCGCCGCCCAGGCCGACCAGGAGATGGCCGAGACGCTGGAGGAGGCGCTGCGCTGCCCCGACCAGCAACTGCGTGCCACCGAGCGGATCAGCGGCCTGAACTCGATCGGCTCCGGCTACGGCACGAACGGCGACACCTCCGCCGACGACTGCCTCATCGAGATGGGCACGTACGACGATCCGGCGCTCGGCAAGGGGTCGACGTACTACCTCTGGGACCAGGTAAGGCTCGGTCCGGTGACCATCGCCGTCGTCGTCGAGGGCGGCAGGGGCTTCGCCCAGGGAGACCTGCTGACCGTCCAGGCACGGGCGGTGGCCGGGATGGAGACCAAGGTGCGCACCGAACTGGGGGCCCGGAAGTGACCGACCGCTCCCTGCACCCTTCCGACCCGTCGTTCGTCGGCGGACATCGCCTCCTCGCCCGGCTCGGCGAGGGCGGCATGGGCGTCGTCTATCTCGGCCGTACGGAGTCGGGAGCGCTCGCCGCCGTCAAGGTGATCCAGGCCGAGTACGCGCACGACGAAGCCTTCCGCGTCCGGTTCCGCCGCGAGGCGAACGCCGCGCGCCGCGTGGACAGCCCCTGGGTGGTCGAGGTCACCGGTGCCGACCCCGCCGCCGAACAGCCGTGGCTGGCCACCGCGTTCGAGCCCGGCCCGTCCCTCGCCGACGCGGTCGGCCGGTACGGCCCGCTGCCCCTGCGCACGGTGCGTCTGCTCGGCAAGATGCTGGCCCGCGCGCTCACCGCGGTGCACGACGCCGGTCTGGTGCACCGGGACGTCAAACCGGGCAACATCCTGCTCGCCGCCGATGGCCCCCGCCTCATCGACTTCGGTATCGCCCGCTCCCTGGACGACACCGCGATCACCTCGGCCGACCTCGTCGTCGGCACCCCCGGCTTCCTCTCCCCGGAACAGGCCATGGCCCGCGGCGGGGACCTCGGTCCGGCCGGTGACGTGTTCTCGCTGGGCTGCGTGCTGGCCTACGCGGCGACCGGCCGCCCGCCCTTCGGCAGCGGCACCGCCGACGCCCTGCTCTACCGCGCCGTCCATGACAGCCCCGACCTCGACGGCGTGGACGAGGAGATGCGTGCCGTCCTGCTGCGCTGTCTGGCCAAGGACCCCGCCGACCGGCCCACTCCGGCCGAACTGGACGCCGCCCTGGTGGAGGACGTGTCCCCGGGCACCGCCGAGTGGCTGCCCGCCGACATCGTCCGCATGGTCGCCGAACGGTCGGCCGCGATGCTGGCCCTGCCCGAGATCGAGGCCACACTCGCCGAGGCGCCGCGCGAGCCGGCCCCGTCGCGCCGCAGGTTCCTCGCCCTCGCCTCCGGCGCCGCAGCCGTGGTCGCCGCGGGCGGGGGCGTGGCCGCCTGGGCCGCCCTGCGTCCCGGCACCGGGAAGAAGCAGGCCGGCGCGCCCGGTTGGGCGCTGGGGGTGCAGGCCGACCTCAGCGGTGCCGGCCGGGCGGCCGGGCAGTCCCAGGAGCAGGGGGCACGGCTCGCGGTGGAGCAGTTCAACGCCCGCGGCGACAGGCCGTTCACACTGGAGCTGAAGACCTCCGACGACGCGGGCCGGGCCGACCGGGCCGCCGCCGCGGCCCAGCGCCTCGTGGACGACCCGGACGTGCTGGCCGTGCTCGGTTCGAGCACCGACGAGACGACCCAGGCCGCGCTGCCCGTCTACGACACGGCCCTGCTGCCCCTGATCAGCATGTCCGCCGGACAGAACCTGTACCAGAACGTCCGCTCCTTCGTGCGCGGCCGCCCCCTGCACGGCACCGTCGCCATGAAGCTCGCCTTCCATCTGGAGGCGACCAGCGCGGCCACCCCCGTCGGCGTCCTGCTGGACCGCACCGGCGGTGACGTCTCCTGGCAGACCGTCCAGATGGTCAACCTCGTCGTCCGGTCGTACGGCGACACCACCCACCCGCGCGTCGTCCCCGCCGGCACGACCGACTTCGGACCTGTCCTGGAGGACATGCGCCGGGCCGGCATCGAGGCGTTCGTCTACGCCGGGCCCTTGGAAGGGGCGATCCGGGCCGCCGAGGGACTGGCCGGCTTCGACGGACCGAAGTACGCCGCCGAACCCGCCCTGGACCCCCGCTTCGCCGCGGAGAAGAGCGCGGCCGGCTGGACGGTCGTGGCCGGGGCGATCGGTCCCGGCGCGGCTCAGGTCCGCACCTTCGCCCAGGCGTTCCACAAGCGGTACGGACACCCGCCCGGGTTCTGGGCGGCCGAGGGCTACGACGCGGCCAACCTGCTGATACGGCAGCTCACCGCCACCAAGGGCAGGCGCCCGGCGCGCAAGGCGCTGGTCGCTCCGCTGAAGAACGCCACGTACCACGGTCTCACCCGGGACTTCGTCTTCGACCCGAAGCTCCTGCAACTCAGCACCCCCGCCAGCTTCGTCCACCAGGTGCGCGACGGTGCCTTCCACTACCTGGGACCCGCCCCGGACAAGGCGCCGCGGGCGAAAGGGAAGTGACGGTGCGTCCGCTCACCGCGCAGGACCCGGAGTCGGTCGGCGGCCACCGCCTGCTCGCGCGGATCGGCACGGGCGGCATGGGCGTCGTCTACCTCGCCCGTTCCAAGGGCGGTGCCCTGGCCGCCCTGAAGGTGATCCGCGCCGAGCACGCCGCCGACCCCGGGTTCCGGGCCCGCTTCCGCCGCGAGGCACAGGCCGCCGCGCGGATCGACGGCCGCTGGACCGCCCCCGTCACGGCCGCCGACCCCGAGGCGGCCGAACCCTGGATCGCGACCGCCTTCGTCCCCGGGCCCTCGCTCGCGGAGACCGTCGCGGAGCACGGACCGCTGCCCCCGGACACCGTACGGGCACTGGGGGCGCGGCTCGCCGAGGCGCTCGCCGCCGTCCACGCGGCCGGGCTGGTGCACCGCGACATCAAACCGGGCAATGTGCTGCTCGCCCCCGACGGGCCCCGCCTCATCGATTTCGGCATCGCACGCGCCGGCGGGGCCACCGCCCTGACCGCGACCGACGTGGTGATCGGCACGCCCGGCTATCTCTCACCGGAACAGGCCCGCGCCCGCGACGAGGAGGTGGGTCCGCCCAGCGATGTCTTCTCCCTGGGCTGCGTCCTCGCCTACGCGGCGTCCGGCAGGCCGCCGTTCGGCGGGGGAGTGGCGCCCGTCGTGATCTTCCGCACCGTCCACGAGGACCCCGGCCTCGGCGGCATCACGGAGGACGGCCTGCGGACCCTGGTCGCCCGCTGTCTCGCCAAGGACCCGGCCGCCCGCCCGACCGTGCCCGAACTCCGCGCCGGACTGGGCGACTTCGGCTCGGACGACTGGTTGCCACCCGGGCTGCACGCCGTCATCGCCGAACGCTCGGCCCAGGTGCTGCACCTGCCCGAGCCCGAGCGGCCCGCGGTGCCCGCGACCCTGGTGGACGAGCCGCCCGCGCCGAGCCGCCGACACCTGCTGGTGCTGGGCGGTACGGCTGCCGTCGTGCTGGCAGGCGGTGGCTCCACGGCCGCCTGGCTGGCCGGCAGCGGCAAGGGGCCGTCCTCCAGCGCCGCCTCCCGGCCGCGCCGCACCGTCGCCGTGCAGGCCGATCTCTCCGGCTCGGGCAAGGAACTCGGTACCTCGGTCGTACACGGAGTGCGACTGGCCGCGGAACAGCACAACGCGCGCACGGACCGCCGATTCGACCTGGCCCTCACGGTCCTCGACGACGGGGGAGACGCGGGCCGGGCCGACGAGGCGGCCCGGCGCCTCGTCGCGGACGGCCGGGTCTGCGCGGTGATCGGGCCGACCTCCGACGCCACCGCCCTCGCGGCCCAGGACCGGTACAAGAAGGCGCTGCTGCCGATGATGACGGCCTGGGCCGGCTCGGATGACCTGTACGCCGCCGTGGACACCGAGAACCCCACGTCCTCCGTGTTCCAGCTACGCCCCTCCGACAGCGCGATGGGCGCGCCCCTGGTCCGCTGTCTCACCAGCCTGCGCCCGGCCCGCCGCGTCTTCCTCGTCGAGGACCAGGCGGCCCCGGACTACAGCTGGCTCATCGCCCACAACCTGATGGTGAACCCGCCGTCCCACGGCACGGTCACCCGGCACCAGGTCGCCGCCGGCACCGGTGACTTCGGCCCCGCCGTCGCCGCCGCCCTCGCGGCACACGCGCAGGCCGTCGTCTACTGCGGCGAGTCCCCGCGGCGCGCCGCCGCCTGCGCACGGGCGCTACAGGCGGCAGGCTTCACCGGAACCCCCGCGGCGACCGAGGCCGTCCTCACACCCGAGTTCCTGCGCGCGGCGGGGACGGCGGCCGAGGGGTGGGTCTTCTCGGCGACGTTCGTGGACCCGGCCCGTCTGACGACGGCCGCCGGTTTCGTACGGTCGTTCAAGAAGCGGTACGGCGTGCGGAGCGTGGGCCGGGGCGCGGCCGAGGCCTACGACGCCCTCGGTCTCCTCGCACAGGTCCTCGCCACTCCGGGGACGGGCCCCGCGGACCGCGGCACCCTCACCCACCGGCTGCGGACCGCGTCCTACCGGGGCATCACCCGGACGTACGCCTTCCGGGCACCGACGGGCGAGGTGGAGGAGGAACCCGGGCTGTTCCTGTGGCGGGTGGAGCACGGGACCCCGCTCTTCCTGGGCCAGTACCAGCAGGCGAAGCTCTCCTAGCCCGAGGACGGCGGCGGGGCGGCCGAGAGGATCGCCGGGCGGGATGGCCGGGTCCATCCCTCGGGCACCACCTTCCCGGTCCGCCTCCGTCGGTCTCCGGCCCCGAAGAGCCGGAGCGATCCCGGCCTACTGCTTCTTGAAGGAGCGGATCTGGTAGCTGCCCTGGAGGTTGCCGCCGTGGCCGGCGGCCGTCGAGCCGACACGCGCGTGATAGTTGGTCTGGGTGTAGTACTGGACACGGTGGCCGGTTCCGTTCCACAACGACAGCACCTTCTTGCCGTTGCGGATGAAGGAGCACTTGTCGGCGGTGTTGGCGACCTTCTCCGCCGTCCACTGACAGCGGCTGCCGCCACCGTCCCAGCCGCTGTAGATGCAGAAGTGCCCCGGGTCGCAGTGATAGGACGCGGCGGAGACGACCGCCGCCGGGAAAGCCGAAACGGCGGCGGTGGCGGCGGGGGCTGTGCCGAGAGCTGCCGCGAAGGCGAGCGAGGCGAGAGCGATCGGAGTGACACGGCGCATGAGAGTCGTTCCCTTTCCATTGGTCTTCCACTGGTCCCACCGTGGTCTTCCTCGAACCACGACCGTCAGTCTCACGCGCTGTGAACAGCGGCCAACAGGGCGTGCGGCCAGGCGCGTGAGGCGCCTTACGCAGTCACCGGTACCATCTCTCCCTCGGGTGAGCCGGGGCCTCCGGCGGAGACGGGGGCATGGCGCCGTACACCACCGCCGTGCACGGCGCGCCGAACCCGCACGCCGTCCAGGCCCGGACGCCGCCGGGAACCGGTCAGGTGTCCGGCGAGGCGGGAAGATCACACCCGACGGGCCGATAAACGCATTCAGGTGATTGTCACTGCTTCGAGGTAAGCGCCTCGTCTCCGCGGTGAAGGCGGCCAGTTCGGTGGCTAGCTTTGTGCCGGCGGCCGGAACGCCGCTGTTCCCGCCCCGAGTTGTCCGTTCCGCCCATGTCTCCCGGTCGGCGCAGCCGTCTGCGCCGGGCGTCCCGTCGTGCAAGGAGATAGCCCCTCGATGTCCGTCGACAGCACCCCGGAAGCTCGGACCACCGCGCCACAGCAGTCCCTGAGCGCCGCAGCCGCCCGCAACCTTGCCACGATCACCAAGTCCGCGCCGCAGATGCAGGAGATCACCTCCCGCTGGCTGCTGCGGATGCTGCCCTGGGTCGAAGCACAAGGCAGTACCTACCGCGTCAACCGACGGCTGCGGCACACCCTCGGCGACGGACGCATCGAGTTCGTCCAGGAGGGCGCCACGGTGCGCGTCATCCCGGAAGAACTCGGCGAACTGGCCCTTCTGCGCGGGTTCGACGACACGGACGTCCTGACCGCCCTCGCCGGGCGCTGCACGCAGCGGGACTTCACCGCGGGCGAGGTCCTCGCCGAGCGCGGCAGCCCCGCGGACCGGATCCACCTGATCGCCCATGGCCGGCTGAGCCAGACCTCGGCGGGGGAGTACGGCGGGGAGGTCGGCATCGGCATCCTCGCGGACGGCGGCCACTTCGGCGACAACGCCCTGCTCGATCCCGACGCCACACACGACTGCACGGTCACCGCCGAGACCTCCGGGACCCTCCTCACCCTCTCCCGCGCCGACTTCGACGCCGTCCTGGCCTCCGCGCCCCGTCTCCAGGCCCACGTCGCCGACTTCCGCTCCCGCGCACGGGAGCGGCAGAACAAGCACGGCGAGGCCGAGATCGCCCTGTCGGCAGGTCACGTGGGCGAGACAGAAGTACCCGGCACCTTCGTCGACTACGAGTTGAAGCCGCGCGAGTACGAGCTCTCCGTCGCGCAGACCGTTCTGCGGATCCACACCCGCGTCTCCGACCTCTACAACGGTCCGATGAACCAGAGCGAGGAGCAACTCAGGCTCACCGTCGAAGCCCTGCGGGAACGCCAGGAACACGAACTCGTCAACAACCGCGAGTTCGGACTGCTGCACAACGCCGACTTCAAGCAGCGCATCCAGCCCCGCTCCGGCCCGCCGACCCCGGACGACATGGACGAGCTCCTCTGCCGTCGGCGCGGCACGAAGTTCTTCCTCGCCCACCCCAGGACGATCGCCGCCATCGGACGGGGCTTCAGCGCCTGCGGCCTCTACCCCGACCACGTCGACCTCGGCGGGCAGTCCGTCCCCGCCTGGCGCGGCGTCCCCATCCTGCCCTGCAACAAGATCCCGATCAGCAAGGAGCAGACCAGCTCCGTCATCGCGATGCGGACCGGCGAAGAGAACCAAGGGGTCATCGGGCTGCGGCAGACGGGACTGCCGGACGAGTACGAACCGGGCCTGTCCGTACGGTTCATGGGCATCAACGAACAGGCGATCACCTCGTACCTCGTCAGCGCCTACTACTCCACCGCGGTCCTCGTGCCCGACGCCCTGGGCGTGCTGGAGAACGTGCGGATCGCGCCCGGCGCAGGCCGAGGCGCATGAGCAGGACCACGCCTGACACGCCGCACGCACAACGCGGCGCCCATCCCGCCGCAGCAAGGAGCCGCCGATGCCCGAAGCCGTGCCCGACGCCCCCGCCCCGGCAGTCCAGGACCCTCCGGCCGCGCCGTCCGCGCCCGGTTTCCTGACCGCACTGCATCCGCCCGTCGGAATCCCTCACCCCTCACCCGCCCCGGCGCCCGGCTCGGGCGACGAGGCGGCGTCCGGCACGACCACGGCCGGCTCCTCCCTCCAGCGGATCCTGTGCGGCCCGACCGGACTGGGCACGACCTCGCTCTCCCTGGCCGGAAGGTACGAACCTCCGCTTCCCGCGCCGCAGGTCCCGGCCCCCGCCGCTCCCACCGCCGGGCGAGCCGTCCCCGGCCTCTACCACCACCCCGTACCGGAGCCCGACCCGGCGCGCGTCGAGGAGGTGAGCCGCCGGATCAAGCACTGGGCCGAGGAGGAGGTGCAGCTCTATCCCGAGGAGTGGGAGGCACAGTTCGACGGCTTCTCCGTCGGCCGCTACATGGTCGTCTGCCACCCCGACGCCCCGACGGTCGACCACCTGATGCTGGCGACGCGGCTGATGGTCGCGGAGAACGCGGTGGACGACTGCTACTGCGAGGACCACGGCGGATCGCCCGTCGGTCTCGGCGGACGTCTGCTCCTCGCGCACACCGCGATCGACCCGTTCCACAGCACCGCGGAGTACACCCCGGCATGGCAGGAGTCGCTCGGCTCGGACGCCCCGCGCCGCGCCTACCGCAGCGCGATGGACTACTTCGTCCGCGCGGCGACCCCCTCCCAGACCGACCGCTACCGGCACGACATGGCCCGACTCCACATGGGCTATCTCGCCGAGGCCGCCTGGGCGCAGACCGACCACCTCCCGCAGGTGTGGGAGTACCTGGCGATGCGGCAGTTCAACAACTTCCGGCCGTGCCCCACGATCACCGACACCGTCGGCGGCTACGAGCTGCCCGCGGACCTGCACGCCCGGCCGGACATGCAGCGGGTCATCGCGCTCGCCGGCAACGCGACCACCATCGTCAACGACCTCTACTCGTACACCAAGGAACTCGACAGCCCCGGGCGGCACCTGAACCTGCCGGTGGTGATCGCCGAACGCGAGCGACTGAGCGAGCGCGACGCCTATCTGAAGGCCATCGAGGTCCACAACGAGCTCCAGCACGCCTTCGAGGCGGCCGCGGCCGACCTGGCGGAGGCGTGTCCCCTGCCGCCCGTGCTGCGCTTCCTCAAGGGCGTGGCCGCCTGGGTGGACGGCAACCACGACTGGCACCGCACCAACACCTACCGCTACAGCCTGCCCGATTTCTGGTGAGAAACGGATATCTCTGTGACGACCGAAACGACCTCCCCCGCCACCGCGAAGATCCCGGCCCCGGCGACGCCCTACCAGGAGGACATCGCCCGCTACTGGAACAACGAGGCGCGGCCGGTCAACCTCCGCCTCGGTGACGTGGACGGCCTCTACCACCACCACTACGGCATCGGCGCCGTGGACCATGCCGCGCTGGGCGATCCGGCGCACAGCGAGTACGAGAAGAAGCTCATCGCGGAGCTCCACCGGCTGGAGTCGGCGCAGGCGGAATTCCTCCTGGACCACCTGGGCCCGGTCGGCCCCGGCGACACCCTCGTCGACGCCGGCTGCGGACGGGGCGGCTCCATGGTCATGGCCCACCGACGCTTCGGCTGCACGGTGGAAGGGGTGACCCTGTCCGCCGCTCAGGCCGACTTCGGCAACAGGCGCGCGAGGGAACTGCGCATCGGGGACCACGTCCGCTCCCGTGTGTGCAACATGCTCGACACCCCCTTCGACAAGGGAAGCGTCACGGCCTCGTGGAACAACGAGTCGACCATGTACGTCGACCTCCACGACCTGTTCGCCGAGCACTCCCGCTTCCTGAAGGTGGGCGGCCGCTATGTGACGATCACCGGCTGCTGGAACCCCCGCTACGGCCAGCCGTCGAAGTCGGTCTCCCAGATCAACGCCCACTTCGAGTGCAACATCCACTCCCGCCGTGAGTACCTGCGCGCCATGGCCGACAACCGGCTCGTACCGCAGACCGTCATCGACCTCACCCCGGACACCCTGCCCTACTGGGAGCTGAGGGCCACCTCGTCACTGGTCACCGGCATCGAGAAGGCATTCATCGAGTCCTACCGCGACGGCTCCTTCCAGTACGTCCTGATCGCGGCCGACCGCGTGTGAGCCCGGTCCGCCGCTTCCCGGACCCGCGCCCTGGCTGTCGGCGTGTGCGTCCGCGCCCGACGCCCGCGAGGGCGGCGACTCCTCCGCCGGTCGACCCGGGACTGCGTCGACCAGCGCCGCGCCGGGCGAGCCGTACCACTGTGCCGAACCGGGGCCGTCATCCGCCGCACCCTCCGCCACCGCTGCCGCACCCGCTGCCGCAGCCACCGCCTCCGGACGACGACGAGGACGAGGAGGACCGGGAGAAGAACCCGGAGCCGAAGAGGGACGAACGGGGTGTCGGATCAGGGAGGTTGATCCAGCCTGTCGTGGCGACGGAGAGCACCCCGACCGGCACCTGGGGGCCGTCGCCGCCAGGCCCCCAGCGCACCGGGTAACCCGATCGCCCTGCGTTGCGTACCGCGTACCAGCCGGCAGGGGTGATCCGGGGCGGTGTGCAGACGAAGATCGCCGCCACCACGAGAGAGACCAGCAGGAAGAGCACCAGCCAGCCCACCGGACGCCCCAGACGGGCGCCGTTCACCAGCCGGGCGGCGCCGACCCCGATCAGCACCAGCATCGGCAGCCCGGCCGACCGCCCGGCCAGCCGGCGTGTGCGGCCGGGCAGCAGACCGAGCCTGCGCGCACCGCCCCCGGCCCGGCGGATCTCCGGCAGGCGCAGAGCGGCCTCGTGCATCAGCGCCGCCTTGGTGATCTCCTGGCTCCGCGCGGCCTCCAGGACGGCCCGCTGCACCGGTTCGTCGGGCACGCTGCCGGAATAGGTGAGGGTGCCGTCCCGGGCCATGCGCAGATGGCCGCTCAGGACGAGGGCGCGGACGGCGGTGCTCACCACCTGCCGCTGCCCGCCGACGACCCGGGCGATGGTGTACACGTCCGGTACGGAGTCGGTGTCCGTGACGGGGTAGAAGCGGCGGGCTGCTTGCCGTACGGCCACGCCGAGCAGCACGGCGACCACGAATCCCGCGGCGTACAGGCCGAGGAACTCCGGGCCGGTGAATCCCCAGGGGGCGTTCATCGCTGCCTCCCATGAACGAAGTCGACGCCCAGTCAGGCGATGTGATGCGGTCGATGGCGTCGAACACGACGTCGACGGGCATCCGGTCGGTTCCACGAGCCGGCCGGGACACCCACCCGCCGAGATCCTGCCGGTACGGTCCGCCCCCGTCGGTGGCTGCCGGTCACACGCTGCCGTAAGGTCGTCCGGCACCCGCACGTTCCCTCTGTCCAGTACCACAGGAGACCTGTCGTGAGCCTTGACGGCCTGCCCGCCCCCTCCGCTTCGGGCGGAGCCGGCGAGGCGGACGCCCGCAAGCAGCGCCTGCGCCGCCGCCTGGAGCGGTTGATCGGCGTGGCGGCCACCGAGGGCAACGCGCTCGTGCCGCTGCGCAACGGCGACGAGATCTTCCCGGCCATGCTGGGCGCCATCCGCTCGGCCCGGCACACGATCGACATGATGACCTTCGTGTACTGGCGCGGTCAGATCGCCCGTGACTTCGCCGCCGCCCTGGCCGACCGCTCCCGGGCGGGGGTGCGGGTACGACTGCTGCTCGACGGCTTCGGCGCCAAGAAGATCGAACAGCGGTTGCTGGATCTCATGGACGAGGCCGGGGTGCAGGTGGCGTGGTTCCGCAAGCCCGCCTGGCTCTCACCGTTCAAACAGAACCACCGCTGCCACCGCAAGGCCCTCGTCGTCGACGAGCACACGGCCTTCACCGGTGGTGTCGGCATAGCGGAGGAGTGGTGCGGCGACGCCCGCGGCCCCGGCGAATGGCGCGACACACATGTGCGGGTGCGCGGCCCGGCCGTGGACGGCATAGCCGCCGCGTTCGCGCAGAACTGGGCCGAGTGCCACGACGAACTCTTCGACGACCGCGACCGTTTCACCGCACACGACCAGATCGGAACCTCGGTCGTTCAGGTCGTCCGGGGCTCGGCCAGTATCGGCTGGCAGGACATGCAGACCCTCATCCGGGTCGTGCTGGCCTCGGCCGAAGAACGCTTCCGCCTGGCCACCGCCTACTTCGCGCCCGACGCGTACTTCGTTGACCTGCTGTGCCGGACCGCCCGGCGCGGCGTGTGCGTGGAGATCCTGCTCCCGGGCCCCCACACCGACCAGCGAGCCTGCCGGCTCGCCGGGCAGCAGCACTACACCCGGCTGCTCCAGGCGGGCGTGCACATCCGCCAGTATCAGCCGACCATGATGCACGCCAAGATCATCACGGTGGACTCGGTGGCCGCCCTGATCGGCTCGACCAACTTCAACCGCCGTTCCCTGGACCACGACGAGGAGGTCATGCTCGCCGTGCTGGACGAGGAGTTCACCGCCGAGCTGGACCGGGACTACGAGACGGACCTGCGCCGCAGTGTGGCCATCGATCTCGACCGGTGGAAGCGACGCGCGGTGCTCCAGCGGCTCAAGGAGACGGCCGTCACGCCGATCCGGCGCTTCCTGTGAGCCCGGCGCCGACGCGGGCAGCCTCTCCCTGCTCGGCGAACCGGCCCGGTCGGCGCCCTGCCTCCTCCACCGTCCGGCTGCCGGAGAAACCGCCGGAGAAGCTGCCCGGGAGACAGCGCTCAGCGCCGGGCAGGACCTCACGCGTGTGTGGCGTCCGGGCGGGCGTGCCCGGCGATCCAGCGGTCGACGCGCTCCCACTGGGCCAGCAGCCACTCGCTGCGGGCTTCCTCGCCGCGCGGGACGCGCCCGGCGGGTACGCGCCACCAGTGCGCCCGCACGCCCTCCCGCAGCGGCAGCCGGGCCCAGACGGTGCGCGCCGAGTGCAAGGAGTCGAGGCCGGTGTGCGCGACGAAGACCACGTCGGCGGTGGGCGCGGCGGCGATCGCGGCGAGGGCGCCGGCGTCCCGCGGCGGCAGGACATGGCGCATCCGTTGCGCGCGGGACGCCCGCCGCCGCAGCCCCCGGCGGCGCAGCGAGGCGATCGCGCGCCGGCGGCGGCGCGGGGTGAAGTTGCCGCCCTCCGGGAAGATCACGAGGGCGTCGCCCGCGCCGAGCCCGGCTGCCAGGTCCCCGACGGCGTCCTCGGCCCGGCTTCCGATGGCCGGGAGGAAGCAGTGCGGGACCCGCCCGACGAGGACGTCCAGGGCGGGATCGGCGCGCAATGTCCGCTTCAGCACGGTGTGGGGGCGCAGCCCCGCCTGGCTGAGCAGCGTCTGCAACAGCAGGAAGGAGTCGCCGACCCCGGCGTGCCGTACGAGGACGAGCACCGGCGCCGCCGCGTGCGCGCACCCCTCCGGCGGCGGAGGCGTCACCGTCACCCGCAGCCGGAAGATCCGCTCACCCGCCCGCCTCAGCACCCGAAGCAGCCTCTCCAGCAGGGCGAAGGCGTCCGCCGCGTGTCGCGCACGGTCGCGTCGGCCGGGCAGCCGCCGCACCCACAGTCCCGCGGCGGCCACCAGCCCGGCCAGATCCACCAGGAGGTACAGAAGGGCGAAAGCGGCGATCCGCGCCGGGCGCCACGGACCGCGGGTGGCGAACGAGACGGGCGCGCAGAGCACGCACGCGGCGACGAGGAGCACGGCCACCACAGGCACGAGGGCGAGCAGCAGCGCGATGGTGACCGTACGGCGCAGCCCGGTCAGCACGGGCCCGGCCGACCGCCCCGGCCGCTCGCCCCATTTCCCCGCGTCGGGTATCTCGGCGTCGGTCACGGGGCGCCGTCGGATGCGCCGAGGACCGTCTCGATGTACCGGGAGGAGGCCGCGTAGGCACGCTCGATGCGCTCGGCGGTCCGGCCGAAGGTGCGGTACCGCAGCTGCCGCAGGGTGGCCGTGCCCTCGTCGGCGCCCGAACCCGATGGCAGCACCCGCACGGTGACGCCCGCGGGCAGGTCCGCCATGTCGCGCGCGAACCGGTGCCTGCGGGCGATCTCGAACGCCACCAGCGCCACCTGCCAGGGCGCGCGCGGCGGGGAGAGCGCCCGCTCGACGCGGCCTACCTGAAGGACGTAGATCTCGGTCGCGCCCAGGGCCACCGCGCGGCCCACGGGGATGCTGTTGACCAGGCCGCCGTCCACGAAGTGCGCGCCGCCGAGCCGGACCGGCGGCAGCAGGCCGGGCACCGCGCACGAGGCGAGCACGGCGTCCACCAGCGGGCCGTCGGTGAACCAGTGCTCGGCGGCCCGTTCGATGTTCGCGGCGACACACTGGAACGGCAGGGACAGCGCCTCGATCCGGGTCACCGGCAGGTGGGCGCAGAGCAGTTCGCGCAGCGGCGCGGGGTGGTAGAGGTGGGTGCCGCTGCGCACGGCAGTGGTGAGCCGCCCGAGCAGCGACCCGGAGAACACACCGGCGCGTCCGAGGCCGGTCCAGAGGTCGGCGAGCCGGGTCACCGACGCCTGCGACGGGTCGGCCGCGACGGCGGCGCCGTTGATCGCGCCGACGGACGTGCCGACGACGAGGTCCGGGTGCACTCCGGCGGCGAAGAGCGCCTTGAGCATCCCCACTTCGTAGGCGCCGAGGGCGCCCCCGCCGCCCAGCACGAAGGCGCGGGTCGGTGCACGGTCGGGGCGGCTGTCCTCCATGGCCCACAAGTGCCCCGGCCTGGCGCCGTCAACCGCCGGGGCGGCGGCCCGCCGGGCCCGGAAGTGACCCGCCGCGCCACGCCCGCACCACACAGCCGGGGGAGGGACCCGTCACCCGAACACAGCCGGGGGAGGGATCCGTCACCCGAGCCGGTCGTGGCGGGCGCCGCTCGCGCGGCGCTGCTCCGTGGGACCGGCCAGCAGCAGCGCCGCCCACAGAGCGGCCTGGACCGCGAGACCGAGCACGGTACGCACACCGGCTCCGGTGGAGATGGCAGAGGCCAGCAGACCGGCGGAGAGCACCAGGAACGCGAGGTAGGCCAACTGGGCGGAGCGGAGGACCGCGCCGGTCCACGCGGAGGACCCCGGCGGCCGCCGTTTCGGACGCGGTGTCAGGTGATCGGTCGGCCGGGCAGTCGACATCTGGTTCCCCTCCCGTGCTTCCTCCGTACCGGTTCCCCGCCGGTCGGCGGGACCGTGACAGGAGTCGGGTGCCCCGGCGCGGGAGGCGGACACACGGTGCGGGCGGATCAGCCGTCCCCGGGCGGCCGGTCCAGGGCGATACGCGCGGTGATGCGCTTGCCGTCCGGTTCACGCTGGATCTCGACCTCCTGGCTCAGTGCGGCGACGATCTCCAGACCGTGCTGGCCCACGCGCGCCGGGTCGGCGAGTCTCGGGGTCGGCAAGGTGGTGTCGCCGTCCCGGACGGTGACGGTCAGTGTCCCGCCGCCGGAGGCCAGCATCAGCTCGATGGGCCCGGAGCCGTATTTGACGGTGTTGGTGACGAGCTCGCTCACCACCAGCTGGACGGCCGCCGCGACACTCTCCGGCAACGGGCGGCCGTCGTCCGTCACCGAAACGGCCAGGTAGTCGGCCGCGAAAGCGCGTGCGTCAGCGATCCGCAGGGTGGCACGGTCCAAAGCCACCGAGACGTGTCTCGGCCGCACTTCGCCCGGCGCCCCTTCGCCCGATGGACTGTTCAGCCCCGTCTCATCCATTCCAACTGCCACGTTACCCCCGTGTGCCGCACGCTGTGCCGACGATTCCCCCACCATGGGAACATCTGTCACTCCCACAGTAGTTCCGCATGTCGACGGCTTGTAGCCTCGCGGCACGTGACCATGATCAGGCAGGGCGGGTCCGGGACAGCAGCGACGTGGCGGCTCGGCCGCTCGCGCGCTTGGCCATCACCGGGACCGCCATCACCGGGACCGCATGGACGTGCCCCGGGTCAGCTCTCGGTCAGCATGCCTTCGCGCAGCCGGGACAGGCAGCGGGAGAGCAGCCGGGAGACGTGCATCTGGGAGACGCCGAGGCGTTCGCCGATCTGGGCCTGGGTGAGCTCCTCGACGAACCGCATGTGGATGATCTGCCGGTCCCGTTCGTCGAGGGCGGCGATCACCGGTGCCAGGGCGTGGAAGTCCTCCACCAGGGCGAGGGCCGCGTCGTCGAAGCCGATGAAGTCGGCCAGCGGGGTCTCGCTGTCGTCGCTCGTGCTCAGGGCGGCGTCCAGGGACGCGGCCCGGTAGCCGTTGGAGGCGACACGGGCCTCGACGACCTCGGCCTCGCTCAGGCTCATCAGCTCGGCGAGCTCCCTGGTGTTGGGAGTGCGGCCCATGCGGCTGCGCAGTTCCTCGGTGGCCTGCGCGAGGTGGACGCGCGCCTCCTGCAGCCGACGGGGCACGTGCACCGCCCAGGAGGTGTCACGGAAGAAGCGCTTGATCTCGCCCACGATGTAGGGCACGGCGAAGGAGGTGAACTCCACCTCGCGGGAGATCTCGAACCGGTCGATCGCCTTGATCAGGCCGATCATGCCGACCTGGACGATGTCCTCCATCTCCTCCGGGTTGCGGCTGCGGTAGCGGCCGGCCGCGAAGCGGACGAGGGACATGTTCATCTCGATCAGCGTGTTGCGCGCGTAGCTGTACTCGGGCGTGCCCTCCTCCAGCGTGGCCAGCCGACTGAAGAACAGCCGCGACAGCTCGCGTGCGTCCTTCGGAGCCACCTTGGAAGGATCGCCGATCTCCGGCAGCACCTCCTGCGTGCGTACCCGGACCTCTGCGACGGCGATTGCCATGGGTGCCCCTCCCGACCTTGCTGAACTCGTCTTCCGAAACCGGCGAGACCGCCGGTACCCCCGATTTCGCCGGACATGCACGGCCGTTGCTCATTCGTTCTCGGCCCGGCGCACGCGCGCGCCGGACGGCACGGCGTCATGTTCGCGGAACAGGCACGACCGAGGGGCCCGACTCGTCCCGCCCGGCCCCTCCAGAAGCGCTCCGAACCGCGTGTCTGCGGATCACAGACGGTGGTGCTGTGCCGGTCCGGCTGCCGAGAGCCGGACCGGCACAGCACGAACACGCCCTTCCTGCGGATGCCCGCGCGCCCGGTCGATTCCGTCGAGCGCCGCCTCGTTCCGGGCCGTACCCGAAGTGACGTGGAGACAGCGGTGGTCGAGCGGGATCAGGCGGTCCCGTCGTCCCCGTGGCTGCGCACGATCTCCTTGACCTTGGCCACCGCGAAACCCCAGCCCTGGTCGACGGTCGGCTTGGCCGGGACCGCGACCTCGTCCGGGTTGGTGAGCACGTCGAGCAGCACCGGACCCGGGGTGCCGAAGGCGCGGCGCACGGACTTCTCCAGGTCGGCCGGGTCGGTGACACGGATACCGGGGATGCCCATGGCCTCGGCGACCGCGGCGAAGTCCGGATTGTCCAGGACTGTGCCGAACTCCGGGAGTCCGGCCTGCTCCTGCTCCAGTTTGACCATGCCCAGCCGGCGGTTGTCGAAGACGACCAGCTTGACGGGGAGCCGGTGGGTCTTCAGCGTCATCAGGTCGCCCAGGAGCATGCTCAGACCGCCGTCCCCGCAGAAGGCCACGACCTGCCGGTCCCGGTCGAGGCACTGGGCGCCCAGGGCCTGCGGCATCGCGTTCGCCATCGAGCCGAGGTTGTAGGAGCCGATCAGCCGGCGCTCCCCGCGCATCTCGACGAACCGCGACAGCCACACCGTGGCCATCCCGGTGTCGGAGGTGAAGATGGCGTCGTCCGCGGCGAGCCGGTCCACCACGGACGCCAGCGCCTCGGGACGGATGTCGTCAAAGCGGTTGTCGAGCGAGGACCGCAGACGGCCGATGAGCCCCTTGTCGTGCGCCGGGTCGGCCAGCCGCGCCTGGCCCGTACGCCACTGCTCGAAGCGCTTGCGTGCCTTCTCCAGGTGCGAGCGGTCCCGCGGGCCGTCGGCCCCGTCCACGCGGTCGGCGAGATGGGTGAGAAGGGCGCGGACGGTCGCGCCCGTGTCCCCGACGAGACCGGCCTCGACCGGCACGCGCCGCCCGATGTGGGCCGCCTCCGTGTCGACCTGCACGACGGTCTTCCCCTCCGGATACCACTCCCGGTAGGGGAAGTCGGTGCCCAGGAGCAGCAGCGTGTCCGCGTCCTCCAGCGCGGACGCGGCGGCCGGGTTGCCGATCAGCCCCGTCTGGCCGACCTGGAAGGGATTGGTGTCGCCTTCGAAGCCCTCCTTGGCCTTCAGGGTGAGGACCATCGGCGCGGCCAGCCGGTCGGCCAGGGCGAGCACCTCCTCGCGGGCCCGTCGGGCGCCCCGCCCCACGAGCAGGGTGACCCGCTCGGCCCGGTCCAGGAGCTCGGCCGCCCGGCTCACGGCCGACTCCTCGGGCCTGGTCACCGGCGGATTGAGGGAGAAGCGGGCCGGGCGGTCCGTACCCACCTCGCGTTCGCCGAGATCACCCGGCACGGTCAGGACGGCCACGCCCTTGCGGCCGATCGCGTTGCGCACCGCCGCCTCCAGCAGCTGAGGCAGCTGGTCGGGCGAGGTGAGAGTGGCGCGGAAGACCGCCACGTCGCTGAAGAGGGCGTCGTTGTCGACCTCCTGGAAGTAGTCGCTGCCCAGTTCGCTCAGCGGCACCTGGCCCGCGACGGCCAGGACCGGCGTACGGCTCTTGGCCGCGTCGTACAGTCCGTTGAGGAGGTGGACGGAGCCCGGTCCGACCGTGCCCATGCAGACCCCGAGGGTGCCGCTGAGCTGGGACTGGGCGCTCGCGGCGAACGCCGCCGCCTCCTCGTGCCGGCATCCCACCCACTCCAGGCCGTCGGTGGTGCGCAGGGCGTCCGTCAAGGGGTTCAGGGCGTCCCCCACGACACCGAACACCTGGCGTACGCCGAGTTCGCTCAGCGCGTCCACGATGACACGGGCGACAGTACGGGCCACTTCGATCCTCCAGAAGAGAAGACAGACGGATTGAACAGGTCGGACGACGAACCGACCGGTCGGGCCGGCCGGACCGGTCCGGCGACGACCGGCCGGACGGCGACCGGCAGGCCGGACAGGGACCCGACAGGTCAGACGGTGAACCGGTCGGGGTCGGCGGCCTTCCAGTCGGCCGCCCAGTCCTCGGGCGGCTCGTCGAGCAACTGCCCCGGCTCCAGCCACTCGTACAGCTCCGCGTAGGAGCGCGCGGTGTGCGGATCGATGCGGCGGCGCAGCATGTGCGGGCGCAGCTCGGCCGGGTCGGTGACCCCCATGGAGGCCATGATCTCCAGGGCGCTGGCCACGGTCGCCTCCTGGAAGCGCCGCACACGCGGGGTCTTGTCCCGGACGTCGAGGGCACGGGCGCGCCGGGCGTCCTGGGTGGCCACACCGCTGGGACAGGCGTTGGTGTGGCACCGCTGGGCCTGGATGCAGCCGACGGCGAACATCATCGCGCGAGCGGCGTTGCCGTAGTCGGCGCCCTGGACGAGGCGTTTGACCAGATCGGTGCCGGTGGCGATCTTGCCGCTCGCGCCGATGCGGACGCGGTCGCGCAGCCCCGCGCCGACCAGGGCGTTGTGCACGGTGAGCAAGCCCTCGGTCAGGGGCGCGCCCACATGGTCGGCGAACTCCAGCGGGGCGGCCCCGGTACCGCCCTCACCGCCGTCCACGATGATGAAGTCGGGCGCCGTGCCCTCCTCCAGCATGGCCTTGCACACGGCGAGGAACTGCTGCCGCGAACCCACGCACAGCTTGAATCCGGTCGGTTTGCCCCCGGACAGCTCCCGGAGCCGGGCGACGGACCGGACCAGCTCCCGCGGGGTGGAGAACAGCTTGTGGTACGGCGGTGAGATCACCGTCCGACCCCGGGGCACGTCACGCACCTGCGCTATCTCCGCGTTGACCTTCGAGCCCGGCAGGACACCGCCGATGCCCGGCTTGGCGCCCTGCGACAGCTTCAGGGAGACGCACTTGACGTGGTCGTGCGCGGCCTTGTCGGCGAACTCGGCGGGATCGAAGTCACCGTCCTGGGTGCGGCACCCGAAGTAACCGGTCCCGATCTCCCAGACCAGGTCCCCGCCCGGCCGCAGGTGATACTCCGAAAGCCCCCCTTCGCCCGTGTCATGGGCGAAGCCGCCTGCCGCTGCGCCGCCGTTGAGGGCGAGGATCGCGTTGGCCGACAGCGAGCCGAAGCTCATCGCCGACACGTTCAGCAGCGCCATGTCGTAGGGGCGGCGGCAGTCGGGGCCGCCGATCCGGACCCGCGGGGGTGTGCGCGGCGCCTGGCGCGGAGCCATGGACGGCACCAGGTACTCGTATCCCGGCAGATGGACGTCACGCTCGGTGCCGTACGGCTGCTCGGCGTCCGTGCCCTTGGCCCGTTCGTAGACGATGGTGCGGACGTCCCGGTCGAAGGGGCGGCCGTCGAAGTTCCGCTCGATGAAGTACTGCTGCAGCTCGGGGCGGATCCGTTCCAGGAGGAAGCGGGCATGGCCCAGCACGGGATAGTTGCGCAGCACCGAGTGCCGGCGCTGCGCGAGGTCCCATGCCCCCAGCAGACCCAGCGCGAGGAGCGGCACGGCGCCGAAGCACCACCACGGCGATGCCGCCACCGCGGCGAGGGCGGCGAGCAGGCCGAGCGTCAGGGGCAGGGCGACGAGTGCGATGCGGGTCACCCCTCGCTCATTGCCCGCCGACGCCCTTCCACTCCCGCGGTCCGTCAGGAAACCCGGCAGGACGGTGCACCACCGCCGCCCGGAGCAGGCGGCGGCGCCCGGCCCACCCGGCCCTCCGGTGTGTCCCAGCCCTCCCGAGCCGCCCCGGCCCGTGAGCGCGCGCCCCGCTCCCGCCGGGTACGCCCCGCTCCCGCGGCACGGACCCGCTCCGACCGGGGGCCGGGTGACGGCGGACGGCGGCGTGATGAGAACGTGAAGCCGCAGATCCCGTGGTGGACACCGCGCGGCCGGACTCCGCCCCGCCGGACCGCTGCGGTTCACCCGTCTGCCGTACGATCATTGTCTACAGCGAGGAGCGTGGAAGTGACCGACGACCGTGGTTCGCAGCGCCTGGTGGAGCTGCTGACCGGCAACAGCGAGGCGTTCGTCGCCCAGTGGGTGACCGTGGTGGGCGAGTCGCTCACGGGCCGACTGAGCACCGCGGAGGTGGAGCGGGAACTCCGCGACCTCTACACAGCCATCTGCGCCGGACTCGCCACCGGCGAACTCAGCGTGCACTCCGACGGTTTCGCCGAGGCCCGCAGCCTCCTGGTGGAGCTGTCCCGCAACCGTGCCCGGCAGGGCTTCACCCCGACCGAGACGGCCATCAGCGTCTTCGCCCTCAAGCAGGTCCTGGAGCCGTCACTCACCGGGAGCACCGAGGACATCCGCGCCTACCTCCAGCTCAGCCGCGTCCTGGACGAACTCGGCCTGCTGACCGTGGAGGCGTACGCGCGCACACGCGAGGAGATCATCTCCGCGCAGGCCGACCAGCTCCTGGAACTGTCGACCCCGGTCGTCAAGCTCTGGGACGGCGTCGTGGCGGTGCCCCTCGTCGGCACCCTGGACTCGGCGCGCACCCAGGTCGTGATGGAGCGGCTGCTCCAGGCGCTGATCGACTACAACTCGACGCAGGCGATCATCGACATCACCGGCGTCCCCGCGGTCGACACCCAGGTCGCCCAGCACCTGCTGAAGACCGTGGTCGCCGCGCGGATGATGGGCGCCGACTGCGTCATCTCGGGCATCCGCCCGCAGATCGCGCAGACGATCGTCGCCCTGGGGATCGAGTTCGGCGACATCCCGACGAAGAGCACCCTGGCCGACGCCCTGCGGCACGCGCTGGGCACCATCGAGCGGGACAAGAAGCTGGCGGAGAACCGCGGGAGCCTCCTGTGACCGATCGCGTCCCCGTTCTCCAGATCTCGGACGTCCTGCTGGTGTCCATCCAGGTCGATCTGGAGGACCACACCGTCCTGGACCTCCAGGACGACCTCTCCAAACGCATCGTCGACACCGGGGCACGCGGCGTCGTGATCGACATCTCCGCCCTGGAGATCGTCGACTCGTTCGTGGGTCGCATGCTCGCCACGGTCGCCGCCATGTCCCGGGTGCTCGGCGCGGAGACCGTCGTGGTCGGCATGCGTCCGGCGGTCGCCATCACCCTGGTCGAACTGGGGCTGACCCTCGGCGGCGTACGCACCGCTCTGAACCTGGAGGCCGGCCTGGCGGCTCTTCGCCGCGCCGTACACGCCGAGCAGCCGGGCCGCGCCTGATGCCCGGCGACACCGCGCGGCGGGCCGAGTCGATCGAACTCGACGGGAGCGCCGGTGTGGTCAAGGCGCGCCAACTGGTGCGCGCCCTCGCGCAGGAGGCCGGACTGTCCCTGGTCGACCAGACCAAACTCGTCACCGCCGCCAGTGAACTGGCGCGCAACACCGTCGTCTACGGGGGAGGGGGCCGGATGGACGCCGAGGCGGCCTGGAGCAACGGCCGCTCCGGAGTCCGGCTGCTCTTCGCCGACGAAGGCCCCGGCATCCCCGACGTGGAGCTGGCCCTGACCGACGGCTGGACCACCGGCAGCGGCATGGGACTCGGCCTCAGCGGCGCCAAGCGCCTCGCGGACGAGTTCGAACTGGACACCGGCGTGGGACGCGGGACCCGGGTCACCATCGTGAAGTGGGCCCGGTGACCGCTCCTCTGCTCGCCGAACCCGGCGAGACCGTCTGGCTCCGGGTCGACGCCGGCCTGCCCATCGCGGCCCGCCGGGAGGCCGCACGGCTGGCCCGCCGCCTCGGTATCGGCGAGGACCGCGTCGCCTCGGTCGAGCTCGTGGCGACCGAGGCGGCCACCAACCTCCAGCGGCACGCCGTCGACGGCGCCCTCGTCCTGCGGGTGGCGATGGACGGGGAACACGCGGCACTGGACATCCTGTCCACGGACACCGGCCCCGGCATCGCCGACCTCCGGGCGGCGCTGCGCGACGGGACGTCCTCCGCCGGGACCCTCGGGGTGGGCCTCGGTGCCATCGTCCGGCTCGCCGACGCCTTCGACATCCACACCCTGGCCGGTCGCGGCACGGCCCTGCTCGCCCGCTTCCACGCCGACGGCCGAGGGGCCGCCGCCTGCGCCTCCTCCGGAGTGGAGATCGGCGGCCTCACACGCCCCATCGGCGGCGAGGAGATGTGCGGGGACACCTGGGCGGTGCGATACGCCGACACACCCGCCGAGGGGGCGGAGGCCACCACACCCCTCCTCGCCATGATGTGCGACGGGC
Organism: Streptomyces sp. PL-25; assembly: GCF_058344915.1. Lineage (NCBI taxonomy): Bacteria > Bacillati > Actinomycetota > Actinomycetes > Kitasatosporales > Streptomycetaceae > Streptomyces > Streptomyces sp. PL-25. The sequence continues at coordinate 7,653,733 of NZ_CP136997.1, forward strand.
TGGGCCACGGCCCGCAGGCGGCGCGGGCCGGCGAGGTGGCGCGGGAGGCGTTCCGGACGAGCCGCGGCACGCGGCCGCAGGCCGTCCTGGAGGACATGCACCGCGCCCTGCGCGGCACCCGGGGCGCCGCGGTCGCCGTGGTGCGGGTCGACTTCCCCGGCCGCCAGATCGAGTTCGCGGGCGTCGGCAACACCACGACCTGTCTGGTCTCCGACGGCCGCAGGTCCTCCCTGCTCTCCTCGCCCGGCATCGTCGGAGCCCATCTGCCCCGGGCGCGGAGCGTCTTCGCCGACGCCGCGCCGGGCGCGGTCCTCGTCATGCACTCGGACGGCCTCAACGACCGCTGGTCCCCCAGTTCCTTCCCCGGCCTCTTCGCCAGCACCCCCACGGTCGTCGCCGCGCAGATCCTGCGGGACGCGGGCGCGCGCCGCGACGACATCGGCGTACTGGTCCTCAAGGCGGCGACACCGTGAACCCCGGGCCGGCCGGAGACCCCGCCGACCGGGAACGCATCCTCGCCCGGATGCCCTTGACCAGGCAGGACGATCTGTTTCAACTCCGCCGGCACGGGCAAGCGGTGTGTCAGGCCCTGGAGCTCGGCGAAGCGAAGCGCGTCCGCCTCGTGACGCTGGCCAGCGAGGCGGGAGCCGAACTCCTGGGCTCCGCCGGTCTGGTCACCGAGTTCGTCCGCCTGGCCGGGCTGCCGCACCGGGTTGCCGTCCGCTATCTCTGGAAGGGGGACCAAGCGCCGAGTCACGACCTGCTGACCGCGTCGCACCGGCTCCTCGACCTCTGCACCGACGGCCCCGGCCGTCTGCTCATCGGCCAGGACCTGACCGCCCCGTTCACCGCCGAGGAGGCCGCGGAGCGGGTGACGGCGGAACTGGCGGGTCTGCGCGGCCCCGATATGAGCGAGGAGCTCCGCAGGCAGAACAGTCAGCTTCTCCAGGCGCTTCAGGACGAACGAGCCCGCGCCGAGGAACTGGAACGCCTCAACAAGGAACTGGACGAGACCAACGCGGGCGTGATGGCGCTCTACTCCGAGCTCTCGGCCGAGCTGGAGGAGACGAACCGCGGTGTCGTCGCCCTCTACGCCGACCTGGAGGACAAGAGCCGCCGCCTGCGCCAGGCGAGCGCCGCGAAGACCCGCTTCTGGGCGAACGTCAGCCACGAGCTGCGGACCCCGGTCAACGCGGTGATCTCCCTCGCCCGGCTGCTGCTGGACGAGAACGCCGACCCCCTGACGGCCGAACAGCACCAGCAGGTGTCGCTCATCGCGGGATCGGGCAGCACCCTGCTCGCCCTGGTCGAAGAACTGCTCGACACCGCGAAGGCGGAGTCCGGACGGCTGGAGCCGCAGCTGGTCCGCGTCGACCTGCGCACCGTCCTGCACCAACTGCGGGGCACCCTCTCCTCCTCCGCCGCCGAGGGCGTCACCCTGGACATCGCCGACACGACCTTCCCCGGACCGTTCACCACCGACGAGGTGATGCTCACCCGGGTGCTGCGCAACGTCCTCTCCAACAGCCTGAAGTTCACCGCATCCGGCACGGTCCGGCTCACGGTGCGGGCCGAGGAGCGGCCGGACGGCCCGTGGGCGCTCCTCACCGTCACGGACACCGGCGTCGGCATCCCCGAGGACGAGGTGGAGCAGGTCTTCGAGGAGTTCTACCAGGTGCGCGGATCCCACCAGCGCCACGTCTCCGGAACCGGCCTGGGCCTGCCCTACGCCCGCAAGCTCACCGAACTGCTCGGCGGCACACTGACCCTGACCAGCCGCCTCGGCCAGGGCACGGAGGTCACCGTCGAACTGCCCGCGGCCCCGACGCACGCCGGGCCCGTCCCGCTGCCGCAGGAGCCCCTGCTGCGCAGCGTCGTCATCATCGACGACGACCCGGTCTTCCTCAGCACGCTCCGGCCGACGCTGGACCGGCTCGCGGAGACCACCACCGAGGTCACCCGCAGCGTCGAGGCGCTGCGCACCATCCGCACCACGCTGCCCGACGCGGTCCTGGTCGACCTCGCCATGCCGCCGCCCGACGGCTACCAGGTGCTCCAGCAGATCTCGGCGGTCCCCTCGCTCGCGCAGGTGCCCGTCGTCGTCCTCACCAGCATGGGCGTCTCCGACATCGACCGGGCCCGGCTCGGGCGGGCGCGGGCGGTGCTCAGCAAGACCCATCTGACTGCCGAACGGCTGGCCGAGGCACTCGGCCTGCGCCCCGCCGCCGAGGGCCGGACCGCGGCCGCCGAACCGACGGACTCGAAGGACACGAAGGACACGCCGCCACCATGACGATCCCCCGGCAGCCCGACGAGAAGCCCGCACTGATCCTCCTCGTCGACGACAACCCGACCAACCGCTACGTGCTGGGCACCACCCTGCGCCGCGCGGGCCACCAGGTGGTGGAGGCCGCCGACGGCCAGGAGGGACTGGCCCGCGCCGCCGACCCCGCAGCGCCCCCCGAAGTCGTCCTGGTCGACGTACGGCTGCCCGACATGACGGGGTTCGAGGTGTGCGAGCGGATCAAGGTGGACCCGCGCACGGCATCGCTGCCGGTCATCCATGTCTCCGCGTCGGCGATCAGCGCCTCCGACCGCACACAGGGCCTCAACCGGGGCGCCGACGCCTACCGAACCGATAGCGCCCGGCGAACTCCTCGCCACCGTCACGGCGACACTGCGCTACACCCGCGCCAGGCGCCGCGCCGAGACCCTGGCGCAGCGGCTCGGCCTGCTCAACCGCACCACGCTCGGACTGTACTCGGCGATGTCGGCCGCCGCCCTGGCCCGCACCGCGGCCGAGGGTACCGCCGCCGTGCTCGGCTGCGCCGCCGAAGTCGTCCTCAGCGACCCGGAGGGCCGTACGGTCCATTACGCGGCCCCCCGCACCCGGGCTGCCCGCCGACAGGGGCACGGCACCCGCGGTACCGGCGGAGATCTTCGAACGGCACGCGCTCGGAGCCGCCGTGGGAGCGGCGGTGGAGACGGTGGCGGACTCCTGGACCGCCCCGCACACCGGCGGACAGCCGCACGGCACCCGAGCGGTCGCGCTGGCACGCACCAAGCCCGGCCGCCCCCCGGCCGCCGTCGTCGTCCCCGCCGACGCGGTGCCGACCCCCGCCGACACCGACCTGCTGACCCAACTGGCCCACGCCACCGCACTGGCCCTGGAGGCGCTGCGCTCCTACGACGAGGAGCACGCGCT